>NZ_KE159680.1:163621-164643 GCF_000403395.2 Anaerotruncus sp. G3(2012) | reverse complement strand
TCCTCGGTGAGAAAGGCGCGGCTGCGTTCCCCTTTCCAGCCAACAGGGGAATCAGCGGTCAGGGTATCAAAAATAATCATGTGCCGGGTGTCCTCCGCGAACCGGTTTAAGTCCATGTAACTATGGCCGGAATACTCCCGCGCCCCGGCTTTAAGCCGCATTTCCTCCATCAGCTGGCCGATGGTCTTTTGCTCAGGCATGGTGTGCGCCCCCTTTCTCCCGGCCCTGGCCTTTCACCGTCAGAATCCCGTCCAGCGTGGTGGCGGTGATCCGCAGGCGTTCAGCGGTGGCAATATCGTTTTTGACCGTTTCATCGGTCGAGTGTCCGCAGACCACCAGCACATGGGAGCGGTAATCGGGGTCCCCGCAAAATCGAAGATTTTGTGGGGAGAGGAGGAGCAAGGGAGCGGACGCAGTTTTCGCCGACAGGCGGAAACGGAGTTTAGCGGACTTTGCGACGACGAAATCTCTGGCGATGTCGATTCCGTCCTTGTGTTCCTGGGGGATTTCATCCTTCAAAAACAGCGGCAGGAACAAAACAGGGCAGACCGGGGAATATCCGGCGTCATACACCTGGCGGCAGTAGCTGGCGGCGTTTGCCGCGTTTTCATGGGGGTTCTTGCTCCAGGGAGCGGTGATATACGCAAGCGGTCGTTTCATAACAGATTCCTTTCTCCCGGCAGTTCCGGGCAGACAAAAACGGCCAGCTTTCAAAAGCCGCCGTACATATCGTGGTTGACCTGTGAAGTGTAATGGTTGCTCATGGTGGTGGGCGCGTTGAACAGCACCGTCAGGAGATATTGCTTCATGTTCCGCACCTCGGTGGTGTTCTTTTGCAGGCAGTCCATGACAAACTCGATGTGGGAGCTGTCCAGCTTCAGGAAGCGGGAACGCACCACCTCATGGGGGAAGTCCGCCCCGGCAATCCGGGTGGTCTTACGCTTCGCGCAGACGGTTTCCACCAGAAGCTCCACGATCTCGTCCAAGTCCTCCCGATAGGTCCCAAACCGCTGTTTGAGGCA
>NZ_KE159680.1:138355-162606 GCF_000403395.2 Anaerotruncus sp. G3(2012) | reverse complement strand
GTCTGTTCTTCTTTTTTGAGAAAGGACAGCTCATAGGCCGGGTTCAGGGCAATTTTCTTTTCGTCCACCATGTTCAGCAGTTCGGGGATTAACTCGGTCAGGCGAATGTAGCGGAAAATCTGGTTTTTACTCTGACCGACCTGTTCCGCCAGAACCTCGCTGGACTTCTTCCCAAAATCGTTCCCAACTTGGGAACAATTTTCTTTGGAGGGCCGACCTGCTTGCCGTTTCATAGCTTCTAATTTCATCTTGTAGGCAAAGGCCCTCTCGCTGGGGAGCAGGCTTTCCCTTTGCAGGTTGCTGTCAACCATGATAATCGTGGCGGCGTCATCGTCCAAATCCCGGACAATGACCGGCATGGTTTCTTTCTCTGCCAGTTCACTGGCCCGATGCCGCCTGTGTCCGGCTACCAGCTCATAGCCGCCGCTGGGGTCAGGACGGGCGATAGCAGGAACAAGAACGCCGTACTGCCGGATGCTGTCCGCTGTTTCCATCATGGCATCATCATCTTTGACCTTGAAAGGGTGGCCCTTGAACGAGTGCAGCTCGCTTAAAGGGATTTCTACCACCTTTTCCCGCCTTGCATCGGCGCGGCTTTCCTCGGTGGAAAACAGATCATCGACCGATGCCAGCTCTACTTTTTTCGCGCTGCTTTTCAAGTTTCAACACCTCCTTGGTCAGATTTGCGTAACCCTCCGCTACTTTGCCGCCTGGGGTGCGGGTCGCCAGTGGCGACCTCACAATGTCTTTGACATTGTGAAGCACCGACCGAGCCGAAGGTGAGACCATGGGCGAAAATGCTCCTGCCCTCCGCGCTGGTTTCCTTTGCCCGGACAGAATGGGGAATCTCTGTGCCGAATACCTTGATTTTGCTGCCGTAGGTTTCCCGCAGCAGGGCGGCAATCTCTTTGGCAAAGTTGGTGCGGTTGTCCACCATCGTCAGCAGGATACCGTCTATTTGCAGTTTCGGGTTGATCTGTCGCTTGACTTTGGCTACCGTAGAGAGCAGCTGTTCCAGCCCTTTGGCGGGCAGATACTCCGCCTGGACGGGGATTATGATCCGGTTGGCGGCGGCCAGGGCGTTGACGGTGAGCATACCCAGGGAGGGCTGGCAGTCTATGAGGATATGGGAATACTGCCCCTTTACGGTGTCCAGGTATTGCCGCAGAATCGTTTCCCGGCTCATAGCGTTTACCAGCGACACCTCCATGCCGGACAGCTGAATATCCGCCGGCATCAGGTCCACGCCCTCCGGGTGGCGCAGAATCCCCTCGCCGGGGCGGACCGGCTGATCGGTCAGGATACGGCCCATCGCGTCGGAGAGGGTAAAAGGCAGCTTATCCGGCTGGGGATTGCCCAGGCTGATGGTCAGGCTCCCCTGCGGGTCCCCGTCAATGAGAAGCACTTTCTTTCCGGCCTGCGCCAGTCCTATCCCTAAATTGGCACAGGTTGTGGTCTTGCCCACACCTCCCTTTTGGTTGGCGATGGCGATGATTTGCGTGTTCAAGATAATCACCTCATTTCTGATTCGTTGTGGATGCTTCTGGAAATAGAAAAAGCCGCCACTTCATAAATTGAAAAGTGACGGCTTTTTCTGATCCCGGAATACAGTTTCCTGGAAATGCAAAAAGCACCCAGCAAAAAATACTGAGTGCCTGCATTAGAATCATATTCAATTATTCAAATTCGGTCAAACTATGCCAAACTGTTCTCGTATAAATCGAGGGGAGAGAGGGAGTAAAAATCACCTCTGAAATACCCCAAAAACAGAGCTGTGGTTATCCTATTTTGTAACCACTTGACCCTCATTTTGCCCTCTTTTTTCCCGGTTATCCTATTGGGAACCACTATAAATTTGGTGAAAAATGGCTTTTTAGCGTCAAACTGCATCAAACCCTATCAAAAGCAAAAGCCCGGAAAACCTTGATTTTCCGGGCTTTTTGAGCCATTTTGATAAAATTTAACGCTTGCTGAACTGCGGAGCGCGACGAGCCGCTTTGAGGCCGTACTTCTTACGCTCTTTCATACGAGGATCGCGGGTGAGGAAACCGGCTTTTTTGAGGATAGGACGCATCTCTTCGCCGTTCTGGAGCAGGGCGCGGGAGATACCATGGCGGATTGCACCCGCCTGACCCGAAACACCGCCGCCTGCAACGGTACAGACAACATCAAACTTGCCGATTGTATCGGTGAGATTGAGGGGCTGGCGGACGATCAATTTCAGGGTCTCGAGACCGAAATAATCGTCGATGTCACGACCGTTGATGGTAATTGCACCGGTACCGGGATACAGGCGCACGCGGGAAACCGACTGTTTTCTTCTGCCGGTGCCATAGAAATAAGGCTTGGACTCGTACATTTAAAATACCCCTTTCCTTACAGTTCCCATGCCTGCGGCTGCTGCGCGGCATGTTTGTGCTCGGCGCCCTGGAAGACCCGGCATCTGGTGAGCGCTTTGCGTCCGATCACGGTATCGGGCAGCATCCCTTTGACTGCGAGGAGCATTGCTTTTTCGGGCTTCTCCTTCATCAGGGTGCTGTACTTGACCTCTTTCAGGCCACCCACCCAACCACTGTGGTGGTAGTATTTTTTCTGATCGAGCTTTTTGCCGGTGAGCACCGCCTTCTCGACATTGACGATGACCACATGGTCGCCGCAGTCACAATGAGGTGCAAACTCGGGTTTATGTTTTCCGCGCAGGATCATCGCGGCAGTGGCTGCCGTACGTCCCAGCGGCTTGTCAGCAGCATCGAGAATATACCACTTACGGGTAATTTCAGCTACCTTAGGCATTGTAGTAGACATACCGTTTCCTCCAAAATCATTCAATACTATCTAAAATCCATTAGACGACTTTCGTATTATACCCCGCCAAAACCTGCCTGTCAACCCCTTTTGGGCAAAAATTTAATTTAGAAATCAGCTGCTTCGATTTTCCCGCTTTTTCTCTCAAATACGCCGGAATACTCCGGATGCAAATCACATTTTTAAAACCACAGCGGCGGAGGCCCTGCCCCTCGTCCCCGCTGCCTTTGAAAAGGAGGACGAAACTTTTGGTTTTTGATAGAGCGGGGCAGATTCACACCACCTGGAACAGATAAAATTTCAGGTAATTCGTTTCCGGGACGTTCCACAGGATCGGGTGGTCGGGCGACTGCTGGCGCGCCTCGATCTGCCGCAGGCTGACACAGGCATCCCGCGCTGCCGATCCGAGCATCTTCAGAAACAGCTCCTCGGTCATAAAGTGGGAGCAGGAGCAGGTTGCGAGATAGCCCCCGCGCGGGAGCAGCTTCATAGCGCGCAGGTTGATCTCCTTGTAACCGCGGGACGCGCCGTCCACCGTCCTGCGGGACTTGGTGAATGCAGGCGGGTCGAGGATGATGAAATCATACCGTTCCCCGGAATCGGACGCGAGCGCAGGCAGCAGGTCGAACACATTCGCAGCCGTGAACGACATCCGACCCTCCAATCCGTTTGTCCGGGCGTTCTCCTCCGCAAGCGCGACCGCACTTTCTGAAATATCAACCGCCCGGACAAACGCGGCCCCACCCTGCGCTGCATTGAGCGCAAACGAACCGGTGTGGGTAAAACAGTCGAGCACCCGTTTGCCGTTTGCAATCCGGGCGACCGCCTGCCGGTTATACTTCTGATCGAGAAAAAAACCGGTTTTCTGCCCGTTCTCAAAATCCACCGCATAGGAGACCCCGTTTTCCACAATCTCGGTGCGGGCAGTGGAAAACCCGTCCGGAGCCTGGAACCAGCCCTTACCCTGTTCCAGCCCCTCCAGCTCGCGGATCGCAACGTCATTGCGCTCGTAGATGCCGCGGATACGCTGCCCGTCCTCCCGCAAAATCTCGAGCAGGAGCGGGAAGAGGGTTTCTTTGAGCCGCTCGATCCCGAGCGAAAGGGTCTGGGTGACCAGCACATCCGAGAACCGGTCAACAGTCAGGCCGGGGAAAAAATCCGCTTCGCCGAAGATAAGGCGGCAGCATCCAAGGTCGCCGCCCATGACCGTTTTACGGTACTCCCACGCATGGCGCAGGCGGCGTTCCCAGAACGCCCGGTCAAACCGGTCGTTTGCGTTGCGGGAAACCAGCCGGATGCGGATTTTGGACCGCTCACTGAGAAACCCGGTGCCCAGATATTTCCCTTTTATGCTGACGACATCGACCAGCCCGCCATTTTCAACGCCGTTCTCCGCCGAGACGACCTCGGTGTCATAGACCCACGGATGGCCATTTTCGATGCTCCGTTCGGCCTTCGCGGTCACAGTGGCCTTGGCAAATACTCTTGTCTGCTTCATGGATTCTCCTTATTTGTCCTTTTTAACCACACAGATCGAAAGCTCGTCCAGGCTCTTCTGGTCAACCGGCGTCGGGCACATGGTCATCAGTTCGCTGGCGTTCTGGACCTTCGGGAAGGCGATCACGTCGCGGATCGACTCTTTTTCGAGCATCAGCATGACCAGCCGGTCCAGCCCGTATGCCATGCCGCCGTGTGGCGGTGCGCCGTACTGGAACGCCTCAATCAGGAAGCCGAACCGTTCCTGTACCGTCGCGTCGTCCAGGCCCAGCGCGCGGAACATCCGCGCCTGCAAATCCGGGTCATTGATCCGGATCGAGCCGCCGCCCACTTCACAGCCGTTCAGCACCATGTCATAGGCCCGCGCCTTGCAGGCGCCGGGATCACTCTCGAGCTTGTCGAGGTCGGCGAACGCAGGATGGGTGAACGGATGGTGTTTTGCGGCGTAACGGCCCTCTTCCTCGCTGTACTCAAAGAGCGGGAAGTCGGTCACCCAGAGGAAGTGGAACACCCCTTTGGGGATCAGGCCCAGCCGCTCCGCAATCTCACACCGCAGTGCGCCCAGGCTGTCATAGACCGTCTGGTTGTCCGGATCGGCGACAATCAGCAGCACATCACCCGTCTGTGCGTCCAGCCGCGCCCGGATCGCCTGTTTTTCCTCCTCACTCAGGAATTTTTCGTAGGAGGAGGTTTCCGACTCGGCGGTCAAGCGGGTGTAGGCCAGCCCTTTGGCGCGGTAGGTTTTTACAAACTCCACCAGCTTGTCGATCTCCTTGCGGGTGAGTTTGTCCGCACCGCCCTTGACGTTGATCGCGCGGACGCTTCCTGTCCCGAGCGCGCCCGCGAACACCTTAAACCCGCAGTTTTGCAGCAGATCGGAGAGGTCCACCAGCTCCAGCCCGAACCGGGTGTCCGGCTTATCCGAACCGAACCGGTCCATCGCCTCCTGATACGGCATCCGCTGGAAGGGGGTCTGCACCTCCACCCCAAGCGCCTCCTGGAATACCCGCTTCATAAACCCTTCGTTGACCGTCATCACGTCGTCCTCATCCACAAACGACATCTCCAGGTCGATCTGGGTAAATTCCGGCTGACGGTCGGCGCGCAGGTCCTCGTCGCGGAAGCACCGCGCAACCTGCATATACCGGTCGTAGCCCGAAAGCATGAGAAGCTGTTTATACTGCTGCGGGGACTGCGGGAGCGCATAGAACGAGCCGGGCTGTACCCGGGAAGGGACAAGGTAGTCCCGCGCGCCCTCGGGGGTGGATTTAATCAGAATTGGGGTTTCGATCTCGAGGAACCCATTCTCATCGTAGTAGTCGCGCGCCAGTTTGACAATCTTATGCCGCATCTGCATCGTGCGCTGCATCTCGCCGCGCCGCAGGTCGAGGTACCGGTATTTCAGCCGCAGTTCCTCATTGACCCTGGTGGTCTCGGTGATCTCAAACGGCGGGGTCGCGCTCCGGCCGAGAATCCGCAGGTCCTCGACATAAAGTTCAATTTCGCCGGTGGGGATCTTTTTGTTGACCGACTCCCGCCGCCGGATGGTGCCTTTTGCCATCAGCACAAATTCCGCACGCGGGGTCTGTGCCTTGGCGCGCAGCTCCGGATCGGTCTGGTCGTCGAACGCCAGCTGTAGGATGCCAGTGCGGTCGCGCAGGTCGATGAAAACCAGCATCCCCTTGTCATGCACCTTCTGTACCCATCCGCAGGCTACCGCCTGTTTGCCGATGTCGTCTACTGTAAATTCTCCGCAGTATTTGGTCCGTTTCAGCCCTTGCATTGTATCCATTTTGTATATCTCCTTACTTTATTTCCTATTCGTATTCTGCTATTTCGTCAATTGTGTTATGGTAGATGTATTGCACCAGCGATTCCTGATCGAGGGCGACTTCGGTAATCTCCCCTTTATCCATCCGCTTGATCCGCACCTTGCCGGCCTCGATCTCGTTGTCCCCAAGGATGCAGCTAAACTTCGCGCCGAGCTTGTCCGCATACTTCATCTGGGCTTTCACCGACCGTCCCACCGCGTCGCACTCGACATAGAATCCCTCTTCCCGGAGGGCCGCAGTCAAACCGGCGGCTTTCTGCTGTGCGGCGTCCCCGATGCTGCCGATATACATGGTGCATTTCTGCTCGGGCGCAAAGCCGCAGCCCTGCTGTTCCATGACCAGGAGCAGCCGTTCCAGGCCCATTGCGAACCCGACCGACGGGGTCGGCTGTCCGCCCAGCAGTTCGATCAGCCCGTCGTACCGGCCACCGCCGCAGACGGTTCCCTGTGCGCCGATCCCGGTTGTGACAAACTCAAAAACGGTGCGGGTGTAGTAGTCCAGCCCGCGTACGATCGTCGGGTTGACGGTGTAGGCGATGCCCATGGCATCAAGGTTGCCTTTCAACCCCTCGAAATGGGCGCGGCAGTCATCACAGATGTAGTCGAGGACCACCGGCGCACCCTTTGCAATCTCGGCGCAAGCGGGATTTTTGCAGTCCAGAATCCGCATCGGGTTTTTCTCCAAACGTCCTTTGCAGGTGTCGCAAAGTTGGTCCCTGTGCGCGGCGAAGTATTCCCGCAGCGCTTTGTGGTACTCGGCGCGGCAGGTCGGGCAGCCGATCGAGTTCAGCTCGAGTGCAAGCCCTTCGATCCCCAGCGCGTCAAAAATTGCCTTGGCCAGCGCGATCACCTGCGCATCTGCGGCGTAGGAGCCTGCCCCCGCCATCTCGACGCCAAACTGATGGAACTCCCGCAGCCGGCCCGCCTGCGGCTTCTCGTAGCGGAAGCAGCTGATAAGATAGCTCGCCTTGAGCGGGAGCGCATCGTTGAGCAGGCCGTTTTGCAGGATCGCGCGCATCGCGCCCGCCGTCCCTTCGGGGCGCAGGGTAATCGACCGTCCTCCCTTGTCCTCGAAGGTATACATCTCCTTCTGTACCACATCGGTGGTATCCCCCACCGACCGGTTGAACAGCTCGGTATGCTCGAAGACCGGGAACCGGATTTCCCGGAACCCGTGGAGACGCGCAATGTCCAGCGCCATCTGTTCGATATACTGCCATTTGTAGCTCTGCGACGGCAGGACGTCCTGTGTCCCACGCGGCGCATTTGTGATGATTGCCATTTGTCAAAATCCTCCTTATGGACTGAAAAATCAAAAAGCCAAAAGTTTTACTCGATTTTTTTCAAAA
The DNA here is from genome assembly GCF_000403395.2 of Anaerotruncus sp. G3(2012). GTDB lineage: Bacteria > Bacillota > Clostridia > Oscillospirales > Ruminococcaceae > Anaerotruncus. Next base: position 155,124 of record NZ_KE159680.1, on the reverse strand, counting down.
AATCGCGGTTTCCAAAGGCAGGGCCTTTGGCCGCGTCCCGCAGGATGCGGAATCTTCCATCCTGAGAAGCGTATTTTTCGGGTGAATTGCTGCCCTCTGGGCGGCAAGAGGGGGGCGCTGCCGCCCCTCTTGTGGGGAGCATCCTGCCCGAGTGTCACGCTTTGCGCGCTCCGGGCTGAAAGCCCGGGCAGCGAGGGCGTCGTTTTGGTCTGGAACCCAAAACAACATGCGCCCAGAACCCCCGCCGCATAAAAAAACTCGTCTCAGATACAGCGGATGCCGTATACAGGGACGAGGAGTTTCCACGTGGTGCCACCCTTGTTTGGCCATACCGGTCCGGTACAGCCCTTTCGGACCCTTTAACGCAGGGATACGCGCCGTTCTGCGGCGGGCTGGACGGGTGTCCTTCCCCGGGGATATCCGGCGTATGCGCGTCTCAGCCATGCGCGCACTCTCTGTCCGCCCCCCCTCGGGTACTCTTCCTGTTTGAACGCCTTTTTCTGTCTGGAATTTTTGCCGGCAGGGCCTTGCTTGCCGATAGCCCTAATACCGCTTGCTGGGATTGACGATGTTGCGCCAATCGAGGTCTCCGCGCTCGAGCGCATGGATCAGTGCTTCAGCGGTTGCGATGTTGGTTGCGACAGGGATGTTGTGTACGTCGCAGAGTCTGAGCAGTCCGGCTTCGTCCGGTTCTCCTGGGTTGGAGCGGATCGGATCACGAAAATAGAGCAGCAGGTCGATTTCATTGCAGGAGATGCGGGACGCGATCTGCTGGTCCCCACCCTGCCGGCCTGAGAGGAACCGGAACACCTCCAGACCTGTTGCATCTCCGACCAACTTTCCAGTGGTACCGGTCGCGCAGATGCTGTGCCTGCTGAACACGCCGCAATAAGCGATGCAGAACTGTACCATCAGTTCTTTTTTTGAATCATGTGCGATCAGGGCAATGTTCATTTGCGAATTACCTCCTCTTCCGGTTTTGGTACAGTGCAAAACGGTAAAATTGACTAAAACGCCAACCTTACTGTAGTGTCAAATTTATTATAGCACCTACTGAATCAACAAATCAATATAGTTGCCGAGGATTCTCTGTGCAAAATTATAAAACACATTTTTAGAGGTATTAGACAAAAAAGTAGGGGTTATTGCTATCTGCGCCAGTGTTTTGTCATACGGCACCACCGCGATCAGCTGGGCGCAGACCTGGTCGATCATCCAATCGAGGTCGGGTACCGGCCTCTGCCGGACAAAGTCCGCCGTAAGCTGGTTGACACAGAGCCGGATGTCCTCCAGGCCACACCGGTAAAGCAGGTCGGAAACGACCCGCCCATCCCGGACGCTGACCTGATCCGGGGTCGAGACGATCACCGCGCGGTCAGCCGGTTCCGCATAGGCAGAAAGCTCCTGGGGACGGGTCCCGTCGATATCCACCAGTACAAAATCAAAATGCGCATCCAGCGCGTCGATCAGCTCACCGCAAAGCGCAGGCCCAAGCGGCTCCGCGCCCCCAACCGGTGCACAGATCAGCTGCAGCCGGCCGGTCTCCCCCAGTTGCAGCAGCGCGTCATCCAGGCTGCACCGGCCTCCCGCCGCATCCGAGAGGTCAAACACCACCTGATCCGGTACCCCAAACAGCACATCAAGCGACCGTCGGGACGCCTCGAGCAGCAGCACCTGCTTCTCGAGCGAAGCCAACGCCGCACCCAGGTAGCCGCAGACCACCGATTTGCCGACCCCGCCCTTTCCGGACGTAATCAGGATCACCTCTGCCATCCGGCTCCCTCCTTCCTACTGTAATTCCTCTCAACCGGTGTTTTACGGCAGCAGCCGCACATAGTTCACCTCATCCGACGAACGGCCTTTTGTCGAAAAATAAGCATCGAAAATATCTTTTGCGACCGGCGCACCGGTGTAACCATGCCAGCCCTTCTCGATAATCACACAGACTGCGATCTCCGGGTCCTCGGCGGGCGCGTAAGCGATGAAGGTCGAGTTTGGATAGGCAGCGGTCTCGGGCGTACCGGTCTTGGAGGCAACAGTGAGCTCATAGAGCCCCTCCCCGAAGATGCTGCGCGCGGTACCGATCCGGGAAGCCGCGATCATCCCATCCCGGATGGTGTCGAACGCCTCGTCCGCTTCGATCGTCTCGACCACTTTTGGCTCGTGCTCATAGATCACCTTGTCAAAAGTATACGACCGCACCGACTTCAAAATCGAAACCTCCATCCGTTTGCCGTTGTTGGCCAAAGTCGCCGCGTAGTTGGCGAGCTGTAGGGGGGAAAGCAGGGTGTCCATCTGCCCGATCGAGGTCTGAAGCACGTCACCCGGCTGCCAGTCCCGGTCACCCAGCTGATGAATCCGGGCTTTCAGCTCCGGAGACGATATACGTCCTGTATATTCCTGAAGTTCTATTCCAGTTGGTAGTCCAAGGCCAAGCCGGTTGGCATATTCGACAATCTTCTCAATCCCCAGTTCCCAGCCGGTATCATAGAAAAAAATGTTGCAGGACCAGCGCAGCGCGTCAATCACATTGATATGGCCATGCAGGTCCAGGCAGCGGGGCTGGTAATCGCGGAAACGGGTGTATATCTGCCCGCAGTAAACCTCGCTGGACGAGGTGATAACCTCCTCATTCAGTCCCGCAAGCGCGACCACGGGTTTGAAAATCGAACCAGGGGTGTACTGCCCATCGAGCGCGCGGTTGAGCAGGCGGGGAGGCTTGGACTGCGCGAGCATGGTATAGTCCTTCTGGAAGTTTTGCAGGTTATAGGACGGGTAGCTCGCCAGCACAAGCGGTTCGCCGGTTTTGACGTCGATCACCGCAACCGCACCCGCGTCTGCCTCGTGGCCCTCTCCCTCGGGATAGGTTATCAGGTCCGCCTGCATCGAAAGAATCTTTCGCTCAAGGGAATCCTGTGCCACCTTCTGGAGCTGGGAGTCGATCGTCAGCACTACCGTATTGCCCGGCACTGCCTCCTTGGTGTCCACCACATCGACCACCTGGTTTTGTGCGTTGAGCAGCACCTGACGTTCGCCATCCTCCCCCTTGAGGTAGTATTCAAACGCCTGCTCCGCGCCCGAGTTGCCGATTACATCGTTCATCGCATATTTACGCCCGCCGATTTCAGCATAGGTCACGCCATTGACCAGCTCGGCCCCGTCCTTGATCGCCTCGTCCCACTGCTCCTTATAGATTTTACCAATCTGACCGATAATATGCGGCGCCACGTCGCCGCTGACATACTGGCGGATTGTGCTCTCCTTGACATCGACACCAGGGATGTCGAAGCTGCGTTCCTTGATCTTGGGGACCGTTTCGATTTTGATATTGGTGGCAAAGGTGTACGGATTGTTATAGTTGAAGTTGGTCCGCTCCATCTCATACCGTACCCCCGCAATTTTACGGAACTCCTCGTCGGTATAGGGGATAGGGTTGTCCTCGCTCCCATGCGCCTCCAGGTCGTACCGGTCTTTCAGCCAGTAAACTACGTCATCCGGGGTAGCGTTTTCGTTCAGCCCCAGCGAACGTTTGAGGGTCGAGATGGCGGGTGCGTAACTTTCCCCCTCATAAAAGCGGAACGGCGGCTGCCGGGTCAGCGGCAGGTTGTCGATCCATCCTTCATCCGCTTCCTCCATGATCCGGATCAGCTTGAGCACCACCTCATTGGTGCTGCCCGGGACGAGGAACGCGCGGTCGATCACCACATCCCGCCCGATCGTGTTCATGGCCAGCGGACGGCCGTTCCGGTCGATGATCTCCCCGCGCGCTGCCTTGATCGTCTGGGTGGAGGACCATCCCTCGTCGATCATCTGGGCATACATCTCCCCTTCAACCACCTGCACCTGCATCAGCCGCAGGGAATAGAGCAGCAAAACCAGGACAACTGCCGCACCAAGGATGGCAAGGCGGACAGTGCGCGCTTTCAGATGCATGGACAACTTCCTTTCTTCCGGCGGCGGGGGCTTTGCCCCTCGACCCCACCACCTTTGAAAAGGTGGACGAAACGTTTGGTTTGAAACAGGCTTGGGATGGAAACATAAAACCGCCTGATCGTTCCTAAAAACAAACGCTAGCTTTCGAGCTTCTGCTGGAAAAAGCGGTAGAGCCTCTCATAAAGCAGGTAGACCAGCGGCGCCATAACCAGCGAATAGGCGATACCGGGCAAAATCCTGTAGGCCAGCACCATCCAGACGTTTTCATATCCCCACATCAGGAAATTGAGCAGATAGTCGAGCAGGCCGCGGGCGAGCAGCACTGCGGCAAGCAGCAGCAGAAAATTAAGCAGACCCGGCTGGAGCAGATAGATCGTGAGAAGGCCGCACGCCACCCCTGCAATCAGCAGAAGGATAGCGTTCAAACCGAAAAGATTGAATCCGCCGAGGTCACAGAGTATCCCGACGAAGGCCCCGTAAAGCCCGCCCAGAAACTCCCCTTCGCGCATAGCGATGCAGACCGCCGCTGGGATGACAAAATTGGGTTTTATCTCTAGGACTGTCAAAAATCCGGGGGTTGTTTGCAATACAAAAAGGAGGATTATAAATATAATATACGAAAAGTATTTTGCAGCGAAGATCGGTTTTTTATTCGTCATCAGCGGGGACCTCCTGCCCGGCGAATGATTTGATTACCATAACGCTGGTGAGCGAGCGGATATCTGCCGCCGGTTCGATGACCGCAAAGAGGGAAATTTCCCCCTTTTCATAGGCGATCTCGGCGATCCTGCCAATCACGATGTCCTGTGGGAAGATGCTTCCCCCGCTTGTGACGACAAGATCCCCTGCATTCGCGCCGCTCTCCCGCTGGAGATAGGCGAGCTTGCATCTCCCAAGCCCTGCGAGGTCAACCGCCCCGGTTACGATGCCGGTGTCGCGGGTGCGGTTGTCGTAAGCGCCAACATTGACCGACGGGTCGAGGATGGTCAGCACCTTGGCCCAGTTTAACCCAACCTCCTTGACCCGCCCGACCAGCCCGGCGGAGGTCAGGACGGTATCATTCGGGGAAACCCCGTCCAGCGTGCCTTTGTCGATCGTGAATGAGTAAAACCGGTCGTTGGGGTCGCGGGCAGTGACCGACGCAGGCTCAAATTCGAAATCGGGGTTGCGCTCCTTGATCTCCAGAAACCCTTTCAGGTTTTCGTTTTCCTCGCGGTAGTTTTCGAGTTCAACCAGCTGCTGGCGCAGCTCATTGACCTCGATTTGCAGCCGCTCATTCTCCTCGGCGGTCTGCCACGCCTCAATATAGCGCACGAAATAGTCCCCCGCAAGCCTGGAGAGCGAGGAGGACACCCTCTGCAAAGGCGTGACAACCACACCCGCTGCCTGCGGGAGGATCGGCGCGACACCGCCAGTCCATGCGGCCCGCAGCATAAAAAATACCAGCAGGATCAGCACACCCAATAATATTTTAAATCTGATACTTTTAAAGAAATCTTCCAAAACGACGAACCTTTCTCCGGCCTTTCCTGCACCGCAGGCTCAGGGCCTGCTGCATATCGCCTCTTTTCTCGTAAAAAGCCCCCTCCTGTCGCTCGTCGGGCGGCAATCCACCTGAAAAAGCGCTTCGATCTGAAGAAGGATCCAGGAAGCCGATAGGCGTTGTTTTGGTCCGGAATCCAAAACAACATACGCCCCCATGAGGAGCAGCGGATACCGCGGCCCCAGGACAGGGGCCTCCTGCGGCGGCTGGCCTCGAAACACTGCGGCCCGCGGGCCGGATGAGAATCCAAAAAACAACAGGTATTTGGGGCGTCAGGGCTTCAAAAGCATAGGCGCACCCACGGCTCCCTTTTCCAGGCTGCGAAACCGGCGCTTAATAATTCGGGGTGCCCTCCGAAAGCAGCTCGTGGAGCTGTTCGATGCTTTCAAGCACCTTGCCGGTGCCCTTGGCCACGCAGTCAAGCGGGTCTTCCCCGATATAGACCGGCATCCCGGTTTCCTTTTCGATCAGCTTGTCCAGGCCGCGCAGAAGCGCGCCGCCGCCGGTCAGGGTAATGCCATGGTCGATGATATCTGCCGAAAGCTCGGGCGGGGTGCGCTCAAGGGTGATCCGGATCGCCTCCATCACGAGTGCGAGCGGGTCTGCAAGCGCCTCCCGGATCTCTTCCGAGGTGATCATGATGTTTTTGGGCAGCCCATCCCCCAGGTCGCGCCCCTTGATATTCATGCTCGCTTCCCCTTCAAACGGGAACGCCGAACCGATCTGCACCTTGATGTCCTCGGCTGTACGCTCACCGATCAGCAGGTTGTACTTGCGCTTGACATACTGGATGATCGCGGAGTCGAGCGCATCGCCGCCGATGCGAACCGAACGGGCCGCAACAATGCCGCCCAGCGAGATCACCGCAACCTCGCTGGTGCCGCCGCCGATATCGACAACCATGCTCCCGCTCGCCTCGGCAACCGGAAGGCCGGCCCCGATCGCTGCAGCCATCGGTTCCTCGATGATCCAGACATGCTTTGCACCCGCCTTAAACGCCGCTTCACGCACCGCCCTGCGTTCGACCTCGGTCACCCCGGAGGGGATGCAGATAATCACCCGCGGACGGGCAAAAATCGAGTTGTTGAACACCCGCTTAATGAAAATCTGGAGCATGGAAGCGGTGATATCAAAGTCAGCGATTACGCCATCCTTGAGCGGACGCACTGCAACAATGCTGCCGGGGGTACGTCCGATGACCTCTTTGGCCTCCTGGCCAACATAGCGGACGGTATCTGTACGGGTGTCGACCGCCACGACCGACGGCTCCCGCATAATAATCCCCTTTCCCTTGCGGAAAACCAATGTATTCGCTGTACCCAGATCAATTCCAATATCCTTTGTAAACAAACCAAACATCGCTCCTATCCCCTTTAAATTCTTATAATCAAGCCCAGTCGGGAAGGATCGCTTTGATCCTCCGCCCCTGCTCCGGATTTCCCAGCCAGCGGACGCCCTGCGTCCTGCGCCTCCTGAAAAGCGCATTGGCTATCTCTCAAAACACAGCCCCGCTTGTTCTCGGACTGTACCGTCTATCACCGATCGGACCCAATCCACCCTGATCTGCCATGCAGATATTATACCTTTTCCCGCGCGATAGAACAACCGGTGAAATGTTAATATTCCCGAAGTTTCGACCGTTTTTATTTGGTAAATTGCATAATCTGGCGGTATAATTCATTGACCGGAAGCCCCATTACGTTGAAAAAGTCCTCCCGGACCCCCCGGATAAACCGCGCGCCATACCCCTGGATGCCATAGGCCCCCGCCTTGTCGAACGGTTCTCCGGTTGAGAGGTACCAGCGGATTTCCTCCTCGGTGAGCGGGGAAAATTCCACATCGGTGACACAGTGAAACCGGTTTGTCCGCTCTCCTTCAAGCAGTGCGACCCCGGTATAGACCTGATGCACCCGCCCCGAAAGAAGCCGGAGCATTCTTGCCGCATCCTCCCTTCCGGTTGGCTTTCCCAAAACCACTGAACCCAGTGTCACAAGGGTGTCCGCCGCGATTACCAGTGCGTCCGGCTCGGCCCCGGCAACCGCCTGCCCTTTGCGCAGGGCAAGCAGCTCGACCGCCCGCCCCAGCGATACCCCTTCCGGGAGTGTTTCATCCACATCCGACGCCTGTACCTCAAACTGGGGAAACAACAGGCCCATCAGCTCTTTGCGGCGGGGGGACTTGGACGCAAGTATGATCCGTTTATTGCTCATTGTCTTCATGCTGCATCCACCCCATCGCCTTGACCGTATATCTATAGCCGAAAAAGGCAGCAATCAGGCAAAGCAGATGCGCCACCGTAATCCCGACTTCCAATCCAAACGCAACCTTGATGACCGAAAGGTCGATCACCATCGGGTTTTCAACCGAAAGCCCGATGCTTTTGCCGAACGCAAGCCAAGCCAGCGCCGGGACCTGTGTTGCAGCCGCAGCCAGCAGCGCGCCTACCACTACGGCTGCCACAAGACAAAACCCAAACAACAGCATCTTTCTCATCACAAACCGCCCCCTCTGCTCATCTTCCTGTTGATCCAAACCCGCCGCTGCCGCGGACGCTCTCCTCCAGCGTGCGGCATTCTTCAATCTGCGGAAGCGCAACCGGCAGCAGCACAAGCTGTGCCATCCGATCCCCCGGCTGGACGGTAAACGGCTGTTCCGCGTGGTTATAAAGCGCGACCAATACCTCGCCGCGATAGTCGCTGTCGATTACCCCGACACAGTTGGCCGGCACGATCCCATGCCGCACCCCCAGCCCGCTCCGGGCAAATATAAACCCTGCGAACCCGGGCGCAATCTGCATCGAAAGCCCGGTGGGGATGGTCACCGTCTGCCCGGGAAGGATCACTTCGGGCGCGTCCAGATCAGCGTAGAGGTCATAACCCGCGCTGCCCTCTGTCGCAGGCGATGGGAGCCGCGACGAGGGGCGCAGGCGTATCAGTTTGAGATTCCCTGGATAGTGCATAGTTCTTTTCTGTCTCCTTCAATCCTGTTCAAGTCGTTTGTGTGTGTCCCCTATAAAATGGTCTTGTAGAGCAGCCCCCGGGTAAACTTCCCGGGATAAGCGTCCCCGGTGCGGTACCCGTCGAGCACCCGCTGGCATTCCACCGCGTCCTCGGTCGTGAACCGCAGGGTGTAAAACCCCAGCCCGCGCAGCTCGTCCAGCCGGTCGCCCATGTAAAGCGGCACCGGGTTATAAAGCTCGGTCATCCCGTAGGCGCAGGACGCATACAGACGGTTTCCCTTGCGGTCGGTGACGAAATTTTCACCTTCCCCGCACCGCCTGCATCCGGCAGAAACCCGTACCGGACAGTTCCGGACGGTCATCAGTGGCAGCCTTCCATAAGCGGTAAGCCCGAGCGGGAGCGGATGACGCAGCCGTCTGGCCGCGTCAAGGCTCAACTCGAACGAAAGCTCCAGATCGGCAAGCCCCATCCGGGCGAGCGCGGCGACCGTCTCCGAATTGGCAGCGTTGAAGAACGCCTCCCCATGCAGGACAAACCCGCATCCGGATGCAATCTCCAGGCTCCCCAGATTGCCCGCCCCGGCATGACGCACCCCGTATTCCCGCAGCTCGGCAAGCTGACTGCGGAGCGTGTCCTGCCCTTCAAAAAGGATATGAGGCAGCCCGGCGCAGAGCCTGTCCACCAGTGGTTCCGGCACCTGACCCGCCCGAAACAGCGCCACCAGCTCAGGGACCGGCAGGGTGACCAGCCCGGCCTCCCGCCAGAGCGGTTCCGAAAGCTGCTCTTTCCGGTTGAGCCGGACGCGCAAAGCGGGGACGGGCGGTATCGCAGCCTCCGGAGCCGCGGGCAGCTCGATGCCAGACGGGTCGAACGGGACCGTCCGCGTCCTGCCGCGCAGCCCATCCAGCCGGGAGAGCGCCTCCCGGCGGAGCGCGTTGATGGCTGCGGCGGGCAGCATCAGCCCCGGCCCGATCGCGCAGCTGACCCGCTCTACCCGGTAGGGGGTTCCGCCCGTTTTGGATAGGCTGGCCTCCGCACGCTCGGGGCTGGTTGGCTTGTTGAGAGCGGCCTGCGGGGATTCCCCCTCGACACGGACTGTGTTCCCATCGCAGTCGGCCACCGACAGGACCGACGGCCCCCCCGCCTGCATGGAAAAATCCAGCCCAATCCCGACCTTCTGCACCTGCCTGCGGGGATCGGTGTAGAGGGTCTCGAGCCGCCCAAGCACCCCGGCCGCAGCGGTTACATCCTCCTTGCCCCGGATACCAAACATATCGAGGTCCCGGATGCCCGTATAATAACCATCTGTAAATCCGCTTCTGGAAAATACCGACTGCAATCCCTCAAGGTCAATCGGACGCCCTTCAAGCGCATCCCGGCAGGCGGTGACCGCCGCCGCGACATACTCCGGACGCTTCATCCGCCCCTCGATCTTGACCGAACGCACCCCCAGCGATTCCAGCTCGCCGATCCGCTCGATCAGGCTCATATCCTTGAGCGAAAGCGCGTGGCTGCTCGCGCGGGTCTCAAACCCAAGCCGGCAGGGCTGGGCGCAAAGCCCGCGGTTGCCGCTGCGCTGCCCCAGCACCGAGGAAAGGTAGCACTGCCCCGAAACGCACATACAGAGCGCCCCGTGAACAAACACCTCGACCTCGAGAGAGGTTGCGCGGACAATCTGTTCGATCTCCTGTCTGGAGCACTCGCGGGCGAGCACCACCCGCGAGAAGCCGAGCTGTTCCAGCCGGTGGGCGCCCTCGGGGTTGTGGACCGCCATCTGGGTGGACGCATTCAGCCGCAGCCCGGGGCAGCAGCGCCGCAGCAGGGCGGCAGCGCCCAGGTCCTGCACGATCGCCGCATCCACGCCCGCATCGCAGGCGGCGCGGGCGACCTCCACCAGCGTGGGCAGCTCCTGCTCCAACAGGATGATATTCAGCGTCAGATAGACCTTCAGGCCCCGGATATGGCAGTATTGGACCGTTTCCGCAAGGTTCTCCCGTGTAAAATTTGCCGCATTGCGGCGGGCGTTGAGCACATCAATCCCGAGATAGACCGCGTCCGCACCGCAGGCCGCCGCCGCGCGCAGGCTCTCCGGACTCCCAGCCGGGGCAAGTATCTCGATCCGGCTCATGCTTTCGGGTCCTTGATCTGGCCTTTGGTTTCCTTGCCGCTGAGCTGGCGGCGCAGGTGGGCATTTTCCCGCCTGACTTCGTCCAGCTCGATCCGCGCCTTGGCCGCATCTTCGAGATATTCGGAAATCTGCGTGCGCATCCGGTCGGCGTTTTCCTCGCTGCGTTTGTAGGCGTCGATATAGTTGATCGCGCAGAGCACCATGATGTCGTTGAACGAGATCGTGCTGTTTTTATCGCGTATCTCGCTAACCGCCCCGTTCAGCTCATCCGCCAGCTTTTGTACATACTCCTCCGGCTCTACGGTATTGATCGTATAGTTCACCCCGTTGACGGTGATTCTTACGCTGTTGATCCCATTCATCCTGTTTGCTCCTCCATTGCTCTTTTTGCAGAAGGGGCTGCCTGAAAAGCCGGAACCACCGCCTTTTCTGCACAAGGCGGCTTCTCGCGCGGCGGCGAACTGCCTGGAACCCATCCGGTATCCCGGTATTTCTCTTCGCAGCCTTCCATCGTTCTGCGAAAAATCCGCCAACCCCTTTGTTATCTCTAAAACCAAAACACTGAAAAACAATCGGTTGTTTTTTAGTGGCAGGCCAAATCCGTCCGCACGCACTACATACCTGATGACGATGATAACAGGCCCTGTCCGCACTGGGAAGTTGCGTCCTCCCCCTTTTCCCCCATTATAATACATTTTTCTGTGTGAAAAAAGAGGGCTTCTTAAAATTTTCATCTTTCTTTGGGGCTTGCCCTTCCGAAAACAACCTGTAAATCAGAGAAAAACGCCCGTTTTTTACCAGATCTATACTTGCAAGATCTGCGTTTTTGCAGTATAATATAGCTATTGTCTGATTTTATGCAAACGAAATCCTCGAACTGACAGGAGGCTACCAAAATGGAAACGAAAGACCAGTACAGCGCTTCCACTCTGAAAAAGCTGATTCTTGACACGATCAAGAATGAAATGCTCATTGAACCGGAGCTCGCTTCTGATGACGCCTATTATGAAGCGGTCTGCCGGGTGATCCGTCGGATTCTCACCGAACGGTATAAGGTATTTAACGCGCACGCCAACTCTGTCGCCACCAAGAAGGTCTATTATATGAGCATGGAGTTCCTGATGGGACGTTCGCTCAAAAACAGCCTTTACAACCTCGGCATTCAGGATGAAATGTCCGAAGCGCTCAAGCAGCTCGACGTGGACATCGCGCAGATCTTCGAGCTGGAGCCGGACGCCGGCCTTGGCAACGGCGGCCTGGGGCGGCTTGCAGCCTGCTACCTCGACTCGATGGCAACCGAGAACCTCTCGGCAATGGGGTATTCGCTCCTCTACGAATTCGGCATCTTCAAGCAGCGGATCATCGACGGCTGGCAGACCGAAACCCCGGACTACTGGCTGCCGGGCGGTTCGGTCTGGCTGACCAGCAAACCCGACCGTACGGTCCCGGTACATTTCGGGGGCCGGATCGAGGAGGGCTGGCAGGACGGCCACCACACGATCAACCATGTGGATTACCAGACGATCTACGCGGTTCCGTATGATATGTACGTCCCCGGCTTCCAGGGCGAGGGCGTGGCGATTCTGCGTCTTTGGAAGGCCCAAAGCCCGGGGTTCGACATGGAGTCGTTCAACCGGGGCGACTATATCAACGCGATGGGTGCGGCTTCCGCGGCTGAGGCGATCTCCAAGGTGCTCTACCCGAACGACAACCACATGGAAGGCAAGATGCTGCGCCTGAAACAGCAGTATTTCCTGGTTGCGGCCTCGATTTCAGATATCATCCGCCGGCACATCACCCTCTATGGCACCCTTGACAACCTTGGCGCAAAGAACGCCATCCAGATCAACGACACCCATCCCGCGCTTGCAGTCCCCGAGCTGATGCGGGTGCTGCTTGATGACTGCGGGTTCAGCTGGGACGAGGCGTGGGACGTTGTTACCCGCACCTTTGCCTATACCAACCACACGGTCATGCCCGAGGCGCTTGAGAAGTGGAACGAGGACATCTTCCGCAACCTGCTGCCCAGAATCTACCAGATTGTCTGTGAGATCGACCGCCGGTTCTGCGAGGACCTGCGCCAGAAATCCTACGATCAGTATGACATCGACCGGATGCGTATTGTTTACGATTTCCAGGTGCGGATGGCCAACCTTTCGGTGATCGCGTCCCACAGCGTCAACGGCGTATCCAAGCTGCATTCGCAGATCATCAAGGACAGTGTGTTCCAGGATTACTATCAGCTCACCCCTTACAAATTCAAGAACGTTACCAACGGCATCTCCTCCCGCCGGTGGCTCTACCAATCCAACCCCGGCCTGACCAACCTGCTCTATGAGACGATCGGCAAAGGCTGGCTGCGGGATATGTCCCAGCTCAAGGAGTTCGAACGGTATGCCTCCGATAAATCGGTGCTCGAGAAGCTCGCCGCCATCAAGCTCGAAAACAAACAGCGGCTGGCCAAACATGTGCTGGATACCACCGGGATCGCTCTGAACACCGATTCGATCTTTGATGTACAGGTCAAGCGGCTGCATGAATATAAACGCCAGCACCTCAATGCGCTGCATATCCTCCATCAGTACCTCTGGCTGAAGGACCATCCGAACGCCGACTTTGTGCCCAAAACCTACATCTTTGGTGCGAAGGCCGCCCCGGGCTACTTCCTGGCCAAACAGATCATCAAATTCATCTGTACCCTGCGCGATGTCATCGAGGCGGATGCGGCGGTGCGCGACAAGCTGCGGATCGTATTCCTCGAGAACTATTGTGTCACCATCTCGGAGCTGCTGATGCCTGCATCCGAAATTTCGGAACAGATCTCGCTGGCAGGCACCGAGGCGAGTGGTACCGGCAATATGAAGCTGATGCTCAACGGCGCAATCACCATCGGCACCTATGACGGCGCAAACGTCGAAATCGGCGACTGCGTGGGCAAGGACAATATCCTGATCTTCGGCCTGACCACGTCCGAAGCCGCCCGTATGAAACAGAATGGCTACAGCCCGAATATCTACTATCAGAATAACTATGACATCCGCCGGGCGATCGACATGCTCATGAGCGGATTTAACGGGCAGCAGTTCCCCAATATCGCAAACTCCCTGCGGTACGATGACCCCTACATGGTTTTGGCCGACTTTGATTCCTACCGCAACATTCAGGAGCGCGCCTCCGCCATCTATACCGACACGCAGGCGTGGCAGCGGATGTCGCTTTATAACATTGCGAACTCCGGGTTCTTCTGTGCCGACCGCGCGATTCAGGACTATATGCGTGAAATCTGGCATCTGTAAAAATATCCGGCGGCAGGGCTGGCCTGCCGCCGGTTTCCCCACGCCCTCCCTTACGGGTGGGCGCTCTTTCTCTAAAAAGGAGCTGATAATTTGCTTCCATCCATGTTTGACAGCCGCGACCCCAGATGTAAAACCCCGTTTGGCGCGGTCCCAACTGACGAGATCGTCACCTTCCGCGTTTTTCTGCCCATCTCCTCCCAGCTGGATGCTCCCTGCCTGCTGATGTTCAAAGCCGACCAGTGGGATTGCCCCGAGCGGGTCCCGATGGTTTTTTCGGGAAGCGACGGTGTGGTCAACACCTACCGCTGCGACTTCAAATCCTCGAATCCGCAGCTCTATTTCTATCGGTTTGAAGTCTCCGGCATAAATGGGCAGGCGCGGATCGTCCGGGACCCTGACGGTTTTGGCCGACTTGCCCTACATGAGGATGACATGTGGCAGCTCACTGTCTACGACCGGAACCTCAAAACCCCCGATTTCCTGAAATCCGGGGTGATGTACCAGATTTTCCCTGACCGGTTCTGTAAATCCGCCAAGGAGAAACAAAATGTGCCTTCCGACCGCTGGATACACCAGAACTGGTACGAACTGCCCGAATACCTCCCGAATCAGAATGGAGAGGTCACCAATTCGGACTATTTTGGCGGCGACCTCGCGGGAATTACCGAAAAACTCCCCTATCTGCGCTCGCTCGGCGTGACCTGTCTCTACCTCAACCCCATCTTTGAAGCCCACTCCAACCATCGGTACAACACCGCCGATTTCGAGAAGATCGACCCTCTCCTAGGGGATGAGGAGGACCTGCAGGCCCTCTGTGCCCAGGCCAAAAAGATGGGAATTGCGGTCATCATCGACGGTGTGTTCAACCACACCGGCAGCGACAGCATCTATTTCAACCGCAACCGCCGCTATGGGGATGGGGGCGCATACAACGATTACAACAGCCCCTACCACAGCTGGTATGAGTTTACCCAGTGGCCCCAGTACAACTCCTGGTGGGGATTTGAAACGCTGCCCAACCTAAACGAGCGGGACCCCTCCTACAGCGAGTTTATCTGCGGGGAAAATGGCGTCCTTCGCAGATGGCTGAATCTGGGGATTTCCGGCTACCGCCTGGATGTTGCGGATGAGCTGCCGGACGAATTCCTGGATAAAATCTGCGCCAGCATCAAGGGATTTGACCCGGAGGCCGCTGTCATCGGGGAAGTCTGGGAGGATGCAAGCAACAAGTCGGCGTACGGCGTGCGCCGGCGGTATCTGCTCGGCCATCAGCTCGATTCGGTCATGAACTACCCGTTCCGGGACGCAATCCTCAATTATATCCGCAACGGCGACAGCAACCACCTCCATCATACGATCCTGAGTATCCTTGAGCACTACCCCAAGCCGGTACTTGATGTGTTAATGACCTCGCTTTCGACCCATGACGTCGAACGGGCGATCACTGTGCTCGGCGGGGAACCGATCGGACGCAACGACCGCATTTGGCAGGGGCACAACAACACGCTGAACGAGTGGCAGTACGACCTTGGCAAAAAACTATTCCGGCTCGCTTCGATCATCCAGTATATGCTGCCGGGAATCCCCTGCCTCTATTACGGGGATGAGGCAGGGCTTTATGGTTATAAAGATCCGTTCAACCGCACCTGTTATCCCTGGGGGCGGGAGGACAAGGAACTGATCGAAACCTTCCGCACGCTGGGGAAAATCCGGACCGAATATCCGGCGCTTTCGTCCGGCGGTTACCGGGCCGTTTCATTCACGCAGGATGCTGTTTCCTTTGTCCGGGACTGCGAGGACTGCTCGTTCTATGTTGCGGTGAACCGCACCCATCGCCCGGTTGCAATCCCTCTGCCGGGAGAGTTCGAGCGTTCTGCACGAGTCCTGTTCGGCGGCCTTGATGGCAATCTGCTCGCCCCTTACGGCTATGTCATCCTTGTCAGCGAATCCTGCCCCCCTGACCTTTAAAATTTTGCCGGGTATCTTGATTGGAATCCTGGCCTTTTTCCAAAAACATCGGTGCCTATCCTGCG
The DNA here is from genome assembly GCF_000403395.2 of Anaerotruncus sp. G3(2012). Lineage (GTDB taxonomy): Bacteria > Bacillota > Clostridia > Oscillospirales > Ruminococcaceae > Anaerotruncus. Next base: position 139,231 of record NZ_KE159680.1, on the reverse strand, counting down.
TGGAATCGGCGCCGATGTTGCTTTTTTATATGCCCTTCCCGGCCCCATGCATCCTCCCGCTTTTTCTGCGCAAACTATTCCTGGAGGGATGTTTATGCCTTTGGTCGATATTCGTAACCTGTCTAAAGTCTACCGCACCGGGGCTGAAGAGGTCCACGCGCTCGGGGGTGTTTCCCTCCGGGTTGAAGCGGGCGAATTTGTCGCTATCGTTGGGCAGTCCGGCTCTGGGAAGTCCACCCTGATGAATATGCTCGGCTGCCTCGACCTTCCCGACAGCGGGGAATACCTGCTCGACGGTGAGGACGTCTCCCATATCCCGGAAACCGCCCTCGCCCGGATTCGCAACCGCCGGATTGGCTTTATCTTTCAGGGCTTTAACCTGATCCCCAGCCTGAATGCGCTGGAAAATGTCGAGCTTCCTCTGATCTACCGCGGCATACCTGCGCGGCAAAGGCGGGAGCTTGCCCGTTCTGCATTGGAACAGGTCGGCATCGGCCACCGCATCAGGCATCGGCCCGGCCAGCTTTCGGGTGGCCAACAGCAGCGGGTCGCGATTGCCCGCGCCATCGCCGCACGTCCACCCATCCTGCTTGCCGATGAGCCCACCGGGAACCTCGATTCTGCTTCGGGCGCAGAAGTCATGGGAATCCTGCGGGCGCTGCACGCCGACGGGCGGACGATCATCCTGATCACGCACGATGACCGGATCGCCCACACCGCACAGCATCTGGTCCGGATGATCGACGGGACGGTTGCAGAGGACCGCTACCTTTCCCCCGGTGCCTAAGAACCTGTTCGGTATTTTATTGGTGCAAGGGGGCTTTTTCACTTGCAAAAAGCCCCCTCTTGCCGCTTCGCGGCAATTCACCCGAAAAA
>NZ_KE159680.1:124211-137665 GCF_000403395.2 Anaerotruncus sp. G3(2012) | reverse complement strand
CTGGAACCCAAACTTCCGTTGCCTCACTGCCTTTGGAAACCGCGATTTTTTGGAAAAAATCGAGTAAAACTTTCGTTTTGGAAAAAAGCGGCACCCAGCCTGGAAGGGAGGGGCCTGCGGGGAGGGGTCTCTGACCCATCCCCGCAAGGCAAACTGAGGGAACGCTCCTCGCCATACTCCCAATACCTCACCGATTCCTCCGGTCCCGCATAGGTTGGAACAGCAGGGAATGTTTGAAAAACAGCAGTTTCCCCCGTTTCAAACAGGCCCGGAACATACAGGAGGGATCACAAATGCCACTTATCTACTTAAGCCCCAGCACCCAGGAATGGAACCCTTATGTCAATGGAGGCAATGAAGAATACTACATGAACCTGATCGCCGATGCGATGGTCCCGTTCCTCAATTCAAGCGGAATCCGGTTTGTCCGCAATACACCGGACATGACCGCTGCCAGTTCCATCGTCCAGTCAAATCAGGGCAACTACGATCTGCACCTTGCACTGCATTCCAATGCCGCCCCAGAGGTCGAGGCTGGTCAGAGGCGCGGCACCGAGGTCTACTATGCGCCGATGAGTATGCAGGGAAAGCGTGCAGCTGAGATCATTGCCGACAATCTGCGGGACATCTACCCCATTCCCGATCAGGTCAGGGCCTTGACCACAACGCGCCTGGGCGAAGTGACCAAAACCCGCGCACCGGCCGTTCTGATTGAGTTCGCCTACCACGACAACCCGGAGGATGCCGATTGGATCCGCACCAACATCCCCAAGATCGCCCAGAACGTCGTCCTCTCCCTGACCGAATATTTCGGCATCCCGTTCGTGCCCGCGCAGCCCGCCTACCGAGGGGAGGTCGATGTGCAGAGCGGATGGCTGAATATCCGCTCCCGTCCCAGTACCCTCTCCCGGGTGATCGCCCGCGCATGGGATGGAAACCCCATCACCGTCCTTGGGGAATGGCAGGGCTGGTATGTCGTAAACTATTACGGCAATGTTGGCTATGCGGACAGCCGATATATCAAGCTGATAGAAAGGTAGGCGCACCATGAGCCATTATCCGTTCCAGCTCGAGCCGCTGCCCTATGCCTGTGATGCGCTTGTCCCCTGCCTGGGCCCGGAGACAGTGGCGATCCACCATGACAGGCATCAGGCTGCTTATGTGAAAAATCTCAACAAGGCCCTCGAAAACTGTCCGCAGCTCCACCGCCAGCCCCTGGAAGCATTCCTGCTCAATCCCGGCATGATCCCCGCATCGATCCGGACAGCGGTCTGCCGGAATGCGGGCGGCGTCTATTCCCATGAGCTTTATTTTGACGGCATGACCGGATGCCGAAAATCAACCGGCCCGGTTGGGCGTCTGGCGCAGGCAATCGACCGGTGTTATGGGTCGTTTGAGCGGTTCCGCGATGTCTTTACCCAGACCGCCCTCAGCCAGTTCGGATCGGGCTGGGCCTGGCTTGCCGCCTGTCCGGATGGGGGAATCTGCGTCCTTTCCACCTCCAATCAGGAGACGCCCCTCTCCCGCGGGCTGCGGCCGGTCCTCTGTGTCGACGTCTGGGAACACGCCTATTATCTGGACCACCAGAACCGGCGGGAAGCCTATCTGGACTGCTGGTGGGGATTGGTAGACTGGGAGTTCGCGGAGGAAAATTTCCTGCCCTGCTGCGGGGGCTCTGCCTCTCGACCCCGCAGCCTTTGACTGCCCCCGCACTGCGAGCCGCAGCGAGCGTTTCGGAGCGCAACCGCCGAAGGCGGCACTTAGCGCGTAGATCGGCGTGCAGAGGCCAACCGCCGAAGGCGGCTCTTGGGCCGGAGCAAAGGCTGGCGAAATTTTTGGTTTAGGGCTTGTTTGAAAATAGAGAAACGGACGGATTTCTCGCATTGGAGCGGAGTAAAAAATTATGAGGATCCCCGCCGTTTGGATACGGCCTCAAACAGCAAGTTAAGCGGGAGTGGGAGCGCCAATACATTTGAAAAAAAGCAAACAGGACGCAAGGCAAAGCCTTGACTTTACCGCTTTTATCTGTTAAAATAGCATCATCCATTTAAACTCCAAAAGCAGTGACCATGGAAAAGTAGGACCCTTTCTGCTCCACAGAAAGCAGCCGGGAGATGAGAGGCGCGGCAGGCGGGCGGGTCTGAATACACTGTGGTAGCCGCGCACCGAACGGGCCGTCCCCCTGTAGGCTGCGACGGGATGCGCCCGTTAACGCGCCGGAGTATCCGCTGTTTTTGCGCGTACTTGCTGAGGTGGCAGGCTGCGAAGCTGCCGTGAACCGAGGTGGTAACACGAGTTTTCCCGTCCTCTGGAACCATTTTCCGGAGGGCGGTTTTTTTGCCCTCCAAGCCAAAAGGAGGTACCCCTATGTTTGAAAAAATCCTGATGATCCTGCTCTTTTTTGCCGTAACCATCTTTATCGGCCTCTACTGCCGCAAAAATGCCGCCAGCGTCGGGGACTTTGTTCTCGGTGGACGCAATGTCGGCCCGTGGGTTACCGCGTTCGCCTACGGTACCTCTTACTTCTCCTCGGTTGTATTCGTCGGCTACGCGGGCCAGTTCGGCTGGAATTTCGGCGTCGCTGCCACCTGGATCGGCATCGGCAATGCGCTGATCGGCAGCCTGCTTGCGTGGGTGCTGCTCGGACGGCGCACCCGTGTCATGACCAAGCATCTCGAATCCGCCACCATGCCCGACTTTTTCGCCAAACGCTACCGCTGTGAATCCCTCAAGACCGTCTCGTCGGTGCTGATCTTCGTGTTCCTGGTGCCCTATTCCGCTTCGGTCTACAAGGGCCTTTCCGGGCTGTTTGCAATGGCGTTCGGGCTGGATTTCAAATGGTGTGTGATCGGCATCGCAGTCCTGACCGGCATCTATGTGGTGGCCGGCGGGTATATGGCGGCTGCGCTCAACGATCTCGTACAGGGGATCGTCATGCTGGCCGGTATCTCGATGGTTGTGGTTTCGATCCTGAACGGACGCGGCGGTTTCCCGGCGGCACTCGCCCAGCTTTCACAGATTCCAAGCGAGACTGCCCCCAATCTGAACGGCGCGCTTGTCTCGTTCTTTGGCCCTGATCCCATCGGACTGCTGGGAGTGGTTGTCCTGACCAGCCTCGGCACCCTCGGCCTGCCCCAGATGGTACATAAATTCTACACGATCAAAAATGAAAAATCCATCAAGGCCGGGACCATCATTTCCACCCTTTTTGCCCTCGTCATTGCGGGCGGAAGCTACTTCATGGGTGCGTTTGGACGGCTCTACTATCCGGTTCCGGAGGGCGGCAAGCCGGTCTTTGACAACATCGTCCCCGAAATGCTCGGTTCCTGCCTGCCCGATCTGCTGATCGGTGTGGTCATGATCCTCGTGCTCTCGGCGTCGATGTCCACCCTCTCTTCGCTGGTCATCACCTCCAGCTCCACCTTCACCCTCGATTTCCTGAAAGGGCTGCTCTTCAAGGAGATGGACCACAAGCGGCAGCTCATCTGGATTCGCGCACTCTGTATCTTCTTTGTGGCACTCTCGGTTGTGCTGGCGCTCAATCCCAACAGCCTTATCACCACCCTGATGTCCCTCTCGTGGGGGGCGCTCGCCGGGTCGTTCCTCGGTCCGTTTGCGTACGGTTTGTTCTGGAAAGGCGCAACCGCTGCGGGCGTCTGGGCATGCTTTGTCACCGGCATCGGCATCAACCTTTGGAACCTTTTCGCGCCATTCACCGCCCCCACCACCGCCGGCGCCATCTCGATCGTGGCATCTCTGTTTGTCGCCCCGCTCGTCAGCCTTGTCACGCCCAAGCTCCCCAAGGAACATCTCGACTCTGCGTTCTCCTGTTACGATGTAACCGTCTCTGCGCCGCATAAGCATATGCTCAATCAGGTTTCTGAATAGCCGATATAGGCCCATGCGGCGGGTCCAAGGCCGCGCACATACAGGCTCTTTAGAATACTGCCGTTGCTCATTGTCCGGCAGGCGGATACCTGCGGAGACAGGGACGATACCGCGGATGGAATTCTCATCTATCGCACAAAAGTAAAAAGAGTGGAATTGGAGACAAGAAAAAAGCCTCCTTTTCCATTTTGCAGGAATCCGGGGGCCAGAAATTTTAAATCTCTATTGGTTTCCAGTCTTTGATAGGTTCAGAGTGCGTATGCGGGCTGTCAATGAGGCGACCTCCGCTTCGTCCAGCAGGCGGGTAATCGTGGCGGCAGGGCGAAGCTGTGGGTGGCTCCCAAGTATGAATTCCTCCCCCCAGCGGCGCGGCAGGGTGAGCGGGGCGAGCAGAAGCAGGTTTTTCCCGTCCAGTTGGGGAAGCGTGCAAGGGCTGCCCTCCCCCCACACGAGATGCAGGATATCAAAACATCCATCCGCACGTAAGGCGGATGGGGCGTAGTAATCAAAGCCGGCATTGTCCTCCAGCAGATCGGGGACGCGTTCTTTTTTCGAAAGCGGCAGATGCCGGGACAGTTTGTCAAGTACGGGATCATAGACAAACTTAGGCGCGCCGAACCGCTCGAGCAGCCCCTCACGATGGAAGAGGTTCTGCAAGAGGGTGAAGAGCAGGAAATTGCTGTCCACCTGCCGGAATGCGGCCTCTACGCCCACCCTCCGTTCGAGTGAGAGCAGGATAACCGTCCCTTCCTCCGCCATATTTAACAGCCCCGGCAGGGAGACGAGTGCAGGGTCGAACAGTTCTCCAAAGCCTTCGCAAAATGGAATCACCTGTTTTTCCTGCCGGAGCCGGTCGCGCAGCGGACGGCTTGCCGCAAGCCGGGAGAGCAGCCCGGTTGCGAGCGAGCCCATCCCGAATGACGCCATAGCCGGCTCCGGATCGGTCGCAAAAAGGGCGCAAAGACAGTGCGGAAGCGCTTCCGGTCTGTCGAGCAGTTTCTCGACAGGGATACTGCGCCGCTCACATATCAATTCTATAGATTGCAGGCAGGCATTCAGCGTGTACAGAAACCGGTCTGCCAATGCACGATCAGCATCCGCGGAGCCAGCGCCCCGCTCCCCATACCGGCCGATCAGCAGCCCGCAGAGACACGCACGAAACGGGTCCAGCTCCGTAAGATGGTTTGCCAAATCCGCTACCAGGTGATTGGACAGCTCGGAGCGCTGCTCACAGAGATCGAGCAGGTCCCGTACGGGCGGGGCAGTGAAAAAAGCAGCATCGTCCCGGCATTCCGCCACCGAACATGGGGTCGTGCGGACATAGGTATAGAACCGCTCCCACCGCATCCGGTAGCGGTCCTGCCACGATGAAAACAACATCCGCCTCCCCCTTTCCGCCCTAAGAGATCCCTTTGGCGGATCGTTTTCCACCAATGGTAGATATACAAACGGAACCGCGGGCCGGTTCCTGCGGCATTTTCTGCCAAAAAATACAAAATCCCCGCTGTACCGATGCCCTGCCGGCTGTAAACCCCGTCGTATGACAGAGTGGGTACGCTCTCTCAGCGGCCTCATGCTCCCTTCTTCCCCAAGGGGGGGAGGTCTGCAATCCTACGCCGAATCGAAACTCCCTAGATACAGTTATCGGAGTATTTTAGGCAGGGCTGTCGCATACAGCAGGAATCTTTTTATGGTTTATTCGTCCTCTTCCGTGAAGTCGAACAGGTCTTCCAGCCGCTCCATAAAAATCGCGGCAATCTCATCAAATTCAGCCTCATCCTCAATCGCCTCGAGAAATTCTTCGCCGTCATCCATCACCGACTTGAGGATCACCAGCTCGCCGTCATCCTGAAGCGATTCGTCCGGATCGTCGTAATTGGCCACCAGCGCGACGTATTGCCCGCCGTTGTGTTCGATCGAATCGACAATCTCAAATTCGTGCTCCTGGCCTTCGTCATCCACAAGCGTCAGCAGGTCCGGCCCATATTCATTGTCCGCCATATACATGATTCTCCTTTTGCGGCGGCTTATGCCTGTTTTTCAGTGCTGCGCCCTTAGTAAATTCTTTCCGCAATTTACATTACACATAATAATCTATCTTTTGCCAAATGTCAACAACGATTCTTGTCCGTATTTTATATATTTATTTTTTATTGTAACTGTTGATCTTACAGCATGTTTGTGATATAATAAAACAATAAAAAGGAAAGGGGTGATTTTGATGTGTAACGTGTAAGCCAGTTTGCATATTATGGTATGTACATTGGCGGTTGGGTTTGATCCAAATCCGTTGGTTTAGTAAATGGTTAAGAAAATGGATTTACAAGGAGAGGAGATGTAATGATGAAATTTGAGAAAAAATTATACAGCATTGTTCTTGCTGTCGCCATGTTATTTGCTCTTGTTCTTCCGGCTTCGGCCAAGTCAGATGATGAAACGGCCAATATATATATCGCGATTGTGGATGGATATGACAAAGCGGTTTCTGAAGCAGAATTTTTTACAATTAAAGAACAGATAAAAAATGGAACTCTGGATAAAGAAGCATTTATAGAGTCTGCCCTCAAAAATCGTTCTTCCATAGAAGTTTCTTATTTTCCAGTAGAAATAGTGGCGGCATCTCCTGTTCCTCGAGCAACCACATATTCTTTGACAAAAAACACCATCAAGGCTAAAACGACCACAAAGTATACTGCTACTTCTGGAACGGGATTTTATATTAAGGATGATGGCTCGATTTTAATGGAGGCTACATTTGCAACTACTCCTAAAAATTCAACTGTATCGGGACAAATATTTCCTGATGGAAAAGTGCTAGCTACTAAAGCTATACCTAGCAAAAAAATCCGAGTTGGAATTGCGATTAGCGGAACAGGAGAGTATTCTGTAAATGTTACAAATGGGGATAGTGCCAATTTGGTTATGAATAGTGGTAGTATCACAGTATCCACTTGATGCTAAAAATAAAACGCCGCCGGTATTTTCGGCGGCGTTTTCATAATATTGAACTACAACCGCTTTTGTTGCCAGCAAACGGCCTTTATTGTATATTGCATATATAATTTTATAATAATTGTTGATAATTACCATTGATTTTGTCGTTGATCTGCGCTATAATAAAGCCATAGAAAAAAGGAAGGCGGTGGTTCCGATGTACGATGAGCAGAATAGTCCCGCATCAAAAAATTGGGACTGTGCGCCGGGATGCCGGTTTTAATCCGAAATTCAGAAAACAGGAGATAGAGGTTGCAGTTTGGCGGCTGGAGGGTCGGTCGTAATCGCGGCAACAGAATCCTGAAATAAGCGAATCTATCGTAAATATCCGGAAAAAACAGTCAGAAGCAGGCGCAGAGTCCCAAAGCAGTGAGTGAAAGGAATTTCTATCTCAACAAGACGCATAAACCATCTTGCCGTATAGGTAACAGCGGCCAGTTCGATTTGATGTTACTTGCAGATAGATTTCACATCTTTCAGAAAGGGAATACCGCAAAAACAGGATGGTTTTTCTGTATCAGTTGTGGTAATGGTAAAATCCCATGTGCTAGCTTCCAAAAATAAAATACAACGCCGTCGGTGACAACCGGCGGCGTTTCTGCTTGTTGAGAAACATGCGCCGGTTGCCATCCGTATTCCCAATTGTAACAATTCTGTGGACAGCGATTGATTTTACGGTTTTTTGTGGTATAATAGCTGCAAAACAGCTATTATACCCGAGTTATGGCCAGGACGATGCGCAGGCAGAGCCTGCTCCCGTCCCGATGGCCAATTATACCATATCGCTCCGCGATTATGGTATAATATAGGAACTGTTCGTGTATATCCTGTTCATTCCCGATTCGATGTCTATTACACCAAAATTGTTTTTGGATTACGGAGGTGACTGTCCTATGAAAAAGATCACATTCCTTTTATGCGTAGCCTTATCTGCATTTGTGTGTCTTTCTGCCTGTGGAACCACTAAGCCTGCACCGGTGGAGAGCAGTCAGGTTTCTTCCAATCCCACCCCGATGGTAGAAGGGCCTATGCCTGTCACCCCGCAGGAAATCGAGATTCATAACAACAAAATTGATGAATCTTCGATTGACCTGATCCAGTTCCGCGGTGCGGATGGGGATGCCAAGTACGCTACCATTAAGACCTCTCTCGGAGAGATCAAGGCAGTCCTCTATGCGAAGGAGGCCCCCAGGGCAGTCGAAAATTTCATCGCACTTGCGGAGAAAGGTTATTACAATAATACCAAATTTTACGAAGTCCTTCCCAATGTGCGTGCGGCTGCGGGCGATCCGCAGGGCACCGGAGAGGGTGGGGAGAGCAGTTTTGGTTCCCGCTTTGCGGATGAATACAGCCTCAATCTTTGGCACTTCAACGGCGCGTTGGCGATGGATAACCGCGGCTTGCGCGACACCAATGACAGCAAATTTTACATCATTCAGAATACGATGATCAGTGATGAGCTGCTTCAGGAGATGATGGCAGGCGGATTCCCTGAAAAGGTCATCAACCGGTATGTCAAATATGGTGGTATCCCCAATTATGATTTTAAGGATACCGTCTTTGGACAGGTTGTCGAGGGGATGGACGTGGTTGAAAAAATTGCCAATTCCCCGCGCTCGGAGGAAAATGTCCCCACCGAGGATATCCTCATCGAGAGTATTGTGATCTCTTAGAGCCTGTTCAGCAGCTGAAGTTTTACGCGATTTTTTTCAAAAAATCGCGGGGGCGAGGGGCAGAGCCCCCGCCGCCGCGCATACGCGGCGGAACGCTTTATCCTGGGAAGCGCATTTTTCGGGTGAATTGGCTCTGGCTTGCAGTCAGAGCCAAGAGGGGGCTTTTTGCAAGAGAAAAAGCCCCCTTGCATAAATAAAATGCTGAATAGGTTCTAAGAAGCCGTATTCACAACCATTCGACACCGTCTGGGCGGGTCTTTCGCCAGCATAAAAATAACGGAAAATGGACAGCAACAGAAAATTCTGTTGCTGTCCATCTTTTTTAGAAACTGCACCATCGGCTGTCAAAGCCTCAAAAATACCGGCATTCTTTGCGGATTTCCAATGTTTCAAAAAATCGTGCGGAAATCTGCCGACAGGGCGTCACAGGAAATCCCTTATCCCTCTGGCAGCTCCCCGGCCTTATACAGCGACTGTGCCGCCAGAATCACCCCGGCTTTTCCGCTGGGCCAGGTAATGCCCCCCTGCATCCATGCGGCATAAGGCTCCCGCATGGGGCCATCGGCAGAAAGTTCAATCGACGCACCCATCGTAAAGGCACCCGCCGCCATAATCACCTGGCTGTCATACCCAGGCATGTCCCACGGCTCGGGGGTAACAAATCCATCAACCGGCGCGCCCCGCTGCACGCCTGCACAAAATGCAGACAGCCGTTTGGCTGACCCCAGCTCCACCGCTTGAATGATGTCGGCGCGCGGTTGGTCGAACCGGGGATAGACCGGGAACCCAAGCTGCTCGAACAGCGCGGCGGCAAACACCGCTGTCTTGACCGCCGACGCAACCACTGTGGGCGCGAAGAACAGTCCCATGAACATCCCGCGGCTTTCCCCCAGTGTGCATCCAACCTCCTTGCCCACACCCGGAGCAGTCAGACGGCAGGCGCACTGCTCGATCAGGTCGGCCCGTCCGGCGATATAGCCTCCTGTTTTTGCAATCCCGCCGCCCGGATTCTTTATGAGGGAACCGATGATCAAATCCGCGCCTACCTGGGTCGGTTCCTGCTTCTCGACAAATTCTCCATAACAGTTGTCCACCATGAGGATGGCGTCCGGGTTTGCCCGCCGCACCAATGCGCAGATTCTCTCGATCTGGGCGATCGAAAGTGACTCCCGCAGCGAGTAGCCGCGTGAACGCTGCAAATAGGCTACCTTTACCCCAGAAACCGCCTGCGCAATCCCGTCATAATCAGGGGAGCCGTCCGCAAGCAGGTCCAACTGTTCATAGATCACCCCGAATTCCCGGAGTGACCCGCTTCCTCCTTCGACAATCCCCAGTACCGGCTGTAGGGTGTCATAGGGCAGGCCGGTCAGCGAGACGATCCGATCACCCGGACGAAGAACCCCGAACAGTGCAGTGGTGATTGCATGGGTGCCTGATACAAAGTTGTGCCGGATCAGTGCATCCTCCGCGCCAAAAATCTCCGCAACCACTGCGTCGAGCGTTTCCCGACCGCGGTCCCCGTATCCGTAGCCGGTTGAACCCGCAAAGTGGCTTTCGCTCACATGCTGATGTCCAAACGCCGCGAGTACCTTCGCCGCGTTATATTCGCTGATCTCCTCAATCCGCGCGAATGCCCCTGAGCATCGCTCCAATGCCCGTTCCGCCTGCTCCTGTATGTATGGGCTTACCTCAAAAAAATGCTCGATCATCCGTTATCCCCTTCCCATTCGGCCCTTGCCCAGCGTCCGGCTGGCGAAAAACCGCATCCAATATAAAACGCTTCGAGACCATCGTTTGCCGCCAATACCCACGGCTGCTGTCCCTGCCGATGCGCCGCACCGCAGGTATGCTCGACCACCATGCGTCCATATCCCTGTCCGCGCCAGGCAGGGTCGGTTGCTACTCCAGCCAGTATGGCGCGCCTAGGCGCAAGATAAATCATACTTGCGGTAGAAATGTTTTGATTATCAATTTTAAGTATAAAAATTTGCATCAAACGATGCCGCACCTTGTGGGAAGTCTCCGCCAGCCATGCAGTGTAATGCGCCTGTTTCGCAAACTGCGGGTCGGATTTGCAGAGCAGGCCGAACACATCGGACAGCCGCTCTGCTTCCACAATCTGCCGGTTGGCAGGTTCCAAATCACGTGGCCGGTCCTGCCGCAGAATCGGCGCAGAAGGCAGCTCTCTGCCTGGAAAAACCCGCGCAATCAGCGGTTTTTCCCCCTCTGCCGATCGGCCTCCCGCATGTCGCAAAAACCAGGAGAGTTCTTCCATATCCGCCGATTCTCCTGCCGCGGCGGTAAATCGCCCTTCCAGACGCGATAGTAGGCCAACCGTGCGGTCTTGTGCATCCTGCACAAGCCAGAAATCGACAATCCCGCTTTGTGCACCATAGGTTTGATACTGTGCGTATATTTTGCAGTCAAATATTCCAAATCGTCCACAATTCTGTGTCAGTTCTGCTTCCCACTCCGGGGTGACAAACCGGATCATCCGCCAAATGCGCCATTCAATGCCCGTAACAGTACAAGCGTATTGTCTGCATCCGAGCGATGGGCAACGCAGGACGGCGTATGCAGGTACCGGCAGGGGACCGAAACCGCCAGAACCTGTGCCCCATTTCCGGCAGTCTGCACCGAGCGGGACTCGTTCCCACCGTAGACGCCTGCTTTGGGCTGGCAGGGAATCCCCTTCTCCTGTGCGGTTTCGAGCGCGCGCCGGTAGAGTGCGAGGTCGTAGACGGTACCGCGGTCCATGAACGAGAGGACCGGACCCTTTTTCAGCGCGCAGACCGTCTTTTCCGGCGGGACATCCGGAAGATCACAGGCGGTGGTTGTCTCCACCGCGATCCCAATCTCAGCCCCGATCTGGGCTGCGGCTGTTTTGGCGCCGGTTGTGCCGGTCTCCTCCTGCACAGTAAACGCAAAATGTGCGTCGTATTCCAGTTCCCCTCGGAGCATCTCGATCAGCAGGGCACATCCAAGGCGGTCATCCAGCGCGCGGCCCCGCAGAAATCCATCCCCCATCTCGCAATAATGGGTGCAAAAAACTGCCCGGTCCCCCAGCGTGACCTTTGCTTCCGCTTCCTCCCGGTTGGAGGCCCCGATGTCAATATAGAGCGCATCCAGTGCCGGTGCTTTGTCCTTCTCTTCCGCGGATTTCAGATGTACCGCCTTGGAGCCGATCACACCGGGCTGCTCTCCAATTCGCACCGTCTTGCCCGGCAAAACCCGCCGGTCGATGCCGCCTACCGTTGTAAACCGCAGAAGGCCGCTCTCCTCGATATAGGTTACGATCAGACCAACCTCGTCCATATGCGCCGAAAAAAGCATCGAATGTACAGGCTCCTGCCGCCCCTTTTTGAACGCAAGGACGTTGCCCAGCGGGTCAACCCGATAGATGCAGTGCCCTTCAATCTGCTTGAGAATCTCGTACCGGACCGGTTCTTCAGCGCCGGATACCCCCGGAAGCCCACAGAGGGTTTTTAACATTTGATCGTCCATCATCCATTCCCTCCAAATGTATCTATCACATAGGCCGCGAGCAGGTCTGCCGCTGCTTCCACATCCGCTGCCGAAACCACCTCAACTGGTGTATGCATATACCGCAGCGGGATCGAAACCATTCCGGTGCGCACGCCGCTCCCCGCAACTGCAACCGCGTCGGCATCGGTGCCGGTCTCGCCGCCCATCACCTCGATCTGGTACGGAAGCCCATGCCGTTTTGCTGTGTCTTTCAGGTCTTCAAACATCCGGTTGTCAAGCACAGGAGCGATCCCGATCATCGGGCCTTTCCCCAGTTCCCCACACTTGTGCTTCGGGGAGTCGGGCGTATAGCCGAACGACACGTCCACCGCGATCGCATGGGTCGGGCGGAGGGCAGCAGCCGCAGTCTTTGCCCCCTGTCCGCCAACCTCCTCAAGGGTGGAGAGCACCGCCGAAACCGAACAGCCAAGCGGTGCGCAGTCCGCCAGCCTGCGGGCAGCCAGAATGACTGCTGCACAGCCGCCGCGGTCATCGATGGATTTTGAGGCTACCCTTCGGTTGAGCAGTTCACACCCCTCTGAACGCACCGAAACACGATCCCCCAGCTGGATCCGCTCCCGGGCGGTTTCCGCGTCCAGCCCAACGTCAATGCTGAATTCCTCCATCTTCGGAATTTTGGACTCGTCCGGGTTCAGGTGGGGCGGGATGGTGCAGACCACCCCTTCCAGAATTCCGTCTTTAGTGTGCACCTGTATCTGTGCAGCGGGCAGGGTCGCGCGGTCAACACCGCCGCAGTTTCCTACCCGCAGAAAACCATTGTCGTCGATATGGGTCACCACCATACCGATCTCGTCCATATGCGCCACCAACAGGATGTGGGGCCTGTCCTCCGGCGCGGTGCATACCCGGCAGATCAGGCTTCCGAGCGGCGTCTGTTCACAGGGTCCACATGCGGAAAGAAGCTCGCGGGCAAGTCCGGCAGCTTTCCCTTCGGAACCGGCTACCCCATGCGCGCCCGCGAGCGTTAAAACAAGCTCTGATGTTGTCATCTGTTGTATCTCCCAAAATGAAAAATTTTATCTTTTGTCCGAAAATTTGTTTGAAATCTTTTGGAAAGGTGGCTTTTTTACTTGCAAAAAGCCACCTCTTGCCGCTTCACGGCAATTCACCCGAAAAATGCGCTTCACAGGATAAAGCATTCCGCGCTCTGCGGAGCGCGTCAGGGGTTCTGCCCCTTGACCCCGCCACCTTTGAAAAGGTGGACGAAACTTTTCAATCAGGGTCAGATAAAAGAGCGCTCCCCATCTACCGGGGTGGGGCCTGCGGGGAGGGGTCGCTGACCCCTAGCCCGCAAGGCGCATCCTGCCCGAGCGTCGCGTGAAACGCGCTTCGGGCTGAAAGCCCGAGAAGCGA
>NZ_KE159680.1:5000-124201 GCF_000403395.2 Anaerotruncus sp. G3(2012) | reverse complement strand
CCCCTAGCCCGCAAGGCGCATCCTGCCCGAGCGTCGCGTGAAACGCGCTTCGGGCTGAAAGCCCGAGAAGCGATGGGCGTTGTTTTGGTCTGGAACCCAAACTTTCGTTGTCTTTAAAGGGCGTTGACCAGCTCTTTATAATACCGTCCGCGTACCTCAAAGTTGGGGAACGCATCATAACTTGCACAGGCGGGCGAGAGCGACACGATGTCCCCCGCTTTGGCGTTCTCCCGCGCGATCTGCACCGCTTGTTCCAGATCCTTCGCCCGCAGGATGGTGAGCTGTGCGGGGTCGTAGCTGCCGCAGGCTTTGACTGCCGCTTCGATCTTGTCAGCAGTGGTGCCGGTCAGGATCAGCAGCTTGACCTTCTCCGCCAGTTTGGGGGCGAGCGGCTCAAACGGGATTTTCTTATCGTAGCCGCCAGCCAGAAGGATCAGCCGCTGGTCGAACGCGGCCAGCCCTGCCATCGTACGGGTCGGGGTGGTGGCGATCGAGTCGTTGTACCATCTCACGCCGTCCAGCTCCCGCACCAGCTCAATCCGGTGCTCCACTCCCGCGAATTCGGTCGCCACATTATAAATCGCTTCGCGATCCACGTATCCCCAGACCGCACAGATCGCCCCAAGATAGTTTTTGATGTTGTGCCGGCCGGGAATCCGGATGTCGCTCGCGTGGATGACCTTCTGCGCCTCCCCATTGATTGACATATAGAGAATACCGTCCCCGCCAAGGTATGCCCCCGACCTTACCGGATGTTCGGTCGAGAATTCGAATGTCTGGCCCCTCGTCTGCCCTACGAACGATGCGGCAAGGTCGTTGTCCACCCCCAGAACCGTCCGGGAAAACGCCCCCTGATGCTGGAAGATGTTCTTTTTCGCATCCACATATTCCTGCATGTCCTTGTGCATATCCAGATGGTTGGGGGTGATGTTGGTAATAACCGCAATGTCCGGGCTGCGCCGCATCGAGATTAGCTGGAAACTCGAAAGCTCCACCACAGCAAAATCATTTTCCCGCACATCCTCAATGTCCGGCAGCAGTGCCCGTCCGATATTGCCGCCCAGATGCACCCGGTATCCCGCCTCTTTCAGAATCTCGGAAATCAGGGTGGTGCTGGTGGTCTTACCGTCGCTGCCGGTCACCGCGATCGTCCGGCAGGGACAGAGTTCAAAAAACAGCTCCATCTCACTGGTCACGGCGACGCCATTTTTGCGCAGCTCCTCCAGGACCGGCAGATGGAATTTCATGCCCGGTGTGCGCAGGACGATGTCTGCGTCGATCCCCTCCAGATAGTCGGGGCCAAGGTGCAGGGTGATCCCCTGCGCTTCAAAGTTGCTGCAAAGCGCCTGCCCTACCTGTTCCCGGGTGCGCTTGTCGCAGGCGGTGACCTTTGCGCCCCAGTCGTTCAGACGGAAGATCAGGTCCGAATGGCTTACGCCTATGCCGATCACGGTCACCCGTTTGCCCTTGATCTCCTCCAAAAAGTGTTTGACCCTGCTGTCCATATCCATGCCTCCAGATTTTCGATTTTTCAAACAATTTCAGTGTGGCTCCGTTCTATGCCCGCTATGCAGGCGGGGTCACAGAGGCGCGACCACATAGTCGACCACCGCGGACTCTCTGCCGCCCTCTATGTAAACACGCGGAACCCGCCGCCCGATCAGGCAGCATTCCTCATAGTTGATCGTTCCGTTCACCGCCGCAAAATCATCCAGTGTGATCCGGTTTTCCCCGTCCGCGCCGAGCAGCGTCACCCGGTCGCCCGTCTGTATCTGCGAAATCCCGGTCACGTCGACCATCATCTGGTCCATACAGACCGCCCCTGTTACCTGCGCGAACTGCCCATGGATCAGCACTCTGCCCCGGTTGGTGAAGCTGCGGCGGTATCCGTCCGCGTATCCGACCGCGATCGAGGCGATCGTCCGGCCACCTTCCCCTGCGGCATACCGTCTGCCATAGCTGACCGCAACCCCTTCCTCCAGCTCTTTGACCATTGTAACCGTCGTATAGAGAGACATCGCCGGACGAAGAGCTGCCATCCCGGCGCATTCTGCGGACGGGTTCAGCCCATAGAGCACCACCCCGAGCCGCACCATGTCCAGATGCATCTCCGGATAGGCAAGCGCTCCCGCGCTGTTGCAGCAGTGCCGGAGCGCAAAATGAATTCCCCTCGTCTCCAAAAGCTTGAGTGTATCCAGAAACGCCTGGAACTGTCCTCTGGTATAGGCAGCGCTGTCCGGATTGTACTCGTCTGCACAGGCAAAATGGGTGAAGATACCGGTGCAGGAAAGCCCCGGGAGCGAGCAGGTCTGTGCAATCTCCTCCGCAGCCTGTGCGGCCTGCGACCGTTGGGCGTAAAAGCCGATCCGGGACATGCCGGTGTCCACCTTGATATGGCAGTCAACCCGGACACCCTGCCGCTGGGCGGCTTCCGAGAGGGCGTTCGCGTAATCAGGCGAATAAACTGTCTGGGAGACGTTCAGCCGGTTCAGCTCCCCGGCCAGCTCGGGCGGGGTGAACCCCAGAATCAGAATCGGCTTTTTGACCTCCTGACGGCGCAGCGAGATCGCCTCGTTGATATTGGAAACGCCAAACCAATCCGCGCCTTCCGCTTGCAGCGTGCGGGAGACAAATCCGTCCCCGTGTCCATAGGCGTCCGCCTTGACTACCGCCATTGTCAGGCAGCTTCCCGAAAGCCGCTTTTTCAGCTCCCGGAAGTTGTGACGGATGCTGTCCAGGTCGATCTCCGCCCATGTGCGATGTAGATAATCCATTGGAAGTATCCCCTTTATTTCGCAATCACCATCGTCAAGCCGATGGCGTTGAGTAGAATTGATGCTCCAAGCGTCACCAGCGCCCAGATCGAGTTGGTATTGAATAAAAGCAGGAGCGCAACCAACAATATCACTATGCCGACAGCGAGTATTTTCAGCCCCAGTTTTCGTTTTGCCATCTTGTCTCCTATCCTTTGTTTTTGTGTTTCCTGGTAAAAAACCGTTTGTTTCGCGTACTTTGATTGTATTATCATGAAACAAGGCCGTTTGCAACAGCCCCCTGGGCGGGATCGCCGCGGGCTAAAAAGAATCAAAAGCATCCTTTTTCAGCGTTTCCTTTATAATATACACCAACCCTTCCGGTTTTACAACCGAACAAGGAAATTTATATTGGATTATCACAGTTTGGGGGAATATGTATGCATCTTTTCAGAACCGATCTCGCGGTCGAATCGGCCGCGCCATTCCGGGACAGGCTGCCGGACGGCGTTTCCTGCTCGGAACGGGAGCAGGAGGGGATTCGGGTCACTGCTGTCGAGATCACCAGCCAGCAGGCCGCAAAGCAGCTCGGTAAGCCGGTCGGGCGGTATGTCACTGTCGGGATGCCGCCGATCGGCGGTCCGGTGAATCCTGCTGATGAGGTGACCCATCTGCTCGCGGAGGAACTGCGCAGGATGCTGCCGCCCGAAGGGATGGTGCTGGTAGTGGGGCTGGGGAACGCACAGATTACACCCGATGCGCTCGGCCCGCTGACCGTCCGTCAGATACTCGCTACCCGCCATATCCCGGCCCAGCTCGCCGAACAGACCGGCCTCTCCGGGCTGCGGCCGGTCGCGGCAATCGCTCCCGGCGTGCTCGGGCAGACCGGCATTGAAACCGGCGAGATCATCCTTTCGATCGTCCGCGATCTCTCCCCGGCGGCTGTGGTGGCGGTCGATGCGCTGGCCGCCGGTTCCCCTGAACGGCTCGGATGCACCATCCAGCTTTCAGACAGCGGCATCTCCCCCGGATCGGGTGTGCTGAATGCCCGCAAGGAGCTTTCGCGTCAGTCGCTTGGTGTGCCGGTCCTCTCGCTGGGAATTCCTACAGTCGTCGATGGCGGCACCCTCGTCTGCGGCTTGCTCGGATGCGAGGACGAATCCCGTGTCCCGGAGGAAGCGCGCGCCATGATGGTTACTCCCCGCGACGTCGACGCCCTCATCGAGCGGGGCGCCAAACATCTCTCGCTGGCCCTCAACGCCGCTTTGCAGCCCCAGCTCTCGCTCGAGGAGATCAGTTATCTGGTTTCCTGACCATGCTCTGTCCCACCGGCCATCCTGCCTTTTGACCAGCCTGCCCGGCAGGGAAGCCCGGATGCAGCGGCATAATTCCTGCCCCTCCCCGCATAAGATGAAGGGAATCTGATTTTTGAACTCGGTTGTGGGGAGGCGGTCAAGCTGAAACGGTCTGGACGCATTCGCCGTCGGTATCTCCCGGCGGCTATGACTGCAATCTTCGTCATCCCCCTTTCCCTGGCAGCACTCCGGATGTCCCCGCTCGATCTGAGCAGGCTGCCCGAACAGGCCGCTCTGCTTTCCGCAATGGTCAACATGCCGGAAGGCTCGATCGAACTTTTGGAATCCCGTTTTCGGGACAGGCTCGATCAGGAATATCGAACCCAGGGAGAGGAATCGGAGGTAGAGCCTTACATCTCTGACTGGCCGGACGAGGAAAACCCAGATTTGGAACCCCCGCCTGCGTCGAGCCAGCCCAGTCCCTCTGTGAATGAGGAAGAGGAACCGGTCGTCACCGACCCTTCCCCTGCAAAGGACCCCCCACCCGAAATACCAGAGGAATATCGCGGGACGCTATTGCAGGAGAATATGGCCGGCACCGCGAAAAACCTGTTGCGGTATGGCGCTGGCAAACTGCGCAACTATACCGACGAGCCGGACAGTGAGATCGTAGAGATCATGGAGCAGGGGATGAACCTCACCCTCGAGCGGACCGACGCGCCGCAGGTCCTGATCTTCCACACCCATGCTACCGAAAGCTATGAGCCGTATGACAGCGAAACCTACGACACGCGGAACACCTGGCGGGATACCGATAACCACAAAAATATGGTGGCTGTGGGCAATGCCCTGGAGCAGGTACTGTCCGATGCGGGGATCGGGGTTGTGCACGACACCACCCAGCACGACTACCCCTCCTACAATGGCTCCTATGAACGCAGCGCCGAGACGATCAAGTCCTATCTGGAAAAATATCCGACCATCAAGATCGCGCTGGATGTGCATCGGGATGCGATCCAGCGGGAATCCGACCTGATCGTCAAGCCGGTGGTCGAGATCAACGGCCGCAAAGCCGCCCAGCTCATGATTATCACCGGATGCGAGGACGGCACAATGGGCGTTCCCGAATGGCGGCAGAACCTGCGGTTTGCAGCTTCTTTGCAGGATGCGGTCGAGCAGGACTATCCCCAACTCACCCGTCCGATTTTCTTCTGCTACCGCAAGTATAACATGGACCTGACCACTGGGTCACTCCTGCTCGAGATCGGCTCCAATGCAAACACCCTCGATGAAAGCATCTATTCCGCAGAGCTGATCGGCAATTCGCTCGCCAAACTGCTCCTTGCCAATATGGAGCAGGCGGAGGAATAGCAAGTGTTCTCTTCGGGCTGGCTGCCAGCGAACCTGCGTCGAAGTGACAGCCCCCCGCAGGCGGGATGCCCCTTCTCGTAAAGATGCTACTACTCGTTAAGGATGTGAAAAAGAATGACAAATCAAAAGGATTTTAGGCTGTTTTTTGTATCTTTCCTGCTGACCCTCATGGCGGCGGGCTGGGTCACCCTCTTTTTCTGGGTCGATTCCACCAACTCCCAATATGAAAATACGGCGCCTTCCCCCGCGCTCGCCCTTTCCCAAACCTCCCAACTTGTCTGGAATGCCCAGTTTCTTGGGCAAAACTACACCCTCTCTCTCGATCCCTTCAACCGGCTCGAACAGGGGCGGAAAACCTACGCCAGCCTGACCACGCCACAGTCGGTACGGCTGCTTGAGCAGGCCTACAGCCTTGCGGTTTATAGCTGGAACAAATTTTACATTTCGTATAGAGAGAATCAATTTCGTCAAAACGTTGAATCCCAGGAGTATGGGGAACAAACCAATATTGGATGAAACCTGCCCAGATCTGTGAAAGAGGTGCTTTTCCAAGCGCCTTTTTCACAGGTTCTTTTTTGGGATGATGCAGGTCGCTTCCATCTTTCCATTTTTTCTCCGGTTTCCATTATTTAAAGTTTTACTCGATTTTTTTCAAAAAATCGCGGGGTCGAGGGGCAGTGAGGCAACGGAAGTTTGGGTTCCAGCCCAAACTTCCGGGGCGCAAGCGCCCTTCTTCGGGGGTCTTCCCGGGCTTTCAGCCCGAAGCGCGCAAAGCGCGATGCCCCCTCAGTTTGCCTTACGGGCGAGGGGTCGGTGACCCCTCGCCGCAGGCCCCTCCCCGATGGGACAAAGTGCGCTTTTTATCTGTTCTTTATCCAAAAGTTTCGTCCACCTTTTCAAAGGTGGCAGGGTCGAGGGGCGGAGCCCCCGACGCGTTCCGCACTGCGAGCCGCAGCGAAGCGTTTCGAGCGCAACCCGCCGAAGGCGGGCTCTTAGCGCGAGATGAGCGCGGAACACTTTATCCTGTGAAGCGCTTTTTTCGGGTGAATTGCCGCGATGCGGCAAGAGGGGGCTTTTTGCAAGTGAAAAAGCCCCCTTGCAGAAAGAAATCAACACAATTCCTCGCCTATCCGGTATCCCCTGATTATGAATACAGGTTTAAAGATTTTCCTTGTATCTTTCACAATTACGTGCTACTATAAACGTGTTATCTGGAACCGTTTGAATGACAGGAATGCGGACCTGGAATCCGCAGCTTGAATGGGAGGCCCAACGGATGAAGATTGTAATTGTAGGCGATGGCAAGGTGGGCTACAATCTGACCAAACAGCTCTCGAAAGAAGGGCACGACATCGTAGTCATCGACAGCAATAAGGACGTTTTGCAGGAATCGGTCGAGACGCTCGACGTCATGGTCGTGCATGGCAACGGCGCGAGCCTGAAAGTGCAGAAGCAGGCGAATGTTGCAAACTGTGATCTGCTGATCGCGGCAACCTCTGCGGATGAATTGAATATGCTCTGCTGCATCGTTGCGCGCAAGCTCGGGGATGCGCACACGATTGCCCGCGTCCGCAATCCCGAATATGCGGAACAGCTGATCTTCCTGAAGGAAGAACTGGGGTTGAGCCTGACCATCAACCCCGAACTCGCGGCCGCAAGAGAAACCTTTAAACTGCTTCAGTTCCCGTCGTTCCTGCGGCGGGACTCGTTTGCCAAGGGAAAAGTGGAGATCGTTGAACTGATTTTGCGCGAGGGCGGCCTGCTCGACGGGCAGAAGCTCTCCGAGCTTTATAAAATCGCCAAGGTCAATGTGCTTGTCTGCGCGGTCGAGCGGGAAGGGAAAGCCTATATCCCGGACGGTAACTTCTGCTTGCAGAAAAAAGATAAAATCTATGTCACCGCCCCTTCCCATGAGCTGACCTCCCTGATCAAACATCTGGGGCTGGTGACGCACAAGGTCCGCGATGTCATGATTATCGGCGGGAGCCGGATCGCCTATTACCTCGCTATGAGCCTGCTCGGCGCCGGGGTCGCGGTCAAGATCATTGAGCAGCGGCGGGAACGCTGCCTCGAACTCGCTGAAATGCTCCCCAAGGCCACCATTATCCATGGGGCGGGCGCCAACCAGGAGGTCCTGCTCGAAGAGGGAATCCGTGAAACCGATGCGGTGGTTACCCTTACCGATATGGACGAGGAAAACCTGATCGTTTCGATGTATGCCAACCATCTGGGCGTGCCCAAGGTGGTCACCAAGATCAACCGCACCGAATACACCGAGGTCTTCCGCGATAAGGGGATCGACTGCGTCATCAGCCCAAAACAGATCACTGCCAATGACATCGTGCGGTATGTCCGGGCGATGCAGAACACCAGCGGCGGTTCGGTGCTCACCCTGCACCGGCTGGTGGATGACATGGTAGAGGCGCTCGAGTTCCGCGCCAACGCCACCACCCGCCATCTCGGGGAAACCCTTGCCCAGATCCAGCTCAAAAAGGGAATCCTGATCGCCTGCATTACCCGGTATGGGAAGGTTATCATCCCAAGGGGTAATGACACGATCGAACTGAACGATACGGTCGTTGTTGTCACCACCTCGGACAGGTTGTATAAAGACCTCAATGACATCTTTTTGGATGGGCCGGTCCCCGCCAATACCTACGGCACCACCGACCCCAACCGGAGCTGATCCAGGGGGGATGAAAGGATGAACTATCGGATGCTGGCCTATATCCTGGGGTATATCCTCCGGATCCAGGCCCTGTTTATGCTCCCGGGGCTGGCGATCTCGCTGGCCCGCGGGGAATCAAGCGCTGTTTACGGCTTCTTGATCGCCATTTTGCTGCTGCTCGTGGTCAGTGCGGCGAGCTTTTTCCTCAAGCCCAAAGAACGCCATTTTTATGCGCGGGATGGGTTGGTGATTGTTGCCCTGGTCTGGATCGTCATGTCGGTGTTCGGGGCGCTGCCCTTCTTCATCAGCCGTGAGATCCCCCATTTTATCGACGCGCTGTTTGAAACCGTCTCCGGGTTTACCACCACCGGCGCAAGCATTTTAACCAGCGTGGAAGCGATGCCGCATGGCCTCCTTTACTGGCGCAGCTTCACCCACTGGCTGGGCGGCATGGGCGTTCTGGTCTTCCTGCTCGCCATCCTGCCGATGGCACAGGGGTCTGGCTCCTCACTTCACCTCATGCGCGCCGAAAGCCCCGGCCCCGAGGTTGGCAAGCTCGCCCCCAAAATGCGCAAGACCGCAGTCATCCTTTATGCGATCTACTGTGTCATGACGGTGGTCCAGATGGGGCTGCTCCTTCTGAGTGGTATGCCGCTCTTCGACAGCGTCTGCATCTCGTTCGGTACTGCTGGAACCGGAGGGTTCGGAGTGCTGAACGATAGCTGTGTGCGTTATACCTTTTTGCAGCAGAATATCATCGCTGTGTTTATGGTGCTCTTCGGAATCAATTTCAGCATCTACTACCTGCTGCTCCTCCGCGAATTTTCACGCGCGTTCTTCAATGAAGAGCTGCGTGCCTATCTCGGCATCGTGACGGCGGCTACACTGCTGATCGGATACAATACACTGCCGCTCTTCAATGGGAATTTTGGGGATTCCTTACACCATGCCTTTTTCCAGGTCGCGTCGATTATGACCACCTCCGGGTTCGCTACCACCGACTTCAACCTCTGGCCTGAGTTCTCTCGTACCATCCTTGTCGTCTTGATGGTCATTGGCGCATCCGCCGGTTCGACCGGCGGCGGTATCAAAGTCTCGCGCGGGCTGCTCCTTCTCAAAAATGCCAGACAGACCATCCGCCGGATGATTAACCCGCGTGAAGTCAACCTGGTACGGATGGATCAGGAGGTTGTCGGGGAGGATACCCTGCATGGCGTCAACGTCTATATGACCTTCTACTGCCTGATCGGGGTGGTTTCCCTGTTAGTCATCTCCAAGGATAATTTTTCGCTCGAATCCAACATCACGGCTGTGCTCTCCTGCCTCAATAATATCGGGCCGGGGTTGGGTGCGGTCGGCCCCATGGAGAATTTTTCAGCCTATTCCGGCCTGAGCAAGCTCGTCCTGACGATGGACATGCTCTTTGGCCGGCTCGAGATCTTCCCCATGCTGACCCTGCTGCTGCCTTCCGTCTGGCGGCGTGCGTCCCAGCGCGGCAAAGTTTCCATGGTGTAAAACGGCGGGCGGTGTCCCCCTTCGCAGCTTCCATGCCTATGGGATCGAGTGTTCGAGGCATTCCCCGGATTCGCGGGGATGTACACACCGTTCGAATTTTTATAACAATTTGTTTGAAACGAGCATTAAAATACTATTCGTATTTTAATGCTCGTTTCTTTACTCTTTTTTTTTAAAATTTTTTGAAAGGTGCAGTTTTTCTGCACCTTTTTCGTTTTTGGACGGAGGGGTGAAAGGAGTTGATGGTTACGGATCAGGTTGATCTAGTGCAGGCAAAAAAATTATTCTGCATCTTTGTGGCACGTGGATTCGAGCCGGAAGAGGCTGCTGTGCGTTCTGGTATCCCGATAGACGGCGATCCCGCACGCACCGCATGTCTGCTGCTCGGGGAGTACGGCCTACGCAGGAGAATCGCCCGGCTGACAAAGGCGCTTGCCTTCTGTGCCCCTGCGGCACGCGCAAGGTCCGGTTTGGAACGGCTCGCCCTCGGGGCTGGGTACGGTCGGGAAGAGGTGCAGCTGGCGGATGGGGCAGACCCGCTGCCGCCCGATCTGTTGTTTCACCTCGCAGAGGTAAAGTACCCCAAGGGCGGAGGGGTTGAGCTGAAATTCTTCGACCGGCTGAAAGCGCTCTCCCTCCTCGCTGGGTTGGAGGGGGAAGGCGGGGAAGCCGAATCTCCGCTGCTCGATGCACTCTCCCGCTCGGCAAATGCGCTCGCGGGGCCGAAAGGGGAGCAGGGGCGTGAAGATTGAACGGTTTTCCCGGAAACAGCTCGCCGCCATCAGTTGGTGGCATCCAGACAGCCCTCATGCCGGATGCTGTGCGGTCATCTGCGATGGGGCGGTGCGCAGCGGTAAGACCTTCTGCCTGTCGGTCGGGTTCGTTAGCTGGGCGATGGCCTGTTTCGACCGCCAGAGTTTCGCCCTCTGCGGGCGCACTGTCCTTTCTCTCCGGCGTAACCTCGTCACGCCTCTGACCGCCTGTCTGGGGGAGCTGGGATTCCGGTGTGCAGACCACCCGTCACGCGGATACATCGAAATCTCCCGCGGCAGACGGTCCAACCGGTTCTACCTGTTTGGGGGAAGGGATGAAGGAAGCGCCGCTCTCATCCAGGGGGCCACCCTCGCCGGCGTGCTGTTCGACGAGGTCGCCCTGATGCCCCGTTCGTTCGTCGAACAGGCGCTCGCCCGATGTTCGGTGGAAGGCGCGCGGTTCTGGTTCAGCTGCAACCCGGAGCACCCGGCTCACTGGTTTTATACCGAATGGATCTGCCGCGCAGAGGCCCGGAACGCCCTCTATCTGCATTTTGCCATGCGCGATAACCCGTCCCTTTCTCCTGCGGTGCTCGCCCGCTATGAATCCCTTTATTCAGGCAGTTTCTACGAGCGGTTTGTGTTGGGGAAATGGGTCGCTGCGCAGGGGGCGGTTTACCCAATGTTTGATCCTGCGGTGCATCTGTTCGATCAGCCGCCTGCCTGCCGCAGGTTCTTCCTCTCCTGCGATTATGGCACCGTCAACCCCACTTCCATGGGGCTGTGGGGGGAGAGGGATGGGGTTTGGTATCGGCTGGACGAGTTCTACTATGACTCCCGCAGGGAAGGGCGCCAGATGACCGATGAGGAATATTATCAGGCATTGGAGTCGCTTGCCGGTACGCGGGAAGTTGAGGCGGTGATCGTCGACCCGTCGGCCGCCAGCTTTATCGCCTGCATCCGCAGGCATGGAAGGTTTTTTGTCATCCCCGCCAAAAATAGCGTCGCTGATGGCATCCGGCTGGTCGGAAGCCTGCTCAAACAGGGGAAACTCCGGTTTTCCCGCCGGTGTGAAGGGTTGATCCGGGAGTTCTCCCTCTACCGCTGGGATGGCCGCGCCGGTCGGGATTGCCCCGTCAAGGAGCATGACCATGCGATGGACGATATGCGGTATTTCGCTGCTACCGTCCTCGACGAGCCGGAGGGCGGCGCTTTCTTCGCCGCGTGCAGCCGCGGCGGGGGCTGACACAGCAGCGTGTATAGCCAGCCAGGCGCAAAGTATCTTCTCGTAAGCAGGTGCAAAGGCTGGCGAACTGTTTGATCTAGGCTTAAAAAAGGCAAGGGAATCCATGGTGAATTTCGCCAGATGCAGAATGGGGTTCCATTATTTTAGGTAAGGAGGGATTTCTCATTGAAATTTTCCAACCTGTGGAAAAGAGGGGAGGCGGCGCGCTCTGTTCAAACCGCGCGGGAGCCATGCGCCGCCTGGAACGGGATGCTCCCCCTCTACACCCGGGACTGCGCAGTCTATGACGGGCTGCGCCGCTCGATCCCGGTGGTCGATGCGGCAATCGACAAGATCGGACGGCTCACCGGTGGGTGCAGGCCGGTTTGCTCGAATCCCCGCGCGCAGGCCGAACTGGAACAATTGTTCCGAGAGGTTCCGGTGGGCGGTATGTCCCAGGGGTTTGAGGCGTTTTTACGGCAGTATCTCGACAGCCTGCTCCTCTATGGCAATGCGGCCGGCGAGATCGTCCTCTCCCGCGACGGGGAGTCGATCGCCGGGCTTTACAACGCCTCGGTGCGCAACCTGCATTTCCAGGAGGGGGAGTCGCCATTTGAGGTGCGGGTCTGCGCCGCCAGAAATGGGGCGGTCCCCGTCCCGGTGCCCTATCCGCAGCTGATCGTCTGTTCCGCGCTTAATCCACCTGCCGGCCAACTGCGCGGAGAGTCGATTTTGAGCGGCCTGCCGTTCGTCTGCGATGTGCTCATGAAAATCTATGCTTCGATGGGACAGAACTTTGAGCGGATCGCCAACCTGCGGTATGCGGTCACCTACAAACCCGGCGCCGGTTCGCTCGACCGCGCGTATGCCAAAGAAATTGCCGGGAATATCGCTCGGGAGTGGGGGGATGCGATGGCTTCCAGCAAGGCCGGCAACATCAAGGATTTTGTCGCGGTCGGGGATGTCGATATTAAGGTGATCGGCGCTGATAACCAGATGATCGACACCGAAATACCGGTGCGGCAGATGCTCGAACAGATCGTCGCCAAGCTGGGAATTCCGCCCTTCCTGCTCGGCCTGAACTGGTCTACCACCGAGCGGATGAGCGCCCAGCAGGCAGACATCCTTACCTCCGAGCTGGAAAGCTACCGGAGGCTGGTGGAACCCGCGATCCTCAAAATCTGCAACCTCTTCCTGCGGCTCCGGGGATATACCTGTGAAGCCGGGATTGCGTGGGACAACATCAATTTACAGGACGAGCTGGAACTCGCAAATGCCCGTCTGACCAATTTGCAGGCCGACCAGCTCGAACAACAGCTCCAAAAGGAGGGAAATCAGATATGAAACAGGCTTTGATCCTGAAAAATTTGGGTGGGGAGGTATCTGCTGCCCAGCTCGAGGCGATCAACCGGTTTTCCAGGCGGGCATTGGAAGCGGATGAGGTGTATGTCTTTTCGCTCCTGCTCTGCGATAACGCGGTTGACCGCGACGGGGAACGGTTTTCGTCCGGTGCGCTCCAGAAGCTCGCTTCGCTTTTCGTCGGCAAAACCGGTATCTTCAACCATGACCCCAAAGGCCAGAACCAGACCGCCCGCATCTTTGAAACAGCGGTCGAGACCGATGATGGACGGGTGGTCGAAAACGGCGAGCCTTATCGGGCGTTAAGGGCCTGGGCGTATATGGTGCGCTGCCCCAAAAATGAGGACCTGATTCTCGAGATTGACGCGGGCATCAAAAAAGAGGTCAGCGTCGGGTGTGCAGTGGGGAAGGTGCTTTGCTCGGTCTGCGGCGCTGATCTGCGCGATCAGCCCTGCGGGCACCGTCCCGGAGAGGTCTACAATGGCGTCCTGTGCTGGCGGGAACTGGAGGAGCCGACCGACGCGTATGAATGGTCATTCGTAGCTGTGCCCGCCCAGCGCAATGCCGGGGTGACCAAGCAGTTTTCTGCCGCGGAGCCCGGCCAGCTGCGAAAGGCGCTTGAAAGCGGCCAGGAGGTTCTGCTCGACCCGGCGCAGGCCGCCGCCCTCGCGGATCAGTTGCGGTCGCTCGAATCCCTCGCCGAGGACGGCCGCGCACGTCTCGACCGGCTCCGCCGCAAGATGGTCGCGCTCGCCGCTTTCGCTCTGCCCTCGGTCCCCGCCGGTACGGTTGGTGAGGTCGCAAAAGGGATGGATGCCGGACAGCTCGAAGCCTTCTGCCGCGGGCTTTCCAGTATGCAGGGAACCCCGCCCAGCCTACAGCTCGGCGGGACATCCAAACCCGCGCCCGACAATCAGGCGTTCTGTATCTGACACCACTTTTTGAATGGAGGAATCTTTTGTATGAATTACCAGAACATCAAACTCGACAAGTCGATGTACAAGTCCGGTGTGCCGTTCTCCGCCCAGCTCGAGAAGCTTGACCCTTCCGCAAACTATGCCGGAACCGATCTCGCCGGGATGGACGCCTTCCAGCGCCAGCTCAAACGGTTCGATATCCGGGTCAGCGGTGCAAACAGCGATCCCGTCTCCAAGTTTTTCAGCACTGCCGATTCTGCCGCCCTCTTTCCCGAATATGTCGCACGCGCGGTCATGCAGGGGGCGGACGAAACCGCTGCCATCAACAACATCATCGCCTCCCGGACGGTCATTAACTCGCTCGACTACCGCACCATTACCACCGCCGCCGGCCATGATGTGGAGGCAAAAGTCGTTGCAGAGGGGGCGGAGATTCCGGAAACAGTCGTCAAACTTAAGGACAATCTCGTGAAGATGGTCAAGCGCGGAAGAATGCTTGTTGCTTCCTATGAGGCTGTCCGGTTCCAGCGGATTGATCTGTTCACCGTCACCCTCAAGCAGATCGGCGCTTATATCACCAAGGCCCAGCTCGCGGATGCGGTCGATGTGCTCATCAACGGCGACGGCCCGGATCATGCCAACAACAATCCGGCTGCGGTGGTCGAAACCGCCGGTGCAGGTGCGCTTACCTATGCCGACCTGCTCAGCCTCTGGTCGGCTTTCGATGAGTTCCAGATGAATACGTTGATTGCTTCCCCTGACATGATGCAGAAGCTGCTGACCCTTACCGAGCTGCGGGATCCGGTCGCTGGGCTGAACTTTACCGGCAGCGGTATGGTCGGCACCCCGCTGGGGGCCAATGTGATCCGCTCCAAGGCGGTGCCTGCGGGTACCATCGTTGCACTTGACAAGAATTTTGCCCTCGAGATGGTCACTGCGGGCGAGATCGCTGTGGACGCCGACCGCCTGATCGACTCCCAGCTCGAACGTGCCGCTGTTACCGCGACCTCCGGGTTTGCAAAAATTTTTCCCGATGCCTGTAAGGTGCTCAAACTCAAAGCGTGAGGAGGTGGTTTTGATGCTGTTGGAACCGGTTATCCGCCAGTTTGCGCAGTTCGCGCGGCTGGACGAGGAATCCGTTGCTCCATGGATTCCGCTTTGCGAAGCCGCTGCCGCATGGATCGAGTCGATGCGTAAGCCGATCGTTCCGCCGGAGGGGGAATCTCCTCCGGTGGGAGAGGGGAAGCCCGATGAGGGAATGCCTCCGGAAGGGGAGGAAGTACCACCCATCGAGGATGGGACATCTCCGGCGGGAGAGGAGAAACCACCCACGGGGGGTGGGACACCTCCGGAAAGTGAAGCCCCCGAACCGGCAGACGATCCCCGTCTGGTGCTTGCCGCTGCGGGAGAAGCCTTTTATCAGTATTCGCTGGTTTCCTCCGGCGGAGAGGCGCAGAGCCTCAAGATCGGCGATATTTCGGTCTCCGAATCAAGCGGGAACGGAGGAAGCTCAGGTGCGCGTACTCTGCGGGACCTGCTGCTGGCCAAGGCTGCCGGCCTGCTCGAACCCGGGTTCGCCGGTCTCTGGCAGGTGGAAGGATGACCCCCGCTGCGCTGCGCGGGGCGATCGAACGGTGCGGCGAGCCGGTCCGTATCGTTCGGGATGGGGAGGTCTTCTCCTTCTTCGCCTGCATCCAGCCCCGGCCGCATACCAACCAGCTCGGCACCGGCGAGCCGGTTCTCCACTCCCGGTTCGGACGGGAGGACCCCCGTCAGTTCTATTATTACGGTCCGCCTGACGGGGGTGGGGAACTGGTCGAGAGCGGCACCATCCTCGAGACCGAAACAGCCCGCTATCTCGTGGTGACCTGCCATGAATTCCGGTTCCGGGGGGAGGCGGTCTATCGCTGGGCTTCCCTCAAACCTGCGGATCAGGAGGTAGACGATGGAACAGTTTTTATCCATTAAACGGGAGTTCGCTGAACTGCTCGCCGGGCAGTTCTCTCCCTATGGGGTAAGGGTGACCGGGGAGTTCCCCTCGGAATCCCACCGCAGGCCGGGCGGATGTGCGCTTGCTGTCGGGATTGACGGGGTTGGATTTCCCTCGGTCCCGTCCGGCGGCAGCCAGATCCAGCTCACCCTACGGTTCGATATTCTTTGTCCGGCCGGCCATTCCCCCGGCTGCCATGAGGTGTTCGAGCTGCTCTGCGGGGTGCTCGTCCCAAAACTCGGCATCCGGGAGGTCCACTGCGGGACCATCTCGTACGATAGGGGATTCGATGCGTTCTGCATGACCGCTACCGCTGTACTCGATGGGATACTCGCCGGAGCCGACCCCGACAGCGGCTCGTTCGACCGGATCATCATTCGTGCAAACATCAAATGACAGGAGGGGTTTTATGATCCAGATTCCAAATACCATGCGGCCGGGCGTATTTATCAGCAGCTCGGTGCGCGCGGCCGCTTCCGGAAACGCGGTCAGGACCGTTGCCGCCGTGGGGCAGGCCGGTGCGGATGCGCCGCAAGGCTGTACAGTCGTCCATACCCGGGAGGATGCCGCCGCGCTTGGCGAAAATTCCGCGCTCCAGCAGATGGTTTTTGCCCTGCTTGACGCGGGGTGTGCGCCGGTGCGGGCGGTTCCGGCCGGGGAGGACTATGCGGAGGCGTTCGACGCAATTGCCGGGATCGAAGAGGTCCGGGTGGTCGTTTCGGATGGAGGCGGCGAGGCGTTCGCTGCACATCTCGCTGAATGCAGAACCGCCGGTCGGGAACGGTTCGGGGTGCTCGCGGTTTCCGAGCCGGAGGACGCTGCCGCAATCGCCCGGCAGCTCAACTGCGAACGGCTGGCGGTCGCCTGCGACGGCGGGTCCTGCACCCTGCGTACCGCTGCCGCGTTCGCCGCGTTGATCGCTCGGGAAGGGGCCGCGGGCTGTTACAACGGCGCCGAACTGCCCTTCTCTGGCACCTTCGATGGCTCTCTCTCGGATGGCCAGGTGGGAATGCTGCTCGCTGCCGGCGTCACACCGTTTGAACAGGTGGGCGGTGTGGTCGAATGCATCCGCGCGGTGACCTCCCACACCCTTACAGACGGGTTGCCCGACCGCACCTTCTCCGCAGTCTCTACTGTGCTCGCGGTTGATGAGGTGGTTTCCGGGCTGCGGTACGCGGTGCGCGCCCGCCTGCGGGGAATGAAAAATTCCTCCGCTACCCGCGAGAGCATTGCGTCCCAGCTGACCGTCGAACTCGAGGCGAGGCGTCTCGAAGGGGTGATCGACAGCTTTCTGCCCCCGGTCGTTGCCGCACACCCGAAGGACCCGTCGGTCTGCGTGGCAACCCTCTCGTTCTCAATCGCGCCCGAGATCAGCCAGATCGTGATTTCGGCTGAAATTTCTATCTGAATGGAGGTGTCTGTATGGCATTGGTTTCTTTTCCTACCAGTAAGGATGTCTATATCGAGGTAGACGGGAAGCGGCTCGCTGCCGCACAGAGCTATAAGGCCAAAACCTCCCGGGAAAGCCGGTTCGTCGAGGCGTTCGGCTCGGATGAGCCGGTCGGGACGGTTGGGGGGCGGGTCAAGTACCTGATCGAGCTTTCCCGCGTGGTCATCTGCGGCGGCTCCGCGGCAGAAGTCCGGTTCCACAACCTTTCCAACTTCAATATCGTGGTGGTGCGCCCTGACCGCAAGATCATCTATTCCGGATGCGAATGGTCGGGCGTCGATGAGGCAATCGGTCTGAACGACCTTGTCTATGAGACGGTCACCGCAGTTGCTTCCTCGCGGATGGAGGTTGCACTTTGAGCCGGGCCGGTTGTCTCCCCGAAAACCGGTTCTCTGTCCCCTATCTGGGGCGGGACTTCCGGTTTCACCGCCGCTCCGCTTGGCAGGAATTGCAGTTTCCCGGTGCGGTCGAACGCCTGCTGGAACATCTCCCAGGGGCGGACCTTCCCGGCAGGCAGAAACAGGCGGTTGCGGGGAATGCGGTCCTGCTCTGGCAGGCGCTCGATGGGCCGGATGCTGCCGGTTCCCCCGAAGAGGTCCTGCGCCGGTTCAGTGCCGGCCAGATCGCTGACCTCGTCCGGCTCTATTTTGAGCCGGACGGCAGCGGGGAGGTCTGGTACGATGAGTGCGGCGTGAATGCGGGGTTTTCCGGTGAGGAGGGTGCGGTTTGAACGGCTATAACGTCAATGCGGACCTTGCAAAAAATCTCGAGGTTTACGCCAGATTCATCGAGGCGCGTTCTTCGGTCACCACCCCGGAAAAGCTCGACGTCCCAATGGTATGGGGGATGTATCTTGACACCACCCGACCGGTCGGTGAGCCAAGCCGCCTTTCTATGGAAATCTCCGGTTCAGAGGTGCCGCAGCTGCTCTCCGCTTCGGCCCCGGATGGTGGTCTGCCTCAAAGCTTCCATGCTTCGGTTCGGAACCCTCAGCAGCCGCAGGCGCTGTCCACTACCCTGCCGGAAGCCCGGATTCCCGATGCGCTGCCTGCTATGACGCAGGAAAGCCGGCTCCCCGAGCCGCTCGCCTTTTCGGTTCGGGAAACCGCCGGGCCGGGGGAATCCCTCGCATTTGACGGGGCCGAAGCGGACAGCGCCGAGACCGCTGTTTCGGTGACCTACCGTACTCCCGTCAGCGGTGATCTCGATCTGTTAGGGCTGGTCAATGACCGGCTCAAAACCCAGGCGCGCCGGTATCCGCATCCGCTTTCAAACGAGATGGACGCTTTCGGGTAAAGGAGGACTCTATTTGACCAATTTACAGTATAAAAACCATACCTTCCAGCCCAATCCCCGCAGGATCAGTGTTTCATATGTGCAGAATATCGCCGCGCATCTGCTGCCCGCTTACGGTACCCTCTCCCAGCCGCTCGGCCCGCGCTGCCGGGTCGTGCGGTGCGAAGGGGAGGTGTTCGACACCTCCAACGCTGACACCGCCGCTGCCAAACTGCGTGCCATTGCTGCGCTCTGTGATGACAGTGCATCCGGGATGCTCTATCTACCCACCGGCCAACAGTTCGAGGCGGTCGTCTCCCGGTTCAGCTATACCGCCCAGGGGGATGGGAGAATCCTCAGCTACGCGGTCGAATTTACCGAAACCGAGCGCAAGGGGGTGCAGGAGGAATGATCGACCCGGCAAAGCTGCGGTTTATCGCTTACGGTGCGAAGGACACCTTCACCTTTGACCACCCGGTCGAGTTCGAGCTGGTCAAGTCCTACGATTCGCCCGCCCAGTCGCTTGAGGCGGTGTTCCCCTGCGAGCAGGCGATGAACACCGAACTGATGCGTCTGCTCCTCTTTCACGGGGAACAGCGGCTGTTCTATGGGCTGGTCGATGAAACCTGCCTTTCCCATACCGACGAGGGGCGCAGGCTCAAGATCGCGGCCCGCAGTGTGGGCGCTCTCCTCCTCGATAACGAGGCGGTCCCCAAGCTCTACACCAATGTCTACCTGCGGGAGATCATCTCTGACCATCTCAGCCCGTACGGATTTCCCACCGTCATCGGGGTCGACAACCCGTTTTTCAGCCAGTACCAGATCGTCAAGGGCACCAGTGAATGGGAGGCGTTCTCCAACTTCTGCCGCAGTGCTGCGCGTGGTACCGCTTATCTCAACGATGAAGGGGATGTGATCTGTACCGTCAACCCGCCGCGCGGGAAAACCCTGCAAATCTCCAACCGCAGGGAGGACGCGATACACTACGCAAGCCTGCGGGTGGTCAACAACCGGTATGCACCGGTCAGCAAATTTCTCATCCGGGACAACAATGGGGCTTACAGCTACAGCTACACCAACCCGGAGGCTTCGACGCTCAATATCCAGCGGATCCGCTGCCTGATCCCCGGGCCGGAATACAGCGAGGGGACCGAGGGCGGCTGGCTGGACGGCAGGCTGCGGGTGAGAAGGTCGATGCTGGGCAAGCTGGTCATTACCGCGACCTGTCCCGGCCTGCTGGAGGCGGCTTTCGGTGACCGGGTCGATCTGGATGATGGGTACACCACCAGAAGCGGGCTGTTCGTCCAGCAGGTGCGGCACCGCCTCGGGGAAGGCGGCTATACCACCACGCTGACCCTGCTTGATATCAACTATGTGTGAAAGGGGAGGTCTCTTTGGATGTTTTACTGCGCGACGGGGATATGGTGATCGGGCACGACGGTTCCGCCCTTTCTGTCAGCGGTGCGCATGAGCTGCTCCAGCGTGCGGTTCTCCGGCTCGCGGTCCGCAGGGGCAGCCTGCCGCACGACCCTACTTTCGGGAGCAGGCTGCATCAGCTCGGCGGAGCGGACGGTTCCCTCAACCAAAAGGCGCTCGCCGCCTGCCGGGAGGCGCTTGCACCTATGTCCGGTGTGCGCGTCCGCTCTGCCGACTGCCAGTTCTCCCCCGATGCCGGACGGCTGCATGTCCGGGTCGGGTTGGAAGCCGGACACCAGAACTATCAGTTGGAGGTGACTGTATGAACTACGATCAGGAATATTACTACGAAAGGATGGCCGAGACCTATGCTGGTTTGACCGGCTTCCGCCCCAACCCCGCTTCGGATGTGGCTTTCCGGTTCCGCGCACTGGCGGTCCAGCTCTCCGCCCTCGCGGGACAGATCGAAGAGGCCCGTCTGGGGGCGTTTCCCGCGACCGCATCCGGCAAGACGCTTGATGCGCACGCCGCCCTTCGGGGGCTTTCCCGCCGGGAAGCCTGCCGCGCCAGCGGGATGCTGCGGTTTTCACGCAAACAGGCCGAAACTGCCTGTACGATCCCGGCAGGGTGCATCTGCGCCACTGCTGATGAGATCGAATATGAAACGGTTGCGGAAGGGCGGATGGAGCCGGGGGTTTCCGAGCTGCTGGTTCCCGCACAGGCGGTACATCCCGGTATTTCCGGAAATGCGGTCGCGGGTGCGGTCTGCCTGATCCGCTCTTACTGCGGGGAGGTCTCCGAAGTGGGCAACCCTGAACCCTTCTCGGGTGGCTTCGAGCGCGAAACCGACCAACATCTGCGCGCCCGTCTCGAATCGGCCTGCCGGGAGCCGAACAATGGCGCAAACAGGGGATTTTATATGGAACACGCGCTCGCCTGCCCTGGGGTGTATGATGCGGCGGTCAGCGGCCAGGGGGGCACTGTGACTGTTCTGGTTGCCGCGGAAGGGGATGCGCAGCTCTCCGACGAAACGATCTCCTCCCTTTCGGAGCAGCTCAATCGGCTGCGGGAGCCATGTACCACCGTTGCCGTGGCACGCGCAGAGGTTGTCCCCGTCAGGATTGATGTTGAGGCGGCCGCTGATGCCGCCGGGCGGGAACAGATCGCCGGTCTGCTCGCCCAGGAACTGAACTGCCGCCGGATCGGTCAGGGATGCACCCTCGCGCGGCTGGGGCAGGTGATTATGAATAGCGGTTTCGCCGAAAATTACCGGTTTGTCCTGCCTGCCGCCGATCTCACCCCCGGTGGCTCCCAAATCCTGCGGGCAGGGGAGATCGTTGTCAGGGAGATGGTCGGATGAGCCTGCTTTCTCAAACCGCTGCTCTCGGCATCTACGACCTGCGGCCGGGCAGTATGATCCGCTGTGAGATCGAATCGTATCAGGCCGCGCTTGATCTTCTGCCGCCCCTGCTTGCATCCGTCTCCAGCCTGCCCGACCGGATGTCCTCGGAGCAACTCGGCAGATGGTGCGCACTCTATGGATTTACACCCCCGGAGGGGATGAAGGAGGATGCGGTACGTCGGGCGCTCGCCGAATGCATCCGGGGGTGCGGATGGACAGTCCCCGAAATTGAGGGCTTTCTGGAACGGCTTGGGGCAGTCGTATCCATCGAAGAGCAGACGGGGCGCCTGATGGTACGCGGGGATTTTTCCCCCGGATTTTTTCCGGATGTTGAAACTCTGCTGCGCACGATCGGACAGCTCGCCCCTGCCGGGTTGGAGATTGCAAACGACCTCTATGGACTGAGCTGGGATGCGCTCGACCGGAAAGACTATACTGCGCAGATGCTCGACGACCGCGATATGACCTGGAACTGGTTCGAGACGTTTGCGCATCTGCTCTAAAGTGTTTCGCTCATTGCGATGAGCGACCAAAGGCTCTGCCTTTGGAATCCGCCACCTTTGAAAAGGTGGACGAAACTTCTTACGATAACCGAGAAGGAGGGTGTTTATGGCAAGTACAAATATGACCGAGCATCTCAAGCTGAACCAGTGGATTGGGTCTGACAAGCCCAAGATGGCCGACTTCAATGCCGATAACCGCAAGGTAGATCAGGCGGTCGGAAGCCACACTGCGGATCAGACGATGCATCTCACAGAGGCCGAGCGCGCCGCATGGAACAAGGCAATTCCGATTGTGGGGGGATACACCGGGGACGGTACTCCCATGCGGGCAGTCGAGATGGGGGTTGCGCCGCGGTTCGGCATCCTGTATGCAGTGGACAAGGTACCGATCGGCGCGACCGCTACCTCCGGGACGGTGGACGTTTATTCGGGATTTTTTTCCCAGACCGGATGCTCCCAGGGATTGATGCTCAATCCCGGGGATACCGCTTTTACAGCGCTCAACGTCCCGCAGGCAGTCTACGGGCGGATCGCCAAGCTCAATGAAAAAGATGTGAAATATGTGTATATCCTCTTTGCGTAGGGAAACAAAAACCGCCGGTCCTGTTTCTCAACAGGGCCGGCGGAACTGCGTCTTGTAGAATTATTCTACTTCGTAGAGTTTCTGGAGCCGCAGCAGGTGCTCGTACCGCGCCAGAGAGTTCTTCTCCGCCTCGGTGAACAGAGTCTCCGCACGATCCGGGAACGCTCTCGTCAGCGACGAGTAACGCGCCTCGCTCATGATGAAGTCTCTGTAGCTCGCCGACGGGGCTTTGCTGTCCAGCGTGAACGGGTTCTTGCCCTCTGCCTTGTTGGCCGGGTTGAACCGGAACATGTTCCAGTAGCCAGCGTCGACCGCTTTCTTCATCTCGCTCTGGCAGTTGGTCATGCCGCCCTTAATGCTGTGCATCTCGCAGGGCGAGTAACCGATGATCAGGGACGGGCCCGGATAAGCCTCTGCCTCGGTCAGTGCTTTGATCGTCTGGTTCATGTCAGCGCCCATCGCGATCTGCGCGACGTAGACATAACCATAGGACATTGCGATCTCTGCGAGGCTCTTCTTCGCAATCGCCTTACCGGAAGCAGCAAACTGCGCTACCTGGCCGATCTGCGAGGACTTGGATGCCTGGCCGCCGGTGTTGGAATAGACCTCGGTATCAAAGACCATGATGTTGATATCCTGACCGGAAGCCAGAACATGGTCAACACCGCCGAAGCCGATGTCGTATGCCCAGCCGTCGCCGCCGAATACCCAGACCGATTTCTTGGACAGGTACTCCTTGTGAGCGAGGATTTCCTGAACCAGCGCGCAGGCTGCGCAATCGCAGTAAGCCGCGCCGGACTCCTTCAGAGCCTGTGCATGGGCCTGCATCTCACCATGTTTATCGCCAAATACCTCTTTGCTGGCCGGGCTGGCGATGAACGCCAACACATCGTCAATCGTCATGAGGCCCTCTTCCAGAGCAGCAATATACTTTTTGGTCGCTTCCGCGTTTGCCTTGCCGTCGTTGACGGTATCCAGCCACGCCTGTGCAGCTTCTTTCAGCGGTGCATAGGTATGCTCAACCGCGATCAGCGCTTTGGTCTTTTCGATCATGCGGTCACGGATTGCGCTCTGGCCGAGCAGCATACCGAAGCCATGCTCTGCGTTATCCTCGAACAGCGAGTTCGCCCATGCCGGGCCGTGGCCCTCTTTGTTGACAGTGTACGGCGAAGTTGCCGCCGGACCGCCCCAGATCGAGGAGCATCCGGTTGCGTTGGAGATATACATTCTGTCGCCGAACAGCTGGGTGATGAGACGTGCATACGCGGTCTCCGCGCAGCCTGCGCACGAGCCGGAGAATTCAAGCAGCGGCTGTTTGAACTGGCTGCCCTTGACTGTCTCGACCGCTACCGGCATATCCGCCTTGGGCGCGACCTTCGCAACCATGTAATCGAATACCGGCTGCTGTGCCGCCTGGCTCTCCTGCGGCTTCATCTCGAGCGCCTTGACGCCCTTCTTGCCCGGGCAGACGCTGACGCAGACGCCGCATCCCATACAATCGAGCGGAGAAACGCTCATTGCGAATTTGTACTGTTTCGCACCG
Organism: Anaerotruncus sp. G3(2012); assembly: GCF_000403395.2. Classification (GTDB taxonomy): domain Bacteria; phylum Bacillota; class Clostridia; order Oscillospirales; family Ruminococcaceae; genus Anaerotruncus. The sequence goes on along the minus strand of NZ_KE159680.1, from coordinate 100,184 downwards.
GTCATCTCGAGGGTCTTGGTTGCCTCCGGAGCGGCTGCGGCCTCCTCCTCGGTGAGTGCGAACGGACGGATGGTTGCGTGCGGGCAGACATACGAGCAGCGGTTACACTGGATGCAGTTTTCAGGCAGCCACTCGGGAACCGCCACCGCAACGCCGCGTTTCTCGTAAGCCGAGGCGCCCTGCTCGAAGGTACCGTCCGCGTGCGGGACAAACGCGCTGACCGGCAGGCTGTCGCCGTTCATCTTGGAGACCGGCTCCATGATGTCCTTGACCATCTTGACCAGCTCGGACTTGCCCTCAAGAGCTGCGCTGTCATTTGTATCCTGCGCATCCGCCCAGGAAGCCGGAACATCGATCTTGACGAACGCAGTGCCGCCCGCGTCGATCGCAGCATAGTTCATGTTGACAACGTCCATGCCCTTCTTCTCATAGGAATGCAGGGCCGCATCCTTCATATATTTGATCGCGTCCTCAGCGGGCATAACCTTCGCGAGTGCGAAGAACGCCGCCTGAAGGATGGTATTGGTGCGCTTGCCCATGCCGATCTTGATCGCGAGGTCGATCGCATTGACCGTGTAGAGCTGGATGTTGTTCTTGGCGATATACCGTTTTGCCTCGGCAGGCATATGGTGGTCAAGCTCCTCGGGGCTCCACTGGCAGTTGATCAGGAACACACCGCCCGGTTTGACGTCGTTGACCATCTTATAGCCCTTGACCACATAAGACGGGTTGTGGCAGGCAACAAAGTCTGCTTTGTTGATATAGTAGGGGCTCTTGATCGGCTTGTCGCCAAAACGCAGATGCGAAACGGTGATACCGCCGGTCTTTTTGGAGTCGTACTGGAAGTACGCCTGTACATATTTATCGGTGTGGTCGCCGATGATCTTGATCGAGTTCTTGTTCGCGCCGACCGTGCCGTCGCCGCCCAGACCCCAGAACTTGCACTCGATGGTGCCTTCCGCAGCGGTGTTCGGGGAGACCTCTTCCTCGAGCGAAAGGTTGGTCACGTCGTCGGTGATGCCGATGGTGAACTGCGGCTTCGGATCCGCCTTCGCAAGCTCTTTATAGACTGCGAATACGCTGGAGGGCGGGGTATCCTTGGAGCCGAGGCCGTAACGGCCGCCGATCACCTTGGTCGAGATGCCCGCCTGTGCAAGGGAGGTGACAACATCCAGATAGAGCGGCTCGCCCAGTGCGCCCGGCTCTTTGGTTCTGTCGAGGACAGCAATCGCTTTTGCGGTGGAGGGGATCGCTTCGATCAGTTTGGAGGAAACAAACGGACGGTAGAGACGTACCTTGACCAGACCGACCTTCTCGCCGGCAGCGGTCAGATAGTCGATGACCTCTTCTGCAACGTCGCAGATCGAACCCATTGCGATGATAACGCGCTCTGCATCCGGTGCGCCGTAGTAGTTGAAGAGTTTGTAATCGGTGCCCAGCTTCTCGTTGACCTTGCCCATGTACTCCTCGACCACTGCGGGCAGCTTCTCGTAGTACTCATTGCAGGCCTCACGATGCTGGAAGAAGATGTCGCCGTTCTCGTGGGAACCGCGCATCACAGGGCGCTCGGGGTTCAGAGCGCGTTTGCGGAACGCTTCCACTGCGTCGAAATCGAGCATCTCCGCCAGGTCTTTGTAATCCCAGATATCAATTTTCTGGATCTCGTGGGAAGTACGGAATCCGTCGAAGAAGTTGATGAACGGAACCCGGCCTTTGATCGACGCCAGATGTGCGACCGCGCCCAGATCCATGACCTCCTGCGTATTGGTCTCAGCCAGCATCGCAAAACCGGTCTGACGGCAGGCATAAACGTCCGAATGGTCGCCGAAGATGTTCAGCGCATGGGACGCAACCGTTCTCGCCGAAACGTGGAACACGCAGGGCAGCAGCTCGCCGGCGATCTTGTACATATTCGGGATCATCAGCAGCAGGCCCTGGGAAGCGGTGTAGGTGGTGGTCAGCGCGCCAGCGGCCAGAGAGCCGTGGACGGTGCCCGCAGCACCCGCCTCGGACTGCATCTCGACGACCTTTACCTCGGTGCCGAAGATGTTCTTCTGGCCCTTTGCCGCCCACTGGTCGACATTGTCCGCCATCGGGCTGGACGGTGTAATCGGGTAGATACCCGCTACTTCGGTAAACGCATAGCTGACATGCGCTGCCGCAGTATTACCGTCCATGGTTTTCTTTTTCCTTACGATTGCCATGTTTGTATTTCCTCCCTATTAAAAATAGTAACTAATTGGAAATTAGTCATGGAGACAAGACCCCTCACGGTCACTTCCCGCGAAAGAATCCATCTTCTTTAGATTTTACCATCTTTGTCCACTGTTGTAAACAGCATGTACAACAAAATTTATGATAATTTTCTGCAAAAAAGCGCAGATAAGACGAAAATTTCTTGTTTATTTATACACGCCCTTTCCGGCACTTTTTTCTTATTTTGCCCAACCTGCCACAAAAAATTGACAGCCGCCCTGAAAATGTTTATATTAGAGGTAATCAAACCTGTCTTTCAGGAACACTTTGGAGGAATTGAGATGATGGGAGAGTATCCCAGTTGGCCGTTGATCCTGTTCATGGCATTCTGCAACGCCTTTTTAACCGCCGGGCGCACCGCCCTCACCCAGCTGCCTGATGCAGAGGTCAAAAAGCTTGCTGCCTCCGAGCGGAAGAGAGACCGCCGGATCGCGCACGACCTCGAAAAACCTGCCGCGCTGCTTGAGGGCTGTAAGCTGGCGGGATTCTCCTGTACAGTTGTGACCTCGCTACTGCTCTGGTCGTATCTGGCGCGCAGCCTGTCGGCGCTTTTCCCTGTGGATGGCGCCCCGGTTTTCCTGCGATACACAGCGGTTTTTCTCGCCTGTGCGGTGCAGGTGCTGATCCTGGACGTGCTCTGCCTGCTGCTTCCCTACCGGATCGCCTGCCGTCACCCACAGCCGGTTGCGGCCGCGCTCGCCGGATTCTGCCGGATTGTTTCCCTGCTTTTCCGGCCGTTTGTCGCGTTCAACGGCGCGCTTGCCGAGCTGCTCGCCCGATTGGTCGGCTGTCCCGAGCCGCTTGAATCGGGGCAGGCCGCTGAAGAGGAAATCCGCATGATGGTGGATGTGGGCAGCGAAAAAGGGGAGATTGAACAGAGCGAAAAAGAGATGATTAACAATATTTTCGAGTTTGATGACCGGTGCGTTTCGGAGGTCATGACCCACCGTACCGATATGTGCGCCATCCCCAAAACCGCGACCCTTTCCGAAGTGGCGGCGCTCGCGCTCGAAAGTGGGTATTCCCGCATCCCGGTTTACGACGACAATGTTGATGCGATCCTTGGGATCGTCTATGTTAAGGACCTGCTCCGCTTGATCGAGCAGAGCAATGAGACCTTCGATCCTCAGAGCTATATGCGTCCGGCGCTGTTTGTGCCCGAAACCATGAGCTGTGTCGATCTGTTCAGCCAGTTTAAGGCAAAAAAGGTACAGGTTGCAATCGTAGTGGACGAATACGGCGGCACTGCTGGGATCGCGAGCATGGAAGACCTGCTCGAATCGATCGTTGGGAATATCCAGGACGAATACGACGACGAGGAAGAAGAGATCTTCAAACTAGGGGAGGACTGCTATGCGATCGGCGGAACTGTCCTGATCGATGATGTTGAACGGCTGTTCGGGATCACCCTTGCAGAGGACTCGGAGTATGACACGATCGGCGGGCTGCTGACCGACGTACTTGAACGGATCCCCGCCCCAGGGGAGCATCCGACGGTAGCGCTTGGCGAAGTGAAATTTACGGTCGTGGCCGTCTCCGACCGGCGGATCGTGCGGATTCGCGCTGAACGCTCCAAAACTTCCGCCCCCTCCTGAAGGCGCGGGGGCTCCGCCCCTCGACCCCGCCACCTTTGAAAAGGTGGACGAAACTTTTAAACAAGGAGCAGCTAAAAAGGTGCTCCTCATCTGCCGGGATGGGGCCTGCGGGGAGGGATCGCTGACCCCTCTCTGCAAGGCGCATCCTGCCCAGGTGTCGCGTGAACCGCGCTTCGGGCGCAACGCCCGAGAAATAACATGCGCATGGAAAAGCCCCCTCTACAAGTCTGTGGAAAGTCTTGAACAAATTCCAAGGGAAAAATCCAGAAAACCTTTTTGGACATGGAGGAATTACTCACAATATGCAACAAATTTTAGGTTATATCCGGCGCGCAATCACCGAGTATGGGATGATTCAGAACGGCGATACCATTGCGGTCGGTGTTTCAGGTGGAAAGGACAGCGTTGCTCTGCTTGTCGGACTTGCCCGCGTCCGCTCGTTCATTGGCATCGATTTCTCCCTCAAAGCCATCACGCTGGACAATCAATTCAACGGTCTCCCGTCCGATTATTCCAAAATCCAGCAACTCTGTGATGAATACGGGATTCCCTACCTGATCAGGCGTACTGATATCGGTTCGATCGTCTTCGACACCCGCAACGAGACCAACCCTTGCAGCCTCTGCGCCAGAATGCGCCGCGGACTGCTCCACGACACTACCAAAGCCCTTGGCTGCAACAAAATCGCGCTTGGCCACCACTACGACGACGCGGTGGAAACCTTCCTGATGAATCTGTTCCACGAAGGGCGGATCGGTTGTTTCTCCCCGGTTACCTACCTTTCCCGTAAAGACCTCACGATGATCCGGCCGCTTGTCTTTGCCCCCGAACGGGAGATCCGCAACGCAGTCAACCGCGCAGGGCTTCCGGTTGTCAAGAGTGCCTGCCCCGTCGATGGATGTACCGCTCGCCAGTCAGCTAAGGATCATTTAAACGATTTGGAAAAACTATATCCAGGCATTACAAAACGTATATTTGGAGCAATACGGAGGGGGAAGATCAGTGGATGGTAACTGGTTGCAGCGCACCGAACTTTTGATCGGTTCCGAAGGGCTTGCACGCCTGCAAAGCGCCAGGGTTGCCATACTGGGGTTGGGCGGGGTCGGTTCTGCCGCCGCAGAAGCGCTCTGCCGGGCTGGTGTGGGGCATCTGCTGCTGATCGACCATGACCGGGTGGACCTCACCAATCTGAACCGGCAGCTTGTCGCTACCCGGGAGGTGGTGGGGTGGCGCAAAACTGACGCACAGGAAAAGCGTTTGCGTTCGATCTGTCCGGAAGGGGATTTTACCTTCACCCCCGAATTTTATCTGCCCGAAAACCATGCCTTCCTGTTCGACTGGTCCCCCGCTTTTGTGGTGGATGCGATCGACACGGTTACCGCCAAGCTCCACCTCGCACAGGAATGCCAGACAAGGCATGTACCGCTGGTAACCTGTTTGGGCACCGGTAACCGGCTCGACCCTTCTCAGCTCCGGATTGGTGACATCTGCGAAACTGCTAATGGATGTGGCTGCGGACTTGCGCGGGTGATGCGCCGGGAGCTGAAAAAGCGCGGCGTGACTTCTCAGACTGTCCTCTACTCCCTCGAAACACCGCGTAAAACGGTCTGCCCAGACAGCCAGAACGGACGTCATGCTCCCGCAAGCATTGCATTTGTGCCGCCCGCCGCAGGGTATTTGATCGCATCTTACGTGGTGCGCCGCCTGCTTCAACTGGTGTAAGAACCTTGCTAAAAGCCAAAGTTTTTCTCGATTTTTTTGCTCCGGGGAGGGGTCGGGTGCCGCTTTTTCCCAAAACTAAAGTTTTACTCGATTTTTTTCAAAAAATCGCGGGGTCGAGGGGCAGAGCCCTCGCCGCTCGCCGCAGCGAGCGGAACGCTTTATCCTGTGAAGCGCTTTTTTCGGGTGAATTGCCGCGAAGCGGCAAGAGGGGGCTTTTTGCAAGTGAAAAAGCCCCCTGTCAAACATACTATCATCGATACCCTTCAAAACAGGCACCTATTCGCAGAAATGTTAGATTTTCTATTTGTAAAAATAAATATAAATATTCCAAAAAGTAAAAACGCAGAGGAAAATCCTCTGCGTTTTTTCATATCGCTTATATGGTTCAAACCAGCTCGATAATTGCCATCTCTGCGGCGTCACCGCGGCGAGGGCCGATCTTGACGATTCTGGTATACCCGCCCTTAGTCTCCTGATACTTAGGGGCGATCTCGTCAAACAGCTTCTTCGCGACATCCTCTTTCGTTACGAAAGAGAAAATCTGACGCTTGGAGTGGAGGTCGTTGGTTTTAGCCGTTGTAATCATCTTCTCGGTCATCGCACGAACTTCTTTTGCCCGCGTGACAGTGGTCTCGATCTTGCCGTTTTCCAGCAGGAAGGTGACCATCGCCCTGAGCATTGCCATTCTATGGCTGGAAGTTCTGCCGAGTTTTCTGGTTCCTGGCATCGAATTTCACTCCTTACCCAAAACTTTGCAGGCGCCTGGCGCCCGGATTATTCTTCGTCCTTAGAAAGGTCAAATCCCAGTGACTGTAACTTCCAGATAACCTCTTCCAACGATTTCTTTCCGAGGTTACGCACCTTCATCATCTCGTCCGGAGACTTGTTGATGAGGTCCGCCACGGTATTGACGCTGGCTCTCTTCAGACAGTTAAACGCGCGAACAGATAAGTCAAGCTCTTCAATGGTCATCTCAAGAAGTTTATCTTTACCGGTATCCTCTTTTTTGTCCATGATCTCGGTTGTGCTCACCTCATCCGAAAGGTCGACGAAGTGATTGAGTTGTCTATTGAGGATCTTGGCCGCCAGACTCACCGCCTCCTTCGCGGAGATGGTCCCGTCTGTCCAGACTTCAATCGTGAGTTTGTCATAGTCGGTTATCTGTTCTACCCGGGTGTTCTCCACCGTATAGTTGACCTTCAGCACCGGGGTGTAGATACTGTCAACCGCGATGGTTCCGATCGGAGCTTTCTCAAGCTCGGTATGCTTGTTGCGGTCGGCGGACACATAGCCCTGCCCTTTGCGCAGCGTAATCTCCATCGAGAGCTTGGCGCCCGCATCCAGCGTGGCGATGTGCATACTCGGGTCGAGTATCTCAACCTCCGAATCGCATTCGATGCTTCCGGCGGTCACTTCACACTCGCCCTGGGCCTCTATTCTCACCGTCTTGGGTTCATCGCAATACAGCTTTGCGGTAAGCCCCTTGATGTTGAGGATAATCTCAGTTACGTCTTCTTTCACTCCCGGGATTGTCGAGAATTCGTGCTGGACGCCGTCGATCTTCACAGAGATGACCGCAACACCAGGAAGAGAGGAAAGCAGCACACGGCGCAGGGCATTCCCCAGCGTGGTACCAAAACCTCTGTCCAGCGGTTCCGCCACAAATTTGCCGTAACTACCGTCAGACTTGAGCTCGACCGTCTCAATCTTGGGCTCTATGATTTTGACCATAATGGACCCTCCTTCTCCGGCGGAAACTCAATCCCCGCCTTGTCATTCTCGTTTCCCTAAAACCTTGCGCGGTCATGCGGCGGCGCGTATTGCTGCGCGCCTCCACATGATTACTTGCTGTACAACTCGACGATCAGGTGCTCCTCAACGTCGAGGTCGATGTCCTCGCGGTGCGGGAGTTCGATGACGCGGCCGGTCATTTTGGTCTTGTCGCAGTCCAGCCATTTTACAACCGGACGGGCAGACATCGCTTCGACAACCTCTTTGAGCTTGCCGCTCTTGGATGCCACCGCAACCAGATCGCCGGACTTGAGCAGGATCGAGGGGATATTGGCCTTTTTGCCGTTCACAGTGAAATGGTTATGCCGAACCAGCTGGCGTGCCTCTTTGCGGGAAGCCGCGAAGCCCAGACGGTAAACTACATTGTCCAGACGGCTCTCACAGATGCGCAGCAGGTTTTCACCGGTCATGCCGGACTGGCGCTCCGCCATATCGAAATATTTCTCGAACTGGCTCTCGAGAACCCCATAATAACGCTTGGCCTGCTGTTTGGCGCGGAGCTGGATTCCATATTCGGAGATCTTCTTACGCGCCTTGCCGTGTTGCCCGGGAACCGAAGCCCTGCGGGTGACGGCACACTTGTCGGTGTAGCATCTCTCGCCCTTGAGGAACAGCTTTTTGTTCTCGCGGCGGCAGAGCCTGCATACAGCGCCGGTATATCTTGCCATTGATTGCACCTCCTGAATGGTTTGGGCGGCGTGCGGGGCACGCTGCGGGATCAGATGCGTTTAGACGCGTCTTCTCTTGGGCGGACGGCATCCGTTGTGCGGGATGGGGGTCACGTCCTTAATCATGTTGACCTCGAGACCTGCTGCCTGCAATGCGCGGATTGCGGCTTCACGGCCCGAGCCAGGTCCTTTTACGAACACTTCGACCGTCTTGAGCCCATGTTCCATGGCAGCCTTTGCAGCGGTCTCCGCAGCGGTCTGCGCGGCATACGGGGTGCTCTTTCTGGAGCCTCTGAAGCCCAGCCCGCCAGCCGAAGCCCACGAAAGCGCGTTGCCCTGGGTGTCGGTGATGGTGACGATCGTATTGTTGAACGTGGACTGGATATGCGCCGCTCCGCGCTCGATGTTTTTGCGCTCGCGGCGTCTGCGAGTGGCTGTTTTTCTGGCAGTTGCTTTTGCCATCGTCTATATCCCTCCCTGATTATTTCTTCTTGTTGGCGATAGTCTTCTTGGGGCCTTTTCTGGTGCGCGCATTGGTCTTGGTTCTCTGCCCGCGGACAGGCAGACCCTTTCTGTGGCGCACGCCGCGGTAGCACCCGATCTCAACCATGCGCTTGATGTTCAGCGCGACCTCACGGCGGAGGTCACCCTCCACATGCAGGTTGTGGTCGATATAATCACGCAGCTTGGAAACGTCCTCCTCGGAAAGGTCCTTGACACGGATGTCCGGATTCACGCCGGTGGACGCAAGGATTTGCTGAGCGGTTTTGCGGCCTATACCAAAGATATAGGTCAAACCGATCTCGACCCGCTTTTCTCTCGGCAGGTCAACGCCAGCTATACGAGCCATACTTCTGTTACACCTCCATTATTCGGTTTTACACTTAGCCCTGACGCTGTTTGTGCTTGGGGTTTGCGCAGATAACCATGATACGGCCCTTGCGCTTGATGATCTTGCACTTTTCACAGATGGGCTTAACGGAAGGTCTTACTTTCATGAGAAATTACCTCCTTCTGCTCCCTTGGATGTTTCTTGCTTATTTGGAGCGCCAGGTAATGCGCCCCTTGGTCAGGTCGTACGGAGACATCTCCAGTGTGACCTTATCTCCCGGCAGGATACGGATAAAGTTCATCCGCAGCTTACCTGATATATGCGCTAAAAGCTGATGCCCGTTGGGCAGCTCCACCCGGAACTGCGCGTTGGGCAGGCTCTCTACGACGGTGCCTTCAATTTCGATGACATCTTCCTTAGACAAGCTCGTTTCCTCCCTCGCTCTCACCGCGGCATCCCCGCAGGAACGTCCGCAGCTTTTTATTGGTGGCTCCGCTGGAAAGGTCCAGCACAGCATTGGTTTTCCGGATGTGTTTCACACTCTTGCGCTTTGGCTTTTCCAGCAGCCGCACCTTGCCGTCGGCAAGCGCGACATGCCTCTTTTCCACCGAGACGACCACATAGAACCGCCCGGCGTCATGCCCTGCAATCGACTCGACCACGCTGCCCGTCTGGATCGGCATTCCTGGCACCCCCTATTCAGGCTGTGTCAGGATCACCGGCCCGCTTTCGGTGATCGCGATGGTGTGTTCGAAATGTGCGGCAAGCCCCTTGTCGGCGGTGACGATCGTCCATCCGTCCGAAAGCTCGCGGATCTCAGGGGAATGCTGGGTAATCATCGGCTCCACCGCGAGCACCATGCCCGCGACCAGCCGCACCCCATGTCCCGGACGCCCGTAGTTGGGCACCTCCGGGGCCTCGTGCAGGTTCCGGCCGACGCCATGCCCGACATATTCGTGCACCACGCCGAACCCGCGTTCCTCCACATAGGACTGCACCGCACTGCCAATGTCACCGATCCGCGCACCCACCCGCATCACCGCAAGAGCGGCCTGCAGGCTTTCGCGGGTGGCATCCATCAGCGTCTGGGCCTGCGTATCCACCGCGCCGACCGCGAAGGTCGCAGCCGTGTCCCCGTGGTATCCGTCATACAGGGCGCCTACGTCGATGCTGACGATGTCGCCTTCTCTGAGAATCCGTTTACCGGGGATCCCGTGGATAACCTCTTCATTCACCGAGATGCACGCGCTGCCCGGAAAACCACCATACCCCAGAAACGAGGGTTTGGCTCCCTTTGAAACAATAAACCTTTTGATGGCCCGGTCAACCTCGCCGGTGGTAACCCCCGGACGGATCGCCGCGCCGCCTGCCTGCAAAGCCTGCGCAGCGATCGCGCCGGCCTTGCGCATTTTTGCAAGCTCTTTGGAAGTTTTCAGTGTGACCATTGCCATGCTATTAAGCCTCCAGCGCGGCCAGCACCAGACGGGATGTGTCGGAGACCTCACCCTGTCCCTGCACGATGACCAGCTTGCCCGCTTTTTCGTAGAACGCTTTGAGCGGTTCGGTCTGCTGATGGTAGGTCTCGAGGCGTTCGAGCACAGTCTCCGGCTTATCATCCTTGCGGACCACCGTATTCCCGCCGCACTTGTCGCAGATACCCTCCTGCTTGGAAGGGTTGTGCTCGACATGGTAGCTCGCGCCGCACTTCTCGCAGACACGTCTGCCCGAGAGCCGCTGGATAATCGCCTGATCGGAAACTTCGATGTCAACCACCCGGTCGATCTCGATCCCCATCCGGCCGAGCGCCTCTGCCTGCGGGACGGTGCGCGGGAACCCATCGAGGATAAACCCGTTTTTGCAGTCGTCCTGCTGAAGACGCTCTTCAATGATCCCGATTACGACCTCATCAGGCACCAGTGCGCCGCTGTCCATATAGGACTTGGCCTTCAGGCCCATTTCGGTCCCGTTCCGGAGCGCCTCACGGATGATGTTCCCTGTGCTGACTGCCGGAATCTGCAAATGTTCGCGGATGACCTCCGCCTGAGTGCCCTTGCCGGCACCCGGAGCGCCGAGGAGAATCAGTTTCATAACCCTAACCTCACTTTTCTATTCAAGGAAACCTTTGTAGTGACGCATCATCATCTGGGATTCGAGCTGGCGGAAGGTATCGAGTGCAACGCCAACCACGATGATGACCGAGGTACCGCCGAGCGAAACGTTCAGCCCCGGGGTAAACTTCCCGAGCAGGATCGGCAGGGTGGCGACAATGCCGAGGAACAGACCGCCGATCAGGGTAATTTTCGCGATGATCCTTGCGATAAAATCGGAAGTGGGCCGGCCCGGACGGATGCCCGGGATGGTGCCGCTGTTGTTGCGCAGGTTGTTGCTCATCTCGATCGGGTTATACTGGATCGCAACATAGAAGTAGTTGAACGCCAGGATCAGTACGAAATAGAGCACTGCATAAAGGATGGTGTTGGTATTGAACGAATAGAGCATCCTGCCCGCGAAGCTGTTGGGATCGGGGCTGGTGAATGCCGCGATGGTGCCGGGGATCGCGAGCAGCGAAGATGCAAAGATGATCGGCATAACGCCCGACATGTTTACCTTCACCGGGATGAAGGTCGACTGGCCGCCGTACATCTTGCGTCCGACCACCCGCTTGGCATACTGCACCGGGATCCGCCGCTCGGCGTTGGTCATAATGATGATCGCCACGATCAGCACCAGGAAAAGCGCGACCATAAAGACGACCGAGACCATGCTCGAGAAGCTGTACTCGTTCAGGCGGATATACCGTCCGAACCCGACCACTGCGGAAGGCCCGCGGGAAACGATGCCCGAGAAGAGGATGAGCGAAATGCCGTTCCCAATCCCGTTTTCATCGATCCGCTCACCGAGGTAGACGATCAGCAGCGCGCCGCCGACAAAGGTGCTGATGATAACCAGCGCGGAAAATACCCCTGCAAAGCCGGAAGTATAGTTGACCGCATGGAACTGGTTGCGCAGCATGGTGTAGTAGGCGAACGCCTGGAGCAGGGCAAGCCCGAGGGTGGTATACCGGGTGATCTTGTTGATCTTTTTACGTCCGTCCTCGCCCTCTTTGGCCAGCCGTTCGAGCGCAGGGATCGCGACGGTGAGCAGCTGGATAACGATGGACGAGGTGATATACGGGGTGATCGAGAGTGCGAAGATGGTCGCGCTGGCAAATGCACCGCCCGAGAGGATGTCGAGATAGCCGAGCAGGCTGCCCGCCGAAACCATCTGGTTGAGCGCGGAGGCGTCGAGGAACGGCACCGGTACGGCCGCGCCAAGCCGGAACAGAATAATAATCATCAGGGTGTAGACAATCTTCTTCTTCAGCTCCGGGATACGCCACGCATTCCTCAGGGTTGTGAACATCTTACTTCACCTCGGCCTTCCCGCCTGCTTTCTCGATTTTCTCTTTGGCAGACGAAGAAAAAGCTGCACAGTTGACAGTAAGTTTTTTGGTCAGTTCACCGTTCCCGAGGACTTTAACGCCATCAAGCGTCTTTTTCAGCAGGCCCGCTTCAACGATCGCCTGCTCATCGACAACCGCGCCGTCCTCAAACCGCTGCTCGAGGTCGGAAACGTTGACTGTTGCATACCGGGTTGCAAAGATGTTGTTAAAGCCGCGCTTCGGAACACGCCTCTGGAGCGGCATCTGACCGCCCTCGAAACCGGGCCGCACGCCGCCGCCCGAACGGGCCTTCTGGCCTTTATGGCCTTTGCCGGCGGTCTTTCCGTTGCCGGAACCGTGGCCGCGGCCTTTGCGGAATACGTCGCGGTTGGAACCGGGCGCCGGGGAAAGTTCATGCAATTTCATGGTTGGCTGCACCTCCTTGCTTAGTTTTCGGTAACCTCAATGAGGTGGGAAATTTTCGCGATTTTGCCTTTGGTGGCAGCATTGTCCGGCTGGACAGTCTCGTTGCCGATCTTACGCAGCCCGAGGGACTCGGCGGTGGCAATCTGATCGTCTTTTCTGCCGACAAGGCTCTTCACGAGCTTGATTTTGAGCTGTGCCATCTTGCCCGCCTCCTTATCCTATAATATCCTTCACGGCTTTGCCGCGGGTGGCTGCGACCTGCTCTGCATCACGCAGGGCGCACAGCCCCTGGATCGTCGCGGAAACCACGTTGCAGGGGTTGTTGGAACGCAGGGACTTGGTACGGATGTCCCGGATGCCCGCAACCTCGAGCACCGCACGCACCGGGCCGCCCGCGATAACGCCGGTACCTTGCGGAGCCGGTTTCATCAGGACTCTGCCCGCGCCGAACACGCCGATGATCTCGTGCGGAATGGTGGTGCCTTTGAGCGAGATCTTGTGCAGGTTTTTCTTTGCGTCCTCAATACCCTTGCGAATTGCGTCGGGTACCTCGCCCGCTTTGCCAAGCCCGAAGCCCACAGTGCCGTTGCCGTCGCCGACTACGACCAGAGCCGCAAACTTGAAGATACGACCGCCTTTTACCGTTTTGGAAACGCGGTTGATCGCTACTACTCTCTCTTTCAGATCGAGATTTGTTGCATCAATAAGAGCCAAAAGTATCCCTCCTTACTTAGAATTTGAGGCCGCCTTCACGGGCTGCTTCCGCAAGCTCTTTCACGCGCCCGTGGTAGATATATCCGCCGCGGTCGAACACAACCTCGGTGATGCCTTTATCGGCTGCTTTCTTGGCGATCGCGCTGCCGACCTTTTTCGCTGCTTCCTTGTTCCCGCCAAAACCTTCGAAGTCCTTATCCATCGACGAAGCCGCACACAGGGTGACGCCGTTCACATCGTCAATGATCTGGGCATAAATGTGTTTTGCGGAGCGGAAAACATCAAGACGCGGGCACTCGGGGGTGCCGCTGATCTTGGCTCTGACACGGACATGGCGTTTCAGCCGGGCTTTGTTCTTGTCAGGCTTTGTAATCATGGTGGTTCACTCCTTTACTTACTTCTTGCCCTTACCTGCTTTGCCTTCCTTGCGGATGATGACCTCGTCAACATACTTGATGCCCTTGCCCTTATAAGGCTCCGGCGGACGTTTCTCGCGGATTTCCGCTGCAAACTGCCCGACCTTCTGTTTGTCCGGGCCGTGGACGATGATCTTGTTGGGCGCAGGCACGTCGATCGTGATGTCCGCATTGTCCTCAAAGAAGACCTGATGCGAGAATCCGAGGGTCAGCACGAGCTGTTTGCCCTGCTTGGCGGCGCGGTAACCAACGCCGTTGATCTCCAGTTCCTTTTTGAACTCCTCGGTGACACCGTGGACCATGTTGGCAATCAGCGTGCGGGTGAGTCCATGCATGCTCTTTTCGATTTTCTCATCGTTGGGGCGGGTCACAATGATCTCGCTGCCCTCGAGCGCAATGCCGATCTCGGGGCGGAAGGTCTGGGTCAGGGTGCCCTTCGGGCCCTTGACAGTGACAGTGTGGCCGTCGATCTTCACATCGACGCCCGCCGGTACAGCGATGGGCTTTCTTCCAATTCTGCTCATTTCTGCCGTACCTCCCTTACCAGACAAACGCGAGGACTTCGCCGCCGACATGCGCCGCTCTGGCCTGACGGTCGGTCATGACGCCCTTGTTGGTGGAAAGGATCGCGGTTCCGAGACCTTTCATCACGCGGGGCATATCCTCACAGTTGGTGTAGATGCGCAGGCCGGGTTTGGAAACCCTGCGAAGCCCCTGGATTACCGGGGTCTTGCCCTGCCCGTATTTCAGGGTAACCTTGATGGTGCCCTGCTTGCCGTCTTCCACGACGGTGAAGTTTTTAATATATCCTTCATCCAACAAAATCTGAGCGATTGCTTTCTTCATGTTGGAAGCAGGAATATCGACAGTATCGTGTTTTGCGTTGTTCGCATTTCTGATACGTGTCAGCATGTCAGCGATCGTATCGGTGATATGCATGCCGTCAACCTCCTTTTGGCTCAGCTTTGTTTTTTACCAGCTTGCTTTCCTTACGCCCGGGATCTGCCCTTTATACGCCAGCTCTCTGAAGCAGATGCGGCAGATGCCAAATTTGCGAAGGTAAGCGTGCGGGCGGCCGCAGATCTTGCATCTGGTATATTCTCTTGTGGAGAATTTCGCCGGACGCTGCTGCTTAATCTTCATAGATGTTTTCGCCACGGTAATTCCTCCTTACTTCGCAAATGGAGCGCCCAGAAGCGTGAGCAGCTCGCGGGACTCTTCATCGGTTTTCGCAGTGGTGACAAAGCAGATGTCCATGCCGCGCACCTTGTCGATCTTGTCATAGTCGATCTCGGGGAAAATCAGCTGCTCGCGCAGGCCCATGTTGTAGTTGCCGCGCCCGTCGAACCCGTTGGGGTTGATGCCGCGGAAGTCGCGCACGCGGGGCAGCGCCACATTGAACAGCCGGTCGACAAACTCATACATCGTATCACCGCGCAGGGTGACCTTTGCACCGATGTTCATACCCTCGCGGAGCTTGAAGTTCGCGACGGATTTTTTCGCCTTGCAGACAATCGGCTTCTGGCCGGTGATCTTGGAAAGGTCCCCCATGATTGCGTCGATAATCTTCGGGTTGTCGCGCGCCTCGCCACAGCCCACATTGATGACAACCTTATCAAGCTTGGGGATCTGCATGACAGAGGTGTATCCAAATTTCTTCATCAGTGCAGGGGCGTATTCGTTCCTGTACTGGTCCTTCATTCTTGCCATGATCTCTCCTCCTCACTTAAAAAGTTTCACCGCATCCGGTGTTTTTGCACAGGCGTTGTTTTGTGCCGTCGTTCAAAATCTTGTGGGCAATCCGGGTCGGCTTGCCGCATTTGGGGCAGACAAGCATCACCTTGCAGGCATACATCGCGCCTTCGGCTTTTACGATGCCGCCCTGGTCGCCCATCTTGCGGGGCTTGACATGCTTGGTGACCATGTTGACATTCTCAACGATGACCTTGCGCTCCTTGGGGGAAACCTCCAGAACCTTGCCCTTTTTGCCCTTGTCCTTGCCGGACAGAACGATGACTGTATCGCCCTTTTTGACGTGAAGCTTATTCACTTTCGAGCCCTCCATTACAGCACCTCAGGAGCGAGGCTTAATATCTTGAGGTACTCCTTCTCACGGAGCTCCCTCGCTACCGGTCCAAAGATACGGGTACCTCTGGGGTTTTTATCTTCTCTGATGATAACCGCTGCGTTCTCGTCAAAGCGGATGTAGGTACCGTCGTCGCGGCGAACACCCTTTGCGGAACGAACGACAACTGCTTTGACAACGTCGCCCTTTTTCACCTGGCCACCGGGAGCGGCTTTCTTGACCGAAGCGACGATCACATCGCCGATATTCGCGTATCTTCTGCGGGAACCGCCGAGCACGCGGATGCACATCAGCTCTTTTGCGCCGGTGTTGTCGGCTACCTTGAGATAGGTCTGCATCTGAATCACAGTGCGTTCCTCCTTTCAGTCGGAATAATCTATCCAAAAAATGTTTATTTCGCTTTTGCGATGATCTGGGTCACTCTCCACCGTTTGTCTTTGGACAGGGGGCGGGTCTCCATGATCTCAACCTTGTCGCCGATGCCGCACTCGTTCTTCTCGTCATGCGCCTTGAACTTCACAGTGCGCTTGATGATCTTTTTATAAAGGGGGTGCTTGACATTGTCCTGAATGGCCACGACAACGGTTTTGTCCATCTTGTCGCTGACGACCATGCCGACACGGGTCTTTCTGAGGTTTCTCTCGCTCATATACCTTTCGTCCTCCCTTCCGCTTACTGCGCGCTCTTAAGCTCGTTCTGCCGGAGCAGGGTCTTGACGCGGGCGATGTCCTTTTTCACCGCGCTCAGACGGACCGGATTTTCGAGCTGGTTGATCGCATGCTGGAAGCGAAGGTTGAAAAGCTCGGCTTTGAGGTCAGACAGCTTCTCGGTCAGCTCAGCCGCGGTCATGTCTTTCATCTCGCTTGCCTTCATTCCGCTTCACTCCCCTTTTCTTCAGTCTCTTTGGTGATGAATTTGCACTTCACCGGCAGCTTGTGCATCGCAAGACGCATCGCCTCGCGCGCCAGCTCCTCGGAAACGCCGCCGATCTCAAACATGACACGGCCGGGCTTCACAACGGCGACCCAGTACTCCGGGCTGCCCTTACCGGAACCCATTCGGGTTTCAGCCGGCTTTTCGGTGATCGGCTTATCCGGGAAAATCTTGATCCATACCTGACCACCGCGCTTGATATAACGGGTCATGGCGATACGGGCAGCCTCGATCTGGTTGGAGGTGATCCAGGCCGGCTCGAGCGCCTGGAGGCCGTAATCACCGTAGGTGATGGTGTTGCCTCTTGTGGCCTTGCCTTTCAGGCGGCCTCTCTGTACCCTGCGGTACTTTACTCTCTTCGGCAGAAGCATTATTTATTGCCTCCTTCCTTGCGGGAACCTTTGCTGCCCCCAAGTACCTCCCCGGTGTAGATCCAGACCTTGACGCCGGTCTTGCCGTAGGTGGTGTCGGCCTCCGCGAAGCCGTAGTCGATGTCCGCGCGGATGGTCTGCAGGGGGATGGTACCCTCGTGGTAGTGCTCGCTTCTCGCGATGTCCGCGCCGCCCAGGCGCCCGGAAACCGCAATCTTGATGCCGCGTGCGCCAAACTTCATGGCGCGGCCGATCGCCTGCTTCATCGCGCGGCGGAAGGAAACGCGCCCCTCGAGCTGCGCGGCGATCGACTCGGCGACCAGCTGTGCGTTCTTATCCGGGCTCTTAACCTCCACCACGTTGATGAAGACCTGTTTGCGGTCGGCAGCGGCCTTGCCCTTGTTGATCATCTGATCGCAGAGCTTGCGCACACGCTCGATCTCGGCGCCGCCCTTGCCGATAACGATGCCGGGGCGGGCGCAGTGGACATGGATGCGCACCTTCGTGGCATCCCGCTCGATTTCAATTCTGGGGACTCCTGCGTCATACAGGGTTTTCTTTAAGAACTTGCGCAGCTTGTAATCCTCGACAAGGATATCGCCGAAAGCAGCGTCCTTAGCAAACCAGCGGGAATCCCAATCCTTAATGACTCCGACACGCAGACCGTGTGGATTTACTTTTTGTCCCATGATTTACCTCCTCCTTCGGCTTATTCCCGTTCTGCGACGGTGATGAAAACATGTGAAGTTCTCTTGAGCACCTGGAACGCACGTCCCTGCGCGCGGGGGCGGATACGTTTCATTGTGGGGCCGGGAACTACGTAGCACTCCGAGACATAGAGGTTTTCCCTGTCCATATCGAAGTTGTTCTCCGCGTTTGCCACGGCCGATTTCAGCAGCTTCTCCAGCGGCTCGCAGGCGGCCTTGGGAGTGTGCCTGAGAATTGCCATCGCCTGATCGGCGGGCTTGTTTCGAATAAGATCCAGCACGATCTGCACCTTACGGGGCGCGATACGAGCATGTCTCAACGAAGCTTTTGCTTCCATTGCTGATGTCCTCCTTTCGGCCACGTTTATTTGGTCTTTTTCGCGCCGGCATGGCCGCGATAGGTCCGGGTGGGAGCAAACTCGCCGAGCTTGTGCCCAACCATGTCCTCGGTCACATAGACCGGCACGTGCTTGCGTCCGTCATGGACCGCAAAGGTATGCCCGACAAAATCGGGGAAAATCGTCGAGGAACGGCTCCAGGTCTTGAGAACCTGCTTTTTCTCGCCGCTCTCGTTCATCTTCTGAACTCTCTCAAGCAGAACGGGCTGCACGAAAGGTCCTTTTTTAATGCTTCTTCCCATTGATGCATCTGCCTCCTTTCAGCCCGCTTTATTTCGCGTTGCGGCGTTTGACAATGAACTTGTCAGAACGGTTGTGTTTTGCACGAGTCTTGTAGCCCAGCGCAGGTTTGCCCCACGGGGTAACAGGCCCCGGACGTCCGACCGGGCTCTTGCCCTCACCACCACCGTGAGGATGGTCGCAGGGGTTCATGACCGAGCCGCGTACAGTCGGCCTCCAGCCCATGTGGCGGCGGCGGCCCGCTTTACCGTAGTTGACGTTCTCAGAATCGACATTGCCGACCTGGCCGATCGTCGCGATGCAGATTTCGGGGATGTTGCGCAGCTCGCCGGAAGGCAGCCGCACCAGCGCCATACCGTTCTCCTTCGCCATCAGCTGTGCCATAACGCCAGCCGAACGCGCCAGCTGCGCGCCTTTGCCGGGGTAAAGCTCGATGTTGTGGATGAAGGTACCGGTCGGGATGCTTGCCATCGGCAGCGCGTTGCCCGGCTTGATGTCCGCCTGTTTGCCCGAGACGACGGTATCCCCGACCTTCAGGCCGTTGGGGGCAATGATATAGCGTTTCTCGCCGTCCTCATACTGCACAAGCGCGATGTGCGCGGTGCGGTTGGGGTCGTACTCGAGGGTCAGGACGGTTGCCTTCATATCCGCCTTGTCCCGCTTGAAGTCGATCACGCGGTATTTGCGGCGGTTCCCGCCGCCGCGGTGGCGGACGGTGATGCGGCCCAGGTTGTTGCGGCCGGAGTGCTTTTTCAGGGTTTCGAGCAGGCTCTTTTCCGGTGCAACCTTCGACAGCCCGCTGTAGTCGGTGCAGGTCATCTGCCTGCGCGACGGGGTTGTCGGCTTATAGCTTTTGATAGCCATGCGGTTTCACTCCTCATTATTGTGTTGGCGGGGCTATGAGTACCCCATACGCGGCTCAGACGGGAGCCATTAAATCATGCTGTCGAAGAACTCGATGGTCTTGGAGCCTTCGGTCAGCGTGACGATCGCCTTCTTGGACGAAGCGGTATAGCCTGCGGTGCGGCCCATTCTTTTGAACTTGCCGCGGCAGGAGACCGTGTTGACCCTGGCAACCTTCACGCCCGGGAACAATCCCTCAACCGCTTGGGCGATCTCGATTTTGTTTGCGTCTTTCGCAACCTTAAAGGTGTACTTTCTGGACTGCACATTCTCCATCGAAGCCTCGGTGATGACCGGGCGGAGGATGATATCCTGCGGCGCTTTCATTATGCGTACACCTCCTCAATTTTGGCGATGGCGTCTTTCGCAACGATGAACTTGTCGCAGTTCACGATGTCATAGACATTGATGGTGTTGACCAGGGCGGTCTTGACGCCCGGGATGTTCGCCGCGCTCTTGATGAGCTTGTCGTTATGCTCAGGCATGACGATCAGCGCTTTTTTCTCAACGCCGAGCGCCTTGAGCATCTCAACGATCACTTTGGTCTTGTAGCTGTCGACCGAGATGTTGTCGACGACGATCAGGTCACTGGTCGCGACCTTATCCGAAAAGACCGATTTGATCGCCAGGCGGCGGACCTTCTTGTTCAGGGAATAGCTGTAGTCGCGGGGCTTGGGGCCGAGCGCGATGCCGCCCTTTCTCCACTGGGGAGCGCGGATCGAACCTTGTCTCGCATGGCCGGTGCCCTTCTGTCTCCACGGCTTTCTGCCGCCGCCGGAGACCTCGGTCCGGGTCAGGGTCGACTGGGTGCCCTGACGCTGGTTGGCGAGGTAGTTCACAACAACCTGGTGAACCACCACAGGGTTGGGCTCGATACCGAACACAGCCTCGGAGAGTTCCATTTCCGAAACGACCTTGCCGGCCATATCGTATACATTAACCTTTGGCATTTGTGTATCCTCCTTCCCTTACGCCTTAACGCTGTCACAGATGCTGACGACTCCGCCCTTGGGGCCGGGGATCGCACCTTTGATCGCGATCAGATTGTTTTCGGCGTCAATCTTGACGATTTCCAGATTCTGAACGGTGACCCGCTCTGCACCCAGGTGGCCCGGGAGCTTCTTGCCCTTCATAACGCGGGACGGATCGGAGCAGGCGCCCAGCGAACCCTGGTGACGTGCGACCGGGCCGCTGCCGTGGGTCTCTTTCAAGCGTCCGAAGTTGTAGCGTTTGATGGTACCGGCGTAGCCTTTACCTTTCGAGATGCCCACAACGTCGATCGCGTCGCCCACTGCGAAGGTGTCCGCTTTGATGATGTCGCCCACGCTCAGGACCGAGCAGTCTGCCAGGCGGAACTCGCGCAGCTCGCGCTTGTTTGCCACGCCGGCTTTGGCGAAGTGGCCCTTGCGGGGTTTGTTGACAGCCTTGTCGCTGATGTCGCCGAAACCGATCTGCACAGCTTCATAGCCGTCGTTTTCGGTTGTCTTCTTCTGGACAACAACACACGGGCCTGCCTCAACGACTGTTACGGGGATCACTTTGCCGTTCTCGTCAAAAAGCTGGGTCATGCCAATCTTTTTGCCTACGATGCACTTTTGCATACCTTTCTTTACCTCCTGCGGTTATTGGTCGGCTGCTGCCGACATGACCTGACGGCGGCTTGCCGTCGTCGGGGTTTTCCTGCCTCTTTATTAGAGCTTGATCTCAATCTCTACGCCGGCAGGCAGCTCAAGTCCGGTCAGGGCCTCAACGGTTTTGTTGGAGGGCCTGAGGATGTCGATGAGGCGCTTATGGGTCCTCATTTCGAACTGCTCACGGCTGTCCTTATATTTATGGACCGCCCGGAGAATGGTAACGATCTCCTTTTCGGTCGGCAGCGGGATCGGGCCGGAAACCCGCGCGCCGGTGCGCTTTGCGGTCTCCACGATCTTTTCCGCCGCGGTATCGACCAGCTGATGATCATACCCTTTGAGCCTGATTCTGATTTTTTCCTTGACTGCCACGAAACATCGCCTCCTTAAAGTTCTGCTTGAGGCGCTTTAGGACTGATGCCCCCTGCACACCGTTCCGGGTGTTCCGCGCTTCGGCATACAAAAAATCCGGGAAACCATCCTCGTGGTTCCGCCGGACTTTAGATACTGTCCGCCGCGCACCGATCCCCCTGGGATCAGGCAGGAATTGTTCAGTATTAAAGTCGCCCGGTTTAAAATCGGACATACTCCGCGGAAATTTCCCGCCTCATCGGGCGGCCACCTCCCGCATCATCGCATATCTTGTGCAGTCATGCCTGATTATAATACCATACCATTTTTACGATTGCAAGCATTTTTTCAACTTTTTTCGTAAAAACCTACAAAAAAATTTGGCTCATTTTGGCGGGGGATTTTGTGCAGTATTCTGCCCTGATCCCCCCTTGATTATTCCCAGAGGCTGCCGCCCCTTTTTCAAAGCCCCTGCCGGCCAGGCGGAACGGGCCTTTTTATGCCGCTGGCAGGACGCTGCGCGCTCCGGAAGGCATCCGCCGGACACGCAGACGGCTCCCATCCTTCGCCTCCTGCTTTTCCGCCAGATATTCCTCCAGGCACAGGCCCTTCTCGTACATCTCCGTGGCCGCTTCCACACCCACATAGCGGTAATGCCAGACCTCCTCCGCCACACCCGTGATGTCGGTTTTGTTCCCAGGGTAGCGGAAGATAAAGCCGTAGCGATAGCTGTTCTCCTGAAGCCAGAAATAGAGGTCGTAGATAGCGCCGTTGATGTCCACTGCCAGTCCAACCTGATGCTCGCTATACCCCGGAACAGCGACCCACTGCTCCGCCATCTGTTTGGCATTGCCTGGGGAATATCCCTGACTCTGATACTGGGCAATCTTATCCTCATAAAGGCGCTGCTGTGTTTCCTGCGTGCGGTAGCCGGACGCTATGATTGGGAGCTGGTCCAAATTGCTTTCCCTTGCGGCCTCCAGCATCGCCATCAAAGGGGTATAGATGCGCTTATCCACTTTTTCTCCGCCTGGCAGTTCGATCAGGGTGATCCCGTAGTCTGCGGGGATCGCATTTTGATGATTCACCAGTACCAGATTCCAGTCAGCATCCTTCTTTTCTATCCGGATCTCACGTACCAAGGAGCCAGCTGATGCGCTGCCCTGCACCTGCGGGGTTGTCAAAACGGGCAGGTTCGTTGGCGCTGGCTGAGGGGCGCTCGGGACAGGCGCTTTTTCGCCGGGCAAGCCGGGTGACAGGGCAACAGACGCACAAACAGCAAGCAGTGAGAGCGCCGCCAGCACCCCTCTCCGCGCAAAACGTGCCTGCCGCCTCCCTTGGATGCGGCAAAGATGGCCGTTCGGGACCCTCATTCCTTTCATCGAAACACTCCTTTTCGATTGTCTTTCAACACTTCCCGGATATTCGGAAAGATTCTCTTAGAACCTGTATTCATAATCAGGGGATGCCGGATGGGCGAGGGATTTTGCTGTCCTGCAAGGCGAAAAAACGCAGACAATACTTTGTGTATTGCAAGGTTTTTCAACGCGGCAGCCCGGCAAAAGACCCGCTCAGACGGTGGCGAATGGTTGTGAATACGGGTTCTTAATGATACAATTATACAATACAGATTTCTGTTGTACAAGAGCGCAAAAGAGATTGCAGGAAGATTTTCCGAGGCTGGGGATACCGTTTCAGATTCCTGGCCATCACCACAAAAAATCCCGCCGGACGCCTTGACGCGCCGGAAAAGATATGCTATACTGTGAAAGCTGTCCAAAGACAGCAGGTGTCGCAAAGACGTAAAGGGTTATTTCCCGCCTGCCGAGGAGATGCGTTTTGGCTGTTGCAGTTTTTTTGTAATAGATAAATGCTCTTTCCGCGGTGATGGGCGGAGAGGGCTTTTTCGTTTTGATAGATGCAAATTGACTTGGAGGTGAACAAATTGCCAAGCGCAAAGATTTTAGAGCAGAAGAAGCAGATGGTTGCTGACCTGACCGATAAGATCAAAGCTGCAGCCGCCGGTGTTGTCGTAGACTACAAAGGCATCAATGTGGCAGATGACACCAAGCTCCGTAAAGAGTTGCGTGAAGCGGGTGTCCATTATGCGGTCGTCAAGAACTCGATGCTCCGTTTTGCTGTGAAAGAGGCTGGCTATGAGGGACTGGATTCGGTTCTCGAGGGAACCACCGCAATCGCCCTCAGCGACAGCGACCCGGTCGCAGCTGCAAAGGTCCTGACCAAATACGCAAAAGACAGCAAGGGCAAATTCACGGTCAAAGCTGGTTTTGTTGACGGTGGCGTCATTGATGCGGCGAAAGTCGACGAACTGGGCAGCCTGCCCAGCCGCGAAGCTCTCCTTTCGATGCTGTGCAGCGCGCTGCAGGGCAACCTGAGAGGCCTGGCTGTGGCGCTCAACGCGATCGCCGAGAAAAACGGCGGAGAGGCCCCCGCTGCGGAATAAGCGGCATTACACAAGTTGAAGATTTGAAATTTAGGAGGTAACAATCATGGCTTCTGAGAAAATCCTGAAGTTTGTAGAAGAAGTGAAAACCCTCACCGTCCTCGAGCTGAACGAGCTTGTCAAGGCGATCGAGGAAGAGTTCGGCGTTTCGGCTGCGGCTCCGGTTATGATGGCTGGCCCGGTTGCGGATGGCGCTGCTGCTGCCGATGCAAAAACCGAGTTTGACGTAATCCTTGCCAGTGCGGGCGGCTCCAAGATGGGCGTTATCAAGCTGGTCAAAGAGATCACCGGTCTGGGCCTGAAAGAGGCAAAAGAGCTGGTCGACAACGCTCCGAAGCCGATCAAAGAGGGCATTTCGCAGGCGGATGCGGACGAGATCAAAAAGAAACTCGAGGATGCCGGCGCTACTGTCGAGATTAAATAAGGTTCTTCGATTTCAACCAATCCGGAAACAAAAGAAGATTGCACACGGCAGGCTGTCTGTGCAATCTTCTTCTTTTTGCCCGGAACACGTATTCAGTTGTTTTTCTTCGCTTCCTTTTTGGCCGCTTTGATATCGGTTATCCCGTTGGCGGCATTGACCTCCTGCATAAGCGCCTGCGCATACTGCTGGAACGACTCCGCCTCTTCCTTTTGCTGGATATTTACCGGGTGGTATTTGTCATCCTTGGTGTTGCTGGCTACCACAAACAGGGTCATCAGTTGTTTCCGGTCTTTGTCATACAGCGTCACATAGCCATTTTTCGCTTCCACCATGCCGAGGTCGTCCTTTCCCAGGTGGATGGGTTCACTGTAGCTCATATCCCCGCCATCAAAGGACAGCGGCACCAGATACAGGTCCCCCGGCTTGAACGCAACCGCATAATACCAGTAGCTGGTGGTGGTTGTCACCGTCCGGCCCCCGCCGCCGAGCGTGAGTTCCTCCCGGGTGCCGTAAGCCGCTGTATAGGACGCCCCGTTCGGCACCACCTTTTTTACAATCTCCTGAATCTTCTGCTTTTCCTCGCTGTTGGCGCCCTTTTTTTCATCAATCGTCATCTTGATATACACGGCCGCAAAAAGGACGACCAGTGCAATCCCTCCAATAATGATATACTGTGTCATAAGCAGTTCTCCCCTTTTTCTTGTTAATACAATCTGTTTTTAAATAGCGTTGCAATACGCATTGTTAAAATTCCCTTTCCCGTCTTTTATGTAGGTAACGTTGAAATCCCGCACTTCTGTGCACATATAGACCCGCGCAAACAGTGAATAGCTGGACTTCACCTCCATAAAAGAGATTTCCCCTAAGTCTTCCAGCCCCCACGACCTCCCACAGAATACGATTCCATCCTCATAAAAATCCAGGAAATCCCTGCAATGGAGGAGCGGGAAAAAGACCCATGCCGCAGCCCCCAGAACGATCAGGCCAGCCAGCAGCCCCGACAGAAAACTGACCGGGCCACTGTTTGGCGGATTCCCCCTGATTCCGGCAAGTATGACGACCCCAGCCAGCAGAATCCTCAGCGAAACCCGCAGCAGAATCTTTCCCTTATCAGCGCGGGCTTCGGCCAGTTTCCGGCCGGCGCGTTTTTGTCCTTCCATCTGTCGTTCAGCCCCTTTCCTATCTGGACTTTTCACGTCAATCTGTCCCCCGATTTTCCGTCACCGCTCTTTGTGCGGTAAAAAAGACTGTTTCTTTTTGCGGGGAAGGCCCCTCGCAATCGGCCCATGACTCCCTGATTATAGCACGTTCCTCTCTGTTTTTCCAGTTCTGTTTCGGTTCTGGCCGGCAGAAAATTTCTGCCGGTCCTCCGTCCGGGTAAACCAAGCAAAAGTCAAAAGCGGCATGACCCGTAATGGCCATGCCGCTCTGGTTTTATTCAGACTTCTCTGTCTCTTCCGGCTTGGAGGGATAAAGGGGCGGGGGTGCCGTTTTTCCGGCGCGGCGCTTCCCGGAACGCCGCGCAGTTCTCACCGCAATCAATACGATCAGCCCGCAGACCGCCGCCCAAAGGAGCAGCATCGGCCCACACTCGGCGGCAAAGAGGATCACGCCCTGGGTGGAATCGACCAGGTTCTGCCCGCCCCGGCGGAAGGATGCGGCGAGCTTTTCACCGAATGTCCTGGGGGCCGAAACGGTCTCATTATACTTGACCACCTCGCGCAGATCGAGGTTCAGGTACGAATAGGTAACCTGATTGTCCATCCGCTTGAGGGAGGCGGTCAGCCGCTCGATCTCATAGCGGACATTGGAAAGCGCCTGTTCCAGCGTGATGACATCCTCGAGCTTATCGGCCTTGCTGAGGATCTCCAGAAGGCGCTCCTCCTGGAGCCGGAGGGTAGAAAGGCGGGCTTCCGAATCAAAATACTGGTCGCTGATGTCCTCCATCGACTCACTCTTCGAAAGCAGGTTGCAGATGCCCCCAACCTCGCTGATCGTCTGGTCGAGCTTTTCGGAAGGGATGCGCGCCTGAATCGAAGCAGAGCGCTCCTGCACATATTCCCCACTGCGATGGTAGGAGTTTCCGTAGCTATCGATGCTCTGGCTTTCTATGTAGCCTCCCTTTTCCTCAATAAGAGCGGAAATCTGCTGCAATGACTGGTCGAACTCGAGCGTCTCGAGCGAAAGGTTGCTGTGCTTGATGATCTTGCGGCTCTCGAGCGGAGCGGTTTCGTTGGGGACGGGAACTGGTCCATCCTCCATCTCCCCCATATCCCCCATAGCAACCGATATCGCGGTCTCCTGCGCAGCTTGCTCTCGTTTGTAAAAACCGCCGCCGGACTGTGCAACAGCAGAGGGGGTATCTGCTGGCATAGCGGCGGCCGAAGAAGACACTGCGTAACCTTCCTTCATGTTGCTCATGACAGCTCCCGGGCTGCCGCCTCCACAGGCGCTCAAAAGCAGTACAGCCGCGGTCGCTGCGGCAAGCAGTGTAAAAGCATTCCGTTTCATAGAGCGATACCTCCGTTTCATCCTGTATGGGCTTTCTGTTTGACCGGCAAAACCGCCGCGAACTTCCAAAGAATCGGTTGGGTGCCTTTTGAAAGCTTTCTAATGATAAAGTGCGGGAAAAACGGGGAATTGTTGCACCCTGACGAAAAAAACTGCAAGACAGCCCACAGGGGCGCCGCGGCATATGCCGCGGCGCCCCTGTATGGATATGATTACAGGTGCTTAGAACCTGTTTCGTATTTAGAACCTGTATTCATAATCAGGGGATGCCGGATGGGCGAGGGATTTTGCTGCCCTGCGAGGCGAAAAAACGCAGACGATACTCTTTGTGTATTGCAAGATTTTTCAACGCGGCAGGCCGGCAAAAGACCCGCTCAGACGATATCAAATGGTTGTGAATACGGGTTCTTATATGCAAGGGGGCTTTTTCACTTGCAAAAAGCCCCCTCTTGCCGCTTCGCGGCAATTCACCCGAAAAATGCGCTTCACAGGAGAAAGCGTTCCGCCGCGTGCGCGCGGCGGCGGGGGCGCTGCCCCTCGACCCCGCCACCTTTGAAAAGGTGGACGAAACTTTTAAACAAGGATCGGGTAAAAAAGCGCTCCTAGTCTGCCGGGGTGGGGCCTGCGGGGAGGGGGCGCTGACCCCTATCCCGCAAGGCAAACTGAGGGGGCGTCGCGGCGGATGCCGCGCTTCGGACCGTAGGTCCGAGAAGACCCCCGAAGAAGGGCGCTTGCGTCCCGGAAGTTTGGTCTGGAACCCAAACTTCCGTTGCCTCACTGCCCCTCGACCCCGCAATTTTTTGAAAAAAATCGAGTAAAACTTTAGGGCTTGTTTGAAAATAGAGAAATAGACGGATGGTTCGTAAAAAGCGAGCGGTTGCAAGGAAAAAAGCACAGGAATGCTTGCTGTATTCCGCGCATTTTTGACGCGGCAGCTGCCGCTTTTTGTAGAAAAAGACGGCTATTTCGATTTTTCAAACAGCCCCTAAATGCTAAACAGGTTCTTACAGTTACATGCGGCGTCTGCGCCGGCGCGCCTTGTAACGGCGGCGGTTATGGTTGCGAATCATCATCAGGGCGATATAGAGCACCAGTATAACCACAAAAAAGACCAGCACAAATTTAAAAAGGAAAGTGTCCAGAAAACTTTTCGCCTGATCGAGATAATAGAGGGATTTGCTGAGCGGGACCGTCTCAGCAGCGACCAGATCGACCGTCCCCAGCTCCTCCCCTGCAAGTACGATCTTCAAACTGCCGATCTTCTGCCCCTTCTTAATTGGGGCGTCGATGATCTGCGGATAGTCGGGGATCGGGGAAACATCGTCCTTGCCGGTTTCCTTGGGCACAAGGTAGGAGAAGCTGCTCGCTGCAAGCAGGTTAATCTTGTCCACATCCCAGTTCAGCCGCACCGCAACCTCGGTAGCCTCCTCCCCTGCTTCCATCAGGGTCTTGACCTCAAAGGTATCGAATGCCCAGTCATAGAGCTTGCGGGTATCGAACCAGGGAAGGAAATTCTGATAGGCGATCCCGTCCGGGCTTTTGGCGGGGGCTCCCAGACAGACCAATAGATAACTGTATCCGTCACGGGTGGCGGTCGAGATGAAATTCCGGATGTTCTGGTCGGGAAGCGAGCCGGTCTTGACCCCTTTCAGCCCTTCGTAATAATCCTCGTTGCCCGGCTTCTGCATATTGTTGATGCTGGTCCAGAGGATCCCGTTTGGATGGCGCTCGGTCGGATCGGAGGTATAGACCAGGGTGGTCACGATTTCGACAAATTTGTCGTTCTCCATCGCATATTTGGCGATCAGCGCCATGTCATAGGCTGTGGTGTAACTGTTCTCGCTGTAAAGACCGCTCGCATTGGCAAAGTTGGTGTTTTTTGCGCCGATCTCCCGCGCTTTTTCGTTCATCATCTCGCAGAACCGCTCGATACTGCCGTCCCCTACAAAGTCGGCAACCATCATGGCCGCCTCGTTTGCCGACTGGAGCATCATTGCATAGAGCAGGTCGCGCACCTTCAGTTCTTCGTTGAGATAGATGCCGCCGAGGGTATCCACCTGGAGGTTATAAAGCTCGTTCTGGATGTAGGCTTTTAACGGGGTGGTTTCCTCAAGGTCAAGGCCGCTCTCAAGGGCGACAATGCAGGTCATAATCTTGGTCAGCGAAGCGGGCGGCATCCGTACATCCGGTGATTTCTGATAGATTGGGGTATCCGAATCGAGGTTAAGCATATAGATCGCCTGCGAATACAGCTCCTGTTCGAATGAGGGCTTGTACCGGTTGAGGCTGTCCACCGCCGAAACATCGCCGGGAGCCGCAGCGCCGGAGGACGCTTCGGAAGAAGCGCTGCTCGAGCTGCTTCCCTCGGACGAAGAACCGGATGAGGCAGGTTCAGACGAGGACGCATCCGCGCTGCTTGAGCCGCCGGAAGAGCCTGTGGCAAAAACCGGGACCGCCAGCGAGGCGCAGAGGATCCATATCGCAAGCAGAAAAGCGCATTTTTTCATCGTGCCCAAACCATTCTCCGCTGCCGGAAGCGGACAATCACAACAGGCCGTTCCAGCGGCAAATTTTGGATCGGCCAAAGAAAGAATTGCAGGAAAAGGGGAATTATGCTAAACTGTTCCTGTATAGACTGGCGGAACAGGCGAATATATGATTAGTATACCAAAATTCCGCTGAAAAGGAAAGCAAATTTTCTATAAACTTTCATTGGGGCGACAGGAGGACTGAACATGCTGGATTTTGAAAACCGGGGATTGGGATTTGACACGCTGATGGTGCACGCCGGGACCGAGGCCGATCCGGTGACCCATGCGATCGTACAGCCGATCATCCAGACCACTGCTTACACCTTCGACAGTGTTGACCATGCAGCGCGTCTGTTTGAACTGAAAGAGCCGGGCAACATCTACACCCGTCTGAACAATCCGACGGTGGATGCGCTCGAACGGCGGGTCGCCGCGCTTGACGGAGGGGTGGGCGCGCTGGCGATGGCGTCGGGACATGCGGTGATCTTCAACACGATGCTCAACCTTGCCAATGCGGGGGACGAGATCGTCTCTTCGATCTGCATTTACGGCGGCGCGATCAACCTGCTGGGCATCACCCTCGACCGGATCGGGATCAAGGTCAGGTTTGTGGATCCAGGCGATCTGGACGCGTGGGAAGCCGCTGTGACCGATAAGACCCGGGCGTTTTTCGTGGAGGCGATCGGCAACCCAAACGCCAATGTCGCGGACATCGAGCGGATCGCCGGGATCGCCCACCGGCATGGGGTCCCGCTCATCGTCGACTCGACCTTTACCACCCCCTATCTGATCCAGCCGATCCGGTTCGGCGCGGACTATGTGGTCCACTCGGCAACCAAATTCCTGGGCGGGCATGGCACCTCGATGTGCGGCATCGTGACCGATGCAGGCACCTTCCAGTTCAAGGGCAACCCCCGGTTCCCGCTCTATAACGAGCCGGATAAGAGCTATCATGGGGTGGTCTTTGCCGATTGCGGCCCGCAGGCATTCATCCTGCGTCTGCGCGCAATGATGCTCCGTGACCTCGGGGCCTGCTGTGCGCCGATGAATGCGTTCCTGATCCTACAGGGGATCGAGACCCTTTCGCTGCGGATGCAGAAGCATTCGGAAAATGCCCTCGCCGTTGCCAGGTACCTCGAAGGCCATCCACAGGTCGCGTTTGTCAACTATCCGGGCCTGGAGAGCAGCCCCTATTACCCGCTGACACAGAAATACCTGCCCAAAGGCGCGGGCAGCGTGTTCACCTTCGGGCTGAAGGGCGGGCGGGAGAGCGGTGCAAAGTTCATCAATGCGCTCAAGCTGTTCAGCCATGTCGCCAATGTGGGGGACGTGCGTTCGCTCGTCATCCATCCGGCAACCACCACCCACAGCCAGCTTTCGGAGGAGCAGCTGGCCGAAAGTGGGATCACCTCGTCAACCGTCCGGCTGTCGGTCGGCATCGAGGATGTCAAAGACCTGATCGCTGATCTGGAGCAGGCGATTGCAGCGGCCTGCTGAACGGGCACAGAAAGAAGGAATGGTTATGAAACAAAAAGGACTGATGGCTGCGGTGATGGCTGCCGCCCTGCTGTTCACCAGCTGTGGGGAGAGCCCCGAAAAGGAACTGAACCAGTTCCTCCTGCGGGAGGGGGCGTCGCTGACCGTTCAGCTTGAGGAACTCGCGGGCAGCGAGGCGTATATCGACCTGATGACCGGGGAAGAGATGATCAAAGCTGAGCTTGCCGTAATCAAAGGTTCCGGATTCCAGGCTCCAAAGCAGGTGTATCTGATTGCCTTTCCCGAAAACCATTGGATCGAAATTCTGGACCAGTTGACCGACCGCGAAACCGCTGAACTTCCCGACAACATCCGGGAAGTTGTCAACAGCCGGATCAACAGCACCCTGTTTTCCTCGATGGTGAACGCGGGGTACGGTACAGTGACACTTGCTTCTGCCACACTGGTTTCGTTTGGGAAGTCCTATCCGATGCCGAAGGGGTGGCAAAACAACGCGCTGCTTCTGTTCGAGTGCGAGGGGGACTATTCCAGTCTGGTTTCATTCACCCGGACTGGGAATGGCGTCATCAGCGGCTATGTCAGCCCGCTGAAAAATGGGGATGCAGGCACATGGAGCTCACTGGAAGAGCTGCTTGACCTCGATGGAAGCCTGCAATATTCGGTCTATTCCGGGGAAGATGTGGCCGCTCTGCTGGCCGGCTGACCGGCTGAAAATTTCTGCGAAAAGGGGTATATGCAATGCTCTATGTGACGGGCGACATCCATGCGGATATTCGCCGGTTAAAAGGACGGGCCGCAAAACAGCTGAAAAAAGGGGATATTCTGCTGGTCTGCGGGGATTTCGGATTTTTGTGGGACGGCTCCCCAAAAGAGCTTCGGCTGCTTGACTGGCTCGGGAAACGCCCTTATCAGATTTTGTTTGTCGAGGGCACCCATGACAACATCGACCTGCTGTCCGGCTATCCGGAGGAAACGCTTTATGGCGGGCAGGTGCGCCGGGTGAGCGGGAACTGCTGCCAGCTCCTGCGCGGTGAGTGCTATGAGATTGAGGGGAAACGCGTCTTCGCACTGGGCGGAGGGGAGAGCACCGATATGGATATCCGGGTTGAGGGGGAAACCTGGTGGAGCCGCGAACTGCCTTCTGCCGAAGAGCTGGCACATGCGCGGGAAACCCTTGCGTCGCTCAACCAGCAGGTGGATTATATCATCACCCACAGTGTCGCCCCGACTGTCAACAAATTCCTCGACCGGGAACAGATGCAGATCAACCTGCTGCTGGCATTTCTCAATGAGATTTCCGAGACGGTGCAGTTCAAACGCTGGTATTTCGGCAGCTGCCATCTGGATAAGGCAATCCCGCCGAAATATTGCGCGGTCTATCAGGAAATCCTGCCAGTCATGGATTAGGGCTTGCTTGAAAAGAAAGAAAATGTCGTTTTTTTGTAAGAAAAACAACTGCTAGGGGAAGAATCTTTCTGTATCCCACGCAGTTCCGGCACAACAGATGCCGCTTTTGTCAAAAAAGGCGGACGCTTTGACTTTTCAAACAGTCTCTGGAAACTGTTTCAGGAGGCTCCTGTCCGCGTAAGTGCGTTTCGGCGTTTGCCGGGCAGCGAGGACGGTATTGGGGTCTGGAACCCAAAGCACCCTGAAAAGGAGGGTCCGGGATGAAACCCGGACCCTCCTTTTTGATCTATATTCGTCATTCTTCCAATCTGGCCTGCCTGTTTAACCGCACAAGTTCCATCTGGTACAGAACCAACGGGATCAGGAACAGGGCTGCGAAGCCGATTCCCACCCAACTCCGCATCAAAAGTCCAAAAACAGCGGACATGGAGCAGAAAAACAGGTACGGTTTTCTCAACGTTTTATAGTAAGTTTTCCTGTCCTCACAGGCCGTGTGCAGCTGAAACGCGGTCCCGTCATTGTGCTTTTCCACAATCAAAAGTTCCCGATTGAAGGTGGAAGCATTGGTTGCGATCTGCCCGGATTTCTCAGCCCACGGACGCCAGCGTACCTTTCCAACAGAAAGATTCAGATTGATATTTTTATAGAATACCCGATACCCCATATCCTCAAGAAAAGTACGGTATTCCTCCGCACTGCCTCTCGCCTTCTGCCCGACAAATTCCAAACAGTACTGAACCTGGCCCGGCTCGCACTCTGTAAACTCATACAGGAGTTTTCCTGTGCGGACCAGCCGGTAGCCGCGATCTGCCATCCGGTTCAGCCAGGCTTCCTGCGCCGTGAGCAGGCCGCCGAAAAAACGATACACCCTTTTTCTCATATAGCACCTCCAACAATCCCGGCCGCTGTCTGTACCAGCTCCGCAAGACGCGCAAACTCTCTTTCAGCGGCTTGTTTTCCCTGCTCCGTAATGACAAATTCCTTTTTCCTTCCCCCGCTGGCGCCACAAGGTGCAATCCAGCCTTTCTCCTGCAAAGCGTTCAGCGCGCCATACAATGTGCCTGCCCCCAGTAAAAGGCGTCCGCCGGTTTTTTCCTCGACAAACTGCATCACAGCATATCCATGCCTGGGGATGTAAAGGGATAGCAAGATATAGAATGTCACCTCTGTAAGCGCCCCACCTCGCACATGATCCCGCATGGCGCTCCCTCCTTACTACGGTTTCCGTAATAATTATATCAGTAACCGTAATAAAAGTCAATGGGGATGCGAATGCATCCCCATTGGTCAGTCTCGGTCAAAGATTGCCGCTTTTTCCTTTGTGCATTTCTACCCTGCGGTTTATCCGCGGGCCGGCAGCCTCCCATTCCATCGAAGCGGCCTTCCGCCATCGTGCTGTCATGCTGTGCATCTACCGCGGCAGCCTTCTGCCGTCCAGCAGCAAAGCCTTCAGACTTGGCTTTCAGGGCTTGCGGCTTTGTTCGGTACGCATTATAATAGGATGGAGATTAACAGCATCTCCAACAGCCGCGCATAGATCGGCTCCAGCTCCTCGACGGGGAGCGGGTTCCTGCCGCGCCCGATCTCGATCGTGAACGCTGGGCGGTGCAGGCAGTCAATAAACCAGTCTTTGAACCCCGCGTGGGAAGCCATCGGGTCGGGCGGTACCAGCCGATAGCCCGATGCGGAGGCGAGCACCTGCGCCATGAGCTGTGAACGCGCCGGTGTGTGCGCTCCATAACGATAGTAGATCTCCTCCCCCTGGGAATGGAACGCATACGCCTGCCGGATTTGAAAGGTGGTGCAAAAATCCACCAGCGCCCGGCTCTCCGGCTCGCTGTGCGGGGCAGTCCCGCCATATCGGGTCGGCGCGGGGGAACAGATGCCCGCCTGCTGTTCCAGCTGCTTTGCCAGCGGATAACCTGCGTCAAAATTGTGGTTCAGGTCAATCCCCCGCGCATTTGCCTGCCAGCGGGAGGTATCTCCCCCGCTCACCCGCCTGACAAACTCCGCAAGGTGCTTTGCCGAACAGGGCCCATTCAGGGAAATCTCTACCCCGTCCGGGTTCAGACAGGGGATCAGCACGACCGAACGGTTTTCGAGTGTCCTGTTTACGTCGATCTCTGCCAGCGGTTCCCCGGTCGCAATCGCACGCAGCAGGTCCTCTGTAAACCGAAAGAGCAGCAATGTGGTCAGCCATTCCATCCCATGTACGCCGCCCACATATAGTGCGCCATGGTACAGCTCCCCAATCCCAAATGCATAGATACTCCGCCCAAGCACCGATTTCCCAATCGGAAATACTTTCACAAACGGATAGGTTTCCCGCAGTTCACATGCTGCCCGGCGGATATTTGCATAACAGGGCGGTTGGGTGTAAAATCCGTCAAACATCGTTCGTTTCACCTCTGTGCCAGTCTATGTGGCGCGGGGCATGTATTATACACTCCGCTTGGAATTTGCGGGGTGCAGCACTGAAAGGAGTGTTTCGCGTGAAACATTATGAAAAAAAAATCAGTTCCGAGCAGATTTATGATGGGATGATCGTCTCCCTGCGGCGGGATCAGGTCGAGCTGGAGAATGGGGACCCCGCCCTGCGCGAGGTGATCGACCATCCGGGCGGGGTTGCGGTTCTGGCGGTTGATCCGGACGGCAACATCCTGTTTGTTTCCCAGTACCGCTATGCAGTGCAGGAGGAACTGATCGAGCTGCCCGCCGGTAAGCTCGAACGCGGCGAAGACCCGGCTGCTGCTGGTATGCGGGAGCTGGAGGAGGAGTGCGGCTGCATCGCCGGAAGGTTCGAGCCGCTTGGCAGGCTCTATCCGACCTGCGCCTATGACACCGAGGTGATCCACCTCTATCTGGCACAGGACCTGCGCCCTTCCAAACAGCATCTGGACGAAGGGGAATTCCTGACCGTCCGCAAGATTCCTGCGGAGGAGGCGCTGCGGATGGTTCTGTCCGGTGAGCTGCCCGACGCCAAAACCCAGGTTGGTATCCTGAAATGGCATGCAATGCAGCAGAGCAAAGCCTGACCAAACGGATTGCCGCGTTTTTTTGGAAAATAATTCTTTTTGCGGCCTGTATGATTGATGCATTCATTGTACACACTAACTCCGAAATAAAAGTTTTATTTCACGACCTTTGCGCCATCCATTGTTAGAAGCTAGACCCTTTTTGGATGGCCTTTGTTTCGCAATCGCTTTTCCCAGTCTATTTTGAAAGGAAGTTTACAATGAAAGCGTTTATCTGTACCTTTATGACGCTGGCTTTGGTCTTCTCTATGACAGCCTGTTCCTCCCGCAAGAGTGAGACGCCCTCTTCCAGCGCGGAACCCTCCTCTTCGTTTGAATCTTCCTCTGCTCCGCCGGTCTCCTCGATCGCACCGTCCTCCGAGCCTTCTTCTTCCATGTCCAAACCGGAGATCGTGGAGGACATCGAAAGTGGCGCATCCAATCTAAAATCCAATGTGGAAAGTATGGTCACCCCGACCATGAGCACCGATTTTGACAAAATCGGTGCTCTTGACGCTGCTCAAGTCAAATGGGGGCCTGGCGTGCAGGTGGATGAGCAGAACCGTACGGTGGGCAGCGAGATGATGCAGGAGCAGTATGGCCGTTTTGATGCCTACTTTATCGCTCCCGAGGACTGCGGAAAACTCTATCTGACCTTCGACGAAGGGTATGAAAATGGGTATACCCCACAGATTTTAGACGTACTTAAAGAGAAGCAGGTCAGCGCGGTCTTTTTTGTCACACTGCCGTTTGTAAAATCCGAGCCTGAATTGATCCAAAGGATGATTGACGAGGGGCATGTGGTCGGCAACCACACCAGCCACCACTGGAACCCTACCCAGAAATCACTCGACGAGGCGGCACAAGACATCAAAGAACTGCATGACTATATGAAGGACACCTTTGATTATGAGATGAGCCTTTACCGCCCGCCCGAGGGGGCCTTCAGCGAACAGACACTGGCCATGGTCCAGCAGATGGGATACACCACTGCGCTCTGGAGCTTTGCCTATGCCGACTGGGACCCGAACAACCAGATGGGGTACGACAAAGCGCTTGAGCGCACCTGCCGGTTCATCCACGAAGGCGGGATTTATCTGCTCCATGCGGTGAGCAAGGACAATGCCGAGATTCTCGGCGAGCTGATCGATAACATCCGGGATAAGGGTCTGACCGTCTCTAAGTGGGATTTGAGTTAAAAAAGCGAGGTCTTACAGGTTTCTGCAAGACCTCGCTCCTTTTTTATTGGATCAAAAATGTTTTAGGATGGCTCTCCAAAAGCCCTGACTGACTGAACCATTGCACAAGTTCTTCCACAATATCCATTTGCAGGCGGTATTCGCCGGCTGTTTCGGGCAGTTGAATTGGCATGAACAGGCGTATCCTGTCCTCCACCGCAACAGGCGGCTCAAACCGCGGATAATCCCAATGGTAGATTGTTCCGTCCTGATTGAACCAATGGTAGGAGAAAAAGACATCTTTTTTCGATAAAAGCGGCTTTACCCGTTCCGGGATTTTCAGTTCGATCTCCGCGGTATAGGTGAGCTCCTTTTTCATGGCCTGCGGCAGGTGAATCTTGAGAACGTCGCCGTATGTCTGACCGTCTGCTGTCTCTTCGCGGAAGGTGCCAATATTCTCGGTCTCGTAAAGATAGTAACAGTCGCACCCGTTTCCTGGTAACAGGCGTTCATAATACCTGACCTTCTCTTCCCTTTTTTCCCTGCCATTCCAGATCAGGTCCCAGTGTTGGATGCAGAACTGGTTGATCGTTGCATTTTTACCCATAATGTTTTTGGAAGCATGGATGCAGTTTGGAAGTTCGATAATCGCCGGAAGATTTCGATAAAGCCTCAGCTGATAGTCCGGCATCCAAGGGCTGGTTACAATATGTTCTTCGGGGGAGATGTACCATTTTCTCGGAATCCAATATGCCGCCTTTGTCCGATCTGAAACATACTGTTGGAGCAGTTCACGTGTGCATTCCGGGCTTAATGTTTCGTCATCATCCATCCGGAAAATCCAGTCTTTTGTGCAAATGTTGAAAATATCAAGTTCGTATGCCTCAAAACAGCCTTTCCCAACCATTACCTCTACCCGGTCTGCCACTTTTGAAATCTCCTCGTAGGCGTATTGATCTGTACTGTCCAGGATGACACATAGTTCATCCTTCAAAGGGACAAGGGAGTGCAGTAGGGAGAGCAGCCGACCGAGATGGATTGCTCTGGTTACCACTACAAAGGAAATACTGCTTTCCCTTGATTCGAGCAACCGGTAGTCTTGCTCAATGAACGTGCTGACCCTATCCGGATTTGTACAGGATTTACATACATCCGGACATCTTTCGAGATCCAAAAGAGGCTGGTTTACAGATGCCTCGAAGTTCAGGAAAGCCTCTGATTGGATAATCTCGCTCAATGGGGTTTCTTTAATATTTCCGATGCGATAGGTATTATCCCAGTCCCTACAGCACAAATGCACATCCCCATAACAATCAATGGGCAGTTCAATATTGATTGGCCTACAGCAGCCATATTTGTTTCTCACCTCGTTTGTATAGATTTCCTTCCGATCATCCAGATCGTCTAAAGACTGATAATTGATAATTCGAGTGATATTGGGGTATCTTTTTTGCAGCTCACAGTAGAAACGATAGCGGCTTTCCCCTCCGTAATTGGAAATGACGATACTGTGAAACAAGTTTAAATACGCATTCTCCTCTATATCGTCTTTTAATAATTCCCCATTTGTCCACAAAAGATAGTCCATCTGCGGTCTTGCTTCGATGATGCTCTGTATCTGATCCAGATATAATAACGGTTCATTATAATAGTGGAATGCAATTTCTCCGGAAAAATGGTGTTCCGCCACGTCGTCAATCACCGAAAGAATTTGATCCATCGTTATGATCTCTGTTTTGTCTTTTTTTAACCGGGCTGATGAAGGACATTTTTGATGCTGATTACTAAGATTGCATTTTTCACCCAATTCTATAGAGATGATTTTTACTGTACTGAAATCCTTCATCTGATAAACTTCCTTTCTTTCATGGAAGTTTTACTGCTTTCTTTTGAAAGCAGTAAAACGGACGTCCGTTTTACTGCTTTCTTTTGAAAGCAGTAAAACGGACGTCCGTTTTACTTTTTTGAACCATATTTTTCGCCGGGACAAAAAGGTAAAAAACTACCAAAGGTGCGCCTAACAGCTACATCGGTTTGAGATTCTGATTGAGCCTATCCACCATCCAAGCGATCCGTTTTTCCCGTCCGGCATCTGTTTTTGCGTCAAGATATGCCCGCGTATAGGTTTTCTTGACAGATAAGGGCATCGCCTGAAAATTCGTGCAGGCAGGCTCATACTCCTCCAGCTGTGCGGATAGGCAAGCAATCTGCTCCTCTGTAATCTCTGTGGGTTTGGGAGCGTACCACTGGCCATTTCTTTTGGCTTCCTCTATTTTCCTTCTGCCGAAGTCGGTCATAAGCCCCTGCTCTTCGAGGCTTTCAGCCAATCTCTTATTTTTCTCTGACCACTTGCTCTTCTCCCTGCGCATAGAAAAATATTTCTTGTACGCTTTGTCATCAATACTTTGCATCTGCCCGTCAATCCATCCAAAACAGAGTGCTTCTTCAAGCGCTTCCCCTGCTTTTATCGTTTTCGGTCCGCCAGCCTTCCCAAACAAAAGCCAAATCCCGGCATTTGACAGACAATGATCAGAAAGCCATTTTCGAAATGCCTCCCTGTTGGCAAACTCTATAATATCATCCATCGTGCGCCCTCCTCTGGCTTACCCTGTCCACCGAAGGCGAAAAAACACGCAATGCGTTTATCCCACTTTCTCTGCCAGAAGTGAAAGCAGATTGACCCTTTATTTTTTAATCCGGTTCAGGTACTTGGTGGTATAGACAATATATTTGTCCTGATAGCTCTCACTCTGTACCTGTGCCTTTTTATAGAGATGCCGGTCGATCGACTTGCGGTCACCGTCATAGGTGCCCACCGACTCCGCCACGTTGGAGCAAAGGTCCGCGATCCGCTCGATATTGCTCAAGGCTTCAACGAACGGGAACGCTGAATCCAGGGTACACTTTCCCTTGCGCAGACGCTCAAAATGCTTGTCCCGCAGAATCTGCTCCATCTCATCGACCACCTCTTCCAGTGGTTCCACGTTCTGTGCTACCTGCACATTCGCCTTTTTGAACGCCTCTATTGCGAGGTCCAAGATTTCCTTGACAGCCTCACTGATCACATGCATCTCTTCAGATGCACGTTTGGAGAGGTTTGACTTGCTCTGGAACAGCTTTTCAGCACATTCCGCGATGTTCTGTGCATGGTCTGCAACCCGCTCGAACTCACCGCAGGTGTGCAGCAGCTCTGAGATTTCGCGGCTCTCGCTTTCGGAAAGTTCCTTCTCCGAAAGGGTCAGCAGATAGGTCTCCACCCGGTTTTCCAGCTTATCCACGACATCTTCGTTTTCATTGATCCGGTCAACGGTCTTGGGGTCAAACGCATCCAACAGGGACACTGCGTTGATAAAATTATGCCGGGCGACCACTGCCATCTGCACCACTGCCTCCCGCGCATGCTCAAGCGCAAGTCCAGGGGAAACCATCAGGCGGTCATCCAGGGTGACAGTTGTAATGTCGATCTCGTTGCTCTGCGGATCATCTTTTACAACTGTGCATGCGATCTTTTCCAGTATACCGGCAAACGGGATAAACAGGAAAGTCGCCACGACGTTAAAAATCGTGTGGAAATTCGCAATGCCGCCTTTATCAATCGAAAGGTCCCAGAACGGGAACCCGATCGTATACTGGATCGCATAACAGCCGATCAGGAAGATCACTGTACCCAGAATATTGAAGGTGATATGCACACAGGCCGCACGCTTCGCATTCTTGGAGGCGCCGATCGACGCCAGAATCGGGGTGATCGTCGTACCGATGTTCTGGCCCATGATAATCGGGAACGCCATCGCATAGGTGATCTGCCCGGTAGAAGAGAGCGCTTGCAGGATACCGACCGATGCGGACGACGACTGGATCACCGCAGTGACCACCGCACCGACAATCACGCCGAGCAGCGGGATGCTTCCAAATGCCGCGAACATCTGCGAAAAGGCAGGCAGGTCTGCAAGCGGCTTGACCGCTGCCTCCATTGAGAACATCCCGGTAAACAGGATGCCAAATCCAAGCAGAATCTGCCCAATATCCCTGCGGCGCGCACGCTTGGACCCCATAAACAGCAGGATGCCGATGAGCGACGCGAGCGGCGCAAGGGCTGTGGGCTTCAGGATACTGAGGATAAAGTTGGAGGACTCCAGATCGGTCAGCCGGATGATGTGCGCGGTAATCGTTGTACCGATATTCGCGCCCATGATCACCCCGATTGCATTGCGCAGTTTGAGCACCCGGGCGTTGACCAAACCAACGACGATAACCGTTGTCGCTGAGGAGGACTGAATGGCAGCGGTGACCAGTGCACCGAGCAAGGCTGCCTTAAAGATATTGCTTGTCAGTTTTTCCAGCGTACTTTCAAGCCGTCCTCCTGAAATCCGCTCCAGGCCAGAGCCAAGGATTGACATACCATAGAGGAAGAGCGCGAGTCCGCCAAACATTGAAATCAAACTAAATACATCCATTCACATTCACCATTTCTTTTTTTACATTCTTTACTCACTTCTTTTACGCCTATATTATATCGGATTGGCCCGCTTTTGTATACCCTCTGTCCGCAAATTTGCAGTTTGTTACAAACCAGTTCCCCTAACACAGGCTGTATTGGGGGAATCTACCAACTTTTTCTGTTTTCTATTCCGATGTTCTTTCAGATTTTCCACCGGCCTGCCCTCAAAATGGGGAAAACTATATGCCTTTGGTCAGGCTTGATACACGCAGATTTTATGTGCTCCTGAACGTCCCTGCCGGATAACCCTACGCGAACGGAGCCTGCTTACGCAGCCAAAATGGAAAGCAGCCAGCCCACTGTTTCGTCTGAGTCTTGCATGGAAAATAAAAAAGTTGCTGAAAACATTTCAGCAACTTTTTGGTGACCTGTACGGGATTCGAACCCGTGAACCCGCCGTGAAAGGGCGGTGTCTTAACCACTTGACGAACAGGCCTTTTATTCAGAAAGCCTCACCTCTCGGTGAGGCTTTCGCTGGTAGCGGTAACTGGATTCGAACCGGTGACACTTCGGGTATGAACCGAATGCTCTAGCCAACTGAGCTATACCGCCATCTTTCGCTCACCTGTATATCATAAGTGAGCGAATATAATTATATCCGACGATTCACAATTTGTCAAGCCATATTCTGCATTTTATCGGAATTTTATTTCAGATTCGAAACAGCGTGCCTCACCGAGCCTGCCTCCCACATAAAATGTGTCCCCGTCCTCTGCGCAGACCAGTTCCAGGTCGATCACCTGGCCGGCCCTCGCTTCCTTCTGGTAAAGGATTCCGAAACTTGCGATCTCCCGTTCGAGCAGGATCTCGAGCGGGACCAGATCACAGACGATGTTGGAGTAAATCGCATTGTTGACATGGAAGTTATAATCAAGATCGCTGTATTTGACCTGGCGCAGATGCCTTTCCCCCGGCCCTTCCGGACGCCTGATCCGATACCCGGTGATGTATTCGCCATCGTTGGGGAACATCTCGATTCCATAGCGGTCAAACTTGGACGGACGCAGGATTTTATGTTCCTGCGGATCGACCAGCAGCCACGCGATACTTACTTCCACCAGCCGCTCCCCTGATATGGTGTCAAAATAGGTGTCGCGGATAAACTGCGCGCCTTTCGGTTTTTTCGGAACAGTGGTGAGCAGGAGCGGTTCGTCGAATCCAGGGCGGCGGTGAATGGTAATCAGCATCTTCGAAACGATGAATACCATCCCGTCCTCATACATCCTGTTG
The DNA here is from genome assembly GCF_000403395.2 of Anaerotruncus sp. G3(2012). Classification (GTDB taxonomy): domain Bacteria; phylum Bacillota; class Clostridia; order Oscillospirales; family Ruminococcaceae; genus Anaerotruncus. The sequence goes on along the minus strand of NZ_KE159680.1, from coordinate 57,966 downwards.
TATCCAATCCCGACCTCATGCAGGTGATAACTGCCCATCTGCTGGGCATGGCGCATGATATTCGCCAGCGACATCCGTTTCGTGATGTCGCACTCCGGCTCGATCACCGTGATCTGTTTTGTAAATTCTCTGGGCAAACAACCCCGCCCCTTCTGAAATTTTTGGATGGAACACGGATCAAACACCAAGGCCGCTCCGCTTCACAAACGCTGCCCCAGACCATTGCAGGTCTAAAAAGCTGCCTGCAATGGTCTCCCAAACTGTGGACATAGCTTTCTTTCAGAAGCCACCCTGTTCAATCCCTGAATGGCATTCTGCATCCGTGTATCCCACATCTGGCCTATTGACGCGAAAACCTCTTTTTTATTTCTCAGCCGGAATGAGCTTTTCCTTCCCACCCATGTACATCCGCAGCGGCTGGGGAATATTCACCGAACCATCCTCATTGAGGTTATTCTCCAAAAAAGCAATCAGCATTCTAGGCGGTGCAACCACCGTATTGTTGAGGGTATGCGCGTAGTAGTTGCCGCGCTCCCTGTTTTTGACACGGATGCCCAGCCGGCGTGCCTGTGCATCACCCAGGTTGGAGCAGCTCCCGACCTCGAAATATTTTTTCTGTCTGGGCGACCATGCCTCGACATCGATGCTCTTGACCTTCAGGTCCGCCAGATCACCGGAACAGCATTCGAGTGTCCGCACCGGAATATCAAGCGAACGGAAAAAATCCACCGTATTTTTCCAGAGATTGCAGAACCACTCCGCACTTTCCTCCGGCTTACAGACCACTACCATCTCCTGTTTTTCAAACTGGTGGATACGGTAGACGCCGCGCTCCTCGATCCCATGCGCACCCACCTCTTTGCGGAAACAGGGCGAATAGCTGGTCATTGTCTGCGGGAGCTGGCTCTCATCCAGGATCGTGTCAATAAATTTGCCGATCATCGAATGTTCGCTCGTACCGATCAGATAAAGGTCCTCCCCCTCGATCTTGTACATCATATTTTCCATCTCGGAAAAGCTCATCACACCGGTGACTACATTGCTCCGGATCATATAGGGAGGAATATAATAGGTGAAGCCGCGGTCGATCATGAAATCACGTGCATACGAAAGGATCGCCGAATGCAGGCGAGCAACATCCCCGCGCAGATAATAGAACCCGTTGCCGCTCGTCCTGCGCGCGCTGTCCAGGTCGATCCCGTTGAGACGTTCCATGATATCCACATGATAGGGCACCTCGAAAGCCGGGACAGCCGGATCCCCAAACTTCTCGACCTCAACATTTTCACTGTCGTCCTTCCCGAGCGGTACGGACGGGTCAATGATGTTCGGAATCACCAGCATACGCTCGCGGATTTCCCCTTCCAGACGGGCTTCCAGCTGCTCAAGCTCCATAAGCTCCTTTGCCATCTCCGCAACCTTTGCTTTTGCCTGCTCCGCTTCTTCCTTCTGCCCTTTTGCCATCAGCCCGCCGATCTGCTTGCTGATCGTGTTGCGCTGCCCGCGCAGATAATCCCCGCGGGTTTTGGCATCTCGGTATTGCTGGTCTTTTTCGATCACTTCGTCAACCAGCGGAAGTTTTTCGTCTTGGAATTTTTTTCTAATATTTTCCTTTACTGCCTCCGGGTTCGCACGTACAAATTTTATGTCCAACATGGTTTTGTCCTCCTCATGGTATGGTTTCTATTCTTTGGAAATAGATGCGACGATCTCTTTGAGGTCCGCCTCATCATAAAATTCAATAATCAGCCGCCCTTTGTTTTTCTCCCCCTCAATTTTGACCTTTCGGGAAAGGCTCTGGCTCAACGCAAGCTGCACCTCTGCAAAATAGCTGTTGTCCCAGGCCGTGGGCGGGGCTTTGGGCGGTTTTACCAGCTGCTTGCTTTTTTTGACAATCGCTTCGACCTGCCGCACCGACAACCCCTTCTTGATGATCTCGCGTGCGAGCACCCGGATCATCTCCTCATCCTCGAGCGAGAGCAATGCGCGGGCATGTCCTGCGGACAGCCTGCCGTCCACCACCATCTCCCGCACATCCTCAGGCAGATTCAACAGCCGCATCGCATTGGTAATCACCGGGCGGGATTTGCCCACCCGCTGTGCAACCTGCTCCTGCGTCAGCCCAAACCGGTCCATCAGCTCCCGGTAACCGGCAGCTTCCTCAATGGCATTGAGGTCTTCACGCTGCAAGTTTTCGATCAGCGCAAGTTCCATCGCCTGGGAGTCGGTCAACTCACGGATAACCACCGGCACCGACGAAAGCCCCGCCATCCGCGACGCTCTCCATCGGCGCTCCCCTGCTACCAGCTGATAGGAGCCATCCGGAAGCGGACGTACCACCAGCGGCTGCAACACCCCGTATTCTTTGATCGAATCTGCCAGTTCGGACAGCGCTGTCGGATCGAACTGCTTTCGGGGCTGGTCCCGATTCGGCTCGATTTCAGTGATCGCCAGTGTCGAAATCTCCGCCTGGTCAGTACTGTTATCTACAAACAGGGCTTCCAATCCTTTTCCAAGTCCACCCTTTGCTTTTGCCAATCCTGTTCCCCCTTCTGAAAAATCTGTTTCTATCTCCCTATGGCTTTTCAAAAAATTCCGGGACTGATTCGCTGAAGAGAAAACCGAAAAAGGAGGACGGTTTCGACTCTTCGGGCAACTTCCAGTCTATCGTTTGTTTTTCTCTAAAAACTCCTGGGTCAACTGCTCGTACGCTGCGCACCCCTTGGACGCCCGGTCATAGTATATCACCGGCTGTCCAAAGCTGGGAGCCTCCGAAAGACGCACGTTGCGCGGGATCACTGTCCGGTAAATCTTCTGGGGGAAGTATTTTTTCAGCTCCTCCACCACCTGGACGGTCAGGTTCAACCGGCTGTCATACATGGTGAGCAGGACACCCTCGATGTCAACATTAGGGTTATAGAGCCGCTTGACCTGCCGGAGGGTTGCCATCAGTTGGGAAAGCCCTTCCAGTGCATAATATTCGCACTGAATCGGGATCAGGAGGGTATCGCATGCCGTAAAGGCATTGAGGGTGATAATCCCCAGGGAAGGCGGGCAGTCTATCAGGATAAAATCATAAACCGATTTCATCTCTATGAGCGCCTTTTTCATCTGCATTGCCCGATCCTGCATCTCCACCAGTTCGATCTCCGCGCCCGCCAGCTCAATATTGGAGGGCAACAGGTCCACATTCTCAAATTCGGTCTGCACGAGCATCTTTTCCGCCGGAGTATCTCCAACCAGCAGATCGTAGGTGGAAAACTCCAGACCACGCTTGTTGATCCCCAGCCCGGAGGTGGAGTTGCCCTGCGGATCAACATCCACCAGCAGCGTCCGGAACCCCTTTGCGCCGAGCGCAGCAGTCAGGTTGACAGCCGTCGTCGTCTTGCCGACGCCCCCCTTTTGATTCGCAATCGCAACTATCTTTCCCATAACTTCCTCCGTTAAACCAGCACTTCTGTCCTTCTCATCCGTTTTTTCTGTCCCCTCAAACAAGGCTTTCCTGCACTATGAAAACCGCACGATGTGCGGTTTTCAGGTCATTGTTGTATCTTTGCCCAACCTTCCCTATCGTCAACACGCAGAGCGCGCTTGACCGGCAGGATCAAAATCATTTTTTTGAGTATTTCAATTATAGCACAGCTTATCCTGTTTGTTAAGAGATTTTTTGAAAATCGCAGATGTTTCACATGAAACATTTCCCCGGAACGCCAAAAAACCTCCGGAAAGGAGGTTTTTTGACAGGGAAACGTGTATAAAATTTATTTACCAACCTGTATGCAGCGGGTGTGCTGTTTCACCGGCCGCATACAGGGATTGGTCACGCAGAATGCGAGCTTCGATAAGCGCTCTTCTTTGGAATCTTCACCAGATAGTGAATGTACTCTTCGTCTTCTTCCTTGCTGGTATCCACCTCGATCCCCGCAAGCCGCATAGTAGAAACCGCTTTGGTGATCGTGTTCATAAAAATTCGCAGGTCTTTTACAACAAACAGGCGGGTGGCGGGTTTGCTCGGCGGCTTCTCCGGTACTGCGGTGAGCAGCGACTCAATATAGCTCTCGCTTTCCCCCACATTCAGCCGCTCTGCAACAATGTACTGGATCGCCTCATTGACCAGCCGTTCATTTGGCAGGCGGAGCAGAGCGCGTGCATGACGCTCGGTCAGCCCATTGTCAAGCATCTTTTGCCGCAGGTCTTCTCCAAAGAAGAGCAGTCGGAGTTTATTGGCAACCGTTGACTGCGCCTTTCCCAGCTTTTTGGCGACCTCCTGCTGGCTCATACCGCTTGTCTGCATCAGGGTTTGGATTCCCTGCGCTTCCTCGAAATAGTTGAGGTCCTTTCGCTGAAGGTTCTCGATCAACGCGAAGACCGCAGATTTCTCATCATCCACCCGGTTTACGATCGCGGGAATCTGTTCCATGCCCAGCATCTTGCAGGCCATCAGCCGGCGTTCCCCGGCTATCAGCTGATAGCCGTTTTCCCATTCGCGAACTGTGACCGGCTGGAGCAGCCCATTCTGGGAGATACTGTCCGCAAGCTCCTGCAAAGCTCTTGGTTCAAACTGGCTGCGCGGCTGGTAAGGATTCGAAGAGATTTCCCGGATGTTGAGCAAAAGAACCCTGCTGATGGTTTTCTGTTTTGTAAACATCCCCATTTTTCCACGTCCTTTCCTCGACCTCCTTGACCTGTCACCATCTTACCACGAATTATTCGGTTTGACCAGCTTTTTTCATCGCAGAAATCCCCATAAAATCCACAAATCTCGGATCAGATCAACGGGAATTTTGCTATTTTGGCATGGGGACGGGGATATTTTGTCAAAGTCTGCGATATTTTCTCAATCACAACGATTGTGCGGGCGCTTCCGTCCGGCAGAGAAAACTGTCGCACTCCAGCGATTTTCCCACCCATCTCCCGGACCGCCTTTTCAGACTCGGTAAGCTCCTGTTCGATCTCGCCGCCTTTCAACGCTGCAAACCGGCCGCCAACGCGGACAAGCGGCAGGCAATATTCAGAAAGCTCCCGCAGATGCGCAACCGCCCGCGCAGTCGCGAGGTCATACTGTTCCCGATAGGCCGCACTTTTCCCTGCTTCCTCCGCTCGGATATGGACACAGTGGTTCTGCTGTCCCAAGGCGGCGGAAAGCTCCTTTAGAAAAAGAATCCGCTTATTCAGGCTGTCCAGAAGGGTCAGTTCCAGCTGCGGGCGGGCAATCTTCACCGGAACCGATGGAAACCCTGCCCCTGTCCCCACGTCAACCAGTCTGGCACCCTCCTCCAGTGAAACCGCATTGAGCAGCATTAAACTGTCCAGGAAATGCTTGACCACGATCTCTTCCGGCTTTGTAATGGCGGTCAGGTTGATCTTCTGGTTCCATTCAACCAGCATCTGCGCATAGAGGTCAAACGTTTCCAGCTGGGCCTGGCCAAGCGATAAACCGATCCCTTCGGCGTAACTGCTTAATTTTTCTGTGTCGATCATCTTATTTCCTCCCGTCTGTGTTGTTCCAGCCAGATTAGAAGCACCGATATATCCGCAGGGCTGACCCCGCTGATCCGGGATGCCTGCCCAATATTTGCGGGGTGCAGCCTGTTCAGCTTTTCAATTGCTTCAAGCCTCAGCCCTCGGATTTCCCGGTAATCAAGTGTTTCCGGCAGCGCTTTCCCTTCCAGTTTCCGCATCTGTGCGACCTGAACAAGCTGTTTTTGTATGTAGCCTTCGTACGAAATGGTGATCTCAACCTGTTCCTGTACCTCCGGCGGCAGGTCAGGACGGGATAAGTCAAATGGTGCGAGGTCAAAATAACTGATCTGCGGCCTGCGCAGCAGCTCATAAAGCCGGATTCCTGACGTGATTGGAGCTGTTTCACGTGAAACAAGCAATGCATTCAGCCCTTCCCCTGGTGGGACTGTGGTCTTTTGCAGGCGTTGGATCTCCTGCTCAATCTGCTTCTGCTTTTCCTGACACCGGGTAAACCTCTCTTCACCGATCAGCCCGATTTCGTATCCGATTGGAGTCAGGCGCGCATCCGCATTGTCCTGCCGGAGCAACAGCCGGTATTCTGAACGGGAAGTCATCATCCGGTAGGGATCGTTGCACCCCTTGATAACCAGGTCATCAAGCAGCGTCCCGATGTAGGAACTGGCGCGGTCGAGAATCAAAGAGGGCTTTCCCTGTACCTGACGCGCCGCGTTGATCCCTGCAATCAGGCCCTGTGCGGCTGCTTCTTCATAACCCGAGGTGCCGTTGAACTGCCCCGCCCCGTACAACCCTTTCACCGAACGGAATTCCAGTGACGCCTTGAGACAGGTCGGATCAATGCAGTCATACTCGATCGCATAGGCGCTGCGCATGATTTCAAGCCGTTCAAATCCCTCGATGGTGCGATAAAATTTCGTCTGCACCTCTTCCGGGAGCGAGGAGGACATCCCCTGTAGATACATTTCGTTGGTGTCCAGGCCCATCGGTTCCACAAAAAGCTGATGCCGGGGTTTATCCTGAAAACGGACCACCTTATCCTCAATACTTGGGCAGTAGCGCGGGCCGACCCCTTCGATCTGCCCGCCATAAAGCGGCGATCGGTCCAAATTGTCGCGGATCACCTGATGTGTGCGCTCATTGGTATAGGCCATGTAACAGCAAACCTGATTCTGCAAACCATCGGGATTCGTTTCGAACGAAAATGGAACGATCGGGTCATCTCCCTCCTGCTTTTCGAGCTTTGAAAAGTCGATCGACCGCCGGTCTACCCGCGCAGGGGTGCCGGTCTTGAACCGCCGCAGCTGAATCCCCAGCTTTTCCAGCGAATCCGAAAGCCGCCGCGCCGGATGCATTCCATCCGGTCCGCTCTCGGCAACATACTCCCCCACAAAAATTTTTCCTCTCAGGTAGGTTCCGGTTGCTAGGATCACCGCCTTTGCACCATAAACAGCACCCATTGCAGTTACAACTCCGGTGATCTTCCCATCCTCTGCCCGAAGTTCCACAATCTCCGCCTGCTTGAGTGACAATCCTTCCTGTGTTTCCACCGCCCGTTTCATATATGCGTGATATGCCCTGCGGTCGGTCTGTACCCGCAGGCTGTGCACCGCGGGACCTTTTCCACGGTTCAACATCCGGCTTTGCAGAAAGGTGGCATCCGCGGCTTTTCCCATTTCTCCGCCGAGTGCATCCACCTCCCGCACCAGATGCCCTTTTGCAGTCCCGCCGATCGAAGGATTACAGGGAAGGTTTGCAACTGCATCGAGCGAGATGGTGAACAGCACCGTCCTGGCGCCCAGCCGCGCCGACGCAAGGGCAGCCTCTATCCCCGCATGGCCTGCACCAACCACCGCGACCTCATAATCATCCGCATGATAATATTGCATCCTTTTTTCTCCTTTCACTTCCCAACACAAAACCGGGAAAAGACCTGCTGCACCACCTGTTCGGAGGCACGTTTTCCAGTAAGGGAAAGCAGCGCATCAATTGCCGCCTCGATGCAAACGCATACCGCATCATAAGATACCCCAGAGGAAAGCGCATCCACCGCCTGCCGCACCTCTTCGCAGGCATTCCGCACCTCGCCGCGCTGCCGTTCATTGGCCACTGTCGCTGCACCCGCATCAAAACTGCCAATCGAAAAAAGCTGTTCAATCTCCCTTTTGAGCAGTTCCAGATCGTCCGGCTGATCCGCAGAGATCACCAGCAGCCTTTCAAATCTCTGCTTGAGCGGTTCCAAATCCATCTTCCGGGGAAGGTCACGCTTGTTGACCAGAGCAATCACAGGAACTTCCTTACAGGCCTCCGCGATCAGCAGATCATCCGCATCAAGCGGTTCGGACCCGTCAAATACCGCAAGTACAAGCTGCGCTCGTGCAAGGCGGTCGTGCGCCATCTGCACCCCCTGCCGCTCGATCGGATCGTCGGTCGAACGGATACCAGCAGTATCCGAAAGATGGAGCATCAGGTCTCCGAGCTGCACCGTATCACTCACCACATCCCGGGTTGTCCCGGCAGAATTCGAAACGATACTCCGCTGAAATCCGGAAAGCAGATTCATCAGGGTCGACTTGCCGACATTGGGACGGCCAACAATCGCAGTGTCGATCCCTTCCCGGATCACCCGTCCAGTATCGTAGGTCGCGGATAGCTTCTCCAATGCTTCCACACAACCGCACAGTCCCGCTGCCAGCGCATCCTGGTCAACTTCTACAATTTCCTCTTCCGGATAGTCAATCCATGCCGCGAGATGCGCCGCATATCCGGTCAGTTCGCCGCATATCCGCTCTGCTTCCCGATACAATGCACCGTCCCGCGCCGTAAGCGCAGCACGCGCTGCCTGCCTTCCCCGCGCAGAAATCAGGTCGGCTACCGCTTCCGCCTGTGTGAGATCAAGCTTCCCGTTCAGGAACGCCCGCCGGGTAAACTCACCCGCCTGTGCAGGACGTGCGCCTTTCAAACAACAAGCGCGCAGAATCCTTTCGAGCAGATAGATTCCGCCATGCGCTGCAATCTCAACCACATCTTCCCCCGTATAACTGCGTGGTGCACGAAAAAGCGTCAGGACCGCCTCGTCGATCTCACCGTCGCCATCAAAAACCCGCCCATAAGCGCAGGTGTACCCTTCCATTTCAGAAAGCTGTCTCCCATGTGAAAGCCGTACCATCCGTTTGGCTACCCGGATTGCCTCTGGGCCGGATAACCGAACCACCCCGATTCCTCCCACTCCATAAGGGGTGGCGATTGCCGCTATTGTATCATTCTCCATATATGTCCTCCATAGTTTCAGAATCCGGCGATGCAAACATATTTTACGAATACTGTCAACCTCTCTGCGGGGTCAAAGCACAATATCTTCGACATTCCACATGAGGCATGAAATTTTTGCAAAGAAAAGGCAGAACAAAACTTGTCCTGGTCAGAAAAAAGAGGAAGTGTTTCACGTGAAACCCCTCCTCTTTTGTGTTACAGTTCTATTTTCCCATAGAGCGGCAGGTCAGCCCCTTCGCCCGATGTCCGGGTGCGCGATGTGGAGAGATTCTCCCGCACCGGTGCAGCCGATTTTTCCGACGGGTCAGGCTTGACAAACGATGGCGCCTCCTGTTCGATCTCTTTCAAATACTCCCGGTCTATACTGGTAGGCGTCGGCTTTATCGTTTCTTCGCGACGGCTATCCCTCCGTCCGCGGTCGCTCCGGTCGCGTCTGCCGCTGTCCCTGTCCCTTGGAGGAAATTCCCGGCGTTCCCCCGAACGCAGTCCATCCCCTCTGCGGGGCGGCTTCCCACCGCGCGTTCCACCTTTTCCGCCTCTTCTGCCCTGCTGGGGTCTGAGGTTGTCCGGCGTGATCACAACACGGCGGTTCGGCTCCTCTCCAATCGAGGTAGAGGAAACCCCTTCAATCTTTGAAACCGTTGCATGGATAATCCGCCGTTCATACGGATTCATCGGTTCAAGGGTGGATGAACGTCCATAGCGGATCGCCGATGCAGACAGCTTCTGGGCCAGATGTTCGAGTGTCCGCTCCCGTTTTTCGCGATAGTTGCCCGAGTCGATGGTGACCCGCATATAATCGCCTTCCTCACGGTTAGCGACCAATCCGCAAAGATACTGGAGCGAATCGAGGGTTTCCCCTCTGCGCCCGATGATGACGCCCAGACCTTCCCCCGCAAGGCGAAGGATTACCCCGTTCTCAGTGCGTGCGACTGTGATTTCGGGATGAACGTTCATCTCCGCCAGAACCCCTTTCAGGTAGGACACGGCGGTTTTTGCCTTCCCTTCGACCTCATCCGCACCCACAAAGACAAGCGGCGCAGATTCCCGCTTTTTGGCCTCCTCGGGCTTTTCTTCGGGATTCTCCTTTTTTTCCGGTTTCGGCTCTTTGCGGACAGGAGGCTCCTTCACCAACTCCCGCACCGGCTGCCGTTCCTCACGCAGCGGCCTTTCCGGCTTTGCCGGACGGGCAGATCTGGCGGGTTTTGTATCCTGTGCCGGCTTCGGTTCGGGCGCTCTTGCCGGCTTTTCCGGCTTTTTCTCCTCTTTCACCGGCTCTTCAAAATAAACCCGTACCCGGGCAGGGGTATTGCGAAGCCCGAAAAACCCGCGCTTCGGCAGATTGATAATCTCGAATTCGATTGCGTCCCGCTCGACGCCAAGTTCTTTACATGCAAGGCTGATCGCCTCGTCAACACTTTTGGCTTCTTTGATGCACTCTCTCATAATGCCCTCCTATTGCAATCCCACTTAAACAGCTCTTTTGCATCACTACGGCAATTATTTCAAATCATCATCGGTGACTTCTTTATATATGTCCCCATATTTTTCCGCATCCCGCTTGCGCGCTGCCGCGAGCTTCATCCGGTTGATCTCTTTCTGGGACAACGCCTTATCAATATCCAGCTCCCCGTTTTCCCGGGCGCGTTTTTTCGCTTCGATCTTTTCCTTGCGCTGCTGTTCCCGTTTGGCCTCATATTCCAGCTTTGCCTGCTCCGCAAGCTTGACAGGGTTCATAAATTTGTTCAGCAGGAAGGTTTGAATTGCCATCAGAAGATTGGAGATGATCCAGTAAATGCCGACGCCCGCCGGGAACATAAAGCCGAAATAGGCGGACATCAGGGGCATCATCAGCATCATGCCTCTGGTCATGCCGGCAGCCTGCGCACTGTCCCCCGCAGAAGCCGCTGTCTGTTTCATCGTAAACATCGACAGTGCAAGCGAGGTCAGGCCGGAGAGAATCGGGATCAGCAGCAGCCAGTTCAGTGCAAATGTGGGGGTCTGGGTCAGGTCAATCGGGCCGATCGTGAGATTGATGCTGTTTACCTTGTCCACAAAATCCCCAAGCGAGGCAAACGCCTGCGGGTTCTGCTGCACCGCACCCATGACCTTGAGCTGGGCTGTCATATCCTTGGAAAGCATCTCCGGCGCAACGTCGAGGATCGGCGCAGCGATCGTATATGCCTGTGAAAGAACCTCCTGCCCGATGCGCAGAATATGGCTCATTGGTTTATAAATAACGTCGATCAGGCCGAACAGAATGGGGAACTGGATCAGCATCGGGAGACATCCCGACATCGGATTGTAGTTCTCCTCCTGATAGAGCTTCATCATCTCCTCGTTGAGACGTTCTTTATTATTCCCATATTTTTTCTGAAGTTCCTCCATCCTGGGGCGGAACATCTGCATCTTAACCATCGACTTCTGCTGCTTAATCGAAAACGGCACCAGGAGAACACGCATAATCAGGGTAAACAGGACCAGCGCAACGGCGTAGACCGGGACCACCTTATAGCAGGCCCACATAATCCAGCCAAGCGGCCAGCCAACGATCAGATAAATCAGTTGCATCTATTTCTGTTTCCTCTCTTTTCCATTTTTTGCGGGCTCAAACAGGGAAAACACCTCCGGTACATGGTCAACTCCCCCCGGATGAAACGGATGGCACTTTAAAATCCGTTTGAGCGCCAGCCATCCCCCGCGCAGCGCTCCAAAGCGCGAAACCGCGGTATAGGCATAGATCGAACAGGTGGGGTAAAAACGACAGGTCGGACGTGGTTTCAAAGGCGAGATCCATTTCTGGTAAAGGCGGATCAACCAAAGGAGTAATCGCCTCATGATTTCTGAAACAGCCGCCTGTTTGCCTGCCGAAGCGCTCTGATCAGGTCATTGGTGGAGGCGTGCACTGTCCTGGTGCGGGCAACGAGTACAAAGTCCCACCCAACAGGAAATTCTCCTTCCAAAAGCCGGTAGGCCTCCTTCATAATCCGGCGTGCGCGGTTGCGCTGCACCGCTTTCCCAATTTTCCTCGAAGCAGTCAGGCCAAGACGGTTGCATCCCATCCGGTTTTTCACCGCATAAACCACAACAAGAGGGGTAGCAGTATTCCGCCCCCGGTAATAAGCCCGCTTAAATTCCTTGTTCAGGGTAAGCGCAGTCGTATGGAGCATACCGATCCCTCCTGCCGCAGATCATTCCCGGGCATCCGCCCCAGTTCCCAACATCCTAAAAATAAAGACCACAACTCAAGCTGTGGTCCTGTATTTTCCGGATCAGTGGGTCAGACGCGCTCTGCCTTTTGCTCTTCTGCGCGCGAGGACCTTGCGCCCGTTTCTGGTTGCCATACGTTTACGGAAACCATGCTCTTTCTTTCTCTGAAGCTTCTTCGGCTGGTAGGTTCTTTTCATTCTTAACCCCCCTCTCATCGTGGTCACTAAATTCCATATAATGGAATAGATCTGCTGACACGGATGCAATTATCCTTTTATACCTTGCAGATTAGCATTATAACCCATTTCATGCAGTTTTGTCAAGCCTTTTGCCCGATCCTTTCCGCAATGCGGTTACGGGGGCAGTGAGACAGCATCAGTTTGGTTCCAGACCAAACTGACAAGCACAAGCCCCACCCCGGCAAGCTGCGCGGATTTCTTCTTTCTTTCATAATTAAGAACCCGCATTCACAACCATTCGACACCGTCTGATTATGAATACAGGTTCTAAAGTTTTACTCAATTTTTTTCAAAAAATTGCAGTTTCCAAAGGCAGAGCCTTTGGTCGCTCATCGCAATGAGCGAAATACTTTATCCTGTGAAGCGCTTTTTTCGGGTGAATTGCCGCGAAGCGGTAAGAGGGGGCTTTTTGCAAGAGAAAAAGCCCCCTTAGGGGATTTCGAAACAAGAAGGGGCCCACATTCAAAAATCTGGTTTGGAACCACTCTTCCACAGTTTCAACTGTGTTTCTGTCTGCGGCGGGAAAAGTGGTGGCATACTATTATATAATTATATCAACATAGCCTGTTGAATACTTGAAACTTCCTCTAATTTGTGGTACAATATCGAAGTTACCGAATCTGGGGAAAGTTCGTGGAAAACCATCGTCTCCACCGGTTTTTTTCATGGATTTCACCTGTTATCCACCAAAGGAGCTGCATACATGGAATCATTTGCCGACCTGTTTGCCCTTGTTTTGGAAAACTGCAAGGGAAAAATGTCCGAAGTGGCGTTCAGCCTCTGGCTGAAAGATATCGTACCTCTGCGCTTGGACGGATCGACCGCCTTTCTCAAGGTGAACTCCGAATTTAAAATGAACATCGTAAAGGAAAAGTATACCTCAATTTTAAAAAACTCGTTTGAAGAGGTACTTGGGTTTATGGTCAATGTAGAAATCACCTGCGACCAGCCCGCGCCAGCACCCGTGGAACCGGCCCCATCTGTCGATCCGGATGGCTTCGCAATCGGTGGGGAATACGATTTCACCTTCGATACGTTTATTGTCGGCTCCTCCAACAAATTTGCACACGCAGCGTCTCTCGCGGTCGCCGCCAACCCTGCCAATGCCTATAACCCTCTTTTTATCTATGGGGCGTCCGGGCTGGGCAAGACGCATCTGCTCTACGCGATCCGCAGTGAAATCCGCAAAAACCGCCCCGATTATACCATCATCTATGTCAAGGGCGATGAATTCGCCAACGAGATGATCGAATCGATCCAGGACCATACTACCCCTCAGTTCCGGGAGAAATACCGGCAGGCAGATGTTCTGCTGGTCGATGACATCCAGTTTATCGGCGGTAAAGAGAGTACACAGGAGGAGTTCTTCCATACCTTCAATACCCTCTATGAGTCAAACAAGCAGATCGTACTCGCATCCGACCGGCCACCCAAAGAGATCAAAACACTGGAAGACCGTCTGCGGACCCGCTTCGAATGGGGACTGCTTGCAGACATCCAGACGCCTGACTTTGAAACCCGAATCGCGATCATCCGCCGGAAAGCGCAGCTGATGGACATCAGCGTACCGGATGACGTGTCCGAATACATCGCAAACCGGCTGAAAACCAACATCCGGCAGTTGGAAGGCGCAGTGAAAAAACTCAAAGCATATAAACTGCTTCAAGGGACCAGCCCTTCCATCGTAATTGCACAGAACGCAATCCGGGACATCCTGAACGACAGCCAGCCTGTGCCCGTAACCGTTGAACGGATCATCGCAGAGGTCGGCCGCACCTATGGGATCAGCCCACAGGATATCCGGTCCACCAAGCGCAACGCACAGATCTCCTCCGCGCGCCAGATTTCAATGTATATTGTGCGGGAGATCACCCAGATGTCGATGTCGATGATCGGGGAAGAATTTGGAGGGCGGGACCACAGCACCGTCGTTTATGCAACCCAACAGGTTGAAAAAAATATGGCAAACGACCTGCGTTACAAGGAAACCGTCGAGGATATTATCAAAAATATCCGGGATAGCTGAACAAGTTTTCCACCTTTTCCCCAGGTTTTCCACTTTCAACAATCCACAATCTGTGATTTTTGTGAATGAAAAAATCACTCTTCAACATTTTCCACAGAGTTTTCCACGTTTTCTCTACTTTCCAATGGGTTTTCCAACCATCATGTGAAAAAATCTGGCTTTCCAATCCTTCTCCACAACTTTTTCACCCTGCCCTTTTTTCCACTTTGATTCGTCAACCCGCTTCCCATGCGGTTCTTCAGATTTTTTCACATTTCCAGCCCATCTACTACTACTACTATTTTTATCTATCTATCTTTATAAGCAGCGGTACCGATTTCTCCCTGTGGAAACCACAAACCCAATCAAACGATAAACGGAGGTCGTTTTTATGCATGTCATCTGCAACAAACAACTGCTGGTAGAAGCCGTTTCAAACGTATCTCGTGCAGTCTCTTCTAGAAATACGCTCGCAGCACTTGAAGGCATATTGCTTAAAACGGCTGCGGGAACCATCTCCCTAACCGGCTATGACCTCGAACTGGCAATCACCACCGAAATCGAAGCCGACATCCGGGAACAGGGAGAGATTGTTCTGCCCGCAAAACTGTTTTTAGATATGATCCGCAGGATGCCAAGCGAACAGGTCAGCATCAAAACCGATGAAAAAATGCTCACAATTATCAAAGGAGATGTCACCGAATACACTATCCTGGGGATTCCTGCATCTGAATTTCCTGAGCTGCCATCCATTTCACAGACTACAGGACTCAACCTCCCTCAGCGCATCCTGAAAAACATGATTGGCCAAACCCTTTTTGCTGTCTCGACAAGCGATAGCAAACCGGTCCATACCGGTTCCCTCTTCGACATCCGAGGCGGAGAATTATATGTCGTATCGGTGGATGGCTACCGGCTGGCAATGCGCAAAGAACCGACCGGCTATCAGGAGGATTTGATGTTCATTGTACCGGGCAAATCACTTTCAGAGGTCGCCAAACTCCTGAAAGAGGAGGATGCCGACGTAGAACTGACCGTTTCAAAGCGGCATATCATCTTTCAGATCGGCAGCTATCATGTGGTATCCCGCCTTTTGGAAGGGGAATTCCTCGACTATAAAGCGGCGATCCCAAACGGATCACAAACCACAGTCCGGATCAATACCCGGGAACTGATTGGTTCGATCGACCGTTCTTCCCTGCTGATTTCAGACAATATCAAAAGCCCTCTGCGGCTCTATTTCCAGGAAGGGATGATCCGGATTTCCTGCTCTACCGCAATCGGTAAAGCATACGACGAAATTCCCTGCAAGCAGGAGGGCGCAGACGTAGAAATTGGATTTAACAGCCGGTATATGCTCGACGCATTGAAAGCATCCGAGGGAGACGAAATCCAGTTGATCCTCAACGGCCCGCTCTCCCCGCTCAAACTAACCCCGGTTGAGGGGGACAGCTTCACATTCCTCGTGCTTCCGGTCCGGCTCAAATCTGAATCCTGAAAATATTAGAGGCAATAAAAACCAGATCGTTTTATTATAAAAAAGGCTTTGAAAAGGAAATAAGATGGAACAAAAGATCAAAGTAGAAATCCATACCGATTACATCAAACTGGACGCCCTGCTCAAATATGCAGGAGCGGCGGAAACCGGAGGCCAGGGAAAAGAGATGGTCACTTCAGGGGAAGTCCGGGTAAATGGTGAACTGTGCAGGATGCGCGGCAAAAAAATCCGCCGGGGAGACCGGGTACAGATTGGCGGGAAAGAGATCGAGGTTATTTAAGTGAGGGTGAGCCGGATTAAGCTCTGTGATTTCCGCAACATCCGTTCGATGGAGCTGGAGCTTTGCGAAAACGCGAATATCATCTATGGGGACAACGGACAGGGGAAAACCAATTTTATCGAAGCAGTCTGGTTGTTCACCGGCGCAAAGAGTTTTCGCGGTGCAAAGGACAGCCAGATGATCCGGTTTGACTGCCCACAGGCTGCGTTAGAGCTGGATTTTTTTGGTTCTGGACGGGAACAGCAGGCAATGATTACGGTAGAAAGCCGGCGCAGCGCCTCGCTTAACGAGATACCGCTCCGGTCCGCCGCCGAGCTTGCGGGGCATTTTTGTGCGGTGGTATTCTCCCCCGCACATCTCACCCTGATTAAAAACGGCCCACAGGAAAAACGGCGGTTTATCGACACTTCAATCTGCCAGATCAAGCCCAAATATGTTCATATTCTGAACCAATATACACGTGTGCTCGACCAGCGTAACCGGCTGCTCAAAGATATGGCCTATGAGACCAGCCTGTTCAAT
The DNA here is from genome assembly GCF_000403395.2 of Anaerotruncus sp. G3(2012). GTDB lineage: Bacteria > Bacillota > Clostridia > Oscillospirales > Ruminococcaceae > Anaerotruncus. The sequence goes on along the minus strand of NZ_KE159680.1, from coordinate 41,461 downwards.
ACGCTGGACATCTGGGATGAACGCCTGGCGTCATTTGCGGCGGTGGTCATCAAAACAAGGGCGAGCTTTCTTGAACGGCTCAAACCGTTTTCACAGGAGGTTTATGCAGGGATTTCACGGGAACGGGAGACGCTCGATTTTCATTATGTCTCTTCCCTGCCCTGTGAACCCGGGTTGGGGATTCCGGAGATCGAACGGCAGCTTCTCGACCGGCTGCAAAACCAACGCAGCGAGGATGTAAAAGCACGAGTCACCATCTGCGGCCCGCACCGGGACGACATCGAAATCACCCTCAACGGGAAAAGCGCGCGGTCCTATGGCTCGCAGGGGCAGCAGCGCAGCTGTGTGCTTGCGCTCAAGCTGGCAGAATGTGAGCTGATCCGGGAGACCGTTGGGGAATACCCAGTCGTGCTGCTCGATGATGTGATGAGCGAGCTGGATGTTTCCCGCCGGGATTATCTGCTCAACAACCTGCGGGACCGCCAGTTGATTATGACCTGTTGCGACAAAGCCTATTTCAAAACGCTCGGGAGGGGGATTGGGGCGCGCATCCAAAATGGGGAGGTTGTGTCCTATCGGAACTATTAGTATCCCTTCTCTGGGTCAAATCATAAATTCAGTAATTGAAAAGCCGGGGACAGCTGGTGGGCAGCGCTTCTTCCCCAAAGGAGGAAAAGATGTATCTGCATCTTGGACAGGACACAGTCGTGCGTTCCAGGGAGGTCGTCGGGATATTTGACCTGGAGAACACGACTATATCCAAGCTGACAAAGGAATTCCTGACACAGGCAGAGAAGCAAGGCAGGGTGCGCAACGTTTCTTATGAACTGCCAAAATCATTTGTGATCTGCGCCTGGAAGGGGAAGCAGACGGTTTATATCACGCAGATTTCTTCCGCAACGCTCAAAAAGCGGGCGGGTTTCATTGATGGTATCGCAAATATCAGCCGGTAAACAGATACCGGCGGTTTTTTCGGAAAACGGAAAGGAGTAGTTTGATGGAAGATGTAAAGAATCTGCCTCAGCAGGAACAGGAATACGATTCCTCTCAGATACAGGTTCTGGAGGGGCTGGAGGCGGTCCGCAAACGGCCGGGCATGTATATCGGTTCAACTGGGGAAAAGGGTCTTCATCATCTGGTATATGAGATTGTAGACAACTCGATCGACGAAGCACTTGCGGGCCACTGTGATAAGATCACAGTCGAGCTTCTGCCGGGAGAGATCATCCGTGTGCGGGACGACGGGCGCGGTATCCCGGTCGGCATCCAGTCGCAAACCGGGCTTCCTGCGGTCACGGTTGTATTTACCATCCTTCATGCAGGCGGTAAATTCGGTGGAAGCGGATATAAGGTATCCGGCGGCCTGCATGGGGTAGGCGCTTCGGTCGTAAACGCACTTTCCGAATGGCTGGAGGTCGAGGTCTGCGACGGTGAACACCGGTATTACCAGCGGTTTGAATATGGAAAAGAATGTGAGCCGCTCAAGATCATCGGTGATACCTCCGAGACAGGCACACAGGTTGCATTCAAGGCAGACCCTCTGATCTTCCAGGATACGACCGTTTACCATTTTGATACGCTGTTGACCCGTCTGCGGGAGCAGGCATTCCTGAATGCAGGCGTACGAATCGAGGTGCGCGACCTGCGCGGAGAAGAACCGGTCGATGTTGACCTGCACTATGAGGGTGGAATCCGCAGTTTTGTCGAGTATATCCACCAGCGCAAAGGGGTGGAGCCGGTTCATAATGAGGTGATCTATCTTTCGGCGCGGGACGGGGATACGACCGCTGAAATTGCAATGCAGTATAACGACAGCTATAATGAGCTGCTGCTCTCATTCGCAAATAATATCCATACCACCGACGGCGGTACCCACGAGGACGGTTTTAAATTTGCGCTCACTCGGGTGCTGAACGACTATGCACGCAAAAACAACATCTTGAAGGAGAGCGATAAGAACCTGAATGGCGAGGACGTCCGGGAAGGACTGACCGCGGTGATCTCGGTCAAACTGACCGATGCGCAGTTCGAAGGGCAGACCAAGGCCAAGCTCGGAAATACCTCGATGCGTGCAATGGTAAGCGCGCTGGTAAGCGACAAGCTGACCACCTATTTTGAAGAAAACCCATCGGTTGCGCGGGCAATCCTTGAGAAGTCGATCAATGCGGCGCGCGCGCGGGAGGCTGCACAGAACGCCCGCAAGATGGCACGACGCAAATCCGCGCTCGAGACCGCTTCCCTGCCGGGCAAGCTGGCTGACTGTTCCCAGCGGGGACAGGAGGGTACCGAAATTTATATCGTCGAGGGAGATTCGGCGGGTGGCTCTGCGAAGATGGGGCGTGACCGTAAATTTCAGGCGATCCTGCCGCTTTGGGGAAAGATGCTGAATGTGGAAAAGGCGCGCCTGGATAAAGTCTATGGCAATGACAAGCTGATGCCGGTCGTCACAGCGCTGGGCACCGGGATTGGGGACGAATTCGACCTTTCCAAGCTGCGGTATGGCAAGATCATCATTATGGCGGATGCGGATGTTGACGGTTCGCACATCCGGACCCTGTTGCTGACCTTCTTCTTCCGGTTCATGCGCCCGCTGATCGAGAATGGCCATATCTGCATCGCACAGCCTCCGCTCTTTAAGGTCAGCCGCGGCAAACAGGTTCGGTATGCCTTCTCGGACGAAGAGCGTGACAAATGTATCCAGGAGCTTGCGCCGGATGGCAACGGAAAATGTGATGTTCAGCGGTATAAGGGCCTTGGTGAGATGGATCCGGAGCAGCTTTGGGAAACGACAATGAATCCCGCCAACCGGACAATGCTGCGGGTTTCGATGGAGGACGCGGTCAAGGCGGACGAAATTTTTACCATCCTGATGGGGGATAAAGTCGCGCCGCGTAAGGAATTCATCGAGCAGAATGCAAAATACGTGAAGAATCTGGATATTTAAGGAGGCGAACAGATGAGTGAGCAGGATTTTGACACCGAGATTGTGAGCGATACCTCCGAAGAGATGATGCAGGAGCTACTTGATGAAGCCGCCGCCGGGGATGTGGAAGTTTCCGAAATCCGGGAAACGGAACAGCGGCTGGCGAAGCTGTTCACCCTTACCTACCACATCCCATTTGAGGATTATGTCACATTCCAGATGATTATGGGCAGGGAATCAATCGAAAAGGGGAGGAAAAGGACCATCCTGCTTGGTTCTATCCAGCTGGCGTTCGGGATTATCTATCTGGCTGCACTCTGGTTTATGAGAATCCCTATGAATGGGCTTTCCTGGTTTATCGTTGCAGTGCTGATCGGGTCTGGTATCTATGGGCTTTGCTACTATCGGTTTTTTTACGAAAAAGCCCTGCGCAAGATGCTGAAGAAGCAATATGAAAGGGTTACCTATCTGCGCAGCGAGATTACAGTGGATTTCTATCCAAACCGGTTTATCGAACATGTGGGGGATCAGAAGGCGGAAACCTTCTGGCACACCATCCAGTCGGTCAGGACCAGCGAAAATCTTTATATGATTATGCTGGACGAAAAACGATGCCTCCTGATCCCAAAACAGGAGATACAGGCACAGGCCGGCGCGCTCAACGCGCTGCTTGAAGAAGTCTGCAAAAACTTTGAAAAGCCCCATCAGATCGTCAGTTAGGGCCTGCAAGCGGCAGGATTTACCCAAAAAACTGCCGTTGGACGGTTCGTTTGAAACTGACGCATCGGAACAGGAGATGAATACATGAGCAAAGAGAGAGGAAACGACAACGAAAAGGACGCGCTGTTTGTCCCGGACATTGTCGAACAACGGATACAGCAGGTGGACATCGAAAGCGAGATGAAAAAATCATTCCTTGATTATTCGATGTCGGTCATTGTCAGCCGCGCATTGCCGGATGTACGTGATGGCCTGAAGCCGGTACACCGGCGGATTCTCTATACCCTGCACGAAAACGGGCTTACTCCCGATAAGGCATACCGCAAATGTGCGGATACGGTCGGATCGGTGCTGGGCCGGTACCATCCGCATGGGGATGCATCGGTCTATGACGCAATGGTGCGCCTGGCACAGGATTTTTCTATGCGTTATCCGTTGGTCGACGGGCATGGGAACTTTGGTTCGGTCGATGGTGACCCGCCGGCTGCCTACCGTTATACCGAAAGCCGGATGAGCCGGATGTCGCTTTCGATGCTGACCGATATCGACAAGGATACGGTCAATTTCACCAATAACTACGACGACCGCCTCAAGGAACCGGTTGTCCTCCCCTCCCGTTTTCCGAACCTGCTGGTCAACGGTTCTACCGGGATCGCGGTCGGCATGGCAACCAATATCCCACCCCACAATCTTGGTGAGGTAATTGACGCAGTCAACCTGCTGATCGACAATCCGGATGCGGGATTGGATGAGCTGATGCAGCATATTAAAGGGCCGGATTTCCCGACAGGCGGGGTGATTATGGGCCGGGCCGGTATCCGGGCAGCATATGCGACCGGACGGGCCAGACTGATGCTGCGCGCCCGCGCCGGGATTGAGGAGATGAACGCCGGGCGGGAACGGATCGTTGTGACCGAGATTCCCTATATGGTGAACAAAGCGCGCCTGATCGAACACATTGCCGAGCTGGTTAAAAACAAGCGGATCGAGCAGATTTCTGACCTGCGGGACGAGTCCGACCGGGATGGTATGCGCATCGTAATTGAGCTGAAACGGGATGCAAATGCACAGGTGGTGCTGAACCAGCTCTACTCCTACAGCCAGATGCAGGATACGGTCGGTGTGATTATGCTTGCCCTGGTTGACGGGATACCCAAGGTCATGCCGCTCAAGGAGATGCTGACCCACTATATCGACTTCCAGGGAGAAGTTGTCACCCGCCGGGTTAAATACGACCTGCGCAAGGCAAAAGAGCGGGAACATGTGCTGGAAGGGTTGAAGCTGGTCTGTGACCATACTGACGAGGTTATCTCGATCATCCGGCATTCAAAGGATTCCAACGATTCCAAGGTCAACCTGATTGCCCGGTTTGGGATCACCGATATACAAGCGTCGGCGATCGTTGCCATGCAGCTTGGGCGGTTGTCCGGTATGGAGCAGATCAAAATCGAAGAGGAACTTGCCGCTCTGATCGAACGGGTGGCAGGTTACGAGGAGATCCTCGCAGATTATGGAAAGGTGATGCAGATCGTCAAGGACGAACTTTCGGTGATGCGGGAGAAATACGCCGATGAGCGCCGGACCGAGATTGTATCGGTCAGCGGAGAGGTGGATATTGAGGATTTGATCCCGGTCGAAGACTGTGTAATTACCCTCACCCATTTCGGCTACCTGAAACGCCAGCTGATGGACTCTTATAGAACCCAGCGGCGCGGTGGACGCGGCATCTCCGGCATGACCCGGCGAGAAGAGGATTTTGTCGAGGAACTGTTCGTCTGCTCGACCCACGATTATGTTATGTTCTTCACCAGCAAAGGACGTTGTTTCCGGCTGAAAGGATATGAAGTCGGGGAGGGATCCCGTACCTCACGTGGGACCAATATTGTCAACCTGCTCCAGATCGACGCGGATGAAAAGGTCACTTCGATGATCAAAGTCAGCGAATTCGATGAGGACCAGTTCCTTGTGATGGTCACCCGCAAGGGAATTATCAAGCGCACCCCGCTTTCTCAGTATAGAAATGTGCGCAAGGGCGGCCTGATTGCGATTGGGCTGGACGAGGATGACGAGCTTGCATGGGTTCGCCTGACTGACGGCAGCAGTGAACTGATCGTCGCAACCCGCCAGGGCATGGCGATCCGGTTTGACGAGCAGGATGCGCGGCCGCTTTCCCGTACAGCGCGCGGCGTGAAAGCGATCACCCTCGATGAAGGGGACGAGGTCATCGGTATGGCGCGGGTCCGGGATGGCGCTTTGGTTCTCACCGTTTCGGAAAACGGTCTGGGGCGCAGAAGCGATATTGGCCAATATCGTTTGCAGTCCCGCGGCGGTAAGGGGATCCGGAACTATTATGTTGAGAAAAACGGTATGGTTGCAGGGGTCAAGATGGTGGATGAGGATGACGACATCATCATGATTACCGATGACGGGGTCATTATCCGGATTCCAGTCAGCGAAATTACTGTGCAGTCGCGGTATGGCGGAGGCGTGCGCGTAATGCGGGTGGCGCAGGACAGCCGGGTGGTAACACTGGCACGCACCCCAAAAGATGAAGAGATTGCGGACGAAACCGGGGAATCTGATTCTGAAGGGCAGGAGGATACTGTGGAGCCGGAAGGCAAAACCGAATCGTAGTTCCTGAAATAGAAAAACCGCCCGATGCATAAAATGCATCGGGCGGTTTTATCTGTTATATCCTGAACTGTGATGGCGAGGTTGTAACAGGAAGGATTTCAGCCATATCAAAGGCGGGAGCTTGGTTCTTATGCAAGGGGGCTTTTTCACTTGCAAAAAGCCCCCTCTTGCCGCATCGCGGCAATTCACCCGAAAAAAGCGCTTCACAGGATAAAGTATTTCGCTCATTGCGATGAGCGACCAAAGGCCCTGCCTTTGGAAACCGCAATTTTTTGAAAAAAATTGAGTAAAACTTTTGATCTGCACCTTGCATTTTTTATTTTTCCGGTTGATCTGTTCGGGCTGGTGGGCGGATTGCAAGGTTGATTCCGACTGCCACCGCGATGCCAACCGTATTGTTCAGCGTCCTGCCCAGAGCATAGAGCCAGGGGTTCCCTACTGCGGTGGAAAGTACGATCACCAGATAGGTCACACAACCCATTACCGTGGCCCCGTTTTTTCCGATCACATTACAAAGCATAATCAACAGGGTGACTACTGCCGCTACCAGAAGCAGATGCAGCAGGTCGGAAGAATGGTAACGCCTGTCCAGCAGGACAAACAGTGCGCCAAAAATGCCTCCGATTACCGTCCCAATGATTCGGTTGACACCCGCCAGAAGGGAGTCCTCGATGGTGGGCTGCATCGCAATTACTGCCGCGATGCAGGCGAATGCCGGATCGCCGGGAAGAAACTGGTACAGCAGCAGGCAAATAAAGATTGCCAATGCGGTTTTGAGGTTGCGCATACCGACATGCAACTGTGGAATTTTACGGATTGGGCTTCCTCCTTTCAATCTTTCAAACAGCTTTCAGTGTGATCCGATCCCCTTCCTGAAGGATCGATGCGGTTTTCTCTCCAGCGGACAACGTAATCTCTACGAATGATGCTACGTCGCAGTCAGCTGCTCGATAAACAGACAGTGTCCCGTTCTCATCCACTGCAAGAACCGAATCATGGTCAATGTCGGAAAAGTCGAACAGGATCATCTGCCGATTTGCGGAGTCAAAATATCCCGCCTGGGAGCGGTGGAGTCCAGATCCCCAGGAACAGGTAAAATATAACTCGGACTTTCCATCCCTGTTCAAGTCGGCGACCGCAAAGGAAGTCAACCCATATCCTCCGAACCATTCTCCAAGCGGGTAGACAACATCTTCATACAGCAGATAGCCGGCGCAGGAGCTGTCAAACTTGAAAAGATGGAAGCCGTACTGGTCTGAAACCGTTTGCGGGGATATGCGGTAGCATCTGCCGGACTTCTCATAGCTGGTATTCTCCAGAAGTTCCAGAAACGGTTCCACTCTGTCCCCGGAAGGTTCCATCTGAAAGGTTACGATCTCTGTGGAATTTTGCTCCCCAACCTTTCCGCACCCTACGGACAAAATCAAAACAAGGATCAAAAATGCGGATAAAATCCTTTTCATAGATACACCTTTCTGTTTTCAGTTTATCCTGAAATGAAAAATACTAAGTTTATCATACCATTCTGATTTGTTTTTTTCAAGGGATCGTTCAAGAAAGAAATACCCGCGTTTTTCTAAACTGCGAATACATGTCAGAAAAGCGCGGGAAATGTTCGATTTTTTGGGTTCCCCGCTGCACGTTTAAGGCCAGTGTGACAGCTGGGAGAAAACAGATGAATTGTGAGAGGCAATCAGGTACTATTACAGGGTAACACCATCTTTAAAGATTGCGAGATCACGCATCCCATGCTGCTCACCGACCGTCCGTTCCCCACTCGCGACCCGCAGCACATAGTCAAAAAACGTCTTTGAAAGCTGATCCATCGGGACGCCTTCGATCGACTGCCCTGCATTAAAGTCGATCCATCCCGCTTTTTTCCGGCTGAGTGCACTGTTGCTGGCGATCTTCACGGTGGGCACCGGACATCCAAACGGGGTGCCGCGTCCGGTTGTAAAGAGCACGATCTGTGCGCCTGAAACAGCCAATGCGGTCGATGCTACAAGGTCGTTTCCCGGTGCTTCAAGCAGATTCAGCCCGTGTTCGCAGATTGGGTCGCCATAAGAGAGCACGTCGACCACGGTGCCGCTGCCGCCTTTCTGGGTACATCCAAGCGATTTGTCCTCAAGGGTTGAAATGCCGCCCGCCTTGTTTCCCGGGGAGGGATTTTCATAGATGGTCTGATGGTAACGGATGAAGTAGTCCTTGAATCCGTCGATCAATGCAACCGTTTTCTGAAATGTTTTTTCATCCCTGCATCGGTTCATCAGGATGGTTTCCGCCCCAAACATCTCAGGAACTTCGGTCAGGATCGAGCTGCCTCCCTGTGCGGTCAGCATATCCGAGAATACCCCGACCAGGGGATTTGCGGTGATGCCCGAAAGCCCGTCTGAACCGCCGCATTTCAGGCCAATCATCAGCTCCTGCGCAGAGCAGGTCTGACGCTTGAAGCTCCCCGCATAAGAGGCAAGCTGTTCAAGCAGGGAGAGCGCATCGGCGATCTCGTCATCGCTCTCCTGGCAGACGAGAAATTTTACCCGGTTCGGGTTGGTTTCACCGAGCACCTTTTTGAACGCGTCGAGATTGTTGTTCTCGCAGCCAAGCCCGAGCACCAGCACACCGCCTGCATTGGGGTGGCGCACCAGCCCGGCCAGCGCTTTCTGAGTGTTGAGATGATCCCCACCAAGCTGAGAACAGCCATACGGATGTGGAAATGCATAAATCCCGTCGATGCTTCCGCTCACCAGAGCTTGTGCCTTTCGTTCGATCAGGCGGGCAATCGAGTTGACACATCCTACTGTCGGGAGAATCCAGAGCTCATTTCGCACACCGACCCTTCCGTCCTCCCGCAGAAACCCTTCAAAGGTGGCGGGCGGCAGGGGTGTAGGCGGAGTGAGCGCAGGCTCATAGCGGTATGCCAATTTATCGTTCAGGTTGGTTTTCAGATTGTGGGTATGCACCCAGCTCCCCGCTGAAATATCGGATTTTGCCGAACCGATCGTGTAGCCGTATTTGGTCACGCATTCGCCTGCGGATATTGGACAGATTGCCATCTTATGGCCGGTTGCGATCTCTTCACATGCAGTCACGAATTTTCCGTTTGCTTCGACCGTTTCCCCTTTTTCGATTGTCCGAAGCGCAACGCCGACATTGTCCGCCGGGTTGATAACCAGGAATTTCAGCAGATTCATCCGACCGTCAGCCCCTCTTTCTGTTCGACCAGCGCATGGATGGCCGCTTTCATCCCCTTGGTTTTGATCTCATCAAGATACCCGGCAGCCATCGGGACAAACCCATCATATCTGGTCAGGTCCTCACCCCAAAATCCGGTCTGCGAGGCCAGCGCCTGTACAAATTCATTGGAGGACAGACGGGTGGAATGTTCCGCAAAAAATACGAGAGCAGCTGCATCATCCTTAATTTCGTAGGGCTGTCCATCCCGATTTCCCTGAAGGACGCCGTTTTCCAGCTTGTCCGAGGTATAAAATGCCATCAGGGCCGCAAAGGAGAAGGTCAGCAGATGTGGGAGCCTGCCGGATGTGTTGTAATAGTCACGCAGCGAAGGAAGGATACGCGATTTCCATTTTGAAACCGAGTTGAGGGAGATATCGAGCAGGCGGTGTTTGATGAACGGATTTTCAAAGCGTTCAAATACCGAATTGGCGAATGCAAGCACCTCTTCCCGCGGCAGCCTGACCCCCGGTACGATCTCCTCCATTACCACTGTATTCATGAAGGTTCTCAGGTCTGGGTCCTTCATGATCTCCCCGACAATCTCGAATCCGGCAAGATAACCGGCCAGGACAGTCGAAGTATGCGCGCCGTTCAGAATACGGACCTTGCGTTCCCGATAGGGGGTCTGGTCATCGGTGAAGATAACCGGGAGGCCCGCTTTTTCAAGTGGAAGAATATCTGAAATATCCCGCCTGCTCTCGATCACCCACAGACCGAACGGCTCCGCAGTGTCCACTAACTCGTCGATATATCCGAGCTGTGCGGTGGTTTCTTCGAGATTGTCGCGGGGGTAACCGGTTACAATCCGATCAACCAGTGTGCAGCAGAAAGTGCAGGATTCTTCTACCCAATTCCGGAACGTCTCCCCCAGCCCCCACAGCGAGATATACTGGTTTACGCAGTCATGAAGACGGTCCCCATTATGCTCGATCAGCTCGCATGGGATAATGGCAAGACCTTTGCCGGCATCGCCTTCAAATTTTTGGAACCGTTCAAACAGCAGTTTGGTCAGCTTGCCGGGATAGGTGGACGGAGGCTCGCTCTCAAACCGGTCGTCCGCATCAAATACGATACCAGCTTCAGTGGTATTGGAAATGATAATCTGGAGGCTTTCCAGGCAGGCGGTTTCAACCAGTTCCCCATAGGATTCGTAAGCGTCGATGGTTTTCTGTATGCTGGTAACAATCCGGGCATCATTCACAACCTTGCCATCCATCTGTCCCCGGAGGATTACGGTATAAAGGTTGTCCTGCTGGCGAAAACGCTCCAAATTTCCGAACGGGATCGGTTTGACCACTGCGATGCCAATATCGGAGACGCCTTTTTCATTGGAAATATCAACCATATAGTCCACAAATGCACGTAAAAAGTTGCCTTCACCAAACTGCATCAACCTCAGAGGGCGCTGCCTGACAGCGGCCATCTCTTTGTTAAGCGTTTTCATCCATCTATCCCCTTTTCTGCAAAATTCTTTGATTAAATGGTAACGTAAGCGCTTACATAACCATAATAATTGCAAATTTTGAAAATGTCAAGATAAAAGATATATTTTGTCTTTTTTCTTTCATAATATCGCTGATTTCTATAAAAAAAGACGGTAAAGTAAAGTTTTCTATTGAATTTATCAATAAAGTGAAAAAACTATTGTAAAGCGCTTACGATTTCCGTATAATGCTACTATAAGGACAAAAAGCCAGAAATCTGTTTGGTATCTACGGCAAAGAGCTTTTCCCTTGTGAAAAGCCTTTCTGGCTCTGTCTTGCAGACAGAGCCAATCCCCTTTTAATGTACTTTCGGACGGAGCAAAAAGACTTCTTAAAGCGTTTGGTTGAAAACAGATTTTCGGATGCTAAGGGATGGATACAGGAACCTCTGGGGTTACCCGTCATCAGTCAAAGCGTCTGGAAGGGATCAGCGTGATTCTTTCCGGGCCTGTGGTGGGGGTCGCCGCAGGAAACCTGCCTTGGGCTGCATGACCACTCTGCACGCTCTGTTTGATGGAGGGTTTTTGTCTGCTGTTTAAAAACAGTTCCTTGTTTTTAAGTGTGTATACAACAGGAGGCTTGCAAAATGACAATTTATGATATTTCCAAAAAGTCAGGCGTTTCAATCGCAACCGTTTCGCGGGTCATCAACGGAAAAAAGGGGGTCAGCGATGCGACCCGCCGCCGGGTACTGAGCGTGATGAATGAGAAAGGCTATACCCCGAATGCATTTGCCCGGGGTCTTGGCCTGCGTTCGATTAAGACCGTTGGCGTCATGTGCATGGATGTTGCGGACATCTATCTTGCCGCCGCAGTTTCGTCGATCGAGCGGGAGCTGCGCCGCCGGGGTTACGACTCCCTGCTCTGCTGTACCGGCAATGAACCGGAGGACAAAAAGAATGGCTTCCGGATGTTGATTTCCAAAAAGGTCGATGCGATTATCCTCGTAGGGTCGCATTTTATGACCAGTGATACGGTCTTTATCGGGCAGGCTGCCCAGCAGATCCCTGTGATTCTGATTAACGGCTATCTCAAGGCGCCCAATGTTTACTGTGTGCTCTGTGACGATTTTGGCGCTGTCTATGGTGCGGTCAGCGCGCTGCTCGAAAAAGGCCGGCGCAGGGTCCTCTATCTCTACGATTCAGCCACTTATAGCGGCCAGAAAAAGCTGGATGGCTACCGGTTCGCGCTCGGACAGGCGGGTATCCCGTTTGACTCGCAGCTGGTCTTCCGCTGCCCCCGGCAGATAGACCAGGCGCTTCCCGCGATCAACCAGCTTTATGAATCCAATCTGCTGTTTGACGCGGTGATGGCTTCAGAAGATGAGCTGGCGGTTGCAGCGATCAAATCTTCACTTGCACATGGGCGGATGGTTCCGCGGGATGTGGATATCATAGGATATAACAATTCCCTGCTTTCCCGCTGTTGTGAGCCGGAGCTGACAACGGTTGACAGCCGGGTAGAGGCGCTTTGTATGACTGCGATTTCGACCCTGTTCGGGGTGATCGAAGGGAAGGACTTCCCAGATCAGACCCTGCTTTCAGGCCAGCTCATCAGGCGCAGAACCACCCGTTTTTGAAAACTGATTCTGTATCAAAAGGTTTGCTTTGAAAGAGAGGTTTTGCCACAATGAAAAAGCCGTTTATGGACGCTGATTTCCTGCTGACCAATGAGGCAGCTAAGGATTTGTTCCACAACCATGCAGAAAAGATGCCGGTGGTCGACTACCACTGCCACATCAACCCCGCTGAAATTGCCGAGGACAAGCGGTATGAAAACATTGCTCAGCCGTGGCTGGCCGGGGACCACTACAAATGGCGGCAGATGCGCACCAATGGGGTACCGGAAGAGAGCATCACCGGCAGCGCGGGTGACCGCGAAAAATTTCAGGCATGGGCCGAAACACTTGACCGGGCGATCGGAAACCCCCTCTACCACTGGTCCCACCTCGAATTGCAGCGGTATTTCGGCTATAACGGCCGCCTCGGGAAGGAAACCGCCGAGGAGGTCTGGGAACTCTGCAACCGCAAACTGGCTGAACCGGGGATGGGTGTGCGCGGAATCATCGAACAGTCAAACGTCCGGCTGATCTGCACCACAGATGATCCGATCGACGATCTGCGTTATCATAAACAGCTTCGGGAGGACCCCTCCTGCAAGGTCAAGGTTCTCCCCGCCTGGAGGCCGGACCGGGCGATGAATATTGAACAGCCTTTTTACGCGGACTATCTCCGGCAGCTTTCCGAGGTTTCGGGGGTCGAGGTCAGCGACTTTGATTCGCTCTGTGCGGCGCTCTCCAACCGGCTCGATTATTTCGCCCAAAATGGCTGCTGCGCGTCTGACCACGCGCCCGACTGTGCGTTTTACTGCCCTGCCCCCAGGGAGAAACTGGACCGGATCATTGCGGATGCGTTGTCTGGAAAACTGGTGTCTGATGAGGATGTACGGAACTATAAGACCGAATTTCTCCTCTTTCTGGGCCGCCAGTACGCCAAACGCGGCTGGGTGATGCAGCTTCATTTCGGGGCGGTCCGCAATACCAATTCCAGAAGGTTTGCGCAGCTCGGCGCGGATACAGGGTTTGACTGTATGGGCAATCCTCTCGATGCATCGGCGCTCGCCTGTTTTCTGGATGCGCTTGACAAAACCGGCGAACTCCCAAAGATGGTTCTTTATTCGCTCAATAACAGCGACAACGAGATGATTGACACTGTAATCGGCTGTTTCCAGGGGGAAGGCATTGCGGGCAAACTCCAGCATGGTGCAGCGTGGTGGTTCAACGACACCAAAACCGGCATGGAACAGCAGCTGACCAGCCTTGCAAACCTTTCTCTGCTCGGGAATTTCATCGGGATGCTGACCGATTCCCGCAGCTATCTGAGCTATACCCGCCACGAGTATTTCCGCCGCATCCTCTGCAACCTGATCGGCAGATGGGTTGAGGAGGGGGAATTCCCGGACGACCGCGCGCTGCTTGGCCAGATGGTGGAGGACATCTGCTATAACAATGTAAAACGCTTTTTTGGCTTCGAGGTTTGATTTCACAGTTTTTTAAGAACCCGCTGGTTTTTTCCGGCGGGTTTCTCATAGAAAGCCATGGGACAGTTTTGCCGCAGAGGCCCGGCCCGGATATTTTTGTAAGAAATTGGTGCGAAACCGTTAAAAAAGTATCAGTAAAAGGTTCCAACCATCTTGTTATTTTCGGGAAAAGCGTGTATACTTTATTATGGTTACATCTTGACCTGCGGTCCGCGCTTTCTGTGGCGGCAGGATTTGGGATGGGAAACGTCTTTTGGTATTTTTATATTCAGATAGGAGGAAACAATCATGAGTGACAAGGTTATGTCACTGGCCGACGCTCGGGAAGACGCTCTGAAGGCGACTGCTGCGCGCGAACGGCTGGTCGCGCTCTTTGACCCCGACAGCTTCGTCGAGGTTGGAACCCTCGTCCAGACCGGCTGCGGCGGCGCAGGGGTCATCACTGGCTATGGCCTTATCGAAGGCAGCCCTGTTTATGCGTTCTCTCAGGACAGCACCCGGAAATCTGGCGCGGTGGGCGCTGCTCACGGCTCCAAAATCAGAAAGATCTATGACTTGGCCTACAAAACCGGGGCGCCGGTGGTCGGCATCTATGATTCGAACGGTGCGGCCCTCTCCGAAGGGCTTGACGCGATGGCCGCTTATGGCGAGATGCTCTGCTGGGGCAACAACCTTTCGGGTGTTGTACCGCAGGTTTCGCTGGTTCTGGGCGTGTGCGCGGGCGCAGCGGCAATGGTCGCGGCTTCGGCTGATTTTGTCGTGATGAGCGGCAAAGGCGAGTTCTTCCTCAATGCGGGTGATACCCAGTCCAGCTCCGCCGAAGCGTGCGCAAAGGCCGGTGTGGTACATCTCGTGGAGGAGGACGAATCGTCGGCGATCAAAGCGGCGCGCAGGCTTGTTTCGCTCCTGCCCTCCAACAACCTCTCCGCTGCCCCGATCTGTGGGTTTACCGCTCCCGAAGGCGCAGTGAAAAAGAATGCTGACAACCTGCTGGATACGGCAGCCGGCATCGTGGATGCAGACAGCCTGTTTGAGCTCCAGCCCGCATTCTGCGCCCAGACAGCTAAAGTTGCGCTGGCAACCGTTGCAGGCTCGACGGTGGGTGTCGTCGCGGCGTCCAACAGCGGTTACCTCTGCTCCAATGCCTGCTCTAAAATTGCGCGGTTTGTTTCGATCTGTGACGCATTCCAGATTCCGGTGCTGACCCTCGTCAACTGCGAGAAGTTCGCGGTTGCGGTTGAGGGCCACGGATTCCGCGGCGGCGTGCGCGAGGTTGCGAAGCTGGCGCATGTTTACGCCGAGGCGACCACCCCGAAGATTGCGGTCATCACCGGTAAGGCTTACGGTTCCGCTTACATCGCGCTTGCGGGCCGCGGCGCGAATGCCGACTACACCATTGCATGGCCGGATGCGGTTATCAGTGCACTCAGCCCGGAAACTGCGGTTGCATTCCTCGCCGGGGACAAGATCACGGCGGAAAAATCCCGCGAACAGGTGCAGGCGGAGTACATCGCGAACGAGGCGACCTCTCTTGCCGCTGCTGAGAAAGGCCATATTGACGAGGTGGTTGATCCGGATGCAACCCGCGCCGCAGTGATCTCTGCCCTCGATATGCTGGCCGGCAAGCGGGTTTCGACCCTGCCCAAGAAGCATGGGAACATTCCGCTTTAATAGAGTTTGCCGCAATTCCAGACTGGTCCGACCCTGTTCTTTTATAGATACCCGATGATTTTGAAGGAGGATTTTACCATGAGAAGATTTAATATCACTGTGAACGGCAAAGCATACGACGTTCAAGTGGAAGAACTGGCCGCTGGCGCACCGGCTCCAGCTCCAGCTCCGGCACCTGTTGCCGCTGCCCCGGCTCCTGCACCGGCAGCAGCGCCCGCCCCGGCTCCAGCTCCGGCCCCCGCCCCTGCCGCCGCTGCGAATGCCACCAAGGTCAATTCCCCGATGCCCGGCAACATCCTTGAAGTCAAGGTCAAAGAGGGCGATCAGGTCAATGCAAACGACATGCTGCTCGTGCTCGAGGCGATGAAGATGGAAAACGAGATCTTTGCGCCGGTTTCGGGTACTGTGGTTGGCGTCCATGTGAAAAAGGGTGACGCGGTCAACTCGAACGACCTGCTGATCTCGATCGCATAAGGGAGGCTATATAGATGGCACAAAAGGTGAAAATCTGCGAAACCATCCTGCGTGACGCGCATCAGTCGCTGATCGCCACCCGCATGAGCATGGACGAGATGCTCCCGATCCTTCCTGCGATGGATGAGGTCGGCTTCTATTCCTGCGAGTGCTGGGGCGGTGCAACATTTGATTCCTGCATCCGCTTTTTGAGCGAGGACCCGTGGGAGCGTCTGCGTCTGATCCGCAAAAATATGCCGAACACCAAGCTCCAGATGCTTTTCCGTGGGCAGAATATGCTCGGCTACCGCCACTATGCGGACGATGCAGTGGAGTACTTCGTCAAAAAATCG
Source organism: Anaerotruncus sp. G3(2012) (assembly GCF_000403395.2). Lineage (GTDB taxonomy): Bacteria > Bacillota > Clostridia > Oscillospirales > Ruminococcaceae > Anaerotruncus. Next base: position 24,950 of record NZ_KE159680.1, on the reverse strand, counting down.
GTTGACAACGGCATCGACATCATCCGTATTTTCGACGCGCTCAACGATATCCGCAACCTTGAAACCGCGATCAAGGCGACCAAAAAGACCGGGGCGCATATGCAGGCTGCGATTTCGTATACCCTTAGCCCGGTGCACAGCATCGAGTATTTCGTCAATTATGCCAAGCAGCTCGAGGATGCGGGCGCGGATTCGATCTGCATTAAGGATATGGCCGCGCTTATCACCCCGGCGGCAGCATTTGAGCTGACCACTGAGCTGAAAAAAGCGGTCAAGGTTCCGATCGACCTGCACACCCATTACACCTCCGGACTGGCTTCGATGGCGCTGCTCAAGAGCATTGAGGCGGGTGTTGACATTATTGATACCGCGATGTCCCCGCTGGCAATGGGTACTTCCCATGCAGCAACCGAGTCGATGGTTGCGGCGCTCCAGGGCACCCCGTATGATACCGGGCTTGACCTGAAGAAACTGGATGTTGTGCGTGCGCATTTCGCCAAACTCCGCCAGAAATATCTGGACAGCGGCCTGCTCAGCCCGAAGGTCATGGGTGTCGATGCGAATACCCTTACCTATCAGGTTCCTGGCGGTATGCTCTCCAATCTCGTTTCCCAGCTGAAACAGGCGGGCAAAGAGGATAAGTTTGAGGATGTGCTCAAGGAAGTCCCGAACGTCCGTAAGGATTCCGGTTATCCGCCGCTCGTCACTCCGACCTCTCAGATCGTCGGTACACAGGCTGTGTTCAACGTGATCCTCGGAGAGCGGTATAAGATGGTCACCAAAGAGTTCAAGGCAATGGTTAAGGGTGAGTATGGGCGTACGCCTGCGCCGATTGACCCTGCGTTCCGCAAGAAAATCCTGGGCGATGAAGCGCCGATCGAGTGCCGCCCTGCCGACCTGATCCCGCCCGAGCTGGATAAGCTGCGCGCAGAGTTCCCGCGTGAATTCTACGAGCAGGAAGAGGATGTCCTGACGATGGCAATGTTCCCGCAGGTTGCCCCGAAATTCTTCGAGGCCCGCAGGGATAAAAAGTACGGCGTGGACAGCCATGGCGATAAGGAAAATAAAGTGCATCCGGTCTGATCCCGTATCAACCGGTTCGTCAACCGGAGAAGGTGCGTCCAGATGGGCGCATCTTCTTTCGTTTGTTTGCAAAAAACAGACACCGCAGACAGCGGTGCCCGTTTTGATCTCTTGCAGTTTTTTATCTGAAACAGGTCTGCCGTATGGGAAGTCCAGACGGCATCGTCCTGCGGCGGAACGCCTGTGTGGGTTATCCGTTCAGATAGACCTTCTCCACATACTGCGAGGTAAACGCCCGCATGGTGGAGAAGTAGCCCAGCTGCAGGCGGACGATGTCCCCGACCTTGTATTCCTGCTGGCTGTCGGTCACATCCAGCATCAGATGGTCGGAGCTGGCGCCCAGCGGGATGATCCCCGGGTCCACCGGTGTGGTGGTTTCCAGATCGAAGTCCTGCTTGCCCAATGCACACACCGCTTTCCGGCGGCAGCTGCCCCGATCCACAAAGGTGGGCTTTTTGCCGTAGGAGTCGGTACCCACCACGCCCCACGGCAGCGAAGGCTTATCCTTTAGCTCGACGATCTCACATTCCAGCGTAAACACATCCCGGTGGGTGCCGGGCAGATACTGGTATTTGGCCCGCTCCTTGCCGAATAAAAGGGACTCCCCCAGCCGCAGATGATTGACCCCCTGCGGGATGCCATTCCGCAGCATCAGGTCGATGGTGGCAGAGTTGCCCCCGCTGACAATCGACAATGGGTGGCCAGCGGCCTCCCCCGCGCGGCGGGCAAGGTCTGCCAGCAGACCCAGCTTTTCGCTGTCCGACTGGATAAACGAGAAACAGGTCAGGTTGACACCTACGCCGTACAGCTCTGCACCCGGGAGCTTTTCGACTCTGGCGGCTACATCCAGCAGCTCGTCATAGTCCACATAGCCCTCCCGGATGTCGCCCAGGTCCGCCATCAGAATTACTTTGTGTCTGCGTCCCTGGTGGTGTGCGGCATCCGCCACCGCCCGGATGACCTCCCACTCCGAGTGGAGGGCAGCGTCAGCATACCGGGCGGTGTCCTCCGCTTCGCTGCGCATCGGAGGGCGGATGAGCCATTTTTCCGCGGGAAGATTGTTCAGACGTTTCAGATTGGATACCCGGGAATCTCCCAGCATGGTCAGCCCGCCGTCCAAATAGGCTTTCGCGATCTTGGGATCGCCGCAATACACCTTGGTTACGCCGGTAATCTGGATGCCATGCTGATCGCAAAGCCCTTTGACCGTTTTTACATTCTCTCTCAAATGCTCCAAATCAATAGATACACGAGGATACATAACTGTCCCTTCTCCTTTGCCAAGAGATTCCCGGTTGCATGACACTTAGTTCCAGTAATCGGTCTTGCCCTGCAGGCCGACAGTGGATGCCTTGAAGGTCGGGTTTTTGCCCTCTTTTTTCTGGTTTGCATAGTCGACCAGCGCTTTGATTGCAGGGGTACCCAGCAGGCAGATGACCGGGATGTTGATGATTGCCATGATGCCCATGAGAACATCCGCCAGATCCCAGACAAGGCCCATGCTCAGGCCCGCGCCCACAAAGATCACCAGGGATGCGACAATTCGGAAGCAGAGCATAAACTGTTTGGATGGGACCTTGTTCATGATGTAGATGAGCAGGTTGTCAACATAGTAGAAGTTGCCCAGCAGGGTAGTGAAAGCGAACAGGACCATCGAGATGGTGATGAAGATGGGGCCAAAGCCGCCCAGCGCGTTCTGAAGCGCAGCCTGCACATAGGGGGCACCCGCCAGCTCCGCGGTCGGCTCCACGCCGGAGCACAGGCACATCAGAGCGGTGCAGGTGCAGAGCAGCAGGGTATCAATAAAGACCGAAAGCATCTGGACCAGGCCCTGTTTGACCGGGTGGCTGACCTCAGCGGCAGCAGCGGCGTTCGGAGCCGAACCCACGCCCGCTTCGTTCGAGAACAGGCCGCGCTTGATGCCGTACATCACGCAGGAGCCGGAGAAACCGCCGAAGATCGCGCTGAAGTTAAACGCCTCGGCAAAGATTTTGACCAGCACGCTGGGGAGCAGGTTGATGTGGAGCAGGGTAACGATCAGCGCCACCGCAATATAGAGGATACCCATGAACGGGACAACCGCAGAGGTGACATGAACGATACGTTTGCCGCCGCCCATCAGGCAGTAGCCAACCAGAACAGCCAGGATGCCGCCGATGACCCAAGGGGTAACGGTGGGATTGTAGAAGCTGTAGCCGCTGAAAGTAGACTGGAGGTTGTAGGACGCCAACATGTTGAAGCCGCCGGCATAGGTGAGGGTCATACTGACTGCGAAAAGCAGGGCCAGTGGACGGTTATGCAGGGCCGCTTCGATATAGTAAGCCGGGCCGCCGTAGCTGCTGCCATCCGGATGGCGTTTTTTGTAGATCTGGGCCAGTGTGCTCTCGATGAATGCGGACGCTCCGCCGAGGATGGCGATGACCCACATCCAGAACACCGCACCATAGCCGCCAAGGCAGACCGCGGTTGCGATACCGACGATGTTGCCGGTACCTACGCGGGAGGCGGTGGAAACCATCAGCGCCTGGAAGGAGGAAACGCCGCCTTCCTTATCTGGTTTTTCCATAACGACCTTGATGGATTCCTTGAACATACGGAACTGGACAAATTTCGTGCGGAAGGTGAACCAGATTCCGCCGCCCAGCAGGATGATAATCAGGATATAGCTGTACATAAGGTTGCTGATCTGACCGATCAAGCCGGCAAATGCATCATACATAATCAATTCTCCTTTATTCTTTTGTAGGAGAGATGAGAGACCCTCCTCAGGATCTGCGCATCCTATATCTGGAAATTGCGATTCTACAGCACGCCGCACAGTTTGTTTACATAGTCATCCAGCACAGAAAGCTTACCAGCGGGTTGTTACCCGCCCTTTCAAAGCAAGCCCTTGTTTTTATAAATCCGAATCAGATTTTCATTAGAATTCGCGTGCTGTTATTACAGCACGCAACCCCAAAGCCCTTTGGGGTTGCGGAAAAATGCGGTTTGGGTGTGATATTACCCAGCAACGGTCTCGGGTTCAGAAAACATATGCAGTCCCATCCGCTGGGAGAGGAACTCGAGCATGCGCACGCCTCCGATACTGTTGCCCTTTGCGTCGAGCATGGGATGGAACACCCCGATGCCCATACGTTTTTCTACTGCTGAGAGGATACCACCGCCGACGCCGCTCTTGGACGGGATTCCTACCTTGACTGCAAACGCCCCTGAACTGTCGTAGAGCCCGCAGGTGACCATAAACGTTTTGGCGATCCGTACCTGCCAGCCCTCTGCAACCCGTTCTCCGGTTACCGGGTTGACGCCGTTGTTGGCGAGCACCATTCCCATCCGGGCGAGATCCGGCGCGGTGACGGAAACCGAGCACATGCGGAAATACTGGTCGAGATAGTACTCCACATCGACGTCGCTTGGCAGAATCCCTTCGCTCTGCATAAAATAGGCCATTGCGCGGTTGCGCTTGCCTTCCTTCTTTTCCGAAAGATAGACCGCTTCGTTCAGTTCGATCTGGTCGTTGCCGCAAAACTTTCGGGTTAGTTGGAGCATAGCCTCAAACGGGTGTTCACACTGGATGCAGCTTGCTACTACAATTGCTCCCGCGTTGATCATTGGATTGGAGGGTTTGGCGGTATTAGTCTCCAGCCGGATGATCGAGTTGAAGGCGTCTCCGGTCGGCTCCATCCCCACACGCTTGAACACTGCGTCGTAACCAGAGGTTTGAAGTGCAAGGATCAGCGAAACCACCTTGGAGATACTCTGCATCGTAAACGGGACATCCGTATCGCCTGAAATCAGCGTTCTGCCGTTCGGCAGGGCGATTGCCGCGCCATAACGCGTAGGATCAGCCTTGGCAAGTTCAGGGATGTAGGAGGCAACCGCGCCGGTCTTTGGAAAAGATTTTGCGTAGGTAACCGAGTCGTCCAAGAGCTTCTGCATCAGGCTGATGTCCTCCACAGTTTGTACCATAGACGCTCACTCCTTTCTTTGTCGTATTTCATGAATTTACCTGGATTTTTTGACTTGACTTTTGTGCGTTTGTGCTGTATCTTGTCTGTATTATACCATAATTTTGTGCAATGCGCTAATAATTATTGTAAATATCCTTATTTCAAATTCCGATAATAGAAGTTTTAAACAAATTATGCAGAGCTTATTTGATGTACTATATAAAAAAATTGTAGAAACAAACGAAATCCTAATCAAAAGCTTGGGTAAAATGATGATGGGGGGAACGATCATGAACCTGAAACAGCTTGAGTATTTTTCCGTAGTCGCGCAGTACGGGTCCATCAATAAAGCTGCGCAGGCGCTTTACGTCTCGCAGCCGCATCTGAGCCACATCCTTCAGGACCTTGAGGAGGATATTGGTACCGCACTGCTGACCCGCACCAAGAAAGGGGTGCAGCTAACCGAAGAAGGCAGACATTTTTTACAGCATTCTCAAAAAATTCTGGGCGAAATGAACCAGCTACAGGGATTGTTCCACAAGCAGGAACGGTCGGGAAATACCTTTCGGGTATCGATGACCAAATTTTCCCATACAATGGAATCTTTTATCGACATTCTAAACCAGTGGTCGCAGGAACCGGAACTGTCTTTCCGGCTCAACGAAGGCTCTTCGATGGACGTGATTGCTGATGTGGAAAGTGGATATTCCGATCTGGGGGTGCTCCACTTCGAGTACACACCCGATTCCCCATTCCCACGGATTTTTGAGGAAAAAAAGCTGGAATACCGGCATCTTTCAGAGATCCGTCCGCATATCGTTTTAAGCCAGAACCATCCGCTGCTCCGTGTAGGACATGCCCCCACCCTCGGGGAGTTCCGGCCATATGGATTTGTCCGGTATATCGGGGAATATGAGGATTTTACCTACAACCTTTCGATCAACGGTGTACACTATGATCTGGACGATTCGCCCAAGATTGCCAGCGTCTATGGACGTGCGTCGTTGCTCCATCTGATCTCGGCAACCGACTTCTACACAATCGGGATTCAGGAGTTCGGCCGGCAGGCTGGCTGCTATGGATGCACCTCGATTCCGATCCCGGATTGTGACAATAAGCTGGAGTTTGGATATATTGTCCGCCTTGGCACGCCGCCATGCCGGGCTGCTGCGGAATTCATCAAAAACCTCTCCGGCCGCCTCAACGGCCAGCTTCCCCGATAGGGGCAGAACCTGTTTTATGATCTTTGCACAAGTTTTTTTCACGTAAGAGAACCCTTGTCGCCGCGGACCACAAACTGGCGTGGCTGAGAGGCGCCTGCATGTGGAGATACCTCCTAATCAAACAGTCTTTTTGCAAGAGATGAGAAACAGTCCCCTCTTCCGTATAGCTACTCCCTGCATACAGTGATGATCACGACTTCCGGCCGGTTGCACACTCGCGGCAGGAGCATATAATGCGAAACACCGCGGCTTACCACATGGGTAAAGGTAGGATGTCGATACATCCCACCCGCATACGGTGGAAGCAGCCCCTGATTTGGGGCGTAAAGGCCATTGAGCAGGCCGGGAATGCGTACCTGCCCGCCATGCGCATGCCCTGACAGCACCAGATCAAACGGCATTGCGCGGTATGCAAAGACCTTTTCGGGACGGTGGGAGAGCAGTATCCGCAATCGGTCCGACTGCTCAAGGCTGGAAAAAACCGTCTGTGCATCGTGCAGCCATCCTCCCGCGAACTGGTAGGAGGGATGTTCGGGGTCATTCAGCCCGCCGATGCAGATGGGGACCCCGGCAACTGTCACCTCCTCCCAGCTGTTGCACAGGCAGTGCACTCCGTACCGCCCGAGCAGGCGGGGGATCGTCGCGAGCTGCTGGGAGCGGCACTCATGGTTTCCGAGCGAAAAATAAAGCGGTGCAATCCCCTGCACCCGCTGAAGGAGGTCTGCGGCGCCGTATTGAGGCCGGATGTCATCCACAATATCCCCTGGCATCGCGATCAGGTCGGGGTGCTCCTGCTGCAGCAGGGCAGCAAGTGCTTCCCGCCGTTTTTGGGACAGCTCGCTGTGCAGGTCGGAGACAACCGCCAACCGCAGGGCTTTCCCTTTGGGAACGCGCGAGGTTTTTATCGTATATTGCCGCACAGTAATCCCGCTGTGACAGGCAGCATAAGCGGCGGTACAGCCCACCAGCGCGGGCAGAAGCAGTTTCCGTTTCATAACAGCAGTTCTCCGATCACGAAATTTGATAACAGAAATCCGGATGGCGTCAGACGCAGACCATCCTCATCACAGAACAGCAACCCGCCCTTTTGCAGGGGGCGGGCTTTTTCATGCAGGGGCGTTGGATCAAAACCGGGAAAGCGGCTGGCGAGTGCATCCCAGGTTACCCCCTCCGTGAGCCGCAAGCGCAGCATCAGATATTCCTCTGTATCCCCGCCAGGACCGTCATCCCGCAGAAGCGCGAATTTGTCCGGCGCCTCCAGGAATCCCCGCAGATCCCGCGGAAAATACCGTCTGCGCCCTCCAATAAACGAATGTGCAGACGGGCCGATCCCGAGATATTCCCGGCAATCCCAGTATTTGCAGTTGTGGCGGGCGATCCGCCCGTCCCGCGCGAAGTTGCTGATTTCATACTGCTGATAGCCGCGCTGCTCAAGTGTTTCCACCGCGTGCAGATAAGCATCCGCCTGCCCATCCTCGTCCGGACAGCGGGAGGCGGCTCCCTCCCGGCCGAATGGGGTATCCGGTTCGATCTTGAGCAGATAGGCCGAGACGTGTTCCGCACCAACCTCTGCACAAAGATTGGCCGCGCGGTCGATGTCGGGCAATGTTTGTCCGGGGGTGGCAAGCATCAGATCGAGTGAAAGATGGGAAAATCCTACCCGGTATGCCGCATCCACCGCATTCCGCACGCCGGCGATGGTGTGCATCCGTCCAAGCCGGGCAAGCTGCTGGTCGTCAGCGCTCTGTATCCCCAGCGAAAGACGGTTGGCGCCCGCATCCCAAAGGTGGGCAAGGGTGTCCGGCAGGGCGGAACATGGGTTGCACTCGACCGTGATCTCGGCATCCGGCCGGATGCCGAACCGGCTGCGTACCCCATTGAGCAGGCGGGCAAGCCGTTCTCCGCCCAGAACCGACGGGGTTCCCCCGCCAAAATAGACGGTATCGAGCGGTGCAAGGTCGAACGGGACCTGCGCCAAGGCATCCAGAACCGCCCTGGTATAGGCATCCATCAAGGATGGGTCGGCGCCCACCGAGTAAAAATCACAATAGGGGCACTTGCGCAGGCAAAATGGAATATGAAGATAGAGCGCATCGCACAGCATACGCAGCTCCCCTTCCTTTGTGGTATAAGAACCCGTATTCACAACCGTTCGACACCGTCTGAGCGGGTCTTTTGCCGGCCTGCCGCGTTGAAAAATCTTGTGATTATGAATACAGGTTCTAAAAAGAGGAATCGGAGGGACTTCCGATTCCTCCCGGTCTGCCGGTTAGAATGATAGGGGTTGGGCAGCGCTTCGGCTGGGACAAAGGCTGTCGAATGAAAACAGGCTTTAAACCATCAATCGTTCCGGTCCAGCTTGAGCACTGCGGTAAACGCTTCGGGCGGCACCGAAACCGACCCGAGCTGGCGCATCTTTTTCTTGCCTTCCTTCTGCTTTTCAAGCAGCTTCTTTTTCCGGGTGATATCGCCGCCATAGCATTTCGCAAGCACGTCTTTGCGCAGCGCCTTAACCGTTTCGCGGGCGATCACCTTGCCGCCGATCGCCGCCTGAATCGGGATTTCAAACATCTGGCGCGGGATATGCTCCTTAAGATTTTCGGCCATCCTGCGGGCGCGCGGATAGGCTTTTTCGGCATGGGCGATGAACGAAAGCGCGTCAACGATCTCGCCATTTAACAGGATGTCGAGCTTGACCAGTTTGGAGGGCTGGTAGCCGCACAACTCGTAATCAAAGGAGGCATACCCCTTGGTACGGGACTTGAGCGCATCGAAAAAGTCGTAAACAATCTCGTTGAGCGGCAGCTCATAATGCAGCTCAACCCGGTCGGTATCGAGATATTTGGTATCCAGATAAACCCCGCGCCGGTCCTGGCAGAGGTCCATGATATTGCCGATGTAGGCGGTTGGCGTGAAGATATTCGCTCTCACGAACGGTTCCTCCGCCGAGGCAATCAGCGCCGGGTCTGGGTAGCTGGTCGGGTTGTCAATCCAGCGCTCCTCCCCGTTGGTCAGCTTGAGCTTGTACACAACGCTCGGCAGGGTGGTGATAATATCGAGATTGAACTCCCGCTCGAGCCGCTCCTGTATGATCTCCATATGCAGAAGCCCGAGGAACCCGCACCGGAAACCAAACCCCAGCGCAACCGAGGTTTCGGGTTCAAACGAAAGGGAGGCATCGTTGAGCTGCAACTTTTCAAGCGCATCCCGCAGGTCGGGATATTTCGCACCATCGAGCGGGTAGATACCCGAAAAGACCATCGGCTGCACCTTGCGATAGCCGGGCAGCGGTTCCGCAGCGGGATTTTGTGCATCGGTGACCGTATCGCCGACCGCCGTATCCCGCACAGTTTTAATGGAAGCCGCGAGGTAGCCGACCTGCCCTGCAAAAAGCTCCTGCCGGGGGACAAGGGTGGTCGCGCCCATAACGCCGCATTCGACTACGGTAAATTCGGCCCCGGTGGCCATCATGCGGATCTGCATACCTGGACGTACGGTTCCCTCCTTGACCCGCACATAGACGATGACCCCTTTATAACTGTCATAGTAGCTGTCGAAGATCAAGGCACGCAGCGGGGCTTCCTCCTCTCCGGACGGAGCCGGGATATCGGATACAATCCGCTCGAGCACTGCATGGATATTCTCCCCGGTCTTGGCGGAAATACGCGGCGCATCGAGGCAGGGCAGCCCGATCACGTCCTCCACTTCATGGGCAACCCGTTCCGGTTCAGCCGCCGGCAGGTCGATCTTGTTGATGACCGGCATCACTTCCAGGTCATGCTCGATCGCAAGATAGGTGTTGGCGAGGGTCTGCGCCTCGATCCCCTGCGATGCATCGACGATCAGCACCGCACCTTCACAGGCGGCCAGTGACCGGGAAACCTCATAGTTAAAGTCAACGTGTCCGGGGGTGTCGATCAGGTTGAAATGGTAGTCCTCACCATTGTCCGCGTGATAGGTCAGAGAAACCGCCCGCGCTTTGATCGTGATGCCCCGTTCCCGTTCGATCTCCATATTATCGAGAATCTGTGCTTCCATATCCCGCTTGGCGACCGTCTCGGTCTGCTCAAGAATCCGGTCTGCCAGCGTGCTCTTCCCATGGTCGATGTGCGCAATGATGCAAAAATTGCGGATATTTTGTCTTTGATCTGCCATATATCTCCTGCCGTTTCCACCCATTCAGACGGGCTGTTTTTCATTTCTTATAGTATTGTCAAAACACTGAAAGACAAGCGCCTGTTTTTAGAACCTGTATTTATAATCAGAGGATGCCGGATGGGCGAGGGATTTTGCTGCCCTGCAAGGCGAAAAAACGCAGACAATACTTTGTGTATTGCAAGATTTTTCAACGTGGCAGGCCGACAAAAGACCCGCTCAGACGGTGTCGAATGGTTGTGAATACGGGTTCTTAAACAGTTCAATTATAACATACGCTTTTGTAAGGATGCAAGAGCAGTCCGGTACAGCCCGGGGATGAAAAAGGATAAAAATGAATTGCGAAAGAGGCTTTTAAGGAAAAGTCCCTCTTTCGCAATCTTTCATCCAACGAATCATACTGGTGATGGACAGACTGTTCATTCCTAAAAGCCCTCTTTGCCGCTCTTGCAGCGGTTTTTTCCAAAAATGAGAGATTTTAGATGTTGGCTGTGTGCACGCGGCGGCAAGGACGCCAGCATTCGATCTTGCCCCCTTTTTAAGAAGGAGGGACAAATCTTCCGTTATTTTTCCATCAGCGATCGGAGCTGTTTGCCGAGGTCATCTGCGAAGCCCTTCACACAGTCGATCATCTCGTTGAGCCCGGCTTCGATCTCGTTGGTATCCGTTTCCTGGAAATAGTCCTTTGAACGGGTTTTGCAATACCGCTTCACCATCTGTTTCATTCGTTCGGCCTGTGGCTCGGTCAGCCGTTTCCCGGCCAGACGCAGTTCGTGCAGGGCGTTAGCGCAGTCATCAAGCAGCTCCTGATATTCATTTTCAACCTGCTTACGAAACCGGGCGGTCATCTGCGCCTCATCCACCGGGTCGATAAACCGCAGCTCGACGATCGACGCTTCCCCGCCCATCTGCCGGATTTTCTGGGCCAGCATCGAAAACTGCTGCATCGACTGGGAGAAGTTTGGCAGCACTGCGACCCCTTGTTTAAAATATTCCGCCCCGCATTCCTTGAGTTTGCGCCAGATATAGACCCGCGCCTTGGAGGGGCTGACCGGTACCGTATAGCCCAGAGCGAGCCAGCTTTTGCGATGCATATGCCCACCGCCTTTTCTCTGTTTTTTCTGATTAAATTGTAACGGCCGTTACGTGGATTGTCAAGAGATTTTCCGGCTGGCGGGCTTTTTCCCGCCGCTCAAAAGCAACGGGTTTGATTTAAGCAGGTGGGCTGTCACGGTGCTCTTTTTCGATGATGTAGGACGGGAGGCTTCGTTGGCACCCATTTTTTTCATAGAACAGCTCCACACCCGGTTGCGCGCCAAAATACAGCATGGTTGGGGTATCCCTTTTTGCGAGTTGGAGCAGTCTGCTGCCGATCCCCCGCTTTTGGTATTCCGGAAGGACAAGCAGTTCGGTGATGGTTCCAAAATAATATCCGTCAGAAAGAATCCGCAGGCAGCCCACAAGCGTCCCGTCATCGTAGGCGGTTATGTTTATGGTTTTTGAGAGCGCGAGCTGTGTTTTATCCATGTCATAGTTACCGGGCCATATCTTGTTGACAAATGGTATAAATAATGATGAGTTTAACTGTTTGTCATCTTCTCTGTATTCCATTCTTTCCCCTCCTATACAGATTCCGGCTTGTCAATCCTGTGCATGTAAGATTTCACGCAGAAATTCGCCAATGGTGCTGGGAAGGGACTCTTTGGTTGCTTTGCAGGACAGGAAGATGCGGAACCAGTCCGCCGCCACAAGCACCAGGCCCGACAAAAGCGCGGCCCGCAGATAGAGCAGCAGTTTCCCAGCCATGAGGCTGATCGGACCGATACAAAGCGCGAAAAAGATGAACGCACATATCATCAGATATTTGAGAGGATCGGCAAGGCTTTGGAACTGGTAGCAAACAATTGATGTCCGGTCGTTTTCCCCTGCTTTCATGGTGCCATAGACAGTATAAATGATTCTCGAACGGCCATCAGCTTCAAAATATTCTGACTGCGCCAGACGAAACCAGCGGCCCCATAGAAAACCGCGGGGTGCATCGCTGTCCTTGCCCCCAGAGGTCGCCCCCTGTAGTGCTGCGCGGCACTGCCCCGGGGTGTAATCGCTTGTCAGAGTAAAACGGTGAAACATAAAAGCTCGCCTCTTTCTGTCAAAAATGGTTTGGGCAGGATTAAGTATACCATGTCCCCGCAGGCAGTTCAATTCTTTCGGTCAAATAACGCCAAATAACAGGTGAATTTTGCTTGCAATTTACCACGTTAAATGGTAGAATACTATATTATCTTTTTTATATTTTTGGGAAAGAAGATGGTATACCATGTCTGTGAAAAATCTGATTCTGCCGTCCCACTATTTTTCCAAGCTCGACATCATGGAAACCGAGGTTGCAATTAAGCTGGCCAAGGATACCTTCGAGCGGGAACTGGCGGAGGCGCTTTCGCTTACCCGTGTTTCGGCGCCGCTTTTTGTGCGCCCCGAGACCGGCCTGAACGACGACCTCAACGGGGTGGAACGCCCTGTCCGGTTTGATATTCTGGAGCTCCAGGCTGATGTTGAGATCGTCCATTCGCTGGCAAAATGGAAGCGGATGGCACTCGGCAGGTATGGTTTCGCGCCCGGAACCGGCCTTTATACCGATATGAACGCGGTTCGACGGGATGAGGACCTGGATAATATGCATTCGGTCTATGTGGATCAGTGGGATTGGGAAAAGGTGATTACCCGGGAGGAGCGGTCGTTCGAGACGCTGAAGTCCGCTGTTCGGTCGGTGATGTATGCGCTGCGCAAAACACAGGATGTGCTCTGCCACCAGTTTACTGCGCTCGAACGGTATCTGCCGGAAGGAATCCATTTTATTACCAGCCAGGAGCTAGAGGATCTTTATCCGGAAAAGACGCCAAAACAGCGGGAGGACGCGGTCGCCGAAAAATATGGGGCGGTGTTCATCTCGCAGATCGGTGGGGCGCTCCGATCGGGCAGGCCCCACGATGGACGCGCGCCCGACTATGATGACTGGTCGCTAAATGGGGATATCCTGATCTGGTATCCGGTGCTTGGCCATGCGTTTGAGATCAGCTCCATGGGCATCCGTGTGGATGCCGAAGCGCTGCGTCGGCAGCTTGCAATCGCCGGATGCGAGGAACGTGCTGCGCTGCCGTTTCACAGGAAACTGCTGGAAAACCAGCTTCCGCTCACGATGGGCGGCGGCATCGGGCAGAGCCGGATCTGCATGGCGCTGCTTCAAAAGGCGCATATCGGAGAAGTACAGGCGTCGGTCTGGTCGGATGAGATGCATGATGCCTGCGCAGCTTCGGGAATTCACCTGCTGTAACGAAATGGCTATCTCTACGGCTTTTTAAAGTTTTACTCAATTTTTTTCAAAAAATTGTGGGGTCAAGGGGCAGAGCCCCTGATGCGCTCCGCACTGCGAGCCGCAGCGAAGCGTTTCGAGCGCAACCCGCCGAAGGCGGGCTCTTAGCGCGAGATGAGCGCGGAACGCTTTATCCTGTGAAGCGCATTTTTCAGGTGAATTGCCGCGAAGCGGCAAGAGGGGGCTTTTTGCAAGAGAAAAAGCCCCCCTGTCGAAGGCACAGAACAGACTAAAAAATTGGCTTTGGCTCGAAAGAGATAGAGGAGGAGTTTTATGGAAACCTATGCGGAAAAGTCCCGGGATCTGAACAAACTGTTCGGTTCCCGGGTGTTCGGAGATGCAGCAATGCGTGAGTACCTCTCCAGAGAGGTTTATGAGGGGCTGAAACATACGCAGAACAGCGGCCAGCCGCTTGACCCGGCGATGGCAAAAGCAGTGGCGTCCGGGATGATGAACTGGGCGCTCTCGCTCGGCGCCACCCATTATACCCATTGGTTCCAGCCGCTGAGCAATATCTCGGCCGGCAAACACGATGCGTTCATCGAGCCGACCGGCAATGGAGAGATTGTACTCGACTTTTCGCCCAAGGCGCTGGTCAGGGGGGAGCCGGACGCATCCTCCTTCCCGTCGGGCGGGCTGCGCGCCACCTTCGAGGCCCGGGGATATACCGCGTGGGACCCCACTTCCCCGGCGTTTGTCAAGGACGGCACCCTCTATATCCCCACCGCATTCTGTGCCTATACCGGTGAGGCGCTCGACCAGAAAACCCCGCTGCTGCGGTCGATGGAGGCGGTCAACCATGCGGCTGTGCGGCTGCTGCGGCTGCTCGGCAACACCACCTCAAAATGTGTCATCCCGACGGTGGGCGCCGAACAGGAATATTTTTTGATCGACCGCGGGCTTTATGAACAGCGGCTCGACCTCAAAATCTGTGGACGGACCCTGCTCGGTGCGAAGCCCCCAAAGGGACAGGAGCTGGATGACCACTACTGCGGGCGGATCCGCCTGCGGGTGGCCGAATTCATGAACAAGCTGGATGAGGAGCTTTGGGCGCTCGGCGTGCCCTCCAAGACCAAGCACAACGAGGTTGCGCCTACCCAGCACGAGATGGCCCCGGTCTACGACCAGGCGAACGTTGCCTGCGACCATAACCAGCTCACCATGGAGACGATGCGCTCGGTCGCCAAAAAGCTGGGACTGGCTTGTCTGCTCCATGAAAAGCCGTTCAACGGGATCAACGGTTCGGGCAAGCACAACAACTATTCGCTTGCCACCGACGATGGGATCAATCTGCTTTCCCCTTCCAAAGACCCGATCAAAAACCGGCAGTTCCTGCTCCTGCTGGCTGCGTTTCTCCAGGCGGTGGACGAGCATGCCGACCTGCTGCGCGCCTCGGCTGCTTCGGCGGGCAACGACCATCGGCTCGGTGGTTTTGAAGCGCCTCCCGCGATCATCTCGATCTTCCTGGGAGAAAGCCTGACACAGTCGCTGCTCGATGCGGCAGAAGGGGCGGTTCTGGGCAAAGCACAGCGGGAGCTGCTCCGGACAGGTGTTTCTGCACTTCCGGAACTTGTAAAGGACGATTCCGACCGGAACCGTACCTCCCCATTTGCTTTTACCGGCAACAAGTTTGAATTCCGCATGGTCGGCTCGGCGCAGTCGATCGCGCTCACCAATGTGGTGCTTAATACCGCTCTGGCAGATGTATTTACCCAGTTTGCCAACCGCTTGGAGCAGTCCGAAGACCGGGACAGCGAGATCGGTTCGATCATCGCTGACACGGTCAGCCGGCATGGGCGGATCATCTTTAATGGCAATAACTACGCAGAAGCCTGGGTCGAAGAGGCCAAGCGCCGCGGGCTTCCGATCCTTGAAACGGCTGTCGAGGCGTTTGACCGGCTGATCCTGCCCGAAAATATCGCGCTGTTTGAGCGCTACGGGGTATTTACCCCGGCGGAATGCCAGTCCCGCCATGAAATCCTGCTCGAAAATTATGGGAAGATCATCAGCATTGAGGCAGCCACCATGATCGAGATGGTCCGGCAGCAGGTCTATCCGGCAGTGGTGCAGTATGCTGGACAGGTTGCGCACGCGGTCAATGAACTGAAACAGGCCGGGATGCACAGCCAGTCGGCCGAGACGGTGCTGAAAAGCCTCACCGCGCTGACCGACCAGATTGATTCCGAATTGACAGCCCTGCGGGAAGCGTATGCCCGCAGCCAGTCGATCGAGGATGTGCACGCGCACGCAACCTTCATGCGCGGCACGATCCGCGTCTGCATGGGGAGCCTGCGCACCTCCTGTGATGCTGCCGAAAAAATCATGTCCCGGGAGAGCTGGCCAATTCCAACCTATACCGATCTGCTGCTCCGCGTTTGAGCAAGCCCTTCAGGACTTGCTTTATAAAGAGAGGAATCTGTCGATTCCTCTCAAAATTAAGAAAGGGCTGAATGGAAATGGCAAAATTGAATCTGGGCGAAAACGAAAAAATGATCGCACAGGCTGCGGCTTCCCACATTGTGAAATTTATGATGCTGCCGCAGGCGAACCCGGGCACCCTGTATGTGACCAACCTGCGGGTGTCCTTTGACCCGTCACAGGGGAGAGCTTCTTCCGCATTTGAGTATGCGCTTGAAGAGATTGCATCGTTCTCGACCGGCATGGCGAACACCATCAATCTGCGGCTCAAAAATGGGGAAGAGCACAAGATTACCGGGATGTTCAACAAAAAGCTGATTGAGGCGCTCCAGAGCGCGGGCGTGAGCAGGGCATAAGCCGGACAGAGTCCAAATCAACAGGAAAAGGCAGCTCGGGTTTCCCGCGCTGCCTTTTGACCTTGGGAGGTTTTCAGGATGAGATATGAATATGTGGAAGTGCATATCAACAGGTTTTTGGGGGCAGGCTCAAAGGAGCACCGGAGGCTGATTGATGAGTATGCAGCCAAGGGATATCGCTATGTGGGGTTTATCCCTGTCAATATGACCGACTATGGGAAAATTAAGGATGTGGATTTGATTTTCGAGATAGAGGCATAGTTGACAATCGGCAGGCTTCCCGGTATGCTTTATAAAACAGATTTTAAATGAAAAGACGTCTTTTCATGATTCCCAGACTTCGTTCTGGGAATCATGGGGAATGTCGGGGAGAAGTGTCATATGGATTTCAGCGGTTTATTGTTAAAAGAGCATACAATCTGGGGCGGCCTGCGGTGGAACCTGTTGACCGAAAAGCGCCTGAAAAAAAGAAAATGTCTGGAGCAGTATGGATACAAGGTCTACTCCCAGAACGATGAGGATGGGATTATCCAGGAGATTTTCAGAAGAATCGGTGTGACCAATAAAACGTTTATCGAATTTGGCGTACAGAATGGTCTGGAAAGCAACTGCCATTATTTATTGTTCCAGGGATGGAACGGCCTGTGGATGGACGGGGATGGGGAAGCGATTCGGGAAATTCAGAAACGGTTTTATCCGGTGCTGAAAACCGGACAGTTGGCATGTAAACGCGCGTTCATCACGAGAGAGAACATCAACCAGTTGATTTCGGAGCAGGGGTTCAGCGGGGAGATCGATCTGCTGAGCATTGATGTGGACGGAAATGACTATTATATATGGGAGGCAGTCACGGCGGTATCCCCTCGTGTGGTTATCATCGAATACAATGGAAAGCTCCCGCCTGACTGTGACTGGAAGATGGCATATCATGCATATCATGTCTGGGAAGGATCGGACTGGCATGGGGCTTCTCTGAAAGCGTTGCAACGTTTGGGGGAGCGTTTGGGATACCAGCTGGTGGGTACCGGATTGGTCGGGGTGAATGCATTTTTTGTAAAAAAGGAGATCGCGGGAAACCTGTTCTACAAGCCCGCGACCGCAGAAGCCCTATATAACCCGCTCCGCCTGCTCATCTGCCACAAGTGCGGCCATCCCGCGCGCTATTGCCTGGCCGGGCAGCAGGAGGGGCTTGGACTGCTGAACTATGAGCCGGATGCGATTGCAGCCGCGGATTTTGGATTCCACGGACGCGAGTATCAGAACTCCGGGATGTATGCACAGTGGATGTCTGAGGTCAAAAGCCAGATCATTATCCGGGAAGATCAGGAAGCAATCCATGCGGTTGCAATTCCTTATAACCTCCCTGCTGAGGTGCTGAGATCGGTCAAAAAGCCTTACAGTGTCACCATTCAGGTGGAGCGGGAGGAACCGCAGGTCTTGCCGGTCGAACAGGAGGCAGGGGAATTTTGCATAGCGCTCCCGGACACAGGACAGGCTTTCCTGCGGATCACATTTACAGTTTCAGAGCTTTGGAGCCCGGCCGAAGTCTTGGGTACAGGGGATGGGAGATCTTTAGGACTCAATATCCATTTCAGTGAAATCCGGGCGATTGAGGATGCGGTTCCGGGTCAGGAGCCGTAAGAAGCTGTTTCGCATTTCTTGATGCAAGGGGGCTTTTTCTCTTACAAAAAGCCCCCTCTTGCCGCTTCGCGGCAATTCACCCGAAAACGCGCTTCACAGGATTAAAGTATTTCGCTCATTGCGATGAGCGACCAAAGGCTCTGCCTTTGGAAACCGCGATTTTTTGGAAAAAATCGAGTAAAACTTTGGCTTTGGGAAAAAGCGGCACCCGGCCCGGAAGGGAGGGGCCTGCGGGGAGGGGTCGCCGACCCCTCGCCCGTAAGGCAAACTGAGGGGGCGTCGCGGCGTATGCCGCGCTTCGGACCGCAGGTCCGAGAAGTCCCCCGAAGCAGGGCGCTTGCGCCCCGGAAGTTTGGGCTGGAACCCAAACTTCCGTTGCCTCACTGCCTTTGGAAACCGCGATTTTTTAGAAAAAATCGAGTAAAACTTTCGTTTTGGAAAAAAGCGGCACCCAGCCCGGAAGGGAGGGGCCTGCGGGGAGGGGTCGCTGACCCCTCGCCCGCAAGGCAAACTGAGGGGGCGTCGCGGCGAATGCCGCGCTTCGGACCGTAGGTCCGAGAAGACCCCCGAAGAAGGGCGCTTGCGCCCCGGAAGTTTGGGCTGGAACCCAAACTTCCGTTGCCTCACTGCCTTTGGAAACCGCGATTTTTTGAAAAAAATCGGGTAAAACTTTAGATGCTAAACAGGCTCTAAGACGCGCTGTTATCCGCAGTCTGTCTGGTATTCCTCGATTGCAGGCTTTTGGAAATGGTGCCATTCGCCAAATACACAGGCGGCTGAAACTGCAAAAAGAGCTGGGACCTTTTACGGTTCCAGCTTTTTTGACAAAACAGGCAGAAAATTTACCGGCAGGATGTGCGCGGCGGCTGTCGGTACGGCTTCCTATTTTAAAAAGGGAAGAAAGCGTGTTTTCAGCAGCGCGAAAAGGCGTTCGTACCAGTTGGGGATTCCGGCATCTTTTGGCGTCCAGCAATCGAGCGCGCCAAACAGCTCTGTGGTGGCATCCCAGTCGATGTTGCGGATGTGGTGTTTCCGCTGCCCTTCCGCGCGGGTCGAAACCACCAGGTCACAGCGGTTGTCCCCACGCTGTAAAATACTTTGCCGGATGTTCACCAGTGCAATTTTGTCGGAGGGAATCACTACTGTGTGTAGATAATATCCGCTTGAATAACGAAGGGTAAAAAAATCTTGGCTTTTTGAGACGCCGGAAGAGAAAAAATCCATCAGTCTGACCCCGAGAAACCAGTAAGCCGGGATGGAGAGCATCAGCCCCGCGAATTGCAGGATCGCTGCCCAGGCTGGCAGATATCGGGTGCCCAGAAAGGATGCCAGTGGGATCAGGATACAGGGCCATAGTGGTTCAATCAGAAATTTGAAGATTGCTCCGGCGTTGGGTTTCAGTGCGCGCGGGCTGGGCTGGAATTCCGGCAGCAGCCGGTCGAGCTGGCCCATCGCGTGTTTGCGGGTCGAAAACGGGATGACAGCCGCGATGTCAGACTGTTCCTTGCCAACTCCGATCCCGTCGAGAAACACCGAGTAGAGCCGAAACAGGCGGGTCAGGAGGCTTTGGCGGATATCGATAAAACTGATCTCTTTGATCTGAAGCTGATAGAATTTTTTTGTCAGCACCCCGCCTTGCAGATGGAGCAGTTCCGCTGTCCGGCGGGTGCAGAGCCCATGTGTTTGCAGCAGGCTCATTGTGAACGCCACCATCCATCCGCCGATCAGCGCCAGCGCAGCCCCTGCTGCAATCGGGG
>NZ_KE159679.1:216642-230279 GCF_000403395.2 Anaerotruncus sp. G3(2012) | reverse complement strand
CGGAACGCCTTACCATGAGCAGCCGCCCCAAGGACCCCAAGACCGCCCGCAACAAAAATGTGCTGGTCATCGGCGGTTCCGGCTCCGGCAAGACCCGCTTCTGGCTCAAGCCCAACCTGATGCAGCTCCATAGCTCGTATGTGGTTACTGACCCAAAAGGTACAATCCTGATCGAATGTGGAAAGCTGCTCCAACGGGGCGCGCCCAGGCTGGATAAGGACGGAAAGCCCATGAAGGACAAGAACGGCAAAACCATCTATGAACCGTACCGGATCAAGGTGCTGAATACCATCAACTTCAAAAAATCCATGAAATACAATCCTTTCGCCTATATCCACAGCGAAAAGGACATTTTGAAGCTGGTGACAACCTTAATCGCCAACACCAAGGGCGAGGGGAAAGCCGGTGACGATTTCTGGGTCAAAGCGGAAACGCTGCTGTACTGCGCCCTGATTGGATATATCCACTACGAGGCCCCGGTGGAGGAACAGAACTTCTCCACCCTGATTGAGTTTATTAACGCGATGGAGGTCCGGGAGGACGATGAGGAATACAAAAACCCCGTTGACCTGATGTTTGACGCGCTGGAATCCGAGAAGCCCAACCATTTCGCGGTGCGGCAGTACAAAAAATATAAGCTGGCGGCGGGCAAAACCGCAAAATCTATACTGATTTCCTGCGGCGCGCGGCTGGCGGTATTCGATATTGCCGAGCTGCGGGAGGTCACAGCCTATGATGAGCTGGAACTGGACACCCTGGGGGACCGGAAAACCGCCCTGTTTCTCATTATGAGCGATACCGATGACAGCTTTAACTTCCTGATTTCCATGTGCTACACCCAGCTGTTTAACCTCCTGTGCGAGAAAGCGGACGATGTGTACGGCGGCAGGCTCCCGGTCCATGTGCGCTGCCTGATTGACGAGTGCGCCAACATCGGGCAGATTCCAAAGCTGGAAAAGCTGGTAGCCACCATCCGAAGCCGGGAGATTTCCGCCTGTCTGGTATTGCAGGCGCAGTCCCAGTTAAAGGCCATCTACAAGGACAACGCCGACACCATCATCGGAAATATGGACACTTCCATCTTTCTGGGCGGCAAGGAACCCACCACCTTAAAGGAGTTAGCCGCCGCCCTGGGAAAAGAAACCATTGACACCTACAACACCGGGGAGAGCCGGGGACGGGAAACCTCCCACTCTCTCAACTATCAGAAATTGGGGAAAGAGTTGATGAGCCAAGATGAGCTTGCGGTGATGGACGGGGGAAAATGTATCCTCCAGCTGCGGGGCGTCCGCCCGTTTTTGTCGGATAAGTATGACATCACCAGGCACCCCAATTTCCAGTACACCGCCGACGCGGACGATAAGAACGCCTTTGACATTGAAGCGTTCCTGTCCACCCGGCTCAAACCAAAACCCAACGAGGTCTACGATGTGTTTGAAGTTGACGTAGACGCCGAGGGCGAATAATCCTGTTCCGCGAGAAAGGAGTGATCTTATCTACCCGCCAGGGTTCCTGAAACCTGCCTCGGTTGAGGCCATTGGCGTACAAAGCGGACAGCTCAACAAAAAAATGAAGAAGGAGGATAGCCGGAATCGAGCCGCCCAAAATTCAGGGCGGTTTTGTTGTCCGGCTTTTGTATGCCTATGAACCAACACTAACCACAAAGCGATTCCGGCTAAATTAAAGTATGGAATTTTTCAACAGCGCAATCGACGTTTTGCAGACCCTCGTGATCGCACTGGGAGCCGGCCTCGGTATCTGGGGCGTCATCAACCTGCTGGAAGGTTACGGCAATGACAACCCTGGCGCGAAAAGCCAGGGCATGAAACAGTTCATGGCTAATTAAAGGGAACAAAAAGAAAGGAAAAGCACAATCCAGACGGTATCAGCGGCAAGATACAAGAATAAATTGTGATTACACAAGATTGGTGTTATAATAAGAGAAAAGTTCCTGCCGGGGCAGCCGCCCCGGTGGTATGGGTAGAAAGGCAGGAAAACAATATGCACATCAGCTATAAACCACTCTGGCACACACTGTTAGAGCGTAATATGAGAAAAGAGGATTTAAGGCTTGCCGCTGGTATGACAACAAATATGATTGCCAACATGAGTAAAGAGGGAAAGCACATCAGTATGGATACATTAGCCCGTATCTGCGAAACGCTGAATTGTGAGATTACCGATGTGATTGAGTTAGTACCAGACGAGCCTGCTTCCACAGGAGATAAGGAACATGAGCGAATTGAAACCAAGAATAACGGAAAACGGAATTGATTATATCCTTGTTGGAGATTACTATATCCCGGATTTGAAGCTGCCGGAGGAACACCGCCCTATCGGAAAGTACGGACGGATACACCGGGAATATTTAAGAGAAGCCCACCCAGCCAGATTGAACACATTGATACTGACCGGAGAATTGTGGACATATCTTGCAGACCTGAACGAACAGGCACAGGAACGGTTAGACACTATCATGGAACAGCTGAAAGCTACCGAGGGCGTGACAGAGGAATTAAAGCGTACCTGTCAAATGGAATGGGTACAACGATGTAATAACATCCATAACCGGGCAGAAGAAATTGTTTTGCATGAGATGATTTATTCATAACGGTGTGGTAGAATGATTATGTAAATAAATTTGATTTGGGGTGATAAATATGAAGGTATTAGTTAGTGCCTGTATTATGGGAACAAACTGTAAATATAACGGAAAAAACAATAAAAATTTAGCAGTTATCAATTTCTTAAAGGATAAAGAAGTTATTTCTATTTGCCCAGAAATATTAGCTGGCATGAAAATTCCTAGACCTTGTGCAGAAATTGTGAATGGGATTGTAGTAGATGAAAATGGAAATGATGTTAATTCTGAATATAATAAAGCAGTGTCAATGGCATTATCAAAAATTCAAAATGAAGATATTGATTTGGTTATATTACAATCCAGAAGTCCTACTTGTGGTGTAAATCAAATATACGATGGTAGCTTTACTGGAAAACTAATTTCTGGAATGGGATTTTTTGCGAAGGCATTAAAGCAAAGAGGATATAATGTTATTGATGTTGAAGAAGTTTAAGTTTGTCACTTTGAAATTTTAATTGAATAACCACAGCATAAACCGCTGCTACATGGGAGCCAACAAACCATGCAACAGCGGTTTTTTCTTTACCGTTTTTTCCTCTGGCTGATAGGCGTTCCCATTTTCTTTGATTTTTTGAGAATCCGAATCAGCCAGCGAAATTCTTCGTCTGACAGATTTTTATAGTTGATACCGAGCTGCTTGCAGTAAAGAACAACCAGCTTTTCATCCCGGCTGCCCTTGAAATTTTCGACCGCTTCCAGATTTTCTTTCAGTTCATCGGCAACGGTGGTCTGGGGAGCACTTTCGCTGTCTTTTTTGTGAGCTTCCCGAATATCCCGGATAATGAGGTTGAGGTCATCCAGAACCATGTGACTGAAATATTCATCATCGCTGATATGGGCGGCTTGCAGCACTTTCAAATGCGGGTCATCTTCGCCGGGGCGATACCGTTCAATGATTTCATGCCGGACGGTATCGACAAGAGCGTTGAGATTTTGAATCTGCATGGTGGCAATCCCATCCACATAAATCTCAATGTCCGCAAGAAACTTGATAAAGTCCTTATGGGTGGCAAGTTCGCAGAGCAGGCGGTTGTTAATCCGACCGCTTTTCAGAAGTGCCACCATTTCATCATTCAAATGCAGCTCCGTTAGTGGCGTGTTGATCTGCTCCCGGTTCTCTGTCCGGCACAGTAGATAATCAACGGAAACCCCATAGAAGTCTGCCAGCGTGATAAGGTTGCCATGATTGATTTCCTTATAATCTTCTTTTTCATAATTTCCAAGAGCTGATTTGGAAATGCCCGTCAGCTTTGATAATTCTTCCAGATTTAAGCCTTTGTCCTTGCGGAGTTCCCAAAGGCGTTCCTGTATGCTTGTTGCTCCTTTCATGGGCGCACGCTCCTTTCCGGCGGTTTGATTGCTGCCGCTTATCTGGATTATATCACACTTTCCGCAATCGTGGAAATTTCCGCTTTTTACCCCTAATTCCTACTTTGTGGACATACGGCACAGGGCACAAAAATGTTCTATGATACAGGTAGTTCATCGATGGATTATTCCAATCGAATGACCAGCCTGTGTGGGATATGCTTCCCCGGCGATGTAGCGCCATGACTTTTGGCAGGGATGTGGAGGAACCCTGACCGAAACGAGCGTACCAAAGGGAGCGATACGCCGCTGTGAGATTCAGGGGAGGAACGACACCGGGGAGAACTGGCGGACTGACACCGAAATGATACCGAAACACGACAATCTGATAGGGGGATAGTCTACCCTATCGCTGATACTTCGGGAGATTTTAGGCGGCTCTATGACCGTAATTTTGCCGAAAATCGCCCCGAAACTATACACGAAAACGGGAGGAAGCGCAATATGCCGAGAATGAGCAAAAAGAGGAAGCATGAGCTTTCCTTTTACCTCAATGACCGGGGGCGTGTCACTTACAACGAATTATGCCGGAAATGCCAGCATGGGTGCAGGCAGAGCTTCCGGGCGGTTGTGGTTGACTGCCCCCGTTATTTATCCAAACGAGCCAAGAAAAAGGAGGAACACACCGAATGAATTTTGAATTTATGACGATAGACACACCATTGCCGCCCTGTATGCCATTTCCCAGAGCGTTGACAGGATTTCCAGTCAGCAGCACCGCAAAGGTCATGTACTGCCGGATGCTGGACGCTATGCTATCCAAAGGGCAGGAGGACGAGAACGGAATCCTGTTTGTCTGCTTCCCTGTCACAGCCATTGCCACTGTCCTGTCCCGCAGCCCCATGACGGTCAAGCGTTCTCTGAATGAACTGGAAACCGCCGGACTTATCATGCGGGTGCGTCAGGGCGTGGGAGAACCAAACCGGATTTATGTGCTGATACCGGGAAAGGAGGACGCTGCCCTTGCCTGATACCTCAAAGCTGGAAAAGCTCAACCGGGAGCTGGAAAAAAGCGAAAAGAAACTGCGGAAAGCCATCAATGATGAAAAGGCATTGCAGCACCAGTTAAAGCAGCTTACCCGAAAGGAACGGACACACCGGCTCTGTACTCGTGGCGGCATGCTGGAAAGTTATCTGCAAGAGCCGGAACGCCTGACCGATGATGATGTCATGCTATTGTTGAAACTCATTTTTCACAGGCAGGACACGCAGGAACTATTGAAAAAACTTCTGGAACGAGAGAAGCCGTAAACCCCTTAGTTTACTAAGGGCGCAATTATACACCACCCAGAGGTTGGTGCATTGCGTTCTCCGAAGGCTCCTCGCCGGAGGGCTGTGATTTTCCGCAGTCAAGGTCTGCTCCAAATCAAACAGGGGACGCTACGCTTCCCCTGCGCTGGCTGCCGCCAGCTACCCTTTTGTGGACTTGCCATCTGGGGACACCTTGCAATGCAAGCTGTTCCCAGCCGACAAGTTTCATAAAATATGCTATCTTTTCGATAAGCAATAAAGTATAATGAAGTCAGTAATAAATTTAGAAATTGAGGTAAAGTTATGGCATCCAGCAAAGAATATTTAGAATTTATTTTAGGTCAGTTATCTGGCTTGAATGAAATTACCTATCGAGCTATGATGGGCGAATTTGTCATTTATTATCGTGGTAAGATTGTAGGCGGTATCTATGATGATAGATTACTTGTTAAACCAGTAAAATCAGCAATAAGTTATATGCCAACGGTTTCGTATGAGTTACCTTACGAGGGAGCAAAAGAAATGTTGTTGGTAGATGAAGTTGATAATAAAGAGTTTTTGACAGGATTGTTTAATGCTATGTATGAGGAATTGCCTACCCCTAAATCGAAAAAGAAGAAATAATAAAATAATAATTTGAGAGGAAGTGTTACTGATGGAAAAGTTTAAGCCGTTTATTATACCTGTGGCATTATTGGTTTTAATTGACCAGACGGTTAAAATAGTAATTTCAAAAGTATTTATGAAATGCGAATTTGATATAATAGCCAAAGTTTTAAGATTTAATCCAGAACTAAATACTCGTTTATCTTATGCTGGAAATTTCTTCGAATTATTATCAAGTCCGTTTGTTACCATTTTATTGAATGTGTTTGTTTTGTTCCTCTTTTTTTCAGGATATATGCTATATCAGGCAAAAAGAGCACATATAAGTTTTTGGGTAAAAATAATAATGATTTGTGGCATATCGGGATGTTTATGTAGCTTGATTGATAAGCTGTTTTGGGGTGGAAGTTTAGATTTTTTGCAGATACCTACCCTTTTTATTTTTGATTTGAAAGACTGCTATCTTACAGTTGCAGAAGTTATATTTGTTGCTATTGGAATTTTGAATAGCAAAGAAATATCGGTTAAAGAGTATTTACATTTTTGTTGTAACAAATTTAGCTTGTAAACTTCTGGTTTATTATTTCTTATACATCGGGTCAACTTGCCCCGAACTTTTACAACTAAATACCCGCCGCCCACACAGCGGCACACCGAGCAGGAAATCTGAAAAGGTCTCCTGCTTTTTTTCTGCCCCAAATGAGGTGGTAAAACGCCACCCCATCCACCAATTACCGAAAGGAGGGACACGAAATGCCCTGTCCACACAACGAAATCACGATTGTTCAGCGCAGCCAGCGGCAGTCTGCGGTTGCCGCCGCTGCTTACCAGAGTGGCGAAAAGCTGTTCTGTGAATACGACCAGCAAGTGAAGCACTACCCAGAAAAGCGTGGTATCGTCCACAATGAAATCCTGCTCCCGGCAAATGCCCCACAGGAATATGCAGACCGCAATACCTTATGGAACGCCGCCGAAGCGGTGGAGAAGCAATGGAACTCTCAGCTTGCAAGGCGGTGGGTGCTTACCATCCCCAGAGAAATACCGCCCGACCAGTACGCTGTCCTTGTCCGGGAGTTTTGCCAGAAGCAGTTTGTTTCCAAAGGCATGATTGCTGATTTTGCTATCCATGACCCCCATCCGCCGGGACATAATCCCCACGCCCATGTCCTGCTGACCATGCGGGCAATGGACGAACATGGGAAATGGCTTCCCAAGAGCCGCAAAGTTTATGACCTTGACGAAAACGGGGAACGGATCAAACTTCCGTCTGGCAGGTGGAAAAGCCACAAGGAGGATACGGTGGACTGGAACGACCAGAAGTATTGCGAAATCTGGCGGCATGAATGGGAGGTCATCCAGAACCGCTATCTGGAAGCCAATGACCGCCCGGAGCGTGTGGACTTGCGTTCCTATGCCAGACAGGGGCTTGATATTATCCCTACTGTCCATGAGGGGGCTGCTGTCCGTCAGATGGAAAAGCGTGGTATTCAGACGAATATCGGCAGCCTGAACCGGGAAATCAAAGCCGCCAACAATCTGATGAAGTCGATCCGGCAGCTTATCCAAAACCTCAAAGGCTGGATTACCGAGCTGGGCGAAAAACGGAAAGAGCTGCTTGCACAAAAGGCGGCGGAGGAGGCAACACTTCTTCCCAATCTGCTGATGAAGTATATGGAGATACGAAAGGAAGAACGGAAGGACTGGACAAGGGCTGGACAGAACCGGGGGACTTCACAGGACTTAAAGGCAGTCAGCGAAGCCCTGTCCTATCTCCGGCAAAAGGGGCTTTCCACTGTGGAGGACTTAGAAGCGTTTCTGGAATCTTCCGGGAAATCAGCCGCCGATTACCGCAGTCAGATGAAGCCAAAGGAAGCCCGCAGCAAAGTGATTGATGGGATTCTTGCCAGCCGGACAGACTGCAAGGAATGTAAGCCTGTCTATGAGAAGTACCAGAAGATATTTTTCAAGAAAACAAAGGAGAAATTCAAACAGGAACACCCGGAGGTTGCCCGATATGCGAAAGCCGCCGCCTATCTTGCCAAGCACCCGGACGATAAGGATAAAACGAAAAATGAGCTGCAACAGGAGCAGGAAACGCTTCTTAGCGAAATCGCAGAGCTGAAAGTACCGCTGACCGAGGTACAGGAGGATTTGAAGAAGCTGCGGGACATCCGCTACTGGGTACGGAAAGCCACACCCGGCACAGAGGAAAGCAAAGAGCCGCCCAAGAAGCAGCCTATCAAGGAAGTCTTGCAGGATAAGGCAGACGAGAAAAAAGCACAAAGAACCGCCCCGGCGCAGACGAAACACAGACAACAGGATATGGAACTTTAACAGGCACTTGCCATTTTCAAGCAGAGAATGTCAGGTGCTTTTTTCTTTTTAAGGAGGGATAGATTTGAATTTATTTGAAGCTGTGAAGCAGTCCGTCACAACCAGACAGGCTGCGGAGCATTATGGAATCCATATAGGTCGGAACGGGATGGCTTGCTGCCCGTTCCATCACGATAAAACCCCAAGCATGAAGCTGGATAGGCGTTACCACTGCTTCGGCTGCGGTGCGGATGGGGATGTGATTGATTTTGCCGCCGCCCTGTATGGGCTGGGAAAGAAAGAAGCTGCCGTACAACTGGCACAGGACTTCGGGCTTTCCTATGAGGACTGGAAACCGCCGGGAAAGGCAAAAAAGCCCAAGCCCCGGCAGAAATCCCCGGAGGAACAGTTTCAGGAAGCAAAGAGCCGCTGCTTCCGTACCCTTGCCGATTATCTTCACTTGCTGATGGCATGGAGAATGGACTACGCCCCGCACTCCCCGGAGGAAGCCTTTCATCCCCGGTTTGTGGAAGCCTTACAGAAGCAAGCCCATGTGGAATATCTGCTGGATGTGCTGCTGTTTGGGGAGACGGAGGAAAAAGCGGCTTTGATTACGGACTACGGAAAGGATGTGATACAGCTTGAACAGCGAATGGCAGAGCTTGCAGCCACAGACGCAGCAAGAACTAAAAAACACCATGAACGCCATGCAGCCGCCCCAGAGCATTGAGGAAATCAAGGCGGGGCTGGAAACCACCGAGAAAGGCGGCGTCCGTCAGAGTATACGGAACTGCCTGACCGTATTCCAGCGTGACCCGCTGCTTTCCGGAGCTATCGCATACAACATCCTGACCGACCGCAAAGATATTATAAAGCCCATCGGTTTTCAAAGGGAAAGCACCGCCCTGAACGATACGGACATGAAGTATCTGCTTCTCTATCTGGAAGAAACCTACGGGCTTACCAATGAGAAAAAGATTGATAACGCCATCGGGATTGTGGCGAATGAAAACAAGTATCATCCCATCCGGGATTATTTAAGTTCCCTTGTGTGGGACGGGAAGGAACGAATCCGCTTCTGCCTACGGCACTTTCTGGGAGCTGACGCAGATGATTACACCTATGAAGCGTTGAAGCTGTTCCTGATGGGCGCTATCTCACGAGCCTTTCAGCCGGGGTGCAAGTTTGAAATCATGCTCTGTCTGGTCGGAGGTCAGGGGGCTGGCAAGTCCACCTTCTTCCGTCTGCTGGCAGTCCGGGACGAGTGGTTCTCCGATGATTTGCGGAAGCTGGACGATGACAATGTGTACCGTAAGCTGCAAGGTCACTGGATTATCGAAATGTCGGAAATGATGGCAACCGCCAACGCCAAGAGCATTGAGGAAATCAAGTCGTTTTTAAGCCGGCAGAAAGAGGTTTACAAGATACCCTATGAAACCCACCCGGCAGACCGCCCCCGTCAGTGCGTGTTTGGCGGCACTTCCAATGCCCTTGACTTCCTGCCCCTTGACCGTTCCGGCAACCGCCGCTTTATCCCGGTCATGGTGTACCCGGAGCAAGCCGAGGTTCACATTTTGGAGGACGAAACTGCTTCCAGAGCCTATATCGGGCAGATGTGGGCGGAAGCGATGGAGATTTACCGAAGCGGCAGGTTCAAGCTGGCTTTCAGCCCCGCCATGCAGCGGTATCTCAAAGAACACCAGCGGGATTTTATGCCGGAGGACACCAAAGCCGGAATGATACAGGCGTATCTTGATAAGTACACCGGGAGCATGGTCTGCTCCAAGCAGCTTTACAAGGAAGCCTTGAACCATGCCTTTGACGAGCCGAAGCAATGGGAAATCCGGGAAATCAACGAGATTATGAACCAGTGCATTTCCGGCTGGCGGTACTTCCCGAACCCAAGAATGTTTTCAGAATATGGCAGACAAAAGGGCTGGGAGCGTGAAAACCCGGCAACGGACTCCGGCAACCCGTCTGAAAAAACGATGGACGGTTTTGTGGAGGTCACAGAACAGATGGAGCTTCCATTCTGAGAATGACAGCCCGTTGCACCTCCTGTTGCTATCCCGTTGCCGAGCCGGTTGCCGGGGAAAATCCCTTATTTCCGGGCTTTTCTCCCTTATAACAACCAAAACAACAGAAAAATAAAAGAAAAGTATAAATAGTAAGTAGTGCCAGATTGAGATTGTTTGCAAGGTCTTTTGAAGCCCGTTGCCGGACTTCGTTGCCGACACCCTCTGTCTGGCTATTTTCATGTATGGAGGATAACTGCCTATGGCAAAAAACAAAACAGAGATTCATGTGACTACTGTGTTTGACGGAGAACTGGACGCCACTGATGTGTTCGTCAGCCTGATTTCCCAGAAATACGGAAAGATAAATACGAAAGAATATCTTGCTAAAAAGAAAGATATGGGCTATAATGAAGATGAGGTTCAAAAGAGCCAGATACCGTCTGGATTGTGTGGGTAAATGGCTATGATGAACGAAATGGAATACAGAACAATCGGAAAGGCACTTGCCGGGGGCTATCGTGCGGCGGTCTATTGCAGGCTGTCAAAGGACGATGACCTGCAAGGCGAAAGTGCCAGTATCGCAAACCAGCGTGATATGCTGGAAAAATACTGCGAAAAGCAGGGATGGGAGGTTGTGGCAGTCTATCAGGACGATGGCTTCACAGGTCTTAACATGGAGCGTCCTGATTTACAGAGGATGTTGAGAGCCATTGAGCGCAGGCAAATCAACCTTGTTATCACGAAAGACCTCAGCCGACTGGGGCGGAACTATCTGCAAACCGGGCATTTGATTGAGGACTTTTTCCCAAGAAACGGTGTCCGCTATATCGCCATGAATGATGGTATCGACACCCTGCGGGATAACAACGACATCGCCCCGTTCAAAAATATCCTGAACGAGATGTACAGCAAGGATATTTCCAAGAAAGTCCATTCCTCTTATCTTCTGAAAGCGCAGAAAGGACAGTTTACCGGGTGTCTTGCCCCGTTTGGGTATCGGAAAGACCCGGAGGACAAAAACCATCTGCTCATTGACGAGGAAACCGCCCCGATTGTGCGGCTGATTTTCGGATATGCCCTGAACGGTCATGGTCCGAACTATATCCGCAGACGGCTGGAGGAAGAAAAAATCCCCTGCCCCACATGGTGGAATCGGGAACGGGGGCTTCGCAATACCCGCACCAAATGGGAAAAGAAAGACCCGGAAAACGGGCGGTATATGTGGGACTTCTCCGTTATCAAAGACCTTTTGATGAATCCCGTCTACACCGGGGCGATTGCTTCCCAGAAAAAAGACTACCGCTTCAAAATCGGCACGATTGGGGAAAAGAAGCCGGAGGACTGGATTGTGGTGGAGGGACAGCATGAACCGCTGATTGACCGCATGAGTTTTGACATTGTGCAGAACAAGCTGAAATCCCGCCAGCGTCCGGGGCAGACCAATGAAATCAGCCTGTTTGCCGGACTGCTAAAATGCGGCGAGTGTGGGAAGTCGCTGACGATACGCTACACAAACGCAAAACATCCCCAGCGGATATACTCCTGCAAGACCTACAATGCCTTTGGAAAGAACCACTGCACCCAGCACCGGATTGATTATGACACCCTTTACAGCCATGTGCTGCGGAAAATACGGGAATGTGCCAGAGCTGCCCTGATGGACGGGGAAGCGGTTGCCGACCGCCTGACCAATACCTGTGAAGCCGAGCAGCGGGAACAGCGGGAAGCAATGGAACGCTCCCTTACAAGGGACGAGGAACGGATTGAGGTTCTGGACAAAATGGTAATGCGGCTTTATGAGGATATGATTGCAGGGCGTATCAGTGAGCAGAACTTCAACACCATGCTGGAAAGGACACAGACCGAGCAGACGGAGCTTAAAACAAAAGTGTCCGAGGGCAGGAAGCGGCTGTCCGATGAAGTCCAGCTTGCCAATGACGCAAAACAATGGGTGGAAGCCATTCAGGAATACGCCAACATCACAGAGCTGGACGCAGCCACCCTCAACCGCTTAATCAAAGAAATCGTCGTGCATGAGCGCATTGACGAAAATAAAACAAGACACATTTCTATCGAAATTCATTTTAATCTCAAACCCATCCCGGAGGTGGAACAGGTCACTGCCTGACCTGTCCCGCCGGGACGGTTCTCTTAACAACACCATATAGATTTTTTGTACGCCGCCGCCCGCCATAGAGCAGAGTTTTTACACCTAATTGGGGATAAAACAGCTCATGGCGGGCGGAGGCGTTGCCCTGATCGGCATGGTGCTTGTACCCCTGCTCTCCGGTCTGTTCGGCTAATCCCCGCACCAGAAACACCCATACCTTTGCCCCTCCCGCAGACGCGGGAGGGGCGGAAAGGAGGTAGCACCGTATGGATTTTCTGCTGGATGCAATCACCACCTGGCTGAAAGAAATGCTGGTGGGCGGCATTATGAGCAACCTTTCCAGTATGTTCGATTCGGTCAACAACCAGGTGGCGGACATATCGGGGCAGATCGGGCAGACGCCCCAGGGCTGGAACGCGGGTATTTTCAGCATGGTACAAAGCCTTTCGGAAACGGTCATTCTCCCCATAGCAGGCGTGATTCTGGCCTTTGTAATGACGCTGGAGCTGATTCAGATCATCACCGACAAGAACAACTTCCACGATATTGAAACCGCTGTGTTTTTCAAGTGGATATTCAAGACCGCCTGTGCCATCCTCATTGTCACCAACACCTGGAATATCGTGATGGGCGTGTTTGATCTGGCCCAGGGCATCGTGGCCCAGGCTTCCGGCGTCATCGGCGCGGACGCTTCCATCGACATTTCCTCCGCGATGGCGGATTTGGAGCCAAGGCTCATGGAGATGGATTTGGGGCCGCTGTTCGGGCTGTGGTTCCAGTCCCTGTTTATCGGCCTTACCATGTGGGCGCTGACCATCTGTATTTTTATCGTCATTTATGGCCGTATGCTGGAAATATATCTCGTCACCTCGGTCGCGCCGGTCCCGATGGCCGCTATGATGGGCAGGGAATGGGGCGGCATGGGGCAGAATTACCTGCGCTCCCTGATGGCGTTAGGCTTTCAGGCGTTCCTCATTATGGTCTGCGTGGCAATCTACGCGGTCCTGGTGCAGAACATCGCCACCGACGAGGATACGATTGCCGCCATCTGGTCCTGTGTGGGATATACAGTCCTGCTCTGCCTGACCCTCTTTAAGAGCGGCAGCATGGCCAAGGCGATCTTCCAGGCCCACTGACGAAAGGAGTGTGCAAAAATGGCTTATGTACCCGTACCCAAAGACTTAACGAAGGTCAAGACAAAGGTGGCCTTCAACCTCACCAAACGGCAGTTAGTCTGCTTTGGCGGCGGGGCGCTGATTGGCGTGCCGCTTTTCTTTCTGCTTCGGGGGCCAGCCGGGAACAGCGCCGCCGCCCTGTGCATGATGCT
>NZ_KE159679.1:209967-214877 GCF_000403395.2 Anaerotruncus sp. G3(2012) | reverse complement strand
GGCGAAGGGCTGCTGTTCTACGGCAACATCATCCTGCCCTTTATCGACCGGTTCCCCAAGGACACCGAGCTGTACCGCATCATGACCACAAAATTACAGGAATTAAAGGAGGGAAAGCAATCATGACTGCACAGAAAATCAAACACAATCCCCGGCTGTTTTTGAAGCGGGCGATGGAGATTCAGCGCCGCCAGCTGCTTCTGGCGATGGCGGACGCGGTAAGCGAGTGCCGTACTGCGGAGAGCATGGCGGCAGAACTGAACGGGGACGGGGAAACCGGCCTGCTCCGCCTTGCGGAAATCTGGTGCTGCCTCTCCCCCGACACCGGCGGCAGGATTATGGAGGGCCGGGGCGCGGAGCTTCTGGCCGATGTGCTGGCGCAGGTCTATGCCTGCCTGATCCTCCGTCCTTTACACACCCCGGCTGGCATGGGCCTCTATGTGGAACTGCTCTATATGATGGAGGCGCTGATGCTGGGGGAATGGTTTGATTAAGGAGCCACGCCTGCGCTTTACGAGGGAGGAACAGACCGACCCGGCGCTGGAAAAGCCGATCCGCCGCGCACAGAAAGCAGCTGTCCGGGCAGACAAGGCGCAGGCCAGGATACCCAAAAAGAAGGTCCGGCAGACCGTTATTGACCCCGATACCGGAAAGAAAACAACGAAACTGACCTTTGAGGAACAGGCAAAGCCGCCCTCCAAGCTGTCCCATGCGGTACGGGGCGCTCCGGCCAACGCGCTGCTTGCCGGGGCGCATAAGGAAATCCGCAAGTCCGAACAGGACAATGTGGGCGTGGAAGGGGCGCACAAGACCGGGCAGGCTGTTGAAGTCAGCGCGCGGCTGGTGCGGGAGGGATACCGCAGCCATAAGCTGAAACCCTACCGCGAAGCGGCAAAGGCGGAGCAAAAGCTGGAAAAAGCAAACATCAACGCCCTGTACCAAAAGTCCCTGGCGGAGAACCCCCAGCTTGCCAGCAACCCCCTTTCCCGCTGGCAGCAAAAGCAGGCCATCAAAAAGGAATATGCCGCCGCCAAACGCGCCGGTCAAACGGCTGGGCATACGGCACAGGCCGCAGGCCATACTGCCAAGACCGGCAAGGCGGCAAAGTCCGTCAAAGAAAAAGCGGAACAGGCAGGCCGGTTTGTCATGCGGCACAAGAAGGGATTCCTGATCGTGCTGGCGCTGCTTCTGCTGGTCTGCCTGCTGATGAATACCCTGTCCTCCTGCTCCATGCTGGCCCAGAGCATCGGCTCGGCGGTGTCCGGTTCCACCTATCCCTCCAATGACGAGGATATGCTGGGGACGGAAGCGGACTATGCGGCAAAGGAGGCACAACTGCAAGCCAAACTGGACAACATGGAGAGCCTGCACCCCGGTTATGACGAGTACCGGTACGATCTGGACCCTATCGGCCATAACCCCCATGAGCTGGCGGCTTATTTAAGCGCCCTGCTCCATGAGTACACGCCCCAGAGCGCGGCGGCACAGTTGCAGCGGGTCTTTGACCTCCAATATGTCCTGACACTGACCGAGGAGGTGGAAATCCGCTACCGCACCGAAACCAGCACCGACCCGGAAACCGGGGAAACGACCAGCGAGGAAGTCCCCTATGAATACTACATCCTCCATGTGGAGCTTGTGAACACCCAGATTGCCGCCCTTGCGCCGGAGCTTCTCACCCCGGATGAATATGAGATGTACCAGGTCTACATCGCCACCAGGGGCAACAAGCCGCTGCTGTTTGGCGGCGGTTCCCCGGATATGGGAAATTCCGAAGATTTGAGCGGCGTGGAGTTTATAAACGGGACCCGCCCCGGCAATCCGGGACTGGTCGATCTGGCGAAGCGTCAGGTGGGAAACGTGGGCGGCTATCCGTATTGGAGCTGGTACGGCTTTAACAGCCGGGTGGAATGGTGCGCCTGCTTCGTGAGCTGGTGCTATAACCAGGCCGGGAAAAGCGAACCGCGCTTTGCTGGCTGTCAGTCCCAGGGCGTACCCTGGTTCCAGTCGCATGGGCAATGGGGCGGACGCGGATATGCCAACATCGCCCCCGGCGACGCCATTTTCTTTGACTGGGCGTGCTTTGTTCCTTGACAATCTGCGTAGAAATACGCAATAAAACAAGGCAGATTTCGCAAGAAATCTGAACTCTATGCTTGATTCGGCAGGGGCAGGACCTGCCTGACCCGGTGTGACGGGTAACAAAAACTCTGATACTCCGACGTGCACCCGTAGTGTCATACGGGATGTACGAAGCTCGGTAAAGAGCGGAGGCAATATCTGAGACGGTATTGCGCCGCAGGAGGCTATAAATCGGTCATGTCCAGTATGTGTTGTTGCAACCGACAAATGTCCTGAAAGTACGGCTCGTAAAAGAAAGGATGATAATCCAGCCATCCGCCCCCATGCGGGGTACTGCCGCTGTTTGAGGTTTCCAATCGCTGAAAACAGCAGAAAACCATTGAGGTCGAATGTCTCTGGCAGAATATCACACAAGTCAGAGATGGCAGTCGGGCTACAGGGACGGGCTAAAACCGATATGTAAAGCTAAAGCATAGGGAACAAAGGAACCATGGACGGCACTTCAATTTGTTGAAGTAAGTGAAGTGACACCTTCGCCGCGCGGGTAGGAAATGACCTGCTAATCCATGGGGCATCAGCCCGTAGTAGCGATGAAGCCCCTGTAATGGAGGTGGAGCGAAGGGGCATAGTCAGTGCAGATTCGTATGTGAACAGAAAGTCGAGGAAGCCGTAGGCATACCTGACTAAAACCAGAAACACCAATTCCGAAGGGAGGCGGTGCGTTATGGCACAACAATTCGACTACCCAAAAACCGAAACGCAATTGCGCGAGATTCAGGACAAGCTGTATCAGCACAGCAAAGAGGTCTATGACGCAGGCGGAAGGCCGGCGTTCAAGGGTCTGCTGGAAATCATGTCAGCAGAAGCAACCATTATCACAGCAATTCACAACATCAAAAGCAACCGTGGCAGCGAGACCCCCGGCGTGGATTCTAAGACCATGCGTAAAGACTATCTGCAACGTTCATATTCCTGGGTGATAAAGGATATTCAAAACGCATTTAAGCACTTTGAACCACAGAGGATACGCCGGGTGTATATCGACAAACCGGGAAAAACCGAAAAACGCCCGCTGGGTATTCCTACCATACGGGACAGAATCGTACAAGAGTGTATGAGGATTGTGCTGGAGCCAATATTTGAAGCGCAGTTCTTTGCTCATTCCTACGGTTTTCGCTCTATGCGGGACGCGCCTATGGCATTAGAACGGGCAAAAACGCTTGTGTTCAATACAGGCTATTACTGGATTGTCGAGGGTGACATCAGCAAATGCTTCGACCGCATTGACCACGCCATTTTGCTGAAACGCTTATACCATATGGGCGTAAAGGACAGGCGGGTTTTGCAAATTATCAAGGCCATGCTGAAAGCCGGGGTTATGGGCGAGTGCGAGGTGAACGAGGAAGGAACACCGCAGGGAGGACTCGTCAGTCCGTTGCTGGCAAATGTGTATCTGGATATCATGGATGAATGGATTTCCAGTCAATGGGAGCGCAAGAAAACCCATACAGCGTATTCCAGACCAGAAACCAGACTTCATGCTCTGCGCAAAAGGAGCAATCTGATACCAGGCTACCTTGTCCGCTATGCGGATGACTTTGTGATTATCACGGACACCCGCGCCCATGCCGAAGATTGGAAAGCCCGGTTGCAAGCCTTTCTACAAAGCAAAATGAAGCTGACGCTATCCCAGGAGAAAACGCTGATAACAGACATCCGAAAGAAACACATCAAATTTATAGGTTACGAGTTCAAAATGGTGCCGGGGAAATCCCGCCGGGGCTATATATCAAGGACAATTCCAGACAGAGACCGATTAAAGCGGAAAGTTGACAAAATTGCCCATGACATCAAGAAGATTCCCCTAAACTACAGTCGGGAACAGATGATTGGCGCAATCAATCGCATTAACAGCCAAATTAGAGGGCTTATCCAATATTATCAATGCTGCACCTGGGTCGGTACTTCCATGAAAAAGTGTGGGAGAAGATTACAGATGGTGGAAAAAGCTCGCTTGAAGCAATACAAGGGGAAATGGATTCCAGCAAACCAGACGCAAAACCTTCCCCGCGTCCACCAGCAGTATAGGCAGAAAATACCCTCTATCAAATATCGTGACATTTACGTTGGCTTTACCGCAATCACCTTTTGCAAGTGGGAAAAAGTCTTACAAAAAAACCAAGCAGAAACTCCCTATACCGAAGCCGGAAGGCAAATCAACTTCGAGCGCACGAAAAAGAAGCGTATCAACGCGCGCTTCGATGAACTGTACTCGGAGAAATCGGCAAGGGCCATCAGCTATGGAAAATGGGGAAAGCTCAACAACTTTGAGTTCATTATGAATCGGGCTTATGCCCTGAATCGTGACAAGCTCAAGTGCCGGGTCTGCGGCGGCTGGCTCATTTCCAGCACGCCATGGGCGCACCGGGTTAACCCCTACCTCCCGCTGGACAAGGTGAATCGTGTCAACAATCTGGTCTCACTCCATAAGAAATGCTTTATGGCGGTGAATAATCCGAACCAAGAAATCAGCCAATTTGATGTGAAAGCACAGAAGAAAATTATCGGTTACAGGGAAAAACTGGTTCCTTCACATACACGCAACAAATAATCTGCATTGATGGAGCGCCGTGTGCGGTGAAAGTCGCACGCACGGTGCGAAGCGGGGGAAAATCCGCTCTGACTGCTGTTCTCTCACGAGGGCAGTAAAAGCGGCGGATTACCTATCGCTATGATTTGGACGGTTCCGCCGACCATGTCGGCATTGTGATCGGCACAGACGGGAGCCGGGTCTATACGGTGGAGGGCAATTCCGGCGACGCCTGCAA
>NZ_KE159679.1:207074-209957 GCF_000403395.2 Anaerotruncus sp. G3(2012) | reverse complement strand
TGTCCCAAAACGAGGATAAGACCGCCATCTTCGAGGGCTGGTGCGATTTCCTCAACTACTTTGACAGCTCCATCCGGTTCCAGCTGTCCTTCCTCAACCTGGCCGCGTCCCAGGAAACCTTTGCCCGGTCCATCACCATCCCGCCCCAGGGGGATGATTTTGACAACATCCGCAGCGAGTACACCCAGATGCTGCAAAACCAGCTGGCAAAGGGGAACAACGGCCTGATTAAGACAAAATACCTGACCTTCGGCATTGACGCGGACAGCATCCGGGCGGCAAAGCCCCGGCTGGAACGGATTGAAACCGACCTGCTCAACAACTTCAAGCGGCTGGGCGTAGTGGCGGAGCCGCTGGACGGGCGGGCGCGGCTGTCCCAGCTGCATGGCGTATTCCACATGGATGAACAGGTTCCCTTTTCCTTTTCGTGGGACTGGCTGGCCCCCTCCGGCCTTTCCACCAAGGACTTCATCGCCCCCACTTCCTTTGAGTTCCGCACCGGCAGGCAGTTCCGCATGGGGAAAAAGTACGGCGCGGTCAGCTTTGTGCAGATTCTCGCGCCGGAATTGAACGACCGGATGCTGGCGGACTTTCTGGATATGGAAAGCTCCCTGATTGTCAGCCTCCATGTGCAGTCCTTAGACCAGGTAAAGGCCATCAAGACAGTCAAGCGCAAAATCACCGACCTGGACCGGGCCAAGATCGAGGAACAGAAAAAGGCGGTCCGGGCAGGGTACGATATGGATATAATTCCCAGCGATCTGGCTACTTACGGAAACGAGGCCAAAAAGCTGTTGCAGGATTTACAGAGCCGCAACGAGCGGATGTTCCTTGTGACCTTTCTGGTGCTGAATACGGCGGACACCGCCAGACAGCTGGGCAACAACGTGTTTCAGGCGTCCAGCATCGCGCAGAAGTACAACTGCCAGCTGGCAAGGCTGGACTTCCAGCAGGAGGAAGGGCTGATGAGCTGCCTGCCCCTGGGACAAAACCAGGTGGAAATCCAGCGGGGGCTGACCACTTCCAGCACCGCCATCTTTATCCCCTTTACCACCCAGGAGCTTTTCCAGAACGGGAAAGAGGCGCTGTACTACGGCATCAACGCCCTGTCCAACAACCTTATCATGGTGGACCGCAAGAAGCTGAAAAACCCCAACGGCCTGATTTTAGGCACTCCCGGCTCCGGCAAGTCCTTTTCCGCCAAGCGGGAAATCGCCAACTGTTTTCTGCTCACCACCGATGACATCATCGTGTGCGACCCGGAATCGGAGTACGCGCCCCTTGTGGAGCGGCTGCATGGGCAGGTTATCAAGATTTCGCCCACCTCCGGGGACTACATTAACCCGATGGACCTAAACCTGGACTACTCGGACGATGAAAGCCCGCTGTCTTTGAAATCCGATTTCATTCTGTCGCTGTGCGAGCTGATCGTGGGCGGCAAGGAGGGCTTGCAGCCGGTCCAGAAAACCATCATCGACCGTTGTGTACGGCTGGTCTACCATGATTACCTGAACGACCCCAGGCCGGAGAATATGCCGGTATTGGAGGATTTATACAACCTTCTGCTGACCCAGGAGGAAAAAGAAGCGCAGTACATCGCTACGGCGCTGGAAATCTATGTTTCCGGCTCCCTGAATGTGTTCAACCACCGGACCAATGTAAACATCGACAACCGCATTGTCTGCTATGACATCAAGGAGTTAGGAAAGCAGCTGAAAAAAATCGGTATGCTGGTGGTGCAGGACCAGGTGTGGAACCGCGTCACCATCAACCGCGCCGCCCACAAGTCCACCCGTTACTACATTGACGAGATGCACCTGCTGCTCAAAGAGGACCAGACCGCCGCCTATACCATTGAAATCTGGAAACGCTTTCGGAAATGGGGCGGGATTCCCACCGGCATCACCCAGAACATCAAGGACCTGCTTGCCAGCCGGGAGATCGAGAACATCTTTGAGAACTCGGACTTTGTATATATGCTCAACCAGGCAAGCGGGGACCGGCAGATTCTGGCAAGGCAGCTGGGCATCTCCCCGCACCAGCTGTCCTATGTGACCCACTCCGGCGAGGGCGAAGGGCTGCTGTTCTACGGCAACATCATCCTGCCCTTTATCGACCGGTTCCCCAAGGACACCGAGCTGTACCGCATCATGACCACAAAATTACAGGAATTAAAGGAGGGAAA
Source organism: Anaerotruncus sp. G3(2012) (assembly GCF_000403395.2). Lineage (GTDB taxonomy): Bacteria > Bacillota > Clostridia > Oscillospirales > Ruminococcaceae > Anaerotruncus. The sequence continues at coordinate 207,772 of NZ_KE159679.1, read as the reverse complement.
GCTATCATGACTGCACAGAAAATGAAACACAATCCCCGGCTGTTTTTGCAGCGGGCGATGGAGATTCAGCGCCGCCAGCTGCTTCTGGCGATGGCGGACGCGGTAAGCGAGTGCCGTACTGCGGAGGGCATGGCGGCAGAACTGAACCGTGACGGGGAAACGGGCCTGCTCCGCCTTGCGGAAATCTGGTGCTGCCTCTCCCCTGACACTGGCGGCAGGATTATGGAGGGCAGGGGCGCGGAACTTCTGGCCGATGTGCTGGCACAGGTCTATGCCTGCCTGATCCTCCGTCCTTTACACACCCCGGCTGGCATGGGCCTCTATATGGAACTGCTTTATATGATGGAGGCGCTGATGCTGGGGGAATGGTTTGATTAAGGAGCCGCGCCTGCGCTTCACCGAGGAGGAACGGACCGCCCCGGCGCTGGAAAAGCCGATCCGCCGCGCACAGAAAGCAGCTGTCCGGGCAGACAAGGCGCAGGCCAGGATACCCAAAAAGAAGGTCCGGCAGACCGTTATTGACCCCGATACCGGAAAGAAAACAACGAAACTGACCTTTGAGGAACAGGCAAAGCCGCCCTCCAAGCTGTCCCATGCGGTACGGGGCGCTCCGGCCAACGCGCTGCTTGCCGGGGCGCATAAGGAAATCCGCAAGTCCGAACAGGACAATGTGGGCGTGGAAGGGGCGCACAAGACCG
>NZ_KE159679.1:202039-204189 GCF_000403395.2 Anaerotruncus sp. G3(2012) | reverse complement strand
GATTTGGACGGTTCCGCCGACCATGTCGGCATTGTGATCGGCACAGACGGGAGCCGGGTCTATACGGTGGAGGGCAATTCCGGCGACGCCTGCAAAATCAAAAGCTATGACCTGAATTACCAGTGCATCAAGGGCTACGGCCTGATGAACTGGAACTAAACCATGTGGGAAGGAGTGTTACAGATGGCAACGAACAAAATCGACCGGATTGACCGGGAGATCGCAAAGACCCGCGAAAAGCTGGCGGAATACCAGAACAAGCTGCGGGAATTGGAGGCGCAGAAAACCGAGGCGGAGAACCTGCAAATCGTCCAGCTGGTGCGGGCGGTCCGCATGACCCCGCAGGAACTGAACGCGCTGCTGTCCGGCGGCGGGATTCCCGGCGTGGGAACGCCTGCGCCAGACGCCCAGGAAAAGGAGGAAAATCACGATGAAATCTAAAAAACTATTGCGGACACTGGCCGCGCTTTGCACCGCCCTGGTTCTTATGGGCGGTTTTTCTGTCCCCGCCTACGCGGGCGGCGGCGGGGAACCGGCTGATGAAACCAACGATTCCAACGTACAGGTGGAGCAGCCGGAGGAAACGCCGCCCCTCACCCCGGATGGCAACGCCACCCTGGTGGACGATTACGGCGGGAACAAGCAGCTGATTACCGTTACCACCAAAAACGGCAACTACTTCTACATCCTGGTGGACCGGGATGACGAGGGGGAAAACACCGTCCATTTTCTCAACCAGGTGGACGAGGCCGATCTGATGGCGCTGATGGAGGACGGGGACAGCGAGGAGCCTCCCGCTGTTTGCGGCTGCACCGAAAAATGTCAGGCAGGCGCAATCAACCGGAACTGCCCGGTCTGCGCCTTTACCATGACAAGCTGTACCGGCAAGGCGGCGGAACCGGAGGAGCCGCCTGCAGCGGAGCCGGAACCGGAGAAAAAGTCCGGCATGAATCCGGCTGTCCTGCTTTTGGTTGTGGCTCTGTTAGGCGGCGGGGGCGCGCTCTACTACTTCAAGTTTATGAAGAACAAGCCGAAAACCAAAGGCCCGGACAATCTGGACGATTATGACTACGGCGATGAGGAAGATGAGCTGTGGGAATCCGAGGAGGGCGCGGAGGAGGAACCGGAGGAAAGTGAGGAAGAACCGGAATGACCCGCTTCACCGACAGCCCCTTTGAGCGCATGATGACACAGAAACCGGAGGGCAGGAAGAAAACTTCCCGCCCTCCTTCTTTACCCAAAAGCCACCCCTGCTATGGCTGCGGCAACTACGGGAGGCCCTGTGTGGGATTCTGCCACCGGGAACTGGAAAAGCAGCTGAAAGAAAGGAGAGATCGGAAATGAAGTATCTTATTTTATTTATCAAAATCGTTGCTGTTTTTGACCTGTGCTGTCTGGCGGTGTATCTGGGCGGCGATATTCTGACTGCCCTGACACGCAAACTTCGGAAAAAGCCTGCACAGAGCGACGACCTCTATGACTTTTCTATGGATGGCGACACAGCCGCCCCGCTGTCCATAGATTCCATCCGCCAGCTGTACTCCGGCGATGTGGAAACTTTTGTAGAAGAAAGGCTTCTGCCGGACGCCGCAAAGACGATGGAGGCTTTAACGGAACGGGAACAGACAGCGGCCCGCCTGCTTTTATGCGCCCTGATCGGCTATCTGAAAGAAGAAGCCCGCATGGACGAGCAGAGTTTTCCGATGGTGATGGAACTGCTGAAATATATGGAGGGGGAAAAAGAGGAAGGCTGCCAGGACCCGGTGGACTGGCTGCTGGAGGACGCCAACAGCCGCGCGCACCGGCATGAGTCCTATTACAGCGATTATCAACGCTACCAGCTGATGCAGGTGGATAAAAAACGTGTCATTCTGGCCTGCCGTATCCTCATCAATGATCTGGTAGGAAAACTGTACCGATATGATTACCGGTTCGGCTATGACCTGATGCTGACAGAGGACAACAGCATTGAGGAAAAGCTGCGTACATCTATGCGGGAAGAATGGGAGGATGAAGATTATGCGCCTTGTGATTGCTGAAAAACCGTCGGTGGCCCAAAGCCTGTCCGCTGTAATCGGGGCCAATGCCCGCAAGGACGGGTATCTGGAAGGGAACGGCTGGCGGGTCAGCTGGTGCGTGGGGCATCTGGC
>NZ_KE159679.1:199989-201999 GCF_000403395.2 Anaerotruncus sp. G3(2012) | reverse complement strand
AGGCCATACCACCAAGACCGCGCACAAGACCGGCAAGGCGGCAAAGTCCGTCAAAGAAAAAGCGGAACAGGCGGGCCGGTTTGTCATGCGGCACAAGAAGGGATTCCTGATTGCGCTGGCGCTGTTTCTGCTGGTCTGCCTGCTGATGAATACCCTGTCCTCCTGCTCCATGCTGGCCCAGAGCATCGGCTCGGCGGTATCCGGTTCCACCTATCCCTCCAAAGACGAGGATATGCTGGGGACCGAAGCGGATTATGCCGCAAAGGAGGCACAACTGCAAGCCGAACTGGACAACATGGAGAGCCTGCACCCCGGCTATGACGAGTACCGGTACGATCTGGACCCTATCGGCCACAATCCCCATGAGCTGGCGGCTTATTTAAGCGCCCTGCTCCATGAATACACGCCCCAGAGCGCGGCGGCACAGTTACAGCGGGTCTTTGACCTCCAATATGTCCTGACACTGACCGAGGAGGTGGAAATCCGCTACCGCACCGAAACCAGCACCGACCCGGAAACCGGGGAAACAACCAGCGAGGAAGTCCCCTACGAATACTACATCCTCCATGTGGAGCTTGTGAACACCCAGATTTCCGCTCTTGCGCCGGAACTGCTCACCCCGGACGAATATGAGATGTACCAGGTCTATATCGCCACCAGGGGCAACAAGCCGCTGCTGTTTGGCGGCGGTTCCCCGGATATGGGAAATTCCGAGGATTTGAGCGGCGTGGAGTTTATCGGCGGGACCCGCCCTGGCAATCCGGGCCTGGTGGATCTGGCAAAGCGTCAGGTGGGAAACGTGGGCGGCTATCCGTATTGGAGCTGGTACGGCTTTAACAGCCGGGTAGAATGGTGTGCCTGCTTCGTGAGCTGGTGCTATAACCAGGCCGGGAAAAGCGAACCGCGCTTTGCTGGCTGCCAGTCCCAGGGCGTACCCTGGTTCCAGTCGCATGGACAATGGGGCGGGCGCGGATATGCCAACATCGCCCCCGGCGACGCCATTTTCTTTGACTGGGATTTGGACGGTTCCGCCGACCATGTCGGCATTGTGATCGGCACAGACGGGAGCCGGGTCTATACGGTGGAGGGCAATTCCGGCGACGCCTGCAAAATCAAAAGCTATGACCTGAATTACCAGTGCATCAAGGGCTACGGCCTGATGAACTGGAACTAAACCATGTGGGAAGGAGTGTTACAGATGGCAACGAACAAAATCGACCGGATTGACCGGGAGATCGCAAAGACCCGCGAAAAGCTGGCGGAATACCAGAACCGGCTGCGGGAATTGGAAGCGCAGAAAACCGAGGCGGAGAACCTGCAAATCGTCCAGCTGGTGCGGGCGGTCCGCATGACCCCGCAGGAGCTGAACACGCTGCTGTCCGGCGGCGGGATTCCGGGCATGGGAGCCTCTGCCCCCGATGCCCAAGAGAAGGAGGAAAATCACGATGAAATCTAAAAAGCTATTGCGGACACTGGCCGCGCTTTGCACCGCCCTGGTCCTTATGGGCGGTTTTTCTGTCCCCGCCTACGCGGGCGGCGGCGGGGAACCGGCTGATGAAACCAACGATTCCAACGTACAGGTGGAGCAGCCGGAGGAAACGCCTCCCCTCACCCCGGATGGCAACGCCACCCTGGTGGACGATTACGGCGGAAACAAGCAGCTGATTACCGTTACCACCAAAAACGGCAACTACTTTTACATCCTGGTGGACCGGGATGACGAGGGGGAAAACACCGTCCATTTTCTCAACCAGGTAGACGAAGCTGACCTGATGGCGCTGATGGAGGACGGGGACAGCGAGGAGCCTCCCGCTGTTTGCAGCTGCACCGAGAAATGTCAGGCAGGCGCAATCAACCGGAACTGCCCGGTCTGCGCCTTTACCATGACAAGCTGCACCGGCAAGGCGGCGGAACCGGAGGAGCCGCCTGCAATGGAGCCGGAACCGGAGAAAAAGTCCGGCATGAATCCGGCTGTCCTGCTTTTGGTTGTGGCCCTGTTAGGCGGCGGGG
>NZ_KE159679.1:198408-199519 GCF_000403395.2 Anaerotruncus sp. G3(2012) | reverse complement strand
ATGTCCCCGACACTGGCCCTTATCGTCCAGCGGGAAGCAGAGATTGAAGCCTTCCAGCCGGAGCCGTTCTATACGGTGGCGCTGGAACTGCCCGGATTTACCGCTGTGGGGGCGCGGATGAAAGACAAAACCGCCGCGAAAGAGCTGCAAACCGCCTGCCGGGGCGGTTCTGCGGTGGTGAAACAGGCGCAGCGGAAAGAGAAGTCCGAAAAGCCGCCCGCCCTTTATGACCTGACCACCTTACAGCGGGACGCCAACCGCCTGCTGGGGTTTACCGCCCAGCAAACGCTGGACTATCTGCAAAACCTCTATGAGAAAAAGTTGTGTACTTATCCCCGGACGGACAGCCGGTATCTGACCTCGGATATGGCGGAGGGCCTGCCGGTGCTGGTCAACCTCACCGCCAATGCCATGCCGTTCCGAAAGGGGATCGGCATTACCTGCAACCCGGAGGCGGTCATCAACGATAAGAAAGTGACCGACCACCATGCGGTGATCCCCACCCGCAATCTTCAGGGGGCGGACCTCTCCGGCCTGCCTGCTGGTGAGAAAGCGGTATTGGAGCTGGTGGCCGCAAGGTTGTTGTGTGCGGTGGCGGAACCTTATTGTTATGAAGAAACTTCTGTTACTGTGGAATGTGCCGGTACGGAATTTGCTGTAAAGGGCAAAACGGTGAAACACCCCGGCTGGCGCAAGCTGGATGCCGCTTATCACGCCGGTCTGAAAAATGCCCCGGAGCCGGAGGAAGGACCAGAGGAAAAGACGCTGCCGGAACTCTCTGAGGGACAATCTTTGTCCGTTTCCAATGCCTCCGTCAAGGAGGGGAAAACCAGCCCGCCAAAGCATTTCACCGAAGATACCCTGCTGTCGGCTATGGAGAACGCCGGTAAAGAAGATATGCCGGATACCGCCGAGCGCAAGGGATTGGGTACGCCTGCCACCCGCGCCGGGATTCTGGAAAAGCTGGCCTCCACCGGTTTTCTGGAACGGAAAAAGAGCAAAAAGACGGTCCAGCTGATGCCCTCCCGCGACGCGCGTTCCCTCATTACGGTTCTGCCGGAGCAGCTGCAATCCCCGCTGCTCACCGCCGAGTGGGAGTACCGGCTGGGCG
>NZ_KE159679.1:196373-197528 GCF_000403395.2 Anaerotruncus sp. G3(2012) | reverse complement strand
CCGCACCCCCTTTTTGTGGAGGCGCTGCACCAAAAGGACTATGTGGAGTATCTTCTGGACTTTCTGATGGAGGATGGCAGAGAGGAACAAAAAACATGGATTGCAGAACACCTAACAAAAATCATGGATTTGGAAAGGAGAAACAAGGAAATGGCAGAGAAACCCACCAACCGGGAGCGATTGCGGGAAATCACCGAGGGCATTGAGCAGAACATCAAGGAACTGTTTGAGAGCGAAAAGTATATGCGCTATCTGTCGGTGATGTCCCGGTTCCACCGCTACTCGGTCAATAATACCATGCTGATCTATATGCAGAAGCCGGACGCGACCCTTGTGGCTGGCTATAACAAGTGGAAGAATCAGTTTGAGCGCCATGTGAAGAAGGGCGAGCGCGGCATTACCATCATTGCGCCCACCCCCTATAAGAAGAAAATCGAGGAGCAGAAGCTGGACCCGGACACCCACGCGCCAATGCTGGACGCAAACGGCAGGGTGGTCATGGAGGAAAAAGAGGTGGAAATCCCGCTGTTCCGTCCGGTGAAGGTGTTTGATGTGAGCCAGACGGACGGAAAGCCCCTGCCCTCCCTGGCGGCGGACCTGTTCGGGAATGTCCGGCACTTTGAGGCGTTTATGGAGGCGCTGAAACGCTCCGCCCCGGTTCCCCTTGCGTTTGAGGAAATGGACGCTGATACGGATGGGTATTTTTCTTCCATTGAGCAGCGCATCGCCATCCGCCAGGGCATGAGCGAGGTGCAGACGGTTTCCGCCGCTGTCCATGAGATCGCCCACAGCAAGCTGCACAACTTTGATGTGCCGGACAACCCGGACGCGCCCTTGTATCAGGAAGTGGAGCTGTTTGGACAGCCAGCCCTGTTCTCCAATGAGCGGATTGCCGCAGACGATCTGCCGGACGGACTGTTTTGTTATGACCTGCGCGGTTCCGATGATGACCCCGGCGCGCCGGTTGCGGTCGAGGAACGGGTTATCGTCAACCACGCCGGTTCCGTCATAACCGCAAAGCCGCTGGAACTGCCGGAGCAAGGGTATCTCCCCCTGACCGATGAATCCGGCCTGGACTTTAACGGCGGCGAAAAGACCGCCCAGCGGTTTTTGCAGGACCATAAAAAGGACCGGCGCACTGAGGAGGTGGAGGCC
>NZ_KE159679.1:187895-195898 GCF_000403395.2 Anaerotruncus sp. G3(2012) | reverse complement strand
TCCATGTTCCGCTATTACATTACCCAGGAATCGCTGGATGTGGGAACCTACCCTTTGATGGATGGGAAAACCATCACCGAACTTGCCGCATGGGTAAAGGTGGAACAGGATTCCATCACCGCCTTTGGCTGTATCGACTACCCCCAGCCGCTGACCGCCGAGCAGGAACGGGAATACGCCCTTTTGCCCGCCAGCCAAAACCCGCAGGCGCTGGATTCCATCGGCCATGCCGCAGAAGCCGCCCAGCTGCCTGACGCGCCGGAGCAGACGCTGGATGAATACCCCATGCCGGACCCGGCGATGCGGGAGGACGATCTGAAAAACTGCGGCTATCAGGACGGGGACTTGCTGCCCCTCTCCAAAGAGCGGGCGCTGGAACTGTTTGAGCAGGATTTGACGGTGTACGCGGTGGTGGACAGGGGCGGCGCGGAAATGCTCTTTGACCGGGAGGAATTTGAATCCCAGCTGCCCGGTACGGTGTTCGCCCTTTCCCGCGAGGAATGGGAGGAAAGCCCAGCCTTTGACGCGCTGGTGCAGGACCGGCTGAACCGCCAGCAGAAACGGGAGCAGGCGTTTCTCTCTCATGAGGGGGACTGCTTTGCCATCTATCAGGTAAAGGATGATGACAGCCTGCGGGAGATCCGCTTTGAGGGGCTGGACTGGCTCCAATCCATCGGGCGCGAGGTGGAGCGTGAGAATTACAACCTGATCTACACCGCGCCCCTTTCCGGCAAAGATACGCCGGAAGTTGTGGCGGAGCAGCTGTTCTACCGCTTCAACAACGAACACCCCAGGGACTATCACAGCCCCTCCATGAGCGTCAGCGACATCGTTGCCATCCGGCAGGATGGTGCGTTATCCTGTCATTACTGCGACAGCTTTGGCTTTCAGCAGATCACCGGTTTTCTTGACGGGAACCCGCTGAAAAATGCGGAAATGTCTATGGAGGACGATTACGGCATGATTGACGGGATCATCAACAACGGCCCCAAAGAGCCGACCGTAGCCCAGCTGGAACAGCAGGCCAGAAGCGGCCAGCCGATTTCCCTGATGGATTTGGCGGCGGCTGTCCACCGGGAGGACGGGGACAAGCGGAAATCGGTGGTGGAACAGCTCCACCAGCAGCCGAAGCAGGAAAGCAAAAAGACAGCGCCGAAAAAGAGCGCGGAAAGGGAGCTTTGATATGGGACACTTTACCTTTGAAGAAATGAATCTGATGTGCATTTACAACACCGGAACCCGCGCCGGACTGATGGAGAGCCTGACCGAGATGCGCGGCTATCTCTCGCCGGAGGAAACGGAGCTGATGGAACTGACCGACAGCGCCCTTCATAAGCTGCGCGCCATGACGGACGCGGAGTTTGACAGTCTGGAACTGTACCCGGACTTTGACGAATAGGAACCAACAGACCGGAGGGGCTGGCGCTGTGCCGCCCCTTCCTTTTATCCAAAACCCGAAAGGAGGGCCGAAAACAATGGCAACCAAAGCGCAGATGTACGCACAGATGGCCGACCATGCGGCGGTGCAGCTTACTTCCAGCTGGAATGAGTGGATGCGGTTTCTGGACACAGCCTCCAGGCTTTACAAATACCCCTTCCACGACCAGCTGATGATCTACGCCCAGCGCCCGGACGCTACCGCCTGCGCGGAGTATGACCTGTGGAATGACAAGATGGGCCGCTATGTCCGGCGCGGTTCCAAGGGCATCGCCCTGGTGGACGATTCCGGGGACCGGACCCGGCTGCGGTATGTCTTTGACATCTCCGACACCGGAACCCGCCCGCACTCCCGCACTCCCTGGCTCTGGAAGATGGAGGAACGGCATATAGATTCCATCTCCGCCATGCTGGAAAACCGGTATGGGGTGGGCGGCGATGATTTAGGCGGGCAGCTGACCGAGATCGCCCGCAGGCTGGCCGGGGAATATTGGGCGGACAACGGGCGGGACTTTCTTTACATCGTTGACGATTCCTTTTTGGAGGAGTACGATGAACTTAACATCGAAGTCCAATTCAAAGCCGCCGCCACCGTCAGCATCGCCTATTCCCTGATGTCCCGCTGCGGGCTGGCCCCGGAACAGTATTTCACCCACGAGGATTTCATGCCGGTTTTTGATTTCAACACACCGGCCACCGTTGGGGCGCTGGGAACGGCGGTCAGCCAGATCAACCAGCAGGTGCTGCGGCAGATCGGCGTAACCATTCTAAACGCGGAGCGAGAGGCCAACAAAGAAAGGAGCCAGCAAAATGAACAACACCTTAACTTACATTCAGAACGGGGATTATCTGATTCCCAACCTGCAACTGACAGAACAGCCCGAAACGCCCCTGGGCAAGTACGGCAGGATGCGGAAAACCTACTTGAAGGATCACCGGCCCATCCTTTACAACCGTCTGCTGATGAGCGAGAAGCTGTACCCGCACCTGTTGGAGATCGACCAGACCGCGAACAGCCGGTTGGAGCAGCTGATGCCGGAATTGGCGCGGGCGGCGGGCGTGACGGAGGAACTGAAAGCCCGCGACATGATGCAGTGGGTGGGCCTGATGAACAGCTGCAAGGCCCAGGCGGAGGAGATTCTGCTGGCGGAACTTATCAACAGCTGACCTTAAACCTGTTTCTTTCCGAAACGGAACAGATTCAGAATATTGATGAAGCAGAGAATGTGAAAGCGTCCTCTGCTTTTTCTTTTGCCCAAAAGGACATCGACCATGTGCTGCGGCTGGGCGGCAATACCGACCGTCTGCGGGAGCGCGTGACAGCTGAATTTGAAAAGCAGAAGCCGGTCCCGGAAATAGCTGCCGCCCTGCAATCCCTCTATCATGGCGGCAACGGTTTTACCACCGATGCAGGCCGTATCACAGTCTGGTACGGCGAGGACGGAATCCATCTCTCTCATGGAAAATCCGCCCGATATGATAAATCCGCACAGGTTATTTCCTGGGAGGGCGCGGCGGAGCGTATTGGCGAGCTGTTGGAATCCGGTCAATTTGCGTCCAATGTAGAGCTTGCCGAGGCCGAAGGATATGAGCGGTTGCAGCTGGCAGAAAAGTTTTGGAACCTTTGTCACGATCTTAGTGATAGAGCCAAAGAATCCGGTTATCTTCCCAGCCTTGTCCAGAACAGAGGGGGCGGGTTTCCAGAGGAAACGAAACGGCTTGCCGAGCAGCTGAAAAGCCCGGAGTTCCGTCAAACCCTTGCGAAAGAATACGCCGCCTTTTGGACTGCCTATACGCAAGACCGTAACTTGCTGCGTTTCCATTACCACAAGCCAAAGGAGATTTGGGAAAACCTGAAAGACCTGTCACTGCCCCGCAAAGCCTTTTCATCTGAAATGGCAGAGGTTCCTGCGGTTAAGCAGTTTATTACGGAGGATGAGATCGGCGCGGCCCTTTCTGGCGGCAGCGGTTTTGCCGGGGGCAAAGGGCGCATTTATGCCTTTTTCCAGCAGCCCCATACCGACAAGGAAAAAACCGCGTTTCTCCGGCAGGAATACGGAACCGGCGGACGCTCCCACGCACTGTCCGGTGCAACGCACAGTGGCGAAGATCACGATGGAAAGGGCCTGCGCTACCAGAAAAACGGCTGTGACGATGTACGCCTGACCTGGGATAAGACTGCGAAGTTGGTTGCCGACCTAATCCAAAAGGATCGTTATCTGACCGAAGCAGAACGGGAACAGTATGAGAAAATCCAGGCAGAAAAGGAACTGGCAGAGGCAGGAATTGTAGAATCACAGAGCCAGCCTGCTCCTGTCCATGAAACCGAAACAGAACCGCCCCAGCCCGCGCTGGAAGAATTGCTGGAACAGTACAAGCCGGTTGTGACCGCCGCCATCATGGAGGATACGGCATACCGCAACGCCTGCGGCCATACTGACCATGAAAACGCTGTGATTGAGGGCAACGCCGCTGTGCGCCGCGCGGTTCTTGGCTCCGGTGATTTGCAGCTTCTCAAACAGTATTCGGATGTGCCGGAGTTCCGCCACCGCCTGCATCAAGAGGTGATTGCCGAAACCTATCCAAAGCTCCATGAGCTTCTGCGCCCTCTCTCCCAGGACGATATTGACGAAGCCCTCTGTGCATGGAACGGCGATATGGACAGCAAACGGGCCGTAGTCCGCTATATGAAGGAGCATGGGCGGGAAAAAGATACCGCCGCATGGCTGTCCCAGGAGTACGGCGGTCCTGAACATACAAACCTGTTCATTGTCCGAGCCGGAAGCCCTGAAACAACCGAACTTCCCTGGCCCAAGGTACAGCGCCGGATCGCCCAGCTTATCAAAGAGGATCGCTTTTTTACAGAGGCAGAACGGGAAAATCTGGACGATATAGACCCTATCGCAATCCGGGAAAATCTGGCCCAGCGCGGCATTGTAAACGGGCAGGTAGTGGAACCGGAAAAGCTGGACAATGACCCCTTTATCCAGCAGGTCATGGCTGATGTGGAGCAGATTGCTGCCGAAGAAGCAGAACCGCGCTTTTCCGTTGTTATGACCAGCGATGCGTTTTCCGACCCGGAAGATGCGTTTGCTATCTGGGATAATCAGACAAATGATTACTACACCGCCTCTGATGGAACGGTACGGACATTTTCAAGAGAAGAAGCTGCGGAGCAATTCCTGACCGGGCTGGAACCGCAGGAGGTAAATGCGAACCGGCAGGAAGAACCGGCACAAGAAACGGCTGGAGCCACCCCCGCTGCGGACGAACCGGGAACACTTCCCCGCGACCCGCTGGCATCGGCCTATGGCGTAGGGGATTTTGTTTTTCTGGAAGATACCGAGTACCGTATCACCGATTTGCAGCGGGGCTATGTCCAGCTGAATGACCCCGCGCTGGCCTACCCCATTTACCGGACGGAAAGCAAAGAACAGTTTGAACGCGCCATCCGGCAGGACCCGCGCAACAGCGCCATCACCGACTATCTCCCCGCCGATCTGGACCAGTTTTCCCCGGATTTGCGGGAAGTCCTGACCGGGGAGGGCGGTTTGCTGGATACGGCTGCAAAGGAGGATATAGCGGCGCTGCTACGAAGCGGCGCAGGCAATCCGGCTGTCGCCCAGCATCTTTCCCAGCGGTTTTCCGGTACAGTGGAAACCATGCAGCTGGAAACCGGAGATACGGCGGATTACCGAACCTCCGCAAACGGCATGGAAGTGGAGATTCTGCGGGAAGATGAAACGGTACTGGCAGCGATGTATGAAAGCTGGGAGCCGATTGCCGCTGCCCTGCGCGCCCTCTACCAGCAGGAGCTGGATGGATTCTCCCACGAACCGGCACAGCCAGAAGAACAGCTGGCAGAGGAACAGCCGGATTTTGGGAATCCCCCTGCGCCAGAGCCGGAGCCGCAGATCACCATCACCCCCGTCACCCGTTATCCGGGCGAACAGAACCATCTGCCCTACGATATAGAGATTCATACGCTGCGCTTTGATGAACCGGAACCCACCCCTCCCCAGCCGACTGCCGGGAACTTCCGTATCACCGACATTCACCTGGGCGAAGGAGGACCAAAAGCAAAGTTTCGGGCCAACATGGACGCAATCAATCTCCTGAAAGAATTGGAGTTTGAAAACCGGCAGGCCACGCCGGAGGAACAGGAAACACTCTCCCGGTATGTGGGCTGGGGCGGTCTGTCAGACGCTTTTGACGAGAGCAAGCCCACCTGGGCCAAGGAGTTTGCGGAACTCTATGCCACGCTGTCCCCGGAGGAATATGAAGCTGCCAAGGGGACCACCTTAAACGCCCATTACACCAGCCCCACCGTAATCCAGGCCATTTATGAGGCGGTGGGGAAAATGGGATTCCAGACCGGCAACATCCTGGAACCCTCCTGCGGGGTGGGAAACTTCTTCGGTATGCTGCCGGAGGAAATGCAGGGGAGCAAACTGTACGGCGTGGAACTGGATTCCATCACCGGACGCATCGCAAAACAGCTCTATCCAAAAGCAAACATCACTATCGCGGGCTTTCAAACCACTGACCGGCGAGATTTTTATGATTTGGCCGTAGGGAATGTGCCGTTTGGCCAGTATTCCGTCCATGACCGGGCCTATAACAAGCTGAACTTCAACATTCACAACTACTTTTTCGCCAAATCGCTGGACCAGGTGCGTCCAGGCGGCGTCGTGGCCTTTGTCACCAGCCGCTACACAATGGATTCCAAGGATTCAACGGTGCGCCGGTATCTGGCACAGCGGGCAGAGCTGTTAGGCGCGATCCGTTTGCCCAACAATGCGTTCAAGGCCAATGCCGGGACAGAGGTGGTATCCGACATCATTTTCCTGCAAAAACGGGACCGCCCGATTGACATTGCCCCGGACTGGACGCAGACCGGACAGACCGAAGATGATTTTACCATCAACCGCTATTTCCTGGATCACCCGGAAATGGTGCTGGGCCGCACTGCTTCAGAAAGCACCCAATACGGAAAACAGGATTACACAGTGACCCCCATTGAGGGGCTGGAACTTTCCGACCAGCTGCATGACGCCATAAAATATATTCGCGGGACCTATCAGGAGGCCGAACTGCCGGAGCTGGGCGAGGGGGAAGAAATTGATACTTCTATCCCCGCTGACCCTGATGTAAAAAACTATTCCTACACCGTTGTGGACGGTGCGGTGTACTATCGGGAAAACAGCCGCATGGTGCGCCCCGACTTAAACGCCACCGCCGAGGCCCGTATCAAGGGTCTGGTGGAACTGCGGGACTGTGTGCAGAAGCTCATCGCACAGCAGATGGACAGCTTTGTTTCGGATACGGCAATCCGTGAAACCCAGGCCGAATTGAACAGGCTCTATGACGCATTTTCCGCAAAGTACGGGCTTATCAATGACCGGGGGAACCGGCTGGCCTTTGCCGATGATTCCAGCTATTATCTGCTCTGTGCGCTGGAAGTCATTGACGATGAGGGACAGCTGAAGCAAAAGGCAGATATGTTCACCAAGCGCACCATCAAGCCCCATCAGGCTGTTACTGCGGTGGACACCGCCAGTGAAGCCCTGGCTGTTTCCATCGCGGAAAAGGCGGAGGTGGATATGGCGTATATGGCCGAACTGAGCGGAAAAACCCAGGAGGAATTGGCGCTGGAACTGCGGGGCGTGATCTTCCGTCTGCCCGGACCATTGGCGGAGGGGGAAACGCCCCGTTATGTGACAGCGGACGAATACCTCTCCGGCAACGTGCGCCGGAAACTGCGGCAGGCACAGCGGGCGGCGGACAAAGACCCCGCCTTTTCTGTCAATGTGGAGGCGCTGACCGCCGCCCAGCCCAAGGATTTGGACGCATCGGAAATCGAGGTGCGCCTGGGTGCTACCTGGATTGACAAAGACTACATCCAGCAATTCATGTACGAAACCTTCCACACCCCGTACTATCTGCAAGGGAAGATTGAGGTCAAGTATGTCCCCTACACCGCCGAGTGGCAGATCACCGGCAAAAACGCCGTTGGGTACGGCGATGTAGCCGCCAACACCACCTACGGAACCGACCGGGCCAACGCCTACAAGATTCTGGAGGACAGCTTAAACCTGCGGGACGTCCGCATCTATGACACCGTTGAGGACGCCGGGGGGCGGGAGCGCCGGGTACTCAACGCCAAAGAAACCACCCTTGCCGCCCAGAAGCAGATGGCGATCCGGGAAGCCTTCCGGGACTGGATTTGGAAGGACCCCCAGCGGCGGCAGACGCTGGTGCGCCAGTACAACGAGGAAATGAACAGCATCCGCCCCCGCGAGTATGACGGGCAGCATATCCGGTTTGCGGGCATGAACCCGGAAATTACGTTACGGGAACACCAGAAAAACGCCATCGCCCATGTGCTGTACGGCGGGAATACCCTGCTGGCCCATGAGGTGGGCGCGGGCAAGACCTTTGAAATGGTAGCCGCCGCGATGGAATCCAAGCGGCTGGGCCTGTGCCAGAAATCCCTCTTTGTGGTGCCGAACCACCTGACCGAGCAGTGGGCCTCCGAGTTTTTACGGCTCTACCCTTCCGCGAAT
>NZ_KE159679.1:171501-187350 GCF_000403395.2 Anaerotruncus sp. G3(2012) | reverse complement strand
GTGGCCCTTCACGATCTGGACTGCCCCTGGAGGCCCGGAGATCTGGCCCAGCGAAAAGGGCGGATCGAGCGCCAGGGCAACCAGAACCCGCTGGTCCATGTTTACCGCTATGTGACCGAGGGGACCTTCGACGCATACCTCTGGCAGACGGTGGAGAACAAGCAGAAATTCATCTCCCAGATCATGACCTCAAAATCCCCTGTCCGCAGCTGTGACGATGTGGACGAAACCGCCCTGTCCTTTGCGGAGATCAAGGCCCTATGCGCCGGGGACCCCCGTATCAAGGAGCGTATGGATTTGGATGTGGAGGTATCCCGCTTAAAGCTGATGAAGGCCGACCACCAGAGCAAGCAGTACCGGCTGGAAGATCAGCTGTTAAAGCACTTCCCGGAGGAAATCGAGAAACACAAAGGCTTTATCCAGGGCTTGGAAACGGATATGGAAACCCTGGCGGCACACCCCCACCCAATAGATGGATTTACCGGCATGGAAGTCCGGGGCGATACGCTCACCGACAAAGAGAACGCCGGAGCCGCCCTTTTGGACACCTGCAAGGAGGTTAAAGGCTCCGAGCCGGTGCAGGTCGGCAGCTACCGGGGATTTGCTATGTTTGTAACCTTTGACGCTTTTCAGAAGGAATATATGCTCCAACTGAAAGGCAGGATGACCCACCGTACCGCCCTGGGTGCGGACCCGCGCGGCAACCTGACCCGTATTGACAACGCGCTTTCCCAGATGCCCCAGCGGTTGGAAAGCGTCAAAATCCAGCTGGATAACCTTTACCAGCAGCAGTCCGCCGCGAAGGAGGAAGTGGGCAAAGCCTTCCCCTATGAGGAGGAATTGCGGGTCAAGAACGCCCGTCTGGTGGAGCTGGATATGGAGCTGAACATGGACAGCAAGGGGCAGTCCCGTCCAGAAGCGGCGATTGCCAAGCGCGAAAGACCCTCGGTGCTGGAAGGGCTGAAACGCCCCATCCCGCCCCGCAGCATGGAAAAGAAACCCAAACAACAGGAACAGGAGGCAAGATAATATGAACAGCAACGAAAAGAATACGGCCCTTTATGAGAAGATGGCCGCTGAACAGGATACCTTCCGGGATTGGCTGAAAAGCCAGTCCCCGGAGGAGGTCTTAAACCATGCCTATGAGTACACCGTCCGGGAGGACATTGTGCTGGCGATGGAGGAACTGGAACTCTCCGATAACCAGGCACAGGCGCTTCTGGATTCCCCCTCCCCGCTGGCTGATGTGTACCGCCATTTTGAAAAGCTGGAAACCGGCTATATGGATGTGATACGGGAAAGCATTGAGGAACGGGCGAATGAGATGCACAGGGCCAAAGAAGAACAGAGAGCCGCCCCGGTCTATCCCCACTCCGCCGCCTATGCGTCCGAGCATGGGGAGATGGCACAGTACCGCGCCTCCCTGCAAGTCAGTCTTGCCTGCAAAGAAGCCATTGAGCAGGCCATTAACGCCCACTATGGGGATAACCGCCTGAATACCGAGGCCGCTGTCAAAGAAGTGCTGGAACAGTTCGGGCCGGAGCGTGTGCAGGTTATCCTTGCCAATACGGTGCTGAAAAAGGAGCATGACGGGCGTATCTCCCGCGATAACAAAGCCTGGGCGAAAACAATCCCCATGCCGGAGGATGGCGGCGATCCCCGCCACAGTTATGCCCTGGTGGTGGATAAGGTCAACCCCGGTCTGACCGACCTGTTTTTGAAGCAGGCGCGGAAAGTCCTTCAAGCCCCGGAGAAAGGCTCCGTCCTGGAAAAACTCAAACAGGAGCCGCCGGAACGCAGACCCGCCGCCCCTAAGAAACGGGAACCGGAACGATGAGCGCGGCAAAGCGGAAACGGGAGGTGCAGGTGAATTTCCGGGTTTCCCCGGAGGAGCTGGCCCTGATTGAGCAGAAAATGGCCCAGCTTGGAACCGTCAACCGGGAAGCCTATCTGCGGAAAATGGCGCTGGACGGGTATGTGGTAAAGCTGGATTTGCCGGAACTGAAGGAGCTGGTGTCCCTGATGCGCTATTCCAGCAACAACTTAAACCAGCTGACCCGTAAAGTGCATGAAACCGGGCGGGTTTATGACGCTGATTTGGAAGATATATCCCAGCGGCAGGAACAGCTTTGGGAGGGTGTGCAGAAGATACTGGCCCAGCTTTCCAAGCTCTCCTGACCGGATAGTTTGCTCCATCTGCGGAGGGAGGAACGGCGTTCTTCGCCGCGCCTTCCTCCGCTTTTTCTTTTTGCCGCTATTTACTTTCGTGCTACAATCATGTATAATAGTAGCACGAAAGGAAGTGAGGGCATGACACAGTTTGAACAGCTGGACACGATTTTAGAGGGACAACACGGTATGCTCCAAACATCAGAGGTGGTGAAACGGGGAATTCCAAAATCCGTTTTTTACAACTATGTGAAGGAAAAAGAATTGGAACAGGCGGCACATGGGGTTTATGTATCGCCGGATGCCTGGGTCGATGGGATGTACCTGCTCCATTTACGATGCAGCCAGGGGATTTTTTCTCATGAAACGGCGCTGTTTTTCCATGATCTGACCGACCGGGAGCCTTCCCCCTATTCCATTACCGTCAGACGGGGATACAGCACGACCAGATTGAAAGCGGACGGGATTTTGGTCTACACCATAAAACCGGAGCTGCATGACGTCGGAAAGAGTACGGCTCGAACCCCTTTCGGGCATACGGTTCCGGCTTATGATATGGAGCGAACCATCTGCGACCTGCTTCGCTGCCGGAGCAGTATGGAGATGCAGACATTTCAAGGGGCGCTCAAAATGTACGCCCGCAGGAAAGAGAAAAACCTGCGGAGGCTGATGCAGTATGCAGGGCTGTTCCGGGTTGAAAAAATTTTGCGGCAGTATTTGGAGGTGCTATTATGATAAAGACAGCAAGGCAGCTGAAAGATTTGATCCGCAATCTCGCAAAGGAGAAATCGGCGGACGCACAGATTTTGATGCGGAACTATATGATGGAGCGTTTCCTGGAACGTATTTCCCTTTCTGAATATCGGGATAACTTTATTTTGAAAGGCGGGATGCTGGTTGCCGCAATGGTAGGGTTGGATGCCCGGTCTACAATGGATTTAGACGCAACCGTCAGAGGGGCCAGCGTGAATGTGGAGGACATTGAAAATCTGATGTCCTCCATCATAGCAGTCCCCATTGAGGACGGAGTGGAGTTCCAGGTGAAAAGCATTTCGGAAATCATGGACGAGGCCGAGTATCCGGGGATTCGGGTCAGCATGGCCACTGTTTTTGACGGAGTGGTGACGCCGCTGAAAATTGATATTTCTACCGGGGATGTGATTACGCCAAGGGCAGTCCGGTACAGCTTCCGGCTTATGCTGGAGGAACGCTCCATTGATATTTGGGCGTACAATCTGGAAACCGTACTTGCGGAAAAGCTGGAAACAATGATTGCCCGGACCATAACAAACACCCGCATGAGGGATTTTTATGACCTCTACATTTTGGAACAGCTTCACAGAAAAACGCTGGATTCCGATATTCTCCGCCACGCGCTCCTTGCTACTGCCCGCAAGCGTGGGACGGAGGGGCATTTGAAAGAGGCGAAGGAAGTGTTTTCCGAAGTAGAAAACAGCCATGCGATGCAGGCGCTTTGGTCCGCTTACCGCAGGAAATTTTCCTATGCGGCTGATCTGGAATGGAACACCGTTATGGGGGCGGTCCACCGTTTGTATGCTCTGACAGAGGACAGTGAATCGGAATGAAAAAGCGCGGGCATTACTGCAAAATCTGCGGTGAGTATAAATCAAACGAAAAGTTTTCGGGTAAAATATCTGAAACAATAATGAGGTAAGTTAATGAGGGATGTTAGTGGGGTAAGTTAATGGGGGATGTTCCCCATCAGTTATGAGGGCGTTCTATCCGGTTTATGAAAATGCCAGACACCGTCTGTTAAATTGTCATAGTCCCATTACTGCGGGCTTTTGACGATCTCCAATGAGAACAAGCGCAGCTTTTATGAAAAAGACAGCAAGATATTTGGGGCATTTGTTTTTTGGTGGTTTCGTGGTATAATCGTCCATAGGCAAGGAGGGAGCAAAATTGAATCACGATTTGCAGATTAACCAAAATGCGGCACAGACCTATCATTCTATCCGCAATTCGATTGTTTCTGCGCAGCACCGTTTAAGCGCGGCGGTAAATTCCACTATGGTAATCACCTATTGGGAAATAGGCGAACAAATTTATAAAGCGTGTGGGGAAAATGACCGGGCCGAGTATGGAAAGAAGCTGCTGCAATATTTGTCTGAACAGCTGACTGCTGAATTTGGAAAGGGTTTTAGTGTTCAGGGATTACGCAATATGCGGCAATTTTACTGCACCTTTCCAATTCGCTCCACACTGTGGAGCGAATTGAGCTGGTCCCACTACCGGCTTTTGATGCGTGTGCCAGACGAGCAGGCAAGGACTTTCTATGCGGAAGAATGTGTAAAATCTGCGTGGAGTGTCCGGCAACTGGAACGGCAGATCAACACCATGTACTACCAACGCATTTTAGCGAGTCAGGATAAATCACTTGTAGCAAAAGAAATCCAGTCTACCGAGCCAAAACCGGAATATGAAAAAATTATCAAGGACCCCTATGTGATGGAGTTTTTGCAGATTCAGCCGGACACCCATGTGTATGAGGGCGAATTGGAGCAAGCCCTGATCGACCACCTTCAGCACTTTCTTTTAGAGCTTGGACGCGGTTTTTCATTTGTGGCGCGCCAAAAGCGGTTTACACTGGATGGACAGGACTTTTTCATCGACCTGATTTTTTATAACTATATTCTGAAATGCTTTGTCCTCATAGATTTGAAAATGGGCAAGCTGACCCATCAGGATTTAGGACAAATGCAAATGTATGTGAATTATTATACCCGTGAAATGATGAATGAGGGGGATTCACAGCCGATTGGTATTGTTCTTTGTGCGGACAAAGGAGATTCCATTGTAAAATACACGCTGCCGGAAGATAATCATCAAATATTTGCGTCTAAGTATTTTACTTATTTGCCATCAGAAGAAGAATTGAAACGGGAGCTGAACCTGGACAGCTTTTATAAGCTGGAAGAATAATATGGGAGCCAGTAATAAAGTCTGCCCCGGCTGCGGCAGAAAAATGAAACAGCAGTTTATCGGCTTGCAGCATTGTAAATGCAGCATGAGCTGGAAAAAGGACATCGGATTTTTTGAGCGCACCAGCGATATGGTTTTTGCGTTAGAACGCCGGACCATTGGAAAAAAGGTCAAACAAATTCCGGTAATTCGATATAAAAATGGTGAATAAAAAGAAACAAGCGGTCTGCGTATGCAGGCCGTTTTGTTATGAAGGGAGGATTCCATCATGGCAACCACACGCATCATGCCGCTGCACATTGGCAAAGGCCGCACCGAAAGTCAGGCGGTCAGTGACATTATCGACTATGTATCCAACCCGCAAAAGACAGATAACGGCAGGCTCGTCACCGGCTTTGCGTGTGACAGCCGGGTAGCCGACGCCGAGTTTCTCCTGGCGAAACGGGAGTACATTTCTGCTACCGGACGGGTACGCGGCGCGGACGATGTGCTGGCCTACCATGTCCGGCAGTCCTTTGTCCCCGGCGAGATTACCCCGGAAGAAGCCAACCGGCTGGGCGTGGAGTTTGCCAAACGGTTCACCAAGGGCAATCACGCTTTTGTGGTCTGCACCCATATCGACAAATCCCATATCCATAATCACATCATCTGGAACGCGGTCAATCTGAACTGCGACCGGAAATTCCGAAACTTTTGGGGCAGCACCCGCGCGGTCCGGCAGCTCAATGATACCATCTGCGTTGAGAACGGCTATTCCATTGTAGAGGACCCAAAACCGCATGGAAAAAGCTATAACAAGTGGCTGGGGGACCGGGCAAAGCCCTCCCACCGGGAGCAGCTCCGTATGATGATTGACCAGGCATTGGAACAGAAACCGGCAGACTTTGACGGCCTGTTAAAGCTGCTTGCGGAAATGGGCTGTGAAGTGTCGCGCCGGGGACAGGCAATCCGGCTCAAAGCCCCCGGCTGGAAGAATGTTGCCCGCATGGATGGAAAGCTGGGAAAAGGATACAGTGAAGATGAAATACGGGCGGTACTGGCTGGGAAAAAAGAGCATACCCCAAGGAAGAAAGCGGCTGTTCAATCAGAGCCGCCCAAGGTCAATCTTCTGGTGGATATTCAGGCAAAATTGCAGGCCGGAAAAGGCGCTGGCTACGCGCGCTGGGCAAAGGTATTCAATCTGAAACAGATGGCGCAGACAATGAACTATCTCACCGAGCATGGCCTGCTGGAATACGCAGTCTTGGAAGAAAAAGCGGCTGCTGCTACCACCCGCCACAATGAGCTGTCGGCACAGATCAAGGCGGCGGAAACCCGCATGGCAGAGATAGCCGTACTGCGGACCCACATCATCAATTATGTGAAAACCCGCGAGGTCTATGCGGCCTACCGCAAGGCGGGATATTCCAAGAAATTTTTAGCGGAACATGAAGCGGATATTCTGCTCCACAAGGCGGCAAAGCAGGCATTTGACGATTTGGGTATCAAGAAGCTGCCCACCGTCAAGAGCTTGCAGGCCGAGTACGCAACATTGTTGGAAGGAAAGAAAAAAGACTATGCCGAGTACCGGCGCTCCCGCGAGGAAATGCGGGAACTGCTGGCCGCAAAAGCCAATGTGGACCGGCTGATGGGATACGGGGAGGAACACCAGAATGACCGGGAAAAGGAACAGGGGCAGGACCGTTGACGCACCCGTTTTTTTCGTACTTTCTCACCGCCGCAGGCAGGTGAAAAGCGTTCCGAAGGAACGCGCAGCCACAGAATGAAATTCTGTGTTCAAAAGGGGCTTGGGGAATCCCCAACAAGCAGCGCCAGGAACCGGATGGCTATCCTGGGGCATTGCTTGCCACGTTGTCCCGCACTCTGGGACAACCCACGCACTTTGGAGGCTTGGGGTATTTATCAGATACTGCCAGCTTCCCACACACT
The DNA here is from genome assembly GCF_000403395.2 of Anaerotruncus sp. G3(2012). GTDB lineage: Bacteria > Bacillota > Clostridia > Oscillospirales > Ruminococcaceae > Anaerotruncus. The sequence continues at coordinate 180,309 of NZ_KE159679.1, read as the reverse complement.
CCACGCAATGATACTTTGACGTTAGAAAAACGGTGTGCTATAATACCCCTTGTATGAAAAGGGGGAATGCCTATGTACCGGGTTGCCATCTGCGATGATGAACCACACGCCGCAGAGCAGAATGAAGCCATGCTCTGCCAAATCCTGGAGGACAGGGGTCTGAAACGCGATATTGATTATTCCGTCCATTGTTTTTCCTCCCCTGTGCCTTTGCTTGCACAGATGGAAAAACAGCCATCCGCTTTTCACCTGCTCCTGCTGGACATTAAACTGGAAAATGACAATGGACTTTCCCTTGCCGCGCATCTGCGGGAAATAGACGCGGACTGCTCTATTATCTATATCACTGCTTACCGGGATTATGTTTTCGACTGCTTTGACACCCGCCCGCTCCACTACCTGCTCAAACCGGTAGACCAGGAAAGGCTGGCAAGGGTAATCGGGCGGGACTTGGAGGAAAATTACCACCCGGAACAGATCAAGCTCATGGCGGATGGCTGCTGGCAGACAGTGGATGCCCGGAACATCCTCTATGCAGAAGCCGCCAGCCATAAATCCGCCGTCCACCTGCAAGGGGGAAAGGTTTTATACATCAACCAGAATTTTTCCGACCTGCTTCCACGCCTGAATGGGAAACGGTTCTGCCGCATCCATTTCAGCATCCTTGTGAACCTGGAACACGTTTACCGTCTGACGGACAGCGCCCTCACGCTGGATGACGGCAGGGAGCTTCCCGTCAGCCGCTCCCGGCAGAAAGAAGTCAAAAGACAGTATATCGCTTTCATCAAATAAGAAACCAGCCCTTACCGGTTTTGCAAAAGGGCTGGTTTCTTATTTTTATCCCATGATCCGGTTTTACAAAAGCCCCGTCATTCTTCCGGCATCTGCAAAGCTGTGGCGGCAGAAAACATTCCAGAAGGAAATTCCAGCAGCAGCTCGCTCTGATATTTCTGTGCCACGGCCTGCACTGCTTTCAGGCCATAACCGTGAACCGTCCTGTCTGCCTTTGTCGTGCGGCACAGGCCGGTTTTTTCATCATATTTTACCGGGCCGAACCGTGGATTCTCCACGCCGATGTATAAATGCGCTCCCCGGATGTGTATGCTGACCCGGAGCCATTTTTCCGCCCCTGCGGGTGCAAGGGCGTTGGCATCCAGGGCATTTTGCAGCAGGTTCATCAAAACAGTGCAAAGCTCTGTATCTGGAAACGGCAGCGTTTCCGGCGCGCTCACCTCATGCTCCACTTTAATCCCCTGCTTCTGTGCGCGGGCCAGGATCGTGGTCAGGACTGCGTTGATGGCCGGATGTGCAACGTATACCATAGCAGGAACCGCCTCCACATCCGACAGCAGGCCGTCCAGATATGTTTCCAGCCTGTCCCATGCCCCAGCCTGGGACAGTTTCTGCATGACGGTGTAATGATTTACAGTTTCATGCCGCATCCTGCGGAGTGATTCATCGCTCTCCTGAACCACCGCAAGCTGTTCCTGGGCCATGCTTTCCCGCGCGGCCAGCACCTGCATCTGTGTTTCCCGCGCCGCCAAAAAGCGAAGCTGGGACAGTACGCTCACCAGAAAACAAAGCAATAACACAAAGGCGCTCCACCAGTACAGCGGGAGGTCTGGCTGATGCCAGGTGATTTCTGAAACGAGCCACTGCATATAGGGCAGCAGCCCGCCGCCGCACAGCCCCGACAGCAGGCTCGCCGCACCGATTCCGGCGGCGGATAACAAAAGCCCCGGCAGGAACAGGCGGAATACCTGGTTTTCATCCCGGTATTCCAGTACGGCGCACACCACAAGCGCCGCCACAGTCAGATAAAACACTTCCCCCATCCGGGAGCCGACCATGGAGAACGCAGGAACCACCGTCTGAAACCCCGCGACTACAAAATAAGCCAGCCCCGGCAGAATGGCAAAAGGCAGGAACAGCTTCCGCCATTTTTTCATATGCAGCAGCAGAAAGAGCGGCGGGAGGGCGAACAGTGCCGCCCTGGACAGGCAAAGCCACAGCCCATAAATTTCCGGGGGAAGGATATACCCGCCCCGGCTTTGTGCATGGAAATAAAATGCCTGGGTCAGCGCCGCAAAACCAAGCAGCAGAACCGACCAGTCACAGTGTCCCTCTGTCAGCCCAAAGAAAAACAGCCCAAGGACAAGCAGCGACACCACGGCAAAAACGGCTGCCGGGAGTGTGCTTTTCGCCGTATAAGCCCGCTCAGTTTCTCTCGTTACGCCGCTGTCCGTAAGGAACAAAAGCGGGAGCGGCTCCTCTGCTTCCTTTGCTGTTTCCAATGTCACCGTTTTTCCCGCACAGTCATTCGGCAGCATAAAGACGGCATTGCCCAGCGTTTTCCCGTCCCATGCCTCCATACGGCCTAACATCTCCCCGTCTAAAAACACTTCCGCTTCACCCGTGTGCCTGACTTCCAGCATCGGACGCCACTGGCTCTCCCATTCGGGAAGCGTCACCGCCAGCGTCAGCGCGCCGCCATATTCATAGCCTGCCTCCAGCGTCATCTCGCCGCCATTGACGCTTGCTTCCAGCATGAGCTGTTCCCGGCGTGGAGTAACCTCTGATGCCAAAAGCCCTGTCATTGCCAGCGCACAGATTAGAAATACCGCCCCTGCCAGCCATCGGGGAATTGCCCTTTTCCTTTTCCAAAGCAGCATATTTCCTACCTCCTGCAAATTCTCTGCTATTAGCGTAAAGGGTTAAGCGGCCAGTGTCAAGAACAGAAAACTGCAAAGTAGGTAAAAAAATTGCAAAGTAGGAAAGCCCCCTTGTTATCCGAATCCAATTTTTTGTATGATGTGCAATAGAGAAGTTTGTGAACCATACATTTTTCAAAATATCAGGAGGGCATTTTATGAGAAACAAGTTAAGGAGGCCGTTGGCGTTCCTGCTGTCTGCGGTGATGATTGTCACCATGTCAGGAACTCCGGTTCATGCGGTGGCAGACAGAGGACAGCCGGAAACCGGGCTGTGCGAACACCACACCGCGCATACGGACGATTGCGGCTATACGGAAGAAACGCCGGGAACGCCATGCGGCCACGAACACACAGAAGATTGCTATATTGAAGTGACCGAGTGCGTCCACGAGCATACGCCGGAATGTTACCCAGAGGAAACAGAGGACAGCGTATCGGACAACGAGGCTACCCCGGCAAACGCAGAGGAACGGGAGCCGGAAAACTGCCCCCATATCTGCGATGGGGAAAGCGGCTGTATTACGGAAAAATTAGACTGCCGGCATGAGCATGACAGCGAGTGCGGCTACACCGAAAGTACGCCGGGAACACCATGCACCTATGTGTGTGAAATCTGCAATCCGCAGGACAGCGGCGAAGCCGACGAGGAACCGGAAACAGGAATCATCAAACAAGAGCAATGCTCTTGTTTGACCCTCTGTACAGAGGGTCAAATCAATCCTGACTGCCCGGTCTGCGGCGCAGAGGATGCCGGCCTGTCGGACTGCAAAGGGAAAGCTGAAAAAGAAGATACAAAACAGCCGGAAGATACCGGCATCTGCAAGCATCATCAGGAACATGACGATGCCTGCGGCTACCAGCCGGAATCGGAGGACAGTGAAGGAAGTCCGTGTACTTATGAGTGCCGTATCTGCCCCATCGAGGACTTGATCGCCGCCCTGCCGGAGCAGGTGACGGAGGATAACGCGGACGATGTGCGGGCACAGCTTGACCATATCCTCGACCTTTACCGGGAACTGGACGAGGACGAACAGGGGCAGATTGATCTGTCCCGTGTTACCGAGCTGCAAGGGGCGCTGGACGGGGCCAACGACCCTGCCCCAATAACGGAATCTGTCGAGTATCAAGAGGCGTCCTGGGACGGCAGCCAAGTGACCTATGAGAGCAAGACCGAAACCTGTACCCTCGTTGAAAACAGCGCCGAGGCGGTCACATGGACTACGGGCTGGTACGCGGTCAGCGGCACCGTCACCATTGACCAGCCCATCACCGTCACCGACGCGGTGAACCTGATCCTGACGGACGGCTGTACCCTCACAGCGGCAAAGGGCATTGTGGTGACGGACGGCAACAGCCTGACCATCTACGCCCAGTCCGAAAATGGCGGCACGCTGAACGCCACCGGCATGACTGACGATAGCGGTAATGCCAGCGCGGGCATCGGCGGCAGCACCTCCTCCGTTGACAGCGGCACGATCACCATTCATGGCGGCGTGATCAACGCCACCGGCGGCGGTCAGTCCGGATACTACGGCGGCGCGGGTATTGGCGGCGGCACCTCCAAATCTGCGAACGGCGGCAACAGCGGCACGATCATCATTTATGGCGGCACGGTCACCGCCAACAGCGGCGCAGGGAACGCCACTGGCGCGGGCATTGGCGGCGGTGCCGGCGATAATGTCGGCGGTGCCGGCAGCAATATCACCATCTATGGCGGCAATGTGACAGCAGAAGCTCATGGTACTTTACTCAGTGGTTCTGGTGCGGGCATCGGCGGCGGTTTCGGCTCCAATGACGGAGGCGCCGGCAGCAATATCCAAATTCACGGCGGCACGGTACACGCCACAGGTGGCAATTTGGGTGCGGGCATTGGAGGCGGCGGTGGCAGCGAGAGTGGCGATGGCACCGTCACCATCAGCGGCGGCACAGTGACCGCTGTTGGAGGAAACTATGCCGCAGGCATTGGCGGCGGCGGCGGGTATAGTTTCCAATATGCCAGTGTTACCGGCGGCACCGGCAGCGTTACCATTACCGGCGGCATTGTGGACGCTTCCAGCCCCACAGATGTCGCTTGGGAAGGTTATGAGGGCGCTCCCATCGGCAACGGCGGGAACACAACCGCAGCGGCGACCGTCAACAAAACCACCGCCATCGTGTTTGAGAACGGCGTGGGGACTGTCTGCGGCGATGTGACTTTTGACGGGAGCTACGCTGTCCCCGCGGGCTACTCCCTGCATATCCCCGCCGGGGCCAGCCTGTCCGGGAGCGGCACCCTCTCCGGCGGCGGGGCGTTTACCACCGAAAATCTGACGGCGGATATGATCTCTGTCCCCACCAATCTCTATTATGACGGGAAGGATAGGACGGAGTATCTGACAACCGAGCTGTCCGGCGAGCTGGACAAAGGCATTACGATTTGCGGCCAGACCTTTACGGTCAGCGGCTGGACGGTGGCGGTCAGCAGGACAGACGATTTGCACTATACTGCTACTTTTGAGAATACTGACAACTCAACCACTTTCCAGAAAACCATCACGCTCCAGCAGTCCGGCACGACGCTTGACGGCGCTGTGAAAACCTACAACGGCGACACGCAGACTACTACTTTCACCGCCAGCGACACCATCACCGTCAAGGCCACGCCCACCGCAACCGGGCAGGCTCCGGCCAACTCCGCTATGTTTGCGGCCAGCTTCACCGGGCCGGGCGCGGGCCAGATGGCGGTGTTTGTGGGTGATACGCAGGTGTCCGCTCCCGCAGACAAAGGTGCGGACGGCACCTACACCATGACCGTCAGCGCCGCCGATGTGCTGGTTGCGGCAGGAGGCCCAGGTACGGGAATCACCCTGACGGCGAAATTCGTTGGGAATGACAATATGGCGGACGGCACAGGGACGGCAACGGTCAACATCACCGCCGCGGCGAGGGTAGAAAAGGACAGCACCACCTCTTATGTGGACAAAAACGGTTTAAATACTGTGTTCGCTTATAATAGCGGCTATGAGGACGCAACGGTTACGTTGCTGGACGATTTGACGAATACGGACTACGCAAATCGTCCCAAGATCGACATCCGTTGCACCCTGAACCTGAATGGGCATACCCTCCGTTCAGATCTTTCCAGCGTTCCGACGCTCGAAGTCAGCGCTAACGGAAATGTGACCATTGCGGGAAGCGGAGAAATTGTTTCAAACTCAGACGCAGCCCTTTACGTGGTGGGGACGGCAGTTCTGGAAGGAGGAACCTTTTGCAGCGGTGGTACCTATCATGGCGCTGTGGAGGTCTTAAGCAGCTTAAGCGGCAATTTGTCCGTTACCGGTGAAAATGTAGTCATGGAGAACACAGGCAGCGGCTACGGTCTGTTAATCTATTCTTTAAAGTCAGTCAAGCTCTCCGCCGGGAAATATTCCGGGGCGGCGGGGGCGATCTCGGTTTCCACCGATGCTTTCACCCTCAGCAGTCTGCTGAACCAGGAGGGCACCTCCCGAGTCGCCTATTATAAGGATAACACAACACTGGTCACAGAGGGGCTGGACGGGCAAGCCCTGCCCGGCGGCAGTTACACGGTCAAGGCGTGTAACCACACCGGCGAGGGCGTCTGCGAGTACACGCCGAATGAAGGCGCGGAAACCCACGCCATGACCTGTCTGGCCTGCGGGTATGCGGGAGCTGCGGAGGACTGTCAGTACACCTATACGCCCGACAGCGGCGGGGAGCATCACATCACTGCTTGTCAGTTCTGCGGCAGGGCCAAAACAGAGGCGCATACCTACGGCTCGTGGACGCCGGAACATAATGAGAACGCTGTTACCATCCGGCGCAGCTGTGAAAACTGCGGCTATACGAAAACGGATGGTACGTTCACAGCGCCGGCCCACGGCCAAACTATGCAATATGGAAAGCCCATCACACTTACCTGTTCCTCCACCCTGCCGGGGGCAACTTTTAGCTGGTCCCTTATTGGAAGCACTGCCGAGGGGACGGGAGCCAGCTTTACCCTGCCGGAGACGCTGGCAGTTGGGAGTTACTTGTATCACGTTACCGTGAAATGGCCTGGCTCGGAAAGCAATATCTGTACTGAAATGGACATCTTCGAGGTCACTCCCGCCCCGCTGACCGCCACCGGAGCAACGGCGGAGGGCAGGGCTTATGACGGAACCAATTCGGTGGAGATCACCGGCGTGACGCTGGCCGGAATTTTGAACGGCGATGATGTATCCGTTGATACCACCGGCCTGACCGGAACCCTGAACGGCTCCAACGCGGGAACCTATACCAACCTCACCCTGCCCGCAATGACCCTCACCGGCGCGGACGCGGAGAATTACACTGTGACCCGGCCCGCAGGAGCGGTCCCGGCCAGCGTGACCATCCGCAAAGCTGCGCCCCTCACCCCCAAGACCGGCGATCTGGCGGTTGCCAATAAGCAGGCGCATACCTACACCTACGGCCTGGGCGCTCTGCGGCCCGATGTGCCGGAGGGCATGAGCCTGGGCAGCACCGCCGTCACCTACGAGCTTGGTCCGGTCAATCTGGGCAGCTACTACGACATCGGCGCAATGATTGACGGCCAGACCCTCACCCTGCCCATTAAGGCGGTGGAGAGCGACAGCGAAACTAAAATCGGAACCATCACCGTCACCATCCATACCCAAAACTTCGAGGATATGACCGCCACCATCGACGTGCGGAGCGTCAACAAGCAGTCCGTGGACATTTCCGGCGTGACACTGACCGGGCGTACCTATAATGGCAGTCCTATTGAATACCAGCAGACCGCCACCGCCTCTGTGGACGGCAAGACGGTAAACGTAAATGGCTTTGTCTACACCTGGGATACCCCGAACCATGCGGCCCCGGTCAATGCCGGGAACTACACCCTTACCGTTTCCGTGGACCCGGAGGATCGGAACTACACTGGCAGCACAACGATTCCCGTTGTGATTGAACAGGCGGAAATCAGAGTTACCGCCCCAAGCAAAACGATTTATGTGGGGGAAACTGCCCCCGTATTCTCTGCGGCAGACTGTAACATCACGGGCCTTGTTCAAGGTGAAAACCTGAAAACCCCGCCAACCGTAGCCTATGCCGAAGCCCCGGATACCTCCAAAACCGGCTCTGTGACGGTCACGGCCAGCGGAGCGGAAGTCCCGGAGGGCGGTAATTACAAAGACAGAATCGTCTATGAGAACGGAACCCTGACAATTACCAGTAAACCCCTGCCGCCTGCTAAATACACCGTAACAATGCAGGCCGGTAAAGGTGGCACAGCTTCCGCTTCTCCGACATCAGCGGAGAAAGGAACAAAAATCACCCTGAACGCCACACCGGACGGCGGCTATCACTTCAAGGAATGGCAAGTCATTTCCGGCGGCGTGACAATCAGTAATAACAGCTTTACCATGCCCGCCGCAAATGTGACTGTCAAAGCGGTATTTGAAAGGAACAGCAACGGCGGCGGAAACTCTGGCGGTTCAGGTGGCGGGGGAGGTTCCTCATCCGGCGGCGGTTCTTCCAGCGGCGACAATGGTTCCTCCGGCGGCGGCTCCACGATTGTAGCGCGTCCCGACGAAACCAAGCCGGACACTCCTACCACCAGCCAGACCAAACCGGCAACACCGGATAAAAACGGGAATGTGGCGGTGGATAACGGCACTGTCCAGTCTGCCATCAACGCGGCAAAGAACGACGCCAAAAAGAACGGCAATACCGCAAACGGCGTGGCGGTTGTCATTCCTGTCACGCCAAAAGAAGGACAGAACTCTTTTAACGTAACTATTAACGCCCAAACCCTGAACACCCTCGTCCGCGAAAAGGTGAAGCGGCTGGAAATCAACATTGAGGGCGTGGTTGTTGGAGGAATGGACACAAAACTGCTGAAATGGCTGGATACCCTGTCGGCAAACGGGGACGTTATTTTCCGGGTAAAGAAAACAGACCCGTCCGGTTTATCCAAAGAAGCCAAAGCTGCCATCGGCACAAGGCCGGTCTATGACCTGTCGCTGGTGTATCTCGCCGGTGGAAAGGAAACGCCGATTACCGATTTTGACGGCCACACCATCGCTGTCCGTCTGCCTTATGCTCCGGCAAAGGA
>NZ_KE159679.1:158702-169706 GCF_000403395.2 Anaerotruncus sp. G3(2012) | reverse complement strand
GTGCCGCAATCCCGGCTGACCCAATCCTTCTTTGTCGCATAGCGGTTAATTTTATGGAGGCCGTCTATGCGTAAACGTCCCTTTTGATCTATCTCTGCCCTTATGGGGCAGAGGCTTGAATAACAGAATAACCGATACGTTCAGGGCGCAGATGATGCAACAATCATCTGCGCCCTGTTTTTGTCTGCCCTTTTTCGGCAAAAAGAAGGGATATTCTGGCAAAAAAGACAAAAAGCGCACTGTATGGGGAAAGAGAAACGACAAACCTCCCCCTGCCCCGCGCTTTTTCTACATAGCCCGACAATTTCATAGGTTCCATTGTTTGTGGGGACCCGGCTGCCGGTCCCCGCCTCTATTCGATTCACCCGTCAACCACGCCTGAATCGAAATGGAGGAAAACTATGGGATTTCACTATGGATACGAAAAAAGGAAGTTTGATGCAGAATGGACCCGGCTGGAACAGGAATACCGCGCAGCCGGTATGGACGATAGGCAGATCGCAGCGATGAAGGAATATGACTGGTCCTGGTTTTGCAGCCAGCGAACCTATCAGAACCGCGTACAGGCCCTTCCCAGCGAACAGTGTGAGGACGAGAGCGAGCAGTCCTGCCTGTTCCGAAAATTTGAATCCCTGTCCTGCACCTGGGACACCGGCGATGTGGATTCCCGGCGGTTTGGCTGGCTGTCCTCCCTGGAGGATGAACTGCTGTACCGGCGGCTCTGCAAATTGCCGGAGGACGATCTGGAACTGCTGACCCTGCTCATTGTGGACGGATACCGGCAGGCCGATGTCGCAAGGCTGTGGAACTGTTCCCGGAATGTCATCACAAAGCGTTTAAAAAAAATCAAGATATTTTTGAAACAGGCGTGACAAACCGCCTTTCCCAATGCCTACACATTGAAGGGACAAGTCCTCTTGCCCCTCATTGCAGCTTGACAACTGAATATACGGCATAACAGGTACATAACCCGTATCGAAGCGGAAAAGGCGCGCCGCCAGGACGGTTGCTTGCAGGAGGTGATGACAGACAGGCAATCCGAGCGATCTACGTCCAGCCTTAAACCCGGAGATGGCGTTCCGGGCGCGATGATGGTGCGGGGGCTTAAAGATACTTCCTCACGGCCCGCCAAAGACTTGGGGGGAACCCTGCGGCGCACGAGTAAAACGGCGCTGCGGAGTTATGACAGCTCTGCCGGGAGCGGCCTGTTATGTCCCCATCGTCAGGGGGCGTGGCAAATGTGACGAGAAGCAGAGATATATAAATTAGAAAGTGATTCTTCGGCTTTTTTGCTGTGATAGCTTTCTATTTCAAGATCAGATACCATGCGCTGGTAGTTTCGTCTGCCAGCGTATTCATGTGATTTTGAAAGCACAATGACAAACTTGACAGATTGGAGGGAATATGTTACATGGAAAAACTTATTACACGAAAAGAAGCTGCAAAGATTTTGGGGATCAGTATTGCCACATTGGATGCGGCTCGTAACAACGGTCTGATTGCCTATGTTCAGTATGTGCAGAATGGCTGTGTGTATTTTACTGCGGCGGGCCTTCAGGAGTGGTACTACTTTTATGCGGACGGTTCCATGTCGGTCAATACCACCATTGACGGTTACACCATCGGCTCGGACGGGGCCAGAAAATAGGACGGGAAAGGAGCGGCATCAGCCTTGGAGATTCCTGAAGCGATACAACCGAATACCGTTGTGAGGTAATTAGGTGCCGCAATCCCGGCTGACCCAATCCTTCTTTGTCGCATAGCGGTTAATTTTATGGAGGCCGTCTATGCGTAAACGTCCCTTTTGATCTATCTCTGCCCTTATGGGGCAGAGGCTTGAATAACAGAATAACCGATACGTTCAGGGCGCAGATGATGCAACAATCATCTGCGCCCTGTTTTTGTCTGCCCTTTTTCGGCAAAAAGAAGGGATATTCTGGCAAAAAAGACAAAAAGCGCACTGTATGGGGAAAGAGAAACGACAAACCTCCCCCTGCCCTGCGCTTTTTCTACATAGCCCGACAATTTCATAGACTTCATTGTTTGTGGGGACCCGGCTGCCGGTCCCCGCCTCCATTCGATTCACCCGTCAACCACGCCTGAATCGAAATGGAGGAAAACTATGGGATTTCACTATGGATACGAAAAAAGGAAGTTTGATACAGAATGGACCCGGCTGGAACAGGAATACCGTGCAGCCGGTATGGACGATAGGCAGATCGCGGCGATGAAGGAATATGACTGGACCTGGTTTTGCAGCCAGCGGACCTATCAGAACCGCGTACAGGCCCTTCCCAGCGAACAGTGTGAGGACGAGAGCGAGCAGTCCTGTCTGTTCCGAAAATTTGAATCCCTGTCCTGCACCTGGGACACCGGCGATGTGGATTCCCGGCGGTTTGGCTGGCTGTCCTCCCTGGAGGATGAACTGCTGTACCGGCGGCTCTGCAAATTGCCGGAGGACGATCTGGAACTGCTGACCCTGCTCATTGTGGACGGATACCGGCAGGCCGATGTCGCAAGGCTGTGGAACTGTTCCCGGAATGTCATCTATAAGCGTTTGAAAAAAATCAAAATATTTTTGAATCAAGGGTGACAAACGGCCTTTCCCAATGCCTACACATTGAAGGGACAAGTCCTCTTGCCCCTCATTGCAGCTTGACAACTGAATATACGGCATAACAGGTACATAACCCGTATCGAAGCGGAAAAGGCGCGCCGCCAGGACGGTTGCTTGCAGGAGGTGATGACAGACAGGCAATCCGAGCGATCTACGTCCAGCCTTAAACCCGGAGATGGCGTTCCGGGCGCGATGATGGTGCGGGGGCTTAAAGATACTTCCTCACGGCCCGCCAAAGACTTGGGGGGAACCCTGCGGCGCACGAGTAAAACGGCGCTGCGGAGTTATGACAGCTCTGCCGGGAGCGGCCTGTTATGTCCCTATCGTCAGGGGGCGTGGCAAATGTGACGAGAAGCAGAGATATATAAATTAGAAAGTGATTCTTCGGCTTTTTTGCTGTGATAGCTTTCTATTTCAAGATCAGATACCATGCGCTGGTAGTTTCGTCTGCCAGCGTATTCATGTGATTTTGAAAGCACAATGACAAACTTGACAGATTGGAGGGAATATGTTACATGGAAAAACTTATTACACGAAAAGAAGCTGCAAAGATTTTGGGGATCAGTATTGCCACATTGGATGCGGCTCGTAACAACGGTCTGATTGCCTATGTTCAGTATGTGCAGAATGGCTGTGTGTATTTTACTGCGGCGGGCCTTCAGGAGTATATCGCAAAATGTACCCATAGGGCAAAGCCTGCGGACAAGAGCGCGACTTACCGCAAACCGCGAAGTGCCAGAACATGACCCATTCCGTATCCTTGCTGGAATCCCGTATATCTGATAAAACAAAGATACAGCGCTGGAGATTATTTTTTAGGAGGTGACGGAATTGGCAAAAAGAAAAGTTGTAATTCCAGAATATGGCACTGTCATGAAAAGAGGTGTCCTGTATTACAGAACCAGGATAAGAGATGCGAATGGAAAGCTCATCGCTCTTTATGCAAGAACGCCTGAAGAACTGTACGATAGAGAAATAGAGGCATTGGAGCAGATTGACAATGCCACTTTTCATCGGAAATCGCCCACTGTTACTGAATATTGCGAAAAATGGCTGCTGATGCAGTCGGTTCATATTCGTGCCACCACACTTACTGATTATACATCTAAGGTGCGGCGGCATATCATCAAAGAGCTGGGGCAGAAACGGATGGCAGATGTAACATTGGATGACATTCAGCTGGCACTTGTTCCCGTTTCTAAAAAATCAGCTTCGGTTTACAAGTCGGTGGTGATTCTTTATAAGTCCATTTTCCGGGCAGCGAAAGAGAGCCATGTGATTGACGAAAATCCGACTATGTATTTGGATGCAAAGGGCGGGGGTGTTCCTCAAGCGGAACGGCAGGCTTTGACAGATGAACAAGCAGAACGCCTTTTAGATGCTATCCGGGGTTTACCGCCTTATGTGTTTGTTATGATCGGCTTGTATGCCGGATTGCGGCGGGAAGAAATTCTTGCGTTACAATGGGATTCTGTATATCTGGATACGGACACCCCATATCTGACGGTAAGACGGGCATGGCATACAGAGCATAACAGGCCGGTTATTCTTACCGAGTTAAAGACAAAGGCTGCGGAGAGAAACATTCCCCTCCCCATTTGTCTGGCAGAGTGCTTAAAGGCAGCAAAGGCAACTTCCACTTCGGACTATGTGGTTGCCAATCGAGATGGTGAACCACTGTCTTATACGCAGTTCAAGCGGCTTTGGCAGTATATTGTTACCAGAACGGTTAAGGAGCGCTGCTATTACCGGTATGAAGATGGAAAGCGCGTAAAGCATACGGTTACACCGGTCCTTGGAGAAAAAGCAGCCCATAATGGCAAAGTTGTTTACAGCCTGGATTTTGAAGTGACACCGCACCAGCTGCGTCATACTTATATCACAAATCTGATTCATTCATCGGTGGACCCCAAAACGGTCCAATATCTGGCAGGCCATGAAAACAGTAAAATCACTATGGACATTTACGCCAAGGTCAAATACAATAGGCCAGATCAGCTTGTGAGAGCTATGGGCGGTGCATTTGCCCAATGGGATGCTGTATAAGATAAAACAGAAAACACAGAAAGAGCGAGGCAAGGATGTCTCGCTCTTTGCTTTACGCTGGCCGTATCTTTGATTAAATTGGGACTTTCTGATAAAAAGGGAGTGTAGGTACATAGGCCGCACATTTCAGGAAAGGAAGGTCCAAAATGGCTAAAAAGAAAACTGAGATTCCAAAGTACGGAACCATCATGTTAAAAGGAATCCAATATTACAGAACCCGGATTATGGATGCAGACGGCAAGCAGGTGAGTTTGTATGCTGCCACTTGCGAAGAACTATATGAGAAACAATTAGAAGCGCGGCGGCAGGTGGAGGAGATTATCTTTCATCGGCAGCATCCAACAGTGGCCGAGTATTGCGAGAAGTGGCTACTTATGCAGTCTGCCAAAGTGTCCGCTGCTACATTGAAAGGTTATACCGCTGATATGAAGAACTATATCATCAAGCCCCTGGGGGAGATGTATATGGAGGAAGTTACAGCGGACGATATTCGGCTGGCACTTGTGCCGCTGTCGAAAAAATCAGAGGGATTATACAGTAAGGTGAATATGCTCCTCAAATGTGTTTTTTACTCGGCAGAGCGCAGCCAAATACTTCAAAGCAATCCTTGTGTGGGCATATCGGGCAAGGGTGGCAAGGCCGCAAAAAAGAAAGAGGCATTGACAGATCAGCAGGTAGAGGTGCTTTTGGATACGGTCAAAGGACTTCCTCCCCACTTGTTTATTGTGCTTGGATTGTATTCCGGTCTGCGCCGGGAAGAAATCCTTGCATTGCAATGGGACTGTGTATTTCTGGACGAACCTACTCCCTACATATCTGTAAGGCGAGCATGGCGCACAGAACATAACCGACCGGTGATTTCTACCACATTAAAAACGAAAGCAGCCCGGAGGGACATACCAATTCCCAAGTGCTTGGTAGATTGCCTGCGGGAAGTCAAAGAAACCTCTGTTTCGGAATATGTGATTTCCGACAGCAACGGGGAGCCGTTATCCGCCTCACAATTTCAAAGGGTATGGCAGTATGTGGTGGTCCGCTCTACTCAGGCGCGTAACTATTATAAATATGTAAATGGGCAGAGCATCAAGTACACCGTCACACCGTCACTGGGGATGACGCAGAAAAATAATCCCAAGATTCACTATACACTGGATTTCCATGTGACACCACATTTGCTGCGCCACACCTATATCACCAACCTGCTGTATTCCGGGGTGGACCCTAAGACTGTCCAGTACCTTGCAGGGCATGAAAACAGCAAAACAACTATGGACATCTACGCAAAGGTGAAGTATAATAAGCCAGAGGAGTTGTTTGGCGTGGTAAATGGCGCTTTCCATCAGGCCACCGATGACTAAGAAATTGCTATTTTTCGTGGTTCCCACATAGGATAACTGAACAATGAAAAGCCGGGAAAGCCCGTAAAATCAAGGAAAAACGGCAATCAAAGAATTTCAGTACGGTCACAAAGCCGCACGACGTGCGGCTTTGTGGTGCCATGGCACCACAAAGAGCCCTGTCTGACTTTCATGGGTCAGCTCCGCCGCCCCAGCCTGACTTATATATTTGGATGAAAGCGGGTTGGTGTCTGGCGGTTGATTCATAGAGGAACCAGGTTACATAAGCCGACGGCATAGAGAAAAAGCGAGTAAAGCGATAGACGAAAAAACAGCTTTTTTGACCCTATTTTGAGAAGGGGGCAGATAGATGTACCATATCGTGATTGGGGATGATGATCCCCTGTTTTTAGAAGAAGCGGAACGTCTCGTCTCCGCCTGTATGGACGGCGAAAGGCTGGAGTGTGGGAAGGACTATACAATCGACTGTTATTCAAGCGCTTCATCCATGATGAAAGCGCTTGGTGAGGACAAAGAGCGCTGTCAGCTCTGCCTGTTGGATGTGGAGTTCGGCAAGGACAATGGCTTGCAGCTGGCGGCGGCCCTGCGGGAGCAGACAGAGGAATTCAGCCTGATCTATATCACCAGCCACCGGGACTATGTGTTTCAGAGCTTTGACACCCGTCCGCTTCACTACCTTCTCAAACCTGTGGACAGGGGTAAGCTGGAATCACTCATCCGGGACGACTACCGACACCGGTATCTAGGCGAGAAACTCTATCTCAAGGCCGGCGGCAAACATATGGCGGTTGCCTACCAAGATATCTATGCGGTGGAAGCAGCCCAGCATCGCGTTTTCCTCCATCTGCGGGAACGTACGGTGGAATGGGGCGGTTCTCTCTCGGCGCTGGCCCCAGAGCTGCCGGTCCGGTATTTTTGCCGATGCCATAACAGCTATTTTGTAAATTTCAGCCATATGACCGAGATGGTGCGTTATGAGGCGCGGCTGGAAAATGGGGAGATCATCCCTGTAAGCAAACGGCTTTACAAGTCCGCTATAGAACAGTTCATTGCATTTCTCAAAAACTAACCGCCTTCTTTCCAGTCGGAAAGAAGGCGGTTTTCTATAGCTGTTTTGGCATCAGCAGGGCGGTTCGGGCGACAAAAACACCGTCCCCCGCCTCAGCCTGTAGTTCACTCTGGTAACGGCGGGCGATATTCTCCATGATTTTCAGGCCGTAACCATGTCCCGCACCCTTGTGAGAGCGGAAGCGCCCGCCCTCCTTATCCGGCTCCGGGATATGTGCAAAGGTGTTTTGTCCTTCGATGAACAGATAGCTTCCCCGGATATGCATGGTGATTTCCACCCATTTCGGCTGTCCCGGTGGGATAAGAGAGGCAGCGTCGAGGGCGTTGTCCAGAAGATTCATCAGAAAGGCAGACAAATCCTCGTCGGGAAAGGGCAGTGAGTCAGGCAGATCAATATGGAGGCGCAGTTCCACTTCCGCAGACCTGGCCCGTTCGATTCCCCGGGTCAGGATTGCATTGATAATAGGATGGTTGGAGATCTTCAAGGGAACAATCTCCCCGGTCTGCCGGGTGAGGCGCGACAGATACTCGTCCAGCCTTTTATAATCCCCTCTCTGGCTCAGTGTTTGCAGGATGCCCAGATTGCCCAAAATATCATGGCGGGCTTGTGCCAGCGCCGAGCTGCTTTCCTGTAGGATGCGCAGGTTTTCCCAGGCGAGCCGGTTTCGTGTTTCAAGCAGCTCCAGCTCCCCTTGGGCCTGGGCTTCCGTCATCTGCCGCCAGAGGGAACGCAGGACTGTTAGATAGGTCAAGGGCATGAGGATCAGCACCAGAACAATGCGGATGAGCCCTTCAGGACCGGGCATGGGCCGCCCCACCGGCACCGAGGTGACCATAATCAAAAGATAATAGGTTGCACCAATGGCGGCAAAAAGCCACCATCCTTGGGTCAGCCTGCGCTGAAGCTGGAGATAGGGCTGGCGCAGATACCGCCAAAACAGAAGCTCCACCACAGGGAAGGCGATCAGCCGGGTGATCAGCATCACCAGATAGGTGTCACCCGCCATTCGGTCAAGAAAATTTGTGATCTGCAGAATCCAGAAGCATAAAGTGTCGGACAGGCAGAACAGAAAGAAAAAACGGCCATCCCGGTATTTGGAGAGCCAAAAAAACAGCAGCAGGGTCGGGATGGTACAGGTGAAAAAGGCAGCACGCATGATGATGCCCGATCCCTGCCAGAACATGGTCATCACATTGACTACCAGCAAAACACCCGCTCCGGCGAACCCCGCGGTCAACGTCACCGGCCAGGGAAAGCGCGGCTCGAACAGAAGGAGAAAGAACACGATGATATGAAACATGGACCAGAGAAAGGAAATATCCCGCAGCACCGTCATGGTACATACCTTCTTCCCACTTTTAGAATCGAAACACGGATAAAGAATCATGCTGATTCTTTTCAAGCCCGCAGCACCCTCTGCGGTAGGCTGCTGTGAGCAGCATTGGTATCAAGCATAGCCTGCCGTTAAAAACAAGTGCCTGTGGTTCCTTCCATAGTTTACTGGAAAAAGAGATGGGCTGTCAAGCCGGAGGAATTTCCATTTGGTCGGCTTTTTCGCCCAGTTAGGAAAATCCTCTTGTTCGTCGACTTTTTTTTCGGTAGAGTAAAAATGCGGGATGTCAGGATGAGTGGGAAGGGGGCATGTGTGGAACTATGCAGGCAGAAAATTACCCGCAGCAACGGTCCAACCGTTCCCCTCGGGCGGTAAAACACTCCAGAACTGCGCCGCTCCCATCCTGACAGGATGGGACATCAAAAAGGAGGGAGAATGTGAAAAGGGAAAGGAAGTGGATCACGACAGTGGAACTGGTCATTGTGCTCCTGGCAACGGTCGCTGTCTTCGTGTGGGGAAAACGGGCCACCATGACAGAACGGGGCTACGCAGCCTGCGGCGGAGAATATTCGCTTCTTCTGCTCCCAGTCCTCTATTACATCTGGAAGCAGGTCCTGATTGACTGGATCACGGAGCTTCGGTATTTGTGGAGGGACAAAAAGGTATGAGAGGACCTTATACGGGCGGATCAAAGAGCGATACAGATCCGAAGGAAACAGGCGTGAGACGCACTCTGATAGGGCAGCTGGAAAAGGCCGCTGTCCGAAAGCAATGAATTCATGGGTGATGGAAATGAAAGAAAAGAAAACAGAAAAAGCATGGGTCATATCGGATGAACTATGGGAGGAAATCAGGGCGTATATCCCGGAAAGGCAGCGGGACCCGAACAAACAGTACAGGAATGCGCCCGGGCAGGGCCGTCCCGGGCTGCCGGCAAGGCAGGTGCTGGAGGGGATATTCTATGTGCTGCGGACCGGCTGCCGGTGGAAAGCGGTCCCGCGGGAGTATGGGTGCGGCAGCAGCATCCACCGGTATTTCCAGGAGTGGCTGGGAGCGGGCTTTTTTGATCAGATCTGGAAATTAGGTGTGGAAAAATACGATGAGTTGGAAGGGATCAGCTGGGAATGGAAAAGTGTCGGCGGAAGCTCGGTCAGGGTGCCGGTGAGGCAGGAGCTGGTGGGGCAGATGCTCATCGGCCACAGGAAAGAGGAACGGCAGGGCCAGGGGCTATAGACGATATTCCCCTGTTTGCAGCCGTTGAGAGACCAGCAATCCCCCGCCCCGGAAAAGAGGGCAGGAAAGGAAAACACCCTCTGGCCTGTTAAAAACCAGTCGATTTGGACCGCAGGTGCACCTCCGAAGCATACGATGCATACCTGTTGGTACAGCCTTTGCAGATCGCTGCTCCTTCAGCGCTGCTTTTAACAGAAGAACACCCCGGGAAACGCGCTCCCAGGGGTGTTTTTTCATTTGTGTAAGCCGCCGCAAAAGTTAGCGAAAGAAAGCCAGGCCGACTATACAGAATCGCTCAGAACCGGTTTTACGGGTTCGCCTGCCCCTGTTTGGCAGGCATTGGTTTCGGGCGCAGCACCCGGATCGCCTGATGGCAGTTGCGCACCTCGACCGACCGCAGGCTCCCGCCGTACTCGCCGTCGAGCGTCCAGGGGACCTCTTCCTCCGCTTCGCAGAGCAGGTGCGATGTGCGCAGGCTTACCAGATATTCCGAGTCCAGTTCCTGCTGGAGGATCGCCCGGATCAGTGACCGGGTCTGGGTCAGATCCTCGGGGCTGCGCACCAGCAGCACCTCAAGCAGCCCGTCATTCATCGAGATGGCGAAGTCCTCATGCAGACGGAATCCTCCAACCGAAATTGCGTTGCTCACCATCCCAAAGAGGAAGTCCCCTTCGACCCGCCCGCCGTCGTGGGTGATGGACATCCGATAGGTCTTGATCGTTGGAAGCCGCCGGATTCCCTCAAGGATATAAGCTGCGCGGCCCAGCCTGCACTTGGATTCCTGCGGGGTCTGGTAGGACACATCGGTAAACGCCCCGAACGCGGCGATATAGCTGAAATACCGGTCGCCAAAGCGCCCCACATCACAGGGGAAAGGGGTCCCCTCGACGATCGCCTGCGACGCTTCCCGGATGTTTTTGGAAAGCCCCAGGCTGTACGCAAAGTCGTTGACCGTCCCCGCCGGGATGTATCCCAGCAGCGGCCGCGGATCACATTGCATCAGGCCCGACACCGTTTCGTTCAATGTCCCGTCCCCGCCGCAGCAGACCACCAGTTCAAATTCATTTGCCCGCGCTTCCAGCAGCTCCGGGATCTCCAATGGCCGCTGGGTCGTACGAACGGTCGGTTCCCATCCCGCTTTCACAAACAGGTCGATCGCTTCTAGGGCCCGGGTCTTGATCTCCGCGCGCCCCGCGTGCGGGTTGATTAAAAAAAGCAGTTTTCTCATTGAAATCCCTTCTCCTTTCAGGCAGATATTGTTTTTAAAACGGGCCTTTTCCCAAAACGAAAGTTTTACGCGATTTTTTCCAAAAAATCGCGGTTTCCAAAGGCAGTGAGGCAACGGAAG
>NZ_KE159679.1:93262-157832 GCF_000403395.2 Anaerotruncus sp. G3(2012) | reverse complement strand
GCCGCAGCGAGCGTTTCGAGGCCAACCGCCGCAGGCGGCTCTTAGGCCGAGATCGCGCAAAGCGCGACGCCCCCTCAGTTTGCCTTACGGGCTGGATGCCGCTTTTTTCCAAAATTAAAGTTTTACTCGATTTTTTCCAAAAAATCGCGGTTTCCAAAGGCAGGGCCTTTGGCCGCTCATCGCAATGAGCGGAATACTTTATCCTGTGAAGCGCGTTTTTCGGGTGAATTGCCGCGAAGCGGCAAGAGGGGGCTTTTTGTAAGAGAAAAAGCCCCCTTGCATAAACAAAATACCGAACAGGTTCTCACATATGCAGGCGTTTTTGCAGCTCGGCCTGGGTTTTGCGTCCGGCGAACGAGAAGAGCGCGGTGAACGAGAGGACACTGGCCACGATACAGATGACCGAAGGATAGCTGACCTTGGCCCAGCCGAAGAGGATGAATGCGAGCGGGATAATCCCGAACAGGCCATCCAGAATCATATAGACGAGGAAATCCTCGCTTTTCATATGCAGGATCCTGGCAAGCAGGAGAAGACAGAGCATGGCGATGACGCAGAACCCGGGGATGGCATAGGTGACCGACCAGCCGCGCCAACGGGTGAGGAAATCCCAGAGCAGGGAGATCATCGAGAGCCAGAACACCTGCCACAGGATATTTTTGGGCAGATTATGGCGGCGGCGAACCGCGCTTGAAACGCTGACCCACATACATCCGATGCCTGCGAGGACGAGTACCGACCACCATCTGTGGGGGGTGAAGAGGAAGTTGCAGGCCACGCAGATCACGCCGGCGGCAATCGAGAGGAAGATGAAAATACGGATCGCCAGATGGTGCTGCCGGTAGACGGTAGGCACCACTGGGAACACCTCGGCCTGCGGGTCACCGCCGGGCGGAAGCTGCCCCTGACAGAGCGGGCATCGCCGCCGGTCACCCGGAACCTCCACCCGGCATTTGTCACAATATGGCATGGTTACTCCTCCTCCGGCTGGTTGGAATGGATGGTCAGCCCGACCCCGAGGTCCCCGAGCGACCGGAAAAACCGCTTATACAGATCAGCACTCACCAGAGGCGAGGTACAGCTCACCATCATCCGGTCCCCGAACGAGCAGGCACAGACCTGCAGCCGGTTGGTGCTGTTAAACACATCGAACAGTCGGATATACTGATGCAGTTCGGCAGGCATCTCCACCCGGCCAAGGTTGGAGAGTGCGCCTGTCACCCCGCGTTTGGACACCCGGTCCGCGATCCGCAGGCTCAAGTCCTTGAAGGCCAGCGGCACCAGCCGGGTCAGCATATTGTGTTCAAGCGCCGAGAGCTGCTGCATCCGTCCGGCCAGACGTTCCGGTGTCAGTTCGGCAGACATCTCGGAGGTCAGGACCTTCAGCACCTCTTCGAAATCCGCATCCGGGCGGTCGAACCGGTAACTCAGGTTCACAATCCCGAAAAAATTCCGCGCCGATTCGGACGAAAAATATTTGCGCAGATTGACCGGGATGGTCAGCACGACCGGTCTGCGCCGCTCCCGGACGGTCATCTCTTCATTGACCGCGCAGAACAGCAGTCCCGCGAGCAGTCCGGTGACCGTTACCCCGCGCGCCCGCGCGCAGCCGACCACCTCTTTGGCCGAACATTCCGCCTCGAGCACCCGCAGCCGGTATTCGGGCAGGCGTGCGCCGGTCAGATGATGGGCGCGCACCGGTCTGGGCGGAACCGCCGGCCCGGCAGACGCCGCGTGGTCGCCGTAGTACCGCCGGAAGCTGTCGTCCGAAGCCTGCCCGGTCGATGCGTCGTAATCAAAAGGGGGAAGCCCGTCTGGGAATGCTTGCCGATGCCGGATGGTCAGGTAATGGTAGACAAGCATCCGCAAAAACTGCAAGGCGCCGGTTCCATCGGTAAGCGCGTGGTAAACCTCAAATCCGATCCGCCGCCGGTAGTAGAACACCCGGAACAGCAGCCCCCGCCGGGCGGGATCGTAGAGCGGCGCACAGGGGGGCAGATGCTCCTCCTCGACCTGTGCCTGAAGGCTGGAGCTGTCCAGATAGTACCAGAACAGCCCGCGCCGCAGCACCGAGCGCAGATGCGGGAACGATTCAAGGGTCAGATCCAGTGCGGCTTGCAGCGCCTCCGGTTCGACCTGCTCGTACAGCTCGCAGGAAAACCGGAACACTTTGGGGTCGGAGCGGCTGCTGGTGGGCGGGAAAATCTTCGCCGCATTGTCAAGGCGGCTCCATCCGGTGGCTTTCCGTCCGCTCATATCCGTTCCTCCCGCTCCCGCAGAAATGCATTGATCCATTCATAGATGCGCCCCACCTGCGCAAACTGCGGCGGCAGCGCCAGAAAACCATGCAGGGCGTCCGGCATCCGGCGGCAGACCACGTCGCCCCCTGCCTCCGCCAGGCGTGCCGCATATTCCTCCCCCTCGTCCCGCAGGGGGTCATACTGCGCGGTAACCACCAGCGTTTCGGGCAGGCCGGTGAAATCCTCGGCCAGCAGCGGCGCAAAGTATGGGTTTTGCAGGTCGGCTGCGCTGCCGCGGTAAAGCTCCATATAGTCACAGATCCGCCGGGAAGTCAGCAGGTAATCGGTGCCGTTCTCGGTCACCGACCGGAAGGGGGAAGCGGGGGTATGGTCGTTCCAGGTGGCCGGGTAAATCAGGATCTGCCGGGCAGGGAGGAATTCCCCGCGGTCCCGCGCCATCAGGGACACAGCCGCCGCGAGATTGCCGCCCGCGCTGTCACCGATCAGTGTAATCCGCCGGGCGCTCACCCCGAACAGGCTCGCGTCCAGACAGACCTCCCTCGCAACCGCGTAACAGTCCTCGAGCCCTTGTGGGAACCGGTGCTCGGGTGCGAGGCGGTAGTCAACCGAGACCACCAGATGCCCGGTCGCCTCTGCCATCTGGCAGCAGATTTTGTTATAACTGTCGATGTTGCCGGTCACCCAGCCGCCGCCATGGAAGAAAAGCAGGATTCGGTCGTCAGCCCCGTTTCCCGATGCGAACAGCCGTACCGGCACTTCATGATCCCCGCATTGGACGGTGTGGTCCCATGTCTCGTAGGCTGCACCGATTTTTTTGCCCACCGCGGTGTCAATCTGCCGCTTGAGCGGGTAACTTTTTCGAATATCAATATCTGGATAGGACAGCGCTTTGAGCGCCGCCCGCATGGCTTTGCTGATTGCGATGGAAATCCTCTCCTGTCTCTGGTAAAAACGGTCGATATGATGTATAATAGATGTGACCTGTATAGGATGTGATATTGGACGCATGGTACTGCCTGTCTTTGCGCGCCGCGGCGGATGCTGCGCTTCGCGCGGGGATCGTGCAGAGTGCGGTGCCAGAGAGAGGATATGCCCCCTCTGGCGGAACTCCTTTTCCAGGTGCTTTGTCTTTTTTCTCAAAGCTGCGTGCCTCGGATATTGAGGGCAAAACAGGGCGCAAGCCAACCTTGCCGCTTTTGTCTCTCTTTTTGCGATGCCAAAAGAGAGACGCCTGTGCGGATATGGGCGTTTCGTACCGCTTGGAGTACATCTTATAAACGGATGATACCACAATCGCAAAACGATGTGGCATCATTGGCCATCGGGACGGGAGCAGTCTCTGGCTGCGCATCGTCCTGATCATAGCTATTATACCATAGAGTGATGGGAAATAAATGAACTTGAAGTTAAACCGCAAAAAATCCGCAAAAATTCTGCACTGCTTACATATAAATTCAGATGAAACAACGTTTCTCTGTCCGGATGGTGTGGGAGGAACGATGTATATACGGGAGGTATCATGCCATGCAACAAAAAGGAAAGCCCGCGTCCCCGGGTAAGGGGTACAGGCATCTGCTCCCGCTTTTACTGGCGGGAATGCTGTCTCTGCCGCCGCTGGCTGTATATGCGGTGGAAGGGGAGGCAGGCTATTGGGAGCGGATTGCCCATGTGATCGCCGCGATGGACAATGGAGGCGGGAACGAGGTGCTCACCCAGATTGAGCCGGGGGAAGGGATTCCGGCGGAAATTCTGCGGGTCCTCCAGAGCCGGGATGTCACACTTGTCGTCCTCTGTGACGGGAAACGCCTTCGGATCAACGGGCAGCAGATGTATCCGGTTTCGGACAGCCAGGACTCCTATTCCTGGGACGACCTTTCCGCCATTTATGCAACTCCTCCTGGACCGGGTGAAGCCTCGTCCGAGCCCCCGCTCGAGCCGTCCGAGATGGAGTCCAGCCCGGATGCGTCGGAGTCCGCTTCCGCCGAAGCAATCCTCTCCCATGAGCTGCCCCCGCGCGAGGGCCAGACCCCCATTCTCATTGCGGCGGAACCGTCTGAACAGGACAGTACTTCCGACACGGCTTCCGAACCTTCTGGGCAGGAGGAATATCTCCCGGTTTCGGCCCGCACCGAGGTCCATCGCCCGGTTTATCCGTTGTTGATCGCTGGCGGGGTGATCCTGGTTGCGGCGGCGGGCGGCGGCGCTGCGATCTACTTCGGCATCCTGCGTGACCGGCTTCGCAAAAAACAGGACGAATCCTCGGAAGAATCCGGGGAAGACGGAGCGGACGAGGAGGACGGAAAAGACAAGAAGGATCAAGAGACGAAAGATGGGGAGGACAAGGGCGAAAAGGCCGCCCCTTCGAGCGAACCGGCGCTGAAGCCGGCAGCAGAGGAAGCGACCGTCGGAAAATCGTAACCAACTGTTTTGTCCCCCTTCTTTTCAACGATGACAGTTTCCGCTCTGGGGCGCTGTTTGATGCCGGCTGGATAGATGGACAGCCGCCGTATTGCTGCCGGTTGCGGAGGAGCGGCTTTTGACAGGCCCCCCCTTGCAAAGGATACGGGCCAGAGGCTTTGTCTCGGGATCGGAGGCGTACTGTTTACATAAAAAGGAGGTGGCGGAACTGGAAAAGACCGCATTGGTGTTGGCGGGCGGCGGGAGCCGTGGCGCATATGAAATCGGGGTGTGGCGGGCACTCACCGAACTGGACGAGCGGTTCCAGATGGTTACCGGAAGCTCGGTTGGCGCGATCAATGGGGCGGTCGTGGCACAGGGGGAGTTCGAGCTTGCGGAGCGGATGTGGAAGGAGCTGGAAACCTCCCGGGTTTTTGACCTGCCGCTTGATGAAACGCTGCCGCAAAAGCAAAAGCGGCGTGCAGCTATGCGGCTGTTCGGGCTGGCTGCGGTGCGGGAGGGTGGCGCAGGTACCGGTGCGCTGGCGGGCCTGCTGGCGCAGTATCTGGACGAAGAGAAGGTCCGGCAGTCCCCGATCGACTTCGGGGTGATCGCAGTCGAGCTTGGAAGCATGAAACCGGTCTACCGCTGGAAGGATGAGATTCCGTCCGGCAGGCTCGCGGACTATCTGATCGCATCTTCTTCCCTTTTTCCGGCAATACGCCCGCACGAGATTGACGGGAAAAAATATATCGACGGTGGGTTCGGGGATAATATGCCGGTGCGTATGGCGGCAGAGCGGGGGGCCCGACGGATTATCGCGGTCAATATGGATGCGCCGGGCATCCTGCACGATGACCTTCCCGATGATTGCGAATTGCGGATCATCCGCCCCTATTGGGATTTGGGGGCGCTGCTGGTCTTTGACCCGCATTCGGCGCGGCAGAACCTGCGGCTGGGCTATCTGGACACAATGCGTTCCTACGGGGTGTTCGACGGACATGCCTATACATTTGTCAAAGGGACCATTTCGGACGAGATGCAGCGATACTACGGGCAGTTTTATGCCCGCATGGACCTGCTGGGGTTTCGCAATGTGCGGCGTAGGTTCCTACAGTCGGCGGCCTATGCGGCGGTGACCCGGCAGGTTTACCGGCGCAGCTCCCGTAAGACCCCGGTGCGGGCATTCGCCCTCGACGGGATCGAGTCTGCCGCCGAGCTGCTCGGCCTCAATCCATGCGTCCTCTATTCCGCCGACAGGCTGCATGAACGGCTTTCCGAAGCAGTGCAGGCGGTCGAGCTGCCTGCGTCCCTGTCCGGGGAAGGGGGGGCCGTCCCATTGGGGCTTTCCGCGCTCGCTGATGCACTCCGGCTGGCAGGCCGCCCCTGCCGACTGCGGTTTCTCGCCCGCACCATCCGGTCTGCGCTCGACCGCGCCGAGCCGGTCAGCCTGCTGCCGGTTGCCGCGCTCCTTCCCGGGGAGTTTTCGGCTGCGCTCTACCTGGCTTTTTCCCGCATCCTGTAGAACGTGTCAAGGGGTATGCCTGGCTGGCGGCAGGCATACCCCTCTTTTTTACACATGTCCCCAATGAGCAGGCGGAATCGTTTTGAAGAAAAAATTGCCGGAAAAGCGCCAATAACACTTTTCCGGCAAAGGGAAGAAGTTCAACAGGGATCGATCGCGAGACAGGTGAGAACGCCATATGCCTGAAGTCCGAATGTACAGCAGTAGCCGTCGATGTGGTCAACCAGCCAGACAAAGGTTCCGAATGAAAATGGACGGCTGTAGGCGAGCGGTTTTGGAAGCAGGCGCACCGGCCCGACAAAGTTGGCGACAAGCCCCAGATAACAGTAGGCGGTGGCCAACAGGATCACCAGCAGGGCGACCCGCAGAACGGCTGGGCACGCCGGCAGCTGCAATCCGCAAAAGAGCCGGGCAAACAGGAGCAGAGCAAGCGTCCCGCAGACAACGGAAAACGGGAAAAAATAGAATTTGAAATATTCCTTCCATACAACCTGTTCCGTTGGGAGCGGGTCTAGCCGCAGGTAAGCGAGGAAAAAGAAAACAGGGATACCCATAAAAAGAAGGAACAGGCAAAACCTGACCTGCGACCAAAGCGGTTTCATTTTCATAGCCCCCTCTCTTCCGAGCCGGATGCCGCTTTTTCCCAGAACTAAAGTTTTACTCAATTTTTTTCAAAAAATTGCGGTTTCCAAAGGCAGAGCCTTTGGCCGCGCTCCGCAGAGCGCGGAACGCTTTGTCCTGTGAAGCGCATTTTTGGGGTGAATTGCCGCGAAGCGGCAAGAGGGGGCTTTTTGCAAGAGAAAAAGCCCCCTTGACCGGATCAGTCCGCGGACAGCTGGTTGATGATGTGCAGCAGGGAGCGGGTATCGTCAATCCAGCGGGTAAACCGCTCCTCCGCATCCAGCGATGAGCTGCCGGTTTGCTTCATCCAGTCGAGGCTGTATTTGCCGAACGCAATTCGCTCCGCGAGATACCCGGCGATGTCCCCAGGGCTGAAATCCGAAAACGACAGTCTAAACCCCTCTGAATTGGGGAAGAAATACATCCGGATATTCCCTGAACTGGAGACTGCAACAGGAGGGTCTGGCAAGGGAACCGTGATGGCACTCACCGCCGCGCTCGGCGGAATTGCGCCCATATCGACAAGATCGGCAAGGAGCGCGTCGAACTCTTCTCGCGAGAGGTGCTCCATATCGTATTTGTCTCGAAGAAAGACTTTTTGCGCTTCGGTCAGCTCATTTTTTTCCGAGACGGCTGTCCTTGAAGAAGCGCGAAGCTGCGCATAGAGCGTCTGCGGAGCTGGGGAGGAACGGTCAGGCATCACAGCGGAACTCCCGGATTCGATGGCTTCCGCAGAGTTCAAATCAGCGGCAGAGCGCAGCATTGCGGCAGGAAAACCCAAAGAATCCACCTGCCCGCTGTGGCTTTTAAGGTTCGTGGTTGTTTGCTGGCGGGTAATAGGCGAAAGACTGACAGGGACCAAGAAAAAGACCTCCTTCTCTGATTCACACGAACAAGGCTTTCCCAGACCGGTGAAAAAGCCCCCCGATTGGTTCAATCCGCAGTCAACTGGTTGATGACATGTAGCAGGGTCTGGGTGTCATCGATCCAACGGGTAAACCGCTCCTCCGCATCCAGCGATGAGCTGCCGGTTTGCTTCATCCAGTCGAGGCTGTATTTGCCGAACGCAATTCGCTCCGCGAGATACCCGGCGATGTCCTCAGGTTTCCATTGTGAAAGTTTTGATACAGGGGATTCTTCGTCAATATATACGTTAAAATACCACGGCGGACTCCCTAGAAGAGGGACTGAAACCGCACTTACTGTTGCATGTTCCGGAATCGTTCCTATATCGACGAGATCGGCAAGGAGCGCGTCGAACTCTTCTCGCGAAAGGTTATTCAAATCGTATTTGTCCCGAAGAAAGACTTTTTGCGCTTCGGTCAGCTCATTTTTTTCCGAGACGGCTGTCCTTGAGGAAGCGCGAAGCTGCGCATAGAGCGTCTGTGGTGCTGGGGACGGAAGATCAGATGCAACAGCAGAACCACTGGACACAGCGGTTTCCGAGGGAGATGCACTGGCGGCAGAGCGCAGCATCGCGGCAGGAAAACCCAAAGAATCCACCTGCCTGCTGCGGCTTTTAAGGTTTGTGGTTGTTTGCTGGCGGGCAATGGACGAAAGACTGGCAGGGACCAAGAAAAAGACCTCCTTCTTTAATCTACACGAACAAGGCTTTCCCAGATCGGTGAAAAAGCCTCGTTCGTATCCAATAGCAATATCTATATTTATTGAGATAGATGTTGTTTTAGCGTTTATTTGTAGATGGTTCCCCAAACAACTTTATCCCGCCCGGTGCCGTCGCTGAAGTAGATCTGCCAGGGAAGAGAACGGGAAAAATCAGAGGTAACAAAAGAGAAGGTTGCAGAAGAAGAGTTTGTAGGGACGGCGGTTGTTCCGACAGTGGAACCGTTCACTTTGAGAGTTGCAAGGTTTGCCCCCTGCGGATTCACGAGAATCTCCACCAACCAACCATCCGCGTTGTGTTTGGAGAAAACGGCCTTGGTTTCGCTGTCAATAGTCACATTGCATAATTGGTCATGCTCAGGATAACCAACGCTGATTGCGTCCATGTAGCGGATTTTCTGTTTGGTATCCGCAGCATACACTCTTACCTGCTTGATGGCGCAGCGTCCCGGATAGCGCGGCTCGATCTGGCTTTCGGAAGCGTCCTCGCCAGCGGGCGCCGCGTTGGGTTCGACCGCCATCGCGGGAACAGCAAAAACAAAAATCATGCTCATGACCAAAATGAAGCGGAACATTTTTTCAGATTTTTCATTTTCTACACTTCCTCATTCTGTTAAAAATTGCTTTGAAAACACCTCTTTCTGCAACTCTGTTTTTATAATAATATATAATATATAATATCCCGATATGGCCGGAATGTCAACATCTTTATCTTGCTTTTTGCGCAATATTTTTGTCAGATATTTTTAAAAATATCCATAATGTTTTATTGACGGTGTAGTGTCAATATGCCGCAAAGTGTGCTATACTGGAAGCCGGCGAAAGGGGGCTTTCAGATGGCAAGACCGATGCTGCGGCGGGAGAATCCGCATCCCGAACAGATGCAGGCGTTCCGGATCTCCTGCGCGGACTGTTACGGCTACTGCTGTACTGCGCTCTGCTTCTTCAAGACTGACGGTTTCCCGATGGACAAGCCTGCGGAGACTCCCTGCCGCAATCTGGAGCCGGACTTCCGGTGCAGGGTGCATGACCAGCTTTCCAGCAGGGGATGGAAAGGCTGCCGGGCATATGACTGTCTGGGGGCGGGGCAGGCTGCGGCGCGGCTCTACAGGAAGGACTGGCGGGAGGCCCCCGGGACAGCCTCTGAACAGTTTACGGTTTTTCTGACCCTCTGCCGCCTGCGTCAGATCGGCTGGCATCTGGTCGAGGCGCTTCAACTGCTCCCAGCCAAGCCGCTTTGGGCGGCGCTGGAGGCGCAGTTGGCGGAGAATCAGCGGCTGGCGGGACAGCCTGCCGGGGCGCTCATTGGGTTGGACCTGTCCGCTCACCAGGCGCAGGTGAATCCGCTGTTAAAACAGGCCGCCGCACTGACCATGCAGGCCGCAGGGGGCGGAAAACGGTGTGCCGACGGGATCGGGAAGCGGTTCAGGGGGGAGCTGAGTGGAATGGACTTCAGCCTTGCGCTGTTGATCGCTGCCAATTTTAGCGGGTGCACCTTTTACGGGATCAATCTGCTCGGGGCGGACCTGCGGGAGGCTGACTTTTCGGATTCCGACCTGCGGGGAGCCTTTTTCCTGACACAGGGCCAGCTCAATGCCGCGAAAGGGAACCGGAATACACGGCTTCCAGAGGGGCTTTCCCACCCGTCCCACTGGGATTGACAGTGAACAGGGGTTGGGAATGGGTGCTTTTTCTCTTGCAAAAAGCACCCTCTTGCCGCCCTTCGGCGGCAATTCACCCGGAAAATGCGCTTCACAGGAGAAAGCGTTCCGCGCTCATCTCGCGCTAAGAGCCCGCCTTCGGCGGGTTGCGCTCGAAACGCTTCGCTGCGGCTCGCAGTGCGGAGCGCGCCGGGGGCTCTGCCCCTCGGCCCCGCCGCCTTTAAAAAGGCGGGCGAAACTTTTTGTTTAGAGAATGGAGGAAAAGGGATGAAGCTGTTATTTTTATCCTATCCAAAATGCACGACCTGCCAGAAAGCCAAGCGCTGGCTGGACGAAAATGGGATTTCCTATGAGGAACGCCACATCAAGGAGCAGAATCCGTCGGCTGAGGAACTGCGGGACTGGCATCGGCAGAGCGGACTGCCGCTCAAACGGTTTTTCAATACGAGCGGCCTGCTCTACAAGGAACAGGGACTGAAGGAAAAGCTTCCGCTTATGGATGAGGCGGAGCAGTATGCCCTGCTTGCCACCAACGGGATGTTGGTCAAGCGTCCGCTGGTGGTCGGGGACGGGCTGGTGCTGGTGGGATTCAAGCCTGCTGAATGGGAGCGGCTGAAAGGGTGAATTGTTGGGTTTATATCCTGCGGTGCGCTGATGGAACCCTCTACACCGGATGGACCTCTGATCTGCAAAAGCGCCTTCGGATGCATAACAGCGGTACAGCTTCCAAGTATACCAGGTCACGCCTGCCCGCAGAGATGGTTTACAGCGAGCCTTGCACAGAGCGCTCGGAGGCGCTCAGGCGGGAAGCGGCGATCAAACGGCTGTCCCGTACGGAAAAGCTCGCACTGATCCGCGGCGCTTTCCGGGGATAAGCGCGCTACTTTCGGTTTTGCTCCCCCCAGATACATAACTGGTCCAGAACCGACATTAGCGATTTCCCTCGATTAGTGAGGGAGTATTCCACCCTGGGCGGGATTTGCGGATACTCTTTGCGCTGAATCAGGTCGTCCGCTTCCAGTTCCTTGAGGTTCATGCTGAGCGTCTTGTCCGAGATGGTTTTCAGATAGCGGCGCAGCTCATTGAAACGCACCGGCTCAAATTCCATCAGGCAATAGAGAATGACCATCTTGTGCTTGCCGCTGATCAGTGACAGCGTATAACTGAATCCGGTATCCTCGAAGTTAGCGTTTGCAATATAGTTTTTAATCATACCAGTTACACTTTCTTTTAAGACAGTACTTGATTTTTTTCGTGCTTGCGTTACAATGATAGCACAGTCGAAAAATACTGTCAATTCTATTGGGAAAGGGGTATTGGTTTATGGGCAGAAACATACTTGTGCTGAATGGCAGTCCCCGCATGAATGGCAATACGGCTGCTCTGGTAGAGCAGTTTACAAAGGGGGCCGAGCAGGCCGGGCACAGGGTTGTCCGTTATGATCTTCAGAGGATGCAGATTCATCCTTGTCTTGGCTGTTGCCAGGGAGGGAAGGACCCGCAGAGCCCATGCGTGCAGAAGGATGACATGCTGAAAATCTATCCTGACTACAGGGAGGCCGATCTGGTGGTACTGGCAAGTCCGCTTTACTACTGGACGGTCAGCGGTCAGCTCAAATGCGCGTTTGACCGGCTGTTCGCAGTCGCCGAGTGCAACGCGGATTACGAGAATCCCAAAAAGGAAAGCGTTCTGCTGATGGCTGCGGAGGGCAGCGGGTTTGAAGAGTCACTGTACTGGTATGATCGCCTGATGGACCATCTCGGCTGGACCGACCGGGGAAAGGTCCTCTGCGGCGGGGTGTTCCACGCGGGGGACATCAGGGGGAATTCCAAGCTGGAGGATGCTTATCAGCTAGGACTCCGTATTTAGAAGCAAACGTTTTACCCGGTTTTTTGCTCCTGCTTAAGAGCCGGCGTTTCACACGACACGCGGGGAGGATGCGCCTTGCGGGTCAGGGGGCAGCGCCTCCTCTCCGCAGGCCCCTCCCCGGTAAGCTGGGAAGGCTGTTCTTTTTTCATTTGCGTATCCACTGTTAAATCTTGTTTTGAGGAATGGAGCTGGAGATTGTGACAATGACACAGATGATCCTGCTGGTCTGCCCGATGATCTTTCTGGCAAGCTTTATCGACAGCATTGCGGGCGGCGGCGGTCTGATTAGTCTGCCGGTCTATATGATGACCGGACTGCCGATTCATACCGCATTTGGCTGCAACAAGTTTTCCGCCAGCATGGGCAGCATCATTTCGGCAGTCCGCTACCAGAAAAGCGGCAAGATCAAGTGGAAACCGGCGACGGTTTCAGCGGTTTTTTCGCTCTGCGGCGCTTCTATCGGCGCACAGATCAATCTGCGGCTCGACCCGCTCTTCCTGAAAAAACTGGTTCTGGTGATCCTGCCGATTGCGGCAGTGGTGGTGCTGTTCGGCAACCATCACCGGCAGAATATGCGTCTGCTGGAAGGGCGCCGGCTCTACCTGGGCTGCGGGATGGCCGGCCTGCTGATCGGCCTCTATGACGGG
This sequence comes from Anaerotruncus sp. G3(2012), assembly GCF_000403395.2. Lineage (GTDB taxonomy): Bacteria > Bacillota > Clostridia > Oscillospirales > Ruminococcaceae > Anaerotruncus. The sequence continues at coordinate 145,228 of NZ_KE159679.1, read as the reverse complement.
GTCATCGGCCCCGGGACCGGGACCTTTATGATCCTCGCATACACCTCGTTCATTGGATATGACTATGTAACTGCGAGCGGCAATGCCAAGGTTGCAAACCTTGCTTCCAATCTGGCGAGCCTGATTGTTTATCTGCTGCATGGGAATGTGCTGTTCCTGTTGGCGGTCCCTGCCGGAATCTGCGGTATTCTGGGCGGCTGGATCGGAAGCAGCCTCGCGATCAGCAAAGGGACCAAATTCATTAAGGTGATCGTGGTGCTGGTGCTGATCGGGGTATTCGGCAAGCTGATCTGGGATGTTGTTTCGGCTGCGGGGGTGGTTTAAATGAACATTCAGATTTTTGGGAAGGGCAAATGCTTCGATACCAAAAAGGCGGAGCGATGGTTCAAGGAGCGGCGGATTCCCTATCAAAAGATCGACCTCGGGCGGATCGGGATGAGCAAGGGGGAACTGGAGTCGGTCAAGCGGTCGGTCGGCGGACTGAAGCCGCTGATTGATCCAGAGTCCAAGGATTACGACCGTTCTTTCGTGGCATATCTTGCTTCGGAAGAGAACATCGCGGACAAGCTGCTGGAATATCCGGGACTGCTCAAAACGCCGGTCGTCCGCAACGGCAAACAGGCGACGGTGGGTTACTGTCCCGAAGTCTGGGAGAGTTGGAAATAAGAACCTGTATTCATAATCAGGAGATACCGAATGGGCGGGGGATTTTGTTGCCCTGCAAGGCGGAAAAACGCAGACAATACTTTGTGTATTGCAAGGTTTTTCAGCGCGGCAGGCCGGCAAGAGCCTCGATCAGACGGTGTCGAATGGTTATGCATACGGGTTCTAACAATGCGAGGTGGCAGAGATGACTGAGAAATGGTATTACACCGACCCGTATCTGCGGCGGTTCACCGCGACGGTGACCGGATGTGAACCGGCCGGCACCGGCTGGCGGATCACTCTGGATCGTACAGCATTCTATCCCGAGGGCGGTGGCCAGCCGGGGGACAGCGGGCAGATCGGCGGGGTACGGGTGAGCGATACCCACGAAAAGGGCGGCGAGGTGTTCCATACGGCCGTCGGCCCGCTCGAGCCGGGCAGGAAGGTGGAGGCGGAGATCGACTGGGACCGCCGGTTCTCGCTGATGCAGAACCATAGCGGGGAGCATATCGTGTCCGGGATCATCCACCGGCTGTTCGGGCTGGATAATGTGGGGTTTCATATGGGGAGTGATGCGGTGACGATCGACCTGAGCGGGGAACTCAATGCGGAGCAGCTTGCGCAGGTCGAGCGGGAAGCGAACCATGCGGTCTGGGCGGATCGTGAAATCCAGATTGCATATCCCGGCCCCGAAGCGCTGGCGCGGCTCGACTACCGCAGCAAAAAGGAACTGACCGGTGCGGTGCGGATCGTAACCGTCCCGGGAAGCGATGTCTGCGCCTGCTGCGGCACCCATGTCCGGCGCACAGGGGAGATCGGTGCGATCAAGCTGCTGACCTCCCAGCGCAGCAAGGGGGGCGTGCGGGTGTGGATGCTCTGCGGAGCGCGGGCGCTCGCCGACTATGCCGCGAAAAATACCGATCTCTACGCAATCTCCGGGCTGCTCTCGGCAAAGATTCACGAGACAGTCCCGGCGGTCGAACGGCTGCTCGCTGAAAACGCCCATCTGGAACAACGGGCGGCACAGTTGGAAAAACAGTTATTCGCCATGAAAGCAGAGCGGTTTGCAGAGGGAACCGACCGGGCGGTCGTGTTCGAGGAGGGGCTGGATCATGCGGCGCTGCGGCGGTACTGTCAGGCGCTCTGCGCGCGCGCAGGGCTTGCGGCGGCTTTCTCCCCGGATGGGCAGGGCGGCTGGCGGTATGTGCTGGGCAGCACCAAACGGGACCCGCGCCCGCTCGGGAAGGCATTGAATCAGGCGTTTTCCGGGCGCGGGGGCGGGAACCGGGAGCTGGTGCAGGGGACCATTTTGGGCGGACAGCCCGAGATTGCCGCGTTCTGTGAGACGCTGGGATAAGGGCCGGCCCGTAGGGGGTTCTATGCAAAGGGGAAGCGTCCCCTGCCAGGGATAGGGTACAGGGTCCGGGGGCAAACGCTGAAAAACTGTATACACAACCCCCGTAGGATCGTTTGTGCATACAGTTTTTCATCAGCGTTATTCTACGGTGATGACCGAGACCGGGCATCCCTGCGCCGCACTGGACGCTTCATTTTCCATCTGGGGCGGGACCGGGCTGGCGTGGACCTCGGCGAGTCCGTCGTCCGCCATGCGAAAAACATCCGGGCAGGTTTCTGCGCAAAGTCCGCAGGAGATGCACCCGCTGCGGTCGATACTGGCTTCCATAAGTTGATTCCTCCAAAAACAAGATTTGCCATCGGCAGCTTTAGTATGGGCTGCCAGATGGGATTCTATACCGAAAGGGGTATCCGGATGAAATTGCAGCAGTCCCGTCTTCCCGAGCTGTTTGAGGAGGGCGGATCGTTTGCCGTTGAAGCACAGGCCAGTCTTGACAGTGAAGACAGGCTGGAAAACCGGCGGTTCACAGGGGACTTCCCCGGGACAGATGCGCGCGGCTTGGATCTGCGCGGCTGCCTGTTCGACGGGATACGTCTTGCGGGCGGCAGGTTGGAAAAGGGGTTTTTCATGGATGTGGCCTTTCGCAGGTGCGACCTCTCAAACCTCGACCTTTCCGGCGGGACGTTCCGCAGGGTAACGTTCGAGGATTGCAAGATGGTCGGCGTCCTGCTGCCCGAAAGCTCGCTGACCGATGTCCGGTTTGCCGGCTGCGCTGCCCGCTATATCAACTGTTACGAGGCAGCGGTGCACCGGGTCCAGTTCATCGGATGCGACCTCACCGGAGCGGTCCTGCAGTCGGTCAGCGTTCGGGAGCTGGCCTTCTCCGAAAGCCGTTTGACCGGCGCGGAGCTATTCGGGACTCCGCTCGCCGGGGTCGATTTTACCACCAGTGAGATTGATGGAATTGTCGTCGCTCCCCAGAATCTGCGCGGCGCGGTTGTCACTGCTCCACAGGCCTGCGAACTGGCCCGGCTGCTGGGGGTTATTATCCGATAGCATCATCACAGCTTTGAGCGCCGCAAGCTGCGGGAGCTTCCCGAGAATCTCGCAGAGCAGGTCGGAAAGCGCGCGGAGCTGTGCGGCCTCTTGGGCGGCGGCCTCCCCCAGCCCGCGCTCGAGCGCATCTGCAGAGTGTTCGAGCAGGGGAAGCATCTGCAGCAAGGAGCGGTCGAGCCGGTTGAGCAGCGTCATCGGCTTTTCCCCCCTCTCTGGATCTTTTCCATATAGTCGGCAAGAATCCCGATGAAGATTTCGGGGGTGGGCTTCTGTTCGTAGCAGAGGCCGGAGATCGCTTGAATCCGGTTCTTCCCGTCGTGTTCCCAGCACACCGCGATCACCTTACGCAGGTTTTTCTGGACGCAGACGGTGCTGGTTCCGTGTCGCCGCGCAATCTCCGGATAGAGCAGCTTGGTCACCCGCAGAAGGCGGTCCTCATCCTCCATTGCAAGCTCGACCGCGGTGACCAGAAGGGGGTAGCCGTCGTAGGCTTTGGAGATGTGAAGGATGCGAAGCAGCTCTTTCAGGCTGTAAATGGGTTGCAAAGGCGTTTCCGTCATTGTAATACCTCCATGAGAACCAAGTTTCACTTACAGGTTATTACAAGTTTCGACAAATTTCGGATTAAAAGACCTTTTACGACCTTTTTGAAGATGAGAAAAATTATTAAAAAAACTATATATTTTGTATAAATACTGAATAAAAAAGAAAAAAAGAGACCCTTTGACAACCTTGCAGTGTCATAGGGTCTTTGTTGTATGGTTGTGTTTTCAGGTTTTTACAGGGTTCAGCCGTTCGCCCAACCCGGCCTGTACCAGTGCTTTCCGGCAGGCAGGTGCGATCAGGACTGATGCGGCTACTGCCAATACTGCATTGATTCCGGAGGTGACCATTTTGACCGAACAGGCGGCGACCGCGGCGTCGAACGCGCTGCCCTCGAGCACCAGCTCGGTGACCGCCTTAATCAGATAGAAAGAGGTCGAAAAACCCGAGCCTGCGATGGCAGCAACGAGATTGAGCCGGTTATTCTCGCCGGAATGCTCCCCCCAATGGGCAATCAGGCCGCAGAGAAACGCCATCAGGAAGAACCGTATGAAGGTCCACGGGGCGTCATAGACAAAGACCGGGTTGGTGAGGTCGTAGAGTGCGGAACCGATCCCTGCGGCAAGCCCTCCGCGAAGTCCGCCGAACAGTAAACCTGCGAGCAGACAGAAGATGTTCCCAATCTTAAACATTGTCGGGCCTGCCGGGGTTGGTATCTGGATTTTCAGGAATGCAGTGGTTACAAAAACCATTGCCCCCATCAGCCCAACCACGACAACATCATAGGTGGAAAATTTTGATTTGTGTTCCATAAAGCACCCTCCCTGTTCAATTTTTTAATATCAGTATACTGGATTTCAGATGCCGCAGCAAACCGGATGATGCAGCAGGAAAAGAGGGTTCGGATTGTTATAAAATCATAATTTATTGGCGCTTATTGGCCTGGGATTTATAAAAAATAACGGTTCCGGAGAGGGGCAAACAAAAAGAAAAAGAATCAGCCGTAAAACTGCTGCATTTTACGGCTGAAAAGAAAGGCTATATTGTGCAGAAGGTAGAAAGATCAATCTCCTCCATAGGTCTCGATCAGTTGTTTGAGCTGTTCGATCAGCTTTTGGTTTTTCTCCCGCTCGGCCTCATAGAGCGCTTTGTAATCGTGGCCGTCCGCCGGCGGTTCCAGATGGTTATAGCCGCCCTCCCGGATCAATTTGGGGTAATCCCGATAGGCAACATTGAGGTCGATCAGCCCGGTGACCCCGGGGATCGTTCCCGAGCCGCTGTACTGCCAGATACCCGCTTCTCCGGAGTAGGTGAGCTTGCTCGCGTACTGTGCAACCCAATGGTCGTATTCGGCCAATTCTTTGTCGTATACCTTGGTTTCAAACCAGTCCTTCGAAGCATACATCATCGGGTAGTAACCGGCTTTGCGGATCTCCTGAAGGAACGCGATGCAGATATTGGTGCGCTCCCGGCGGGAGAGTGCGAGAATCTGCGGTTCATACTCCTGATCGAATGAAACCGGAAAGGTCAGCCGGTAAGGCTTGATTGCGTCGAGGCAGGTACGCGCTTCGATCCGCGCCTGATCGGTATTCAGCGCGTGGGAATACCAGTAGACACCGGTATCCAGTCCAGCGGCCTGCGCCTGTACAAGCTGGGGTACGAACGATTTGCTGACATATCCCTCGAATCCCCAGGTCCGCTGTATGCCATAGCCCACCCGGATCATTGCAAAGGTGCGCCCGCTCTGGCTAACCGCCGGAAAATCCACGATCCCGGTTCCGTTTTGATTGTTGGAGCTTGTGTCAATCCCCTGATACATGTGTCTCCATCTCCTCCATACGATCTCCCTCCATCCTACGGCATGGACCGGAAAAAGGTGCGGGAAAACCGGGCTTGCTTTTGGTGCGGAGAGGTGGTATGCTGAAACCCAGAGAGGGGAGATTTTGATGGCAACCGTCCGATATGACGGAGCGGACCTCTACTATGCATCCTGCGGGCAGGGGGAACCGCTTCTGCTCCTGCATGGGAATGGGGAGGACAGCAGTTACTTCTGCGGACAGATACCCAGTCTGAAAAAGCACTACCGGGTTATTGTGATGGATACCCGCGGGCATGGCAGGTCGGGCCGCGGAGAGGGGCAGCTCAATTTTACCCGGTTCGCCCGGGATGCGGCGGCAGTTCTGGATGCCCTCGGGCTGTCCTCCGCGCATGTCCTCGGCTATTCGGACGGCGGCAACACAGCGATCCGTCTCGCACTTGATGCCCCGGAGAGGGTGCGTTCGCTGATCCTCAACGGGGCGAACCTCGATCCGTCCGGGATCAAATGGACGGTACAGACCCCGATCGTGCTCGGCTACGGGCTTTGCAGGCTGATCGGCCTGTGTGACGCCGGCGCACGCGAAAAAGCCGGTATCCTCGGCCTGATGGTGCACCATCCGCACGTGAGACCGTCCGAACTATCGGCAATCCGTGTCCCCACGCTGGTGATCGCCGGGGAACATGATGCGGTGCGGCAGCGCCACACCGAACAGATTGCCGGGTCGATTCCCCATGCAAGGCTGCGGATTATCCCCGGCGGCTCCCATGCGGTCGCAGCCCAAAAGCCCGCCGCATTTAACCGGGAACTGTTGCAGTTTTTGCAGAGCCTGTGAGAACCTGTTCAGATTCCTTTCAGGATTGCGGCAAACAGAGGCGGATTGTTGGGGCGGTTGATAAAGTCGTGCAGCAGGACGGTACAGGTTTTGCTGTCCAGGGTGGGCAGATAGCCGAGCAGGGCGTCCCGCTCTTCGAATCCGCTGTCCCTGCCGTAGTAGATGCAAAGGCTCATCACCCCGTCGGGGGTCAGCAGCCGCAAGCCCGCTTCAATCGCGGGGATGCTCGTTTCCGCATGGGTGAAGATGCTGTGATCCCCGGCGGGGAGCCACCCAAAGTTGAAGGTGATACACCGCACAGTGCCCGGCTGCGCGTACCGCTCCATATTCACATGGCTGTCGAGGTGGACCTGCGCAATCCGGTCGAGGCCGCGTTTCCGGAGCAGGGCATTGGTGCTGTCGACCGCCTCCTGCTGGATATCGAACGCGAGCACCCTGCCGGTTTCACCGGTCAGCCCGGCGAGATAGGCGGTGTCATAGCCGCGTCCGGCGGTTGCGTCGATGCAGAGGTCGCCGGGACGGACATGCTCGGCAAGGAGTCGGTGGGAGAGCGAAAGGGCGTTAAAACGGTCGGTCATATGAAAACTCCTCACAGTTGTTTTGAAAGATACGGGATAGGCATTTATATTGCGGAGGGAAAGCCATGCGTTTTTACGATCAGGTCTATCAGATGGTGCGGCAGATTCCCAAAGGCAGGGTCGCTTCTTATGGGCAGATTGCGCTTTTATGCGGCAACCCGAAGGCGTCTCGTGCGGTTGGGTGGGCGCTGCACCTCAATCCCGAGCCGGGGGTGATCCCCTGCCATCGGGTGGTCAACGCTGCGGGGCGTCTTGCGCCGGGGTTCGCATTCGGCGGGCAGGACGAACAGCGCAGGCTGTTGGAATCTGAGGGGGTTGCTGTCAGCCCGGAAGGGTTCGTAGAAATGAAGCGGTATGCGTGGTATGGGCCGGAAGCGGGCGGGTGATTCCCGGCGCCCCTGCGGGCTTGCGTCGGGGGCGCCGCCCCTCGACCCCGCCACCTTTGAAAAGGTGGACGAAACTTTTGGTTTGATCATGCATCTTTATTGTAGCTGTGATAGCCTGAAAACGCAACCGGAGGCGCAGAAAATATTTTTAGAAATTGAACGAACAGGAGGTCAAAGATGGAACCGATTTTTTACACTGTGAAGCAGATCAACGGGGATTATGCAGTGCTGCTCTCGGACAGCGGCGTGGAGAATACCGTGGCAATGGCGTTGCTCCCGCCCGAAACCGACGAAGGGATGCGGCTGCTGTGGGAAAATTTCACCTATAGCGTCACAGGATAGGGCCAAAAATATAGCGAATCTACGAAAAGTCCGGGAAAGACCGGGCTTTTCCTTGCATTTTCAGTGGATTGTGATAAAATGGAGTAAATATGTCTACATTGGGAGGCGCAGCGATGTCGGAAACGATCCTATCCTTACAGAACATTCATAAAACATTTGGTACGGCCGAGGCCCTCTCCGGCGTGAGCCTTGAGGTGGAACGCGGGGAATTTCTGACCCTGCTCGGCCCGTCCGGATGCGGCAAGACCACCACGCTGCGGATCATCGCGGGGCTGGAAGCCCCGGACAGCGGGCAGGTACTGCTCCAGGGACAGGATGTCACCGGCTGGGAGCCCAACCGCCGCAATGTCAATACCGTGTTCCAGAGCTACGCACTTTTTCCACATATGAACGTGGCCAGGAACATCGGATATGGGCTGCGGCTGAAAAAGACCCCCAAACCGGAGATCGCCCGCCGGGTGGAGGAGATGCTCGCGCTGGTACAGCTTCCGGGCTATGGCGGGCGTCTGCCCAACCAGCTTTCGGGCGGGCAGCGGCAGCGGGTGGCGATCGCGCGGGCGATTGTCAACGATCCGGCGGTGCTCCTGCTCGACGAGCCGCTCGGGGCGCTCGACCTACAGCTCAGGCGGCAGATGCAGACCGAATTGAAGGCGCTCCAGAAGGACCTCGGGATCACCTTTATCTATATCACCCACGACCAGGAGGAGGCGCTCAACATGAGCGACCGGATCGGGATTATGAATGCAGGGAAAATCCTCCAGCTCGGCACGCCGGACGATGTTTATGAGCGTCCGCAGACCCGGTTTGCAGCCGAGTTCATCGGGCAGAGCAACATTCTGCACGCATCGGTAGAACAGGTATGTGCAGACGGGACGATGTTGCTGTCGTTTGCGGGCGGGACGGTCAAAGCAGCCGGGACCGGCCGTCCAGGCGAACGGCTGGTGCTTTCGGTGCGCACCGAACGGGTGCGGTTCGGCGCGGAAAGCCAATATGGGTTTGCCCTGCCCGGGACAGTAAAAGCCCACAGTTATACAGGCGGTATGCTCCGCACCACCCTGCTCCTTCCAGACGGACAGGAGCTGACTGTCAACGGGATGGGCGGCGGACACAGCCGCGCCGATGTGGGGGAGCCGGTGCAGGTCTACTGGAACCCGGCCTGCGCAATCGTGGTGGAACGGGAGGGAACGCCATGAACAAAAGACAGAACCGTTTCCCAGCTGCCGCAGTCCCGTTCCTGCTCTGGACGGTGGTATTTGTTGCGATCCCGCTGATCTATATCCTCTGCATGAGCTTCCTCAAGCGCGCACAGACCTGGGGTGTGGTCGCCGAATTTTCGTTTGACAGCTATGCCCGGATGGTTACCCCGACCTACCTCAAGGTCTACGCCCAAAGCATGTGGCTTGCGGTGCTTACCACCCTGTTCACCCTGCTGATCGGCTATCCGTTTTCCTACTTTGTTTCGCGGCTGTCGGAGCGGCGGCGTTCGCTTGTGCTGCTTCTGGTGGTGGTGCCGTTCTGGACCAACTCGCTTGTCCGGATCTACGGCTGGATGATCCTGCTGCGCAGTCAGGGAGTCATCAACACGCTGCTCATCGCGCTCGGCGTGATCGAAACCCCGCTCAAGCTGCTCTATAATTTCGGTGCAGTGCTCGTGGGGATGATCTATGCGCTGCTCCCGTTTATGATCCTTTCGACCTACAGCGCGATTGAAAAGCTCGATCCATCACTGGTGGAAGCGGCGCGTGACCTCGGTGCAGGCCGGTGGCGGGCGTTCTGGACGGTCACTGTGCCCATGACCCGCGCGGGCATCATGGCGGGATGTGTGCTGGTGTTTATCCCCTCGGTGGGGCTGTTCTTTATCTCCGACCTGCTCGGCGGCGCAAAAACCATGCTGCTCGGCAATCTCATTAAAAATGAGCTGCTCACCGCCCGTGACTGGCCGATGGGCGCCGCCCTTTCGGTGGTGATGATGGCTATGACCCTGCTGGTAATCGGCATCTATCAGAAGTGCTCGGGCGAACGCGGACTGGAGGGGATCCTGTGAAAAAACGCACCTTTCTTCCGGAATGCTATATTCTGTTTGTTCTGCTGCTGCTCTATCTGCCGATCGCAGTGGTGGTGGCCTATTCGTTCAATGACACCAAGCTGTTCCATTGGGCGGGCTTCACCTTCGACTGGTACAGCCGGCTGATGCGAAACCGCAGCATTATCGACGCCTTCTTCAACAGCCTGAAGCTGGCGGCTTTGAGCAGCCTTTCGGCCGCAGTGCTCGGAACGGTCGGGGCGGTTGGGGTCTCGCGGCGGCATTTCCGGGGGCGCGCTTCCCTCGAAAATCTCTCGCTCATCCCGATCATGGTCCCGGAAATCATCCTGGGGATGGCCTATCTCGCATTTTTCTCGTTTCTGCGCCTGCCGATGGGGATGCTCACCCTCACCCTTGCGCACACAACGTTCTGCGTCCCGTACATTTTTGTCAATGTCAAGGCCCGGCTGACCGGTCTGGACCCGTCGATCACCGAGGCTGCGCGTGATCTCGGTGCGGGCGGGTTCCGGGTATTCTTTGACATCACCCTCCCGCTGATTTTACCGTCGGTGCTCTCCGGCACCCTGCTCGCGTTTGCCATGAGCATGGACGACGTTATCATCAGCTTTTTTACGACCGGCGTTCAGACCAATACGCTGCCGCTCCAGGTTTACTCGATGCTGAAAACCGGCGTGACGCCCGAGGTCAACGCGCTTTGCACCGTCATGCTCGGGGCGGTGTTCCTGTTGGTCGCGGCCGGACGGCTGGCGGCATCTGTCCGCCGCAGGTTCAGGGGCGCTGCCCCCGAACCCCCGCATCTGGCCTAAGAACCCGTCTGGCATCTAAGAACCCGTATTCACAACCATTCGACACCGTCTGAGCGGGTCTTTTGCCGGCCTGCCGCGTTGAAAAATCTTGCAATACACAAAGTATTGTCTGCGTTTTTTCGCCTTGCAGGGCAGCAAAATCCCTCGCCCATCCGGCATCCTCTGATTATGAATACAGGTTCTAAAGCTTTACTCAATTTTTCTCGAAAAATTGCAGGGTCGAGGGGCAGAGCCCCCGCCGCCGTGTGCACACGGCGGAACGCTTTATCCTGAGAAGCGTATTTTTTTGGTTCTTTTTTTACAAGAGAAAAAAAGAACATTTTCCATATACCAATCCAACCGAACAAAGTAAAAAAGGAGAGAGCTATGAAACAGATCAAGCGCATTTTTACAGCCCTGCTGGCGGCGTGCACGCTGGCAGCGGCATCGGGTTGCAACGGGGATTCCGCTTCTTCCAGCCAGATCATCGGCGGTGCGGACGGTCCGACCAGCATCGTCCTCACCAATGATCCCAGGCCCGCAGAGGGAGGAGAGGAAAAGGTCCTCAATATCTTCACCTGGGCGACCTACTTCCCGGACGACATCCTCGCGGAATTCACCGAGCAGACCGGCATCAAAATCAATTACAGCAATTTCTCCAGCAATGAGGAGATGCTTATGAAACTCGAGGCAGGCGGTGAATATGACCTTGTCCTTGCCAGCGACTACATCATCGACATCGCCCGCGGAGAGAATCTGCTCGCCCAGCTGGACCAGTCCAAAATCCCCAACTTCGGCAACATCAACCCTGCCTTCCAGGGCAAGTTCTATGACCCGGAAAACCAGTATACCGTCCCATATGCAGCCGGGATTCCGCTGCTGATCTATAATCCCGATATGGTCGATTTCGAGGTCAAGGGCTTTGAGGACCTCTGGAACCCCGCCTTTGCAGATTCGATCGTGGTGATGGACGATGCCCGGAATGTTATCGGCCTGACCCTCAAAACCCTTGGAAAAAGCCTGAACGAAACCGACCCCGCCGTACTCGACCAGGCAAAAGAGAAGCTGTTCTCCCTGAAACCCAATATCCGCGCCCTTGATTACGATTCCCCCTATAACCTCATGCTTTCGGGTGAAACGGCGATCGGTTATATGTTTACCTCCCAGATCATTACCGCCCTCAACGAGAATCCCAACCTCAAGGTGGTATTCCCCGAGGAGGGGCTTGGCTTCGGGATTGATTCCTGCTTTATCCCTGCGCAGGCTCCCCACCCGGACAACGCCCACCAGTTCCTTGACTTTATCCTCGATGGCCAGCGTTCCGCGCATATCACCGACCAGATCTATTACATCAGCTGCAATTCCGCTGCGAGCGAGTACCTGGAAAATCAGGCGCTTGTGATCCCCGATGAGGCGATCGAAGGCGCAGAGTTCATGCAGGATGTAGGCAGTGCAACCCAGACCTATAATGACATCTGGGCTGAATTTAAACTCCAATAAACCAGTTTGAATCCGCGTGGAAAAACAGCCGGACGGTTTTACCGTCCGGCTGTTTGCTGTTTTCCGCCTTTTTTCACCCTTCCAGAGCTTCAGCGGTTTCCGCCCTTTTCGACCAGTTCGTTTTGTTCGTTGAATTCCAGCTCTATCACCGTCGAACGGGTATAGCGGATGATGGTATCCAGCCGCTTGCGCTCGTCCGGCGCGTAGAACACATAGGAGACGCCCTCTTTTTTTGCGCGGCCGGTACGCCCGATTCGGTGGGTATAATACTCGTTCTCAAGCGGGATTTCGTAGTTGACCACTGCATCCACATCGGTGACGTCGATCCCGCGCGCCGCTACATCGGTTGCAACCAGGATGTCGATCCCTTCCCCACGGAATGCAGCCATGATCTTATTCCGTTCGCTCTGCCGCATGTCCCCGTTGAGGCAGTCGGCGTTAAAGCCGCGTTCCCGCAGAAGGCCCGCAAGGCTGGTGGTGCTGTATTTGGTGTTGCAGAAGATCATGACTTTACGGTAGTCGTGAATCTGCAAAATATAGACCAGATCTGCCAGCTTTTGGCGTCCGGTACTCTCAAGCATATACTGGGTGATCTTCGGCTCGCTCTCCTTCACAGGCTCGACCGTCAGTTCGACCGTATCCCGCTGGTAGAGCCAGCCGATGTCCATGACCTCCCGGGAGATCGTTGCCGAAAACATTACCATCTGCTTGTCCTTCGGCAGACGGTCAAGAATCTTGCAGACATCCTTATAGAAGCCCATGTCGAGCATCTCGTCCGCCTCGTCGAGTACAGCAATCCGGGTTTTAGAAAGATTGATCGTTCTGCGGTTGAGGTGGTCAAGCATCCGGCCCGGGGTCGCGACTACGATCTGCGCACCGCGCTTGAGCGCTTTGATCTGCCGGTCGATCGGCTGTCCGCCATAGACCGCCACGACCTTGATCTCCGGCCGGAAAAAGGCGAGCTGCCGCAGCTCTTCGGTGATCTGGGTGCAAAGCTCCCGGGTCGGGCAGAGGATGACCGCCTGCACCTGGTTTGCCTGCGTGTCGATCTTCTCGATGATCGGCACGCCAAATGCGCAGGTCTTGCCGGTCCCGGTGGGCGCCTTGGCAATGATCTCGTGTCCCTCCATCATCACCGGGATCGCTTTTTCCTGTATCTCGGTCATCTCGGTAAATCCCATCCGGTCAATCGCTTTCTGAATCTCTTCTGAAAGATTCAGTTCGCTGTAATTTGCCATTTTCGTTCCCCTCCATCTCGTTAATGTCTATTATACCACACCCCCATTCCCACGTAAAGACAAGGTTGCCGGAATCTGACGGGAAAAAGCATTTTCAGTAGAAGCCACGATTTTTTGTCTGTTTTTTTGCGCAATCAAAAGCCCGTCTCCTTTGTAAGTGAAAAAGCATCCTACAAAATCTATGGAACAGGCTTCCCCTATATTCAACCAAACCCAAAAGAAAAAAGGCCAATACTGTGCCATAGCTGCACAGCATCAGTCTTTTTTCAGTCCTATAAGTAACCATTATTATTTCAATCCACAGGGCGTTGGTCCACGATTCCCTGACAAGATTAGTTTATCGAATCTGGCTCCAAAAGTCAATCCCATGTATGTATCATACAAATTATTTTAATAAAGGTTATTTATAATATATATTGATTCAGCTCTATAAATACTATATAATGTTGGATAGAGAAGTTTCTTTGGAATTTTTGTTTGCGGGAGGTTGATACGGTATGTTCGACTTTAAGGACTTGATGAGCTTTGGATTATTTCTTCTGGCGTTGCTTACTTATATATCCCAAAGCAGTTGAAAAGCCCCCTGCTGATCGCAGGGGGCTTAGAGTATGCTTTAAATGAAGCGTCCAGGGTTGATCTTGATGCCAGGACCCATGGTGGTAGCGACCACACAGGATTTGACATACTGGCCCTTTGCCGCAGCGGGTTTCGCCTTGACGATCGCGCCGAGCAGGGTGTCGAAGTTCTGCTGGAGCTTCTCCACGCCGAACGAGACCTTACCGATCGGGCAGTGGATGATGTTGGTTTTGTCGAGACGGTACTCGATCTTACCGGCTTTCGCCTCCTGAACCGCCTTGGCGACATCCGGGGTGACGGTGCCCGCTTTCGGGTTCGGCATCAGGCCGCGGGGGCCGAGAATTTTACCGAGACGTCCCACAACGCCCATCATATCCGGGGATGCGATCACAACGTCGAACTCCATGAAGCCTTCCTTCTGGATCCGCTCCATCAGGTCCTCCGCGCCGACGATCTCCGCGCCTGCGTCGAGCGCTGCCTGTGCTTTGTCGGCCTTCGCAAAGACCGCTACCCGCACCTTTTTGCCGGTGCCGTTGGGCAGAACGACCGCGCCGCGAACCTGCTGGTCAGCATGACGGGAGTCTACGCCCAGGCGGACATGGACTTCGACCGTCTCGTCGAATTTGGCCTTGCCGGTTTTGGTGCACAGATCAAGCGCTTCGGCGGTGTCGTACAGCTTCAGATGCTCAACAAGCTTTGCGCTTTCGGAATATTTCTTACCGTGTTTCATCTAAATATTTCCTCCTTAGAGTGGTCATTAACGGAATTTTCCTCCCACCCGGGCACTTTAGTCCGCGACTTCAATACCCATGCTGCGGCAGGTACCGGCAATCATGCTGATCGCGGAGTCGATATTGGCCGCGTTCAGGTCGGGCATCTTGGTCTCAGCGATCTTCTGAAGCTGCTCTCTGGTGATCTTGCCCACCTTGGTCTTGTTGGGCACGCCGGAGCCGCTGTTGAGGTTGAGTGCCTTTTTAATCAAAACAGCCGCAGGGGGCGTTTTGGTGATAAAGCTGAAGGAACGGTCGGCATACACAGTGATGACAACCGGGATGATGAGGCCGGCGTCGTTTTTCGTACGCTCGTTGAATTCCTTGGTGAATGCCATGATGTTGACGCCATGCTGACCCAGCGCAGGGCCGACCGGCGGAGCAGGCGTTGCCTTGCCTGCCGGGATCTGTAGTTTGATAAAGCCAACTACCTTTTGAGCCATTGAAAAGCACCTCCAAAATTAGTGGTTCATTCCGGGCGGCGGAACCCGCCGGCCCTCCCACAAGCCGGCTCACGCCGGCCCATATCGCCGGATTTACACCGGCACCCTCTGAAAAGATTTAGTCCAGGGATTCAATCTGGTCAAGCTCCAGCTCGACGGGAACATCCTTGCCCATCATCGAGACGGTCACCCGCACCACCGAGTTCTGAAGGTCGATCTCATCGACCACGCCGATGAAGCCTTCGAGGTAACCGTCCGCCACCCGGACCGAATCGCCGACCGAGAAGTTGACCTCGACGTTGCGGACCTCGACGCCCAGCCGCGCGACCTCTTCTTCGGTCAGCGGGACCGGCTTGCTGCCCGGCCCGACAAAGCCGGTGACGCCGCGGATGTTGCGCACGATATACCAGCTCTCGTCGGTCATAATCATCTTGACCAGCACATAACCGGGGAAAATTTTGCGCTCCACATCGCGCTTTTTGTTGTCCTTGATTTCCGTGACCGTTTCAGTGGGAACCTTTACCTCGCCGATCAGGTCGTGGAACTTGCGGTTTTCAACCGCTTTTTCGATGTTAGTGGCCACCTTATTCTCGTAGCCGGAATAGGTATGCACCACATACCATCTCATCGAATCTGACATGCGCGTACCTCCCACCAGTTCAGATCGGAATTTCGGGACGCCGTCACAGTAGGCTGAGGAAGAATTTAATCAGATAGGAAGTGATGATGTCCAGACCGCCGATAAACACCGCCGAAACCGCCATCACGCCCAGCACGATGCCGGTATTGTTCATGGCGTGCTTTTTGTCCGGCCAGACGATCTTTTTCAGCTCGCCCTTCACGTCCTTGAAAAATTTCTTGCTCTTCGCGATGAATCCGGGTTTTTTCTGCACCGCATTATCTGCCATGATAAGACCCGCCTTTCATCCTTACTTGGTTTCCTTGTGCAGCGTGTGCTTCCGGCAGAACTTGCAGTATTTGTTCATCTCAAGCCTGTCCGGATCGTTTTTCTTGTTTTTCATCTTGTTGTAGTTGCGCTGCTTGCACTCGGTGCAAGCCAGGGTAATTTTCACTCGCATGTTTCGGCACCTCCTGATTTTACCGGAATTTTTTGCCTCCCTCGTAAAGGAAACACTGTGGTTTTGGACATAAAAAAATAACCCTTTTAGAGGTATCCTTATTGTATCACAAACCAGAATGGCTCGTCAAGCAGCAGTTTATGCAGAGTTGTATCAAAAATCCATCCGGTTTTTGGGTAATTTTGCGCATAACCGCCGGATATGGTACCGCTTTTTGCAAAAAGGGCTTGACTTGGAGCGGGCTTAAAGTGTTATGGTATAATCAGGACACAGCGTACTAGTGGTTCCACAGGCTTTGAGAGCCGCCGAAAGGCGGCTCTCAGCGCGGAGCAAAGGCTGGTGAAACGTTTGGAACCTGCTGGGCATCTTTGGAAGAGGGCTTTTTTGCAAGTGAAAAAGACCTCTGGCTTTAATCCAATGAATTCAAGGGGGCAGCGCTCTATGACAATCGCTGAAGTGAGCAAAAAATATGACATCACTGCGGATACGCTGCGGTACTATGAGCGGATCGGACTGATCCCGCCGGTACCACGCAACGGGAGGGGTATCCGGGACTATGATGAAAGGGCCTGTGCCTGGGTAGAATTCATCAAATGTATGAGGGGCGCGGGCTTGCAGATCGACGCGCTGATAGAGTATGTGTCCCTCTTCCAACTGGGGGACGCTTCAACAGCCGCCCGCAAACAAATCCTGATGGACCAGCGGCAGCAGCTCGCTGAACGGATCACGACGATGCAGGAGGTGCTTGACCGCTTGGACTACAAAATTTCGATCTACGGGGAAACCGGCTTTGAAGGTGAAGCCGAACTTCGCTGATATTAGATAAGGGGGCCGCTTTGGGAAGGCGGCTCTCTTTTAATGTGGGCAAATTCCCGCTGCGGCGCAGGAATACCTGTCCCGCCGGGAGCATATGGATAATGCAGCCTGCCGCGATTGCCAGCGGTGCAGAAATGTGGTATAGTCTAGGAAATCAAAATACCCCGAACTGTTTTCTGATGAAGGAGCCTTTTATGAAACATTCCCATCTTTTGAAACCACTTTCCACTCTGCTTGCGGTTCTGTTTTGTCTGCAGCTGTCCTCCTGTACGCCGGCAAAAACGACGGCCGAAGCATTTGACGATTTTGTGGAGGAGCTGCCCACGCAGGTCATAGGCGCAAACAATCTTTCACTGAATGTCCTGTTTGAGAACCCGCAGGACTACGGTTTTCCGACGGCTCTTTACGAGCTGCCCTATTCGGATGAGCAGGATTATCAGGATTCGATCGAATGGGCGGACGCGCTGTTGGAGGTGCTCGGGCAGTTTCCCTATGAAGAGCTGGACAGCCGGCAGCAGCTCACCTATGATGTCATCAAGGATTATTTTACAAGAAATAAAAAATTACAAGAATATTACTATTTGGATAATAAATATCTGGGGAGTTTCCTGGGCTATCAGGCAAACCTGCCGATCCTGCTCGAGAATTTCACTTTTAACCGGAAAAGTGATCTGGACAGCTATTTCAACATCCTCGAAACAGCAGAGGAGACTTTCCTCAAATATGCGGAACTGGAGAAGGTGCGGCTGGAAAACGGGTATGGGATGAGTCAAAAGATGTTGGATCTGGTGATCGCCCAGTGTGAGACTTTTGCCGCAGATGGGGAACCGTTCCTGATCGAGTCGGTCAACAGGCGGATCGACCAGGCGGATTTTCTCTCGGACAAAAAGAAAGCGCAGGCAAAGCAAAAGAACGAAACCCTCCTGAAAAACGACCTGCTCAATGCCTACCGCTCGCTGGGGGACGCGCTTTCGAAGCTGAAAGGCACCGAAGAGATGGCTGGTCTGGCACACTTTGAGGGCGGGAAGGAATATTATGAGGCGCTGGTACAGGCGGCCGTTGGCACTGACCTGACCATTCGGGAGATCAAAGCGCTGCTCTCGGAAGAGATGGACCGCGCGATGCTTCAATATTCCGACATCATTGACGCCAACCCGACGTTCGACTATCTGCTCGCTGAACCATATTACGGCGGCTTTTCCTCCGCGGAGGAGGTCGTGGACTATCTTGCCGAGGCGGTCGCCGCAGATTTTCCGCCGCTTGAGCAGCTCAACTATGAGGTCCGCCAGGTGCCCGACTCGATGAAGGAGAATTTCTCTCCGGCGGCCTATGTCGTGGACACGATCGACAGCCCGCTCTCCTCCCCCCAGATGATCTACCTGAACGGGGCGTTTGACCAGTCGCTCTTCCCCACCCTCATGCATGAGGGATATCCCGGGCATATGTACCAGGGCATCTACTATAAAAGCCTACAGGCGCCGACCATCCGATATATACTCGACTATAGCGGATATTCGGAGGGATGGGCGACCTATGTGGAGGAGTTCGCCCCCTACTATGCCCTGGACCAGAACCCTGCCAATGAGATCATGGCGGGTTCCGGCCGGGTCTCAATGATCTACACCTGCCTTTTTGACATCGGGGTCCACTATGACGGCTGGGACTTTGCGGAATTCTGCAACCGCTTCCAGATCGTTTACGGCGAACAGGACCCGGAACTGCTTGAACAGAACTATCTGTTGTTCCTCGAGTCGCCCGGAAACTATCTTAACTATGATCTGGGGGCGCTCCTGTTCTCCCGCCTGCGGGAACGGGCGGAGGAACAGCTGGGAGAAGCCTTTTCCCCGATAGAATTCCACAAGGTGATCCTCGACACCGGAGCCGCCAGCTTCCCGATCCTTGAGAAGCAGATAGACCGGTATGTGGAGGGAACCCGCGCTTCTGCATCCGCACAGCAGCTTCCGCAGGCGGCGTGATGCAGCCGGGATGGCCAGAGCCAGGAGGGGGGCTTTTTCTCCTGTAAAAAGCCCCCTGCAAAACCCTGCCCAGATTCCCGGCAGGGATAGCAAAATATCCTGATGCTGGCAACTTTTTTTGGCGCGTTTATAAAAAAGATTCTTTTTTGCCTTTTCACCAATCTGACAGGGGTAAAATTGTGCTTATATCCAAAATTAGGGGGATTCTCTAAAAAGAGGTTGACAAATGGGCTTTTTTGCAATATGCTTAGTAACAGAAAGACGTGCTCGTGCACGATGGTTTTGCTTCAGTCGGTTTGACGAAAAAAGGATTTGTTTTTTTAAAATTTTTTTGTGCTCGTGCACGCGTCCGGAGTGGTATCCCACCGCCGGAAGGCGGTCAAAATATGAACCATGTAAAACAGGAGTGAAGGAAATGAAAAAGATTTTAGCAAGTATCCTCGCATCCGCCATGATGCTCTCACTGGCGGCCTGCGGCGGCAGCGCTCCGGCAGAAAGCTCGAGTGCAGCTCCGGCGGCTCCGGCAGCCCCCGCAGCTTCGTCCGAGGCCCCTGCGGGCGGTGATGCAGCACCGGCAGGCGGCGGCAAGGTCGGCGTTTCGATGCCGACCCAGAGCCTCCAGCGCTGGAACCAGGACGGTTCCAACATGAAAGCCGAGCTGGAAGCGGCCGGCTATGAGGTCGACCTCCAGTACGCGGGCGACAACGACATCCCGACCCAGGTTTCCCAGCTCGAGAACATGATCTCGAATGGCTGTGAGGCGCTGGTTGTAGCGGCGATCGACGGTTCTTCGCTGACCGAGGTTCTCAAAGGCGCCAAGGATGCGGGCATCCCGGTCATCTCGTACGACCGCCTCATCATGAACAGCGATGCGATCTCCTACTACGCGACCTTCGATAACTACAAGGTCGGCACCTTCCAGGGCAACTTTATCAAGGATGCGCTGGATCTGGACAACGCGGAAGGCCCGTTCAACATCGAGCTGGTCACCGGCTCCCCGGACGATAACAACGTCAACTTCTTCTTCGGCGGCGCGATGGACGTGCTGAAGCCGTACATGGACAGCGGCAAGCTGGTGGTCCTTTCCGGTCAGACCGAGAAAGCCCAGTGCGCAACCCCGAACTGGTCTGCTGAAGAGTCCCAGAAGCGGATGGAAAACCTCATCACCTCGAACGGCTACGGCCCCGAGGGCACCAAGCTCGACGCAGTCCTCTGCTCGAACGACTCGACCTCCTACGGCGTACAGAACGCGCTGACCGCTGCGGGCTACACCGCGGAGAACATGCCGGTCATCACTGGTCAGGACTGCGACAAGCCGAACGTCAAGAACATCGTCGCCGGCCTGCAGGATATGTCGGTCTTTAAGGATACCCGTACGCTGGCCTCCCAGGTCGTCAAGATGGTGGATGCGGTTATGCAGGGCACCGAGCCGGAGATCAACGACACCGAGACCTATGATAACGGCACCGGTATCATCCCCTCCTACCTCTGCGATCCTGTGATCTGCACTGTCGATAACTACAAAGAACTGCTCATCGACAGCGGTTACTACACCGAGGCGGACGTGGCGTAAATTCTGAAATAGGGCTGACCGTCCCCAAACAAAAACGGACGGTTTGCGGGCGGATAGAGCGGAAGTTCTGTCCGCCCGTTTTGAAACTTGTTTGGCATCTTTAGCAGGGGGCTTTTTCTCTTGCAAAAGCCCCCTCTTGCCGTTTCACGGCAATTCACCCGAAAAATGCGCTTCTCAGGCGGGCGCGCCGCGCGCCCAAGCAGGAATTCCGCCGTGTACGCGCGGCGGCGGGGGCCCTGCCCCTCGGCCCCGCCGCCTTTGAAAAGGCGGGCGAAACTTTTGGTTTTAAGGGAAAGTTAAAAAATTTTTTGAGGAACGCTTTTGATACCAGACAGGGTTCTATCTTGAACCGGATTGAAGGAGGGATTCCATTTGGCAAACACCTTACTCGAAATGAAGAATATCGTGAAGCTCTTCCCCGGTGTACGCGCGCTCGACAACGTCAATTTACAGGTGGAAGAAGGCGAGATCCATGCGCTGGTCGGCGAGAACGGCGCGGGGAAATCCACGCTGATGAACGTCCTGAGCGGCATCTATCCCTATGGCAGCTACGAGGGGGAGATCGTCTACCAGGGGCAGCGGTGCGAGTTCCACAAGATCAAGGACAGCGAGAGCCGCGGCATTGTCATCATCCACCAGGAGCTGGCGCTGGTTCCCTATCTGACGATCGGCGAGAACATGTTCCTCGGCAACGAGCGGGGGAAAAAGGCGCGGATCGACTGGGACGAAACCTACAACAAGGCGGATGAGCTGCTGCGGATGGTTGGGCTGAACGAATCATCGCGCACGCTGATTAAGGACATCGGCGTGGGCAAACAGCAGCTGGTTGAGATCGCAAAGGCGCTCGCCAAGAACGTCAAGCTGCTGATCCTCGACGAGCCTACCGCGTCGCTCAACGAGACCGATTCCCAGAAGCTGCTTGATCTGATGCTGGAGTTCAAGTCGCAGGGTATGACCTGTATCATCATCTCCCACAAGCTGAACGAGGTTTCGTATGTGGCGGACAAGATCACGGTGATCCGCGACGGCTCCACGATTGAAACACTCGTCAAAGGGGTGGACGATTTCAGCGAGGAACGGATCATCAAAGGGATGGTTGGCCGCGAGCTGACCGACCGGTTCCCCAGGCGCGAACCGAAAATTGGGGATGTCAGCATGGAAGTGCGCGACTGGACAGTATTCCATCCGCTCTATGAGGGGCGCAAGGTCTGCGACGGGGTCAATATCAACGTCCGGCGGGGCGAGGTGGTCGGGATCAGCGGCCTGATGGGCGCGGGACGCACCGAGCTTGCCATGAGCATCTTTGGGAAAAGCTACGGCGCAGATATCTCGGGCGCCCTGCTGATGGACGGCGCCGAGGTGCACCTGAACAGCGTACAGGACGCGATCAACCACAAGCTGGCCTATGTCACCGAGGACCGTAAGGGCAACGGGCTGATCCTGAGCACCCCGATCCGTGAGAACACCACGCTCGCCAAGATGGACAAAATCAGCCGCAACAAGGTGCTTGACAAAGACCTCGAAATCCAGGTAGCCAACGAGTACCGCGAGAAATTACATACCAAGTGTGCGAGCATCGAGCAGCCGGTGGGCAACCTCTCGGGCGGCAACCAGCAGAAGGTGCTGCTCGCAAAGTGGATGTTTGCGGACCCGGAAGTGCTGATCCTCGATGAGCCGACCCGCGGCATCGACGTCGGCGCGAAATACGAGATCTACTGCATCATCAACCAGCTGGTCGCGGAAGGGAAATCGGTCGTGATGATCTCTTCCGAGCTTCCGGAGGTCCTGGGCATGTGCGACCGGATTTATGTTATGAATGAAGGCCGGATCGTCGGCGAACTCTCCCGTGAAGAGGCAAGCCAGGAGTCCATTATGTCCTGCATCCTACAATCAAGCAAAGGAGCGGAAGTCAAATGACAAAAACAAAAGAGATTCTCAAGAAGAATACCATGCTCATCGCGCTTGTGGTAATCATGCTGCTGTTCCAGGTGCTGATTTCCGCGGCAGGCAAAGGCTCGCTGTTTGCGCCCGCCAACGTCACCAACCTCATCCTCCAGAACAGCTATGTCGTGATTCTCGCGGTTGGTATGCTGCTCTGCATCCTGACCGGCGGCAACATCGACCTGTCGGTCGGCTCGGTGGTTGCGCTGGTCGGCGCGATTGCGGGCGTCATGATCGTCAACCACAAGATGAACGTCTATCTCACAATCATCACCTGCCTGCTCATGGGCATCCTGATCGGCGCGTGGCAGGGATTCTGGATCGCCTATGTGCGGATCCCGGCGTTTATCGTCACCCTCGCGGGCATGATGCTCTGGCGCGGGCTTGCGCTGATCGTCCTCGACGGCCTGACCATCTCCCCATTCCCGGATGAATACCTGCGCTATTTCAGCAGCTTCCTCCCCGGCTCCGGAGCCGAAAAGAGCCTGGTCTTCGGTGTGACCCTCGCGGTCGGTGCGGTCCTCTGTGCGGTGTATGTGGTCCAGCAGCTCGCCGAACGCAACAAAAAAGCCCGCAAAAACTACGAGCTGGCACCTGCCGGTATGCTCTGGGGACGCCTGGTTCTGATCTGCGCGGTCGCGATGGCGCTTTCGTTCCTGCTCGGCAAGAACAAGGGTATTCCGGTCGTGCTTATCCTGCTCGGGGTGATCGTCCTGGTCTACAGCTACTACACCCAGAACACCGTCCCCGGGCGTTATCTCTACGCGATGGGCGGCAATGAGAAGGCTGCGAAGCTCTCGGGCATCAACACCAACCGTACTCTGTTTTTCGCCTATACCAATATGGGCTTCCTCTCCGCAGTCGCGGCGCTCGTCTGCATCGCGCGGTTCAACTCGGCAGCCCCTTCGGCGGGCACCAACTACGAGCTGGATGCGATCGGCGCCTGCTATATCGGCGGTGCGTCCGCGTACGGCGGCACTGGCACCATCGGCGGTGCGGTCATCGGCGCAATCTTTATGGGCGTCCTGAACAACGGTATGTCGATCCTCGGCATCGACTCCAACTGGCAGAGGGCGGTCAAAGGTCTGGTCCTGCTGGCAGCGGTTGTCTTTGACGTGCTCTCCAAAAAGCGTTCGACCAAAGCATAAGGGGGGACGGTCACATGAACTATCTGATTGGTATTGATCTGGGTACCTCGGGTACCAAAACCGTCCTGTTCGATCAGGATGGGAATGTTGCCGGTTCGGCAACGGTGGAATATCCGCTCTACCAGCCCCAGAACGGCTGGGCGGAGCAGGACCCCGCTGACTGGTGGAATGCGGCGGCGGCCACCATCCGCCGGGTGATGGATGAGAGCGGCGTCGCGCCTGAAGCGGTCAAGGGAGTCGGCCTTTCGGGACAGATGCATGGGCTGGTCATGCTCGATGAGGCGGGCGAGCCGCTGCGCAAAAGCATCATCTGGTGTGACGGGCGCACCTCCCGCGAGTGTGCGGAGATCACCGAACGGGTCGGCAGGCAGCGGCTGATCGAAATCACCGCCAACCCCGCGCTCACCGGGTTCACCGCAGGGAAAATCCTGTGGGTGCGCCGCAACGAGCCGGAGCTGTATGAGAAATGCCGTCATATCCTGCTTCCGAAAGATTATATTCGCTATAAGCTAACTGGCATATTCGCAACCGAGGTTTCGGATGCATCAGGGATGAACCTGCTTGACGTCCCCAACCGCTGCTGGTCGGACGAGATTCTCGACAAACTAGGGATCGACAAATCCCTGCTTGCGAAGATGTACGAGTCCTGCGAGGTCACCGGGCAGGTCACAGCTGAGGCCGCGGCGATCACCGGTCTTTCGGCGGGTACCCCGGTCGTGGGCGGCGCGGGCGATAACGCCGCTGCGGCGGTCGGCACCGGTGTTGTGGAAACCGGCAAGGCGTTCACCACGATCGGCACTTCAGGCGTCGTATTCGCGCATTCGGATAACGTCACAATTGACCCGGAGGGCCGGGTACATACCTTCTGTGCCGCAGTGCCGGGCGCATGGACGGTCATGAGCTGCACCCTTGCGGCAGGGCTGTCGCTTAAATGGCTGCGGGACAACTTTTTCACCGAGGAGATGCAGACTGCGGCGGGCATGGGGGTGGACCCCTACTATCTGATGGATCAACAGGCCGGGCGGATCCCGGTCGGAGCCAACCGTCTGCTTTTCCTGCCCTATCTGATGGGTGAACGGTCCCCGCTGCTCGATGAGAACAGCCGTGGTGTATTTTTCGGGCTGTCAGCGATCCACACCAAGTATGACCTTCTGCGCGCAGTGATGGAGGGTGTCACCTATTCCCAGCGGCAGTGTCTCGACGTCCTGCGCGGGATGGGCGTCGTCTCGACCGAGATGCTCGCCTGTGGCGGCGGCGGAAGCAGCCCGCTCTGGCGGCAGATGCTCGCTGATGTCTACGGCTGCCCGGTCAAGACGGTTGTTTCCAAGGAGGGTCCGGCGCTCGGTGCGGCGATCCTCGCCGGCGTGGGCGCGGGCTTGTACCCCAGTGTGCAGGATGCCTGCCATGCCATGATCCGCACCAACCCTGCCCAGCAGCCCGATCCGGAAGCCTCTGCCCGGTATGAGCCGTTCTACCAGCTTTACCGGTCGCTTTACCCCGCCCTGCGGGAGAGTTTCCACACGCTTGCTGCCCTCTAAAAGCCAAAAGTTTTGTCCATCTTTTCAAAGGCAGAGGGATTGCCAGGCGCATGTTGCTTTGGATTCCAGGCCAAAACAACGCCCGTCGCTTCTCGGGCTTTCAGCCCGGACTGCGAGCCTCAGCGAGCGTCTCGAGGCCAACCGCCGCAGGCGGCTCTTGGGCCGGGATCGCGCTTCACGCGATGCTCGGGCAGGATGCGCCTTGCAGGATAGGGGTCAGCGACCCCTCCCCGCAGGCCCCATCCCGGCAAGCTGGGAGCGGTTTCCTTTTACCCAATCTAGGGGCTGTTTGAAAAATCGAAATAGCCGTCTTTTTCTACAAAAAGCGGCAGCTGCCGCGTCAAAAATGCGCGGAATACAGCAAGTATTCCTGTGCTTTTTTCCTTGCAACCGCTCGCTTTTTACGAACCATCCGTCTATTTCTCTATTTTCAAACAAGCCCTGAAGTTTTAGTCAATTTTTTTCAAAAAATTGCGGGGTCGGGGGCAGAGCCCCCCGCCGCTATCACGAAGGAGGGAACCATCCGATGAAATCCGTATTTGACAAGGAGTTTGCTGTCTATGGCAAGGTGATCGAGGGCTACGACTTTGCGCCCCTGCTCAGGCTGGTTCGTGAGACGAGCGAAAAACCGGCTGATCATACGATTTATGTCCCGAGCGACCCGACGATCGAGGCGCTGCCGGTCTCCCAGCAGGTCGCGGAAAGGGTGTTCGGCGGGATGCCGGTGCAGGTTGGCTACTGCAATGGGCACAACCAGCAACTGAACTGTCTGGAATACCACCGCAACAGCGAACTGAATATCCCGGATGATGACATGGTTTTTCTGGTTGCATCGCTCCAGAAGGTGCAGGACGGCAGGCTGGATACCAGTGAAGTCGAGGCATTTTCCGCCCCGGCGGGAACCGCGGTTCTGCTCTATGAAACCACCCTGCACTATGCGCCGGTAACTATGCCGGGCAAGGAGGGCTTCCGGGTGGCGGTCGTACTGCCGCGCGGCACCAATACTGATATGCCCGCCATCCAGCCGGAAACGCTGGAAGACCGGTTCCTGCGCGCCCGCAATAAATGGCTGATCGCACATCCGGATTCAAACGAAGCGAAGGACGGCGCATTTGTCGGCCTGAGCGGGGAAAATATCACCATCAAGTAAGGAGAGAAGACCCATGAAAAATATCCCTGAAGTCAAGCTTGGTATCATCGCAGTCTCGCGTGACTGCTTCATCGTTTCGCTGTCCGAGCGCCGCCGCAAGGCGATCGTGGACGCCTATACCGCAAAGGGCGGCAGCATCTATGAATGTAAAATTGCGGTGGAAAACGAAAAAGACATGCTGAAAGCGGTCGAGGATGTCAAAGCTGCGGGCTGCAACGCGCTGTTCGTCTATCTGGGCAACTTCGGCCCCGAGACCCCTGAAACCCTGATCGCGAAACAGTTCGGCGGCCCGGTGATGTATGCTGCGGCTGCTGAGGAAACCGGCAAAGACCTCATCAACGGGCGCGGCGACGCCTACTGCGGCGTGCTCAACTGCTCCTACAATCTCGGCCTGCGCAAGCTGAAAGCGGTGATCCCCGAGTACCCGGTCGGCACTGCCGAGGAAATCTGCGGGATGATTACCGATTTCCTGCCGGTTGCACGCACCCTGATTGGGTTGAGCTCGCTCAAGGTCATCACCTTTGGGCCGCGTCCGCAGGATTTCTTTGCCTGCAATGCGCCGATCAAAGCGCTCTATGACCTCGGCATCGAAATTCAGGAAAATTCTGAGCTGGACCTGCTGGTTGCCTACAAAGCGCATAAGGGCGATTCCCGGATTGAAGAGGTGGCCGCGGATATGGCGGCTGAACTAGGCGTACAGGGCAACCAGTATCCCGACCTGCTGCCCCGCATGGCGCAGTTTGAGCTGACCCTGCTCGACTGGGCGGAGGCCAACAAGGGCGCGCGGGACTATGTCGTCTTCGCGGACAAATGCTGGCCCGCGTTCCCGAAGGAGTTCGGCTTTGAGCCGTGTTATGTCAACAGCCGGCTGGCTTCGCGCGGCATCCCGGTTGCCTGTGAGGTGGACATCTATGGTGCGGTCAGCGAGTATATCGGCGCCTGCATCACAGGGGAGCCGGTCACCCTGCTCGATATCAACAACTCGGTTCCGGCTGACCTGTTCAAAGAGGATATCGAGGGCAAATATCCGTACACCCTGCGTGACACCTTCATGGGCTTCCACTGCGGGAACACCCCGTTCTGCCGCCTGAAAGCAGGCGCGGTCAAATACCAGCTGATCCAAAACCGTCTGCTCGAGAACGGCGGCGATCCGGACTTCACCCGCGGCACCCTCGAGGGCGACATCGCGGCAGGCGGCATCACCTTCTTCCGGCTGCACTCGAACGCGGACACTTCGCTTCAGGCGTACATTGCACAGGGCGAGGTTCTGCCGGTGGCAACCCGTTCGTTCGGCGGCATCGGCATCTTCGCGATCCCCGAGATGGGCCGGTTCTACCGCCATGTGCTGATCTCCAAGCGGTATCCGCACCACGGCGCGGTGGCATTTGGGCACGTTGGCAAGGCGCTTTATACCATCTTTGACTATCTCGGTGTGCCGGATATCGCGTTTAATCAGCCGAAAGGGATGCTTTATCGCGACGAAAACCCATTCGCATAAGGCATATTGGCACAAATCTCTGGTAATCCTGTCGAAAAAGGTGTAGAATAGGAATGGGCGGAGCGGCTTTCTGCCGCTCCGCCCATTGTTTCAGGGTGAAAATGGGGAGAGGTGAAGTCCAATGCCGGCCACAATCAAACAGATCGCAGCGGCTGCGGGGGTGTCCCGCGGGACGGTTGACCGGGTGCTGCACAACCGGTCCGGGGTCAAACCCGAAATCGCGGTTCATGTGCGCCAGATCGCCAAAGACCTGGGATATGAGCCAAACCGCGCAGGCAAAATCCTCGCAGCGCGCAAACAGCCGCTCAAGATCGGCTGTTTCCTGCCCGGCATTGGAAATGCCTTTTATGAAGATGTCGTTGCAGGCTTCCGGCAGGCGGAGGCGGAATACGCGGACTTTGGCGTAACTGTCGAGCTGTCGCGGGTTGCGGGGTACGATGTGCAGACCCATATCCAGGCGATCCAAGGCCTGGTGGACGCGGGCTGTCAGGCGCTTTGTGTCTCCACAGTCGATACCCACGAGATCCGCAGCTTTCTCAACCGGCTGATCGAATCCGGGATACCGGTTATCACGGTCAACACTGACCTGACCGGCACCAAACGGCTCTGCTATGTCGGGTCGGATTACCTGCGCGGGGGCAGTGTTGCCGCCGGGCTGCTTACGATGATGAACCCATCCCGGCTTAACCTGCTGATCGTGACCGGCTCCCTCAAGATCAAGGGCCACAACGAGCGGATCCGCGGTTTTTCCCGTACGCTCCGGGAGAAAAAGGTCCCCTACAAGCTGGTGGATGTCTTTGAATCGCTGGACAACGATGAGTACGCCTATCAGCCTACGATGAAGGTGCTGTGTGACCATCCGGACATCAACTGCATCTATATTGTTGCGGCCGGCGGGGCGGGGGTCTGCCGGGCAGTCACCGAACTGGGGCGGCAGAACCGGATTTATGTGCTTTCGTATGACGAGATTGAAACCACCCGGCAGCTTGTCCGGGACGGGGTGATTGACTTTACAATCGGCCAGGAACCGGTGGAACAGGGACGATGCTCCATCCAGCTGATGTTCGATTACTACATGAGCGGGAAACGGGTGGTCCCACAGGACCATATTACCGATACGGTCATTAAGATCAAGGAAAACATTGACTGACCAAAGGAAAAGCGCAGGGATACAACCGTATTCCTGCGCTTTTTTCAGACATTGTTTATGATTCAGAGACATCAGCCGGCCGGTTTCCCGTATGCAGCAGTGCGCGGATTCTAAGCCGGAACAGGATGATGCAGGTCACCGCAGCGATCGTATCCGCAACCGGCTCCGCGATGATAACGCCCCAGACCGGGGATGGCAGCAGCTTGGGCAGGAAGAGGATCAGCGGGATCAGCAGGATCAGCTTGCGCAGCGCGGCAATGAAGATCGAGACTTTCGCCTGCCCCAGCGCGACAAACGCCTGCTGAAACGCGATCTGGAACCCAAAGATCAGGATACCGAGGAAAAATACACGCATGGTCTGGGCGGTCAGGCCGATCAACTCCGGGTTGCTGGTGAACATCCGAACCGGGATGGTGGGAAAAAAGACGGTGAGCGTCCAGACTACCCCGGAGAACAGGACACAGAAAAAGGTGCTGTATCGGATCGCCGAGCGGACGCGGTCATGGTCACCCGAGCCGTAGTTGTAACCAATGATCGGCTGCGCGCCCTGCGCGACCCCCATAGCCGGCATCAGCGCAAACTGCATCACGCTGTTGAGGATGACCATTGCGCCCACATAGAGGTCTCCGCCATAGTAGGCGAGGGAGGAATTGAAGGCCACCTGTACAAGGCTTGTGGTGCTCTGCATGATAAACGGGGACATCCCCAGCCCCAGGACATTGCACGCAATCTTCCACTCAAATTTCATGTTTTTGACCCGCAGGCGCAGGTTGGAGCGGCCCAAGAAAAAGAACGACAGCACCCAGACAGCCGAGACGGTCTGAGAAATGACAGTGGCCCATGCGGCGCCGCGCACCCCCAGGCCGAACCCGAAGATCAGGATTGGGTCGAGGAGGATGTTGAGGGCAGCGCCGATGCAGACGGTGAACATCGCCGTTTTGGCGAACCCCTGCGCCGAGACAAACTGGTTCATCCCCAGCGCAAGCTGTACACTGATCGTGCCGGTCAGATAGATCTGGAGATAGCTCGAGGCGTAGGGCATGGTATCCGGGCTTGCGCCGAAAAGCGGAAGCAGATAGTTCTGGGCAGGCAGCAGCAGGACTGTCAGGACCAGTGCACAGCCGATCAGCATCGAGAAGCAGAACCCCAGTATCCGCTCCGCGCCCTCCCGGTCGCCTTCGCCCAGCTTGATTGACGAAAGCGGTGCACCGCCAAAACCGATCAGGGCGGAAAACGCGGAAACCATCATGATGATCGGGAAGGTGATCCCCACGCCGGTGAGCGCCAATGTGCCGTCCCCGGGCATCTGCCCAATGTACATCCGGTCCACAATGTTGTAAAGTGCGTTGATGATCTGTGCGGCGATCGCAGGCGCCGCAAGCGAAACGATCAGTTTGGGCATCCTTTCATGGGAGAAACGATAGTCCATGTTCTGGTTCATTCTGTTTCCTCTTTTCCAACGGATGTGATTTTTTTAATGTCAGATAATTTGCCGCGATTGGGAGCTGGGCTGGTATTGCGGGCCATCGGGGCAGGAGCAGGCTTTGCCTGCGCATCGTCCTGGCCATCAAACGTGGTATATCAGCTATTATACCACGTTTGATGGCAAATCGCAAAGTGGTTTCCCCATGCCCCCACTTTAAAAAATCATAGAAGGGGCGAACCGGTGCATAAATATAGGGCAGGGGTGGTGCATATGGTATTCGATGCAGGATGCTACGGTCCGGTTGAGGTTGACCAGGTTGTTGACCTCGGGGACAGGGAACGCGGGATCCTCCATCCGGATGGGGTCTATAGCAAGAGGATTTATACACGCTGGAAGAAAAACGGGGCCTGCTCCCAGAGCACCCTGCTGCCGCCGGAAGACCTGTCTCCCGAAGCGCGGGAGCGTGTCCGGCAGGATGTGATCCGCATTGGGGAAGAGCTGCTGAAGAAAAAGGAAAGGGTAAGCTTACCGGATCGTCAGAAAACCTTTTGATTGGATCAAAAAAGCAGGCCGCGAAAAAGTTCGCGGCCTGCTTTTTAAAGTTTTTCAATGACATCTGCGGCGCTGTCCATCCAGTCCCCCTCGAACAGCTCGATCACCCCTTGATCCGCCGACCGGGAAAGTGCGGGGTCAACCGGCAGCTTGGCGAGCACCGGAAGCTGATAGGAGGCGGCGATCTCGTCGATATGGCTTTCACCGAACAGCGCAATCCGTTTGCCGCAGTCCGGGCAGGAGACATAGCTCATATTTTCGACCAGACCAAGGATGGGGATCTGCATCATGTTCGCCATCTTGACCGCTTTTTCCACGATCATCGAAACCAGCTCCTGCGGGGATGCAACCACGACAATCCCATCCACAGGGAGGGTTTGGAAGACAGTGAGCGGTACGTCCCCGGTTCCGGGAGGCATGTCTACAAACAGGTAGTCGACATCCTGCCAGATCACATCGGTCCAGAACTGCTTGACCACCCCTGCGATCACCGGGCCGCGCCAGACAACCGGATCGCTCTCGTTTTCGAGCAGCAGGTTTACCGAGATCATGTCAATGCCGGTTTTGGTTCTGGCCGGCAGGATGCCCTCTTCGGTGCCCATTGCCTTCTCATGGATGCCGAACACCTGCGGGATCGAAGGCCCGGTGACGTCCGCATCCAGAATGCCGACCTTGTGGCCGCGGCGGCGCATCAAAACCGAA
The DNA here is from genome assembly GCF_000403395.2 of Anaerotruncus sp. G3(2012). GTDB lineage: Bacteria > Bacillota > Clostridia > Oscillospirales > Ruminococcaceae > Anaerotruncus. Next base: position 113,765 of record NZ_KE159679.1, on the reverse strand, counting down.
AGCATCGAGGTGACCATGGATTTGCCGACGCCGCCCTTGCCGCTCACCACCCCAATGACTTTGCCAATCCGGCTTTGTGGGTGGGGAGGCTCCCGAAAGTCCTCAGGGGCGCTTTTGCGCTCGGAGCAGTCCTGCCCGCAGGTTTCGCAGTTATGGGTACATTCGCTCATTCTACATTGCATCTCCTTATTATTTGCTTGGTGGAATCCCATTGCTTTCAGTATATTGTGTCCGGAGGGAATTGTCAAATGCAGCCAAAAACCCCGGGCGGGATACCAGGTATCCCGCCCGGGGTTTTTGGAAGAGTAAAAAGAAGAGGAGGAGATATGATCTATAAAAAGCCTGTGCAGGCGTTATCGTTTGTCTGTCCCGCCCGCCGGACCGGTGTTCCGCCCATCCGGCAGGCTAACAGTTGTTGTTTATTTTATCTGGTGGTGAGAGATGGTGTCTGCATTCAGTTGGTCATCCGCATTGCCCCTTCCCGTTTGGCATGGCTATATTATAAAAGGCAAATATGAAATCCGTTTGAAGAGAATTTAACATTTAGTATGAAAAAATCTTTCTAAATTATTTCGAAAGGAAGGGTTTTGTCGAATTTGCCTATATCAGCAGATGTTTTTTCGTTAGATTGATGAGGCTGCCTCCACAAAAAAGAACAGAAAAAAAGCAAAAGAAATTGTTGACAAACAGCTGAACGAGTGGTATAACTCTATGGTAACACGAGAGAAGAGCGAAAAAGACGATGTTTTCGCTCTTCTCCTCTTCTTGTTCAGGAAACAACGGCCTTTGGGCCAGAGACTAGGGGCTGTTTGAAAAATCGAAATAGCCGTCTTTTTCTACAAAAAGCGGCAGCTGCCGCGTCAAAAATGCGCGGAATACAGCAAGTATTCCTGTGCTTTTTTCCTTGCAACCGCTCGCTTTTTACGAACCATCCGTCTATTTCTCTATTTTCAAACAAACCCTAGAGAGTGAAGAACGTCTATGGGCGCTCGATACAGAAGTTAGGAGGTTTTGTGATTTGGAATCCTATCGTTACATTTTCGATGTCGCGATTATCCTGCTGGCGACAAAATCGTTTGCGATCCTGACCAAGCGGGTTGATATGCCGCAGGTCGTGGGCGCGCTCATTGCGGGACTGGTTTTGGGGCCGAGCATTCTGGGACTGATCTCCCCCACAGAGTTTCTGTCCCAGATCTCGGAACTGGGGGTTATCGTGCTGATGTTCGGTGCGGGGCTTCAAACCGACATGAAGGAGCTGACCCGGTCGGGCGGCTCTTCCTTCCTGATCGCCCTATGCGGCGTTCTTGTCCCGTTGGCAGGCGGTTTTTTGACTGCCGCAGCCTTTAACAGCGGTCACGAGGTATTCTGGGAAAACATGTTTGTAGGCACCATCCTCACTGCAACCTCGGTTTCGATCAGCGTTGAGACCCTCAAGGAGATGGGCAAGCTCTCCACCCGGTCAGGCAACGCGATCCTTGGAGCCGCACTGATCGACGACATCCTCGGACTGATCCTGCTCACCTTTATTACCAGTGCTTCCGACCAGTCGGTCAGGCTGGGGGTGGTGATGCTCAAGGTTGTGCTGTTCTTTGCCGTGACTGCGGTGCTTGGAAAGTTCCTCCACACCCTGATCCAGAAATGGATGGACTCGGCCTCCTGGAACAGGAAACGGTTCGCGATCATCTCGCTGGCGTTCTGCTTCTTCTATGCCTACATCGCAGAAGAGGTGTTCGGCGTGGCGGACATCATCGGCGCCTTCTTCATCGGGCTGATGATCTCGAACACCACCCGCGCCACCTATGTCAACTCCAAATGCGAGACCCTTTCGTATATGTTCCTCTCCCCTGTCTTTTTCGCGAGCGTGGGCCTGAAAGTGTCGCTCGACTCGATGACCCTGCCCACCGCGCTGCTGACCGTTGTTATCGTGCTGGTAGCGGTATTCAGCAAGATCATCGGATGCGGGCTGAGTGCAAAAATCTGTGGTTATACCAAAGAGGAAGCGCTCCGCATCGGTGTGGGCATGGTCTCCCGTGGTGAGGTGGCCCTGATCGTGGCAAACAAGGGAATCGCCAGCGGGATGATGAATCCGGTTTTTCTGGTGCCAGTGGTGCTTATGGTGGTGGTGACAACGGTCATTACGCCGATCATGCTCCGGGCGGTCTATCCCAAACGCAAGCCCGAAGAGGAAGCAAAAGAACTGGTCCACAGCGACCTGGTCGAGGGTTATCAGGAAATCCGGGATTTCGACCTCGCTTCCCAGACCATCCTCGATATGCACAACGTCCTGCAGGGCAAACGTCCGGACGGCCGTTCCAAATAATCCGTAAAAGCGGCTCTGTGCGGGGATTCCGGCTTTTCATTCTGGAAAAACCGTGTTATACTATAATATTAAGAGCCTGTTCCGCGTCGCCGATCCTGCCGCTCTCCGGATGCCAAAAAGCGGAATCCCTGCTTGCAATTACATAGTCCGCCGCTGAAAGCAGGTATTTGCGTTCAGCGTTTTGGCTGTTCATCAGAGATCAGAGGGGGCTTTTTCCTGGAAAAAGCCCCCTTCTTCAGGACGGGAATCTGGCACAGCCTTAGACAGTAGCAGGGGACAGATTGCTCTTGAGGAAACACGGAGGGAGAAACAACAAGATGTTTGCACGTTATCTAAACGACCTGAAAAAGGAGTTCCGGGGGTACAACCTTTCGACACTGCTCAAAGACCTGCTTGCGGGCCTGACGGTGGCAGCGGTGGCCCTGCCGCTCGCGCTGGCGTTTGGCGTCTCAAGCGGCGCGGATGCCGCCTCCGGGCTGATCACGGCGATCGTTGCGGGGGTCTGCATCAGCCTGTTGGGGGGCGCATTCTATCAGATTTCCGGGCCAACCGGCGCAATGGCTGCGATCCTGATGTCGGTTGTGGCAAACTACCAGATGCAGGGGGTGTTCCTCGCCACACTGATGGCGGGTATCCTGCTGCTGCTTGCGGGGCTCCTGCGGCTGGGGCGCCTGACCACCTTTATTCCCGCGCCGGTCATCACCGGATTCACGTCGGGGATCGCGGTCATCATTGCGCTGGGGCAGGTGGACAACTTTTTCGGCGTGACTTCGCAGGGGGACTCGGCGGTCGCGAAGCTGCTGAGCTACCGAACCCTTGGATTTTCCCCCAACTGGACCGCAGTGGGCATCGGGCTTTTCGTGGTGGTGTTTATGCTGGTTTTCCCGAAAAAATGGAACAGCATGGTGCCGGCCTCGCTGATCGGCATCGTCCTTGCCACAGCCTTTGCGATCCTGCTGGGGCTTGACGTTCCGTCTGTGGGCGAGATTCCCAAAACCCTCTTTCCGGAGAACCGGCTCAGCCTCTCGTCGATCTCGCTTGAGCGGATCAACGGCCTGCTCGGCCCGGCGATCAGCATCGCCCTGCTGGGGATGATCGAAAGCCTGCTCTGCGGTGCGTCGGCAGGAAGGATGACCGGCGTACGGCTGAACAGCAACCAGGAGCTGATCGCGCAGGGGATCGGGAATATGCTCGTCCCATTTTTCGGCGGCATCCCGGCGACCGCCGCAATCGCCCGGACCAGTGTGGCGATCAAATCGGGTGCGAAAACCCGTCTGACCAGCATCTTCCATGCGGTCGGGCTGCTGCTCGCAATGTTTGCGCTCGGCCCGGTCATGTCCCGGATTCCGCTTTCCGCGCTGGCTGGCGTCCTGATGGTGACCGCATGGCGGATGAACGAATGGCATGCGATCCGGTATATCTTCTCCCACCGGTTCAAGGGCGCGATGCTCCAGTTTTTTGTGACGATGGTCGCAACCGTTCTGCTCGATCTCACAATGGCGATTGTAATCGGGATTGCGGCAGGGCTGCTCGTGTTTATCAGCCGGAGCTGTTCGCTTGAGGTGGCGGTGGAAGACGTGGACCTCACCCGGCTCGGCCTGGACAGCGGGGACGGACGCGGAAACAACTGGGCGGTTGTCTATATCACCGGCCCGATGTTCTTCATGACTGCGGATGTGATCGAGCAGAAACTCGAGGAGCTTGCAGAGAAAGAACTGATTATTTTTTCGATGCGTGGGGTGCCCTCGGCGGATATCACCACCACCCAGATGCTGATTGACTATTATCGGGAAGCGACCGGCAAAGGCAAGCGGGTGCTCTTTTCGTCGCTCCAGCCGACGGTACGCCGGAATTTTGAGCGGGCGGGCCTGGTCGAGATCGCCGGAGAGGACGCATTTTATTTCAGCGTCGACCGGGTGCTCAAGACCATGCTTTGAATCCCTGCCCAACGGAGCCGGCCTTTTGGCGTATATGCGAACATGAAATAGTGTTAAAGGGAGCTTTTTCGGCTGAAAAAGCTCCCTTTTCTGTGCGGTTTTATGGTTCTATCCGGAATCCAAGCGGTTCCAGAAACCGGGACGGGGCATTTTTATACTGGTTCAGCCCGTATCGCGCGCAGGAGAGGAACAGTTTCTGTTTCGCGCGGGTGACCGAGACATAGAATACCCGCTTTTCCTCCTCCAGCACCCCATTTTTGACCGCCTGAAAGCTGGGAAACACACCGTCCTGAAGGATCGGCAGGAACACATAGTCAAACTCGCAGCCCTTCGCCTGATGTGCGGTAATCACCGAGACCTTGTTGGCCTTTTTGCTGAGTTTCTCCAGCTCGCTCGCGGAAAGTGCGGTCAGCTCGAGCAGTTCGGAGAGCTGCTGGGCGGCTGGCTGGGCAGGATCGCAAAGCTCGTCCGCGAAGTCCTGGAACAGCACCAGATTGGCGAACTTTTCCGGCTGCTGCTCATACCGCTTTTCGAAGCCGAACGCATCGAGCAGGGCGGAGATCAGAGGGGACGCCCCCTGCTGTGCAATGGGGCGCAGCAGGTCAAGCTGATGGGCGAGCGGCTCAAATCTGGAAAGATACCGCAGATAAAATCCCTGCCGCGCGAGGGTCTGCGGGCGCAGGTGGGACCCGACCAGCGCGACCAATACGTCCGCTGTGGCGAGGATGTCGTCCATCGCGTCGTGGGACGGGGTATGCGCCGTATGCAGCGCAGCGGAGACGGTCCCCAGCTTGTGGTTATCCAGGTCTTTCAGGAACCGGCGGCTGAGGTCAAGGGTATCGTAAAACGGATGGTCAAACGGCCGTTGGATGCCCTGACGGAGCAGGTTCCGGGCTGTGATCGCCATGTCAAACCCGACATTATGCCCGACGATCACGCATCCCTCGGCAAAATCCAGAAACGCATGGAGCGCATCGGCAGGCGGCTCCCCATGTGTGGCGAGCCAGGCGTCCGAAAAGCCGTGTACCTTCTCCGAATCGCCAACCGGCTTTCCCGCGCGCAGGAACCGTTCAAACCGCTCGGCAACCGAACCGTCCGGGGCGAGCCGAATTCCCGCCATCTGGATGATCTCATCCTGAAAGACGTCGGTTCCGGTCGACTCCACGTCGAACACCACCACCCGTCCGGCTTCGAGCGCCTGTAGGAGCGGCGCAAAAAAATCCTGGTGCAGGTGGGTGCGCGGGTCGGTGAAATCGGTCAGGGCGACGCCCATCCCATCCCGGTATCCGGAAACGATCCCTTCGACGGTCGCAGGCCCGATCCCGTGGACCAGCCGCATTGCCACCCGCTTGAGGCTTTCCGCATCCTGGGGATTGGCAAACAGGCTGATGCAGGCGAGCAGGTCTTTGACTTCGGCGGTCTTGAACAGCCGGAACTCGTCGGCGAGCATAAACCGGATCGGTTTTTCCGCGTGCAGGCGGCTGGTTTTCAGCAGATTGCAGACATCTGCGCACGCCTTGTTCGAGCGGGTGATGATCGCGACGCGGGAATAATCGTCCACCGGGAGCTGCGCAATCTCCCGGTAAACCCAGTCGACCTCCTCGGGGATCGTGTCAAACTGGCGGAACACCAGGTCGGTACACGCGGGGGACTGCGGTTCAAACCCGTCCGGATGCCCGCGTCCCATTGCGCGCGCAAGAAAATTCTGCGCGGCGGAAAGGAGCTGGCCGCTGCTCCGGTAGTTGTGGGTAAACGTGATCTCGACCGGATGGCAGTCAGCGCGGAACCGGGCGAGCAGGCGCTCCGGGTCCGAGCCGCGCCATTGGTAGATGGTCTGGTTGAAATCACCGCAGAAGAGGATATTCGCCCGTCCGAACAGCCGGGAGAGCAGCCCGTATTCCGCAAGGCTGACATCCTGCACCTCGTCGACGTGGATGTACCGGTATCGGTCCCGCCAGAGGGCTGCGGTTTCCGGATCGGCGAGCAGAGCGTCCGCACGAAGCAGCAGGTCGGAAAAATCGAGCAGGTTGCTCGCGGTCAGCTTGCGGTTGTACAGCCGCACGATCGACCCGCCATACCGGGCGAGGAACCGCTGGAATTTGGGGTCGGGCTGCCGGCGGGGGTCCACACAGATCTGTTCGACTGCCTCGGGGCGGTGGGAAAACAGCCATGCCGCAGCGTCGACGGAGCTGAGTGACGGGTCGGCGAGCTGGCAGTCCTTGACCAGCCCGATGAACCGCTGCAAAATCTGCACCGGATGGTCTGCAATCTGCCGCCCGACCACTTCGAATACCACTTCGCGGATCGCTTCCTGACAGTCCGCCTGGTCGCAGATTGCGAAATCCCGCCCGATGTCGGTGAGGCGCTGGGGCATACTGCGCAGCAGCCACGCACAAAAACTGTGGATCGTCCGTACGGTGACCTCTTCCGCCGGTTCCCCGGCAATCTGGGCGATCCGCTCGGTCATCTCCTTGCAGGCGCGGTTGGTGAAGGTCAGGCAGAGGATTTCCGCCGGTTCGGCCGCCCCCGAGACCAGCAGGTTTGCGACCCGATGCGCCAGGGTATTGGTCTTGCCGGTACCGGCCCCCGCCAGAAGCAGGAGGTGGTCAGACAGGTTTTCCACAGCGAGCTGCTGTTGTTTGTTGAGGGCGATGGTGGTTGGCATGGCGGAACCTCCTTGGCTTTTGACAGAAATGGGCAGGGCCGTTTTTTATTTGATCTTGGCTGGTCAGTTTCGGGGCAGATTGGAAAGGTAGCGAAAACTGCCGTCCTCCATGGTCTTGACAGTGAGGGTGTAGAAGCCATCTTCCCACGGGACCCCAGAGTAATATTCGTAGCCTTCATAGTCGATCACGAGCCGATCCCCCTCCTGCATCCAGCTGGTAACGCGGAGGCAGAGCGGCCCGCCGCCCCGGCCACCCTCATAAAAGATTGTATTGGTCTCGGGGTCGTAGGCATCGGCATATTTCGGCTCGCTGATCACCATGTCGGCTGTGACGCCCTCGAAATAGCGGGAAAGCGTCTTTACCATAGTCTCTACCGGCCAGTTGCTGCCGAAACGGTCCCATGGCGTATCGTCATTTTCATAGTTATAAAGCTCCTCAAAAAGCCAGATCCAGCTGGCCAGTTCTTCAGGAGATGCCCAAACACGGTTTCCCAGTGCGGTATAATAAATAGGAACAAGATAGGTGTCATACATCTTCTGGCGTTCTTCTGCATTGTTGTAAAGAGCGCGGTTGTTGACCACCTGGATTCCGGAAGCTTCACTGCTGGATTCCATCTCATAAACCAGGAACCCGTATTCATTGAAAGAGATAGAAGTAACCTTGGAACAGCCGCTTTCCGTGAGCGCGTCCCAGTTGTTTTCATAAGCGCCGCTATAAGTGATGGCGCTTTCTGTGGAAATAAAGTGGGCAAGGTAGCAGTCTGGCTCGCCGTTGTGGTCCAACCGGAACGTGTAGATATAAAGGCCGCAATCCATTCCCTCGTCCACGGATTCCATAAAATCCCACACAGGCTGGGGATCGGTGAGCACTTCGTCCTGATAGATAATCACCGAGGGCTGCCCCAACGCCCTCTGGTACAGCGCCGAGGAGGTGAGGCGCTCGTCTGCCAGCTGCGGATAGACGATCTTCGTGGGATTCCTGGCAGAGGCTTGAGAGGAGGAATCCCCGTCATTAGGGATAGATTCCGATGCTTCCAGAGCAGACCTGGAATCCCCTGCGCTTTCAGGAGAAATAGAGGACATTCCCCTTGATGAAGCGTTCAAACCGCTCGTCCTGCTAATGCAGGCGGTTAGCATAAAAATCAGGAGGAAAGCAAGAAACAGAGCTGGAATTCGGCACGACATGGAGTCTCCTCTTTTCTAAAACTTTTTTTGCATTTAAGAACCCGTATTCACAACCATTCGACACCGTCTGAGCGGGTCTTTTGCCGGCCTGCCGCGTTGAAAAATCTTGCAATACACAAAGGATTGTCTGCGTTTTTTCGCCTTGCAGGGCAGCAAAATCCCTCGCCCATCCGGCATCCTCTGATTATGAATACAGGTTCTAAGTTTTACGCGATTTTTTGCTCCGGCCTAGGAGCTGGCGCTTCGCGCCGGTTGACCTATGTACGCCGCTGCGGCGGCAGTCAAAAAATTGCGGGGTCGAGGGGCAGTGAGACAGCGTGAGTTTGGTTCCAGACCAAACTGACAGGCGCAAGGCGCCCTCCTCGGGGCTTTTCGGGCTTTCAGCCTCCGGTAAGCTGGGCGGATTTCTTCTCTTCACAATTTAAAGTTTTACTCAATTTTTTTTAAAAAATTGCGGGGTCGAGGGGCAGCGCCCCCGCCGCCGCGCGTACGCGGCGGAATACCCCATCCTGGGAAGCACATTTTGAGGGTGAATTGGCTCTGATTCGAAGCCGAAGCAAAGAGGGGGCTTTTCACTTGCAAAAAGCCCCCTCTTCTGAATACCCGCTTTTGAGAAGCAATATCAGCGTTCTTCACGGAAATAGTTGTTGCCCAGATTTGCAGGGATGTTGACCCCTCTTGATGCGTGCACCGAGCTGAGGATCAGCACGAGCGCGGTAATCAGGAACGGGAGCATGTCATAAAACGCGACCGGCAGGTCGATGACACTCTTGGGCATGTAATATTTCAGGATGCGCAGCGCGCCGAATACGAACGACCCGAGAATCGCCATCTGCGGCTTCCAGGCGGCAAAGATGACGAGCGCGACCGAAATCCAGCCCAGCCCGCCGACATTGTCGCTGATCCAGACGCCGCCGTTGATAATCATGGAACAGTAAGCGCCGCCGATTCCGCAGATGCCGCCGCCGAGCACAATATTGATGTACTTCCACCGGCTGACCTCGATGCCTGCCGCATCCGCCGCCGCGGGATTTTCGCCGATTGCCTGCACGTTCAGGCCGGTTTTGGTGCGGAAGAGGTAGAAGCCCATCAGGAGCGCGACCGCTACCCCGAGATAAACGAACGGGGTATAGGAGAAGAGCAGTTCCCCGACCACCGGCAGGTCGCTCAGGACGGGGATATGGATACTGCGCATACTCGCGGTGATCCGCTCGGGCAGCTTGAGGGTGCCGTTTGGGGAGCGTTCGAGCATATAAACGCCGATGAAGTTGGAAAGCCCGATCCCGAAGATGGTGAGGGTCAGACCGGTGACGTTCTGGTTTGCCATCAGCGTGACGGTCAGGAACGCATAGATCAAGGCAGAGAGCGCAGCGGCGACGAATGCAGCCACCAGTGCAAGCAGGAAACTGTCGGTAAAATAGCCAACCATAAAGCCCGCACAGGCGCCGATCGACATCATCCCCTCGACGCCGAGGTTGAGGTGCCCCACCTTTTCGCTGATGATCTCGCCCACCGTACCAAAGAGCAGCGGGGTGCCCGCGCCGACAGCGGCGACCAGGAATTTGATGAACAGATCCATTATGCAGCGCCTCCTTTCTTGCGGACGACAAATCCATAGCGGATGAAAAATTCGCAGCCGAGCACAAAGAACAGGATGACCGCCTGGAGGACGTCCGCACAGTCGGTCGAAAGCCCGAAGCTGGACTGCACAACGCTGCTTCCCTTCTCGAGCACCGAGAAGAGGAACGAGACGATCACGATGGTGACCGGATTGAGCCGGGAGAGCCATGCAACGATGATTGCGGTGAACCCCACGCCGCCGGCAACCGCATTGGTCAGGGTGATGTCCGAGCCGGTCGCCTGCACCATGCCGGCGATCCCGCAGACCGCGCCCGAGAGGAACATGGTGCGCAGCACGATCTTTTTGACATCCATGCCCGCATAGCGCGCGGTGTCGCTGCTTTCGCCCACTACGCTGATCTCATAGCCGTGTTTGGTGCTGCGCAGGTAGAAGAGTACCAGCGCGGCCAGCGCCAGCGCGACCACCCAGCCAATCTGTACGCCCAACAGCTTATCCAGCGCGGCGTTCTTGTCAAACCGGGCGATCTTTGGGAACCCCTGCGAGCCGGGGTCTTTCCACGGGCCGTCCCGCAGGAAGTTGACCACATGCAGGGCAATGTAGTTGAGCATCAGGGTGAAGAGGGTTTCGTTGGTGCCCCATTTCACCCGGAACAGGGCGGGGATCAGGCCCCACAGCCCGCCGCCGACAATTCCGGCAAGAAACATGACTGTGACAAGCAGGACGTGGTTCCACGAACTGTGGTAGAGCGCGAAATAGGAAGCGCAGATCGCGCCAGCGATAATCTGCCCCTCTGCGCCGATGTTCCAGAATTTCATCTTGAAGGCGAGGGTGACCCCAAGCGAGGAGATCAGCAGCGGGATCATGACCTTGACCGTCGCCTGTATCGCCATCTTGCTGCGGAACGCGCCCGAAAGGATGGTCCCGTAGATTTCAAACGGGTTGTACCCGATCAGCAGGATGAACACACCGCCCGCAACCAGCGCGAAAACGAGCGCCTCCGCGCGCAGCAGCATGATCTGGCGGGTGGGCTTTTCCGCCCGCTTGACCACCCGCAGCAGCGGTTCCCTGCTCATATATCCGGTTTGCGTGCTCATGAAGCCACCTCCTGAGAGTCAGCGCCTGTCATCAGCAGGCCGATCTGTTCCTTGGTTGCGGTGCGCGCATCCACCACGCCGGTAATCCGCCCGTGGCAGAGCACGAGAATCCGGTCGCTCAGTTCGAGCAGCACGTCGAGGTCCTCCCCGACAAACACCACCGCGACCCCGCGTTTTTTCTGCTCATTGAGCAGGTCGTAAACCACATAGGACGAGTTGATGTCCAGCCCGCGCACCGGGTAGGCGGTGACCAGCACACTCGGATTGGACTCGATCTCCCGGCCGAGCAGCACCTTCTGGACATTGCCGCCCGACATCAGCCGCACCGGGGTATCCACGCCGGGGGTGACGATCTCGAGCTTTTGCACCAGCGATTCGGCGAGCGCGCGGGCGGGTTTGCGGTCGATGCAGACCCCTTTTGAGGTACGGTAGGATTTGAGCAGCATGTTATCAACCATCCCCATCGAGGCGACCAGCCCCATGCCGAGCCGGTCCTCCGGGACAAACCCCATATGGATACCGAGGTCGATGATCTGGGCCGGGGTCTTGCCGACGATATTTTCCCCGTTGAACAGGATCTGGCCGCTCTGCACCGGCACCAGCCCTGCGATTGCCTCACACAGCTCCTTCTGCCCGCTTCCGGCAACACCGGCGACCCCAAGGATTTCCCCGGTGCGCACCTCGGCGGAAATCCCGCCCAGCGCGGGCGCGCCGTCCGGCTTGTTGACAAAGAGCGATTCGATCCGCATGACCGTCGAGACGTTTTCCGGCTCGGGACGGTTGATCCGCAAGCTGACCGGCCGACCGACCATCAGTTCGGTGAGCTTCCTCTGGTCCGATTCGGCGGTGGCCACCGTGTCGATGCTCCGCCCTTTCCAGAGGATGGTGACCCGGTCGCTCAGCTCGAGCACCTCCTGCAATTTATGGGTAATGATGATGATGGCGCATCCCTGCTCCCGCATCCGGCGCAGGATCGCGAACAGTTTTTCGGTCTCCTGCGGGGTAAGCACAGCGGTCGGCTCGTCGAGAATCAAAATCCGGGCGCTGCGGTAGAGCACCTTGAGGATTTCCACCGTCTGCTTCTCACTTACCGACATATCGTAAATTTTCTTGTCCGGGTCGATCTCCAGCCCGACCGACTGGCAGATCCCAAGCACCCGCTCCCGCAGGGCTTTCGGACTCAGGCGCTTTTCCTGTGAACCGAGGACAATGTTATCCATCGCGGAAAAAACATCTACCAGCTTGAAGTGCTGGTGGATCATCCCGATGCCCAGCCGCATCGCGTCGAGCGGGGAGTTGATCGTGACCTCCTGCCCGCCGATCGAGATCGACCCCGAATCGGGGTGGTAGATGCCCGAGAGCATGTTCATCAGGGTGGTTTTGCCCGAGCCGTTCTCCCCGAGCAGGGCGAGGATCTCGCCGTACCGGACGTCCAGGTCGATCTGGTCGTTTGCGACAACGCTTCCAAACCGTTTGGTGATCTTCCGGCATTCGATTGCATATTCCGTAGTTGCGGCCATAATACCTCCCAAAACTTTTGTCTCTATCTGTTTTGCTTTCCTGTGTCCTCCACACCGGGCAACCCGTGTGTCTTGCCCAGTGTGCGGGGCACCTGTCCCGGGGGGGACAGCAGCCGGGACGCCCCCTCCTGCCGCTTCGTGGGATCAAAGATTCCGCCCCCTGCGGGGCGCGGCAAAAGGCTCCGCCTTTTCAAAGGCGGGCGAAACTTTTGGTTCTGTCCTTTTGAAAAAAGGACAGGGATTTTGAAGCTGGTCTTTCTGAAAAAGGGCGGCCTGCCGAACGAGGCCGCCCTTTTCATAGATTCTTATTTTACGGTAACGTTTTTGAAATACCAGTTGATGCCGCCGGTGATGGTGGCGTCGTCCAGTTTCTCGCCCTCAGCGCAGACCACGTTGCCCTGGTTGTCCTCGATCGGGCCGGTGAACACATCCCACTCGCCGCTCATGATCTTCTGCTGAACAGCGTCAATCGCCTCCGCGGTGCCCTCTTCACAGAGGTCGGAGAGCGGGGAATATGCGACCAGCCCGTCAGCCATACCGCCGAAATAGTTCTGGCCGTTCCACTCGCCCGCGATCACCCGCTGGACAGCTGCGGTGTAGTAAGCAGACCAATCCCAAACAGTCGAGGTCAGGACCGCTTTCGGCGCATCCTTGGACATATCCGAGTTGTAGCCAACGCCCCAGACGCCCTTCTCCTCCGCGGCAAGCTGGGGATTGGGGGTGTCGCAGTGCTGGCCGATTACGTCGCAGCCCTCGGCGATCAGCGCTTCCGCAGCCTGTTTTTCACCCTCGGGGTCAAACCAGCTGCCGGTGACCTTGACATAGACCTCTGCGTCCGGGTTGACCGAGTAGACGCCCATTGCGAACGCGTCACAGCCGCCGGTGACCTCCGAGTTCTCGCTGTTCTGCGCGGCAACGTAACCGATCTTGTTGGTCTTGGTCTTGAGGCCGGCGGCGATACCGGTCAGGTAACGTGCCTGGTAGATCCGGCCAAAATAGTTATTGAAGTTTGCGCCGTTGCTCTTATAGCCGGTGCCGTGAGAGAGGATGACCTCCGGGTACTCCTCCGCGATCGCCTCGCAGGTGTCCATATAGCCCCAGCTGGTCGCAAAGATGACCTGGCAGCCTTCCTCGATGCACTCGAGGATCGCGGTTTCGATCGCGCTGGCATCCTGGTCGTTGACATTGTTCTTGCGGATGATCTGCTCCGGCTTGAGGCCGATGTTTTCCTGCATCCCGACGATCCCCTGATCGTGGGTGTAGGTGTAGCCCGAGCCCTCCGCCGGGTCGGTGATGTGGATTACGCCAACCTTGAGGTCCTCAACCGCGATCGCCGGGAGCGGATCGCTGCTTGCGCCGAACCATGCGGAACCCTCCGAGCGCTCGGGAGTTGCGGACGCTACCTCGGACGGGGCAGGCGTGGACTCCGCACTCTGAGACTGGGCGGGCGCCTCCGAACTGGCGGGAGCTGAGCTGGCAGGTGCCGAGCTGGCCGGAGCGCTCGAGCTGCCGCCGCAGCCCGACGCAAATGCCAGCATCGAAACTGCCAGCAGGGACGCCAAAATCCGTTTCATCTGATTCATTTCGTTTTTTCCTCCTGTTTTCAGTCAATCTTCCTAAAACTCTGGAACCTGTATTCATAATCAGGGGATGCCGGATGGGCGAGGGATTTTGCTGCCCTGCGAGGCGAAAAAACGCAGACAATACTTTGTGTATTGCAAGGTTTTTCAACGCGGCAGGCCGGCAAAAGACCCGCTCAGACGGTGTCAAATGGTTGTGAATACGGGTTCTCTATTGCAACCGGCCGAATTGCCGGGTACAAACCATTCAAAGCGGCTGTCTTAGCCGCCGGACCGGATGTTTCGTCCGTTGCTTCAGTGGAAAAACAGCTCGCCGGTTTGGTCGTCCATCCGGTCGATGATGGCAAGCGATTCCACCCGCACGCCGCTCCCGCGGATCAGCCTGCCGCCGTCCTGGAACCCCTTCTCGATCACAATCCCCGCGCCCACCAGTTCGGCGCCCGAATCCTCCACCAGCTTGCACAGCCCCTGGAGCGCGCTGCCCTTGGCGAGGAAATCGTCGATAATCAGCACCCGGTCCTGCGGGCCGAGGAACTTTTTCGAGACAAGGATGTCATACACCCGGCCGTGTGTGAAACTCTCGACCCGGGAGGTGAACACCTCTCCATCAATATTCTTGCTCTGGCTCTTCTTTGCAAAAACGACCGGCACATCGAAATACTGCGCTGCAATGCAGGCGATCCCAATGCCGGACGCTTCGATGGTCAGTATTTTGTTGACGCCGCAGCCGGCAAACCGGCGCTTGAATTCCTTTCCGATCTCGGCAAACAGACGGACGTCCATCTGATGGTTCAGAAAGCTGTCCACCTTGAGGACATTGCCCGCCTTCACAAGCCCGTCTTTGCGGATCCGCTGTTTTAAAAGCTCCATGCCAACCCTCCAAAAGAAAATGGGAAGCTATTCGTTTGAGTGACGCAAAACAACAGCTTCCTACAACTACCGACGTTTTTTTACAAATGGGATACTTCCAGTTTATCGTATCTTCACAATTTGTTCAACAGGTCAAATTGCAAGAAATAAACAGTAAAATTACCCTTGGTTTTATCAATAACGCATATGAAGCCGCCATCTTCCCCCATTTCCCATCGGAAACCAGCGGATTTGCCGGGTAAAAAGGGGATTCTGCCCCTTGCCAACCGGCTGTGCGGCGTGTAAAATAAAGGCTGAAATATTCGCAATAGAATAAGGTGTTCAAAACGAAACGGAGGAGAGCTGTATGAACGATCAGATCAGGCAGATTGCCGGACGTATCCGGGAACTGCGGGAGATTCTGGAGGTGGATGCGGAGGAGCTTGCTGGAAAGGTGAACGTTTCTCCGGAGGTCTACCAGAGCTATGAAAACGCGGAAGCAGACATCCCGATCGGGGTGATCTACGGGGTGGCGGAGGCGCTGGGGGTAGACCCGACCGTCCTGCTGACCGGCGATGCGCCGCGGATGAGCGATTACACGATCGTCCGGGGCGGCAAAGGGGTATCGGTCGAGCGGTACGACGGCTATAAATTCAGCTCGCTTGCGTTCAACTATATCGGGCGGATGTTCGATCCGATGATCGTCGACCTTGAGCCGATGGAAAAAGGTCCCGAGCTGGTGGTACACGGCGGGCAGGAGTTCAACTATGTGATCGAGGGAACGGTCCAGCTTGTGATCGGTGGACGGGAATTCCTGCTCCAAGCGGGGGACAGCGCATTTTTCAATCCAATGACCCCGCATGGACAGCGCGCGGTCGGCGGGCCGGTGCGGTTCCTCACGATCATCAACGAATAGGGGGTGGCGGCAATGGTGGAAAAATTTCTTCCCCGGATGGAGTTCGACTCCTATGAAGATTTCAAGGAAAACTACCGGCTGAATATCCCGGAGGGGTTCAACTTCGCCTATGATGTGATCGACGGTTGGGCGGAGCAGGACCCGGATAAACCTGCGCTCGTCTGGGTGGACGGCGGACACCACGAAAAGCGGCTTTCGTTTGGAGACCTCTCCCGGCTCTCCAGCCAAGCGGCCTGCTTTTACCAGTCGCTCGGCATCCAAAAGGGCGATTTCGTGATGTTGGTGCTCAAGCAGCGGGTCGAAGCCTGGGTCTGTATGCTTGCGCTGCACAGGCTCGGCGCGGTCGTGATCCCGGCGACCTACCAGCTCATGCCCCACGACATCGAATACCGCTGCAACAAGGCGGGCATCCGGATGATTACCTGTGTCGACGAGCCCGAGCTGCTTTACAACATCCAGCAGGTGCGCTCCCAGTGCCCGACGCTGGCGCATGTCGCGGTGGTCGGCGGGGAGATCCCGGACGGGTTCCTCGATTTCCGGCGGGAGGCCGCAAAGTTCGGGTTCTCATTCCCGCGCCCGGCCGGTGAACAGGCCACCCGCAACGATGACCTGATGCTCGGCTATTTCACCTCGGGCACCACCGGGATGCCCAAACTGATCGTCCACAACTTTACCTACCCGCTCGGGCATATCACCACCGCACATTATTGGCATCAGGTGCAGGATGGCGGCCTGCATTTTGTGCAGGCGGACTCCGGCTGGGCCAAGTTCGGCTGGGGGAAAATCTACGGGCAGTGGATCTGCGGGGCGGTGATCGTGGCCTATGATGTGGAAGGGCGGTTCGACCCGCACCATCTGCTCACCACCCTTGAGCGGCTGCGCCCGACCACCTTCTGCGCACCGCCCACCGTTTACCGGTTCCTTATCAAGGAGGACCTGTCTAAATATGACCTCTCCTCCCTCAAGCGGTGCACCATCGCGGGCGAGCCGCTCAACCCCGAGGTGTTTAACCAGTTCAAAAAGGCCACCGGCCTGGAACTGGCCGAAGGGTTTGGACAGTCGGAAACCACCGTCATCATCGCGAATTTCCCATGGTTCCCGCCCAAGCCCGGTTCCACCGGCAAGTTCTCCCCGCTCTACGACCTCGACATCGTAGACGAGGACGGGAATCCCTGTGAAGACGGTATCGTGGGTACCATCGTGGTCAAAAATCTCGACAAATACCGTCCGGCAGGCCTGTTGGTCGAATACCGCGGCGACCCGGACGCCAATGCCGCCGCATTTTACAACAATATGTATTCGACCGGCGACACCGCCTGGCGCGACAGCGAAGGCTATATCTGGTTTGTGGGCCGCAACGACGACGTGATCAAATGCTCCGGCTACCGGATCGGGCCGTTCGAGGTCGAGAGCGCACTGCTGACCCACCCGTCTGTGCTCGAATGCGCGGTCACCGCTGCGCCCGATCCGGTGCGCGGACAGGTGGTCAAGGCAACGGTTGTGCTGGCGCGGGGGTACCAGGCGTCCGATGCGCTCAAAAAGGAGCTGCAAAACCATGTCAAGAAGGAGACTGCACCATATAAATATCCGCGGATCGTCGAGTTTGTGGACGAGCTGCCCAAAACCCTTTCGGGAAAGATCAAGCGGAAGCAGATCCGTCTGGAGGACCAGAAAAGCTGAAATGCCTGGAAATTGACGCGGATTTTTCCGGATAAACCCTTGCATTAGATGCAAACCTGTGGTAAAATGGCTAATAGTAAGAATAGACAATGACGTGAAAGAGTGGGGAACGCCTCACTCTTTCGTTTATGTATGGGGGGATTGGGTTGGCCCAGCCGAAAGGAAAAAAACAGAACACCGCAGCAGTCTGCGAGGCGCTCGCCGCACCGGTGGCGGAACAGATGGGAATCTATTTCTGGGATGTGGTGTTTGAGAAGGAGGGCGCGGGATGGTATCTGCGCTACTACATCGACAAGGACCCCGATGGGATCGACCTCGATACCTGCGAGGCGTTTTCCCGCGCGGTCAGCGATCTGCTCGACGCCGCCGACCCGATCGAACAGAGCTACTGCCTGGAGGTCGGGTCGCCCGGAGTGGAGCGCAGGCTGTCCAAGAGCTGGCACTTTAAAAAGTATATGGGATGTGATGTGCTGGTCCGCCTGATCCGGCCGGTGGACGGGGTCCGTGAGTTCGTGGGCGAGCTGATCGGCTATGACGGTCTGAGCGGGATCATTACGATCGAGCTTGATGAGGACCTGGAGATGGATTTCATGCTGGACGAGACCGCGTTTGTACGGCTTTACGACCAGGCGCTTTGAAAGCCTGTTCTGTTTTTCATGCAGCAAGGCGGCAAGGGGCAATGAAAAGTTTTGTCCACCTTTTTAAAGGTGGCGGATTCCAAAGGCAGAGCCTTTGGCCGCGCTTTGCAGAGCGCGGAACACCTTATCCTGAGAAGCGCCTTTTGGGGTGAATTGCCGCCTGCTGGGCGGCAAGAGGGGCTTTTGCAAGAAAAAAGCCCCTCGGCAAATCTAAAGATAAGCAAAACCGATTTTAATGTGTGAGAATGATTGGGAGGGGTCTGGAAAATGGCTGGAAGAACCAAGTCCAAGGAGAAGGAAAAGGACAACACCGCTGAATTTTTTGAGGCGCTCGCGCTGCTCGAGCAGGAGAAAGGAATCCCTGCGGCGCTGCTCGCCGAGAAGATCGCGACCGCGATCGGCAACGCGATCCGCCGCGACATGGGCGCCTCAGACGACAGCGTCGTCGAGATTGATCCGGTCACCCGGCGGTTCTATGTGGCGATGCGCAAGGAGGTCGTGGACGACATCTTCGACCCGGCGCAGGAAATCCTGCCGGAAGAAGCGGTCAAATACAACAGCGCGGCGGTGATCGGCGATATCGTGGAGGTGCCGCTCGATACCCGCCAGTTCGGGCGGATCGCGGCGCAGACCGCCAAACATGTCATCCGGCAGGGGATACGCGAGGTCGAGCGCGGGCAGCTGTTCGCCGAGTATTCCTCCCGTCAGCACGATATTGTGACCGCCACGGTCATCAAGACCGATCCGAAAAAGGGCAACGTCACCCTTGAGATCGGAAAGAGCGAGGCGGTGCTCCCCAAAAGCGAGCAGGTGCCCGACGAGGTTTTCCCCGACAATGCCCGCATCAAGGTCTATGTAGTGGATGTGGTCAACGGTGAGAAAGGCCCGCGCATCATGATCTCCCGCACCCATCCCGGTCTGGTCAAGCGGCTGTTCGAGATGGAGGTCCCCGAAATCTTTGATGGCACCATTGAAGTGAAGTCGATCTCCCGCGAGGCCGGTTCCCGCACCAAGATTGCGGTCTGGAGCAACGACGAAAACGTCGACCCGGTCGGCGCCTGCATCGGCCCGAAGGGCCAGCGTGTTTCGGCGATCGTCGAGGAGCTGGGCGGCGAAAAGATTGATGTTGTGAAATATTCCAATGATCCCGCCGAGTTTATCGCGGCAGCGCTTTCGCCCGCCGATGTGCTCTCGGTCGAGGTCGACCCGGACGGCGCCAAGTCCTGCAAGGTTACAGTGCCGGACAACCAGCTCTCCCTTGCAATCGGCAACAAGGGGCAGAACGCCCGTCTTGCCGCCAAGCTGACCGGCTGGAAGATCGACATTAAACCCGAATCCGGGTTCTACGGCGAATAAGGGGCGGGGTTATGGTACAGAAGAAGATACCGGTGCGGATGTGCGCTGGATGCGCGGAGCACAGGCCCAAGAAAGAGCTGGTGCGGGTGGTCCGCACCCCGGAAGGTGAGATCCTGCTCGACCTGACCGGCAGGAAATCAGGCCGCGGCGCGTATGTATGCCCCAGCGCCGACTGCCTGAAAAAAGCGCGCAAGGCACGCCGGTTCGAGCGGGCGTTCGGCTGCCAGATTCCCGAGGAGGTCTACGACCGTCTTGAGCAGGAGATGGAGGCTGGGAAGGATGGCTGACCGGCTGATGGGGGCGGTTTCGCTCTGCCGCAAGGCGGGCAGGCTCCGGATGGGTATGGACTTGGTCTGTGAAGAGGTGCAGAAGGGCGGCGTCCGGCTGGTGCTGGTCGCGGATGGGGTTTCCGGGCGTTCGGAACGGAAGGTCCGGGAGGTCTGCGAAGCCGGGAAGGTCCCTGTGCACAGGCTCCCCTGCACCATGGAGGAGCTTTCCCGGGTTACTGGAAAAAAATACGGGATTCTCGCGGTCTGCGATGAGGGGTTTGCCGGGATGATCGGCGGGCTGCTCGGCAGCGAGGCGTAGACCCGATGGATATAGAGGAAACGTGCGTTCCGATTCCGCGGCAGTGAGCCGGTGGTTTGGCGGGACGCCGGCAAACCATCGAACGTGAGGAGGAATTGGATATATGATAGAAAAATACAGGGTGCATGAGGTCGCGAAGGACCTCGGGGTACAGAGCAAGGAGGTCCTTGACCTGCTTGCCGCCAACTTTGAGGGCGAGCGCAAGAGCATGACCGCGCTCGACGAAAAGGAGCTTTCGCTGGTGCTCCACCACTACACCAGTCAGAATCAGGTTGAAAACTTTGACGAATATTTTGCCGCGGGGGAAGCCAAAAAGCAGGCTGCAAAACAGCAGGCGAAGGAGGCGCGCGCCGCCGCGCAGCAGCCAAAACCGCAGCCGCAGCAGGCGAAGGAACAACAGCCGGCGCAGCCGCAGCAGGCTTCCCAGCCAAGAGCCCAGCAGCGGCAGGACAACCGGCAGGCAGGCCAGCAGAACCGCGGGAACCAGCAGCGGCAGGGCCAGCAGCAGGGTGGACAGCGCCAGCAGGGCGGGCAGCAGAACCGTGGGAACCAGCAGCGGCAGGATAACCGGCAGGGCGGGCAGCAGCAGAACC
>NZ_KE159679.1:60384-93252 GCF_000403395.2 Anaerotruncus sp. G3(2012) | reverse complement strand
CCAGCAGCAGGGTGGACAGCGCCAGCAGGGCGGGCAGCAGAACCGTGGGAACCAGCAGCGGCAGGATAACCGGCAGGGCGGGCAGCAGCAGAACCAGCAGGCGCCGCAGCAGCAGAAGCCGCGCCAGCGTCCGCAGGGCGGCATGACGGTTGATACCCGGGCAGGCTCGACCCAGGTTGAGATGGAGAAGTACAACGAGAAGTACGACAACCTCGCCCAGAGCAAGCTGGGCAACCGCGACACCGCGGCCCAGAAGCAGAAGCTGACCCAGCGCAGCGCACAGCGGCGGGCAGGCAAACCGGTGATGTCCCGCAAGGAGAAGGAGGACGCGAAGATGCGCCGCCTCGAGCTTGAGCGGCAGCGCCGGAAAAACCTCTCGATCACCATTCCGGAGGAGATCACAGTCGGGGAGCTCGCGGCGCGGCTGCATGTCACCTCGGCGGAGATCATCAAACGTCTGATGGGGCTGGGCGTAATGGCGACAGTCAACGAGACCCTCGATTTCGACACCGCTTCGATGGTCTCGATCGAGATCGGCGCGAAGGTCGAGAAGGAGGTCGTTGTCACGATCGAGGACCGGCTGTTCGAGGTCGAGGAGGACGACGACGACAAGATGGTCGAGCGCCCGCCGATCGTGGTGGTCATGGGCCATGTCGACCACGGCAAGACCTCCCTGCTCGACGCGATCCGGAATGCCAATGTCACTGCCGGTGAGGCGGGCGGCATCACCCAGCACATCGGCGCGTACCAGGTTCTGGTCAACGACCGCCCGGTTACCTTCCTCGATACCCCCGGCCATGCGGCGTTTACCTCCATGCGCGCCCGCGGTGCACAGGTCACCGATATTGCGGTAATCGTGGTCGCGGCGGATGATGGCATCATGCCTCAGACGGTCGAGGCGATCAACCATGCGAAGGCCGCAGGGGTCTCGATCATCGTGGCGGTCAACAAGATGGATAAACCCCACGCCAACCCCGACAAGGTCATGCAGGAGCTGACCGAGTACGAGCTGGTACCCGAGGAGTGGGGCGGCGACGTGCCCTGCATCAAGGTTTCGGCCAAAACCAGCGAGGGCATCCCCGACCTGCTCGAGATGATCCAGCTGGTCGCCGACACAAGCGAACTCAAGGCTAACCCCGACAAGATGGCAAAGGGGACTGTAATCGAGGCAAAGCTGGACAAAGGCCGCGGCCCGGTTGCAACCATCCTCGTCCAGAGCGGGACCCTGCACACCGGCGACGTGGTCATCGCGGGGACTGCGATTGGACGGGTGCGCGTCATGATGAACGACCGCGGGGAAAAGGTCGCCGAGGCCACCCCGTCGATGCCGGTCGAGATCACCGGCTTGGGGGATGTGCCCGAGGCGGGCGATGTGTTCAATGCGGTTGAGGACGAACGGCTCGCCAAAGAGCTGGTCGACCAGCGCAAGTTCGAGAACAAGCAGCAGCAGTTCAGCTCGTATGAGAAGGTCACCCTCGACAACCTCTTCAGCCATATCTCACAGGGCGACATGAAGGAACTGCCGATCATCGTCAAGGCCGACGTACAGGGGTCGGTCGAGGCGGTCAAACAGTCGCTCGAGAAGCTCTCGAACGACGAAGTACGGGTCAAGGTGATCCACGGTGCGGTCGGCGCCGTCTCGGAGAGCGATGTCATGCTCGCCGATGCTTCCAATGCGATCATCGTCGGGTTCAACGTCCGGCCCGACCCGATGGCCAAGGACAACGCCGAGCGGGACGGCGTGGAGCTGCGCCTCTACCGGATCATCTACGATGCGATCAACGATGTTGAGACCGCTATGAAGGGGATGCTCGCCCCCAAAACCCGCGAGGTCGAGCTGGGCCGCGCCGAAATCCGGCAGGTCTACAAGATCACCAATGTCGGTACGGTCGCGGGGTGCTATGTGCTTGAGGGCAAGATCACCCGCAATGCTGAAATCCGTGTGGTGCGTGACGGCATCATCATCGCTGATGACCACCTCTCCAGCCTCAAACGGTTTAAGGACGATGTGAAAGAGGTTGCGAAAGGGTACGAGTGCGGCATGGGCCTAAATAAATTCAACGATCTCAAGGAAGGCGACATCTTCGAAGCGTATGAGATCGAGGAATACCGTGAATAATAACGCATGACGAAAGATTTGGCCAAAAGATTTGGCTAAACCAAAAGTTTCGTCCACCTTTGCTCCGGCCTAAGAGCCGACGCTTCGCGCCGGTTGGCCTATGCACGCCGCTGCGGCGGGCAGTCAAAGGTGGCGGGGTCGAGGGGCAGGGCCCCCGCCGCCGCGCGCACGCGGCGGAATACGTTCTCCTGAGAAGCGATTTTTCAGGGTGAATTGGCTCTGACCGCGGGCCGGAGCCAAGAGGGGGCTTTTTGCAAGAAAAAAGCCCCCTTTTTTTCAAAGGATATGGAGCGTAAAAATACCCGAAACGGAGGGGAATCTATGGGCTCTTACAGAGCTTCCAGAACGGAAGAGGATATGAAACGGGAGCTGAGCGACATCATGCGCTCGCTCAAAGACCCGCGGGTCAGCGGCCTGCTGTCGATCGTGAAGATGGAGCTTTCGAGGGATATGTCCCACTGCAAGGTCTATATCAGCGCGATGGAGGGGTTTGACGCCGCCAAAAACGCGGTCAAAGGGTTGGACAGCGCGTCCGGCTTCATCAAGCGGGAACTGAACGCGCGGATGAAGCTGCGCAAACTGCCCGAATTCAAGTTCATTGCGGACGATTCGATCGCACACAGCGCGGGCATCAGCCGGATGCTGGAAGATTTGAAACAGGCGGTGGATGCGGATGGCGAAGGGTAAGCAGGCCACGGTGGACGATGCCGCCGCCCTGCTCCGGCGGGCGGAAAGCGTCCTGATCCTCTGCCACCAGAAGCCGGACGGGGATACGCTGGGCAGCGGGTTTGCCCTGCGGCTGGCGCTGTGCGCGCTTGGCAAACAGGTGCGGATTGCTTGTCCGGATGGTTTTCCCGAACGGTACGCGTTCCTCTACCCGGAGGGGTTCGCGCCCGAAAAACAACCGGAATTTGACCCTGAACTGGTCGTGGCGGCCGATGTGGCTGACCCGAAACTGCTCGGGGCGGTTGGCGTGCAATGGGACGGCCGGATCGGGCTGTGCATCGACCACCACCCGTCCAATACCCGGTACGCCGAATGGCTCCTGCTCGATCCGGATGCCGCGTCCACCACACAGATCATGGCGAAGGTCATCCCTCAAATGGGAGTCCCGCTCACCCGGGAGATCGCACTGCCCCTCTATACCGGCCTTGCGACCGATACCGGCTGTTTCCGCTATTCCAATGTCACCCCGGCGGCGCTCCGGCTGGGCGCTGACCTGATCGAAACCGGCATCGACAGTTTTATGGTCAACAAGCGGATGTTTGAAACCAAATCGCGCGGGCGGGTCGAACTGGAACAGCTCGTATTGGGGACGCTCGAATATCACTACGGCGGGCAGTTCGCAATTGCTGTGATTGCCAGCGCGGATGCGGAGCGCACCGGCGTCCCGGAAGCGGATATGGATGGCATCCCTGCACTGCCCCGGCAGATCGAAGGGGTGGAGATCGCCGCCACCCTCAAGCAGAAAGGCCCGGAGCAGTTTCGGGTGTCGATGCGAGGAAGTGCGCGTTTTAACGTGTCGGAAATCTGTGGAAGATTGGGCGGCGGCGGGCATCCGCGCGCGGCGGGATGCACCCTCAACGGGACGCTCGCCGCGGTAAAATCGCGGCTGGTCGAAGTGGTTGCGCCAGATTTTGAAAGATTGGGAAACGGGTGATCACTTGGAAGAGTTAAACGGAATTTTATGCATCGACAAGCCGCAGGGCTTCACCTCGTTTGATGTGGTGGCAAAGCTGCGGGGGATCGCCAAGACGCGCCGGATCGGTCATGCGGGCACGCTCGACCCGATGGCGACCGGCGTGCTTCCGCTGTTTCTGGGCCGCGCAACCAAGGCGTGTGATCTTCTGCCCGATCAGGACAAGCGGTATACTGCCGTCTTTCGGCTGGGGCTGGAAACCGATACCCTCGATATCACCGGGACGGTGGTGTCGGAACATCCGGTGGAGGTGTCCGAAGCGCAGGTGCGGGAGGCCGCTTCCCGGTTCACCGGGGAGATTTTGCAGGTCCCGCCGATGTACTCGGCGCTCAAGGTCGGCGGCAAAAAGCTCTGTGATCTTGCGCGGCAGGGGGTAGAGGTCGAGCGGGAGGCGCGCCCGGTCCGTATCCACCGGTTGGAATTCCTGTCCTGTGATTCTGCCGCCCAAACCTACACGATCGACGTGGCCTGCTCCAAGGGAACCTACATACGCACCCTGGTTGCGGACATCGGCAGGGTGCTGGGCTGCGGGGCAGTGCTGACCGCGCTGCGCCGTACCGAGGCGGCAGGATATGACCTCGGCGGCTGTGTGACACTCGAGGAGGTTCAGGGCTGTGCGGACGCGGGAAGGCTTCCCGACCTGCTGCGCCCGGTTTCCAGTGCGTTCGGCAGGCTTGCGCAGGTGCGGCTTGCCAAGGCACAGGACCGGCTGTTCCGGAACGGTGTGCGGCTGGATACGGCGCGGCTCGCTTTTTTTGAGAACGGTACACGTCTGGACCGGGTGCCCGAAGGCAACCTGTCGGTCTATTCGAGCGAGGGGATTTTTCTGGGGATTGCCCGGGCGGCCGGCGGAGAGTTGCGGCTGGTCAAACTTTTTGTGCTGGAGGTGTAATGAGGATGCAGATTTACCATTCGGTCGCGGACTGCCAGCCCTGCGGCCGCGGAGCGGTCGCGCTCGGTTTTTTTGACGGCCTGCACATCGGACATGCCGCGGTGGTGTCCCGCACGCTCTCCTACCAGCAGGAGGGGCTGTGTCCCTGCGTGTTCACCTTCACGATGGACGGTGGACACCCCGCTGCCAAATCCACCGCAAACGCGCTGACCACCGAACGCCAGAAGGAGCAGCTTCTCGAGAACTGGGGGGTCAGGCTGGTGCTCTGCCCCGATTTTTCCGAGTTCCATGCCATGGAACCGGAATCCTTTGTGGACGAGATTCTCGTCCGGCGGCTCAACGCGAATGCGGCCTGCTGCGGGGAGGATTTCCGGTTCGGGAAAAAGGCGGCCGGGGATGTTGGGCAGCTGGCTGCACTCTGTCAGGCCCGGGGAATCCGGCTGGATGTGGTCCCGCCCGTCACATTTGAGGGGGAACGGGTCAGCTCGACCCGGATCCGGCATCTGCTCGGCGAAGGGCGGGTGGCGGATGCCAACCGGATGCTCGGCCGGGCGTTCGGCTATGATTTCACAGTGGTGCGCGGGAAGCAGCTTGGCCGCAAGCTGGATTCCCCGACCATCAACCAGCGCCTTCCGGATGGGTTTGTCCCGCTCCGGCATGGGGTCTATGCTTCGGTATCCTTCGCGGGCGGTGCATGGCACCCCTCGGTGACCAATATTGGCCTGCGTCCGACGGTTGAGGACACGACCGCAGTCAACTCGGAAACCTACATCTGCGGCTTTTCCGGAGACCTCTATGGGGCATCGGTTGAGGTTCGGCTGCTTGCGTTCCTGCGCCCGGAACAGCGGTTCCCGTCTGTGGAGGCTCTGCGCGCGCGTATCCATGCCGACGCGGAAGCCTCTGTCCCGATCGCAGAGGAATATCTGGCTGGCATTGCGGGAAAAACAGCCGGACGGTAAAGCACCCCGCCGATTTTTTGTTTGGATGAGCCTGAAAAATTTCAAATTTACTCTTTACTTTTTCCGAGTTTTGTGTTATCCTAAGACAGGACTTGGGAGTATAGCTCAGCTGGTTAGAGTGCCTGCATCACACGCAGGAAGTCGCGGGTTCGAGTCCCTCTATTCCCACCAGATCAAAAAGCACCGGTTAAACAACCGGTGCTTTTTCATATCCACAGAACAGGGCGGTCAGCGCACTTCGCAGATCATCGACTCCCCATAGGAGGTCGTGACCCGGTAGAACCCGCGCAGCTCCTGATCGAGCAGCGGGTCCCCGGTATCGACCAGCAGAGGCTGCCCCCGGAGTTGGAACAGTTTTTCGCGGGTTGCGGCGATCAGGATGTTTTCCCGGCCAAGCTCCCGGATCACCTCCGGGGTGATCTGCTGGTTGCCGCGTCCGAAAAGGAACCCCTGACCGCCGGTGACCGTAACAATCAGCCGGGTCTTTTTTCCGCGGGCCGCCTCGAGCATCTGCCGCCCATAGAGGTCATTGGCGAGCAGCTTTCCGTCCAGGACGAGGTCGACGCCGATCAGGGTATTTTTCAGGCCGAGCAGGCGCATGACCCCGCGCGTGGTGGTGCCTGCGCCGATCAGATACTGCACCCCCGGTTCCATCCTGCCGACCAGTTCATGGGCAATTGAGTCGATCGACGCAGCTTCGGAGAGTGGGGTACCCGCTTTGCGGTTCTGGGTATAACCGCGCTCCAGCGGGATTTTCAGGTATCCATAGAGCCGGGTGTCGATCACCTCGCGGCGGTAAAGGTCCTCGTCGATGTCCAGAACTTCCGCCTCCTGTACCGCGGTTACACCGCCCTCCAGCCAGCGTCGGGCCAGCCTTCCGGCATCCGAGGGGGTGCGGGCGTAGACCGGGGAGTGGATTTTTACCCCCGCCGGGATGCCCAACACGGTCAGTCCGGTGCCGACCGCGGTATAGATGTCCCGGGCGGTACCGTCCCCGCCCGCAAAGAGGAGCAGGTCTATCCCGATCTCAGCCATCTGCCGCGCAAGATGCAGCGTATCCGCGCTGGTGGTGTCCTCTGCGGACTCCACGCCCGGAAGAAGGACACAGGAAAATCCCATCTCCTGCGCAAGTGCACCGCCCATCCCGCCGGGGCAGGTATAGACGGTGATCTGATCCCGCAGGCCAAGCAGCGCGGTGAGCGCGGTGCGGGCGCGTTGGTTCGCCATCGGTACCGCGCCGCGCCGACGGGCTTCCGCTACCATCTGATCGGTTCCCTTCAGTCCCACGGCGCCGCCCATCCCGGCAATCGGATTAATCATCAGGCCCAGTTTTTTCGGTTCCATGTCTGCCTCCAAGTATAAGAATCAGATGATAAGCCCTTTCGGGAACACATTTTTAGGGAGGAAATTGGCTTTGACTTCCAGTTTAAACCAAAAGGGGGCTTTCCGTCAGTGAAAAAGCCCCCTGCAAAAGAGATAAAGCAGATTCTGAAAGCCCATTCTGTGATCTGGGATTTCAGGACAGTCTTTGAAACAGCTTTTCCTGTAAGCCGCCCCGCTCAAGCAGCCGGACAAGAAGCACGCCGAGTACAGCACACGGAATAACCTGCCCTGCCGCGACACTGACCGCGTTGATCAGAAAAATCCCCAGACGGAACCCGTCCGAATAGAAGAAGGTCAGTTCCAGGCCGATCACCAGCCCGTTGACCAAGATTGGCGGCAGGGAGGAGGCGATCGGAAGCCCCTTGACCCGCACCCCGCGGAGCTGGTAGGACATCACAGCGGCGATCAGGGTTGCGAGGGTGCCGAATACGACATCGGGCAGCAGAGTGGTCCCCATCGCAACGCCGGCCAGATTGGTGAGCAGACAGCCGAGTGTTACCCCCGGGATCGCCACCGGCGAGAGCACCGCGAGAAGTCCCAGCGCTTCGGAAAAGCGGATTTGCACAACGCCATAACTAAGCATCGGCAGGGAGAGGCTGACCGCAGCATAGAAAGCAGCGATCATCGCGCAGGCAGCAAGTTTGTGCACATTGGTCTGTTTCATATTCAGTTTTCTCCTTTTGTAGGTATTGCAAAGCATACCCTAGTTTGATTTAAGGTCAGGAATTTTCGACTGACCGCCGCAGTTTGCGGCAACCATTATTTTAGAACAAATCCGCGAAAAATGCAAGTATGGATTGTCCTTTCTGCAAAAGTGTTGTATAATACCGGAAAGAACGGGAATCCTTCCGGCAGCGGTCGGACCCGCGGACAGTTTGGAGGAAAGTTTCATGGCATATTTACAGGGCTGTTACCCGCTGGTCGGGAAGGAGCAGCTTGCCGCAGGCGTTTACAGCTATACAGTCAGCTGCCCGGAGATCGCTTCGCAGGCAAAGCCCGGGCAGTTTGTGCATATCCGGGTGGACGGGTTTTCCCTGCGCCGCCCGATCTCAATCTGCGGAATTGATGCGGAAAACGGCCTGCTGCGGATGGTATTTGAGGTGCGCGGCAGGGGAACCGAGGCGCTTTCACTGGTCGGGCAGGGGCAGAAGATCGACCTGCTCGGGCCGCTTGGCAATGGGTTTACCCCGCCGTCCGGCCAGCCGGTCATACTGGTTGGCGGCGGGATCGGCGTGCCGCCCCTGCTTGAACTGGCGGCGCGGGCGGGCAGCCGCGCAACCGCAATCCTCGGGTTCCGCACCGCCTCGGCCGTGATTCTGGCGGATGCATTCCGCGCGCATGGCTGCGACCTGCGGATCGCCACCGACGACGGTTCGGAAGGTTACCACGGTTTCGTGACAGGACTGCTGGAGGAACACCTCACCCAAGGGGTTCCTGGTATGGTCTGCGCCTGTGGGCCGATGGCGATGCTCAAAGGGGTGGTCGGGATCGCGGAAGCACACGGTGTCCCCACCCAGGTTTCGCTCGAGGAGCGGATGGGCTGCGGGGTGGGCGCATGTCTTGTCTGCGCCTGCAAAACCGTCCGGGATGGACGGGAGGTCTTTGCCCATGTCTGTAAGGATGGGCCGGTATTCGACGGAAAAGAGGTGGTGTTTGAATGAGCTGCCTAAAGGTCAACCTTGCCGGGGTTACACTGAAAAACCCGGTCATCACCGCTTCGGGCTGCTGCGGCTACGGACGGGAATACGACAAACTTTATCCGATCGAGCGGCTGGGGGGCATCTCGGTCAAAGGCACCACCCTACAGGAACGGCAGGGCAACCCGCCCTGCCGGATCGCGGAAACCCCATCCGGGATGCTCAATTCGGTCGGGCTGCAAAACCCGGGAGTGGAGGCGTTCCTGCAAAATGAGCTGCCCCATCTGAAGAGCCGGGATGTTGTGGTCATTGCGAATGTTGCGGGGAGTACGGTGGAGGAATACTGCGCAATCGCGGAACGGCTGGACAGCAGCGGGATCGACCTGCTTGAGGTCAACATCTCCTGCCCAAATGTCAAGGAGGGCGGTGCGGCATTTGGGACCTCCTGCACCTCCGCGGCGGAGGTGGTCGCCCAGATGCGCCGCCGCACCTCCAAGCCGATGATGGTTAAGCTCTCCCCGAATGTGACCGATATTGTGTCGATCGCCCGCGCGGTTGAGGATGCAGGCGCGGATGCGGTCTCGCTCATCAACACCCTGCTCGGAATGCGCATCGATCTGAAAACCCGGCGTCCGGTGCTGCACAACAATGTCGGCGGGCTGTCCGGCCCGGCGGTGTTCCCGGTCGCGGTGCGGATGGTCTGGCAGGTCGCCAGCGCGGTGAAAATCCCGGTGGTCGGGATGGGCGGGATCTCCTGCTGGCAGGATGCCATTGAAATGATGCTGGCGGGTGCGCGCGCGGTCCAGATCGGCGCGGCGCTCTTCACCGATCCTTATACACCGGTCAGGGTGATCGAAGGCATGGATGCCTGGCTGGAGGAAAACGGGGTTTCGGATGTCAATGAAATTGTAGGGGCGGTCCGTCCTTGGTGACGGCTCCAGCGCCTTGAACAGGGGGTTCTTATGAAGATTCTGGCAGTTGATTTTGGAGATGCGCGCACCGGGCTTGCCTGCTGTGACCGCACCGAGTTCCTTGCCTCCCCGATCGGGGTCATTCAGGAACGGAAATTTGAAAATGTGGTGCAGCAGGTCGCATATGCGGCGGTCGAATATGAGGCCGGGGAAATCGTGGTTGGGCATCCGCTCAATATGAATGGTTCGGCAGGCCCGCGCGCCAAACTCTGTGAAGCATTCGCGGAAGCGCTTTCCGAGAAGGTATCGGTTCCGGTGCGGCTCTGGGACGAGCGCGGCACGACCGTTTCGGCAATCGGCTATCTTAACGAAACCGATACCCGCGGCAAAAAACGCAAAGAGGTGGTCGATGCGGTGGCGGCGACCATCATACTCGAAAGCTATCTCAACTACCGCAGAAACCACCCGGAAACCGCCGGCGGTGGCGCTGCCCCTTGACCCCGCCATCCTTGAAAAGGTGGACGAAACTTTTGGTTTCAGGTTTGTGGAAACAGGTTTTTTATTGTAAAACGGCCTGTGCTGTGGTATGATATGCCAAGAGGAACACAGGGGCTTGGAAGTCTTTGGCGTACGCACCTCTGGTCAGCCCTTATGAACTGGTTTTATCAGCGGTTACATAGAAAAAGAAGCAATGACGGGATCAGCGTCATTGCTCCTAATTCCATAATCGTGATAACCATACACAAAGACCAGCACCACCAAGTCCCTGTGTCCGCTTCTATTGTAGCAAATCGGTTGAAAACTGTCAAGATAAAGGAGTCCTGTATGATGGATTACAACGCATTGGCGGAACTGCTGTTTCCGCAGATCCAGACCACGCCCGCCGAGATTGAGGCGAAATACCCGCCGCGCAATCTGCCCGAGGGGGCGAAGGTCACCCGTATGGCGCCCAGTCCGACCGGCTTTATGCATCTGGGCAATCTGTTCAGCGCAATCGTGGACGAGCGTCTGGCCCACCAGAGCGGCGGCGTACTCTGCCTGCGGATCGAGGACACCGACCTGAAACGCTCGGTCGAGGGCGGCGTCCAGACGATCGTGCGGGTGTTCCACGAGTACGAGCTGGGGTTCGACGAGGGCGCGACCGCAGACGGGGAAACCGGTGCTTACGGCCCCTACTACCAGCGGCAGCGCGCGGAGATTTACCAGACGTTCGCCAAATGGCTGGTACAGCAGGGCAAAGCCTATCCCTGTTTCTGCTCGGAGGAGGAGCTGAATGCGATCCGCGAAAAGCAGACCGCCCTCAAAGAGAATATCGGTTACTATGGGAAATATGCGGTCTATCGGGACGCCTCGTTCGAGCAGATCAAGGAGAAGATCGACGCGGGCGAGCGGTTTGTCCTGCGGTTCCGCAGCGAGGGGAACCCCGAAAACCGGAGGAAGGTCAACGACCTCGTCAAAGGGACAGTCGAGTTTCCCGAAAACGAACAGGACCTGGTGCTGCTGAAATCGGACGGCATCCCGACCTACCATTTTGCGCACGTGGTGGACGACCATCTGATGCAGACGACGCACGTGGTGCGCGGTGAGGAGTGGCTGGCTACGCTGCCGTTCCATGTACAGCTGTTCCAGGCGATGGGCTGGAAACTGCCGAAATATGTGCACACCTCCCAGCTGATGAAGATGGACGGCGGGTCCAAGCGCAAGCTGTCCAAGCGGAAAGACCCGGAACTGGCGCTCGATTTCTACAAGCAGGCCGGGTACTGCGTGCCGGCGGTGAAAGAATATATCATGACGCTGCTCAACTCCAACTTCGAGGACTGGCGTCTCGCGAACCCGACCGCTGACCTCAACGAGTTCAAGTTTACCACCCAGAAGATGAGCGCGTCCGGCTCGCTGTTTGATATCGACAAGCTGAATGACGTTTCCAAGAATGTGATCTCGCGGATGAGCGTGGAACAGGTTTACAGCCATCTGACCGGTTGGGCAGAGCAGTTCGACCCGGATTTCCACAAGCTGCTGACCCGCGATCCGGCATATACCAGGTCGATCCTGGCGATCGGGCGGGGCGGCAAAAAGCCGCGTAAGGACCTGGCCACCTGGTCGGATGCGAAGCCGTATATGGACTTTTTCTTTGACGAACTGTTCCAGCCGGATGACTGCTATCCGGAGCATGTGACCGAGGAGGACCGGAGGACCATCCTGACGCGGTACCTCGATCTGTACGACCCGGCGGACGACAATACACAGTGGTTTGAGCGGATCAAGGCGCTGGCTGACGAGGTCGGCTATGCCTCCAACATGAAGGACTATAAAAAGAACCCGGAAGCATTCCGCGGAAATGTGGGGGATGTGAGCATGGTGATCCGGGTTGCGGTCACCGGGCGTCAGAATTCGCCGGATATGTATGAGGTGATGGGGATTCTCGGGAAAGAGAAGGTTGCCGAGCGTCTGAAAAAGGCCCTCGCTTAGCGGGGGCGCTGCCCCTGGCCCCGCTGCCTTTTGAAGAAGGCGGGCGAAAACTTTTGTTTTTAGGAGTGTAACAGTATGGCTGAATATAACGCGAATTTTATCACAGAGATCATTGATCAGGACATTGCCAACGGGTTCGCCGACCGTATCCATACCCGGTTTCCGCCCGAACCCAACGGCTATCTCCATATCGGGAGTGCGAAGGCGATCTTCATCAACTATTCCACCGCGAAAAAATACGGCGGGCTTTTCAACCTCCGCTACGATGACACCAACCCGGTGAAAGAGGACACCGAGTATGTCGAGTCGATCGAGGAGGACCTGCGCTGGCTCGGTGCCATCCCGGATGGCGGCATCTTCTATGGCTCCGATTATTTCGACCAGTGCTATGAATATGCCATCAAGCTGATTCAGGATGGGAAAGCCTATGTTTGCGATCTCACCGCGGATGAGATGCGCGAGTATCGCGGCACCCTCACCCAGCCCGGCAAAGAATCCCCCTACCGCAACCGCTCGATTGAGGAGAACCTCGACCTGTTTCAGCGGATGAAAAACGGAGAGTTCCCCGACGGCAGCAAGACCCTCCGCGCCAAGATCGACATGGCTTCCCCAAACATCAATATGCGCGACCCCGCCATCTACCGGATTGTCCGCGCACACCATCACCGCCAGGGAGACAAATGGTGTATCTACCCATTGTATGATTACGCCCATCCAATACAGGATGCAATCGAGGGGATCACCCATTCCCTCTGTTCGATCGAGTTTGAGAACCACCGCCCGCTCTACGACTGGGTGGTCAACAACATCGACTTCGAGAAGAAGCCCAAACAGCGCGAGTTCGCCCGCCTGAACATCACCAATACAGTTATGTCCAAGCGGTATCTGCGCGAGTTGGTCGAGACCGGCCGTGTCGATGGCTGGGATGATCCCCGTATGCCGACCCTCTGCGGCCTGCGCCGCCGCGGATATACCCCTTCCTCGATTCTTGAGTTTGTCAGCCGCGCGGGCGTCGCCAAGGCAAACAGCCTGGTGGATATCAAGCTGCTGGAATACTGCATCCGTGAGGAGCTGAACGCCAGCGCCCCCCGCCGTATGGCAGTCACAGAGCCGCTCAAGGTCACCATCACCAACTATCCGGCGGATGAAACCGAGTATTTCGAGGTCTCCAACAACCCGGTCGATCCTGAAGCAGGTACCCGCCAGGTCGCATTCACCCGCGAGCTGTTCATCGAGAAATCCGACTTTGCCGAGGTTCCGCCGCCCAAGTTCCAGCGGCTCAAACCGGGCGGGGAGGTCCGTTTGATGGGCGCTTACCTGGTGAAATGCGAAGAGGTCGTGAAAGATGCAGAAGGCAATGTCGTCGAACTGCGCTGCACTGCCGACCTTGAAACCCGCAACGGGAGCCCCGCAGATGGACGCAAGGTGCGTGGAACCATCCACTGGGTCAGTGCGGCACACGCCGTAGACGCGGACATCATGCTCTATGAGAATCTGTTCTCGCTCGTTGATGTCAATGCAGTGCCCGAGGGGACCAACTACCTCGACTATCTGAATCCGAACTCCCTCACCGCGCTGAAGCACTGCAAGCTCGAAGCCTCCCTCGCCGATGCCAAAACCGGCGACCGGTTCCAGTTTGTCCGGATGGGCTATTTCTGCAAGGACAGCCGGCATGAAAATACCTTTAACCGGGTTGTCACGCTCAAGGATAGCTTTAAATTGCCTGGTTGATGAAAAGTTTTGCCTGTCTTTGCCTTAGTAATCGGGTAAATTGGCTCTGACCGCCGGTCAGAGCCAACAGGGCTTTTGACAGCTGTATAGAAAAACAAGGACGTCCTTGTTTTATGTTTCTGTTTACAGAAACATAAAAAGCTTGAAAGGGGAGCAACATGCGAACAGGGCTGTATCAAAAAATCATCTGCTACTGCATCAGCGCCGTTTTGTGCATCTTTTACATCGGGGTATTGTGCCTGGGGGTGTGCGCGGATACAGAAAAAGAATATAAAATGTATTATATAGAAAAAACATTACAAAGATGGATTGGAGTAGGAGGGCTTCGCTATACGCTGGGAGAACCCGTAGACTTTTTTTCGGAATCGGGGAACCCAACCCAAAGGAAGGGGATTGGCTGGAGCGGGGCTGAAAAAGACGCGACATGGACAATCGGAACCACCGCGACCTTATATTTTTCCGGGATACCCAATACAGAGGATTTGGTTTTCGAGGTGGATGTTCTCGCTTTGAGACCGGAGGCGTCCGCGCGGGTGATTGCGAATGGAGAGGCCATCGGAGAGGTCCGCGAAGTTGGGATTCACCATTTTTTGCTGGAAAAGGGGTTGATTCCGGATTCCGGAGATTTAATGATAGAGCTGGGCATACAGAATCCGTCTCCGACAGAAAATGATCCCAGAAACATGGGAGTGAAAGTCAGGCAGGCGCGTCTGTGCCAGAGGGGGCAGGAGGAGAACAAATGAAGTTCGGAGCAAAAGAAAAAGATACATACCGCCTGTGCGCGGCAATCGGGGTTATGCTGGTCATATCCCGGGTTATAATGTGGCTGGTTTACCTGTTATGGAGCCATATTTCAGGTGATCAGGGCAGCTTTGCACATGCTTTTTTCAGGTGGGATGCAGGATGGTACAAATCCATTATAGAGTCAGGCTATTCTGACTTTAACGGAATCAAGCTGGAAGGGCAAAATGGAGCGGCAAACTGGGCGTTTTTCCCATTGATGCCGGCGTATATGGTGTTTCTGAGAAAGGTGCTACCGTCCATGGGGCTTGAGATACTGGGCTTTTTGGCCAATACAGCAATATTCGGAATCGCTCTTTTTGCAGGAAGCAGATATATCCTGCTGACAAGGCCGCAAAATGGAGGGAAAGCTGCTTTCTG
This sequence comes from Anaerotruncus sp. G3(2012), assembly GCF_000403395.2. Classification (GTDB taxonomy): domain Bacteria; phylum Bacillota; class Clostridia; order Oscillospirales; family Ruminococcaceae; genus Anaerotruncus. The sequence goes on along the minus strand of NZ_KE159679.1, from coordinate 78,291 downwards.
TTGGCTGTTTATCATGTGTTTTGGTCCGTATAGCTTTTACTACTCCTCTTTGTATACAGAGTCAATCTATCTTTTATGTTTATGCCTGTGTTTTTATTTTCTGGAACAGGAACAGTATATCAAGCTGGGGGTCTGCGGCATCTTTTTGAGCGCTTCACGTAATACAGGGGTGCTGTTTGTTTTTGCGATATTGACCCATTCGCTGCATCGTTTTTTCAAGGACAGAATGGGAGAACTGAACCCCAAGCTGCTCTGGGAATATGTCAAAAAAACCCTCAATGACCATAAGTTGATTTTGGGGACCTGCATGTGCCCGCTGGGATTATTCCTCTATATGCTCCATCTGTATTTTCTTGTGGGGGATCCGATGGCATTTGCGCATGTGCAGCGGGCTTGGGGAAGGGAGATTACAAATCCCGCTGAGATCGTCCTCCGCACGCTGGGCGCCGCCTCCAGAGGGGCGGTCAATCAGGAGGCTTATTTCCTGCTTTTCATCGTCATTGGCGCCTGCCTGTTGGGCTGGCTGTTCGTCCAAAAGCATTATACGGAGTTTGTCCTGGGGTGCATCTTTCTGGTGGTCCCGCTTTCGACAGGGATTGCGTCGATCCCCAGATATATAGCGGGAGGCTTCGTTTGTTATCTGGCGCTGGCGGATGGTTTGAGCGGACAAAAAAGATATTTTAAAGGTTGCCTTCTGGCAGTGCTGGGTGTGATTGAGCTATGGCTGACCTATGGATGGTTTTCGACATGGGGGTTCCTGACATAAAGCGTAAAGAAACGCCGCACAGCATCCGCTGTGCAGCGTTTCTTCTCAGAATGTCAATTTATTCCTCCGGAACAGGTCCATAGAGGTTTTCCTCGGGATCGCCCGCGCGGACGAACCAGATAATCAGCGGGATTACGCCAATACAGGTCAGGCTGAGGAACGCCCACCCACCGGGTTTGCCGATGTCATGCAGGCGGCGGAACATCAGCGCCCACCACGGGACCAGCACCGCGAGGGAATAGGCACTGCTGAGAATCCCAAAGATCCCTGAAATCTGTGTCAGAAACCCGAACAGGAGCCCGACGATCATGTTGACGACGAAAGCCATCCAGAACCCGCGGACACCGGTACGCCCATCAAACTTCGCAAAGTTTTTCCAAATGTTGATGTACGGCTGCAAAAACTCCATAAAACACCCTCCTTAAAATGAAGCGAAACAACAGAAATGTTTTGCTTATGTGCATATTATAGCATATGCGTCCAGAAAAGAAAGATGTTTTTTTATCTTTTTTTGCTTTATCCATCACTTTTTGTGACATTAAAGAAAAAGCGAGGTGTTTTTTCGTCAGATTTCTTAAAAATACACAAACAAAAGAGGGGTATTTCTGTTGTTTTCCATCGGTTTTCTCTAAAGATTTCCAAGATTAAGTTCGTCCAGCGTCAGCTCATATGCAGGGAGGCAGTTTTCCAGGAAGAAATCGACCGCTGGCAGGTTCATCTGATGCAGCGCCTCAAGCTGTGCCTGTTTCGCATTCTGAAAATCGTTGTTGCCCATCCGGATTTCTTCGATGCATTTGATGAGTGCGGAGAGCTTGTCCGCCGCCTTGACGACCGACAGAACCTGCGGGTCCTGCTCGAAAAAATGTGGGCGGTAAGCCTGCTGTAAGTCGGGCGGCAGGGTTGACAACAGCCGCCCCGCAGCGGCCTGCTCGATCTCCTTGTAGCTTTCCTTGATCTGAGGGCTGTAGTATTTGACCGGGGTGGGCATATCCCCGGTTAAAATCTCGCTGCAATCGTGATAGAGCGCACAGAATACAGCCCGTGACGGGTCGACATCCGAGAGCAGTGCAAGCGCATGGGCAATATAAGCGGTATCAAGCGAGTGCTCGCTGAGGTTTTCCTCGCGTGCGTTTCGCATCAGGCCCCACCGCCGGATGTATTTCATCCGGGAAAGCATTGCAAAAAAGCTGAACCGTTTCATCGTTTTCCTCCTTTTCCCGATAGGGAATGCGCATTCTGCACAAAAAAATAAAAAAATTTCCGAAGTGTTGCCGCATGGTGTAATAAATTATACCAGAATTTTCACCTAATGAAAAGATGGACTGTTAAATGATGCGGATTGTGGTATACTTTAACCATATGTATCACAATCGAAGAACCTCAAAAGCATCAGGTTCCCTGTTATTTGAAGCACTTTGACTCTATCAACTTCGGAGGTTTATTATGTACGCTCAACCGGCTGCAAAGGACAGAAGCTGCCTCAAGGCATTTTGGATCGCACTGGCGACCGCTGCTGCTATCTTTATTCCCATTATGATCTGGGATAAGGGGTATTTCTTTTTTTACGGGGATTTCAATGTCCAGCAGATCCCCTTTTACAAGCTCGCACACGAGGCGGTCCGGTCGGGCAGCCTCTTCTGGAACTGGTATACCGATCTTGGCGCAAACTTTATCGGGTCCTACAGTTTCTATCTGATCGGCAGCCCGTTCTTCTGGCTGACCCTCCCGTTCCCGAATGAATTTGTGCCGCACCTGATGGCGCCGCTCCTGATCCTCAAGCACGCCTGTGCCGCCGCATCTGGGTGCCTCTATCTGAAACGGTTCGTCAAAAACAGCGAATCCGCTGTGATCGGTGCGCTGCTCTATGCCTTTTCGGGGTATGCGGTCTATAACATCTTCTTCAACCACTTCCACGAGGCGATCATCTTCTTCCCGCTTCTGCTGGCCGGCCTGGAAGAACTGGTGTCCAACGACCGCAGGGGCGTTTTTGCGCTGGCGGTCGCGGTCAACGCGTTTGTCAACTATTGGTTCTTTATCGGGGAAGTGGTCTTTGTCCTGCTCTATTTTGCGGTCCGTTCGACCTGCCCCGGCTGGCGGATGTCTCTGAAAAAGTTCCTCTGGACCGGCTTCGAGGCGGTGCTTGGGATGCTGCTTGCGATGTGCCTGTTTCTGCCCTCGGTGCTGGCGATTCTGGGCAACCCCCGCACCGGTGCGGGTGAGCTGCTCAACGGCTGGAACCTCTGGCTCTACTGGCACAACCAGCTCTACCCCGCGATCGTGAGCAGCGCTTTTTTCCCGCCCGACCTGCCGAGCCGCCCGAACCTTTTCCCCGACCGCGGGGCAAAATGGGCGTCCCTTTCGGCGTGGCTGCCGTTCTTCAGCATGACCGGTGTGATCGCCTATCTCAAATCCAAGCGGGACTGGCTCTGCCGGATCCTGTTGGTTTCGTTCCTCTTCGCGCTGGTGCCGGTGCTCAACAGCGCGTTCATCCTGTTCAACAACTCGTACTACGCGCGGTGGTATTACATGCCGCTTTTGCTGATGTCGGCTGTGACCGCCCGCGCCTTTGAGGACCGGTCGGTTGACCTGCGGTTCGGGTTCAATGTCACGGTGCTCTATACTGCGCTGGTCACCGCGATTCTTGGCCTGACGCCTACCATCCAGTCGGATGAGACGGTCAAGTTCAGCCTTCCCAAATACCCGGAGCGGTTCGCCGCGACTGCCGCAATCGCCCTGCTCGGGCTGGTGGGGCTTTATCTGGTGCTGCGCCGGTATCGGGCCGACTTTGTCCGGCGCAGCCGGATGCTGGTCCGGGCGCTCTGTCTGGTGATTGTGGTCTATTCGGTCACCTTTATCGGGATGGGCAAATGCCATTCGGATGACACCAACTTCATACGGGATACCGCGCTCGACGGGCGTTACCAGCTCGACCTGCCGGACGATGGGTTTGCCCGGGCGGATATCTACGACGGGATGGATAATCTTGGCATGTACTGGCATCTGCCCAACATTCAGGCGTTCCACTCGATCATCCCGGTTTCGACGATGGATTTTTATCCGACTGTCGGGGTCAAGCGGGATGTTTCCTCCAAGCCGGAGGTGAAGTTCTACGAGCTGCGGCCGCTCCTGTCCGTCCGATGGCTGTTTGTCGCGGAGGACGAGGAGCAGCAGGACCTGATGCCCGGATGGGAACTTTATGACACCCAGCTTGGATACAACATCTACGAAAACGAGAATTTCCTGCCGATGGGCTTCACCTATGACCATTATATCACCCGATCCGAGCTGGAGGCACTCAACGAGGACGACCGCGCTGCGGTCCTGCTGCGGGCGCTCGTGCTGGAGGAGGACGCGGCGGAGGCCAATGCGGACCTGCTGACCCATATGGAGGAGGACGATTACAAATATCTTTCCAAGTCCGACTTTTTCGACGACTGCGAGGATCGCCGCGATACAGCGGGGTACTCGTTCGAGATCGATAACCGCGGCTTTACCTCCCGGATCGAGCTGACGCGGGAGAACCTGGTCTTTTTCTCGGTACCATACGATAAAGGCTGGTCGGCTACCGTCAACGGTCAGCCCGCCGAGGTGGTAAAAGCCTCGATCGGCTTTATGGCGGTGCGTGCCCCTGCGGGCGACAATACCATCCGGTTCACCTACACCACCCCCGGCCTGTTCCCGGGGCTGGCAGTCAGCGCGGCAGGATTGGTTCTGCTCGCGGCCTATCTGCTGGCCTGGCGTAGGTTTGGCGGACAGCCGGAGCCGCCGGAACCTTCCGGCTGGGACCCCGAACCGGGTCTGGGCTGGGCCGGTTGGGACGACCCGCAGCCGGAGGATATTCCGGACGTTTCGGACGATCTTGATGGTCCGAGCCTGTCCGACCTTTGGGACCTGCCCGCTCCGTATGATCCGCCTGACGAGGAAGGCCCCGCAACAGCACAGGAGGATTTGCATGAATTGTGACATTTTATATCTGGTGGTTCCCTGCTACAACGAGCAGCAGGTCCTGCCCGAAACCGCCCGCCGGCTGGAAGCCAAGCTCGGCGGGATGATCGAGGCAGGAACGGTCTCCCCAAAAAGCCGGGTTCTGTTCGTCGATGACGGCAGCCGGGACACAACCTGGGAGCTGATCTCCCATCTGCACGAAAAAAATCCGCTTTTTTCCGGGCTGAAGCTTTCGCATAACCAGGGGCACCAGAACGCGCTGATTGCCGGTCTGATGCAGGCCAGAGAGCTGTGCGATATGGCAATTTCGCTCGACGCGGACCTACAGGATGATGTGGAAGTGATTGACAGGTTTGTGACAGAATACTATAATGGATGTGACGTGGTTTATGGGGTGCGCTCCTCGCGCGCCAAAGATACGGTATTCAAGCGTACAACAGCGGTCGGTTACTATAAATTTCTGAAGTTTATGGGGGTTGAGATCGTCGAGAACCATGCCGATTACCGGCTGATGAGCCGCCGCGCGCTGGAGGCGCTCGCCCAATACGATGAGGTCAACCTGTTCCTGCGTGGGATCGTCCCGCTGATCGGATTCAAAACCACGGTTGTCCTCTATGAGCGCAGCGAGCGGTTCGCTGGTGAGAGTAAATATCCGCTCAAAAAGATGCTCGCCTTCGCGATTGATGGAATCACTTCGTTTTCGGTCAAGCCGATCCGGCTGATTACCTGGGTCGGGGTGCTGATCTTTGGCATCAGCGGGATTGCGCTGCTCTGGCTGCTGCTGCTCCGGCTGTTTGGATATACCGTCACCGGATGGACCACCCTGATGGGTTCGATCTGGGCGCTTGGAGGCATCCAGCTCCTTTCGTTGGGCGTGATCGGAGAATATATTGGGAAAATTTACAAGGAAACCAAACACCGTCCCCGGTTCATCGTGGACCAGTTCCTCAACCGGCGGGAGTAACCACCGCTTGAATGGGAAAAGCTGAACGGTTTTACAGCTTTCCATCAGCTTTTGATTGCAGGGCGGGACGGAAACAGAGGAGGAAACCATGAAGGTGCAGATAGAGGAAGAGACCATGAAGATGCCGAAGGACAAGCGGTCGATCCTGGTGTCATGGCCTAAGCGGATCTACACATGGGACGAGCTTCCGGCTCCGTTCTGCCCCGCCTTGCAGACATGGCGGAATCTGGGGATGCCGATGGAGAATGTAGCCTACATTCCCCGCCTTTTCCATGAGGAAGGGGAGCCGGAATATTTGTCGGCATGGTGGGGGGCACAGGCGCTGCTCCAAATCTTCCAGGAGGGGAAAACCAGGGCCGTACTTCTGGAGCCGGGCCGGGTCCGCCGGTGCTGTTACCACGAAAAGCAGCCGCACGCGCTGGTAGAGATCGAGGTGGACGGGTTTGGAACGGTCTCCTTCCCCTACAACAAAACCCGGAAGCAGCTGCGGTCGATTCTCGACATTGTGCTGGGAAACTCGCCGGACGCGGTTTTTCCGACCGGGCATCCGCAAACTCCGGAGCTGCAAAAGCTGCAGGACGACAGCTATTCGATGTATAATCTTTCCAGGCTGTGTTACCGGTTTGGGCGCCGTCTGCTGGATTTTCTCTGGCTGCGCGGCAGGGACCGCAACCTGTTCCGCAGGGTGGACCCGGAATATTGGGTTGGTGCGACCGAACGCGGCTTGACCGCGATCTCCTGTGACCGTAATGGTTCCCAGACGGTTTGGATTGCGTGGTCTAATCTCTCCAGTATTTCACTGGAAGGGGAGGGCCGCAGCCGGTGCGTTCGGATTGTGCCGGCAGCGGGCGCGGCGGTGGAGCTTCCGGTTCTGTCCGGACAGATGCAGGCCGCGGAGGCATTTTTGAAGCGGGTCGACGTTCTGGAAGTGCGCAAGCCGCCCACCTAACGAGGAAAACGGAAAAGTTTCGGTCGCTTTTGTGCCGGTTGGCCTACGCATACTGCTGTGCGCGGCGAAACACGTTATCCCGAGAAGCACTTTTTTGGGGGTGGACTGCCGCTTGAAGAGCGGCAAGGGGGCTTTTTGCAGATGAAAAGCCCCTTTCCCGTATCTATGCTCCGGTCCCTTTTGAAGAAAGCGCCGGATATTGCCAAGACAGGAGGTCGGCGGATGAGGATGCAGATGGACAAGCGGCCAACACTGGCTTCCTGGCCCAAGCGGGTCTACGCATGGGAGGAGCTGCCGGAGCCGTTCCATCCCGCGCTGCGGGAATGGAAGGAAAGTGGGATGCCGCCCGGCAATGTGACCTACATCCCCCAGGTTTCCCAGAAAAGCCGGGAGCCGGAGTATGCAGCGGCATGGTGGGGGAAGCAGGTGCTGATTCAGACCGCCCAGAGGGATCAGGTCGACACCATATCCCTGGATGCGGACCGCGTGCACCTGTGCAGCTATCAGGTGCAGCTTTTGCGCTGTTTGGTTGAACTTGACATCGAGGGAGGAAAGCGGGCGGTTTTCTCTTACAACAAGGTGAAGGAGGAGCAGCTCCGGCCGGTTTTAAATCTCGCCTTGGGGAATACGGCGGATTTTGTGTTCCCAACTGAGCACCCACAGACCATGGAACTGCAAAAACTGCTGAAAGACAGCTATGCAATGTACAACCTTTCCAAGCTGTGTTACCGGTTCGGGACACGGCTGCTCGATTTTCTTTGGCTGCGCGGCAGAGACCGCAATCTGTTCCGAAAGGTGGACCCGGAATACTGGATCGGCGCGACCGAGAGAGGGCTGACGGCGATTTCCTACGACAGATATGGAACCCGCACAGTTTGGCTCCGCTGGAAAAACCTGACCCGCCTTTCAATGGAGGGAAGCGGCCGCAGCCGGTACATCCGGATCACATCGGTGCAGGGGATGGCGGTGGAATTCCCGGTTCTGGAAGAACAGGCGGGGACAGGTGCGCTGTTTTTGGAGCGGGTGGAGCGCCTGCGGATGCAGGAGCTTTCTGTTTAACCGGTTTTGAGCGTGTAGAATCGGTCGGACGGAGGACTTTTCTAAAAAGTCTCATCCCCAGGAGACCAAACGGATTCTTAAGCCGGAGCAAAAGCGATCAACAGGCTTCGAACGCTTTTGGACGGTCCCTAAAATTGAGAGCATGTATTCATAATCAGGGAATGCCGGATAAGCGAGGAGTTTTGCTGCCCTGCAAGGCGAAAAAACGCAGTGGGCCGGCAAATGGCCCGTTCAGACAGTTTTGAATGGTTGTGAATACGGGTTCTTATGTCAATAGAAGAAGGAGGGCTTTTCATGGCAGAATATCGGCTTTCTTACAAAGGCGTATCCGCGGTGGTTGAATCGGCGGGGGCGGAGCTGATCTCGTTCATCCCCCAAAACGGTAGGGAGTATATCTGGCAGGCAGACCCGGCGGTCTGGCCCAACCACACCCCCATGCTGTTCCCGGTTTGCAGCGCCACCCTCAACAACACCCTCAAGATCGACGGTGTTCCTTACCCGCTGGGCAAGCATGGGTTCACCCGCAAGGTACCGTTTGAGCTGGGCAGGCATGGTGCGGATTTTGTCGAGCTGGTTTACGCGTCCAATCCGGAAACGCTCCGGCAGTATCCGTTCGAGTTCCTGCTTCACGTGACCCACGCGATCGCTGAGGACGGTTTTTCCACCACCTTTCTGGTCGAAAACAAATCGGAAAAGCGGATGCCGCTCTGTATTGGCGGGCATCCTGGTTTTACCTGCCCGCTCTATGAAGGAGAAGCGTTCGAAGATTACCAGCTTGTGTTTGAAAAGCCCGAGAGCGGACGCAACCTGACCCTGTCGGATGGCACCTGCATCGACGGTGAGGAGCAGATCCCTCTGCAAGGTGGGACCACCCTGCCGCTCGACCACGCCCTCTTCGACCAGCGGGACGCGCTTGTTTTTGAAAAGCTGAATTCCAACGTGGTCAGGCTGGTCAACGCGAAAACCGGCAGAGGGTTTGCGTTTGATTTTCATAAATTTGATGTGCTGGCAGTCTGGACGATGCCGAACAAAAAAGGGGATTACCTCTGCCTGGAACCGTGGTGCGGCCTGCCCGCGGTCAAGGGGGAAACCGGCAGCTTCGAGGATAAGCCGTATGTCAAATTCCTGAACCCGGGTGAGAGCTTTCAGGTTGGATACTCGATGATGGTAATAGAATAGGGGCCGTATACCGCTGACTGGAGGGATACATACAGATGAAACGATATCTATGCATGGCAGGAAAGCTGCTGGCGCTGCTGCTCTCGCTGATCCTGCTGACTTTTCTCAATTCCTGTTACATCAACCTGTCTTCGGAGTGGCTTGTCTCGGTATCCGCGCCCGGAGGGGGTGAGTGGCTGCTGCTCTTGGGCTTCCTGCTTCTCAATCTCCTGATTGGCGTCCTGCTGGGGCTGGCTGTACGTGAATTCCCGCTTCTTCCCGCCAGGTTCCGGCAGCTCTCCGCCAAACAGTTTTTGTGGATCCTCGCCGGGCTTTTGGCTGGGTTCCTCCTCTTCGACATACCTCCGTTGAGCGACCTCTATTTTTGGATGGAGGAGATGCTGTCTGTTTTGTTGGGAGCCGCCTTCCCGCAGTGGGACTGCCGCTTCAGGGGATACAGTTTCTCCTCAATGGCAGCGCCGGGGGGGAAGACGTTTCTCTGTTGTGCGATCATTTTTGTTGGATATGCTTGCTTTAACCGGTTGACCTCGGGCAGGCGGTACGGGAATCGCTATGCCCGGTAAATGAAAACAGGCGCGCATCTTTTGATGCGCGCCTGTTTTGATGAAAGGCTCGTTTGAAAAATTGGAACGGCCGCCCCAAAAGTTTTGTTTGTGAAGTGCAGGGGGCTTTTTTATGGCGATGGGTCAACCGGCAGCTTCCGTTTCCCCGTCGCTTGAACGGCCGGTATTGGCGAGCAGATACCCGCCGCCACCGCCATCCAGACTATAATAGGTCAGCAGCAGACGTCCATTGTCCGCGCCGCCGATCACCTGTGGGGTGAGCCCGCGGACAGAAAACCCGGTATTGTTGAGCTGCATCGTGTTCATATCCATCTCGAACAGCTGCCAGCCCTGGCTCTCCCCGGCGGAGCCGAGCACCAGAAGTCCGTTTTTGGAGGGGGCGGTCACGATGCTGCGGATCTCGTAGGGCAGCTCAACCGTATGAGTCTCTTCGGTCGCGAGATCGAGCCAGAGGTGGGGCACGATGCTCTGTTCGCTGCTCAATCCGAATGCAAACGCCTTGTTCCCAACCAGTGTCATCTGCTCGCCGCCCGCGCTGTTGACCCAGCTGTACGCCTCGTCCATCTCCCGCCCTTTATTCTCGGCGAGATCGTAGATATAAAGCCCGCTCACCCATTCATATCCGGCTGTGTGGCAGTAGAGCTTGGTGTCGTTGTCAAAGAAAGCCGGCTTGGTGAAGGTCGCCTGGGACATCAGTTCCGGCTTCCCCTGCTCGTCGGCGGGTTCCGCTTCGGAGGAGGAATCTGCGTCCTCGTCAGCTTTCGGCGTGGGATGTTCGGCGAGCAGCCGCACCGAATCGGTGCCAAAGTCATAGAGGCACAGACCTTTGTCGTTGACAAACGCAGCCTTTTTGCGGTCGGATGAGAGGTCGAAGTCCGGGACCGCCCCATCACTGCCCTGCTTCATCTTTTCAGGGATCGGTACTTCCCGCGGGTCTTCAAAATTGATGTCCCGGGTTGCGATCCGCTGGTCGGTAATCAGCACGATCCGTTCGGTCTGCGGGATCGCTGAGAGGAAGGTTTCTCCGTCGCGCAGCTGGAACTCATACCGCTTTTCGGTCAGGTCATAGCTGTCCACCAGCCCGAGCACTACATAACCGGACATCCCGCTCGACCAGGAGAGCAGCAGCTTCCCGCCGATCTCCCCCCAGCAGTGCAGGGAACCCGCCCCGGATGCAGGCATTCCCAGCAGGGTATCCACGGTGATGTATTCCCCCTCGAATTCGACCTCTTTGGGCAGCTGGCCATAATTGACCTCGATCCGTTTAAAATAGTAGCCGCTGCCGTCCTCATGGGGGGCCATGTAAAAATAGTGGATCTGCCCGTCATCCCGGTCGACCCGCAGACGGATTACCCCATCCGCATCTGCGGGCGCAGCTTCCACCAGTTTGAACACATCGTTGTTGTTGAGCGACTCGTTGGCCGGGTTTTCACCGGAGCGGTCAGATCCAACCGGCAGATAGTACAGGATCGCGTTCCCATCCTCGGAGGTGAGTCTGGAAACATCCAGATCGTTTAACCGAACATTAAAATAACGTTTGGTATAATCAGCTAGCTTGTCCTTGGGCAGGATGCTGTCCCCGGCGGATTTCCCTGCTTCGGAGATCACCGCATCGCGGAACATCCGAATCCCGCAGTATTCTATGATCGACTGGCTGTCGTACTGTACAAGGGTGGGGTAACTCCCCTGGAAGGGGTAAACCGCGTCATAAATGTAGTCCCGCCACCAGTCGTAGAGGGACATTTCCGGCATTTCAGGGACAGAGGATGCGGACTCCTCCTCAGAAGAGGAGCGCTCCCATTCAAAGATGATCTCCTCTTCTTCGGAAGAGGGGGGCGCGGAGGGGCTGGAACCGGCACGCCGGGGCTGCATACACCCGGAGAAAGCCACCAGAAGCCCTGCCAGAAACAGGGCGGTAAGTTTTTGTCTCATCGGTTTGGAACCTCCTGAAGAATCTGATTCAAAAAAGGGCGTTTTCCGTCTCTCTGCTGCGCGGCAGCGGAATCGGGAGCAGACCCCTCCCTTCCGGGCCGGGTGCCGCTTTTCCCAAAATGAAAGTTTTACTCAATTTTTTTCAAAAAATTGCGGTTTCCAAAGGCAGCGCCTTTGGTCGCTCATCGCAATGAGCGAAATACTTTATCCTGTGAAGCGCATTTTTCGGGTGAATTGCCGCGCAGCGGCAAGAGGGGGCTTTTTGCAAGAGAAAAAGCCCCCTTGCGTAAAGAAATACGAAACAGCTTCGATTATAGTATAGTGGTTCTTGCGCAAAAACGCAACAGAGAAAAATTCCTGAAAATTGGGGCAGCAGGGTTGCGCAGGCAGGCAGGTTGTAGTAAACTGGGAGGAAAGAGTACGATACTTGGGAGGGAATTGATTGAAACATCTGATCGAGCCGGTCGACCTGACCCCGCAGGAGGTCGATGAGATTCTGAACCTTGCGGAAAAGATCATAGCCGATCCGCCCGCTTACTCTCAAAAATGCAGAGGGAAAAAGCTGGCGACTTTGTTTTATGAGCCGAGCACCCGCACCCGGTTGAGCTTTGAAGCAGCGATGCTTGAGCTTGGCGGGAGTGTGCTTGGCTTTTCTTCGGCGGACTCGTCCTCCGCGATGAAGGGGGAGAGCGTTGCCGATACGATCCGGACGGTGCAGTGTTACGCCGACATTGTGGCGATGCGCCATCCAAAGGAGGGGTCCGCAAAGGTGGCGTCGCTGCACGCGTCGATTCCAGTCATCAATGCGGGAGACGGTGGGCATCAGCACCCGACCCAGACCCTCACCGACCTGCTGACCATCCGTTCGCTGAAAGGCCGGCTGGGACAGTTTACAATCGGCCTGTGCGGGGACCTCACCTTCGGGCGGACGGTGCATTCGCTCATCCGCGCGCTGATGCGTTACGAGGGGATCACCTTCCTGCTCATCTCCCCGAAAGAGCTGAAAATCCCAGATTATATTCGTGCGGATATGCAGCGCAAGGGGCTGGCATTCCGGGAGGCCGAGCGGCTGGAAGAGGTAATCGGGGAGCTGGACGTCCTCTATATGACCCGTGTCCAGCGGGAACGGTTTTTCAATGAGGAGGACTATGTCCGCCTGCGGGACAGCTATATTCTCGATGGAGAGAAGATGGAGCTGGCCAGACAGGACATGATCGTGCTGCACCCGCTGCCGCGCGTCAACGAGATTGCGACCGAGGTGGACAGTGACCCGCGTGCCTGCTATTTCAAACAGGTGCTCTATGGCAAATATGTGCGCATGGCGTTGATTCTGAAGATGCTGGGGGTGGAAGCATGAACGTGGACAGCCTACAGAAGGGCTTGGTAATCGACCACATTCAGGCGGGAAAGAGCATGGAAATCTACCGGTTTCTGGATTTGGACAGGCTGGATTGCAGTGTAGCGATCATCAAGAATGCCCGCAGCGGGAAGAGCGGCAAAAAGGACATCATCAAGATCGAGGATAAGATTGATGTTGACCTGGATGTGCTCGGGTTCATCGACCCCAATATCACCGTCAATGTGGTGGAAGGCGGGAGGATCACCCGCAAACGCAAGCTACAGCTTCCTGCACAGGTGACCAATGTTGCGAAATGCAAAAATCCCCGCTGCATTACCTCGATCGAGCAGGAGCTTCCGCATATCTTCAAGCTCTCGGAGGAGGGGGACCGCCGGGTCTACCGCTGTATCTATTGTGAACAGGAATATAATCCCAAGAAATGATAAGGAGTATTTTATATGCAGATGATTACGATTGAAATGGAAAACGGAAAACAGATCAAAGCCGAGCTTTATCCCGACATTGCCCCGATTACAGTGGAAAACTTTGTCAAGCTGGTGAAGGAAGGGTTTTATGACGGCCTGATCTTCCACCGGGTAATCCCCGGGTTTATGATCCAGGGAGGCTGCCCGGAGGGGAACGGTATGGGCGGCCCAGGCTACCATATCAAGGGGGAGTTCGCGGCGAACGGGATCAAAAACGATCTCAAGCATACCCGCGGCGTTCTTTCGATGGCGCGCGCCATGGACCCGAATTCGGCGGGCTCCCAGTTCTTTATCATGCATGAGGATGCCCCCCATCTGGATGGGCAGTATGCTGCATTCGGCAAGGTAGTTGAGGGGATGGAAACAGTGGATGAGATCGCCGGACAGCCGACCGACTACAGCGACCGTCCCAGAGCTGACCAGAAGATGGTCAAGGTGACTTACAGCGAGTCCTGAGTTCCAGAGCGGAGCGAACGGGCGAAACCGTTGGAAGGGAGGGAGCCCCCGGACGCGGGGGAGACGGGTGAAACGAAATCAGACGTTGCTCGATCTGCTTTTGACCTTTATGAAGATCGGGTTATTTACCTTCGGCGGCGGCTATGCGATGATCCCGGTGATCTCGTCGATCTGCGTCGAGCAGAAAAAGTGGATTTCCCATGACGAGATGATGGATATTACGGTCATCGCCGAATCCACGCCCGGCCCAATGGCGATCAACTGCGCAACCTTCGTCGGCTATCAGCAGGCGGGGTTCGCAGGCTCGGTCATTGCCACTTTTGGGATCGTCCTGCCATCCTTTACGGTGATCTATGCGATCTCGAGGTTCCTCGACCATTTCCTCGAGATCACTGTGGTTGCCAGTATGCTCAAGGGGATCAAACTCGCGGTCGGGCTTTTGATTCTGGATGCAGCGGTCGCCATGCTGCGCAAGATGCCCAAAAAGCCGCTTCCCCGGGCGATTATGCTCGGTTCGTTTACGGTAATGCTCCTGGCCGGCTTTTTCTCCTGGCGGGTTTCGTCGATCAGCCTGATGTTGTCTGCGGCAGTGGTCAGTCTCGGGGTGTCCGCTTGGAGCAGCATGTCCGCGCGGAAGGACGGTGCGGAGCAATGATCTATTGGGACTTGTTTTTCGGCTTTCTGCGGGTAGGCTGCTTCGCATTTGGCGGCGCGTACGGCGCAATTCCCCTGATTCGGGAGGTGGCTCTTTCCTACGGCTGGCTGGATGACGAAGCGATCTCCTATATGATCGCTGTCAGTGAGAGTACCCCCGGCCCCATCATGATCAATCTTGCGACCTATGTCGGGAGCAGCCAGGCGGGACTCTGGGGTGCTGTTCTTGCGACACTGGCAGTGGTCCTGCCTTCCTTCCTGATAATCCTGCTTGTCATGGCGGTGCTGAAAACCCTTTTCCAAAACAGCCGCATACAGGCGGTCGTCCGGGGTTTGAAACCATGTGTTGTGGGGATCATCCTCGCGACTGGAGTTTCCATGACGGTCAGCAGCTGCCTGGGGCAGGAGGGATCGCCCGACCTGAGAGCGTGTTTGATCACCGCAGTTCTGGCGGCGGTGATGATCGGGTTCAGGCAGCTGCGCGGAAGCAGGCTTTCGCCAATCCTGCTGATCCTGCTTTCGGCAGTCCTGGGTCTCGCGGCCTATGGGGGCGGTATCCCATGAGGTTCCTTGAAAAACAATCGCTTGCTATTGAAATAGCCTGCTTTTTGTAGTAAAATAGGAGCTGCCAAAGGAGAGGATTCCTATGTTGAAAGTGGACCGCTTCGGCCCTGTTTTTAAGCAGATCCATGACGCGCTGGAAAAAAACGCGAATAGCCTGCTGCGTGCCGACGATTTGACAATGGCGCAGGTCCACCTGCTCTTTCTGCTGGAGGAGAGTCCGGACGGTTGCTACAGCCTGAAGGAGCTGGAAAGAAGGCTGCGTGTCGCCCAGTCCACAATGGTTGGCGTTGTGAAGCGATCGGCACAGAAGGGATTTGTCGAGTGCTATGGGGACCCGCATGACAAACGGGTCAAACATGTACGGATCACCCCCGAGGGACGGCGGATCTGCGCGGCGGCGCAGAAACATATGGGCGAATCGGAGGAGCGGTTTCTGAAAGGGATCAGCCCGGCGGAACGGGCGCTTTTTCTGGAGTTGCTTTACAAAGTTTTGCGGAACCTCTCGTAACATTCCCCTCTGTGTTTGGGGAATGTTTTTTGGCTAAATAAATCGCTCGCTATTGATATTGTGCGATTGAAAGGGGACGATATCTATGAGAAACAGTGGAACATTAGAGGGCTTCGGCTCCGGGCCGGTCGCTATGACCGTGTTAAAAAATGCAATTCCCGCAATTCTTGCGATGCTGATGGTCCTGGTTTACAACTTGGCGGATACCTTTTTCATCGGCCAGACCCACAATGCCTATCAGGTCGCCGCGGTTTCGCTCGCCACACCGGTTTTCCTGACTTTTATGGCGCTTGGTACGGTGTTCGGCGTCGGCGGCACCTCGGTCATCTCCCGGGCGCTCGGGGAAAAACGGATGGACTACGCCTTAAAGGTATCGGCATTCTGTATGTGGTCCTGTGTCGCGGTGGGGATCGTGGTGGCGGTTCTGTTCTATCTCTTTATGGACGAACTGCTCCTGCTGATCGGAGCCAGTACGGAAACCTGGGAGCTGACCAGGGATTACCTGAACATTGTGACCCTCTGCGGGCCATTTGTGCTGATCGGGAACTGTTTTTCCAACATCCTGCGCGCGGAGGGTCAGCCGACCCGGGCGATGACCGGCATGGTGGCCGGCAATCTGCTGAATGTCGTTCTTGACCCGGTGATGATCCTCGGGTTCGGTTGGGGGGTTACAGGTGCAGCGATTGCTACCGTCATCGGGAACCTGGCGGGCGCAGCGTACTATATCCTTTATTTCCTGCGGGGCAACTCCAATCTTAGCATCGGACTTTCGGAATTTACCGCGGGGGAAGGGGTCTGCCGTTCGGTGCTGGGGATCGGGATTCCGGCATCGCTTGGCTCGCTGCTGATGAGTGTTTCCCAGATCGTTACCAACAGCCTGATGTCCGGATACGGCGATATGGCGATCGCAGGGATCGGGGTGGCGATGAAGGTTACCATGATGATCGGGATGGTGTCGATCGGGCTGGGGCAGGGGATACAGCCGCTTCTGGGGTACTGCATCGGTGCGAAAAACTGGGAGCGGTACAGCGGGATCCTGCGGTTTTCCCTCCTGCTTTCGCTGGTGCTGGGGGTCACATTGACCGGTGTCTGTTATCTGTTTACCGATGCCATCGTCAGTGCATTCCTGACCCAGCCCGAAGCGCTTGAATACAGCGTCCAGTTCGCCCGGATCCTGCTTTCAACCAGTTTCCTGTTCGGGATTTTCTACTGCCTTATCAATGCGCTTCAGGCGATGGGGGCAGCGGCCGCTTCGTTCCTCATCAACATCAGCCGCCAGGGCCTGATCTACATCCCCGCGCTTTTCCTGCTCAGGCAGCTTATGGGTGCGAACGGACTGGTCTGGGCACAGCCGGTCGCGGACTTGCTCTCTCTGCTGCTTGCCGCCGTTCTCTATGGGGTTTCGTTCACCAGGCTGAAGCAGGGGAATGCGGGTTCACTGGGGATGATTCCAGCAGCAGACAGTATTTGAATGGCAAAGCGGCAGCGGTTGCTCGTCCTGCATCATTGGCGTGGGGCATAGGCGGCCACGAGCAAAAAAGGAGTTTGCAGAATCAGGAAGGTTCTGCAAACTCCTTTTTCAAATCAATCAGGCGCTGGTTGCTGCTTCCCCGGAACTGCAAACTGAGATCCCGCAGCGATTCCACATACCGCCCGTCAATCAACAGATCACAAAGCCGGAGCAGGTATAGGACATCAGGCTCGGTTTTTCCTTTTTCGAGCAGCTCCTCGAAGGTATAGCCCGAATAGACTACAATATTTTTGCCCAATGCCCGAACCCGTTCCCCCAGTTCACAGAGGGCTGCTGCCTGGCAGAACGGCTCCCCGCCCGAGAAAGTCACACCGCTGATCAGCGGGTCGGAACCGATCTGCTGGAGGATTTTTTCGGTGTCGGCGGGATAGCCGCCCTCAAAATCGTGGGTATCGGGGTTATGGCAGCCCGGACAGTGGTGCGGACAGCCCTGCACAAACACAACATATCGTATCCCCGGCCCATCCACGATAGAATCGGAGATGCAGCCGGAGATACGCAGCTGTGTATTCACAGCTTTACTTCCCGGGTAACTACGTGTTTCACCCGTTCACTCACCTCGGCACGCTTGGCGTTGTTGAAGCGGTCGAGAGTGCCGACCAGATAACCGGTGATCCGGCGGATCCGCTCGAAGCCGACCCCTTCGCCTACCATCATTTCGTTGGTGTTGTTCTGTACATTCAGATTTTCCATCATGAAACCTCCCTTTTATTTTGTGACTTTTACGCTTTTGACAGGGTGCTTTTTCACTGCCAAAAGCACCCTCTTGCCGCCCCAGGGCGGCAATTCACCCCAAAAAAGCGCTTCTCAGGATAAAGCGTTCCGCGCTCATCTCGCGCTAAGAGCCCGCCTTCGGCGGGTTGCGCTCGAAACGCTTCGCTGCGGCTCGCAGTGCGAAGCGCGTCGGGGGCTCCGCCCCTCGACCCCGCAATTTTTTGAAAAAAATTGAGTAAAACTTTAAATTGAGAAAAAGAAGAAATCCGCCGAGCTTGCCGGGGTGGGGCCTGCGGGGA
>NZ_KE159679.1:35579-59999 GCF_000403395.2 Anaerotruncus sp. G3(2012) | reverse complement strand
AAGGCAAACTGAGGGGGCGTCGCGGCGTATGCCGCGCTTCGGACCACCAGGTCCGAGAAGACCCCCGAAGAAGGGCGCTTGCGCCCCGGAAGTTTGGTCTGGAATCCAAACTTCCGTTGCCTCACTGCCCCTCGACCCCGCAATTTTTTGAAAAAATCGAGTAAAACTTTAGATTATGAAGCAAGTTTTGATTCTATTCAACCACCGAATTCGGCATACGGGCGGCTTCCTCGTTCGGGTCCCCACAGTAGCCGCAGTCCACATTGTCATTCCAGCACCCGAGCGACCGCAGCTTTTCCACACTGATTGCCTCTCCTTCGTGCCGCCCGCACCGCGGGCAGGTTTCGTCGATGATGCCGGTGTATCCGCAGACCGGGTCGCGGTCAACCGGGTGGTTGATCGAGCCATAGCCGATGCCGCACTCCTTCATGTACCGTACAACCTGTTCAAACGCATCGAGGTTTTTCAGCGGGTCGCCGTCCAGCTCGATATACGAGATGTGGCCCGCATTGGTCAGCGCGTGATAGGGCGCCTCCAGACGGATCTTCTCGCTCGCCGAGATGTTGTAATAGACCGGGACATGGAACGAGTTGGTATAGAACTCGTGGTCGGTGACCCCTTCGATCTCTCCATAAAGTTTCCGGTCGATCCGTACGAACCGGCCTGCAAGCCCTTCGGCAGGGGTTGCGAGCAGGGTGTAATTGAAGCCGGTTTCCCGGGTCGCATCGTCCATCCGTTTACGCATATGTCCGATGATATCCAGGCCGAGGTTCTGCGCATATTCGCTCTCTCCGTGGTGCTGGCCGATCAATGCCTTGAGCGTCTCCGCCAGACCAATGAACCCGACCGAGAGGGTGCCATGTTTGAGGACCTCGCCCACTTCGTCATCCGGGCCGAGCTTGTCGGAGTCGATCCAGATGCCCTGCCCCATCAGGAACGGGAAGTTGCGGACCTTCTTTTTGGCCTGGATCTGATACCGTTCCATCAGCTGGTCGATCACAAGGTCGATCTTGCGGTCGAGCTCCTCGAAGAAAAAGTCAATATCCCCCTTGGCACGAATCGCGATCCGCGGCAGGTTGATCGAGGTGAAGCTGAGGTTCCCGCGGCCGTTGACGATCTCGCGCGAACGGTCGTGACAGTTGCCGATTACGCGTGTGCGGCAGCCCATATAGGCGATTTCGGTTTCCGGATGCCCGGGCTTGTAGTACTGGAGGTTATACGGCGCATCCAGGAAGCTGAAGTTCGGGAACAGCCGCTTGGCCGATACCCGGCAGGCGAGCTTAAACAGGTCATAGTTGGGATCGCCCGGGTTGAAGCTGACCCCTTCCTTCACCTTAAAGATGTGGATCGGGAAGATGGCGGTTTCCCCATGCCCCAGGCCGGCGTCGGTCGCCAGGAGGATTGCCTCGGTTGCCATCCGGCCTTCGGGCGAGGTATCGGTCCCATAGTTGAGCGACGAGAACGGCACCTGCGCGCCCGCGCGGGAGTGCATGGTGTTCAGGTTGTGAACCAACGCCTCCATCGCCTGATAGGTTGCCCGCTTGGTTTCTTTATATGCTTCCTCCACCGCGAACGCCTGCGCCCTGATCAGGGTCGATTCCTCTGCCAGCCCGGCCAGTTCCGGCAGCTCGAAGTCGCGGTAGCCGTTGTCGTCTGCCAACACCGGGTAGAGTCCATGCGCCGCGTGGACCTTTTCCCGGATCTCTTTTGTAGTTTCATCCGCATTTTCCAGCCCGACGAACAGCTCGAGCGCTTTGGCCAGATTGCGGGAATAAAGCTTACGGTAGGTTTTTCTGACCCCGTGAGCCATCCCATAGTCGAAATTCGGGATGCTCTGCCCGCCATGCTGGTCGTTCTGGTTCGACTGGATTGCGATGCAGGCGAGCGCGGTATAACTCTGGATGTCATTCGGCTCCCGCAGGAACCCATGTCCTGGACAGAAGCCGCCCCGAAACAACTTTTCAATATCGATCTGGCAGCAGGTGGTTGTGAGGGTGAGGAAATCAAGGTCGTGGATATGGATGTCCCCGTCCAGATGGGCCTTCGAATGGACCGGATTGAGCACAAACATGTGATAGAACTGTTTTGCGCCTTCCGAGCCGTATTTCAGCATGGTGCCCATTGCAGTATCGCCGTCAATGTTGGCGTTCTCCCGTTTAACATCGTTTTCCCCTGCGGACTGATAGGTCAGTTCCTCATAGGTTTTCATCAGGCGGGTGTTCATATCGCGGATGCGGGTGCGCTGCGCCCGGTAGAGGATATATTCCTTCGCGGTGCGGGCATGGCCGGACTCGACCAGCTGGTATTCAACCGCATCCTGCACCTCTTCGACCGTAGGCGGGTTACCGTCCGCGTGCGCCTGTTCCACATGCATTGCCACCAGCTCCGCAAGCTCCCGGGCGGTTTGCCGGTCGTTGCCGCCGAGCGCCTGCGCCGCCTTGAAGATCGCGTCGGTGATTTTATCAATGTCAAACAGCACGCACCGTCCGTCGCGCTTGACAATGGTGTTGATCATCATTCCACTCCTTGTTCAAACTACTACATATATGTATTGAAAAAATACACACTACTAAATATTGTAATTTCGAAATGCTGCCGTAATTTATTTTAGTAGATTCAGATGGTTCTGTCAATGGGTTCAAAACACATTTTTTAGTACAATTTGGCCCAGGAAGACACAATATCTTGTATAAAATCCAAATATCTGACAAAAATATACTAAATAAGTGCAATTTAAGCGAAATTTATTGACGGTTTGTCCAAAATTTTTATGATAATTTTGTAATGATTGAATTGAAAAGGCAACGATCCTCCGTTTTTCACCAGATCAAAGGAACTATTTTCCTGCTCGAAATTCTGCTTGTAAGGGCACAAAAGTGCCAGTGCTGTCCGGGCCGCATATCTTGCCAACCAAAAAACAAGGCAGCTTTTCTGTGAGAAAAGCTGCCTTATCTGCAAAAGGGTTTCTCAAAAAATTCTTAGAGCCTGTTCTTTATCCAAAAGTTTCGTCCACCTTTTCAAAGGTGGCGGGGTCGAGGGGCGGAGCCCCCGACGCGCTCCGCAGAGCGCGGAACGCTTTATCCTGTGAAGCGCTTTTTTCGGGTGAATTGCCGCAAAGCGGCAAGAGGGGGCTTTTTGCAAGTGAAAAAGCCCCCTTGCAGAAAGAAACACCAAACAGGCTTTTACCGTTCACGCAGAATGACCGACTGGTAAGGCGCTAGAATCAGCATTCCATTTTCCATCCGGACCGCATTCTGGGTATGCCAGACAGGGTCCATATCTGCCTGGGGCAGAGGCTCGGATACCGGTTCACTGCCCAGGTTGAACCAGCAGTACAGACGCTCCTCTTCGTTGAGCCGCCGGTAAGCGATGACGGTTTCCCCCGCGTACAGCGGCTCGATGTTCCCATAGATCAGGCAGTTCCGATGCGGGCCGCTCTGCCGGAAAGCGATCATCTTTTTGAAGAAATGCCAGACGCTATTTGGATCATGCTGCTGTGCCTGCACGTTGACCGCCGGATATTCCTCGGCCATGCCGAGCCAGGGTTTGGCCTGGGAGAATCCGCCATACTGCTCCCCGTTCCACGGGAAGGGGGTGCGGGCATTGTCCCGGCTGCGGCGGTTGGCCATCTCGAGTGCCTCGGCCTCCGAAAACCCTTCCTGTATCGAGCGGTTGTACTGGTCGATGGTGCTGAGGTCATCAAACTCACCGATCCCCTGCCGTTCGCAGTTGACCATGCCCAATTCCTGCCCCTGGTAGATGAACGGTGTGCCGCGCAGGAAAAAGTACATTGCAGCCAGCGTTTTGACCGCGTCCGGATTGTGTTGGGCGTCCTTCAGGTATTTGGTGGTCGAACGGGGCTGGTCGTGGTTTTCGAGAAAATTGGCCGCCCAGCCGCATTTTTGCACCGCCATCTGGCAGGTCATGATCTGCCGGTTCAGCTTCGGGATGGTCCAGGGCACAGGGCGGAACCATTCCCCGCCGGAGCCGATGTCCAGGTCCGCATAGCTGAAATCAAAGATCATCGAGAAATGCCCGTCCGGCCCGATGAACGCATCCAGATGGTCGTAGGGGACGCCCGGCGCTTCAGCAACGGTGAAGCACTGGTGGCGGTCAAAGGTGTTTTCCCGCAGCTCGTGCAGAAATGTGTCGATGCCCGGCTGGTTGAGCGCCCCGCAGGAACAGATGGACAGGCCGTCTGCGCCATCCGGCTCTCCGTCATGCCAGGTCAAATCCTTTTTGATATAGGTGATCGCATCGAGGCGGAACCCTGCAATCCCTTTGTCCAGCCACCAGTTGACCATCTCATACAGCTTTTGGCGCAGGGCCGGATTTTCCCAGTTCAAATCCGGCTGCTTTTTTGCGAACACGTGGAAATAATATTCCTCCTGCCCGGGGACTGGCTCCCAGCAGCTGCCGCCAAAACAGGAACGCCAGTTGTTGGGAGGGGTTTTCCCGGGCCGGAAGATATAGTAATCGCGGTAGGGGCTGTCCGGATCGGCCAGGGCTTTTTGGAACCACTCATGTTCATCCGAGGTGTGGTTGATGACCAGATCAATCACGATCCGGATACCGCGCTGCCTGGCCTGGGCGATCAGCTCATCCAGATCCTCCATACTGCCGAATTCGGGCGCGATCGACTGATAATCCGAAATATCGTAACCATTGTCGTTCATTGGAGAGCGGTAAAACGGGCAGATCCACAGCATGGTCACGCCCAGCTCCTGCAAATAGGGGAGCTTTTGGGTGATGCCCTTGAGGTCGCCGATTCCATCGTTGTTGCTGTCATAGAAGCTTTTGGGGTAGATCTGATAAACGATCTCCTCCTGCCACCATCTTTTTTCCATTTTGATTGCCCCTTTCCAAGAATCTGCTGTGGGGACAGGGTGGTTCATCCTCACAGGCTTCATAAAGAAGGGTTGGATTCTTTGAAGCA
Source organism: Anaerotruncus sp. G3(2012) (assembly GCF_000403395.2). Taxonomy (GTDB): domain Bacteria; phylum Bacillota; class Clostridia; order Oscillospirales; family Ruminococcaceae; genus Anaerotruncus. Next base: position 55,063 of record NZ_KE159679.1, on the reverse strand, counting down.
TTTTGATTATAGCAGAGAATTGCAGAAAGTCCAGCGGGTAACGGGACAAAAATTGGGAAGGTTTGTTTCGCCGGCAGAGAGAACCGGTTCCAAAAGCGGCTGTTCCGCGCCGGTTGGGGTTTTCACAGGGAAACAAGCGGAATTTCCGCTCAGATACAGGGTGGTTACTCCTATTTTTGGACAAGATTTCTTGATAAATTCACATTTATCAGATTGAATCCTCACGCTGATTCTGCTACACTTTAGCTGATTACCTGTTTCAGAAAGAGGCTGCTTATGAAACGCCTGATCCCGCTTCTGCTGGTTTTTTGCCTGCTGGTTTCAGCCTGTGGCGCAAAAGGCAGCATTTTGAAATACGATATTCCGGCCCCGGTCGCCAGCCTGGACCCGCAGTTTGTGACCGACACGACCGCCAGCATGATTGTGTCCAACGTATTTGAAGGGCTGTTCCGGCAGCTCCCGTCGGGCGAGGTGGAGCCGTGTATTGCAGAGGAGTGGACCGTCTCCCCCGATGGGCTGGTCTATACCTTCCGGCTGCGGCAGGGCATCCGCTGGAACCGCTCCCTGTCCGAAACGGGTGCGTGGACGACCAACAGCGCCCGCTGGAGCGATCCGGAGGGCACCCCGGTCACAGCGCACGATTTTGTGTTTGCCCTGCGGCGCCTGTTCGACGAAAACCATATGAGTGAACTTGCTGCGCACTTTCTCTGCATCCGCAACGCCCCGCAGATTCTCGCTGGGGAGATGAACAGCCGGATGCTGGGAGTGCGCGCAGACAGCGACTATACCCTTGAAATCACCCTTTCCCAGCCGAACCGGCAGCTCCCGGAACTGCTCGCGTCGAGCGCAGCAATGCCCTGCAACCAGGCGTTCTACGAGAGCACCCGCGGACGGTATGGACTGGATGTGGATACCCTCATGAGCAATGGGCCGTTTTATGTTTCGATCTGGAACAACGATACCGCGATCGCCCTGCGCCGCAGCGAGGTTTACCGGGAGGATCTGCCGGTACGGGCGCTCGGGGTCAACTTTTACTTCCCGAACAGCGAATCGTTCGACCCGCTTGCACGATTTCTGAATGGTGATACCGATGCCTGTGAGATCGACTATGCGCATCTTGCCGAGATGGAAAAAGCGGGCTGTTCGGTGACCTCGTTTGAGGATACCGTCTGGGTTCTGGCGCTCAACCAGGATGAGGTGGGAACCGAAGGATACAGCTTCAGCCGGGCGGTGGCGCACACCGTTGACCGGGACAGGTTCTCTGGCTACCTTACAGAAAATCTCCGGACCACCAGTGTCCTTGTCCCACCGGCGGTTTCGTCGTCCGGGGAGTCGTTCCGCGCGTTTGCCGGGGAGCTTTCCCCAACCGTTTACAGTCCGTTTCTGGCCCGGCAGTATTATGCCGAAACGCTCGAGCAGGGGGATGCCCCCAATCTGCGGGAGATATTGGTCTGTGACGAGGGAAATCTTCCGCTTTTGGCGGGGTATGTCCAGCAGGGGCTGCAAAATAACCTTTCGATCTATACCACCCTTGTGCGCCTTCCCCGGAAAGAACTGCTGGAACGGGTTGCCGCGGGGGACTATCAGGCGGCTATCCTGCCGCTCACCGTCTCCTACTCCTCCCCCGAAGCGATATTCTCCTGCTTTCACGCAGAGTCATCACAGAACTTTACTGGTTATGACAGCCAGCCGTTTGAGGCGCTGCTGTCCAGTGCAGCGCTGATCCCAGTGGACCAGCTTTATTCTGTCTATAAGGAGGCGGAGCAGCGCCTGCTTTACGACTGCCCGGTGGTTCCGCTTTTTTTCGAGACCTCCTATTATGCGGTTGCCCCGGGCGTTTCCGGGATTGCGTTCTCCCCGTTTCTTGCGGGGATGCGGTTCCAGGATGCCGTCAAAAAATAACCCGCGGGAAGGTGAGCCTGCTCCGCATTTATTTATGCAAGGGGGCTTTTTCACTTGCAAAAAGCCCCCTCTTGCCGCTTCGCGGCAATTCATCCGAAAAAAGTGCTTCACAGGATAAAGTATTCCGCCGCCGCTCCCGTAAAACCTGGACTGTTTTACAGAATTTTTTCCTTGACAAACCGATTCCCCTGTGCTATAGTCGAAGCGTTTCCGGATCATTGGAATCAAATCAGCAAGGGAACCCGGTGTGGATTGGAATGTTGTCTCTAAAGAGGAATTGGAAAAACAGGATTTGTGCAGCAGCTTTTGCGCTGTCTGCCTGCCTGTGCTTCGGAGGATGTGCCGGGCGGAGAAGCGTGGATTCCCCTTCGATGCAGTCGGAGGTTTCTGTGGAAGAAAGCAGCCGTGCCGAAAACAGTGTTTCCTCAGGAGAAAACGAAGAAAACCCCAATGGCTGGGAGCAGTATGAAACGTATGTCGCGCAGCTGGGCTGGCTGATGTCCTCCAACGGGTGGGAAACAGCAGAGGACCTTTCTCCCACCGATTATGTGATGTGGTATGGTTACCGCGTGTATGATCTGCCCTCGTCCGCAGAATATCAGATAGAGGGAAGGGATGGCCTCTTTTTTCCGGCGGAAGAACTGGAATCCCAGGTGGCCAGTTATTTTGATGTACCGGCCGCACATCTGCGGTCCGACCCGGTGATTTATCTGGAAGCCGAACAGCTGTATCAGACGCCGGCCGCACTGATGCCGCTGGCTGAATCCAATTTTGAAATCACTGATGTGACAGAGGCGGATTCCATCATACAGATCACGTTCACCCTTGACTTTGTGGAGTTTGACCTCTCCAGAGAGATGACGCTGACCTTGGAAAAGACAGCAGATAGTGTTCACTATTTGTCATATCAATCTTAAGAAAGCACGAGGTATTGCAGTAAGATGCGCAATGAATAACAACCGAAAGCAAAACAGATTTTTAACCGGTAGGCGAATGTTTGCCTGCCAAAGTTTGTTCTGTCCGGTTGGCGCATCCTGCAAACAGACCTGTCTATGTGTTTTCGCATCATACAGGCTTTTTTGCGTGCCCTCCCGGACAGCTCTGGGAGGGATTTTTTATGTATCTTTTACAGGCACAGAATCTGACGAAAACATTTGGTACACGCACACTCTTTCGGGCTGACCAGCTCGAACTGCATGACGGCGACCGGGTCGGCCTGGTGGGGGAGAACGGCGCGGGCAAGTCCACCCTGCTCGACATCCTGCGCGGCGACCTTCCCTGCGACGAAGGGAACATTGACCGGCGCTGCCCGATTGCAATGATCCGGCAGTCGGGGGATGCGGAGGGCGAACCGGATGGAAGGCTGCTCCGCACCCTGTCTCTGGCGGGCAGCGCCTGCAAGAGCGGCGGCGAACGCACCCGTCGCGCCATTGCCGCGGCATGTTCGCAGGGTGCGCCGCTCCTGTTTGCGGACGAACCAACCACCAATCTTGACCTGGACGGGATTGAGGCGGTCGAGCGGATGCTTCAGGATTATTCGGGCGCGGTGCTGCTGATTTCACATGACCGTCAGCTTTTGGAAACGGTCTGCACCTCGATCTGGGCGATTCAGGATGGGGAAATCCGGGTATTCCCGGGCGGATATGCCGAGTGGATCGCCCAGCGTGACCGGGAGCGGACATTTGCACAGTTTGAGTATGACCGGTATCGGAGTGAAAAACGTCGTTTGGAGGCCGAGACAGCCAATCTGCGCGAACAGGCCCGCGGGATGCGCAAGACTCCAAAACGGATGGGGAACAGCGAAGCGAGGCTGCATAAGTGCCACATCTCGCCTGCACAGATTCAGGTGCAGGCGCGCGCCAAGGCGATTGAGAGCCGGGTCCGGCAGCTGGAGGTGAAAGAGCGCCCGTCCGATCTGCCGCAGATCCGGATGGCGCTCGGAGCAGCCTCCCCGATCACCTCCAGGACGGCCGCCCGGATCGATCATCTGACCGTCCGATATGGCGCCCGCGCGGTGTTGGAGGATGTGTCGTTTACCCTGCCCACCGGGAAGCGCACCTTCCTGCTGGGCGGGAATGGGGCGGGCAAAACCACGCTCGCCGAACATCTGGTACAGGGTGGGGACTGCGCCAGGCTCGCCAACGGAGTCCAGATCGGTTACTTCTCCCAGAACCACGAGTTACTCGACCCGGTGCGGACGGTATTGGAAAACGTCCGCGCGGTTTCCCGCCTGCCGGAACACGAGGTACGTTCGATCCTCGCCAATCTGTGGATCAATGGGGATGCGGTACAGAAACCTGTGCGGGTACTTTCAGGCGGCGAACGCGCGAAAGTTGCGCTTGCCCGCCTGCTTGCCTCCGACTGTAATCTGCTGGTTCTCGACGAACCGACCAACCATATCGACCTCTATACCGCACAGGCGTTGGAGCCGCTTCTGCTGCGGTGGCAGGGGACGCTGCTGGTCATCTCGCATGACCGACACCTGATTGAACAGGCAGCCGAGCGGCTGCTGTTTGTGGAGAACGGCCGGGTGCGTGCCTTTGAGGGGACTATGGCGGAGTACCGGGAGGAGCAGTCCCGCAGGAATGCACCTTCGGATGACCTTTCCGGCCTGATCGAGCAGATGCGCCGGGCGGAGGAGGCGTTCCGGGCCGGCACAGCGGGGCGTTGAGGACCCTGGTTGCGCGGTTCCCCACCGACCGTTTCCCCGCAAAAAACCCGCCGGCGATGGAATCGCCGGCGGATCCTGTTTCATTCGGAGGGCGGCCCGTCCCGGAGCCGTTCGACTTCATATACCTGTTTTTGCGCGTCAACCGACAGGATGACAATCTCCTGCTCCGTTTCGGAACGCTGGACCGTAAACAGATAAACCGGCTCTTCTAGGGACTGGTACACCATCGGCTCGTATGCTTTGGGTTCCCGGTTCAGCTTTGTCATGCAGTAGAACCCGATGTCCTCCGGCAGTTCCGGGGAGGTTAAGAACCAGGCGGTAAACGCCCCGGGGTCGTATCCATAGTGGGAAAGGATGCCGTTGTTCCTCTGGATCACCTGGTACCGGGATACGATGTGCTGCGGCAGACTGTCGCCCGAAACCACATATGCGGCAGGGGCTTCCTTGAAAAACAATAGGTACAGGTTCAAGCAGACCGAAACAACAAGGAAAACCGGCAGCCATAGGCGTTTTACATGTTTCATTGGACAGCTTTCTCTCCTTGGTGCATCACAATTTTTACTCCATAGCCAGTGCTGAGAAATCTACAGGCTGACCTTCCTTGGTTTCCTTGGAAGCCAAGTATTCTCCATTTCTGGAATTGAAATCTAGAGTAACAACTGTTTTTTGATTATTTGCATCCTGATAAGCGATATAACACCTGTTCTGCTTGGTATCTTCATAAATGACTGGCAACGTACTCCCTTTTTCTTTTTCCATTTCAAAGCAATAGTAATAATCTGCATAAGCCGGTGAATTTTTGTCGCCGATTATATACGTATTAAAATTTGATATATCATGTCCCAAATCAGTCATAATGTCATTTGAAAAGTCCACTATTATAGATTCGATAGAGTTGGCTTCTCTGTTATAGGCGTAATAAGTCTTACTATCTTTTGCCCAAACTGCCATCGCTGGTACAGAAGTATGTCCATAAAAAATACCGCGATACTCTGTTCTTGCTTCTGCTACTTCATTGAGAGAGCAAGACACTGTATCAGAATTAGCTCTTGAATTTTCGGCAGAATCCGAATATTGCCCATCAATATAAGAATCTATATAGCAATATGCTTCTTGGGAGTCAATATGTAAATCATAGGTCCAAGTCATAGAAAACTTGACTTTACTCCCTACTGTACTTATATCTCGGCGCATATGTCCAGCAGGATCTATTTCTGTAACTACCTTGTCTCTAGCTACTAAATCTTCTGCTTGAGCATATATGCTTGTCGAAGCAAAACAGAAGATAATGGCGATTAAAAAAATTGAAATGTATTTTTTCATAATCTGTACCCTTTCTAAATCTAAATTTTTTCACTAGACACTCATGCGTTTATTTTATTTCCATTTCGTATGTATCACCTCCTGCGTCTAATATATTTATAGCATATTATTATCATTTTATCAATAGATTTACTTCAATCTTTTCAAAAAAATTTTATCATCAAAAATTTTATCATCGCGTGCGCAAAGAAAAGCCCTCCGGCGATATAATTGCCGGAGGGCCTGTTTTTGCAGATGGTTCTTACAGCGGATCAGTCGTTGAGCACGAATTTCACGCTGCCCTCGACCGTCTCATACCGGGAGCTGGAGGGTTTGAATTTGAAGGTATAGGAACGGCCGCTCCGGATCTCGGTCTTGGAACCGTTGCTCCAGGAAACCGAACCGCGGATCTCGTCGCCCTCGTCGTTGCGGGCGGTGATGCTGTCTTTCAGCTCTCTGGTGTAATCGCTGAGGCGGTCGCCGTCTTCAAAGTACATGGTGCTGTTATAGCTCAGGGTGACATCCTCCGAGTTGCCGTCCACATAGATTTTGATATTGCCGGTAACGGTCGGGAGGTTGCGGTCATCCGGGGTAAAGACGAACGAGTGGGTGCCGCTCTTGTCGAGCGAGTAGCTGGTACGGCTGCTCTTCCAGTCGCAATCGCCCGAGAGATACTCTTTGTTGACCGTGTCGTAAGCCTCTACGTTGTCGTTCAGCTCGTCGATCAGGTCATCCAGCGTATCGTCGTAATCCGCGTTGATCGCTTTGGTGGTCAGGCGGATCCGGCTGTCGGACGAGGTGGAGGTGTTGCTGTTTTTGATATTGATGGTGTTGCCCTTATTGGAAGAGGTGTTGATGGTATTTTTGTTGGTCGATGTGGACGGGGAGGAGACAGTGTTGGTCTTGACCGACTGGCCAGCCGAATTTTTCACAGTCGCCTTGCTGTTGCTGACATTGACCGTTTTGATCGAGGCTTTATCCCCAACCACCACATTGGCGGCTGCGTTGACGGCCAGTGTGGTAACGCTGCCGTTGACATTGACCTTGTTCGGGGCATTGACGGTCATTTTGGTGGCAGTGCCGTTCATTGTGACCGAGATTGCGCTGTCGAGGCTCTTGTCGATGGTCAGCGAATTCATGGAACCGCTGATCGAAAGGGAGGTCTGCTTAGACAGGTTGACCGCCTTGCCGTTGCCGTTTGCGTCAACAAAGCAGACGACAAAATCCTTGTCCGCATCGGTTTTGAGAGAGAAATCTGCTGATTTCAGGTTGAAGCTGCCGACTGCCGCGCCGTTCTGCACGAACTGGACTTTCCCGTTGGCGACATGCATGCTGTAAACGGAAGAGGATGCCGCGCTCGCCATAACGCCGAGGCTCAACACCAGCATCGCCGCAAGCAGCAGGCTCAGGAGTTTTTTGCTGACTGTTTTCATAATTCACCCTTCTTTTTAGAAATTAGCGGCCGTTTTTGGGAGCCGCCGGGAGTGTCGCCCCCATTGATCCCATCATACAACAGACTCGCTATCCTGTAAACAGGTTTTACTGGGAAAAAGGGACAGTTTCTGTAAAATTTTCTGTTTGGACACAATCTGCACATAATTCAATCAAAATTTGCACACCAGCATCAGTATGCCTTGCCCCAGATGATACTGGTGGCGGCGGGCTTCCCGCAGACCGGGCAGACCGCTCCAAGGTTCTCCTGCTCGAACGGCATACACCGGGAGGTCAGCCCCGCTTCCTCCTTGACTTTCAGCTCGCACGCCTCATCCCCGCACCACATGGTCTTGAAAAAGCCGGTTTTCTCCTGCGCAGCCTGTTTCAGCTCGTCGAACGAGGAGATTGTCCAGGTGCGGGCTTCGCGGTTGGCAAGCGCTTTGGCGTAAAGGCCGTCATGCACCGCCTTGAGCAGCTCGGGGATTTTGGTTTCCAGCTCGTCGAGGGAGACGACCGTCTTTTCGCGGTTGTCCCGGCGGACCAGGACACACTGGCCTGCTTCGATGTCGCGCGGGCCCATCTCGAGCCGGAGCGGGACCCCCTTCATCTCGTACTCGGCGAACTTCCAGCCCGCTGAATTGTCGCTGTCATCGACCTTGACACGGCAGAACTGCCCGATCCGGGCGGCAATTTCACGCGTCTTATCGAGCACGCCCGGCTTATGCTGTGCAATCGGCAGGACTACCACCTGCACCGGTGCGATGGCGGGCGGCAGGACGAGGCCGTTGTCGTCCCCGTGGGTCATGATGATTGCACCGATGATCCGGGTGGACATTCCCCACGAGGTTTGATGCGGATACTGCGGTTTGTTGTCCCGCCCCTGGAAGGTGATGTCGAACGCCCGGGAGAACCCATCGCCGAAATAGTGGGAGGTCCCCGACTGGAGGGCCTTGCCATCGTGCATCATCGCTTCGATGGTATAGGTCGCTTCCGCACCCGCGAACTGTTCCTTTTTGGTTTTGCGCCCCTTGATAACAGGGATCGCCAGTGACTGTTCGCAGAAATCCGCATAGACGTTCAGCATCTGTTCGGTTTCCTGGTACGCCTCCTGTGCGGTTTCGTGCATCGTGTGGCCTTCCTGCCACCAGAATTCACAGGTGCGCAGGAACGGGCGGGTGGTCTTTTCCCACCGCACCACCGAGCACCACTGGTTGTAGAGCTTGGGCAGGTCGCGGTAGGATTTGATGATTTTGGCGTAGTGCTCGCAGAAGAGGGTTTCGGAGGTCGGGCGAACACAGAGGCGCTCGGTGAGCTTCTCCTCGCCGCCATGGGTCACCCATGCGACCTCGGGTGCGAACCCTTCCACGTGGTCTTTTTCCTTTTGCAGCAATCCTTCGGGGATAAAGAGCGGCATCTGGATATTTTCATGCTCTAGGGCCTTGAACCGGCTGTCGAGGTCGTGCTGGATGTTCTCCCAGATCGCGGTGCCATACGGCCGCACGATCATACAGCCCCGGATCGAGGAATAGTCAGCAAGATCGGCCTTGCGTACGATGTCGGTATACCATTTTGCGAAGTCCTCATCCATCGAGGTGATCGCTTCCACCATTTTTTTCTGATCTGCCATAATTTGGTTTCGCTCCTTCATAAAATCGGTGGTGCCAAGCCACTTTCGTTTGATTCCTATATCATACCGAAAATTGCCTGAAAAAGCAAGTGTATGGTATACAGGCAGCGGGGTGAAATGCTTTTCTTTTCCAGCACCCCAATTCGGGGCAGCAGGCTGCCAATCATAATAGATCCGAAGGACAGCGAATCCCCGCCGCATACGGCGGCGGGGATCTGCCTGCTGTGATCGCCTGGGCATCGGGTAGGCGTCAGCCGTAGATCGAAAGGTCTATGGTGTCGAGCGCCTGCCGGATTTCCTGCTCCGAGAACCCGAAGAATCCGATTGTATAGGTGTAGTAGCCGCGCGGGCAGACCGCAAACCGCATAGTATTGCCGCCCTCGCTCTCGGAAGCGGTGGTGAATGTGAAGCCCCTGGCGGACTGGTAGGAGCCTGTGCTGCCCGGATCGACATCCTGGGTCTGGATTTTGGTTTCCCCCTGGGTGGGCACCGAACGTTCAAGCGTAATTTGAACCGCTTTTCCGTTTTCCAAACTGCCGTAAGCGGCCCTCAGATATTTGTCATTGCCGTTGAAGTCGATCCCGGCTGCGGAGCCGGGGCCCATCTTCGAGACGATGTCCGGCTTTGCCAGCCTGAGATTCATTGTCCGTTCCCCGTCCTCCACCGAGCGGAAACTGGTTTCCTCCAATGTCGCGGTCCTCCCGGTAGAGGTGGCTACTTCAACTTCGAAGGAGTATTTTTCCCCATCGGTTCCGCTGCCCTCAGTCTCTTTCACGATAATCGCTCCATCTTTGAAACTAGCTTTATCCGAATCAAAGCTGATTTCGAGCTGGGGGACAGCCTTCTTTCCTTTGAGGGCGTCCGCCACCGAGTCGGCAGCTTCCTTTGCGTCCTGTTCGGTGAGGCCGTCACCCTGAATATGGACAAGCCTCCCGCCGCGTTCAAAGGTAAAGCTGCTCATATTGTTGGCGGCGTAGACGCCGACCGAAAGGCTCGCGGCGACTGCCGCAGCGATCAATGTCATTCTTGTGGTACGGTTCATTTTCATCGGTTCCCGCTCCTTTTCCAGTTGTTTGACCCGGGCGGCGAACAGCCGGCTGTCCTCCGCCGCGGGGATGGTTGGTTCGATCCCGGCGAGCTGGCCGAGCAGTTCCCCGACCGCGTCCATGTCCATCGTGTCGATCGCCTGGTCAAGTTCCCGCTGCAAATCCCGTCTGGTTTCCATGGCGTATCCCTCCTTCTGGCCGCTCAAAAGCGAAGCCGTTTTGCCGGGGTGCAGGGCGGCCGCGCGCATCCGCCCTGCACCCTGATTATCCGCCCAGACCGGGCGATGTAACCTTCAAAACAGAAAATTTTCTTCGGCCACCTGCGCGGCGATCGTCCGGATTTCCCTGCGCAGGCGGACGTACCGCATCCGGACAGCGGGTTCTTCCAGCCCGTAGGCGGAGGCGATCTCGGCCATCGGCTTGTTTTGCAGGTAGTAGAGCTCGTAAAGGGTGCGCTTGTCCGCGCTGAGCCGGGAGAGCACCGCTTCGATATAGGCATTTTCGTCGATGGCCCGGTCGAGCGCCTGCTCGATCGCATCTGTCCCATCTGCCTGTTCGGGCAGTTCCCCATCGGCGGTGAGCGGTTCGTGATCGAGCCGCCGGAACCCTTCCCGCCGGGCTTTGCAGACAAAATGCTTCGCGGTTTGGAAGAGGAATCCCCCCGGGTTCGGATGGGAAAGCAGTTCCAGCCGTTTTTTCCAGGCGATCAGGAACACTTCCTGCACCGCGTCGCGGGCGGACTGCTCGTCCCGCAGGCTGAAATACAGATAGTGCAGTACCTTTTCATACCAGGTTTCACAAAGCTGGTCAAAGAGCCGTTCGGCCCTTCTGTTGTTCCACAAGACAAAACCACCTCCTACCCGGATATTCCCCGGAAACTGCCGGATGTAACAGCGGCCGCAAAAAATTTCCCGGATAAGACGTCGGGCAGGTTCCATATAGGGCTTCGTTCCTGTTCAGCATAACAAAACAAAGGCCGTACCGCAATCTATTTCGCTACAGAACAGCGCCCCCGGAAATGCAGTTCCCAATGGTATGGCGAAGAGGTGTTTTCCTTTGTTGAGAATCTCCCTTTGTTGAGAATCTCCCTTAGATTGCAGGGAAAGCTGCTGGCAGATTGCATTTGTTTTCCAAACGGAGGAAAATGAAGGGCCATAAACCGCTAAAATCGACAGTCTGGGTAGATTTTTTGCAATTCCCAACAGAAAAACATGGACTTTAAAAGCCGGTTCTGGTATAATTGTTATAATTTAAACGGGGAATGACGAGCGGGCTGTTCCCGCACCGCAGCTCCCTGAAGGAGGTTATCATTGGCATGGCAACTACCAAGGCGGCGATTCCCTTTTCCGGAACTCCTGCGCAGCAGGCACAGTTGGAAAAGGTGATCGAAGCGCATAAGGATCAGAAAGGCGCGCTGATGCCGGTCTTGCAGGGGGCGCAGGAAATTTACGGCTATCTGCCCGTCGAGGTGCAGAAGATGGTTTCCGACGGGCTTGGCATCCCGCTTGAGGAGATCTACGGCGTGGCTACCTTCTATTCTCAGTTCACCCTTGTCCCGAAAGGACAGTATAAGATTTCGGTCTGCCTGGGTACTGCCTGTTACGTCAAAGGCTCGGGCGACATCTTCAACAAGCTTTCCGAAAAGCTCGGCATCGCCAGCGGCGGCTGCACCCCGGATGGGCGGTTCAGCCTCGATGCCTGCCGGTGTATCGGTGCGTGCGGGCTGGCCCCGGTGCTGACCGTCAACGACGAGGTGTATGGGCGGCTGACCGTGGACGACGTGGACGACATCCTCGCAAAATACGGGGCGTAAGGGATGCAGGAGCTGTCGCTGAACATACTGGATGTTGCGCAGAATTCGGTGCGCGCGGGCGCGACGCTGACCGAGATCACAGTTGATGAACAGCCCGCAGACGATCGGCTGACCATCTCGATCCGGGACAATGGCTGCGGGATGGCCCCTGAGCAGGTCAGGCAGGTGACCGACCCGTTTTTTACCACCCGCACCACCCGCAGGGTTGGCCTTGGGGTGCCGCTGCTCAAGATGGCGGCCGAGCTGACCGGCGGCAGCTTGGAGATCACCTCCGAGCCGGGGCGCGGCACCAGCCTGCGCGCGGTGTTCGGGCTGAACCATATCGACCGGATGCCGCTCGGCGACATTGCGGCAACCATCTGTTCACTTGTCCAGTGCAACCCGGACATCGACTTTCTATACACTTTCCGCCATGGGGACGCCTCGTTCTGTGCGGATACCCGGGAGTTCCGCGCGGTGCTCGAGGGCATCCCGCTCTCCACCCCCGAGGTGGTTGCCTATATCGGCGGCTATATCCGGGAAAACACGGCGGAAATCCAAAACCAATCTAGTTCGGATGGAGGAATCGAACCATGAAAAGTCTGGCAGAGCTTCAGGCTCTCAGGGATAAAATGAAAAACAACATGGGCGTGCGCGGGGATGACACCGGGAATATCCGGGTGGTCGTCGGGATGGCGACCTGCGGGATCGCCGCGGGCGCGCGCCCGGTGCTTCAGGCATTTACCGAAGAGGCCGCCGCGCGCGGGCTCACCAATGTGACCATCTCCCAGACCGGCTGTATCGGCATCTGCCAGTATGAGCCGGTTGTCGAGGTAATGGAACCCGGCAGGGAGAAGGTCACCTATATCAGAATGGACCCCGACAAGGCGGAACGTGTGGTTGCGGAGCACCTTGTCGGCGGGAAGGTTGTCGCTGAATACACCATCGGCGCTGCCAAATAAGAAAGGAGGAGAACCGTCATGTATCGTTCCCATGTTCTGGTCTGCGGCGGTACCGGCTGTACCTCTTCCGGGTCTGCCAAGATCATCGAAGCGTTCGAGGACGAGATCCGTCAGGTCGGGCTGGAAAATGAGGTCAAAGTCGTGCGTACCGGCTGCTTCGGGCTTTGTGCGCTCGGCCCGGTCGTCATCATCTACCCCGAAGGCTCGTTCTATTCCCGCGTCAATCCCGACGACGTGAAGGAGATCGTAGACGAGCATCTGCTCAAGGGCCGTATCGTCAAGCGCCTGCTCTACACCGAGACGGTCGAAGAGGACACGGTGAAATCCCTCAACGAAACCGACTTTTACAAAAAACAGATGCGGGTCGCGCTGCGCAACTGCGGCGTCATCAACCCCGAGGACATCAATGAATATATTGCCTATGACGGGTATCAGGCGCTCGGCAAGGTGCTGACCGAGATGACCCCCGATGATGTGATCGACGTCATGAAGCGGTCCGGGCTGCGGGGGCGCGGCGGCGCAGGCTTCCCGACCGGCCTGAAATGGAGCTTTGCAAAGGCGTCGGTTGACGATCAGAAGTATGTCTGCTGTAACGCCGACGAGGGCGACCCGGGCGCGTTCATGGACCGTTCGGTCCTCGAGGGCGACCCTCACGCGGTGCTTGAGGCAATGGCGATTGCCGGTTATGCGATCGGCGCGAACCAGGGCTACATATATGTCCGCGCGGAATACCCGATCGCGGTCAAGCGCCTTGAAATCGCGATCGGGCAGGCGCGTGAGATGGGCCTGCTTGGAAAGGACATCTTCGGCTCCGGCTTCGATTTCGACATCGAGCTGCGGCTCGGCGCGGGCGCGTTTGTCTGCGGCGAGGAGACCGCGCTCATGACCTCGATCGAGGGGCACCGCGGCGAACCCCGCCCGCGCCCGCCGTTCCCGGCGGTCAAGGGGCTGTTCGGCAAACCGTCGGTCCTCAACAATGTCGAAACCTATGCCAATATCCCACAGATTATCCTGAAAGGCCCCGAGTGGTTCTCTTCGATGGGTACCGAAAAATCCAAGGGTACCAAGGTGTTCGCGCTCGGCGGCAAGATCCACAATACCGGCCTGGTCGAGGTCCCGATGGGCACCACCCTGCGGGAGATCGTCGAGGAGATCGGCGGCGGCGTCCCGAACGGCAAAAAGTTCAAAGCCGCGCAGACCGGCGGCCCCTCGGGCGGATGCATCCCCGCTTCTCTGATCGATACCGAGATCGACTATGACAACCTGATCGCGATCGGCTCAATGATGGGCTCGGGCGGGCTGATCGTCATGGACGAGGACAACTGCATGGTGGACATCGCCAAGTTTTTCCTCGAGTTTACCGTTGACGAGAGCTGCGGCAAGTGTACCCCCTGCCGGGTGGGCACCAAGCGGCTTTATGAGATGCTTGACAAGATCACCCAGGGCCGCGGTACCCTCGCGGACCTCGACAAGATGGAGGAGCTCTGCCACTACATCAAGGAAAACGCCCTCTGCGGGCTGGGACAGACCGCCCCGAACCCGGTGCTCTCGACCCTGCGGTATTTCCGCGACGAGTACGAAGCGCATGTCGTGCAGAAGACCTGCCCGGCAGGGGTCTGCAAGAAGCTGGTGAGCTACTCGATCCTCGCGGACAAATGCCGGGGCTGCACCCTCTGCGCCCGCCAGTGCCCGGTCAACGCGATCTCGGGTACGGTCAAGAATCCGCATGTTATTGACAAGGAAAAATGCATCAAGTGCGGCGCCTGCATCGAAAAATGTAAATTCGGCGCGATCATCAAGAAATAAGAAAGGAGCGTGCCAGAAATGGAACTTGTGAATATCAAACTCAACGGTATGCCCTTGTCCGTGCCGAAAAATTACACCATCCTTGAGGCTGCGCGGTCGGCCGGCATCGAGATCCCCACCCTCTGCTATCTCAAGGAGATCAACGAAATCGGCGCCTGCCGGATCTGTGTGGTCGAGGTGAAAGGGGCGAAATCCCTGGTAGCCGCCTGTGTCTACCCGGTCTCCGAGGGGATGGAGGTTGTTACCAACTCCCAGCGGGTGATCGACGCCCGCCGGACGACCCTCGAGCTGATCCTCTCCACCCACAATAAACGCTGCCTCTCCTGCGTGCGTTCCGGCTCGTGCGAGCTTCAGAAGCTCTGCTCCGATTACGGGGTCGAGAACGAGAACCGGTTCCTTGGGGAGAATCCGGTCTATCCGATCGACCATTCGGCAGTGCATATGTACCGTGACAACAGCAAATGCGTGCTCTGCCGCCGCTGTGTCGCCGCCTGTGCCAAATGGCAGGGGATCGGCGTGATCGGCCCCAACGAGCGCGGGTTCTCTACCCATATCGGCTCGGCGTTTGGCGTGGGGCTGGGGGACACCGCCTGCGTTTCCTGCGGGCAGTGCATCGTCGTCTGCCCGACCGGTGCGCTCTCCGAGCACGACCATACCCAGAAGGTTTGGGACGCGATCGCGGACCCGTCCAAATATGTCATCGTACAGCCTGCGCCTTCGATCCGCGCGACCCTCGGCGAGGCGTTCGGGATGCCGGTCGGCACCGATGTGACCGGTAAGCTGGCTGCGGCGCTGCGGCGGCTCGGGTTCGATAAGGTGTTCGACACCGACCTCGCCGCCGATATGACGATTGTGGAGGAGGCGCACGAGTTTGTCGAGCGGGTCACCAAGGGCGGCGTCCTGCCGATGGTCACCTCCTGTTCGCCCGGCTGGGTCAAATTCTGCGAGCATTATTTCCCGGACCAGCTCCCGCACCTCTCGACCTGTAAATCCCCGATGCAGATGTTCGGCGCAACCGCCAAAACCTGGTATGCGCAGAAGCTGGGCCTCGACCCGAAAGACGTCGTGGTGGTCGCTGTTATGCCCTGTACCGCCAAAAAATTCGAGGTTGGGCGGGACGATCAGGATGCAGCGGGCGTCCCGGATGTGGACATCGCCATCACCACCCGCGAGCTTGCGCGGATGATTCACCGCGCGGGTATCAAATTTGAGATGCTGCCCGATGAGGATTTCGACGATCCGATGGGTGAATCCACCGGCGCGGGCGTCATCTTCGGCGCAACCGGCGGCGTAATGGAAGCGGCCCTGCGCACCGCTGCGGAATGGGTAGGCGGAAAACCGCTCGAGGCGGTCGAATTCAAAGAGGTCCGCGGCACACAGGGGATCAAAGAGGCGTCCTATCAGGTGGGTGAACTGACTGTCAAGGTTGCGGTCGTGTCGGGGCTTGCCAATGCGCGCGAGGTCATGAATCAGGTGCGTGCGGGCACTGCCGACTACCAGTTCATTGAAATCATGGCCTGCCCGGGCGGGTGCGTCAACGGCGGCGGACAACCGGTCCAGCCTGCCAGCGTGCGCAACTTCGAGGATCTCAAGGGCAAACGTGCGGCGGTCCTTTACAACGCCGATGCCGGCAAGCCGCTGCGCAAGAGCCATGAAAACCCCTCGCTGCTGAAAATCTATGAGGAGTTCTTCGGGGAGTTTGGCTCGCACAAGGCGCATGAGGTCCTGCACACCTCCTATGTGGAAAGGGATCATTTTTAATATCATCGTTGAGGGTCCGCGGCCATGACCCTCTGTTGCAGAGTCGTGACCGCAAGGCTCTACAGTATAGAGAAAGGTGGTCAGTCATCATGAAGAACAGGCTTTACAAAAATGTGATGGAAGATCTGGTGGAATTCCGGTTCGATGAGATTCAATCCACGCTTGACTGCTGTACTTGTGAGCACTGCCGCAATGACATCATCGCTTATGCGCTCAACCTGCTTCCACAGAAGTATGTGGTGAGCGATAAGGGGGCGGTTTATTCCAAGATCACGATGGTGGGTGCGCAGCACAGTTCGGACATTATGGCGGCTCTCACCAAAGGCGCGGAGATCGTGAAAAAATCTCCCAGACATTGACCTCCTGGCCACAGAAGGGAAAAGGCGGCATAGCCAAAGCTATGCCGCCTTAGTCTTTCTAAAACGCTGAGGAACCCATATGGACAGGGGGCCTGCCGGGCTCGTTGTCAGAATGCGGTTGACAAATCCTTTTTGTACCTTTATAATGGTAACAATCTCTTATTTTTGCAAATGTCGCTATAGCTCAGTTGGATAGAGCGACCGCCTCCTAAAAATCGAATCGTTCGAATCCTGGAGCCCTGTAAAATTGAATATTTTCTGTATAAGCCCCCGTAGCTCAGTTGGATAGAGCGGTCGCCTCCTAAGCGACAGGCCACTGGTTCGAACCCAGCCGGGGGTGCCAAAAATGACCGCTGTAAGCCGTTTTTTGATGGTTTACAGCGGTTTTTTGTTATCGTTTCATCGGAGCGCTTTTGACGCTCCACCGGAACGATTTTATACATTTTCCGCTGTATGCCTGCTAATTTGATTCGAACTATTTTTCTGGCCTTGCTAATAAAAAACGCCGATTTGCTAATACGATTTTCCCGCCCTATTTTTCGGATGGGGCCGACGCCAGCAATGCAGCCAGTGTGTTGGCCAGTTCTGGCGACTTGCGAAGCTGTTCTACCAGGGCCTCCAAATCCAATGTGGCGGGCGCCGGTTCCTTTGGTTCCTCCGGGGCACGAACCGAACGCAGGTCGGGATTGGCATAAAAGGCGCTCTCAAACTTCTGGGCGTTGATCTTGCGGTCCTCGTCCAGAATGTGGGCATACACGCTGGTGATCATGTCGATCTGGGCGTGTCCGGTATCGCCCTGGGTGGCCTTCAGGTCGCCGTGGTTGAGCTTCAGCTTATAGGTGGTACTGGAATGGCGCAGGGAGTGAAAGACCACTTTGGGAAGCCCTGCTTTCTCCCGCAGCTTCTCAAACGACTTCAGGATGATACGGTCCTCACAGGGACGGCCATTGGCCAGCGCCACCACCAGGTCGTAGTCCTGATACTCGTCGCGGAGCAGCGCCCGTAGTTCGTCTTGCGCGGATTTCCATTCCCGCAGGATGTAAGCCAGGGTCTTGGGCAGCCACACCTTGCGGATGCTGGAATCGGTCTTGGGCTTCTTCAAAATGATCCTGGTGCTGGTATTGGGAAACAGAGGCGTGAACACATGGTAGATGTCCTTTTGCCCCAGCATCTCAATGGCCCGCTTTGAGGCCCGTGCCAGCTCCTTATCAATGTAGACATAGGCGTTGTCATCGGCAATATCTTCATCGGAGATGTGAACATTGCTCCAGGTCAGTCCCAGAATTTCTCCCATGCGCAGCGAACAGGCAAAGGCCAGGTTCATTGCCACATAGAGTTTGCTGTCCGTACACTGATCCAGGGCGGTTCGGATCATATCGGCGGTCCAGATGTCCCGCTTCTTGTATTCCACTTTGGGCAGCACCACATTGTCAAAGGGGTTCTTGGCAACCAGCTCCCACCGAACCGCCTGCTTGAAGGCACAGCGGAGAAGTTTGATGATCTTCTCGATGGTGGCGTTGGTCACGAACTCCGTTTTGGCGTGGTGCGTTCTGGTGTTCACCGCAGGGGTTTTCTGCAAAGTCTGGATGTACTTGTCCACCACCCGCGTGGTGACGTCCTGCACCTTCATATCCCCGATGATGGGGTTGATGTAGTTGGCGATCAGCGAGTTTTGGCTGTCATACATGGACACACCCCACCGCTTTTCGCCGTAGAGGGAAACGAAGTCGGACAGAAACTCCGCAATATTCTGATTGGTGGGCGGAAGGAAGGAGTTGGAGCTTTTCTGGCTCTCAATCTCCGCCTTTCGCTTCAATGCCTCCTGATAGGAAGTGCGGGTTTCCCACTTCTGCTTGGTCTCACCATTCTCGTCCACATAGGTATAAACAATAGAATAGTTTTTCTTTCTCTTAATAATAGATGCCATAACGAACCTTCCTTTCTTGTGTCACAGGTCAAGTGACTCCAGCCAGTGGTCGAACGACCGCTTGGAAATTCGTATGGCGTTGCCAATTCGTACGCTTTTGAAAAGGCCCTCCTGCACAAGACGGTATGCTTGTGTCCGGCTGACACCTAATATCCGGGCAATCTCATTGACCGTATAGGTGCGGCACTCCAAAGGCCTTTTCTCCGTACCGTTCTGAATCTCTGACACAGCAGCCTCCTTTCCAGTCAGAAACGGCACGCAAAAGGGTGTTCATTCATAACTTCCACCCTCATTGTACCGCGCCGTTTCGGGTTTGTCTGCTGCTAATGGAAAGTTCACGAATTATCCGTAAACAGAAAAGCAGAAGATTTATCTGAAAATAAAAGAGGCAAAAAACGGACGGCTGCTGGCTACAGCTCCACGGGAATCTCACCCCGGCCCATGCTGATGGGTGCGCCGCGCAATGCTTTGAGGGCGTTCAACGCGGGAGTCTCATTATCCTGTCTGTGCATCCTCGCCCACAGGCTGCCACACCTGTTTCGCGGCCTGGTTTTGTCGCTCACCTGTTTGGTAGGGGTCCCGTCCTGCGGACTTGCAACAGGGTCATGGCGCACCGGCCGACCGGCTCCACACAGACAGATCGTATCCGTCTGCCTTATGCTGCCCGAAGGCTTTCTTTGTCAAGGTGGGGTCAGTCCCCGGCATCGGCAAAGGAGGAAAGGGTAAGCCGCTTGCCTTCTGCCAGGGCTGAAAGGATCAGGCGCGCATTACGGCCCGGATCAGTCGGATTTCCAGACAGCGTGATTTTGTCAATATGAGTTGACACAATTCACGCAAGGAATATAGGATCTAAGCAGCAGCCGCAGTGAGGGACAGATAGAAGCGCTCTCTCTTG
>NZ_KE159679.1:29322-34494 GCF_000403395.2 Anaerotruncus sp. G3(2012) | reverse complement strand
TTTCCTCCTTCTTCTTCTCTTTTTTCTACTCCCTTGAGGAAAAGGTGTCAACTTTTTTTATACCATATCAGCGTTTCATGTGGACATCCACGCACATATGAGGCGTTCCGTCCTTGTCATAGAGGGTACGGGTACACAGGC
Organism: Anaerotruncus sp. G3(2012); assembly: GCF_000403395.2. Taxonomy (GTDB): domain Bacteria; phylum Bacillota; class Clostridia; order Oscillospirales; family Ruminococcaceae; genus Anaerotruncus. Next base: position 34,353 of record NZ_KE159679.1, on the reverse strand, counting down.
GGCTCATATAGTCGTCGTAGTACCGCAGCACTTGCTCCATGGCCTCGCTGTCACCGCTGGAGGCCGCATGGATCACCCAAACGGGCGGCAGGTCCTTTCCCTTGTGGATGGGCTCTGTCATCTTCCTCAGCCTCCTTTCGGCATCAGCGCCGACAATGCTTCGCGCAGCTCCTGCAGTGCCCTCGTCCGGTGCCGCTGAACGGCGCTCCGGGACATCCCAACGAGATTGCCAATCTCACCGTCTGCCAGGTCCAGGGTGCAGTGCAAAATCAAAATGCTCTGCTCTGTCTGCGGCAAAGTAGAGAAAGCCTCGGCTACAAACTCGTTGTCGATATGTAGATCGTAGCCGTGCGACGAGAACACAATGCTGTCGCTGGGGTAACGATCTACGACGCAGAGCTTGTCCAGCTCCGCCTGGGACAAGTCGCTAAAGAAGGTTTCACGCTCTCTTTGGCGTTTCATGTTCCGCAGGTAGGCTCTGGCCTCGTTTCGCAATACCTTCTTGCAAAAAGCATCGAACCGGCATTGCTCGCCATAGTCGCGGGGGTTAGATTCCATCAGTTTCACCCCCTTTCCATGGGGGGATCAGGTGGTTCTCTCCCTTTCCGCTACTACCAATCCTACGGGAGCGTGTTCTGCCCGCTAAACGCCTCCTTTTTGAAGAAAATTTGAGAAAAGCACCGGCCAGCCAGCCCGACCGCAGGAAACGACAAAAAGCGCCCGGCAGGTCACAGACCCACCGGGCGCAATAGCAAGTGATATGCAGATTGTTTACATGGTATAGTTCATACTTATGGCCGAATATCTCCGCCGACTGGAACGGGCTTTTTTTGAGCGGCTAGCCCTTGTCAGATCAGGCGGGGACAACATCCGGCGCAGCATGGCGGCATCCTCCTTTTATGCCGCCATGCACCCTTATAAAAAGAGCCAAACACGACGGCTAGTCATGTTTGGCTCTGCGTCTTTGCGTCTGGCTCTTTCGTGTATTTATAGCAATCCAAGAAATTATCAAGGAATACCAGCGGCAGAAAACCAACCAGCGCAGTCGGAAGGGCGGATCAGCGAGAAAGCCTCAGCAATACCATGCGGAAGCTGAGGTAATAATCTGATTTTCAGCTTGCGAAGAATCGCCTTGATTTTTGACCACATATTTTCGATTGGATTCAAATCAGGGCTGTATGCTGGCAAGTACAGTAATTTCATGTCGGCCCCCTGCAAAAGCGTCTGGACCTCTTTGACATGATGCGTGCGCATATTATCCATGATGACAATATCCCCTTCGTGCAGCGTGGGAATGAGCGTGTTCTTGAGATAGTCCAGAAATTTTTCGCGGGTCGTTCCACCGCTGTAAATCGTATAGGCAGTCTCACCGTTGCGTCTTACAGAGGAAAGAATCGTGGTATTGGCAGGTGTATTCAAAGGAGTCTTGTCTACTGACCGCTCCCCACCAATGGCCCGCCCATAGCGGCGGCTCAAGTCCGTGTTTACGCCGCTTTCATCCAGAAATACCAGTTTGTCCGCTTCGCATTGTGTGATCATTTCCTTCCAGGCTTCTCTCGCGGCCACAACATCGAACACGCTCCCGCTCTGCCGCGTAAAAGGACTTCTTCTTGTAAACATAACCCAGCCCAATCACGGCCTTTCGCACCGTTTCGTTACTGATAGACAGTCCCTGTTTTTCGATGATTTCGTCGATCGTGATATCCGGCTGGGCTATGATTAGCTGATCAATATCCTGCAAATCTTCTTCTGTCAGCGCTGGTTTTCTTCCTCGCTGACTGGTTTGAAGATCTACACTGCCAGTTTTCTTCATTTGTCCGCTCAAACGATACACTGTACTGGTACTCACCTGGAAACACTTTGCCACTGTTTGCGCATCGTGGGTCTGTTCGTATGCCTGTACCAGTAGCCTTCGCGCCTCATTGTGTAACATAGCTATCACCTTCTGATAACATTCTACACCTCAAGTCAATGCACTGTTATTTTATTGGATTGCTATATTTGATTAGATCGATGTGCCCAGATTGAATTGCATCTAAGTTAATCGCGATTCTTTCTTCTGGCCAATCCCACCACTTTAATGTAAGTAAAGTGGAAATGACCTCGTCGGAAAATCTCTTTCGAATCTGTCTGGCCGGAACGCCACCCACAATTGTATAAGGCGGAACATCTTTTGTTACCACAGCTCGAGTACCAATAATGGCTCCGTCACCGATGGTTACACCGGCGAAAATGCTTGCCTCGTATCCAATCCACACATCATTTCCAATCACAATGTCACCTTTGTTATCCCATGCCTCAGTTATGTGACTAACATCAAGGCCCCATTCCTCAAAGAAAATTGGGAACGGATAAGTAGCAAGTGATGTAAGGCTGTGGTTGGCGCTGTTAAAAAGGAAGCGGGCACCACAGGCGATGGAGCAGAACTTTCCGATAATCAGCCTGTCATGATTGATTGGATAATGGTACAGTACATTGTTCTTTTGAAAATTAGTGGGATCATTTACAAAATCGTTATACATGGTATAATCTCCCACGATAATGCTGGGGTCAGTGACTACATTTTTCAAATAAACCGTTTCCCGATCCTTAGAGCGTGGGTAAATTTTATGTTTGTTCATCATAATTCGATGTTCTCCTTTTGAATTTGCGTATTTGCCTTAATAACAGACAAATTGGTTTTCTTTACATTTATCAAAGTCTCCTGCTTGCATTTTGGGCAATAGAGAGGAAAGTTTATAAGTTCTGTGTCATGCCGCACTTTGAGCCGGGTCTTATTCCCGCACACAGGGCAGCGAAGCCATACTGTTTCGTTCATTCAGGATTCCCCTCCTTACGGTTTTTTTGAATAAGGCTCTTGCGTTCCCATATTCCACTTTTGAAGTAGATAAAGCCTACAAATGCTGGTAAAATTGGCGAGAGTGCCTGTCCAAAATAGATGCCGGGAAATCCCATGCCCAGCGTAAAAGCCAAAATCCAACTTACGGGCAAACGAACCACAACTGCGTCCAGCAATGCATTCAACATAGCGACATTTGCAGCGCCAACTCCAATGGCAAAGGAATCCAAGGTATACATAGCCGCATAGATCAAACTATTGACACCACAGCAGACTCTCAGATAATAAACTCCGTCGGTTACAACTTTCCGGCTATTACTGCCAAAGAGTAAAATCAATTGCTCGGCAAAAACCTGTACGCAAAGCACAACAACGAGTGTCATGGCTATATTCACCAGTAGGCCGATTTTCACCACTTTTCGGGCGCGTTTGATTTGCTCCGCTCCCATGCATTGACCAACCATAGCCGTGACTGCCTGACCGACAGCCCAGCAAGGCATGCCAGCAAAGGTGTTGATTTGCAGACCGACTCCAGATGCGGCAGATACAGATGTTCCAAATTGATTGAGCATCCCGGTTACTATCAAATAAGCCGTGTTGACTACAACCATCTGGATTGCCGTAGGCAACCCAATTTTCAGGATAGCAACGATCTTATCCCACTGAATCGTGAACTTCTTGCATAGCGTAGTGTCAAAAAATACATGATGTCGCTTCAGGTAAAAAATTGAAATTACAAAAGAAATCCCCTGCGCTGTGATCGTCGCATAGGCCGCTCCTTTTGTTCCCATCCCCAAAGGGCCCACCAATATGATGTCTAAACCAACATTGATGATAGTTGCAATGCCCACAAAGCAGAGCGGAGATTTGGAATCTCCCAACCCTTTCAGGACAGAACAAACGGCATTGTATCCGAAAACAAATACAGTTCCATAGCAAATGATTTTCATATAATTACAAGCATCTTGAAATGCATCCGCCGGAACATTTAACGCACGAAAAAGAGGGCGATAACCGGCTAAACTTATAACTGTTAAAAGTATTGATGTAGCTAGAGAAAGCATAGACAACATTTGAAACGTCTCTGCTTGGCCCTTTTTATGGTTCGCTCCTTTGTATTGAGCAATTAACACTGCCCCACCCATCGTCATTCCAATACAAATGGAGTTAATAATGTAACAAAGTTTTGAGGCGTTGCTGATGGCCGCAAGACCTGTTTCGCCAACAAACTGTCCGACCACTAACATATCCACCACATTGTAGAATGATTGTAAGATATTTGCTAAAAGCAGCGGGAGGGCAAAAGCAATCAGTTTTCCGGGCACACTCCCGCTCAATAAATTTTGCTCTTGTGTCATAAAAAATCTTCCCTTCAAAAAAACAGAGGGCAGCACAAGCTAGTGCGCCCTCTGTCTGCTTACTAAATAAACATAACAAAAGGCCACAGACAAAACATTGTCTGTGGCCTCAATAGTTTATCTTCTCATGTCAATTCGCAAAAAGGGTACAAAAACCAAAGGCAGCTATTCTCTGCCTTGGCCTCCCGGTTTTACAAATCAACTTTCCGAAAAGGCTCCGCACAATGTTTCGTGGTATAAACTTGTGTGGAGCCAAAATCAATGCAGAATTTCCCGTACAACATCGTGCTCACCTCTTTTCGTAATTTATTTAATTGTAAGTATTTTTGCCACTATTGTCAAGGTGTCGGAACATTATAATATGAATTATAAAGTTTAAAAATAACGCATATAACAACATTCCACGGACAAAGTGTGAAATATACAATGTAAGTGGGTGATGCTATATGGCGAATGTCAAAGATTGCCCCGGTTTTGAAACTTTCGGTGCCGATGTAAAAGCCGCACGGAGCGTAAAGCATCTGTCGCGCAGGACATTGGCGGAGATCGTCAACATCGACTCCCGGTATCTTGCAAATATCGAGAACGAGGGTACGATCCCCAGCTTGCCGGTTATCATACAGCTTATCAAAGTGATTTTGTCAATATGAGTTGACACAATTCACGCAAGGAATATAGGATCTAAGCAGCAGCCGCAGTGAGGGACAGATAGAAGCGCTCTCTCTTGACAGCGGGTGGAAGGCCGCCGTTGGCGGAGCAGATACGGCGGTTGTTCCAGTAGCTCATAAAGTAACGCCAAATAAGAGATCTGAGTTCCTCCACGGTCAGCTGTTC
>NZ_KE159679.1:0-27887 GCF_000403395.2 Anaerotruncus sp. G3(2012) | reverse complement strand
CAGGCTCATCGCGCTGCCTGGCGTGTGGCTGCCTTCCCCCACCTCCAGGCGCCCCTCCCGCACCGCTTTCAGCCAGGCGTGGATCGTCCCTTTCGGGATGCCCAGCTCCTTCGCCGCTTTGTCTCCGCCGATCTCTCTGGCCAGCTTTACGGCCTGTACCTTGTACTCTTTATCGTAGCTTCGAGCCATTGCCTTTTCCTCCTTCTTCTCTTTTTTCTACTCCCTTGAGGAAAAGGTGTCAACTTTTTTTATACCATATCATATCAGCCACAAACTGAAACTCTGTCCGGAGCAGTATTTGACCGTCATCGAAGGTGCGCTTGACGGGGCGCTGAAAACTGAAAAACCAGCAGATGAAACGGAGGGTGTGTGAGCATCCTCTGTTTTCGTTTCTCCAGGGCGGCTCTGCCGGCCCTTTTCTTTTTGAAAAATCCGGGATTTTGCGGGCAGATAAAGGTGTTTCCGGCATTGTATTTACGGGGGAAGGAGCGTAGAGCAAGCACAGCAAGTGTGGCCACACTTGCGAATTTTGCTTTAGGGAACCCCTTCCCCCTAAACACAAAATTGCTTGTTGGGATACTCCCAAACCCTTATGCAGAAAGGACGGTGTCGCCCTATGGCAAATCGCAGACGCCCCATCATCCTGCGCTGCCCGGTAACAGCGGAAGAACGCACCTTGATTGAGCAGAAAATGGCCCAGCTCCAGACAAAGCGGATCGGCTCCTACCTGCGCAAGATGGCGATTGACGGATATATCATCTATGTGGACACCAGGGACATCAAGGAGATGAACAAGCTCCTGTCAGCCATTGGCCGGAACATCAATCAGATCGCCAAGCGAGTCAATGCCAGAGGCTCCACCTATCAGGCCGATATGGAGGAAATCCGGGAAAGGCTGGATCAGATATGGCAGTTACAAAGACGCATCCTATTAAGTCAACGCTGAAAGCGGCCATTGACTATATCTGCAACCCCGACAAGACGGACGGGAAGCTGCTGGTATCCTCCTTCGGCTGTGCAGCCGAGACCGCCGACATTGAATTTGAATGGACACGCCGCCATGCCATTGACAAGGGCACGCACCTGGGCCGCCACCTGATCCAAGCCTTTGAGCCTGGGGAGGTCACGCCAGAGGAAGCCCACCGGATCGGCATGGAACTGGCACGGGAGGTCCTGGGCGGCAAATATGAATTTGTCCTCACCACTCACATTGACAAGGATCACGTCCATAATCACCTGATTTTCAATGCGGTCAGCTTCACCGATCACAAGCATTACCATTCCAACAAGCGCAGCTATCACGAGATACGCCGGGCCAGCGACCGGCTGTGCAGAGAACACGGCTTGTCCGTCATCGTCCTTGGCCGGGATAAGGGCAAGAGCTACATTGAGCATCAGGCCGCACAGAACGGCACCAGCTACAAGGCAAAGCTGAAAGCCGCCATCGACCGGCTGATCCCCGTGTCCTCCAGCCTGGAAGATTTGCTTGCCCGGTTGCAGCGGGAAGGGTACGAAATCAAGCGGGGAAAGTATATCTCCGCCAGGGCGCCGGACCAGGAGAGGTTCACCCGGCTCAAAACCCTGGGCGCCGATTACACGGAAGAAGCCGTTGTCTCCCGCATTGCCGGAGGCACCAGGCCCTCCAGACAGCCCCAACAGCGCAGCGGGAAGGTCAGCCTGCTCATTGACATTCAGAACAATATCAAGGCCCAGCAAAGCGCCGGATACCAGCGGTGGGCGACCATTGAGAATCTGAAACGGGCGGCTGCCACTATGAACTTTCTCACTGAACACGGCATTGGCAGCTATGGGGAATTGGTGGAACGGTGCGATGCTGTTGCCGCCGCCTCCATCCGTACCAGGGAAAACCTGCGGGATACGGAACAACGGATCGCCGACCTTGCCCTTCTGGGAAAGCAGATCGACACCTACCGCAAGCTGAAACCTGTCTATGACCGATACAAGGCATCAAAGGACAAGGAAAAATTCCTGCGCGGTTTTGAGAGCGAGATCATCTTGTTTGAGGCGGCCGCCAGGGAAATCAAGAAGGCCGGGATTACCAAACTCCCTTCCATCGAGAAACTGAAAGCAGAGCTAGATGGGCTCGCTACCCGCAAGATTACCCTGCAAGCGGAACTTCGGAAGATACAACGGGAGGAAAAGGAGTATGATAATGTCCGGCAGAATGTGGACGACCTAATGGAAAGACCGAACGAACAGGAACAGAAGCGGCAGCGGAGCAACGATTTGGAGTAACAGAGATTGGGCGGTTTACAGCCTTTACAAACTATCTGGCGGATGTAGATAATTTTTCAGAGAAGTGTAGAAGCCTTACTCAAAATCATTCTAAAATAACAGTCATTGGTACCAATAATAAAATTTCCCCACTCTCAATAAGAGAAGTGGGGAAATTTTATTTAGTCGTTCTTGGACAGCACGGTTTTTCTCAAAATTTCACCAACCAAATGATGTAATGTTGTGCAAGGACACATTTTTGAAGGAGTAGTTTGACCATTGGATAAATAATGCTGTAATCTTTTCTCCGCTATCTTTATTGCAGTATTTTCATCTCCAAACCGAGTTAGAAGATTATAATTTTGCGGATTTGACTTTATATACTCCTGCCCAGTTCGTTTTTCAAAAATATCGCCAAATCTTTGGCAGCAAACTGGGGAGGTCAACCAGTCTGCATGCATAGTCCCAAAGTATGCATCAAACCAAATTTCAATGCACGGATTTGACCATCCCACATGGATTCCACATCTTTCTGCATCCCTTATTATCCTGTCAAAATTAGGTACTTCATCCCGATCAAAAACTATCCAAGGCTCACAATATTGTGGTTGGAGAGAAACCTGTTCGCTACATGCTTCTATCAATTTTTCGGTTTTAGTTTTAGATACTTTTATTACGATTCGTCCTTGAAATTCTTTGGGCAACGAATCCCTAAGACCATACATATATTTTTCTTCGGTTTCATCTGCGTCCGTATAAATGAAGTATCTTCCCAAATCAGGGATTCGGTTTTTAAATGCTGATCTTGGAATGCGCTTTCCAGTTCTATCGGCTCTTGCCACAATTATTCCCCCTTAAACATATCAAAATATGATAAGGTAGGAATTGCACCATACTTTCCTAAAAGGTAATTCTTCTCATAGTTCTCGTCTTTACGGATTTTGACTCCATCATCATCAACAAAGTCGGCCAAAGAATATAACACAGAAACCCCTTTTGAATCTTTAGCCGTAAACCAGATTTCATCTCTACGCAGCAAGTTGTTCGAAAGTTGCCAAGAATCATGGGTCGTAAAGACTAGTTGCGCATGTTTAGGATTAGTCTCAGGATTGAGAAATGCAACCAAGAATGCTCTTACTAACAAAGGATGGAGTCGGGCATTTAACTCGTCAACAAATAACACTCCTCCGTTTTCAAGAGTGTCTTGTAAAGCGGGATAAAGAGCAAACATTTTTAATGTGCCTGCAGATTCTTCTGCCAATGGGATTGTTGCAGTTTCGTTAGAATCCGCAATCCTATGCACTGCATCAATTTTTATATGCTTGGAATCATCATTGTCATCATCCGAAGCAATAGTTTCAACATTAAATCCAATAATTGACGAATCAAAAGCAGAAAAATATTTAACAACTTTGTCTTGAACTGCTTTATCATCCGCAAACTCAGGCGGAATGATTCTCGACAAGACTGCGTTTTCAATGGGGTCACCAAAATCCGCTAGGTTCGAATCATAAAACCAATCGCGAATGAGTTTAAGTTTAGGTATCTTCAATTTGGCCCCAAGAGATACAATTAGCGTTTCATCCTCTAACGCAATTTTAATATTTTCTTGCCGATTTGCTGACAGCCCAGACAAGTCTAATTCTTTTTCTAATCTGTTTCTATAAAAAATTCTTCGATATTCTCTAGCAGTTCTTGCCTTCGAATTAAGCCATTCTTCTACAATGCCATTTTGATCCAAAGTAAAACCATAGTTATAGCATTTGCTTCCTTCGCTTTCAGAAGAAATGAAATATACTTCAAAGGACGAAACATTTTCTTTGCTTGTTGTATCAAAAAGAAATGGTGTCTGCTTTAGCCTTTTTGATCTTGACTTCTTGTCATCATTTTCACCGCCATAGGCAAAAGAATCCAAAACATAAATTGCCATAAAGCGAAATGCATCAACAACATTTGACTTCCCACTTGCGTTTGCACCATATATAGCTGCTATGGGTAATATTTTTTCTGTTCCAATATGAATTACATGATTGCTATTTTCCGTAATTTTAGTAGCAGATAAGTCTAAAATTGTATCATCACGAAAAGATTTGAAATTTTTAAAGCAAAATTGTATTAGCATATAAACTACCCCCTAATTATTATTATATACGCAAACTCCAATAAAATCAACATCTATTTGAGATTTTTTCTCAATGGCATGTGTTTTATGCGCCTGTTTTTTAATTTTTAACACAATCATTTAATAGATTTCTAATTATCTCTTTAGATGTTCTTATATGCCGGTATAGCCCGTTATTCCGGGCTTTTCCGGCACTTTTCATATCGGAAGAACCTCACAAATCTTTTTATTACCCCTTATGTTTTCGCTCTCAAAAGTAGTAAAAGCAGTAGTAAATTCTGCGTACTACTTATGCCGCCTTGGTTTCCTCGGCGCTTTCCGCCGCAGGCTCCGGCTTGGCCTCTGCGGTGGTTTTTGCCTTGGCTTGCAGTCGTTCCATTTCCTCCTGTGCGGAATGGAAAGTAGCGTGGGCGTAATAGTTCAGCGTCATTACAATGTTGGCGTGTCCCATGATGTACTGCAATGCCTTGGGGTTCATGCCCGCGTTTGCCATTCTGGTACAGAATGTATGCCGCATGGTGTGCGGCGTCATCACATCGGGCAGCGGCTCCTTGTGGCACTTGTTGTACTTCTTGGCAAGGCACTTGAACATGGCGTCATAGTTGACGGCGGTTTTGGGCAGGCCGTCCCGGTTCAGGAACAGGAAGTCCTTATAACCATCAACCTCAATGCACCTGCCGTCCCTGCGCTTCTTCAACACGCGCTCAAACGCTTCATAGGCGGCTGCGCTCATAGGCACTTGACGGAATCCGCTTTCTGTTTTTGGCGCTTCGATATAGTAGCCGTCCTCGGTGCTTCTCAAAAGCTGGTGGTCTACATTCACAAAGCGCTTCTCAAAATTCAGGTCGGCGGGCGTCAGGCCGCAGAGTTCGGAAATACGAAGCCCGGTTTCCAGCAGGATCACCACCTCGTCATAATACTTGGCATAGACGGGATCGTTCTGCATGAAGTCCAAAAGCTCGTTTTCCTGTGTAGGGGTAAGCGGCACCTTTGGTACGGTATCGTCGTTGATAACCTCATTGATCTGGAAGTCAAAGGGATTCTTGCGGAGGCAGTCGTCCTGTACGGCCATATAAAAGATGGCTTTTAAGGAACGCTTGCTGTTGCAGATGGTGTTGTAGGCAACGCCTTTTTCCTGCATACGCAAGGCCCATTCTTTCGCGTCGGACAGCTTCACGCTGTCAATGCTGGCCGCGCCCAGCTTATCTTCGGACAGAAGTTTCATCAACTGCTGGCGGCTCTTTTGGGTTCCTTTCCGCACATTCCCGCGCTGCCGGATGTACTTTTCGTAAAGCTGGCACACGGTCATTTTCTTGCCGATGGTGTCGATCCCGTCGTCAAGGTCTTTCTGTATCTGCTTGATCTTCTCGCGCAGGGAAAGACAGGGCCGCTTCCCGGCAGGTACTTTGTCGGTAGGTACTAACTTCCATGAGTAAACAAACTGGGGTTCTCCAAAGGTGTCAATGTATTTGTAAGCGTATCTTCCATCTGATCGCTGGCTCTCTCCAGACTTCAAAAGGCGGCCTTTGTTGTCCCGTCTTTTTTCATCTCGTTCTTTTCTTGGCATTTCGTCATGCTCCTTTCCATGACGGAAAGAGCCTTGACACGCTTATAACCTATTATAACACGCGCAAGGCCCTTTTTCACTATATTGTGTCAAGGGAATCAATGATTTTTTCAAACTGCTTCCGCTTGATCTGGATGCGGTTGCCGTTCAGGATCACCCAGCCAGCGGTGGGGTTTTCCTCGGCAAGCCGACGCAGTTTGTTTTCCCCGATCCGAAAATATTTGGACGCTTCCTCAATGGTAAGCGTGTATTTCTCCCAAATAGGCACATCGTTATTACTCATAACATGGCCCCCTTTCTTTTCAAAACAAAGGTTGTTTTTTGTGAAAGTGGGCAGAAAATAACGGACGGCTGCTGGCACAGCTCCACGGGAATCTCACCCCCGCGTGGTTCTCACGCGGCCCTGCTCGTTGCCTGCGACGCTTCAAACGCTCGGACTACGACGGCAAGGGCGTATCATTGTCCTGCCTGCGCGTCGTCGCCCGCAGGCTGCCACACCTGCTTTACGGCCCGGTAAAATCGCTCCGCTTATCCCAATGAGGGAAAGCCTCTTGGCGCACCTGCCGCCCGGCTCGGCACAGACAGAATGTATCCGTCTGCCCTATGACGCGCCGCCATTGTCCTGCGGGCGTATTTGTCAAGGAGCAAAGGGGCCGCCGGGAAAACTGGCAGGCGGGGAAAGGGAAAGCCGCCTGTCTATGGCCGGGGCCTTAACCGTCAGTCGCCAATGGGACTAACGATGGAATGGATCAGCTTGATTTGCAATCGGCGCTTCATATACTCGTCAATGCAGATATGAGGCTGGCCGCTGCCGTCATAGAGCGTCCGGGTACACAGCTTATTGATATAGCCGTCATAATGCTGCAAGACACGCTCCACGGCTTCGGCGTTACCGGCGCAGGCCGCGTCGATCACAAAATCAGGCAGAGGGCTTTTGCCCTTGTAACTGGATTGCTTCATCCGCGTTTAACCTCCCTCCGGCATGAACGCCATCAATTTTATACGCAAGTCTTTCAGGGTGCTTGTCCTGTGGCGCTGGACTGCGCTGCGGGACATTCCCATCAGGCGGCCGATTTCTTCGTCAGTCAAATCCAGAACAAAGCGGAGAATCAAAATACTCTGCTCGTCTTTTGGCAGGCTGGCAAACGCTTCGGCCACAAGCTCGTTGTCGATATGTAGGTCATAACCATGCGAACTGAATGTAAAGCTGTCGCAGGAATACCGATCTACGGTCGAGAGCTTGTCCCAATCAGCCGGGGAAAGAGCGTCCAGCGACACTTCACGGTCGCGGCGGCACTTCATTTCCCGCAGATAATCTATCGCCTCATGGTACAGAACCAGCTTGCAGTAGCGGTCAAACTGGCCCCATTCACCGTATTTGCGGGGGATCGCTTCCATCTTCTCACCCCCTTTCTATGGGGGATGTGGTGGTTCTCTCCCTTTCCGCCAATAGAGCGAATGGAATCTCTCTGGCTGCCCGCTAAACGCCTCCTTTTTTCACTTTTTTGAAATTTCTTTTTGCGCCGGATAGCAGACCGCAGGAAATAACAAAATTCGCCCGGCAGGTCAAAGACCCACAGGGCGAAACAAAAAGCAATATGTTCTTTTCTTACATGGTATAGTACATACGCACAGCCGCTTGTCCCCGCTGCCGGGGGACGGCTTTTTTTGACAGGCTAATCCCTGTCGGATTTTGTCGAAGTAGTTTTCGTTGCATAGCGGCTCCCTCCTAAAGCCGCCATGCCAGAACACGGTGCAGGGGTCGTCGAAGCAAACAGAAACGGCGGCCTTGATCTACTCAAAACCGCCGTATCGTCAGTGATACAGGAAAGCGCACGAAATCCTCTGCCCGTCAGCGGTTTTTTTCTTTTCCCCGCTGTGGAGGCAGATGTTTGAATATAGCAGCTTGCTTCATTCCACAAAGAACAGAACCCGCCGGATCAGCTCCGGGATATTGACCGGGGCGGTGATATAGTCGTTCACGCCCTCATGCCGGTATTCATATTCCGTGGCAAGGTCGTTGTTCTCGGTGAGGATAAAGAACGGCAGAAGCCGGACAGGGGGATTCTTCATTTGGAACATCCCCGCCACCCGTCGCAGCGTATGAAACAGCTCCATTGCTGTGCCGTCCGGCAGTTCCACATCGCACAAGATCAGGTCTATTTCCTTATCCTCAAAAATCCGGCGCTTGGCCTCTGCAATCGAGGAAACCAGAATCAGGTCAAAGCCCTTTTGCAGCATAGCAGCCCGCAGCACTCCGGCGTTGGTATCTTCCGCATGAACAAAGAGCAGCTTGTGAAAAGTCGGGGCCTTTTCGCCGGATAACTGCCGGTAGGCGTATTCCACCAGCTTATCTTGCAGCAGCAGCCCTTTCATTTTTTCCATGCACAGCGTCGCGCCCCGGCGCATAGCCTCCTGTTCATAGTCGTCCCTGTCATGGCAGGACGCCAGAATAAAAGGCAGCTCCTTGTCTGCGGCCCGCACTTCGTCCAGAAAGTCCATGCCGGAACCATCCGGCAGGTCGAGATCACAGCAGACCACCAGCGGCATTTCCTCTTGGATGGCGGCCCGCGCTTCTTTCAGCGTACAAGCCGTTTTCACCGGGTAGCCCCGGTGCTGTAAGTATTTTTGCAGACACCATGTATAGGTGTCGCTGTCGTCGATCAGCAGTATCTTTTTCATGTGTCCTCACCCCCAATATTGATTTACCACAAGCATAAACTACAAATGTTACACAAATGTCCGAGGTACCTTTGATTTCGACAGAAAAACAGGCTGAATTGTTACAACGCTCGGACATTTCAAAAATTTTTTTGAGAAATGGCGAAAAAAGCGGGGCAGCACACGCCGCCCCGCCAATCCCATACGGTTATTCCATCGTCCTGATCTGCTCAACAAGAGATTGCTTTTTCAGATTTCCAGTTGTGTAAGAAATCAAGGTGAATTGCACAATCAGCAGGATTGCTAAATATATCAATACGATCAGCCACGGAAATGAATAGTAAAAGTATGGATTCATCGTTTTCACAACTACCTGTACGGATAGGAAGCCCAGTCCAGTCCCCAAAACCAATGTTACAAGCGTAGCAAAAACTGAATACATCAACCCCTCATAGCACAGCATTTTGATAAGCTGCTTTTTACTCAACCCAATCGCCTGTAACATTCCAATTTCCTGCCTGCGGGACAGAAAGTTTGTGATTGTCGTATTGACAAGGTTGATTAAAGAAAAGCACACGACAATAACAGCCACGATCAACAATACCCCGAAAGAAAGTTGTTGCAGTCCGCTATAATAAGTGATACTTTCTTTTATGGTTTCCATAACCAAATCGCTATTTCCGTCTATCAGTTGATTTAATGCAGCTTCAACCGTATCAAATTTTTCCATATCGGTAATTACGGAAATCGTACCGGTGCAATCTATCCCGGTCGCTTCATTCATAAGCTGCTCCGGAAGCGCAAAGCATTTTGAAAAGCCGGAGTAAGAATATTCGTTTACAATGCCCATGACGGTATAGGTCTTTGTGCGAATTTGGCCGGATTCGGTTTTATAGTTCACTTCGACGGTATCACCCAACGCAGCCTCAATATCATAGAGATCGGCACGCTCTTGAAGCAAGACAATTCCATTGCCTGCCACCAGTTCATCATAATCAATCGTTCCTGCAATTCGTTCTTCCTCTAAATTCTGCTGCTCATCCCGGCAAAAGCCCTGAATCCATTTTCCAGAATTATCATTTACAAGATATTCTGCGTCTGTGTAATACCAGCGCTTGATTCCCGTAACCCCATCAATAGATTCTACTGCATTTACAAAATCGGCATTTAGAAAATTCTTTTGCTGCAATCCAGACAAAGAAATACCGGCGGTGTCCCACGATTGATTTGCGTTGAGCTGGATGTTAAATTCACCGACAGGGAAAGCCCTGCCTCTTGCCTCTGCAACGCCATCATAGGAAACTAACATTGTCGAAATCAATACAACCAATACTCCGCCGAGTGAAAGAGAAAGTATTGTTAAAGTGGACTTTGCCTTTTGTCTGGACAGATTCATTTTAGCAAGTGAAGCAGGCGTTATTTTACGGTGCAACACGGAGCTTTCTTTCATCTTCCCTTGATAATCGGAATATCGCAATGCTTCCAGCGGAGATACTGCCGCAGCTCTTTTTACAGGAGTATGAATAGCAATCATCACAATAATAAATGCAAAAAGGCCAACCCCGGCCGTCACACATAAAGTAGTCAGCCAGTACCAACCGGCAGGAACCAGAAAGTACCCAATCACATTTCCAATAACCAGACCAATCGGGATAGCAATGGCAGCAAGTAATTTCCCCTCGCGGTAAACCATCTTTTTGATCTGTCGTTTTGTAGTTCCGATTGTGCGAAGCTGTCCATAGTTACGGATACTGCTTGCTACTGAAATATAAAAAATCGAATAGATCACAATGCCGGAACCAATGAAAGTTACAAAACCGATCAAGAAATAGAACAGCATATCGCTTCCGTGATTTTCGTCCTTTAAGTTAAAATATGTGGAACGGACAATCACACTATCATCGGAAATTTTTAATTGCTGCGCCAGAGTGTTTGCATAGTTGGTGGCTTCTTCCTCGCTCATATTTTGAGCGCCTTTCAGCCCAATATAATAATCAATCATGCCCTCGTCGCCATACTGCTGTCTTACTAATTCTTTCGATATAATAGCTGTATAGCGCCCAATATCGCCGGTTTTCACATCTAAGATTCCCGTCAATTTGAAATCATGGGTAGTGCCGTCAGAAAAGGGGATTTGAATTGTCTGCCCCAATTCATTTGAATAGCCCAAACTATCCAAAAAGGATTCCTGTACTACAATTTCATTCTCCGAAGCTGGTAAATCTCCCGAATAGGGCATACTTTGGGATTTTAACATATCTGCATTTGCATAAGTAAAATTCACGGTTGAATGGTTTACCTGTTCAGAAAATGCGTTAAAAAATTCCCCAACCCACGCAATTTCTTCTTGCTTGTATAGTTCCTGTCCCTGTTGTTCAGAAATCGCATGATACATAATCTGCGCTGTTTTTTGGTTGCGTTTCTGCGTTTCCTGCATAACCCCAAAGCCATAGAGGACAATAGCAGATAGCAATGCGCTGGCAAGTGCAATCGTCAAAACAATAAAGATATTTCTTTTTCGATTTGCCGATATACTGCGATTTGATATGCGCTTTACTATGCCGCTGGTATCATTTTCAAAAGGCCATGTCATAGCTTGCCACCTCCTTACTCCACGATCTTGCCATCCTCAATGCGGACAATCCGATCTGCAAGGCGGGCAATGTCGTTGTTGTGGGTAATCATCACTACGGTTTGCCGGAACTCCGCACTGGTACGCTTGATAAGCCCCAGCACCTCGGCGCTGGTCTTGCTGTCAAGGTTGCCGGTCGGCTCGTCGGCCAGCACAATAGCCGGTTTGGTAATCAAGGCGCGGGCAATCGCCACACGCTGCTGCTGTCCGCCGGAAAGATTGTTCGGCATATTTTTCAGTTTATCTTCCAGCCCCAGCAGGTGAACGATCTCGTCCAAAAACTTCTGATCCACCGTGTCCCCGTCCAGCTCCACCGGCAGGACAATGTTCTCATACACATTCAGGATAGGAACAAGGTTATAGTTCTGGAAGATAAAGCCGATGTTGCGGCGGCGGAAGATGGTAAGCTGCTCATCGTTCATTTTTGACAGCTCTTTGTCCCGGACAATCACATTGCCAGAAGTAGGAGTGTCCAGTCCGCCCATCATGTGAAGCAGGGTAGATTTGCCGCTGCCGGAGGTTCCCACAACGGCCACAAATTCGCCATCCTCCACGGAGAAGTTCACACCGTCAAGGGCGCGGGTGATATTCGGCTCTGTGCCATAATACTTTTTCAGGTCGATAGTCTGTAAAATGCTCATAAAATTCAATCCTTTCTTTGTTTGTTGTAAATGCGGAACGCTGCTGCGCCGGTGGCTGCCAACTGTACCAGAATCAGCACAGCGAACAGGCCGAAGCTCTCATAGTAGAACAGTTCATCCCAAAATAGGAGAACATCACAGAGAGCAGTCAAGGCAACCGTCCAGCGGATGTGCCGGGCCAGCCATTGCCGGAACACCAGCACAAGGACAACGGGTGGGACGATCAGCAGCACCAGATTCAAAATCAATGTCGGGGTCAGTTCCATTGCGTTGCCTCCTCACTTTTGTTGATAAGGTCATTACACAACATCGTCCTTTAATACTTCAACGATATTGTCTTTCCTGATTTTTTTAGAAGCTACGATATAAATTGCAGTAATTACAGCTACAATGAGAATGATATATGCCAGTAGTCCCCACGACGGAAAAACTGTAAAGAACTCTGCAAAGGTTACATCTTGTAGCCATAAAAGAGTTGCACAAATCACCAAAAGAACTGGAAGCCCAATTAAAACCGGCTTTGCGGCAAGCAGAAGTGCTTCGGTGTAAAGTAATTTCATCAGGCCCTTTTTATCAAGCCCGACAGAACGGAGCATAGCAAATTCTTTTCGCCTTTGGTATAGGCTGTTCATAATTGCGGAAGTTGCAGAAGAAATCCCGACAATACCAAAAAGCAATGTCATACTATACACAATTACCATAGTACCATTCGTCAGTTTGTCACGGTCTATTGCGCGTTCTGTTTTGCTGGAAGTATAGAAATCATTACCGCTTAAATATGCGCTGCAAATCTGATCGGCTTCCTGCTGAATTGCCATATCGAAACCATCTTCTGTTAGAAGATTCATATAGGTTCTGTAATTATAAACAGCGCGATCCTCTGCAAAGTTCTGGATAATGGCGTAGTATTCATCCATCGGAACGATAATGGGCAAAGTATAAAAAGAGATATTCCGTCCGATGTCCGGCATTTCTGCAACTGTACTTAACACTTCCAGATTGAAGCTATAATTTCCCTGAATGGAATCCAAAAACTTCTCGGTTATTTCTAAACGCTGTCCATCATTGATATTCAAATAAGGCACTTGTTCCTTTTTCGCCTCATATCCTCTGGAATCAGGATGTTTCACAACAGAATTTACGACAATGGCCGAGGATGTGTCGGAAGCACTGATTCCAGATTTAGAAAGATAGCTCTTATAGGTGTCCTGCTCCAAACCGATCAAGACGCATGGGATTCTGTATTGTCCGTCGCGCTGAACAACATATTCCCCGGCAGCCTTTGTATGAAATCCCCCTGCGGCAACAAAATCCTCCGATAAATCGCTGTCAGAAATCCAAATTGCACAGTTTGTCATCGTATAGGTTGCCAGTTCCTTTACATGGGGAAGTGTCTTTAACTGATGAATCAGAACATCATCTATCCGTTCTCCCGATTCCATTGTAATATTGACATTGAAATGGCTGTCTTGCTCCGCTTTCGTATTGTTAATATCCGAAACAGAAAAACCGGCCAGAAAACTAAACATCAAAACCAGACAAAGACAAAGGGTTGCTGTGCAGGTGCGGAATAGTTTTTTGTTTGCAGAGATAAAATTAGCAGACAATTTTCCCGAAAATCCAAAACACTTTCTCAAAATCGTGTGTTTTGCTGATTTATTCAGCGTAGGGGTGTTCCAATTCTCTTTTACGGCTTCTATGGGACGCAGTTTTCCCATCTGTTTTGCTGGCCCGGAAGCTGCCAGTAAAACCGTCAAAAAAGATAGGATCATGGCTGCGAGTACAGCCCACGGTGAAAACGAAATTGTCAGTTTACTTCCCGTTACTTCACTGGTCAGCGATGAATAGACTGTCAAAACCCCATAAGAAAACACATATCCCAAAACCGCAGAAATTAAAATCGGGAAGATGGACAGCCAGCGGGCCTCATAAAGAATCAAGAGCCGGATTTGTTTCGGTGTCATTCCAATGGATTTTAATATTCCCAGTTCTTTTACTTTCCGTTTTGCAGAGATGGAAAAAGCACCCCGGATAATGTATGCAAATACGGCAATCGACGCAGAAACCACCAAAATTAAAGCAAGAAAGAGTTTAGGCAAGTCACTGTTCCAAAAATGTCCCGGCTCATAAATTCCGTACATTCCGAGTAGTGCAGTATGATAACGATAGGGGTAGTCCCCGTATTCGTCACTTTGTAAGCCAATCTCCTTTGCAATCTGCGGAACAAGATCAAAAATCTTCGCTGGATTCTTTGCTTGGAGATAAACAACAACATCTGCGGCTTCTGGAATATTCTCTATATCAAGCCAGCCATATGCAGGATAACCGTTATAGGCACTGGAAACAGTCATATCTATTTTTCCGACAATCGTATATTGTGCGGCATCTGTTTTTACAAAAACTTCTCCTGTCTGAATCGGTGATAAAAAATCAACCGTATCATTTCCAATCCTGCGTTCGCCAATGTTCAGCTCAATCGTATCCCCAATTTCAAAAGCGGGATTTTGCTCAAAGAAATTTTTCCCAACAACAATTTCTCCGGGAGCTTGTGGAACTCTGCCCTGCAAAATCAAGTTTTTTTCGTGCATGGTGTTCCAATATGTCTGATCGCAGTTTTGAATCAGAAGATATGGCAATTCGGTATTTCCAGACAGTTGTACCGTCTGATTATTTCCCTTTACCATAACCGCTTGTACCTTATCATTGTCCTGTATCAAAGGGAGCTGTCCGGCCTGAACCTCTAAAAGCTGGGCGTCCCAATCACCCGAAGCATGAATTTCCTGCTGTACGCCCTGATTCCAATAGCTTTGAACAAAAGTACAGAGGGTACATAAAAAAGTAGAAGCAATCAAAATGGCTGTCATAATCGAAAGCGTTGTTCGTCTGTTCGCCTTGATACTTTTCTTTGCATACTTCTTAACAACCGCACTGGTGTCATTCTCAAAAGGCCATGTCATAGCCTGCCACCTCCTTACTCCACAATCTTTCCGTCCTCAATGCGGACAATCCGATCTGCAAGACGGGCTATGTCGTCATTGTGGGTAATCATCACAACAGTTTGCCGGAACTCCGCACTGGTACGCTTGATAAGCCCCAGCACCTCGGCGCTGGTCTTGCTGTCAAGGTTGCCGGTCGGCTCGTCGGCCAGCACGATAGCCGGTTTGGTAATCAAGGCGCGGGCGATAGCCACACGCTGCTGCTGGCCGCCGGAAAGATTGTTCGGCATATTTTTCAGTTTATCTTCCAGCCCCAGCAGGTGAACGATCTCGTCCAAAAACTTCTGATCCACCGTGTCCCCGTCCAGCTCCACCGGCAGGACGATGTTCTCATACACATTCAAGATGGGAACAAGGTTATAGTTCTGGAAGATAAAGCCGATGTTGCGGCGGCGAAAGATGGTAAGCTGCTCGTCGTTCTTCTTTGCCAGTTCTTCGCCTCGGACAATCACGGTTCCGCTGGTGGGAGTGTCCAGCCCGCCCATCATGTGAAGCAGGGTAGACTTGCCGCTGCCAGAGGTTCCCACAACGGCCACAAATTCGCCATCCTCCACGGAGAAGTTCACACCGTCAAGGGCGCGGGTGATGTTCGGCTCTGTGCCGTAATACTTTTTCAGATCAATCGTCTGCAAAACGCTCATACTCAAAACTCCTTTCAAGGCTTTCTGCCTGTTGATAAGGCTATTGTAAAACCCAAATGTCCGCGAAATGTTACAGCGGCCAAAAAATTTCATTGAAAATCGGGGTGAAATGTTACAACGCTCGGACATTTCAAAAAAATTTACGGCGGGCAGCCGGAAATGGCCGTCCGCCGCGTTCTATTTTGTAGGGAGCATAATGGAAAATTCCGAACCCTTGCCCGGCTCCGAAACTACTTTGATGTAGCCGCCCTGCCGTGTTACGATCTCGCGGGCCAGATACAGGCCAATGCCCACGCCCTGCTGTTCGTGTACTTCTTCCTCACGATAAAAGCGCCGGAAGATGGCGGCCTGATTGCTTTCGGAAATGCCCTTGCCGGTGTCGGTCACTTTGATCTCCACATACATTTCCCACAGCACCACCGACACAGCGATTTTCCCGCCTGCCGGGGTGTACTTCACCGCATTGTCCAGCAGGTTAAAGAGGGCTTCGGATGTCCACTTGCTGTCATGGAAAACGGTCAAATCCTCCGGGCAGTCCACGGACACGGCTATTTCCTTTTTCTCCGCTGCATACACGATCCCACTCATGGCCTGCGCCACGGTATCAAAGAGGCGGCCCGGTTTCTTATCCAACTGGATCACGCCTGTTTCCAGACGGGAGGTTTTCACAAGGGCCTGAAAGAGAAAGTCCAGCTTATCCGTCTGGCTGCGGATTCCCCGGATAAAGTCGGTGCGCTCCGCCTCGGTCATAGGCTTTTCCAGCAGGGTGTCCGTCGCCATTTTCAGATTGCTTACCGGCGTTTTCACCTGATGGGAAATATCCGATACAAGGGTCTGTAACTCCTGCCGTTCCTCGTCTACCCGGCGGCGGTTCTCCTGCATGATCTGATAAAGCCTTGCCAGCCGGTGTCCGATTCTGGCAAGCTGGGTTTCGCTGTCCTCTGGGCGCTGGGGTGCTTCATTTCCGGCGATCATGTGGTCTAAGGTCTGGCACAGGTCAGCGGTAAACTGCGACAGCCGCTTTCCAAACGCCTGCGTCAGTACAAAAATCCCCACAAGGGCGCACAACAGCAGCGCCCCGCCCGTCAGCAGCACCGCAATCTGTTTTGTCACAAGAAACAGGGCTATGGTGATCCCGGACATGGAGAGGACAAGCCCCATTGCCACCCGGCTAAACAGCCGCTTTACCGAGAGGTTTTGAAACTTCATTTTGCCTCGCCTCCCGTCCATTGATAGCCCATGCCGTAAACGGTCTTGATGTAGGGCACGCCGCCGTCGGCTTCAATCTTGCTGCGAATCCGGCTGATAGAAGTTGTCAGGGTGTGTTCATCCACAAACCTCTCGTCTATATCCCACAGCTTTTCCAAAAGCTGCCCACGGGTCAGCACTTGCCGGGGATTTTTGCGGAACAGGTTCAGCATTTTATACTCCATCGGGGATAGAGTCAGGGGCTTGCCGTTTAAGGAAGCCGTCTGCTCCGAGAAGTCCAGAAACAGCCGCCCGTCGTCGTAAATGTCCTTGGCCGGTTTGTGGTGTTCCAGCATGGCGAACATGGCTTTGATTTTCCGCTGCAAGGCCCCAATCACAAAGGGCTTTGTGATGTAGTCCACCGCGCCCACCTCATAGCCCCGTATCTGGTCGCTCTCCTGATCGTTGGCGGTCAGGAAAATCACGATGGTGTCCGGGTGCTGGGGCTTTATTAACTTGCATAGCTCAAAACCGTTGCCGTCCGGCAGGTTGATGTCCAGCAGCACTAAATCAAATTCCCGCTGGCGGATGGCTTCGGCTGCGGTTCTGGCATTTAGGGCAGAAGTCACGCCGTAGCCGTCTGCGGTCAGGTTATAGTCTAACATCTTATTCAAAAAACTGTCGTCCTCGACAATTAAAATCTGCTTCATATTCTCACTTCCTTTGCTTTTTGCAGATAGTATAACAGGCAAATGTCCGCGAAATGTTACAGCGGACGGATTTTTTCAAAAAAGTGCTTTTCCTTTATTATAGGATAGCCTGCTTTTCCGTACAAGGCACAAAATATGAATTATAAAGTTTAACCTTACTGCATATAGCAACATTCCATTGAGAAAATATGAAATATACAATGTAGATGGGTGGTGCTATATGGCAAATATCAAAGATTGTCCCGGCTTTGAAACTTTCGGTGCGGATGTAAAAGAGGCGCGGAAAGTCAAGCAGTTATCGCGTAAGACACTGGCGGAACAGGTTAATATCGACTGGCGCTATCTTGCCAACATCGAAAATGACGGCACGATTCCCAGCCTGCCGGTTATCATACAGCTTATTAAAATCTGCGGGCTTCCCGTGGAACGGTATTTTAACCCGGAGGTCATGCGGGAGGAAAGCGCACAGCGGCAGCGGGTCAGCCACAAGCTGAAACTCTGCCCGGAAGAATTTCTGCCGGTCATCGAGGGCGCGATTGACGGGGCCATTCAAATTCAACAGAAGAATGACGAAACGGAGGGTGCATGACAACCCTCTGTTTTGTTTTTGGGAGGACGCAAGGCTGCGCCCTCTCTTTTTTTGTGCGGTTTTCGGAAAAACCGGGATTTTGCGGGTATTTCCTTGGGGTCAGAACGCTTTTTAGGGGAAGAAGAACAAAGACAGCAAGCATAGGGAGTGTAGCCACACTCCCGGCAAACGGCTTCCCGTTTGTATCTTGGGGAAGTCCCCAAACCCCTGAATGAATGGAGGTGCGAAAGTGGCAAACCGAAAACGGAAGTTTGTGCTGCGCGTCCCGGTGACGCCGGAGGAACGGGCGCTGATCCAACAGAAGATGGCCCAGCTTGGCACAAAGAACTTCTCTGCCTACGCCCGGAAAATGCTGATCGACGGCTATATCGTCCATATCGACACCGGCCCCGTCCGGGCGCAGACCGCAGAGCTGCAAAAGATCGGCGTCAACATCAACCAGATTGCAAGGCGTATCAACAGTACCGGGACTGTGTACGCGCAGGACTTGGAGGACATCAAGGGGGCGCTGGCACAGATATGGCAGTTACAAAGATCCATCCTATCAAGTCAACGCTGAAAAAGGCGCTGGACTACATCGAGAACCCGGACAAGACCGATGAAAAGCTGTTCGTTTCTTCCTATGGCTGTTCCTATGAAACGGCGGATATTGAATTTCAAATGCTGTTAGATCAGGCGTACCAAAAGGGCAACAATCTGGCCCACCACCTGATACAAGCCTTTGAACCGGGGGAAACCACAGCGGAGCAGGCCCATGAGATCGGGCGGCGGCTTGCCGATGAAGTGCTGCAAGGCAAATACCCCTATGTGATTACCACCCATATCGACAAGGGCCACCTGCATAACCACATCATTTTCTGCGCCGTGGATATGGCAAACCAGCGCAAGTACATTTCCAACCGCCAGACCTACGCCTTTATCCGGCGCACCAGCGACCGGCTGTGCAAGGAACATGGCCTGTCTGTGGTAAAGCCCGGCAAGGACAAGGGCAAGACCTACGCCGAGTGGGACGCACAGAAAAAGGGCAAGAGCTGGAAAGCAAAACTGAAAATCGCCATCGACGCGGCCATTCCGCAGACCAAAGACTTTGACGGCTTTTTGCGGCTCATGGAGGCGCAGGGCTATGAAGTCAAACAGGGCAAGTTTATTTCATTCCGCGCCCCCGGACAGGAACGCTTCACCCGCTGCAAGACCTTGGGGGAGGATTACACCGAGGAACGGATCACCCAGCGGATCAAGGGCATTGCCATTGACCGGGGGCCGCGCAGAAGAAGCGCCGGGGAAATCTCCCTGCGGATCGCCTTGGAGGACAGTATCAAGGCCCAGCAGTCGGCGGGCTATGCGCGGTGGGCGAAGCTGCACAACTTGAAGCAGGCCGCCAATTCCTTAAACTTCATCACAGAACACCAGATCGACAGCTACGAGGGCTTGGAAAGCAGGCTGGCCGAGATCAGCGCGGCAAATGACGCGGCGGCCTCTGCCCTGAAAGACGCGGAACGCCGCCTTGGGGATATGGCGCTGCTGATAAAAAACCTCTCCGCCTACAAGCAGCTCCGGCCTGTGGCGCTGGAACTGCGAAACACCAAAGACAAAGCCGCGTTCCGGCGGCAGCATGAAAGCCAACTGATCTTGTATGAGGCGGCGGCAAAGGCGCTCAAAGAGGCCGGGGTCACAAAGCTCCCCAACCTGTACGCCCTCAAAACCGAGTATAAAAAGCTGGACGCAGAACGGGAACGGCTGTCCGCACAGTACAGCGAAGCGAAACAGAAATTGAAAGAATACGGCATTGTCAAACAGAATGTAGACAGCATTTTGCGGACGGTGCCGGGAAAGGAGCATACGCAGGAACGATGAACATACCGAGAATGAGTTACCCCCAATACCGCAAGGCCCGCAGGCTCACCCATGAGTGCTGCAACTACTGTAACGGAAACTGCCTCCTGCTGGACGATGGAGAGGAATGTGTCTGTGTGCAGAGTATTTCCTATTCGCTGCTGTGCCGGTGGTTCAAGGTGGCCGTCCTGCCGCTGGACGCGGCCCTGTGCGCCGAGATCACCAAAGGCCGGGACGAGATCAAACGCTGCGCCGTCTGCGGGGCGGCGTTTACGCCCAACTCCAACCGGGCCAAATACTGCCCGGATTGTGCGGTGCAGGTACGCCGGAAGAAAGAGGCGGAACGCCAGCGGAAAAGATACCTCCTGTCTACGCATTTAGGGCGGTAAAAGTCCACGGAAATCAAGGGTTTTTCCGCTTGGTCGGCAGGCAGGTGGATAAAGTTATCCTGTTCCCCTCAAAACGGGGTTCTAAATGCGGGAAATGGACAAAAAAGAAGCGCCGGGACAAAGACAGCTTTTTAGGTCTTTGTCCCGGCTGAATGATTTTGGCATGGACACTGATTTTGGCATGGACACTGATTTTGTGCAATGCTATAATTGAGTAAATTTGAATTGAGGTGTACTTATGCTTTATTATAGAACTCTGGAATTAAACCAAATAGAAGATTTTTGGAAGTTATTAAACACTTTGGACGCTGAAACAGATTATATGATGTATGAACCAAATGAGAGAACCCAGACCACAAATGTTCAAGAATTAAAAAATGATATTGAAAATAATGTGATTTGTGGAAGTGATTTTTTACAAGTGGCAATGGAAAATCAAAAAATGGTTGGCTATATTCGGGCAGAACGGGGAAAGTTTAATCGGATTCTTCATACAGCATATATTGTAGTAGGCATTTTGAAAGATTATAGAGGTAAAGGAATCGGTACATCTTTTTTTGAAATGCTGAATTGTTGGGCAAAGGAAAATGGAATTAAGAGACTGGAACTTACTGTTGAATGTTGCAATGAAACAGCAAGACACTTGTATGAAAAAAGTGGTTTTAAGATTGAGGGAACAAGGGAAAAATCCATGTTCGTCAACGGCTCCTTTGTTGATGAATTTTATATGGCAAAAATTTTGTGAAAAAGAAGCGCCGGACGCAGAGGCTTTGACAGCCCCCGCGCCCGGCGTTTTGCTTATTCGTCTGTGAAGTGGAACCGCTGCGCCGTAAAGTCGGCGTCGCTCATGGCGTCCAGCTTATCGGCGGTCTGGCAGGCCAGCGCCGCCATTTCCTTGTCCATGTCCGGCAAAGCTGCCCGGAGATTTGCCGCCGTCCTGCGGCGGTCGGCGTTGTGGTACAGACAGATCAGGTTTTCTTCTTCCACGGTGAAATACATTCCTCATACCTCCATTTCTTTTGATTTTTCCCGCGCCGGGGGCCTCTTTTTCTGTTCCTCCTTGGCGGCGGCAAGCTGCGCCCGGATGGATGGTTTCTTTTGTTTCTGCGTCGTCTTTCGGGTCTGCTTGGGCTTTTTGGCCTCCGCCTTGGCTGCCTCGGCCACATCCAAAAGGGAAATCTGTTCCCCGGCTTTTACCCTTGCTTCCAGTTCCTCCATAGACGGGGCGTTGTTCATCATGCCGTCGATCATGTTGTAGTTCTGTTCGGTGGACATTTCCGCCGTCTTGATATGGCTTTCTGGCTGGGCGGGGATGGCAAAGGCCCTTGTGCCATTTGCCATAATGAGATACCTGCCGTCCTCCGACTGGTGGTGGAATCCATACCCGGCAGCCTCCATCTGTTCCCGGCTCCTGTCGGTCAGATAGAAACGACCTCTCGGCGTCTGGATTTGTTCGCCGGTCATGCACTCGTCTGGCGTGAGCTGTTTTTCCGGCTGGGCGAAAAACTCCGGCACCTGCCGGTAGTCGGCTCCCTCGTCCACATAATAGGCGGTCTGTTTTCCATCCTGCCGGAACACCACAATATCCCCCGTAGAGAGGGAATGTCCCTTGTAATCGGAGGGATGTTCTATGTTGAAGCGGCGGTAAATCTCGTCCAGTGTGGTGTCCTTGTCCAGCGGCGCGGTGTAGACAAGCTGGTAATTTTTCCTGTCCACCGAAAGCCCGTCCGCCTGCAAGTCCTCATAGGAACGGTAGCGGAAGTCGCGCCCCTCCGGGCCGGGTGGCACTTGGTAGATGGAAAAGTTGGGCTGCGCTGGTGCTTCATAATCAGAGGCAACATATTCCTCCACCGTCAGCCCAGCAGCGGCGGCCTCCTGTTCCAGCTCTGCCTCGATCTGTTTTTTGTAGTCCTGCAAGCTCTGGTCGAAATCGGCAAGCTGCGGCGGCTCCGGCAAGTGGTACTGTCCCTGATTGAGAAGCGGGCGGCACTCCTTTACATAGTCCAAAACCGCGTTGAAATAAGCGGTCTGTTCCGGCGTCAGGGTTTCCCCGGATCGCAGGGGACGCCGGGCCTCCTGCTCCATAGCTGCCAGATTGCAGTGCAGCTCCATATACGGGACAAACTCATGCAGCAGCATATCCCGCTGGGCCTTGTCCGCCTCCCATGCCTCCGGCCCCTCATGGTGCAGCACATGGTTTTTCCAGCTTTCATCCTGCGCGTAGTATTCGTGATAGCCCCGGATATGCTGGATCAGGGAACCGTCCCCGTCGCCAAAGTCCTGCCGTCCCTCGTAGCTGTCCGGCTGGCCCTGCATGGTAAAATCAATGCGGAACTTGGTTTTGTCGTACCAATGGCCTATATAGCCCGTCTGCTCCCGTTCGTGGCGGCTGGCGCTGTCCAGCTCTTTGAAAACGGCCTCGGCTTCATGCAGCGGCATTTGCTGGCCGTCTTTCAGATGGGGGCTTTCACTCCAAAGGATCGTGACAACCGGCTCCGCTGCCGGATTCTGCGCGATCTGCCGCTGGGCGTTGGCAACGGCAATCTCACTTTCGATCTCGCTTTTCACAAAGGAATCCATCTGGCCCTTTTGCAGCTCATAGCCCTGTTCGCACAGACGGTTGATAAGCCCGATCACCTTGTCGTTATCGCCCACGGCCTCGGCATAGGCCACGATCAACTGCCGTTCCTCGCTGCCCAAACGCGGGGCGTTTTTCTCCGCCAGCTCGATCAGGGCGGCGGCCCGGTCAGCCGGGGACGCCTCCGGCATGAACGGCTTTCCATTCAAAAGGCCGTCGATCCCATTCCATGCCTGCGGCTGGGGAATGGCGTTGGCCTGTTCGGTTGCTTCCAGAAAATCATCCATCCTGTCGCCGGTCAGGGGTTCCATTGCCCCAGCCGGTAGCTCATGGATGGCAAGGATTTCTTTTCCGGCTTCCGCAAGGGACAGGCCGGGATTGTCAAGCTGGCCTCCGTCCAGTTCCTTGTAGTCGGGGCCGTACAGCGTGTAATCATAGCCGGTTTCCGATGTCTGGATATACAGGTAATCGCCGTTTTTCAGACGGTAGGCGGCCTCCTGCGGGGCTTCTGCCTGTTCCAGCGTTCCATCCCCGGCAATGGTAAAGCCCTGCGCCTGCGCCGCCTCCTTGGTTCCCTGCGACACTTCGCCGGTGGATTTCAAATCTGCGTCAATCAGGGTTTGCAGCATGGCTTTTACGCTGGCGGTCATTTCCTGCTGTTGCTCCGGGGGCAGCTTGGAAAATACGCTGTCCGGGTCTGGCTGCTCGGCGGCCTGTTCTAACGGCGCGGCCTGCGGCTGCTCCTGCTGGGCCTGCCGTTCTTTCTGAAGCTGGGCAAGGTGGCCGTCAATGGTGGTAATCAGTTCATGGGCGGTGGCCCGGATGGTTTCAAGGGAGGCTTTCAGCTCTTTCAAGTCCTTGCCTGAACTCCAACCGGCCACATAGCCAAAGGAATAGTCGGAGGTGTCCAGCCCGTAGTGCTGGCAGACGGCATAGGCCACGCTTTCCGCCTGAAATGTTGATGTATCCATTTGAAGCCTTATACTCAGCATTCCAAAATGTTAATCATTTTAAAGAATGCTGAGAAATAAGGCACTTTACTACTAAAAGATGAGCATTATTCGTTAGCGCAATCCACAAATCCTTGCCATTTCATCTTCACTGCCCTCCCACATTGCCGCTTCATCAGGTATGGGTGTTGGAACAGATTCCATTGCTCCCCGAAGCTGTTCAACAGACTGCTTTGCATAGTAGTTTTTGGTTGTATCAGTCCTGGCATGTCCTAACACTGTAGAGACAAGTTCAATGGCGATCCCATCCTGGTAAAGATTTGTGGCCCTGGTCCGCCGGAACATGTGGCAATGGACTGAATCTGGAATGCTGATCCCTGCCTCGCTTACCAGGGCTGCATATTTTTTTATAATCCTCTGGACATTTCCAACGGACATCCTGTCTGCCACACCTTTTATCGTTGTGGAAAATAAGTAGGCTTCTTTAGAAGAATTGCTGTGATATACACGCATATACTCCTTAAGGTGTCCAGCCGCTTTAGCTGTCAATTGTATGGTTCTCTCTTTGTTGCCTTTGCCTGTTATGAAAATATTGGGATATTTTGATTCCATTGCAACATCACATAAGCGGATGTTGAGCAGCTCACTGACTCTTACAGCTGTATCGTAGAGGAGAATCAAAATAGCACGGTCCCGTACACCAAACTTCGTATCCGGCGGTGCGGACAGTATTGCGGCAAGTGCATCCTCGGACAGAACAGGCTTTTCCTTTTTTATGGTTTTGCAGGGTGATATCTGGCTGACTGCCAGAGCAACCGACTGGATGGATATGTCCATATCCGAGGCATAGTTCAGATAGGCGCGGATAGCCGCGACTCTTACATTTACAGTTGATGGCTGGCTGCCATTTGCAAGCAGATACTCTCTAAAGTTATAAATACATTCTTTGGTACAGTCGGAAAACTGAAAGGTGCTTATGGACTTACCTAATTCACCTACAAGATAGTTTTTAAATATTGTAAGGGAATCCCTATAGGATTCTGCTGTAGCCTGACTGCGTCCGGCCTGCTTTACCAAATAGACATTTAGAAAGTTCCATGTCTGGGAAAAGAACAGCTGGCCAGACCGTATCTTTTCTGGTTTATTCTTCATAGGGAACCACCTCCGGAATAACCTTTCCCGACACTGTATCTTTCTCCCGGATAGTATCAAATGCCTTTTCTACAAGATGATAGTAATAATACGTTTCATCAGGGCTTTTATGTCCAAGGTATCTGCTTAAATATGGGAGCATAGTGTTTGTATCAATTCCCTGGTGCATCCACTCATTAAACCTCTCCACTACAAAAGCGTGGCGTAAACAGTGGGGCGTCGGGTGTTTAGCAAGTGTCCCGGCAGCTGGAAGCATAGCCCAATGACGGTTAAAACTTGACTCTACTCCGGAACACGAAACAGGCTTATGCGGGTCTTTTCCTGGAAAAGCCCAGTCAATTCCGGGGAAAAGCTTTTCCTGGCATTCTTTATAGCTTTTAAGTACTGGAAGGCTGTCCTGCGGAAGGTATACAAGACGGTCTTTGCTGCCTTTTGAGCCAAGGATAGTAAGGATCCCTTTTTCCAGGTCTATATGTTCCCACTTTAGCAGCCGCCCTTCTGACAGACGCAGCCCACAGCAAAAATACAGGAGAAAAAGAATCTTGCACTCCCTGTCGAGCCTTAGCTGCTCTGAATTATGGGATGTGCGGATATCCATTTTCCGCAGCAGCTCCTTAACCTCATCTTTTGACGGGATGTAAAGGGCCGGGCGGTAAGCCTTGCAGAAAAAATTAGGGATGTATGCTTCCTGGCCGAGGGAAAGGATATATTCACCCAGCACTTTCACGACCGACATACGGCGGTTGTGATAGGCATCTCCTTCGCAAGGTCTGGCTTCGGACCATTTGGCTGCCATTTCATAAGTAACTGTTGTCAGTTCCGGATAATTCTGTACGCAAAAAGTATCAAAGCGTTTTAACAGCTTTTCTTCGGCATGATAGGCATATCCATCAGCCCGTTTTTGTTGTATAAGCCCTTCGATATGATGTGCCAGGCCGCTCTCAAAAATGTATGTCATGATAAGACACCTCCAAATTCCAGAGGGCAGAGCCTCATTTTATCTTCGTCACGTTCGAGGTATACCTCAGCAGTTTCCTGACGTGCATGCCCAAGGGCATTAGAAATATCATCAAGCCTGTTGCCTGCCCGGAGCATTCTTGTGGCAAATGTCTTCCGTGTCATATGGAAGCCCTGGCCGGCAGACAGTTCAAAACCATATTCGGCAAGTATTCTTTTTAAAGCCCCGCGGCATGCCGTTGTAACTTTAAGCGGGATATATGGCGCCTGATGGCGGATAAATATATATCCGTTACCTGCGGCAGCCGATTCCGGACGCCCATCCATGATGTATTTATACACTGAATTACCTACGTCTGTCGGTACTGGAAGCGTGATTGCTTTTCTTGTTTTCTGCTGGATGAAGGAGACCGTTTTATTTTTCCAGTCGAAATCATTTACCTGGAGCTTTAGGATGTCTGCGCCCCTGATACCCATCCGGAGTCCGAGCATAACCATGGCTGTGTCCCTGAGTTCTATGGGGGTGGAGGCTTTCTCACGGTATTCATATATTTTCTTAACCATATCATCGCTCAGGACATCAACGATGCTGCGATGGGGAGCGCAGCCTGCGGATACCGCAAAAACAAGTGTTGGCAAAACCAGATCCTGGCCGGCCATGTACCGCAGAAGCTGGCGGAGTTTAGACCCATATGCATTTTTACTCTCCGGGGTCGAGTGGACATCCTGGTTATGGAATGCTTTCACCACATCCGGCGTTATGGACATTGGATGATCTATCCCGTTGTCTTCAAGATATTTGAAAAAACGGCATCCGGCAGATCTGCACATGGTAAGTGTATTATTGGCCATCCCATCCCGCTTGCGGCTCTCTATAAAACCATCAAGAATGGTTTTGCTCCATGACGGGAGTTGGTCGGACGCACGCTTTTGGCCTGCAGTTATGTTAGATTCCATTGTGCCCTGGAGATACTTCCCAAACATTCTGATCGTGTGTGAACGGCGGGCCGATATGGAATTGCCGGCTTTGGCCTGATCCGGACAATCCGGAAGCATATCTATCCATAGGGTTACAGTTTCTGGTGAATGTTCCAGACGGTTAAGTTCCAAAAACATAAAATACCAGGTGAAATCATTGCGGTAAACAGCTTTTGATGACTCCATGTATTTCCAATCATTCAGAGCGTCAAGATATTCTTCCGCTTTATGTTCAAGGGGTACACTGGGATGAAATGCGACGCCTGTTTTTGGAAGCCTCATACCCGGCAGTATTTCAGCGTTACCGCCAAAAAGAACCAGCTGATAACACTCCGGCACATCACCCCGGAGGTGAAGGTATTTCATAAGCGCCGTCATGGCGCATACGGCGTTCTGGCATCTGTCGGGAGAGCCACAGGATTTGCAGTAAGTATTCCAGTATTCGATAAGAGTATCTATGGTGACTGCTTCCGGCTCTGTAATTCCAAGGGAAGTCGCAAGCTTGAAAAACTCTTTTGTGGCAACGGAATACGTATGGTAATAGCTGGGATTCTGGTTGGACGCATAGTATTTCTCCAACTCATATGTCAGGCGGAAAAAGGATTCCGACATCCCGCTACGGCAGAAAAAACTGTCTTCTGAGCGGCAGAAAGGACTTTCGATATCTCCAAAGAGCAGGTAATGCTCAAGGCGGAACAGGGCGTTTCTATATTGGGAACACGCCTCGTAGGAAATTTCCAGTTTCTTAATCTCAAGCCAGTCCAGTGCGGCATCCATAGAAAAAGGAATGTCATTATCCATCAGGTACTTGAAAAATGTAGTGTAACAGGTTCTATGCATGTCTATATTTTTACATGCACTGTCAGGCTGCTTCATCATATTGAGAACGGATGAAACAGCATCTAAATAGTTTATTTGCATATCAAATGCGCTCCTTTCCGGATTCCCATCTGAGGGGAAAACCTAAGAATAGCGTATCTGATAATGCTCATCTTTTGTACAAGAAAGTGAGGATTTATGGGAAATAGTTTAAAAGATCAACATTATAAAAACATGGATATAAGGCCT
>NZ_KE159678.1:224725-228084 GCF_000403395.2 Anaerotruncus sp. G3(2012) | reverse complement strand
ACATAGCGGTAAACATGGACCAGCGGGTTCTGGTTGCCCTGGCGCTCGATCCGCCCTTTTCGCTGGGCCAGATCTCCGGGCCTCCAGGGGCAGTCCAGATCGTGAAGGGCCACCAGCAAATCCTGCACGTTGGTCCCGGCCCCCATCTTCTGGGTGGAGCCTAACAGGACGCGCACCTGGCCGGAGCGGACTTTGGAGAACAGCTCCTTTTTGCGGACTTCGGTATTGGCTTCATGGATAAAAGCGATCTGGCTGGCGGGCATACCCTGTGCGATGAGTTTCTGCCGGATGTCCTCATAGACCGTAAAGGCCAGCGGTTTCTCCGGCTCTGGAACTGCCTGTTCCAAAGCGTGAAGTATCGGGTTATCCAGCGTTTTAGCCACCTTTTTGGAGCCAGCCGCCTGGGGTGTGGAAATGTCGCAAAACACCAGCTGGGTCAGCTTTTCCGGCTGTCCGTCCCGCCAGATTTGCAGGATATTGTCCACGCACTGGTTGACTTTTGTGCCGGGTTCGTCCGGCAGCATGGGGTTGATGATGCGCTGGTCCAGCCCCAGCTTTCGGCCATCCGAGGTGATTTTCAGCATATTGTCGGTTGATGGGTCAACGGTCCCCGAATGGACTTTGGCGGCGCGCTCGGAGAGGGCCTTCACCATATCCTGCTGGTGTTCGGTGGGCTTTGCCACGATGTTGTGGTATTCCACCTCCGGGGTGGGCAGGTCCAGCTGGTCGGCGGTCTTGATGTCCGCCACCTCTTTGAACAGGTTCATCAGCTCCGGCAGGTTAAAAAACTTGGAAAATCTTGTCCGCGCCCGGTAGCCGGTTCCCTCCGGGGCCAGCTCCAGGGCTGTCACCGTTTCACCGAACCGGCTGGCCCAGCAGTCGAAATGGGTCATGTTCAATTCCTGGAGCCGCTCATACTGGAGGTAGCGTTGGATGGTATGAGGTAAGCACCACATGGGCACTCCCTCCCGAACCGTGCGGGCACCTCTCGATGCACACGGCTCTCCGTACTGTTATCGTTTTACGACTTCATCGAATTGTGAATTTCTGCATGACAGGATGGGCAAACGGCCAGAGTCTTGCGATGCCGTTTGCGCATAAGGATTTCCCACTCGTATTGCCCTGTAAGGTCTTTCAGACGCTTTACTTGGTGCATGACTAAACCGCCGCACTCCGCACCGCACAATTCGCACTGTTTAGAGCGCAAGCGAGTGGCCAGACTGTTGGGCTTGCTGTACTTTTTGTAAATATCCAGGATATCCACCTGCCCCAGTTGCGGCTTATCCTGTTTACGAAAGCCACTGTGGTAATAAATTGCTTCTTTGGGGCCTGCTTTCGTCGTGTACGGCACTGTGAACTCGCCGTTTTTGACATATCTCTCCTTGATTTTCCTGACCTGACAGCGATACTTGGAGCCAAAAGTTTTCAGCATACTGTACTTCATCAGGCTTGAGAAGTGATTCAAGGTGGACACATTTCCAGCTAACGAGTAGTAGTTGTACAGTCCCCGGACTTCCGCATTATAGCGGCTGAGGATTTCAATATCCGTCCTGTTCATGAGTTTCCCACGCGGCATAGCTTTCCACCGCTCTTTGCCCGAAGCGTCCTTACTGATTCGGATTGCGCCCAGTTCCAACAGCTTTGCAGCCCATTTCTCTTGGGGCATACGGAGCCGGACAACGCCGTAGTACACACGCTGCCGCTTTCCGTTTTTCAGCCGCTTGATGTCCTGGCTTCTGGAAACATAGATGTCATAGTTCAGGAATCTTGCGCACTGGGCTGTGTTGGTGATTTTGGTCTTTTCTGCCGACAGCGTAAGCCCCAGCTTTTCCTTGAGAAATACTGCCAGGTCTTGCTTGAGCCGCTCTACGTCCTCTCGACTGCCAACAACTCCAACCAGGAAGTCATCGGCATAGCGGACATATTGCAGGGACTTATAGCTGGTTTCCCTAAGCGGATGCGTTGGGAGATTTCTCTGTTCTGCCCGCATTTGCCGGAGTATCCGCGCACGTTTTTTCTGTTCCTCTGCACCCAGCGTATTCCAGACCTTATCGTTTTTGGCCTTATATCGGAAGATTCTGCTTGCCATATTACGATGGGCTGGGTTCACAGTCCGTGCTGGTCTGCTGAATTCCTGCTTATATTCCTCCATATACTTATCCAACTCGTTCAGATAGATATTGGCGAGGATGGGACTGATGCCAGACCCCTGTGGAGTGCCGGTGTAGGTTTTGTGGTATTTCCACTGTTCCATATATCCGGCTTTCAAAAATTTCCACATCAGGCCGATAAAGGCTTCGTCCTTGATTCGCCTGCGGAGAATTTCAATCAGTACATGGTGGTCAAAGCTGTCGAAACACGCTTGGATATCGCCCTCCACAAACCACTTTGCGCCAGTGAACGTGTTCTGAATTTTGACCAGCGCGGTGTGGCAGCTTTTTCCAGGGCGGAATCCATGAGATACATTGGAAAAGGTCGGTTCATAGATGCTTTCCAAAATCATTCGGACTACTTCCTGCACAAGCTTGTCATCCCCGGATGGAATGCCAAGCGGCCGCTTTTTCGCCGGGTTGTTCTTTTTGGCGATATAGGTGCGGCGGGCAGGGTTCGGGCGGTACGAGCGGTCTCTCAGGGACGCAATGATTTTGTCAATGCGTTCCAGGCTCATACCATCGGTGGTTACGCCGTCCACGCCCGGTGTCACGCTGCCGTCATTTGTGTAGATATTTTTATAGGCGAGCAGATAAAACTCCGGGTTGTACAAGTTGCGGTATAGCCTTTCATACTTGTACATGGGATTTTTCGATTTATCGCTTAAACTATTCAATACATCAGTTGGCTTTCTCATAGTGTCTCACACACCATCCTTTCATTTTTGTATTGAAGAAACAGACTGCTTCCCTTCGCCATGTGAGCGGCTTTCCCGCTTCCGTTTTTACGGCTGTCCCTGTTGATTCAGGGTTCTCGGACTACTATGGAAGCTGTGTTGCCCTGCCCGCTGGCTGCGGGTTTAGGCAATCCCCGGTAGCATATATCAAACATGAGCTTTCTGCGTTTTCGGTAAAGGGGTTTTCCCACGTGACGTTCGCCATTTCCCTCTATCTGGAGGCGCTGCATCCTGAATATCACACGCTTGTCCCTATACACATGACAAGCGCCATGATTTTGTCAATATGAGTTGACACAATTCACGCAAGGAATATAGGATCTAAGCAGCAGCCGCAGTGAGGGACAGATAGAAGCGCTCTCTCTTGACAGCGGGTGGAAGGCCGCCGTTGGCGGAGCAGATACGGCGGTTGTTCCAGTAGCTCATAAAGTAACGCCAAATAAGAGATCTGAGTTCCTCCACGGTCAGCTGT
>NZ_KE159678.1:219595-224145 GCF_000403395.2 Anaerotruncus sp. G3(2012) | reverse complement strand
ACCGCCCGGATTTCATCTTCGCTGTACCCTTGTCCCAGCTTTTCATCCATGCGGGCAACATTCTTCCAGCCGGGGGCTTTGAGCCGGATTGCCTGTCCCCGGCGTGACACCTCACAACCCATTTCCGCAAGCAGCTTTAACAGCCCGTCAAAGTCTGCCGGTTTCTGTTCTAATGCCTGGTCAATCATCACGCGGAGCTGTTCCCGGTGGGATGGCTTTACCCGGTCCCCCAGCCATTTGTTGTAGCTTTTCCCATGCGGTTTTGGGTCCTCTACAATGGAATAGCCGTTCTCAACGCAGATGGTATCATTCAGCCGCCGGACCGCGCGGGTACTGCCCCAAAAGTTTCGGAATTTCCGGTCACAGTTCAGATTGACCGCGTTCCAGATGATGTGGTTATGGATATGGGACTTGTCGATATGGGTGCAGACCACAAAGGCGTGATTGCCCTTGGTGAACCGCTTTGCAAACTCCACGCCCAGCCGGTTGGCTTCTTCCGGGGTAATCTCGCCGGGGACAAAGGACTGCCGGACATGGTAGGCAAGTACATCGTCCGCGCCGCGTACCCGGCCAGTGGTGGAAATGTACTCCCGTTTTGACAGCAGAAACTCGGCATCGGCTACCCGGCTGTCACACGCAAAGCCGGTGACGAGCCTGCCGTTGTCTGTCTTTTGTGGGTTGGCTACATAGTCGATAATGTCACTGACCGCTTGGCTTTCGGTGCGGCCCTTACCGGTGTGCAGCGGCATGATGCGTGTGGTTGCCATATCAAACACCTCCTACTGTTCTTAGCATCATTGAATTGATATTATTTGAAAAATCCCGTATAATAGGGAATAGAAATTTGAAACCGAAAGGGGGTCTTGCTCCTATGACAGAATATGAACTGTTGACGCTGATACATGGCGGTGAAAATATCCGTGTGGAGTTTAAGAAATCCACAAACGAGATTACCAGGGATGTGTATGATACTGTCTGCTCATTCTCTAACCGGGATGGTGGAATCATTATCCTGGGCGTAAAGGACAACGGAGAGATTTTAGGAATTATCCCGGATGCAGTTGACCGCATGAAAAAAGATTTTGTTACCTCTATCAACAACGGGCAGAAAATCAATCCTCCCCTTTATTTACAGCCGGAAACTTACCAGATAGAGGGGCGCACACTTCTGGTAATTCAAGTGCCGGTCAGCAGCCAGGTATGCCGTCATCGCGGGCGTATTTTTGACCGGAACCATGAATCGGATATTGACATTACGGATAATTCAGATATGGTGTATCAGCTGTATGCCCGTAAAAGCGGCAGTTATTTTGTCAACAAAGTGACCCGGTTTCAGCTTAGTGATCTTCGCTCTGACCTGATTGAAAGGGCAAGAACGATGACTTCCAGCCGTACTGCAAACCATCCGTGGAAATCCATGTCAGACGAGGAAATGCTGCACAGCGCCGGTCTGATTCTAAAAGATGAAGAAAAGCAGATGGAAGGTATCACTCTTGCGGCAATCCTGCTCTTTGGAAAAGACTCTACCATCATGTCTGTTCTTCCGCAGCATAAGACAGATGCTATTTTTCGGGTAGAGAATTTGGACCGTTATGATGACAGGGACGTTATCATAACAAATCTTTTAGAAACCTATGACCGCCTGATTGCGTTTGGGCAAAAACACCTTAGTGATCCTTTTGTGCAGGAAGGGATTCAAAGCATCAGTGCCAGAGATTGGATTTTGCGGGAAATTTTTTCAAACAGTCTGGCACACAGGGATTATTCCAGCGGATATGTGGCAAAGTTTGTAATCGAGCGAAACCGGCTTTACACCGAAAACGCCAACCGCTCTCACGGACATGGGGAACTGCTGTTATCCTCTTTCGAGCCGTATGCAAAGAACCCACCTATATCGAAAGTGTTCCGGGAAATTGGATTGGCTGATGAACTGGGTTCCGGTATGCGGAACACCTATAAATACACCCGGCTTTATTCCGGCGGGACACCAGAATTTATCGAGGATGATGTATTCCGCACAATCGTTCCGTTGGCTCCGGTTGCCATTGAAAAGGTGGGGCCGCAGGAAAAGACCCAAGTGACAACCCAAGTCAAGACCCAAGTGACAACCCAAGTGACAATCACTGATAAGATTCTGGTCTTTTGCCTTGAACCACACTCTAAAGCGGAAATCGCAGAACACTGCGGATATAAAAACACAAAGAACTTTACACAAAAATACCTGCGGCCTCTGCTTGATACTGGAAAGCTCCAGATGACAATACCGGACAAACCGAGAAGCCAAAATCAAAAATATATCACATCTGAACGCTGAACTTTAAGGCAAAAAGAAAAAGCGGAGGAAGGCGCGGCGAAGAACGCCGTTCCTCCCTCCGCAGATGGAGCAAACTATCCGGTCAGGAGAGCTTGGAAAGCTGGGCCAGTATCTTCTGCACACCCTCCCAAAGCTGTTCCTGCCGCTGGGATATATCCTCCAGATCAGCGTCATAAACCCGCCCGGTTTCATGCACTTTACGGGTCAGCTGGTTTAAGTTGTTGCTGGAATAGCGCATCAGGGACACCAGCTCCTTCAGCTCCGGCAAATCCAGCTTTACCACATACCCGTCCAGCGCCATTTTCCGCAGGTAGGCTTCCCGGTTGACGGTTCCAAGCTGGGACATTTTCTGCTCAATCAGGGCCAGCTCCTCCGGGGAAACCCGGAAATTCACCTGTACCTCCCGTTTCCGCTTTGCCGCGCTCATCGTTCCGGTTCCCGTTTCTTAGGGGCGGCGGGTCTGCGTTCCGGCGGCTCCTGTTTGAGTTTTTCCAGGACGGAGCCTTTCTCCGGGGCTTGAAGGACTTTCCGCGCCTGCTTCAAGAACAGGTCGGTCAGGCCGGGGTTGACCTTATCCACCACCAGAGCATAGCTGTGGCGGGGATCGCCGCCATCCTCCGGCATGGGGATTGTTTTCGCCCAGGCTTTGTTATCGCGGGAGATGCGCCCGTCATGCTCCTTTTTCAGCACCGTATTGGCAAGGATGTACTGCATACGCTCCGGCCCGAACTGTTCCAGCACTTCTTTGACAGCGGCCTCGGTATTCAGGCGGTTATCCCCATAGTGGGCGCTGATGGCCTGCCGGGTGGCTTCTTTGCAGGCAAGACTGACTTGCAGGGAGGCGCGGTACTGCGCCATCTCCCCATGCTCGGACGCATAGGCGGCGGAGTGGGGATAGACCGGGGCGGCTCTCTGTTCCTCTTTTTCCTTGCACATCTCATTCGCCCGTTCCTCAATGCTTTCCCGGATCACATCCATATAGCCGGTTTCCAGCTTTTCAAAATGCCGGTACACATCAGCCAGCGGGGAGGGGGAATCCAGAAGCGCCTGTGCCTGGTTATCGGAGAGTTCCAGTTCCTCCATCGCCATCACAATGTCCTCCCGGACGGTGTACTCATAGGCGTGGTTCAGGACCTCCTCCGGGGACTGGCTTTTCAGCCAATCCCGGAAGGTATCCTGTTCAGCGGCCATCTTCTCATAAAGGGCCGTATTCTTTTCATTGCTGTTCATATTATCTTGCCTCCTGTTCCTGTTGTCTGGGTTTCTTTTCCATGCTGCGGGGCGGGATGGGGCGTTTCAGCCCTTCCAGCACCGAGGGCCTTTCGCGCTTGGCAATCGCCGCTTCTGGACGGGACTGCCCCTTGCTGTCCATGTTCAGCTCCATATCCAGCTCCACCAGACGGGCGTTCTTGACCCGCAATTCCTCCTCATAGGGGAAGGCTTTGCCCACTTCCTCCTTCGCGGCGGCCTGCTGCTGGTAAAGGTTATCCAGCTGGACTTTGACGCTTTCCAACCGCTGGGGCATCTGGGAAAGCGCGTTGTCAATCCGGGTCAGGTTGCCGCGCGGGTCTGCGCCCAGGGCGGTACGGTGGGTCATCTTGCCTTTCAGTTGGAGCATATATTCCTTCTGAAAAGCGTCAAAGGTTACAAACATAGCAAATCCCCGGTAGCTGCCGACCTGCACCGGCTCGGAGCCTTTAACCTCCTTGCAGGCGTCCAGAAGGGCGGCTCCGGCGTTCTCTTTGTCGGTGAGCGTATCGCCCCGGACTTCCATGCCGGTAAATCCGTCTGTCGGGTGGGGGTGTGCCGCCAGGGTTTCCATATCCGTTTCCAGTCCCTGGATAAAGCCTTTGTGTTTCTCGATTTCCTCCGGGAAGTGCTTTAACAGCTGATCTTCCAGCCGGTACTGCTTGCTCTGGTGGTCGGCCTTCATCAGCTTTAAGCGGGATACCTCCACATCCAAATCCATACGCTCCTTGATGCGGGGGTCCCCGGCACACAGGGCCTTGATCTCCGCGAAGGACAGGGCGGTTTCGTCCACATCGTCACAGCTGCGGACCGGTGATTTTGAGGTCATGATCTGGGAGATGAATTTCTGCTTGTTCTCCACCGTCTGCCAGAGGTATGCGTCGAAGGTCCCTTCGGTCACATAGCGGTAAACATGGACCAGCGGGTTCTGGTTGCCCTGGCGCTCGATCCGCCCTTTTCGCTGGGCCAGATCTCCGGGCCTCCAGGG
>NZ_KE159678.1:142501-219585 GCF_000403395.2 Anaerotruncus sp. G3(2012) | reverse complement strand
AGGCGCCCCTCCCGCACCGCTTTCAGCCAGGCGTGGATCGTCCCTTTCGGGATGCCCAGCTCCTTCGCCGCTTTGTCTCCGCCGATCTCTCTGGCCAGCTTTACGGCCTGTACCTTGTACTCTTTATCGTAGCTTCGAGCCATTGCCTTTCCTCCTTCTTCTTCTCTTTTTTCTACTCCCTTGAGGAAAAGGTGTCAACTTTTTTTATACCATATCAGTCCGTGTTCTTGCCGGAAAATCCTTTATCTTTGTAGTCCTTGAAATTCCCTCCCCGCAGCTCGTACTTGCAGAACTCAATCTGGCTTTCAATGCTGATACTGTCTTTACGGTCCACAGACTGTCTCGCGTAGATAGCGTCAATGCGATTTTCCATTGTCGGCTCCTTTCCGTATCGGAATGGAGCTGTCAACCTTTACAAGTATATTATACCAAAGACAGCCCCAAATCACAAGGATGTGGGGGAACGCAGAAAGACAGCACCCGAAAAAGTGCTGCCTTTCAACCTTGCTCCACATCTGGTCACGGTGTCCAGAGGCCAGCAGGGATCAATCCATTTCGATCTATAATTGACAAATGCTTGCGCCGTATTTGCCACGCACCCCGGCACAGGGGAGCATCCCAGGCCGCCGGCGGCTCCGGCTGTCATAGCTCCGCAGGATTGCGAAGCTCCCCCGCAAGTCCATGGGAGGGCGTGAGCAAGTTTCATTGTCCCCCGCGCTGTCGTCGCGCCCGGCTTGCCAGGGCCGGGTCAAAGGCTTGCGTTAATCGCTCGACCCGCTTTTGTCACCTCCTCAAGCGGGCTGTCCTGGCGGCGCGCCTTTCGTCGCTCATCACACGGGTTTTGTGCCTGGAATACTGTATATTCAGTTGTCCTCAAAAAGCGTATAAGCCTCCTTGCCTATCAGGCGGTTTTTAGGCGATTTCGGATACCCCTCAATGAAAATTTTTCAAAAGTTCAGAGAGATTTTTCAGGCCCCGGCGGATACTGTCGCAAATGGAACTTTCCACCACATTTTCAGCCTTAGCAATTTCAGACTTCTTCTTGCCCAGAATGTAGTGGGCATACACTCTCCGGGCCTGGATGGGCGGGAGCTGGTCAAGAGCGGCGTAGAGGATAGAACGGTTTTCCTCCTCCAGAATGATCTCCTCCGGGGTCAGGGGCGGGAACATCACATCCGTGTTATTCAGTTAAGGATACAAATTCCAGTGTTCAGTCAATCTTGCCGATAAAGCGATAGAAAATCTCAATTTCCTGCTCCTGTTCGCCATCCTCGCCCTTGATGGACTCATGGATCACAATCTTATCAATCAAGGCGTTCAGCAGAGGGGCGGTCAACTCCGTAGGATTGGCATACTGCCGGATGAGTTCGACCCACTGCTTGGCATCGCTTTCGGTCTGCTTTGCGGTGTCCAGCTCCGCAGTCAGGGCGTCAACCTTCTCGGTCAGCTCGCTCTGTACGGTCTGGTATTTGGCGGTGAGCATATTGAAGTTGTATTCTGTAATCCGTCCAGCCGCCCAATCCTCATAGAGTCTTGCAAACAGTCCGTCAATCTCGGACCTCCGCTTTTCGGCTTTCTTCAATTCCGCTGCCTGTTTCTTTTTAGCGGCACTTCGTTCCCGACTGCCAGCATCCAGAAGCTGGGCCAGCAGCTTGCCGTCATCCTGCTGTGCCTGTGCCGACCAGTGCTGAATTCTTGCCAGTACATATGCGTAAAGCGCATCGTAGCGGATATAGTGCGGAGAACATTTGCCGTTGATCCGGTGATAGTCTCGATAGCTGCCGCAGTTGAAAAAGGCATATGGCTTTTTGACATTCGACCTCAGCGTGTACCGCATCGACCATCCGCAGTCGGCGCACTTCAAAAGGCCAGAGAAAATCTGCGTCTGCTTATTCTTGCACTCCCGGTGGTGTCTGGCTCTTTGCTCCTGCACTACTTCAAAAACATCCTGGGATATGATAGCTTCATGGGTTCCCTCAACGCGAAGCCATTTCTCCGGCGGGTTGCGAACCACCCTTTTGTTTTTGTAGGAAACTGTTCCCTGACGGTGGTGGACCGTGTTGCCGATATAGGTTTCGTCCTTCAGAATGTTCTTGACCTGCGTAGGGGACCATGCAAATTTCTTTTCTTCCGGCTGTCCAGCAAAGAAATGAGCGCAGCCCCCATTGCGGGTATACTGGAACC
Organism: Anaerotruncus sp. G3(2012); assembly: GCF_000403395.2. Lineage (GTDB taxonomy): Bacteria > Bacillota > Clostridia > Oscillospirales > Ruminococcaceae > Anaerotruncus. The sequence continues at coordinate 217,401 of NZ_KE159678.1, read as the reverse complement.
AGCCAGGGGAAGGGATTTGTTCCTCCATGAGCGTTTTCACGATTTTTGACGCGCCTGTTCCATGTAGGGAAAGGTCAAAAATCTTACGGACGATCCAAGCGGTCTCCTCGTCAATCATCAGCTTGTTTTTGATGTCCGGGTGCTTCACATAGCCGAAGGGAGCCATCGAATTGACCCTCTCGCCGTTGAGAAACTTTGCCCGAAATGCGGCCTTACTCTTGCGGCTGGTATCTTTTGCCATGAACTCATTTATGAGATTTTTGAACGGAACAAAGTCTGACAAGCCCTTGTCGGTATCTTCGTTGTCGTTGACGGCGATATAGCGGACTTTCAGCTTCGGAAACACGAACTCCAGGTAGTAGCCCATCATGATGTGTTCGCGGCCAAATCTGGATAAATCTTTCGTAATGACGCAGTTGATGTTCCCTGCCTCGATTTCCTCCATCATCCGCTTGAACTGGGGCCGGTCGAAATTCGTTCCGCTCCATCCGTCGTCCACAAATTCGGACACCACATGGAACTCCGGGTGTTCTCTGACATACTGGGTGAGGACGGTGCGCTGGGTTTCAATGGAAACGCTGTCGCCAAAAGACTCATCATCACGGCTAAGACGCATATAGAGCGCGGTGTTATATTGCGGTTGTTTCAAAAAGTTACCTCCTTCAATCATGAAACAACCCGCGCTTACAATACTCATACTGGTGCAATTATACCATAAGCGCGGGCCGGTTTCAATTCATATCTATCAGTTTTTCTCCGTCTGATGGGCGGCGGAGTAGCGAATCACATTCTCAATCAGCGTCCCAATGGGTTTTCCATTATCGTTGAAATGCTCGGCGACCCGGATACGGGAGTTACCATAGTAGAAGTACAATGTTCCGTATTCGTCCTCCACATAGAAAGTGGGAACCTCGTCCGGTTCAACGTAGGCAGCGTTCCATTCGTCAATCAACTCCTGCGGCGCATCGAACATCGGCTCATAGCAGGCGCACAGGTCAATGGGTTCGTACACATAGTTTTCAAAATTGTTCAATAAAGTACCTCCATAATTCGTAGTCTGTTGGGTCAGTCAACCTTGCGCCTGACCCACTGAATGTCATAGCCCAGCGCATCGGCAAGCTGGACAGCCTCTTTGTAGCGGAGGGACTCCCGCTGGAGCTTGTTGGAGAGATTGGACACACTGTCCGACCAGCCGTACACATCGGACAGCACATCGACTACCTCCTGCATGGTCATCCCCTGGCGCACAATGTACGCCTTGATCTCGTTCCTCATATCGGATTTCAAAGTTTTTTCCTCACTTTCTGATGAATTTGATGTTGTGTTCTGAAAAGCACTTTTACGGAATGATGAGGATTTTCGCAGTTGTAATTTCCGTTCAGATTTGCTATGATGAAGCCTAGGTCATAAGGGGCCTATATCCACTTCACGGCTTTACATGATCTCTGCCGGAACAGTGGATTTCCTCGCCTTTTCGTAGAGGGGCTACACGGTTTCGTAAATCACCTATGGGTGTAATTCGTTCATCGCAGAATAATATTTTTCACGAAAATCACAAGGATTGAATTTTGCCCCGGCATTTTAAGGTCAGGGTAGCGTGGTTGCCTATAAAAAGATAAAGGCAAACTCAAAACCATCCGTACATACGTACATCGGTACAACCTGCCGTCTGTGTACGCCTGTACGCACGTACAGATAATTTCATTTCTTTTTTATAAAGCGGTCGGCTTGATCAAGACCTCAATTCCCAGGTAGCCCCGGCATCGCTTGCTGCTGCCGATATACACGTTGTTGGTGGCCTCCAGCCGGTAGGCGTCGGCGTTCTGCGCGATGAAGCCGGAAAAGCTCTTGGGGGAAAGCGGGTTCTCGGCGTTGTCCTCGCACCAGACCTTATAGGCGGCATAGAGGTCACGGGTAGCGGCCTCGCTGTCTGCCTTGAACCGGACATATCCGGCAGAGGCCAAGAAGTCCATGATGTTGTTGGCCTCCCGGACTACAACAGAGATATTCTCCCTGGCCCGGTCGCTGATGGTGAACCGATAATTGTTTACCAGCAGGCGGTTAAGCCCGTCCAGACACCAGAGGAAGATACCCTCTCGCTCGGCAATCAGCTTGTCCGAGAGAAACGGATCGTCCGCTCTCCCTGCTGGTTTGTCCTTTGTGGTCAGCACGATCTGGCGGCGAAAGAAGCCGTCAGACCTGTCATGGAGGGCGGTCAAGGCCCCGTTGCCGAAACAGAGGAACCGCACATAAAGCTGGCTCTGATAGCTCTGAACGCCCTTGCGCTCCATGTCCATCTTGCACTCCGAGGTCACGATGGATTTGATATAGTTGGTCTTGGGCAGGGCGCTCATGTCCATGTCATCGTCCACCATCAGGAGCTTGCTTTCCAGGTCGGCGCGGCTGAACCGGTTGTTCTCTACTTTCTGGATACTGGTGGTGTTCATGCTGTCCCCGAAGATGGAGCGCATCACCAGCCCTATCCGGCTCTTGCCCTCGCCCCCCTTGCCAATGAGCATGAGCATCTTCTGACCCCTGGTGGTGGGGAGCAAACAGTAGCCCAGGTACTCCTGCAAGGTGGGGATGTCCTCTGGGTACAGCAGTTCCGCCAGAAAGCGCGGCCACTTCTCCGGCGGCGGTACATCAGGGCGATAGCTGACGGTCAGGCGGTTGTTGCAGTAGGCTTTTTCCGGCGAGAAGCGGCCATCTACAAACAGTGTGCCGTTGGCAACATGGATACGGTCGCACTCCAACTCTATCGGCTCGGAGTACGCCGCCATTTGTAGGGCGTTCAGAAGGTCATCCACCTTCCGGGCGGTTTTGGTTTCCAGCCACGGGCTGATCTGGTCGTAGATTTCCTTTTTTAAGACGCTCTCGTCCGCCACCAGCCCGTCCACCGTGTAGAACCGCCCCCGGATACAGCGCATGGGATGTTCCTGAAGGAACGTCCGGCAGAACTCCGGCTCTATGAGTTTGTAGTCCTCTGTCAGCCAGTCGGGAAACCCGGACTGCAATTCTTCATTTTCATTCATTCTCGCATACCTCCAATCTACTACAATGTATTTATGGTTAATACTCCTTACAGCCAGTAAGGAATTATCCATCTTGTTGCTTAAGCTGTTATAATGATGGAGCAATCGGTATATCGGCTTCCAATCTTGGACTTCGCGTCCGTTTGATAGACTGATAACCAGCTCCTCATTCGCAGCGTTCGTTTTATGCAGGTTGAACTGCCTCCCGGTACGTTCGTGTCACGCCACAGTAGATGGAATAGGCAATGAGTAAAACTGGTATTTATCCATTGCATTATCAAATTTTAAGGGGTGGCAAGTTTATGAACGCAGTAGGTATTGATGTTTCCAAAGGTAAAAGCATGGTGGCTATCCTTCGCCCATATGGCGAGATTGTTTCAAAGCCATTTGAAGTCAGGCACACAGCCAGTGGTATCTATTCTCTAATTGAGCACATCAAATCCATTGACGGAGAATCCCGTATTGTCATGGAGCACACGGGACGTTACTATGAACCTCTCATCCATGAACTTTCTAAATCCGGGCTTTTTGTCAGTGCCGTAAATCCCAAACTTATCAAAGACTTCAGCGACAATTCCCTTCGCAAGGTTAAATCTGATAAGGCAGATGCGGTAAAAATCGCCCGCTATACTCTTGACAGCTGGACGGAATTGAAACAGTATTGTCTTATGGACGAAATACGTAATCAATTAAAGACCATGAACCGCCAGTTTGATTTTTACATGAAACACAAAACCGCCATGAAAAACAACCTCATCAGCATCCTTGATCAGACGTATCCGGGTGCAAACACCTATTTTGACAGTCCCGCCCGCGAAGACGGAAGCCAAAAATGGGTGGATTTCGCAGCTACTTTCTGGCATGTAGATTGTGTCCGCAAAATTTCTCTAAAAGTCTTTGTAGACCACTATCAGAAGTGGTGCAAAAGAAAGAAGTACAACTTCAGCCAGTCGAAAGCCGAAGAAATCTATGGAAAAGCAAAGGAGCTTGTTTCTGTACTTCCTAAGGATGATTTAACAAAGCTTATCATCAAACAGGCGATTGACCAGTTAAATACCGCCTCCCAGACTGTTGAGCAGCTTCGAACCATGATGAATGAAGCCGCTTCCAAGCTGCCGGAATATCCTGTAGTAATGGCTATGAAAGGGGTTGGTAAGTCCCTTGGTCCACAGCTCATGGCTGAGATTGGGGATGTTTCCCGCTTTACACATAAAGGAGCCATCACAGCCTTTGCAGGCGTCGATCCTGGAGTCAATGAATCCGGTTCTTATGAACAGAAAAGTGTTCATGCCTCTAAGAGAGGCTCGGGCGCACTCCGGAAGACCCTGTTTCAGGTCATGGATGCTCTTATCAAGACAAAACCACAGGATGACCCAGTCTACCTGTTTATGGATAAAAAACGGGCACAAGGAAAACCTTACTACGTCTATATGACCGCTGGCGCAAACAAGTTCCTACGCATCTACTATGGCAGAGTGAAAGAATACCTTTCAACTCTTTCAGAATAACCAGCTAATACTTACCCTTATTTTAGACCAGCGAATATCGGTGGTCTTATTTCAATATTCAAAATCTCGCATAAAACTTTTTGCCTAAAATCATCAATTTACTATTGACTTTTTATTTGCAGGCTGTAAAAATCGGGCGTCCATCGCGCCCTCCTGCTATGGTTATGAGCAAATCTGAAAAAACCGGGCTAATGGCATGACAGTCCCGTTTCAAAAAACATGACAGAGGGAATTTCGGCAGCGGCTACCAAAATTCCCTCTGCCAGTGTAATAGCAATCACCGCTCCATGCTGTGCCTTGCTGTGGACTGCGCCGCTCTGCGCTCAGCGTCCCGTCTGGCAATCTCGGCCCTGCCCTGTTCCAGCTTGGCAAAGACGGATTCTCTGGCCTTCTCTTTGATCTGTCTGGTGGCAGCGGCTCTGACCTCCGGCTTTCGCAAAACCGCCTGCACTCTGGCAAGCACCTTTTGAGCGGCTTTGTGGATCAGCTCCTGCGCCTTTCCCAGCACCTTGCCGATCAGCCCTTTCTCCGCTGTGGAAAAGCGCCGCTCCGGGGCCAGACACCAGTCCTTGTAATCGGAAACGATCTTCTCATCCTGCATCTGCGTTTCGGCGCGGACGGCATCGGTCACAAACTCCACAGCCTTGTCGTAAGCAATTTCCGTGACCTTATCAATCAGGGCCTCGGCATCCTCCAATCGAAGCGACACGGTCTCTAACGCCTGTGCCTTTTCTTCAATCGCCGTCTCCTGCTCCGTAATCAACTTCTTCTGCTTCTGGATGATATAGTCGTTCTTCTCCAGATAGCTGCGCCCACGGTTGCCGGGGTCAGGTTCTTCCTCGACAGCCAGCCCATGCCGTTTGCAAATATCAAACAGAATGACCCGGCAGACCGCATCGAAAACCATCTTCCGGTTGTTGGTGCGCCCCTGTTTTTTCTCAGGGTCAGGTAATTCAAAACCGAGCGCCTCCAACGCCTTTTCCTGTTTCGGCTCCACCTCGCCATAGCGGTTCACATAGTCGAACACATGACGCTCATGGATATGGGGCGTGGCCTCGTCCAGATGGAGCGCCCAGTCAATAACATGGATATGTTCACCGAAGCGGCGTTCAAGTTCCATCATAAATTCTCCGACAATTTCCAGCAGCGTGTCCGGGGAAACGGATTCCTCCATCGTGCCGATCTGGTAAATTGTTTCCTCCGGGCAGAAGCGTTTGTCTGCCAGCAGATCATCCACGCTTCGGTCACGCTCGGAGTGGCGGCGTTTGGCGTTCCGCTCATGCTGGCCGTCAAGATAATCTGAGTAGCGGTTCAGATAAAAGGCCCGTTCCACATCCGCAAAGGACACCTCGCCGTCCTGCTGGGCCGGATAGGTCGCGCCCCGGAAGCAATCCCAATAGATGTTCTGCTGAATCCGCTCACTGTCAATGTGGCCGGCGTGTTCGGTATCAAAGGTTCGGTCGTTGTGCGTTGATTTGTAGACGCCGCTTTTTCCGGCTCTCCCGTTGTGCCGGGTTAATCTTTTTGCCATTCTGCTCTCCTTCCTGTTTCTTATTTTTGTTTTTCTTGGAGTGGCCAGGGGCGGCGAAGCCGCCAAATCTGAGTGCTTTGCGCCAGATAATAACCCAGTATAAAGTGACGCAGAGCATCACTTTACTGGGCCAAGGGTTTCACCCTCTGGACACCTGAGCAGGCGTTGTCACCCTGCACCCGACCCAAAGGTTTCACCTCTGGACACTGACCAGAAGCTCGCCGCTCTGGACTTGGCGCAAAGAGCCTGCCGCCCTCTGCACTCCCGCCGTTCTTCCCGTAACCCGTTCCTGCCCCTGTTCTCTCAGCGGCGTTTTGTTCCCCTTGATACGCTTCATGCGATACTTTACCAGAGAACATATCTGTTTCGGACGGTCATTCTTTTTTCAAGCTGCAATGCTGTTGACACGAACATCGTAGCAGAAAAAAGGCCACTCTCCCGTATATCCAAGAGGTAGGAAATCCGGTCTGAAAACCGGATATTTCCACGCTCTCGGAAATGTGGTAGAATGGCAGTAAAATCAGATGGAGGGCAACGATATGTCTTTGACGATACAGGAACGGATAAAGGATTTACGGGTGGAGCGCAAGCTGACGCTGAAAGAGCTTGAGGAGCAAACCGGACTGTCCTCGTCCGCGCTGGGCAGCTATGAGGCGGACGACACCAAGGACATCAGCCACTATGCCCTCATCAAGCTGGCAAAGTTCTACGGCGTGACCGTTGACTATTTGCTGGGCCTGACAGAAACAAAGCGCCACCCAAACGCTGATCTGGCAGACCTGCGTTTGAGTGACACTATGATTGAAGTATTAAAAGCGGGACGGATGGATACGGCCCTGCTGGGGGAACTGGTAACGCACTCGGATTTTGTAAAGCTGCTGGCCGATATTCAGATTTATGTTGAGGGCATCGCCGCCATGCAGATACAAAATCTGAACGCATGGGTGGATGTGGCGAGGGCTGAAATCGTGGAGAAGTACCAGCCGGAGGACAATGACAGAACGGCCTATCTTCTGCAAGCGTCCCATGTAGACGAGGGGGAATATTTCACCAGCCGGGTGCATCGTGACATTGATGCCATCATGGAGGATATGAGGAAGGCGCACCTGGGCCGGAGTGACAGCGCACCGAAAAACTCTGCCGCAGAAGAATTGAAACAGGATTTGGAGGAGGTTGCTCGTTTCAAAGGCAGTAAGCTGGAACAGCTTATCATGCTGTTCTGCAAGCAGACAAAGCTCCGCTATAACAAACTGACTGAAGAAGAAAAACAGTGGCTGGCACGAATTGCCCAGAAGTCGGAACTGCTGAAAAGTTCAGTTTCGCAGAGGGGGAAGAAGCAGAAATAGGGTACAGTAAGATCAAAGGTTTCTTAGGGCATGGAGAACACCGTTTTGCAAATTTCGAGGTATATCGACATTTTCATATTGCGCAAACCTGCTTGCCATGTTACAATGAGGTCATTGTAAAGGAGGGAGCTTATGACAGGTCAAGAAATAAAATCCTTGGCTAAGAAGATGGCTGAAGCCGAAATAGAAGCCAAAGCTACAATAGAATCAATACAAAAAAAGGAAAAACGGCGCAAGACAGTGAAAACCATTAGTTATGTAGTGGGGAGTGTTGCCCTTTTTGCCGTTGCTTGTGTCACTCTACCAAGCATATTATCTAACGTATCAGGCACTCTGTATAAGTCCTCCCTTAAGAGGGCAAATCATGACGATGACGACTGGGGACCAGTCATTGAACGGAAAGAAGCATCTGCCGAGCCGGAACAGCTGGAGAAAGCAGAGTTGCAAGAGGAGGATGACGCGAATGGAGATTAACACCGACCAAGTTGCCCAGCAGTGCATAAATGCCATCAACGAAAAACTAAAGAATTTAAAAAAGCTCAATATTATTGTTGTGGGGAAATCCGGTGTTGGCAAGAGTACACTTATTAACAGTGTCTTTCGCGGAAATTTCGCGGAAACCGGCTTAGGCCGTCCTGTGACCCAAGGCATTAAGCGGATTGAAAAGGATGGTTTCCCTCTGGCAATTTATGATACTCCGGGTTTTGAGCTGTCTGGAAAGCAACAGAGTAGTGTTAAGGACGAGATAATGGGTCTGATTAACGATGGCTTGCGATCCAGGGATATCAACAAGGCCATTCATTGCATCTGGTATTGTATCAATGTAGGAGGAAACAGAACATTTGACGATATCGAAATGCAGTGGCTCCGCAGTTTGACGGAGAGCAATAAAGCCACTCAAGTTCCAATTATTGTTGTTCTTACCCAGGCTTGCCCTAAAAAGAAAGCTGCTGAAATGAAGGGGTTAGTCGAAAAAGAAAATCTGGATATTGTTAAGGTGGTTCCGGTTCTCGCCCAAGATATGGACTTTGATGAGGAATATGTTGCGAGAGCTTATGGTCTTGATCGTTTGATTGATATTATGGGTGAAGCCCTCCCTAATGAACTCCAGGACACGTTGCAAAATCTTCAAAAGGTGTCGCTGGAGGCAAAAAAGAACGCATCACAAAAAGTAATCGCCACAGCGGTAGCTGCATCCTTTGGCGAAGGCTTTGCCCCAATCCCATTCTCTGATGCTGCATTGTTAGTTCCTACACAGGTAGGAATGATTGCTGGAATAACCGCGATTTTCGGTATGGAGGTTAATAAGAGTTTTCTCACAGGTTTCATTTCAGCAACCTTGGGAACAGCTGGAGCAACGATTCTTGGGAAAACGATTGTTTCTAATCTCCTCAAACTAATTCCCGGTGTAGGAACGGCGGCGGGCGGAGCAATATCTGGAACAACTGCCGGTCTGCTAACTACGGCGTTGGGTGAAGCATACATCGCAATTATGGAACTTATCTATACAGGAGAGATGAAGTCTGAGGATCTATATAGCGAACTTGGCAAGGAAAAAATGAAGAACATTTTCAGAACTGAGCTTAAAAAGAAAAAGCGATAGTTCGCATTACATTAGCGTTTAGGCATACAGGGGGAGCGGCTACTGATATAGTCGCTCCCCCTGCTGGTTTGTATGCTGCTCTGGCATGAGTATCTGTAAGTGCTGGTTGTCAGCGTGTATCCGTAAATAAATTACACATCCGGCTCAAAGCCGGGGTCAACGTCCAGGGAGCACTCGTCATGCTCCCGCTTGCGCCGCTTGTAGCTGTCGCACTGGCGGCCCCCAGTGGAGAGAACGACGGCGACCTCGTCGGAGACTTCCAGGGTGATACACTCGGTCAGGTGGGGATAATAACGGTTCAATTTGATGGTTGTCATATGTAACCTCCATTTCGATATTGGCGGAAAGGGACAGATCGAAATGGAGGGGGCGGGGAGCGGCAGCGGGCCTCTGGACACCGTGTCCAGAAGCTCCGCCTGGATAGAAAAACGCCCGCACAGCGCAAGGCTACACGGACGTACCAGGGCGACAGGATATTACATTTTTCGCAGTTGCGGCCAGGGCTTCCCTTTAGAAGGGGAGGGCTTTTTTTGACAGCAAACTATAAGAAAAGGACATAGCGATACCTCCAGGATACCGCCGTGTCCTTAAAAATGGGCGACTTTAACACACCCTCCGTTTTCCGTTTTTTCAAAAGAAAGCGGCGGCTTGAAATTTACTATTTCAAAACCGCCGCATGGCTACTTGTATTTTGTTCGGGCGCACAGATACCAGCCGCCGAAACAACGGTTTTTTTATTATGCCGTTGTTCTGGCAGAGGTGTTGAATTATTATCAGAATGCGTCTGCTGACACAATCGAAACGCTGCCCTTTACAGTTCCCAAAGTACCGTCCGGGGCTTGGAGGTACAGCTTATAGGTTCCGGGCTTCGTTGCTGGAGGCCCAACGGTAAAATCCGCAATACATTCCAGCGGTTCGCCCGGCTGACGCAGGTTATTCACTGACCAATAGGCCACATCTTCCTGATTGTCCTTTGCAAAAAAGACCTTCATTCTGTTCCCTGTTTTCGCTGAAATGTCGTACAAAATTTCATCTCCGTCGGACAATGTGTATTCCCCCAGGAAGATAGTTTCTCCTGCCGCTACGGTTTTGAAATCAACGGGGATTATTGCCACACCAGTTTTATCATCCGGATCATCCATATCCCTCAACAGTTCAATCACTTCCGCTTCAGTCATATAGGCGACGCCTGTGATTTTGTTTTCTGTATCACGGACTATTTTAATATTGACAGTTCCTTTTGGGTTCATATTCAGCGTGTAAACGGATTTGTTGGGCCGGATGTCTAAAAAGATGTTGACAAGCTGGCCCTGGTAATAATAGTCTTTGCCGTCCATTGTAACGCCCACAGCCTGGTATTCCGCCGCCTGTGCTTCGGCCCATTCTTTCTGCTGCTTCTCTTCCAGCTCGTCAAATTCCTCGCCCCGGTTCAATTTATCAAAGAGCATAGATTGAAAAGCCCAGTTTCCATCTTCCAAAGCCCTGTCCAGCCAAAGTTCCAGTTCCGTTTCGTCCATGCAGTCCGTCAGCATGGAGAAAAACGCGATTTCTTCATCGGTATACGCCTTTTCTGCGAAGTTGGCAAAGAGAGAAGAATTTGCATCAAGTCCGCGCACAGCAACAGAGAAAAAAGCAAAGTCACCCTCGGCATAGAGCTTTTCAAGCCATGTCCTTTGAGCATTTTCGTCCAGCCGGGGGAAAGTGATTTCAAACAGAGGCAAACTGTCGGCGTTATAATACCGCTCTATCTCTGAAGAATTATCCTCAATGCTCACGGCTGCTTCTTTGGGATAGACAAAATTATCATAGGAACGGCTCCCTTGTCCAATCGCGAGGACTGCTCCAACCGACTTATTAGCGGCATTTTTTCCCGCACTTGTGATGTCATAGTCCCGCAGGGTAATGTTGTAAATATGTGCATTTTTCGCAACCCCAAACAGTCCTATAATCTCTGCGTCCGGGTCAGTCATGGTAAGGCCCGTGATTTCAAAGCCATTGCCGTTATAGGTTCCTGTAAAAGGGACATCCCATGTTCCGATGGGAACCCAATCACCTGCGGATAAGGAAATATCCGCTTGCTGCATATAATTCAGGTTCATGCCGTACTTGCCTGTGCCAATCGCTCTGAGCTGGGCTTCATTGCAAACTAAATAATATGATGTTCCCTTAAACTCCAATGTTTCCATTTCTAACGAATTATCGGCTGCTTGCGAATTATCAAACATTGGTGGCACGAATTTCTCTGTATTTATCGAATTTGGCACATCTGCGGCGGCGGCAGTAGAATAAATCCCAACGAAAGCGGCACTGAAAATAATACACAACGTCAGCATACCAGTCAAAAGCCGAATTGCTTTTGATGTTTTCTTAAAACTCATTATTGCTCCTATCCTTTCTCTTAACAGTTGTTTATTTTCGCTTAAAGTAACAGCGCCGAGATTTTCTTTGTATCTCCCAACTGCGGCCATCGCGTCAAGCAAGGTTTTCCCGTAGTCCTGCGCATGATTGCATCCCATTTTTGCGAGAACCGCTTCATCGCAGGAAAATTCACAAGCCTTGGTAATTTCCCGGCTCATAAGATATACAAGCGGGTTAAACCAATGCAGGCAGACTGTAATCTGCACCAGCCATTTATAGAACATATCCCGCCGTTTGTAATGCGTCAGTTCATGCAGGATAATATAGCGAAAATCTTTTTCAGGAATATCTGCGCTGGGCAGTACGATACACGGACGGAAAAAGCCAATCAGCAGAGGGGAAGAAACCAACGGGTTGACGCATAATTCAATGGGCTTTTTGATGCCCGACTGCTCCGCAACAATAGAAAGTTCGTCTAACCGCTCAATGTCAGAAACCGGGGTTAATCCAGCCTTGATATACCGCATAAAGCCCTGATAGATTGTTATTTTTCGTATCAACAAGCCCAGCGCGGCCACCAGCCACACCAGCCATATCTGACTGATTAACAACACTCCAATATCTTGAAGTGGGTGGGCAGTTGTTACATCATCTGCCGGACTATTTACCGTTTCATTGTGATGTTCCGCCCCAACAGCGGGAGCAAGATTGCTTTCCGGAGCGTTTAATGGGGGCTGTTGCTGCGGCGGTAAAGGAGCGGTCTGGGATATTGCCTGATCGACAGCCTGATATGCCTTCCCCATCAGGCTTACTTCCGTCCCGAACGGGAGCAGCAGCCGCAAAACAACAACCAGCCAAATGTAATACTGCCATTGCCGACTGATTTTGTTTTTCAAAAACTGTTTTCCAAAAAGTAAAGCCAGAATAAGTAAACTGCCGGAAAAAGACATGGATAGGAAAATCTTCAAAACTGCGTTCATTGCTGCCCTTTTCCTTTCTCCAGCAGCCGTTTCAATTCCTCATATTCCTCGTCTGCCAGCAAATCGCCCATAATCAGATTGGAAACAAGACCTTTTGCGCTTCCCTCATAAATCTTATCCAGGAAATTTTTCGTCTGCGCCGTCTGGTACTCCGCTTCCGAAACAAGCGTGGTATATTCGTTGCGGCGTCCGATTTTTTTTGCGCTCAAAAAGCCTTTATTCATCAGCCGCGACAGGAGTACAATCAGGGTGTTCTTTTGACACGGCTTGCCTCTTGCTGCCAGCCCGTCCATGATATAAGGAAACAGTGTCACATCCTCCGGGTTTCCCCATACGATTTTCATAATTTCAAGTTCGGCATCGGAAATTTGCTGTACCACGTTTTTATCCTCCTTAATGTATAACATCGTGTTGATATTTAAAATATAACACGTTGTCGTCCTTCTGTCAAGTCCATAATTTTACAAAAGAGATTAGGAATACGCAGTCTCTACTATTACGCAATTCTGGGGGAGCGCACTAACAGCAAGCAGGGCAAGTGTATAACACTTGCAATTCTCGCTTTGCGAAAATGCTTGTTGGGGTGCCCCCAAACCCGCCGGAAACCTCTGGACACCGTGTCCAGAGGCTTCCCTGTCTGCGGCCCCGTCGCTGACGCTCATGGGCCTTATGCGCTTACAGCGCCACCACCTCCGAAAGTTTCTCCAGCAGTTCAGAGAGAGGCCCCCATAAATCCGCATAGTCTTTTTGCAGGGTCTTGATTTCTTCGGGGTAAACTCCGCCATAGGTATTTGCCAGGACAGCTATTTGATTGAGGTTATTCGCACAACGCCGTTGCAAAGAAACGATCTCCTTAACGGGCGCAAGGTCAACATGAAGTACGTAGCCATTGAGCGCCATTTTCCGCATATAGGCCGAAAGGTTGCGGATTCCAACATCCGCCATGCGCTCCCGGATTTTTGCCTGTTCGTCCGGGGACAGCCAGACACAGACGGACGTGCTCCGAACACGTTTTTTCCCAGCGACCAGCGTTGACTGGTTTTGGGGGCCGTAAGACGCTGATTTTTTACCGCTCATAGATACCTCCTGTAAATTCAGATGTTGACAGTATTTTAGTGAATTGGGCCTGGGGAATGATACTATACCACCCCTCAAAGAACCGGGGCCGGAAACCCTTGCGGGGCAAGGAATTGAAATTGCTAATTGTCCACACATCAGCTTTGGAAAAGAAAGCGATTTGAGGGGAAGCGGTTCGACCCTATCCCCCCGCCCTTTCCCTATCCAGGGAAAGGGGGCGGCTCTGGAGGATATATTCCCCGTCGCGCCTTGGGAGGTAGCACAGCCGGGACAGCCAGTCAAGGGTGCGGAGCACCGCCGCGCAGCGGCGGCTTTGCCCTTGACAGGTAGCCCCGGTTGTGCTATGGGTGGCGCGGCGACGGGGGATATATCCGGCAGAGCCTCCGTGGACGGAACGGTGAAAACGGGCGGGGGCGCTTCTGGTCACGATGTCCAGAACACATACAAAAACACCGCTTCGTTTTTAGCGAAAGCGGTGTTTTGCGTAAGGTTGACAGCCCATTATGTTGTTAGTTTTCTGTTTCCCTTTGTCAAGAGAAGATAGCATCGGCATATTTTATAGCTTCGGTAGGAATAAGAACCCGTATTCACAACCATTCGACACCGTCTGAGCGGGTCTTTTGCCGGCCTGCCGCGTTGAAAAATCTTGCAATACACAAAGTATTGTCTGCGTTTTTTCGCCTTGCAGGGCAGCAAAATCCCTCGCCCATCCGGCATCCTCTGATTATGAATACAGGTTCTAAAAGAAACGTTGTACTATCATAGAGGAAATGCAAAATAAAGAGAGGGCTATCCCATGTCCAAAAAGGAATCAGGCCTCCCGCATGGACATTACTGTAAAATCTGCGGCAAATACAAAGCTAACGAAAAGTTTTCCGGCAAGGGCCTCGCCGCGCATATCTGCAAAGCCTGCTCCCGGCTCTCCGCCGTAAAGAAAGCTGAGGCACAGACTATTTCCAATGGGCCGGTTGATCGCCAGTGACTAAGTGTGGCTGGGGAACCGGATGCACGATCACCGCCCGGAGGTTGCAGAATTGGCGCAGGAGGTCTACAACATCCATTTCCCCTATGCCGAGCGCAACGCAGGAAAAAACAGCTTATCATCAACACATTAGTTTTTGAAATCCATACAGAGGTCTTTGACGAGTATGGCGATGAATTGCCGGTCAACGGACGCTTTACCGCCAACAGGATCAGCCGCATCCTCACTATGACCGACTTCGATGGTGACGGGGCAGAGCAGTCCATGACGCTGGACGGCAAAAAGATGTCCACGCTCCTGCGCTGGGCCGTACATAGTCTGGAATCTTTCATGTGGCCGGAGGACTATAATCTTGCCCCCTCCCGAAACAGCGTCCTGCCATATTTTGATTTGCTACCAGAATATTGGGCAGATGAGGATGAAGAAGCTGATAAGGATTTTTCGGATGAAGATATGCCAGAGGGAGAAATCTGCTGGCGGATGCAGATAGAATACACAAATCATACCGCGCAGGAAATCGTTTCCTGGATAGCGTCTACACAAGAGGCGGGGATTGTGATAGAATGGAACTATCTTAAAAGACCGGGGGCAGAAAGATGGATGCATCCTATCATAGACACGACATAAACGATAAAGTATGAGGGTTGCTCGAACCACATTTGCTGGGACAACGAGGCCAGTGGGGCGGGATTGCTCAGGATAACCGCCGTTTTATCAATGCGGTGTTTTGGGTATTGCGAACTGGGGCGCCCCGGCGTGACCTGCCTCCCGATTACGGGAAGTGGGGCAGTGTTCATCAGAGGTTCATCCGTTGGCGTAGAAAAGGTGTTTGGGAAAAACTCTTGGAAATTCTGATCGATGAGCCGGATTATGAATGGCTGATGATCGACGCCAGCCACATCAAGGTACATCCCCACGCAGCGGGAGCAAAAGGCGGCAATCAGGATATGTCCAAGACAAAAGGGGGCTTAACACCAAAATACATCTGGCCGTGGATGCGCATGGTATGCCAGTCCGAATCCTTATTACAGAGGGTACCCGAGCGGATTGTAAAGAAGCTGTCCACCTGATAGAAGGCATTTCCGCAGAAACCCTGTTGGCAGACCGGGGTTATGACACAAATGATATCCTGTCCTATGCGGTTTCAGCGGGGGTGGAACCCGTAATTCCACCGAAGAAGAACCGTAAAGAACAGCGCGGCTATGATAAATATCTCTATAAACTGCGCCGCTTGGCAGAAAACTGCTTTCTGTCTTTGAAACGCTGGAGAGGCATTGCCGCCCGCTATGCCAAGACCTCTGATGCTTTTATCGCCACAGTACATATTCGTTGTATCGCTATTTGGGCTGCTATGCGTGCTTAACACGTGTAGATGCTATCTAACAAAAAAGGAGAACACTTTCCGAAATTTCTTTCAAAAAGTGTTCCCCCAAGCGTAAGCGCTATATTGTGCAATCCGCCTTCAACAATTCATTCTGCATCACAATCCTTCGTATTTCTACGAAAAATTGTTGTCAACACAGATTTGAAGTGCTGCAAACCCGCATGATTCCTGAGTTTTCTCAGCCCAACGGCTTCATCGCTGGAAACAGCAGGACGTCACGGATCGAAACACTATTGGTCAGCAGCATAACCAGCCGATCGACACCGATGCCGACGCCGCCTGTCGGAGGCATACCGTATTCAAGCGCGGTGAGGAAGTCCTCATCCACATCGGTCGCTTCCTCATCCCCGGCTGCTTTCAGCGCCGCCTGATGCTCAAACCGCGCACGCTGGTCAATCGGGTCATTCAGTTCGCTGAACCCGTTGGCGTGCTCGCGGCCCAGAATGAACAGCTCGAACCGCTCGGTATACTCCGGGTCATCCGGTTTGCGCTTGGAGAGCGGGGAGATGTCAACCGGATGCTCGGTGATAAAGACCGGCTGAATCAAGTGTTCCTCGCAGTATTCCTCAAAGAAGAGGCTGAGAATATCGCCCTTTCCATGCCGCTCCTCATATTCAATGTGGTGCTCCTTTGCCAGTGCACGCGCCTGTTCCAGCGTCTCCACAGTCCGGAAGTCCACCCCACTGTATTTTTTGACCGCATCAAGCATAGAAAGCCGCTCGAACGGTTTGTCCAGATCAATCTCAACATCCCCATACCGGATCACGCTGGTGCCGAGCACCGTCTGTGCACAATACCGGATCAGTTCCTCCGTAATGTCCATCATGCCCCGATAATCGGTGTATGCTTCGTATAGCTCCAAGAGGGTAAACTCGGGATTGTGGCGGGGGTCCATCCCCTCGTTGCGGAAGGTGCGTCCGATCTCATAAACCTTATCAAACCCACCCACAATCAACCGCTTAAGGTGCAGCTCGAGCGCAATGCGCAGGTACATATCCAGATCGAGCGTGTTGTGGTGGGTGATGAACGGACGCGCATTCGCACCGCCCGCCTGCATATGCAGCACCGGGGTTTCGACCTCGAGGAAACCCTTCCGGTCGAGGACACTGCGGATTGCGCTGACAATCCGCGAACGCTTGACGAAGGTATCCTTAACATCCGGGTTGACGATCAGATCGACATACCGCTGACGGTAACGCAGCTCGGTGTCCTTGAGTCCATGCCACTTTTCCGGGAGCGGCAGCAGGGATTTGGAAAGCAGAACCGCTTTGTCCGCCTTGACCGAAATCTCGCCCTTCTGGGTGCGGAACACCTCCCCTTCGATCCCGATGATGTCCCCAATGTCCCATTTCTTGAAATCTGCATAAACCTCCGGACCGACATGATCCTGCCGGACATAACTCTGCACCCGGCCCGAACTGTCCCGCAGATCGATAAAGGAAGCCTTACCCATCCCACGTTTGCTCATGATCCGCCCAGCGATCGAAACGGTCCTGCCCTCCATCTCGTCAAACTTTTCCACAATCTGGTCCGCATAGGCAGTGCGCGCATAGGTCGTGATCTGGAACGGGTCTTTCCCCTCTTCTTGCAGGGCGGAGAGCTTGTCCCGGCGGATCTGCAAAATCTCCGAGCGCTTCTGCTGTTCTTCCTCCGCGGTCAGCTCGACCGCAGGATTGTTCTGGTTCTCACTCACAATATGACACATCCTTAACAATGATAATGATACGGTTTTGACCGCCGCCGTTATCCCGTCACAACACCGGCAGATCTGTTTTTGTTCTGGGCATATTATAGCAAAAAAGCAGGCATCTGCATAGCCCGCTTTTTTACAAAATTTTCGACATTTCCGCCGGGAATTATAGGCCGATCTCCAGAATTTTGAGCTTGAGGACCGCAGCAGGAGCGTGAATCTCCACCACATCCCCGACCTTATGGCCCATCAGGCCCTTACCTACAGGGGATTCATCCGAGATGCTGTTGAGGTCGGAATGGGACTCGACCGAACTTGCGATCACATATTCCATCTCCTCATCAAACTCGAGATCAAGAATTTTTACCCGGCAGCCGATCCCGACTGTCTCGGTTGAAAGCTGGTCGCGGCTGATCACCTTGACCGACTTTAGCTGGTCCTCCAGCTTCTTGATCCGCGCTTCCACGACTGCCTGTTCATTTTTGGCCTCGTCATACTCGCTGTTCTCCGAAAGATCGCCGAATCCGCGTGCAATCCGAATCTTCTCGGAAATTTCGCCACGGGTAACGCTTTTCAACTCATTGAGTTCCGCTTTGAGCGCTTCATAGCCCTCGGTAGTCATTACCAGTTCTGTTGCCATTTTCATTTTCTCCTTTTAAAGATACATTTCTGATGCCGGCGGCCACTGTCCGGGCATACGCTCCCCCACTCCCCGGACTTCACCGCAGCATTACGGCGACAAATGCCATCGGCCATTATAATCGAATCAGCAGGATTCCCTGGTCGATTTCTGGCGACACGGCAAAACAAATTCTGCGACCGCCACCTAGCCAAACCGGAGAAGGCTCAGCCAATAGCACATATTATATTCAAACGTTCGAAATCTGTCAAGCATGTGGGACGAATTTCATGAAATATTCACAAAAAACGGATAGCGCTCTCTGTCGTCTTACCTGTCCAGTTTATGAAGGAAATCCCTCCGGTATGCCCAGAAAAAACAGGAATCCGCTAAAATCACTGACCATCCGAACTGGATTCCTCCTCGGAACCAGCATCCTCATCCTCCGAAGAACTGATCTCGTCTTCATCGTCCGAACTGCTTTCCGCATCCTCTGAGGAGCTGTCCTCCTCCGAGCTGGTTTCCTCCGAGCTGGTTTCCTCCTCTTCGGAGGAAGATTCTTCCTCGTCCTCCGAAGAACTATCCTCGCTGTCCTCGCTGTCCTCGTCTCCCTCCGCATCGTCCGGGCTGCTGTTCTCATCCTCCGAACTATTGTCCCCCGAGCTGGAAGACGAAGTCTGGTCTGATGGGGCCACAGGTTCCAGCGTCTCGAGGTTGCCGCCGCTCTTGATAACGACTGTAATCGCCTCTACCGCCTTTTTAAGCTGCGGGTCGTTGTCCACACCGCCAATTGCCGACGCGAGAGCTGCCTGTTCTTCGGTCATCTTTACCTCAAAATCAGGCTGCACGCCAACGCCGTCATAACTCGGGCTGACCGGCGGATTATACCTGGCAGTGGTTAAGCGGATCGCGCTGCCATCGGTGAGCGGGAAGGTGGTCTGCATGGTGCCTTTGCCCGCGGTGGTCGTCCCAACGATGCCGCCTTTGTTATAATCCCGGATCGCCTGCGCGAACAGCTCTGCTTCTCCCGAGGTTTTCTCGTTGACCAGCACCTGCATCGGAAGTGCGACCTCCCGCGCATCCGAGGTCTCGAGCACCGTCGTTTCACCGTTCTTGTTGGTCGAAGAGACGATCACCCCTTCGGGCAGCAGCTTGTCCAGAACCTGTGCGACCGAGCGCAAGGTCCCGGTATTCACCCCCCGCACATCAAAAATCAGCCCAGCCGCCCCCTGGTCGATCAGGCTATTGACCTGTTTGTTGAACTGGTCGGGGGTATTGTCGTTGAACTCTTTAAAAGTCACCAGGCCGATGTAGTTATCCAACAGCGAGGAGTTGACCGACGGTACCTCAACAAACCGGCGGGTTATCTCGAGTGTGGTATCCTCCACCCCCTTGCGGAGCACAATGGTCATCTTGGTACCCGGCTCACCGCGGAGCATCCCGACCGCTTCGGTATAGTTATCCTTGCTCACGTCGGTCTCATCAATGTTGACGATCAGGTCATCCACCTCCAGGCCCACCGCCTGTGCCGGCGAATCCGGATAGACCTCTAAAATCCGGATATAACCGCTCTCGTCCATGGTGGTCACAATGCCGATCTGTACCGATTTGTTTGAGTAGTCATCGAGCAGACGGGCATAGCTCGACGCATCATAATATTTTGCGTATGGGTCCCCGGTACCTGCGAGGAAGCCCTCCGCGGTTGCATCGGTGAGACGCGTTTCGGTGATTGAGCCGATATAGTTCTGCCGTACATAGCTGTCGATCTCGGCAATCTTGCTGTAGGTACTTTCGCGCTCTTTGACGCTGTAGACCTTCTCGTTGAAGGTACTCATTGCATAAAGCATGCTCATCGAAAAGGTTGCGGCCGCGACGATCAGCATGAAGGCGATCGCCGCACCGAGCGAAATCTTCTTGTTCATAAGTAAATCTCCTTCAGGATGG
The DNA here is from genome assembly GCF_000403395.2 of Anaerotruncus sp. G3(2012). Lineage (GTDB taxonomy): Bacteria > Bacillota > Clostridia > Oscillospirales > Ruminococcaceae > Anaerotruncus. Next base: position 197,347 of record NZ_KE159678.1, on the reverse strand, counting down.
GGATAGGTCAGCCGCCCACATAGGAGAGCGGGTTGACCGACTGACCGTTTTTACGCACCTCGAAGTGGATATGCGGGCCGGTGGACCATCCGGTGGAGCCGACCTGCGCGATCTGCTGCCCGACCGCAACCGTCTGCCCCACGCTGACATTGAGCGCGCTGCAATGCGCATAGAGGGTCTGGATTCCGCCGCCGTGGTCAATGATGACATATTTACCGTAGCCATATCCGGGGGTAACTGCGGTGTTCGCCACCTTGACAGTGCCGGTTGCCGCGGCAAGAACCGGGGTGCCGTAAGCGCCGCTGCCCGCGATGTCGATACCGGTATGGAAGTCGCTTCCGCCGAACCGTGAGCCGTAACTCGAGGTAATCTGTGAAAGGGAGCGGGATGGCCACTGCATCACGCCGCCGGTGTACGGCACATTCATGGACTCCCGGTTGATCTCATCATAGATCGCCTGCATCTGTGCCTGCACCTGTTTCATCTGCTTTTGCAGCTCGGCCTTGTTGGCCATGAACGCCTTTTCCATCGCGTCGATGTCGTGGATCTTATCCTGTGCGAGCTTGAACTGGTCGTCCAGCTCCTCCTTTTTCTCCGCCATCTCCGCCTTGTCGCCTTCGACCGCGCTCTTATCCTCCTCAATCTCGCTTTTGATCTCGTTCAATTCCCTGAAATCCTGATCCAGCTTCGCGAGCAGCTCCCGGTCGTGCTCCGCAACCCGGCCCACCACCTCGGCGCGCATGAGCATCTGCGAATAGCTTTCCGCCCCAAGCACCAGGCCGATCGTGCTGGTGTTGTTCCCCGCAATGTACATCGCGCGCATCCGCTTTTTGAACAGCTCCATCGTGCCGTCGATTTGGGTCTGCTTCTGCTCCATCTCGACCTGTTTCTGCTCAATATTGCCGTTTAGCAGGTCGATCCGCTCGCTGAGCAGCTCGATCTGCTTGGTGGTCGTGTTGATCTGTCCGTCAATCTGCTCCTTGATCGCCTCCTGCTTCTGCTTCTCGCTTTTGGCATTGCTGATCTGCGAGTCGATCTTCTTCTGTTGGGCCTCGAGTTCCTTATAGCTGTCGTTCAGCTCGGCGATCTTATTCCGTTCGGCGGTGAAATCCCGCTGTTCCGTTGGCTCCTCACTGCCTGTATTTGTGGCATGCACCAGCATCGAGAGAGTTGGCAGAATGACCATAAGGGTCATCAGCGCCGCCAACGCCAGCGCAAAAATCCGTTTCCCCTTTGACATGGATACCCCTTTCCGCCCATCCAGGGCTTGTTTGAAAATAGAGAAATAGACGGATTTTTCGCAAAGAGGCGAGCATTTTTGACGCAGCTTCTTGCAGAAAAAACGGCCATTTCGATTTCTCAGACAGACCCCTCCAAGGCATATGCTCCATCTATCACAGCCTATGCGGTCAGCCGCCTACATAGGCAAGCGGGTTGACCGCCTGGCTGTTTTTGCGCACCTCGAAATGGATGTGCGGGCCGGTAGACCATCCTGTGGAGCCGACCTGCGCGATCTGCTGGCCTGCCGAAACCGTCTGCCCCACACTGACACTAAGCAGACTGCAATGTGCGTAAAGGGTCTGGATTCCGCCTCCGTGGTCGATGATGATATACTTGCCGTAGCCGCTGTCCGGGTTCTGAACACTCGCCACCTTGACAACCCCATCCCCCGAAGCGAGGACTGGGGTACCGTAGGCACCACCGCCGGTGATGTCGATACCGGTGTGTCCTCCTTCGCCAAAGTGGGTGGTAATCTGCGAAAGGCTGGGGGATGGCCAGCGCATGGTACCGCCGGTGTACGGCACATTGACCGACTCTTTGTTGATCTCGTCGTAGATCGCTTTCATCTCTGCCTCGAGCATGTTCAGCTTTTTCTGGATTTCGGCCTTATTCGCGAGATATTCCTGCTCCTGTGCGGCGATATCCTCCACCTTGTCCCGCGCCATCTGGTACTGGCTGTCCAGCTCCTCCTTTTTGACCGCCATCTCAGTCTTGTCGCCCTCGACCGCGCTCTTGTTCTGCTCGATCTCCTGCTTGTCCTGCTCGATCCCGTTTTTCAGCTCGTTCAGCTCCTTTAGATCCTGATCGAGCTTGGAGAGCAGCTCCCGGTCGTGCTTCGCGACCCGCCCGACCACCTCGGCGCGTATCACCATCTGCGAATAGCTCTCCGCCCCAAGCATCATGCCGATCGCGGTGTTGTTCCCACCTCCCGACATATAGATCGCCCGCATCCGCTTTTTGAACAGCTCCATTGCCTCCGAGATCTCTTCCTCTTTGGCTTCCATCTCGATCTGCTTCTGTGCGATGCTGCCGTTGAGCTGCCCGATCTGCTGGGTCAGCAGTCCGATCCTCTCGTTGAGCAGTTCGATCTGCTTAGTGGTCGTATTGATCTGCCCATCGATCTCGGCGCTGATGATCTCCTGCTTTTTACGTTCAGTCCGCGCGCTGTTAATCTGGGAATCCACCTTTTTTTTCTGGTCTTCCAGCTCTTTATAGCTGTCGTTCAGCTCAGCAAGCCGGTCCTGTGCAGCGCTGTTGTCCAGTTCCTCCCCCTCGTCCGCGTGTACAGACAGCGGCAGAACAAGCATCAAGGCAAGCAGGGCTGCGAGCAGACGCCTGCATTTTGACATGTGGAATCCCCCTTTCACGCCCCAGTGAGCGGCAGCATCCCGAAAGGAATCAGACCTTCAGGTATTTGTTGACAAAGAACATACTTCCAAAGACCCCGATCCCGATGCCGCCGCCGGCAAACCAACCGAGCATCCGGACCGAAATATCTTTAAACTGGATGACGTTGGCATACGCCTGCTCGATCCAGATGGACGGGTTTTCGGCGATAATCTCCATAATATAGTTATACCCGGCCCAGAGCAGGCCGAACGAAATCAACGCGGAAAGCAGGCCAAGCAGGAACCCTTCCACGAAAAACGGCAGACGGATAAACCCATCGGTCGCGCCGACGTACTTCATAATGTTGATCTCTTTGCGCCGGTTAAAGACGGTCACCTTGATCGTATTTCCAATAATGACCAGCGAAACGACGATCAGGATGGCGACGATGAACATCCCGCCGGTCGAAATCGCGTTTTTCAGGCTGACAAACACCTCTGCAACCTGATCGGGAGAATGCACCATCTCGACCCCGTCGATCGCTTCGACCCGCATCACCGTACTGGAAAGCTGCGCAAGGTCGGTCACCTTCATCCGGTAGGTCGCAGGGAGCGGGTTTTCGTCCCCTTCAAGCGAATCAAGCAACGGCCCCAGGTCACCCAGCATCGCCTGCTGCTCCTGAAGCACCGCGTCCTTGTCCAGATAAATAGTGTCGTAAATATTGTCGATCATTGCAATCTGCTGGTCGATTTGGAACACCTGCTCCTGGGTCACATCGTCATAGAGGTAGGCGACGATCTCGTTCTGGGTTTCAAAATGCCCGACCACCACATTGACATTCATCGAGAGCAGCAGAGAACTGCCGATCAGCAGCATACAGGCGACCAGCGTACCGATTGAAGCAAATGACATCAACCGGTTGGCATAGATATTCTTGACGCCCTCCTTGACGAGGTATCCAAAACTGCTTCCTCTCATTCGATGTAGTACCCCCCATCCAGCCGGTCGTCCGAAACCACCTGGCCTTCGTCGATCGTGACCACCCGGTGGTTGAACTCGTTGACCAGCGTATGCTCATGGGTGACCATCACGACAGTGGTACCGCACTTGTTGATCTCGGACAACAGGTCGACGATCTCAAAGCTGAGGTCGGGGTCGATGTTGCCGGTCGGCTCGTCCGCGATGATGAGCGACGGATTGGCCACCAGCGCCCGCGCCAACGCAACACGCTGCTGCTCACCGCCCGAGAGATGCTCCGGCATACTCTTGGATTTGTTGGCCAGGCCAACCAGACCGAGCACATACGGGACCCGGTTGCGGATTTCCCTGCCTGAGACATTGGTGACCCGCAGGGCAAACGCAACGTTATTGTAAACGTTCATATTGGGGATCAGCCGGAAATCCTGAAAGACCACCCCCAGCGTCCGCCGGAAATACGGGACCTTGCGCCGCTTGAGCTTGATAAGATCCTGTCCGTTGACATAGATCTCCCCAGAGGTGGGCTTTTCCTCCCGCATCAGCAGCTTGATAAAGGTGCTTTTGCCCGCACCCGATGGCCCGACGATGAATACAAATTCCCCTCGGTCGATACGGATGCTGAAATTGTTGAGCGCATGCGTCCCGGTCTTATAGACTTTGGAAACATTGATAAACTCGATCAATCGAATGGTACACCGCCTTTGAAAAAGCCTGTTGTTCGCAACAGGCTTTTCGTTTGTTTCGTTAATATTTCACGGGATTGGCCTGAAGGTAACGTTTGACCATCAGGGCAACCTTGAAGATGATTGCATGGTCGAACTCGCGCAGGTCCAGCCCGGTGAGTTTTTTGATCTTCTCAAGCCGGTAAACCAGCGTATTCCTGTGCACAAACAGCTTGCGCGAGGTTTCCGAAACGTTGAGATTGTTTTCAAAGAACTTCTGGATGGTGAAGAGGGTTTCATGGTCGAGCGACTCAATCGACCCTCTTTTAAAGACCTCCCGCAGGAACATGTCGCAGAGGGTGGTCGGGAGCTGATAGATCAAACGGGCAATCCCCAGGTTGTCATAGCTGACGATCGCTTTTTCGGTATCGAACACCTTGCCGACCTCCAGCGCGACCTGCGCCTCCTTGAAGCTGCGCGCAAGGTCCTTGACCCCGACGATCGAGGTCCCGATCCCAACCACCACCTTGGTGTAAAACTCGCTGCCCAGCGTATCTACAATCGAGCGGGCGAGCTTCTCGAGGTCTTTGCTCTCGATGCCCGGCTTGGTCTCCTTGACCAGCACGATGTCACTTTCCGAGATGTTGAAAACGAAATCCTTCTGCTTGTCCGGGAAGAGGTTCTGGATCACATCGAATGCGGAAATATCGTTGGAAGCAATGATCCGGATCAGCAGGACTACCCGGGTGGAATCGGTGTTGAAATGCAGCTCGCGGGCTTTGACATAAATATCACCCGGCAGGATATTATCAAGGATCACGTTTTTAATAAAGTTGCTGCGGTCATATTTTTCGTCGTAATACTGCTTGATCGATGAAAGTGAAATCGCAAGCAGGTTGCAGTATTTTGCGGCAAGGTCATCGACGCCTTCGACAAATACTGCAAATTCAGGCTTCATTTTACTGCCGAACGGTTTATAGGTATACCCATCCCGGACGAATACCTCGCTCACCTCACCGGGATCTATGGCAAAAAAATCGCTGGTCTCTCCGATTTTGGTCAGATCGCTGCAAGAGATAATTGCCGCACTGTCATCCACGACCCCGATCACCCGGTCAATACAGTCCCGCATCTGATGAACGATCCCCTGAAAAAGCCTGTTTGACATTTCAATCCCCTCTTCTATTCGTAATAGGTCCATGCGTCACCGGCCCACCTGCCCCGCGCCGGAACTCTTCCATCTACTCCGGCATTTCGGACACAGAAAATTTTGAGAACTTTATTCTGACAAGCCATCACGAATATTTTACAACAAATTTGTGTAATTTGCAACACACTTTCCTATTTTCCTCTGAAAAGAGCCATTATTTTCATCTTTTTTGAGGTTTTACGAGGGAATAATGCCTTTTGGGAACGTATTGACTCGATTGTGCCATATAGTTGATCATTTCGCAGACACATTATACAACAAATTTCCCCAAAAAATATGAAGAAAATTTAACGCAACTTTGAACGGTTGTTAGATAACCCGGTGTATTTTAAAAAATTTCCGCCTGGCACTCTGTCTCAATCTGCGCAATCTCCTCCACAGAAAGCGGCCGGCAGCCCCCTTCCGGCAAGGATGGGTCCAGCGAAAGCCCGCCAATCTTCTCCCGGTGCAAGCCGGTCACCATAATCCCGAAAGCCGCAAACATCCGTTTGACCTGGTGGTACATCCCCTGCCGGATCACCACTCTTGCAGCACAGGGGGCGCCTTCCACCAGCTCCAGCCTGGCCGGCAGACAGATGGTCCTTTCTTTTTCTTGGCGGGCAGCCCCGCCCCCAGGGCCAAGATTGTCATGCTTGTCCGGAGAGAGTGCAACTCCCGCAGCAAACGCTTCCACCACCAGATGGTCGGGTGGCCTGTCCAACAGAGCGAGATAAGTCTTGGGGACATGGCTGCGGGGGGAAAGGATGCGATGGGAAAAATCCCCATCATTGGTCAATAGCACAAAACCAGTGGTATCCTTGTCGAGTCTCCCGGCAGGGGCCAGCCCGGAACGCCGCAATTCCTCCGGCACGAGATCGAGGACGGTAGGCAGAGCGGCATCCGCAGTCGCACAGACCACCCCACGCGACTTGTGCAGCATCAGATAACTGTGACGTGTGAGTGCCAGCGGCTGGCCGTCGACCAGAACCTCGTCATGCTCCAGGTCAACCCTGCTGTCAAAATTGCGCACAGGCTGCCCATTTACCAGAATCTGCCCACGGCTGAGCATTTTATGCACATCCTTACGCGAAAATCGCGTTTGTGCAGCGATTGCCTTGTCCAGACGCATACTTCCTTTTTGATATGCCAATTTCATCCATCCCCGCTCACGCTGTCTTTCCTGTATACTGTAGCTTCCCTGAGATTTGACGCATCACCCCGGCGGGTGCAAAACAGCACACCCTGTTTTGCACCTGGGGATATTGTATCACATCCTGCATCCGGGTTCAATCTGTTTCCGCTGCAAAACCATGCATAAACCCATTCAGCTCGATGGAACAGACATCCCCGCCGATAATCTTGTTTTTATAGGTCACAATATTGGCGCGGATGTTTTCGGGCTGGTCCGGATAGTTGTTCACAATATAAGTGTACCGTTTGCAGCGTTTTCCTGCATACTTGGTAAGATCACAGCCCTGTGCTTTCTGAATCTCGTTGTAATTCGAGAAAACGTCGTCCATCTCCTTGGGGATCAGCACGTCGAGGATCTCCTCCGCCTCCGGCTCGACCTCCCAGCCGAACGACTCCAAAAACGAGACCCGCTGTTCGTTGGTCTTAGCGGCTGTCTTTTCGATCTTGACCTCGGCAGGAGCCTGCGCCACGTCCCCCGCAAGCTCAGACAGCGCAGACTTTGCCCATAGCCCCCCTGCAAATGCAAGCACCAGCGCTGCGGCAGCCGCCGCAAGCTGCTTTTTGGTTACCCGGAATGTGATTGTAAACATCAATGTTACCTCCCCAACAGCTCCATAATAAGAAATCTTATTTCCATATATATGTCCTTGGCGGGGAAATTATTTGAATTTTTACACAACGAAATGCAAAAAGGCCGGGGACTTTGCCCCGGCCTCCAATTCAGCCAGCCTTTACAGTTCTTTATTCTGCTTCGCTGCGCTTCTTTGCTTCCTCAATGACAGCTGCTTCGAGGTTTGCGGGCAGCAGCTCATACCGCTCGAACTTGAAGGTGAACCAGCCTCTGCCCTGGGTGGTGGAACGAAGCACCGTCGCGAAATCATCCATCTCGCTCATCGGAACCTCTCCTTCGACCATCTGCAAACCATCATCCGACGGGTTCATCCCCAGCACACGACCGCGGCGCTTGTTCAGCTCGCTGATCATATCGCCGGTATTGCTGTCCGGAACATAGACCTTGAGGTTGCCGATCGGCTCGAGCAGCGCGGGAGAAGCCTGCGGCATACCTGCCTTGTACGCAAGCGAAGCCGCCATCTTGAACGCCATTTCGGAGGAATCGACCGGATGGTAGGAACCGTCGAGCAGAACCGCCTTCAGGCCAACCATCGGATAGCCCGCCAGAACACCGTGTTTGACACAGTCCTGCAAGCCCTTTTCCACCGCCGGGAAGAAGTTCTTCGGCACCGATCCGCCGAACACGTTCTCTTCAAACACCAGCCCTTCATCATCACAGGGGGAGAACTCGATCCAGACATCTCCATACTGTCCATGGCCGCCCGACTGTTTCTTGTGTTTGCCCTGTACCTTGACCGTTTTGCGGATCGTCTCGCGATATGCAACACGAACTTTATCCAGGCCAATATCTACGCCAAACTTCGCTTTCAGTTTGGAAACAATCACATCAATATGCTGCTCTCCCAGACCGGAAATCAACTGCTGCTTGGTTTCGTTGTTCTGCTCGAATCCGATGGTTGGGTCCTCTTCGATCAGACGCGCCATCCCCTGTGCGACCTTGCCCTCGTCGCCCTTCTGCTTGATCTTGACCGCCATCGAAAGGCACGCCTCCGGGAACGCAACCCGCTCGAACGAAACCACCCGCTTGGGATCGCAAAGGGTGTCGCCGGTGACGGCGCCGCTCAGCTTGGTGACAGCGCCAATGTCGCCCGCAGTGATGAACGCGGTGTCCTCCTGCTTTTTACCGGTCATGTAGACCAGCTTGCCCATCCGTTCCTGCGCACCGGTGCGGGAGTTGACCGGGGTGAACTCCCCGGACAGTTTGCCCGAAACGACTTTGAAATAGGAGAGCTTGCCAACAAACGGGTCTGCGACCGTTTTAAAGATGTAGGCCGCAAGGGGAGCTTCGTCGGTGCAGTCGATCTCGACCGGCTCGCCGTTCGCGTCGGTCGCCATCTCGGAGCCCGCTTCCCATGCGGACGGCAGATGATCCACCAGCGAATCGAGCAGCATGTCAATCCCCTCCAGGGTGACTGCCGAACCGCAGAGCACCGGGGTGATCGCACCGCTATGCACACCATCATGGATGCCTTTGATGATCTCATCCCGGGTGAACGCTTCGCCCGAAAAATATTTTTCAAAGAGGGTTTCGTCGGTCTCGGCGACCGCCTCGCTGATCGCGGCAATCAGACCTTCCAGACGGTGCTCCAGATCCGGCATTGCAACTTCAGATGGCTCGCCTTTGGCATTGTACTGGTATGCCTTATTGTCAACCAGGTTGACATAACACTGGACCTTGTGGTCCTCGACGACCGGCACGACGATCGGGCAGACCGACGGACCGAAATCAGTTTTCAGCTCCTCGAGCACCTTGTAGAAATCCGCGTGGTCAGCGTCCATCTTGTTGACAAAAAACATCTTGGATTTGCCGAGTTTTTCCGCGAGCTTGTACGCCTTCTGGGTGCCCACCGACACGCCCGACCGCGCAGAAACGCAGATCAGGACGTTTTCCGCCGCGCGCACGCCCTCATAAAAGCCAGCGGCAAAATCAAAAAGTCCGGGGGTGTCGATCAGGTTGATCTTGACGCTTCCCCACGCGAACGGAGCGACCGCACTCGAGACCGATACCTTGCGTTTGATCTCCTCCGGGTCAAAATCACAGACCGTATTCCCGTCATTGGTTTTGCCCAGACGGTCGGTCGCACCGGCCTTGAACAGCAGAGCCTCTGCCAGAGAGGTCTTTCCGCACCCGCCGTGACCGGCAATCGCAACGTTCCTGATCTTACCCGCTAAGTATTGTCTCATAAAGTAATACACTCCTTTTTATCCGCCTCGGGGCGGTTGAAACTGGTAATTCTGGACAGAATCCCCTCGATGCCCCCGCGATATTTACGACATGATAACCATATTATACAGTTTACCGATGATTTAAGCAAGTAAAACCGAGCAGATTGCACGTATAAATAAAACCAAAATTCCTGTTAATTTTGCACAACATCAAGCATCCTGGACAACATCCGCTTGCGGTACTTGATCCGGGCCAACCGTCCGGTCCGCCCAAGCACCGCCCAATTGAATCCGCCGCCCACCACACCAACAAGCGGCAGGCCCTGCACCGCCTTCACCGCCAGCAGACGCAGACAAAGCTGCTGTGAAGCGGCTGCAATCCAGGTATCCAGATCCCCGTCCGGGGACTTCCCATTCCCGAGCCGGAAGGCAGTACGGTCGGCCTGTGCGCTGTACATCCGCCCGTCCCCAGCGAGTGCGGCACAAAGCAGCTGAAGGATGTATAGACGTTCCTCCTCCGGTTCATACGAAAATCCGTAGGCAACCGCCACTTCATAAACGGTCTTCAGGAGCATCCCGACAAAAATCGGGATATCCGGAAGCCCGATTCCAAGCAGGCCAAGTGCGGCACCCTCCGCCGCAGTCAGTGCCCGGTTCCCCCGGACACGCCGCCTCGCCTGCCGCTCGATTCCGCGCAGGCCGGATCTGACGCGCCCGGTCTTTAGGGGGGCGGCCGCATGCTGCGCCGCTTTCCGGCTTTTTTCGGGTTGGATCGTCCATTCAATCACCCCTGTCCCTGATGCAAACACCTTTTCGAACCCCAGCCCAAACGCCTTTTGCAGCGCTGAGACCGCACCCGGCGGGAATCTTTCTTCCGCCTTGCGGACCGTCTGTTCCAGACGTCCCGGAGCCTTGGGGGAAAGCAGCCGGGTTTCCTCCCGGACTGCTGCATCCAACTGCTTTTGGAGCAGCCTGCGCCGTCTGTCCATCCTTGTTCCTCCTTCCTTTAAAGTTTGTTTCTCATCGGACATTTTCTCATTTCTTACCGCCTCCTGCCGCGCACATTGTCCGATCAGCGCTTACGTCGGAATCACCAGCTACGGTTTCCACAACGGAACACAGCCGGATAAACTGCCGCAAGCCTGATGATAAAAGAACGCCTTTTACAAGGAAAGAACCCGTATTCACAACCGTTCGATGCCACCCGGACAGGTTGATAAACCACCTTGCCCATCTGGCATTCTCCGATTCTGAATACGGATTCCCAAAAATCCCCTTCGTCTTTCCGACAATTCTGAAACAGCCTCTCAGGATTTCTGGATCGACGCAGTGACCAGTGTCACCAGCATCCATGCGAGGTTAAAGAGCAGGATCACCCAGAACGAAGCCGACGCCAGCGAGCCGGTGAATGACATGAGCGTAACCAGCCCATAGCCGACAATGATCCCAACGACCTGCACGATCGTTGCAGTCATCACCGATTTTCTCACCGCATTGGACGCACGCATCAGCAGGCTGACCCCGCGCAGGCCGCCCGAATGCACGCCATTGGCCGCAATCCGCTCTTTCGGACGCACGAGAAACGCATATTCGCCATGCAGCTTTGCGGGCAGCACCCGGACGCGGGTCCGCTTGATCCCGAATTCCATCGCAACCAGATCGTTGGTGATATTGGGATCGGTGGTATAAACGATAATTGCGATCCCATTGCGCTCCATCTCCCGGATCGACTCGATTGCGGCAGGATCGGCGTTATAGCTGACTACAAACATCGCGGAAAGCTCCCCGGAGTTGGAGATATACAGGACCCGCCGCCCATCACGAGCATAACGGCTTTCAAAATCTTTGGAAGGGGCGGCAATGTCGTGGTTCTGCATCAGCTCACGGCTGCCGATCAGCACCCGTTTTCCGTCCACCCAGGCTGAAATCCCCATCCCATCCTCGTATACCACACTGTCAACCTTTTTGAGCATCGAGCGTTTGCCGCCGATCATGTTGATGAATGCCGCAGACATGATCCCGTCGCACGAAAGGATAACGCTCGCCGCGTCAAGGATCGCCTCGTCAATCCGCTTTTCGGCGAAAACCTTCATGCCGTGAAGCATAACGCTCTCGGACGAGAAAAGATCTTTATCACTGACCACCACTGCACTGGTGTCAGCAAAATCCTCCGCGGATTCATAGCCGGTCAGCATCGCACCGCGGCGGATCAGCTGTTTGGAAACCCTGCCGAGCATGAGATTGGGGAATATCGCGCCCGCGAACGGCGCCGTGATGCAGAGCACCGCCGCGAATGCCGAGACCGCAGTATTTGCGACATCGATATCCCCGCTTTTGGCGAAGAGCGCGGTGCCTACCCCGACCACGATGCTGAGGACAAATACGATCGGCACCGAGAGCCGGCTGAACGAGTCACTGTAATCGGGCGCGTAGCTTTTATCCAGGAAGCCGGAGAAGAAACCCGCGGGCGCGCTGTAGGCAACCTTATCGACATCCGGGCCAAGCCCGCGTGAAAACTCGCGGGCAAAATCGCGGCTTTGGATCTGCGCCAGCGCATACTTCTCCTTGTTGGAGGTGAGGAACCGGAAGTTCCGCTCGACCCGGCGCATCATCACCAGCCTGCCTGCCAGGTTACAGGCAAGGGCGAAGATCGCGACCGGAAAATAGAGGCTGATGTGCTCGCTCTCAAGCACCGTATCCGGGAAGATGGTCAGCACAATCCCCTGCACAAGCGCTCCCAGCGTTGCGAGGGCGGCAGGGGAATCCGAGTCGGCACGCAGACGGAAAAAGGCGGAAAAACCGCTGCCGACCACATTGCTGGCAACAATCGCCGCCAGCACCATCACCACGAGGTTGACAATCAGAAAGACTCGCATATCCTCTTCCGGCCACATGAACGGCGGAAGCGCCAGCCGATAGTCGTCCTTCAGCCCAAGCAGTTTCCCAAACGGCAGCATCCGCAGTGAAAAAGCCAGATAGGCTGAAACCGCCCCAAGAATCAGGGTGAGCAGGAATTTGACCATCAGGCCGATCCGGATCGACTTGAGGTCCTTTGCGACATAGGGGGCATCGGCAGGGGAAGCAAAATCATCGTCGGATGCCTCCTCCTGTTCATAGCGCTCCTGTTCGGCATAGCTGTCCTTCCATTGGGACTGGACGATGCTTTCGGGGCGCTCCCGGCGGGAGCGGCGGGAACGTTTGGATGGAACCGGCGGTTCCATCTCCTGTGTGGAATCAACCGCTTCCTTCCTGCGTTTGGAGATCGGGATATCCATGCGGGTTGCGTCAGCGGGGCGGGGTGCGCCGGCGGAAGGCCCATCGTCGAGCGAAAAATTGAGCTGAAACGGTTCTTCCTCACCGCCAAACTTCTGTCCGCCTGTTTTCGTCCGCTCCTGCTGCTGAGGTTCTGCCGCGGACGGCTCGGAAGCACGAAAACTGAACCCCTCGCCGTAAGTCTCCCCCTGCGCGGCGGTTGGGTCGGGCGTACGCCGGGATGCCGGAGCGCGCCGGCCGGCGGGAGGGTATCCACCATCCTCCGCGCGCTGCTGCGAGCGGCGCACCTGCCCTGCCGGATGGGACGGCGTCTGTCCCGGTTCCTGTGGGCGGCGCGGCCTTGCCGCAGAAGGTGGCGTCTGCGCCTTTCCTGCCCCGCTGCTGTGGGCGCGCGGCGCATAATAAGGGGCTCCCGCCTGCTGCCTCGTGGAGGAAGGGCGCGCCGGCTGGCGTCCGGAGGCAGCATCCGTCTGTGGCGGCTGCTGCGCGGGACGCGGACGGGGCGCCGCAGAGGGCTGGCGGGGCACAGAGGTCTGACGCGGCGCAGAGGGCGCGGAATATGTATCCCCGCCCGCCTGCTGCGCTTCCCGCTGTTTTTTTCTGCGGATTTCCTCCAAAATATCATCTACATTATAGTCTGGCGCCATATCAAACAGTTCCCTCCTTCTAACTGGAATCTGCCGGTCTGTGCCGGTGGTTGATCTCTTGAAACAGAGGGACTTTCACAATCCCCTTCCTGCCGCTCTCCGGGCGGCAGCTTACCATAAAAACTGCCGAACGGCGCACATAGGCCAACCGACGCGCAGCGATATCTCCTTGAACGGAGCAAAAACGGACAAAATCTCAAAACCTGTTCAACACCTAAAGTTTTACTCAATTTTTTTCAAAAAATTGCGGGGTCGAAGGGCAGTGAGGCAACGGAAGTTTGGGTTCCAGCCCAAACTTCCGGGGCGCAAGCGCCCTTCTTCGGGGGGCTTCTCGGGCTTTCAGCCCGAAGCGCGGCGGTATCCGCCGCGACGCCCCCTCAGTTTGCCTTACGGGCGAGGGGTCGGCGACCCCTCCCCGTAGGCCCCTCCCTTCCGGGCCGGGTACCGCTTTTTTCCTAAAACTAAAGTTTTACTCAATTTTTTTCAAAAAATTGCGGGGTCGAGGGGCGGAGCCCCCGCCGCCGCGCGCACGCGGCGGAACGCTTTATCCTGTGAAGCGCTTTTTTCGGGTGAATTGCCGCGAAGCGGCAAGAGGGGGCTTTGGCAAGAGAAAAAGCCCCCTTGCATAAATACTGAACAAATTCCTGCAACCTGGCAAAACATCCAGGCTGCAAAGCGGACGCTCATTTTGTACGCTGGCGAACCACCTCATAAAGCAGAATACCAGCCGCAACTGAGGCATTCAGCGAATTGATCTTCCCACACATTGGAAGAGAGAGGATTCCGTCGCAGTGTTCCCGCACCAATCGGGAGAGGCCGAACCCCTCCGAACCGATCACCAGCCCGATACTGCCGGTCAGATCGGTAGATTCCCACCGTCCTCCATTCATGTCTGCACCAAATATCCAGACGCCGCGTTCCTTGAGCTGCCGGATAGCTGCGACAAGGTTGGTCACCCGCGCAACCGGCAGATGCTCGACCGCACCTGCGCTTGTACGCCCGACAATCGGCGTCAGCCCGGCGCTGCCCCGCTTGGGAATGATAATCCCATGCGCACCCGCGGCTTCTGCGGTGCGGATAATCGCACCGAGGTTGTGCGGGTCCTCGATCGAATCTGCGATCAGAAGAAAAGGGGGCTCCTCTCCTGCACGTGCGAAGATCTCGTCGATCGTGCTGTATCGGAACGCTGCGGCTACCGCCACAGCCCCCTGATGGTTCAGCCCGCCGGCGAGCTGGTCCAGCTTGCGGGAATCCACCCGCTTGACCGGTACCCCCGCTTCCTTCGCCAGCCCGGCGATCCGTGAGAGCGGCTGCCCTCTGGCGGGTACATCGTCGCAGAGATAGACGCATTCGACCTCCCGTCCTCCGCGCAGCAGCTCAACCACCGCATTGCGCCCGAGAACCAGCGTATCGTCTTCCCGGTCGTGTTTGGGGTTGGAATTTCCCATAAAACAGTAACCTCCTGCAAATCGTGCCGGGGGTTCCGGCACGCAAATCCGTCCTATACAGAGCTGTCCGGCAACCGTCTATGCCGCGCCCTTAATCTTTCGAAAAAGTTTTCTTTTTTCGATACGTATATTAGCATAGCATATTTCGGACCGAATTCCAACCGGTGGGCGCAATATTTTTTTGTTCGGAACGCAAAAGGGCGCCCTGACCCAAGGGCGCACCCGGCGTTACAGCAGGAAAAACAGGCAGGCGACCGCCGCACCAGCCAGCGCGGCAACGGCTATACGTATCAGGTCGCCCGCAGACAGCTTCTTTTTGGCGTGATTCTGGGGAGCAAAGTCGATCTGCCCCAGATACTCCCCTGCATGCAGTTTCAGTTTTGCTTTATCCTCCCCCTGTGCGGCAGGCCGCAGGAACAGGATTGCCTTCTCAAAATAGCGGTTATCGGTGTGGACTACCTCGATTACCTTCTGACTGACCCCTTTCAACATAGGCTTCTCCCCTTTCCGGATTTGTCCAATCTATTTTTTACCGCCCTAATGGAATTATTCCCTTGTCAAGCGTCATTTTATACAAAAACAAAAACCGCCTGTATCAGGCTGAATACACCGAAAGTATTAACATACCGTTGAAAACGTAGTGGAAAACCTTCTGAATTTCCCCAAACCAGTGGAAAAGTCAGTGGAAACTGTAGAAAACCATTCGATTTCAAGCGGTTTTCCACCAGGAAAAGTTTTCACAGATTCCACAAAGTTTTGCACATCCCATTTTTCCCAGCATTCCAAAAAAGCCGGCGGCTGATTACCATCTGTAATCAACCAGCCGGATATGTCCGTATATTTTCGTAGAATTCCATAAAATTTTCTGAGAAATTTTTATTTTCTTTTGCGCTGCAATCTGGTATACTGATGGCATTCCACTTTTGCACAAGGAGGGAAAATCTTGCTGAAATCTGCGCTGCAAATCCCCGCGACTTTCGACGAATCGGGCGTTCTCCTGCCGGATATGCCTGATTTTGATCTTGCACAGACCCTCGACTGCGGACAGGCTTTTCGTTGGGAAGAACAAATGGACGGCAGTTTTATCGGCATTGCGCACAAAAAACGCTGCCGCATCTCCCGGGAAGGGGATGCGGTGCGGCTTTGGGGGATCAGCCGCGCCTCCTTCGAGCAGGTCTGGCACCCCTATTTCGATCTTGGACGGGATTACGCTGCTCTCAAACGCCGGTTTTCCTCCGATCCCGCTCTTGCCCGGGCTGTCGAGTATGCGCCTGGCATCCGGGTGCTGCGTCAGGAACCGTGGGAGGCGCTCTGCTCGTTCATCATCAGCCAGAACAACCATGTCAAACGAATTAAGGGGATTGTCTCCCGGTTCTGCGAACTATTGGGGGAGCCTGCCGAGGGCGGCGGGTTCGCGTTCCCCTCGCCTGAAGCGGTCGCCTCCTGTTCCCCTGCCGACCTCGCCCCGCTGCGTGCGGGATTTCGCGCCCGCTATCTGGTGGATGCGGCACAAAAGGTCGTTTCCGGGCAGGTAGATCTGGAAGCCTGCTGCTCCCTGCCGCTTCCCGAAGCCCGCGCGATGCTCACCCGGATCACTGGCGTGGGGGTCAAGGTCGCGGACTGCGCCTTGCTTTACGGGTGCGGCAGGGTGGAGTGTTTCCCAATCGACGTCTGGATGCGGCGGGTGATGGAGCTCCTCTATCCGGATGGCCTCCCTGACTGTGCCAGAGGATACGAGGGGATCGCCCAGCAATACCTCTTCCACTATGCGCGCACCACCGGCCTGGGGACTGTCTGAAAAATGGGATCACTGCATCTTTTCGACAGATTCCGGGCGGTTAAAATTCCCGTTCGACGGGATTTGACATTCTTTTCAGATGCATTATAATAGGGATAGACAGTTTTATCTTTCAATGCAGGCGGTGTATGGAAAAATGGGTCTGACTTACGCACAATTCAAACGGCTCAAGCCGGTCTATAAACGCAGAATCATCATGGTGGGGGTCATCGGGTTTGCACTCTTTGTGCTGCTCCTTCTCGGCATCTCCCGCCTGATCTCATTCGTCCAGCTTCAGATGAATACCACCAGGTTACAGGATACCACAGCCGCATCGGTCCTTCAGAAGGATACCATGCAGGAGATCATCCGGATTATCGGACAGGACAACGCCTCCAAACTGTTGACCCTCGACAGCACCATGACTGTGCAGGACAACGGCACCAGCAGCGGGATTGTAACCAATCTGACCATCCATATGGTCAATCTTGTCTCGAACAACCAGGCGGAGTACTGGACGGTCACCGCCAACGAAAAGCGGGCTACCCTGCAAAAGACCGAAACCCGCCGGGAAAATATGACCGCACTCAGTATGAGAAAGGTGCCGTTCAACAGTTATTTTCCCGCGCTCTCCCGTGTTACGAGCGCGATGCCCTTCCTGCTTGAAAATGCACCGGTCGGTGAAAACGGACTGTACCATTTTGTAGACGATTTTGACAACAATCAGGATCCCGCCTATGAGCGTTTTGTCACCGAGGATACCCCGCTTGTGCTCGTCTCGAGCCTCGGGGCGGTTTCGAAGATTGCGAATGAGTTTTCCCTCTATAACCGGTACGCGCCAACCAAGGTATCGGTGCAGGAGGTCAATGAAGACCGTTCCACCACGAAAAAAACCGTCCTTGAAGAGGAATCGTTCCGGTTCGTGATGATGTTTGAGGTCGGCAACTTCCTTTGATCTCCTCCCTGTGACTGAGAAAATGTTCCAGCGTTCCCGCCTCCGGGCCGGGGCGCTGGTTTTTGCTCTGTCCAATCCACCAGAGCGTTCTCAAAATTTCACCCGATTCTTCCAACCCACCGAAGGCTTTTTGCAGGTGAAAAAGCCTCCTGCGTCAAACTCCCCAAAATTTGAAAGATGAGGTTCCGTTTTATGATTTGCAGAGAAAACCACGCCTATCCCCCTTCCATGGCTGAAATCAGTGATTATATCCATAACCCTTTGTGGGATACCTTTTGCGCATATCTGGAAAAAAACTACCGCGTAAAACCAGCGCTTGCCTTCAGCAAATGCAGTTGGGAGCCTGGATGGAACATCAGGTTCCAAAAAGGGGGCCGGTCTTTATGTACGGTATACCCGAGAGAAAATACCTTTGCTGTAATGGTTGTCATCGGCAGAAAGGAAAAGGAGCGTTTCGAAGCAGCGCTTCCCTCCTTCCGCCCCGAAATCCAGCAGATCTATCGGGATACCCAAGAAGGCAATGGACAAAAATGGCTGATGATCGAATTGGAGAATCACGACGTCCTGTATGAGGATGTCAAACGCATGTTGGAGATCAGAGCCTCTGGAAAAGTAAGGCTCAGCAGCGCTCCAGAATGACAGCGATCGCCGTCACATCGTCCTCGTGGCCGTCGTTGCGGCGGCGTTTCGCCTCGGTGACAATCCGTTCGCTCAATTCTTTGGGATCGTCCCCGGAGAAGTGCTCCAATTCGCTGACAATCCATCCATATCCGCTGGTGACCGCCCCGTCCGAGACCATCAGGATCACATCCCCTTCGCGCAGGGTAACCGCGTTTTTCTCAAAGCTGACCCCGCCCAAGATGCCCACCGGCAGCGAGCTCGATTCGACATATCCCCCCTTGCCCGACTTGCGCAGGAAGGTCGGTGCAGCGCCCGCCTTATAGAACTCGGCACAGCCGGTGTAAAGATCCACCCCGGTGATATCGATGGTGGCGAGCGACTCCTCCCCCGACTTGACCAACAGGGCCGAATTGACCAGCTTCAGCGCTGCGTCCAGACTCACTCCCGCTTCGATCAGCCGTTTGAGCAGTTCAGCGGTCATTGTCGAATCAACTGCCGCCGCGCCGCCGCTCCCCATCCCATCCGAGAGGATGATGTTGACCCGCCCCACCTGCGGGTCTGCGTAGCTGTAACTGTCGCCGCAGAGACGGGACTCCCCGCTGCCTGCCTGGGAAGCGCCCCACCGCACCGTGTAAAATGCCTTTTCGGTGAAGGTCAGGGTGCAGATGGTTTTGTCGAGCGAGTCCCGCCTGGCTGGCAGCTCAAATTCCCGTCCGCACAGCTCGGAAAGCCCGCAGGTCAGCTCTTCCGCGCCCAGGCGGTTGAATTTATAGACTGGAATGACCAGCTCGAGGGTCATATTGGCGCCGCTGTCTAGGGTGCAGGAAACCCGGTCCGGAAACACCGAGAGAGATTCCAGATATGTCCTGACCTGTGCGGCGGTCTGGCTGTCCTGCGCGGCAAGCGCGCCCAGTTCCCGCCCCATCGAATCAATCATCAGGGCCATCCCTTCAAACTGGTCGGTGACCACCCCGCGCACCTGTGCGACCTTCCGGCGCATCGTCTCCCGCGCAGTGAATTCTGCAAATTTCCGGCTGATCTGCTCGGAAAGTACGGCAAGGCTGGGGCAGGCCCGCGCAAAATAGTCCGGGAAATCCAGCTCGGAAAGCCGGCCGGTTCTGCGGAGCACCCCGAGCATATCGTTCATCACATTGCTGGTATCGCTGTATCGAAGCTGCCAGCAGACCGTCCTGTTGCGGCACCGGCGGCAGACCTCGTCCGCCGCGCAATGGTAGACCGAAGAGACATCCCCGCTGACCATCCCTGCCAGCTTCTCGTTCACCCTGCGGGTGGTCTCTGCGACATCCCGCAGCGCGCCCGAAATATTTTCGATCCGCCCGGTGAGCATCTCCCGATAGGTATCCTCCTGTACCGCGTCACCCTGTGTCCCACGCATTGCCAGACGCTGCATCCGTTCGGTCGAAATCAGCATCGAAAAAGCGCTGGCGACAAAGATTTCCGCAAGCAGATGGTAGTCCGCACCCGAACGGGAAGCGAGCATCGCAAACAGGTTGATGAGGATGAACACCCCCGCCGATGCAAACCTGCCAAGCGGGGCAAACACCCCTGCGAGCAGCCCGCCAAATCCATAGGTGCCCATCAGGAACGCCTGTCCGCCGCCGAGCAATCCTGCGGACACCCCTGCCGCGACCCCTGCAATAGCACCGCCTGCTTCGCGTGCAGCCTGTGCGGCGAGCAGGATGGTCAGGCAGGCGAGCACCCGACCAACCGAAAGTCCGAAAAGGTGCAGGTTGACCAGTGCAAGAATCGCGATGCAAAAGGTAATCATCACACTGGTGATGTCCGACTGACGGGCATTTTCAAGCCCTTCCTCCATCGCGTGGATCGTACGGGAGAAAAAATATCCTGCACAGCAGGCAAGAAGGACCTCCGAGACCGCAAGCAGCAGGTCGTAGATTCCTCCGCCTGAAATCACCATCAGCGCAAGGGACGGGATTCCCAGAGCAGCAGCGCAGAATGCCAGACGCGGAATGCGCAGGCTCCTGGCAAACGACCCGCTCTCCCCTCCCCAGCGCAGCAGAAAGAGCAGGAGCATCGCCGCCACATATTTAATATTGGTTACCAGACGGAACGAGGCGAGATATCCAAGCGTCGCTCCCAAAACGGCTGCTGCATAATCCTTCTTTTTGGCCGCAGCCGCAAACGCAACCCCAAAAGGCGCCAGGCCACCCAGTACAAACGCATTCGCCGAAAGGAAGCCGGTTACCGCACATACAAGATACTCCATCTCCAGCCGGTGTGCACGCAGCGTCTGCCGCGCCCGCGCCCCCAATGCCGCTCCGGCTGCTCCTGTTCTGTTCTGCATAAAATTCACCCATTCCTCATATACTGAAAAGTTTATCTGTTTCTACCTATTGTAAAGAGGGTGGGGCGCAGAAGTTGTCTAAAGCGGGTGTCGGATTTTGCGGACCTGCATCCGCGTAAAAGGATTGAAAACAAATGGGATTTATGCTAAAATAAATTCCATACGTACGCTGCCCGCGCTGCTTGGGAGCTTTTGAAAACATGCAGGATCATTTTTATATCGTTCAGCCATTTGGCAGAAAGGTCGTACATAACCATGGTTTATCAATTTTCCGACAGGATGGCCACCCTTCAACCCTCCCTGATCCGGGAGATTTTAAAATCCACCTCCGACCCATCGGTCATCTCGTTCGCCGCAGGCAATCCGGCTCCGGATGCCTTCCCGGTCGCGGATGTACAGCGGATCGCGGCGGAAATACTCGCTGAACAGCCGATCATGGCCCTGCAATATTCGGTTACCGAGGGATACATGCCCCTGCGTGATGCCTGTAAAAAACTGCTCGAAACCCATTACGGCATCCCGATGCGGGACAACGAGCTGATTATCATTTCAGGGGCACAGCAGGGCGCCGACCTCACCGCCAAGGCATTGGTCAATGAGGGGGATACTGTTCTCTGCGAGGACCCGTCGTTTATTGGATGTCTGAACTGCTTCCGCTCCTACAACTGCAACCTGGTCGGGGTCGAGATGGAGCCTGACGGGGTCAATCTGGAAAAGTTCGAGCAGGCGATGAGGGAGCAGCCCAATGTCAAACTCTTCTATATGATACCCAACTTCCAAAATCCGTCGGGTATCACCACCTCCCTCGAAAAGCGGAAAGCGGTTCTCCGCCTCGCCGAAAAATATAACGTCCTTATATTGGAGGACAACCCATACGGCGATCTGCGCTGCTCCGGTGAGCCGGTTCCCAGCATCAAGTCGTTCGATGAAAGCGGCGCTGTGATCTATGTCGGCAGCTTCTCCAAACTGCTTGCACCCGGTATCCGGGTCGGGTTTGTCGCCGCTCCCAAACCGCTGATCGCCAAAATGACGGTCGGAAAGCAGTGTTCCGATGTGCATACCAATATGCTTGCTCAGATGATCTGTGAGCGCTGGCTCACCACCTGCGATGTTGAAGCGCATATCCACAAAATCCAGGAAATCTACAAGCGCAAGTGCAGCCTGATGCTCGACTGCATCAAAAAGGAGTTTTCCCCGGCGGTTTCCTACACCGTACCAGAGGGCGGCCTGTTCGTTTGGTGCACCCTGCCCGAGGGCGCCGACATGATGGCATTCTGCAACCGGGCAGTCGAAAAAAAGGTCGCGATCGTGCCAGGCTCGGCCTTCCTCGCCGACCAGACCGCCCCTTGTCGTGCGTTCCGCCTCAACTTCTCCACCCCCACCGATCAGGCAATCGTCAAGGGGATCGAGATTCTCGGACAGCTTACCCGTGAATGGTATCCCGCCTGACCGATTCTAATTTGAAAGGAAAGATTGCCATGGAACAGAACAATCACAAAAAAATCACCTTTTCCGGCATCCAGCCGACCGGAATCTTCACTCTGGGCAACTACCTGGGTGCGGTTCGCAACTGGAAGCTGATGCAGGAAGAATACAACTGCTGCTATTCGATCGTTAACCAGCACGCGATCACCGTCCGGCAGGATCCCAAAGCCCTACGGGAAAATACCCTCTCTGCCTATGCGCTGCTGCTCGCCTGCGGGATTGACCCGGAAAAGTCGATCGCATTTATCCAGAGCCATGTCAAAACCCACGCTGAACTGAACTGGGTCCTGGCCTGCTATACCCAGTTTGGAGAGTTGAGCCGGATGACCCAGTTCAAAGACAAGAGCGCCCGCCATCCCGAGAATGTGAATGCCGGACTGTTCACCTATCCAGTGCTGATGGTGGCGGACATCCTGCTCTATCAGGCTGACCTCGTTCCTGTTGGGACCGACCAGAAGCAGCATGTCGAGCTGGCCCGCAATGTCGCGCAGCGGTTCAACGGGATCTATGGGAATGTGTTTACCATCCCCGAACCGTATATCCCCAAACTCGCAGCAAAGGTGATGTCGCTCCAGGAACCGACGAAAAAGATGTCCAAGAGCGATGGCAATCCCAAGGCGTTTATCAGCATCCTCGACCGCCCTGAAACAATTATGAAAAAGTTCAAAAGTGCAGTCACTGATTCGGAAGGATGCGTCTGTTGGCGTGAGGGGAAGGATGGAATCAACAACCTGATCTCGATTTACAGCGCAGTCACTGGGCAGAGCTTTGAGCAGATCGAGCAGGCATTCGCGGGCAAAGGGTATGGCGATTTCAAGCAGGCGGTAGGCGAAGCAGTCTGCGAGGAGCTGCGCCCAATCCAGGAGCAGTATGGCAGCTATATGAAGGAAAAGGCTTACCTAGAGGATTGCTATAAGGCGGGCGCGGAGAAAGCCGAAAAGTTCTCCCAGCGGACGCTGGATAAGGTCTATAAAAAAATTGGGTTCCTGCCTAAATAAGTGCGGCGGGGGCGCGTAAAAAAATGCGCACAGACTGGATTTGTATATCCGTCTGTGTGCATTTCTCTTTTGGCACAAAATTTAATTCCATTTTCCTGCCAACATAATGCTGACACCATCCCCTATTGGATACTTGTTGACGCCCTCTCCGTATTCTTTCAGAAATTCTTCTACCGCAGCCTTGACCCCCTTGTATCCCGCTGAATAATAATCATGGACTAAAATGACACCCTGTTCCGTCATTTTATCCCTGAAGAAACACAGCCCATTGTATGTAGGTAAATATAAATCCATATCCAGATTTACAAAGCAGAATTTACTTTCTATTCCTATCGCTGTATCCGGAAAATATCCTTTATGAATACGGCACTGTTCCGGGTGTTGCATTTTTTTCATAACAATCTCAACAGACGATTCATTAAGATGTCCCGCCTTTTCATCTGAGAAGGTATTTTTCGTTTCTACAGCAACATCTCTTTCGTCAAACCCTTCAAATGTGTCAAATAAGTGAAGAATCCTTTTCGGAAAGAAGGCATTTATCCATTTCGCATAGTCCCCGCAATATACACCGGCTTCTGCCACATCCGCTTCCTGTTCATATTCATTCAATAAGAAGGATAAATTCCCCAAAAACACTTTGCGCGCTGCTAACGATACCCCAATGTGAGATGTAATAATTTTTTCCTCTGGTATTCCCAATTTCAAGCATTGCTGATGAATCTCGTCAAATCCTCCAAATGCTGAAATAATAACTGCATCATATGTCATATTGACCAGACATTCCTCAGGATTGCAGATTGGAATGTCGAACAGCAACTCCCCCCATCTCTCATGATTATTGTCCGCGAATGCAATCACCTCATCTTTTGAAGCAATTTCACTGTACAATATACGACCAGTTGTACCAGCTCCAAACATAATCACCTGCATACGAATTCCTCCTTATTGTTTTAAACTTGGATCCTTGGCAAATCAGCCTCATCGGTATCTTGCCATTCATAGGCTCAATCATCGCCTCAAATCTTTTTTTATCTGTGTTGTAGATATTTCAGGGGTCCTTGGCAAATAGACCACTTCACAATAATCTTTTAAAAAATCAAACTTTCCCCGCCAATCATCTCCCATAACAAATGTATCTATTTTATATAATTGTATATCGTTGATTTTTTGTTCCCAATTTTCTTCCGGGATAACCAAATCCACATATCGGATAGATTCTAAAAGCTGTTTACGCTCTTCGTAAGAAAAATAACATCTTTTTTCCTTTTCATTCCAATTAAATGCATCCGTAGAAAGCGCCACAATAAGGTATTCACCAAACTCCTTTGCCCGTTTCAGCAAATTGATATGCCCATAATGTAAAAGGTCATATGTACCATATGTTATAATTCGCTTCATTTTATCACATCTTCCTTTTGTTTTATCTAGGGGCTGTTTGAAAAATCGAAATAGCCGTCTTTTTCTACAAAAAGCGGCGGCTGCCGCGTCAAAAATGCGCGGAATACAGCAAGTATTCCTGTGCTTTTTTCCTTGCGGCCGCTCACTTTTTACGAACCATCCGTCTATTTCTCTATTTTCAAACAAGCCCTAATCTATCGACTGCTTATTGAGTAATCTATCTATGATGTATTTTCCGCCAGCCATTCCACTTTGTCCTGGATTAAAAAGACATTCTCCCAACAGCTTTTCGATAGACTGTGCGTATGCGTCAGCCTGCATAAGCAGCTTTTCAACCACTCTTTCAATCTCTCCAGCTGTATCAGGAGAGATTGACCTTCCGATTTTTTCCCGGATTTCTATATCCAGCGGTATCCTTTTCAGCCGTTGATAATCTGGATTCATAACCTTCATTGGCGTATTTACAAAAAGCGTAGGGCGCTTGGTAGCAAAAGAAAATTCGTAACAAATGGTTGACCAGTCTGTAATCACAATATCAGATTCAAATACAGTCTCATTGGAAGAAAAGTCCGTCTGAAGTTCAAATCCACTGCTGGATTGGCCGAGCTTATCCTTATAACGGCTTTTCAAGATAGCAATTTTTTGAGGATACCGCTTACAATACTCTGGATGTGGACGCAGAATAATATGATATTTCCCACACAGCAAAGAATCCAAGAGCGGATCAATACAGGTATCCAAAATATTATCAGGCTGCCAAGACGGAGCAATCAAAACCTGCGGTTTCTCCTTTAACCGCTTTGATAAACTGCTATCATATGCGGTCATAACCGAATCTAAAAGTCCATAGCCACAGGGCACAAGTGTCTTTGACGGGAGGTTATAAACATATTCTTCTTCCCGCAATTCCTCAATCTGATATGGGCCAATACAAAAAATGGTATCAAAATGGGCAAGGGCGCAATTTCTCAGCAAAAGGTTTGTGCTTCCCACTCCATGGGCGGTATAAATATACTCCACATCTTTTTTTACATAACTTTTTTTGAGGTAAAAATTATCTAGGTCTGGAGTTGTCATGACCACCATATCGGCATCCATTTTCATCATCAAGGTAATCAGCCGCTTTTCCCCAATATAATAGGGCCTGATTCGAGGTTCCTTCTGTGCCTTTTGAAAGATTGCATCATTGGGGTCACTGGTGATATAGTGTATAGAAAGATTGGAATGCTGCAGTAGGTAGTCAATCACGTCGGCAAAATACTTGTAAAATCCGCTGCTCTCCGAGTAAAAAACCAGATGCTTGTTCGCAATCGAAAAGAACCGCTTATAATCGGCCTTTTCCCGCTGTCTGTCCTCTTTGGAGACACGCGACGAAAGGGAGTCAATACCTGCAAGCTCCTGCTTACTTTGTTCCAGAGCCTCATAGTCGACATAGTTTCGGGCCGGCATAACCGCATTTAACACCAACTGCTGTCCGATCGTCAAAAGATTGCTGGCGATCCAGTAAACGCCTACGCCAACCGGTACAAATGCCCCCAGGAGCAAGGATATGCCGATTGAGACGCCGTTTGCGGCCCACTGGCTTGCCCGAGCCTGCTCCCGCTGAAGCGGATTGAATTGGTTCTGTGCGAGCCCCAGCAGAAGTGCAGAGCCGCCCGCGGCCAGCGGCATCAGCAATGTCATCCCTCCCGCTTGAGCGGGAGGGACGGAAAGTACACTTTCCGTCCCTGCAAGAAGGGCCTGCACCGCACCAATCACCCCGATCAGCAGTGCAAGCTGGATAAACATGGGGACTGTGCTGGCCAGTGGATGGTATCCGCGCTGTTTATACAACGCCTGTGTTTTTTCCGCAATGGTATCTTTATCTCCGTAGTACTTCACTTTCAGCCGGTTCAGCTCGGGCATCAGACGGATCATCGTGATCCCGTTTCTATGTGTCCACAGGGAAACCGGGAACAGAATCACCTTGGTGAGCAGCGTAAAAATAAGAATCGCCGCGAGATAATGCCCCACCATGCGATAACAAATCATCATTAACGCATTTAGTGGGACTGCCAACTGTTCTGTCAAACTCATCTTTTTCTCCTAAACTCCCTCTTTTTATCTTCCATAACCAGATCAGCCGATAATTTCTGATTATCTTACAGAAAAAACACCGCTGAATATTCAGCGGTGTTGCGTGCAAAATTAAAGTGAAAAGGTCATCTTTCCTCTTGGATGCTTTTCTGCCAGAAGTGAGGTAAGCCGATTGACAGTCACATGGGTATAGATTTGCGTGGTTGAGATGGAGCTGTGTCCCAACAGAGATTGGATATATCGGATATCCAGCCCAGCTTCCAGCAACGAAGTTGCAAAAGTATGGCGGAACATATGCGGGGTCACATGGCTGGATACACCAATCCGCTTCAAATATTTATTGATAATCCGTCTGACCGATTGCGGAGAGAGGGGACGCCCCTTTTGGTTGAACAGGATAGCGCCCTGATTTTGTATCTCCTTTGAAAATTCATTGTCATAAATTTTAGTAAGATGAACCAGTTCAGGTGTCGTGATTTGTATGATCCGCTCCTTTCTGCCCTTCCCATTTACCAAAAGCCGAAGTCCGCTATCAGTCAACAGGAACGTTTCCTTGGATAATGCACATAATTCTGATACCCTAAGCCCTGTACTAAACAGAAGCTCCAAAACGACTATATCACGCAACACCCATCGGCTCCCTGGCCTATAGTTGTCATAGGCGCTTTGTAAAAGGTCATGCACGATCTGGCTGGGAATGATGCGCGGCAGTTGTCTCGGGGAATGAATCCTAATCTGGAGCCTGTCAAAAGGATTTTCCTCAAGTTCTCCTTTCACCTTCATCTCATGATAAAAAGCCCGGATGCTTGCCAATTTTCGTTTCACCGAACGCGGGGCGAACTGCTGATTCAGATATTTGATATACTGACCCAACATATCCTGGTCTGCCCAAACGCCCCCTGTAAAGACCCAAAACTGCTGTAAATCAATGCGATAAGCTTTTATGGTATTCGGTGACAATCGTTTCTCAGCTTTTCCTGTTTCAAGATAATCCATAATCTGCGATAATAGCTGCTGCATAATCCGTCCTCCGCTTTCTAAAAAATTTATTTTTATTATGGCCGTTCTTAACTGCCATGTCTACAATTGGAGGATATGAAAACATCCATCTTTTGCTAAATATGGTCTCTCTTCCGCTGTTTTCTACTATAGACTTCCTGATTACGCCAAATAAAAACTTCTTGAATACACTCTGTTTCTACCAAATAGGGTATTGCAGTTTGTCAAAAAATCCTGTAAACTATAGACTAGATAATCAGAAATTATCGGCTGATCTGGTTATGAAAGATAAAAAGAGGGAGTTTAGGAGAAAAAGATGAGTTTGACAGAACAGTTGGCAGTCCCACTAAATGCGTTAATGATGATTTGTTATCGCATGGTGGGGCATTATCTCGCGGCGATTCTTATTTTTACGCTGCTCACCAAGGTGATTCTGTTCCCGGTTTCCCTGTGGACACATAGAAACGGGATCACGATGATCCGTCTGATGCCCGAGCTGAACCGGCTGAAAGTGAAGTACTACGGAGATAAAGATACCATTGCGGAAGAAACACAGGCGTTGTATAAACAGCGCGGATACCATCCACTGGCCAGCACAGTCCCCATGTTTATCCAGCTTGCACTGCTGATCGGGGTGATTGGTGCGGTGCAGGCCCTTCTTGCAGGGACGGAAAGTGTACTTTCCGTCCCTCCTGCTCAAGCGGGAGGGATGACATTGCTGATGCCGCTGGCCGCGGGCGGCTCTGCACTTCTGCTGGGGCTCGCACAGAACCAATTCAATCCGCTTCAGCGGGAGCAGGCTCGGGCAAGCCAGTGGGCCACAAACGGCGTCTCAATCGGCATATCCTTGCTCCTGGGGGCATTTGTACCGGTTGGCGTAGGCGTTTACTGGATCGCCAGCAATCTTTTGACGATCGGACAGCAGTTGGTGTTAAATGCGGTTATGCCGGCCCGAAACTATGTCGACTATGAGGCTCTGGAACAAAGTAAACAGGAGCTTGCAGGTATTGACTCCCTTTCGTCGCGTGTCTCCAAAGAGGACAGACAGCGGGAAAAGGCCGATTATAAGCGGTTCTTTTCGATCGCAAACAAACATCTGGTCTTTTACTCGGAGAGCAGCGGATTTTATAAGTATTTTGAGAATATTATTGAGTATTTACTTACCCATTCAAACATTATTATACATTACATTACCAGCGATCCTGATGACGCAATCTTTCAAAAGGCACAGAAGGAACCTCGAATCAGGCCCTATTATATTGGGGAAAAGCGGCTGATTACCTTGATGATGAAAATGGATGCCGATATGGTGGTCATGACCATGACCGACTTAGAAAATTTTCACATCAAACGTAGCTATGTACGAAAAAATATTGAATATATCTATGTTTTCCATGCCCCTCTTAGTTTTATCATGACATTGCGTGACGGGGCCCTTGATCATTACGACACGATCTTTTGTACTGGGAAAGGACAAGTAGAAGAAATTCGTAAAATAGAATGTCAATATTCACTTGCAGAAAAAAATTTAATTGAATGCGGATATAGTGTCATTGAAAACATGAGGCGACACTACTTAGAGAATGAGGAAAACTACAGAAATCAAACTATAAAAAAAATACTAGTAGCCCCATCTTGGCAAGAGGATAATATTCTGGATCTTTGTTTAGACCCCCTTTTGAGTTCGTCTCTACGAGACGGCTGGCAGATTATTGTCAGACCTCATCCTGAATACGTCAAAAGATATGGAGCTCGTTGGAAGAAGTTACAAGATCAATATAAAAATATATCCAAAGATAAATTGATCTTACAAAGCGATTTTTCCTCTAATGAAACGGTATACAGCGCAGATGTTCTTATCAGTGACTGGTCCGGTATTGCTTTTGAATATGCTTTCTCAACTAGAAAGCCGGTGCTATTTATTGACACTCCAATGAAGGTAGCAAATCCCAATTATGCTGATACAGTTGCAGAACCATTAAACCTGACACTAAGAGGAAAAATAGGAATTCAGCTAAAACCGGAACAGACAAATCAAGTGGGAAAATCCCTGGAATATTTATTGGAGCATGCAGCAGACTATTCTCAAAAAATTGCCGAGCTAACGGATGAGTATCTTTATCATATGGGGCATAGCGGTGAGATCGGTGGTCGCTATATACTTTCAAGTCTTCAGAAAAAAGCAAAAAATAAACCGCAAAATCTCCATTAGGCTAATAAATAATCGAAAGATGGAATGAATTTCATATGAATACTTTAATTTTAAACTCTGGAGCAGGTACCCGTATGGGAGAGCTCACCTCTCAACATCCAAAGTGCATGACAGAAATACAAAAAAATGAAACTATCATCAGTCATCAGCTTAGATTATTATCTCAGTCTGGGGCCGACAAGGTGGTTATCACAACTGGTCCGTTTTCTGATATTCTGGTGGATTACTGTTACTCGCTAAAGCTTCCATTGAAGTATATATTTGTAAATAATCCCCGCTATCATGAAAGCAATTATATTTATTCTATTTATCTTGCGCGTAAACATCTACGTGGAGACGACACACTCCTAATGCATGGAGATTTGGTCTTTGAACCATCTGTTTTAGAAAAAATAAAGACAGCTTCAACCAGCGTTATGGCTGTCAGTTCTACTGTGAATCTTCCTGAAAAAGATTTCAAAGCTGTTGTTTCAGAAGGGCGGATACAAAAAATAGGCATAGAGTTCTTTGATAATGCTGTCTCAGCACAACCTTTGTATAAATTGCTAAAGAAAGATTGGGAATTATGGTTAGATGAAATAGAGAGCTTCTGCGAAAAAGGAGATATCACCTGCTACAGTGAAAATGCTTTTAATTGTATTTCATCTGAATGCTTGATTTATCCGTTTGATATAAAAAATGCCCTTTGCAGAGAAATTGATACTCCAGAAGATAGAGAGGTAATTTCGTCTGCCCTTGAAAAAATTTCAAGTAAAAATTAAGAAGAGGGGGATGAATATGCCTCAACTGATATGGATGGGGAATGAAGGATATTTTTATTTAACAACCTATTTAAAACAAAAAGAAATCAAAAAGCTATTTTTAGTGTGTGATCAAGCTATCGCCCATTTACCTTTAGATCACTTTTTTACTCAATTGGAACAGTTAGGAATCACTATTACACGTTTTAATAATTTCTGTGTAAATCCCCGCTATGAATCCATTGTTGACGGAGTAGAATGCTTCCTGCAATCAAAAAGTCAAGCAATTATTGCAATCGGTGGCGGTAGTACAATTGATGTAGCAAAATGCATTAAGTTGTATAGTACCATGGATTCAAATACCTGCTATTTAGAGCAAAAAATTATTCCAAATAAAATTATGCTAATTGCTATCCCAACGACTGCAGGAACCGGCAGCGAGGCGACTCGCTATGCTGTAATTTATCAGCATGGAGAAAAACAGTCTATTACACATGAAAGCTGTATTCCATCAGTTGTCATCCTTGACCCTTCTCTTTTAAAAACTTTACCAGATTATCAAAAAAAATCAGCTATGATGGACGCTTTATGTCATGGAATTGAGTCTGGATGGTCCATTCATTCAAATGTTGAAAGCATGGAGTACTCATTAAGTGTAATCAAAAAGATTATGAAATGGATGCCAGATTATCTGGAGGGAAATCCCGAGGCTGCAAATGAAATGTTGACATCTGCAAACCTTGCAGGGAAAGCAATCAATATCACGCAGACAACTGCCAGTCATGCGATGAGTTACAAATTGACTTCTCTTTATGGTATCTCGCATGGACATGCTGTAGCAATATGCCTTCCCCATCTATGGAAATACATGAGGACGCATCTAAAAACGAAATGCATCGATCCCAGAGGATATAAGCATGTAGAGCAGAGCCTTATAAAATTGGCAGAAGCACTGGGATGCCCTGATACAATATCTGTTGAACAATATTTGATGAATATCCTTCGGAAGTTGAAATTAACTGCACCGCAATCTTGGAAAAGGGAAGATATTCTTATCCTTGCAAATTCGGTAAATCCCGTTCGCCTAAAAAATAATCCTATAATGCTAGACTCACAAGTATTAATGGAATTGTATGGAGAAATTTTATTAAATACTTAGCAAGGGGGGGTAAAATAATATGAATATCGAAAATTTTGTAGATGCTCTTGATGCAGATTTTTTTGCCGGGGTGCCGGATTCTCAATTAAAAGCTCTGACAGCATTTCTGTTCGATCGTTATGGTATCTCCTCCCAGCATGTCATTGCCGCGAATGAGGGAAATGCGGTTGCACTAGCCGCCGGGTACCATCTGGCAACCGGAAAAGTCCCTGTCGTTTATCTGCAAAACAGCGGACTTGGAAATATCATCAACCCTGTCGCTTCTCTGCTCCATCAGAAGGTATACGGGATTCCTTGTCTCTTTATTGTTGGCTGGCGTGGGGAACCCGGTGTGCACGACGAACCGCAGCATATTTTTCAAGGCGAACGGACAATCGAACTGCTCGAACAGATGCAGATTCCCGCTTTTGTTATTGGCCAGCATACAACTGAGGCGGAAGTCCGCTCCAAACTTGAGGAATACCGGGAGGTATTTCATAAAGGCGGACAGGCAGCTTTTGTTGTCCGGAAAAATGCGTTGGAATATACACAGCAGACCTCATTTTCCAGCCATGGCATCATGCGCCGGGAGGAGATTTTGTCCCATATTCTGGACGCCGCAGACGAGAACGATCTGTTTGTTTCCACTACAGGGATGGCCTCCCGTGAGCTGTTTGAGCTCCGTGAAGCCCGCGGGCAAGATCACGCCCGTGATTTCCTGACTGTTGGTTCGATGGGGCATTGTTCTTCTATTGCGCTGGGGATCGCACTTCAAAAGCCGGAACGCAGAGTCTGGTGCATTGATGGCGATGGCAGCATTCTGATGCACATGGGTGCTCTGTCGGTAGTAGGTGCGAACGCCCCAAAACGGTTCATCCACGTCGCTATCAACAACGGCTCCCACGAATCGGTAGGCGGGATGCCCACTGTGGCAGGAAATCTGGAGCTTTCCCAGATTGCGAAGACATGTGGCTATACATATGTTGCGTGCGCCGCTGATTTTGATGCATTGGATGATGCCTTGCAACGATTGAAACAAGCCGAAACACTGTCTTTTCTGGAAGTGAAGGCGGCGACTGGCACACGAAAGAATTTGGGAAGGCCCACAACCTCCCCTATTGAAAATAAAATCTCTTTTATGAATTTTTTAGCAGGGAAATAACGGTCTCTTTGCAGGCCCCAACCGCGTCCGAAGCCTGCAGAGGAAGGAAAAACATTCATAGAAAGAGAAAAGATGGTGAACAGAGCTTATGTCAGACAAAAAAGTATTTATGTGTATGAGCACCGATGTGATCCATGGTGGTCACATCGAAATCATAAAACGTGCCGCAGAACTTGGGGAGTTGACAGTTGGTGTCCTCACCGATGAAATCGTAGCCACCTATAAACGTTACCCGCTCCTTTCCTGCGAGGAACGCATGAAAATTGTAGCCGGGATCAAAGGTGTTTCCGCGGTTGTCAAACAGGAGGACATCAGTTATCGGGAACCACTGCGCAGGATGCGCCCCGACTATGTGGTGCATGGCGACGACTGGGTCACTGGGTTTCAAAAGCCGGTGCGGGATGAATGCATCCAGCTTCTTGCGGAATATGGCGGGGAATTGATTGAATATCCTTACTCCATCAATACCCAGTACGACCGTTTGGAGGCCGCCGCCAGATCTCAGCTTTCCATCCCGGATATCCGTCGGGGCCGCTTGAAATGGCTGATTGAAAAGAAGAGCATGATTACCTGCATGGAAGCGCACACCGGTCTCACCGGTTTGATCGCTGAAAAAACAGTCATCATGGAAGAAGGGGCAATCCGGCAGTTTGACGGTATGTGGGTTTCCTCCCTTTGTGACTCCACCATCAAGGGAAAGCCTGATACAGAGCTTGTCGACTTCTCTTCCCGGATGAACACGATTAACGACATCATGGAGGTGACGACCAAGCCGATCATCCTTGACGGCGATACAGGCGGTCTGACAGAGCATTTTGTCTATACCGTACGCAGTCTGGAACGGGTGGGTGTCTCCGCGATCATCATAGAAGATAAAACCGGCTTGAAGAAAAATTCTCTTTTTGGTACAGAAGTCCCTCAGCAGCAGGACACCATTGAAAATTTCTGTTATAAAATAGCCGAAGGAAAGCGGGCGCAAAAGACCAAAGATTTTATGATTATCGCCCGCATTGAAAGCCTCATTCTGGAAAAGGGGATTGACGATGCCCTGACACGTGCACGAGCTTATGTAGCAGCCGGCGCGGATGGCATTATGATCCATTCCCGACGCAAGGAACCGGATGAAGTATTTACATTTGTCCAGCAGTTCCGTGAGGAAAACCAACGCGCGGTTCTTGTCGTCGTACCGACCTCCTATAATGCTGTATACGAAGAGGAGTTTAAACGTCGGGGGGTCAACGTGGTGATCTACGCCAACCACCTGATCCGCAGCAGTTATCCGGCTATGCAAAAGACGGCTGAAACCATCCTGCGCTGCCACCGCGCCAAAGAAGCGGACGAGCAGTATTGTATGCCGATCAAGAGTATCCTTTCCCTGATACCAGAAGAATAAGGACCTGCCAAATAGAAAAAAAGGCACCCCGCCCGGATATATCGGGCGGGGTGCCTTAGATTTTTACCGCTGGATAGACTCTGGATAGTTTGTGACTTTCATCGTCTCCTCATTGATATTCAGCCGACAGGCGGTGGTAATCTTCGCACCCTTTTTCACGGTCAGCTGTACCGGGTGTTCGGCATCCCCGCCAGTAGGGATCACATCAAGGACGGTATCCTGCCGGGCGGTATAGATCGACTCGAATTCGATCACCGACTGTCCATCGGTCGCCTCGGGGCGCAGTTTGACACAGAAGCTGCTGCCCTGGAACCCATCTTTATCGTAGTTTTCGCGGGTGATCGTCCAGACCAGTCCTCCACCGGTCGTGGTACGGATACGCTTGCTGAATTGGGTAGTGTCCCGCAATTGTGCACTGTCTGCCACCTGATAAGCATTCCCATCATCGTCCCGGACCCGGTCAACGATACGGCAGTAAACCGCATCCCCCTTGACCCCACGGCTGTACGGGGCGGCCAGCATCACATAATTATAGATCACCGTATTGGACAAAACCTTACATTCTTTGGAAAGCACCGGGCTTTCAGCAGCATACGCGGGAATCGCAATCCCGCAGACAACCAGGACAGCAAGCAGGACGGAAAGCAGTTTTTGACGCATCGGGGAAACCCTCCAATCAAATGGAAATCATGTGTACATCACAGACTGTCTGAAAAGATCGGACCCATCGGTTTTTTCCAGGAAACGGTACCTACTATTGATTTGTCCAATTTCAAACAGACTTTATCGTCCAAACAGTTAAGACAATCGCTTATTTTAACTGTCGGGCAAAACCCGCAAGCACGCTTCGCGTGCTGGGTGGCCGTGGAATCTGAAGGCGGCAGTCCTGCCGCGGATCTGAAAAGAAACAGACCACTTCTCTTCAAATGCTTCGATTATAGAATAAGCATAACAGGATAATATGTCCAAATTGTGACGAAATCGAAAATGATGCAGAAGGGTTTACAAACGGAGGGATTTTGCGTACAATAAGAGCAGGAAAACAAGGCATCTTTACGAAACAGACAGGAGAGAAAAACGCATGTTAGAACAAAAACGGATTAGTGTCATCGGCGGTGGGCAGATGTGTGAAGCGATCTTCAGCGGTGCGGTCGCAAGCGGCGTCGTACGCCCTGAGATGGTGACGATTACCGATCTGAATGAGGAGCGGCTGGTGGACCTTGCGACCCGGTATGGCTTCGCAACACTCCCCAACGACCCGCAGAATGAGGGGGCAAAGGAGGCGGCACGGCAGGGGGACATTCTGGTACTCGCGATCAAGCCGCAGTTTGCACGCGCAGTGCTTGAGGCGCTGCGGGATGAGCTTCGTCCTGACCAGCTGATCCTGTCGATCATGGGCGGCGTGACGCTGGACTTTCTCGAGGGATTCTTCCCGGAAAACCCGGTGGTACGGGTGATGCCCAATACACCGATGCTGGTGAGAAAAGGGGTTGCGGGAATCGCCGCAGGAAAAAATGCGCAGCAGGAGCATTGTGACCTTGTCAAAGAGTTGTTTGATCTGGTGGGGATCTCCTATCTGCTGCCCGAGCGTTTGATTGACCCGCTCACCAGCATCAGCGGCTGTGGGCCTGCGTTTGCGTATCTGATGATCGAAGCGATGGCAGACGGCGGTGTGGAAAACGGCCTGCCCCGGGAGATGGCAATTCAGCTCGCCGCTCAAACGCTTACAGGCTCTGCTGAAATGGTCCTACAGACCGGACGTCATCCCGCCGCACTCAAGGACAGCGTCTGCTCGCCTGGCGGCAGCACGATTGCCGGCGTGCACGCGCTCGAGGATGGCGGGTTCCGCGCTGCAGCGATCAATGCGGTTACCAAAAGCTGCGAACGAATGATAGAGGTCGGTAAAAAAGCCTGAATCGCTTCCCGCACTCCTTTCAAAAATTTTGCAGAATTATCGGGAATAAACGATTGTTTTTTTGAAGAAATTGCATTATAATGAGAGAAAATCATTACGCTGGATTGGAGGCGTGTTTCATGTCTAAAAGTTATGAAGCAATTAAACAATATCTGGACGATCAGGAATGGAGATATGACTACCGCGAAGAGGATGAATATTTCATTATGCGGATGAACATGCAGAGCGTTGACAGCTGCACCTGCATCATCCAGCTCAAAGAGAACGATGACTTCACCGTTTATTCTATTTTCCCGCTCAAGGTCGCGCAGGACAAGCTTGCGGCAGCGGCGGAATACATTGCGCGCGCCAACTACGGCTTGACAATCGGCAATTTTGAACTGGATTTCGACGATGGCGAGCTGCGCTACAAAGCGACCGCCCCTTGGAAGGACACGCCGGTGGACCCTGCGCTGATCGACCGGATTGTCAACATTGGCTTCTGTATGGTCGACCGCTACGCGCCTGGTCTGCTCTCGGTCCTGTACGGCAATGTTGCCCCAAAAGAGGCGATCGACAAGATCGAAAACAGCGAAGACTGACCACCATTCCCGCGCAAGGGGGATCAACAGAAGGAGGCATACCGATTGTTCCATCTATTCGGCCGCAGGCGCCCGGATGAATTTACCGAGCCGCCTCAGCCCGCGACCCTTCCGGTCAGCAGCCCGGAAGGATACGCATCTTATGTGCTGGCCTGCCGCAGTCGTGCCCAGCCCAAGTTAAAACGGCTGTTCGAGAACTATAACCTTGAGGAGTGCACCAGCATACAGCTCGACCACGATGTTGGTACTGCGTGGTTCCGGCGGTCGGATGGCAGCAATATCGTAAAGTTTTCCTATATTCCTGTTGGGATGCTGGCCGCCCCCATTGGCATGTGGCTTTGGTCGTGGGCCGACCCAGACAACCTGCTCGCCGAAAAATCCGCAAAGCTCAAGGAACTTGCTGCGCTCACTGGGCAGGAATTTTATGCGCTGCCCAATTTCCCCATTTCTGATGAGCAGCTTTATGACATTCTGGCGATCTCAGCAGACTATCTGGATGCGATTGCCCCCTATATCGCCCCGCTCAATGATGGAAACATGAAACTGTTCCTGGCTCTGACCGAGCGGATTGACTGACAGAAATACTGACCCTGTAGAAAAGCTGGATGTGCAACGCACATCCAGCTTTTTCATTCGGCTTATTTCATCAGCTTATCTAACAGGACAAGCAGCTCTTCGATCTTTTCATCCGCGCTGCCTGTTTCAAACGCCTGCCGTACACAGCTCTCCATATGCCCGCGCAACACCTCTTTGTTGGCGCGGGCGAGCACCGAACCGGTCGCCATGATCTGGTTTGAAATATCCATGCAGTAGCGGTCCTCCTCGATCATCCTGAGGATACCGTCGATCTGTCCGCGGGCCGTTTTCAGCAGGCGGCTCACCTGCTTTTTATCCGCCTGCATCAGGAAAGGGAGACGACTTCATAGCCCGCATCGACCACCGCCGCCTTGAGCTGTTCGTCACTGACTTTGCCTTGGGTCGAAATCGCCGCGCATTTCGCCTCGAGATCCACTTTTGCGGAAACCCCTTCGAGCGCATTCAGTGCCTTCTCCACCCGCGCACTGCAATGTCCGCAGGACATGCCTTCGATCATCATTTTCTTTTCCATACCATTTTCTCCTTTGTTCTCTGATTTGGTTTCTCCAACCCGTTCCGGCGTTGTGGCCGGAATGGGCGCGGAGGTATCTGCAACCGCCTTGCGGCGGGGCTGGAACAGCTTGAGGCGGAGCGCATTGGAAACAACACAGACCGAACTGAGGCTCATCGCCGCCGCACCAAACATCGGATTCAGCCTGAGTCCGAAGAGCGGGAAGAAAATCCCTGCCGCCAGCGGAATACCAATCGTGTTGTAGAAGAACGCCCAGAAGAGGTTCTGTTTGATATTGCGGATCACCGCGCGGGAAAGTTCGATTGCGGTCACCGCGTCGAGCAGGTCGCTTTTCATCAGCACCACATCCGCCGACTCGATCGCAACATCGGTTCCCGCACCAATCGCGATTCCGACATCCGCGCGGGTGAGCGCGGGCGCATCGTTGATCCCATCCCCGACCATCGCAACCTTTTTGCCGGTCTGCTGGATCGCACTGACCTCCCGCTCCTTATCCTGCGGAAGCACCTCCGCGACCACCCGGTCGATTCCGAGCTGCCGCCGGATCGCTTCGGCCGTCCGCCGGTTGTCGCCGGTCAGCATCACCACATCAATCCCCATCGACTTAAAAGCGTCAATCGCTGCCCTGCTGGTCGGCTTGACCGTATCCGCCACCGCAACCAGCCCGAGCATCCGCCCTTCCGCCGCAAAATAGAGCGGTGTTTTCCCCTGCTCGGAGAGTGTCTCCCCTTTCTGTTCGAATCCATCCGTTGGGACACCATTTTCCCGCATCATCTTCAGATTGCCCGCCAGGAACCGCTTCCCGTCAATCCGGGCCTCGATCCCCTGCCCTGCAACCGCCGAAAAGCCGGTCACACCGCGGAGCAGAAGCCCACGGGCAGATGCCTCCTCAACGATCGCCTCGGCGAGCGGATGCTCGGAAGGCTTTTCAATCGAAGCCGCAGCCGAAATCAGCAAATCCTCTTCCACGCCGGGCGCGGTTACCAGATCGGTCACCCGGGGCTTGCCTTCGGTAATCGTGCCGGTCTTATCCAGCACAACCGTGTTGATGGTGTGTGCTGTTTCAAGTGCTTCCGCCGATTTGATCAGGATACCGTTTTCCGCCCCTTTTCCGGTCCCGACCATGATTGCAACCGGGGTCGCAAGCCCCAGTGCACAGGGGCAGGAGATCACCAAAACCGCGATCCCGGTTGAGAGGGCGAACTCGACCGAATAGCCAGCTACCAGCCAGGCCACCGCAGCCAGCACTGCGATCCCGATGACCACCGGGACAAAGATGCCGCTGACCTTATCCGCCAGCTTGGCAATCGGCGCCTTGGAATTGGCGGCATCCTCAACCAGGGCAATGATCTGTGCCAGGGTCGTGTCCCCGCCAACCTTGGTCGCCTGGAACTTAAACCAGCCGGATTTGTTGATGGTGGCCGCGATCACCCGGTCGCCCGGATGCTTCTCAACCGGGATGCTCTCACCGGTCAGAGCGGATTCGTCCACCGCGGAACTGCCCTCGGCGATCTCGCCGTCAACCGGGATGCTCTGCCCCGGTTTCACGATCACCATGTCCCCCACAGCGACCTCTTCCA
Organism: Anaerotruncus sp. G3(2012); assembly: GCF_000403395.2. GTDB lineage: Bacteria > Bacillota > Clostridia > Oscillospirales > Ruminococcaceae > Anaerotruncus. The sequence goes on along the minus strand of NZ_KE159678.1, from coordinate 158,086 downwards.
CCGGGATTTCGATTTCAGTGCCGCCCCGTTCCACCAGCGCGGTCTTAGGCGCGAGATCCATCAGCTTGGTGATTGCTTCGCTTGTCTTGCCTTTGGAGCGGGTCTCCAGATATTTTCCCAGCGTAATCAGCGCAAGGATCATTGCGGCAGACTCGAAGTAAAGGTCCATCGAGTACCGGCTGACCATCTCACTGTCACCATGCCCCAGCCCGTAACCGATCATATAGATTGCAATAATCCCATAGACCATCGCCGCAGTCGAACCAATCGCAATCAGGGAATCCATATTGGGGGAGCCTTTGAACAGCGTCTTAAAGCCAACCTTATAGTATTTCCGGTTCACATACAGGATCGGCAGCGCGAGCAGGAACTGGGTAAACGCAAATGAAACCGCATTCGCATTCCCATGGAGCCAGTGCGGGAGCGGCAGTCCGGCCATATGTCCCATCGAGACATACATCAGCGGGATCATAAACAGGAACGAAACCACCAGACGAAACTTCATATTGGAGATTTCTTCCTGAACATGATCGACCGGCTTCTGCGCCTGCCGGACCGGCTGCGCACTGTGTACCGACGCTCCATAGCCTGCGTCCTCCACCGCATGGATGATCTGTGGGGCATCCACCGCGGCTTCGTCATACTCAACCGCCATATTGTTGGAAAGCAGGTTCACCGTGACTGCGCGGACTCCCTCCACCTTCGACACCGCTTTCTCCACATGCGCCGAACAAGCCGAGCAGGTCATACCCGTCACATCGAATTTCTGTTTCACCCTTATTCCTCCTTCTCACCCCCTCACAGGGGGTGTGGGTCTATAAGGCTATTTTATACCAATACAGTCTATTTGTCAAGAGATTGTACTGTCTCTGTTCCTATAGAAAAAATCAGATCACTACTAAACAATTGTTTGTCATCCCTCTAGTGTATGTGGTATAATAGCTGACAAGCAGCTATTATACCGGAGTGATGGCCAGAAGGAAGGACGTACAATGATTGGCATTCTCTTTGATTTTAATGGAACCATGTTTTTTGACGAGAGCTTTCAGGAGGAATCCTGGAAATCGTTCCTCATGAAAAAAACAGGGCGCGCTGTCACAGACAAAGAGCTTCAGAAATATATCCATGGCAGAAATTCCGACTTTTCCCTGCCCTATTTTTTAGGGCGTCCAATGTCAAGGGGGGAGATCGAACTGTTAGAGGAAGAGAAAGAATCCATCTACAGAAAACTCTGTTTGGAGAGCGAATCGTTTCAACTCGCGGATGGACTGCCCGCATTTTTAGACGAACTGGTCGCTCGAAAGGTTCCGATTACGATTGCAACCGCTTCGGGATGGAACAACGTCAAATTCTTTTTCGAGCATCTCGATCTGGACAGATGGTTTGATATCGACAAGGTCGTTTACAACGATGGGGCACTGCCCGGAAAGCCTGAACCCGACCTGTATCTGAAAGCGGCAAAACGCCTGGGCGTGGATATCCATAGCTGTATCGTGTTTGAAGATTCTGTGTCCGGTGTCGAGTCCGCCAAACGTGCCAGCGCCCTGAAAACAATCGGGGTGGCATCCATGCGGAAGAACCACCTGTCAAATGAGATTGTTTCTGACATCATCCACGATTATTCCAACCTGGCACTATTATTGAAAATGATAGGTATAGAATCTGACGAAAAGGAGCTGCAACATGAGATTTGAACGTTTAACCACAACAAAGGACCCCAGATACACAGAAGCAATGGAACTATACCGCATCAGTTTTCCATTCCATGAACAGAGGGAGCCGGACTCCCAGTCACAGATTATGAGCCACAAGGACTACCAGTTCCTTCTGATTTATGACGAAAGCCAGTTTGTCGGCCTGATTTTATGCTGGGAAACCGAGCAGTTTATCTATGTCGAACATTTCTGCATCCTGCCCGCCATGCGAAATCGAAAATACGGACAAAAAGCCTTGGAACTCCTGAACCAGAGGGGAAAAACTGTTATTTTGGAAATTGACCCGCCGGTTGATGAAGTTTCCATCCGTCGGAAATCGTTCTATGAACGGGTGAGTTTTCAGGCAAACAGCTATACGCATTGCCATCCTGCCTATCACGCAGGCTATGAGGGGCACCACCTGGTCGTGATGTCCTGCCCGGAACCCCTGTCCGAAGCGGGTTATGATGCGTTTGACCGGTTTCTGAAAACCGTTGTAATGCACGTCTCCCCATAATTACAAAAAACAGGAGGTCTATCATGAAAAAATGGTATGATGAAGAGTATGCATTTACGATTGAAGTCATCGGGTTTCTCCGCGGCGACCATACCGAGCGGTACTGCCGAAACGGCGAAGAGGTCGGGGATCGGTATACCTGCACCTATGGTTGCCCTGTCAACGCAGATGGGCAGGGAATCTGCTCCAAGACCATGATGATGCTGTTTCCAATCATGGAAGCGATCAGAAGTGGTGGTGATCTGGAAAACATCGGCGGCAGCAGCAGATACTGCAAGGATATTGTCTGCCCGGATGGCTGTGTTCTGTTCCGGCTGACAGCAGAAAACCTTGGAAACGAAAATTTCTTCAAAGGAAAATTTTTTGATTGACCGAATGTTCGTCAACAGCCGGTCACTTGTGCGGCACAACATGGATAAGCTGTGAGTATCGGTTGCGTCAAAACCTTTCCACTGTCCATGAATGCTTCTACGCCCGCTCTTTTTCTAAAGAGCGGGCGTTTTCAACCGATATGCACCAAATGAACAAGAAAACGCGCTGTACTGCAAGATCAAAAAACGCAGGCAGCGCTTTGACAGCATAACCGGAAGGCTGCTGGCGGGTATCCATACAGATTTTTATGCAGGAAAAGCAGAAACCCTCAAAAGATTTCCGGGTCCAATCCGATAAAACTTTCCAGATAAACTTCCGAAAAAGAGCGGATTTGTTCCTGTTCTGCCGCGGCACTCTCATCATAAATTGCCGCGACCCGGAATCCGGCCTGCGCAGCAGTCTGCACCGCATGGGCAGCATCCTCAAAAACGACGGTATCCATCTTTGAACTGCCCAGCCTCTCAATCGCCCGCTCAAAGATAAGCGGCTGCTGTTTGCCTGAACCGGCCTCATCGCAGGTCATCAAAAAATCGAACAGTCCAAGCACGCCTGTACGGGCCAGCGCGGCTTCGGCTACACTCCGGTCCGAGGCGGTCGCAACACAGAGCCGCACCCCCATTCCATGCAGTTTCTGTAGGAACTCCTTCACACCCGGCTTGAGCGGAAGTACATGGAGGTACTGTTCGTTGACAAACTGCAAAATCTCCCGGATAATCTGTTCCGGCGGGTCCTCCACTCCAAGCTCGGAACGCAGATAATCCGCAGTTTCCCGCATCCCCAGCGCGCGGACACGCTCAACAAAACCGTCCGGCGGGACTTTTCCCTTGGTCCGAAGGTAATCCTCCCCCACCGTATTCCAGACGTGCATGGAATCCAGCAGGGTGCCGTCCATATCAAAAATAGCCGCACGCAGCATGGCAGCCGCCTCCTTTGGTCAGATTTTATAACGGGTCCATCGCCCGCTTCGGAACCGCAGCCAGGTCAAGGTAAACCGGGTCGCCTGATCGGCAGTCAGTCCGAGCCATGCACCGGTCAGGCCCAGGCCCAACGGATAACAGAACAGCCATCCAAAAATCGGGCGCAGAAAGGTGACGCTGATAAGCGAGACAATCGCGGCATAGACCGTATCCCCCGCACCGCGCAGGCAGCCCGCAAAGACCACTGCCGAGATTTGCAGGAAGGTGATGATTGACAAAAACAGGGTGATCGTGCGGCTGTATTGCAGGATCTGGGGGTCACGCGAAAAGAGCATGAAAATCTGCCGGCCGAGCGAAAGGAAGATGACCGCCAGCCCGGCCGAGAAGAGGGTCGCAAACCGCTGGCAGATGCCACCGTAAAGGCGCGCCATATCCGGGCGCTGCTCCCCTAGGCTTCGTCCGACCATTGCAATGGCTGCGACCGAAAGCCCGTCCCCAAACGAAAACGAGAGCGTCAACAGATTGACGCCGATCTGATGGGTGGCAAACGCGATGGTCCCGAGTTTCGCGACAAGGATCGAATAGGTCAGGAACCCAATCCTCATAAAAATCTGTTCCGCAAGGGTGCTTGAACCGATCTTGAAGATCGCTGAGAGCGTCTTGCGCTCAAACCGCGCATGTTGAACCCCATGCAGAAAGATAAAATGGTCAGGATGCAGCAGCGAGCGGATGCTCATTCCACAGGCACAGGCCGAGCCAATCACTGTCGCGATTGCCGCCCCCGTCACACCAAGACGCGGGAAGCCCAGTTTTCCGCCGATCAGCAGATAATTGAACACCACGTTTACCGAGTTGGAAACCAGGTTGGTGCGCATAGCAATTTTGGTATTGCCCGAGCCGCGCTGTGCGGCGTTGATCACCATGGAAATGGTGTTGCAGATCAGCCCGCCCATAATGATCCGGAAATAAGCGACCGCATCCGCGTGGGTTTCGGGATGTGACCCGGCAAACCGGATGATCTGGTTTGCAAAGAGGATGCTGATGGTGCTGACCACCGCTGTGAGCAGCAGGGTAAGCAGGAGCGCCTGCATCAGCACCCGGTTGGCATCCGCCCGGTCCCCTTCCCCGCGGCGGCGGGCAACGATTGCCGAGATCGCCACATTGAGAGAGATGAACACTGCCAGCCCGATAAATTTAGGCTGGGTGGTAAGCCCAACCGAAGCAATCGCCTGCGAGCCGATTGTACCGACCATGATCGTATCAACCATGGCCACCAGCGCAATCAAAAAGGATTCAAGGATCGAAGGCCATGCGATGTGAATTGTCGAGATCAGAAGGCTGCGGTAGTCCGGGATATCCCCGAGAATCTGGGTATTGCGCAGGAGCCTGTCCACCCGGAAGAGCTGCATCGCGCACCACCCCCCTTTCTATGTCTCCTTACAGTTTACACCTGTTCCAGAGGAAAATCAACCCGCCCTGTTTTCCCGGGAAAATGTACAGGGCATTTCAAGGGGAAACACTTGAAAAGAATCCGGATGATTCTTTTCAAGCCCGCGTAAAAAACTCTACAGAAAGCTGCTGCTATAGCCTCTCTTCGGGTGTTGTCGTTGTCCTGTGCGTCTTGTACCAGACGGCTATCATCAAGGAAACGCCCCCTCCTTTTCAAACCGCCCACGCAGCACCGAGATCGCCTTTTTTTCAATGCGTGAAACGTACGAACGGGAGATATCCAGTTTTTTTGCAACCTCCCGCTGGGTGAGCGGACGGTTCCCCCCCAGCCCATATCGCATCACAATGATCTGGCGTTCGCGCTCGTCCAGCGCTGTACCGATAAACTGGTAAAGCTGCTCCGATTTGATATGCAGGTCAATGCAGTCAACAATATTGTCCTCTTCCGACATGACATCCATCAGCGTAAGGCTGTTGCCATCCTTATCTGTGTCGATCGGGTCACTGATATAGACATCCTGCGCAGACTTCTTCTTGTTGCGGAAGTGCATCAGGACTTCATTTTCAATACATCTGGAGGCATAGGTGGCAAATCTTACGGATTTTTCCGGCTTAAAAGTCGAAACTGCCTTGATCAAACCGATGGTGCCGATTGAGATCAGATCATCCTGATCCTTGAAGGTACTGTAATATTTTTTGATGATGTGCGCGACCAGCCGCAGGTTATGTTCGATCAGTCGGGCTTTTGCAGCCTCATCCCCGAGGGCGATCTGTTCGAGGCATTCCCGTTCCTCCTTGGCGGTGAGCGGACGGGGAAAGGAACCGGTCCCGGTGACGTGCAAAGCAAAATAAAGAAGATCGCAAAGATACGCGAACAGAGAAAACATAGGGAGCCTCCTTCATTCTTTTATATGAGCAGTACTATCATATATACACAAAAAGGCTCGCTTTGTGCAAGTCCTGGGCAAATACCAGCGAAAAAAACGCAAACGGAAACAATTATCGTAAAAAAACAAGTGGGACAACATATATTCCATAAATCGGAAATTACACAGGGCCACTTGACGGATGGACCATTTTCCGATACAATAAAATTTGTATGAAAGCGAATTGGACAGCGGCGGGATGCCGGAAACGGCATCGTGAGGAAAGTCCGGGCTCCACAGGGCGGGATACCTGCTAACGGCAGGCCGAGGCGACTCGAGGGAAAGTGCAACAGAGAGATACCGCCATCCTCGGATGGTAAGGGTGGAAAGGCGGGGTAAGAGCCCACCGGGATGCGGGCGACCGCATTGCCATGTAAACCCTATCCGGAGCAACACCAGCTGGAACAATGCGGCTGCCCGCCGGGTTCCGAAAGGTGGCTTGAGCTGTATGGCAACGTACGGCCTAGAAAGATCGTTGTCCGCGACAGAACCCGGCTTATAGATTCCCTTTCTGCCAACTGCGCGTTCCGGTTTTCCGGGACGCGCTTTCTGCACCTCCTTTTACGCCGTTATGGTTCTTTTTCCCTATCTCCCCGCATAGGCTTGGAAGGGAGGTGGCAGAGATGGAAACTCTGTTTTTTCTCGGCGCGGCAGGTGCGGCACTCGCTGTACTCTGCGCATTGGCCGCGCTGGCGCGTTCAGGCAGATTTCTGCGTTCACTGGCTTTTTCTGCGGTCACCGGCAATCTCGCCCTTTTGGCCGTCTGCTGGAGCGGCGCATTTACCGGTGTTCTATTCTCCCCCAACCTGTTCACAGTCGGGGTGGCGTCCCTGCTTGGTATCCCTGGTGTGATTGCCATGCTGATCTTCAAATTGATTTTTCGGGCCTGATCTGGTATGATATAGTCATCCGGCACATTTGATATGCTGGATGGCTATGCAATCTGAAACAGGCCTGCCATTGGCAGTCTTGCAAAAAATCATTCTGATTCTTGATGCCAGGATAGAATCCAAAGAGTCAGACAGGAGGACAAAAGCATGGAAGTCAAACGGCTCAATGGGGCAACCGACGACCTGTCCGATGCATTTTATGTACGGGAACAGGTCTTTACGATCGAGCAGGGGTTCACCCTCCCGGATGCTGACGGGTACGACCCGCAGGCAGTTCATCTGGTGATTTACGACGCGGAAAAGCCGGTCGCAACCGGCCGCATCTTCAAGGATGATGGATTCTTCCATCCCGGGCGGATCGCCGTACTGAAAGACTACCGCAAAAAACAGCTCGGACGGTTGCTGATGGAGGAGCTTGAAAAGATCGCGCGTGAACAGGACGCAGCCTGTCTTCGGCTTGGCGCCCAGCTCTATGCTGTCCCATTTTATGAGCGGTGCGGATATCGGGGCACTGGCGAACGGTTCATGGATGAATTTTGCGAACATGAAATGATGGAAAAAATCCTGTGACGATCCCCGTTTCCAGAAACAAAAAAGCCTGCTGAAAAGCAGGCTTTTTGACTATCTGACATTACATCTTCGAACTGATGAAGTAGACCGCCAATGTCACGACCACAAACGCAATCCCCGCGTATTTGGTGACCCGGACCATCGTGGCCTGAAGGGTACGGCTTTTGTTTTTGCCCAGATAAGAGGACTCATTCGCACCGGAAAGGGCGTTCATACCGCCTCCCTTGCCCTCCTGGAACAGGACCGCAACCACGATGATAACGGCGCAGAGCATGATGATGATGCCGCCGACAATTTCAATAACGCTCATTTTTCAACCTCCGATAAACCGCATTACAAATTTAACTCGTGATATTGTACCACAATTTCCCCGGATATGCAAGGGCTGAACCCGTATTTTCGACCGGCCGGATGAAAATTTTGCGCAGTATCGGGAAAAACTGCGATTCAAGCCGGATTCATTTTATGGGAATGAGAAGTACTGAGCAAAACGAATTTCGCATATTTATAAGTTTTCAGCCAGCGTTCCAGCTCCGGTTCCCGCTCATTGGTACAGACTTCTACGACTTGATCCATTTCTCTGTACCTTGCGTCAAGGGAGTAAATTTTTCCCTGCTTCTCATACTTCTGGATGATCTCCTGAGACTTCACATCCTCAAAAATCGCATCAATTTCCGCCCGGGTGTACTTCACCTCTTGATAAATATACGGTATCTCCGGGTCGGTGTACGGCTCCAAAAGTTCGCGCGCAACCGCTTCATCGGTCACATAAAGGATGATCGCATCCACTGTGCCCCCCTGCACATTTCTCCACGTCGAATCGTTGAAAATATCAGGGGGAAGCACCTGCTGCGCTGTGTCCCCAAGCGCAGCAAGCCGCTTGGCCAGCCGGTTCCACTCCGCCTGTTTTTCATCTATCGGTCGCTTCTCGAGCTCTTCCTGAGTGGGCGGTGGAGGACCTGGAGGTCCTCCGGGCGGTATCTTACCCGGCTCGGAAGAAAGCGGCTCCGCTTTTTCGGGAACCTCCGCCGCGCTGGAAACCACCGGCTCGCTTGAGGATGGCGGCATACTGGCGGGTTCTGCCGCATTGGAGGTGGCCTGCGCACTGGGAACCGCGCTGGAAGGTTCGGCCGCACTGGAAACCTCCGGCTCACTCTTGGATTCCGTTTGGCTGGAGGATTCGCCTGCGTTGAGCGGCTCCGGCTCACTGGAGGATTCCGGCTCGCTAGAGGATTCCACCTCATCGGACGGCTCCGGCTCGCTGGAAGATTCCGGCACACTGGAAGATTCCACCACGCTTGAGGACGCCGCCCCGCTGGATGCAGCAACAGGTTCAGTCTGACCGGTACATCCGGTCAGACTGAAGAGTGCCGCACATAAAATGATAAATCTATTTTTCATCTTTGCGCACCTCTCTATGATCTAGTTGCAATTCTATAAGATCGCTTTGAAAAAGTTAAATACTCCCGAACTCATTTTCGCGCCACTATTTACTTCTGCACTTGTGTCCTCCAAGTGTGTACTAGAGGAATTGGCATTGTAGTTGATATCTTGAGAACCGCCTACGGCAGAGGCCGACAAGCCCATAGTCAGCAACAGCATGACAACCAGAAATATGCTTACACTCTTTTTTAACATATAATTCCATTTTCCTTCGCTGTTTCTTTGCCGTGATACCCCCTGCGCGCAGATCTGTTTATCACAATTTCATCATATCACATATGGATAACATTGTCAATCTTATTATTTAAAAAAAATATATTTAATATTCAAAAAATAATTATAGAATAATCCGCATAAATCGATGCATTGGGACCATACTAACAACGGTTTTTACTCCGAAAAGCGTTTGCACGGGGATGATGCAGGCATCCACCCGGTGGCTCTGGGCCGGGGACAGACTGTTCAGCGCGTTCCACAGACGGCAGAACCGCTCCTTGAGCTCCAGAACCTCGTCCGGGGTGGGCTCGTGCAGGCAGGCGGAATATTCGATGCCGTCCTCGCAGTCCAGAGAATACTGCGAGAGCTGCCGCTGGTAGGCCGCCTCGTAGCGGGCGATGCTCTTCCTGGCTACCTCCAGGGTATCCCCGCACATCTCCATAACCTTTTTCTCCCGGTAGTTCCTGGGGGCGTGGATAAAAATACGCACCACTCCCGGATAGTTCTGCAGCACATAGTCCGCCGAACGGCCAATGAGCACACAGGCTCCTGCCTCCGCAATGTGGCGGATGGCCCGTTCCTGCGCCACGATGGCACGCAGTATGGGGTCGGTGGTCAGATACAGCTCCCGCATGACAGCGTTTTCATCCGAGTTGGTATTGGAGATAAATTCCTGCGCCAGACCGCTCTCCTGGGCGGCGATGGCCACCAGCTCTTTGTAATAACAGGGAATGCCCAACCGCTGGGCAACAAGCTGGCCGATCCGTTTCCCGGCAGATCCATGCTCCCGCGCTATGGTGATGATTACGCCTTTCCGGGAAGGCCGGATCACCGCCGCAGGCTTAGAGGCTTTCGCTGTCTGCCCTAATCCCTTCCACACCCGAACCCATGACCCAAACGGTGACCAGAATGGCTAGGTTGTGTCCCTAAAGTCAAGAAATAGAAATCCAAACAAAAACAGCGAAAAAATGAACAAGGGAAAGGAAAGATTTAGCAGTTTTCTCATAACGAGTAGCAAAGCGCCGAAACTGCTTCATGCGGTTGAAAAAGCGCTCTACTAAATTTCTGCGCTTGTACATTCCCTTGTCATATTCACGAGGATTACGAGCATTGGAGCGGGGAGGTATCACAGCGCTTCCTCCAGAATCTTCTATCAACTGCACAAAATCACTGCTGTCATATCCCTTATCTGCCAAAACAAAGCACTTTGCTAATGTAAGACCATCTACAAGCCGTGGAGCCAAAGTAATATCATTCAAATTGCCTCTTGACAATAATAGCTTGACAGGTCGCCCTTTTTCATCTACCTCTGCGTGTACTTTTGTTGTCAATCCTCCCCTGGATCGACCAATAGCCCGATCGTTATCTGCCCCTTTTTTGCACCAGCACTGTGCTGATGCGCTTTTACACTGGTCGAATCCACCATGATTTGCCACGGTGAATCTGAATCGGGATTCAGATTCTTGAGGATATTTTCCCACACTCCAGCGTTCCGCCAACGCAGGAAATTGTTGTAAACAAGTTTTCCATGGACCATAATATTCTGGAAGGTCCCTCCATGGGGCTCCCGTTTTGAAAATCCATAGCATCGCATCTACCTGTTCCCGAGCATCTTTTCTCGGTCGGCCCATTTTTCCCTGTTTTGGTAATAGTGGCTCTATTCTTGCCCTTTCTTCATTTGTTACACTATGCCGTCTTTTCATATCCTCTATTTTATCATATTTTCTACTTTAGGGACACGACCTAACAAGTTAGTCGCAGGCCACTTATGTACACAACACGACCTTTACTATATGGTTTTGTCTTTGCCCGATTCGGTAACAGGAAAGAAAAAGCCGGTTTGGTTTCCCACCGGTCTTAAAGTGAAGGGGAACAAGACGCAGGCCAACAAAATGCTGCAGAAGGCCAGAAGGGAGGCAACGAAGGGGATCCTTCCGCCCCGTCCAAAAGCAGGTAAAAGCGACCAGGATTACCTGCCGGTCGTTGCTGCTGGGGATTTGCGGAGCAGTATGCTGTTTTCCCAGTATATTTTATACTGGCTTCAGGCAAACCGCACGACCTGGGAAGAAACGACCTACGCTGCCTACTATGGAGTAATTGTACACGTCATAGCGCCTTACTTTGAGGAACGGCTGGTTCCCCTGGATAAGCTAATAACGATGAACACCTAGAATTTTACAGCAGCTTAAAGCAGAAGGGGGACAGCGGGAACACGATCCTGCACTACCACGCAAACATCCGAAAAAGCCTGGCCGATGCAGTAAAAAAGTACAAGCTGATCCCTTACAATCCGGCGGCAGATGTCACTCGCCCAAAAATCGACAACTTTGTGTCCAACTATTACGATGCACAGCAGTTGGCTATCATGCTGGAGGCTTTCAAAGGTAGCTCGATTGAACTTCCTGTCACGCTTGCCGCTTTCTACGGCTTTCGCCGCAGTGAAGTGCTGGGGCTGAAGTGGAGCGCGATTGATTTCAAAAACAACACCATTACAGTCAGCCACACCGTTTCCAGAGCAAAAATTGATAGAAAAACACAGCTGATCCTGAAGAATCGAACAAAGAACAAATCCAGTTTCCGCTCCCTTCCACTCATCCCCCAGGTCAAACGGATGCTGATGCGGGTGCGAGACAAACAGAAGCGAAATCAGAAGACTTGCAAAAAGCAGTACAACACTGACTTTTTTGGAATACATCTGTGTGGATGATCTGGGGAATCTTCCCTTTCCGGATAGAGTAAGCCGCGGATTCAGTGAGAAAATCAAAAGGCTGGATCTGCCCTATATCCGGTTCCATGATCTCAGGCATAGTTGTGCAAGCCCGCTGCTAGCCAATGGCATCAGTCTCAAGGAGATCCAGCTTTGGTTGGGGCATAGCAATTTTGCAACCACAGCGAATATCTATGCCCACCTGGATATGAGCAGCAAGCAGGCTTCCGCTGCTACGATTGCGGGCTGCTTAGCTCTGGAGCCTTCCACATCGCAGGAATAAAAGGAAAAAGGAGCCTCAGCTCCTTCCCCCTAAACAACGGATCTGAGTGCTCCAATGCCCAAAAATGGTGCCGCCGACGGGACTTGAACCCGTAAGGGATTTCTCCCGGCAGATTTTAAGTGCTGCCCCCCAAAATAACGATAGTACCAGGTGTGGAAGCTGAATACCATCTGGGAGCACCCTAAATCCGCACGGTTACACCGTTTCCCGGCACTGAATACGATGAACCCGCATTGTTACTGGATTTTCAGAAAAACCCCATTTTTCTGAAAATCTTTCTCGAACACCATAAAGTATAGCAGACCGAAGCCTAGTTCGCAAGTACAATGGCCGCCATGAAATTGATAACATTTTTTGAGCGCTTCCTGGAGGGGCGCTCTTTTTTGTTTGGAGGGATACTATGGCATACACCTTGGAAATCAAGCAAATCGTGGACTACCCACGGGTGCGGATCCACCGGGAGCTGATTCAAAAGCTGCTGGCGGATGAGTCCCTATCTAGGCGGGGAGATTGCCGCCTGTTCTCTTTTATGGTCCTCTGCTCCTATGCCAATTTCCGATCTTCGAGGCTCCGAATCGATGGCGTTTCCCACCTCATCGGCCCTGGGGAATGGATATGCAGCCTGCGGGAGATGGCCGGCTGGTTTGGATGCAGCCGACTGTACCAGGCAACCGCAATTTTAGAGGAACTCGTTCAAGGGGGCTTTCTTACCTTTTGGATGCTCCCAGGAACCAAACTGGTCCGTTACCGTATTTTGAACTGGGGAGCCTTCAATACCGTGCTTGAATACGAATGCCGCTGTCAAAAGGACTGCGGCTTTTTCTTTTTCCCCATCAGCTTTGGAAAAAGGCTGATGGAGGGTACGCGCTGTTCCGAACGGGACATCATCATGGACCTTTGGCTGAATACCATCTACAAGGATGGGCGCATAAAAGGAGCTGAGATCGGCCCTGTTGTGTATTTTCGAGATGGTTCCGGCGATCCCCTCACCAGCTGCAGCAGCCTGGCCTTGCGCTGGGGCGTCTCCAAAACAACGGCCAGCCGCATTTTGGCAAGGCTGGACCGGCTGGGGTATCTCAATGTCCTGACCTTTTCCGGCCGGCACGGTACAGTCATTTATCTGGAAAACTACCTTTCGGTGATGTTCCAGATTTCTGACCTGCCTATCCATAAGGAGGATGTGGCCCTCCAGCTTCAGCTGAAGACAGGCAGGCCGGAAGAGGAAAGCTGCGTTCCATCCGAGAAAATCAGCGTTTCAAAACGCATCATGCTGGAGCTGTTGCCGAAACTGCTGCAATCCCTTGCGGCATGGGGCTTTTTCTGCTGTTCCTGCAAGAAAAAATCCGTTAAATTATATCCTTTATCCCCCGCTTGCAACCGGTGGAAGTTAGAGGTTTCCTGTAAAAGCAGGACGGCTTCAGTGGAAAATTCATCTCGTTACTGTTTCGAGATCCGGGTGACAGAAGGCTCCGGGTAATTGCCCTCCGGCACGAAAACAAACGACAACGAACTTGAAGGAGGACATGAAATGTCTGTAAAAGATAAAAAGGCAAATGGGCAGCCCCAGGAAGTGGAAAAGATGCTGGACCGCATGGTATCAGGCCGTCCGGCCAGAATTGAGGAGCAGCCGGATCTGAACAAAAACTGGTGCTTTCACAACACCGAGAAACTGCTTCAGCGATACAGAAGCACACTTATGTGCATCGCTGTCGCCTTGGACGATTTGGATGAGGAGTGCCTGGGGACTCTCGGCGTCCACTTCTCTGCCATGGGAGAGTTTGCCCAGCAGATGGACATTGACCTCTCAAACACCTACATTGAGAGCCGGCTTCGCACCATGCAGCGCAACAAGCTCATGCTGCAATACATTGACAAGGCTATCAAGAGTATGAGGGCCTACGCGAAAAACGGCGAGGAGTTCTATTGGATCTTGTATTTCAAATATCTCAGCTCCAACGAGGACATCTGCCAGACAGATGGGGAGGTGGTGGAAAAGCTGCGGGAAAAGGGCCTGCCGGTATCCAGCAGCACCTTCTACCGCCGCTGTAATCTGGCCATAGACACTTTAAGCGGGATCCTCTGGGGGTTTACGGCGAGGGATACCTGGTCGCTGGTGGAGATGTTGGAGAAGAAGGGATATTAAGGCCGTATAAAAATGCACAAGCAAGGAAATAGCAATAACGTCTATTTCCTTGCTTAACCTAATTCATTGTCTGTGATTTATAGATTTTTCATCATTGTAGGACACATTCCATCGTGTAATTTTACTTGCTTCTCTTTTTTTAATGAATCTCTTGTGCTTTCTGTAAATGCTATTTTTAAGATGTTACATTATAATTGGCATTAAAATGAATAATAATATTGCGAACATTACAACAAAGAACGATGGGCTTTAAAATGATTTACCACCATCAATCAGTTTCGGCTTTTGTGCTTTTGAAAACTTTTAATACTTATCAAAAGCTTCGTAGCAATTATATGTATTTAGAAATAAGCGCGCCAATAAATAAACCAGCAAAAAATATGATGACATTAAACCACCAGCGCTCTTTTAGCATTTCATAAATCCCTTGCATAGAAACTCCATAGATTTCTTTCCATTTAGCATTAGTCTGTAACTTTCCTTCGGCGGCAGCAACAACAATACTATAAAATAAATCAACTTTTCGCAAGGTGGAATTACGAAGTCGAATATACTGTTTATGTTCAAAAGCTTCAGCTTCTTCTTTACCTGTCAGAAAGCCTAACTTTGTCATGTGATTTTTATCAACAAGTTTTTCCATACGCGGATTTCCAATATATCCTCGACCAAAACAATTAACCAAATTCCTGGCTAAATCAATTTTCTTGTCATCGGGTATTATTGTCGGTTGTCCTCCTAAAACCTTGTATCTATTTTCAATTGCATAGAACCCATAATTACTGTCACGCATATTCCAATGTATCCACTTGTACCCTTCATGCTTTTGGACAAAATCAAAGTATTGCGATAACATTTCTAATTCAAGCAAATCATAATTTTCCTCTATTTTATCAATAGCAACATTCTTTTGCTCCGCTACTTCATGTATGGAAAATGTTTTTGTTTGACTGCTTTCAAAATACCGAATTGCAATAGTGGTAATTCTTGGTGTCCTACCATCCTCTTTATCAATAAAGCTTTCACAAGAATAGTGTATGATTAAATATTTTTCTGGATTTGAAGTAATGTCACGAAAAATCCTGACAGCTTTTTTGTGTCTATTGTATTGTGTCATTTTTCTACTTCCTTTTTTCATCTAAAAAATTATTTTATCACTACATGGAAACCTTGCCACTTAATCTTATCAATATTTACACTGTGCTAAAATGCTAGCAACTATTTTTCCTCCTGTATTATTGATTATAGCTTATCTAACTTAGGTTGTGTCGTCAATAGAAATGTGCTATAATAGTCCTCAAAGTAGCAGGAGGGCAGAAAAATGGCGAGGGAACAGCATCGACATGATATAAGCGACAGAGCGTGGGAGAAAATCAAACCAAACACAATAGGCGAAAAAGGGACGCGCGGAGGCAATGCCCGAGATACGCGGCAGTTTATCAACGGTGTATTCTGGATTTT
>NZ_KE159678.1:108883-141941 GCF_000403395.2 Anaerotruncus sp. G3(2012) | reverse complement strand
GTTGACGAGGGAATGATGCCGGTCATTCCGCCAAGGAAAAGCCGAAAACATCCTCGGAAGTATGATAAATATTTCTACAAACTTCGCCATCTCGTCGAGAACGCTTTCCTGCTTCTCAAAAGATGGCGCGGTATTGCGACTCGCTACGCTAAAAATGCCGCTTCTTTCGCTGCTGCTGTCCAAATACGTTGTATTGCTATTTGGCTCCTTCTTTATTGACGACACCATCTAGCAATGATCTTTTTACTATTAGCCTGAATTTTCTGTCAAAAAATTCATAATATTTTTCTGCCTTATCCCGTCCCGATTGATTCGCAGCAGGGTATCCGTAGACAGCACCAGCTTCTCATAATTGTCCGCAATCGCCTCTAAAGGCGCAAACTCCCTATCCGTATTCTCCGGTGTCAGCACATAACAAACCTGGATATAAAGCCGGTCATCTACCTTGTTGGCGACAAAGTCCACCTCTGCCACATCCTGTTTGCCGATATGGACTGAATAGCCACAGCGCAGCAGTTCCAGATAAACTGTATTTTCCAGCACACCAGCGATGTCGTTATCACGATACCCAATCACCGCATGGCGGAGGCCGAGGTCGGACAGGTAGTATTTTTCCTGAGTTTCCAGTACCCGTTTCCCTTTGATGTCAAACCGTACCGCCTTGTGGATCAGAAAAGCGCTTTCCAGGGCCTTCAGGTAGTTATAAACCGTTTCAGTACTCAGCTTCCGTCCCTGGCTTTTCAGAAAGTCAGAGATGGTCTTGGCGGAAAAGGTATTGCCGATATTATCCATCAAATAGAGGACAATACTTTCCAGCAGCGCCGTATCCCGTATCTTATTTCTGGCAATGACATCTTTGAGGAGAACGGAATTGTAAATGTCATGCAGATACTGCATGATCCGGGTTTCCTCCCACTTCATCTGGTGAATGCCCGGTAAGCCCCCAAACCGGAGAAAGTTCGCAAACTGTTCCTGCTTGGAGAGATGGGCCTCATCCTCGTTGGTGGCAGCAAAGTCCAGATATTCCTTGAAATCCAGTGGATAGACGCGGATCTCCACATACCTCCCCGCGAGCAATGTCGCCAGTTCCCCGGAGAGCAGCCTTGCGTTGGAGCCAGTCACATAGATGTCGCAGTCAAAATCTACCCGAAGGGAATTGACCACCTGCTCCCAGGCAGTTACCTCTTGGATCTCGTCCAAAAGAATATAAACTCGCCCCGAAGCCTGCTCTGCCTTAGAAGATATTTCGGCATACAACGCCTTGTAGTCCTTTAATGCCTCATAGCGCAGCGACTCAAAGTTGATGGAGATGATATTCTTTTCGCTAATGCCACGCCCCAAAAGCTCCTGCTGCGTCAACTCCAACAATGCACTCTTGCCGGAGCGTCGCATTCCGGTTATGATTTTTATAACAGGCTTATCCATAAAGTCGCGGATCTGCTGCATATATCGTTCCCGTTGGATCAAGGTATATCTCCCCCTATCTTTCTTTTATCATAGCACAAGCTCTTTATAATATCAATAGTTTCTCTTATAAAAGAAATTATATGCAAGGTTGCAGAGATATGACAGCTTTCTGCGAGTCCCCTGCCACAAACCTGCCAGCAGGATGGAATTGACCCTAAGAGAATGAGATGTTACACTAAGTACAGTCAAAATTCTATTCCGGCACAAAAGCGGCCGCCTTTCATCTTCGGATGCGGGGCGGCTGTTTTCTGTCCCCCTGGATTTTGACAATCCTCATTTCGTGCATATCCTCATGTGGATGTGCGGCCAATTTACTTACAGGAGGTAGCCAATGAAACTGAAAGAGCGAAATCCCGACAGCGAGATCCGTATCAGCAAGCCAGACCGAATCGGCAGGCGGATGTACCAGGCTGCGGTGGCAGCCACCATGATGGCCATGTGCAGCACCCATGCCTTTGCCGCTGGGGAAACGGTGTGGACCAAAGCCCAGCAGATCATGAACGATGTCTACGGCCAGATCGTCACCATCAGCACCATCGCCGCCGTGATGACGGCCAGTGTCGCCCTGCTGCTGATGAACTTCTCCAAAAACGGGCGCACGGTGGATGAATCCAGAGCCTGGCTCAAGCGCATCTGCATCACCTGGGCCATCATCAATGGCCTGGGCTTCATCATGGCCTATGTTACCCCATTCTTTGAAGGGGGCAGATGGAGCGCATAACAGCAGCGTCCTAAATATCCTACTGGAAAGGAGGCGAACCGCGTATCGGAATTTTAGACGGCATTGTGGAATGGATCGCCGAACAGGTGATGAACCTGCTGGACATGATAAACGGCTCTATCTTAGGGGCTTTGGGCTGCAACATGAACACCTTCACCCGGTATTTCCCGGCGGCGGAAACAATGTACGGCATCTTTGTGGGCCTGGGGCTGGGGATCCTGCTTTTGAACTTCATCTGGCAACTGTTCCGCAACTTTGGCCTGGGCGTCGGCCTGGAGGCGGAGGACCCCCTGAAGCTGACTTTTCGCACCATCCTGTTTATGGGGCTGGTCTTTTTCTCCCAGGACATTGTGAACCTGATCCTGGACATCGGCGGGACGCCCTATGAGTGGATCGTGGACGCCAGCCTTCCACCCATCCAGTTTGCCAGCTTTATGAGCGTCATCACCGTTGTCATCGGCGGTACGGTGGGCGGTTCCGTCCTGCTCATCGCCCTGGTGCTGCTCATCATCCTCGCCTGGAACTATATCAAGCTGCTCTTTGAGGCGGCGGAACGGTATATCCTGCTGGGGGTGCTGGTCTTTACTGCGCCGGTGGCCTTTGCTTTGGGTGGTTCTCAAGGCACCTCCAACATCTTCAAAAGCTGGTGCCGGATGCTGGGAGGACAGATTTTTCTGCTGGTGATGAACGCCTGGTGCCTCAAGCTCTTTACCAATATGTTCGGGGAGTTCATCGCCAATCCCCTGGGCACCGGCGACGGGGGGAACCTGTTCATCTGGTTTCTCTGCGCCATCGCGTTTCTCAAAGTATCTCAGAAGATCGACAGCTTTATGGCGGGCCTGGGCATCTCGGTGGGCCATACCGGTGGCAATATGCTGGGCGAGGCTCTGATCGCGGCCAAAAGCCTTGGCGGCTTCAAAAAGGGCGGTATGGGCGGCGGCTCTGTCTCTGGCAAGCCTGGTGGTATCCCCAACCCCACCGGCACAGCTGCCGGGGCCTTCTCCGGTGGTCTGGCCGGTATGGTCAGCCGCAAAGCGGCAGCCGGAGCGGCCAGTAACCTCACCTCTGAAAAAAGCAGCTCCAGCGGCTTCTTCAGCGGCCTTGGCAGCAAGATGTACGAAAGCTCGGTGGGAGAAAACGGCGGCTTTGCCAGCAGGGTGATCGGCAGTGTTGCCACCGGCACGGCCTCTCAGAACGGCGTCATCAGCGGCGAAAAGGCGGTGGATGCTTTCCAGGCATACATGGGGCCGATGGGCGGCGGGATCCCCGCCACAGCCGCGGAGGAATCCGACAGCTTCTCCGGGATGCAGCCCACGGTTACACCAGAAACCTCTATTCTCACCAGCCCGGATGGAGCAGCGGAACCAGAGCCCGATATGGCTCCTCTCCCTGCTGATAACCTGCAAGCCGGGGAAAACCAGATTGTCATGAGCCCGGAAGAGGAAGGTGAAGCCTCCGCCTCCATAGACACCGGTCCCGAAAGCTACATTGGCACTATGCCGGATACACCTCAAGATATTCCATACGGCCCGGAAAGCGTCGAGGCAGATACAACGAACGATCTCTCAGAAGTATCCTTTGGTTCTTCTGAGGTCAGCCAGAGCGCGGGCATCCCCGCTGGTATGGAAGAGGGCGGCATAGATATTACTGCTGGGGCGGAGATCCCGGCCAGCGCCAGTACAGGTGGGACTGTTCAGGAAACAGCTTCTTTGGAAAGCAGTTTGGATACACAAACCGCTTTGGGCGGCGGAACCACCATTCCCTCTGCCGCGGCCACAGCCACTCCTTCCGGCAGCAGCGGCCGGGTATCGGAGGACACCTATTCCCCAGGCGCCCAGTCGGCGGCTTTCGCCGGCCAGTATGCCGGGAGGAGCGGCGCCTCCCCCTACGCCGAACCGCCCACCTTCCGCAATATCGAGATGGGCAGTGGCCGGATCACCGGCACCGAGATCTCTCCCCAGCACCCTGCCGGCATCCGGTTTGCCATGTACCATGCGGGCCAGTACACCCAGCCGGAAGGGAAATTCACCACCGTTACCTCCAGGGATGGCGAGAAGTGGTACAAGCAGTACGCTGTCCCCACCGTGGAGCGCACACCGGTCCGCACCGAAACCGACAAGCGCACCCAGCAGGAGAAGGTGATCTGTGACGAGAAGATCGTCCAGAAGCTCCCCAGGGCGCCTGCCAGAAGGGACCGTTAGCCATGCCAGATAACCGACAAACCAGCGGCCTGGAGGATGTCCTGAACGCCGCCCAGAAGGTGAAGGGCGCCGCCAAAATAGGCAAGGCAATCGCCAACATCGCCAAGGGCGCGGCAGCGGGCGGGCTTGCGGGGGCAGCCGCTGAAGCTGTGAAGTCCTTCAAAAAGGAACTGGCAATCGTGGCTGTCACCCTGCTGGCCCTGCCCATACTTTTCATCGCGCTGCTCCCAACGGTGATCTTCGGCGGCCTGGACCCGCCGGACACCGGAGAGCAGCCCATCCTCAACGATAACCCGCAGATCGTGGAAAACATCAGCACGATAAACAATACCATCGGCCAGATCCTCACCGAAGCCTACACCGAGGCGCTGGAGGAGGCCGAAAGCGAGGCTGCGGCCCTGGAGTATGCCGAGGTGATGGACACCGTGGGCGGCAATATCGCCTATGACGCCAACCGGATCCTCTGCTGGTACTGTGCATCTCAGGACAAAAGCGTGGACAACATCTCCATCCCCCATCTGGCCGCCATGGTCACCGCCCACAAGGGGCAGCTTTACTACTACACCACCCACGAGGAGCCGAGGACCATCACCTGGACCGATGAGGATGGAGAGGAACAGTCCGAAACAGTGACCTACACCATCTTCACCATCCTGTATGCCGGGGAGGAGTATTTCCCTGACCAACTGTTTCAGCTGACCGAGGGGCAGAAGGAGCTGTCCGGCTACTACGCCGACAACCTCACCATCTTCCTCTACGACAGCTATGAGGCGGCCGGTAACGGCACCCATGGTGACATCGGCGGTCTGATCAAGGACGACCAGACCCCGCTGGAGGAGGGCGCCTTTGGCAGTCCCTTCCCCGGACTGGACTGGTCGGGACTTATCACCTCCACCTTCGGTAAGCGCCCCTATCCCGGCGTGGGAACCGGCACCAGCAACCACACCGGCTTGGATATTGCGCCGGGCCTGGGCACCGAGATCAGCGCGGTCAAGGGAGGCACCGTCCTCTTTGTGCGGGATTCCGGCAGCTCCGGTTATGGGAAACACCTTGCCATCAACCATGGCGGCGGATATGTCACCCTGTACGCCCATTGCAGCCAGATCCTTGTACGGGAGGGTGAGCAGGTCACCACCGGACAGGCCATCGCCAAGGTGGGAAAAACCGGCTGGGTCACAGGTCCGCACCTGCATATCGAGGTCATCATCGATGGGACGCCGGTGGACCCGTTGGGCTATCTGAGCCGGTAAAAATACGGGCGGTCTCCGCTTTGGAGGCCGCCTTTTCGTTAGGAGAATGCCATGAGAAGAAATGAAGAGGAGCAGGATGTCTATATCATCCCCCAAAACTTTATCGAAGGCGGCAAGGTGTTCGGCGGGATGTTCCGCTGGCGGAATGTGGTGGAGGCCGCCATCCTGGGGCTGGCCACCGGCTTTCCCCTTTTTCACCTGCCCATTCGTCTTTACTACCGCATCATCCTTCTGTGCCTGATCCCCCTGCCGCTGACCCTGTTCGGCCTCATCGGCATCGGGGACGACAGCCTCAGCGAGTTTGTCCTGAACTTCTTCGGCTGGCTGCGGCGGAGGAGGATCATCGGCAACGCGCCGGAGGAACTGCTGGACAAGCGCCGTTGGTGGGAGCCGGGCTTTGTCCGCAAGGCTTTGGACCGCCTGCGGACGAAACTCCCCGCCAAAGAGGTCCGGGCCGACGAGGAGGACTTCGAGATCGTCTTCTACGACAGCGAGACCGAGGTACCGGAAAATGCTGCCCGGTGGGACGAATTCCAAAACCGTCCCCTATCGCCGGCAGCCACTGACCAGAAGAAGCCCCGCAAAAGGGTGAAGCGCAAGCTGGAGGACGCCAAGGTCCTCAAGGACTACCTTCCCATCGAACGCATTGAAAACGGCATTGTCATCACCAAGGACGGTCGGTATATCAAAATTTTGGAGGTAGAGCCGCTGAACTTCCTGCTGCGGGGCCCCAGGGAGCAGCGTGGGATCGTCTACTCCTTCGCCAGCCTTCTGAAAATCAGCCCGGTAAAGCTGCAATTCAAGGTCATCTCCAAAAAGGCGGATGTGGGCCAGCATCTGGAAAAGCTGCGGGAATGTATGCAGCAGGAGCCGGAGCCCCGGTGCCGGGAGCTGCAGAAGGATTATTACAGCCTCATCCGGCGGCTGGGCTCCCGTGAGGCAGTGACCCGAAGGTTCTTCCTCATTTTCGAGTACGAAAACGACTACGCCAACCGCCGCCCCGACTACCGGGAAGTCCTCTCGGTGCTGGAAACCACCGCCCGAAACGCCCGCAGCTTTCTGCTCCAATGCGGCAACCACATTGTGGAGCACGACAACGAGGATGAGTTTATCAGCGAGGTCTTCTACATCCTCTTTAACCGCAAGACCTCGGCCCAGGTTCCTCTGGGGGAACGGGTGGCAGAGGTACTGGGCCGGTACATTATGAGCGATGAGCCCACAAAATTGGAGGAGGTGGATGTCAACGAGCTGGTGGCCCCGCCCTCTATCGACTTTACCCATTCCCGGTATATCCTCATGGACGGCCTCTACCACAGCTATCTGATCATTCCGGCGGACGCCTATAAGGTGCAGGTGGTGGCGGGCTGGCTTTCCCTCATCGTCAACGCCGGGGAGGGGATCGATGTAGACCTGTTCTTCCACAAAGAGCCCAAGGAGCGCGTCCAGCAGAAGATCGGACAGCAGATCCGCATCAACCGCAGCAAGATCAAGGATACCAGCGACACCAATACCGACTTTGACGACCTCGAGGGTGCCATCCAGTCCGGGTATTTCCTCAAGCGGGGCATCGCCAACAACGAGGATTTCTACTACCTGTCCATTATCATCACCATCACAGCGGACAGCGTGAAGAACCTGGATTGGCGGGTCAAGGAGATGCGAAAGCTGTTGATCTCCCAGGACATGGATGCCAGAGTGTGCGGTTTTTTGCAGGAGGATGCGCTGCTCAGCGTTCTGCCCATCGCTGGCATCGGAAAAAAGCTCTACCGGAAAACCAAGCGGAATGTCCTGACCACCGGGGCGGCCAGCTGCTACCCCTTCACCAGTTTCGAGATGAGCGATGACAACGGCATCCTTATGGGGGTCAACAAGTACAACAACTCCCTGGTGGTGGTGGACATCTTCAACTCCCGACTCTACAAAAACGCCAATATGGCCATCCTGGGCACCAGCGGCGCGGGAAAGACCTTCACTATGCAGCTGATGGCCCTGCGCCTGCGGCAGCATGGGATACAGGTCTTTATCCTGGCCCCCCTCAAGGGTCACGAGTTCCGCCGGGCCTGCCAGAACATCGGCGGGGAGTTCATCCAGATCTCCCCCGCCTCCAAAAACTGCATCAACATCATGGAGATCCGCAAGGTGGACACCTCCGCCAATGACCTGCTGGACGGCCCCCAGGGCGACCGCTCTGAGCTGGCGGCTAAAATTCAGAAGCTGCATATCTTCTTTAGCCTCCTCATCCCCGATATGAGCTACGAGGAGAAGCAGCTGCTGGATGAGGCTATCGTCCGCACCTACAACCGGTTCGGCATCACCCATGACAACGATTCCCTGGAGGACCCGGAGCGACCTGGCAGCTACCGGCAGATGCCCATATTGGGCAACCTGTACGCGCTGCTCAGGGAGAGCCCCGAAACCAGGCGGCTGGCCAATATCCTGAACCGTCTGGTAAACGGCTCTGCCTCCACCTTCAACCAGCCCACCAATGTCTCTCTGGACAACAAGTACACCGTCATCGACATCAGCGAGCTTTCCGGCGACCTGCTCTCGGTGGGAATGTTCTCCGGCCTGGACTACATCTTCGACACCGTAAAGGCCGACCGCACCACCCGCAAGATGATCTTCATCCCAGAGATGTGGAAGCTCATCGGCAGCGGCTCCAACCGGGATGTGGCGAACTATGTTCTGGAGATTTTCAAGATCATCCGGGGCTACGGCGGCGGTGCGGTGGCCGATACTCAGGACCTTTCCGATTTTCTGGCGCTGGAGGACGGCAAGTACGGCCGGGGCATCCTCAATGTCTGCAAGACCAAGATCATCCTCAACATGGAGGATGACGAGGCCCGCCGGGTCCAGGAAACGCTTCACCTCACCGATACGGAAATCATGAACATCACCCACTTCCAGCGGGGCAGCGGCCTCATCTCCACCAATAACAACAATGTGACGGTGGAATTTCGCTGCTCCGAGCTGGAGAAGGAGCTGATCACCACCGACAGGGAGGAACTTGGGAAGATCCTGCAGAGAAAGGCCCAGGCAAGAATCCAGGCACTCCGTTTTTAGGCCAAAAGCGCATCTTTTACGCTTTTTTCACCGTACAAACCTGTGGTTATGCGGTATTTTTGCGCCGTTTTGCGGCATCTTTACGCACCGATTACGCATGATTTTCAAACAAAAAGAAGGTAGTGAAATGAATTTCCCCGGTCAAGACAAGGAAGAACTGCTGGAGCTCAAGCAGCTGCTGAAGGAATACCGAGTGCTTCGCACCGAGCAGCTGTACCGCTGGTTTTCGGACAAAGACCGCCGGGTGGTGGGCAATATGCTCTCCTACCTGCGGCGGGGCGGGCAGCTGGTCAGCGACCCCTCCGGCAGCCTGCTGGCCCTCAACGAGCCGGAGCTGAAGAAGGGGCTGGATGAAAAGCGGATCGCGGCGTTCTGGGTGCTGGCGGGATTTGCGGACCGGGTGGAGTACCACGCCTGCGGGGAATACCCGGTCCAGCTCTTTTTCTTTATGGCAGGCGAAGAATACGAGATCGTCTATGTACCCTATGGAAACGAGGGGATGATGGGCGCCCTTTTCTCCCAGCGGGAGCAGAGCGGCACCCATATCCTTGTCATCGTGGAGACCCCGGAACAAATCGAAACGCTGGAGATCCCAGGTGCCGACTGGTTCTGTACCGTGGCCAACGACGGGACCATCCAGCGATATTTACAGGAGGAATCGGAATGAATCAGCATGAATTGCAAAAGCGCCTGATCCGGTATCAGGGGGAAACCGAGCAGCTGGGCTTCTGGCTCAGCCGGGCAAAACAGTCGCTGCCGGAGGACTTTGAGGGATACCGCCGCAGCCTTCAGGACGCCTCCGGCCTGGCGGAACGGCTGGCCTGTGGTATCAGGGATGTCCGGGTGGAGACCTGTTTTCTCCCCAGGACGGAGGTGCTTCGTGAAGCCGCCCAAACACAGGGCATCCAGGTAGAAGCGGAAGAACACTGGTACCGCATCTTCCTGCCGGGGCTGTTGCCCAAAAAGAAAGCAGGTTCCTGCGCCTTTCTTACCGGGCCGCTCTCAGCCGCTTTGACAGAATACGGGAAAGGGCATCCCATCCGGCGGCTAAGGCGGGCGGTGGTTTGCTTTCGTCACCTGTACAGCGCCGGGCTGCCGGAACGGATGGTACGGGACCACGACAACATCGAGGTCAAACAGGTGCTGGATGTCATCGCCGACCACTTTTTGGTGGACGACAACGGGCTGCTCTGCACCAACCTCTACACCTCTGACATGGGTGACAGGGAGGGCACCGAGGTCTATGTCATGGCCCCGGAATATCTGGGAAAATGGCTGGATCTGCACCCAATCAAAACGCCCTGAAAAGGGCCAAAAAACACCTCCGTTTTTCTGCTTTTTGAGGCGGACAAAAACGGAGGTGTTTTGAAAGAAGGAAACGCTCTGCCCATGCGGCTTTCCCAGGCCGGGCAGGGGCAAAAAAGCACCCAAGTACAAGCGGCACTGGTCGCAATTTTGTGGAAAAGGAGGTGGTTTGATGGCGGAAGTTTCGGAGGTGCGGGAGGACACCCTTTTGGGGCTGACAGCCCTGTGCGGAGACCTCCCCGTTAGGTTCCTGACCCTGATTCCCGGCAGCACCGAGTGGACCCGAAAAACCGTTTCTGTCCTTCGGGCGGACAAGCTGCTGAGGCGGCATCACAAAAACGGCGTTCCCTCCCTGCGGCTGACTCAAAAGGGACGGACGCTTCTGAACAGGGCCTGCCCCGAACGGTTTCAGCCCCTTTTTACAGAAAGCTATCTTGCCCGCTGCCGGAAGAGCGACCCCATCAGCGTGGAGCGCCTCCACCGTACCGCGGCGGTCTATCTGCTGATGTTTCGGGCCGGTGTCCGGCTCTACCCGGATGAAAAACCGCCCTTCTATCAGCTGGGGAATCCCCCCGATTTCTCTGTCCCCGCCTTTTACAGCTCCCTGGAGGTCAAAGGGCAGGGAGCGGAATCCACCCGCATCAAGGCCACCCGCGCTGTGGGGCTGCTGATGGGGACGGGATATGCCGCCCTCGTTTACCACACCGGCGCAGCGCCCCTCAAATGGAGTTCCAAGGCGGAGCAAAAGCTGATGGGCGCGGTGAAGGGTATCCTGATTCGTCAGAGGATTCCCCTCTCTGAAATAGAGGGGCTGATGATTGGCGCGAATATGGGTACCGCTCTCGACCTGCTGCAAAGCGAGGGCGGGAACCGGCGGCAGTATTTCCGGCTGGACGGTGCCTTCCCTGTTATGCGCTATCTACCCTGCGATGAAAATGGAGTCCGGCAGCTTCAGCTGCTCTGCCGGCCAGATTTGCAGAGGCGGCTTCATGCCCGATTGCAAAGCAGCTATGGGGAACCGGTTGCCTTTCCCTTTGACAGCGATGCTTCCATGGATGGAAACCCAGTTTTGTTTTCCTATGATTTCGACCTGGAACGGCTCAAGCGGTTTCGGACCGGGCTGGAGCTTTTCGGGAAACAGGGTCATGCCGTCTGTTTAGATTTTCAGGCTGACTGTCTGGAACGCTATCTTGGCAGGGCTGTACGGCTTCATCTGCTGGACCCTGCCGCGATATGGAAGGAGGTGGGGCTGAGATAGAACCCAAAAAGAAAATCGTCCTGCTTGTTTTTCTCCCGCTGCTGTTGGGGCTGCTGCTCTACGGCGGCGGATTCCTTGCCCAACTGCTTATTCACTACAAAGCGTGGCAGCAGACCGGCGGCGTTCTCGGTCACAACGCGCCAAAACCGCCGGACCCCTCGGTGCTGCGGTGCCTGGCCGCTTCCTTTCATTGGCCGGAGGGCCTTATCAGCATGGGCCTCATTTTGGCAGTGCTGGCAGTTCTCATTCTGTTCGTCTTCCGCATCGGCCGGGATGGCGGCGGGGAGTACGACAGCGCCCGCAAGCTGACCTACGCAGATTCCGGCAGCTACGGCACAGCGGGCTTTATGAGCGACCGGGAGCTGCGGGAAACCTTATGGGTCACCGATGTGAAAAGCACCGATGCCGTCATCCTGGGGAGGAAAGGGGCAAAGGCGGTCTGCCTCCCCACCGATTCCCGCCTCAATCGAAATTTTGCCATCTATGGCGCAAGCGGCAGCGGCAAGAGCAGGGCCTTTGTCCGCAATATGGTGCTGCAAGCGGTGCGCCGGGGGGAATCGGTCATCATCACCGACCCCAAATCCGAGCTGTTCGAGGATATGGCAGCCTTCCTTTCTGTAAGCGGCTACACCGTCCGGGTCTTGAACCTGATCCGCCCCCAGAACAGCGACAGTTGGAACTGCCTGAACGAAGTGGGTGACGAGGTAATGGCTCAGGTCTTTGCGGATACCATCATCAAGAATACCTCCGGCGGCAAAAGCGACCACTTCTGGGACAACAGCGAACTGAACCTTCTGAAAGCCCTGATCCTCTATGTGCGCTTCACCTACCCAGAAAGGCTTTGCAACATCGGCGAGGTTTACCAGCTGCTTTGCAATGAAAGCGAGGCAGCCCTTACCAAGATGATCGGCGCCCTGCCGCCAGGGCATCCGGCCAAAGCTCCCTACAATATTTTCAAGCAGGCGGCCGACTCGGTGCGGGGCGGCGTCATCATAGGCCTGGGCAGTCGGCTCCAGGTGTTCCAGTCGGAGCTGATCCGCAAGATCACTTCCTTTGACGAGATCGATCTGGAGCTGCCGGCCAAAGAGAAGTGCGCCTTCTTCTGCATCACCAGCGACCAGGACGCCACCTTTGACTTCCTCTCCTCCCTTTTCTTCTCCTGCCTGTTTATCAAGCTGGTGCGGTATGCCGATTCGGTAGGAAAGGGCGGCCGCTGCGATATTCCGGTGAATTTCATTTTGGACGAGCATCCCAACAGCGGCCTCATTTTGGACTTCAACAAAAAAATTTCCGTCACCTGCAGCCGGGCTATCTCGGTGAGCGTGATCTTCCAGAACCTGGCCCAGATGAAAAACCGGTATCCCAACGATGTCTGGCAGGAGATCATCGGCAACTGTGATGTGCAGATCGCGCTGGGCTGCACCGATGAGGCCACCGCCAAGTTTTTGAGCGACCGCACCGGGGAGATCACCATCGGCGTCCAGAGCACCGCCCGGCAGCTCTCCTCCTGGCAGGTGAGCAGCTACACCCCCCAGTATCGGGAAACCAGCGGCCTGGGCCGCCGTAAGCTGATGACCATGGATGAGATTTTGCGGATGCCTTTGGATCAGGAGCTGGTGATCATCCGGGGCCACAATGTCCTCCAGTGCGAAAAGTTCGACTATTCGCTGCACCCGGACGCACAGCGGCTGGTGAAATCCAGGGCATCGGAGTATATCCCTGCATGGCGGGCGGAGGAGGAACAGGCAAAAAAAGTCCCCGTGCTGGAATCACCAGAAGAAAAAGAGGTGGAGAAGCCGGAAGGCGGTGTGCCTGACAAGCCGGTCCGCCCACGAAAAAAATACCGCAAGCTGGAGGAGGCTCCCTAAACAGCCTGTGGCCTCAAATGCTTTGACAGTGCTTTTCCCGCACTTTCAAATATATATCAATTTTAAGGAGTGTGAATCTTATGCCCAGAAAAAAGGAAGTTCCCGAAATCGAAAACCAGGAAGCCGAGGTATTATCCCTTACGGCACAGGAGGAGGCATTGGAGGCCCCCGACAACTTCACCGGCCCGCCGGAGGAGAGTGAAGGGGTCATCTCTGAGCCCCCGACAGAAGACGGCGGTGGACCGGTGGACAATATTCCCGGCCAAGAGGATGCCCAGCTGGAAGACGCCCCCTCTATGGAGGAACCGCCTCCTTCCGTTTCGGAGGAGTCCCAGGATGTCCCGCAGGCGGACGAGTCTGTTTCACCGGAGAAATCGCCTACCGCCGAATCGCCTGCCCCTGTCCCCCGGCGGCGCAGGGCATCTGCGGCAGCATCGGAGCAGGAGGCAGCCGTCAGCTCGGCTCCCACCCGCAGAAGGGGGGCAGCCTCCACAGCCCCTGCTCCAAGGGTCCTTGCCATTGATGAAGAAAGCAAGGTACAGTCGGTGGAAGAAAAGGAAGCCTATCTTTGGATGGAGCTTCGCAACTCCCTGCGAACCAAGCGCTCCCTGACCGGTATCCTGGGCGGGGTGGAGCGGACCTCCTCCGGTCTGCCTCTGGCCATCGTCTACTACAAGGATATGCGGGTGGTCATCCCTGCCACCGAAATGAACATCCGTCTGGAGGACCACCGGGAGAGCGGCGACAAGGAGCTTCACAACCGGTATGCCCAGATCCTTTCCTGGATGATGGGGGCGGAGATCGAGTTTACCGTCTCCGGGCTGGACAGGCGTTCCGGCTCGGTGGTAGCCAGCCGCGCCGATGCCATGCGCCGCAAACAGCGGCAGTTTTTCCTCACTCCGGGGCGGGATGGCCGTCCTCTGGTCCAGGAGGGCACCGTGGCGGAGGCCCGTGTGATCGCGGTCAGTGAACGGGTGGTCCGGGTGGAGATCTTCGGGGTGGAGTTCCCCATCTTTGCCAGGGAGGTGGCCTGGGAGTGGGTAGACGACTGCAACGACTACTACGGCATCGGGGACCGGGTACTGGTGAAGCTCCTTTCCATCGACCGCTCCGATCCCGGAAACATCCGGCTTCAGGCGTCTATCCGGGAAACGGTCCCCAATCCCGCCAAGGAGAATATCAGGAAGTGCGTGGTGCAGGGGAAATATATCGGCAAGGTCACCGATGTCAACCGCAACGCCATCTATGTGCGGCTGAATGTGGGGGTCAATGCGGTAGCTCTGGCGGTCCACGACCGGCGCACTCCCTGCCGGAAGGACGATGTCAGCTTTGTTGTCACCAGGATCGATGAGGAGGCGGGGATCGCCATTGGCATTATCACCCGGATCATCAAACAACACCTGTAAGGAGGCCGGCATGGCGGGCAGTCTCCTCTGTCTGATGAAACGCCAGATGCCGGTCCTTTTTGAAGCGGAGGAAGCCTGCGCGGGGCTGTTCCATAAGGGCGCGGAGGAATATGTGGTGTTGGCCGGTACTTTGGAGACCGGGACACAGGGCTTTTTGATCATCGCCGACAAGCTTTTGCCCTTTGCTCAGGATCGGGCGCTGTTTCTTTCCATCCTGGACCGCCTGAACAGAGACTCTCTGTCTGGACTGCACCAGCTACTGGAATACTCCGGCGGCGTTATCTATCTGTATAAGCAGATCATCTGTTTTCCACAGGGGCTGTCCCAGGAGCTGTTTGACCAGCTTCTGGAGGGCGGCATCCGGGAGTTTCGCCAGGGCCTCCGGTACATCTGCCAGCAACTTGAAAGTGTTCTGACAGCAGCCCGCAGGTCCGGCGGGAGCAGGATGGGAACAGATAGAAATTGAAGCGGAGAGTCCTTCGTGTTACAATAGGTACAGGTAAAAAAGCAGTTTTTACCCCTTCCATATCCCTCCCTCCAAATCAAAGGGGCTGGCCGTATCAAACGGCTGGCCCCTTTGAATGTCCGCACCGCTCCCGTTTTGGGCTCGGTGCTTTTTATATACGCACAAAGCCGCAGCCTTTTACTGTGGCAAACGAAA
Organism: Anaerotruncus sp. G3(2012); assembly: GCF_000403395.2. GTDB lineage: Bacteria > Bacillota > Clostridia > Oscillospirales > Ruminococcaceae > Anaerotruncus. Next base: position 126,741 of record NZ_KE159678.1, on the reverse strand, counting down.
GAATGGAGGTAATCCCTATATGGTGAAAAAGGCGCTTTCCCTGCTGCTGGCAGCCATGCTGTTGGCGGCGGCCCCAACGCTGGCCTATGCGGCCGAACCCCCTGGCACGCCGGAAATCTCCGGTTACACCGTCAGCTATTCGGAAAATGAGGAGGATGGCGGCTCGGTGATTTCAGTTCTCTCCGGAGAAAACCAGGCAGCCGAGCCCGACGGCGGATTCTATCCCATTGAGATCCGCACCGAAGAGACAGACGGCGAAAAGCTCATCATCAAAACCTATCAGGTTCCGGCAAATACTTCGGTATCCCGCCTCACCGGGGAGTTCGAGAAAAACGGCATCCGGTACGAGGTGCAGGAGGTCCTCAAGAAGCCGCTGGCGGATGAGCTGGAAACCAAGACGGTGAGCAAAACGGTAACGGCTGCCAGCGATTCGGACAAGGAGGCAAAGCTGCTCCAGCTGTTTGAACCCACGCTCGCATATGACGAGGATGGGTACCAGGGACAGCTGCAGCTGGATGCGGGGCGTATCATCACGGAGGTTTCGGAAACGGAGCCCTACCGGTATCTGGTGACGGAGACCCGGCAGATGTCCGGGATGGACCGCAACGACACCTATTATATCCCCAAGACCGCCTGCAAAAACGGCATCCAACTGCAGCTGTGTGATGTGGACTGGACCACCATGGGCTGCGGCGAGGCAAACGGGCGGCTCACCCCTAACCGATTTACGGCCACTGCCCAATATTCCGGTTACGCCACAGGCAGCCGGGCCACCGAGTATATCGCTACCGCCACCTACACCGGCCAGGTACAGCGAGCTGTCCCCGGCGATGTCCTCTACTCCATCGTCTTTGCTCCTTCGGTGGATCAGCCGCTTTCGCCCTTGAACGAGCCCAACGAGTGGGGCGGTACCCCCTTCTTTATTCTGGGGGCGATCATTCTGGTAGGCGCAGCCGGAACCGGCGCCTGGTTCCTCTGGAAGAACCGGGATCTCCGGCCGGCCAGGGAGAAAACGAAAATCTATATGCCCAGGGAGATGGAGCAGGATGGGGGAGGTACGGAGAATGTATGAGAAGCTGCGTTCGTTCTTCCAAACCTACGGCCTGTGGTTTTTCGTCGGGCTTATCCTGGCGGGGCTTACCATTGGAGCCATCGTATCCCATGTCAATGGAAAGTTCGAGCAGAGCGATCTGACAACGCCCCAGTATGCCGCCCAGCCCGCCGACCCGGCAGAGCTGACCTTTGACCTGGAGCAGAACAAAGCCTATTCCGCCGAGGACGGGGTGGTGGTGATCGAGCCCGCCCCCTCCGCCGCCCAGCTGGCCCAGACCGCTTCTATCACCCATGACCCCGAAACCATCTGGGAGGAGGACCAGGTCATTACCTACAACAGCTTCACCCTGCCCGACAAGGTGGAGCAGGAGGATGGCAGCCTGGGGGTGCTTACTATCCCGGAGATCGGTCTTTCGGTCAATGTCTTTGCGGCAAAGCAGGGCGAGGAATTAGAGGCCATGACCCAGGGGCTGGCCCACTTCTCCCACACCAGCAGCTGGGACGGGAACATCGGCATCTGCGGTCACAATGTCAATTTTGACCTCAGCGACGGGTACTTCAAAAATCTCCACCAGCTGAAGAAGGGGGATAAGCTCACCTATTCCACCAGCTTGGGAGAGCGCACCTATGAGGTGGAGCTTTTCAAGACGATTGCGGAGGACGACTGGAGCTATCTCGGCCGCACCGGGGAAAACAAGATCACCCTGATCACCTGTATCTCCGGGCAGCCCACCAAAAGGCTGGTGGTACAGGCTGCCGAGGTAAAATAAATTCCCGAAAGCTGTTGCAAATTCCGCCCTTTGCTCCTATGGGTAGGATGTAAGCGTAAAAACGAAAGGAGCTGTTTTTCATGTTCAAAAAGCGCTTGGGAATCATCCTGATGCTGGTCTGCATCCTCACCACCACAGCCACCGAGGCGTTCGCCGCAGAGGTGTTCAGCTTCGAGGCAGCCTACGCCGGCTCTGGCCAGCCGGTGCAGCCCGATCCCCCCAAGACAAAGCCTGTGAGCCCCAAGGTGGAGGCCCCGTCTTCTGTGGAGCCCAGCCCGGAGGAAATTTGGGTCTGGGTGCCGGAGCAGCCCCCGGAGGAGCCGGAAACCACGGCACAGCCTGTGGAATCTGCCGAACCGGCTGATCCCAAGGAGGACTTCCCCTACGACCTGGAGACCTTTGCCGCCGAGGTGCTGCGTCTCACCAATGAGGCCAGAGCCGAGGCAGGGGCGCCCGCCCTGGAGACCGACCCGGTCCTCACCCAGATGGCTCAGGCCCGGATGGGGGAAAGCGGCGGCAAGCTGAGCCACACCCGACCGGACGGCACCACCCCGGACACCATCTTCCGGGAGTACGATACCGAGCTTACCTGCACTGGGGAGATCATCATGTCCACCAGCCGCAGTCCCCAAGCCATTGTAAACGGCTTTCTGGCAAGCCCGTCCCACCGGGCCAACCTGCTGGACCCTAACCACAAATATGCCGGCATCGGCGTTGCCTGGGGGGAGACCCCGGCGGGCCCCGGCATTGCAGTCCTGGAGCTTTTCGCAAAATAACCAGTCGTCCCCACAGTTGGAGGCAACCGCAAATGATGCGGCTGCCTCTTTTTGATGCCCAAAATCAGGAAAGGAGACCCACAGCCTATGAAAAAACCTGCAAGATTCCTCTCGCTCCTCATGGCGGTGATGATGCTTGTCGGTTCCGCCGTCCCGGCCTACGCTTTTGAAGGGCTCGGCGAAATCAGCAACATCACCGATTATGGGGAGGATACCCCCGTTGTTACCGAGGATGATGAGGATCTTCCCACTTTGGAAGAAGAACCCCGTGAGGAGGAGCCTCCCTCCTCCGAGCCCCAGCCCGATGTTTCGGTGCCTCCGGTGGTGGATACCGGGGAACCGCCGGAAGATTCTGAAGGAGAATCCCTGCAGGGGGATGCCGATGCTCCCCTCCCCACCGAGCCCACCGTGGGTGCTTCCGGTCTGGACCCTCCGGACAGCTTTTCCTTTGAAGCTGTCCGCAGCGGTTCGGCCTCTGCCTCTGGAATGCGGAAAGCCAGAGCCAACCCCGGCAGCACCACCATCTACATGGAGAAGATCAGCGGCCTGAGCCATCTCTATCCCTTCAGCGGCGGCACTACCTACAGCGCCTACAAGATGTACACCGCGGATGGTCGCGCCGCCTTCTGCGTGGAACCGGCGCGATTCAATTCGACCAATGGTACTGTTGTTACCGGCAGCCTCAGCTACAGTGCTTTGAGCAGCACCCAGCAGAAGGAGATCGCCAAAGCCATCGCCGCCAGCGGCGGATACTCCAACGGTGATAAATATTTTGCTGCCCAGGCCATCATCTGGGAGATCTGCTATGGCCAGACACCCCGTTCCGGCAGCGTCTACAAAGCGGTGATCGCCGCCAACTCCGGCCGGCTGGGCAGCTACTATGAGCAGATCCGCGCCGACATGGAATCTATGGGCGAGATCCCCAGCTTTATGAGCCCCGACCCCAATAACCCCACCATCCATGAGATGACCGATAACGGTGGAAGCTGGAACATCGACCTTGAGAACACCAACTCCAGCGTGACTCTTAACGCCTCGGATTTTACCAGCCGGGCGCCTTTCGACTTCTCGGTCAGCGGGGACACCCTAACGGTGGAATCGGACAGCGAGCCGGACCAGGACGCCTATATGGAATGGCACAGCGGCAGCGGGGAATCCGGCCTTATCTTCTGGAACAGCAGCCAACAGACCAAGGCCAGCTTTGACGAGACACAGGGGATTCCCGCCGATGGCTATATGGCCTTCACCAACAACTTTATCCCCAATCCTCCCGACACCCCGGAGACGCCCCCGGAGGAGCCCGGTCTGGGATACCTGACCATCGTGAAATATGATGGGGATACCAACCTTCCACTGGGCGGAGCCATCTTCAAGGTGGAGTGTGACGGGTATATCAACGATGCGGTGGATGTGCCCTACGGCGGCAAAACCATTGTCATCCCCATCCCGGAGGGGCAGACCCAGGTGGATGTTACTGTCACCGAGGTCACCGCTCCTTCCGGCTATGTGAAGGACAGCACGCCCAAGACGGTCACGGTGACGGCCAACGAAACAGTCAACATCGTGGAGGTTGGCTTTGTCAACTACCCCGAAGCCTGCTCCCTGGAGATTTACAAGTACGAAACCGGCAATAAGGGCGTTGCTTTGGAAGGCGCTTCCTTCCGTATCCGCTACGCCGACCCCAATGTTTCGGCCCAGACCTGGACCGAAACCACCGATGGCAGCGGCAAAATTCACATCGACCTGCCCGCGGCGGGCGCCCTCATCGTGGAGGAGCTTTCCGCTCCGGCCGGGTATGTGATGAACACCAAGACCAGCTATGATGTCACGGTGGCCAAAGGCGAACAGAAGACCATCGACATCCCCAACGATAAGAAGACCCAGCTGGTGGCCATCAAAAAGGATGCCCAGTCCGGCCAGCTGCTGGCGGGGGCATCTATCCGGGCGACCCTGCTGCGCTCCAACACCCCGCCCTACGAGGGGGGCCAGTCCTACACCGAGACCACCGGGCCGGACGGCCGGGCAGTGTTCACCAACCTCATCCCCGGCGAGTACCGGGTGGAGGAGATCGCCCCGCCCCAATTTTACATGGGGACTACCACCGTCCACACCGTCAACATTCTGGATGGGAACACCGAAACGGTGACGGTGGAATTTCGCAATGAGCCCTGGACCGGTCTGATGATCCGCAAGGTAGATAAGACCAATGCTAAGGGCCTGCCGGGGGCCATCTTCAAGCTGTACAAGGGCTCGGAGGAGGACCCAAAAGCCTACCTGGGTGATTGGGAGTCCGGCGAGAACGGCAGCGTGACCATCCAGAAGCTGGAACCCGGTTACTATACCATCGTGGAATCCCAGGCCCCCTATGGGTACCTGCTGGACCAGGAGCATCATGTCCAGACCATTGAGATCAAGCCGGAGGCGGTCAACAGGAATATCACTGTGGTATTCCAGAACCTCCCCAAGCCGAAGCTCCTGATCGAGAAGATCGACAAGGTGACGGGGCTGCGCCTGCCTGGGGCGGTGTTCCATGTCTCCCGCCGGGGCAGTGAGGAGTATATGGAGGTGCGAACCGGCAGCGATGGCACCGTGCTGCTGGAAAACCTGGAGGACGATTGGTACACCGTCACCGAGGTGCGGTCCCCCTCCGGCTATGTGCTGGACAGCCGGCACTACGATGTGGAGATGATCCCCGGCAAGACGGTACCCCTTATCATCAATAACCTCCAGCAGCCCGACCTGCTGCTCCGCAAGGTGGACGAGCAGACCGGCTCCGGCGTCCCCGGCGCAGTGCTGCGGATCACCAAGGACGGCGCGAAGGAGTACAAGGATGTGACCACCGGAGCAGACGGCACCTATCTGGTAAAGGACCTGGAGCCCGGCTGGTATATTGTGGAGGAGATCAAAGCGCCTGATGGCTACCTCCTCAACGATGAGCCCCAGTATATCGAGCTGATCGCCGGGCAGGACTCGGAACTGATCATCAAGAACCGGCACAAGCCCTCTTTGGAGATCCTCAAGATCGATTCGGTCACCAAGCAGCCCCTGGAGGGGGTCTCCTTCCAGGTACAGATCAAGAACGGCAAGACCCTGGGCGAGTACCGCACCGACGCTGCTGGGCGGATCTACCTGGAGAACATCGACCCGGAGCTGTATGTCGTCACCGAGGTAAAGGCGCCGGATGGCTACATCATGCTCACCGGCAGCAAGGAGGCGCTGGTGGAGTGGGGCAAGACCACCACCCTCCAGTTTGAGAACCAGCCCCGCAATCCCATCCTGGTCAAGAAGGTGGATACCAAGACCGGAGAACCGCTGGCGGGTGCCAAATTCCGGGTGGAAAAATCTAGCGGCGAGCGGATGGGCGATTTCGTCACCAATTCGGCGGGCTTCTTTGTGACCCCTGACCTGGAGGCGGGGACCTATACCGTTTATGAGACCGCGGCCCCGGCCGGGTACATCCTGGACAAGACCCCGCAGACTGCGGTGCTGAGGCCCAATGGCACAACCACTCTGGAGTTTTCCAATAAGCCGCTGGCCGGCCTTCAGATCAAGAAGGTGGACGCGGTCACCGGCCTGCCCATGAAGGGCGTGGAGTTCAAGATCACCAAGCTGAACAGCGAGCCGGTGGGCATCTATGTCACCGATGACGCCGGGCTTATCTTCGTCCCCGATATGAAGGAGGGCTGGTATGTCGTCACCGAGACCCGGACGCTGGACGGCTACAAGCTGGACAACGCCCTCCGGAATGTGGAGGTGGCTTCGGATAAGCTGAACCTGGTGGAATACCGTAACCAGCCCTATCCCCACCTGCAGCTGGTGAAGATCGATGCCGAGACCAAGGCGCCCATCGAGGGGGTCAGGTTCAAAGTGTCCGACCGTCTGGGCCGGGAGTTGGGGACCTTCTCCACCAACAAGCTGGGCCAGATCCATCTAACCGGCATGGAGCAGGGGACCTACTATGTCCAGGAGGTGGAGGCAAAACCCGGCTATGTGCTGGACAGCACGGTCCAGGAGGTCTCCCTCCTCTGGGGCAAGACCACCAAATCAATATTTACAAGGACAAAATGCTGGGGGCTCGCCTGTTCGGGGCCTCGGTGCTGTACAGTGCCGCGCCCATCCCCCGTGAGGATGTGCCCCAGGGCTGGTACTGTTACGACCTGCGTGGTACAGCCCGGCATCCGGACGAACCCCACGCGCTGGTGGATCTGGCGGAGGAAAACCATGCCGGCTCGATCCTCTCCTGTCTGCCGCTGAAAAAAGCCCGTTCCCAGTTCCGGCTGGTCAGGGATATGTTCCAGATGACCGGTACAAATCCCTGCTTGGCGGAGTTCTGTGCTGAGGAAAAGATCCGCTGCCCTGAAACGCCTGTCCGCCATCAGCTGTGCCCCGCATCTCCCGAGGATGCGGGGCTTTTTTATGCTCAGACGCCGGAGAAGGATGAGGAGCTGGGGGCCATCGGCCATGTCCGCATCGACTTCGGACACAACGGACGCGGGGGCTTCTACCATACCTGGTGGCCCAGAGGCCCCGAGGAGCTGAACACCCAGGAGTTCCGGGATGAGCTGGACAAGGTGGTGAACGATCTTCGCAAGGGCGTCCTGAAAGACCTCCCCTCCATGCGGCGGTACTGCTATGGCAGTAAGGGCGCCATTGCCGGCGGCTCCTGCTGCCAGAACTACGGCTTCACGCTGGAGACAGGACGGTATCTCTACCGTCTGCGGTGCAATCCCATAGAGGGCGACTACCAGTGCTACCTCAGTTGTTTCGATAAACAGGCTCAGCAGATGGGACTGACGGAACAGGGGCGCCAGTCGCTCCAAAACGCCGCTGATCCCACACTCCCCCATAGCTATGAGTGGTATGTGATCGAACACATCAACACGCCTGAGCGGCAAGTGACCCACCAGCTCCCGCTGGAGGAGGCCATACAGTTATACGCCGGTCTTGACTGCGAGGACAAGCGGCTGGGGGTCACCAAGGACGGCATCGCCGCGGTGGATCTGGCCATCCATTGGGATGGCCGGGAGTGGCTGTCAGAAGACCGGCTGAGGATGGACGAATTCAAGGATGACCCGGTGACGGCGGAGGCTGCCGCCCGTCTCCGGCAGGTACTGGACGAAAGCCCGGCTGTCGGGCGGGTCACCTTCGCCAGCGGGGAACGGTGGAACTATACTGACCCGGAGAAATATCTCCAGGCCGTCCGTGAGGAGCTGCCCTGCCATGCCGCCACCGGCTTCCGCTGTGAAACCCTGACGGATAACCCGGAAGTCCGCAAGGCCGTGGACGATATGCTCTGCGGCCTGTATGGGGAGGAGAATCCCCGCCAGATCGAGGACTACGGTGGTACCGGCATGACGATGGGGGGAATCACCTGATGAAAGACCTTGTTCAATGTACGGTTTCCCGTGATGATTTCCAACGCTGGCTGTACTGGGGAAAGACGCCTTTAACAATATACAAGGGCGAGGAGGCTGTCACGATGCTCCTCAAAATTGAAAAGAGGCCTGTTGACTATCTATACCAAACCGCCGTTGAGGCAGACGGAAGTATTTCCTGGAGAAATGGTCTGACGTTCTGCGGCGTACATGATATTGGAAAAAAGACACTGTATCTGTCAGAAAGCCTTACAACGATTCTCATAGACGGACAGGTCCCGTTTGCGTCCAAGACCATCCCCTCTGTGGTGGATGAGATATGCGGCAGAATCAACCAGTGCGTGGAGGAAACTATCGCCAACGACCGGAACAACCTGTCTGTCCAAGAGGTCACCAGCTGGCAGGCGGCGCGGGAGCTGAAAGAATACCTGGAGGATGGCGCGCACAGGGAAGCCATTGATTGGTTCTTTCGCGGCAGCGAGCCAGATGGACAGTTTCACAGTGGCTACACCTTGGGCAATTTGCCGGAGGCCACTTTTATGGCCTGGCTCCAGAATCCGGAGGGCCTCATTCAAACAGAGGCGGATCAGCATATTAAAATCAACCAAGAGAAATTCCTCCTGCAATTTCTGAAAAACGATGCTCTGGTGGCGGAATATCAGGCGATAGTACAAAATACTGACAGCCCCCTCCACCGGGTCAAGGCGATATCAGAGGCCATCAAAACCAGCGGCGCCAAGACGGTGACCGTTACTGTCCAGAAAAATGGAGAAGAACTGTCTTTCAGGACAGGAACTACTCCGTTAAGAGGACGCTACAACTCCTACAGCACCAGCCATATTGCCGCCGCTGACCGTCAGGAGTTCGAGCGGCTGTTTGGCCGCGGCGCCAATTACTGTGCGGAGGACATCACCAGAATTACCTACGGAAAAAAGACGCTCTATGAGACGCCGCCTATCCAGGCTGAGGATATGGCGGAACGTATTGAAATGGGAGGAATGCAGCTTGGATAACAGAGAACAGACATCGCCGGCCCAGGGCGAAAACACCCGCGGCTATACCGTCGATGAACTTCTCGCTCAGATGGAGCCGCAGTATCAGGCATATAAAAACACGATGCGCCAGTGCATCGCTGGCCTGACGGAACACGCCGCCCGGCTTGCCGCACAGGGTCAGGAAGAACAGCTGCCCACATTCCGCAGACTGCTCACAGATATGGCTGAGTTCTGGGGATTGGCTGAGGATGACACACCCAAGGGATACCGGGAGATGGTGGAGCAAATCGGCAGTACATTCGATCAGGCGGTATCCGCCGCCAGAGACTCCGGCGGCGCACCTGAGCTGAGTGCGCAGACAAAAACAGATATCCTGAATGGACTGCGGCTGTATGCTGAGGAGATGATGGACTGTGGCGGTCTGGAGCGGTGGATCGCTGAGTGCGATGCGCTCTCATCCGAGCTGCAAAGGGACTGGAGAATGGAAGCATCCTCTCCTCAGCCGCTGCAGGCCGGTATGGAAATGAGCAAGTCCGATTTCTGGGAGCTGATTGCCGGGGCAAAGAAAGAATGCGGTCAGAATATGGGCTCATCCATCAATTGGCTGACCAGTCAGCTCATTGCCCGCGGCCCCCAGCAGACACAGGACTTCACCCATATCATGGACGGATACATGAGTTTATCATATCAGTATGGACTGTGGACCGCTGCCTCTCTGATGTGTGAAAACGGCTGCTCAGACGACGGCTTCATCGACTTCCGGGCATGGCTCATCGCCCAGGGCGAGGAGGTCTACATGGCGGCGTTGGCTGATCCGGACTCTCTGGCAGATGTGGAAGCCTATGGAGGCTGCCAGTTTGAGGAATTACTCTACACTGGAAACGAAACGATGAAGCATTTGACCAGCAAGGACGCCTATGAAAACACGGACCCGGACGCATACAAAGCACTGGTAGCGGAGTTAAAAAAAGGTATTACCTATGGAGAAGGCGTCGACTATCCCTACGAATGGGATGAGGTTGAGGAGTATCTTCCCCGCCTGTGTGAGAAGTATTTGGAACCGTGCGCTGTGGAGTTCCATCTGAAGTCTCATCACACAATTTGGTTCTCCGACTGTCCGGACATTCAAAAGGCGCGTGAGGGCGGGCCCCCGCAGAGGAACGGGCCGCAAACTGATATAAAAATGGAGGGAATGTAAATGGACCGGATACCAAAAGAATGGCTGGATTTTCTGCGGGAACAGTTTCCAGTGGGCAGCCGGATCAAGCTCCGCGAGATGAAAGACGACCCCCACCCGGTGGAGCCAGGGAGCATGGGGACGCTGAAGGGCATCGACGACGCCGGCCACTTTCTGGTGAACTGGGACAGTGGCCGCAGCCTGAACCTGGTGCTGGGGGCGGACAGCTTCTCTGTCCTGCCCCCGCCCCTCCAGACGCTGAAGCTGTACGCCCCCATGACCGCGGAACTCTTTGAACCCGATGAATACGGCGGAATGGATGAGGATGGTACTCCTTTGGACGGGCGGGATCTTCGCCACTATGCGGACAGCATCCTGGCCGCCCTGATCCGGGAACGGATGCCGGAAGAAGCGGAGCGCGGCATTATGCACTGGTACGGCAAAGATGATGCCGTGGATCGCAAGGTCCGCTCTGCTCTCTTCACTACAGAGGAACGGGAAGGCCGGCTCTGGGCGGTAGTGGAGTGCAAGGCAGCAGAAGCGCTGACCCCTGTGGAACTGGACACTTTGACTGATTATCTGAGCGGGCAGATGTCTGATGGCTGGGGCGAGGGCTTTGAGCAGCGTGATATTGGCATCGGAGATGGCTGTGAGCTGTATGTCCACCTGTGGCAGAGCAAGAACTGGAGCATCATGCCGGAGCAGGACCGCTTCGATCCCCACTTCTCTGAGCGGCTCCCGGATATGTGCTTCTCTGTCCTGCCGGAGGATGACTCCCTGATCTGCATTACCAGAGGCGCCGGCTATCAGGTGTCGGAGAACAGCAGTGAGAAACCCGGTCTGAACCGGCACATAGCGGACTACCGCAATCAATGCCGCGGAATCAGCAAGGCTCAAGAGCAGGCCATGCTGGGCGGCTGCCTGCGTGGCTGGGACTCCCCCGCCGCTGATCCCAGGCACTACATCCAGGAACAGGCGCTGATGAAAAAAGCGGCTTCTGAACAGAAGTTGGCGGAGGGACTGCCGGAACTGTGCTTTTCCGTCCTGCCCAGCACTGGGGCGCTCATCTGTATCAAACGGGGCGAGAGCGGCTATTACCCCTCGGACTGGGATACCGGCGTCCCCGCCCAGAACCGGGAGCTGGCGGACTACAACAACCAGCGTCTCGGCGTCACCGGCGCCCAGCGGCTGGCAATGGAGGCCGGGTCTATGCATGGCTGGGACTGCCCTGCCGCTGATCCCAGGACCTATGAGCAGACCCTCCAGTCCCCCACCGATATGGAGGCTGGAGCGCCGATGGGAGGGATGACTCTTGGATAAGGTATTCCATATCCGCACATTCAGCAGCCCCAACGGAGCCTATCAGGAAGTGGAGTTGGATCTGCCAGCCACGGATTACGAACTTCTCGACGCGATGGAACAGCTCCGGCTGGAGGACGGAAAGCACCCGTATCTGGAGTTCCATGCTGTCGAGGGATACGACTACTTGAACGAGTGCATTCAGGAGACAGACATCTTCCCGCTCAATGCCCTGGCCAAGCGGCTGGCAGAGCTGGACACGCGAGGTATGGCTGTCTTCGAGGGGCTGGTCTGCATGGATATTCAGAAAGGCGTGGAAACGATCCCCATTGGCAGCCTGATCGACTACGCCTACAGCGGGGAATGCTGCCATGTGTTGGAGGATGCCGTGACCGATGAGGAACTGGGCAGGTTCCTTGTGGAGAACGGGTTTATCCCGGAAACAGACGCTATTCCGGACGCCACGCTTGAACTGCTGGACTACGCGCAGATTGGGAAGAACCATCGGGAGGCGGAGGGCAGTACATTTACCGGCTTCGGCTATGTGGAGCGGCACAGCGAACCGCGTCAGGTTTACAAAACCCTGGATCTCACGCCGAAAAAACCCGCGTACACCATCCTGGCTGAGACATATGACGGAAACCGGGTGGAGTTCCCATACCCGGCCAACGCTCCCATGGGGACGGAGCCGGTGCGCTGTGTGGACTGCACCGCGCCGTCACTCATCGGTCTGACCAGTGGAATGGAAACTGTGGACCTGCTGGCCCGCAGACTGGCAGGGCTGGAGCCGAAGGCCCTGACCGCTTACAAGGCCCTGCTGGAAGCCACAGATTGCAAGGACATCCTGAGCGCCGGGGCGCTCATGGACTCGCTGGACAACTACGTCTTCTCCCCCCAGTACAGCTCCCCCATCGAAGTGGCGAAGGGGGAGCTTTCTCTTATCCTCTGTGAGCCGGACGCGGCGACACTCGCCCCACACCTGAATCTATACCAGTACGGACAGGCGCTGATCGAAAAGTGCGGCGGCGTTCTGACTCCCTATGGCCTGATCGAGCGTTCGGACGGACAGCCGGTCCAGGGTATGGAAGAAAGCCCCCAACAGGGCGGAATGGAGATGAAGTGATGATGAATGATTTCAAAGAATTCCTGGAACTGCCCGGTACGCCCCAGGAACAGGAGTGGTTGAAGGAGCAGCTGGAGACGTTAAGCGTCCGGGAGAGCTACGCCCTCGCCGCCGTCTCGATGGGGTATCCACCCGAAAAGGCGGCTGACGCCATCAAGAGTATTTTGAGCCTGCCCGACTGCACGCTCCATCCGGCTGGGAGCTATGAGGATTTGGGCAAGTACAGCCAGAAAGGAGCGGCCAGCCTGCCGGAGGACGTCCTGCCCTATGTGGATTTTGATCACATCGGGCAGGAGTTTGAGGATGAGCACCCCGGACTGTTCATCGGAGGCTATTATGTGGAATATCCGAAAAAGGCAGCAGAACCAGCTTACTCCGGAAAGAACGCGTTTTTGCCGGAGGACAGCGATTGGAGCGTCAAGCTGAAGCTGGCCTCCCCTGCGGTCCCCGAGGGCGTGTGGCTCCGTCTGCCGGGATATGACGGCAAAATGGCGGAGGACGCGGACGAGGTCGTGCTGGCACTGGACGAGCTGCGGGTCAAGTCTCTGGAGGACTGCACTCTGCTGGAAGCCCGGTGTATTCTCCCCGAGGCCGGAGACCTTACGAAGCAGTATTCCAGCATTACCGATCTGGTTCGGGATGGGGATAATCTCGGCTATGTTCTGGCTGAGCAGGGTCAGGGCAAAGCGCACTGGCTGGACAAGTTTGCCGCCGCTTTGGAGTATGAAGACTGCCGTACCCTGAAATTTGCCCTGGACATCGCGCAGAACCTCCACTGCTACGAGTGGGTACCCCGTGACGGTGTAAAGGAATTTGCCGCAAACAACTTGCGCACCTATCATGTACCGGAGGAGCTGATCCGGTCCGGTAATATTGATCTGGACGCCTATGCGGAAGATCTGCTGGAGAGTTCCGGATACATGGAGGCCGGCAGTGAAACCGGCTATCTGACACGCAACGGCAAGGAATTTGTCCGTGATTTTACTGCCCCGGCCCAGCAGGATGTGCTGAAAGCCGTCCCCATGCTGGAGAAGATGTCCAGCCAGGCCGCCCCGGAGGATGCTGCCGCAGCCAGAGCCGCCATTGCGGAGGCTCTGGCCGGGCGCGGCGAATGCGGCCTCCGGCAGCTCCAGGCGGCGATGGAATCGGAGGACTGTGCCAGTCTGGAGGAGGCGGTGGAGATCGCCGACCGCCTGGACAGCTATGAGTTCGTAGAGATCGGCAGCTTCCGGGAGAAGGCAGAGAAAGAACTGCTGGAGAAGGGCCTGGACAAAAAGGTGATCGACCGCTGCGTCGACTTCACCGCCTACGCCGCCCTGACCCACGAGTTCGAGAGCATCTACACATCCGGCAGCACCGGACTGTACGTCCACGGGAATGAGGCCATGTCCCCGCCTGAGCAGGGCATGACCATGCAGTGAAAGGAAGAGGTAAATTGTTACTGATCGAGCCTGGAAAGCCCCGTGTGCGGCATTTTATCATGGGGCACATGCGAAACCCCGGATCGCCGCTCTCAAGAAAACTCCAGTCCTGTCCCGCGCTGGCCTGTATTGCCGGAAATATCCCGCCGAAAAAACTCAAGGGCTGGAACTTTTCAGATGAGTTCTATCACGCGCGGTTCAAGGAGATACGGCTTTGTCTGCACGGACTCATCGGACATGGGGCCTGTCTCGCCGCTCATGGCAGCGGTGAACAACTCCCTGCCCTGCGGGATTTCATCTGCGGTCTTGCGGCGTTTTGGCCTGACCCCTTCGAAGAGGACGATGATCCAGTGGTGCGGGAAGAACACTATGGCGCCCTCTTTGATGATGCGGTGTCCGCCGCCCAAAACGGAGTCGATGTGCCGGAACTGAGTGAGGGCAGGAAAGAAAATATTATTATCGGGCTGGAGAACTATATCATTGACTTGGCAGGCCAGTTCTCCGAAATCAATCAGGAGGCGTTGGACAGTGGGCTTGGAGCCTGTGAGTCCATCGTGGCGGGTTTCCAGGAGATGTGGACCGATCCTGTCCACACCCGGAGAGTGGAAACCATACAAACGCCCAGCCAGGTACTCACCTGAGCAGGGCATGACCATGCAGTGACTGGACCGCCAGAGGAAAGGAGTGGTGTTCCATGGGCACAGCCCATGCCAGACAGTTCATTCAATAACGAATCAGCATCAAGGGGCCGTTTTACCGAAAGGGACAAGCGGCTCCTTCGTCGTCGCAAGCTCCATATCCCTCGCTTCCGGGCGAGGCCCGAAAGCTCGCTCATTCCGTTGCTTCTCCTCTCCCCACGGGACCCGCTTCGCTGGGCTCCCGTGGGGTTCCCGCTTGTGCTCTTTTTCGGAAAAACGGCCCCGGAAAGGAGGAATCATGGAGGATAAACAGCTGGCCGAATATCTGCGGCAGTACCATCTGGGCGAGGGCAGCGCCGCTACCAGCCGGGAACTGGAGCGGACCTTCTCCGTCCGGGGCAAGGAACTGCGGGACGCGGTCAACCGGCTCCGGCGCAGGGGCATCCCCATCGCCAGCAGCTCCAACGGCTACTTTTATACCGCCGCGGAGCAGGAGGTACGCGCCACCATTGCCCACATGACCCACCGGATCAGCGGCATCGCCGCCGCCATCCGGGGCCTGAACCAGTCGTTGGAGAAGTTCGACACCGCCCAGCTCCGCATCCCGGGAGGTGACAGCCCTTGAACAGCTTCATGAGCTGGGTCGGCGGCAAAAAGGCGCTGCGGGAGGAGGTGGTGCAGAGGTTCCCTCTGTACTATGAACGTTACATTGAGATCTTCGGGGGCGGCGGCTGGGTGTTGTTCCACAAGCCCCCCGGCAGGGATTTTGAGGTCTACAACGACTTCAACAGCCTTCTTGCCAACCTGTACCGCTGTGTCCGGGACAAGCCGGATCTGCTGATGAACGCCCTGAAATATGTTCTCAATTCCCGTGAGGACTTTGACCGGGTGCGGCTGGCCCTGCGCCGCCAGCGCACCACCGACGTCCAGCGGGCGGCGTGGTTCTATCAGATCATCCGCTACAGCTACGCCTCCGCCCTCACCAGCTACGGCAGCCAGCCCCATGACATGCGGGCCAATTTCCTTCTCATCGAGCAGGCCCACCGGCGTCTGAAGGACGTGGTGGTGGAGAACAAAGATTTTGAGAAGCTCATCCGGCAGTACGACCGCCCGGTGAGCCTTTTTTATTGCGACCCGCCCTACCATGCCACCGAGGGGTACTACCAGAACATCGGGGAGGACGGATTTACAGAAAAAGACCACATCCGCCTGCGGGACGCCCTTCTGTCCATTGAGGGGAAGTTCCTGCTCTCCTACAATGACGACGCCTTTGTCCGGGAGCTGTACGACGCTCCCGGCATCCAGATCGAGGCGGTGACCCGGCTGAACAACATCAAGCAGCGGTACGACCCCAACTGCCAGTTTGCCGAGGTGTTCATCGCCAACTATGACATGACCGTGCGGCAGCGTGCCGCCACACAGCTGAACCTGTTTGATTTCGGACAGGAAATTTAATCAGAAATCGGAGGAATATCACATGAAATTCATCAAAGAGATCACACCCAAGGGTCTCCTGCTTCCAGTGACCGCCGCACGGCTGGCCGGGTTCAACGCCGGCGACAAGGTGGAGTACCACACCCTGGATGGGGCCATGCTGGTGCTGAAAGGGCGGATGAGCGCCCCGGAGCTGCTGGCCGTTGTCCAACAGCTCACGAGCACGTCGGCCCAGCTGCTCCACTACCTGTCGGAGGTCTGCGGCCCCTGTGAGGACTGTGATAAGGACAGCTGCCCCTACAATGACTTCGAGGAGGAAATCGTTCAGGTGAACGAGTATCTGCGGGAGGCCGCCGGCATCCCCGATGGGGCCAAGCTGTGCGCCGAGGTGGACGAGGAGGCCCACACCATTACGGTTCTGGCGGCGGAACACCGCTATGACCTGCGGGACCTTCCGGCGGATCTGCTGGAGACCTTCATGGTGGTGGGCGCCTGCCTGGGCAGGCTGGAGGAGCATCTGATCGCGGAGGATACCGTCTATGGCGGCTGATTTTCCCTATCTGTACCCCTACTCCCGCGCCGACGCCCGCCGTCTGAGGCAGACGCAGATGCACGAGGACAGCTTTCGGGTGAATGTGGACTGCGCCAGAGCCATCGAGCAGGCTGTCCGGGATCATTTCAACGCGGCGGACGAGTCGCTGGCCGAGGGCTGCGCCCAGTCTGTGCTGGAACAGTTCGGCTTTAAGCATGTAAACTTCGTTCTCGCCAACTCCCTGCAGGAGTTCCGCGAGTCGGCCTGCAAGCATCTGGTCAGCGATGAGACCTACCAGTGGGGCAGGATAACCTTTGTTCCCCAGGACAGCAAATATAACCGCTGCTACGCGGTGGATACCGCCGCGGGACTGCTGGAGTCGTTCATCGGACAGGCCAGGGACGCATACCAGGCGCTGGGGCTGTTCGGCCTGGAACACTGTGCCGGTAACCCGCTGGAGCAGGACTACAAGGGCAAAGTGCTGGTGATGTGTCCCGACACGCTCCGGGAGAGCTGCTGGGACCCCCGCAATATGCTCTGGCTGGCGGAAGGCGGCTTTGGCTGTTCTCCCCACGCCAGAGGTCAGGCGGTCTACGCCACCTGCCTGAGCGACGGCGAAAAGACCCGCTGGAACCGCTCCGACTTCGCTGGCGTTCTGGATGAGCAGTATCTGCCGGACTGGGCGCGGGAGAAGCTGGAGGAACTTCGCGGTGTCCAGCAGGAACAGGACATCGGCCACTCCATGGACGGCATGACTATGGAGTGATCCCATTATATCAAAAATTCTTACATTTTAAGGAGGAACCGACAATGAAACAGGCCCCTACCCCGGCCCCCGCTCCCCAGCGAGAGGCCCTCCCCATGCAGGTGGATGTGAAGATCCACTCCCTCCACGCCAGCGGCCCCGTCCTGGCCGACGCCTCCGTCAATCTGAACGGATGCTTCGCCATCCGGGGCATCAAGGTCGTGGACGGCAGCAATGGCCCCTTCGTCTCCCTGCCCAGCTACAAGGGCAGGGACGGCTACAAGGACATCTGCTTCCCCTGCACCAAGGAGTTCCACCAGCAGTTCCACCAGGCGGTGCTGGACGCCTACCAGCAGACGCTGACCCAGATTCCCCTGCGGCAGCAGGAGAGTCAGGAGGCCCCGCCTGCCCCGGAAATGAAAATGTAAGAAGCTGTATTCATAAGCGTTTAAGCAAGGTATGGAAATGAGAAATTTTGACGATAGTCTCAGCAGATGAGACGGATATCTCATAATCTTTA
>NZ_KE159678.1:98860-108428 GCF_000403395.2 Anaerotruncus sp. G3(2012) | reverse complement strand
ATCTGTCAAGTCGCTAGGGTACGACTCCCGTCCTTTTTCTTCCATATCTCTATTTTACCACGTTCTTTTCTCCTTGTGAATACAGGTTCTAAAGGAGGAAACGACGATGAAGAAACTGACCGCAGTCTGCGCCCTGGCATTGGCGCTGACTATGGCCCTCGCTCCCGCCGCTTACGCGGCGGAGTGGGCTGATCCCGCCCAGGTCTGCTACCCCACCTCTGTCACCCAGAGTGAGGATGGGGCCGAGATCCGCAAATTCTATGACCTGTCCCCGGAGGACGATCCCGCCGGCATCCCCCGCTCGGATTTTGAGCAGGACAACTTTCACTACACTCTGGTGGACCTGCTCAAGCAGGAACTGCCGGAGAATGAAAGCCGCCAGCACACTGAGACGGTGACGCTGGAGAGCAAAAACAAGGACATGGCCTCTGTGCTGGCCCTGCTGCCCCAGGAGAAGGAGTTCGTCACCGACGATGGCTTGGCCGGGACGCTGACCCTGCGGCTGGACACGGTGCAGGTGGAGGTGGCCGGCTACGGCAGCTCCACCAAGCAGGTCTCCGCCACCCGGAGCTACCCCAATCTGGCCGGTCAGGACACCCAGTACATCCCCAAGACCATCCAGGACGGCGGGCGCACCCTGACCCTCCAGGACATCAGCTGGCAGACGGACAACACCGGAAGTCTGGACGGCTACGCCATAGGCGACCGCTACACCGCCGTGGCCACTTACACCGGCAGCGCCACCAGCAGCTACGTCAAAGGCTATACCGTCACCGCCGACTACACCGGCACTGTCAGCAGGATCGCGCTGAACAAGACCCGGTATGTGGCGATCTTCGAGGGTACGCCCCTCCAGCCCATGGAGCCTGTGGATGATGGTCCGGACGCCGCTGAACCGGCCCCTGCCGCCAGCTTCAACTGGCCGCTCTTGCTGGTACCCCTGGGCCTCATTGCCGCGGCTGGCGGCGGCATCGGCATCGCCCTGTTCCTCAAGCGGCGCAATGAGCTGGCTGAGGGCGAGGGGAACGAAGGATGAGTACCGCAGAACCGTGAAAGGGGTATGTGTTTGCTCTTGCGGAGGACAGCTCCTTTTATATCCCAAACGCCCTCCATGTAGAACGGGACGACGATCTGTTCCTGTTCCCGGACGATGAGGAAGCCGCAAAAGCAGCGGAGCGTGATGGCGTCCAGCTGATTTATGGGATGGAGGATGTACCGGACGGCGTTTATCTGGATACTCCGGAAAACCGCGCCGCCATTTTGGACAGTCTGGACAAGCATCCCGAGTACCGCGATGTTGCCTCGAAACACAAACAGTCCCCTGGCATGGGCATCCAACTCTTATAATTATAATGGAAAGGACAGGTGATTTTTATGAAGAAACTGACCATGCTCCTTCTGGCCCTGTGCATGACGGTGTCCCTGGCGACCCCCGCCAGCGCCGCCGGCCCCATGGAGTACGCCTTTGACGGCGCGGACGACCCGGAGTATGGCAAGTCCACGTCCATCGAGGTGGTGCATACCGCCGATGGCGGGGCCATGAAGAACGAGGATGTGAGCAAGAACGCGGCGCTGGCCCCGCCCACCTTCGGCAGTTACAGCGCCGACACCCTGAACACCGGCACACCGCTCACTCCCAATCTGGCGCCCGGCTATCAACCTGCTGCCGGAGCCATAATCAATGGCAGCGCCAGTGTGATCCAGCCCCCCGCCATGGGCGGCGGGACCGCCAATGGCAGCGGCTCCGTCTATGTCCCCGGCTCGTCCTCGGTGACAGTGACCAACCCCGGCAGTGCCTCCGGCGGCTACACGGCGGTAACGGACGATCTCTATTATTCCGGAGGACACTTGGGCACGCTGAAGATCCCCGCCATCGGTCTGAGCGTCAAGATCTACCAGGGTACGGACAGCGCCGCGCTGAAGAAGGGCGCGGGTCATTTTGAGGACACCTCCATCTGGGATGGAAATGTGGCGCTGGCTGCCCACAATCGGGGCGTGAACAACCACTTCGGGGAGATCCACACGCTGGAGGTGGGCGATACCATCACCCTGACCACACGGCTGGGGACCCGAACCTATGAGGTGACCAGTGTCTCCAAGGTGAGTGAGACAGACCGCAGTGCCCTCGCCGCCTCCACCACCAACATGATCACGCTTTATACCTGTGTCCGTGACCAGCGGGATCAGCGGTGGTGCGTCCAGGGGGTGGAAATTAGCTAATATGCTTCGTTTTCGCCCGCGCGTTTCTCCATTTTAGATTGCATTTTCTTCTCGACTTTTGACCTCTGTTCCGATATTGTATTGCTTGCAAAAGCACCAAAAAATACGGAATACAGGAGGAAAAAAGTATGACCAGCATGAAAAAACGCATTGCCGCCGCATTGATGGCAGCCACCCTCACCATTGGGCTCACCGTCCCCGCCGCGGCAGCGGAAGCGCCCAACGAACCCATCCGGGTGAGCAGCTACAAGGGCAGTACCCTGGAGGTAGGAGAGCGAAGCGGCCTGATCATCGGCCCCAGCGGGATCGACTACACCGTCACCTCCAGCGACCCGGACACGGTAGCGGTGGAGCAGGTGCTGACCTTCTGGGTGGCTGTCGCAAAGGGGGCGGGGACCGCGGAGATCACCGCATCCAACAGCGCCGGGGAATGCGGGAGCATGACGCTGACGGTCGGCTCCGCCGCCCCCGCCGCGCCGGAAGCTCCCGCCAGCATGGACAGCGCCAGCCTGACGGACAACCTGGAGATCCGGCAGGAGATGATCCGGCTGATCAACCAGACCCGCAAGGCCAACGGCGTGTCGGAGCTGCCGGTCAGCGAGGCCCTGATGACCGCCGCCCAAGCCTGCTCCGACCGGCGCTACACCTGGCATCACGCCGCAGAGGAGGGCCAAGCCGCCGCTGACGCCGGCTACCCCTACGGTTTCGGTGACAACCTCACCGTGTTCACCGGCACAGACGACGCCGCCCGGCGCGCCGTCGACAACTGGATCAACTCTCCCGGTCACTTCGAGACCATGATCGACTCAAGATGCGACTGCATCGGCGTGGGTGTGACCCAGTACGACGGCATCACCTACTGCTACATGTTCGTCGGAATCCCAAACAGCGTCAATTTTTATGCGTAAGCGAAAATAAAACCAAAACGGCCTTCCAGCGCAAGCTGGAGGGCCGTTTTCTGTCAAAAAGGAGGCTGACAAGCTATGAAAAAGTTCCATTTTCCCCGAACCCGCCTGATCGCGGCTCTGCTGGCCCTGGTCTGCGTGCTGGGCCTGCTCCCCGGCACAGCCCTCGCCGCCACGCCGGACACCATCAAGATGGACGACTGCACCCACAATGGGGTCAAGTATGAGTCCCCGGCTCTGGGTACCTGCCATCTGCACCAGATGCACTTTGGACTTAACGGAAAGAGCACCATGGGCTTCTGTGCCGAGAAGGGCAAGGGCATGGGCTGGTCACTGGAGGGCCACACCTGGGGGAGTCCCAAGCCGGTCAACGACCCCACCGTCAAAACCATGATGGCGTACTTCTACGCCCACTCCACCGGCGTCTTTACTGATCAAGCCAAGGCTTTGGGTGTAGATGATGTGTGGGACAGCAACTACGCATGGACGATGAACGCCTGGGTACAGGCCATCGTCTGGCGCTACAAGGCCGGTCTGCTGTCCGACCCCGTAACCGCCTGTGCCGAGGAACTGCTGTGCGTCTACAACAATCTGGAACACACCAATTATTCCAGTATTGACGAGACTATGGACGGCAGATCGTTCCGGGACCGGGCGCAGTATATCCTCGACCTGGGCGCGCAGGGCGTATGGGGCGACTGCGCCGTTTATGAATACGCATATGCCGGTCCCGGCTCCAGCTACCATCCGGCAAATGATGTGCAGGCCATCATGATCGGTGAACTGACCGTGACCCGTGAGCTGTATGACCTGATCATCAAAAAGGTAGACAGCACGAATCCCAACAAGGGCCTGTCGGGGGCGCGGTTCAAGGTAGCCTCCGAAAATGGTGCCTACTCCAAGGAAGTGGTGACAGGCAGCGACGGCACTGTTACCGTATCCAAGCTGGAAGCGGGCACCTACGCCGTGACGGAATTGGAAGCCCCGGAGGGTTATGAGATCGACAACGCGGGTCCCCAGTATGTCGTTCTGCCCAATGGAGCCAACAAAATTGTAACGGTTACGTTTAGCGATACTCCTGAGATCACCGGCGAGGGCAGTATCCGCAAGGTGGACGCGGACGATCCCACCAGGGGCCTTGCCGGAGCAGTCATCAAGATCACCGGCGTGGACAACGACTTCACCGGGACTTACGTCACCGGCGCGGGCGGCTACCTGACGGACGTGCCCTGGAAGGATATGCCCCTGGGCAGTTACACCGCCGAGGAGGTCACTCCCCCGGAGGGCTACACCAAAAGCCCGGACATTAATAAAACCAAGCAGACCTTCGTCTGGGACGGTAAAAGCGATGTTTCCCTCGTTTTTGAGAACGATAGCAAGGTCAAAATCAAGCTCATTAAACTGGATGACAGCGGCAATCCCCTCCCCGGCGCTGTTTTTAACATTTTGCGTGACGGTCAGATCATCGGCACGGAGGAGACCAAAGCGGACGGCTCCATCACCGTCACCGATGTGACCGGGGGGATGTACGCCTTTGTGGAGGTCTCCGCACCGTCACCCTTCGCCACCCTCACCGAGCCTGTGATTGCCCATGTGGATCAGGCCACCATCAACGGCGGCGGCACAGTCACCGTCACAGCGGCGGACAAGAAGCTGCCCAGCCTCACCATCCTCAAGCGGGACGCCCAGACCAAGGAGGTCATTCCCGGCACCGTCTTTGAGATCAAGGGCATCCATTTCCACTATCACGATGATGTGACCACCGGCGCAGACGGCAGGGCCGTTCTGACCAATATCCCCGTGGACAGCTACGAAGTGGTCGAGAAGTCCGTCCCCGATCCCTACGTTGTGGGCGAGGAACCCTCGCAGACCATCTACCTCGGCCCCGGCGAGAACCGGGAGCTGATCTTTGACAACCTGAAGCAGCCTGTCCTGAAAATCTCCAAGGTGGAGCAGGGAACCAACACCCCCCATCCCCGGTACTGTGTTCACCGTGGAGGGCATCGACAGCGACTACCGCCAGGATGTGACTACCGAGGCGGACGGCTTCGCCACTCTGCGCGTCGCCCCCGGCAGCTACCGGGTCACGGAGAAGTCCGTCCCCGAACCCTACTGTCTGTCGGAGGACGAGGCCGACCGGACCCAGACCATCAGTCTGAACGGCGGCGATGAAAAGACCCTGATCTTCAAAAACAGCAAGAAGCCCCTGTTGACCCTCTCCAAGATTGACGCCGATACCGGAGTGCCTGTCCCCGGCACCGTCCTCACCGTGGAGGAGATCAACAGCGACTACAAGGACGATTGGAAAACTGGCGCGGACGGTACGGTCGCCCTCCGTGTTGACCCCGGAACCTACCGCATCACGGAGAAGTCTGTCCCCGCCCCCTACTACCTGCCGGACAAGGACGCCGACCGGGTACAGACCATCAGCCTGAACCCCGGCGATGAAAAGACCGTAGCGTTCCGCAACCACAAGACTCCGGAGCTGACCATCTTCAAGGAGGACAGCGTAGCCGGCGCCCCCATCCAGGGGGCCAAGTTCCGTGTGACTTATACCAGCAACGGAGAGGCTGCGGGCGCTCCCGCCTCCATGGACTTCGGCATCTTCGTCACCGACGCCAGCGGCCAGATCAAGCTCCATGAGAAAGGAAAGAAGCTGTATCCGGGTGAGTATATCGTGACCGAGGTAGAGCCCGCCCCCGGCTTCCAGATGAAGGAACCCACCACCCAGAAGGTGATCCTCCACGGCGGTGAGAGCAAGACGCTCACTTTTTTCAATGAGCCTCTGAACGCCATCGTGGTTGAGAAATACGACAGTGTCACCCATGAGGCCCTCCCCGGCTGCACCTTCCAGCTGAAGTATCTGGGCGGGACTTCCGGCACTGGCGGTACAGTCATTGGCACGAAAGTGACCGGCAAGAACGGGACCTGCATCTGGACCGGGCTGAAAAGCGGCACTTATATCGTGGAAGAAATCGACCCGGCGGACGGCTACTCCATCATCAATTCCTCCGAGACCGTCTACATTTCCGACAAGGGTGAGCAGAACGTGGTCACGGTCTCCTTCGATAATGCCCCGGACGGCATCCTGCTCATTCGGAAGGTCTGCGCCACCAACCCCAGCGTGACCCTCCAGAACGCCGAGTTCAAGGTCATGTACGCGGACGGAACCCTGATTGGGGACTCCAACGGCATCTACCGCTCCGATGAGAACGGGGAGATCCGCATCCCCGGTCTGAAGCCGGGCAAAAGCGTGGTGGTTACCGAGGTGCGCGCCCCCGCTGGCTTCATCCTGGATACCCAGAGCCAGACCATCCAGATCCAGGCGGGTAAAACCGTGTCCCTTACCTTTAAAAATCAGCCGAAAGGCAGCCTGATCATCCAAAAGCGGGACAGCCAGACCGATGAGGTGCTTCCCGGCGCTGAGTTCAGAATCACCACCGCCGCAGGGTGCGAAGTGGGTCTGAACGGTGTCATCGGCTCGTCTACATTGACCCAGAACGGCATTTTTGTGACGGACGCCCAGGGCGAGATCAAGATCACTAACCTCGCCCCCGGCGCCTATATCATCAACGAGATCAAGGCGCCGGACGGCGGGTATGTCATCGACACGCCCTCCACCAACGTGGTCATCGGGCAGGGCGGCGATACCCAGACCGTGGTGATCAAGAACACCCGCAAGGGCGGCCTGATCATTGAGAAGTACGACAGCGTCACCAAGCAGCCCCTCTCCGGCGCGCAGTTCAAGGTGATGACCGCCAACGGGGAGCTGACCCCAGACAACGAGGGCCTCACTTCCTCCAACGGTCTCTACACCACCGATGTCAATGGGCAGATCGTTCTCTCCAAGCTGCTCCCCGGCACCTATGTTGTGTCTGAGGAAAAAGCGCCGGACAATTACCGCAAGGACCCCACCCCCCAGACCGTGGTGGTCAACGCCGGGGACACCCAGACCATCCGGTTTTATGATGACCCTCTCTGCACCCTGACGATCCTGAAGCGGGACGCGGTGACCAAGAAGCCCCTGAAGGGCGCTGAGTTCTTGGTGCGGTACAGCTCCGGCCATGTGGTCGGCCCCGACAACGGGATCTACACCACCGGCACTGACGGTACGGTCACCATTACCGGGCTGGCCCCCAATTCCACCGTGGTCGTCTCCGAGAAAAAGGCCCCCAAGGGCTACATCCTCGATGAGACGCCCAAGAGCATCGTGGTACGCACCGGCGTGGCCAACAGCCTGATCTTTGACGATGAACCCGGCACTACGCTGATCATCCGCAAGTTTATCGAGGGGACCGAGAACGAGCCGCTGTCCGGCGTGGCCTTTAAGGTCGTGGACGGCAACGGCGGCGCTGTCGGTCCGGACGATGGGATCTACTACACCGACAAGGCCGGCGAGATCGTGCTGGAGGGCATCGAACCCGGCACCACCGTGAAGGTGCGGGAGATCAAGACTGTGGAGGGCTTCGTTTTGGACGGAACTCCCCAGGATATTCTCATCAAGGGCGGCGAAGTGCAGCAGTTGACGTTTTGGAACAAGCGGGCCGGAACCCTGGTCATCCAGAAGAAGGACAGTGTGACCGGCGCTCTGATTTCCGGTGCGCAGTTCCAGCTCACCTACGCCAACGGCGGGTACGTTGACAATGACAACGGCCACCTGAGCAGTAACGGCCTCTACACCACCGATGACAAGGGCGAGATCCGCATCAACGGCATCACCGGCACGGTGGTGGTCAAGGAGACCAAGCCCGCCCCCGGCTATGTCATCGATCAGAGTACCCAAACCCAGACGGTCACGGTGAATCCTCTGGACACCCAGACCCTCACCTTCCTGAACGAACCCCTGTGCAGCCTGACCCTGACCAAGCTGGACTCCGTCACCGGGAAGCCGATCCCCGGCACCGAGTTCACAGTCAAGGACGGCAACGGCACTGTGCTGGGCCGCTACACCACGGGCAAGGATGGGACCGTGACAGTCACCGGCCTTGTTCCCGGCAGCACCGTGGTGGTCACCGAGGCCAAGGTGCCGAGTGGCTATATCCTCAACAGCACGCCCCAGACCATCATCGTGAAAAACGGCTCCAACTCTGTGAACAGCGGCACCGTGGGCGGGACCACCAACGGCAATACTGGAGGCACAACCAATCCGGGCGGCAGCACCAATGTGGGTGGCGGAACCAACGGCGGCAACGATCTCACTTTCGAGAATGACCCCAAGACCCGGCTGGTCATTGAGAAGTACATCACCGGCACCACCACCCCCCTGAAGGGCGTGACCTTCCTGGTCACCGAATCCAACGGGCAGGTGCTGGGCAGCGCCAACGGCGAGTATGTGACTGACGAGAATGGCCGGATCGTGATCGAGGGCCTGGAACCCGGCAAGACCATCATCGCCAAGGAGATCCGCACCCTGGACGGCTACCTGCTGGACACCACCCCCAAGTCCATCCAGATCAAGGTAGGAGACGCTCAGACTTTGAAATTCTACAACACGCCTGTGGGCGGGCTGGAGCTGATCAAGGTCAACGAGGCTGACAAGAGCCAGCGAATCCCCAACACCACCTTTGAGATCCGCCGCATGGACGGCGGCTTGGTGGACACCATTACCACCGACAAGCAGGGCCGCGCCCACCTGGATCTGGATGCCGGGGACTACTACGCGGTGGAGATTGAGGCCGGCAAGG
This sequence comes from Anaerotruncus sp. G3(2012), assembly GCF_000403395.2. Lineage (GTDB taxonomy): Bacteria > Bacillota > Clostridia > Oscillospirales > Ruminococcaceae > Anaerotruncus. Next base: position 99,619 of record NZ_KE159678.1, on the reverse strand, counting down.
GCTTCGAGCTGGACGCCACCCCCACCTACTTCACCGTCCGGGACGGCAAAGCCACCACAGTCACCGTCACCAATCGGGCAGTCAGCGGCATCCTGATTCACAAGGTCGACAGCGTTACCAAGCAGGGCATCTACGGGGTGACCTTCCTCCTCTATGACGCCAACAAGAATCCCATCGGGCAGTACAGCAGCGATGACAAGGGCTACGTCCATATCGACGACCTGCCCGGCTCTGGCCGCTACTACCTGCGGGAGCTGGAGAATGACGGTTATCTGGTGGATACCCAGCTGAAGACGGTCTATGTCACTGATGGGACCACTACCGAGATCACCTGGGAGAACACCGCCATCACCGGGCAGATCCAGATCACCAAGACCTCTGAGGACTACAACTCCATGAATGGCTGGCCCGCCGGCACCCCCATTCCCGGCACGGAGTTCGAGATCTACCACTACCGCACCGGCAATCTGGTGGATACGGTCAGGACAGACAAGAATGGTGTAGCCGTGTCCAAGCCCCTGCCCCTGGGCCGGTACAAGGTGGTGGAGTCCAAGGCCGCTGAGTTCTACGGCCTGGATAAGACGCCCATTGAGGTGGAGATCGAGCACGCCGGCCAGATCGTCAAGACGGCTATGACCAACAAGGCCCTGTACACCAACGTCAGCATTAAGAAGCTGTATTCATAAGCGTTTAAGCAAGGTATGGAAATGAGAAATTTTGACGATAGTCTCAGCAGATGAGACGGATATCTCATAATCT
>NZ_KE159678.1:43032-97920 GCF_000403395.2 Anaerotruncus sp. G3(2012) | reverse complement strand
CTCATCTGTCAAGTCGCTAGGGTACGACTCCCGTCCTTTTTCTTCCATATCTCTATTTTACCACGTTCTTTTCTCCTTGTGAATACAGGTTCTAAGAAAACCGGCTTCGTGGAGGTTATGCCCGGCCAGCAGATACGCTATGATTTCTCCGGCATCGCCAACAATTCCACCACGGCGCTCACCTCCTTCTATTGGAGGGACACTCTGCCCACCCAGGCAGTGCGGCTGGACAAGATCGTCACCGGAACCTACAACGTCCAGGGGAATTACAAGATCGTGTTCAAAACCAATCTCAACGGCGAGTACCGCACCATGTACGACAACCTGAGTACCATGCAGAACCATGTGCTGGACGCCTCTCCCGCCGCCCTGGGTCTGGCCTCCAATGAGTATGTCACGGAGTTTATGGTCTCCTTCGGGATCGTCCCCGGCAATTTCCGCCAGGTGGAGGTGCCCAAGGTGTACTGCAATGTAGTGTCCTGGCTCACTGGCGGGACCCAGTTCGTCAACCAGGCGGATGTAGGCGGTGTGTACAACGGTCAGTGGATCATGGCAACCAGCAGATGGGTCACCAAGGTCTACAAGCCCGCCCAGCCCCTGCCTCGCACCGGCTATTGAGCCGGTCTGACCATGCTGAATGGGGAGCCGCCTGTCAAGGGCGGCTCCTCGTCTGTAAATTTGATTTGAACACAGGGAGGAAAATCAACATGAAGTTCAAGAAAATGTTCCGTATCCTTGCCGCCGCCATGGTGGTGGCGGCCCTCTGCTGCGCCCCCGCCTTCGCCGCCGGGGATGTGGCCTCCGCCGTGGAGAGCACCTGGACCGATGCGGCGACCCAGATTAAGACCGTGGTAGAGAACGTGGTCTTCCCCGCGCTGGACATGGTCCTCGCCATCGCCTTCTTCACCAAACTGGGCATGGCGTACTTTGATTACCGCAAGCATGGCCAGTTCGAGTGGACCGGCCCGGTGATCCTCTTCGCCTGCCTGGTCTTCACCCTCACTGCTCCCTCCTATATCTGGGGCATCATCGGGATTTGATGGGATCGGACAGCGGATGCCCTTCGGACAGGAACTGCGGAACGCCGTCGCCAAACGCCGCCCGGACGCTGTCTGTCTGGGCGGCGTCTGCTGCATCCGGCTGGGCGTGGAAACTCTGACAAAGGCCGCGCTCACCTCTGGGGGCGGCTATTATGACGGAATCCAGGTGACGGTCCTGAACCGGCGCACCGGACCTGTGGACTCCATCACCATCCGCTCCTGGGATGTGCCCTGCGGCACGAAAAAGCCTCCTGACTGCGGGGAAAAAGCGGACTGGGACATCTACCGTCCCACGCTGGATATAGACAGGCTCTGGGAATTGGCGGAGGAATACCTGCGTCTTTTCCAAGAGCCTGATACGGAAATGAGGTGATTCTCAATATTTATCTTTGATTTTGTAGCGTCCACCATCATGGACAATCTGATCGACTGGTTCTATGGGCAGGTGGTAGGCTTCCTCGGCAACTTCTTTGCTGAAATGGGGAACATGGGCGTGGAGCTGTTCGCGCTGGACTGGGTGGAGGCCATCGTCCTGTTTTTCTCTCAGCTGGGCTGGGCGCTGTTTGGCGTCAGCCTGGTGGTCTCAGGCTTTGAGTTCGGCATCGAGTATTCAACCGGCAGAGGCAACCTCCAGCAGACCGCCCTCAACGCCATCAAGGGCTTTCTGGCGGTCAGCCTGTTCACTGTCGTTCCTGTGCGGCTCTACTCCCTGTCGGTCTCCCTACAGGGGACTTTTTCAATCGGGCTGACCGGGGCCGGAACCAGCATCGGGACTGCGGGAGAACGGATCATCGAGGAACTGATGAGCGTGGAGAGCCTTGCGGATATGGCCGGCGCGCCCAGCTTTGGCCTGAGCGTCCTCACCAGCCCGATCATGCTTTTGTTCTGCATCATCATGATGGCCTATGCTGTGATTAAGGTCTTTTTCGCCAACCTCAAACGAGGCGGCATCCTGCTCATCCAGATCGCCGTGGGGAGCCTCTATATGTTCAGCGTCCCCAGAGGCTACACAGACGGCTTTGTCCAGTGGAGCAAACAGGTGATTGGCCTGTGCCTGACGGCCTTCCTGCAATCCACCATTTTGGTAGCGGGCCTGATGGTCTTTAAGGACCACGCTCTGCTGGGACTGGGTCTCATGCTCTCCGCGGGTGAGGTACCCAGGATCGCCGGGACCTTCGGTCTGGACACCACCACCAGAGCCAATATCATGAGCGCCGTCTATACCGCCCAGGCTGCCGTCAATACTACCCGCACCGTTGTGCAGGCGGCAGCGAAATAAGGACAGGAGGAGAAAAATGCTCACTATGGGGAGCCTCTTCGATGGGATCGGCGGCTTCCCCCTGGCGGCGGTTCGCAGTGGGATCACGCCTGTGTGGGCCAGTGAGATCGAAGCCTTCCCCATCGAAGTCACAAAGCACCGCTTTCCCGGCATGATCCATGTGGGGGACATCACCAAGCTGGACGGGGCGGCACTGCCGCCTGTGGACCTCATCTGCGGCGGCTCACCCTGTCAGGATCTCAGTGTGGCTGGAGCGAGGGCCGGTTTGACCGGTTCCCGTTCCGGCCTTTTTATGGAACAAATTCGAATTGTGAAGGAGATGCGGAATGCAGATATGGAACGAGGACGGACAGGGCTCGCTGTTCGCCCACGATGGATGTGCTGGGAGAACGTGCCCGGCGCATTCAGCTCAGGGACCCCCAAGGGGGAGGACTTCCGCATCGTCCTCGAGGAGATCGTCCGAGTTAAAAGCGATACCGCTCATGTCCCTGGACCTCACCCCTGGGCGTGGCAACCTGCTGGGCGAATCGTATTGGGAACTGGTTTCTCCCTGGCCTGGCGGGTCTTCGATGCTCAATACTGGCCCCGCACCCCTCAACGAAGAAGACGTATTTTCCTTGTCGCAGATTTTGCAGGAGGCTCCGCCCCGCAAATACTATTTAAGCAGGACAGCCTGCCTGGGTATCCTGCGCAGGGCGGGAGAGCGCGGGAAGGAACTGCCGCCTCAGCTGAAGTCGGCGTTGATGGCTCAGGCGGGGCTGATTCCCTTGGCGGCTCCATCCTCTGACCCCATAGCCTTCGCCGCAAACCAAAGGGACGAGGTGCGGGATCTCCACGATGTGGCCGGCGCGTTGAGCGCCCAGCCGGGAATGAAGCAGCAGACTTTTATTGCGCAGGACTGTCTCACTCCCTGGGATACCCAGCAGGCCCGCATCTTTACCCCGGAGAGCAAAGCACCCACCTTGGCCAGTGCGGATGGCGGCGGTGGTCGGAATCCTGCCGGTCTGCTGTTTGTGGCCGGTGTAGTCAGCAAGGGCAACGGGGACTGCTTCCTGACACCGGAGCGCCATACCTCCCTCAGCGGAGGGGGTGGACAGGCTGGGCAGGGATACCCCTGTGTGTTGACTGCCGGTTTCTGCGCCGGAGCCGCTCCTTCGGCGGGCGGGATCGGCTATCAGGAGGAAATCGCTCCCACGCTGAAAGCCGCAGAGAGCGGAACCAATATGGTGCCGTCTGTACTCTGCCTCAATGATCAGGGCGGCGGCGTCATGGCCTGCTCAGAAGATGTGGCAGGGACACTGCGGGCCCAGGAGCATGGGCATCAGCCGCTGGTTTTTGACAACCATGGGCAGGATACCCGGTTTCAGGGGCCAGTCGATGTCACTCAAACGGTGTCTGCATCCTTTGGCCAAGGCGGAAATAACCAGCCTCTGGTCATGGGTACGCAGCAGGGCGGCGATGAAATCATGGTCGGGATCTACCCAACGATTACCGCAGCCGCTGGAATGAGCGGGAGCAATCAGCCAGTCTTATTCGAAAACCATGGCATTGATGCCCGCTATACCGGCCCTCATCCGGTATCGCCCACCCTATCTGCTCGGGCGGGTACTGGAGGCAACAATCTACCCCTCGCACTGTATCTGCCGGAACCAATCTGCATCTCCGGCAACGCTATCGACCGTCAGCCTCAAAACGGCGGCAACGGTTTGGGCTGTCAGGAGGGTATCGCTTATACACTTACCGCTACGGATCATCATGCGGTATTCTCCCGCCAGAGGGTGGATGTATTCCGGGACGATGATACCGCTTCTACCCAGAGCGTACATCAGCATAAAGACGCTACCGACCTTATCCTACAGGAGACGGAGAGCGAAAGGCCGCTGCTCATCCGAAGGCTGACGCCGCTGGAATGTGAGAGGCTTCAGGGGTTTCCCGATTTTTGGACAGACCTGCCGGGAGCCTCCGACTCCTCACGCTATAAGGCTCTGGGGAATTCCGTCGCCATCCCATGTGTAGAGTACATCATGCGGGGCCTTGCCATGGCGGTTCCCATGCCGCAATAACATTGTCGGTTTTGCTCTATTTACAAAAACTTCTTTGTTGGTATGTGTGAATAGCTATTGTCCGGTGTTTCCGATATACTTGCCCTACCGCCCAAGAAAGGAGAAACCCCTATGGCAGAGAACACAAAAAATCTGTGCGCCCAGATCCCCGAGTCCCTGCACGCCAAGGTGCGGGAACGGCAGGAGGCGTCCGGGCAGACGCTGGGTCAATACATGACCGAACTCATTACAAAATTCTATGAACAGGAGATGAAACCTACCATGAAAGAAAATCAGAGAACCGTAGCCTTCCAGGTATCCACCGAACTGTTTGAGCAGTTCAAGGATTACCTCAAGCGGAAGGGCATCAAGCAGAACGCTTTCTTCCTCAGCTGCATCCAGCGGGCGCTGGAGGAGGCGGATCAGACAGAGGGCGGCACCGAAGGCGAATGAACATAGGACACATCTGCCCTGCATCTCGGGCAGATGTGTCCTATTTCTGAAAACTCTATTGCTGCCAGTCAAGCATCGCAGCGAACTGAGACAGATTCGACAGGAACGCCTCACAGTTGTTTAATGCCTCAACAATGCGCTCCTGTTCATTTTCTCCGGGCGCAATATGAACCGTGTAAATAAATCCTTTGATCACGCCATTCTGCTCCCGCGCCCATGCGTTTGCTGTGAGTTGATCTCCATCCAGCGCAGCCCCGTAATCCACACTGATCTCCAGAATTTTGTCGCTGTCTATTCCAAGCGCCGCAGAAACAGGGAGCAAAAAGGTAAAGTAACCAAATGAATTGATTTCTGCTTCAAAAAAATGAGGCGTCATTGAGAAATCCTCCCATATTTTATGGCTCAACTATACCATAAAGAAACCGGGTTGACAAGTGTGAATACAAGCCGACACCACATGCCCCAGTTCACTCCGCCTCCGTCTGATGGACAAAGCTGGCCAATTGGATGTTATCAAGAGGCCCGATATAAAAGGTCAGTGTTTCAAGACCGTATGGTGGATTATGAGCGCCATAAAAAGTTTCTACCTGTATAACAACTTCATAATATGGCGATTCCGGAACCTTTTGGACATTCAAGACTTCCTGCCGCCAATATTGTCTATGTCCACCATAGTATTCCTCAACAGCTGCGGTGGTCGGTTGATGCAACAGCCGCAAAATGACCTGCTCCGCCGCGGCAGACAGTCCTTGCGGTTCTTCCTCAGCTGCCGCGCTTGTTGCCATCCAGAGCGTTATGGCAGTAATGATACTGGCGGTAAATATTGAAAGTTTTCGCATTGCAGCACCCCTAAGACAAGATGCCCGATATCCGCAGAAAAAACAGAGGAAAATGTGAACAGGAGATTTTTTAGCATGGCATGTGGCAGGGTTTTCAAGCACGACTGCCCTGCACAGACCAATATCGTAGGAGGTGAATAACATTAAGAAGCTGTATTCATAAGCGTTTAAGCAAGGTATGGAAATGAGAAATTTTGACGATAGTCTCAGCAGATGAGACGGATATCTCATAATCTTTACTGAGACGTCTGGAATGATTGAGCCAGGAGAGGGTGCGTTCAACTACCCAGCGCCAAGGGAGTCTTTCCCATTGGTGGGGCTTGATTTTCTCTGAAATATCGACATTAAGGTCAAGCTGGTCCTTCAAATCAGAAACGAAGGTGCCCCGATATCCGGCGTCTGCGCAGAATTTCTGAATAGATGGATACCGTTCATGCGCTCGTTTGGCGGTAGATATTCCACTTTTTGTGTCATGAATATTGGCAGCATGAACCACAATAGACAACAAACAGCCCAGCACATCCACTACAATGTGCCGCTTTCTGCCTTTTGTTTTTTCCCTCCGTCAATTCCGCGATCTTCGCTGGCTGCTACTGTTTTTACACTCTGGGAATCAATGATCGCGTAGCTTGGGCTCTCCTTGCGTCCAGCATTTATTCGTGTCTTTTTTACAAGATGTTCCAGAATTTTATCCCACAGCCCGCTGATCCGGGCGCGGCGATAAAAACTGTGTACCGTTGAATATGGCGGAAAATCATGGGGCAACTGTCTCCATTTGCACCCCGAATCTACCAAATACAGCACAGCATCCGTCAATTCCCTCTTGCTCCACGTGCAGTTGCGCATCTCGGCATATAGTGGGGCGATCTCCTCCCACTGCTCATCTGTCAAGTCGCTAGGGTACGACTCCCGTCCTTTTTCTTCCATATCTCTATTTTACCACGTTCTTTTCTCCTTGTGAATACAGGTTCTAAATGTATATCTACCCTGACAACCTGAGAGCAAAACCCAAGCTGTGGCTGTGGGAGCTGCGGGACGTGGCGGTCATTGGCATCGGGTTTTTATTCTCTGTCCTGGCGTTGGCGAATGGGTCTGGAATGCTGCTGATGATCCTGACGGTGCTGTTCGCTTTCCTCTCCATCCGCATGGAGGGAGCCAGCATCCTGGACTTCCTGCGCTGCGCTGTCTGCTTCCTGTTCCTGCACCAGCAATATTACGAGTGGAGTGCCCCACAAAAATGACAGACGCAGAAATGAGACAGTGGCTGGCTGTCACAGAAAACAGCCGCTTTCAATGGACTGAGGATAAAATCACAAGTCTGAATGGCCGCGGTGCGCTTTACTATTTCGGCGGAGAGGACGGAATCTATATCCGAATCCAGCCGGGAGGGGAACTCTCTGTTGGAACCTATAAGGGGGCGTTTCCTCATATCGGAGAAGCACTCTTTACCCGGAAAGCGGTCATGGACTGCGGTGACTTCAACCGGGCGTTTCAGAAAGCGGCACAACTGGGAGGCCGGCAGTTTTTGCAGGATATGTTTTCCAGCAAGCCTTCCCAGGAGTTTATTGAAATTCCTGCACCTCCCGGTATGGGAATGCAGATGATGTAGGAGGTATCCACTTGAACCGAAAACAGAAAAAAGAGCTGCGGCGGCATCTGTCCACCCGGCAGCTCATGGGGATTGACCAGCTCACCGATCACGGCCTGAAGACGGCCAGAGGTGAGCTGGTTTTTTATCTGGTCAGCCCGGACAACCTCTCCGTCCTGTCTGCCGAGGGGGTCCGGGGCCGCGTCCGCGCCCTGACGGAGCTGCTGCGGGGTATGGAAGCAGTGGAGCTGCTGGCCCTGGATTCCCGCGAATCCTTCCAGAGCAACAAGCACCACTATCAGGCCCGGCTGGAGCAGGAGGATCTCCCCGCCCTGCGGGAGCTGCTCCGGCAGGACATGGGCCACTTGGACGAGATCCAGTCCACCACCGCCTCGGCGCGGGAGTTCGCCCTCGTCTACCGCAGGGAGGAAAAGTCCACCGAGGACGCCGGACACCTGAAGCAGATCGAGAAGCGCGTCCGGGACTGCGGCTTTCACGTCCGCATGGCGGAGGAGCAGGACATGATGCGTCTGCTGGCGGTGTACTACCAGCAGGACGTGACCACCGAACAGTTTGACCGCTTTGACGGAGAGAGGAGCGCCAATGGCTAAAAAGCAGATAAAAAGGAAGAAAAAAGCAGCATTAAAACCAGAAGCTGTACCGCCCAAGGACTTCCTGGACATGATTGCCCCCGCCGCCGTGAAGTTCAACACGGACAGCTATATCCTGGGCGGCGCGTATCACTGCACCCTGGCCCTGCGGGGCTGCCCCACCAGCACCGAGGGACTGGCCCTGCTCCGGCATCTGGGCGAGAAAAGCGGCGTGACTCTGCGGATTTATACCCGCCAGGTCACACCGGCTGAAGAGAACGCCATCCTCCACAACGCCACCAACAAGAGCCGCATGGAGCGCGGCAACACCAACGACATGAAGCAGAGTATTACGGCGGAGGCCAACCTCCAGGACGTGGCCGCACTCATCACCACCATGCACCGCAACCGGGAGCCGCTGGTACACTGCGCCGTGTTCATCGAACTCTCCGCCAGGGACTCGGACAGCCTCCGCACCCTTCGGGACGATGTGACCGCCGAGCTGACCCGCTCCAAGCTGAACGCCGACCGTGTCCTCCTTCGCCAGCGGGAGGGCTTCCTCGCCTCCAACCCCGCCGGGAGCAACGTCTTCGGCTCCCTCTATGAACGGGTGCTGCCCGCCTCCAGCGTGGCGAACCTCTTCCCCTTCAACTACTCCGGCAAGAACGATCCCAACGGCTTCTATGTGGGCCGGGACCGCTACGGCTCCAATATCATCGTGGATCTGGACCGCCGCGCCGAGGATAAGACCACCGCCAGCGTCCTCATCTTGGGCAACTCCGGCCAGGGCAAGAGCTACCTGCTGAAGCTCCTTCTCTGCAATATCCTGGAGAGCGGCAAGTCCGCTCTCTGCCTCGATCCGGAGCATGAGCTCATCGACCTGTGCGCCAACCTGGGCGGCTGCTTCGCTGACCTCATGAGCGGACAGTACATCATCAACCCCCTGGAACCCAAGCTGTGGGATACCGATGGGGAGGATGACCCGGAGGCTCCGGCAGCCTTCCGGCAGCGCACCCGCCTGAGCCAGCACATCTCCTTCCTCAAGGACTTTTTCCGGGCCTATAAGGACTTCTCAGACCGCCACATCGACACCATCGAGCTGATGCTGGAACGGCTGTATAAGAAGTGGGGACTCAACAATCACACGGATTTCCAGTCCATGCGGCCCGATGATTTCCCCGTCCTCTCCGACCTTTACGATGTGATCGAGGACGCCTACCAGCACTATGACAGAGAGGAAAACCCGCTATACCCGCGGGAACTGCTGCAGGAAGTCCTGCTGGGCCTCCACTCCATGTGCAGGGGCGCTGAAAGCAAGTTCTTCAACGGCTACACCAACATTACATCCAGCCGATTCCTGGTCTTCGGCGTGAAGGGTCTCCTCCAGGCCAGCCGGAACGTCAAGGACGCCATGCTCTTCAATGTCCTCTCCTACCTCAGCGACAAACTTCTGACCGAGGGAAACACCGTGGCCACGCTGGACGAGCTGTACATCTGGCTCTCCAACGTGACCACCATTGAGTATATCCGAAACACCCTCAAGCGGGTGCGGAAGAAAGAATCCTCCCTGATCCTCGCCAGTCAGAACTTGGAGGATTTTGACGTGGACGGAATTCGGGAGCTGACCCGGCCCCTCTTCGCCATCCCCACCCACCAGTTCCTCTTCAACGCCGGCAGTGTGGATAAGCGGTTCTATATGGACAATCTCCAGCTGGAGGAGTCCGAATTTGAGCTGATCCGCTACCCCCAGCGGGGCGTCTGCCTCTATAAGTGCGGCAATGAGCGGTATCTCCTGGAAGTCCACGCCCGGCCCCATAAGGCGGAGCTGTTCGGGAAGGCGGGCGGACGGTAAGTCACTGGATATCCAGAATGTTCTCGATCACGATCCGCTCTCCTCCCATCATGATCAGAGTGCCCGCATAATCATCAAGTTTCTTTAATTGGCCGGTGGTGGTGACGTATGCGCCCCCGGTTTTCTTTTGGTCCGGACGAAACCAGGTCACAGTGATCTGCGGCTTGGAGGAAATCCTGTCTGCCAGGCTTTGCAGCTTCCTATCCAGAATGGACTTCTCATCCTCCGTCAATTCGGGCCGCTCATCGGTCAGCCGGGCCGTCTCCTGGACAGCGTCCTCATAGCCGGTCAGGGCCCGGAAGGGCTGGAACTGAGCCGCCCGGTCGATCATTGGCATCTGAGGGCGGGTGGAGGAGACGTGGTGCGGCAGGTTGATGATATCGTCATACCTCCCCACTGCGATGCCCTCCAATCGTGCGATTGCGTTCCTTTGCTGTCGCGCCCTTTTCCAGATTCATGCCTTTGAGAATGGCGTTTTTCCCAAACCGCTTCTTAATGTCCAGCACCGTCCGCTGCACCTTCTTCTCCCGCTCAAGCTCCGCTGTCTCCTTGGCCCGCTTCTCCTCAACAGCGTGATAGTCAGTGAAGAAATCCATCTGTTCAAAGGCTTTCTTATCCGGCGCAGATTTCTCATCCGAAACGCGGGTGGCCGTGAGATAAAGCCGGCGCACCAGCAAGCTCCGGTCAATGATCCGGTCGAACAGTTCCAGAGCGGCAGTGATGATGCGCCTGGTGGAAGCGGTGTACTCCTCCAGATTGGCGGTGCCGTGGGCATGCTTGGGGACGGCCCTGCCGTAGCGGTCTCTGATCACTTCCCCTTTATACCCGCGGCCTTTCAGATTTTCAATATCATAGCCCACTGTCAGTACCAGCTGGTCTGTGACCAGGCTTTTGTCCACCAGATCCAGCGCCAGCTGATCCGCCATCTCCCGCACCACCAGCCGGGCCTTGTCATAACCGTAAGGACATTGCAAAACCTGCCCGGAGCCGATGCTCTTGGACTCCGGCGTGTATGCTTTGATGTCCGCCATTGTGACTGGTTCCCAGCCCCAGGCATGGTCAATCAACAGCTCTGCGTTGACCCCAAACAGCTTATAGAGCAGATCCTCGTTCTCCAGGGAGCAGCGGGCAACATCGCCCATGGTATAGATGCCATGGGCCTCCAGCTTTCTGGCGTACCCGCCGCCAACCCGCCAGAAATCGGTGAGGGGCCTGTGCTCCCACAGCAGGCGGCGGTAGGTGCGCTCGTCCAGCTTGGCGATGCGGACGCCGTTGACATCGGGATGGATGTGCTTCGCAACAATATCCATAGCGACTTTGCAGAGGTACAGATTCGTGCCGATTCCCGCCGTTGCTGTGATGCCGGTAGTCTCCAGTACATCCGCAATGATCCTACTCGCCAATTCTCTGGCGTTGAGTTTATAGGTGTCCAGATAGTTGGTCACATCCATCAGGACTTCGTCAATCGAATAGTTGTGGATATCCTCCGGTGCGATGTATTTCAGGTACACATTGTAGACCCTGGTACTCCATTCCATGTAGTGGGCCATCCTGGGCGGAGCCACGATGTAGTCCAGCGCCAGACCGGGATCGTCTTTCAAAGCGGTATCGTCCGAGGAGGAGCCGGTGAACTGCCGCCCCGGCGCGGAGCGCAGCCGCCGGGCGTTGACTTCCTTGACTCGCTGCACCACTTCGAACAGCCGCGCCCTGCCGGAGATGCCCCAGGCTTTCAGGCTGGGAGTGACCGCCAGGCAGATGGTCTTCTCGGTGCGGCTCAAGTCTGCCACCACAAGGTTGGTGGTCAGGGGGTCGAGACCACGCTCTACACATTCGACGGATGCGTAAAAGCTCTTCAAGTCAATGGCGAGATAGGTTCGCTCACTCATGGCGTGGCCTCCTTTCCCAAATTCACTTTCATTTTATCATACCCGGCTATGCCGGAACAACTCCAAAATAGAATCAGAAAGAAGGTTTTTCCATTGAATGTGGTGGCTTACGGCGGCGGAGTTAATTCGACGTCAATGCTGATCGGAATGCACCGCAAAGGCATCCCCGTTGACCTCGTCCTCTTTGCTGACCCTGGGGCGGAGCAGCCCCGCACCTACGCATATCTCCCCATCATGGATGACTGGCTGGTGCGCCACGGAATGCCGGCGATCCAGACCGTCTACTACACCGACAAAAACGGGGACCGCCTGACCTTGGAACAGGAGTGCCTCCGCTCCGGGACTCTGCCCGCCATTGCCTACGGCTACAGGAAATGCTCCCTCAAACACAAAATCCAGCCACAGGAGAAGTTCTGCAACAACTACCCGCCCTGCCGGGAGGTCTGGGCCAGAGGGGAAAAGGTGTTCAAGTACATCGGCTATGACGTGGGTGAAATGCAGAGAAAAGAAAATGCCAGGGAACACGATGAAGCCGATGCCAAATACACCAAGGTCTACGCCCTGATGGACTGGGGCTGGACGAGAGAGGACTGCATCGCCGCCATATTGCAGGAGGGTCTGCCGCTGCCCGGCAAATCCTCCTGCTTTTTCTGTCCCTCCATGAAGAAGCGGGAGATCCGCACTCTCTACCACCAGAACCGGGAGCTGTATGACCGGGCCATCGCCATTGAGGACGGCGCCCGGCCCAACCTCACCTCTGTCCGCGGTCTGGGCCGGGACTGGGCCTGGCGTGATTTTGTGGAGGCAGACCGGAACCAGACCGCTATGTGCTGGATGTTCCCGGAGGATGACCTGCCCTGCAACTGCCACGACGGTGGCTGAGAAGGGCGGACAAGGAGGTGACACAAATGAGCAGTGAGGCGAAAGATATCCTGCGGGATCGGCTGGAGCAGAACTATAAGGCTTATATGGAGGCACTCCAAAAGAAAACTCCATCTGAGCTGATTGCACTGGCCTCGGAGATCACCGCAGTCCAGCAGATCCATGAGGAACTGCTGAATATTTGCAACGAGGACGACATTGCGTTTTTACTTCAATTCGATGATCCCTTGGAGATTGCGGCAGGTGCTTGGGAGGCTGAGATCACAGGCTATGATCACAGCGAGGAGATCAGCCACACGCTATGGGAACTCCGGGACAAGGAACTGTATGAAGCAGAACTCCGGGTGGATGAAGAGCCTGGCGGAATGGATGATGTCATGCAGCAACTATGAGTATACGCTGTCTGTCTGGATGGATCAGGTACAGCCGAATCAAAAAAATATAAGTAAGGGGAGGATTAGGGCTTGTTTGAAAAATAGTGAAGGCTGAGCTAAATCAACAAAATAGCGATAGCGGCAATGTAAACGAAAGCGAGAAAAGACGCATCCAATTTGTCATATCTGGTGGCGATCCTGCGGAACCATTTGAGCTTTTGGAAGAAACACTCAACCAAATGGCGCTCTTTATACAGCCACCAATCTACCGGCCACGGATCAGAAACATTGCTCTGAGGCGGAATCACATAGCTGGCACCCTGTTCTGAGATATAAGCTCGGATCGTCTTTGCCTCATAAGCGCGATCTGCTAATACATTGCTGCCGCTGATTTTTACCTTTTCCAGCAGTTCAACAGCGTGGACTGAATCATGGTCATTCCCTGCAGACAGCATGAATTCAACCGGATTCCCCAGTCCATCCACAATAGCGTGCAGCTTTGTGTTCAACCCACCTCTGGTCCGCCCAACTGCCTTATCCGCCGTTTTTTCCCCCTCCGTTGGCACTCTCGTGAACCTTGATGCAGGTAGAGTCCAGGCTCAGGTTTTCCATATCCGCATCTGCGGTCAATGCGCGAAATATGGTTTCCAATGTACCATCGTCCCGCCATTTGGCAAATCGGGCATACACAGACTGCCAGGGGCCATACGCCTCCGGCAATTCGCGCCACTGTGCTCCGCTGCGGACGATCCAAAGCATCCCATTGAGCATATTTCGATCATCTTTCCGAGGTCGGCCTCGTTTCCCCGTCCTCCCTGCTGGAAGCAACTTCTTCACGCGTTCCCATTGTGCTTTTGTCAATTCATATCGCTTCATGGCTCTATTTTCGCACTTTTATTTGGTTTGTGCAATATTTATTTTTCAAACAAGCCCTAGGAATGGACATTATTGAACTGGAGCGGTGGAAGCCCTCCGAGGCAGACCCCTGCAAGCTGGAGTACGCCGGCCAGCCCACAGCGCAGGAGGTGTTCGAGGAGCTGAAGCACCGGCTGGAGGGCATGGGATACCTGCCTGACGAGTATTTTCTCATGGACAGCCACTGGGAGAATGGCCGGGAGATCCCCAGGGACGCGGATATTTTCTGCACCACCGACTACGGCTCCAGCGAGGGCGTCTATCTGGACGTGTACCTCAAGTGGTATGACGAGAACCAGAAAAAGAGTATCACCAGTAGCTTCATCACCGGCAAGACCTTGGGCGAGAACGGCAGTGACTTGGACAGGATGTTCCTCATCTCCTCTGCCATCACCAAGACGTTCCACGGCGATCACGCCACCCACGCCCGGTACATGAAGGTTGGGGGCGTGGAGTATGACACCGGAGGCACGGTGGTGCATCTGAGCCAGCAGGAGCATAAGGCTATCATCGAGGCACTGGTGGAACAGCGGGAGCGGCAGGAGCAGGCCATGTCCCAGACTGAGCAGCTCCTGCGCCGCATGACCGGCAGTATCACGGAGTACGTCAATACGGTGGGGATGCGGCCTCTGCGGATGAGCGACTATGACAAGGCCATCCTTGCCATCCAGGATGGGGAACTGTCCGCTTTCAAGGAATTGTATCCCAAGGCGCTGAAAGACCATGCGGACGCTCTTCTCATCGAGGCGGCGGGCAGACCCGGTGCGGTGGGACGGAAGATGACCCTTCTGTTGCTGGTGGATGCGGAACAGTTTCCCGAAACCGCCTATCACGCCGCCTGCCAGAAGGCCATCGACATCAACGACCCGGAAAAGGTGTCCTTCCTGCTGGAACAGGCGGAGAGTCATGTGCCGAATCT
Organism: Anaerotruncus sp. G3(2012); assembly: GCF_000403395.2. Taxonomy (GTDB): domain Bacteria; phylum Bacillota; class Clostridia; order Oscillospirales; family Ruminococcaceae; genus Anaerotruncus. The sequence continues at coordinate 83,261 of NZ_KE159678.1, read as the reverse complement.
GGACTCCTCCTTCTACGGAGAGATGGCAAGCTATGCCTATTTGGATCACCGCTTCATTGCCAAGGAAATCATCAAGCGGTGCAGCAAGGAACAGATCACCGCCGCGCCGCCACGCCTGTTGGAGCAGTTCGCCGCAGATAAAGACTTTCGCACATTGTCCGCGCTGGTGGAGAAAGGGATCTCCGGAGGTCCCAGCGCCTATAGGACACTTCACATGCTGACCTGCGGAGGGCATGACAGCTGGATCGCGGAGGAGCTTCTGGAAAAGCGGATGTGGGTCGACCTCGATGACTACAATACACTCCACGCCTGCGTCCAAAATGACGCGGTAGAAGTGTGCAAGCTGCTGCTGGACGGTGGCATAGACTTCGATGTCTACCAGCAGTGGGCAAAGAACCACCCTTGCGCCGGCCATGAGGAGACGCTCCGGGCTCTGGCGGATCACTGGTCAGAAATGCAGATGGAACAGGCGCCCACCCAGGAGATCGGAGGGCAGACCTTTGGCTAACCCCGCCCTGATCGCAAAGGCCGCGGCCATCGTCCTGACCGATGAGAGGGCCCGAAAGGCAATCGGCTGGGTGCTGGTGGCGATCCTCTCCCCCATCATCCTGCTCATCGCCTTTTTATGTTCTCTGGGCTCCGGCGCCACTGAGCACAACATCACCGCAGTGGAACTGTGCTTCTATGACACCGTCGCTATCCCAACGGAAACCCCGGAGGAGTACCGGGTCTGCATCGAGGCCATGCGCGCCAGCTTCGGTCAGCTGGATGCCGCCATCGCTGCCATCAACGAGAACGCAGAAGAAGGAAACAGTCTTGACGAGATCCGTGTCAAGGCTCTTTTTTATGCTCTGTACTTCGGCGTCGAAAGTCATGGGGACGCTTCGGCCTTCGCGGACTGCTTCGTCACCTACGAGGAGCGCACCCGCATGGTACCCGTGGAGGGCAGCGACCCGCCCGCAGAAGAGGAGGAGAACTACAACGCCGCTATCCCAATCGAAGACCTGGATACCGTCTGGCAGAATATCGCCGCTGCCATGGGCGTGACGCCCACCGCCGAACAGAAGAACAACGCCAGCAGCGTCTACAACCTGATCCGCTATGGCGCAGCTGGCGGCGGAAGCGGCTTCGCCGGTTCGGACGTGCCCTTCATCGGCGCGGACGGTTTCTGCTCTCCCATCGGAGAGAACTGGCGAAATGTGGTCACCTCGGAGTTCGGCAACCGCCGCGATCCCTTCACCGGGGAGCGGCGGGGCCACACGGGGATGGATCTGGCTGTCCCCACCGGCACGTCTGTCCGCGCCGCCCTGCCGGGGACCGTGACCGTGTCCACCTACAACCGGGGCGGCTACGGCTACTATGTGATGATCGACCACGGCAATGGTCTGTCTACCCTGTACGGTCACAACTCCCAGCTGCTGGCCCGGGTGGGTCAAACAGTGGAGGCCGGCGATGTGATCGCACTCTCCGGTTCCACCGGGCGCTCCACCGGCCCCCACCTCCACTTCGAGGTGCGTATCAACGGGGAGCGGACCAATCCCAGAAGCTACCTGCCATAAATACAGAGAGAAGGAAATACACTATGAAATTCAAAGCAAATTTTGTTGAAAAGCCGGTCAATTTTCAGATGGACGACTGCCAGATCGAAAAGGCGGTGGAGCTGCCCTATGAAGATTTTTGCCGGCTGAAGATCACCCCCCTGGTGGATCAGCCGTTCATCATGGAAAACAAGGACTGTATGTTCCACCGGGACGGTGTGATCCACTGCCTGCTGGCGCTGGGCGAGGGCTGCAGTGACGGGGTGCTCATTGACGCAGAGCGGTATGACTATCCCCGTCTCGCGGCCTACATCCCCGGAATGCGGGACATCGTCAACGCTCAGATAGATCGGGTGGTGGACTTTATTGTCCGGTGGGGGGAGGAGAACACCGCCAGCGGAAGCTGGTGTGTCTATTTCAACGAGCTGGAGGAAAATCTAGACCTGACAGTCCGGGAGGGCAACGGGTTTGACTCTATGCTCAGAGCTGCCCTGAAGCAGCGCCCCGAAGTGTCGGCGGTGGACATGCACGACGGCTGCATCGAACTGGAGTATCACCCGGAATACTGCCAGCAGCTCCAGGAGGAGAAAGCGCCTGAACTTTTTTTGAAGGATCTGCTTCCCATGCTGAAAGGAGGCGGGCTGATGTTCCTGTGCCATGAGGAAGCGGAGCAATCAGTGCTGGTGGAAAATCTGTGTGAGCTGACGGATGCCGGGCAGGAGGATCATGCCGCCCTGCTCAATGCCCGTGTGTCTGAGATCTGCGACACGCCTGAAGGGACAGAGATCGTACTCACCGGCGTGGACCCGGAGGAGCTGGTGCGGTTCAATGAAGCCCACGGCACTTTCATGGAAGCGGAGCAGTCTATGGGTCCCGTGATGGGATAGGGGGTGCGGAGTTGTGAACAGGTTCAATATCCCCCTCGTGGCCGAGGGTCTTACCGCTTATGCCATTGAGCGGCAGAACGGTTTCGAGAGACATCAGCTGGAGGACGCTCCCCCCTGGCGGGAACAGCGCCGCCTCTGGACAGATGCTATCCTCCAGGGCATGGCAAGACTGGATGGACTGGCGCCCGATCCGAAGCTGATGGAGCAGTTCGACCGTGAGCTGAAGCAGGCCAGCGGCAGCGCGGCGGCTGTGCCCGCCTCTCTCCAATTGCAGAGAGAAACCATCCAGAATCTGCGGAACTTCGTGACCGCGCTGGAGGACACCGGCGACGACCGCCGCTGCCAGGTCAACGTGGTACGGGAGCTGCTGGAGGACATAGCGTCCCACCTGCCCTGGGCTGGCAAAAACAACCGGCTTGACCTTGCCCGAGATGAGGCGGAGCGGTCGCTGGTACGCATGACCGCTCAGATGCCTATCCGTTTCACCCACATCGCTCTGGGCGGCGACACCGGGCCGCACTGGGCAAACGGTTTTGTCTCCGGCTCCGTTACGGATGCCGAGGCTGTCAAGCAATCCCCGGTGTACCAGGAGGCGGTCCGGGACTACCCGGAGGTCGGAAACTGGGCCACCCTATGCGTGGGCTATGTGGGGCGGGGTCTGCCCTCCGCACTGGGAACAGTTGACGCCTCTGACTTTGACCTGGAGATCATGAACCGGATCGGGGACAGGTTCCTGGATGAACCAGGCGTCCGCTGGCTGAGTGGTCCCTACCAGATGACCATCGCCGCCCTTGCGGAGAGTTTGGACGAGTCCGCCCCGTTCCAAATGGGACACACCATGTAGAGCAGAGGAGGGAAAGCAGTATGGAGAAAAATGAAATCACGCTGTCCTTCGACAGCGAGAAGATGGAGGCGCTGGTGTTTTATTTGAAAAAAGAGAACACCACAGTGCAGAAGAAAATGGACGAGGCTCTGCGTCTGTTCTACGAGCAGACGGTGCCTGAGCCGCTGCGGGAGTACCTGGACGCCAAGTCCGCCCCCGCCCGGCCCAAGCGTCCGTCCCGCCCCAGCCAGCCCAAGCCTGATGCACCCAGGCAGACGTCCGCCCTCACGAATCAAGGAAAGGAGGATACCGTATGAGCGGCGATGTACAACTGGAGCTATGGCTCAGTGAGTATAAAATGGATGCGCTCTCCTCTGTGCTTGAGGAGCAGGGCACCTCTGTTGAGAAACGGATGCAGGAGATGCTGATCGACCTGTACGCGGAGTTGGTGCCAGTCGAAACACAGCAGGAGATCCGCGCCCGCATGGACGCGGAGTATGCCGCGGCGCAGGCGGCGGAGGAAGCGGCCCGGAAGTACACTGCGTTCTGTGTGCGAGAGGCTGGGGTAAAGTCATTCTTCCAGCTGGACAGGTCGGAAAGTATTCTGGAGGTCGCCAAGTTCCTGCGCCGGTATGTGCGGGAGAGACAAGGTCAGGGTATCGCTGCGCTCCAGACGAGCGCCTTCGCCAGAATGGATCCGGTCACCGCCGAGCGGTACGACCAGCTGCTGACTCTGCGAATGGAGGCTCCAAACAAGGTCACCGGCGTGTTCGATCTGGACTTCGACAGGCAGGAGCTCTCTGCCGTGGATGCCGCGGAGGGCTGGAAGACCTGGTCCATGCAGGACGTCTCCACCGCCATCTACCACGCATACCGGAAGAACCGTCTCAGACCTGAGCTGTACATGGCCCGGTTCCTGGAGAAGCTGGAGGGCAAGGAACTCACCTCGGCGGGTCACCTCTCCGCGCGGGATATCTCCTTCTCGGAGGAGATCACTGAGGTAGACGGCCTACTGGATTTCTACATGGAAACCAACTTCGATGTAGATGCGGCGTTCGGTACAAACGTCTGTACCGGCGAGAACGATGACACCCTGAACGTCTACGCCAACTATGACATGGCGGCTGGTCAGATCTGCGACGGCCTGGAAGTCGATCTGCACTGGGCAGACGGACGTGAGGAGTCGGTGGAGTACCGGCTCAACGCAGTTGAGAAAGCAACCCTGCTACGTAAGATGGACGCCTACTGTCTGGAGCAGACCGGACAGACGCTGGCAGACTACAGCGCCCAGTTGATGGCGGAGGACATGACACCGCCCACACAGCCTGCGATGTAACGGTAAGATCACACAGTAAAAGGATGGTGATATGCTATGGAAAGAAACGAGTTCGAGCAGTGGATCAACAAGCTGGTACCTCAGCCTGACCCGGAGATCACCACAGCCCTGTTTGAATTCGGTCAGGAGCTGGGTCAGGAAGGCGAGTGCTTTAACGTCCGCGCACTACTTACCAGTCTGCAATTCATTGCCCGGAATTTCAGTGAGCGGACACTCCAGGGCGCCTATGAGCTCATCCACTACGGCTCGGCGGCGCTGCCCGATGAAATGGTGGCGGCGGCTGTGTATCTGGAAAGTGGCAGCACGCCCCAGACTGTCGCGGAGATGGCAGAGGCGGGATTGCTCATGTGCTTCCACCAGCCGGAGAGCGCGGAGGAGTCCAGCCCACTGGCTGTCTGCACTGTGATAGAGGATGGTGTCTCGCGAGAGTTTCACACGCTCCACTTCGGCAGCTTCGATCCCGACGCAGTTCTGCGATTGGCGCAGCAGTACGCACAGGAACGTCAGTCCTCTGTTACGGAGATGCTGCTGACACTCAACGAGGATATGAGGATAGAAACATTCCACATATTTAATAAGCTCCTGGTAAGCAGAGACCCAGATATGACCCGGGCGCTGTCCGCCGCCTTCTCCCGCTGCCCTGCGGTCGCCGCGCACCTGGCCTTCGATGCTGATCGTGGCCAGACGGTGGTGGAGTACAACCCGCTGTGGCTGGAGCTGCGTCAGGAGCAGGGACCTGCTCAGGGCGGGATGCAGCTGACGGTGTAGCGGAGTGCGTCAAGGGCCGTTCCCTATACGGAGCGGCCCTCGCTCTTGTTCCCCGCTGTGCGCCGCAGTAAGCCCCTGTGTGCCGCCCGGCCTGTCTGGGTGAGTCCCTGTCCCTCCCAACTGACACGCCGCCCTGCGCGGCCGTGTGGCGAAAGAGAGAAAATCGGCGTCCCGGAAATATCAAGGGGCCCCAGCCGAAACCCAGCGAAACGGGTTCGGCTGGGAGAGGAGGAACAGCGAAGCGAGTGAGCCTTGCCGCTTGCGGCGAGGCAAATGATGCGGAGCTTGTGACGACGTGAACCGGGGGGTCGAAAAAAGTGCAGGATAAAGCGCGGGGGTCGCAAGCGCCCCTCCGCGCGGGGAACACCGCCCCGCAGAGCGGGTCGGGGACGTTTCGGCGGGGGTCATTTTTTACCCCCTGGGGTCAGCTCGGGGGTCTGCTTTCACAAAAAGCCCGCCGCTGCCCGCTTTTTGCGGGTTCCCGGCGGGGATATTTACGGATTTCAGGAGGAACATCATGCCGAGAGAAAAAATCAAGTTCGCGCTGCGGATCTCACCTGAGACTCAGCAGCTCGTCAAGGAGATGTGTCCGCGGGACAACTGCCGTACCCAAAACGAGTTCATTGAGAGAGCCATCCGGTTCTACGCTGGGTACGTCTCCGGTCAGGAGGCCACTGCCTATCTGCCGCCTGCGCTGGCCTCCGTTCTGCGCGGCACCGTGCAGGATACGGAGAACCGGATCTGCCGTCTGCTCTTCAAGCTGGCGGTGGAGCTGGACATGGTGATGAACGTGCTGGCGGCGGGGATGGAGATCAGCGACGACGCGCTCCGCAGTCTCCGCGGCCGGTGCGTCCAGAACGTGAAGAAGACCAGCGGCAGCGTCACGCTGGACAAGGCGGTGGAGTACCAGCGGGGCGGCGTGTGACAGAAAGACGGTGACGCTCCATGCCCCGGATCATTTTCAAGTGCCCCTACATCAAACCGGGGACAGAGAGAGCCGCCGCCCACCTGAACAACTACGTCCGCTACGTCGCTACCCGTGACGGTACGGATCTCCTCAAGCCGGACAAGGCCAGCCAGCCTGCCACGAAAAAACAGCGGGCCATGGTGGAGCGGCTCCTCCGGGACTTCCCCATGTGCCGCGGGATGTTCGAGTACGAGGACTACCAGTCCTCCCCCACCCGCGCCGCCGCCTCGGAGTTCATCACCAGGGCGCTTGAGGACAACGTAATTACTGGGGTCCCCACGCAAGCCCAGCGAAGCGGGTTGCGTGGGGAAAGGAGGAGCAGCGGAATGGATGAGCCTTCGCCCTTGGGCGGAGGCGAAGGATATGAAGCTTGCGACGACGCGGCCAAGCGGGAGAACTACGTCAGCTACATTGCCCAGCGCCCTCGTGCGGAGCGGATTGGTGTGCATGGTCTGTTCAACGGCACAGGTGATGCGCTGGTACTGTCCAGGATCGCGGAGGAGGTGGCGAACCACCCCGGCAATGTGTGGCTGCCTATTATCTCCCTGCGCCGGGAGGATGCCGCCCGCCTCGGCTACGACAACGCCAGACAGTGGCAGGCCCTCCTCTCCACCTACGCTCCACAGATTGCGGACACTATGAATATTCCGTGGGAACAGTTTCGGTGGTACGCCTCCTACCACGACGAGGGAGCGCATCCCCATGTCCACATGGTCTGCTACAGCGCGGACGGGCGCTCCGGTTTTCTGGACAAGGAGGGCATCGCCAGAATCAAGTCCGGACTGGCAAAGAATATTTTCCGCCAGGAGCTGACGGAGATCTACCGGCAGCAGACCCAGCGCCGGGATGAGCTGGTGCGGCAGTCCGGCGAGGTCATGAAGGAGCTGATCCGGCAGATGCTCTCTGGCACGCTGGAGAATCCCCGCATCGAGCAGCTCATGGGTGAACTGGCCCAGCGCCTGAAAAGCACCTCCGGCAGAAAGCAGTACGGCTACCTCAAGGCGCCGCTGAAGGCTGTGGTGGATGAGATTGTGGACGAGCTGGCAAAGGACACCCATGTCTCCTCCGCCTATGACCTGTGGTATCAGCTGCGGGAAGAAGTGCTGCGGACGTACCGAAATGACCTTCCAGACCGGCTCCCTCTCTCCCGGCAAACGGAGTTCAAGCGGATAAAGAATGTGGTGGTGGAAGCGGCGCGGCTTGGTGAGCACACCGAGGTGTTCACACCGGCGGATACCCAGGAGCCGCCCCAGGCCGGCGAGAACGCCGGCCCCGAGCCGGAAGTGGAGTCGGAAGGTTCGGATGTGCCGGAGGAGGCCAGCGAAGCGCCGCCCGCCGTGGTGTGGAGTGACCGATACAAGCAGGCGCGGTCTTTTTTGTACGGAGATGACGAGACGCCCCAGGATCACGAGCAAGCCTGCCGCCTCTTCATGGAGGAGGCCCTCGACGGCAACGCCCTGGCCATGCATGACCTGGGTAGGATGTTTGTGGACGGCACTGGCGTGGAGGCTGACACGGAGCAGGCCCATGCGTGGTACGCCAAGGCACTCTCCGCCTTCCAGACCGTGGAGAGGCAGCGCCCCAACCGCTATGTGGAGTACCGCATCGGCTGGATGCTCCTTCATGGCGTGGGGACAGAGCAGGATGAGAGCGCTGCGCTGGAGTGGCTGGAGAAGTCCGCTGAACTTAAAAACACCTATGCGGAGTATCAGATGGCAAAGCACACCCTCGCAAATCCCTCTGCCAAGCGGGAGCGGACTCGTCAGGCGGTGGACTGGCTGACCCATGCGGCGGAGGCCGGACTGGACTGCGCTCAGTACGCCCTCGGAAAGCTGTACCGTGACGGCGGGCCGGTGGCGCAGGACATGACCCAGGCGGTGATCTGGTTCTCCCAGGCAGCCGAGCGGGGCAATCAGTACGCCATGTACGCCCTGGGCAAGCTGCGTCTGGAGGCAGACGATCCCGCCGCTGCCCGGCGCTGGTTCCGACAGTCCGCCGATCTTGGAAACCAGTTCGCGCAGTACCAGCTGGGCAAGCTGCTGTTGTGCGGCGATGGCGTGGCAAAGGATACAGCGGGCGCTGTCCGCTGGCTGACGGAGTCTGCGGAACAGGGAAACCAGTATGCGCAGTATGCCCTCGGCAAGCTGTACCTGCTGGGCAAGGATATTTCCCAGGACAGGGAATCCGCTGTCCGCTGGTTCACACTGGCGGCGGAACAGGGCAATGAGTACGCCCGATATTTTCTCGACCACATGAACGACTCGCCCTCCCTCTTCGCCAGCGCCACCCGGCTCCTCCACCACATGGGCCGCATCTTCCAGGAGCAGGCCCCGCCTCCCAGCGGCGGGATCTCCTTTGTGGACAGCAAGCTGAGGAGAAAGATCAGGGAGAAGAAGATCGCCATGGGCCACAAGCCCGATGACCATGAGGAGCCAGTCCAGCAGCTTCGATAGCCGCCGCTCCAAAAGGGCTCCAAAAGTCTCGCATGGGGGCGCGGCCTCTTGCGCGAAAGGGCTCTCCCATGTATAATGGTCAAAAAAGATCCTTACAGGAGGCCGCCACATGGAGCTGAACTTTTCAAGTGACCTTGACTCCGCCAAACGTCTGGACGAGATCATGAACTCCTATTCCGGACGGGATCGCGGTTCGATCCTGGCGGATGAGCACTCCATGGAGGTGACGCTCTTCCTGCTGGAGCATGGAAAGATCACTGTCACGGAACACACCTATTCATACGACCAAGACATCCAAAGCGACAGCGAGATGATGGAGGTCTATTCGGAGCTGGCGCGGGAAACCCGCTGGAAGCAGTTCGCACACACAGAGATCGAAAGAATACGCATCTACGCCCTCCGCCAGATGCGGCAGGAGGGAAAGCCGTCCTACGACGGAGAGTTCATGTGCTGGCGGGAGGGCCGGGTCTTTGCCCACTGCGGCAACCTCGACCTGCCACAGCTTCTGCTCTACCTCGCCAGCCATGAGCAGGCGGAACGGTTCTATCTTTTTACCTACCCCTACTGGACGGAGGATCACACAGCGAAATACTACCGCTTCGACCTGTCCGAAACCGCCATCAAAGGCGCGGGGATCTACCGTGAATCCATCTGGGAGAAATTGCGGCAGGCGTCTGCGGCCAGCGTTGTCTCCCCTTCATTCCCCCAACAGGAGGACGATCCGGCGTCCCCGTCATAAGAATACCAAAACCAACCAGAGCCAGAGTGCCGTGTCTGCGGCGCTCTGGCTCTTGCTTTTATCTGGAGGTGAAGCAAGTGTCCTATATCCATTTTACCGAGGAGCAGAAGCTCCGGGCCAGCGAGGTGGATCTGGTAGAGTTCCTACGCCGTCAGGGAGAGAAGCTGATCCGTTCCGGGCCGGAGTACCGTCTGGCCAGTGATCACAGCGTCACCGTCCGGGGCAATGGATGGTACGACCACGCTGTGAAGGAGGGAGGCGGACCTATCTCCTTCGTCCAGCAGTTCTATAACCTCTCCTACCCCGAGGCCATCACCCGTCTGCTGGGCGGGGAGCAGGGAAACGTCTATGCCTCCGCCCCAAAGCAGGAGGAGAAGCCCAGGAAGGAATTTGCACTGCCCTCTGCCGGTCAGGAGATGCGGCGGATGTACGCCTATCCGCTCAAGCACCGATTCCTGGACCGGAACGTGGTCAATGCCTTTGTCCGGGCGGGACTGCTGTATGAGAGCTGTGAAAAATTCAAGGACAGAGAGTACCACAATGCCGTCTTTGTCGGTAGGGACGAGAACGGCGTCCCGCGCCACGCCCAGAAGCGCAGCCTGAACAGCCTCGGCAAGACCTTCCGCATCAACGTGGAGGGCAGCGATCCCCGGTGCAGCTTCCACTACACCGGGACCAGCAACCGCCTCTATGTCTTTGAGGCGCCCATTGACCTGATGTCCTTCCTCTCCCGCTACCCCCGAGGCTGGCAGGAACACAGCTTCGTGGCCCTGTGTGGGACCGCGGAACACGCCATGCTCTGGATGCTGGAGCGGAACCCCTGCCTTCGCACCGTCTGTCTCTGCCTGGATCACGACGAGGCGGGCATCGAGGCCAGCGGGCGGCTGGCGGACATCCTCCATGAACACGGCTATGACGATGTGGGGATGCTCCAGTCCGAACACAAGGACTGGAACGAGGATCTCAAGGCCCGGCGTGGGCTTCCCGTTCAGGAGGCGGAGGAGCATCCCCAGCTTATTGCCGCTTCGGAGGTCTGCGGCAGGATCGGAGTCTACATGGAGGAGTGTGTCATTCCAGAACGGGTAGGCCGGGAGCTGACAAATGCGCTCTGCGGATATGAGATGAATCTCCGCAGGGACTACCCGGAGGGAGCCATGACCTGCATCGAGCTGGCCTCCGCGCTGGCTCTGTACGCCTATGGCCGGGGGCTGCGACAGCTGGGTGAACCACATAGCAGTGAGGAACTGTTGGAGAAACTGCGGAGCTGTATCCATCCCCACCAGAATCGGAGCAGCCTGAACAGCCGCACCGCTGTGTTGGCGGAACAGGCTCATGCTGTTTTGAAGCTGGCCTCCAAGCCTGGCATCCGCAGTGAGGCGGAAAAACGACAGCTGACGGAAGGCTGGCTGGAGCTGGCGCTGTCCTGCGCAAAGATATCCGTCAAGTATGAGGCGGACGTTTTGAAACAGCAGCAGAAACAGGAACAAGCGGCACTGCAACAAGAAATGGGGTGAATTTATGACGCCGCAGACGATCATGTTAATTTTACTGGCGGGCGGGATGCTTCTGCTCATCGCCGCCGCCACGCACTTCTCCGGAAGTGGGAATCTGGACAACATCAAGTCCAAGACGGTTGGCGACGGCCAGCATGGAACCGCCCGCTGGGCCAACAGGAAGGAGATCCAGCAGACCTACCGGCACATCCCCTTCCATGTGAGCGAGTGGCGCTCCGGCAAGAATCTGCCTAAAGCACAGGGGCTGGTGCTGGGCTGTGTCGGGAAGAAGAACGCCGTCACCGCCCTGGTGGACACGGATGACATCCACTGCCTGATGATCGGCGCGTCCGGCGTGGGCAAGACGGCGTTCTTTCTCTACCCCAACATGGAGTACGCCTGCGCCAGCGGGATGAGCTTCCTGGCCCTTGATACAAAAGGGGATTTGGCCCGGAACTATGGCGCTGTGGCCTTGCAGCACTACGGCTACAAGGTGGCGGTGATCGACCTGCGCAATCCTACCAGGTCAGACGGGTACAACCTCCTCACGCTCATCAACCGTTACATGGACATCTGCCGGGAGCAGCCGTCCAATCTGGCGGCGAGAGCCAAGGCGGAGAAGTACGCTAAAATCTTAGCGAAAACTATCATAAACCCGGAGGGTGATGCCGGTAATTATGGACAGAACCAGTTCTTTTACGATTCTGCAGAGGGACTGCTCACAGCAGTCGTTCTCCTGCTGGCGGAGTATCTGCCGCCTACAGAGGAGGCTCCCCAGGAGCGGCGGCACATCGTCAGTGTGTTCAAGCTGGTGCAGGATCTGCTGGCGCCCAGCAAGACCGCCAAGGGCAAGAACGGCTTTCAGGTCATGATGGACACACTCCCCGACACGCACAAGGCCCGGTGGTTCGCCGGAGCCGCTCTCAACTCGGCGGAACAGGCCATGGCCTCGGTCATGTCCACGGTGCTGTCCAGGCTGAACGCCTTCCTGGACTCCGAGCTGGAGCAGGTGCTGTGCTTCGACAGCGCCATTGACGCGGAAGCCTTTGCCTCCCAGAAGTCCGCCATCTTCCTCGTACTGCCGGAGGAAGACCCCAGCAAGAACTTCATGGCCGGCCTGATGATCCAGACGCTGTCCCGTGAGCTGTTCTCTGTGGCGGACGAGAACGGCGGCAAGCTGCCCAACCGGGTGGTGCTGTTCTGCGATGAGCTGGGCACCATGCCCGCCTTCGACATCCTGCCTCTGTTCAGCGCTGGCCGCTCCCGCAAACTGACTCTGGTGCCGATCATTCAGTCGCTGGCACAGCTGGAGAAAAATTATGGGAAGGAGGGCTCTGAGATCATTCAAGACAACGTCCAGGACACGATCTTCGGCGGCTTCGCCCCCAACTCCCAGACCGCCGAGGTGCTGTCCAAGGCCCTGGGCAGCCGCACTGTCATGAGCGGTTCGGTGAGCAAGGGCGGCGGGAAAGACAGCGCCAGCCGCTCCCTCCAGATGATGGAGCGGCCTCTCATGACGCCGGATGAGCTGAAGTCCATCCCAAAGGGCCAGTTTGTAGTGATGAAGACGGGGACGCACCCCATGCAGACACGGCTCAGGCTCTTCCTGGACTGGGGCATCTCCTTCGGTGATCCGTATCTGCTGCCGGAGCGGGCCGCACGTACCGTGGCCTATGCCAACAAGCAGGAGCTGGAGCAGGCGATCTTCCGCTGTCACCACGCACAGCAGACGGAGAGCGATACCCCTCCCGCTCCCCCGGTTCCTCCGAAAACTCCAACTGCCAGAGGCGGGGCGTCCTACGCTCAGGCCAGACGCACCAGGCGGGAGCCGCCTCCCCCTGTGGTTGTCCGCACAGATGGGGGGCAGGAGTAGTCTATGGGATACTTCGAGAAGATCTATCAGTCCGACCTGAACCACCGGGCCAGGGCTGTGTATATGTACCTGAAGGATCACACCGACAGCGAGGGCAAGTGCTGGCCGGGGATACGCACGATCTCCGCCGAGCTGCGGCTGTCCCGCTCTACCGTCAAGCGGGCACTGAATGATCTGTGCAGGGCGGAGCTGATCTCCAAGGAGCGGCGCTGGCGGGAGAACGGGAGTCTCAGCTCAAATTTATACCGGCTGAAGTAGTGCGAAAAAATATAAGTTCTCCGCCAGGGGGTTATTGCGCCCTGGCGGAGAACCGAGGGTAGGTCCACTGTGAACCAACCAGAAGGGCCCACTCTAAGGGAAAGTTTAAGACAGAGAAAATGACAAACACGCTCTAAGGGTCGTTAGGATAGACACTGCTCTGACAGAAAGCCGAGCAAAGCCGACAGGGAGTGGCAGAACCGAAAGCCGTACATACCCCAAAATCCCGCAGCCATGAAATCACCTCCTATGGGGCGATTTTACGGCATCAGGCCGTGTTGATGCTGCCAACTATTCCGCAACTATGGGTTGCAAGCTGTACTTTGGCCTACTTCAACAAAAAAAGCAGAAATATTACATCAGTCCGAACAATTTTCTCCATGCCACAGCGTTTGGCTGTTCTGCATCTATGCTACCAGTTTCATAATTGAGGAATGGCTCAAGATTATAGAAATCATCTCCCACCAAGCCAAGTTTCAAAAGGCTTTCGACGTAATTTTCAAAGCAGGCAGCTACCTGGGGAAGTCCCTCATAGTCTGCATCATGGCTGCAATAAACAATGGGTTTTTTACTTTCAGCAGGTGCAAGGTCAAACAAAATCAAATCCCCATTGCCCACCTGACTCAGCAACAATTTCTGATGTAAAAACGGAAGATTTCTTGGATTTTGTGTGTACCATTCTATCTCGTCACGGAAATATTGTTCCGCATCCCAATAAAGGCGCCCATTATCCGGACAGTTGAACGGCAGCTGTTGCCCCCGTTTGAACCAATCGTCCGTATAAATCCCCCATGAAATGTCCACTTTCCCCGCGATTGTCGTCAGAAAGCGGACAAAATCGGCAGGGAATGGCACTCCGTATTTGCGTTCGATTTCATCAATCAATTCCCTGCTGACCGGCTCACCAGTTTCAAAATTAAAAATTTCACCATTTTCCGCTAATACACGTTCTTTGATTATATTGAGTGCCTCCAAAAAATTGTCCCGATTCATCATTAGAACCTCCTCCCACTTTTGTGCTATGTGTTTATTATTATTTGGCTCAATACCCCCGGCGTTTCAAATCCGCCGCCAGCTTTACATAGAACTCCCGCACGTCGAAGCCCCGGATGTTCTCCCGGTTCAGATCCACCACGTCCCCGTGGGAGATGCCCCGCTTCCCCTGGGGCTCCAGGAGGGTGAACCGCTCCCCCCACTTGGCTGACTCCACCGACACCAGCCCGTCGTTCAGGCCGTCGAAGTGCTTCACGATGGGGTATGTCATATTCAGCGGGAACTTGCCATGCTGGGCCTTCTTGCAGTAGGACATGACGCTCTCATACACCACGCCGGGAGCGTCGAGCGTCACCTCGTTCCGGGCAAGGCAGGCGCTCTCCGTCAGGTCGGTCACCGCCGCCAGAAAGTCCGGGTTGGGGTCGCCCATCTTCTTCATGGCCGCATTATAAGCTGCGGCGATTTTCAGCCGTGCGGCCTGGGGGACCTTGCCCAGCAGATACTCGGCAAAGATGCAGCCCCGGTGCGGGGTGTTAATGGTGGTCAGGGTCGCCACATAGGGGGCCATCCCGCAGTGGGCGATAGCGGCCCGGCTGTCCAGCCCGCCCTTGGAGTGGGCGATGATGTTCACCTTCCCACAGCCGGTTTCCTCCACGATCTGCCGGATGCGCTCCGCCAGCTCCTTCCCGCTGTCCTCCACCGCCGCTGCGGACTGCTGCTGGCCGTAGTAGACCGTGGCCCCGTTGCGCCTCAGCTCCTTGGGGATGCGGCCCCAGTAGTTGAGGCAGCGGAAGTCCCGGAAGAATACGCCGTGGACCATCAGAAGGGGATACTTCGTCTTGCAGACCTCGCTCTCCGCCCGAACTTCGTCCAGCTCCCACTTCTGGGTCTCAAACTCCACTTCGTCCCGGCAAATGCGGATGATCTTTGCCAGATACCAGAGGTTCACCAGGGGAATCCACCCGCACAGAGCCGCCAGAACCCGGTGCTTGATCCCCAGCTGAACCGAGGTGAGGTAGACCCGGATCATGCCGTTCCAGAAGACCACGGCCAGCAGGAGCACCGCCAGCAGCAGGCCCATCGCGCCCCCAAAGACCGCCCAGCCATCCAAGAAACTATTTTCCGCAATATCGGCACGCAGTACGTTCAGCCAGAGAAGCTGGAGCAGGACAGTGGCCGTAGTGGTCACGCAGAACAGCCACAGCAACTCACAGCCCTCCGCCAGCCGCTGGATGCGCTTGGTGGGGCCGTACTTCGGAATAGGCCGGAGATTCACCCAGAGGAACGCCGCCGCCAGGGGCAGAAACAGCCACCCCGCGCCGGAAACTGACCATTCGGCGTACAGCAGCCAGACCAGCGGCAGGGCATTCGCCGCCGCCGTCAGTAACAGGCAGTAGACAATCCGCCTGACATATTTCATAGAGCCGCCTCCCGTTCAACAGCGCCCACCGGCGCTTTTCTGCATTTATAGTAGACCTTGCCAACGGGGTTGTCAAGGTGGGCGGCTCTTTTCAGAAAGCGGATTGAAGTGGGACAGAAATGATGGTATAATCAAGGCAATAAATATGATTTTTGGAGGAGGGTTTTTTATGGAGCAGGAAGGTTTTGTATCTGTATGGGCGGGCGTATTTGAGACAGATCAAGCATTAAAAGAGTATTTTGACGATATAGCAGGGCGTGACATTTCTCCTTTTAGCTTGGATTTTTTCGATGGCTGTGACATCTATCCTTTTGACATAGATTTTTCGGAGCGAAGCGTGCATGAATTTACAACAGACCCAGAAGTGTTGGTCTGCCATTATTCCGAAGGCACAGCGATAGGCCCGGAATTGAAAAAGCTATTTCCGCAGGGTTTGGAACAACCCTGCAACACGGCAATTTTGGTCTACAACTACAGGTATGACCCAGAGGAAAGCGGCTTCAATCCGAATGCGCCAGTGACTTTTTTGGGCGCTGTTCCATGTGACTTGGATTAAGGACTGAAACCACCATAGAAACACACGGCCTACGACAGCACCAAGATAGCCCGGGTGGCTCTCATACTCTTCCAGAGTATCATAACCCAGAACAACATCACGCTTGATGCCAGAACGATCCGGTACGCGGAGAGAACGAAGTGCGGCACCAAAGGTAATTATATCACAGGAGAGAATGCCGTTATCCAAAGTCAGGGTCTCCACGGCAAGATCGTCCTTGGTATAGCCAAAGAGTTGACGAGAGGAATTTAACATAAATAAAACCCTCCATAATAAAAAACTCAGCAATGAACAGAAATGAGAAAGCGGGGAAATACCATGCAAAACTATGTGTTTGGTGCAGACATCGGTGGAACAAGTGTAAAGCTCGGTCTGTTTTATGCCGACGGCAAACTTCTGGAAAAGTGGGAAATTCCAACCCGTACCGCAAACGGCGGCGTCCATGTTCTGCCTGACGTGGCACAGGCCATTGCAGAGAGCATGGGGCGGAATGGGATTTCAGCATCTCAGATTGTGGGCATCGGTATCGGTGTCCCCGGTCCTGTGGACGACAGCTTCACAGTCAATAAGTGCGTCAATCTTGGCTGGGGTGTCTTTAACATCAAGAGGCGCATGAACGAGCTGCTTCCAGACATCCCCAATATTGCTGCGGGAAACGATGCCAATGTAGCGGCGCTGGGTGAGCTATGGCAGGGCGGAGGCCGAGGCAGCCGGAGTGCGGTCATGATCACCCTGGGCACCGGGGTTGGCGGAGGTGTGGTGTTGGACGGCAAAATCGTCGCAGGCAAAAACGGGGGTGCCGGTGAGATCGGTCACATGACGGTGGAGCCTGGAGAAATAGTGCCCTGCAGCTGCGGGAAATGCGGCTGTCTGGAGCAGTACACCTCTGCAAAAGGGATCGTTCGCATGGCCAAGGTCATGCTTTCCCAATGTGACACTCCCTCCAAACTGCGGGGAATTGAGGATTTTACATCCAAACACATCTGCGAACTGGCTGTGGCAGGAGATCATATGGCACTGAAAATCATCGACCGGTTCGGCGATTATTTGGGCCGTGCCATGAGCTACATTTCCTGCACAGTAGATCCGGATGTATTCATTATCGGTGGGGGCATGAGCAAGGCCGGAAATATCGTGACCGACACGGTACTGAAATATTACCGAAAGTACGCCTTCCATGTATCGAAAGAAACCGGAGCAGCAATTGCCACGCTGGGTAATGACGCGGGAATCTATGGATGTGCAAAGATGGTTCTTGAATAAGAAATCAAATGGGAAAGGCTGTCGTTATGGCAGTCTTTTCTTTTTCCTATCTGATCATGGAGATGTATGGATGCCACGATCCGGACTGTTCTTTTTCTGGAAAAGCCTTCTGTACTCCGAGGGCGACACGCCCTTGTGCTTTTTGAAGAGGCGGCTGAAATACAGCGCGTTGTCGTAACCAATGATTGCGGATATTTCTGCCACATTGTAGTCAGTTGTTTCTAAGAGACTGACGGCATTGTTCATACGGATAGTTAGGAGATATTGTGCGGGAGGCTGGCCGATAAACTTCTTAAAGTTTCGCAAGAACCAACTTACGCTCATGCTACGAGATTTCGCATAGTCCTTGATCTGAATATCTTCATTATAGTGTTCTTGGAAATACTGTTGGGCGTACTCCATTTCCTTTTGTAGGTAAGTGCTGATGGTAGGGTTGCTCTCTTGGCGTGTGCGCTGGATCAGCAGAAAAATCTGCCGCAGATACATTTCCAGTAATTCCTGATATCCAGTACGGCAGGTTTGCAGCTCCCGGATCATTTCTTTGAACAGGTGCTGATAAGCAGAGGGAACCCCGGAGAAGAAAACATTTTTATCTGTAGGAATATCAAAATGCTTCAAAATTGCCTTTACATCTTTTCCCGTGAAGTGTACCCAATAGACCTCGGGTTGTTCTTCTCCGTAATACTCATAATGCTGTTCCTGGCGCGGTTGATAAAGGACCATGTAGCCGGCAGGTACGATTTCCTCCTGCCCGTTGAAAAAGAAGTGGGTCTTTCCGGAGGCCACATACAACAATTGATAGTCTAAACGGCCCCTGGGATGCCAGGTCGGGAGTTTTTGCTTTGTTCTCAGCCGGTAGGTACCGCAGCTGCCCACCAACAGCGGTTTGGACTTGTCCTTGATCGGTACGCGGGTGTTGTACAGATAACCTGAGTTGACATACATGCGGATCCCTCCCGGCTTTTTTCGGTCACAACATTTTTGTGCTGATGTGCTGTTTGGTTAATTGTATCATTTTGTGCATGTTTTGTCCAATGCAGTTTATAGAAAAAGGAGAAAATTTCCGGGATAATACACACAGAATTCATTGCGAGGAGGAAGCCCCACATGATCGTCCCTGCCTATTTTGAAGACCTGCTGATCCAGTCTGAAAACGCTCTGCCCAACCGAGCCTACTTCATCCCCGCGTCCAACCGTCTGGACGACACTGCGGAGCATCGGGAACGCTCCGATCGCTTCCAGCTGCTAAACGGCGACTGGAAGTTCCGCTACTACCCCAGTATCCATGACCTGACTGAGCTGTTCTATGAGGAAGGTTTCGATCCCTCCGCCTACGACACCATCCCCGTTCCCAGCGTCTGGCAGAATCATGGCTACGATCAGCACCAGTACACCAATATTCATTACCCCTTCCCGGCAGATCCTCCCTTCGTTCCCCAGGATAATCCCTGCGGCGCTTACCTGACTTCCTTTACCTATGCTAAGGACGAAAAGGCACCCAAGGCTTACCTGAACTTTGAGGGTGTGGATTCCTGCCTGTATGTCTGGCTCAACGGCGAGTATGTGGGTTACAACCAGATCTCCCACTCCACCAGCGAGTTTGATGTGACTGATAAGATCCGTGAGGGCGAAAATACTCTGGCCGTTCTGGTGCTGAAGTGGTGCGATGGCAGCTACTTGGAGGATCAGGACAAGTTCCGCACCAGCGGCATCTTCCGGGATGTATACATCATCAAGCGTCCTGAGAACCATGTGCGGGACTACTTCGTGACCACCCAGCAGGAAGAGGATAAAGCTACTGTCCGCGTTCGCTTCGCCTTCGCCGGTGAGAGTGTTCCCACTGTCATTAGGCTGCTGGACGCTGAGGATCGTCTGATCGACGCCGCCGAAGTGACCACGAAGGAGCATATCGGCAACTATACCCATCAAGCTATCCTGAACATTCCCCAGCCCACCCTGTGGAATCCCGAGAAGCCCTATCTCTACACCATGCTCGTCGAGTGCGAGAACGAGATCATCACCGACCGAGTGGGCATCCGGGAGATCAAAGTAGATGGGATGCAGGTATTCCTGAATGGAACTCCCATCAAGTTCCGCGGTGTAAACCGCCACGATTCCGACCCCGTGACCGGCCCCGTCATCAGCGTGGAGCACATGAAGCGCGACCTGCGGATGATCAAGGAGCACAACTTCAACGCCATTCGCACCAGCCATTACCCCAACGCCCCCATGTTCTATCAGCTGTGCGACCAGTACGGTTTCCTGGTCATTGACGAGGCCGACCACGAGAGCCACGGTGCCGCCGAACTGTACTGCGGAGAGAACGACGTCTGGGAGAACCACACCGAGCACTGGAACGAGCCCTTCGCCGACAACCCCAAGTTCCTGGAGGCTACTATGGAGCGCACCCAGCGCTGTGTCCAGCGGGACAAGAACCGCCCCTGCGTCATCTGCTGGTCCATGGGTAACGAGAGCGCCTACGGCTGTTGCTTCGAGGCTGCGCTGGCCTGGACCAAGAACTTTGACCCCGCCCGTCTGACCCACTATGAAAGCGCTCAGTATCGCAGCCGCAAGCGCAAGTACGATTTCTCCAACATTGACCTCTACAGCAATATGTACCCTGCGCTGGAGACCCTGCAGGAGTATGTGGACGATCCTGAGTCCGACAAGCCCTATCTGATGTGTGAATACTCTCATGCCATGGGCAACGGCCCCGGTGATCTGGAGGACTACTGGCAGTTCATTCAGGCCAATGAGTGCATGTGTGGCGGCTTTATCTGGGAGTGGTGCGATCACGCCATTTACAAGGGCAAGGCTCCTAACGGCAAAGGTATGTACTGGTATGGCGGCGACCACGGCGAGTACCCCCACGATGGCAATTTCTGCATGGATGGTCTGGTTTATCCCGACCGTCGTCCTCACACCGGTTTGATGGAATACAAAAACATACACCGCCCTGTTCGTGTTGTTGATTATGATCAGGCAACCGGCCAGCTGACCCTGCACAACTACATGGACTTTGTCTCCCTGCAGGACTACATCACCGCCTCTTATCAAGTCACTTGTGATGGTGCGCTTGTTCAGGAAGGCCAGCTGGATAAAATCCCCGCCATCGCTCCCCACATGAGCGGTACCGTGACCCTGAACGTCCAGGTTCCCGCCAAGGGCCGCTGTTTCCTGAAGATCAGCTACTTCGCCAAAAACAACTCCGAACTGATCTCCGAGGGCTTTGATTTGGGCTTCGATGAGATTACTCTGGAGAATCAGGATGACCGCAATCAGATTGCTCTGGCATACTGGCAGAGAAAGGCCATCCTGGAGGACAGTATTTCTGTTACAGAGGACTACCGGTATCTGACTCTCACAGCTGCAAACTTCACATATCGTTACGATAAGTTTACCGGTATGTTTGCCCGGATGACTTATCAGGGCATGGAGCTTCTGGACCGTCCCATGGATCTGAACGTGTGGCGCGCTCCCACCGATAACGACCGCAAGCTGAAGGCTGACTGGTTTGCTGCCCACTACGATAAGGCCATCACCCGGGCGTATAACACCCACTTCGTGGCCATGGACAGCGAGGTTCGTATCCACAGTGACCTGTCTATTGGTGCCATCGCTGTGCAGCGGTTCATGACCGTAGAAATCGACTGGACCGTGACGGTTGCAGGCGGCGTCTGTGCCAACATTCTCACCAAGCGCAACATAGAATTCCCCGAGCTGCCTCGCTTCGGTCTGCGCCTGTTCGTTCCTGAAAACATGGAGCAGGTTGCTTATTTCGGTCTGGGTCCCATGGAAAACTACATTGACAAGCGAAATGCTGCCAGCCACGGCTTGTACCGCGATACCGTGGACGGGCTTCAGGAGGACTACATCCGTCCCCAGGAGAATGGCGCTCACGGTAGTTGTGACTATGTGCTTCTGGAAAGCGACAAACTGCGTTTGATCGCAGTTGGCCCCGAACCCTTCAGCTTCAATGCATCCCATTACACGCAGGAAGAACTGACCGAGAAGGCCCACAACTACGAACTGAACAAATGCGGCAGCACCGTATTGTGTCTGGACTACCGGCAGAACGGTATTGGCTCTGCGAGCTGTGGCCCCGTTTTACAGAAGAAATACAAGCTGATCGACGAAACCATCGACTTCGCCATCCGCGTCATCCCCGAACTGAAATAACTGAATAAAGAGAATAGGAGATGCTATTATGGCTGAAAAGAGATATTTGAAATGGTACAACAAGGTGGGTTACGGCTCTGGCGATATCGCCGGCAACGTGGTCTATGCGTTCCTGACCTTCTTCGTTATGATCTACCTGTCCGATACCATCGGCTTGAACACCGGCATTGTTGGCACCCTGATGGCAGTATCCAAGATCTTCGACGGCGTTTCTGACGTCATCTTTGGCTCCCTCATCGACAAGACCAAGACCAAGATGGGTAAAGCCCGTCCCTGGATGCTGTGGCCCTATCTGGGTTGTGGTGTCTGCCTGTTCGCGATTTTCTCTATTCCCACTTCCTGGGGCCAGACCGCTCAGTACGCTTTCTTCTTCATCTTCTACGTGATGCTGAACGCAGGCTTCTACACCGCAAATAACATCGCTTATTCCGCTTTGACCGCTCTGATCACTAAGAATGAAAACGAGCGTGTTCAGATTGGTTCTCTGCGCTTCGTCTTTGCATTCACCACCAGCACCATCATCCAGGCTGTTACTTTTGGCCTTGTTGAGCACTTCGGCAACGATGCCGCCGCATGGAGAATTGTTGCACTGATCTATGTCATCATCGGCATTATCTCCAACACCGTCTCCGTCCTGTCCATGAAGGAATTGCCCGAAGACGAGATTGAAGCCAAGAAAGCAGTTGACGCTCCGGAAGAAAAGTACACCCTGCGCGAAGCTGTCGGTCTGTTGGTCAAGAATAAGTTCTACCTGCTGATTCTGGGTGTCTATCTGCTGACTCAGCTCTACACCGCTTTCACCGGCATCGGCACCTACTACATGACTTATGTGTTAGGCAACAAGGAGCTGATGGGTTATTTCGCAAGCGCGCTCAACATCCCCATGATTATCGGTCTGTTGTTGGTGCCCACCATCGTTGCAAAACTGGGCGGTATGTATAAGATCAACTATTCCGGCTATGCTCTGGCCACCATCGCAAGAATCCTGGTGATCGTGGCTGCTTACATGGGCAGCGTTCCCATGATGTTAGCTTTCACCGCCATCGCTTCTCTTGGTATGTGCCCCCTGCAGGGCGACCTGAACGCTGTGATCGCTTCTGCTTCCGACTACACCTATCTAACCACTGGTAAGCGTATCGACGGAACCATGTACTCCTGCACCTCTCTTGGCGTCAAGATTGGCGGCGGACTGGGCACCGCCATCTCCGGTTGGTTGCTGGCAGCTGCCGGATTCATCGAGGGCGGCGTGGCCACTCAGCCTGACTCTGTTCTGACTATGCTGAATGTGATGTATCTGTGGTTGCCCGCTATCTTCTGCGGCTTGGTTACTTTCCTGCTGACCAAGCTGAATGTGGAGAAGGCCAACGCTAAGTTGCTGGAGCCTAAGAACTGAGTAAGTTATCCAAAAAATGAGGGACCTCATATGACAAAAAAACATTTTCTGATCTCCGCTCCCGGCCGTACAGAGATTAGCGGTAATCATACCGATCACCAGCGTGGCTGTGTGCTGGCCGCCGCAGTAAATCTGGAAACGGTGGCAGATGTAATGCTGAATGGCAGCAACAACATCCGCGTTCGCTCTGAGGGATTTCCTGAGGTTGTGGTCGAACTGGATGATTTGAATATCCGCGAAGAGGAAAAAAACACCTCCGCGGCCCTGGTTCGTGGCGTCGCAGCTGCCTTTGAGCAGCTGGGAGCCCGGATCAAGGGATTCGATGCCGAGACCCACTCAACCGTTCTTCCGGGCAGCGGACTGAGCTCTTCTGCCGCTTTTGAGGTGCTGATGGGCACCATCTGCAACGAGTTGTTCTTTGATCGGAAGCTCAGCCCGGTGGAAATCGCTCAGATCGGCCAGTATGCCGAAAATGTGTACTTCGGCAAGCCAAGCGGCCTGATGGATCAAGCGGCTTCCTCCGTGGGCGGCATGGTCTATATCGACTTCGCTGATCCGGATCATCCCCAGGTTGAGCGCATCGAGTTTGATTTTGAAAAGGCTGGCCATGCCCTGTGCATCATTGACAGCGGTGCTGACCACGCCGATCTCACTGATGAGTACGCGGCCATTCCCCGTGAGCTGAAAGAGATTTGCAATTTCTTTGGAAAGGATGTTCTGCGAGAAGTCCGCGAAAAAGAATTTATGGAGGCTCTGCCAAATCTGCGAGGGAAGGTTTCTGACCGTGCCATCCTGCGGGCCATCCATTTCTACCAGGAAAACAAGCGTGTCATGGAGCAGAAAAAAGCGCTGCTTGAAAACGACTTCGATGGTTTCCTTGGTCTGGTTACTAAATCCGGGTACAGTTCCTGGATGTATTTGCAGAATATCAGTCCTGCCGGTGCCACGCAGCATCAGGAGGTGGCGGTTGCTCTGGCCATGTGTGATACCCTGCTGAATGGGCGTGGGGCTTACCGTGTCCACGGAGGCGGCTTCGCCGGAACGGTGCAGGCATTTGTTCCTGTTGATATGCTGGAAGAGTTTAAAAGTGGAATTGAGCGGGTACTGGGTGAAGGCAGCTGCCACGTGTTGCACATTCGTAATGAGGGTGGCGTGAGATTGTCCTGAAGGAGGAACGGAAAATGGATGTGAATGTGTATATCGCTTCTTTGGTCCAATATGGCCTGAACAAGAAGCTGGTTCAGCCTTGTGACACGATCTATGTAACCAACGGGCTACTGGAGGCTATGAAACTGGACAGCTACGACCCTGCCAAACCGGAAGCCATGAGCCTGGAGGATATTCTTCAGGGGCTGTTGGAGGATGCGGTGGAACGGGGTGTCTGCGATGATGACATCACCAGCCGTGACCTCTTTGACACCAAACTAATGGGGATTCTGACTCCCATGCCCCGTGAGGTGCATCAGACCTTTTCCGAGATGTACGCCACCAGCCCTGAGACTGCCACCGACTGGTACTATAACTTCTCACAGGATACCGATTACATCCGCCGCTACCGCATCCAGAAGGATGTGCGTTGGAAGACGGCCACCGAATACGGCAATCTGGATGTGACCATCAACCTCAGCAAGCCGGAAAAAGACCCTAAGGCTATTGCAGCCGCAAAGCTCGCTCCCCAGTCCGGCTATCCCAAGTGTATGCTCTGCGCGGAGAACGAGGGCTATGCGGGACGTATGAACCACCCCGCCCGCCAAAACCTGCGCACTATTCCAGTTACCATCGCCGGTGAGGGCTGGCATCTGCAGTACAGCCCCTATGTCTACTACAACGAGCACTGCATTGTGTTCAATCATGAGCATGTTCCCATGGTCATCAACAAGGCCGCTTTCTCCAAACTGTTGGACTTTGTTTCTCTGTTCCCCCACTACTTTGTGGGCAGCAACGCAGATCTCCCCATCGTAGGCGGCAGTATCCTCAGCCACGAGCACTTCCAAGGTGGCCACTACTGCTTCCCCATGGAGCGCGCGGCGGTCGAGCGTGAGATTGTCTTTGCTGGTTTCGAGGATGTGAAGGCCGGCATCGTTAAGTGGCCCATGAGTGTCATCCGTCTGCGCTGCGGCAAAAAGGCGCGTCTGGTAGAGCTGGCTGATAAGATTCTGCTGAGCTGGCGTGGTTATACCGACGAGGATGCTTTCATCTTTGCAGAGACCGAAGGCGTGCCCCACAACACCATTACCCCCATCGCCCGCCGCCGGGGAACGGACTACGAACTGGATCTGGTTCTGCGCAACAACATCACCACCGAAGAGCATCCTCTGGGCGTGTACCACCCCCACGCTGAACTTCACCATATCAAGAAGGAAAACATCGGTCTCATTGAGGTTATGGGCCTGGCTGTGCTGCCTGCCCGCCTGAAGCAGGAACTGGCCGGTGTGGAGAAGGCTATCCTTGCCGGAGAAGAGCTGACTGGTGAACTGGCCAAGCACGCCGACTGGGTGGAAGAGTTGAAAAAGCAGCACACCTTTACTAAGGAGAATACCGCCGCCATTCTGAAAGTGGAGACCGGCAAGGTCTTTGCAAAGGTGCTGGAGCACGCGGGTGTCTATCAGCGCAATGAGAAGGGCGCGAGGGCCTTTGATAAATTCGTGAACTATGTGAATGAGGAGGGCTAAGTCATGAAGGTACTTGTAACCGGCGGTGCCGGATATATCGGCAGTCATACCGTAGTCGAACTGATACAGGCTGGCCACAGCGTTGTGATCGTAGATGATCTGTCCAATGCCAGAACGGATGTCGTATGCCGTGTAGAGAGCATCGTGGGGGAAAAGATCAAATTCCGTGTGATGGATTGCGCCGACAAGGAACAGATGCGTACCATATTCCAGGAGAACGAGTTTGATGCCGTGATTCACTTCGCAGGCCGCAAGGCTGTTGGCGAGAGCGTCAAAAAGCCTCTGGAGTACTACCGTACCAATCTGGACAGCACCATGACTCTGCTGGAGTTGATGGAGGAGTATGGTTGTAAAAAGTTTGTATTCTCCTCTTCTGCCACGGTCTATGGCCCCGAAAATCCCTATCCCTATAAAGAGGAGATGCCTGCCATCCAGTCCAGCAGTCCTTATGGCTGGAGCAAGGTAATGAACGAGCATATCCTGACCGACTATGTGACGGCCCACCCTGATTTCTCTGTGGTGCTGCTGCGCTACTTCAATCCCATTGGCTCCCACGACTCCGGCCTGCTGGGCGACGACCCCAACGGCATCCCCAACAATCTGATGCCCTACATTGCCCGTGTGGCAGCCGGTGTTCTTCCCGAACTAACCATCTTCGGCGGTGATTATCCCACTCCCGACGGTACCTGCCAGCGTGACTACCTCCACGTGGTTGATCTGGCTGTGGGTCACCTGAAGGCGCTGGAGTATGCGGAGAACCATACTGGTGTTGAGGCCATCAACCTGGGCACCGGCAACGGTATCTCTGTTCGTGAGCTTGTCCGTGCCTTTGAAACTGCAAATGACATTAAATTGCCTTATGTAGTTGGGCCTCGGCGTGAAGGAGATCTTCCCGCTTTCTGGGCAGATGCCACCAAGGCTAAAGAACTGCTGGGATGGGAAGCAACCCACACCGTAGAAGATATGTGCCGCAGTGCTTGGGATTTTGTGAAGAAGAATACGAAATAACGAAAAAACGCTTGATACCGAAAGACTCAGGTATCAAGCGTTTTTTTGTGGCACAGAGTTGTGAAACTTTGTGTATGAATTGACCCAGTTTGTCCATTTTTCAGGCCAAAATATTATTTGAGTTTTCGTAAAAATCAAAAAGGGCAAAAATGGAAACTGCATCAAAAGTGCAGCTACGATTTAATGCGGCAAAGCCGCGGATCTTCAGCTGCCGCTGGTTAGGCTTCAAAGGTTTGAAGTATCCTCGGATGCCAGAGTGTGCCTTGGACAAAAGGGTGTACAAGCCTTCCGCCAGCCGGTAATAGAAAAAGAAGACTTTTGGCTTGAGCAGAGCGGCGGCGTCAATGCAAATTTTAAAATGGCAGTTTCTGTGTATCTTCCTGCAATGCCTGAGCCATCTCAGAAATCAAGCAGCTCTTTGAGGCCATGGCACCGTAGCACACATCGGCAGCAAATTTCTGGAATGGCCGTGCCATACCCTCCGAAATTTTCTGTGTGAACTTGAAAATTTCTCTTTTCATAACGCCTGTATTTGTTGTATAATCAGCCATGAGGAATTCCTCCTGATTTGTTTGGCGTGGTTTTTTGTGGTGATTAAATTATACCACATTTCAGGATGGAATTCTTCTTTTATTTTCATTTTTTCACTGAATCCGTCTGCTTTTTTAATCGTCATTATGCCAAATTGAAAAAATACGAAAACTCAAATACAATGATAAAAAAGAAATGCGTAGAGGTGAATCACCTATGAGCATAGATACTCGCTTGTTGAAAATTGGGGCGCAGATTAAATTGAAACGCTCCTGGAAGCTGAATCAGCCCATTCCCTTGGCAGAGGTGGAGGCCATAGAGTCAAAATACGGTTTCCAGTTGCCAGAGGAATATAAGTCTTTCATCACCAAAATCGGAAACGGCAGCAGTCTACCCCCATTTCGAGAGGAATCTTGCCAACTGTATCCATTCAAAGACGGCCACCAGCTAAACCGGCTCCATGAGGATTTTCCGCTTATAGAGAACTGGGAGTGGGACACAGATCCAGAGTTCTGCATGGATGATCCAGAGGATAGTGAAAAGTGGAAGCGAGTGCAGGAGAATGGCGTCCTTGTTTTGGTGGAGGAGAATGTCGAGGGTGGTCAAACCTGGTTCCTGATTGTCTCCGGCCCCCGCCGGGGCGAAGTCTGGGAGCGGGACGAGAGTGGCGTGCTTCGTCTGCCGGGCTGTACCTTCCTGGACTGGGTAGAGCTGTACCTGTCTAAAAAGCTGACGTCCTACACCGATCAGCTATTCCGGGAGGAAAAGGAACGACAAAAAGCTGGCGATCCTCTTGCCAGGATTCGAGGGCTGATGGCTGGCAAACGGCGGAGGGACATTAGTTGGAATCCTCCTATCTCACTGGAGGCTGTGCGGGACTTTGAGAGAAGACACGGGATCGCTCTGCCAGAGGAATATGTTACATTCATTACGGAAATCGCCAATGGCTGTGAGAATTTCCCGGCTGCAAACAGCTGTGGAAAAGGCGGTGTATTTTTCTCCTTGGAGCAGTTGGACTGTCTGCCTAACCTGGGAAAGCCGTTCTATTTTACAGAGAACACCGACGAAACTCGCCGTAGCTTAACGAATTGCTTTGGCCCTAACGCCTATACGGGGAAAAATCCGGTCTGGCACTCTTTATTCAAAGACTTTCCCAGGGAAGACCCTATTAGCCCAGTGTGGATTTGTGAGGATTACAGCGTACTATGCGGCGCATTGCCCTTTGCAACATACAACGATGACCGGCCAAACTGGAACATGCGGGCCACACAGCCAATCCTGATTGTAACAGGGCCGCTCCAAGGACAGGTGTGGCGCTCTTGTTCAGCCCAACTCCGGCCTGACGGCATGAGTTTTTACCAGTGGGTCCTCCAAATGCTGGAGGGCGGTGCTCGCTAAATGTGCAAAAGCCATTCATTGGTAGGAAAAACGGCAAAACCTTTAAGTGGGCGAAAACAACGGGAATCCAAAAGAGTAAAGCTATCTCAAACAGCCGGAGGTGACTCATGAAGAACGAAGCGCAAATTCGAATATTACTGCTCCAGCAGTATCTCTGCACCTTAACAGATGAGGAACACGCCGCCTCCGTTTCAGACATCCTCCAATTCTGGGAATCCCACGGTATCCAGGCCGGCCGCAAGAGTGTGTACAGCGACATCCAGATCCTGATTGACCAAGGCGTGGACGTTGTCTGTGTCAAGAGCACCCAGAACCGCTACTTCGTCGGCTCCCGACTGTTCGAGCTGCCGGAGCTGAAGCTGTTGGTGGATGCGGTGGAGTCCTCGCACTTCATCACCAGGAAGAAAAGCGCCAGCCTGATCCGCAAGCTGGCCTCCCTCACCAGCCAGGAGCAGGCCAAACAGCTCAACCGCCCTGTCTACATGGAGGGCACAGCGAAGCAGGACAACGAGGCAATCTACTATGCGGTGGACATGATCCACACCGCCATCCAGGAGAAGCGGCGGATCGCCTTCCAGTACATAGAGTACACCGCAGAGAAAGAAAAAGTCCTCAAGCACGACGGCTATCGGTACGAGTTCAGCCCCTATGCCCTGATCTGGAGCCGGGACTATTACTACGCCGTGGGCTGGTCGGAGAAACACGGCAAGCTGGCCCAGTTCCGTGTAGACCGCATGACCGCTGTGAAGCTGCTGGTGCAGGAGGCCATACCAGCGCAGGACTTCGATCCCGCGGCGTATGTCCACCAGGTGTTCGGGATGTTCGGAGCCGACATCCAGAGGATAACACTGCTGTGCGAGAACAGCACCATGCGCAGCGTTGTAGACCGCTTCGGAGAGGAGGTGCAGACAGAGATCATAGACGGAACGCACTTCCAGGCCACCGTGGATGTTGCCCCCAGCCCGCCCTTTTTCGCCTGGGTCTTTACTTTTGGCGGGAAAATCCGTATTATGGAGCCGGAGGAGATTGCAGCGAAAATGAGAGAGATGGCAAGATGGCTGCAATAGGGCCGTTTTCAACACAAGTTGAATTGAGCGATGTCTGGGGTATGATCTATATAATAAATTACTATTTTACAAATTCGCAAAATGAAAAAATTTAAGGAGGAACAATGTTATGATTCGTTGGTTACAGCAGGAAGGTGGAGAAGGGCGTTTCAACAGCAGTTTTTTCCGCAATGATGAAAATGAGGATGAACTTATTGTTTACGCAAACAGCGATCATCCTGACTTCATGGAATATGCGGAAAAGTGCGTTGAAGCATTCAACAACCTTTCGGTGCCTGTGATAAATGAGATTTGTCAAAAGCTCATAAGCTGTGCTCAAGAGGGGGGCGGCTTAAATGAAGAATTCGAATTACCTGCCCTTGATAATCCGCTTGATATATTAAATTATTGCTGGTTCATGGTGTTGTATGTGGGGATGGAAAGCAAAGATGATGAAATAGCCTATGCGGTTGAAGGCGAAGGTGAGTGGGGAGAGAATATCGGTTTTGTTATAAAAAATGATAGTGTCGTTTATGTGGGTGCTGATTATTTGGATTATATGGAAAATGCACACTAAACTTCCAGGGTGCTGCCCAATACAGTATCAAAAAAAGTCGAAACCTCGTGAGGTGTTCCCAACTGGGGACACCTCATTTTTGCCCTCTTGCCAATCGAACAAAGACACGATATACTATGGTCAAGCCGTTTACTACCGGGTAAACGATAAAGGGGGTATGCAAAATGAATCAGACATTCGGCGCCTTTGTCCGCCAGAAGCGGATGGCGCTGGGAATTTCCCTCCGGGGGCTGGCCGCACGGCTGGGCCTGTCTCCCGTATATATGAGCATCATCGAAACAGACCGTAAACCTGCGCCGGCCAAGGAACATCTGGACAGGCTGGCAGAGGAACTGCATCTGAGCAAAGAGGAGCGGGAGCTGTTTCTGGATCTGGCAGCCGCGTCCCAAAAAATGAAGGTCCCGGCAGACCTGCCGGAGTATATCATGGAGCGGGACATCGTCCGCGCCGCTCTGCGCACCGCCAAGGAGGTGGATGCCACTGACGAGGAGTGGCAGGAGTTTATTGACCGTATCACCAAACGGACGTCCAAGAACAGGAGGGATGGACCATGACAAATATCTATTATCAGGAACAGGTGCTTGAAAATATTGCGCGAAAGGTGCTGTGCGGCTATGATTCCGCGCTGTACTACGGTTCCCCTGCCGCCGTCCCCATTGAGGAGATGATCGAGGCCCACGGCGTATCCCTGGAGTACCAGTATCTCCGGAAGAATGGCCGCATCCTGGGCAAGACCATTTTTGACGAAGGTCTGGAGGCGGTGTATGACATGGAAAACCGGGAGTACACCCTCTTCCCTGTCCGGGCCGGCACCATTCTCATTGATGCCTCGCTCTGTGAGGAGGACGCCAGCACAGGCCGTCTGCGCTTTACCTGCGCCCACGAGCTGGCCCATTGGATACTCCACAAAAAGCTGTACACCGGCACAGGCCGGAGTGCGGCTATGATTGCAGAACAGTCCGAGACTACCCTGGAAGTACAGGCCAATATGCTTGGCTCCGCCATCCTTATGCCCATCGCCCAAATCAAGCGGTGCTTCTACCAGCTCCGGGGAGGCCGTCAGGACGGCCAGCTCATCGACGATATGGCCAATGTGTTTCAGGTGTCCAGACAGGCCATGCGCATCCGGCTCACCAACCACCGACTGCTGTAAAGTTTTATCGTTATGTTCACTAAATGTTCACTAAAAAGGGAACAGCAGGAGGTGGAAATGAAGGAGAAGGAATCCCGCACGATCTACTGCCCGGTTTGTCACCGGGGCCGTATTCTGGACGCGGCAAGCCAGACAGATCCCGCACACCTGCGGCTCTTCGGGCCACGGCAGTCCGCCAAGGCGGAGTGGTTCACCAAATGTCCAAAATGCGGGGCACAGATCGGAATGATATTTCAGAGAGAAGTAAATATTGAGCAGCAGCAGGCGGGAGCGTGATCCCGTCTCTCCCTCAACCCCAATACTTAGTCAAGCGCACCAACCGCCCGTCATCACCGAGCAGGCAGCGTATCACATCGCACTACACTGCCTCTCCTGACCGGCCCCGCCCGATACTCGGGCCGCGGCAGGCCGGGATATCAGGGATGTAACTACGGGAGCCATCGCGTTCGGAGCCTTACAGGTAGCTTTTTAGCTATGTGTAAGGCTCCTTTTTTGTTGTCCTTTTCGCCAGCTGAAAGGCGGAAAGGATCGTTATGTCTCTGCGCTACTGGCAGCCATATACAGCGAAATACCCGTGACCTCCAATCTCAAAACCGCACCTTTCCCCCAAATTTTGAGATTGGAGATCACCCAAATGAAATTTACATATTTGGTCTATAAGCAGGTCAACGGTACCCGGCAGCTTGCCGCCGCAACACAAGAGGAGTGGGACGCCATTCTGAAAAAAACAGGCGGCTGCCGTTAGAGCAGCGCCGCCGCTTCATGAAGGACTGTATTGAGGACGGGGATGAAGTGGATTGTATGTATATCGAAGTGCCCGCCTCGGAGCATCGGGAGTGGAACAGCAAAAATACGATCAGACAGAAGAATCGTAAGCTTGGTATGCGCTATACACATCAGTCTCTGGATGCCGGAGTCCCGGATACTGATGTAGAGACGCTGCACGAATGCGTTCCCTCTGGATTCAATCTCGAGGGCGCTGTAGCGGATCAGGTTCTCATAGAAGAACTGAAATGTGCGCTGCGGGCTTGGAACCCCTGGGCAGAGGAGCTGCTGGACCTCTATATAGCCGGGGCAAAGCGTTCCTGCACAAGCGTTTTGTGTCAGAAATACCGACTTAGTGATCGAACTGTTCAGAGGCGAAAAGAAGCCTTTGAAAAATTTGTTTTGGATTTTTTGAAAAAATGATGTCGGTTTCAGGCCTTTGAGGTTG
The DNA here is from genome assembly GCF_000403395.2 of Anaerotruncus sp. G3(2012). Classification (GTDB taxonomy): domain Bacteria; phylum Bacillota; class Clostridia; order Oscillospirales; family Ruminococcaceae; genus Anaerotruncus. The sequence goes on along the minus strand of NZ_KE159678.1, from coordinate 50,724 downwards.
TGGTAAAGGGATGAGAGGGCAAAACAGCCTCTCGTGCTCTTTGAAAAACACCGCAGCCCTGCGGTCATATCCGGCAACTGGAATACGTTCCCTGACGGTCCCGCCTAAGAAACGGGAAAGCGATACGGAGGATGCGCCAAGACCACCTGTAGCGGAAAGCGAATTGCAGTGAATTTCCTTTTCTGCTATAAAAGACGGCCAAATAAGGTGCCCAGCGGTCCCCATCCATCCCAAAACAGCCCTGGCAAGCTGTTTCGCAAAGACCCCGTCAGAACACAATGATACTCCCGCCCAGCCACAGTCTCAAACAATGGGGGCGGCTCGGAGAGAACCTCGGAGGGGTGAGATGCCCGTGATGTGCGCCAGCACAGTTCCAGACTGCCGCCCAAGGCTCGGGAAGTAGTGTCGAATAGAGCCGGCAAACAAACAACAACAGAAAGCGGGGCCGCCCTCCGCAAAAGGATAGCAGCATCTTTGCACAACCTGCGCAGGAGCGGCCCCGTTCTTTCAAGACAGAGGAGAAAACAACTATGGATTTCAAGAGAACCCGTCTTATTCAGCGGGGCGATATCTATTACGCCGACCTCTCGCCGGTTACCGGCTCAGAGCAGGGGGGCATCCGGCCCGTCCTGATTCTCCAGAACAACGTGGGCAACCACCACAGCCCCACCGTTATCGCCGCCGCTATCACAGGGTATGTCAAGGGTAAGCGCCAGCCCACTCATGTGCGGCTCAAGGGTGCGGCCTGCGGCCTGTTTCGGGACTCCACTGTCCTGCTGGAGCAGGTCCGGACTCTGGACAAGTCCCGCCTGGGCGAGTATATGGGCAGCGTGGGCGAGGACAAGATGCGTGAGGTGGATGCCGCGCTGAACATCAGCGTGGGACTGAAAAATACATAGCGGGAGGAAACAGTCATGCCAGCGAAAAACGCCAACATTGATTACTGCGGCATTCGAAACCTGCTCTGCCTGCTGGCCGGGCAGGGCTTCACGGAAGCCGAGCTGAAAAAAATTGCCGCCCGAATTGCTCAGGCGACAGGCGCAACCATCATTTTTTGTTGAGTTTCACCACTCTATTTCCATAGCTTTTGAAAGAGTAGTGTGGTATTGTGTGTTGCTGACAGGAGGAGGTGCAGACCATGAGCAGAAGACAACAGACCACAGGAAGCCTTGCGCTGGAACAGAAGAAAGTCATCGTTATCGAGGCCGCACAGAGGCCGGAGACGCAAAAACTCCGCGTTGCCGCCTACTGCCGGGTAAGCTCCGACTCCAGCGACTAGATGAACTCCTTCGCCGCCCAGCTGAACTACTACACCACGCTCATCAGCGGCAAGGACAACTGGACGATGACCGATATCTACGCCGACGCGGGGATCTCCGGTACCTCGGCGCAGAAGCGCCCGGACTTCCAGCGGCTCCTCTCAGACTGCCGCAGGGGGCGGGTGGACAAGATCCTGGTCAAGTCTGTCTCCCGCTTCGCTCGGAACATGGCGGACTGCCTGAGCATCGTGAGGGAACTGGGTGTCACAGTGATCTTCGAAAAGGAAAATATCAGCACGAAAGACCCCAACTTTGATGCACTTACCTCCCTGATGGCTGAGTTCGCCAGATCGGAATGTGAGCATCTCACGAAAAATTCCGCCCATACACACTACATGGGTACAATCAGCCGCCCCACGAAAAGGACGTGGAAGAAGACGATCCGGCTGCCTGGGCGTCCGGAGAAAACAATCACATTCAGGATGGAGTGATTACATATGACAGGAACCACCCCAAGAGTCATCGTTATCCCACCCAAGCCGGAACTGGCCCGTTCCAAGGCTGTCCAGCGCCAGCTGCGTGTCGCGGCCTACTGCCGGGTGTCCACAGACGATGAGGAGCAGCTCACCAGCTACGAGGCCCAGCAGACCTACTACACCGACAAGATCATGACCAACCCCCAGTGGACCATGGCCGGGATCTTCGCTGACGAGGGCATCACCGGCACTTCGGCCCAGAAGCGGCCTGAGTTCCAACGGATGATCCGCAAGTGCAGACAGAAGAAAATCGATCTGGTGCTGGTCAAATCCATCTCCCGCTTCGCCCGCAACACAGTGGACTGCCTCAACTACATCCGGGCCCTGCGTACCCTCGGCATCGCCGTGATTTTCGAGAAGGAGAACATCAACACGTTGGAAACAGACAGCGAGATGCTCATCACCATGATGGGCGCCTTCGCCCAGGCGGAGAGCGAGTCCATGTCCGCCAACATCGTCTGGGGCAAACGGCAGGCTATGCGGGAGGGCAAGACGAACGTCCAATTCCAGCATCTGTACGGCTATGAGCTGGATGAGGACGGAAAACCCCGCATCGTCCCCGAACAGGCGACGGTGGTGAAGCATATCTACGACAGCTTCCTCGCCGGCCGCAGCATCCGCATGATCAAAAAGGAGCTGGAGAGTCAGGGCGTCCTCACCGCCAAGGGTGGGACGGTCTGGTCTGAGGCTGCCATCCGCAACATCCTGAAAAATGAAAAATATTGCGGCGATGTCCTGATGCAGAAGACCTACACCCAGGACTGCATCAGCAAGAAGCAGCTCCGCAATATGGGACAGCTCCCTATGTACCTGGTGCAGGACAACCATGAGGGCATCATCACCCGTGACAGGTTCAACCAGGCAAAGGCGGAGTTCGCCCGGAGGAATGCGGGCCGGGCTCCCAGCCAGAAGCTGGCCCCCACAGGCCGCTCCTGCTACAGCGCCAAATACGCCCTTACCGAGCGGCTGGTGTGCGGTGAGTGTGGAACTCTCTACCGCAGGTGCGTGTGGGTCAAGCGAGGACAGAAGTTCGCCGTGTGGCGCTGTGCCAGCCGGGTGGACTACGGCTCGGAATACTGCCACGACTCCCCCACACTCCGGGAGGGTCCCCTGCAAGCCGCCATCCTCGCCGCCATCAACACTGCCATGAGCCAGCAGGAGGCACTGATGGGGCAGATTGAGGATGCCATGCGGATGGAGCTGATCCCCTTCCCCGGCGCCATGAGTATATCGGATATCGACCAGAGACTGGATGAGCTGGACAAGGAATTTCAGGGGTTGTTCGCTGACTCCAAAGACGGAGGCTTCATGAAGCACGCTGAGGAGTTCAAGCGTATCTCCGCTGACATGACTGCTCTGAAAGAACAGAGAGCCAGACTGCTGGAACAGCAGAACAGCGACTCCGCCGCCAGCCAGCGGATCGCCAATGCGATGGAGATTCTGAAAACTGGCGATGCCGCTATCCAATGGGAGGAGAGTACCATCCGCCAGCTGGTGGATACGGTGAAGGTGTTGTCCGCAAACCGGATCAGGATCTATCTCCACGGTGGGATCGAGATCGAGCAGACCATCGGAGAGGAACAGTGAACATGATCTATATTACCGGCGACACTCACGGCGGCTTCCAGCGGTTCACCACCAAAAACTTCCCCCAGCAAAGACAGATGAGCCGCAATGACTATGCGATCATCACAGGCGATTTCGGGGGTGTGTGGGACGATTCGCCCAGAGAGACATACTGGCTCGACTGGCTGGAGGAAAAGCCGTTTACCACCCTCTTTGTGGACGGGAACCATGAAAACTTCGACAGGCTCAGTGAACTTCCCGTCCACCAGTGGCAGGGTGGGAAAGTCCACTATGTCCGGCCCCATGTGCTTCACCTGATGCGTGGGCAGGTCTTCGAGATTGATGGCACATCCTTCTTCACCATGGGCGGCGCTGCCTCCCACGACATCCAGGACGGCATCCTTGATCCGGCGTCCCCCGATTTTGAGCGGGAATACTGGTTCAAGCGCCGGACACGGCAGATGTTCCGGGTGAAGGGAGTCTCCTGGTGGCCCGAGGAGCTGCCCTCAGTGGAGGAATATGAGGAGGCCGTCAGGAATCTGGAACGGGTCAACTGGAGGGTGGACTGCGTCCTGACCCACTGCGCTCCCACCAGTATCCAGCAGAAGCTGGATCGAAACTACACCCCAGATCGTCTGACGGACTTCCTCCAGATGGTCAAGCGGTGGTGTCAATTCAGTTACTGGTTCCTGGGCCACTACCATCGGAACTGCGTGGTGGATGACCGCTTTATCATCCAATGGAAACAGATGGTGGAGCTGCAACGGGAATAACAGCGGCATCACCGCCCGATACCGCTAAGGAGCAAGCCCTCGGATGACCGAGGGCTTGCTCGTTGGCGATTTCAAATCCCAGAGAATAAAAACAGGCGCACTCGCGCCGGAAAGGAGAAGCTGGATGAACGTCAGAAAACCTGTTGACTACAGCGCCATGTTCGCGGTGCGGGACACCCTGATGGCGGCAAACCTGCCACAGATGGAACTGTATTGCGGGATTGGCCGGCTGGTCAGCGGCAGGCCGGAGAAAGGCGCCGCTGTCGCCGCTGCGGAGTATCTGTGCGCTGCTTACCCTGACGCCTCCGGCTTCTCCCCCCGGAACCTGCGCCGGATGCGGGAGTTCTACCATACCTATGAGAGCATACCGGAGGTGCTGGCTGAGGCCATGACCATCGGCTGGACACAGAACGTGGTCATTATGGAGGCGGAGCTGACTCCCCAGGAACAGGCATGGTACATCAAAGCGGCTGGGCAGTTCGGCTGGTCGAAGCTGGAACTGGTCGGGAATATCCGTGAGCGTACCCACGAAAGCATGGCCCTCGACAACACAGCCGATCCATGTTATAGTAACGGCAGCGGAGGTGATGAGGATGGCAAAGAAAAAACTTCCGGGGCATTTCTGCAAGGTCTGCGGGATGCGGAAGTCCAACGAAAGCTTCAGCGGCAGAGGTCATGCGGCGCATATCTGCAAAGCCTGTTCCCGCCTCTCACCAGCGCGGCAGGCGGAGGAGATGACGCTCCGCCGTTTGGAAAATCTACCGCTGCGCCGCCTGAGCGAGAGCGAGATGACGTGGCTGAAAAATCGAACCCACGACCACAGGCCCGACGTGAAGTCCCTGGCCTGTATGGTCTATGCGCAGCGATTTCCCCGCCAGGTGCGAAACCAGAAAAAGCAGGAGCTGTCCATCCAAACGCTGAAGCTGAACATCGATGGCGATATCTGCGATCCCTATGGCGACCCGGTGTACATCAGAGAGAGTTACCAAGTCAGCCGGACATCGTCGGCTGTTGTCCGCATCCAGCAGGATGGCACATCTCAGACAGTATCGCCGCCGCCCAAAATCCTGAACAAACTGTTGAAGTGGACGGTACACACGCTGGAGATTTTCTGGTGGAGAGAGGATTATTGCGGCCCTGCCGATGTTGATTCGGAGGATGCGGAATCTCCGCTGTGGAGCGCCCATGTGGAATACTCCAACGGAGAGATTCAGGATATGGGATCGGCGGACGATGTGCCTGACCCTGTTCTGGAACTTTTATCTGCTCTTGCTGAACTCTTTGAGTAGACACAGCGCCTCCGCTATGCTATAATTACAGCAAAGGCTTGCCACTGGAGGACAGACGGATGGACAAGGATACGGTCAAGGATCTGACCCTGATGCTGATGTATCTCACCTCCTGGGAGGAAAACCTTGTCCCGGAGCTTCACGAAAAGCCTGACCGCCTTGGCTTTCGTCCTCAAATCCGCCGCACCTGGAAAGGGTACGATTTCGGCATTCTGAATGAGCTGACAGACGAGGGACTGGTCAATGCCAGAAACCGCAGCAAGTCCGCTTCGTTCACGGATGAGGGTGCTGCCAAGGCACTGGAACTGCTGATGCAGTATGGGATCACTCTGGAGCAGCAAGGCGGAGAGGAGGCCGGGGTCGATGGGACAAAATGATAAGATCCAGCTTTTCGAGGATAAGCGTATCCGTACCGCATGGGACGAGGCGAAGGAAGAATGGTTCTTCTCAATCGTAGATGTGATAGCGGTTCTGACAGACAGTAAAGACCCTGCCGCCTATTGGCGCAAGCTAAAACAACGGATGCGTGAGGAAGGCAGTGAAACCGTGACAAATTGTCACGGTTTGAAGATGACAGCTGCGGATGGCAAAAAACGCTTGACTGATGTAGCGGATACCGAGCAGCTTCTGCGTATCATCCAGTCCGTCCCCTCTCCCAAAGCGGAACCGTTCAAAATGTGGCTGGCCCAAGTTGGCAAGGAGCGTATTGAGGAAACCATTGATCCTGAGTTGACCATTGAGCGTGCCTTGGAAACCTATCTGAGAAAAGGATACAGCCGTGAATGGGTCAACCAACGGCTCCAGGCGATCCAGGTGCGAAAAGAGTTGACCGATGAATGGGATGCTCGTGGTGTTCAACGGGGTATCGAATACGCCATCCTGACCGATGAGATCTCCCGCGCATGGTCTGGTATGACCACCAGGCAGTATAAGCGTCTCAAAGGCTTGAAAAAAGAGAATCTTCGTGATAATATGACCACGCTGGAGTTGGTTTTGAATATGCTGGCCGAAGCGACCACCACAGAGATCTCGAAACAAAAAGAGCCTGAAACATTTGCAGAAAATGTTGAGATAGCGCGTGCGGGCGGCAAAGTGGCTGGGGATGCACGCAAGGCTGTGGAAACGCAGACTGGTGTTCCTGTCATTACATCCCAGAATGCAGCCCAACTCAATCAGGTGGTAACCGATATGATCGAGGGAGTAGCCTCCGAAGGAATCGATAAACCTGATGCAGATAAATAGTATTTGTGCAAAACCTGAAAACTGAAATTTGCAAAAACACAAAAAAATATCGCCTCCAGCGGCGAAATAGCATTGCAGTGTGCCGAGAGTAAATCTTGAAAAACCTGTCATATCAATGCTTTGGAGACACTGGCCTCCCGCTTCCGGAGACGCGGGTTCGAAAGTGGGCACGCGCTCCAGAAAAAGAGGTCAAAAAAGATTTTTGGTGAAAAAACTGAGAGATTTCAAGACCTCAGAGGCCCTTGGATAGTGAAAATCCAAGGGCCTCAAAATTTAGATTTTTCCCCACCTCCTATTCACTCAGGCAGGACTTAAACCTGCGGCAAAACAGTTTCAAATAGGGCGCTACGATTTTGAGCGCCTGTATTGAGCGTCGATCCGTCAGTTCTAAAGGAATTGACAGACCGGCGCTTTTTGTTTTTCCAGGAAAACACAATACTCCCAGCGCCTGTTTTCAAAACAGGCAAAATCAAAAAGGGCCCCAGACTTTTCAGCGCAAAAAGTTGCCATTATATTAGACGGTGTCGTCAATAAAGAAGGAGCCAAATAGCAATACAACGTATTTGGACAGCAGCAGCGAAAGAAGCGGCATTTTTAGCGTAGCGAGTCGCAATACCGCGCCATCTTTTGAGAAGCAGGAAAGCGTTCTCGACGAGATGGCGAAGTTTGTAGAAATATTTATCATACTTCCGAGGATGTTTTCGGCTTTTCCTTGGCGGAATGACCGGTATCATTCCCTCGTCAACCGCCTTGAGGATGATTGCGTCCGTATCATAGCCTCGATCTGCCAGAAGATATTCTGCCTGAAATCCCTCGATCAACCGCGCTGCAGTTGTGCAATCCGCTGTGGTACCAGAAGTGACAAAGAATCGCACCGGCATACCATGCGCATCCACGGCCAAATGTATCTTGGTGTTGAGCCCCCTTTTGTACGGCCCATCGCCTGATTTCCACCCCGCGCGCCAGCAGCGTCAGGATGTACTTTGATATGGCTGGCGTCGATCATCAGCCACTCAAAGTCGGTGTC
>NZ_KE159678.1:10740-42767 GCF_000403395.2 Anaerotruncus sp. G3(2012) | reverse complement strand
GAAAGACTCCCTTGGCGCTGGATAGTTGAACGCACCCTCTCCTGGCTCAATCATTCCAGACGTCTCAGTAAAGATTATGAGATATCCGTCTCATCTGCTGAGACTATCGTCAAAATTTCTCATTTCCATACCTTGCTTAAACGCTTATGAATACAGCTTTTAAATCTGTAAATCTGGTTTTGTCGTGCTTCTCACGGAGTACGCAGATTGAAATCCAGCTACTACTGCATGGCTTTCCCTCGGCCTTCTACACGGTCCTCTCCCATACCCATTCTGCCAAACCTCATCTGGGTAGGAGCAGCAGAACCATCACTCGAAATCGAGGTCACTGTCTCTGTCAGCGTCAGATCAGTGGCTTTTTCCCCATTGACCAGAAGCGCGCAGGTTTGCCCCACCTCCAAACCGGGAGCACTCAGGATCACCACCTCGAACGGCTTTTCAAGCGTTACATCCAGGACGGTCTGGTTTACATCGTCAGCCAGCTCAATCTGGGTTCCGGCGGGCTGTACCCCGTCAAACCAGACTGCCAACCGCGGCTGTATCCCGTCGGATGGCACCTGCATCATCCCTGCGCTGCCCGCAGCCATCAAGAGTCCCCCACTGATCTCGCAGCTTCCATCGTAGTCAAGCGCACTGTCCCCGCCGCTGGTTGGACCATTCACGAGGACCGTCCCTCCTTCCAGATAGAGGCCACCGTTGGAGTCTAGCCCATCTCCATCCGCGTCTACAGTCAACATCCCGCCGGTCACCCGGATAAAGTAGTTGTTCTGGCTGGTCAAGCGGTCCGGACCAAGGTTTTCGTCACTGCCTCCCGCCGCGTTAACTCCGTCGTCCGATGCGGTTAAGACGATCTCTCCTCCACTGATTTCGACCGTTGTTCCCTCCAATCCCTCATAGGAACGCTCGATCCGGATGTCTCCCGCTTCGATTGCCAATGCACCGTCCGCATGGGCTCCATCGTCACCGGTTGAGATACAAAAGTCCCCTCCTGATATGGTCAGATTGCCGTTGGAGTGGAGTGCATCGTCCACACTGTCGATTGAAAATGTCCCGCCGCTCACTGTGAGCAGGGTTCCCGCCTTCATTCCCTTCTGGCTCTCAGAATCAGTCGTGGAACTGGTCGGCTGTGCCGCTTCTGTATCCGCTGCAAACTGGACAGAAGCTGTCTGTACGGCTTCAGCATCCTGTCGGTTAGGCGGCACACTGCCTGGCCGAGCTTCTCCTGGCGTCTGGCCATCGGGTGGTGTCGCGCCCGCTTCACGTTTGGGCTGCTTCCCTCCGAACCCGCCGCCAAATCCCTGCTCCACACGTTCCGGTGCATTCTCACTGCCGCCCCCGGTAACAATCTCATAGGATCCCCCCGTAACGGTCAGTACGGTTTCTGCCTGTATTCCGTCATTGCCTGCGGAGATCTGGTAGCTCCCTCCCGACAGAAGAATCCATCCTTTCTGTGTGTCCTCATCGTTGTTCGATTTGATCCCGTCCCCCTCTGCGTCAATCGCGAATGTTCCATCTGAGATGGTCACCGAGTCCCGCCCTCGCAGGCCATCGTTCGCCGCGGTGACGGTTAAGGTTCCGCTCTCAACCAACAGGTTGTCCTTGCTGCCGATCCCATTGTGATAGTTTCCTGTAACAGTCAGTGTTCCCGTCCCGGTAATTGTCAGATCATCTTTGGCAAATACTGCCGCATCAGGTTCGTCCCCGCCATCCGGGAATTGATATTCCGCGCCATCCGAGATAACGTTGGAGCTGCCATCCGCCAGCAGAAGGGTCGTGTTTCCCGCCTGTTTCGCGTAGATGCCTGCGCTGTCCGAACAGGAGATCGTTACCCCGTCCAGCACCAGCGTCACCGCATCCTGTTTGCCTGCGTCAACCAGAATCTGCCCATCATCGAGTGCACCGGCGATCCGGTAGGTTCCCGCTTTGGTAATCGTGACATCCGCGCCATTTACCGACGCGCCTGTCCCGGCGACTGAAGCCGTTCCCCCATTCAGGGTAATCTGCACCACTCCATCGGATGTTCCCGCCGAAGCGGCGGCAGATGATGCACTCTGGCTGCATCCCGCAAGCATTCCAAGCGCCGCCAGCATCGCTGTAATAACCATTTTCTTCTGTTGATTCATTCCACTGTCCCCCTGACTACAATTCATCCTGAACGGAAGAAACCCGTCCACAGCTGATATTCAGATTTCCATTGCGGCAGCGCAGTTCATCAAGAAATGCTTTGCTGATCCCGCTTCCGGGAAGTTCCACCAGATAGCACAGCTCATAAAGACTGCCCATATTGGTGGTGCGCACCCGTTCCAGTTCGGTATAGACTGTATATTCCTGAAACAGGTCGTCAAATATGCCCTCGTAATCCAACCCCTCGGGAATCGTGATTTTGAGTTCCCGCCGGATATGGGAGGGCACCCCAAACCGAACCGCGTTGAGCAAAAGCATCATCGACCCCACCAGGATCAGAAACAGCGCCGCGTAACCGGGATACCCCATCCCACAGGCGAGCCCAATCGCCATTGCGAAAAACAGGCTGCCGATCTCGCGGGCAGTGCCCGGCACCGACCGGAACCGCACAAGGCTGAACGAGCCTGCTACCGCGACCCCTGCGCCGATGTTGCCGTTGACCAGCATAATGACAATCTGCACAATCGCTGGCAGGAACGCGAGCGTCACCGCAAAGCTCCGGGAGCAGGTTCCCTGCCGAAGATGCAGCCTGGCGATTGCATACCCAAACAGGAGGGAAGCGGATGTGCAGAGCAGCACTCCCGGAAGGGTAACCCCCGCCTGCAAAACAGGCTGGAAGAGCAAATCAGGCACAGACAGCGCCCCCTCTCAACCTCTGCTGCCTATAGAGGTACTGCTGATAGCAGGCGCCATATTTGGAAAAAGAGGTCGGATAGATTCTCAGGTCCCCCAGCAGATGTGCCATCCAAAGCGGCATTGCCCCCGGCAGCTTGAGTTCCATCAGAATTTTCCCATCCCGTCGGATTGGCGCCCCCCAATCCCCTTTGGAAAGGTCAAGCGCAGTATTCCGCCACCGCAGCCTGGTATCGAATGTGACCCGCAGGTCTGGCTCTTCCTCTGAGAAGAGGGCGGTCCGATCGTATCCGATGAATACCTTCGGCTCGGGACGATAGAACTGCATCGCCCAGCCGATCTCATTCAGAATCTGTTCCTGGCCGTCCGGACGTTCCCCATTCCAAAGGAACCTCTGCGCCTCTCCCTGTGTCAGAACCGCCCGGCGTTTATAGACCACCCCATCGAACTTTTTCTTGAGTTCAAGAAAGACCGGGCTTTGGGAATCCGGCACCCTATAGCTGCGCAGCCGCAGCTTCTCTTTATAGACCGGCTTCTCAAGGGAAGCACGTATCAGTTGATAGTCGGGTGTATCATAGTAGATGTTGCAGATCGTGTATCTGCCATAGCGGTCCTCCCGCATCCGGCCGGAAAGCTGGTCCCGCAGGGCGGTATACTGTTCCCGGTCAAGCAGATATTTTTTCTCATAGCGCTGAAAAACTGTCTGCGCCATACGCTCACCTCCGTTTTTGTGGTTGCCATTATCCTAACGTCTGTTTCTGAAAATAGTCTAAAAAAACTGTTTCAGACTATTTTCAGGTTCCCGTCCTATCCTTTTCATGGGGAAAGGATGGTTGTCCCGTCCCTGTTTCTATGCTATACTGTTCTTATTTTCAGGCGCTTTTCGCATCTAAAAAAATTTGAAAGGTGGCAGGAGGGGTAACATGCGGGTTTTGATCGTGGAGGACGAACGCAGGCTGGCGGATGCGCTCTGCCAGATCATGAAGGGACAGAAATACGGGGTAGACGCGGTTTATGATGGGCAGGATGGGTTTGACTATGCCATGAGCGGTCAATACGATGTCGTGGTGCTCGACGTAATGCTCCCCCGCAAAAACGGGTTCGAGGTGGTCCGGGCGCTGCGTGCACAAAACAACCCGATCCCGGTGCTCCTGCTCACCGCCCGGGAGGAGATTGCCGACAAGGTGACCGGCCTCGACTGCGGTGCGGACGACTACATGACCAAACCATTCTCCCCCGAAGAGCTGCTCGCCCGGGTGCGTGCACTCTCCCGGCGGCAGGGCGAGGTGCAGTTGGAGGAGCTGCGGTTTGACGACCTCTGCCTGGGCCTTTCGACCCGTTCCCTCTCCCGCCGGGAAAAAGCGGTAACCCTCGGCTTTAAAGAGTTCGAGGTCCTGCGGATCCTGCTCTCCAACCCGAAGCGGATCGTCCCGAAGGAGGACCTGCTGACCAGGGTCTGGGGCACCGATTCGGATGCTGAGGACAACAACGTGGAAGCCTACATCTCGTTTCTGCGCAAAAAATTAGCCTACCTCGGCTCCCGTGTCGGTATCGGCACAGTACGCAAGGTAGGGTATCGACTGGAGATCGCACAGCTATGATCCATAAACTGCGCAAAAAATTCATCTTGATCAATATGATGCTGGTAGGGGCTGTCCTGTTGGTGGTATTCTGCGCAGTCTGCCTTTCCACCCATCACCGCCTGCGTGAGGACAGCCTGAATGCCATGCGGCAGGCTGTCAGTTACCCGTTTGACGAGAAGTTCCCGCATCTTGAGATCGGTAGAAAGGAGCGGCGTTCGAAGGGCAAACCAATGCCGATGATGCCGGTTTTTGTCGTCGAGCTGGCTGGAGATGGCTCGGCCGCATCGGTCCGGGGAAAAAATGTCACCGTCGATCCGGATGCGGTTGCCGAACTGGTTGATGCAGCGCAGGCCGACGGTGCGCGATCGGGGCGTCTGCCCTCCTATGGGCTGCGCTATCTCATCGCAGAAACCCCGGACGGAACGCAGATCGCATTCGCAGACACTGGCAGTGAACGGCAGTCGATGCTCAATCTGCTGCTGACCTCGCTGGTAGTGGGTATCTGCGCGCTCGGGGCCTTTTTCGCAATCAGCGTTTATCTGGCACGATGGGCACTGCGTCCGGCCGAGCGCGCATGGCAACAGCAGCAGCAGTTTGTCGCCGACGCTTCCCATGAACTGAAAACCCCGCTCACCGTGATTCTGGCGAATATGGGAATCCTGCTTTCGGCACAGGACCAGATCGGCCCGGCGGAGATCAAATGGGTCGAAAATACACAGGCCGAAGCCCGGCGGATGAAACAACTGGTGGACGATCTGCTGTTCCTGGCCCGGGCGGATGGCGCCAAAAACAGGCTGGCCTTTTCCCGGTTCAGCCTGAGCGATGCGGTCTGGAGCGCACTGCTTCCGTTTGAAGCACTGGCGTTCGAGCAGGGGGTGGACCTGCAAAGCGAGATCGAACCAGACCTCTGGCTCACCGGACACGAGGGACAGATCCGCCAGCTTACCGCCATCCTGATTGACAATGCCTGCAAATATGCCGGAAAGCGCGGGACGGTTACCGTCACCCTGCGGCGCACAGGGGAGCAGCTTCTGCTTTCGGTACACAACACCGGCAGCCAGATCCCGGCGGATACGCTGCCCCACCTGTTCGAACGGTTCTACCGCGCTGACCCTTCCCGGGCGCGGGAACGGGGCGGCTACGGGTTGGGGCTGGCGATCGCGCAGACGATTGTGCAGTCCCATTGCGGCAGGATTTCGGTCGAAAGCAGCGCCGCGCAGGGCGGTACCTGTTTCACTGTCCAGCTTCCGCAGAATCCCCCGCGGAGCGGAATCAGAGAAACAACGTCAGGATTGGGACGGTAACCATCGAAAGTGCGGTGGTCAGGAAGATACACTTTGACCCGAAATAGGAGTCCGCGCCGTACTGTTCCGCGAGCAGCGCGGTGGTGGTTCCGACCGGCATCCCCGACATGACGGTCGCAACCGTCACAAGCATCGGGTCGAGCCGGAGCGCTTTCATGATACACATGACTGTCAACGGGATCAGCAGCAGCCGCACTGCCGCCAGGTAGCAGACACTCGGCTCGATCACCGTTTTAACGTCGATGTCCGCAAGGATTGCACCAATCACGATCATCGAGATCGGGGAGGTGCAGTTTCCGATATTCTGAATCACCGTGTCAAAGAGCGGCGGCAGGTGAAACTGGGTAATCGTCCGCAGCACCCCCAGCGCAATCGCGATAATTCCCGGGCTCAGCACCACGTTTTTGATCCGGGTTTTGAGATCGGCTTGGGTGAAGAGCGAGATACCTGCCGACCACATGAAAATCCGGTTCGGGATGATAAACACCGACGCATAAAACAGGGCCTTCTGTCCATAAGCCCCGGAGATGATCGTCATGCCTGCGAAGCTCGCGTTGGTAATCAGGGTCCCATACCGGAGAATACTGCTTTTCTCGTAAGGATACCTGCGGTAGAGCAGCTTTCCAAGCAGCATTGACCCGAAGCAGACGCCAAACGAGAGCAGGAGGATCTGGGATGCGTTTTTCGCCTCCTGCAAGGTGATGTCCTGGCCGAACGACTGGAAGATCAGGCATGGCAGCGCAATCCGGATAATCAGGTCGACAAGGCTCTGCCGCGACTGCGGGGTAATGATCCGCCGTTTGCGCGCATAAACCCCCACCAGCAGGTAGATCAGCAGGATCATCTGCGTATTGAGCATCGTAATAAAGTTTTCCATACTCTGCCCCCTCTTCTCTGTCTCAAACGGTTTGGTTCTACTGATGGAGCACACTCCGTTCCCGCCCCGACGCAAGAGCTGCATTACAGTCCGCATTCAGCCCGGCTGCACATTCCTCCGGTGTTACCCGGCCGGCCAGCAGGTCGGCAATATGGGGATAGAACACGCTGCGGACCGAATCGCTGGACCCCTGCCAGTTCGGGCTGTTGTTCATGAAATCCACCACATGGCTCGAATTGGCGGCAAAATCGCTCAGCATGGTGATCTGGCCCGCATATTTTTTCGACACGGTCTTGCTCATGGGAATGTTCCCCGCAGAAAGCTCCAACCACTCGGGTGTTTCATAAAGATAGCGAAGAAACGCCTTGGCGATCCGGATTTTGGCGTCGTCACCATTGTCGAATATCTCAAACCCATTGGGGAAAGAGGTGGCCACATCGCCCGGATAGTTGACAAAACCATAATTGCTCAGATCATCGTAGAGGCTTTTGTTTGCACCATTAAAGTTATACAATACCAGCTTTTTGGTCGAAAACAGCTCGCTGCAATCCTTCATCTCCAGATTTTCCGGATGCGGAGGATACCAGCCGCGTTCCACCCCGCTCTGAAGCCATGTCAAAGCCTGAACCGCTTCGGGGGATTCCAGATCAAAATTCCCGTCGGCATCAAAAATTTCGCTGCCAAATGCGCGGAGATAGGACATGATATGGGTATCCCCCTGGTTGTTTTTTCCGTACATCGCAAGCGGGTGGACGTCCTCGGGCAGGTTCGCGGCGAGCGTATCCAGAATCTCGGTCCACTCGTCCATCGTCCAGTTCTGGATTTCCGTCCCCTCTCCGCAATAGGAATCCAATCCGCAGGAACGAAAATATGCCTTATTGTAGATCAGGATGTTCTGCATCGTCAGAAACGGCATCATATAGGTGTTCCCGTTGGTCATGCTGATGGTCCAGGCCGAATCGTAAATGTCGGCCCGGATGGCATCGGTAATCATGTCATCCAGCGGAACCACCCGCCCGGTATGGATATAACCCGCCATATTGAAATAACCTTCATACAGAATATCCGGCGCGTCCTCGGTGTCGAAGGTTTCGGTGATCGCTGAAACCTCATCAGCAAGAGCGAACATCTTCACGTCGATCGTCACATTGGCATCCTCATACTGCGCGGCAAACGCCTGACCGACCCGTTCCAGAAACGCCTGTGTATTGGTAATCTCCGGGTTGCTGACGCAGTTCATCTCCTGAGCGGGTGCCTTCAGAATGATGGTCACATCCTGCTTTCCCTGTCCAGATGCCCCTTCAGGCCGCACGCCGGCCCCGCACCCGGACAGCAGGCAGACTGCTGCCGCAAAAAGGACGATGACCCTCCGCAACTCTCTCATTCCAGACGCCTCCCATCAGATTTTGGAACCAACATGTGAGGGAATGCCCGCGCTCCCTGCACTCAGCTTTTTCAACAGAACGCTGACATCAATGGGTTTGGCAAGGAAGTCGTTCATCCCGCTTTCAACAGCCCGATCCCGGTCCTCCTTAAAGGTGTTCGCGGTACAGGCAAATATAACAACCGTCTTGGCATCCGGCCTGTTCAAACTGCGGATCTCCATGGCGGCTGAACAACCGTCCAGAACCGGCATCTGCATATCCATCAGAATAATGTCAAATTCCCCTGTCTCGGAATCTGCAAACCGCTGTACAGCTTCCTGCCCATTTTCGGCATGAACCACTTCGAATCCTTCGTCCGACAGAATCTCCATCAGGATTTCAGCGTTCAGCTCGTTATCCTCCGCCATCAGGATTTTTACCGGTTTGCCGGGATATACGGCGTGCTCGTCGGCCGCCGCCTCATCGACGTGCGGGTCTGTATACTCTGCAATCTCGGATGGAAGCGAAACGGTGAAAACGGTCCCTACATTCAGTTCGCTTTCCACGCGGATATCCCCGCCCATTGCATCCACCAGCAGCTTGCTGATAGCCATGCCAAGCCCGGTCCCCTTCACGCTGTCGGAAGTCTTGTTGCGCTCCTGGCTGAACGCATCAAAAATCTTGTCGATAAACTCCCTGCTCATCCCAAGGCCCGTGTCCTGACAGCGATAGATTGTGGTCACATGCGTTTCATCCGTTTTTTCCTGGCTGACCGAAAGCGTAATGGAGCCGCCCTTTGGAGTAAATTTAGCGGCATTCCCCACAATATTCATCAGGACCTGTTTGATCCGGGTGCTGTCCCCCATGACACAAGGCTCCAGAACCTCCTGCTCGACGATAAACTGAACGCCGCGGCTCTCGATATTGTCCCGCTGCATCGACCAGATCGCATCGACCAGCATTTCCACCAGGAGCGGTTCGTTGATAAGGTCAACCTTGCCGGCCTGCAGCTTGGACATGTCCAACACATCGTTGACCAGCGAAAGCAGATAGTTCGCGGTGCTGTGGGATTTGCGCAGCCAGTCCTTGACCTGCTCCTCCTGGATCGGGTCGCCGATGCGGCTCATCATCAGATGGTTCAGACCGATCAATCCGTTGAGCGGCGTACGGATCTCATGGCTCATGTTGGAAAGGAACTCGCTCTGGGATTTTGCTCGTGCAACTGCCTGAACCGCCCTGTAATGGGATGCGGTCAGCGCCAGCAGCAAAAGCGTTGCCACCAGCATGACAACCGCCAGCATGACAACGCTGAGAATGGCAAACGCCTGGCTTCTTTCCGTAAAGGCCCTGTTTTCCACAACCATCATGAAATACCAGTCGATGTTATCTTCAAAAGGGGTGAAATAAAGCAGCTTCCTGACCCCGTTGACATCCGTATAATGGAAACTGAACGTTTCGGAATTCTGCATCTTTTGGGCAACCTGTTCATTGCTCAGGTCTGCATGTGTGCCCGCAGACAGTATATTATAAAAATTATCCGCTTCATTCAGATAAAGGGTCTTTTGGATGCCAATAACATAGTCCCCCGATGTGCTGACCACCGTACAATAGCCGCGACGGACACCGTCTTTCAGAAAGCTGTCCAGAATGATATGGCGCTGGATGGTATTGATATCGCTCAGGCCGATCAGAGCGCGCATCTTGATTCCGTCGACCTCAAAGTTGTCCAGACCAATCCCGTACAGAACATATTCCCTTGACATCCCGGCCTCTTCCGCCTTGTCATCCCAGCGAGCCACAACCCGCTCTTCTCCATTGGAAAAATATGGAAGAAGATCAACCCGCCGGTTCATGGTGTCCTGTGCGGGATCATAGACCACATATTTGTCTGTATAGACTTTCCCGTCCTCCGCCAACAGATAAATATGAGAAAAATCACTGGTAGAGCACTCCAGATTCATACGGGTTTCCGCTTCAAGGATGGACTGGCAACGATAGGACGCAAACCGTTTCGCCATCCCTTCCAGTTCATCCCAGCTTGTCTCAATGAATGCTTCGATGCTCCGTTTATCGTGTTGGGACAGCTCGCTGATGGTATTCAGCATGTTATGGGTAACCATCTGGTTTAACTGGCTGATATAGACCGCCATTGTTATGCTGATGATAAAAAGACCCGCAACGATTTTCAAAACGAACGATACTTTTGAATTCGGCTTCATAGCTGCCCATACCACCTTGCATTCATCCGGATTCCCATGCCACCGCCAGACCATTGGCTGATGATTCCGCAGTAAGATCAACTTTGAACTCGCTCTGCCGGTTTTAGCCCTGATGTAACATATGCAGAATGCTGTAAAACGATACAGCGTCCTTCAAGGAAGGCAAAACGACAACAACGCTCTGCTTTTATTCATATAATTATAGCATAGCCAGGCTGGAAAGTCCATGTCTAAATTCGAAGGCGATCTTCTCAAGAAAATATAGAAAAATCTGTTGACATTTGCATAAAAATCCTGTATGATAAATAACGTTGTAAGGAAAGCAGCTTCTGACCAAATGGTTCCCCGGTGGGTGGACATGCAGGATTGCTTTTGTCTTTCAATCCGGCCCGGTAGTTCAGTTGGTTAGAACGCTAGCCTGTCACGCTAGAGGTCGTGGGTTCGAGCCCCATCCGGGTCGCCACTTTCTGTTGGAATTTTGTATTGCGGGTTTAGCTCATTTGGTAGAGCGCCACCTTGCCAAGGTGGAGGTAGCGAGTTCGAGCCTCGTAACCCGCTCCAGAAAAACTGGTATGTATTGCATATCAGTTTTTTTATTTTCTGTAAGCATCTGCGGTCCGATCAGATAACGCCAAATAGGCCGAAACTGCAGGGGGCGATTTTGATGGATTTTTTAACACAGATACAAGAATACCGACCCTGCTGTGAGCAGGAAACGATTGACCGGGAACGTATCCTCTCACTAGCAAAGTGGTTTTCAGAAATGATCCTGACCCGGGACTGTGAGCTTGCACACATCACCGGCTCAGGGATGATTTTCAACCCCAAACGAGACCATGTTCTGATGGTTTATCATAACCTCTATAAAAGCTGGTCCTGGACAGGCGGCCATGCAGATGGTGAGCCGGACCAGCTTTCCGTCGCGCTGCGGGAGGCCGAAGAGGAAACCGGCGTTCATGGGATCCGTGCTCTGGATACCGGCATTGCAGCGCTTGACCTGCTGTCGGTCCCTGGACACTATAGACGCGGGCAGTATGTTTCTGCGCATCTTCACCTTTCAGTCTCCTACCTGCTCGAGGCGGATGACAGCCAGCCGCCCACGGTCAGGCCCGAAGAGAACAGCGGCGTGCAGTGGATCCCGATCGACCGTCTGGAGGAATTTTGCAGCGAACCGGCGATGCTCCCGATCTATCAGAAACTGATTCGAAAGGCGGTGGAACTCTGATGGAGCTTCAGGAGATCGTCCGCCCTCTGATCGAGTGGTATCAGGCCAACAAGCGGGATCTTCCATGGCGGCGGGAGGCCACCCCCTACCGGGTCTGGATTTCCGAAATCATGCTGCAACAAACCCGCGTGGAGGCCGTCAAAGGATATTTCACACGGTTTATCGAAGCCCTGCCGGATGTCCAGTCGCTGGCCAGCTGCTCCGAGCAGCAGCTTTTAAAGCTCTGGGAAGGGCTTGGCTATTATAACCGCGCCCGCAACCTGCAAAAGGCAGCACAGGTCCTTGTTGCGCAGTATGGCGGACAGCTGCCCGCCGATTATGACGCACTTCTTTCCCTGCCGGGAATCGGCCCCTATACGGCGGGGGCGATCGCCTCCATCTCCTATGGGATCGCACAGCCGGCGGTGGACGGAAACGTATTGCGTGTGATCTCTCGGATCACCGCGAGCCATGCGGACATTTCCGACCCGGCAACCCGCATCTTGGTTGGAGATGAGCTGCGAAAGGTGATGCCTGTACTGGAGCCGGGGACGTTTAATCAGAGTCTGATGGAACTGGGCGCAACCGTCTGTGTCCCGAACGGGATGCCGGATTGTAAAAATTGCCCGGTATACAGGCTGTGCGAAGGCAGGAAACAGGGGGTTGCGCCCGACCTGCCGGTCAAAACTGCGAAAAAGCCCCGCAAACTGGAACATCGCACGATTTTGCTTCTGGTACGGGACCATCGGATTGCGCTCCGGCGGCGGCCTCCCAAAGGGCTGTTGGCAGGTCTATGGGAACTTCCTTCCTTATCTGGAGAGGCCGGACAGGCCGAAGCGGTTGCGGCTGTGCGCGGCTGGGGGCTGGAACCACTCCGGGTCCAGCCGCTCGGGGAAGCCAAGCATATCTTCACACATGTTGAATGGTGGATGACCGGGCTGAGGATCACCGTCGAAGAAGCCTCGCCCAGTGAGGAACTGGTGTGGGCAGGGCCGGATCAGCTCCGGGAGGAATACCCCCTGCCCTCCGCCTTTCGCGCTTATCTTCCGGCTGTGGAAGCGTAGGGGGTTTGTTTCACATCCAGGAAGCCCTGCCAATACCTGCCGCGCATATCCCGGCGGAAAATCTGCACGTTTCAGTTGATGTTGCAAGCTCCTAAAGTTTGTTTCAATTTGTCAAACAGCCTCTGATGCAACCGGTCGATCAGGAAATTTTATCCTGTCCAGCCGGTTGTTTCTATTTTTAAAATGGGCTTTTGGGAGCATCCTAACTCTGAGGTGATTTTTATGGAAAAGAAAAAAAGACAGCAGCCAGATGTTCCCGAAATCAGCGACTCGCTCCGCCTGAACCCTGAAAAGCGTGTCTGCCCCGCTTTCGATGATGTAACCATCGCAAAATTCACCGTCGGTTCTCCCGAAAAGATGGGAATGCGGGTGCTGGATAACTTCTGTGAAGAACACATCATGTAATCCCCTGTTCCGGAAAAAAGCCGCCTGTCAGGCGGCTTCTTTCATCCCTCAAAAAAATCCTCCTGCCGCCCGTATGCTTTGACAGATCACCGCCTATACTATATAGGCAATGCAGGTCCTTCTGCCTGCGCCCAACCCTTGGGGGACTGCTTGAAACATGAAACGCCCGCCTTTTTCAACAGGAAGCGGTGTCCGCTGTGAAAAATCCGCCTCGTTCCTCCCTTTTCAAACAACCTCCCAAAAAATCTGTAACAGACTTATTCTATCCAAGAGGTGAACACGATATGACAATACAACAGCCTGACGGCCTCCAGACCCTTCTGGAACACAACATCAAAGCCAACCATTATTTTTACTCACTGCCCACCTATCTGCGGGATCTTGTCTGCCGCAGCCACGAAACAATACGCACCGAAACCGAACTGCATCAGTATGCGGACGACATCCAGCGCGGCCTGCACGAATAGGTTGGATTTCCCCGGTATCGGAACCCTCTCCTCTGCCGATACTAGAATCGAAGCAGTTGAAAAGAGCCACCCTGTTTCTTTTCAAACCCGCGGCGAAACAGCCGCGAGGGAGCTGCTGTAAACAGCTCTGCTTCGGATA
Organism: Anaerotruncus sp. G3(2012); assembly: GCF_000403395.2. Taxonomy (GTDB): domain Bacteria; phylum Bacillota; class Clostridia; order Oscillospirales; family Ruminococcaceae; genus Anaerotruncus. The sequence continues at coordinate 29,324 of NZ_KE159678.1, read as the reverse complement.
ACGCGGGCAGCAGGCGCGCCCCATGCGTTTGCAAGCTTTTGCCCGCCGCTTAACAAAGAACCCGTATTCACAACCATTCGACACCGTCTGAGCGGGTCTTTTGCCGGCCTGCCGCGTTGAAAAATCTTGCAATACACAAAGTATTGTCTGCGTTTTTTCGCCTTGCAGGGCAGCAAAATCCCTCGCCCATCCGACATCCTCTGATTATGAATACAGGTTCAAAGACTTATTTTTAAGTATGCCGACTATAAACCTGCACCCGAACTGCCCAGTGCAGCTTTTGGGCACAGTCCAAAACGAGGTGATTGAGATGTCTGAAAAACGGCACTATGCGAAAAACCTGAACGCCCTTCTAAGCTCGAGCGAATCCGCCAAGACCTATTTTATGGCGCTCCCGGACTATGTCCAGGGGATGATCCAGCAGCGCACCTGCGACGTTCACAGTATGGACGAGCTGAGACGATATGCGGAAACCATGCTGGGCAGCCAATAAGCAGGACGCCAGCAACGGAATTGCCTCTGGAAAAGATTGAAAATGCCCCTGAAATCTGCTATGATAAATCCAGAGAGCAGAAAGGGGGCATTTTTCATGTCTATTTTGGAATGGATCATTCTGGGAGTCATTTTTCTGGTCGGAATTGCGGCTTGCATCTTTGTAGAGTACCTCAAAAGGCAGGGCCATCAGCTTCCGGGAAGCATGTGCTCCGGCTGCCCCAATACGGCAACCGTTGATACCAAGCCCGAGCGGCCCAAAATCCGGGAACACGAGCATCCGGACATCATGCTCTAAGCCCTGACCCGGCCGGTCCGGCGGGCAGGTTTCAAAACTGCTCCCGCCTGCGCTGGCGGCGCAGATTGGAACGCCTTTGTCCCGCCTCCCACTCCGCACGCTCTTCCTCTGTCTCAAGAATCAGGCCCGGGACAGTGGTGGGGCGTTCGTTTTCGTCGAGTGCAACCATAACGAAATACGCCTGATTCACAAGGTTTTTCACACCGTCGATCTGTTCGACAAAGGTATCCACCCGCACCTCCATCGAGGTATTGCCCACATAGGTGACCTGCCCGATCAGCACCACAAGGTCCTCTATGTGCGCTGCGGCTTTGAAATGCAGATTGTCCACCGAGACGGTGGTAATCGTCCTGTTTGCATGGCGGCGCGCGCAGACCGCCGCTACCACATCAATCCACTGCATGAGCTGTCCGCCAAACAGCCGCCCATAGCCGTTGATGTGCGCAGGCATAACAATCTGTATCTGTTCGGTGCGGGATTCCGACACCCGCTTTTCCCTTTTTTGCATGGAATCTCCCCTTTCATTCTTCCCCGGATTTTCCACGCCGGGAAAACCGGTATCAACAGGATCATTCAAAAGGATGCAGATAAGGAGGTCTTTTGATGAACATACAAGGCGTTGTCCGGGCATTCCGGCCGGAGGATCGCGACCAGGCTGCGGAAATCTGGCTGGCGGCGAACACCGGCGCCCATGCATTCCTACCGGCAGAGGTCTGGCAGGAGCATCTGCCAGACCTGCGGAATGCGCTTGTACAGGCAACTGTTTTTGTCTGCGAGCGCGAAGGGCGGCTCTGCGGGTTCATCGGCCTGCAGGGCAGCTACATTGCGGGGCTGTTTGTGGACCCCAAACTACAGGGACAGGGGATCGGAAGCCTGCTTTTGTCCGACTGTCAAAAACGCTTCGACTGTCTTTCGCTCGATGTCTTTGCCGAAAATCCGCGTGCAAAGCGGTTTTATGAGCGGCATGGCTTTTCCGCAGGGGAACCGAAACCGAGCGGGTTCCCTCCCCACCTAGAGCATCGGATGGAATGGCAAAAAAATGCATAAGTCCAAACGCGGGCAGGAGGGACAGAAGAACGTAACCGCTTCTGCCCCTCCTGTTCCCGGTTCGGACCGCGTACCGTTTTATGGTCTTGTCTTGACCTCTGCCGCGAGGATTTCCTCTTTCCGTTCCAGCAGGCCATCACTGAACAGGGCAGCCTCCATCTTATCCGCCCCGATTCGGTCGATCGCTGCGCCAAGCCGCTCTTTCTGATAGGCGTTTTCCTTAAACCAGAGCATCGTTTTTTCCAACAGAGGGAAAATTTCGTCCTGTGTTACCAGCCGGGAAAGCGGGGTTCCCATCCGGGTATGTTTGCCCCAGGTCCCGCCGACAAAAATCTGGTATTCGACCGGCCCATTCTCCGCAATCGCCTTAAACGGGCATTTTCCGGTGCAAACGCCGCAGGTCTTGCAAACCTTCTCGTCAATCTCCATCTTGTCCCCTACCAGCTTCGCGGCTTTGACCGGGCAATGCTTCTCGATCTGGCAGACCTTGCATCCGCGGCATTTGTCCCTGTCGTACTGTGGGACGCGGTGCCCTTCCACGCCAAAATCGTTCAAGCTCGGTTTCATACAGCTGTTCGGGCATCCTCCAACCGCAATTTTAAACTTGTGCGGCAGTTTGACATCCTTCCAGCCGATGTAATACCGGTCATGGATTTCTTTTGCCATTGCCTGGGTGTCAAAGTTGCCATAGATGCAGGTGGTCCCCTTACAGGCCGTCACCGGGCGGATTTTCGCCCCGGTACCGCCAAACGAAAGCCCCGCCTGCGCCGCAAATTCCCGCGCCGGCTCGATCTGGTCAAACGGGATACCGATCAGCTCCGCAGTGAGGCGGCTGGTCATCACCACCTTGCCGCTGCCAAAACGCCGCGCACATTCTGCAATCGCGGTCAGCTCGTCCGCTGTGAACACCCCCGCCGCCGGGACAATGCGTCCGGAAAAATTTTCGGTCCCCCGGTTGAGCAGGAAGCCCATCCCCTTGACCCGTGTGATCTCCTGTCCTGTCAGTTTTGCCATTGCGAATCCCCACTTTCTGGTTACTATGATGTTTCATGGAAATCCAAACGATCGGACCTCCTTGCTGTGAGTCCGTTTTACTGCTCTGAATAGTATATCACAATTTATGCCATAAATACAACCAGACGGGACAGAAGAATCCACGATCTGTACAAAACCTTTCCCGGTTCAGAGCCTGATCTTCTGGAAAAATCCGCGGATGACGTCACAGGAATGGTTCATCTTTTCCAGCTCCTGATCGGTGAGGGAAACCGCAAGCACATGCTGGACCCCCTCCCGGTTGATGATGCAGGGTACCCCCACATAGACGTCTTTCTGTCCATACTTTGTCTTGAGCAGATTGGATGCGGTGAGTACGCTGTTTTCATCCCCGAAGATCGCACGTACGATCCGCACCATCGACATACCGATCCCATAATAGGTTGACTGCTTCGCGGCAATGATCTTCTGCGCGGCATTTTTCACATCCTCCGCAATCTGTTCAAGATCGGCCATCCGGTAACGCCCCGGCTCCTCCTGGCAGAACTGAAGGACCGGTTTGGTCGCAATCAGTGCCTGTGACCACGGGACAAATTCGCTGTCCCCATGCTCCCCCATGACATAGGCATGGATGTTGCGCGGGTCAATCGAGAAATAGCCGCCGAGCATATACCGTAGACGGGCGGTATCGAGGGTGGTTCCGGTGCCAATCACCCGGTGCGGGTCAAACCCGGACAGCTTCAGAGCGACATGGGTCATGATATCCACCGGATTGGTCGCAATCAGGAAGATTCCCTTGAATCCGGAGTCCACCACCGGCTTCACGATCGACTGGAATACCGCTGTATTCCGCTGGAGCAGGTCGGTGCGGGACTCACCCGGCTTCTGTGCCACCCCCGCGCTGACCGCTACAATATCTGCGTCTTTACAGTCGGAGTAATCTCCTGCCCAGATTTTCATGTGCGAGCCGGAAAAAGCAAGGCCGTGGTTCAGGTCCATCGCTTCCCCCTCCGCGCGCTGGCGGTCGATGTCTACCAGAACCAGCTCATTGCAGATGTTCTGGTTCATGAGTGCATACGCAAAGCTCATGCCCACCAAACCTGTCCCAACCAGTACCACCTTTCGTTTATCCGCTGTCTTCATGTTTCTCCTCCCTCATTCCAGTTTGAATCTGTGATTAAAAACCCTGCAAAACCGGTTCTTAGCGCCTGTCCTGCATCTAAAGTTTTACTCGATTTTTTTGCTCCGGCCTAAGAGCCGTTTCTTCGCAACGGCTGCGCTCCGAAACACTCGCTGCGGCTCGTAGTACGGCGGCAGTGAGGCAGCGTCAGTTTGGTTCCAGACCAAACCGACAGGCGCAAAGCGCCTTCCCCGGCACCGAAGCGCGCAAAGCGCGACGCCCCTGCTGGCTGTCTTGCGTGTTAGGGGTCAGCGACCCCTCCCCGCAGGCCCCACCCCGGCAAGCCGGGCTGATTTCTTCTTTTTCTCAATTTAAAGTTTTACTCAATTTTTTTCAAAAAATTGCGGGGCCGAGGGGCAGAGCCCCCGACGCGCTCCGCACTGCGAGCCGCAGCGAAGCGTTTCGAGCGCAACCCGCCGAAGGCGGGCTCTTGGCGCGAGATGAGCGCGGAACGCTTTATCCGGAGAAGCGCATTTTTCGGGTGAATTGCCGCAAAGCGGCAAGAGGGGGCTTTTTGCAAGTGAAAAAGCCCCCTTGCATAAATAAAATACCGAACAGGTTCTTAGTGTTTCGCGCCGCCCTCCGCTTTATGCAGAGGACAGCGCGATTCTTTCCGGAAGCCTCCGCAGAAACTTCCTGTTCTGTTTCAGATACGCCATTCAACAGCGTCTTCCAACTTTTTACGAGGTCTGGCCTGGGGCGATTCCGCCGCATACCCGACCGCCATCGCCGCAGCCAGCTCCCCCTCGGCGCCCAGCCAGCCCATCAGTTCTTCCTGCGCGAAATAGGTGTCGCAGATCCACAGGCTACCCAATCCCAGGTCAAAAGCTGTGAGCGACATATTTTCGAGGGCGGCGCCGATCGACTGCGCATTGCACAGCTCATAGACCCGCTCTTCCACTGTCAGGGACCGGTTCATCCCGATCCCCAGCGGATTCACCACAAAGATGACGACCGGAGCCTGTTCCATAATCCGCAGTGTATGCCTGGCGGCTTCGAGGTGCTGCGCACTCTGGGGGAGGAGCGGCTGCTTTTTCTCCCGCTCCAATCCACGCTCCATCGCCGCAAGGGACTGCGCCTTGGCACGCCCCTCTGCCACGATAAACCTCCAGGGCTGACGGTTTTTAGAGGAAGGCGCGAGCATACCTGCCCGAAGGATTTCCTCCACCATCTGCCGTTTTACCGGAGTGTCTCTGTATTTTCGGATGCTTCTTCTATCGGTTATCGCTGGCAGCACAGCGCGCTCTCCCCCTTACTTTTTCTCAAACTCCCGGTTGAGCAGGACTACAACTCCCGAGAGCGCAAGCAGGCCAAGCAGGTTCGGAATGACCATGAGCCCGTTGAACAGGTCGGACAGCTCCCATACAAGGTTCACCTTGAGCGCGGAACCAACGATCACAAAAACGACCACCAGTGCGGCATAGAGCTTTACCGCTTTGGGTCCAAACAGATAGCGGACATTCTGTTCGCCAAAGAAATACCAGCCAACGATGGTGGAAAAGGCGAAGAAGAGCATACTGAACGCGATAAACATATTCCCGATATTCCCATAGAACTGGGTGAACGCCGACTGCGCCAGCTCAACGCCGATCAGGCCGTTGTCGTATACGCCGGTGATAATGACCGTGAGGGCGGTCATGGTCAGGACGATGAACGTGTCGATGAACACACCCATCATCGCTGCCAACCCCTGTTCACAGGGATGGTCCACCTTTGCCATCGCGTGTGCATGGGGAGTCGAACCCATACCAGCCTCATTCGAGAACAGACCGCGTGCCACACCATAACTAACCGCTTTCTTTACGGTGATACCGACCAACCCGCCGGCCGCAGCGGTCGGGTTGAATGCGCCGACAAAGATCAGCTTGAACGCATGGCCAAGATTTCCGATGTTTCCAAAGATGATGATGAGCGAGGTGATGATATAGAAGATCGCCATGATCGGGACCACCTTCTCGGTAACCGAAGCAATCCGCTTAACCCCGCCGAGGAAGATAAACGCCGCCGCCACTGCAACCACTGTGCCGACCACCAGTTTGTTCCATCCAAAAGCGGTTTCAAACGCGGCGCTGATCGAGTTGGACTGCACCATGTTGCCCATGAATCCAAGCGCAAGGATGATGAACACCGAGAACGCTGCGGCAAGCACCTTACCAAAAGTCCCCTGAAAGGCTTCCTTAATATAGTAAACCGGACCGCCGGTGACATGGCCGTCTATGTAGGTCTTGTATTTCTGGGCCAGGGTTGCCTCTCCATAGATCGTCGCCATTCCAAAAAATGCCGAAAGCCACATCCAGAAGATCGCGCCCGGTCCGCCCGAAACGATTGCACTCGCCGCGCCCGCGATATTCCCGGTGCCGACCTGTGCCGCAACCGCTGTCGCCAGCGACTGGAACGAGCTCATCCCCTCCTTGTCAGCCTTTGTGCCAAACAGTTTAATATTCCCAAATACTGCCTTAAACGCAGCGGGGAACCTGCGAATCTGTACAAAATTCAACCGGATGGTGAAATAGATTCCGGTGCCGCAGAGCAGAAGCGGAAGAATGATGTCCCATAGATAGCCTTTTACCCCTGTAACAAGTTCCAGAACCATAGTAGTGCCTCCTCTTTTTTCTCGCAACAAATTTTCCTGCCAGATGAATTTGTCACTTTGACATTTTAATCTGTCAAATTTTTAACTTCATCATCATAACACAAAACCAACTTGCACACAATGCATCCGCTTATTTTTTCCAGATCCTCCACAAATTTTTCTCATGGACAAGCGATCTTTGTACGATTTTCTAAACCAGAAAACGGCTCCTTTGGAAATTTTTCTGCGGATCAAGGAGTCACACCTGTATTTTTCCCGCTTACCGGGACCTGCCGCCGCGCGGGCGGTTTTGCGTCCGGCCCCGCGCAGAGGGCGGTTTTTTCTGCATTTTTTTCTCTGCCTGCGGCTGTTTTTTCTGCTTGTCAGCCACAGAGTCCTGCTGCACTGCTCTGGGCGGGCGCGGCTGTTTGGGCGGGATTTCAAAAACCTGCATCGGATAAGGATGTTCTTCCACCACTGGGATCGGCTTGCGGGTCAGCTTTTCGATCCCGGCAAGGCTCTCTTTTTCCGCGAAGCAGCAGAAAGAAACCGCTGTTCCCCTCTGTCCGGCGCGCCCGGTACGCCCGATCCGGTGCACATAGGTCTCCGGTATGTTCGGCAGGTCGTAGTTAAAGACATAAGGCAGCTCTTCGATGTCGATTCCGCGGGCGGCAATGTCGGTTGCGACCAATACCCGGATTTCCCCCGCTTTAAAGGCGTTGAGCGCGGTCTGGCGGGAGTTCTGGCTTTTATCTCCATGGATCGCCCTCGCGGGGATCTTTGCTTTGGCCAGCTCCCGCACCACCCGATCGGCGCCATGTTTTGTAAAGGTAAACACCAGCGCGGACGGGATCTGCTCGGTCTGGAGCAGGTGGATCAGCAGCCGCCTTTTATTCGCTTTATCCACAAAATAGAGCTTCTGTTCGATCACATCAACCGCCGATGAAACTGGTGTGACTGCCACCCGGACCGGATTGGTGAGGATTTTTTCGCACAGTTTGAGAATGCTGTCCGGCATGGTTGCCGAGAAAAAGAGGGTTTGGCGTGCGGACGGCAGTTTTCGGATGATGCGCTCCACATCCCGGATAAACCCCATATCAAGCATCCGGTCCGCCTCATCGAGCACCAGGGTTTCCACCCGATTCAGCTGAACATACCCCTGCCCAATCAGATCGTTCAGCCGTCCGGGTGTTGCGACAAGGATGTCCACCCCGCGCCGCAGCGCATCTACCTGCGGGTTCTGGGATACGCCGCCAAAAATCACTTCTGTACGCAGCCGCAGATAGCGTCCGTATGCCCGGAAATTTTCCGCAACCTGTAAGGCCAGTTCCCGGGTGGGGGTCAGAACGAGCGCCCGAATCGGCCGCTGGCGTCCCTGGGGTCCCGCGAGCGTGAGACGCTGCAAAATCGGGATGGCAAATGCAGCCGTTTTTCCGGTGCCTGTCTGAGCGCAGCCAAGCAGATCCCGCCCATCAAGCGCAGGTGGGATCGCCTTCCGCTGAATCGGTGACGGTTCGAAATAGCCCTCTTCCCGCACTGCGCGCAGAATGGGCTGAATCAGTTCCAGTTCTTCAAATTCCATAAATGTCTGTTCGGTCCTTTGCCTGTAAAATCAATCGTTTGTATTGACAGTATAGCACACTTTATGCAACTTGACAATTCTTTTTTTGATTGCAAAGTCTGCCTCCACAGGCAAGGGCCTTGATGCAGGCGGCTGCGCCCCGTCGTGCATTGCCTGTGCAGGCGTTCAGTTCAACTGTTCCAACAGGCGGTTATAGAGGCACCGATGGCGGGCGGCATTGTGCTCGAACCGGGACTTCAGCTGTGGATCGCTGGCTAGACGTGCATAGTGGGTGTATCTCTTGATCTGTACCTGCTCCTCGTCGAGCTGCGCCTCGATGATCGCGAGCTGTTTTGCTGTCAGGGACATGAAAAACCTCCTTTGTAACGGGTTACTTCCAGTAGTATCCCGTACAAAAGAGGTTTCTATACATCTGCCAAGAGGCGGTTCAATGTTTATGAATCGACGACGCGATAAACCCGTCATACAGCTTATCAATATACTGGAACGACCGCCCAGTACCGATCGCAACGCACTCAACCGGATTCTCCGCCAGATGAACCGGCATCTTGAGATGCTTGCTGAGATATTTTCCAAGGCCATGCAGCAGAGCGCCGCCGCCGGTCATGACAAGGCCGTTTTCGTAAAGGTCTCCCACCAGCTCGGGCGGCGTTCTTTCGACCACCGCATGTACTGCGTCCCGGATCTCGGCAATACAGTCATGCACCACCGGATAAAGCTCTTTGCGTGAGATAATCTGCCGCACTGGAAGCCCGCTCACCAGATGCCGGCCCTTGACCTCAAAGATCTGGTTGTCCGCATCCTCATCCATGCTTGCAGCCCCAATCTTGAGCTGCTCCGCCATCCGTTCCCCGATCAACAGGTTATAGGCACTGCGCACATATTTCACAATCGCGCCATTCAGTTTATCCCCCGCGACCCTGATCGAATTCTTACAGACAATCCCGCTGAGTGAAAGCACCGCAATATCGCTGGTGCCGCCGCCGATGTCGAGGATAATATTCCCCTTCGGGCGGGTCAGTTCGATTCCTGCACCGATCGCCGCCGCAACCGGCTCTTCGATCAGATAGACGCTGCGTGCCCCGGCTGTGACCGCCGCATCGACCGCTGCCTGCGCTTCCACCGCGGTAATCAGCGAAGGCACACAGAGCGCAACCCGGGGTTTGAGCACTGTACCAGGGGAGGCTTTGCGCAGAAAATACTTGATCATCTCTTCGGTCATCTTGTAGTCGGAGATGACCCCTTCCTCCAGCGGGCGGATCGCTGTGATCTGTGCAGGGGTTTTCCCGAGCATCTCGTGTGCATCCTGTCCGACGCTCAAGACTTCGCCGGTGCGGCTGTTGACCGCGACAACAGACGGTTCCCGCAGAACGATCCCCCGGTCTCCAACATATACCAGAACAGTTGCTGTTCCGAGATCAATCCCAATATCTACCGATGCCATAAGCATTCTCCTGTCCGATTTTTCGATGTTTGATAGCCAAAAAACAGAAAACAACCGGATCCCATGCAAGCGAAAGATACCGTTTGGCTATGTCGATGTTCTCCCGCTTTGCCCAGCGTGTATCCTATCGCCATCTAAAGCAAGGCTTGCTATCAGCAGCCTTTCAGACACCTCCATTATACTACAAAATCCCGGCCCTTTCAACATCTTTCTCAGAAAAGCGTGGCATGTCCGGGGACTCCCATTCCTGATGCGGCACCACTGCGGCAGCCGCCATCCAGATTTCCCCAGCGCCTGCACGTGCCAGCAGGCTGGCGCATCTTCGCGCGGTAGAGCCGGTGGTCAGCACATCGTCCACCAGCAAAATCCGTTCCCCGTGGAGCCGCACACCCCGCACTCCCGCAAATGATTGCCGGGCGTTTGCCTCCCGTTCCAGACGATCCGAAAGGGTCATCTGCGCGACCGTGTTTTCGGTATGACCGATCAGGCCATCCCGCACCCTGATTTTCAACCGCCTCGAAAGCTGTTGGGCGAGCATCCCGGCAGGGCAAAACCCGCGTTGCCGCAGTTTATGCGGGGCGGGCGGTACATAGGTCAGCAGGTCGAACCGGGGCAGGCCGGGGATTTCCAAGAGCCGTTCCGCCATCAGGCCCGCTAAAAAAGCAGCATAATACGACCGCCCATCGTATTTGAACCGGTGAATTCCCTGACGGACCCCATCCTTGTAATAGAGCGGGGCAGCCACCCGGACAAACGGCGGCAGATTTGGGAACCGTCCCGGCTCGATGCGCGGCAGGGTTTTGGCACATGCGGGACAAAGGTATCCGCCGTCCGGAAGCAGCGCCGTACAGCAGAAACATTTATGCGGGAACAACAGGCGGAGCAGCCTTTCCCGCAGCGGATCACTCATGGCAAACCTCCCCCAGAAGATGCACCAGATTGGTATACCGGCGGGATTTTTTATGGTTGTCCACCATATAATAGACCGTCCGACGGGAACCGAGCAGGATCAACAGCCGTTTGGCGCGGGTCACCGCCGTATAAAGCAGGTTGCGGTAGTACATCCGGCTGCGCCCGTCCATGAGCGGCATGATCACTGCGTCGTATTCGTTGCCCTGGCTCTTATGCACTGTGATCGCATATGCCAATTCCAGTTCGTTGGCCATATCAAACGAATATTCAGCGAGACGATCGTCAAACCGGATCACAATGGAGGAGGACGGACGGTTAATCAGCTCGATCACACCGATGTCCCCGTTGAAAATCCCCATCCCTTCCTCGCCATCCTCCTTTTCCCAAAGCAGGTCGTAGTTGTTGCGGATCTGCATGACCTTGTCCCCCTCGCGAAAGACCGCAGTCCCCGCCTTGAACTCCTTTTTGGAGGGGTCCGGTGGGTTGAGGGTCTCCTGCAACACCCGGTTCAGCTCGCCGGTGCCGACCGCCCCCACCCGGGTCGGCGCGATCACCTGAATATCCCAGAGCGGGGAATAACCGTAGCGGTTGGGCAGGCGCCTGGCACAGAGGTCGGCAGTAGTCGCCGCAATCCGGGCGGTGGAACTGTCGGGCAGGAAAAAGAAGTCGTTGTCCCGCACATCCAGCCGGGGATATTCCCCGGTCACAATCGCGTGGGCATTGGTGATAATCAGGCTCTGCGCCGCCTGCCGGAAGATCTCGGTAAGATGCACCACCGGCACCTCTCCGCTCTCGATCAAATCCCCCAGGATGTTGCCCGCCCCCACCGACGGGAGCTGGTCCGGATCGCCGACCAGGATCAGGCGGCAGGAAAACCGCAGCGCACGCAGAAGCGATTCAAAAAGCAGCGTATCCATCATCGAGGTTTCGTCGATGATGACCGCCTCAAAGGGGAGCGGGTTTTTCTCGTTGCGCTTGAACCGGGTGACGCCGCTGCCGTCGCCGAAATCGACCTCGAGCAGCCGGTGCACCGTCTTGGCCTCCACGCCGGTGAGATCGGCCATCCGTTTGGCGGCCCGCCCGGTCGGAGCTGCCAGCGCAACCTTTGCGCCCGTCTGGGTCAGCAGGCGGATAATCGCCGAAATCGCGGTGGTTTTTCCGGTCCCGGGGCCCCCTGTCAGGACCATCAAAGGCTGGGTGATCGCGGTGATGATCGCTTCCCTCTGAAGCCGCGCATATTGGATCCCCTGTTTTTGTTCGAGGCCGTCGATCACCCCGCCGATATCCGCTATGATGCCTTCCGGACGGCTCCCCAGCATCAGTGCGAGCTTGCTCGCGATATAGCATTCCGCCTCGTAGTACCGCGGCAGATAGATGAACGGTTCCCCGTCCACCTCGACCCGCACCAGCTCATTCTGTTCGACCAGCAGGTCCAGCGCATCCCCGATCAGATGGCTGTCGACCTCAAGCAGCGGCTGACAGACCTCGATCAGTTTACGCGCGGGCAGGCAGACATGCCCGTTGTTGGTGTTGTGGCGCAGGATATGCTGAAGCCCTGCGGAAATCCGCTCGAACCCGTCCTGCTGGAGCCCGCCCTGCCGGGCGATCGCATCCGCAGTTTCAAATCCGATGCCGATTTCCTCGCAGCAGAGGACATACGGATTTTGCGACACCATTTCCTGCGCAGAGAGTCCAAATTTTTTCCAGGTCTTGATTGCAAACGCCGCAGGCACTCCAAATTTGGCGAGAAAAAGCATAACGGTACGGATTCCAAAAAGTTTTTTATACTCATTGGAAATCTGTTCTGCTTTTTTTGCCGTAATTCCCCGAATTTTTGTCAGTTGTTCCGGGTCCTGTTCAATGATCGTGAGGGTCTCGTCTCCAAACATCTGCACCAGCCTTTTGGCGATGGCCGGCCCAACCCCCTTGATCGCCCCGGACGCAAGATAGCTTGCGATTGCGGTCGCGGTTGCAGGCATCAGCCGTTCATAAATCTGTGCTTTCAGTTGCAGCCCGTATTTGGGATGGTTGGAATAGGTGCCGGTGACGATCAGCGTCTCTCCCACCGAGATGTCGGCAAACTCACCAACGACAGTCATCAGCTCCTCATCGGTTGCCAGCTCGAGCACAGTGTACCCATTTTCCGGATTGTGAAACACGATGGTCTCCACACTGCCTTCCAATCTGTAAAGCTCCCCGCTTTCCACCTGTGCACCCATCCTTTCGTGACCAGATAGCCAACACGCGGAAAAACCGAACCATTCCCAACGATATTGACTATACCAGTATAATACGGATCGGCGAAAATGTAAATATTTTCATCGCCCGGTCAGCAGTGCGTCCAGCTCTTGGGCCGACTGCACAAACCGGATCCCGGTACCGCTGGTGAGCACCCTGCATTCCCGCACGCCGCCCTCATCCAGCCCCACATCGTAGAGGACATAGACCTGTTGGGAAGGGTTCGCCTCCCATTGCAGACAGGAGTAGACCTGCGCAAGCTGTTCATCGGTGCTCCCCTCCCCGCCGATCGGGAATACCCGGTACACCCGGCTGCGCCTGCTGCCCATCCGAATCGAAATCCAGGTACAGACCTGCACAAACCCGACACACGCCAATGCCGCCACTGTCAGCCAAAGGATTATTTCCACCATAAAAAATCACCTCCCTGCATCCTATGCAGAAAGGTGATTTTTTGCCTGTGTTTTCCCGAATTCTTACCGGACTGCCGCCAAAAGCGCATCAGCCTTGTCGGTTTTCTCCCAAATGACCCCGAGGTCCTCACGGCCCATATGCCCGTAAGCCGCGAGCTGACGGTAGATCGGGCGGCGCAGATCGAGGGTGCGGATGATCACCGCAGGCCGCAGATCGAACACCTCTTTCACTGCCTGCTCGAGCTTTTCGTCCGAAACTGTGCCGGTACCAAAGGTATTGACATTGACCGAAACCGGATGTGCTACCCCGATCGCATAGGCGAGCTGGACTTCACAACGCCTGGCGAGCTTCGCCGCAACGATGTTCTTGGCGACATAGCGCGCCGCATAGGCTGCCGAGCGGTCGACCTTCGTGGGGTCCTTGCCCGAGAATGCGCCGCCGCCATGCCGCCCAGAGCCGCCGTAGGTGTCAACAATGATCTTGCGCCCGGTCAGGCCGGAATCCCCCTGCGGGCCGCCGATCACAAACCGTCCGGTCGGGTTGACAAAAATCTTGGTGTTTTCGTCCATCAGGTTGGCGGGCACGATCTCCTTGATGACCTTTTCGATCACATCGGCGCGGATCTGCTCGAGCGAAACTTCCGGGGCGTGCTGGTTGGAGATCACCACCGCATCCACGCGGACCGGGCGATCGTCCTCATATTCGATCGTAACCTGGGTTTTGCCGTCCGGGCGCAGATAGGGAAGAACCCCCTCCTTGCGTACTTTGGTAAGCTGCTTTGCGAGCTTATGTGCCAGCGAAATCGGCATGGGCATCAGCTCGGGGGTTTCATCGCTTGCATAGCCGAACATCATCCCCTGGTCCCCTGCACCGGTCGCGTCCTCCTTGCTGGTATCGGCGTCGCGGTACTCGAGCGCATCGTCCACGCCCATTGCAATATCCCCCGACTGCTCGTCAATGCTGGTCAGCACCGCACAGGTCTTGCAGTCAAACCCGTATTTCGCGCGGTCATAGCCGATCTCTTCGATCGTCTTGCGCGCGATCGCCGGAATATCCACATAACATTTGGTAGAAATTTCACCCATAATCATCACCATGCCGGTGGTCACTGCGGTTTCGCAGGCGACACGCGCCCCGGGATCATTTGCAATGATCGCATCGAGCACCGCGTCCGAAATCTGGTCGCAGATTTTGTCCGGATGTCCCTCGGTGACCGACTCGGATGTAAACAGATACTTCGCCATAAAAAATCAAACTCCTTTTTGCTGAATCGTGAATGGTTTTCTATATAAATACGCGGGTCTGCGGCCTGCAGAATCCACAGCCCGGGCAAATTTTTCATGTTTTGATGGTCACAGGTCAAGGATACAGAAATCGGTCATCAGGCAGCAGAGCTGCCCCTCGGCGTCGAACCCCCAGTAGGAAGGGTATCCGCCGTCCCCCCAGCCGCTTGAAAACGCCGCAACGTTGTATTCGCTGTCCGGAAGCCGGACGTTTGCAGCCGAATAGGTATCCACATAGCTCTTTTCGAGCGCGTCATCCAGCGCCGAAAAAATGCCGCCCTCCCATTCCTCCAACCCTTCGGTCAGCCGGAGGAAGGTCTGTTCGTCCATAAACCCGCCGGTCCCACTGTCCACACCATAGCCGTAAAAGCCATCTTCCGAAAGCTCCGCGGTATCCTGTCCCGCGAGCAGCGCCATCTCAAACCGCACCGGCGCCCCCTCGCGGAACCGCAGGCCGGCAAACGCCACCCGTTTGTCGCCGCCGCCCTCCCAGACCCAGAGGTTCACCGGGTAGCTGCCGGGAGGGACTGTCCTTGTAAATGGGGTTCCCTCGAACAGGCAGCAGGGGTCATTTGCAACGATTTTCCCGGTCGGCAGATAAAGCTCCCCCAGCGGTTGGGAACGCAGGCTTTCGCCCTCCTTGAGAAACCGGCCGGCACTCCCTGCGGATACTGCTTTCAAAAGCGGTTCATTCAGATACATCCTGCACACTCCCTTTTGGATCAGAACTCATCGAAAAACGGCGAGCACCCCGTCCCCTACCGCGTTGGCAGTCCGAAAGATGCCGGAACGGCTGGTCATCGAGTCATACTCGGCGGGGTTGGTCAGGAACCCCATCTCAACCAGTACCGCTGGCGCATAGGTATTGAGGGTCACCCGGAAGGCCGAAAACTTCGCGCCCCGGTTGGTGCGGCCGGTGTAATCCGCAACATTGGCCGCGAGGATTTGGGCAAGCCGCTGGGACTGATCCTCATAATAGTAAACCTCGGTACCGCCAGCCTTGTTGGTATCGCGGTCGTAGGAAATGCTGTTGCAGTGGAGCGAGATGAACAGGTCTGCATCCACTGTGCCCTGCATCCGGTCATTGATCGGCGGGTTCTCGTCTTCGGAGCGGGTCATCAGGACGGTCGCGCCCAGCGATTCCAACCGCTTCTGCACCGCGATGGCAGTCGCGAGGTTGATGTCCTTTTCCATCGCAGCCTTCGTCCCTGGAACCCCGACCGCGCCCGGATCGCTTCCTCCATGCCCTGCATCGACCGCAATCGTAATCCCGGCAAGTGGACGGCTCCCCTGCTGGAGGGAAGGCTTGTATTTTGCAAAGACGTTGATCCCGCCCTCTCTGCCATAGGTGATGTCATAGCCCCACAGCGTGCGGTTTCCCGACAGTTGGAAGGTCAGGTCAGCGTACCCATCCTTTTGGGAGACTGCCACCCCGCCGAACACCCGGCTGTTGGAAACCGCTGCCTTCAGCTCGGAGACCGCATCGCTGCTCATGGTGGTGTTGCACAGCCGCACAAACAGCTTTTCACTGTCCTGATAGGACCGAACCATCGGGCGTGCACTGCCGGGGAAGGAGTAGACCTCGCCGTTCCCGTCGTCGGTCGCGCCAAAAAGGGCCTGTTCTACCGACAGACGGAGCGGAACCTCCTCGGTCAACGGCTGCATCGCCTCCCGCGGGACCCAGCCGCCGGTCGACAACTCGTAAAGGTCGCCGTTGATGTCCTTTACTGTGTCAATCCCGCCCAGCTTGGCAGTATCAATAAACCTGCTGCGCTGTGCATCGCTGTAAACTACCGTAGCGTCGTTCTTGACCTGTACTGCCAGCCGGCTTCCCGACCCGGTTATGTAGACCCTGCCCTCCGACTCGAAATCGGTCTGCCCATTGAGGGTGTAGACCACCTGCCCGAGGTCTTTGGTGCCGCTGACCTCGCCCGCCGTGAGCTTGGCGGTGAAGGTTGCGGGAACGCCCGCTTTAGCGGTTGCGGCGCTCTGCTCCAATGTGACCTGCCTGTTCCCGATCGACGCAGTCACGCTCGCCCCCGAAGGAGCTACACAGGAAAGCGTGATCGTTTCGCCGCTGAAGGTTGCACAGTCGTAAGCTGGCGCCATCCGGGAGATCACTGTCGTAGTTGCAGCTTCAGCGGAAGCATTCCCCCGCACGATGATAACTTCCTCACGCGCACTGCCCTGCTCGAGCACAAAGCGGTTGGTTCCCGCGTCAAGGGCGACATAAACCCCAAAGCTGCCCCGCACGCCCCGCTGCTCGACCTCCTGTCCATTGAGGGTCAGCGGCAGGCCAGGGTCGGAAGTACCAGCAATAAAATAAGCAGCATCAGTCGTCGTAATCTGCCCGCTGGGACGTGAAACCGTCAATCCCTGTGGAATCGTGAGGCTGACGTGGCCAGTAATCGCTTCAAGGTCGTTATATCCGCCCTGCGCCGCTGCCGGTGCGACCGAAACTCCCACACAAACCGCTAGCACAAGTACAAAGCTGACAAGCCGGTTTTTGATCTGTTTTTTCTGCATCTTTGGTTCCTCCCGCCCTCTGGTTTTCCAGGCTTTTTTATAGAAGTGCGGTTTTTACGCGGAATTCCTGCGCGGGTCTGGTCGAAATCTGCTGTAAAAAACGCCCGGTATACACCGAGCGTTCTATCTTTCCTCATCTCTCGGTCATACCGCAGGATTTGGCACCTTGCAGATGCAGGTTGCCGGACTTCATAGGGCCTGTCCCTCCGTCACTCTTTATAAGGTAGAAATATGAAATTTAAAATTTAAGTTTCTTCTGAAGAAAAGTTTACACCAACTTTGGTAGATTGTCAAGCGCTTTTTTCAGATGCTCAGGCTGCCTGCTGCCCCTGCTCATAGCGCAGAAGCTGGCCAATTGGTTTGTAGACGATGTATGTCACCAGACCGTTGATCCCGGCTTTGGCAAGGTTAAACGGCACGATCACCGGAAGCAGCATCGGAATTACCGCATCAATCGGGGTGCCCATGAAAATCGGGGTAAAGACCAGATTGCAGAATACCATCATAATGGTCATCGAAGCAACACCTGCCAAAATCGCTGCAACTGCCCCACCGCGGGTATGCCGCCGCTTATAAATGTTTCCGGCCAGCAGCGCAAACGAGCCTGTCGCCAGAATATGCATCACAATGCCGATCGGGCCGGACGCGGCGCTCACAGTTACCCCCTGGATCACCGAAACGGCGACGGTTAACAACAGGCCCGAAATCGGACCAAACAGAAACGTCCCGATGAAGATGGGGATGTCCGCAGGGTCATACTCCATCCAGGGTGCACTCGGGAAAAGCGGAAAATGGACGATCGAGATCAAGACGATTGAAAGTGCGGCGAGCATCGCCATTGTGGTGAGTTTTTTGGTGGATGTTTTCATGCTTGTTCCCTCCATAGAATAGAGCCTGTCGGGGAAACGAAACGCCCTTGCGGCAAAAAGCGCAAGGGCGGCAGCGTGTCGCGGGAAAACCCGGGAAAGCTACGCTGTTTCTTTCATCCGGACTATACCGTTGGTATGGGAGTTTCACCCATTCAGCCGACTTTCGCCGGGTCGCGGACTTTACCGCCAGTGGGGAATTGCACCCCGCCCTGAAACAGACCTGTTAAATTTGTTTTTATTATAGCGCGGTGTATCCCGTTTGTCAAGCGGCCTCCGCACAAGATGCAGCAATCCTTTTCGCAAAGAAAGTCTGCAAACCCCATCGCGCAGGTAAATAACATTTTTCGCAAATATCCCCCTTATATCCGTTCAAGGCCCGGCCCGTAAATATGTGGTTTTCCGAAGATTGGCTGCCGTTCTTATTGTTTTCCGCATTTTTCTGCTATTTTATTTCTCCACCCGCGACAGCAGCACGACACTCTCAACATGTGTCGTCACTATGATGGGAACATGTTGTATCTGCCTTGTCAGTATGATATGGTATAAAAAAAGTTGACACCTTTTCCTCAAGGGAGTAGAAAAAAGAGAAGAAGAAGGAGGAAAGGCAATGGCTCGAAGCTACGATAAAGAGTACAAGGTACAGGCCGTAAAGCTGGCCAGAGAGATCGGCGGAGACAAAGCGGCGAAGGAGCTGGGCATCCCGAAAGGGACGATCCACGCCTGGCTGAAAGCGG
>NZ_KE159678.1:0-9790 GCF_000403395.2 Anaerotruncus sp. G3(2012) | reverse complement strand
TCAAGAGAGAGCGCTTCTATCTGTCCCTCACTGCGGCTGCTGCTTAGATCCTATATTCCTTGCGTGAATTGTGTCAACTCATATTGACAAAATCAGCCTAAGCCGACGATGGCCTGAATGAGCTTGTTTTCCAGGTGGTGCTTCATCCACTCGTCCAGGCAGACATAGGGGTTGCCGTACTCGTCATACAGCGTCCGGGTACACAGTTTGTTTATGTAGCCCTCATAGTATCGCAAGACCTGTTCCACGGCCTCGGCATCCCCGGCGCGGGCGGCTTCGATCACCGGCATGGGGAGAAGCGCCCGGCCCTTGTAGCTGGGGTTCATCATCCGTGCTCAACCTCCCTTTGGCATCAACGCCGTCAATTTGTTCCGCAGTTCGTCCAGTGCTTTTCGTCTGCGCCGCTGGACGGCGCTACGGGACATACCCACAAGGCTGCCGATCTCGGCGTCGCCCAAATCCAGCACGAAACGCAAAATCAAAATGCTTTGCGTCTGTGCGGACAGGATGGCAAAGGCATCGGCCACAAGCTCGTTGTCGATATGCAGGTCATACCCGTGCGACGAAAAAGTGTAACTGTCGCTGGGGTAGTGATCTACCGTAGAGAGCTTGTCCATATCTGCCTGCGACAAGGCGCTGATTGACACCAGCCGGTCACGCTGGCGCTTTAAGCCGCGCCGGTAGTTATGGGCCTCGTTCCGCAGTACCGACTTGCAAAAGGCGTCAAACCGGCACTCGTCATAGTTGCGGGGGATAGCTTCCATCTTCTCACCCCCTTTCCTTGGGGATGGTGGTGGTTCTCTCCCTTTCCGCTAACATGACACCGGCAACGCTGTCTGCTACCCGCTAAAAGCCCCCTTTGCGAAAATAATTTTTCCTGATCGACACAGACCGTAGGAAACGACAAAAACTGCCCGGCAGGTCGCAGACCTACCGGGCAGGATTTGGGAATAAGATTGCACTTTATAGCTGTGTATAGTTCATACTCGTGGCCGGAATATTCCCAGGCGGAGGACGGGCTTTTTTTGACGTGTCAAGCCTCGTCAGATTTTGTCGAATGGTTATGCGCTTCATAGCGGCTGCCTCCTGTCAGCCGCCGTATCTGTCAGCGTTACCGCGTCATTCTTTTGGGGGATAAAAGAACGGCGGCTTTAATCTCTTAAAACCGCCGCATAAGGCAAATGTAGGCATGGAAAATCGGTCTGCCCAGCAGCGGTTTTTTTCTTTTCTGCCGCTGGGCAGATCATTTGCTTTAGAGATATAATAAGAGGAATTTTTGAAGATTTCATAAAGATTTACAAAAAATGGACGGCTATAAAGCCGCCCATCCTATCAAAATGGAATTTTCAAAATTACTTTCGCGCCGCCTGTGCTTTTAGAGTTTTCTAATATAAGTTCACCATTGTGTTGTTCCATAATAGATTTTGCAATATATAGGCCCATACCAAAGTGCAGTTTTGAATTGCGGCTTTGGTCGTCCATAAAAAATTGTTCTTGCGCGTGCTGCAACGCTTCGTTAGAAAATCCTCCCCCCTCGTCTGTGACTGAAATTTCAACGAAATTGTCTTTTCCATAGACATCTATATGAAGTGTTCCATCTTGTGGGGAATAGTCTAACGCATTATTTACCACATTTTGAATGGCACGTCCTAACAAAACCTTATCTGCGGTTAGCTGCGTTGGAATATCTGACATACTCATTTGCAGATGAATTTCTTTTGTTCTGCACAAGGCTTCTATTGATACCTTCACTTGCTTTAGATAATCAGAAAAATTAAAGATTTCTTTATTAAGTCGATACCCTGTTGAAGCCGTAGACAGGTCTATAAGGGTTTTAACATAAACTTGCATCTGCGTATAGCTGTCTGTGATGTAGTCAGCACATTCCTGTTGCTCTGTTGTTAAGTCAGTATCGTACAACAATTCTGTATTGCCACGGATGATGGTTAGCGGTGTCTTGAGATCATGGGCTAATGCAGAAATCTGTTCTTGCCGCAGTCTGTCGGCCTGCCATTGTTCTGTAAGCGATTTTTTTAGTGCCAGTTTCATATGATTAAGTGCGTCAAGAGTTAAGTCGATTTCATATAAATGGCTTTTTTCAACCTCAAAATTCAAATCCTGCTGCTCAATTTTCTTTACAGCAGTCAGCAATTTATCCATTTTATTCCCAAGGTATTTTCCGAATAGATATGACAAGACAATCAAGAGAAGCAGAATTTCCAATATAATGACAGCAATTAACACCCAATCTGCCGAAGGAAATATTCTATGCAGCAGTGGATTGCTGAATTGGGCTGTCATTCTATACCTTAAAATCAATATTTCGTCAGTCCTGTCTATCACAGCATACAGGTAAGGCTTGCTGCTTGTCTGATTGTTCACAATGCACATTTTCCAAACGGAAGCTGTTTCTTCCTGATCGAACGAGCCGCCAATATACTTTCCGTCTTTTGTGAAAAGGGCAAATTCACAAAGAGGTGGTATTTCATTTTCTGTAATCCGATCTGCGGATTGCAAATTTCCCCTTGCATTTTCTATTTCTGCGCTCATTCTATTTATAGGGTATATAAATCCAATTTCAACTTCAAATAGATAGAGGGCTATGTTGACAAAAGCAACCAGAAAGACACCGAGCGCAAGAAATATCGCATACTTCATAAAAACAGTACGCAGTTTTCTTACACCCATTTATAGCCCACCCCCCAAATTGTTTCAATCGTTGACAAGTGAAATTCAGCTAACTTCCCGCGTATATTCTTGACGTGAGTAGAGATAACTGAACTATCACTTTCTCCGTCAAATCCAAAGACCGCCTCATAGATTTGCTCCCGCGTAAATGTTTGTCCATGGTGCCGTGCCAGATATTCACATATTTCGTACTCGCTTTTTGTCAACGGAACCTTTTTTGAATTGATTTCAGCTTCTTTTGCATTGAGGTGAAAAATGACGCCGGATATTGAAAAGCTGTTTTTCTTTTCTCTTACATCACGCCGCAAGTGAGCATTTACCCGCGCTCTAAGTTCGTTTGTCCCAAACGGTTTCGTGATATAGTCATCTGCTCCAAGTCCTAATCCCTGAACAATTTCACTTTCCTGCGTTTTTGCAGTAAGGAAAATGATTGGGCAATCTACACGGTCACGGATTTGATTGCAGAGGTCAAAACCATCAATTTCCGGCATCATAACATCCAGCAAAATCAAACCAAATTTTGAAAAATCCATTTCTGTAACTGCCTTGGCGTTTGATTGTAGTGTAACTAAATGCTGATCTTTTTCTAAAACGCGCCTGACAAGCTGGAGCATAGCCATATCATCGTCCACTACCAATATATGCGCCATTATCTCACCTCTTTGTTCTGATTTATATATTTGCGCTCCAAGGATGTCTACATTACTGTTGCGCCAAAAGGCATCAGTGCCAGCTTTGCCATTTTGAAGCACTGTATTCCGAAAGGAATACCAATAATCGTACAACACAAAAGCAACCCATTCAGCAGCGCCACCAATGCCAAAGGGATACCGCTGATAAAGAGCCACAGGATATTGGCAATCGTGGACATAGCACCGCCGCCATAATTCACATCTTTTCCAAAAGGGAAGAAAGCAAGTGACGCAAACTTAAAGCATTGGCGGCCAATCGGAATACCGATAATAGTAATGCTCCATAAAACACCGGCAACCAGCCAAGAAATTCCTTGCCACAGTCCGCAGCACAAGAACCAAATAATATTGCCCAACCAATTCATCAGTTCTACCTCCACCCTCAATCGGCTGACCGATTTCCGCTATATCTGGAAAACCAAAGGACTACAATTCCCATTATAGCACAAGTTGACAATATGCAAAAGATAATGCCAAAATCCATTCCAATCCTGTCTGGCGGCATTAGGCCAAAGGTAGTTTCCAGAACGTAAGAAGAAAAACGAATACCCCAACCATAAGGGATGACAAACCAGATGCCTGTGCCTAATCCTGTTTGGAGAAGCGCAACCAAAAGGCTCCCGAACACTCCAATTCCTATTCCAAAATTTTTACCAAATCGAATTGCCAATACGAAATGAATACCATACAGCAAAATATTACTGCTCCAAAGGACAAGTGGAATTGCTGTATAAAATCTGGAAGGAATTTCTGTTGTGCCGCCAACCAGTGGAAATAGCGCACCAAATAGTACACTACTCAATACGGTTGCCAAAAGTCCAGTCACAAGCAAAATAGTCAATTTGGAAAGAGCGGCTTTTTGTCTGTATGGAAGTGTCAATATATTTTGAAAATGCCCTGCTTTTGCCTCCTGTTCTGCTGCAACATAGCAGACAATCCCGATTGCAAAGGGAAAAGCAACGGCCATGATCTGAAAATAAGCAGCCAGTTTATTGATGTCATCGCTTTGGGAAACGCCCGCATATAGTAACATCATAGCCGCCCCGCATACGGCAAAAATAGCGTGCAGAAGGAAAAAGCAGGAATGACACAATTTGTATAAATCACTTTTCAAATAGCAGATATAGTTAGCCATTGGACTTTCCTCCACTTCCAAGCAATTTAGAGCAAATCCAAAAGGCGGCAGCAGCTAATGCCAAGCTAATAGCAAGAGCGGGAAAAATATGCTCAACAGCCAATAACGGGGAACCGTCCTCAATGGGAAGTCCGTTAGGACGTATCTTGAAAAATGGGCAGACTACACGGGCCGGAATAGCGTATGGATTAAGAAAGAACCATGTTTTTTCTGCGCCAATAGCTGATGAAACAATATTCGCCACAAAAGTTATTAGCACAGAGGGAAGATACCCTGTTTTGCTTGCAATCAGCATAACAAAAGGAAGTTGCCACAAGCAAGTAAGGAACAGCAGCATACAGCCGATTATGCTGTCCAGCGGCGAAATGTTCATAGTCGTAAAACTGGCAATGCCCGTAGTAAATAACCACATGAGCAGATTGCTGATAAAAAGCACAGCGGTCAGGGCAAGTCCTTTGCCAATCCATATTTTCGCAGAAGGGAACGGCAAACAAACAATGTTTTGCAGCCCTGTATTTTTCTCACGGATCACAGCGCCTGCGGCCCACAGTGCGATTACAACAGGAAGAAGCATAGTGTACCACCAGTTGTAAGCCGAATATTGTACTGCATGACTGCTCAATAAAAAGCCGACAAGTACAGTGGCCAATGGCGCGCCAAACATCAATTTCATCGAGAAGCTGTGCCGCATTTTAAGGAGTTCCGAACGGACAATCCCGAACATTATTTCTCACTCCTTTCCCTATGTGCGCCAACAACATCCATAAAAATACGTTCCAGATCGTGGTTCTTATGGATTTCGTTTTCATAGCCTAAATGTCCGGCAGATATAATGCCAATGTGGTCAGCAATTTGCTCAACCTCGGATAGTATATGACTGGACAATATGACGGTGATCCCTTTTTGCGGAAAACTTCTGATCAGCTCACGCAAATCTTGAATACCAATCGGGTCTAACCCGTTTGTCGGTTCGTCCAAGATAAGCAATTTGGGCTGTGACAACAGAGCCAAGGCAATTCCGAGCCGCTGTTTCATTCCCAGTGAAAAATGGCCTGCCCGTTTTTTCCCAGTATTCTCAAGTTGCACAATACCAAGCACTTGCTTGATGCGGCTTTCTGGAAGCCCCAGGGCCAGTGTTCGGGCTTTCAGGTTTTCATAGGCCGAGAGATTTTCATAGAGCGGAGGCATCTCAATCAAAGCACCGATGTTTTCCAAATCCGCCCGGTTCCACGGATGTCCGTCAAATTCAATCGCGCCAGAGGTGGGACGGAGAATACCTGTAATCATTTTCAAGATGGTAGATTTCCCCGCACCATTCGGCCCAAGCAGCCCATAAATTGAGTTGCGCTGAATATTCAACGATACATTGTCTACCGCCATTTGTCCTTTGAAATTTTTGCAGAGATTTGTTGTTTGCAAAATATAACTCATATCAGACACATCCTTTCTTGGATTATGGTTTCATAATACTGAATGATTTTGAAGATTTCTTAAAGATTCAAGAAAAAACTTCGGCACCCTAAAAAGTGCCGAAGTTGCATTTTATCAGAGCAATTCTCAAAATTGCCTTAGATGTATATTAGCTCCGCAAAAATAATCTCCTCCACCTGGGCCTTACAGCAATTCATCAACCCCACCCAGCGCATGGGGTCGCGGGCTTTCAAATCCTCGGTGGCCCCAGCCTCCTTTGACATCCCCGGCATCATGCTGTCCAGCAGGTCATGGGCGGCATCCTCCACTTCCAGCAGATGGGCGTACAGTTTGCCCTCCATCACATACTCGGCCCAAACGATGGGACGATGCTCTTTCAGATACCGCAGACGTAGCAGGCCATATTTGCCCAGGCCGCGCTTGGGGTACAGCTCCGCTGCCAGGTCGGGGAGGTAGTAATCGCCCACTTTCACATAGTCCAATTCGATTTTCATTGTGCTGCCCTTTCTCCCTTACGGGTCATCGTCTGGCACCAGCGCAATCACATCAGAAATATCACAGTTCAGCGTTTCGCAAATCTTGATAAGGGTCGGCATGGAGATATGCTCCCCCTTGCCCATGTTGGCGATGTGGTTCGTTGTCAAATGCGCTTGGAGCCGTAAATCTTTCTTGCTCATGTTCTTGTCGATCAGTGTTTTCCAGAGCGGTTTGTAGCTGATTTTCATAGCCTGTTCCACCTTTCTGGGCTGGGGCCAGCAGGAACAGCCCCGGCCCTATGGCCTTTCGACTATTATACCGCCTCCATTGAGAAAACACAATGCACTGTTGCAATTCTTCTCCAAAAACTGCGGCATACACAACGCATTTGTCTTTACATCAATTTAGGTATCAAGTGCTTCATGCCCTGGCTCTTTGTTCATGTGAGATAAAGAAGTAAAAGAAGTGTAAAAAATTTTGCCGTTCCCTGTCCGGCTGACTGCCGGACGGGTCGGGCTTTAGTCGGGCAGTTCTACCTTGCCGACAAAAGAGTAATAGATTTCGATTTCCTGTCTGCGGAGCTTCCCCCGGCGTTTCCCGTCAAGGGCTTCCGATTCGTGGATTACGATTTTCTCCACAAACTCCCGCAACAGGGTAGGGGTGAGTTCCTCAAAGCTGGTGTACTTGCGTACTACTTTCATAAATTTTTCAGCGTTTGCCGTGGCTTCCAGTGTCCTTGAAAGCTCGCCCTGCAGAACGGCGGCACGTTCTTTCAGTTCCTTTTGCTCGGCTTCGTAGTCTGCCGAAAGTTCCGTGAAACGCTCGTCCGATATGCGCCCCGCCACGCTGTCCTCATACAGCCGCTTGAAGATAGCGGAGAGTTCCGCAATCCGCTTTTCTGCCGCTTCCAGCTCTTTCTTCTTGGCGGCGTTCCGGCGTTTGCTCCCGTCCTCGGTCTGCTCGGTCAACAGCTTCATAAACCGGGCTTCGTGCTTTGCGGCGTAGCTGGTGACTTTCCGTAAATTCTCGGTCACTCCGGCGGTCAACAGGTCGGTGCGGATAAAGTGCGCCGTACAGTCTGCCGTGCGCTTCTTGTAGCTGCCGCAGATATAGCAGTCCTGCCGCCGTTTGTCCGTCTGATACCTCTGCTGGTACATGACGCTGCCGCAATCGGCACAAAAGAGTATGCCGGAGAACAAGCCCACTTCATCATAGCGGTTGGGGCGTTTGCGCTGCTTGCGTAGCTCCTGCACACGCTCCCATGTGTCACGGTCTATGATTGGCTCGTGGTGGTTCTCAAAGATTACCTGCTTTTCTTCGGGGTTCTCCTTGCTCTGCTTTACCTTGTAGGACACTTTCTCGGTCTTGAAGTTTACAAGGCAGCCCGTGTACTCCCGATTTTCAAGGATATGCGCCACGGTGTTTGTCGCCCACCTGCACTCATAGCCGGGGTGGTAGCGGCGTGTGCTTCCCGTTCGGCGGTATTCCAGCGTTCCCGGCGTGGGTGTCTGCTGTTCCGTCAAGACACGGGCTATCTTGGTCGGTCCATTCCCAGCAAGGCATAAGCTGTATATCTGCTTCACTACGGGGGCGGCTTCCTCGTCAATGATGAAATTTTCGTCCTCGTCCATGAGGTAGCCATACACGGGCTTGCTTGTGACGGGCTTCCCGCTCATGCCTTTTGACCTCTTGACCGCTCTGATTTTCTTGCTCGTATCTCTCACCAGCCATTCGTTGAACACAGGTTATTGGGGAAAGGGAAAGCAAACAGGCAAAAACCCAGTATTCATGCGGGTTTGCGGCGAGATGGCTCTCAAAAGCTAACCTCACAAAAGACAGATCATTGCACAATCACATATCGTTTCTAAGGGAGAATGTTGATTCCGGTCACATTCTCCCTTTTTTCATACCAAGAAATGAGGTGATTATCTTGAACACGCAAATCATCGCCATCGCAAACCAGAAAGGCGGTGTGGGCAAGACCACAACCTGTGCCAACTTAGGGATTGGGCTGGCACAGGCGGGAAAGAAAGTGCTGCTCATTGACGGGGACCCGCAAGGGAGCCTGACCATCAGCCTGGGCAATCCCCAGCCGGATAAGCTGCCCTTTACCCTCTCTGACGCAATGGGCCGCATCCTGACCGATCAGCCGGTTCGCCCCGGCGAGGGGATTCTTCGCCACCCGGAGGGCGTGGATCTGATGCCAGCGGATATTCAGCTGTCTGGCATGGAGGTATCGCTGGTAAACGCTATGAGCCGGGAAACGATTCTGCGGCAGTACCTGGACAGTGTAAAGGGGCAGTATTCCCATATCCTCATAGACTGCCAGCCCTCCCTGGGTATGCTCACCGTCAACGCCCTGGCCGCTGCCAACAGGATTATAATTCCCGTCCAGGCGGAGTACCTGCCCGCCAAAGGGCTGGAACAGCTGCTCTCTACGGTGAACAAGGTCAAGCGGCAGATCAACCCGAAACTGCAAATAGACGGTATTCTGCTGACAATGGTGGACAACCGCACTAACTTCGCCAAAGAGATTGCCGCCCTGCTGCGGGAAACCTACGGCAGTAAAATCAAGGTGTTCGGAACCGAGATTCCCCATTCTGTCCGGGCAAAGGAAATCAGCGCAGAGGGCAAGAGCATTTTCTCCCATGACCCAGGCGGCAAAGTAGCGGAGGGTTACGCAAATCTGACTAAGGAGGTGTTGAAACTTGAAAAGCAGCGCGAAAAAAGTAGAGCTGGCATCGGTCGATGATCTGTTTTCCACCGAGGAAAGCCGCGCCGATGCAAGGCGGGAAAAGGTGGTAGAAATCCCTTTAAGCGAGCTGCACTCGTTCAAGGGCCACCCTTTCAAGGTCAAAGATGATGATGCCATGATGGAAACAGCGGACAGCATCCGGCAGTACGGCGTTCTTGTTCCTGCTATCGCCCGTCCTGACCCCAGCGGCGGCTATGAGCTGGTAGCCGGACACAGGCGGCATCGGGCCAGTGAACTGGCAGAGAAAGAAACCATGCCGGTCATTGTCCGGGATTTGGACGATGACGCCGCCACGATTATCATGGTTGACAGCAACCTGCAAAGGGAAAGCCTGCTCCCCAGCGAGAGGGCCTTTGCCTACAAGATGAAATTAGAAGCTATGAAACGGCAAGCAGGTCGGCCCTCCAAAGAAAATTGTTCCCAAGTTGGGAACGATTTTGGGAAGAAGTCCAGCGAGGTTCTGGCGGAACAGGTCGGTCAGAGTAAAAACCAGATTTTCCGCTACATTCGCCTGACCGAGTTAATCCCCGAACTGCTGAACATGGTGGACGAAAAGAAAATTGCCCTGAACCCGGCCTATGAGCTGTCCTTTCTCAAAAAAGAAGAACAGAC
>NZ_KE159677.1:211114-236272 GCF_000403395.2 Anaerotruncus sp. G3(2012) | reverse complement strand
TAAGGCGGTGGCGGCAGATGGCAGATAGGACAGGGCTGATCCCGTTTGTCCTGCGGGAGCGTAAGGATGGCAGGGATGTGCCCTATGCGCCGCTGACCACAGCTGGACAGGTGCTGATGCCGGACGGTGTCCCGCTTGCGGATTATCTGGCGGCGAGTGCCCCGGACTGGCCGCTCGTTACAATCCGGCATGATCTGGGCGATTATCCGGATGTGCTGCTGCTCATGGGGGAGTATACCGCAGGCGCGGGCGGGGCGGGGGATGGCCCGGCAGGTGGCTCTGAGCTGGTGCAGTATCCCTGCCGCCAGAGCTACCCGGACGCCAATACCCTGACTGTGTATACCATCCGGGAGCTTACAAGATTGGGCAGCCCCACACTGCATAAGATCAGCGACCGCATCTATACGCTGACCTTTGAGAATGCGGAAAGCCTATACATCAAATTATTACTGAACGTTTGAAAGAAAGGATGAAACGATATGGAATTTAGCCCATTGATAAAGGGAACCCCGGACTGGAACGAGAAATACAATCAGGACATTGGTGGCCTGTGTGCGGAGATGGATGCTGCAAGATCCAGCGGTATCCTGAACACCTATGTACATACCAAGAGTGGAACAGCCCACACTCTGACCGGTGAGGGCGCGATTATGCGGTTTACTGCGACAGCAGGATGGGCTGCGGGTGATACAATCTCCGTTAATGGACTGGGTAAGAACCCGGTTACGCTTGAAGGGACTGCTCTGCCCGCTGGTGCATTTGCGCAGGGAACGCAGGTGGTTGCGGTCGTTGATGGAGAAAATCTGCAATTTTTAACGCAGTCCTATGCTGGTCAGTTTGATGCTATATCAACGCAAATGTCAAATAAGGCGGACAAATCCAGAACGGTTTTGGATTCTAAAAGAGATTACCAGAATTACACAACCGTACTGGAAATGGTTAATGCTGTGAGTGATGGCGGTACCGTGATCGCGTTTGGAGATAATCAGTCCCCTCTTTATAACGCTGAAGACCGCCCACCGACACTATGCGAATATTTCTATGTTATTCTGTCTGATGGGTTAAGGAAAAATGTGGTTGCGTTTGGCTTTACTGGTCAAAACATCTACATGCGCAGGGTTTGGAGTAGGGTCTGGAGTACCGATTGGACACAAGCTGCAACTTGCGCCTGCGCAGACAAGGAGTGGAAACCTCTCCCGATGGTAAACGGATGGACAAATTCAAACAGTGACGGAGCTGCGGCATTAAGATACCGGAAGGGCGCAGATGGAAAAATCACCTATGTTACAGGAATTATCAAACTAGAAGATGCTTTGAGCGATGAGAACCAGATATTCGCATACCTTCCGGAGGGATATAGACCCAAGCAGCATTATTGGACAGGAGTATGTGTGGACAATAATAAAACTTTTTGGCCGTACAGGATAGATCTGGATGGCCGCATATACATCAACTCTCTCAATGCCAGTGCCCAGGCATCTGCTAAGGTCGGAATGTGGGTCAACTTAACAATTCCAATTTAAAGTGGGATTGTCAAATAGATTTCAATACTATTCTTTATCGCGCCTGCTCCATCTGGATCATATCCAGAAATTACTATACCCCCACCTTTATCTACTCGAATCCTACAAAAATAGCCTCCGCCACTTAATGCACATAGCTGATACCATAACCTCGAAGGACGATAGCCCGCAGGAAGCGTTGCAATCAATTCATCATATGCTAAAGTTACTCCCTCCGCAGGCTTAATAACTCCTGCAACGTAAATAGCATCATATCCCTTCCGGTACTGCAACCTTAAACTTTTATCATCATTCCAATAGATAAACCTATCTGTCATAGGTAGTTCTTTCCATTCCATGTCTGCGCAAACGCAGGTTGCGACCTCTTTCCACGCCTGCCATCCAGTATAACTAAAATCGTTATTGTCCCGATGCCGTGTACGCAAAAAAACCCGACCGTTATCATCACCCGTATAACATTGGGTAGCAACCTGTAGCGCTCGGTTACGATCAGTCCTGAAGGTAAGTATTTCAAAATGTTGGGCAATCATAGTTGACGACATTGGCGGAGCGCCTGCGGGCCTATTTGCCTTTGGATAACCCTTCGCCCTATGGTCAAGCAGCGCCATATTATCCAACGGTGGATTGTTAAACAGGATTTCAGGTGTTATGTTCAGATTGGGGGCCTGTACATCTCGGGCATACTGCGCGTACAGATCGCTCTGTAAAGCGCGGTTTTTGTCCGCCTTATTTGACTATGGAACGGATTTAGATAGGTAAATGTGGTGCCACCTATTTTTCTAAAGCCACTGATTTCGTCAACCAAACAAATCAAAAAATTATGAAAGGAAGATTGAATTGGATTATAAGTATAGTTGCGTCGTCGATGCGGACAACCTCTATAAAACGTTTGTCCTCGTCTATCTGGAGCCGGGAGAGGGCGGCGAAATAAGAGAGACCATATCGGGCTATGAGCTTGCGGAGGGTGAACACCTGTTGGAAGTCAGCCCTCCGTCAAACCTGGTGAAACCTCGCTGGGACGGCGAAGCATGGGAAGAGGCAGCGACTGCCGAAGAGATTGAAGCATGGAAACAGGAAAATCCGACAGAGGAGATGGGATCGCCATCTCCGTCTCCTCTGGAAGCGTTGCAGGCGGAAAATAACCTGCTCCGGGCACAGATCACAGCGGCCAGCAGCCGTCAGGATTTCTTGGAGGACTGTATAGCTGAAATGGCTGTGCAGGTGTATAACGCATGATAGCCGCATTTCAGCGGTTACATAAATTTTTAAGCCGAAAGGCAGAAAGGATGTTATTGATGATGGCCATGTTCTTTGCACAGAGGGTAATCCTTGGGAAAACAGCATTTTCGGAGGTTCCGGCAGCATTGAAGCAGACTTGCGCGGAGGTGCTGATAGAAAGCGGTCTGCCGGAGCTTGTACCGGTCAGCTTTGGCGGCACAGCGGAGGAATGAGGGACAAGCCGCCCGTAAGGGCGGCAATGTTTGAGAAGCAGCATACAGGGAGTGGACGCATATGGACGCCAAACAGGAGCTGGTTGGCGCGCTCGTAGAAGCCGGACTATCCCCGGAGCAGGCGCAGAAACTGGTGCAGCCCTATCAAATATCCTGTCGGGATGGATCCGGCTGGGGAGACCTGAAAAAGCAAATTTCGGCGTTCCTTGCGGCGAAGCGGATTGATGGATTATCGGCCAGGACGATTGAAAACTACCGGTACACATTGGGAGTTTTTGCGGGACAGGTAGACCGAGCGGTGACCAA
This sequence comes from Anaerotruncus sp. G3(2012), assembly GCF_000403395.2. Taxonomy (GTDB): domain Bacteria; phylum Bacillota; class Clostridia; order Oscillospirales; family Ruminococcaceae; genus Anaerotruncus. Next base: position 232,992 of record NZ_KE159677.1, on the reverse strand, counting down.
GATCACAGTGGACGATCTGCGGGAGTACATCTCCTATCTGTCGGAGATACGCGGACTGCGGGACGGAAGTCTGTTGACCCACATCAATACCCTGCGCAGCTTCTTCAGCTGGCTGACAGTGGAAGGTGATGCTGGAAGAGTATATCGCCCGGCGCAAAGGCGGGGATGCGTTATTTGCGAGCATTAAGACGCCGTATCCGGCCATGCAGCCGCGGGCAATCCAACGCGCACTCGGATTGATCGGCGACCGGGTGGGATTGCATGTGCATCCGCATCTGCTGCGGCACACCTTTGCGACGTTGGCGCTTGCCGGAGGCATGGATATTACGGTGATCCAGCGACTTTTGGGCCATGAGGACACCAAGACAACCCTTATCTATGCAGAGCTGTCTCAACGGACAATCCAGTATGAATACGAACGGATTATAGCGTGAATTGGCCGAAAAAAATTTCCTAAAATATGTGCAATTCAGCTGCACATATTCGGGAATCGGGCGGATAAAGTGAAAGGACTTTTGCGAAAGGAGTGGTAAACATGGATACGTCGGTCATTTCGCGGGCCGAACACGATGAGTTTTGCCGGAGGCTTGAGGCAGAGCATAAGCGTTTGGCAGCCGAGGACAACCGGCAGAACCATCGGCTCGACACGCTGGAAGAAAAGGTGGAGCAGATCGGCGCGCTGGTCACGTCGGTGGAAAAGCTGGCTTTGAACATGGAGATCATGGCGAACGAGCTGAAGCAGCAGGGCGAACGGCTGGAAAGCCTGGAGGCGCGCGACGGGGAGAACTGGCGCAAGGCGGTCGGGCATATCGTCACTGTCGTGATCGGAGCCATGATCGGCTTTATCTGCACCAGGATCGGATTGTGAGAAGGAGGTAAAGATGAATTACCAAGAGTTTGTACGTATTGTGATCTATCTTTGTGCGCTGATCTTCGGGGGTCTTGCTCTGTGGTATCGGGGCAATGCCAAGGTCAGCGGACGGGTGGCCGCGCTGATCCGGCGGGCCGAAGAGTTGTACAGCGACCTAACCAATGCAGGAGGGATGAAATTCGAGTGGGTGGTCGGGCAGCTCTATGGGCTGATCCCACTTGCAGTGAGGCCGTTTGTGCCGCGCAGTCTGATCGAACAGATTGTACAGACCACCTTTGACGCGATTGAGGGATATGCCAAGATGCAGTTGGACAGGCTGACGGGCAGCAGTCAAGAGATGGGGCAGGGCAAGGACTGTGAGGTGTTAAGATGAGCCAGAGGTTGACGCTGCCGTTTAAGGACATGTGTATCACTGCGGGATATAAACATCCGCAATATCTCAAAGAGTGGGGCTGGCCCCATTATGGCGTGGACTGCTACGATCCCAATACCCATGATGTACTCGCTCTGGGAGATGGTGAGGTGATCGTTGCCGGGCAGGACGGCCCCACGCTGACTGGCAAATTGTCCCGGCTAGGCATGGTGACAGTGCTTGTCTACCGAGATGTGCTCTGCAATGATGGTAAAGTGAGGGACTTGACCGCCCGCACCTACCACCATGCAAGCGTCAAGATTAAGGCAGGGGACAAGGTGCGGCGCGGGCAGGTAATTGCTCAGTATGGCAATACCGGGGCCAACACCAGCGGCCCGCATCTGCATATTGAGCTGGACACCGACACCAAATACCCCACCCTCGCGCCCGGTGTATCGGTGACAGCCAGCAACCGGATTATCAATACCCAAGCCGAATATGCCAAGGCGGGCGGACTGTCCGACAGCACGATCAATCCGGCGAAGGTCTGGTTTGTCGGAGATGGACAGAGCATCGCCGGAGCAGTGGGGAGCTGGTGTGCCCAGAGCGACTTGGCAGTGCCTAAGCTGCTCGGAGAGACGCAGGAGCAGCCGGATTACAAGGTCATGTATGAGGACCTCAAAGACCGCTATGAAAGATTACATAGCGGTCTTGAAGCATTACTGAAATGAGAGAAAAGCCTGTACTATTGGGGTACAGGCTTTTTATTCTTAGACCTTTTTTACTGTTTATATAAATGCTATCTAATCTTCAATTCCACTGAAAACAGAGCCATCTACCTGACTTCATAATTCCGGCAGTTGCGTATCTAAGCACCTTTATTATCTTTAGCTATTTTTTCAGAAATATCATATGCGATCACATTGTAAACCCATTTCTTACCTTTATTTCTTGTCGCAATATTTGATATTATAATCATAAGCACTAAAAATTTAATATAGCATGCGTTAAACTCGACGGTTTTAGATGTCTTGCATAATAAAACATAAATTATCAGTATATTAATTGATGATATAAAAATATCTCTGCACAATCTAAAGTCCTTTGCTGAAGTCGTAATCATTTCCACATCCCTATGCTGGTGATATATATGATACCACTGTTGGTTTTGAAAAGCACTTCTTTCCCTTTTATCTTGTGGCATTTGCGAATAAATATTTTCATAATATTTTTCCACATCAGCGTTTGAGAATCTCATATCATTTTTTACTTTTTTTATAGTATCAAAGATAGTTTGTCCTGGCTCACTAGTCAACAAAAACACCAATCTTCTTTTTAAATCACTTCCATAAAACGAGTCGAGGGCGAAAACGAAAGCATAAATTGATGAGGAAACAATGGAAATATTCAACAAATTTGCAATCAGCTGTAATACATTAGGGTTTTCTTTATCGATAATACTGTTAATTCCATTAACTGCAATAAAATAAATTAAAATAGTTGCTATAACATAGCCTTTTAATTCTTTGTCCCTATAATTTTTCATGATAAAAATTCCCCTCCGCATTCTCTGGAAGATATTTCAGAGCAACAAGAAGATCTCCTATCATGTAACCTTGATCCGAATAGTATTTACGTAACCCTTTTTCGAAGTACGCCATCGAACAAATAGCACCAGATTCTTTTTCGAGTTTTTTGAGAAGTTTTTTTCCTATTTTTTGTCCCCGATAGTTAATGTCAACATATAGATACTGCGGTAACAATGTTTTATTAGGCAGAATTAAACCATATACAAAGCCAACCATGAGATCATCTATGAATGCCCCGTATATATAACTAATGCCATCGAAACCATCTTTTATGGTCTTGGCTATAGTAAAAAGTATAGAGGCTGTAGTCTCATTATCAGGTGCTATTTTTAAAATCAATGAGCAGTCGTTTTGTGTTAAAAGTCGAATTTTCATCTCTGGAGACTCCATCCTTAAACTATAATTCATGGAATGGTTTAGAGAGTTGATATACCCCGTAATAACTATTATCATCTAGTATTAATCTATGGAATATTTCATATGAGACAAATTAAATTTATGTTTCAACAGTCCATTTCAAGTGGGAATAAAGTGGGAATAGGTAAATTTTTATTAGTATTTTACAAGTGAGATTAAGCTTTGCAGGCAATTTTAAAATCCCGCTTAGAGTTTGATTCTAAGCGGGATTGGCGGAGATGAAGGGATTTGAACCCTTGCGCCGGTTTCCCGACCTACTCCCTTAGCAGGGGAGCCCCTTCACCAACTTGGGTACATCTCCAAAAACACATTATAACTTATCTGTCAGAAGAAACGGTGGCGGAGAGAGTGGGATTCGAACCCACGGCTCTTGCGAGTCACTGGTTTTCAAGACCAGCTCCTTAAACCACTCGGACATCTCTCCCTTGGGTATCATACTACAGTCTCCACAAAAAGTCAAGCGTATTTTTGCAGTATTCCCAACAAATGGCGCTTATATGTGAAGCATCCTTCCAGATATCTGACAGCCACAGGGCAGGCTCAAGCCGGCTCCTGCCTTTGCGGCAGCCAGGACAGGATGGAGAGCTGGTCGCTGTCGATGAAGCTGTCCGCCATATAGGCGAACAAAATCTGGTTATACCGTGAAACATCCACCTGTTCAAGCAGGGAGGGGGAGATGGATGCCGTATCGACAAAAGTGACTTTGGGATAATGGACCAGCAGGAACGGAAGGTAACTCTGCATTGAGCGGTCCCCGAAGATCAGGAGCTGTCTGGTACTTTCCGCAGCATTGCCAACATCAATGGTCACAATCGGGGAAACACCGCCCAAGAGGACATCCTTCACATCCCCAAGTACCTCCCGGAACTGCGGATAGAGGGTATAATACCTGCGGGAACGGCCGTCGTTTTCGTAGTGGGTCACGGTGTAATAACGCCAATATTTAGACATCGAATAGGCCGATATGCGGTCGGGCGGGATTTCCCGGTAGGGGGAACGTGCATAAAGGTCCCCGTAATAGTTGTAGTCGAGATGCTCCACACTGAATTCATGGATGCCGCGCGGCTTCAGGCCGAGTTTTTGAGCAGCTACCGCATAGATATAGTACCCTCCCAATCCGGTGGTTGTGTTATCGGTGCGGTAGTAAATATATTCTTCCTGGTGGTTGCGCAGGGTCGGATAGACGTCGATCGGGGTGAGATATCCGGATACACGGCGGTAGACGTCATCCAGAAGCTGCTGTTTCTGGTTATAAAGCGGCGCAACGGTATCGTAAGGTACCTTGCTCTGCTGAACCGCACAGGCGGTCGGGATCAGCATGACATAACTGTTGCGCTGGAACTGTTCAACAAAATCGAGCATTCTGGTGATATTGGCGTTGACGATTGCCTGGCTTTTGAGCTGCACGTCCAGCATCAGCATATCTTCCGAGATAAATACACCGTTCTGCTGCTTGTTGCCGCCCGCGTATTTTAGGGAAATTTGGAGCCGGCGCAAAAAGTCTGCACCCGGCAGGCGCTCCTTCATGGCTGATTCCATCTGTTGGAAAGGCTGATCCTGGGAGCCGAGCGCATCAAGCAGCGCACTCCCGTCCCCGCTCTGCAAAAGCAGGACAGGCACCAGAAAAAGCGCGGTCAGAAATGTAATCCCGCTGTATCGGCGCAGTTTCACCCGGGTTCCTCCTTTCCAAAATCAAAGCATAAATGCGGTGGTAACGACCAGCAGTATCAGCGTCAGCAGTGTGGAAGCCATCTCCCATATCTGCGGGGATGTCCTGCGGAAAAAGCCTGCCGCGATCCGTCCCATTCCGCTGGCGCAAAAGACGGCAACCAGCAAAAGCAGGTAGTTCGAGTTGAGCAGATAGAGCACCTCGTTGCTGAGAAAGTCCGCTCCACTTAACCCGAACATGACCCGCAGGTAATCGACTGACTGCTTGAGGGAGCTCCCCGCAAACAGGACGAACGAGACCTGCACCGCAATGGTACAGCCGATCCAGCGCAGGACTGGCGGGATTGCCTCAGCAATCCGGCGGAGCAGGAATTTTTCGCAAAGGACAAGCGCGGAAAAATACAACCCCCAGACCACCATGTTGAGCCGGATGCCATACCATAGCCCGATCAGGATCGAGAGCAGCAGGATATTAAAGATGCCCGAAAGGGTCCCCCCCTGCGGTGCGCCAAAGGCGGTATAAACATATTTGCGCATGAACCGGTTGACTGTGATGTTAAACCGGGAAAAAAAGTCGTTGATGCTGATCGACCGGAACGGGTCCCGGAAATTTTCGGGCAGGTCGAGTCCGAAGATCAGCCCCAGCCCCCGCGCCATGTCGCAAAGCCCGGAGAGCAGAAAGCAGATTGACAGTGAAAGGCAGGCAACCATCATCCAGACGTGCAGGACAGCCGCGTTGTAATAGTGTACCTCGTGCAGGCGGACATAAATCTGATAGATGCCGTCCCCAAGGATCACTTTTTTTGCCAGCCCCTGCACAAACACCCGCCCGCCCCGCCCGATCCGCTCGAGCGACATCCGCATCCGGTGGGTCTGTGGGACCGTCCTGCCGTAGTAGACAAGCGGGCCAGCATAGAGCCTGGGGAAAAAGCCCATCACCAGTGCAAACGATACCAGGCTGCGTTCAGAGGCAACATATCCATAATAGCAGTCTGCCAGATAGCCTGCGCCGGTCAGACAGACCACGCCCAAACCCAGCGGGATATGCAGGCCATAGAGCTGCTCCAGAACCCCATAGAGGACGAACAAGGCCAGATTTGCGCCTGCGGAAACAGCGGCAACGGCTGTGCGCAGGCGGGGAATCCCCTCGCATCGTCCAAGCAGGCGCGCCGCCAGGTAATCGGCCAGGATGACCGCAGCGATCAGCAGGACCCGTTCGTGTTCGATAGAGGCATAACAGAAAGCAGACAGAGCAACCACCGCCCATGCTCTTGCACGCGGCGGCAGAAACAGGCAGACCGCCACGGAGACCGGCAGCAACAGATAGAGGAATGTCAGGCTGTAAAGATGCATCGCGCGGCCTCCTTTCTTCTGCATTTTGGTTCGGAAAACTGTGGTTTACAGCGGAAACTGCTGCCTTGGGAAATCTGGAAAAATGAGGTTCTATGCGCAGGCGGGCCTTAGAACCCGTATTCACAACCATTCGACACCGCCTGAGCGGGTCTTTTGCCGGCCTGCCGCGTTGAAAAATCTTGCAATACACAAAGTATAGTCTGCGTTTTTTCGCCTCGCAGGGCAGCAAAATCCCTCGCCCATCCGGCATCCTCTGATTATGAATACAGGTTCTTAAAGGGACTCCACCAGATGCAAAAACTCCTCATAGGTATAGAGTGTGTTAACCGTTTTGAGCAGGGCCTTGGTACCCATCCGGGCAGGTAGACGCAGCTTTTTCAACAGCTTCTGCCGAACCGCAAAGCTGTTTTCACCGCCGGAAATCCCCCATTCCACCAGGTCTGCCTGTGTGATTCGGGTTTCCCCTGTAGCCGCTTGATCGGATGCGCCCTGCTCCGCTGTTTCCGGAGTGATGCCCGCTCTGGCGAACGCCTCGAGCAGCAGTTTTGTAGGCACCCCTTCCACACCCAGTTTTCCCTCTGCCGAAGGTTGGGCTTTCCGCCGTTCTTTGCCGAACAGGTCGGGGATGTAAACATGCGTGACCCGTTCGGGCGGGACTGCGCCGGAAAGATAGCCGCGGATTCGAAATCCCGCTGCATCCGAATCGGTCAGCAGGATGATCCCATCCTTTTCCGCCAGCATCCGGATGGTATGGAGCTTGCGTTTGTCCCGGAAAATGTCAAACCCATCGGTCGTCAGGATATTTGCGTCGATCAGTGAGCTGAGTCTGGCCTTATCGTACCGTCCTTCGACGATGACCGTCTGTTTCAGGCGTATCATCCGGTTCCCTCCCGTCTATGCCGGGGCACTGTCCCCCAGCCCTGTGATTTCAAAAAACAACAAGAACTTGAAAACAGGAAACGGGTCCTTACCGTCTCCCGGTGATCAAAAACAGCTGTGTGACCGTCTGTTCAAGGATCACGCGGTCGTTCGCGCCGGTGCTTTTGAGCCGCAGGTCGGCCCGGGCGAGCAGGTCAAGCATCTGCCCGAGCTGGGGGGCGGAGTAATCCCCGCTGTCCGACATCGCATTGCGCACCACGAATGCGCGGTTTTTGGCATAACCGAGGTCGGCTGCTGCCTGTGCGGCAGGGACGCCCGCCTGTCGTGCGGCAAATCCGCGGTAGAGGTCGGTAAACCCGCCCGCCAGGACGGTCAGGACCTTGGCTGCCGGCTCCCGCAGATAAAGAAGCTGGTCGATCAGCTCCATTGCGCGGGAAAAGCTGCCGCGTGAGATTGCCTTGGAAAGGTCGTAGACCCGCGCCTGAATCACTGCGGTGACCACTGCGTCCACATCCCCGCGCGAAATCCCCCCGCTGCCCACATAGGCACAGACCTTGTCCAGCTCGGTTGCAAGGGTCATCATGTCATCGGTGCACCGTTCGATCAGGTAGCTTCCCACCTCGCTCGAAAGTTCGCACCCGTTTTTCTGGGCGCGGTCCCGCAGAAACCGCAGGGTATCGCTGTTCCTGCGCGCACCCAGCTCAATCACGCCGCCCGCCTTGTCGCACGCTTTCACCAGCTTGGTCAGGCGCTCTTTTTTGGAAGGCGGGTGCTTGACTGCCACCACCACACAGGTGGTTTGGGGCGGATCGGAAAGCACAGTACAAAGCTCGTCAAAGGTGCTGGAATCCAGTTTGTCCGGCTCGAGATCGAGGGTGACACATCGTCCCCCGGAGAGGAACGGGAGGGACTCCACCGCATCGTAAAACGCCTGCATATCCAGTTCGCTGGTCTCAAACCGATGAAGATTGAAGCTGTCAAACGAGCCGTCGAGCGCTTTTTTCACAAGCAGCTTTTCGTAAAGGCTGATCAGATAGGGCTGGGAGCCGTAGAGCAGATAAACCCGGTGCTGCTCCTCCCGTTTGACATGCTTGCTGAAGTCGCTTTCGAGGGTATATTTCATCCTTCCACCACCTGTAAACATCTATTTTGAATCAAAACATCCCGTTTTTTGCGGGTGAATTGGCCGGAAAAGAGCGGGCATTTTAGGGATCCGGCGGGAGCCGCAGCGTGACAACCCTGCTGGAAAAATACCGGTCGTCAACTGCGGCTTCATAGCCGGGCGCAAAAATCCAGTCGTTGCGCCCATTGACCAGCAGGTGCGCTGCCGCCGGATCCTGGTCGAATGTCTTGACCAGCCGCAGTCCATCGATATCCACCGTGACATGCCGCGCGGACTGCCGGTCGGCATAGAACCAGACCCGTCCGAACAGTTCGGCTTCAAAGCCGTAACAGCGCTCGAGTGAAAATGCAGCCTCGACCGGGAACCGTTTTGCCAGCGCCTTCATTGGACTCCCGTCCAGCCCGTCCTCCGACTCGGCCACAAGCAGGGTGATCCGGTCTACCCCGCAGGATACGAAAAAATCCGTCAGGTTCTGCACATCCGTGTCGGAGGCCGGCGCACCGATCACCGCGCCCTGCCTGCCATAGGCAAACGCGAGCGTAGTCCCGTTTTCGGCAGCAGCGATCCGCATACTGTCGCCCCAGACCGCGCGGCCGGAAACCTTGCCTGCCAGCAGGCAGAGCGCAAGCAGTGCCGATGCATAACGCACCTGTGGTTTGGAGACATGGAGCACCCAGAGCAGAACCAGCACCGCAGCGGAACCGGCGAACCAGAGAATCATGCCGCGGTCCCGCACTGGGACGGACGCGAACGGCAGGGACGCCCACCATTCGACCATGCGGTTGACCTGCCGCATCAGTGTCCCGGCGGCTAGGCCCAAAACCCGGGCTGCGGTATAAAATGGCGGAAAGCAGCCAAGCAGCGCGGCGGTCAGCCCGCATCCCAACAGAAAAGGGAATATCGGGGCCAGAATCAGGTTCACCGCCGGGGAAACCAGCGAAAGCTCTCCAAATTCCCGGCAGAGAAGCGGCTGGGTGAATACCCCAGCACAGAAGGTGACACTGACCATCCCGGGCAGTTTCCCGCCGCAAAATCCCAGCAGCCTGTCGATCCACCGTTCAAACGGCCGGGAAAGGGCGCATATCCCCATGGTCGAAAGATAGGAAAGCTGAAGGCTGAGGCTGTAGGCGGCATATGGATTGCAAAACAGGAGCACCACAAGCGCAAACCCGAGTGAATTGAGCGCATCCGAATCCCGCCCGAGCAGGTCCGCACTCAACCAGACCAGCAGCATGAGTCCCGCGCGGTTGATCGACGGGGAAAACCCTCCCAATCCCATAAAAACGACCGTTCCCAGCATCTGTACCAGGCGGCACTGCCGCCGGGAAACCGGCAGGCCGCGCAGAAAAACCGATAACAGGCCGTTAAAGACCGAAAGATGCAGCCCCGAGGCTGCCAGCAGATGTGCGGCTCCCACCCGGGCATACTGCCGCCGCAGCGCGGGCAGAATCCCCGACCGGATGCCAAACAGGATTCCGGAAAGCAGGCTTCCTTCCCCGTTTGGCAGCATCTGGTTCAGGGAGAGGCTGAGACGTTCCCTGAGTTGGGCAAACCGGACCCGCGGATCCCGGCTGTTTGTCCCGGTGACCAGGACCTCCCCCACGAACAGGCCGGTGAATCGGATATCCGACGCATAGAGTGTTGTCCGGTCGTCACCAAGGCAGTCAAGCTCTATCGTACATTTTACCACATCGCCAAGTTCTACATCAAGTGGTGTGAATCCAGTCACGCGAATTTGTTCGCCTGCTATCGCTTCCGGGCTCCCTTCCGAAAGTACCCGCAAAGTCCAGCGCAGGCTGTTCCGGAAGCGTTCCCGGCCGGTCACCAGCGCACAGAGTTCCACCGTGTGCCCCTCGTAGACCTGTACAGGGGAGAGCTGGGCCTGGTCGTAAACCAGCCGAAAGCAGACACAACCACAAAAAGCCGCTGCTGTGGCATACAGCCACAGTGGCGGCTTTTCGATGAAAATGACAACGGCAACCAGAACCGCGCCTGAAAGTGCGGTCAGCACCTGGTTCCATCCGGTCCATTCGATCAGCAAAGCGGTCGTAAACCAGACAATACCGGCAATATGAAAAAAGCGGTTCATTCTTTCGGATAAGCCTGTTTGACATTGGTCCTGCCGGTCAGATAGTCCAGGCTGACCGCATGAAAATCAGCCAGCTTCATCAATGCTTCGATCGGTACGTTGACCTTGCCCAGTTCATAACCTGAATAGGTGCTTTGGTCGATTCCTAAATACCCTGCAATTGCGGACTGGTTCAAGTCCTTGTCTTCACGCAGGTCTCTGATACGGCGAAACAGCATCCATTAGTCACCCCTTGAACGATCAAAATTGATATGGTTAAAACTGAAAAACAATCACTTGCTTTTCAGTGACGGACAAAGGCTCGCCAGCACGCAAAGCGTGCCTGATGATTCTGTAACCCAAAGCAAGCCCGCTGATAACAGCCGCCTGCGAAACGGCCGCCGCAGGCCTGAAAAGAACCATTCTGATTCTTATCGACTGCTTCGGGGATACGGCAGCACCTGATGGACTGCCGAAACGGTTGGGTCCTTAGAGTGCGGAGCGTTGGTAGAGGCCGGACATCCGCTCGATTTTTTCCGCAAGCGCGGGGGTCAGACGCCCTCCTTCCAGCCGGAATTGCCAGTTGCCGGTTCCGACCGACGGGGTGTTCATCCGCGCCTCTCCCCCGAGTGCGAGGAAATCCTGGATCGGTGCGATCGCCAGGTCAGCCACGCTTGACCAGACTGCACGCAGCAGCCCCCAGTTCAGCCCTTCCCGCTCGTTCAGGCAGATATAGTCAGCCGCATGGCGGCGGTCATGCGGGGAAAGCGCGGTTGCCCACCAATGCATAAGCGTGTCGTTGTCGTGCGTACCGGTATAGACCACGCAGTTCTTTTTGTGGTTGTGGGGGAGGTAGGCGTTATCCCAGTTGGAATCGAACGCGAACTGGAGGACCTTCATCCCCGGGAACCCGCTCTGCTCGAGCAGGCGGTAAACATCCGCATCCAAGTCCCCAAGGTCCTCCGCAATGATGCTGCATTCCCCCAGGGCATCCTTCAGCGTGTCGAACAGCTCGAGCCGCGGCCCTTTTTCCCAGTGGCCGCCGGTCGCGTCCTCGTCCCCGAACGGGATCGCATAGTATCCCGAAAATGCCCGGAAATGGTCGATCCGTACTGTGTCAAAAAAGGTGGTCGCAGCCCGCACCCGCTCGATCCACCACGCATACCCTTCCTGCCGGTGGGCATCCCAGTCATAGAGCGGGTTGCCCCAGAGCTGCCCCTGCGGTGCAAAATAGTCGGGCGGCACCCCTGCCACATGGGTGGGGCGCAGCTCTTCATCCAGCTGGAACAGGCGCGGGTTCGCCCAGACATCGGCGCTGTCCATCGCAACATAGATCGGCACATCCCCGATGATCTGCACCCCGTGTCGGTTCGCATACCGTTTGACCGCGAACCACTGGTTATAAAACTGGTATTGCAGATAAATCCAGAACAAAATATCATCGGCCATCCTGGAGCGGTATTCTGCGAGCGCTTCTGGCTCACGCAGCCGGATTTCTGCGGGCCAGCAGTCCCACGAGCACTCGTTCAGGCTGGTTTTCACCGCCATAAACAGGGCGTAATCCTCGACCCATGCGGCGTGCTTTTTCCGGAACGCGGCGATCTCGTCTGCGTCCCGCGCAATTCCTCTGCAAAACGCCTTGTGCAGGACCGCAAACCGGTTGTTGTAGAGCTTCTCGTAATCGGTTCTGCGGGGGTCTGTCCCCCAGTCGATCCCCTGATATTCGTTTTTTTCGAGCAGGCCTTCCGCTTCGAGCAGGTCGAGGTCGATGAAATAGGGGTTCCCTGCAAAGGTCGAAAACGACTGGTACGGGCTGTCTCCAAAGCTGGTCGGCCCGAGCGGGAGTACCTGCCAGCAGCGCTGCCCTGCCCGTTCAAGGAAGTCAACAAACTCGAAAGCCGCCTGCCCGAATGTTCCGATCCCGTGTGGGGAGGGCAGGGAGGAAATATGCATCAGGATGCCGCTTGCGCGCATGGACATCTACCTCCATCGGCTTTTTTTCAGGCTTACCTGCCACAAAACAGCGGCGGGCTCCCCTCAAAACAGCCATAAAGATCACATAAGTTCATATTTATTTTTAACTTTATCACAAATTCTTTGTGAATGCAAGCCAGCTATTGATATACCCGGGTAATTTTCCTGTATCCTGCCGCTTTTCTCCGAAAATCTTTGTGGATTCTTGACCCTAGCCATGCATAGTTGGGTCTGCTATAATAAAAAAGTGCAAAAAGGACATCATTTTGAGAAAAAAGAGGAGCGTCTGTATGAGCAAAAGAATCATCGCGATTGACGAGCGGCCACCAGCTGGGCTGTTCCTTCCCCTGAGCCTTCAACATATGTTTGCCATGTTTGGTGCCTCGGTGCTGGTGCCAATCCTGTTCGGCATCAATTCCTCAATCGTACTGTTCATGAACGGTTTCGGCACCCTGCTGTTTATTGTCATCACCAAGGGACGCGCCCCCGCTTACCTCGGTTCCTCATTCGCGTTCATTGCGCCCACCCTCTACCTGCTCCAGAACCATCCGGACGGCTTCCGCGCCGCGCAGGGCGGCTATGTGGCGGTTGGATTTGCCGGGTGTATCATTGCATTTATCATCTACAAATGCGGCACCAACTGGATCGACATTGTGCTCCCGCCGGCAGCGATGGGACCGGTGGTCGCGCTGATCGGCCTCGAACTTTCGGGAACTGCGGCTTCCAATGCGGGACTGGTCGGTGTTGAACAGATTGACCCGCGTGCACTGGCCGTCTTTCTGGTCACGCTGGGGTTTGCGGTGTTCGGGCAGGTGCTCTTCCGCGGGTTCCTCGGGGTGATCCCGATCCTGATCGCGATCATTGCCGGGTACCTCTCCTGTTTTCTGACCGGGCTTGTCAGCATTTCAGCGGTTGCCCAGACGGTTGCTGGAGCCCCTCTCTTTATGCTGCCTGACTTCCACACGCCTGTGTTCGACGGCGGCGCGATCATGGTGATGCTGCCAGTCCTGCTGGTCATCCTCTCGGAACATATCGGCCATCAGGTCGTGACCAGCCAGATTGTTGACCGCAACCTCATCAAGGACCCTGGCCTGCACCGGTCGATCTTTGGGGATAATTTCTCCACCATGGTTTCCGGCTGCCTGGGTTCGGTACCGACCACGACCTACGGCGAAAACATCGGCGTGATGGCGGTTACCGGCGTGTACAGTGTCTGGGTGATCGGCGGCGCGGCGGTCTGCTCGATCCTTCTTTCGTTCATCGGGCCGATTGCCGCACTCATCAACACCATCCCCGGCGCGGTGATCGGCGGCATCTCGTTCCTGCTCTATGGTATGATCGGAACCTCCGGCCTGCGGATCCTGGTGGACCAGCGGGTGGATTACGGGAAGTCCCGCAACCTCGCCATGACATCGGTGATCTTTGTCACCGGCCTTTCGGGGATTGCCATCCATGTGGGGAATATCCAGATCACAGGTATGGCGCTCGCCTGCGTGGTGGGTATGCTGATGGGGCTGGTGTTCTTCGCGCTCGATAAGGCCAAACTCACCAACGACCGGGACTGACCCCCTCAGTTTGCCTTACGGGCGGGATGCCGCTTTTCCCCCAAACTAGGGGTTGTTTGAAAAATCGAAACGACCGTCTTTTTCTACAAGAAACGGCATCTGCTGCGTCAAAAATGCTCGGAATACACAAAGTATTCCTGCGCTTTTCTCCTTGCAGCTGCTCATCTCTTGCGAAAAATCCGTCCATTTCTCTGTTTTCAAACAAGCCCTGAAGTTTTACTCAATTTTTTTCAAAAAATTGCGGTTTCCAAAGGCAGTGAGGCAACGGAAGTTTGGGTTCCAGCCCAAACTTCCGGGGCGCAGGCGCCCTTCTTCGGGGGACTTCTCGGGCTTTCAGCCCGAAGCGCGGCGGTATCCGCCGCGACACCCCCTCAGTTTGCCTTACGGGCGAGGGGTCGGTGCCCCCTCCCCGTAGGCCCCTCCCTTCCGAGCTGGATACCACTTTTTTCCACAAACTAAAGTTTTACTCAATTTTTTTCAAAAAATTGCGGTTTCCAAAGGCAGAGCCTTTGGTCGCTCATCGCAATGAGCGAAATACTTTATCCTGTGAAGCGCGTTTTTCGGGTGAATTGCCGCGAAGCGGCAAGAGGGGGCTTTTTGCAAGAGAAAAAGCCCCCTGCATAAAGGAAATACCGAACAGGTTCTAAAAAAGCTGCCGCGGCTGCGGCAGCTTTTTTGCTGGAAAAAACCAGGCCGTGTCTCTTTTTGTGCCGGCCCGAGAACTGCCCGCAGTGGAACAATTCACCCTGCCAAGCGGGTTTCAGGCAGGATCATCCCGGGAACAGGCCGCGCTGCAAAATCTCATCCGCAAATTTCTGCATCTGTTCTCGCTCTGCAATGGTGTAATCGAGGTCAAACAGGAAAACAGGGACGCCGCTCTTCTTGCACAGCGCCAAAAGATAGGCTGCGGCGCTGACCAGGACGGTTCTTTCCTCTGGACTCATAGAAACCCTGTTTATATAATCCCGAGAAATCTGCACGCTTGCAGCCTTTAGTAGCTTTGCGATGTTTACAAAGGAGACGTAATCCTCCCAGGTGTCGTTGATCCCCGGAAGCACAATGTATTTAAGCCGGATTTGTCCTTCTGCGACCGTTGCATGATAGTATTCTACAAGGTTGGAGGTGACTTGTTCAAAATTATCAGCCCCTTTTACCTTCTTCCATGTTTCAGGTGTACCAGCATCCATTGACAGGAAGAGCTGCGAATACGGGTGATCGTGAAGGTGCTGCGCAATTCCCTCATCGTATTTGAAGCTATTGGTAAAAAACATCGTTGGCCTTCCATGGACCAGATCAAGGAACCGTTCTTTATATGGATGAATCGAAATCTCGCCACAGGTGACTTGCCACATAAAATTTGGAGCGAGCATATTGCTCTGTTTCACCATCTCCAACAGCTCAAATAAATGGTTATATGCCTCAGCCGTCCTAGAATTGGGGGTAGCGGCGTCAGGTTTGTCGTAGGCATGGCAATAAATACAATGGCATTGGCAGGGGGAGGGATAGACCCCTAAACTGATCTGATGAATCAGGCCATCAGGCTTCCATTCTGCTTTCCGATAAAGAGGGCATCGAGAACAATACGAAATAACGCTCCTTGGATACGGGGGGGGGGTGGGGTGATAGCATATTTTTTGCTTTCGGTCAATACCAAATTCCATTTATCAACAATACTTCTCAGGGTTTCCTCGGGTGTTCCGGCAAAGGGGACTTTTGGAATCTCTTCATCCGACTCACAACATAGCGAAATTGCGCTCCCATCTTCGTCAATACGACCGCTGAATGTTAGATACATCTGTTCGATCATCGAACAACTATAATAAGCCATAATTACGCCTCCTTGTTTCTCTAACGGGCGCCACTCCATTGGCGCCTGTTTTTCTTAAGACAGAATCAGTCTGGCAGGCCGCGTTCCAATATCTCTTGTGCAAGCTGCTGCATTTGCTCCTGTTCCTCTAATGTATAATTCAGGTCAAACAGCGCAACGGGGATATCGTTTTTTTGGCATAACGCCAGCAGGTAGGCGGCAGCACTAACCAATGTAATCCTTTCCTTCGGACTCATGGAAGATTTTATCACATGGTCTCTGGAAATTTCGATTGCTTGTACTTTCAGAGCTTTTGCAATGTCTACCACAGAGACATAATCCTCCCAAGTGTCGTTGATCCCTGGAAGTACAATATATTTGAGCCGAATTTGTCCCGGTGCGCTTCGATGGTAATATTTTGTGAGATTGGATAGTACCGTTTCAAAGTTGTTAACGCCCTTTACCTTATGCCATGTTTCCGGTATGCCGGCATCAATCGACAGGAAAAGGTAGGACTTTGGGTTCTCGTGAAGGTGCTGGGCGATTCCTTCATCATATCTGAATCCGTTGGTGAAGAAAAGCGCAGGTCGTCCTTCGATCAGTTCAAGAAACCGCTTTTTGTATGGATGAATCGAAATCTCACCACAGGTGACCTGCCACGCAAAATCCGGAGCAAGCATCCCGCTCTCCTTTATTCTTTCTAAGATTCCAAATAAACGTTCATAGGCTTCTGCGGTCCTGGAAGTTGGTGTCACATTGTCATAGGTCTCATAAACATGACAATAGATACAGCGGCATTGACAAGGCGAGGGATACACTGCCAAACTGATTGCATGGATCAGTCCATCCGGTTTCCACTCCGCTTTTCGATAGAGCGGGCATTTGGAGCAGGCGAAACTGACACTACTCGGGGGGGGGGTGTTTCCGTACTGCTGACTATCCTCCATAATTTGTTTCCATTTATCAACGATATTTTTCAAAGTTTCTTCCGGCGTTTCCGCATACGGAATCGTTGGAGCACCCTCGGTCGTTTCGCAGCACAGGGCAATAGAAGAATACTTGTCATCAATGCGGCCTTTAAATGTCAAGTACATCTGCTCCAGAAAATAGCAGCTATAATACTCCATGGCAAATCCTCCTTGCTTGCACCAGAAGTCTCCGGAATTGGGAGCACCGGCGCCGCCTCTGCTCCTCCATGAGCAGAGCCAGGGCGACGGGGAAACGCATCCCACAAAGAACGACTGGCTTTCATCGTTTATTCAAAGCTAAGTATACACGCATTCAGCCGCGTTTTCAAGTGCGGCGGGGGTGTTTTCGGCTGCCGGCAGGCGATATCAGGAGCATCCATATGGGTGCATGGAAATGACTGGCTTCCTGAATGGGGCATTCTGTCAAAAAGAATGAAAAATGGATTGACGCGCGGCGCTGAAAACGCTATGATAGAAGTGAAACGCTGGGAAAGCCTGCCGCCTGTTTTCATGCGGTTGGCCCCGCCTGCTTTTATAAGACGTTGAAGTTCAAATTTAAGGCCGCTGTCAGCGGCCTTCTGTGGCACACCACAGACCCGGGAACCGTTGTCTGACTGTTTTCGGGTAATTTGATTTTCAGATAGAATCACCCATCAATACAACAAAGAAGGGGACGATGCAGATGAAAAAATTCTTTTCGGCGCTGCTGGCAGTGCTGCTGGCCTTTCAGGTAGGTCTGGCAGCGGCAGCAGCGCCGGCCAACTCGCAAACGGCACAGGCGCCGTACAGCATCCAGGTTATTGACGGGAAGCTGCTGTTCCTGCGCGGCGGCGTGGCAGTCCGGGAGGTCGCGCTGGCGAACAGCGAGATTCGCCTGACCCGCAGCCAGATGGGCGGGATCGCCGTACAGGTGGTGGAAGCTCCCGGCCAGACCCGCCGCTTTTCCCTCGAATCCCAGACCACCCTTGCGGTATCGGGCCAGATGAGCTCGCTCATCCTCACCGCACAGCTTCCGAAACAGGCACAGATTTCCTTGGGTGAACAGTCCCGGGTCTCTCTGCTCAACGTCAATGCGCCGGTGCAGGTTTCGCTGCATGGGCAGGCATCCAACCTGCGCATCTCCGATGCGGGCGCACGTGTCAACGCCGCGCAGGGTTCGTCGGTCGGCAAGGTATCCACAGTATCCCGCAGCGCGGTCAACGGGGTTTCTGCCGGCAAGGTCAGTGTGGTTTCTTCCTCGTCCGCCAGCTCGTCGGACAGCAGCTCGGATGACCGTCCGTCCGGCGGCAGCTCGTCCAGCGGTTCCGGTTCGTCGGGCGGCTCCAGCACGCAGTCCTACAGCATCGAGCGGGTGGAGGCTTCCAACATGCGGGTGAAGGTCACCCTCAACCGGGCAACCAGCCGCCCGCTCCAGAAGAGCGCATTTGCGATCCTCTGCAACGGCAGCGGAAAGGATATGACCATTCTGGAGGTCTCGACCCAGGACAACCGGGTCTACGACCTGCGCACCACAAGCTATGACGACAACACCTATTTCCTGAGCATCCAGCTTCCGGATGGCAGCCTGATCAACAAAACATTCGTCACCTCGCTGCTCGGACCGGAGATCAATTCGGTGGAAGCCACGCGGGTGGATGAGACAACCGCACAGTTCAGCTTTGCCTCGGATACCGCCGGTTCCCTCTACTACCTTGTGCAGAAAAAAGCCAGCACTCGTGCCCGCACCGCGTTCTGGAACGGTTCTGGAGAGCCGACGATCGCGCAGGTCAAGCAGCAGGGTGAGCGGGTTTCGATACAGCAGGGTGCCAACGAAGTGACGGTCAGCCAGCTGGTATCGGGCGCAAGCTATGTCATCTATT
Source organism: Anaerotruncus sp. G3(2012) (assembly GCF_000403395.2). Lineage (GTDB taxonomy): Bacteria > Bacillota > Clostridia > Oscillospirales > Ruminococcaceae > Anaerotruncus. The sequence continues at coordinate 214,499 of NZ_KE159677.1, read as the reverse complement.
TTGTGGCGGAGGATGGCGAAGGGAATACCACCCCGCTGAAATATGCGGACATTCCCGCGACGCCTGCGGGCGGCACACAGGGCGACTACAAAATTGAGAAGATCCGGGCATTTTCGGATATGTCAGGCTTCTTCCAGGAGCACAACTGGTTTGAGGTCCGGCTGAACAAGCCCACCGCATCCCCGCTTTCGGTCTCCAACTTTAAGGTGACCTGCCCCGCCCAGAGTGATTCCGAAGTTGGCCGGGTGACCACCGAAGACAACCAGACCTATATGGTTTATATCAAGGAAAACACCATCCTCAAGGATAAAAACACCTTCACAATCACCGTTTCGTTTGCGGATGGCACGACCGCTTCGGGGAAAATATACCTCGACTTTACCGAGCCGGAACTCACCGGATATACGGTGAAACGTACCGGAGCGACAACCGCCGAGGTGCAGTTCCGCTCGAACAAGCCCGGCACCCTCTACTGGAAGGTGATGGATGGCAATCAGGTTCCCTGGGATACGGTTGAACCCAAGGACCCCGAGCAGGTTGTCAACGGCGGCGAAACCTTCGCGCTCAAGGCGACCGGGAACCTGCTCACCATTGATGTGCCCGAGGCCGGGAGCGATAAGCTCTTCTTCTGCTGTGTCCCCGAGGACGAGACCGGCAACCGGTCAAGCTATTATTACTATTGGGAGATTCCCGCCGAGATCACCGATTCCGGCTCGAACCCCGATCCGGCACCGGGCGGGGACTTTGAGATCGTTTCGATCGTGCCCAAGCTCGGCAGCAATGGCAAATACACGCTTACCGTAACATTCGCAAAGGCACTTTCTGTCATTCCTTATGGCGACGATGTGACCGTTTCGGGCAACGGGCTGAATCTGAACGGGTCTTATGACCTGGCGGTGAACAGCACCTATGATCTGACGGTTATTGAGATCGTGCTGAAGACGGAACTTGACCCGGGTGAGTATAACCTCACAATCGAGATGTTTGGGGAAGATGAAAACGGAGACATCGTTCCGGTTGGAACCGCTGCCGACACTTTCACCGTCGGAGATGAAGAGGTTGTCGCTTCGGCAAAAGCCAATCAGGACGAGGACGCCGCCGGGCCGGAGGACGAACCCGTCTCGGATGAAGCCAATACTCCGAACAACACGCCGGATGACAAAGCCGTTGCGGATGAGAGCAATACTCCGAACGACGAAGCCGCTGCGGATGAGAACAGCGCTCCGAACGATGAAGCCGCTGCGGATGAGAACAGCGCTCCGAACGATGAAGCCGCTGCGGATGAGAACAGCGCTCCGAACGATGAAGCCGCTGCGGATGAAAACAACGCTCCGGAAGACGCAATCGTCCCGGACGAGAGCAGCACATCGGATAACGAAACCGGTTCGGACGAAAACAACGCCCCGGAAGGCGAAACCACTCCGGACGAGGGCAACACAGCCAACTAAACCCTTTTCAGCCGCTGGGCGGGGATTTCCCCGTCCGGCGGTTTTTCTGACTAAATCCGCTCCCAACTGTCCAGACTATCAGGGAACCCTTGCAACCTGTTCTGGGGTTCCCATTTGCTCATTTTGGAAGGGGATTTTTTATGGGAAAACGGGCGGTCTGTGTCTATCTTGCAATCGTGCTGATGTTTACCGGCATCCTCTGCCGGCTCTATTACCTGTCGCTCTCGGGCGGCGCTCTGGCGTCGGTCGCGCAGAACCAGAGCGCCTACCTGCTCGAGGTTGACCGTACCCGCGGGATTATCTATGACTGCAACCTGCGTCCGATGGTCGGTTCGACCCGGCGGACGGTTGCGGCGGTGCAGCCCTCCCCGGAAGCCTTCACCGCGCTGACCGAGGCGATCCGCAATGGGGGAGAGACCTTCGAACTAAGTGAGGAGCTGACCCGGCCCTATCTGGTGCAGCTCGAGCAGACCCAGATCTATTCCAAAGGGGTCGAAATGTTTGACGCGGTGGAGCGCTATTCGGAAAACCAGCTGGCGCCGCATATCATCGGCTATCTCAACCCGGAAAAGACCGACGGTACAGCAGGCATCGAGCTTTCCTACAATGATCTGCTGCACCAGTATGACGGCAGCCTTCGGGTGCGCTATACCGTCAACGCGACCGGGCAGACCATGCTGGCAATCCCGCCCGAAATCCTCCAGGATAACTATATGGACTCGGGCGGGGTGGCGCTGACTCTCGACGCGAATATCCAGCGGGCGGTGCAGGACGCGATGAAGGGGGTCGAAAAGGGGGCCGCAGTGGTGATGGATATTTCCAATGGGAACATCAAGGCGTCGGCCTCGATGCCGGCCTACGATGCAAATAACCTCGCGGCCAGCCTTCAGGACCCGAACAGCCCGTTTGTCAACCGGGCATTCTGTCAATATAACGTTGGCTCGACCTTCAAGCTGGTAACCGCTGCCGCCGCGCTCGAGGCGGGATATGGGCAGTATATCCCCTATACCTGTGAGGGCTATTCGGATGTGGACGGGCATATCTTCTACTGCCATTGGCGCAACGGTCATGGGGAGCTTGATCTCAATAAAGCGATAGAGGTTTCCTGCAACCCCTATTTTATCCATCTGGGACTGGCGGCGGGCGGCAAACGGATCGTCTCGCTGGCGCGGGAGATCGGGTTTACCCGCGCGGCGCAGTTCACCGACGAGATCAAAACTCAGAGCGGCACCCTGCCGGACGATTCCGAGCTGCGCAACGATGCGGCAGTTGCGAACATGGCGTTCGGGCAGGGGAAGCTGACTGCAACCCCGGTCCAGATTGCGCAGATGATCTCGGCGGTGGCGAACGGCGGATATGCGGTGACGCCGCGCCTCGTCGAGGGCTTCACCGACGACGGGAAAACGTTCTATGAGCACACGATCAGCTATGCGCCGGTGCAGGTCTTTTCCGACCGTACCTCCAAAATCCTGCGCAAAACACTGGTCAATAACGTGGTCAACGGGAGCGGCAAACTCGCAAAGCCGATCTACAGCACCGCGGGCGGCAAGACCGGTTCAGCCCAGACCGGTATTTACCGGACCCCCGGCGAGGAGGACAGCGAGATCATCCATGCGTGGTTTGCCGGATATTTCCCCGCTGAAATGCCGAAATATGCGATTGTGGTGTTGGTCGAAGGGGGCGGAGAGGGCAGCGAAGTGGCCGCCCCGATCTTCCGGAAGATCGCCGATGCCATTTATCTGACAGAGCTGTAAGAACCTGTTCCGTATTTCTTTCTGCAAGGGGGCTTTTTCACTTGCAAAAAGCCCCCTCTTGCCGCTTCGCTGCGGCTCGCAGTGCGGAGCGCGTCGGGGGCTCTGCCCCTCGACCCCGCCACCTTTGAAAAGGTGGACGAAACTTTTGGATAAAGAACAGGTAAAAAGCGCACTTTGCCCCAT
>NZ_KE159677.1:177271-210589 GCF_000403395.2 Anaerotruncus sp. G3(2012) | reverse complement strand
AAAAAGCGCACTTTGCCCCATCGGGGTGGGGCCTGCGGGGAGGGGTCACCGACCCCTAGCCCGCAAGGCAAACTGAGGGGGCGTCGCGGCGTACGCCGCGATCTCGGCCTAAGAGCCGCCTGTGGCGGTTGGCCTCGAAACGCTCGCTGCGGCTCGCAGTCCGGACCGCAGGTTCGAGAAGTCCCCCGAAGAAGGGCGCTTGCGCCCCGGAAGTTTGGTCTGGAACCCAAACTTCCGTTGCCTCAAAAGATACGGGATATCTGCGGAGCCCCCGATTCAGAATCTTTTGCGGCTTCGTGCGGGAGTTGTCCGTTTTCCCTTGACAAGGCAATGGAAAAAGTTTATAATAATCTGCGTAACGTCCGTGGGGCACTGCGCCCAAAAACGCGGATGCAAAACCCTGAAGTGCGATACCGAATGGAGAAGAGCGCATGAAACTGGACCTTTCCAAACTGTTTGACAATCCCGGCGCGGAGCAGGCGTTTGACTGTTCGCTTGTGCTGGAGGATGTAAAGCGGTGGGGCCACAGGCTGTTTGCCGGACCGGTCCGGGTCAGCGGGCGCGCGCAGAACCGCTCGGGGATCGTCAGCGTGAGCTATCAGGCGGACTTCATTCTGGATGCGGTGTGCGATCGGTGTCTTACGTCGCTCAGCCGTACGGAACGGATGGAGTTCTCACACATCCTGGTTTTATCCCTGAACCGTGAGGACAACGATGAGCTTATAGTAATACCGGACGGGCAGCTTGATTTGGCAGAGCTTGCCGGGGCCGATATTCTCCTCGAACTCCCCACCTCGATGGTGTGTGATGAAGGCTGTAAGGGGCTTTGTCCTGAATGCGGAGCCAACCTCAACGAGGGGGACTGCGGCTGCCGCCCGTCAGCGGGCGATCCGCGTCTTGCCAAGCTGCGGGAACTGCTCGGCGAATAACAAAATGGGTGCCTGTGCAGCAGGCACAGCGTACCGTGACGACGATAAAATCTGGAAAGGGGTACCAATCATGGCAGTACCAAAGAGAAAATCCTCAAAAGCGCGCAAAAATAAAAGACGTTCGAATGTATGGAAGCTGGAAGCCCCTGCATTTTCCAAATGCACACACTGCGGAGAACTGAAAGTTCCCCATCGGGTCTGCGGCAACTGCGGCTATTACAAGGACCGTGAAGTCATCAAGATGGAAGCGTAACGCGATCATGCGGGCAACGGAGGCGGATGGTTTTCCGCCTCCGTTTTTGTATCCGAAGGAGGTTCTGCCATGCCGGTATTGATTCAGAGTGTCCAGCCGGGTTCCTACGCCGCGCGGGCCGGGATACAGCCGGGTGACACGCTGGCGGCGATCGACGGGCACCCGGTTAACGACCTGCTCGATTACCGCTTTTATGTGACCAGCCGGCGGATCGTTCTGGATCTGCTGCGGGCTGGCAAAACGCGTTCGGTACAGATCCGCAAGGGGGAGTATGATGACATCGGGCTGGAGTTTGAAACCTACCTGATGGATAAGCAGCGCTCCTGCAAGAACAAATGCGTGTTCTGTTTTGTAGACCAGATGCCCCCGGGGATGCGGGAAACCCTCTATTTTAAGGATGACGACAGCCGGATGTCCTTTCTGTTTGGCAACTATATCACCCTGACCAACCTCACCGACGGGGACATCGACCGGATCATCCAGATGCGGATTTCGCCGGTCAATATCTCGGTGCATACCACCGACCCGGAACTGCGGGTCCGGATGATGAAGAATCCCCGCGCCGCTTCCAGCCTAGCCTATATCCGGCGGCTGTGCGATGCGGACATCCGGGTCAACAGCCAGCTGGTACTCTGCCCAGGCTACAACGATGGGCCTGCGTTGGAGCGCACGCTCAACGATCTCGGCGCGCTCTACCCCAATCTGCAAAGCATTGCCTGTGTGCCGGTCGGACTGACCCGGTTCCGGGAGGGCCTGGAGCCGCTGCGCCCCTACGACCGGGAACGGGCGCGGGAGACCATTGAGATCATCCACCGGTTCGCCGGCCGGATGTGGGAAACCCATGGGGAACGGGTGGCGTACCCGTCCGACGAGTTTTTCCTCAAGGCGGAACTGCCGGTTCCGGAGCCGCGGTATTACGGCGCATTTGACCAGCTCGAGGATGGGGTGGGCACCCTTGCGCTGTTGCGGGAGGAGTTCGAGGATGCGCTCGCGGACGATCCGGAAACCAGTGCGTCCGGCGTCCTGAGCACTGTCACCGGGGAGGCTGCCTATCCGCTGATCCGCGAGCTGGCAGAGCAGGTGATGCGCAAACACCCCGGGATGCAGATTCGGGTGCACCGGATCGAAAACCGGTTTTTCGGGGAGCAGATCACGGTTGCGGGGCTGGTCACCGGGAGGGACATTCTGGAACAGCTCGGGGGGATCACGCTTGGGGAGCGGCTGTTGCTGCCTTCGGTGATGCTGCGGCACGAGCGGGACCGGTTCCTCGACGATCTGACCCTCAATGAGCTGGAGGAACGGCTCGGGGTGCCTGCCGTCCCGGTGGATAACGATGGCGCGCAGCTCTATGGCGCAATGACCGGGTGCCTGCCCGAAGGTACCTTTGGTGAAAGGAAGTGAACCCATGGCAAAACCATTGATTGCAATTGTCGGCCGCCCGAATGTGGGCAAGTCGACCCTGTTTAATAAACTGGCCGGTGCGCGGATCAGTATTGTGCAGGATACCCCCGGCGTCACCCGCGACCGGGTCTATTGTGCGTGCGAGTGGCGCAGCCGGCAGGTCATGCTGGTGGACACCGGCGGGATCGAGCCGTATTCGGACGATGTGATCCTTTCGCAGATGCGCAGGCAGGCACAGCTGGCGATCGACAGCGCGGATGTGATCGTGCTGGTCACCGACCTGCAAACCGGTGTGACAGCCACCGATCAGGAGGTCGCGGCGATGCTCCAGAAGAGCGGCAAGCCGATCGTCCTTTGTGTCAACAAGTGCGACCGGCTGGGGGAACCGCAGCCGGAGTTTTACGAGTTTTACAACCTCGGGCTCGGCGACCCGATCGCGGTATCTTCGACCCACGGACATGGGACCGGGGACCTGCTCGACGCCTGCTATGAACAGATCGACTTTGACCAGCAGGAAGATGAGGAGGATGAGGTCGTCCGGGTCGCGGTGATCGGCAAGCCGAATGTCGGGAAGTCCTCGCTCATCAACCGGATTGCGGGGGAAGAGCGGGTGATCGTTTCGAACATCGCCGGGACCACCCGCGACGCGACCGATACGGCGGTTGAAAACGAGTACGGAAAGTATGTGTTCATTGATACGGCAGGCATCCGCCGCAAATCCCGGGTCGATGAAGAGATCGAAAAATACAGCGTCCTGCGGGCGTATATGGCGGTCGACCGGAGCGAGGTCTGCGTCATCATGATTGATGCGACGGTCGGTTTTACCGAGCAGGACAGCAAGGTTGCGGGGTATGCGCACGAGCAGGGCAAGGGATGTATTGTCGCGGTCAACAAGTGGGATGCGGTCGAGAAGGACGGGCGCACGATGCAGGAGTACCGCAGGAAGCTCGAGAGCGATTTTTCGTTTATGTCCTATGTGCCGTTCCTGTTTATCTCGGCCAAAACCGGACAGCGGGTTGACAAGCTGTATGGGCTGATTAACTTTGTCAACGAGCAGAATGCCATGCGGATTTCGACCGGAAAACTGAACGATCTGCTCGCCTATGCGACTGCGCGCGTCCAGCCCCCGACCGACAAGGGCAAACGCCTGCGCATCTTCTACTGTACACAGGCGAGCACCCGTCCGCCAACGTTTGTCTTTTTCTGCAACAACAAGGAGCTGTTCCATTTTTCCTACCAGCGCTACCTCGAAAACCAGATCCGGGAAACATTTGGGCTGGAGGGGACACCGGTGCGGATCGTCGTGCGGGAGCGCGGGGATGGGAAGGACTGAGGACGGTTTGAGAAGCTATGCGGAAAGTTCCGCCGGCCTTTGTCCCGGACCGAGAGCCGCTGGTTCACGCTGGCTGACCCGGGACACTGCTGCGGGCTTTCCCGTAAGCCGCGGTGAAGCGTTTCGGAGCGCCGCCGCAGAGGGTTCCTGACGCGGGGGTAGAACTCCGCATATCCCGGCGCGTGCCGCATAGGATAGATACGGGCGCGCAGAAGAGAGGTGTTTTTTATGCAGACAGTGGCTTTTGCATCTGTCAACTGGAAACTCTGCCTGTTTGCAGCGGTTGTGGCACTGGTTTCCTATCTGTTGGGGAGTGTCAGTTTTGCGGTGATCGTCTCGCGGATTGGCGCCAAAGACGATGTGCGCAACCATGGCAGCGGAAACGCGGGCATGACCAACATCCTGCGCAGCTATGGAAAAAAGATGGCGGCATTCACCGCCATCGGCGACTTTGGCAAGGGGGTAATTGCGGTCGCGCTTGGGAGGATCATCTTTTCCCTGGCAGGGATTCAGGGGATCGACGCCGGTTATATTGCGGGCCTGTTTGTCATCCTCGGGCATCTCTACCCCCTCTTTTTTGGCTTTAAGGGTGGCAAGGGGGTCCTCACCAGCCTGGGCGCGGCGGTTATCGTAAGTCCGATTCCGTTTCTGGTGATCGCGGGTATCGCAATTCCAACGGTCTTTGCGGTCAAGATTGTTTCGCTGATCTCGGTTATTGGCTTTGCCCTCTACCCATTTGTCGTGGTCGCTGTCGACCTGCTGCTCGACAAGCCGCTCTGGGGGGAGCTGCTCTTTTCGCTGATTGTCAGCAGTCTGGGCATCTGGAAGCACCGCAGCAACATCCAGCGGCTGCGTGCGGGCACCGAATATAAATTCGGACAGAATAACAAGCGCTGAGGAGCGGCGGGGGCTCCGCCCCTCGACCCCGCCACCTTTGAAAAGGTGGACGAAATTTTTGATTATGGAAGAGGAAAGAATTTCTCCCAGCTTGCCAGGGTGGGGCTTAGGGGTTGTTCAGTATCTAAAGCTTTACTCAATTTTTCTCGAAAAATTGCGGGGTCGAGGGGCAGAGCCCCCGACGCGCTCCGCAGAGCGCGGAACTCTTTCTCCTATGAAGCGCTTTTTTCGGGTGAATTGCCGCAAAGCGGCAAGAGGGGGCTTTTTGCAAGAGAAAAAGCCCCCTTGCCAAAGATACCAAACAGCCTCTATCCGTCTATTTCTCTATTTTCAAACAAGACCTAGGCTTATGGCCTTTTTTGACAGTTAAAGGTATCAGCCGCCCGAATCCATTGCGCTGCAACGGTTTCATGGGTTTGGGCGGCGTTTGGTACACAAGTCTAAAATATTAGAATGCAGATGACAAATCGAGTTTTGGAGATGGAACGTCATGAAAGAAAATATTGTGACTAAGTTGACGGTGAAAGACGATAAATATGCTTGCGCTCTTGCTGATAAAATTATAGCAGAAAGTCAAGAAACAGATGAATGGTATGATTATTTTGATGACTTTGCGTCTCTGCTCAATCATCCAAAATCGTTCGTGAGAAATCGGGTGTTGTATATTCTTGCGGCAAATGCTCAGTGGGATGAGGAAAACCGTTTCGATTTGATAATTACTGATTTTCTTGCACATATAACGGATGAAAAGCCGATTACAGCCAGACAATGCATAAAGGCTCTCACACAGGTTGGTTCAGCAAAGCCGCAATATATTCCAGAAATATTATCGTGTTTGCGGAGTGCCGATTTATCGAAGTATAAGGATAGTATGCGTCCACTGATTGAAAAGGATATTGCTGAAACAGAAAAGAAGTTGACAGATTCCAATTTGTTGAGGAGTTTGTGAAATCAAAATTTCTTCCATAATGAAAGAAATAGGGTACACAACTTAGTACACAAGCGAACCTGTTTTAATCTGTGTGAATTTGTATCTGCAAAAACAGCAGAAGGCTGGAATTGCTTGAATCTACACGACATTGATTAAGGCTAAACCAGTGTCCCTATAATTGAAAGAAAACGGTATGGTTGTCATAACAAATACAGGAGGGACTGCGAATGGCAAAAATCTGGATTTTGGGCGCGGGCGGTATGGGTGTCTCGATGGCCGTCATGTGCGCGAACAATGGGCATCAGGTGAATCTGTATTCCCCGTTCGAACAGGAGATCGAGACTCTTTTGACCGAGCGGGAGCACAAAAAACTGCTGCCCGGCATCCGCATCCCCGACGGAGTCTCCATGACTTGTACGCTGCCGGAGCGGATCGACGCCGATCTCGCGATCGTTGCGACCCCGTCGTTTGCGGTGCGGGGGATCTGCGGCGAGCTGAAGGGGCGGATACGCCCGGATACGGTGACAGCCTGTGTCTCCAAAGGGTTTGAAAAGGGCAGTCTCAAGACCCTTTCAGACGTGATGCAGGAGGAGCTGCCCACCCATCAGAGCGTCATGCTTTCAGGCCCGTCCCATGCGGAGGAGATCGCGCGCGGGGTGCCGACTACAGTGGTTGCGGCGAGCCGGAGCCGCGCCACTGCCGAGCGTGTGCAGGACATGCTGATGAACAGATGGTTCCGGATTTATGTCAGTGACGATGTGGCCGGAGTGGAGCTGGGCGGCGCACTCAAAAACGTGATTGCTCTGGCCGCCGGGATTGTGGACGGCCTTCAGCTGGGGGATAACCCCAAAGCGGCCCTGATGACCCGCGGGATCACTGAGATTGCGCGGCTGGGGGTCGCGATGGGAGCCTCGACCGAGACGTTTGCCGGCCTTTCGGGGATCGGTGACCTGATCGTCACCTGTACGAGCGTACATTCCCGCAACCATCGCGCGGGCGAACTGATCGGGAAGGGCCGCACCGCCACACAGGCGATCGAAGAGGTCGGCATGACGGTCGAGGGATACACCGCCGCAAAATGTGCGTACCAGCTCGCACAGCGTACGGGGGTGGAGATGCCGATTATCGAGCAGGTCTACCGGGTGCTTTATGAGAATAAAAAGCCCTCCGACGCGATCCGCGACCTGATGGGGCGTCCGGCGCGGCATGAATCGGAGGTTATCTGGCTGTTGAGCGGCAAAAGATAAAACTGGTTTCTAACAGGGATGCGCCTGTCCGGATAAAACCGGACAGGCGCATTTTGCAGCAGTTATTTCAGCCTTCTTTCAGATCAATCAGGTTGATCTCGGTCGTAATTTCCATGTGCTGCATCGTGATGTCGTAGATGTTGAGCAGGTCCCCTGTGCGGATGGCGTCATAGATGGCGGTGTGTTCCCGCAGGGTCGCTTCCAGACGACCGGTATGCAGCAGCGACTTACTCGCGAGCTTCTGGATGCAGTAGACGTGGTTGCAGAACAGCTTGGACAGTTCTTCGTTTTCGAGCGACTCCACCACCGTCCGGTGGAATTGCAGATCGTAGCGCACAAATTCGGAAATCTCCCCATCCTCCTCGAACACTTTCCGCTGCAGGCCGAGCAGCTCCCCCAGCCTGCGGATCGACTCCTGCGCCTTGGGGGTGCGGAAATTCCGGGTCAGAACCACCGCGCTATAACATTCCAATGCGCTGCGCACCTGGTTGTTTTTTTGAATCCGCTCCGGGGTGATCGCCTGAAGCTGGAATCCGCGGCTGGGCAGAATCTCAATCAGCCCCTCCTGTTCCAGCTTTTGCAGCGCGTCCCGCATGGGGGTGCGCGATACGCCGATCTCCTTTGCCAGCCTGGTTTCGGAATAGATCACCCCGTCCTCCAGCTGGTTTTCCTCGATCATCTCCCGCAAATGCTCATAAGCCCTGATCTGCAAAGGCGCCGTTTTCAGCAAAGGCGATCCCCTCCTCGGTTTTTCGCGGGAATTTTTCCGTTTCATAGCTGCGCCAAAGCTGCCAGGAATACCCCCGGCATTCCTGCACGTTTTTCCTGCATCTGCCCGGTTTCCTCTCTGCAAGCAGACCTACAGCGGTTCTGCCACAGATGTCTGCTTGGGGTTGTATGGTCGCCGAACATGCTCTGCATACGGACGGATTTCTGCCCGCGCCTGAAAAACAAATCCTCATTTTTCAGGGTGTTGGCTATATTATAACATACTCTCCGGTTTTGTGACAGGTTTTTTCCGTCTTTTTGCCAGAGGGTATTTTCTTTGCCGGTTTTACAGAGAAGAAACCGGCATTGTGCAAAAATACTGATTTTTTACCGGAAAGTTTTCTTGCAACAGCACCAAAACCGGTTGACCGGTATACCGGAATACTGTATAATAAAGACAACAAACAGACCAGAGGAGGATTCTATGGAACAGATTGGATTTATCGGATTGGGAATCATGGGGCTTCCCATGGCCAAGCGGCTTTTGGAAGCAGGCTGTAAACTTCTGGTAAACGATGTCAGCCAGGAGCGAGTGGAGATCCTGACCAGGCTCGGCGCCCGTTCCGCTGCGTGTTCGCAGATCGGGCAGGAGTGCGGTCTGGTATTCACCATTCTGCCCAATGGAAGCATTGTCCAGCGGGTCCTGTTTGCCCCGGATGGGGTGGCCGGATCTCTTGCGCCCGGCAGCCTGGTGGTGGATATGAGCAGTGTCACCCCCGGCGACTCCAAGATATGTGCTGAAAAACTGGGGGCGCTCGGGTGCCGGTTCCTGGACAGCCCGGTCAGCGGTGGGGAACCCGGCGCGGTCAATGGTACGCTGGCATTTATGGTGGGCGGGGATTCCGCGGATTTTGAACGCGCAAAACCCTGTTTTGAGGTGATGGGCGCTTCCGCCACGCTGGTCGGCCCTGTCGGGAGCGGGTCGGTGACCAAGCTCGCGAACCAGATCATTGTAAACATGGGGATCGCTGCGGTATCCGAGGCGATGGTGCTTGCAACCAGGGCCGGGGCCGATCCGGGGCGGGTATTTCAGGCAATCCGGGGTGGCCTGGCAGGAAGTGCGGTCCTGGAAGCCAAGGCGCCCATGATGCTCCGGCGGGATTTTAAGCCGGGCGGCAAAATCTCCATCAATCATAAGGATGTCAAAAATGTGATTGCGACCGCCCATGAACTGGACGTGCCGCTTCCGCTGACTGCGCAGCTCTTCGAGATCATGCAGGCGCTCAAGGTGGGCGGACACATGGACGAGGATCACAGCGGGATTGTGCAGTATTTTGAGCGGCTCGCGGGTGTGGTCGTCGAATCCAGCTATAGAGAGGGGGCATCCTAAATGGAACAGGTTCAGCCGGTGGAAATCTCGATACTTGCGCAGCTGCCCGCCACAGACAGGAGCGGGGTTGGAGCGCTGCTGTCGGAGGAGCTTGCACAGAGTGCGCAAAAGGTGGTCGTACTGGATGATGATCCTACCGGCGTCCAGACGGTGCATGGAGTGCCGGTCTATACCGACTGGACGCCTCAAACGGTGCGGCAGGCGTTTGAAGAGCCGGGCAGGATGTTTTTCATCCTCACCAATTCACGGAGCATGACCGTCCCGCAGACGACTGCCGCACATCGGGAGATTGCGGAAGCGGTCAACCTTGCGGCGCGCGCAGCCGGAAAAGACTATATCCTCATCAGCCGCAGCGATTCCACCCTGAGGGGGCACTATCCGCTGGAAACCGCAGTGTTGCGCGAGACGCTCGAGTCCTGCGGCGCGGCGCCGTTTGACGGGGAAATCCTCTATCCATTTTTTCTGGAAGGCGGACGGTTTACCCTCAACAATATACATTATGTGAAAGAGGGGGACCAGCTGATCCCAGCGGGACAGACCGAGTTTGCCAAAGACCGCTCGTTCGGGTATACCGCCTCAGCGCTGCCCGACTGGTGCGCGGAGAAGTCCGGCGGCGCGGTGCGGGCGGAAGAGGTTGTCTGCATCTCGCTCGAGGACCTGCGTGCAATGGACTACGACAAGATTACCCAGCAGCTCCTGTCGGTCAAAAACTTTGGAAAGGTGATCGTCAACAGCGCGGATTATCAGGATGTCGAGGTGTTTGCAGTCGCGTTTCTGCGGGCGCTGCGCACCGGGAAACGGTTCCTGTTCCGCAGTGCCGCCGCTGTCACCAGGGTGCTGGGCGGCGTCCCGGAACGGCCCCTGCTCACCCGCGCCGAGCTGGTTCCGCAGGAGAACCGCAACGGCGGTGTGGTCCTGATCGGTTCGCACGTCAACAAAACCACCCAGCAGATGGAAGAACTGCGCAGCTGCCGGTATCCCATCGCGTTCATCCAATTTGACCAGCATCTCGTGCTGCAGCCCGGCGGATTGGAAGGGGAGGTCAAACGGGTGGTGGCGCTGGCACAGGACAAAATCCGCGCCGGACAGAGTGTGGCAGTCTATACCCGGCGGGACCGGTTTGACCTGCCCACCGGGGACCCCGACAAGCAGCTAGAAGTTTCGGTGCGGATTTCGGACGCTGTGACCAGTATCATCGGTTTGCTGGAGGTGCGCCCCAACTTCATCATCGCCAAAGGCGGGATTACCTCGAGCGACGTGGGAACCAAGGCGCTCCGGGTGCATCGCGCCGAGGTGATGGGACAGATCAAACCCGGGATTCCGGTCTGGATGACCGGTCCCGAAAGCAAATTCCCAGGGATGCCATATGTGATCTTTCCAGGAAATGTCGGGGAACGGGAAACGCTGCGGGAAGTGGTGGAACTCCTGATGGGAGACGCCTGACCCAAGCGCCGTCTGTAAAACCAGCCCGTGTACTGCGGAGGGCGGCGTATGCGGAATAAAATTAGGAAACGGCATTTACGACAGACGAGAAAAAGACAGACAGAAAAGAGGTCCTGAGAAGAGAAAAAACGAAAGATGGAATCCGCGTGATTGCGCGGGGAGAAAGGGGAATCGCTGTGAAACAGAAAACCATGCTCCGATTGTTGGCAGTCGCTCTCGTGCTGATGTTGGTCAGCTGCATCGGCGCGAGCCTGATTCAGACGGATATGGGCAGGATACAGATTATGGATGTTAAAATTCCCATGCCGCAGGGGGAAACGCTGCGGGTTCTGATCCATAAGCCCGAAACCGCCAGCAGGGAAAATCCAGCGCCCTGTGTTATCACCAGCCATGGCTACCACGCCACCCTTGAGACGCAGGACATCACCTCGATCGAGCTTGCGCGGCGCGGGTTTGTGGTATTCAATATGGACACCTACAGTGCAGGCGATTCCTCCGGTACGGTGGAAGAGTACGCTTATAACCGCAGCTACTACGGGTTGGGTATGCTCCAACTGGTGGAGTATGTCTACCAGAATATTGACTATATCGACAGGGACCGGATCGGCATTACCGGACATTCGACCGGCGGACGAAACGTGTCATTTACGCTGGACGCCTACGGGCGCAATGAGCATGGGAAGGTCTACGCCGACCAGCCTGCGGACGGCGGCGACTATTCCACCAAGGTTCGCTCGGCTCTGATTCTCGCGTTTTTCCCCGACCGTTACCTGTTGAGCAACCTGCCCAGCGGCGTAAACGTGGGGATCAACTTCGCCCGATATGACGAGGGCGCTCCTGTGCAGGTGAGCAAGGTGGATGGTTACCAGTGGCCGGATATGACTGTATCCCCGGAGGCGAAATTCTTCATCAACCAGGCCGTCCCCGGCACCTTCACAATGGATACCAGCATCTCGACCAGTCCCGAAACCGGAAAAGATGTGGTGGAACTGTCCGGCTTTGACAATCATGAGAAGGTCGAGATCGGGCGCTACTATGGCGACATTGCGGATGGTTCGATGCGAGTGGTCTACAACCCGCCCACCAGCCATCAGTGGCAGTTCTTCTCCGCGCAGAATGCGACCATCACCAATCAGTATTTTATGGATACACTGGGCGCGCCGAACCCCATCGCGGCAGGCAGCCAGCTCTGGTTCCTCAAAGAATGCTTCAACGCGCTCGGTCTGATCGGATTTTTCCTCTTCCTGCTGCCGTTCGCCTGTCTGCTGATGAAAACGGCGTTCTTCTCGGGAATCCGGGAGGAAGTCCCTGCGGCCAAGCCGCAGCCGGCCGATTCCAGAGGCCGTCTGATCTCGATCATCAGCCTGGTGCTGCTGGCGGTCATTCCGGGCGCAACGGTAATGCCGACCTTCTCCGGTCTCGCTTACGGGAAAATTTTTACCGATGGCGTGGCGAATAACAGCACCCCCTTCTTCCCGCAGCCCGGCCCTAACGCGATTATCGTCTGGGCACTGGTCAACGCGGCTGCCGCTATCGCGATCTTTGCAGCGGGATATTTCCTCTATGGCAGGGAGCATGGAGATAACCCGGATCGGTGGGGCGTCCGGACCACATGGACCAATGTAGGCAAATCCGCCCTGCTGGCGTTCCTGGTCACCTCGGTGGCGTACAGTTTTGTCCTGCTTGCCGACCGGTTTTTCATCGTGGACTTCCGGTTCTGGAGTTTCGCGATCCGCGCCGCTGACGGCAACATCCTTGCGCTGGTCCCGCACTATCTGCCGTTTATGCTTGTGTTCTGGCTGGTCACTTCGTTTATGGTGAATGCCAGCGCCCGCACCGAGACGAAAAAAGAGTGGCAAAATACTGCGCTTTGCGTGGCGGTCAATGTGGCCGGGCTGCTCGGATTGATCGCGATTCAGTTTGCAGTGCTCTTCTCCACCGGTGTGGCGATGTGGAATGCCAACCGGTCGTGGGTCAACATCTGTCTGATTATCCCGTTCGTCCCGATGATGATTGCCGGGACAGTGATCGTGCGCAAGTCGTTTAAGCATACTGGTACCATCTATTTCGGTGCATTTTTAATGGCGCTCGTGTCCACCCTTATCATGGTGGCAAACGCCAACACCATCATGCGGCTCTGAGCATTCCGACGGGGGCTCCGCCCCTCGACCCCGCCACCTTTGAAAAGGTGGACGAAACTTTTCGTTATGAGAGAGAAGAGAACTTCTCCCAGCTTGCCGGGGTGGGGCCTGCGGGGAGGGGTCGCTGACCCCTAACCCGCAAGACAGCCCGCAGGGGCGTCGCGGCGTATGCCGCGCTTCGGGCTGAAAGCCCGAGAAGCCCCGAGGAAGGCGCTTTGCGCCTGTCAGTTTGGTCTGGAACCAAACTGACGCTGTCTCACTGCCCCTCGACCCCGCCACCTTTGAAAAGGTGGACGAAACTTTTCGTTATGAGAGAGAAGAGAACTTCTCCCAGCTTGTCGGGGTGGGGCCTGCGGGGAGGGGTCGCTGACCCCTCGCCCGCAAGGCGCATCCTGCCCGAGCGTCGCGTGAAACGCGCTCCGGGCTGAAAGCCCGAGAAGCGACGGGCGTTGTTTTGGTCTGGAATCCAAAACAACATGCGCCCGGTGACCCCTAACCCGCAAGACAGCCCGCAGGGGCGTCGCGGCGTATGCCGCGCTTCGGGCTGAAAGCCCGAGAAGCCCCGAGGAATGCGCTTTGCGACTGGAAGTCTGGTCTGGAACCAGACTTCCGCTGGAAAAGTGGATGAAACTTTTGATGCGATAGAAAACAGGTTTTCAGAATTTCTCCGACGGACTGGGGGACACAAACGCCCCCCAGAGCCGCTTTTCCGCGTCGGCTGGCCTGTGATGCTATACAGCGGCAGTGAAAAAATTGGGCAAAACTTTAATCAGGAGGGATTGGAATGTACAGGCGTCTATCTTACACGCTGAATGTCCGGGACCATGCGTTTCCCGGCGCGCCCACCATGCGGATCGAACCGTTTGAGTCGATGCAGAAGGGCGACCGGCTCAATACCTACAATGTGACCCTGTTCAACCATTTCGGCACCCACATGGATGGACCGAACCATTTTAACGGGCAGGGCAGACAGCTCTATGAGCTGGAGCTTTCGACCTTCATTTTTGAAAAGCCTCTTCTGGTGGATATCCCCAAGGGCAGGGGGGAGTTGGTGGAGCCGGAGGAACTGATGCGGTTTGACGAGGCGATCCGCGCCGCAGACCTGCTGCTGGTCCGCAGCGGATCCTCGGCTATGCGTGCTTCGGATAACCGGGCCTACTCGGAAGAGGGGCCTGCCATCTCCGCGCGGGCGGCAGAACTGATTGTCGAGCGGTATCAGAATCTGAAAGCGGTGGGCATGGACTGGATTTCCCTGTCTTCTCCGCTGCATCTTGAGGATGGGATCCGGGCACATCAGATCATGCTTGGAAAAACCGGGGCAGAACCGGTGCTGATTATTGAGGATATCGACCTTTCCGGGCTTGATCCGGATACACTTGAAACCGTGTTTGCACTGCCTCTGTTTATAGAGGGAATTGACAGCGCACCGGTCACAATCCTCGCAAAAATCAGGGATTGAGTCGGAAACTGGCAAAAATCCCCCAAAATCAGCGGATTAGGACAGGAAATCCTGTGCCGCTGGCTTGCTGAAAAAGGGGTGGTATACCGGCTGAGATACCTCCTCTTTTTGGACCGCTTTTCAGGGTGAAACGGACGGTGATATACGCTGAAAGCCGCTTTTTATGCGGGTTTATGGATTTTAAAAAGTTTCTGAATTTTTTTTGCAAAACTGCTTTGGTTTCTGTTGGGACGTACGAATATAAAGAGTAGAGACCTGTGACAAAAAGTATAGTTTTTGTCACAGGTCTCTCTTTTTGTTTTTTCTGGAAATTTTCCGTATATAAGACGAAGATTTTACCTTTCGTATAAATATTTTCCCTGATATAGGAATAATATCTCATATTTTAGGAGAAATCCGCGCCTTCCGAGGTGTGACATTGGCTATACCTTTTGTCACACCCCCGGAAGGCTTTTTTGCGTTACAAGGAGGTAATCGTATGCTGGTTCTTGGGACAAATGTTGGAGAATATGTGGTGATCGACGACCGGGTAGTCGTGCGGGTGATCCGCCTGAATGGCGACATCAAGCTCGCGATCGACGCGCCGAGGGAAATCCCGATCGTGCGCGGGGAAGTGTATGAACGTACCCACCCGCGTCCGGCGGTGATCGAAAACGACCGCCGGCGTTACAGCCAGCCGCGCAAAAACTATGCAGCAGGCCCGAAATCAGCGTCACGCTGAAACCAAAAGTTTCGTCCACCTTTTCAAAGGTGGCGGGGTCGAGGGGCAGTGAGGCAACGGAAGTTTGGGTTCCAGACCAAACTTCCG
The DNA here is from genome assembly GCF_000403395.2 of Anaerotruncus sp. G3(2012). Classification (GTDB taxonomy): domain Bacteria; phylum Bacillota; class Clostridia; order Oscillospirales; family Ruminococcaceae; genus Anaerotruncus. The sequence continues at coordinate 195,649 of NZ_KE159677.1, read as the reverse complement.
GGGCGCAAGCGCCCTTCTTCGGGGGACTTCTCGGGCTTTCAGCCCGAAGCGCGGCATACGCCGCGACGCCCCCTCAGTTTGCCTTACGGGCGAGGGGTCGGCGACCCCTCCCCGTAGGCCCCACCCCGGCAGGCTGGGCGGCTCTCTTCTTTTCACAAATTAAAGTTTTACTCAATTTTTTTCAAAAAATTGCGGGGTCGAGGGGCGGAGCCCCCGACGCGCAGATGATTTTGTTTTCCGGTCTGTCCGCCGCCGCGGAGCGGGCAGGCTTGAAAAATATAAAAACGGGTGGAAGGGACATCACCCGCAGAATTTTTAAGGAGGTTTCACCATGGGAATGGTAGTAAGAAGCAACATTATGGCAGTCAACTCTCAGCGTCAGCTGGGCATGAACAACTCGCAGGTTTCCAAGGCGCTGGAAAAGCTGTCCTCCGGTTACCGCATCAACCGCGCGGGCGACGACGCTTCCGGTCTGGCGATCTCGGAGAAGATGAAATCCCAGATCAAAGGTCTGGACACCGCTTCGCTCAACGCACAGGATGGTATCTCGCTGGTACAGACCGCTGAAGGCGCGCTGACCGAGGTCCACAACATGCTCAACCGTATGACCGAGCTGGCAACCCGTTCGGCGAACGGCATCAACGAGGACCTGAACCGCGAGTCCCTCCAGCTCGAGGTTGACAAACTCCAGGAAGAAATCGACCGTATCTCGCAGTCGACCAACTTCAACGGCATCAAGCTGCTGGATGGTTCGCTGGGCGGCGGCAACGTGAGCGCAAACGGCACCACCTTCACCGGCGCGAACGACATTTCCAAGTTCTCGGCTGCTTCGACGTCAGTAACAGTGGGCGATACCACATCTGCTGTCGCTGCGAAGGATACGTTCATCATTGATGGGCAGAAGCTGGAGATCGACTGGAGCAAAGCTGGAAGCGATGCGGCGAAACTCTTTGCGACCCTTAGCGGAACGGGTCTGGACACTGTAACAGATACCGATCAGATGAAGGATTATGCGGATAAACTCACTGAGCTGTTCAACAATGAGATGCAGGCGCAGGGCCTGAAGGGCGGCGTGAAGATCAGCTCGAGCGCAGGTGGCAAGCTGACATTTGAGAGCCTGAACAAGGGTTCGTCTTCTGAGTTCTCCTATGCTGGCAGCACCGCAGCCGCCCCGGCAACAGCGATGGGCGCCCTCCTGTTCGGTTCGGCAGCCGGTGAGGCGGTTGTCAGCAAAGCCGGAAACGAATACAACGGCGATACCATCGCGGCAAATTCCACCTTCCAGATGAACATCAACGGGACCAAGGTCGTTGTGACTGTTGCAACCCAGATCACCAAGACTTCGTCTCAGACTGCGACTACGATGTCTGCGGCCGCAGGGGTACTGGACGCTGCGATTAAGATTGCGGTTGATGAGTACAACAAGCAGAACGGCCTAAGCGCCACCGGTGGTGTTTTTGATAAGGCTTCCGGTCTGACCTCTCTGGACAAAAACGACTTCACTGTCGAGGCGGCGGACGACGGCGGCTTCCTCATCAAGTACAACGGGGATGTCGAGGATGTTAAGTTCAGCTTCAGCGACATCGGCGATAAAGACATCGCGTCGGCACTCGGCCTGGCCAACGGCTCGAGCATGGCGGGCGGCAATCGCGGCCTGATTCTCCAGATCGGTGACACTGCGGATACCTTCAACCAGATTGCTGTTTCGGTTGCGAACATGAGCTCGCTGGGTATCGGTGTTGCAGATGTGGATATCTCCAAGCGTGAGGGCGCAGCTTCCGCGATCGACACCATCCGCAGCGCGATCGACAAGGTTTCCGAGCAGCGCGCGGTCCTCGGTGCTACCCAGAACCGTCTGGAATACACCATCAACAACCTGGACACCGCGTCCGAGAACCTCCAGTCCGCGAACAGCCGTATCCGTGATACCGATATGGCCAAGATGATGATGGAGTACACCAAAGTCAACGTGCTGACCCAGTCTGCACAGGCAATGCTCGCGCAGGCTAACCAGCAGCCGCAGAGCGTGCTCCAGCTCCTCCAGTAATGGATTGAATTCTTGCGCGGAGCTTGAACGGCTACAAAGGGCAGGCAGCATTCTGCTGTCTGCCCTTTCTATTTCGATTGGGGGTTGACCATGAAAGCCCAGGTAAAAAAACCGGCTCAAAAACCATTGATTTCTATCGGGATGATCGTGAAGAACGAGGAAAAAACTCTGGAGGACTGCCTGAAAGCAATGTCCCCCATCCGCGAAGCAGTTCCCAGCGAGCTGATCGTTGTAGATACTGGTTCCACCGACCGTACAGTGGAAATCGCGGAACGATATGCCGACAAGGTCCTGCATTTTGAATGGTGCAATGATTTTGCCGCTGCACGCAACGTCTCGCTGGAAGCCGCTTCGGGGAAGTGGTATCTGTATTTGGATGGGGATGAGGTGCTGGAGGAAAACTGCACCCCTCTGATTGAATTTTTGAAGACGCCCAACAACCCATATAAAAGCGCCAGCCTGCTCTGCCGCAATTATGGGGATGAGGCGCGGACAGTTTATTCGGATTTCCGGATGATCCGCCTGCACCGGAGGACGCCCCAAACTAGGTTTGAAGGTGCGATTCACGAGCGGATTGCTGCTTATAATGTCCCGACAAAGGATCTTCCCATTATCGTACACCATACCGGGTATATCGAAGGGATACATGAAAGCAAGCGGCGGCGCAATCGGAAGCTACTGCTGCTCGATCTGGAAAAGGATCCAGATGATCTACGGACACTGCGACATCTGCTGGACACCTACGGGATGGAAACGCTTCCTGATATTGTGGAACAGAACCGGATTGCAAGAAAGATCATCCGGATTTCGGAGGAAAGCGATGGCATAAACACAGAATGGCTGTATGCCTACTATGCTCTGGTGCTTTCCGCCGTGAACCGCCGCGAATACGCAGCCGCACAGCAGCTTTTGCAGGAGTATTATGACAAAAAAGGGGAAGAAGAGTTCGCAGCAGACATCAATATGAGCTTCTTCAAGGGAATGGTTTCCTTTGATAACCACGATTATTCAGCTGCAAAAAAGGCATATCTGGACTATCAGCGGCTATGCGCGCTCTATTGGGATGGGAAACTGAATACGCCAGATGTATACAGTATGACTCTCCCGCAGCTTCATCCCTATCCCCACGCCCTTTCCTGCTATGCAACTGCCATATGCTGGCAGAACGAAGGAAACTATCCGGAGATGAAAGGTTCACTTGAACGCGCCGGGGCACTGACCGAAAAGACACTGGAACGTGCGGACGCGAGCCTGATGACCGAGTTCCTTTATGCCTACGAGGCCGAGGACTTTTCCCGATTGGCAGGGCTGCTCGGAGAAGCCTCTTTTCTACAGAATGGTGAAGGCTGGAAAGTATTTGCGGAATGGTTTGAAAAGCGGTTTGAGCAGTTTGAAGAGCGCAAGAAAGACGCCTGCCTGACGATTGCCCAGACCGATCTGCAAAACCCGTTTGCACAGCTCTGCCGGCTGCGCACCGCCCAGACCCGCGAACAGGCGCAGGAACTGCTGGAGCAGCTTCTGGATGATCCGGACGCGGTGAAAACGCCGCTGTTCGCCGATCTTCTGTATGCGACCGTCTTCTACCAGTTCGATTTGCAGCACACCCTTTCCGCGCTCGACAGCAGCCTGGTGGAACGGTACTGGGAAACGCTGGCCAAGCAGCGTCCCGACTGGCCGGAACTGCTCGACACCTACCTGATGGAACACCCCTTGCAGGAAAGCGACCCGCCGGTCTGCTGGTTCTGGCAGACCCGTCTTATGCTGTCGCTGCTGTTAAGCCCGGAGCCGGATACCAAAGTCCTGTTCCAGCAGCCGTGGCTGGATGAGGAACGCTTTGCCAGCCTCGCGCAGCGCTATCTGGATGCAATGACCCACTACTGCCGGATGGTTTACCAGCCTGCCATGCTCCTGCCCGAAAACCGGGTGGCGCTGCCAGCGGAATACCGGTTTGTCATAGGCTGGCAGGAGGCAGAAGCCCTGCAAAAGGAGCAGGGGGACAGTGCCTGTCTGCAACGGCTCGGGGAGATGCTCCAGGAATTCCCCTTGATGAACCGGCTGATTGGGTTGTTCACCGCGCGCACCCGCCAGCGTTTGGAGGCGCAGAAACAACAGCGAGAGGAATTTGAAGCGTTGGCGGAGAATGTCAAGCAGCAGTTTTACCGGCTTGCCAGTGACGGGCAGATTGCACATGCAGCCCAGATACTGGAATCCTACCGCGCACTTTGCCCTGATGACCCTGAACTGCTGCTGATGCAGAGCCAGCTGGACGGGCCACGGTATACACTGGAAAGCTGAGGGAGGAAAAACATGGAGCAAACCATCGCACTTTTGGAGAGTATTGCACAGGCGGACGGTTGTCTGCGTGCCCATCTGGAGCGGGGGGATCTCGCGTCGGCAGGCACCCTTGCAGGGGAATTGCCGCCAGCTATCCAGACAGTCGCCGAGCGGCTCGCCAGGCGGGCGTCCCTGCCCAGCCTGCCTGAATCCATCCCGGCGGATGCATCCGGCCTGGGCGGCTGGTTGGACCAGCTGGGACACTGGCTGTGGCACGCCTTGTGGTACGCCGAAAATCTGCGGATCGAGCAGCCCGCCTCGTTAAAGCCGCGCTGTGCGCTTGACCGGCAGTTTCTCAGCTGGATCGAAGAAATCCGCGTGCTGCCGCAGGAGAAGCTGTTTTCCCGGATTCAGAAACATTTTCTCGCCCAAAGTCCGGAGGATCAACAGGCTTTAGAAGTCTATTTCAAAACGTTTACTTTCTGGGGATCGCTCGACCGGGAAGCCGGGGATTTCACCATCTGGCAGAACAAGGCGGAATCGTTCTACGCGCATTGGAGGGATTATCTCTGGCTCTACCAGCGGCTGGAGGACTACCGGTCCCGCCAGCTTCTGTTCGGCATCGTGAATAACTGGTACCGGCAGGACTATCTCACGCTGTCCCTCGCAGTCGAAAACGCCTGGCCGGACTATTTCGATCCAGACCTGATGCCCTGTGACGAAAATGAGGTGCTGGTTGATCTCGGGGCTTATAACGGGGATACTGTTTTGGAATATATGAAGGTCTACGGCCGTTATAAAAAAATCTACTGTTATGAGATCACCCCGGCAACCTTCCGGCTGCTGCGGCAGGTCACACAGAAATTCCCCCAGATCGAATGCCGTATGAAAGGCGCTGGAAAAGAGCGCGGACAGATGTTTATTTCCGCGAATCCGGCCAGTACCTCCGCCAACGTGTTGACTGGTCAGGGGAATATCCCGGTTGAGGTGGTCTCGATCGACGAGGATATTGCCGAACCCATCACCTTTATCAAGATGGATATCGAAGGCGCCGAGCAGAGCGCTCTGCTCGGATGCTCCCGCCATATCCAGCGGGAGCATCCCAAACTGGCGATTTCGGTCTATCACAACAACGAGGACATCTGGAAAATTCCCCGGATGATCGACGAGATCTGCCCGGGGTACCGGTTTTGGCTGCGCTATCACGGCGGCAACCGCTACCCCACCGAGATATCCCTGTTGGCGGTTTACGGTCAGACGATCTGATCCCGGCCCCGAAACGAAACAGCCCATGCGCGGTTCAAACGATGCATGGGCTGTTTCGTATTTTGATGCCCGCTCTTTTCGACCGCCACTGTATAGAAGAATCAATACTTGTATCGGAAAAATAACAAAGACTGGTATAAGACAGCCTCCCCGCGTGCAGACTAATTCCAGAACTGCAAAAGGGAGGCTGTTTTTATGAAAATTCTCAAAGGGTCTAAAACCGAAGCCAATCTGATGGCTGCGTTTGCGGGGGAATCGCAGGCGCGCAACAAGTACACCTATTTCGCAGCGAAAGCGCGGGAGGACGGTTACGAGCAGATTGGCAATATCTTCGATGAGACCGCAAACAATGAAAAGGAACATGCGGAAATCTGGTTCCGGATTCTCCACAACAGCGAGATGCCCGCCACCCCCGAAAACCTCAAGGATGCAGCGGCCGGGGAGAAGTACGAGTGGCAGGAGATGTATGCCAATTTTGCGAAGGAGGCCCGGGAAGAAGGATTCGATAATATCGCGATCCTGTTTGAGCTGGTTGCGAAAATCGAAAAGGAGCATATGGAACGGTATGATACCCTGCTTTCCAACGTCGAAGGGCAGACCGTGTTCAAAAAGTCCCAGCAGGCGACCTGGATCTGTCTCAATTGCGGGCATATTCATGAGGGCACCGAGCCGCCGAAGGTCTGCCCGGTCTGCAAAAAGCCGCAGGCATGGTTCCAGGTCAGGGCGAACAATTATTAAAAGTTTGATTCTGGCAGACAAAAGGATAACAGGGGGCTTTTTGCGGATGAAAAAGCCCCCTGTTGCCGCCTTTGGGGGGCAGACGGCAATCCACCCGAAAAAAGCGCTTCCCAGGAGGGGTGTCCGGTGCCCAGACAGGCATTCCACCAGCCGGCATCCGGTTGGCGCATCAAGAGAGCCGCTGCGCTCCGAAACGCGCAACACATCCTACGGTACGGCGGCAGAGGGGCATGGAAAGGGGATTTTTGATTGCGATAATCCAATACGCACAAGGCCCGGAAAAGAATTTTCCAAGCCTTGCGAAACCGACAAATTCCGCTTTGCCTTTCCGCTAGAATAAGAGCTACAGAAGGGGCTTGTCCCCACAGGTGAAAGTACGGGAGGAGAAACAAAAATGAAGAGATTGTTTGCACTGTGGCTTGCACTTTTGTTGATGGCGGCGCTTGGAGCGTGCAGCAGAAAGGCCCCGCCGACCGCTTCGTCCGAGGAAGCGGCGCGGCAGGGCGAAGCCAGTTCCTATAAACCACCGGTTCCCGCAGAAGGGGACCCGCTCCAAAACCGGGAGATGTTCCTTGAGGATGCGGAAATCTACCGGAAGATTTCCGAAACCTACCGCAGGGAAACCGGAAGGACGCTGAGTGCAATCGCCGCGACCTCCGATGGGTTTGAAGAGATGCCCGACCTGTTCCCCGAGACCAAAGAACTGCTTGTCGCACTTCCGGTTCGGACGTCTGTGGGCCTGGCGCCTGAGCTTCAGGCCGACCCCAAAACACTGCTCAACGGTGCAGCAGCTCTCTGCGCACCCAGAGGAAGGTCTCGGTCTCCCCGCGCTCCTTGAGCATCCGCAGCATCTGTTCGAGCAGAGCAGCAGAGTTCTGATGCAGGATGGTGTGGCTCCGGCCGCGCATGAAATAATCGTATGGGTCAGCATCCTGATAGGCGGCCCCGTGGTAAATTTTGCAGGCGGCGATCCGGTCACAGAACATCTCTGCTACATACTGTACCGGCATCTCAACCCCGCCCATATGATGGTCCCCGCCTGGCGTATAGTCGATCCAATATTCAAGGTGGTGCTTATTCCGCCCCTTGTGGTGCAGCCATGCGCTGCTGTACCCCTTTTCCCGGCGTTCAGCGTCGTTGGGGCTGCGGTCGCCCTGATAATATTTCGCCCCCACCAGGAATTCCGCCGGGGAATACTTGGAGAGGTCATGGGTCAGCCCCTGCCAATAAAGCCCGATCCGGAAGCAGTGCCGCATGACCAGCAGTTTGTGGCGGGTGATCGTTTTCAGATGCGCATACCATTTATTCATTGCGGATGTCAGCCCTCCATCGGTTCCTCATAGTAAAAACGACCGTCCTCACCCCGGAAATAAGCAGTGCCCTGCGGGGAGGTGAGCAGAGGCGCTATCCCGGGGTTGGAGGCGCAGATGGTATCGAGGTGACAGACCTCGGTGTTTGCCGGGTCGGACATATAAGATTCGTCCTCGTTTCCTTCGAGGAAACGCCAGCCGCTGTCCGGCGCGCCCTCAACCGGCGCTTCCCGGTAGAAGTAACCCACCGGCAGTTTTTCCCGGGTGATCTTACGGGTCGCCAGACAGCCGGCCGGCCCATCCCAGCGGGGGACCGCGGGCTCGATTTGGGGATCGGGCAGATCGTCCTCCGGTTCCAGCTTCCAGTTGCGGCAGACGCTCGGACGGTCGATGTCCACTACATAAGCGTCCTGCCCGAACAGGCGGAGCAGGGACTTGGCTCCCCGGTGGAGTTTGCAGTCCAGCTCATTCTGGTAGATGGGCACGACCTGGTAAAAGTTGATCGCGTCACCGTCCGGGAGATGGCAGACCGCCGCTTCGGCATCGAAGAGGGCAGGCTCGGTGAGAATCACAGAAGAAAGGTTGGTGTTGTAAGAGAAAGGAGCGCCTTTGGGGACTGTATGACCCCAGCCCAGCCAGGTATCCTCGCTGCCGGGCAGGCGCGCAAGGATTTTGAGCCAGCGCAGAGGCCAATACCATTTTTCCGCCTGCCCGCGGATATTCCAGCGGGCAGGCAGGCAGATGAGAAGTTCGGCGCGGTCGAGCCTGCTGTCGCGCAGCTCCTCGGGGACGTTCATCCGGTGCGCACCCATCCCCAGTGTAACCAGCGTGTAGTAATCCCGTTCGGGGGTAGGCTCGATCAGGCAGATGTCCACATGGATGTCGGGGGAGAGCTTTTCGTGAAAGACCAGAGGATACACCCCAAAATACTGCCGGATATGCGCTTCAACCGCGTCGAACGCCTCCTGCGTATACTGTTCGGGACAATAACTTTCCTCCTGGTCGGGCGGGAACTCCTGTTCAAACAGTTCGGGGTCGAGCGCCTGCACCCGCTCCTTTGCCAGCTCGAACCGGCCCCGATTGCCCAGCGTGCGGCTCACCAGCGCGACAAAAAACCAGCTATGGGCGTCCTCCGGATTGAGTGCGACCGCGCGGTCGAATGCGGCTGCGGCCCGCTCGTTCTGGTGCAGATAGAAGTAGGAATAGCCAACCCGGTAGTGCCAGCGGAAATCCTCCCTGCCCTGCTCCGCAATCGAGAGCAGCAGCTCGAGCGCGGCCTCCAGTTCCCCCAGATTGTTATAGGCGCGCGCGAGCTGTCCGGTTTCCTCGTAGCCGCGTTCCTCTGGCGGGAGCGCCAGAACCGCGTCCACGATCTTCTGATGTTCGTCCTGCTCGTGCCACGCCTCAAACTGTGCGCGCAGTTGTTCATTCATCGCTTTTTCCTGCCTTTCCGGTGGGCTGTTTGTCATGCCCTAAACGGTAATTTCAATCTGGTTGCCTTCCACCCCGACGATGCAGCTTTCATAATATCCATCCCCGGTTGTGCGCGGTCCGCTGATGACCTCATAACCGTCCTGCATCAGCCGCGCGGTCAGGCTGTCGACCGCCTCTCTGCTGCCGGCGCAAAATGCCAGATGGATAAACCCGGTCCGCGCCAGTGCTTTTTCAGGGTCTTCCAGGGCCGGCCTGCTCATGAGTTCCAGCCTTGCCCCGTCCCCAAAAGACAGAAAATAGGAGCGGAAATCTGTCTTTTGATTGTGGTATCCGCTGTTTGAGACCGCCCCGAAATAGGTTTCAAAAAAGTTTCTGGCGCCTTCCAGATCGTTTACATACATTGCGACATGTTCGATCTTCATTGCCTGCCCTCCAGCCGGTGGTATGCTGCCTGCTCCAAGTGATTCGATTATAACATTGAAAGGGGGGACAAATCAACTCTTCCAAACGTTTCCCTGTTTTTGGCCGCAACCGCTTCCCGACGATCGGCGCAGGCCGCTGCGGCTTTTTGAGCGAAGCCCAAAGGGCTGCAAGAGGGGAGCGGGAGCCAAAAGACAGGAGACAGATCCCTTTGCAAAAACAAAAAAAGAAGTGCTTCGCTATCCGGACGAAGCACTTCTTTTTTGAACTTTGGACAGAACCTGACAGATCGAAAGGGAACGACCGACTGGTTAATGAACAAAGCGATTGCCAATTCTGAAAACGGCGAACCCGTTAGTTTGATTCTAGCAGAAATAATGGGTTCCAGCCTGCGAAATGTTCCCAAAAGCATAAAATATGTTCCGAATGACAGCAGCCGGCCGGCTGAAAAAAATCTGGGGATTCGGTCGAAACCAAACCGTTCCAATCTTGAATTGCCGGGGGATTTTTGGTATAATGTTTAGCAGATCAGCCCAGAATAGGTGGAAAGGCAACGATGATACCAGAGCGTAATCGCTCTCGAAAGCCGCAAAGCGTCCGCTTTGTGGCTGTTTTTTCGGGCAGTCCTGCAAAAAGAGGCGGAGGGGATTCGGTGGATCAGCCAGCATATTTCCCGCTGTTTGTCAACCTTTCGGGGAAACGGGTGGCGGTATTCGGCGGTGGAACGGTCGGGCTGCGGCGTGCGCAGGTCCTCAGCGGGTTCGGCGCACAGGTGACGGTGATTTCCCCCGCGTTTGCCGGGCAGCCGGATGGCGTGCAGCTGCTCTGCCGCGCCTATAGTCCGGGGGATTGCGCGGGATATGCGCTTGTGATCGCCGCTACCGACAGCCGGACGGTCAACCGGGCGGTTGTCGAGGAATGCCGCGCACTGGGGATACCGGTCAATGCGGCGGATGCGCCCGGGGAATGCGACTTCTATTTCCCTGCGATTGCGCGGCGCGGCAGCCTGGTTGCCGGTGTGACCGCCAGTAATACAGGGCACCGTCTCGCCGCACAGGCTGCAAGGCAGATCCGGGAGCTGCTCGACCGGATCGAACAGGCGGAGCTGTAATGGGTTCCTGCGCACAGGGCCTGTTTGAGAAAGAGGAGGAAGTGGATGGAGAAGCATAAGGTTCGGGTGGGAAGCCGGGACAGCAGGCTGGCAATTGCCCAGAGTATGCTGGTGATCGGGCAGATCCGGCGTGCCCACCCGGAACTCGAAGTCGAGCTTGTCACGATGAAAACGACCGGCGACCGTATCCTCGACCGCCCGCTCGATAAAATCGGGGGAAAGGGGCTTTTTGTCCGGGAGCTGGACCAGGCGCTGCTCGAAGGGCGGATCGACCTTGCGGTGCACAGCCTTAAGGACCTGCCGATGGAGACCGATCCGCGTCTGCCGCTGGCGGCGTTTTCGCCGCGCGCGGACGCGCGGGATGTGCTGATCCTGCCGCAGGGCAGACAGACCCCCGACCTTTCCCTGCCATTCGGAACCTCCAGCCCCCGCCGACGGGTGCAGATTGGACGGCTGTTTGCCGGGGCGCAGGTCGAAAGTGTGCGAGGAAATGTCCAGACCCGGATCGAGAAGCTCGACCGGGGAGGGTTTTCCGCGCTGGTGCTCGCCCATGCGGGGATCGAGCGCCTGGGGATGCAGGACCGGATCAGCCGGGTATTCGGACCGGAGGAGATGATCCCTGCGGCCGGACAGGGGATTCTGGTGACACAGGCGCGCGCAGGCGACGACCTCTGGTATCTGGAGGAGGCCGACTGCCGGGAATCCCGGATAGCGGCTGCGGCGGAACGGTCGTTTGTGCGGGCGCTCGGCGGGGGATGCACCGAACCGATCGCGGCGTATGCGCAGGTACGGGGCGGGGAGCTCTGTCTGACAGGGCTTTTCGCAGTGGAAGAAGCGGGCATCCTGCGGACAGGCGGCCTTACCGGGGATGCAGGGGCGCCCGAACAGTTGGGTGAACGGTTGGCCGCGCAGTTAGGAGGGGTATAATGCAAACAGGAAAGGTATATCTGGTCGGAGCGGGACCGGCTGATGTGGGGCTGTTGACCCTGCGTGGAAAGGAATTGATCGAACGGGCGGATGTGGTGGTTTATGATGCGCTGGTTGGGCAGGCGGTTTTGGGCCTGATCCCTGAATCCACCCGCCGGATTGATGTCGGCAAACGCGCGGGAGAGCATCCGGTCCCGCAGCAGCGGATCAATATGATCCTGTTGGAGGAGGCGCTCTCCGGCAGTCAGGTGGTGCGGCTCAAGGGCGGGGACCCGTTCCTGTTCGGCAGGGGCGGCGAAGAGCTGGAGCTGCTCGAGCAGAACGGCATCCCGTTTGAGGTGGTGCCGGGGGTCAGTTCAGCGGCTGCGGTGCCCGCTTATGCGGGAATCCCGCTCACCCATCGGGATTTCTGTTCGTCGGTGCATATTATCACCGGGCAGCGGAAATCCGCCCGCCCGCCCGAGGAATTCGAGGCGCTTGTCCGGGCAGGGGGGACGCTGGTTTTCCTGATGGGGGTCGGGGGACTGGAGCAGATCTGCACCGGGCTGACAGAGGCGGGAATGCCGCCTGAAACCCCTGCCGCGCTGATCGAACGCGGGACAACCGCCCGCCAGCGGCGGCTGCTTTCGACCGTTGCAGCGCTCCCGGAGGAGGCCAGGCAGGCCGGGGTGCGCCCTCCGGCGGTGCTGATGGTCGGGGAGGTCTGCCGGTTGTCCGAGCGGTTTTCCTGGGCGGAAAAACGTCCGCTTCACGGAAAGAAAATCCTTGTGACCCGTCCCCGGGAGATGGCCTCCCGTCTGACCGGGATGCTCCGGGAAGCAGGGGCGGAGGTCATTGAAATCCCTGCAATCCGTACGGTGGAGATACCGGAGAATCCTGCGCTCGACCTGTCGCTCGATCATGTGGGGCGGTACGGGTGGCTGGTGCTGACCAGCCCGAGCGGCGCACGCATCTTTTTTGAGCGGCTGCGCAGGCAGCAGCGGGATGTGCGGATGCTGGGCGAAATCCGGCTGGCGGCAATCGGCGCGGCGACCGCGCGGGAGATCGAAGCGCATGGCCTGTTTGCCGATCTGGTGCCCGAGCGGTTCAGTGCGGCAGCGCTTGGCACAGCGCTCGCCCAGGTCGCCGGGGGGACACGGGTGCTGATCGTCCGGGCAAGGGAAGGCTCCCCGGATTTGACCGCCGAGCTGGAACGGGCGGGAATTCCCTATGATGACCTGCCGCTTTATGATACGGTCTATGAGAGTGCACAGTCAATGGTCGGGGCGGCGATGCTCGATGCGGGGGAGGTCGACTATGTGGCGTTCACCAGCGCTTCGACAGTGCAGGGATTTGTGCGCGCGATCGGTGCCCGGGATTACAGCGGGATTCGTGCCGCCTGTATCGGCGAGGCGACCGCGCGTGCAGCACAGGCGTGCGGAATGCAGGTTGTTGTTGCAGAACAGGCGACGATGCAGTCGCTTGTCCAGCTGATGACCGAACAAACGGGCAATAAGGAGGAACCTGTTGATGGATAATTTGAGATTCAGGCCGCGCAGGCTGCGCCGGAATCCGGCGATCCGGGGGCTGGTGCGGGAGACGCGCGTTTCAAAATCTTCGCTGATCTACCCGCTCTTTGTCGAGGAAGGGACCGGGATTGCAGCGCCGATCCCCTCGCTGGACGGGCAGTTCCGCTACAGTCCGGATACCCTGCCCCGCGCGCTCGAGCAGGTCTGCGAGGCGGGAGTCCCGGCAGTGATGCTGTTTGGAATCCCGGCGCAGAAGGACCCTGAGGGAACCAGCGCATGGGCGGAAAATGGGGTGGTGCAGCAGGCGCTGCGGGAGGCCAGGGCCAGGTTCCCGGAGCTTTACCTCATCACCGATGTCTGCCTTTGTGAGTATACCTCCCACGGGCACTGCGGCCTGCTCCGCGGGCAGGAGGTGGACAACGACCGAACCCTTGAAGTGCTCGCCAGGACAGCGCTTTCCCATGTGCAGGCAGGGGCGGATATGGTGGCGCCCTCCGACATGATGGACGGACGGGTTCTGGCAATCCGCGAGACCCTCGACCGGAACGGGTTCTCCGAAACACCGATCCTCTCCTACGCGGTGAAATATGCATCGGCATTTTATGGTCCGTTCCGGGATGCGGCGGGCAGTGCGCCCGGCTTCGGTGACCGCAAGGGCTACCAGATGGATTATCACAATTCCCGTGAGGCGGTGCGGGAGGCCCTGCTCGATGTGGAACAGGGTGCGGACATCCTGATGGTCAAGCCCGCGCTCGCCTATCTTGATGTGCTTGCCGAGGTGGCGCGTGCCACCGGGATGCCTATGGCGGCTTACAGCGTATCCGGAGAATACGCCATGATCAAAGCGGCGGCAAAGTCCGGCCTGATCGACGAGGCTTCCGCGGTCTGTGAAAGCGCGGTTTCGATCTTCCGGGCGGGCGCGGATATCCTCATCAGCTATTATGCCAAGGAGCTGGCGGGCTGGATCGACGAAGGCCGGATCGGTTGACAGAGCGTCCAAGTTGTGCTAAAATAATCCAAAAATGAAACGGGACGTCCCGTTTGTTTCTTCTCCGGAGAAGAAACAAGCATAGCTGATAGCGGAACTCCCGAACTGACAGCTTAGAATAAGGAGCATTTAGAGATGGAATCAAAAGAAAATATAGCTAAGGAGCTGGAGCTTCTCAGCGGCAGCACACAACAGCTTGAACAGACATGGCAGATTTCGGGCATTCCGATCAAAACGACCATCCCTTTCATCGGATGGTTGGTCACACTCTGGAAGCGCTGTATCAGAAAGAGCGTCTATTGGCTGATCGCTCCTTACTGGGAACAGCAGACGGCTTTTAACCATACAACCATGGAGGCGATTTCAGAATTGTACCGGATTCAAAATGGACTGTGCGGAGAGCAGCCGGGAAATCTGCTCGACGGTTACCAGCGGCAGATCAACGATCAGCAGGGTCAGATCGAACAGTACCGCGCGGAGATAGAAAAATGGGCGGAAGTCCTTTTGCGCATTGATGCAACAGTTCGGGAGGGATTCTCAGAGTGCCGCGAAAAATTCCGGCAAAACTGCGAATCGGACAGAAGTGATAAACAAAATGCGATTCTGTATGCCTACCGGTACCTGTTGGGGAGGGAACCGGAGAACACCGACATAGTCCTTTACAATGAAAAGGACTATCAGGAGTTAAAACAGACGTTTGAAAGTGCGCCCGAGTACCTTTTGAAGCACAATGGGCTATTGCAGATGGATGCCCTGACGACCAAAGAGCTGATCAGGAAGTTTGACTTTCAGATCGATTATGAGGCGGTTTTAGAAAAGAATTATTCAAAGCTCATCCATCCCGGGGATACGGTGGTTGATATTGGCGCCCACGTTGGAAGGCATTTGGAGGTATTTGAGCGGCTGGTCACGGAAACCGGTTCTTTATATGGGTTTGAACCACTCAAAAAACAGTTCAGCTATCTTACCGCAACCTTCAAGGCAGAGAACATCAAGCTGTTCAATATGGCGTTGTCCAATTTTAATGGAGAGGCAGAATTCTGGGAGTGCGAAAACTATCCGGAGGAAAGCGGACTGCAACAAAGGGCTTACAATCATGAGGACGTAAAGCTAAAGAGCGTAAATGTACAGGTAAAACAGCTGGATGATTTTCTGAATGATTTTACCAGATTGGACTATGTCAAAATGGATGCTGAGGGGGCGGAAGTGGACATTCTGGAGGGGGCCGCGCAGGTGGTTTCCAAGTTTCGGCCGATTGTCAGCACAGAATATGGAGGACCCAGTTATAGTGCATATGGGCGGCAGAGAAGAAGCCTGTTCGACCTGTGTGAGAGGTATAACTACTGTGTTGCAGATATTTTCGGGAACCCCATATTCGATCTTTCCGAGTGGGAGGAATGCTGCGATTCTGTGTATTGGGACTATTTTCTTGTCCCAAGGGAAAAACTGGCGAAATTTCTGTTTTGCCTGCACAATTAGGATTCGGAAAGAGGGGGACTTGCCCCCTCTTTTTGCACTTGGCTCTTGAGCGGCGCGGACAGTAAAAAGCCTTCGCGGTAAATCACCGTGAAGGCTTTGGTTCTGATGTGCGAGGCGAAGGTTCAGGCTGCTTTGGAGAACCCGGAGATGCCCCATTCCCCATCCGTACGCGGGGTGAAGGTGTAGACATGTGCGGGCAGCCGGTCGATGTTCCGGCAGACATACTCCTTGACCGCCTGGATGTCGGCATTTTCTTGGCTGCCCCACGAGCCATCCGGGAACGACCACTGGTTAAAGCTGTCCCAATAGCTCAAAATCACTGCCCGGGCGGTCAGTCCGCCGTCCGGCTCCGATTCTATGCTGGTGATCACCGGGTAATCGGTAGCGAGGGTGGAACCTTCCGCATCCAGATAATAAAGATCAAGCGGCTGGCTGTACCGTATGGAGATACCATCCTGGGCGGGCAGCTCAAAGGAATCCCCAAACAGGACTTTGGCCATTTTGCGCACGTCCTCGCCGTAGGAAAGCAGGCTCACACTCCGTCCCGCTCTGGATTGCTCCTCAAAAAACCGTTTCACCGGCTGGGACTGCGGGTCAGCAGCTTCGAAAGCTTCCCCATAGATGTCGATATGCGGGCTTTGGGAAGCGGCGATCTCGACCAGCAGAGAGACCGGGGCTTCGGAGATGGAGGAAAAATCGCTGTTGAAAATCAGAGTATTGCGGTAGTCTCGGTAGGAATAGATGATAGCGGCTAGTTTGTAGGCGCGGTCGTCCTCCAGCAGGAACTGCGCGCCGATCTTACGAAAGTTGCGGATTTCAGCCAGCCGATCCTGCGTATTTTCAAGCGGGAGACGGTCCCCCAGAGGAATGGGCTGGGATTCTGAAGCGGAGCTGGAGACCGGACGGACAGCCTGCTGGATATGCTGGCTGTTGACAGCAGCGGCTTCTGTGGTCCGACAGCCGACCATCGTCACTGATGTGAACAGACAGACCAATACGGCAAGTGGCCTGATGGTGCGCCTCATAAAAACATCTCCGTTCGATTCAGGATTTTCTGGAGAAAGTATAGCATACTGCGATACAGGATTCTACAATAGTTTGCAACGATTTTTTAGCGAATTTGTAAACATGTGCAGCCATAATAAGAAAAAGTTTCCAATGATAAAACCTGCCGGATGGTGCAGACTAAAAAGGACGTAAAGAAAACGGTCTTTGCGTCCCCGTTTTGCAACACGCGAATGATGAAAGGAGCTATTTCAGATGGATAACTGCAAAGCAAACCACAGTGTAGAATGTACCGTATCCCAGTGCAAAAACCATTGCGCAACCTCCGACTACTGTTCCCTGAACTGCGTACGAATTGGAACCCATGAGAACAACCCGTCGATGGACCAGTGCACCGACTGCAAATCCTTCGTCCGTAAATAACCCATAGACAACCCCTCAAAAAAACGGTCCCGCAGAACGATTGCTGCGGGGCCGTTTTTGGCTGCTGCATGAGAACGGTCACGGGTTCAATCCGACTTTGCACGTATGGAGGAACCGCCCCACTCTACCACCGTAAACCCGTTCCGTTCAAACGGTTCGAACGTCTGGGGAGGCAGTTCCACAGGGGATGCGAGGGGCCGGTAAACCATGTGTACCCGCAGGATGGCATCCGGCGAGGGGGTGACGGTAAGCGGGGCAAGCCGCTCATACGGTTCCCCTGCAAAATGGATCAGATTGTAACGGTTATGCTGCATCCTGGGAACCCAGTAGGTGATAAAATCGTTATATTCCCTTGGAAGCAGGCCGGTTTGCGGCAGGACTTTACGCAGAAAGCCTTCGGTCTCTGGGCCTGGGACGCAGAACCCACTAGAAAAATCCCAGTCGAACTGTCCGCTGCCCTCCCAGAAGAGGTAGTAATGCTCGGACCCGTCTGCCTTGTTGACCAATCGCCCGTCCGGGTAAGCGGTCACCTGCCAGCCGTCGTTATAGGCTGGATAGGTATAGGTGAATTTCCCTTGATAGTCAAGGCGGACCGAAACGTCGGTTGGCTGCTCTGGATAGAGATAGATCACCGGTTTTCCTGCTTCCCAGTCATCCCCACACATCTCATCCCCAATCTGTTGGAGAACCCATTCTTTGTAGAAGGGTTGGGCCGTTTGGTAGAGGGCAGCATGGTCGTCCCCCTTCTCAAAAATCAGAAGCTGTTCCTCATTGATAGAAAGGTCATATCTCTGTCCATCCTGAAAGGTGATGCGCACCTGTACCGGATGCTCCAATTTTGTCTGGGGAGGCACTTGCCGCATACTGTCCGGATCGACCTGTAGGGCCTGCACACCCGCCAACACGTCGGAGAATCCTTCGTCCGAATAGGTCAGAAGGCGTTTGGAGGACTGGCGAATCCGCAGGAGGACCTTTTCTACCTCCGGTTCCGAAATCCCGGACAACATCGGAACAGGCTCTCCAGCAAAATCTTCCCGGCTCTCCGGGGTTCCCTCGCTTATGATGCTCTGCATATTGGAGCCGGACGGCTCTTCTGCCTGAATCCCATTGCCTTGGCAGCCCGCCAGCATCAAAACCGCCAAAGCACCTGTTAAAATTCGTTTCATCTTCCGAGTCCTCCTTTGGTGAAAAAAGACTGTTGGGATAGCTGCCCGTCCTTTGGGCGTCGTCGTTGGAAAAAGCGGCTGGGTAAGGCGTTCCTCTGCGGGTGTACAGCATCGGAAAATCTGTTCACCATCTCCATAATTTTTTAGAAGTCAAGTAGGATTTTGGATTGGGAGCAGGCTTTAAGCCGTGGTACCGCCCCATTCTACCACTGTAAACCCGTTCCGTTCAAACGGTTTGAACGTCTGGGGAGGCAGTTCCACAGGGGATGCGAGGGGCCGGTA
>NZ_KE159677.1:165405-176556 GCF_000403395.2 Anaerotruncus sp. G3(2012) | reverse complement strand
TCGGTTGGCTGCTCTGGATAGAGATAGATCACCGGTTTTGCGGTATCGGGATTGTTTCTGAAAAGCGCATAACGGCAGGCGTAGGGCATATCACTTGAAGCGATCACGACCTCTCTGGGTCCGCGCTGAATATCGTATCGAATCCCGTTATAAAAGCGGATTTGGATGATTTCCGCATCTTCCAGGCGGGTCTCCGGGGCAACCTGCTGAAAGCTGCCCGCGTTCACCCGCATCCGCTGTAACTCCTCAAATGTGCAGGAAAATGATTCTTCCCCAGGCAACAGGCGGCTCTCCTCTCCCGCCATAGAGGTGATTCGGATTTCCTCTGCCTTGGATGCGCGCATCAGCAGCGTCCAGCGGGGGTGGACATCCGGCTGGACAACCGTATCCGACCAACAGTCGTTTTTCAATTCCGTATATACAGTCTGGTTGACCCGGTACCGCCGCTCCTCTCCGGCGTCTTTTCCCGGCTCCGCATATTGTACCCCGATCCCTTCGGTGTAGAACTGATAGGTATACCGGCTGTCGTCCGGCAGCGTCAGGGTCATGCTGTCCGGATTGTCCAGCGGCTCCCCAACCTCTTCTGACTGCTCCAGCCCCAATTTGGAGGAATACTCGAAAAAGATTGCGGGGTCTACCTCGGTACCTGCCATATCTGAAATACGGTAGAGAAAAAGCGTCGCCCCTGAAAAATCGGCGGGCATAAAGCTGTCCGGAAGGACTTGTGCAGGTGCAGCCGGCTCCGAAGAACTGGAAACCGGTGTCCCGATGGCCGGTTCTGTGAGGGCTTCGGTCGGCGCTTCCATGACAGGGTGCGTCTCCGAGCGCGTAGAGTTAGCGGGTTCTGATGCTGAATTGGCTGAAGATGGGGGGATTTCGTCGTCTATGGTGCGAATCGCACTGGATCTGGGTACCGCTTCCAGGCTGGCCTGCGCTCCACAGCCAGTTAGCATCAGGGCCGCCAATATTCCTGCCAAAACCGGTCTCATCTCGTTTCCTCCTCTTTTGAAATACGATTGCGGGGCCTCCGACAGACGGTGCCGAATGGTTGTGAATATGGGTTCTTAAAGATAGAACCAATTTTTTGATCTTTTATGGACATCCAAACGAAAAAAATGAGAGAAAAAGCGATCCCCTGATGCAGATGCTGCATCAGGGGGAAAATCTACCATTCCAATTAGGCATGTATGGAGAGCTTCTGCCTGTCGGATGCAGGGCCGGAGATCGTGGATTGTACAGGGGAACGGAAGGAATCCGAACGGTCCAGGCCACGGAGAAAATTGCTCTGCTCTTTCTGCTCATCCTGCCGTTTTTCTTCTTCCCGCTTGGAGGAAACCAGCTTCCCGCCTTCTCCGGCACGAAACGACCGGTGAGTCCGCTCGATTGCCGCGGCATACATCTCGGAAAATTCTGCATCCGATACGCGCGCCGGTTCTTCACCGTTCTGCTGCGCCGGCACTGCCGGGACCATCCCGGATGCGATTTGCATCTGGGAAGTCAGAACCCGGTTGACATCCTCTTCGGTCCGGCAGCGCTTGAGCGCCCGTTCGAACGCCTTTTGATGCTGGTCGATACGAGCCGCCTGTTCGTAGAGATCGGGCGCGCGCTCCCGCAGGTATTGCAGCTCGGACGTGGAAAGCCGCTTGCCTGCCTTTAGCTTGTTGCGGATTCGTTCGAGCTTATTCGCGCGGCTTTTTTTGGCAGCTGCGAGTATCTGCTCGCTTGCCTGGCTGTCCGAAACCAGAGAGCCAATCAGTTTTTTGGATTCCAGATTGCGCCTGCGCCGGGATTCCCGGATTCTGTTGTCTGTCCCGGAGATCACTTCACCCCACTCCTTTCCGAAGCGTTTCAATAACAATATTCGTCCGGAAGGCGAAAAAAACAAGGCGGGGCAGGCGCGGTTCGGGGTCAGTGGCAGGCGTCACACTCGCCGATTTCCCCTACAATCGGTGTGGGGTCAACCCCGTTTTTGCGGTAGTAATCCGCGAGCGCAGATTTTACTGCCTGCTCCGCCAGCACCGAACAGTGGATTTTCGAGGCGGGGAGCCCGTCGAGCGCCTCCACCACAGCCTGATTCGAGAGTTTGAGCGCCTCCTCGATTGTGGCGCCTTTAATCATGTCGGTTGCCATCGAGCTGGTCGCGATCGCCGCGCCGCAGCCGAATGTCTTAAACTTGGCATCGGTGATGACCCCGCTGTCGATCTTGAGATACATTTTCATGATGTCGCCGCATTTGGCGTTGCCCACCTCACCGACCCCGTCGGCATTCTCGATCTCACCGACATTGTGAGGCGACGCAAAATGCTCCAGAACTTTATCAGAATATAGCATAAACAATTCATCCTTTCCGTTTTGAAATCCGGCGGAACCTCCGGAATGAGGTGTGATTCCCGGAAGCTGCTGCAAGCTCTCGGCAGGGGGCTTTTTCACTTGCAAAAAGCCCCCTCTTGCCGCTTCGCGGCAATTCACCCGAAAAAGCGCTTCTCAGGATAAAGCGTTCCGCTTGCTGCGGCAAGCGGTCAAAGGCTTTGCCTTTGGAAACCACAGCCTTTGAAAAGGCTGGCGAAACGTTTGGTTTTACAGGGCGATTTCACCCTTTTGCATATGCTCCCACATGGGGGACATTGCACGCAGCCGCTCGATAATCGGCGGGACACTGGCGATGATGTGCTCGACATCCTCGTCTGAGGTTTCCTCATTGATCGAGACACGCAGCGACCCATGTGCGACCTCGTGCGACAGCCCGATCGAGAGCAGCACATGGCTGGGATCGAGTGAACCCGAAGTGCAGGCCGAACCGGAAGAGGCACAGATTCCTTCCAGATCGAGCGAGAGCAGGAGCGATTCCCCCTCGACGCCCGGGAACGAAAGATTGATATTCCCTGCGAGACGGCGTTTTGGGTCCCCGTTGAGCCGGGAAACCGGCACCTTGAGCAGCTCCTCAATGATCCGGTCACGTTTTGCCGCGACCTTCTCCTCCCGGGCCTGAATCCCGGTGCAGGCGATCTCGATTGCGCGGCCAAGCGCAACGATCGACGCGACATTCTCGGTGCCCGCGCGGCGGCTTTTCTCCTGCCCGCCGCCGTCGATCAGGTTGGGGAGCACGATGCCCTTGCGGATATAGAGCACGCCGACCCCTTTGGGCGCATGGATTTTATGTCCCGACATCGAGAGCATGTCGATCTTCTGCCCATTGACGTCAATCGGGACATGTCCCACCGCCTGAACCGCGTCGGTGTGGAACCAGACCTGCCGTTCCCGGCAGATTTCCCCGATCTCGGCGATCGGCTGGATGGTTCCGATCTCGTTATTGGCATACATGATCGTGACCAGCGCGGTATCCTCCCGGATCGCGTCCGCGACCTGCTGCGCATCAATCACGCCCATCTCGCCCACCGGCAGATAGGTGACCTCAAACCCCTCCTTCTCGAGGGCGGCGCAGGTATGCAAAACCGCGTGATGTTCAAACGCGGTGGTGATGATATGCTTTTTGCCTTTGGCGGCGAGCCGGTGCGCTGCGCCTTTGATCGCCCAGTTGTCGCTCTCCGAGCCGCAGCCGGTAAAATAAATCTCGCCGGGCTGTGCGCCGAGCGCCTGAGCGGCCTGCTTGCGCGCATTTTCAATGGCATGTCCGGCTTCCCGCCCTTTTGCATAGATGCTCGAAGGATTGCCGTAGCCCTCTTTCAGCCAGGGGAGCATCGCCGCAAAGACTTCGTCCGAAATCCGGGTAGTCGCGGCGTTGTCCGCATAAACGAATCTTTTCATAGTCGTGAAACCCACCATTCTTATCCTGAAATGTGTATGTGTGTTATGACGGTATCTATATTGTATACCTGTTCGGTATGCTTTGCAAGGGGTATTGTAAAAAAATTCACAAATTTGCACGAATTTTTGCGATCGCTTCAACTGCAAGCGTGTCACACCGCTCGTTTTCTGGGTGGCCGGCGTGCCCTTTTACCCAATGGAAGGTAACTTCATGCTGTTCAAGCAGGCCGAGCAGCTGCTTCCAAAGGTCGGCGTTCTTTGCCGGTTCCTTTGGGGTGCGCATCCAGCCTTTTTTCTTCCAGCCATAAACCCAGCCCTTTGTAACCGAATCAACCACATAACGGGAATCGGTGGTCAGCTCGACTTTGCATGGCTCTTTGAGCGCCGAAAGCGCCATAATCACGCCGGTCAGCTCCATGCGGTTGTTGGTCGTCTGGGCTTCTCCGCCCGAAAGCTCCTTTTCATGCGGGCCAAACCGGAGCACTGCGCCCCATCCGCCCGCGCCCGGGTTGCCGGAACATGCACCGTCGGTGAATATCATAACCTGTTTCAATCGAATTCCTCCGCCCAACCAAAAGTTTTGACAGCCTTTGCTCCGGCCTAAGAGCCGGCACTTCACGCCGGTTGACCTATGCACGCCGGTCTCCGCGTGCGGCAGTTTGGTGAGAATTGGCACTGGCCCGCCGTCAATGCCAAGGGAGCTGCTTTTTGTGAGGAAAAAAGCGCCCAGGCTAACGAGGGATGGGGGCCTCTGAACCGTATTTTTGTCTTTCCAGTGTCCCATATGCAGAACCCACCATACCGCCCCCGAGAAGAAGCGCTTTTACACCGCGCTGAAGGCTGGTAGTTTCCGGCAAGCTGTCATAGAGCGCCGTTCTCGGGACCTGAAACAGCAGCTCGATGAATTCCATGTTCTCCGGATACGTCTGGACAATCTCGAACCGCTGCTGAAAAGAACGGATACGGGAAGTCTCGGACAGCAGCGGCTCCAGCGCCGGGGACAGCAGCCAGGAAATGCAGATGTAGCGGCTGTATTTGTAATCCCGGTAATGGGTCTGGAAGAACCGGCCGGCCTGTTCGAGCGAATCGTTGACCGCCGGTTCTGAGAGGTCCGCGCCCGACGGGATGTGGAGCGCGACCGCTGGTTCACCCTCATGTTTCCGGAACTCATATTCCAGCGCTCCAATACGGAACAGGCACATGCTGGTCTGCCGGTAGGACCACCAGCCCCGGTCGAAGAGCAAGCGCCCATCTTTTTTCTCACACTCGGCGATAAACCGTGGGAAACAGCGCATCGTATCAACAAAGATGCGCTCCGGAATCCCCTTTTCCTGGTACCGGCGATACACCTGTCTGGCGGCTTCCAGCTGACAGTAGAGCATCGCCAGGCCATCCGGATCCTCCCCCAGAACCTCCTTGAGGGAGAGATACGCCTCCTGCGCGGTTTCGGGCATGGTCAGCCGTTCCAGATAGGGGCCAAGCCGCATCCGGTCGCTCCCGTTGTGGAAAGGCTTCAGCCGTTCCACGATCTCGGGCTGTAGGCCGATCAGGCGATACAGTGTTGTCAGCTCCATGCTTGCGCCTCCTATCAGCCGGCGGACTCCTTTGTTTTCAGTTTTTATTGTATACCATATTCCTCCGTATTACAACCCCTCGCCGCAGAATTTTCAAGGGGTGAGTAAGAGCCGGGATCGCCGCCTATACTAACTGGGAAGCGGTTCTGCATCTTTGGGCAGGGAACTTTTTCCCTTGCACAGATTCACCGCCTCCGCCCTTTGGGAGGCAGTTCCTTCGCCCGCGGTGTGCAGTGCGGGGGCACAGCCAAATGCGGATGAAACATTCCATTCCCAGTTTGAAGATGGGGATGGTTGAAACAGCGGCGGAATGGGCGGTATTTTCGATGTTTCAGGCAGCTCCTGATCCCTGAAACAGGGGAGCCGGTTTTAAAACGTCGAACAGACAGACTTTAAAAATGAAAGTGTAGGGAGGTTCCATATGAAAGCGGTCATCCTTGCAGGCGGGGAGGGAACCCGGCTGCGTCCTCTCACCGAAACGGTCCCCAAGCCGATGGTGCGCCTCTGCGGGCGGCCGGTGGTTGAATATATGCTCGAACTGCTCGCGGCAAACGGGGTGGAGGAGGCGGTATTCACCCTGCGGTATCTGTCCGAACAGCTCAGGTCGCATTTCTCTTCGGCAGAATTCGCAGGAATACGGCTCTTATTTGCGGAGGAGGAGCGGCCGCTGGGTACTGCGGGCAGCGTGCGGGCAGCGGTCGGGGCACTGGATGCGCCGCTGCTGGTTGCGAGCGGCGACGCGCTCTGTGATCTGCCGTTGAGGGAGGCGGTAGAGATGCACGAGAGCACCGGCGCGGCGGCAACCATCGTGACCACCCGGGTGGGCGACCCACGGGAATATGGTCTGGTGCTCGCCGATTCCACCGGGCGGGTGACCGGCTTTGTGGAGAAACCGTCCTTCTCGCAGGCAACCAGCGAGCTGGCAAACACCGGCATCTATATTCTGTCACCCGCAGCGGTCGATATGATCCCGCAGGGGGAAAAATTTGACTTTGCGTCCGACCTCTTTCCGCTGCTGCTCAAAAACGGGATGCGGATGCAGAGCTGTGCCCTTGACGGGTATTGGTGTGATGTAGGGGATCTGGAAGCCTACCGGCGTGTGCAGTCCGACCTGCTCGAAGGCAGGGTGCGCTGCAGCCTGCCTGGAAAACGGGATGATTTCGGCAATCTGGTCCGAGGGCGGCATCCGGCGGGGCGGTATCTGCTCCACCCGCCGGTCTACCTCGGCGAGGGGGTACAGATCGGGGAAAACGCGGTCATCGGTGCAGGCAGCGTACTCGACGATGGATGCACCGTAGCTGCGGGCGCGACGGTCGAGGGGTGCGTCCTGCTGCCCCATTCCCTGCTCGGTGAACGGGCCAGCGCCTGCTGTGCGGTTATCTGTGCGGGAGGATCGGTCAAATCCCGGGCATCACTGCTCGAAGGGTCCGCGGTCGGCGAGGACGCAGCGGTCGGTTCCCGGGCGGTTGTCCGCCCGGGGGTGCGGCTCTCGGCAAAAGCCAGCCTGCCTGACGATGCGCAGGCTTCCGACCATCTCTCGGCGCGCGGCGGGGCGGTCAGCCGGTTCGATGACGATGGCCTGTGCGGGGAGGTGGGGGTCGAGCTGACCCCCGAACTGGCGGTGCGGGTCGGCTGTGCGGTCGGGTCGATTGCAGGCGGCAGGCCGGTCGGGATAGCTTCGGGCAGTGACCGCTGCTCCCATGTATTGGCCGACGCTCTGATCGCTGGAATCCGCTCGGCCGGGGCCGGGGTGCTGGACTTTGGGTCGGCATTCGAAGCGCTCTTCGGCTTTGGGATGAGCTGCAACGCGCTCACCCTCGGGGTTTATCTGCACGCGGGGGAGCCGGGTGCGATCAAGCTGGTTTGCGATGCCGGGCTTCCCGCCACCCGCCGGGTGGAACGGGAGATCGAGCTGGCGTTGGCGCGCGGGGAGTTCACCCGCGCCGGGCGGGATGGGTTCGGCGACCGGATCGACCTTTCCGGCATCGGAGTGATCTATCTCACCGAGCTTCTGCGGCTCTGCCCGGAAGGGCTTTCGGGGATGCACGCATCTGTGTCCTGCGCCAATCGAACGGTGGAGCGGCTGCTTGAAAATGTGCTTCTCAAGCTGGGCTGTGAACTGGGGGACGGGATTCGGCTCCAGCTTTCGGAGAACGGGGTTTCTCTCACCCTCTCCGAGGGGGAGACCACACTCGACCGGAAACGGGCGGTCGCGGCCTACTGCCTGGCGATGTTTGAACAGGGCAGGGATGTTGCGGTGGAAAACGATTTTCCGCGTGCGCTCGACCGGTTTGCGAACGAGCGCGGGCGGCGGGTTTACCGGTATCTGCTCTGCCCGGCGGATGACGCCGACGCGCCGGGGCGGAGCCTGGCGGCACAGCAGCAGTGCACCCGCGACGGGCTGATGCTGGCGGTTGTCCTGCTCAACTATCTGCGCAAGAACCAGCTTTCCCTTGCCGGGCTGGACCGGATGCTCCCGCCCTTCTCGACCGGGGAACGCACCGTCCCGATCCAGCTTCCGCCCTCCCGCCTGCTCGACGGGCTGGGAGAACGCGCCGGGGAAGGGGTCGTGATCCGGGAGGAAAAGGGGATCGTCCTGCTGCGGCCGCGCAAAAATGGCAGCGCAATCCGGGTGTTCGCGGAGGCGGCGAGCTGGGAGGCCGCGCAGGAGCTGTGCGTCGATTTCGAAAAGCAGCTAAAGGAGCGGATCAGGCGGGAGGAGGACCGCGGCGGGCGTGGGTGACTTGACATCCGGTCCGGGAAATGCTATTGTATGTAGTGATATTGTGTTCGGTTTTGGGATGTTCCTGTTCCGGAAATCCCCAATGAAATACCGCGCGGCGTGCCCGTGTCCGTAACAATGACGGGGTAACCCCGCGCCCGCGGCTGAATATCCTGCCTATCCCGCAAGGTTTGCTTTGGAGAGAAAGCGAATCGGGATGGGTGGTGTTTTGTATTGTAATTCATTGCATGAGAGATTGTCTGAAAATTGGAACCGCCCTGCTTCGGAAGCACTGCGGCCGGTTCCCTTTTGCACCGAACAGTCCAGAGGCTGTTTGAATTCGAAACCACCGCCAGAGGCGAACCGGCAGGCCCTGCGTCTTTGAACGGGGGGATTGCGAGGTGCTTTTCCGTTTTCAAACAAGCCCTGTTAAAATTGACAGAGAATCGAACTTTCTCAAAATCATACGGAGGTAATTTTGTGACAGATGACAAAAAAATCAGCGGAAAGCTGACCGAGCAGCAGCTCGAGATGGGGCTGGAACTGCTCGAAAAGCGGGCAGCGGTGGAACGGAAGGCGCCCCCCCGCAAAAAGACAGGTGCGCAGATGAAGGAAGCGGCGGCAAAAGCGCTGCAAAAAGCACTGCCCAAGACCAAAAAAGCAAAGGAAAAGCCGGCGGAGCCGGAAAAGGAGAAAGCCGCCCAACCGGCACAGGAGAGCCCGGAAACGCTCCAGCAGCCCCAGCCGCCGCTCAAGCGGGGACGCCGGCCAGGCCCATCGAAGCAGCAGCCCGCCAAAAAACAGGAACCGCCTGCTGCAAAAAAGCAGGAATCCCGGGCCGCTTCCGCACCCAGGCAGCAGAACCAGACCCGCAAAAAAGGGCGCTCCAGAGACAAGGAGCAGCGAAAACCGCCGGTGCGGATCACCCCGCTGGGCGGGATGCTCGAGGTCGGCAAGAACATCACCGCGTACGAATGCATGGGGGACATGTTCCTGGTCGACTGCGGGATGACCTTCCCGGATGAGCAGATGCTCGGGGTAGACCTCGTACTGCCCGAGTTCACCTATGCGGTCAATAACCGCGACCGGCTGCGGGGGATCGTTATCACCCACGGGCACGAAGACCATATCGGCGCGCTGCCCTACTTCCTGAAAGAGGTGAATGTACCGGTCTATGCGACCAAGCTGACGATCGGGCTGATCGAAAACAAACTGCGGGAACATGGGCTTTATGGCAAGGTCAAGCTGGTGCAGATCGCCCCGAAGGAAACGATCAAGCTGGGATGCTTTGAGATCGAGTTTATCCGGGTCAACCACTCGATCCCGGATGCGGTCGCGCTGGCGATCCACACCCCGGCGGGCGTGATTATCCAGACCGGCGACTTCAAGATCGACTATACGCCGGTAATCGGGGACATCATCGACCTGGCGCGGTTTGGGGAGCTGGGAAGCCATGGGGTACTGGCGCTGCTGTCGGATTCCACCAATGCCGAGCGCCCGGGCTTCACCCCGACCGAACAGACTGTCCGCGACAGCTTCAACAAGCTGTTCGAGCAGGCGAAGCGCCGCCGGATCATCGTGGCGACCTTCTCTTCCAACGTCCACCGGATCCAGCTGATCTGCGAAGCTGCCGCCAAGTTCGGCCGCAAGGTTGCGGTGTCGGGCAGGAGCATGATCAATGTCGTAGCGGTGGCGACCGAGCTTGGATATTTGCAGCCGCCCAAAGATGTGATGATCGACATTGACGACATCAACCGCTACCGCCCCGAGGACATCGTCCTGATTACGACCGGAAGCCAGGGTGAGCCGATGAGTGCGCTCTCCCGGATGGCGTGCAACGATCATCGCAAGGTGAGCGTGACTGCGGACGATTTTATCATCATCAGTGCGACGCCGATCCCCGGCAATGAAAAGACGGTGAGCCGGGTGGTCAATGACCTGATGCGGCTCGGCGCAGAGGTGATCTGGGAGCGGATGTATGAGGTACATGTCTCAGGGCACGCCTGCCAGGAGGAGCTGAAGATCATGCTAGCGCTGACCAGGCCCAAATTCTTTTTCCCGGTTCATGGTGAGTTCAAACAGCTGAAAAAGCACGCCAGCCTCGCGCTGGCGATGGGGATGGACAACGATCATGTGCTGATCGGCGAAAATGGCCGGGTCTTTGAGCTGGACGGCGTGTCGGTGAAACACGAGGAAATGGTCCCGTCCGGCAGGGTTCTTGTGGATGGACTGGGTGTCGGTGATGTGGGAAGTATTGTCCTGCGTGACCGTAAGCATCTGGGGCAGGATGGCCTGATCGTTGTGGTGGTGACCACCGAGCAGGCGACAGGAAGGATTGTAGCGGGTCCGGACATTATCTCCCGCGGGTTTGTCTATGTGCGGGAGGCGGAGGATATGCTGACCGAGGCGCGGGAGATCGCGCGCAGGACGCTCGACGAGTGCAGGCGTAAAAATGTACATGAGTGGGGGAACATCAAATCACAGGTGCGCGACTCCCTTTCCTCCTATTTTTACAGCCGCACCAAGCGCAGCCCGATGATCCTGCCGG
The DNA here is from genome assembly GCF_000403395.2 of Anaerotruncus sp. G3(2012). Lineage (GTDB taxonomy): Bacteria > Bacillota > Clostridia > Oscillospirales > Ruminococcaceae > Anaerotruncus. Next base: position 165,947 of record NZ_KE159677.1, on the reverse strand, counting down.
TTATCCAGGAGATATAGAGACCAGCCTGTTGGGATTTGTTTTGTATCGAAGCGCTCGTTGGCTATTTGAATGGCAGCGGGGCCGAGGGGGATATCCCCTCGGCCCCGTAATTTTTTTTGCATTCGCAGAAAAACGTGGTTCCGCTTTTTCCAACAACCTCTAAGAGCCTGTTTAAAATCTAGGGGCTGTTTGAAAAATCGAAATAGCCGTCTTTTTCTACAAAAAGCGGCAGCTGCCGCGTCAAAAATGCGCGGAATACAGCAAGTATTCCTGTGCTTTTTTCCTTGCAACCGCTCGCTTTTTACGAACCATCCGTCTATTTCTCTATTTTCAAACAAGCCCTAAAGTTTTAGTCAATTTTTTTCAAAAAATTGCGGGGTCGAGGGGCAGTGAGGCAACGGAAGTTTGGGTTCCAGACCAAACTTCCGGGACGCAAGCGCCCTTCTTCGGGGGTCTTCTCGGACCTACGGTCCGAAGCGCGGCATCCGCCGCGACGCCCCCTCAGTTTGCCTTGCGGGCGAGGGGTCGGCGACCCCTCCCCG
>NZ_KE159677.1:161339-165395 GCF_000403395.2 Anaerotruncus sp. G3(2012) | reverse complement strand
CGGGGGTCTTCTCGGACCTACGGTCCGAAGCGCGGCATCCGCCGCGACGCCCCCTCAGTTTGCCTTGCGGGCGAGGGGTCGGCGACCCCTCCCCGTAGGCCCCTCCCTTCCGGGCTGGGTGCCGCTTTTTTCCAAAACGAAAGTTTTACTCAATTTTTTTCAAAAAATTGCGGTTTCCAAAGGCAGAGCCTTTGGTCGCTCATCGCAATGAGCGAAATACTTTATCCTGTGAAGCGCTTTTTTCGGGTGAATTGCCGCGAAGCGGCGAGAGGGGGCTTTTTGCAAGAGAAAAAGCCCCCTTTCAAACATACGGAACCGTCTCTAATAGGAAAGGTCCGGGTCGAATTTTTCCGCCCAAAGCTCCCCCAGAAGCTCCAGCTCCTCGCGAAACTCCGCTTCGGTCTGGGTTTCCTTTTGGGTGATTTCCTCCAGAATTTCAAAGGTGAATGCATCACCGCCGAAGGTCTCCCAGTCCTTTTGCAGCCGGAATCCCAGACTTGTTCCCGTCATCTGCGCGAAGGTAAACCGGTTTTTGCTCCCCTGTGGGTTGACCACAGCTTCAAGCAGATACCGCCCGTTTTTCTGGTTGGTCGTTTTGCAGATACCGCCTGTCAGCGGCTTGGCCTTAAATTCCCGGATCAGATTTTTTTTATGCTGGTCCATCAGTATCCCATCTCCTTTAAAATGCGTGCGAGAACCCGCATCCGTTCCCCCAGCAGCTCGTCATCCTGCGACAGCGCCTGGGAGAACAGTTGGATGTCCTCGTCGATCCTCTCATTTTCAGTGCAGACTGCGACAGTCATCGCGTCCCCTTGCAGCCCTACCCGGTCGATCACCGGTTTCTCCGGGTCGTACAGCTTCGGATGCCGGTAGCTTTCCTCCCGGAAAAACAGTTTGGACCGGCAGATCAAAATTGCAAGGTCGATCACCCGGTGCAGAGGCAGTTCCTCCGACTGCCGCGACCACTTTTCTCCCGTATATCGCCAGACTTTTGCGGAAATATCCAGTTTTCCGCGGTCGTTCCACTGCGCAAGTCCCAGAGAAAGCCCCTGCGTATCCGTTTGATAGGCGGTGCGCCCATCGATATTTCCATAATCCTCCGCAACGATTACCGGCTTGTGTTTTAGGGTTGTTGGTATCCTCATTTTGAATCAGTCCTCTAGTAAATTAGTAATTTACTAGATATTATAGCGGAAGAGGGTGTGGTTTGTCAAGAGGGAGGATATGAACACCTCTCCCACCGGTTGAAATCTTTGTCCGGCTGTGCTATAATCATCAGAAACCCATTTCCGCCGCAGATTCCGTCTGCGGGATTTTCTTTCGCGGCTTTTATCGCCTGAACTTTGGAGAAAAAGGAGGACTTTAACCATGCTGAAGCAGCTTTGCGCACTGGTTTTAAGTTTCTCTGTCCTGCTGGGTACTGCACTTCCGGTACAGGCACAGGACAACCAGGACCATAGAGTTTCCCCTGTCGCAGGGCAGACCTGGGAATACCTCAACAATCAGCCAGCCGGACAGTGGAGTATCACCGTCTGCTCTCTCGGGCAGCGGGAAATCCGGGAGGATGCCAAAGCCCGGCTTTACACTATGTTGGAGACAGGACGTTCCAACGGGTTTCGCAAAGCGCACGATCTGGAGCTTTCGATCCTGGCGCTGGTCAAGCTCGGGCAGGACCCATCCGCTTATCAGAAAACCAATCTGCTCTCCACGCTATCCTCGCATGAGAACCTGTATGAGGATGGGCTGGAAAACGCAAGCCTGGCGTTGATGGCCTATACTGCGGCAGAAAGCCCGATTTTTGAGTCTGCGCGGAATTCCATCCCTTCGGTGACCGATTATCTGGTTTCCTCCCAGCAGCGCTCAGGAGGCTTCGCCCCCACCGCTGGACGTGATCCGGATGTTATTGTCACCGCAGATGCGATCACCGCGCTTGCCCCTCAGAAGGATGTTTCCTATGTCAGCTCCTCGCTGGAACGTGCGTTGTCATGGCTTTCTGAGCAGCAGAACCCGGATGGGACCTTCAACGCGCAGGGCGGTGCCAACTGCCGGGCGACGGCTGCGGTGCTGACTGCCATATCCACCCTGGGCATTCCCCTTGAAGATGCGCGGTTTGTCAAGGAGGGCGGTGATCTGCTCGATGCCCTTTTCCGGTTCCAGAACACGGATGGAGGGTTTTCCATGCTGATGGGGGAACCTTCATCGGTTGAGGCAACCGAGTACGCTGCTCTTGCACTCTATGCCGATCAGACCGGGCTTTCCCCCCATCTTTCTCCCTCCTGTTATCCGGGATATGCCCCGTCTGAGCCGGAACAAAAACGGAGCGCAGTGATGTCCTACCTGCAATTTCTGGTTGGTTTTCTTGGAATGCTGGCAATTATCTATGCTCTGCTGCTTCTCACCACCTGGATCGGCAAAAAGTGGGGCGATCGCAGAATCCCGTTCTTTGGGAATCCCTACGATCTGGAAAGCAGCCCCGAAGCACAGACAGCGCGTCCGGCCCAGCCGCCTATCGAAGAAGTACCGATGGAAACCATGGAAATCCATATACCGATGCAGGCCGAACTGCCTGATTTCGATACCATCCCCGAGATGGAACCGCCTTACCCCTCCGAGATAGAACCGGATGAAAAAACCCCTCCTGTTTAAGGGAGGGGTTTTTTTAATAGGTGATCCGCGCGACATCTGCGCTGCTCGAAAAAGACAAAAAATTGTAAAGGATCAATACATCATCAAATTCGACCTGCGACATCAGTTCGCTGACCGGCGTCAGGTTGCTGCGCAGGTCCACGACATAAACCTCGTCGTAGTTATAGGTCAGGAACGGGGCGAAGCTGTTCCCAAAACTGTCCTTGAAGAGCAGGACCCGGGAAGTTTTTCCGGCTTCCTGCGTACGGTTGTTTCGGGATTTGATCACCGTCACGTCGGCATTCCCCCAGAGAAGCCCGGCGTGTTTGTCCCGGACTCCCCACTGGGCGGTATTATGCAGGGTTGGTTTCTGCTCCCCGCCGACCGTCACCGAATCGACCGGAAGATCATAAACAGCGATCGTGTCCGGCAGCGCAGAATAGAGCTTGCATTTACTGAAGTAACTCCCATAGAAATCGGGCAGGTAATAGAGATATGGTTTCAGTGTTTCCAGTTCCACCGGCGTTTTCCCGCGTGACGCAGCAAATGCCTGATAGGCGCGATAGGCGCCATAGGAAGTCCAATGATGGTCGGTGCGATAGTAGGCGAGCAGCTCCTCCTCGTTTGGCTCCCGGGACGCGTTAAAGGCTGCCGCATCTGCTGCGGTTTGCGTCATCACCGGGAACAGGTCGAGCCACTCCGATTCTATCTGCGAACGGATCTGCTCACAATAGGCGCGTTGATCGACATTGTGCAGCCCGGTAGGAAGGTAATCCCCCAGTATCGCATAGGAACTCGGGATCACCGAAACGGTGACCGGAACCTGATTCCCATAGGTCTGCACGAACTCGTTCAAAAAGCCGATATTGCGTTCGATCCGGTCCTCATCGGTTGTCAGGTATTCCTCAAACAGATAGTGGTCGGAGCCGTAAACGATCCCATTGTTCTTGATCTTGCCAAATGCGGACTCACTGACCGATTTTACGGTGATCCACCAGTCCCGCCCCACGAACTGGTCGTTGATATAGGTTTCATACTTTGGGGTGTACTGGTTTTTAAAAAGCTGGGACCAACTGAATGCCGGCTTTTGGGTCAGATATTTGTTTTCCATCTCGCTGAACACCCGGTTGTTGACGCACATGTCCGCAACCGTGGTGACAAACAAGAAGAGAGTGAACAGGATCAAAAGTGGATACCGCTTGATTTTTTGCATCGCTATCCTCCCTTAGAAACGGAAATACAGAAAAGGATTGCAGGTGTAATACACAAAGTATGCCGCTGACAGCGATAAAATCGCGATCAGAGGTAGATACCGTTTGATTTTTTGCATCTTTATCCCCCTTTAAAAACGGAAATACAGGAATGGATTGCAGGTGTAATACACAAAGTATGCCGCTGACAGCGATAAGATCGCGATCAGAGGTAGATACC
>NZ_KE159677.1:72744-161229 GCF_000403395.2 Anaerotruncus sp. G3(2012) | reverse complement strand
GTTTGATTTTTTGCATCTTTATCCCCCCTTTAAAAACGGAAATACAGGAATGGATTGCAGGTGTAATACACAAAGTATGCCGCTGACAGCGATAAAATCGCGATCAGAGGCAGACACCGCTTGATTTTTTGCATCTTTTATCCCTCCTTAAAAACGGAAATACAGGAATGGATTGTAGGTGGAATCCACGAGATATGCGACCGACAACAGCAAAATCAGCCCGAGGAACGGGACTGCCAGCCATTTGCAGAGCTTTGGCAAACGGTCGCGGAGCAGATTGAGCACCGGCAGCGAGAACACGACCCCAACTGCCATGATGATCCCGTAGTTTCGCAGATAATACATCCAGTCGTTCCCGCTGTGCGGCAGAAAAAGCAACGAGAAAAACGTCCCGGTTTTTTTCATATCGGTAATCGCGAACAGGACCCAGCTGATCTGCAGCCCGATTAAGACATAGAGATGCGAGAACAGCCGGTAACGGTCCAGAAAGCGCTGCAGGAACAACCGTTCAAAACTCAGCATCACAAAAAAGTACAGCCCCCAGAGCACAAAATTCCAGGCCGCACCATGCCACAGGCCGGTTGCGAACCAGATCAGGAACAGGTTGCGGTACTGTTTCCATCTGCTGACCCGATTGCCGCCCAGTGGGAAATAGAGGTATTCCCGGAACCAGCCGCCAAGGGTCATGTGCCATCTGCGCCAGAATTCAGTCAGGCTGCGGGAGACGTAAGGATAGTTGAAGTTCTGCGGGAAATGAAACCCGAGCGCCCGTCCCATCCCGATCGCCATGAGCGAGTAACCGGAAAAGTCAAAGTAGATTTGCAGGGCATAGGCAGAAAGAGCGAGCCAGGCCCCGGCGGTCGAAAGGTTCGTGAATCCCGCGGATTCCACCTCGGTCCAGAGCGCGCCAATGTTGTTTGCAAGCAGTACCTTGCTCCCCAGCCCGAAGATAAACAGCGCGATTCCGTCCTGTATCGCATCAAGCGTGATCTGGCGGTCTTTCAGTTCGCGGTTGATATCCGAATATTTCACGATTGGGCCGGCAATCAGCTGCGGGAAGAGGACAACAAACGTCCCAAAGTCAATGATATTGCGCTCTACCTCGATCTTGTGGAAATAGACGTCGATGGTATAGGTCATAATCTGGAAGGTGTAAAAGCTGATCCCGAGAGGCAGGTTTTTTGTGACCTCAAGCATCGGGAAGGAGGTTCCAAATAGCGCATTGAGATTCATCAGCAGGAAATTGCTGTATTTGAAAAATGCGAGGAATCCCACGCTGAACACCACAGAAACTGCGAGAATCCCCCGGCAGAGCTCCCGGTGACCCCTCCATCGGCCGATCCCAAGCCCGGCGAGATAGTTGACCAGAATAATCGAAAGCATGATTGGGAAGTATCGGACTTCCCCCCACGAATAAAAAATCAGGCTTACGATCAGAAGGGTCAGATTTTTGCATTTTTTTGGCGTCAGATAGTAAGCGAGAAATGCTGCCGGCAAAAACCGGAAAAGAAACAGCAGGCTGCTGAAAACCATCCTTCTCCTCCTTTTTTGATTGTCTGTATCAATTGAAAAAGTGTATCGGTGCTATCAAGCTATCCAATACACTTTACCAAATTTTTTGGATTTATTCAATACCTCAGATCGTGCTGCCGTAAGGTGAAAAAACAGCAAAGGTGGTCCACGCTACCGGTAGGCGGTATCCAGGTAGCGGATCAGCACTCGCACCGATTTCTCCGCTGCCGTTTTGCAGTATTTTTCAAACGCGCCGCTTCCGCTCTCGTGGGGGGTATCGCTCATGGAACGAATGGCGGCAAAGGGGACCGTGTTGGCATAACAGACATGGGCGACGCCAGCGGTTTCCATATCGACACACAGCGGATCATATCTTTCAATGATTTCTTCGCGCCCCTCCTGGTCGATAAAAGATTCTCCTGTTACGATCCTGCCGGTCATCACGGAGGGATCATCGGCATTCGCCAGGCTTATGCCATGCACCAGGCTTGGGTCGGCTGTAAAATAAATGCTTTCCATCCACGGGTGATATTGCGTTAAGATTTCATCGGCAACATCATGATAAGCGACCTGCGAAGAAATAACGGTATCCCCAATCTGTAAATCCGGGTTGATTGCGCCCGCAACGCCAATAACGATGATCTGTTCCACCTGATACCGGTCAATCAATATTTGTGCAGCAATCGCGGCGTTCACCCTGCAAACGCCGCAGAATAAGGCAATTACGTCGATGCCAGCATAGTTCCCCTTGTGGAATTTCAGCATGGAATATTCTTCCGTTTCGATATTGCGCATGGCGGCAGTGAATGGGGCTATCTCCGCTTTCGTTGCTGCAACAATCCCTATACACATATACAACGTCTCCTGTCGGTTCTGTCATTCCGATACAGCCGCTTTGTTTTCTTAGATGGAGCGGAATGATCCGGCGCTTCGCTGGATTTTTTCCATCTGTAGCATCATTATGGGGCCTAAACCAAACACCATCTACCGAACTCGCATGAGCTGCCAATAGATGGTGTTGGATTTGGTCGGAGTGGCGGGATTCGAACCCACGGCATCCTGCTCCCAAAGCAGGCGCGCTACCAACTGCGCTACACCCCGGATTTTCCATATGATAATAGTATATCAGAATCTAGCGCCGGTGTCAAACCGGCGGGGCGATTTTTTCACCCCGCCGGGAATCATTTAAAACTGAATTTTTGCCCTGACATACTCTGCAAGCGCTTCGACCTTGATGCGCTCCTGCGCCATCGTGTCACGGTCGCGGACAGTCACACAGCCATCCGTCTCGGAATCAAAGTCATAGGTGATGCAGAGCGGGGTACCGATCTCGTCCTGACGGCGGTACCGTTTTCCGATCGAGCCTGCGTCGTCATAATCGACCATAAACTCTTTGGAGAGGGTTTCATAAATTTTGCCCGCGCCCTCGTTCAGCTTTTTGGAGAGGGGCAGCACACAGGCCTTGAACGGGGCGAGTGCAGGATGCAGACGCATGACGACCCGGATGTCCTCCTTGCCCTTGTCGTCGGTGCTGACAACCTCTTCGTCATAAGCGTCACAAAGGAAGGCCAGCGCGACACGGTCGGCGCCGAGCGACGGTTCCACCACATAGGGGACATACCGTTCGTTGGTCTCCTGGTCGAAGTAGTCGAGGGCTTTTCCGGATTCCTCCGAGTGACGGCCCAGGTCGTAATTGGTGCGGTCGGCAATCCCCCACAGTTCGCCCCAGCCAAACGGGAAGAGGTATTCGATGTCGGTGGTTGCCTTGGAATAGAACGACAGCTCCTCCTGGGCATGGTCGCGCAGGCGCAGGTTCTCTTTGGCCATGCCGAGCGAGAGCAGCCAGTTTTCGCAGAAGCCGCGCCAGTACTGGAACCACTCCAGGTCAGTGTCAGGCTTGCAGAAGAATTCCAGCTCCATCTGCTCGAACTCGCGGATCCGGAAGATGAAGTTTCCAGGGGTGATCTCATTGCGGAAGGATTTGCCGATCTGCCCAACGCCGAACGGCAGTTTTTTGCGGGTGGTGCGCTGGACGTTCTGGAAGTTGACAAAGATGCCCTGCGCGGTTTCCGGGCGCAGATAAAGTTCGCTTTTTGCGTCCTCGGTCACCCCCTGGAAGGTTTTGAACATCAGGTTGAATTTACGGATGTCGGTGAAATTTTCCCCGCCGCAGTCAGGACATTTGATGTGATGCTCCTGGATATAGGACATCATCTGTTCGTTGGTCCAGCCGTCCGCAGCTTCACCGGTCACATCTTCGATCAGCTTGTCCGCACGATGGCGGGTCTTGCAGTCCTTGCAGTCCATCAGCGGGTCGGAGAAGCCGCCCACATGCCCCGATGCCACCCACACCTGCGGATTCATCAGGATGGCCGAATCCAGCCCGACGTTGTAGGGGGACTCCTGTACAAACTTTTTCCACCAGGCGCGTTTGACATTGTTTTTGAACTCAACACCGAGCGGGCCGTAATCCCATGAATTGGAAAGGCCGCCGTAAATCTCGGAGCCGGGATAGACAAAACCGCGGCTCTTGCAAAGGTTTACCACCTTTTCCATCGTTTTATCACTATGCTTCATTAGCGTCATCCTCTCAATCTCTCAGTAACGGAAAGTCATGTGCATTATTATACCCCGTTGCGGGAACCGGGTCAAGCAAAAAGCGGGAAAATCTCCCCGCTTTTTGCGGAAGGACAGGCTGTCTGTAGCGGAATCAGCCGAGCGGGGAGAGGTCGAGCCGGTCAAACCCGGCGAGCAGCTCTTTGGCGATCCCTGTCAGACGGGCACAGTCCCCCTCGCGGCGCCCCTCAAGGTTGAGCGGCATCAGCGGGTCATGCAGCGACATCCGCAGCAGCATCCAGCCCTGCACTGCCTCGCTGTCGAACGAGAGGCGCACCCCCTCATAAGAGTTGGGAGCGATCTGGAACCCCCGCTCCTGTGCGCGGGCTTCAAATGCCTCCAGCACCTCCTGTCCATAGCGCTGGAACCCCTCCCCGGCGATCTTCATCCGGTACTCCCGCGCTTCGAAGAGGGGCGGCAGGCCGGCGATGAGCGAATCGACCTGCTTGCCCTGCCTGCGGGCGTTTGCGGCGGCGATTAACAGCTTGACCGCGAGATAGGCCCCATCATCCAGGAAGTAGTTTTCCGAGAGCGCGCCATGTCCAGAGGTCTCGATTGCGAGCGGCGAGAGAATCCCCTCGGCGTTCAGCCGCCGGGACTCGTTGATGACATTTTTATAGCCGCGTTTGAACCGGTGGTGTTTCATCCCGAGGTCCTCCTCCAGGAAGCGGGTCAGCCGGTCGGAGGTGACCGAATCGGTGACGACCGTTCCGCCTGGGTATTCGTCCGCGAGGATCGCTGCCATCATGGCGATGATCGCATCCCGGTTGACCTCCGAACCGTCGTGCAGGACCGCGGACATCCGGTCAACATCGGTATCAAAGATGATCCCGAGGTCGGCGTGGCTCTCGAGCGTTGCCTGCCGCACCGCCTCCATCGCCTGCTTGTCCTCCGGGTTGGGGATGTGATTGGGGAACGTCCCGTCCGGGTCCAGATAGCGGCTGCCGGAGGTGTCCGCCCCGAGCGGTTTCAGCACCTGCTCGACAAAAAAGCCGCCCGCCCCGTTGCCCGCGTCAACCGCGATTTTCAGCCCTGCCAGCGGATGCGCATAATCCTCCGCCTTGACCCCGTCGCAGATTTTTTTGCGCAGGCTTGCGGCATAGAGGGAGAGCAGGTCGACCGGTTCGATCCCTTCCAGCGATGCCTCTGCGGCGTCCAGCCCTCCGGCATCCTCGAGCAGGGCGGTGATATCAGCGTGCTCCAGCCCTCCGTCTGCATCGAAAAATTTCAGGCCGTTGCGGTTGAACGGGAGATGGCTGGCGGTAATCATAATCGCCCCGTCACAAGCGGTCTCGGGGAAGAGGACCGACATAAACATTGAGGGGGTGGATGCCAGCCCGCAGTCAAGCGCGGCAGCCTTCTGCGCCCGCAGGCCGCCCAGCACCTCCGCCTTGAGTGCGGGCGCGGAGATGCGGGAATCGTGCCCCACGCTGATCCGCAGATCTTCCGCCGGCTTTCTGGTTTTGGCGGAAAGCCAGCGTGCGAACGCCTGGGCAATCCGGTTTGCGGCCTCGCCGGTCAGGGTGACGGGCTGTCCCTCTATCCCTTCCACCGCAACTCCCCGCACGTCACTGCCATTTTGCAGCCGGCGCATTTCCTGTCTGGTAATCGACATAAAAAACCCTCCTGAAAGATATAGATGAAAACAGATTGCGCAAAAACCATTTGATCCTGTTCAAATGCCTCGATTCTTGTTTACAGTATAGCACAAAATAGGCTCCGGCGAAAGATTTTCCAGCCCGGCCCTATCTTTTTTCCTGGAAATATGGTATAGTCAAACCACTTTCATAACAGATACATTTTAAATCGGGAGGTATTGCCATGGAGTTAAAGATCGTCGAGTGGGTTGCGCAGAACCTGCATCATCCGGTTCTGGACCGCATCATGGTCTGGATTACCCACCTGGGGGATAACGGCTATCTCTGGGTGGCGGTCTGCCTGCTCCTGCTCTGTTATAAGCCCACCCGCAAATGGGGCGGCGTGATGGCGCTTTCCCTGCTGCTCATGTTGATCTTTGGGGAGGGGACGCTGAAAAACCTGTTCCAGCGCGCCCGCCCTTATACCCGCCTGCCCAACCTCCAGCTTCTGATCCCGCCGGAGCCCTCTTACTCGTTCCCCTCGGGCCATGCCGCGGTTTCGTTTGCAGGGGCAATGGTGGTCTGGATGATGGACCCTAAGCGGTGGGGCCGGGTGGCGCTGGCAGCCGCTTTGCTGATCCTGTTTTCGCGACTTTACCTGTCGGTGCACTATCCCACCGACCTGCTCGCGGGAGCGCTGCTTGGGACCGGCTGCGCCTATGCTGCACGCTGGCTGTTTGAACTGTGGATTCCGATTCGAAAAATGGAGGGGGAGTGAGATGGCAGCTGTCGTTATCCGGTATGCCGGCATAAGGCGGATACTCCCGTTGGATGCGCCCACCCTGCTTTCCGCTCTGCTTGAGCAGGCAGAGGTTCCGCTGGCGAAACCCTGCGGGGGTGCGCATACCTGCGGAAAATGCAAGGTCCGCGCATACGGCGCACTCTCCCCGCTCTCCCAAGAAGAACGCCGGCTGCTGACCATTGGGGAACAGCTCGAAAACTGGCGGCTCGCCTGTGCGGCCGAAGCGGTGGGGGATTGCACGATTGAGGTTGGGGAAGCGGTGTCTGCGCAGATACAGACTGCCGGACAGGTCAACAGTTGGGAGGGCAGCTCCCTGTTTGGAGCGGAGGGATATGCGCTCGCCGCCGACATCGGCACTACAACGGTTGCCGTTTATCTGGTCAGCCTCTCCGAGCCGTTTAGCGGGGCCTGTCCATCCACCAGTGAGCTGAATGCGCAGGCCCCCTATGGCGCGGATGTAATCTCCCGGATCGCCTCCGTTTCTCAAAAAGGGGTTGTCCCACTGCGGGAAGCGATCCTGCGGCAGTTGGACAGGCTGTTTATCTCCCTGCTTGAAACAGCCGGCGTTCCAAAACAGGCTGTGCGGGGCGTGGTGCTCACCGGAAACACAACCATGCTCCATCTGGCGGCAGGGTTGGATCCATCGGGTATCGCCGCCGCTCCCTATATCCCACAGAGCCTGTTCGGCGTGCTCTACAGCGCCCGGGGATGGTTCCCGTCCCTTTCGCCTGCGGTACAGGTTTATCTGGCGCCCTGCATCAGCGCTTATCTGGGCGGGGACTTGACCTGCGCACTGCTTTCCTCTCCGTTGCGCCAGTGGGAGCTGTTGATCGACGTCGGCACCAATGGTGAGATGGCGCTGATGACCCCGGACGGCCTGTTCTGCTGCTCGACCGCCGCGGGTCCCGCGTTCGAGGGGGCAGGGCTTCGGTGTGGCCGTACCGCCGGGCCAGGTGCAATCGACCGGGTTGCAATCCGGGAAGGCATCCCGGATTGCCGGGTGATCGGTGGCGGCCCCGCATTGGGAATCTGCGGCACTGGCGCGATTCACGCGGTCGCGGCACTGCTGGAAGCGGGCCTGCTCGATGAAACCGGCCTGCTGGACGAACGATATGGGGAGGAATTTCCCCTGCAGAATGGGGTGGTGCTGACCCAACAGGACATCCGGCAGCTCCAGCTCGCAAAGGCTGCGATCGCTGCGGGGGCGGACACTCTGTTGCATCACGCAGGGGTCTCCTGTGACCGGCTGGCAGGAGTCAGTCTGGCGGGTGGGTTCGGCAGTTATATCGACCCTGCTGCCGCCATGCGGATTGGGCTGCTGCCTCGTATCAGCGCGCCAGTGGTTTCGATGGGCAATGCGGCAGGAATGGGCGCCTGTCTCTGCGCACAGTCGGAACCTGCTCTGCACGAGGCCGAACGGATTGCACAGGATGCCCGTACGATCGAATTGGCATCCGACCCATTTTTCAACGAAAGATATATCGAACAGATGCTTTTTACCCCATAATAAAAAGGTCCGCCTTTCCGTATTCCGGAGAGGCGGACTTTTCTACTCTACAGGGCATGAACGCCTGTTTCACATCCAGACGAAAAACAAATCCTCATCCGTAGCTTTTGATTCGTGCATACTTTTCCCGCGTGGCAATCCCGCCCCGGATGTGCCGTTCAGACTTGTTTAGATCAAGTACCTGCTTGACCTGCGCATAGATCGTGGGGTTGATTTTCTTTAAACGATCAGTTACATCCTTGTGTAAGGTTATCGCTAATTAGAACGGTACTGTCCAGCCCTAAATCGCCCAAAAGGCGCAGGTAGATGTCAACATTCCCCTCTTTATCTACCTCGATCTTCTGTATAATACGCTTGAGCTGGGTGTTGGTCATCTGATGTACGTCGGTGATGTCCTCGATCTCCTTGAAGGTGCTGGTCAGGACGCTCTCCAACTGCTCCCCTTTGGTCAGGTTGTAGGAGATCATCTTCAATTCGTTCTCCAGCCGCTCAATCTCCTTGCGCATCCCGCCGATCTTGGCGTTCAGCTCGTCACGGGAGATCAGGTCATCGGCGTACATATCCATGTACTTCTGCCGGGTCTTTTGCAGCTTGGCAAGCTGGGCGGTCAATTCTCTCTCGTAGTCCAGATTCTCGTCCTTGGCCTTGTAGACCTTCTGAAACTGGTTCACCACATAGCTGATGACGGACTTCTTTGCTTTCAGCAGTCCGGCGAAGTATTCCTGCAAGACCTCGATCAGTTCCTCCTCATCCACCGTCACGGCGTTGGGGCAGCTGTCGGCTCCCCGTCCGTTGTGACCGGAGCAGACCCAGCGTACATAGGTGTTTTTATAGGTGCGGACGGTACGCCGGAAAGACCAGCCGCACTCCTTACACTTGATGAGGGTAGAGAACAGGTGCTTATTGCTCTGCCGCTCCCGAGTGATCTTGAAAGCACTGTGCCGGGAGTGCAGGACTTCCTGTGCTTGTTGGAAGGTTTCATCGTCAATGATGCGCAGCTCGGGCTTGTCCACCACGATCCAGTCAGTTTCGTCCCTGTCCGCCCGCTGTCCGGTGAGGAAGTCCGTGACCTCCTGCTTGCCATTGATGATCTTCCCGGTATACAGCTCGTTTCGGAGGATATGCCCCACAGCGTTCTGGCTCCACTGGCAGTTGCGTTTGGTCTTCAGGCCACGCTCGTTGAGCATATTGGCAATCTTGGCGGAGCCGTAGCCCTCCTGGGTGTACCAGTGATAGATCTGCCGGATGACAGCAGCCTCCTCCTGGTTGATGGTCAGGTTGAAGTAGTCGCCGATGGTCTTGTCGTAGCCGTAGACGATGTTTGGGACACGCCCCTTCTCGGCGTTCAGCTTCTTGCCGAACTTCACCCGCTTGGAGGTGTTGGCACTCTCCTCCTGAGCCAGCGCACCGAAGATGGTTAAAACAAACTCGCTGTTGCCCATGCTGGTCATGTTGGCGGTGAGGAACTGGGTCTCGATGCCCAGGGCCTTCAGCCTGCGGACATTTTGCAGCAGGTCAACCGTGTTCCGGGCAAAGCGGGAGATGTCCTTGACTACCACCATGTCGAACAAGTGGTGCTCGGCGTCCGCCATCATGCGCAGGAACTCCTTACGGTTCTTGATCTTCGTGCCGGACAGGCCCTCGTCAGCGTACAGGCGGATGAGGGTGTCTCCGGTACGCTGAGTGTACTCAGAGAAGAACTCCTTCTGTGCCTCCAGACTGTTGAGCTGGTCTTCTTTCTCCGTGGAGACACGGCAGTAAGCGGCAATGTTCATAGGTAAACCTCTCCATTAAAATCAAGACGTTCTACTATATCTGTATGATAGCACACCTTCGCTAGAGAATCAATGCCGAAATTTAGTGGAACTACCTTTAGTAGATCATGATTGACTAACTTGTGGCTGATGTGGTATACTAAATGAGAAGAATGGGGGTGTGGCTATGTTTATCGGAAGAGAGCGGGAGTTGAAATCGCTGGAGCAACTATACGCATCAGGCAAGTTTGAGTTTGCAGTTGTGTATGGCCGCCGCCGCGTGGGAAAGACAGCCCTTCTGACCCAGTTTATCCAGGGTAAGAAAGCTATCTATTTCATGGGCGTGGAGAGCAATGCCAAGCAGAACCTGGAGAACCTCAGCAAGAGCATCCTGGAGTACGCCAGCGGCATTGCGGCGGAGACTTCCTTCGTGTCCTTCCAGGCGGCGCTGGAATGTGTTTTTAAGATGGCGGAGAAGGAACGGGTGATCCTCGTGCTGGATGAGTACCCCTATGTGGCACGGTCCTCCAAAAGCCTTGCTTCCACCTTGCAGCTCCTGATCGACAAAAATAAGGATACCTCCAAGCTGATGTTGATTCTCTGCGGCTCGTCCATGTCCTATATGGAGGATCAGGTGTTGGCATATAAGGCCCCGCTCTACGGCAGGCGCACGGCACAGATGAAACTGCTGCCCTTCGACTTCGAGGAAACCTGCCGCTATTTCAACCACTTCAAAGGCGAGGACAAGGCGTTGGCCTACGGGATCGTCGGAGGGACACCACAATACCTGCTGCAAATCAACGACCGTCTGAGTATTGAGGAAAACATCAAGAACACCTTCCTCAATCCCATTTCCTTTCTCTATGAGGAGCCGGTGAACCTTCTGAAGCAGGAGGTGCGGGAACCAGCCATTTACACGGCAATCATTACCGCCATTGCAGCAGGGGCTTCTCGGATGTCGGAGATTTCAAGCAAGGTCGGCGAGGATACCAACGTCTGCGCCAGCTACATCAAGAATCTCATCAGCCTGGGGATCGTGCAGAAGGAGACTCCCTATGGGGAGAAGGCTTCCCGTAAGTCCCTGTACTCCATCGAGGATAATATGTTCCGCTTCTGGCATCGCTTTGTGCTGGAGAACAATTCCTTGATTGCCCGTGGAGCCGCTGACCTGGTGTACCAGCGCATCGCGCCGCAGCTCGACCACTACATGGGCAAGGTGTTTGAAGAGATATGTAAACAGTATCTTTGGAAGCTGCTGCTGGATGGGCGCTCCCCGGTGGAGTTTGCTTCCCTGGGTCGCTGGTGGGGCAATGACCCCATTGAAAAGACACAGGCGGAGATCGACATACTGGGGGAACAGGACAAGACCACCGCCCTCTTTGGCGAGTGCAAGTGGACAAATGAACGAGTTGACCTGGGGGTATTGGAAACACTGGTTCACCGCAGCCATCTGTTCCAACACAGTAAGGTGTACTGCTTTCTGTTCTCTAAGTCCGGCTTTACCAAGGGCTGTATGGAAAGGGCAACTGAGTTAGGCAATGTGACGCTGGTGGAGTATGCGGATATACTGGAATACTATGAGGTGTAGGGCAAAAAAGGGGACACCCCGCATCATGCGGAGTGTCCCTGGCAGCGATCCGGTCCCTCATCGGCAGCGAGGGTGGTATCGGCGGCATTTTGTATTGCCGCCTCCACCTTTCCCGCGTTGGCCTCAATTAAAATTTTTAGTATGTAGTCGGCGGTCACTGCCGCTGGGTTGGGATCGTGGAACCGGTAGTTGAGCTTGCGCTGCTTCATTGCGGCATTGCCACCTCCTCCTTGATGCCTCGTCCAATCCTATGAGAGCAGAGCCGGAAGTAGTACATCGAAACCGTACTTCCTGTGTGCTATCAAGAGAATATGTAGTCAAAGGCAGAAGAGATACGGCGGCATCGCATTACAAAGGGAACCCGTACTTCTCTGTGCATTTTCCTCACCTCGCAGGGAGAGGACCACCCACAGTCCAGAGGGCCGCAGGATGGCTTCGGCTGTCGATTTACGCAGCCTGCGCGAAGTTCATTTTTCAGGGGGTGGAAACACCGTCCCCTAAATTGCGCTCTTATCGTAGCTTGCTGAGTTTGATAGCGTAGAACCGTTTGCCACCAGTGCCGTTGATCTGCACGGTGTTCTTGCTCTCGACCAGTTTGAGTGCATCCCTACTAAGTAAGACTGACACACAAGCGTCAAGGCTCAAATTTGATTGGATGCTTTTGAGCTTCTGTTCCAGGCACTTACCTCTTAGGCAAAGGCAGCCATAGTAAATTAAACCATCATGCTTTTCAGGCTTGAAATCCTGTACATCCTTTGCTACTCGGAAGTAGCCTTTCTTATAAAGATCCCGAATGAGAGCAAGATAGTCAATCGCTTTTACCTCTACACTCTCCCTGAATCGGGCTTCCTGTGCTTGGACTAGCTTGTGAAGCTGGGTGCTGAAACTACAGTATGTATCCCTGGCATCTTCTTCAGAGCAGAACCCAGAATCCTTGCAAAACTCCAGCAACACCATGTAGGAGGTTTCGAGGTAGAACTGGGTATCCCGCAGCCTACCGTGAGTAGTGGAGGAAGCCGTTGCCCTGCGTAGCTGAGTGAGCCGTGCGTCAATGGCATCCCGAATTTCATCAAAGTGGTCAACATACCACTGGATGAAATGATGGTAAAAGGTCGATACCAGAAGCGGTTGACTGCGCTGGTATTCGTCAAGGATAGCGCCATTGGGAGGTTTCGTAATGTTGGCAATCAAAGCACGGGGGATCGTGGACGCCTTTCCAATACTGTACTCGCCGATAAACACTGCATTGCCTCGGAAGCTCCGTTGCACCAGAGACTTGCCGTCCGTACGACCACGACCTGTATCATCCGCGATACGCCGGATAATTTCCTCAGCGGTATCCTCATTCTGCCGTTTGATACCTCTGGATTCTGCTGTATGCAGGTCATCAAGGACCGCCGTACACTCACTGTACTCATACAGAGCATCCTCAATAAACCTCTTTGTCGAGTTGAACCGGGTAGTAGGGCCGATTCCATCGGCTCGATTGTAAAGCTGAACTAAATGGGGAACATAGTTCGATTTCAGCATCCCGGATTTTCCGACAATGACCAACACCGCACAGGGGGTCATGCCAGCCTTTTTGAAAGCTGCCCTGATAATTCCAGATATTGTGTGTGCCGCAAGGACTGGTCCGATCTCAGGGCTGAGACTGATGAGCCGCATCATGCGGTCAATAGCCGTACTGATGTCGATATTCTCGTCAATATCCAGGCGGAGCGGGAGCTGTCCCAGTTCAAAGTCTGGATCAGTTCTCGGTGCGGAGGACTGGGTGATGACCCGGTTCCCCGCAACAAAGATAATTGAATCGCCAATATGGTAAATCCCGGTCCGGTCAAGGACGTACCGCCTCTCCACAGGGACGTTGCTGACCCCGGCGCGGATAGTATCGGCAATGTACCTTCTGGCCCGACGGTACTCCGAGTTCGTCAGGCAGCGATGGTCTATCTTGAACCAATCCACACGGTTAAGGTCTGATAGTGGGACAGTGGTTTCTGTATCGCTGCCATTCTTAAACCGTAGTCGTACCCTAACAGCCTCCCGTTCATCAGTGGAACCGACTACCCTGACTACGCCGACTGCCGAGGGGATGAAGGTGGAGATGGGTACTCCAGATTCATTAAAGAAAACCCACTCGGGACGCCGAGGCTGCATCGTCTGGTTCATAAAGCAGCTCGCAGGGCTCTCTTGGAAGGTTTGCGATGGAAGAAGAAGCCCAACACTGCCGTGACAGTGGCAGTCACGATCTGCGGGAGAACCTTGCAGATCACCTTCGTAAACCCGCCTAAGAAGCCCCCAGCGCCGTTCTTGCGCTTGGCGGCCTTCTCGGCAGCAGCCTTTGCGGCGGCCTCTTCCTCCGCTCTCCGCCTCTCGGCCTCCTGCTTCATCAACTTGTTGTGCTTACGCAAAGCCTTTGCCAGAGCTTTGAAAATCTTCCGCTCCTTCCGGCTAAGGGCGCACCGCTGTTCAGCTTTGCCAGCGGACTCACCGACAGGCACAGCTATCTCATTCGTATTGTTTTCGTACTTATCCAGTATAGTTGCCATGACAATTCCCTCCTTTTTGAAATATCGAGATCATCTACAACCAATTCAGAATTGCTCCGTCACCTCCACTTCGTAACCCAGGCGTGATGTAGTTCTGAGCCGCAGACATGCTATATCTGCTAGACAAAACCCGCAGGCTTGGTTGTTGCCGGAGTAGTGCCTCAATTCGTATTGGGTTGAAGAATGTGCCATTGACAATCATTCAACTTTCTATTACAATAATATCACAGTCGTAAGCGGCTGTCAAGTGGAACTTTGAATGACGCTCTATTTAGCTTTCTACCAGCCGGTGGCGTTACCTATATATTTTTAGGAGGGATACTGTGGCCTACGTTGGATTTGATGATTGCGGGTATGGTTATTTTGATGAGGGGCACTATCTTCTATTTTCTGAGGACAACTCTCACGAACTCCTATTCCATTACGTTGTCCAGGACTTATCATGCCTGCCCGACCTGTTTGACCAATACATTTCTCAGCAGATGGATATTGCAACTTTCAAGCTGCATGATCGCCCAGGCGGTGATGTCGCTGTTGACCAGATGAAGAGAGTTTTAATAGATGCTCACCCGTATTACAGGCATGAAGTCCGGGAGGTTTTCATTAGAGCAATCGGCGACTACTTTAATGATCTCCTGCTCTATTCCTGCTACCGCCAAGATGGGACTATCCCCGACTTCTCCGAAGCATGGTATGTGGAAAGAATAACGGCACTGCTGGCCCCCTTGCTGAAATTAGGGGATACTTACCCAAGCGACTTTTATAATGAATACCTTGAACGGACTGGTGGGAACGCCTACACCGCCGAGCAACCCGATGATGAGATAGAGACGGCTATCTACGGTGTACCGAGAGAGATGCCTGCGGGGTTTAGCCGTGAGATCAGGACGCAGCGTGAGATCTATAATATGCTCTACTTCCTTTTGGACATAGCGGCACCGGGGTTAGAGACGTTGACAACACCCCAGCGCATATGGCTCTACGGCAACATTGTGGCAAGTAGCGGGTCTGAAATGACTGTGCCCAAGCGTCTTTCTCTTAAACATCCAACCTTATATCAAAGCGGACATGATTACAGCCGAGCGGTGGAACATAGCCGTGAGCTGGATGATAAGTTTTACCCGCTCTATGCTCTTGGTAAATTGAATGTGGGGCGTGATGGTATCCCCGCTGACATGGAAGAAACCTTTTGCTCGGCTATTGAACACGCAAGGGAAATTACAGTGAACAAACCCTATGAGGAATACAGGATTAACAACCTGCGCCAGCTATTGTACCTGGAACTATGGTCGATGCTCCAGGATAAGGTGATGGTTCGGAAGTGTAGGCATTGCGGTAAATACTTCGTTGCCGCCAATCGAAGAATTGCCTATTGTGATCGAGTCGATGGCTCTGGGATGCGCTGTTCCGCTATCGGTTCCCAGCAGTCTTTTCAGAAAAAGATGGCGTCTGATGAAGCCCTCTTGATTTACAATCGGGCTTACAAGACGCATCACGCCCGTGTAAGGAAAGGGACAATGAGCAAGGAGGACTTTGTACGCTGGTACAGCGAGGCAAAGCTGAGGTTGGACAAAGCCAGAGCTGGCGAATTAGACGTTGCCCAGTTCCAGGAGTGGTTAAAAAAATAAGATGATGAGGGACGCTGCGCTGGTGGCAGCGTCCCTTATAAGTTTCCAGGTTAAGCATACGTATGTGGGTGGTATGGTGGTATCGTACCACCCATACCACCGTGTTTTTATAACAATCTTATTCCAGTTACCGGTTGCTAGTCCCCGCTTCAAACTGGTTGCTTGTTCCTGCCAGGTGTGGTATACTGATTCCAAGAAAATTCCATCGGAGGTACAGCACGATGACGGATGTAGAGAGACGCACCGCCGCCGCCCGGTTTGCGGCGGACTGGAAGGGCCGGGGCGACGAGAGGCAGGAGACGCAAGCCTTCTGGCTGGCCTTGCTGCAAAAGGTCTACGGCGTGGACGAGCCTGAGAAGTATGTTTCTTTCGAGCTGCCTGTGAAGCTGTACCAAGCACTGACTGAGAAACAATAAAACATACGAGGGGCTACTCATGGTGCAGCCCCTCATGATACCTATAAAAAATAGGAGTAGAGGTTGTTGAGGTGCTTGACCTCGTGCCGCTTGCTAATGGTCACGGGAGATAAGTTGATCTTTGTAAAGGCTATCATGACCTTCTCCACATCCCGACAATTTAGTGCTTTCTGAGCCAGGTACAGAGATTTCTTGTCGGGTATCAAGGCTAGGAGCCGTAGCATCTTCCTTCGCATGATATTGTCTGTAACCTCACTATGGACGATCTCAACGGCGGCATCCTTCTTATAAAAGCCCCCAAAGGGAACCACCCGTGCAAAGGTGTCCATGAATGCGTCCGTGCTGGCTTTTATTAACTCCGAAACCTGACCGGAGGTATCGGCTACATCCGTGTATTCTCGAATAGCCTTGGGCTTGGTGAGCTTCACCTCTGCCCGTAGGATACCCTTGGTCTGCATACTTGCTGACTGTAGCTGCTTCCGACCTGCGTCTGCGTTCCGAAGCTGGCCCACGGTAACAGCTTCCAGATTATATAAAAGAAAGTCGATGTCGTTGCTATTTCCATATAGGCAGAAGCTGGCCTTCTCGTCAAAACAATCGTAGTTGACAGGAGAGAAGCCTTTTACCTTGCCGATCCGTTGCAAGACCTTCAAGTAATCCGAAACTTTCTCACGGCTACCAATGGCAATGTCAAGAGTAAGGGTCACACCGGACAGTGTGAAGTCATCCAGCTTGTAATTGTGATCGAAGTATTCAGAGATGCGCTTGCCCAGTTTGTGGAGTAGTTTGTCGGTGTCGGAAGGGTCATCCACGACCATGCCAGCGTTGACAAGAACTCGGACTTTCTTTTTGTATTTGCTGGCCCGGTAGATAATTGTGATGCCCTTTTCAGCCAAGGATGGATCGAGATATTCATCGCCAAGCTCCTTCAGGTAGCTAGTCTTGGCATTGAAAAGCCTCCGAAAGTGGTCTGTGTCAAGTATCATGGATAGTTCAAAAGCTTGATTTAGGATCATGATGGTCCGCCTCCTTTGCAAATTTTTTTACAGGAAGGTTGTGAACCGATGTGTTTCATACACAGAGACAGACCGTGGGCTGACAATCAACAGGAGTTCTCAGTAATCCTCAGTGGGATATTTTAACTTGATAGAAGCAATGAAGCCCCTTTGTCGTATAGCAAAAAGGCTTCATCTATTTTAGGATGTGGACTGCGACCGAAGCAGCTCTAAGGCTCTTGCAATGGTATTCTCGATTTCTTCTGGCGTCTCGCCCTCAGTGAAGTACCTCGTGAAGAGTTCTTCTCTCAGTTTAATTGCCCTCCTTTTGGGAACAGTGGCCTTGGGGCTAATGATCTCATTGATTTCATCCTCGCTAAGCTCATGGTCGGACGATTGCCTTTTCAGTTCCCGGGCTTGCTGTAAGTCTATTTTAGTATCACCTTCAACCAGACTTTGTACGATAGCTTGCTCGTCTGGCCGTAGATAAGATAACTGCTCTGCGACACCCAGCCCTATCATTTTGCTGTCCAAGCACTCCAGTAATCCCTCGGACAACTGAGCTATACGGATGTACCGAGCGATGGTCGCTTGTGACAGATCGTGTTTCTTGCCAATGACGTGCATTGTCCGCAACCTGTTATCAGATTGAGAACCATCCTCCGGCTCCTGTAAGTCCGAACGATACCCAGGTTTTTTCTTCATGGCCTCGTTCAGCATATGAAGCGAGTTAGCAAGCTCGCTGGGCTTCATTTCCTTTACAGACCGCTGGTTGAAGTTACTCTCGACAACAAGTATCTTGGCATCTTCATCACTTAGATCATCACGGATAATAGCAGGAACAGTATCCAACCCTGCTTCTCTTGCTGCATGAACTCTGTTATGCCCTGCAAGTATCTCGTACTTCTTATCACCGATTGAACGAACGATAATAGGCTGTTCAACTCCATTGTCTCTGATACTACAAACCAGATCTGCCAACTGCTGCCCTTCGTATAGTTTGAAGGGATGATCGGCAAAGGGTACTAGGGTGTCCAGCTTGATATTTGTTATTTTTAAGGAAGGACAGTTCTTATCTGAGCTGGCATTGCTGTTTCTCCTGATTGGCTCAATGATACCGTTATTAGGATTATCTGCCATGGTAAATCCTCCTCTCGTTGTTCTTCTATTATATATGATTCCTGTCGGAAAGTCCAGAGTCTTTGAAAGAATCTGTCAAGAATCTCTTGTTATCAAATTGAGAACAGGTCGTGAGAGGGGAAATGCAGGGCATGACTACTCAACTTAATTGAGAACGAACAACACGGGGCAGGGCGTGATGGCCCTGCCCCGCTGCTTGTCTTGTTGCATGATCGTCTCTAGTATCAGTATTACTATCTATAAAGTTTTTATATACATACAAGTTGATAATCAGGTCTCATGATAGGACTCATTACGATACACACACCTACCTTCTAGTACAATCATGATGATGCAGAAACTGCGAATCAACAACCTCACAATATGAAGGACAAGAGTTACGAGATGTTCTTGTTATGCAGTGAAGCTCAGCCACACCACCTTAGCGATGATGCTCATGATGCCATGAGATGAGAGTACCGTTGCTATTAGTGATGAGGTTCCAGGAGCACACACCGAAGGTGCAGGAAGTATAGAGCCATGATTGAGATCACACATCCAAACAGGTACCACGAAGGAATGGATGACAAGACCTCCAAGCTGTTGATGTAGAGCGAGCGTTCTTTCTCTTGTTCCTCATCCAGCACTTACGGCAAATACCGGCACGCTAGAGGGATGGTAAACTCCATTTATTATATCCGAGTCCCTTCTGCGAGTAGTCCTTCATAGTAGCCCGTTACACGATTTGATTATAGATTACCTACCCGAAAGGAGACGCACGATGCGAAGATCATCATTAGGATTCCACACCGTGGACATGGTCTTACGATTGACCCACGATGAAACAGAGCGGCTAATCAAGCACTTCTATAGACACTCCAAGCAACCAGGTACTATCAGGATGCTTATGCTAACTACCTTACCAGGAGGAGAAAAAGAATGGCGTGAGTATAGTCCCATACATATGGGAACAAGACTTGTTCTTCCGCTAAATCTTAAAATCAGTTATCCAGATAAAGATCATGGTGTTAAATGGATGATCCGATCTGATATGCAAAGCAATGCTTACAAGGAGTATACCATTGAGGCCACAATCAACCCGAAAATCCTTGGCGGCAATCATGATTACGTCAACGCCGCAACTGAAGACGATATGGAAGTCGCTATAATCAACTTCAATCGTATAGCGCGGAGTATATCTCCTGTATTAAGAACCTTTGACTATTACCGAATCAAACGGATCGACTACTGCATTAACTTCTCTTTGAATGAGCTTGCCCCTGAGTGTAGCTCCGAGCAAGTCATGAAGCTGATCCGGCGAGGAGATGTACCACCACATTTCGGGGAATGGACTGAGTTCGACAGCACGGCCCACCGAATGAAGAGCAAACCAGATAGCTTCTATCTGATATGCAAGTCTGCGAACATCAACTGCTATGGGAAGCAAGTGGAGTTACGGGAGAGAAATCAAAAGAATCCAGGTTCTATCTCGCAGGCTATGTTAAAAGAAGCACAGGACATTATTCGATTCGAGGTTCAATGCAAGTATCCCAAGGTGTATGCTCTCTCACGAAGAGCAGAGAAAGATGGCAACGACAGTATCAACAAGTACCATGACCTACTTAAATACCAAGCCTGCCTGAAAGTGGTCAACTATCATTACAAAATGGCGGTTGGCAAAGGCGACTGGTTTACACTGTCCAAGGCTGAGAAGATTATCCTGCGACAGGACTTCAATAAGCAAAAAAGAAATCGTCTGCTTGGTGCTTTGCAGGAGGTGAGCCAACGCCGGAGTCTGGCCAGAGCAAAGGCGTTGCACCAAGGGGAAGACTTGGTAGCCTTCAAACGCACCCTGAAAGACTTATCCGACATTGGCATCAACCCTGTAACCATTCCCAGAGATTGGGGTATTACGCGTATCCCCAATCTCATGCACGCATATAATGATGTTTCTCTCGCTAGAGTAGCTTTCCCCGAAATGCAGTTAGTCTAGTTTATTACCATTCAGTCCGCTCTGAGTTGGTAGGTTCCGGTACAAGGTAGACTTCTTAACTCCGGTAAGTTCCTCGATTTCCCTGATGGAATACTGCCGGGTATTGTAGAGCTTGATGGCCTTCCTGACGGCATCGGCATCTGTCCTGGGTCTGCCACCTGTCCTTCCTCTGGCCCTAGCTGACTTCAATCCTTCACGGGTACGGTCAGCAATCACATCACGTTCAAACTGAGCGATGGCCGACATGAGAGTGAACAGCAATTTGCCCGTGGATGTACTGGTATCAATGGATTCTTTCAAGCTGACCAGGTGAACACCCTTGGATTGAAACAACTCTGTCAGCTCGATCAAGTCCTTGGTACTGCGCCCCAGCCTCGACAGGGATTCGATCACCACGGTATCACCCTCGGTCATCCGGTCGAGTATCTTCGCCAGCTCAGGACGGTCACGCTTGGTTCCCGTCATCTTTTCATTGTAGATCGTATCGCACCCGTATTTCCTGAGAGCATCCAGTTGGCGGTCAAGGTTCTGCTGCTCGGTGCTGACACGGGCGTATCCGAATGTGTAGTTCTTCATCCTCCACTTCCTTCCCATTAACGTATAAGAATAGGGATATAGATATTGGAACGAGTTCTGGGATGAAATACCCCTTAATACCACCTGATTTCAAAGGGGTATTCCAGCCCCACTAGGCCCGTCCCACTAACGACCGTATTTGAGACGCCTACTTCAACACAGGTGCGGCCTCAAACTCCACATCTGCGAAGTCGTCCGCACTCAGGATGTACTTGCTGCCATGCCAACCATCGGATACCATCTGTTCGGCCTCCCACTGATCGTTGGCCTCTACCTCAACTGTCCGCTTCAATGTCTCGGTGATAGTCACCTTGAATCTCGGTCTACCCATTGACAGCCTCCTTCTGGATGCCGTACACGTCATCGACATAGTAGGCCCCGGTGAAAAAGTTGAAGATGGCCGTACACCGAACGCCGTTGACCTCGGCCAGATAACGGTTGTCGCCGATGCACTCAATGATCTCCGCCTCGCCCAACACATGGCGGTCGTGCTCATGATCTTTCAGACTGTGGATATAAGCCTTGACTTTCATGCTCCACCTCCATAAAATAGTAATTGGCTGGAACCGATAACCACCGGCCCCAGCCTTGATTTCAGCCAATGGCAACTCTGGCCCGGCAGCAGAAGTCCTCCATGCAGTTTACAGCAGCACCCTTTGGTATCTTCAGGAGCCGTGCCACTTCATGGAGAGTAAAGCCATCAATCAGAAGGTTGATGATCCTGGCCTCTCTCGGAGTAGCCACGTTCACCACCTGTTCCAGAAGGGCCTTGCCCTCAACCCGCCGCTCGGTATCCTGCCTGGGGTCTGTAAGTTCAACATCATCCAGCCCTACGGTGACGCCGCAACGCTTGGCACGGGAATGATATTCACCTTCCCGGAGAACGGCGTCCTTCATGGCCCGGAACGCCATAGCTTTGAAGTTCACCCCCATTGGGGGGTTACGGATGTACTGCTGCACAGCGGAGAGATAGCCGAAGATCACGACATCATAGAACTCGTCCATCGGGAGACGCCTGTAACGGAGAAAGTCGATCACCAGGTTGTGGTGCTGCTCCGCAAAGTCCCGTTCTTCCTGTGTCATAGGCCGCAAAGCCCTCATTCTTCTCAACTCCTTCATGATGGTTTTTATTGATACATGGGATAATTCTCAGCAGGGGATGTCTGCCACCCCGACCAGCCATAAACTGTCCGCAGTAATCAAATGGTGTTCCCAGGTGAGATGCAGGTGTCGGGCGATCAATTTCTCAGCCAGCACGATTCCAATGCCGCCGACATCTGTGCCACCCTCATCAGGCAGAGCATCTTCCCAGTCCTCCGGTGCGGCCTGTGTAGCCTGCAAGAGCTGGCAGAGCTTCGGAAGGGGGAGACGGCAGTTTATAAATGTCACATCCCAAAATGAGCCGTCTACCACATTGGCCCTGCACTGGACTTGAAGCCCTAGGACTTCCTTGATTTCTTTTGCTACAATGCCGCTGACCTCGGGCCACCTCAGCTCGACAGCACGTTTCGCAGATATGTCCCTCATATCTGGATGACCTCCTATAAAGAAGCAGCGGGGCAATCCACCCCGCCGCTCCGCTAACTGTTCATACGCTCAAATTCCTGCTCAGACAGGACGGTGATTTCCAGGGCCAGAGCCTTGACCAGCTTATTGCCGGGCCTCGTTCCCAGGATCAGGTAATCCGTTCTCCCACTCACCTTGGATACGGGCTTGGCTCCCAGTTCCAGCAACCGAGCTTTGATACCATCACGGGTGTAGTTGTCCAGCTTACCCGTGACCGCTATGGACTTCCCGATGAAAGGGTTATCAGGATTCATGTTCCCACCTCTCAATCAACTTCCAGCGGCAGGCAAACGATACGGCCATCCATACCCCAAAACATTTCCGGAGTGCAGAACCGTTCCTGATACTGCTCGATCTGCTCGGGGGTCAAACTGGTGAAGTGGTCACTGTCAGCGGGAGCACCGCACAGGAAGAAGGTCCCGGACACAATGTCGTAGAACTGTCCATCCTTATCCCGCAACCCCCGATTCGCCGGTAGGTTCATCAGCTTACCCTCATCATTGCAAACCAGCGCAACGGGATCATCGAAAGGATAGATAGGCTGAATCAAGCCCCCTACGATCTCCTGCATGACTTTCAGGGAATCATCAATTTCCCGCACTTCCGGTCTGCGCTCCGGTTCAACTACTAAGACACGCATAGTAACACCTTCCTTCTATATCTCAAATTTCCCCCGCAGCCAGCGGATGGCCTGACGCTTCCGGGGAAATTCCTCTGTCCATGCGTCCCCGGTGGTGTTGTCCACCGCCACCCATTTACGGCCTTCTTTCGTCAGAAAGAGGCCCGACGGAGTACGGAAGTCTATGACCAGGCCAAGGAACTTTGAATTGACACGCCAGATTTTAAGTTTCTTTTCCATCTGCACCACCTCCAGCAGCTTTGTCCTGGTTCTGGCACATCAGGTAGGATTCAGTTGGCTCCCAGTCAGAGACTACGAGTTCCATGTGCTTATCACACAGGAAATCACCCTCGCCGATGTACTGGCAGCAGTCGCAAACGCCAGGATCACAGAACCTCTTGAGCGTGGGCCTGCCGTGTACCTTTTTATGTTTTCTACTCATGGCTCGCTCCCTTGGGGACAGCGGCGAACTCCATGTGGTACATATCCAGGGATTTCCCAAGGATAATGTGATCGCCCTTGTAGTAGGTCGGTTCGCAGTACCCGGCAGCACGGGCCTCCGCCTCTGTAGTAAAGACAGCGGTAATCCGAACTGTGCAGAACCGGGGCGTATAAACAGAATCGCCAATCTTCATGTTCAACGCCCTTCCTTTCTATTCAGATGCCGTTCCAGCAGGGTACAGTAGCCGTATACCCGGTCAACAGACAGCTCTACCCACTCACCGCAAGCGGTCTGATCCCCTCGCACAGGCTCCAGGTGAACCTTTCCACCCTCGTAGGATTCATGGACCCGGATACAGGTGTCACCGAAGAAGTAGCAGACAGTCCCGTCACCCTGCTCTGTGCTGGTCAGGTTGGGAATAGCTGCCACATCCCGCATCTGCTCTAGGATGTAGCAGTCCTCTACCTTCCAGCCGCCAGGATTCCCTTCCTCAGCCATGTACCAGTCCAGCCGGACACCCTGATCGGAGGTCTTATCCAGGCAGTAGGCAAAGATAGAGTTGCTGAACATACGAGGACGGAACCCTTTGTTGTCGCTGTTGAAACGATAGGTACGGCTCAACAACGGATACTGTGTGGCAAAGCTGTCCTCCGTGAAGATGATGTGCGCCGTCAGATCATCCCTGGGAGAGGTAGCTTTCAGCTCCCGGAAGACCCGTTTCAGTTCGCTATAGTTCATAGTGATTCCTCCAAAAGTAAATAGCCCGGCATCCCTGCCGCAAGGCAGGGACACCGGGCCATCGTAGCGCATCTTATCTTAGCTGGCCTGCGCCAGCTCCGGCACCATCTGGGCAGCGTTCACGATCTCCATGAACTGCTGCCCGAACGCCTTTGCCTGGGCCGCTTCCTCTGGGCTGAGAGTGCTGACCGTCTGGAAGTTGAACAGGGCGTAGGGCTTACCCTGCTTGCTGGTGGCCTTCTCCAAAGTGATCTTCGTGACCACACTGGAGATCGGCGTCAGGGTACTCAGCAGCCGGGTGGAGTATTTCAAGAACCTGGGCTTGCTGGTCACGGGAACCCGAACCAGCAGGGGAATGATGCTGTTGGGCCGCAGGAGGAACAGAAGCACCGATTCCTTACACGCCTTGGCGTTGCTGTCGCCATCCTTGGAGCCGAAGTCGTTGTAAGGGCAGTGCGCACAGGCTTTCCCATCGTGGGAGATGATGCTGTTCTGGCTCATGCAGACAGGCGGCGTACCCTCCACCGGATCAGGGGTATCCCAATAGGCCCTGGGAGTAGTGTAGTCCAGCACAATGCCCGTCAGCTCCATGGCGGCCTCGTTCCCCGCCAACCCCGGAACCTCAAACACGGTGGAACCGCCGGAGGGCGACTTCACGATGTCGAAGAGATCCAGCGTCAACGGCTGGCTCTTCAAGTTGGCCCGGATGATGTCAAGGGCGTTGTTGGTCAGGGCCAGATAGGTGGAATCCACCTGGGCCAGAGAGGTTTCCGGCGCAGAGGTAACGGTGATGGTCTGATTTCCGGCAGGCTGCTGCAACTCCTGCACCTTGCCGCTCATGCGGCCTTTCAGTTTCGTATTATCCATAATGAACCTCCCAAATTTAACTCGCCGCCTTGATCGTAAAGCGGCGGTAGGATGACTTATTGGCGTACTTCTTATAGAGAGCGGGATGCTCGGCCTTCAAGGTCTTGCTGTCAAGCCGCTCCTGGGACACGCTCTTCCAGGTGACAATCCGATCACCAGTAGTCCCAACCTCATTCTCGCCCATCATCTCCTTCAGAAGATTCTCGGCCTTCTGCTTCCGCTCGGTGACGATCTCCAACTGCTCACAGGCTTCATCATACTGGGCCAGCAGATCAGCGGCAGTGTCGGGCAAAGTGATGTGGGACTTGGGAATGCTGTCATGGAAGCGGTCAGCAAGGAACTTGGCAGAGGCATCGGAGCCATCCAGCGGCGGGGGCGTACAGTCCTGGACATGGTTCCAGAAGGCCGCTTCCAGCTCAATGAGCATAGAAATCAATTCCTCGTCACGCTCCACAAACCGCCATTTGAACGTGTTGCCGCCGATCAGCACCGCAATGTAGGTTCCGGCATAACCAGTGACGGCCATGTAGTGCTGTACCTGAAGCATGTACTCGTCCGGGATGGTATCTTCCCACTCCCCAGCCTTGTAAGCGGAGGCAGTCTTGGCCTCGAAGATACAAGTGCCAACATCCGGGACTTCACAGATGCCATCCAGGTTCGCCAGCATGAAGGGATGCTCCTCGCTCTGGAGCAGTTCACTCTTATAGCTGACCTCAATTCCGGTGCGCTTGGTGAACTCGGCCCGGACGAACGGCTCCAACTGCGTCCCCCAGTAGGCAGCTTCTCCGGCTTCCTGGGGCGGGAGCTGGCCCGTCTTATCCAGCCACAGCTCCACAGGGGACTTATAGCGGTTGATACCGCAGACTACAGAAGCGTCCGAACCTCCGATGCCCTGCTTGCGGTACTCCAACCAGTCAGCATAGGGCATATTCTCGGTAGATACCAATACTTTTGCAGGCATATGATAACCTCACTTTCATTGAAATAGAATAAGGAGCGCACAGCCTGTAGCCATGCGCTCCCTATTTGCCATAGAACATCACGCCGCCGCCAGTGCCATCTTGTACGCCTTGTCGATCATGGGATTGCCCTCGACAGTGCGGAGGAACAGGTTCTCGTTGTAGTTCCTGGTCTTGCGGATGGGATCGGCATGGGTGGCAAAGTCGCTGATGGCATTGACGAAGCGGTAGCCGTTCTTTCCTACGTTGGAGAGATCGGGAGCCTCCCAGTACCGCCGCTTCATGTCCTCCAACAGACGAAGATTGTTCTTGCGCTGCACATCGGGCATATCCAGGGTGACGGGGAAGAACTCATTCATGAAGTCCATGACCGTCTTATCGGTCAGCCTGATCCTGGACAGGGTATCAATGCCACGGCCCAGCTCACCCATGTATTTCTCAGCCAGTCCCAGGGTTTCCTCGGCCTCGTGGACACGGAGCATGACGTTCTCGGTGTGCTTGGTGGTCCAGATGCGCTTGGCACTGTCCAAAGCCAGGTTAAGGGTATTCTGGCAGACAACACGGATGGGGGTCATGGCAACCTTGATACCGCTGCTACCATCGTGGGAGTTCATCACCACCAGATAGGGGGCGATCTCGTCCCCGGCGATGATGTAGCGGTGAGGCATACGGGCCAGCATCCAGACCTTGCGGCCACCCTGCAACGCTCCCGCCGTCTCGTAGGTCACACCAGCCCCCAGCAGATCATCGGTGAACTGGAAAGCGTCCTCGTTCTGCACCACCTTGTAGCGGTCACTGACGATACCCAGGGCGGCGCTGTCGGTGCTGCGGGTGTTCACTTTGTACCCTGCGATCAAGGAGCCATCCTCGGAGTAGACGTTCTTCTGAATGACCTCCCAATCCAGGCCAGCGTAGATCAGAGCGTCAGCGGAGGTAGGGGCCTCCTGCACCTCAGTACCCAGGCCGTGCCAGGGCTTTTCACGGACGTAGAACATAGTTTCAACATTAGCGGGCATAACAGTTACCTCCTATTTTGTTTTGATTTTGTTGATTTGGGCAGAGAAATAGAGGGCCTCCCACACGGGAAGCCCTCTATTCCGAGTATGTGTCAGGGTCATCGTTGAACTTCGCAGGTTCCTCCTTTCCATCTGTGCTCTGTGCCGCCGTCAGCAGGACAGAGAGGGCGAGCAGGATTGCTTTGAGAATCTTTTTCTTGGACAATGCAGATCACTCCATTTCCTATTGATGTCATTGATAGAATATGTCGTTGAGGGCGAACACCATACGATGAAAACAAGGACACCCAACACAGGCGTCCTTGTGACCATGTATCCAATTCTACAGCTTTACCTTTTCCCATGCTCAGAGGTCGAGCTATCTCCCAACGCTTGCTTCTGGAATCTCTCGAACGTCTGATAGCCGCTCTCCTTGCACTGAGGACAAGGATTGACTACCGTATGTACCAAGCCCAGCTTGTACGGACACTTGGCGCATGGCGGGTTCACATAATGGGTTAGATTCTTCGTATTCATTGGCTATATCTCCTCACTACAAGCTGCGTGCAGGGAAAAGGGGCGACCACATCCCCCCTTTTATTTGTGAATGTGAATTGTCAGCTTCCAACTCTGGTAAAGATCATACTGCCATTAGAGAAAAACAATTCAAGCATATCGCCAGCCACATAGTAATCGCATCCAGTTTGAAGACTTATGCAAATTTCAAGGTTTGTATCGGTGGCATTCCAATAATAAGCATCGTGTCCATACCAATATCCGGTTCCATCTTCATAAAGCCCAAGGCTAGTGCGGTCCGAATTGACAGACTCAATCGCCCAAGATCCAACAATGCTGTCACCCTCAGTCCCTTTTACACGGTAGAATTTCCCCCAAATTGGAAGGGCTATATAATCATGAGGATTTTTCTCCGACTTTGGCATATATTCGTAGTTCATTTGATATGAGAAATGAGGTTCCAATGTTAGATGTCCATTATTGGCCTGCCACAAAATGTAATCACATTTCCCTAATTGATCTTGGCTCCACAGGCAAAAGCTCATGCTGCCAGAACCCCCTTCGGAGAGTTCAATAGAATTCCCTTCGCTGGATCTCCATCTGCCATATAACTCAGAGTCTGAGTTGGTGTAGTATTCATTTTGTTCCAGAAGCGCATCGTTATCAACCGGGACATCTGTATCAAACTTGGAAATCACGAGGCTATAAGCAATATAGTCCTCTGGAGGAATATAGAAAATATAAGAGAGATTTCCAATAATCCACTCGTATCCCGATCCCCCAAGGCTATTATAATCATTACCAAGCAGGCTTACGAGATCGTCAAAATACAAATTAAGACCTTGCCCATTCAACGTAAATTCCTCTGAATTAGCACTGAAACTAAACACTGTGTTTCCACTAGAAATGTCAAAATACATCCATTCTGGAGCATCAGCACCGTATTCAATACTTTCATTTTCGATATATATTTCAGGTTCGCCAAAAGTAGCAATAACCTCATCTGCGGTCATTTGCATAATTGCATCAACTGATATATTTTTGCAGAGCAGTTTGCCGGAGGTATCAGTTACAGTGGCAGTTTCGGGGGAAGTAATCTTATAGCTGTCTATGATTGCATCAAAAAACCTTTGATTGTTTCCAGATGTTTCTCCCCTCCAACTGAAATCAATCCGATAGATTGCAGTTCCAATCGCATAGAAGTAGCTCTGATAACCAATCCCGTCCGAAGTTAGATAAGTAATTTCTCTCGCCGCAACGCCATCTATCTCAGCAGTTAATGTGTTTTTAATAGTAACATCATTGTCAAATGTAGCCGCAAACTGCTCGTCATCTATAAAGAGATGATTTATGGCATCCTGCGTTGCAGGGATTTTTGATACCATGATGTAGGTATTTGCCTCTGGAAGATCGTCAGTTTCGTTTGCAAGCAGAACCAGGGGATATTCTTCACCTTCGATGCTGCCGAAGCGACTTGAATATTCCTCCTCGCTAACAGGAACCCATGCACTTGGGTAGTTGAAAGAAAACCCCTCTTCTTCGTTTATGTAAATTTCCGAAAGATTTACACTTGCGGAATCCTGTTGCTGAGATTTTATATGTTCTTCGTCTTTTTGATCTTGCGCGCCTCTCTCTGCTAAATTATCAGCATTTGCTACAATTAGTATCACAATGAAAGCAAGGACTACACCAAGGATAATAAACAGCTTTTTAGATTTCTTCCTCTTTGGATCAGCCACCGTAGTCTTATTTTTTGGATGTGGTGAATCTGTCAGGTTAGACGTGGATGTATTTGCAGCCAATTTAGTACCGCATTTCTGGCAAAACTCTGCGCCATCAAGAACTTTAGCACCACATTTAGGACAAAACATGATTAGTACCCTCCCTGTATTGTTTCAAATAGTATTCCATAGCCGCTTGCAAGATTGGAACCGTCTTAAACAGACAGGTGTGCTTTGGGCTGTAAATTTGGATAACTGAGAAAATAGTAATTCCTATGATGCGTGAAAGCACAGTTGGATCGTTTTCTGCATCAAATACATATTTCCAGCTATCGGCACCGGCGCTTTCTTTATCAGGTATCACATGAATAATTGCTGTACTCTTCTGCTTTATGCCAAATGGAATCCTCAAAACACCTGCATTGAGCTTTCCTTCATGGAAATATGGATACAGATAGTTCAAATACTCATTTAGAAACCGGAGCAGATCGTTGATGTCAATCTTCCCATTCAATCTCCCCACAGTTTCTGCGATGTACTTATTACGAATGATTCCACCAGCTATCCACCTAGCTGTGTGTCCAAATACAAGGCCAAATAGCAAGGAACCTACCGGACCGCCTGCTACAAGACCTATGACCGCAGGGATACCAAAGCAAAGCCA
This sequence comes from Anaerotruncus sp. G3(2012), assembly GCF_000403395.2. Classification (GTDB taxonomy): domain Bacteria; phylum Bacillota; class Clostridia; order Oscillospirales; family Ruminococcaceae; genus Anaerotruncus. The sequence continues at coordinate 131,513 of NZ_KE159677.1, read as the reverse complement.
CAGGAACATCTGTGGTTTACTATTTTTCAGAAGATCCTCTGCCGACCGAAACTTAGTGGTTGCTTGAATGTGGTTGTCCACAAACTCCTTGAAGTTATCCTGATTGGTCATTGTGTTGGTAGAGCGCATTGGAGCAGCCGCTACCGGTGCTACGCTGACAACAGCTTGCTCGGCGGGTTGGGCAGCATCCTCCTCATAGACCGCCTTCGTACCGCATTTATGGCAGAAGACAGCTCCCTCGGCTATCTGCGCTCCGCACTTGTGACAGAACATTTCTATTTTCCTCCTACTCTTTGTTGTGTGTACTTCATTCGGGTTCCTCTTCATCCCGACGCTTCCGCAGCATACCTTCTATGAACTTCACCGTGTACCCGGCAGCTCTCGCAATCTTGGCACGTTCCCGTCGGTCTGTGGTCTGCTTGGCTAAGTCAGCGATAAACTCTGGACGGTACAGCCGCATGGGACAGTCGATCTTGTCACCACGGAAATACTTGAACAGCTTGAGCATACCATCGCGACCGATCAGCTCATAGAGTTCCAGGTATATGTCGTTCAGAGCCTCGCCCTCATTGCCGTCAACACCAAAGGCGTTATAGACATCTTCTTCATTGAGGTTATCCAGATCAATGTCAATCAAAGTCCCATCCTCCTTTCCCGGCAAGAGTATACTGTTCATAGTTTATCATCGTCCGACGCCTAAAATCCAGTCGTCAAAAGGTGCTTTTGAAGGGTCGTTAAAAGGTTCCTGCTATGTTTTCGAAATCGAATATCCGCTCTTCGCGCAAGCTGATTCCACTGAGCTGCGAGATCATCTTCCTGCCACCGAGATAAGAATATATAGTTGCGGCTACCGCTCATCCGACTTAATCCTCGGCGACTTCAAGCGTGACCGGATCGAGAATGATGATTCCTCTACCTAGCTTCCGAGCGTATCGGACAGTAGCCGCAGTACCACCACGTCGCTCCCCATTATAGACCGCCAGCAGTACCCCAGTGGCTTCTACCAGCCGATGGTTCCGGTCAAGCATACAGCCATCGTAATACTCACGGCTCACATACTCTACGGAGTCAGCCTTCTTCAAGATTGAATGATACCTCTCCTGTGCTGAATCACTCCACTTGTCCGCCTGTCCTTCGTGGGGCAGGAGCATGTGGAGCCTCAGCGCAGGGTTCTTTTTCCTCAGCTCCAGGACGATCAATGCCGCCCAGCAGTCTACCCCATCAGCTCCACCACTGTAGAAGTCTGTCACCCCAGCATCGACTAGCTGCGTAATCTGCCCTGCTAACGCCGCTTTCAGGGCCAAGCAGCGGCTATCAGCTTCATTGTACCGCCATGGGAGCTTGTGTGGCCGATGACCTGTGAAAGCACAGCAGCTATCCAGCATAGGGGAACACCTCCACAAAGAACTGCTCCTAATTATACTCTATACGTCGAGTTTTGTCCATAGCGTTCTGGAATTAACACGTCTAGTTCGCTCATAATATGGGTGAAATATCGACGCAGGAGGGATAGCGGTGGACTTCAAGCAGGGAGGACAAGCGATACAGCGCATACGCAAGGAGAGAGGCATGACCCAGGAGCAGCTTGCGGAGATAACGGATGTGGCCTCTAACTCGATCTCACGGATTGAACGTGGGTTACTGATGCCAGCCCTGCCTACCTTGATTGACATCTGCAACGCCCTTGGAACCGGAGCTGATGCCATCCTGTCAGCCTATGTTACGGTGGATACTCCCATTCGATGGACACCTCTGGCGGAGAAGCTGGGAGGGCTGGACTTGGAGAAGCAGCATAAGATTGAGGCTATACTTGATTGCTTGATCGAGACGATTTAGAATGATAGGAAATAGCATAACAAGGCCAGCACCCACAATCAGGTGCTGGCCTTACTGCTCTACTTGACGATCCATATTAACCGTTCTATTTTACCCCATCCATATGTACAGTAGACTTGCTTATGTGAAATTCCTTTGCAGTAGCACGGACCGTAGTATTGTGATCAATGATGTAGTGGGCGAACGTGATAGCACGTTCCTCCGGCAGTCCTTTCAAGTACGCTCCCTCCCCATGGTGGTGATAGTCCATTTATATGCGGGAGACAGAGGTAATCATGTCATTTTCCGTTGAATAGATAAACCTGTTTGGCAGAAAAAACAGATTCCTATTTTGGCTATAAGCGAAACGAAAGATTGCTCAGAACGATAAAGATGATATGATAGAACCATTAAAACTCAAATTGGAGGTTTGGAGGATGGAATATCGTACATCGACAGTGGAGCAAATCAGGGAGTTTTCGAGATATTTACGGGAAGAGGAGCGGGAAACGGCGACCATTGACAAATATTCACGGGATGTAAAGGATTTCTTCATATGGCTGAAAGACCGGGAAATAAGCAGGGAACGTATGGGGGAATGGAGGGGATATCTCCTGCAAGCAGGCCGTAAACCGGTGACCATCAATGGGAAACTCTCCGCACTTAACAAATTCCTCTCGTTTTTGGGACGGAACGATTGCCGGACCAAGTATCTTAAGATCCAGCGAAGATTGTTTCGCAGCACCGAGAAACAGTTGAGCAAACAGGAGTATATCCGGCTGATGGAGACTGCCCATAGCTTGGGGCGGGAACGTCTGGCACTGCTTATGGAAACGATTTGTGCGACAGGGATCCGGGTGAGCGAGGTAAAATATATCACAGCGGAAGCAATCCGGGCAGGACGTACAGAAATTGCTCTAAAAGGAAAGATTCGCACGATTCTGCTCCCAGGGAAGCTCTGCCGGAAGCTGAAAAAATACGCTGGAAAAAGAAAAATCGTCTCCGGAGAGGTATTCCTCACCAGAAACGGAAAAGGGATGAGCCGCCGCCAGATATGGGCGGAGATGAAGTCGCTCTGCGAAAAGGCGGGGGTTGCACCTTCCAAGGTCTTTCCGCACAACCTGCGGCACCTGTTTGCCCAAACCTTCTATCGGGTTTGCCGGGATGTGGCAAAGCTGGCGGATGTGTTGGGCCATTCCAGCATTGAAACAACCCGGCTCTATCTCATCTCCACCGAAGCGGAGCATGTCCGACAGATGGAACGGATGGGTTTGATCTGTTAAGAAAGATGCAACAGAATTAATAGATTGAGATTCACTGCATGAAGGGGCGCTGTCTTTCAGCGCTCCAAAACAGAAAAAAGCCGCACCCAAAGGTGCGGCCTGAAGAAGGAAGGCAAACAAATATATGCCGGAGAAAGAACGCTTTGTCCGGCGTTATCTGTCGCGCAGAAAAACAGCTTTTCCACTTGTCATATCAAGGTTTTTATGCTATGATAACCATGATCTTCGATCATTTATCGTGGGAGTCGCTTTTTTTCGCCCCTGTTTTGAAACAGGTTATTAATTTTGTGATGAATGTTTGGAAGGAGGAAGCAGCGTGCCCCAGACGAGGCAGCATATACAGGGAGAGCGTCCGACGCATCAGCATAGAAGGATGGAAACAGGAGTTCTATTGACGCAAGAAAGCATAGAGCAGTTCTTGGATGCCTGCCAAAGCAGGGGCCGTGTGGAAGGGACGCTGCAATGGTACCGGAGGGGGCTGAACCGTCTCTATCAGGCGCTGCCGGAGGATAAGTTTATCCGTCAGGGTGCGCTGGAACGGTGGCGGGAAGAGTTGGTGGAAATGGAGTACACGCCAGGTACTGTCAATATGTTCCTGTCGATTGCGAACTCCTATCTGGACTTTGTAGGGCATCGGGAGTGTCAGCTGGCAAGCCAGCTGAAGCCGAAAAGCAGTCTCCAGCCAGAGCTGACCCGCGAAGAATATGTTCAGCTGCTGCGCACCGCGAAAGCTTTGGATAAAGAGCGGCTGTACCTGCTGGTCAAACTGTTTGCTTCCACAGGATTATCTGTGCAGGAACTCCCCAATGTCACAGTGGAAGCGGTCCAGAAGGGGGAGATTGTCCATTTCCCCCATAAGGTAGAGCAACGTGTACGAATTCCAGAATGCTTGCGGAAGGAATTATCGGGATATATCCGGCGGAATGGCTACACATCCGGGCCGATTTTTCAGAATAAGGACGGAGGCCCTCTCAACAGGACCTATGTGTCAATAGCGATCCGGCGGCTTTGTGTGGAAGCCCGGATTCCGGAGGAGAAAGGAAATCCTAGGTGCCTGAAGAGGCTGTACCAGAACACCCGGTCCGACATAGAAAATAATGTCGCACTGCTGGTGGAGCAGGCGCTGGATCGGGTGCTGGAGCAGGAGCAGAGCGCGATCGGGTGGGAAGCGTGATGCACTGCTTTTGAAAGTCCAATCATAAAAGTTTTAGTCGATTTTTTTCACTGCCGCCGCAGCGGCGTACATAGGCCAACCGACGCGAAGCGTCGGCTCTTAGGCCGGAGTAAAAAATCGCGGTTTCCAAAGGCAGAGCCTTTGGCTGCTTGCCGCAGCAAGCGGAACACCTTCCTGGGCGCTGGGCGCCCGCCTGAGAAGCGCATTTAGGGGGTGAATTGGCGCCGACTTTTGGTCAGAGCCAAGAGGGGGCTTTTTGTAAGAGAAAAAGCCCCCTGCCAGAGATGCGAAACAGGTCCAATAGAAATCCAGAAAGGAAACGACAAGCATGCTGCAAAGATTAAAGCAACACCAGTTTTTATTTGGAGAGCTGGTGAAGCGGGACTTCGCGAAAAAATACAAGAGGACGATCCTGGGGATGGCATGGAGTATCCTGTCCCCGCTGATGAACCTGCTGATTATGTGGCTGGTATTCAGCAATCTGTTTGGAAATAACGTCAACCATTATGCGATCTATCTGTTCGCCGGACAGCTGGTGTTTTCGTATTTCACGGATGCCACCAATCTGGGGATGACCTCGCTGGTGGGGAATGCAGGAATCTTTACCAAGGTAAATGTGCCGAAGTATCTATTTCTGTTTTCCCAGAATGTGTCGTCGCTCATCAACTTCGGGCTGACCCTGTTGATCTTCTTTGCGTTTACGGCCTTTGATGGGATTCCGTTCACATGGAAATTTTTCTTGCTGGTCTATCCGGTGGTCTGCATGATCGTGTTCAATCTGGGGGTGGGCCTGATCCTGTCGGCACTGTTCGTGTTCTTCCGGGACATGCAGTATTTGTGGGGCATCTTGACCCAGCTGTTAATGTGGTTATCTGCCATCTTCTATACGATCGATGTCTACAGCGAAACGGCCCAGCTCCTGTTTCTGGCGAACCCGATCTATCTGTATATCCGCTATTTCCGGAAGATCGTGATTGATGGGGCGATCCCTTCGCTGGGATTCCATCTGCTGGCGGCGGCGTATGCGCTGGGAGCCTTTGCGGTGGGGGCTTACATGTACAAAAAGTACAACCATGAGTTCCTGTATTATGTTTGAGTAGAGGGTTTGCGATGAAAACAATGTTGAAAGCAGAACATGTATCGATCAGCTATAAGATCGGGGATTTCAAGGATATTGGATTGAAGGAATGGACAATGCGGCATCTGAAGCATCAGTACTATGTGGAAACGTTTATGGCGGTGGAGGACGTTTCGTTTGAGCTGAAAGAAGGGGATATGCTGGGGATCATCGGGACGAACGGCGCAGGAAAATCGACGCTGCTCAAGGCGGTTATTGGGGTGATGGAGCCGAGATCGGGGAAGATTGAACGGAATGGGAATATTTCTGCGCTGCTGGAACTGGCATCCGGCTTTGATGGTGATCTGACCGTGAAAGAGAATGCTTATCTGCGCGGAGCGATGCTGGGATATACGAAAGAATTCATGGATGAAACCTATGAGCAGATTCTGAATTTTTCAGAATTAAGAGAGTTTGAGGAAAGGCCGTTCAAACAGCTGTCGACGGGGATGCAGTCAAGGCTGGCATTCTCGATTGCATCGCTGGTGCAGCCGGAAATTCTGATTCTGGATGAGGTGCTGTCGGTAGGGGATGGTGCATTCCAGGAAAAGAGCGCGACCAAGATGCGGGAGATTATCGACGGTGGTGCGGCAACGATTCTGGTGTCTCACTCGCTCCGGCAGATCCGGGAGCTATGCAACAAGGTGCTGTGGTTACACCGGGGAAAGCAGGTTGCATTCGGGGAGATGGAGCCGATCTGTGACCAGTATGAGGCATTTTTATCTGGAAATTTTCAGATTGGGTAAAACAGATGGGTTATGGAGGTGTTTTCTGTAAATAGATGTAGTCTTGATGGACTCTGCATTTGGTTTCTGGCCTAAAAAATCATTTTATGAAAAATAGCGAAGGAAGAGGAACAATGGATTATTTGAAGCTCAGTGAATCTTCATTAGATGAAATTATGCGGGAAATACGGAATAGAAATTGTATCGAATCGGCTGCTCCAGCCATATCCAACCATGCAGAGCGAACTACCGATAACCAGTATTTCCTCGAATTAAAAATGGTAGACGAAAACCTTGCACAAGCGGGGGTAGGAAGGCAGATTGGGCAGAAAAAATCTCCAATGTATCGAAAAAAAGGGCTGGTACGGAAATTTGCCCGTGCTGTTGAAAAGATTTATCTTCGGATTGCAGAGCTTACCAATCGGGATATCCGAGAATTCAATGGAATTCTCATAACGACGCTGCAACTACTGAAAAAGATTTTGGTTGGTTTAATCAGCGGGCAGGATGCACTGCGTGGCCGTTTGGATGAGCAGGATGCGTTGATACATAAACTGAAAGAAGAAAATAATCAGATGTATCAAAAATTACAGATATTTGAGAGCGGGTTGGTTCAGAAATTAAATCAGATGGAACAATCCTTCTTTTTTGCGTTAGAGGAATGCAAAACGGAGACTGATAAGCAGAAACAGGACTTGGAGCAATTCCTATCCAGTTCGGAGAGGCAGAAGCAGGACTTGGAGCAATTTCTATCTAATTCGGAGAGGCAGGATCAAATGCTGGAGCAGCTTTTATCCGACTTGGAAGATCAAAGAAAAAATCTGGATATGCTGCTGTCCAATGTGGAGGAGCACAAGCGGACACAGGAGAAAATGCAAGCCTGCCAGGAAGAACTGAGAGGCAATCTCAATGGGCAGCAGGAGAAGGTTTCTTCTCTTCGGGACGAGTTGTACCATCAGCTGTCAGAGGAGCAGCAACAAGCATTTTTCAAATTGATAGAACGGCTCAACCAGCAGGAAGCTCATATCAGAGATACAAGCGAGAAACTGATGCATGTACGAGCAACCATCCAATGGAGAAATCAGGGAACAACACAGACGGGCTCCGCCTCTGTTGTCGGGAGTGAGAAGCCTACTGGCTTGGATTCTGTTTTTTACCATGATTTTGAAGAGCAGTTCCGTGGCACACAGGAGGACATCCGTGATCGTCTGACGATTTATATCCCTCTGTTCCAGCGACATTTTGGAGATCTATCAAAAAAATCTTTCGTAGACATTGGATGCGGAAGAGGCGAGATGTTGGATTTGTGGAAAGAAAATGGTGTTGGGCAATACATGGGGGTCGACATCAATGGGATACAGCTGGAGCTGTGCCGTCAAAATGGACATCCCGTAAAAGAGCAAGAGTGCATCGGCTACCTCCAAGAGCTGGGGGCTGAAAGTGTAGATTTGATTACAGGAATCCAGTTGATCGAGCATCTTCCCTTAGAAGCCCTGTTGATCTTGCTTCAGGAATGCAGGCGCGTTCTCAAGCCGGATGGAATGATTCTGTTCGAAACGCCCAATTCGGCCAACATTGTTACCGCATCATCTTATTTCTATGTAGACCCCACACATATCCGTCCGCTCCATAAAGACATGATTCGTTTTCTGGCAGAGCGTTCCGGATTCCGGGATGTTCAGATTATCGAAGCTAATCCAGTGCGTTATACCCAAACACTGATGCATCCAGTCTGTCTGGATGGGAACCAGCAAGTTTGGGATACAAATGTGGACATGCTGAACCGGCTGCTTTATGGCCCCCAGGATTACGCAGTTGTGGGGGTAAAATAAGATGGGGAAATGTAATAGCCTTGCGATCATTGCGAACGTACAGCTCTCTGGGGCACAAGGCGGGGCGGAAATTTTTCATCAAAAACTATATGAGAATTTCTGCCGATATGTCCCACATGTCACACTTTTGGAAGTTCCCTGCTGCGAAAATACATACGAGGATATTTTAAGAGGCTATCAGGTTTGCTATGATCTGGATCTGAGCCAGTACGACGCGGTCATTTCCTCTAAAGCCCCAACTTTCGCAGTACAGCATCCCAATCATGTGTGTTATCTGATGCATACGGTGCGGGTATTCTATGATATGTTCAATGAAATCAGTGGTGATCCGCAAAATGTCGAGCGTCAGAAACTGCTTTTCCGGATGGACCGGGAACTCCTTTCTCCTCCAAGAACCAGAAAACTGTTCTCGATCGGGCATGAGGTGACCGATCGACTCTTGGAGTTTATTGGTGTGGGTAGCATTCCGCTTCATCCTGGAATTACAGCTTCAGGATTTTATTGTGGGGAGGCCCAGGATTATATTTTTATGCCTGGGCGGTTGCATAAATGGAAACGGGTTGACCTGATGATACAGGCTATGAAATATGTCAAGTCGCCTATCCACCTGAAAATTGCTGGAAAAGGGGATCAAATGGAGGCATTAAAAGCGATGGCGGGTAGGGACGAGAGAATAGAATTTTTGGGGTATCTCTCGGAGGCACAGATACGAGAATATTATGCCAATGCGTTGGCAGTCGCGTTTACGCCCGTTCGGGAAGATTATGGATATATTTTGCATGAAGCTTTCAAAAGCTGCAAACCGGTTTTGACTTGTGTGGATTCAGGGGAACCTGCCCGGTTCATCAGGCAGGGGATCAATGGATTTGCAGCAGAACCTCGTCCAGAAGAGCTGGCGCAATGGATAGACTATTTTTACATGCATAAGGAAGATGCTGCTCAGATGGGCAAAAATGGAATGCAAGACATTGAAAATATCACTTGGGATCATGTTGTCCAAACCCTGTGGGATGCTTTGGACTGATTTTAATTGCTTTTTGTAGAGGAAGAGGACAATGAAAAAGCTGAATGTGACAATCTTGGATATGCAGCCGATAGATCCGCCTGTTGGAGGCGGTCGTTTACGTTTGATGGGGTTATACAGCGGATTGGATCGAAATATCGAGGCAACTTATGTAGGCTCGTATGACTGGAGGGGACCAAAGTTCCGACAGCATAAGCTATCGGAGAATCTGACCGAAATTGATGTCCCTCTGTCCGAAGCGCATTTTAAAGCTCATGATGATCTTTCCGCCCGGCTGGGAAAGGGATGCATTGATTCCGCGTTCCCGCTTCAAGGACGTCTTTCGGAAGAACTGATCGCCCGCGCCTGCGAGGAAGCAAAAAAGGCGGATGTCGTTGTCTTTTCCCATCAATGGCTTTTTCCGTTTGTTGCGCCAGTGCTGGATGAGGAAAAACAGCTTATTGTCTATGACTCTCACAATTGCGAGGGATTGCTGCGGGTGGGCCTGCTGGATGACGGTACCCCGTTAGCGGATCAGATCTGCCGCGGCGTGGTGCGCTGTGAACATGAACTCTGCCATGCGGCAGATCTGATATTGGCGTGCTCACAGGAGGACAAACAAAGTTTTATCACGCTTTATAGGGTGGAGCCAGACAAGATTATCATTGTCCCGAACGGTGTTTTTACAAGCCGAATCGGCCCTCTTGAAGATGCAGCAGAAAAGGAGGCTTTACGCCGCAGGCTAAAGATCTCGAAACCGGCAGCTTGCTTTATTGGCAGCAACTATGCCCCAAATGTGGAAGCGGGCCGGCTAATTTTGCAGGCCGCCGAGATGCTCCCACAATATCAGTTTATCCTTTTGGGCGGGGTGGGCGATCAGTTCCGAGAGATCGACGCTGCACGCTATCCAAATGTTATCGTTACAGGTTTTTTGGAAGAAAATGAAAAGATAGATTATCTCCATGCCTGTGACATTGCAATCAATCCCATGCTTTCGGGCTCAGGTACCAATATCAAAATGTTTGATTTTATGGCTGCTGGTCTGCCGATTATTACGACAGATATTGGTGCAAGAGGAATAGAGAATACAAACGGGCGGATTTATCGGCTATGCGATCACTCGGCCGACAGCCTGGCAGAGCAGATTCAGGGCTTGCTGGGAGATCAAGAGCAGATGCTTTCTCTGCGTAAGTGGGGAAGATTGGAAGCTGAAAGCAGATATAGCTGGGAACGTCTGTCGCTTGGGTTGGGGCAAACCCTTGTGCAAAAGTTTGATGAAAAGAAGAATGTGACGGAAAAAATTTTAATGATTTCCACCTATCCGCCAGAGAAGTGCGGGATAGGCGCTTATGCCCAGCAGCAGGTAAAGTATCTGCGCAGCCATGGAGCACATGTGGATGTATTGGCTATTCGGGGAAATGGAAAATACCACATGGAACTGAATACACCTGAAAAAATTCTGGCTTTGAAGCGATTCAAAACAGAATATGACCGCATTATCATTCAATACCATGCGTCCTTCTTCTATGAGGGTAAGGATTTCATGACCCGGATTAAAATTCATCAGGCGTTTACAGAGGTGTTCCGCGACAATCCCAATATAGAAGTTGTTTGTCATGAGATACTTTTTCCAGTGGACCGGGGGAGCACAGGAGAGCAGTACCAGCAGGATTTGGTTGAAAACAGGTATAAATGTGAAAAGTGGAAAGCGGTCCCCCTTACGATTTTTCATACTGAAACAGAGCGGACCTCTTTTTGTGAACACCTAGGGATTCCCTGTGATCCAGAGCAGACAAAAGTGATTCTCCCACATCAGTATTATGTAAAAGCACGGGATATTCCACAGAGGCAGGCCCGGGCAGAACTGGGAATCCCTTTGGATAAAAAGGTGTTTTTGTGCATCGGATTTATCCAGCCACATAAGGCTTTTGATCAGGTAGCTAAGGCATTCACCAGAATGAAAGACCAAAAAGAAAAACAGTTTTATATGGTCGGCTCTTTGCGTTTGGTTTACGACGAAACAATCCAGTATTTGAACCTGCTTCAAAGGTATGCTGATACATATCCCAACATCTTTTTAAAAAGCGAATTTGTATCTGATGAGCTTTTTGATACATGGCTGATCGCATGTGATTATGTTGTAATCCCTTATCGTGAAATATGGACTTCTGCTGTGTTGGGACGAGCCAAATTATTTGAAAAAAAGTGCATTGCAAGGAATGTAGGAGGATTAAAAGAGCAGCTGGAAGATGGAGATTTGATGTTTGAAGACTATGGAGAGCTTCCCCGTCTGTTAAAAGATTTATAAATCGAAATACAATTTCTGAATAGGAGGAAGTGAATCATGTTTGATTTTTCAGATGAGCTGAAAGAGGTTACATATCTTCCAACATTGAGATGCAATTATAAGTGTAAAAGCTGTTATACATTTGAACATTTTAGAGAGGAAGAGGAGGTGAATTGTGCGGATATAGCACAGTCGCTTTTGTCTTCCAAATGTGCACAAAGCCTACAGAGGGTAAATATCAGTGGTGGGGAGCCATTTTTAAAAAAGGATTTGAAAGAGTTTGTCCGATTGATGAACCAAGCCGGAGTTTTTCAGTCGATTACTACCAATGGATATTATATTCAGAGCATAGAAGAAATCTGCCAGATGATTCCCAATAAAGAGCTCGTTTATTTTGCAGTTTCTATTGATGGAATCGGAGAGACCCACAATAAGATTCGAGGGAATCAGCAGGCTTATCAGAGGGCACTGAAAACGGTTGAGCTGCTAAAGAAATACGATATCCCATTTGTAATAAATACTGTAATTCAGGAGGACAATATTGACCAGATTGAGGATATACAGGAAGAATTACGGCGTCTGGAGGTTCAGCAGACAATCATTCCGGAAGTGAACTACCATGGGAAAAACCATTATACAGATATTGTTTATTCTTCTAAGATATATCCTTATCTTCATACAAAAATGGATCAGAAGTATGTACTTTCCCAGGCGGAATTTGCCTTAACAGACTGTCATAGCGGCATACAAAATGTGACGATCGGACCGAACGGGGATATTGCGCTATGCGTTGTAAAATATCAAAATCCCCGGCATAAAAGAGCATCTGTTATCATCGGAAATTTGGGAGAACAAAACTTGGATGCTATTTTTTGCAGTGGTAAAAGACAGGAAACCTTTCAAAGAAGCATACAAACTTGTGGCAGGAACACAGGAGGATGTTATGGAGCCTGTGAACTTGATCGAGAATTCAGAATGTATCATCTGGATATTCAGTTTACCAGAAAAGAATTGGACCGCCTCAAACAGTTGATGGAGGTTTCCAGCGCACAATATCCGTCCACTTATTTTGTTGAGAACTGGCATGAGACCGAAAACTATGAATGGGGTTCCCTGAGATGGATGTCAGCCAAGCGGGCTGTGCTCTTTTACACAGTCACAGTGGATAACCCTCAAAAATTGTCGATTACTTATATCAATAATCTGGATGGGTTAGCGCTTTCTTTGCAGGTAGACGGTATGCCTGTCATGGAACGCTATATTTTAGAGCAGACGGACACACTGGAGTTTTATCTGGAGAAACATTATAAAAATGGGATGATTATCGAAATTGATTTTGAAGTGGATCGTACATGGAGGCCATGCGATCTATCCCAAACTCCGGATAACAGGACTTTGGGAATCGCTGTCGCAGACATCTTCGTTTGTTAAAGCAGACATTTAAAATTGGAGGGGTAAAATTTGGAAGAAAAAACATCTTGGACCAAACGATGGTCTAGAAGATGGGCGCTGAATGCCAGTGTTTCATTGCTGGTTTGTTTTACATTTTTGCTGTTTGGGCCATTACAGCTGTATCTGACCAATATCTCTGATCTTTGGTTTACCATTACAGACATTCTGCCGATGCTTTTACTATCTTTCACAATTGTCTTTTTATGCCTTATTGGGGTTTTATCTGTTGTAAATGAGAAGTTTCATAGTATCCTATGTGCGCTTGTTTTTGGTCTCGGGATTGCGTTATATATTCAGGGGAATTTTCTGGCAATCCGTTATGGTGTTCTGGACGGAACAACGATTGCATGGGAAGAATATACCCTCTATGGGATTGTAGATACGCTTGCATGGGTTCTGTGTTTTATAATTCCATTAGGGCTGCTTCGATGGAAAAGGGAACTGTTTTTGACGGCGGCAAAGCTGATTTCGATCTGCATTGTATGTGTTCAATTGATTACGCTTGCAACTTTACTCTTTACCACTGATCTCAGGAAAGAAGATCAGATTCTAACGACGGATCATCTCTTTGATATGTCTACGGAAAAAAATATTGTTTTATTGATACTTGACAGATTTGATGCTGCTTATTTCAATGATATTTTATCTCAAGACCCTACAGTGACAGAGGCATTTGACGGATTTACCTATTTTCCCGACACAGTTGGAATGTTTACCAATACCATACCGTCGATACCATATATATTAACTGGGCGTGCATACGATAATAGTGTACCATATAAAAAATATCTATCTAATGCTTACGATTCAGTTCCTCTCTTCGAGGAACTGGAAAAACAGGATTATAGCGTGGGCTTATACACAAATAGTATTTTTATTCCCCCTGAATTTGGGGAAAATGTAGTGAATTTTACACATCAAAAAGCAAAAGTAAGCTCTTTGTCAGGATTAGGTGGTTTATTTTATAAGTTTACGGCATTTAGTTATATGCCGCACTATTTAAAAAAACCATTCTGGTTCTACTCAGGGGATTTTGAGAATTATAAGCAGCTCGCAGATTCCAGTATCAATATTTATCGTGCGATGTCCAGTGAAGATGATATACAATTTTATAACCAGTTGTGTAATGAACCTTTTACTATGAATAGCTCCCAAAAGACATTTAAATTGATCCATTTATATGGAGCTCATCCTCCCTATAGAACCAATGAAAATGTGGAAAAAGTATCTGATACAGATGTTTTGACTTCTTCAAAAGGAGCGCTAAAAATTGCGTCTGCCTATTTGGAGAATTTAAAAGAAACAGATATATATGACAATACTACAATTTTTATTATGGCGGATCATGGGGGAGTTAATCTGCATGAAAATCCGTTGCTCATGGTTAAAAGAAGTGGAGACCGGGGGGCATTTCAAATTTCAGAAGCCCCTGTTTCTTATGCGGATATTCATCCAACATTACGATCTGAATTGGGAAGCGAGACAACAGAAAAGGGGATTTTTGACTATACTCCGGATGAACAACGGATTAGAGATTACTATTTTTATACTTACGACTGGGTCAACGGTCCAGGCAATTATCTTCCAGATCTCTATCATTATGTATTTTTTGATGATGTTCGACTGCCAAACAGTAAATATCGGGATGATATCATTTATAAACCCGCGGAAACGCAGGTGATAGATCGCAGCTACCATCTGGGAGATGCGATTTCCTTCTTAAAGCAGAGTGGAACAGGCGAAAAATATTTTGATTTTGGTCTGAGTTATTATGAAGAGACCCATACGTGGACCGTGGACCACCATGTTCTGGCTCGCCTAAACCTGACAGAGCCGACGGATCAAAACTTGCTGATTACATTTAATCTGCTTACAATTGCGGGCGATAAACAGGATATCCGCATAAAACTCGGAAATGATTATGCTTATGAATTTACCATTTATCCAAATACGAAGAAGTTTTCCTATGTTATTCCAAATGAATATATTCGGGATGGTCAGGTCTGGATCGACTTTGAACAGCCGGATGCCTTTGATGTGGATTCCAGGGTTTTGGCTATGGCTTTGACCAGTATTCAAATCGAAGAAACCGATTTGGAGGAAGGAATATTTGGTGATACAGACAGTTTCTATACATTGGGCGAAGAACTCTCCTTCTTGGCTGAAAACGGAAATGGCGCGGAGTTCTTTACAAAGGGGCTGGGCAGCTATGAGAATACCCATACATGGTTTGCGGAAAAAGAAGCGTCTATGAGATTACCGTTGGCGGAGGCAGTAGAGGTTGACTTGTTGGCATCCTTCGATATTGCCTATATATTGCATGATCGTCAGTATATAGAAATATCCTCCGCAGAACAAACACTTTTTTCGGGAGAACTGCATACGGGGGATAAGAAGCTGGAATTTAAAATTCCAAAAGAATGTCTACAAAATGGGGGGCGGTTGCTGGAACTCCATTTCTCATTCCCCGATGCAGCTTCGCTAGAAACAGATACTCGTAATTTGAGTATAGTGATACCGCCCTGCGGCGTCCCCTTTTGCGGAAAACCGATTCCTGCTACTTCCGCTTTCAGCATGGCGGATATGATACTCAGCACACGCTTGTCCTGTATCCCCATATTCCACATCTGCTTGAGCAGTTTTCCGTGGCTGACATTATCGAAGAAACCTTTTATATCAATATCAACCACATAATGCAGACCGCGTTTTTGTATCATTGCGTAGCACTGTGCCAGCGCGTGTTCTGCGCTCCTGTTGGGACGGAAACCGTTGCTCCGCTCATGGAATTTCGCTTCGCATATTGGTTCCAGAATTTGCAGGAAGCATTGCTGGATCAGCCTGTCGGCAATCGTAGGGATTCCCAGAGGGCGAGTTTTCCCTGTGTCTCCTTTGGGAATTTCCACCCGGCGCACCGGCTGGGGCTGGTACTGCTCCAACCGCCTTTTTATATAGTGAATGAGTGCTGTGTTTGTGAACTTTGACAGGTAGCGGACAGTTTTTCCGTCCGTTCCCGCCGTTTTGCTGCCCTTGTTTTTGCTGATATTTCGGTAAGCAAGTAAGATATTTTCATCGGCGGCCACCAACTCCATCAGCACGGTAAAGCGTTTGTTTTCCGCACTTTGGGCATAGAGCCTGTCCAATACCTCCTGCAAGCCGAAGTATTCAGCGTTGCGCAGTTTCGCTTTCTTTTGCAATTTCTTCACTGTCATAGTCGGCATACCTCCTTTGGGGTGTGCCTTTCTTAGTCATACTCGAACCTATGAATACTGTTCTTTTATTCTTGCTTTCAAAGCCGACTGGTGCCTGTTCCTCCACCGCCATTACAGCAGCTTCAACGGTCGTGGCACCGCTCTCAGTTGGATAAAGGCACGTTATACAGTCTGCTTTCCGTGCCAGCACTTCACAGCGCCGCAATGCGCTCCATGCTCCAACCTTTCCACGTTCCAATATTCCTATCTGTGCATATACCTTTAGGTGGCCCCTTTAAGCCAGTGCGCTTGGGCGGCGCCTGTAACGCCGCAGGGAGTTTCATACTAACAACTCTTACTCGTCCCCACGCACACCGCCATAGGCGGCAACCGCATTTCTGCGGCTCATTCGTCTTGACCCGTACATTCAGGGCTTCGTCAGTGCGCTTCACCGCACATTCTCACCATAGGCATTTTATAGACCCCCGGCGTATCATCTGCACACCCCACCGCTGGGACGCTTTCCTCGGCTTGACCCGTTAGGGCAGACTTCCGCCGACTTCTGCGCGCTCTCGGACACAGTGTGTCTTTGCGCTTGCACCATGCCCGGCGCAGTCTTAGGGCAGGCGTTTCAGGGCGTTACCCCGTCATTCCACCTGTCGGAATATCAGTTCTATGAAACCGATTTGTTCTCGAAACTCCTTTCAATTTTCATATATTTTTCTCAGCTTCACGCCTAACCTTTTCAGTTAGGAACGTGTCGCACTGTTGGCGAACTCGTCAAGGAGGCACCGCACATGGACCGGCAGCCTGCCGCCGTACACGTCGTCCGCCTTATCGCAAAGAAGGTTGAAAAGCTGGCTTTGCAGCATGGCGATGACGAAGTTGAAGGTGGTGTCCGTGTCGCTCATAATGAGGAACAGCGCTGTTTTCCGGTCGCCCAGGGTATCCAGTTCCAGTTCATCGTCCGACATGATCTCCCGCAGCTCCGCTATATCGAAGGGGGCAAGGCGGGCGCCGCAGCTAATCAGAATTGATTTCAGGGTCTTGCCGGCAGCCAACTTGAATTTCCGGTACTGCTTCACGGCGAAGTGATCCGGGTGCTCCTTTTCCAGCTTGGCAAACAGCAGATCAACGGGGCTTTGAAATTCCTCGTCGTCCTCTCTGGCCTCGGATGCGTTGATAAGCTCCAGCAGCGTGAGGAAGTTTCGCGCCTCCGGCTCCGCTTCGTACCAGATGTACCCGATCAGGGCGCAGTACAAAAGGCGCTCGGCCTTGACCCAAAAATCCTCCGAGGATTTCTCTCCGTCACCTTTGGTGTTGGCGATGATGACATTGACCAATTTGAGGATGTCTTTCTCTGACCGGATGTAGGCGAAGGGGTTGTATTTCATGCTCTTTTTGAAGTTGATGGTGTTGAGGACTTTAATGCGGTACGGCTCATAGATGACCTTCCCGCGGGCATCCCGCATGGGCTTTCCGTTCTCGTCTAGCTTGGGGGCACCCCGGCGCAGCATGGTCCCCACCTCGGACAAAAGCTGTCCTTTGGGATCGGTGACCACATAGGAACTGTGCATCTGCATGAGGGAGGGTTTGACGAAGAAACGGGTCTTGCCGCTGCCGCTGCCGCCGATGACCAGGATGTTTTTGTTCCGGGCGTACTTGGGATTTTTGGGGCGGCTGGACATGGTGAGCTTTTCCGTCTGGGTCAGAGGGATGTTCCAGTCGGGGACCGGATCGACATAGGGGGCAATATCGGCCGCCGTGCCCCATCGTGCGCTGCCGTACTCAACGCCCTTGCGATATTTCTTTGTATTCTTGCTCTTGGCGTACACCGCCAGCCGGACGATGACCGCCCCGGCGATACCCACCAGCAGGTCCAACGGATGCAGGCTTGGTGCCGCATAAGAAAACGCCTCCGTAAAGCCCTGGCTCAGATGCAGGAACTTTTCAGAGGCGTCAAGGCCGGGCGCAAGGCGCACCGCCTGGCAGAGCTTATCAAAGAGATAGACAAACAGAAGATACGGGAGGTTGGGGAACAGCTTTTTCTTCCAGTCAACCGTCATAATTCCACACCCCGGTCTTTGGTCTTGACCTTCTCCCGCTGACGGTGCTGGGCTTTGGACTGCTGCTTTGCCTGCTCCAGCTCCTTGCGGATGGAGGGCTTTTTCTCTTTCTCCAGGTTCTTTGCGGAAAACTCCCGAAAGGCCGCCGTGATAACATCGGCATCCCGCCCCTTGAAAAACACCAGGTAGCGAGGTATCTCGCCGCTGGTGTCCTTTTTCAGAGCAAAGTCAATGCCGTACTTCTTGGCGGTGGCGGAAAAGGCCCGGATGTTCTGGTCGGTGATCTCGATGTTGGAAACGCCGGTGTTGTGCTTCATCAGCTGCCGGAGGGTCTGCTTGCCGTGGTGCAGCTTGGTCTTATGGCCGGTCACACCTTTCTGCATCTCGTCCAGCACTTTTTTCATGGCCTGTTGCAGCATCCCGGCAGAGAGCTTGGTAGCCTCCACACAGAGGGCAACGGTGCGCTGGGTGACTTCTTCCTGCATGAGTGATTACCTCCTTTCTCCGCTGCCGTACAGGTCGTGGTTCACCAGGGACGCATAGTAGCTGTCGATAGTGGCCGGGGCGTTATACAGGGCAGCCAGCAGATATTTCTTGATGTTGCGGACATAGGTGGTGTTCTCCCGCATACGGTCCAACACATAATCGATGTGGGAGCTGTTCAGCTTCAGGAACCGAGATTTCACCACCTCCGCCGGATAGTCGTCCCCGGCAATGCGGATCGTTTCCCTGCGGGAACAGACGGTATCCACCATGAGCTCCACCAGCTCGTTCAGCATATCCCGGTCCAGCCGGTCATCCCGGCATAGATAGTCATACTCGATATTCTCCAAAATCAGTTCCCGATAGCTCTCTCGCTCCCGCACCCAGTCCCGTCCGGTCCGTTTGGCCCCTGCGGGGGTTGGGGGGCTTGATTGGATAGGATTTGATCCTTCCGTACTTGGTGAATCAGTATTTTGTTCTTCAGGATTTCTTTTCTCTTTATTTAATTGCGGCCGGTTTTCCAGACATGGGTTATCCATATCCGGGTTTTCCGTATCTGGACAAGCCGTATCCGGCTCGTCCTCACACGGCTGGCCCGTGTCCGGGGGATGGGGCGTCTCATAGATGACATACTCCACATCCACGATCTTGCCCTTGCTGTCCCGCAGGCGATTGCGGACTATGTACCCGGCCCGTTCCAGCTCCTTCAGGGCTGATCCAATGCTGTCTGTGCCCTCCTTGCAGATTTTTGCAAGGCCCCTGGTGGTATAGTTCCAGTCCTCCGGCAAGGACAGCATCATGGAGAGCAGACCTTTGGATTTCAGCGACAGCTCTGCGTTGCGCAGGTGGTGGTTGGACATCACCGTGTAGTCGCGGGTTTTCTCAATGCGAAATACCGCCATCAAATCACCTCCTTTCGGCGGTCTGGAAAAGTGTTCGTTTTTTGGGAAAAAGCGGCCTATATGCCGTCCAGAAACCCTGGTAGGGAAAATCTATGGGCGGCGGACATCCAGCCAATTGTGGGAGAAGGAACATGGGATTCTCGACTCCTTTCGGGGTAGTCTTTCATACAATAGGCGTATCTATTATGGCAATACACCGTGAGCAATGGGTAAGAGATAAATTTGGGTATAAAAAGGGCCATAGGACAAAGTCCTATGGCAGATTTCTTTCAAGCAAAGCAATCTTATCTTTGAGGAAATACCTCTATAAAATACGCAGTTTTATGCCTGTTAACAAAATATTTACATTATAATGAGAAAAAACCTCATTTCGTTGCAGTTTACCTGTTGACTATATGCGGGGCAAGTGCTATAGTATAGTTGGCTAGCAGTCCAAACCATTGACTGCCAAGTGCCGAACGCAGAAACATCATCTACAGCGCTTAAGTTACAGAGGGGGGGATTCCAATGCAGAAGGTAGTCCCGGTGGAATAAAAAAGGACCTCTCTGAAATTTCCTAAGATTCAGAGAGGTCCTTAAGCGATACCACCGGTGGTCAAAAAGCATAAGTATGTGGTGACGCACATCTTATGCTTGGAGGTGTCCTGTATCGCAACAGCCAATTTATTGTACAGGATTCCTCCTTAAAAATCAAGAAGGGGGCTAACATAGATGGCCAAAAAATTTTTAGATTTTAAGGAGAATAAAGATGAATTTTTCTACATTCCACCGCCTTCCAATTACTGGGCATAAGGACATCGACTTCGTAGACATCCGCCTTGAAACGGATACCAGTCTATATGTCGATCCTGAGCGTATTGCGCTTAGTAACCATCCCATTTCAGCATCCGCATCTCACTGCATAGATGATTTCTTCGCCACACTTTGCCAGGTTGCGGCGGAGAGAAACTCGAAGCGTTTGTACGACATGCTGTCTTTTGGACGGGAACCTAACGAAACGCATCTAGGTCTTTCTGCTTCCCGTTCGCAAGGACGGGGTACATCTCCCGAAATCCTAATGCCGATTGTTGAGGAGATGATAAGAGAGCATCTCTTTGACAAGGGACTGATTACTCAACTTGGTGATCTTCATTTGTGGACTCCAAACTTTGGTTATGACCGTCTTTCAGACCTGACAACCAACATTATCCGGGCGGTTCTGATTGACTATACCCTCGAACAGTACGAGTATTGGGGCATCTCAAATGCGGGTGACATTCCTGCCATTTTTTGTATGTGGAATTCTACGACTCACCGCTGGGAAAGAAGAGAATTCCCCAGAATTAGTTCAGGAAGCTATCAAACATTGCTTGTTCCCAAATGCTTTGTTGGTAGGCGCATGTTGTCATCTCCGGGAGAACTTCTCCAGAAATATGCCCTGCGCTATCGACAGCAAGAGCATCTCGATATTAGAAGCGATCTGTGCCACCGCAAGGTCGACAAGAATGGGGTAGAAACTTGGAAGCCCCCCGCCAAAAAGGAGATTCGAGCCTTTGAAATAAAGGGGACTCCTGACAAAGCATACTTGCTTGAAATGGGGCACCGCTATCCTAGAATGGTCGACGAATTTCACACCGATCACAGGTTTTCATATCGTAGTTGCCCCCAGATAATGAGCGATTACGAGCTGGATAAGCTACTCTATGGACACGACGAGTTGGCAGTTTAAAAAGCAGGGCCCCAGTTATGGGGCCCTGTTTTTTACCTTGCGCTATAAAAAATCCGCCTAAGTCTATTCTTTTATTATTTCCTCCATCTTCAGCCAATCCTCAAAGGACTTTCTGGAGATGCGGATCATGTTGCCGATGCGGATTGTTTTGAACGCTCCGGAGTTGGCGAGCTTATAGGCCGTAGTGCGGCCGATACCGAGAATGGCTGCGATGTCATTCACGGTGTATGTTCTGCTTTGGGGCGTCCCCTTTTCGTTGGTGCTCATAAGATTAACCTCCCTGTGCTAATATCATTTTGAAATGGCCCCTGAAAGCCCTCCGTCACAAGGGGTTCCTGCTAATATCTTGCTAATACGACATTTGAAAAGCCGTTGTAAGGCAGCATATTTCAGGGGAATTTGTGCAAATTGACCTGCCTCCAGGCAGCACAATTTGCGAAGAAACAACACGGGAAGATATGATATGAACAATTTACGAAATGGTACGCCGTACTCCTAAGCGGTAGGCCGGAGGTTCGAATCCTCTTAGCGACGCCAGAAAACCGTCGAAAGCCCTGTGGAATGAAGGCTTTCGGCGGTTCTTGTTTTCCTGGAAATATCCGCGTGTCTGCACTGTCTGGATGAATGGTTCAGTAGGCATACCGTTTCCGATAATGGGCAAGGAAAATCGCAGAGACAGCCGCCATGATCCCCTCTGCAACGGGGACAGCCAGCCATACCCCCGTTATTCCCCAAATGCGGGGCAGCAGCAGGATGCCGCCTGTCAGCAGGCCAAACGTCCGCAGGAATGAAAGGACAGCAGATAGTTTTCCGTTTGACAGGGCTGTGAACATCGCAGATGTAAAGCTGTTCAAACCGCAGAACAGGAAGCTGTATGAAAAAATAGCAAATCCGTCTGCGGCAATGCGGTAGACTTCCGATGTTTCCTCCGCAAACAGGCGCACGATACGGGAGCCGCCAAATATAGACCCTAAAAATAGTACCACTGATGCCGCCGCGATAAACCGCATACTGATGGAGAACACCTTTTTCTGCTGCACGTCATTTTTATTTCCATAGTGAAACCCGATGATGGGCGCCACCCCGATCGAAAAGCCGATATACAGCGTGTTCAGCAGAAATTGGGAGTAGATGATAATGGTGATCGCAGCAACACCATCTTCCCCCAACAGGTGCATCATTGTGCGGTTGAACAGAAACGTTGTGACGGCTGCTGCAAGCTGGCTTACCATTTCGGAAGAGCCGTTAAAGCAACTCTCCCAGATTACGGCCCCTTTCCATTTTGGCTTTGTAAAAGACAGGGGCCCTTTGCTCCGGGCAAAATAGACCAGCCCGACAGCTGTGGGGATCAGATAGCCGAAGCCCGTCCCCAAAGCGGCGCCCCGGATGCCCAGGCCGCAGGGGACAATGAAAATGTAATCCAAAATGAGGTTCGCTGTGCCTGCCAAAACGGACAGACCGAAGCCGAGGCCCGGTTTTCCGGCTGTTGCAAACAGGTTTGAGAAGAGCGTTTGCAGTACATTTGCCGGAATGAATAGAAGCAGTGTCATAAGGTAGCCTTTGCAATAGGGAAAGAGCAGGCCGCTGGCTCCGAGCGCGTAAATGATTTTGTCGATCCAGATGATCCCACCCAGAAGAATCAGAAATCCAGCCACAGCCCCTGTGATCACCAACAGGGTAAAATCCTCCTTTGCTTCCCGCTGTCTGCCAGCTCCCATTTTTCGGGAAATGATGGCATTTCCGCCTGTTGCAATCATCGTTCCCAGACCAACTGTGCTATTGATGATAGGGCACACAATGTTGATGGCGGAAAGCGCATCGGTATTCACAAACTGCGCTACAAAAATTGTGTCCACGATGGTATACAGTCCCATGAAAATCATCATGGTGATGGTGGGAAACGCAAAGCGCAGGAGTGAACCTGCGCTCCATTCCTGGTCTAAAATATTATCATCCATTGCTGTTTTCCTCCTGTTTTGGCGGCAGAATCAACCGCTGGGTGGGGTAGCCAAACTCAGTGAGAAGCTCCGATTCGGCAAATCCAAGCCGCTTGTATTCCTCGCGCTGTCCGGTGTCGGCCTTATCCCCCTCTCGAAAGGTTGTGATGCTGATTTCACGGCCTGCAAACGGATGGCAGACCATAAAGTCGAGGAGCGATTTTGCCACTCCGTAATGCCGGTATTGCGGATGCACAGCCAGAAAATCGATACTCCCGGCCTGGCAGGAAAATGCGGCGGCCCCAATGATGGTAGGGCCGTCCCGCATCACAAGGGCCTGGGACCGCTGAATATACCGTTTGGCCTGCTCCAGATGGGAGGCTGCATCAAGATGGGGAAAACCGCCAATCACAAGCGGGACAAAGTTCATCCAGGCGGGAATGTCCGCCGGTGCAGCATAAGAGATTTTTTGCGGCATCCCACCGGGTACAGATGGATTTTTGTTTAATAGAAATTCCAGCTGAAGAGGGTAAAAGGCCCCGTTTTGCCTATACTCCAACGGCGTCTGTTTATACATGGCTTTGAAGATGGAAGTAAACGCCTGTTGGCTTTCGTAGCCAGCAGCCAGTGCAATTTCGATGATTGGCTTTTTCGAAAATACCAGCAGTTTTGCCGCCTCGGTTAGTTGTCTGCGCTGGATGTAGTCGTGAGGTGTTATCCCAACTGTGCCTGTAAACATCCGGTGCAGATGGTACTTGGAATAGCAAACCGCATTTGCAACCGTATCTAAATCCAGTTTTTCATAGAGATGCGCTTCAATATAGGAAATGGCCGCTGCGATGTTCTCAACCTGATGGTTGCCCATGGGTTCCCTCCTTTCCCACTGATTGTACCAAAACAGTCAAATCCGTTTTTCATCATTCTTGCGGTTTTTCCGCACATAACAGTTCGCCTCGGGCAGTTCATGCTTTCCGGGCTCAAGGCAGTTTAAACGCCCCTGAAAAGCGTTGTGTAAGCCTTAACCCACATAAAAAAGCGCACCCCTCCAAACGTTGGGTACGCTTTTTCCCACTGGCTACATTCCCATGCCCTGTGCCGGCACAGGATACCGCGCCATCACTCAGCTTTCAGAAGTTTGATGTATTGCTCGATGATCCGGTAAAAAGCCTCCAGATCCGCCTCGCTGCACTGTTCCACCAGAAGTGCGGTTGTCTGGGTGATGTCTGCAACATCGTAGGCCTTATGGATGCTGGAAAGCCGCTTTCCCTTTTCGGTCACATACAGGCAGGCGGTTTTCTTGTCATACTCTGTATAGCGCTTTTCCACATATCCAGCTTCCATCAGCTTTTTCACCGTCTGGGAGATGGCGCTTTTGCTTTTGTGCCAGATTTTGGATAGCTGGGTCACCGTGATACCCGGGCTGTCGTCAATATAGGTAAGGGTGTGTATCTCCATCATATTGCAGTTTTCAGCCTCGTAGGTATGCTGGGCATAGATGTAATTGTGATACAGAATGACAAATTCATACAGCATATTCGCTTTGCGGGTCTCTTTTTGGTAAACTTGGTCTATATCTGAAAACTGGCCCATATAGGCATTTCCTCCCTGAGCTTTTGTATGGTTCCATCATATCATATCTGATTTTCCATTGCAAGATGAGCGGGGAAGCCCGTTTCATATTTGGGAATAGTTAAATCGCAAAACAATTTCACCAAAAAGAAATATTTATTCTTGTGAAAATCACCTAATTATTAAGAAAATGAGAATACATTATTACGGAAATTACAAATTTCATTGACAAGAAACGTAACGCGTGCTACAATATTGTTTACGAGATAAACTATACCAGAGGTTCTGGTAAATACAAATGAAAGGGGTTACTCAAAATGGATTTCGAGAAGTTCTGTAAGGAAAACTGCGTGGAACGGAGAGGAACCGGTACCCTGAAATGGGATTCGCTTCAGGATATCTTCGGGGATGCTGACCTGCTTGCATTGTGGGTTGCAGATATGGAGATTCAGTCCCCTCCGTCGGTGCGCGAGGCCCTTGCAAAACGCGTAGAGCATGGCGTTTTTGGCTACGGCAGGGTAGAGGACCATTATTATGAGGCGTTTTTTGCATGGCAGAAAAAGCGCCATGGGATTGAGCTGGCCAAAAATAACGTTCGGTTCGCCACCGGCGTGGTAGGCTCCCTGTACACAGCGGTAAGGGCCTACACCCAGGAAAAAGCTTCGGTCGTTATCTGCCCGCCCGTATACTATCCGTTCTATGACGCGATCCTGAATACTGGCAGAAACCTCGTCACATGTGAACTGGACAACCAGGACGGTCACTATGTCCTGGATCTGGAAAAATTCGAAAAAGCGGTCACCGAGAACCAGGTGGAAATGTTCATCCTCTGCTCGCCCCATAACCCGGTATGCCGCGTATGGACCGAGGAAGAGCTGGACGGCGTGCTGGATATCTGCAAGCGGCACAATGTGCTGGTATTGGCCGATGAGATCCATCAGGATTTCGCTTATGATACCAACCCGTTCGTCTCCACCGCGCTGGTGAAGGGCGGCAAGTATAAGGACATCCTGATCATCCTCAATGCTGCATCCAAGACCTTTAACCTGGCTGGCCTGATCCATTCTCATGTCATCATTTACGATGAGAAGCTGATGGAGAAGTACGACGCTTACATAAAGAGCATAGGCTCGGCAGAGGCAAATCTCATGGGTCTCACCGCAGTGGAAGCCGCATACCGTGGCGGCGAGGAGTGGTTTGACAATGTGAAAGCCCTGATCCGCCATAACTACGACTATATGAAACAGGAGTTTGCGAAAGAGCTCCCGAAGATCGTGGTGACCCCTCTTGAGGGAACCTACCTCTCGTGGATCGACCTGCGCGGCTACATCCCCGGCAAAGAGGTCGAGGAGTTCATCCAGAAAAAATGCCGCCTTGCCTGCGATGTAGGAGAGTGGTTCAGCTTCACCGGTCACGGATTTATCCGGATCAATCTGGCTACGGATACCAAGAATATCCGCACAGCAGTGGAGCGCATTATCACCAACATCAAAGAGCGGCAGTAAACAGGCCCCTGCGATTCAGCTGTAGTTGTAAAGGAAGTGAATATATGGGAAAACGAGTGCTTGTGGTAGGAGGCGTTGCCGGCGGAGCTTCCGCAGCGGCCCGGATCAGACGTTTGGACGCGGATGCCTCTATCAGCATTTTCGAGCGAGGGGAGCATGTATCTTTTTCCAACTGCTCTCTTCCATATTATCTGAGCCGGACCGTTGAAAACAGCGATTCCCTCGTGATGATGACCCCGGAGAGCTTTAAAGCCTCCTATGATATTGATGTACGGGTCAACCATGAGGTGTGCGGCATTGACCGAGCCCGCAAAACGATTCAGGTAAAGGACAGTGCCACTGGTCAGGAATACGAGGAGGCTTATGATGAACTGGTGCTCTCACCCGGCTCCAGCCCTATCCGCCCCAAAGCGATTGAGGGGGTCTCCCTTCCGCATGTATTCACGGTGCGCAATGTAAACGATATTGTAAAGCTGGACCAGTATGTCAACCGGGAGAACATCCAGGATGTAGTAGTGGTTGGCGGAGGCTTCATCGGGCTTGAGGTCGCGGAAAACCTGAAGGAGGCCGGAAAACGGGTCTCTGTGGTGGAAGCTGCCAACCAGGTCATGGCGCCCTTTGACTATGACATGAGCCAGATCCTCCAGAAAGAGCTTTGCGACCAGGGCGTGGAACTGTTTGTCGGGGACGGCGTAAAGTCGATTACAGAGGATAAGGTGCTCCTCAGCTCCGGCAGAGAGCTGTCCGCGCAGGCGGTGGTACTCGCCATCGGTGTTGTACCCGAGACCGCCCTTGCAAAAGCGGCGGGACTGGAACTGGGGGAAACAGGCGCCATCAAGGTCACGCCGGATTTCCGCACCAGCGATCCGCATATCTACGCAGTAGGGGATGCCATCGAGGTGTACCAGCGCCTGACCCACAAGTCAGCGAAACTGCCGCTTGCGGGGCCTGCCCTGCGTCAGGCGAGGACAGCGGCCGACGCCATCTATGGGATGCGCGGGGCTAACAAAGGTGTGATCGGCTCCTGTGCGGTCAGGGTGTTCAATCTCAACGCAGCCGCTACAGGGCTGAATGAGAAAACCGCAAAGGCCAACCAGATTCCCTGCGACTCGGTCTATACTATGGCCATGGATAAGGTAGGGCTCATGCCCGGCAGCTCCCCTGTTCATTTCAAGCTCGTGTTCGAACTGCCTACCGGAAGGATTCTCGGTGCACAGGCGGTCGGAAAAGGGAATGTGGATAAGCGGATCGACGTTATCGCAACGCTGATTGCCATGAACGGTACACTGGAAGACCTGAAAGAGCTGGAGCTCTGCTATTCGCCTGTATTCGGTACAGCGAGGGATGTGGTCAACCTGGCTGCACTGGTAGGGCTGAACGTCCTCCATGGCGTTTTCCGGCAGGTCCATGTGAGCGAGGTCCGCGATCTGGTGGAAAACCATGCCTGCATCATTGATGTGCGGACACCCGGGGAATTTGAGGCGGGCCATCTGATTGGCGCGGTCAATATCCCTCTGGGCGAGCTGCGGCAGCGGGTTTCGGAAATCCCCAAAGACCGCCCTGTGTATCTGCACTGCCGGACCAGCCAGAGAAGCTATAATGCGATCATGGCGCTGAAAGGCCGCGGATTTGAGAACCTTTTCAATATCTCGGGATCGTTTTTGGGCATCAGCTATTATGAATATTTCACCGATAAGATGACCGGGCGCGACAAGATATTGACAGCGTACAATTTCCTGTAATCCCGTCAAAACCACGAAAAACAAGCACTTGTTTTCCGCGGTGGGCGCTTTTGCCCGCCAGCACGCAAAGTGTGCTGGATGCCCCTGTCAATCGAAAGCA
This sequence comes from Anaerotruncus sp. G3(2012), assembly GCF_000403395.2. Taxonomy (GTDB): domain Bacteria; phylum Bacillota; class Clostridia; order Oscillospirales; family Ruminococcaceae; genus Anaerotruncus. The sequence goes on along the minus strand of NZ_KE159677.1, from coordinate 103,625 downwards.
AGGCTGCTTAAAGCATCCTCCTGCGGCGGGACCGCCGCAGGCCCGAAAAGGATCCGGAAGATTCTTTTCAGGTGCTTGGATTAGAAGCCACATATCGAAATCGAAAAGAAAGAAGAAGGAGTTTGAGGTATGGAAGGCGTATTTTTTCAAAGTTTCCTAAAGATCAGCGATATAAAGACGATTGTCTTTCTGGCGATTCTGGTTGCCCTGTTCTTCCTGATCCACATTTTGTACCATAAGAAGCACATGGATTTCGCGGTTGTCGTCATGATCGGCACCGGTCTCGGACTTGTACTGGGCCTGGCGATTCAGTTCGTGGCCGGTTTCCCGGATGCCCCGATGGAGGTTGCATTCGTCTCCGAGACCACCACATGGTATGCAATGGTGGGCAACGGTTATATCAATCTCATTAAGATGATCGTTGTACCGCTGGTCATGGTCTCCATCATGCAGGTTATCATCAACATGGAGCAGGGCAAGACCATGGGCCTGCTGGTGAAAAAGACCATCATCGTCACCATGGGGATGGTCGCGATCTCTGCGGTTACCGGAATCGTGATCGGTCTGCTTTTCGGTGTTGGCAAAGGCGGCACCGTGGTTGCGGAAGGCGCTGCGACTGCAAAAGAGATCACCCCGGTGGCAACCACCATCAGAAACCTGGTCCCTGGCAACATTGTAGAGGCAATGGTAAACAGCAACATCATCGGTCTGGTTATCTTCTCTGCGTTCTTCGGCCTGGCAGTTTGGTGGATCAACTACGAGAGCGAAGAGGCTGCAAAGCCGCTGTATGACGCAATCAACGCATCCCATAAAGCCATGATCAATATGGCTCTGCTGATCCTCGATTATATGCCTTGGGCGGTAATGGCTCTGCTGGCGAACACCATCGCACAGAGAGGCCTGTCCTCCATCCTTGAGGTGGGTAAGTTCATCGTCGCGCTTTATCTGGCGGCAGTCATCCAGTTCATCATCCAGCTTGTCCTCCTGATGGTCCACGGCCTGAACCCGGTGACCTATATGAAGAAATCCTATGCGACGATGCTGATGGCGTTTACTTCGCGCTCGAGCGTTGGCTGTCTCCCCATGACCATCGAGACGCTGACCAAAAAGCTGGGCGTCAACCAGGGTACTGCGAGCTTCGTAGCCGGTTTCGGCACCACTGCTGGTATGCAGGGCTGCGCGGGTATCTTCCCCTCCCTGTTGATCATCTATGTTTGCAACGTGACCGGAACTCCGATTGACATCACCATGATCGTAATGACCATCTTCGTTGTTACCATTGGTTCGCTTGGTATCGCGGGTATCCCCGGAACCGCAACCATGGCAGCATCCGTTGGTCTGTCCGGTGTCGGCATGGGCGCGCAGTTCGCGATGGTAAGCCCCATCCTGGCGATCGACCCCATCATCGACATGCCCAGAACCATGCTCAACGTAACCGGTTCCCTCACCAATGCCCTTGTTGTAGATAAACACATGGGAACGCTGGACGAGTCTGCTTACAATGACATGAGCTTGGCTCTGCAGGGAAAGAAATAACAACAGAAAGTGATGCTTTCACACGCTGAGGCGCCTTAGGGCGCCTCAGTTTTTTGTTTTTGGGGAAAGGAAGCCGCGTGCCCGCTGGGGAGAGGGCGGTTTTTCATGCGGGGAGGGCGGAGATGGCGCCGGTTTCTAACGCTTTCGGGAGCATACGCGTATTTTTTCAGTTTCCTGTATAAACCATCCGTTGTCCGGTCAAAGATAGAACCAGCAATATAGGAGTAGAAGCCACTTGAAGGGAATTAGGGTGGGCTTGCGGTGGCCTCGCCGCAGGCGGCGCTTGAGAAAAGCATGTCTTGCTTCAGATGGAAGGATCATCCAGCGTGCTTTGTGTGCTGGTGGCTTTTGTCCACGGCTTCAGGGCAGGTGGTTGCTTTGAAGTGTTTTGACTGTATGATATGGCCGGAGGGGATCAGATGGAATACAATCCAAGAGAGCGCTGGCGCAGTTTTCTGCTGGCATTCGCGCTGACGCTGCTGCTGCTCGCGCTGATTATGGTGGGGACGGTGATGGCGGTCCAACCGTCGATGCCAAACACGCTCCAGAAGGATTCCGCGGATGGCCAGCAGCTCTCCTACCGCCCCAATGATTCGGATTCGCTCACTGCCGTGGTGATCGGGATGCGGGGCAGTGAACCGGTTGATTTTGTGCTGGTACGGTTTAATCCGCAGTATGGGCAGGTACCGCTTACCATGCTCCCGCCGCAGACACTGGTTCCTCTGGACGGAAAAAACCTGACCCTTGTGCAGGCATTTGAAACCGGAGGCAGCAGAGCGGTCAAGGCCGCGCTCTCTGAGCGGCTGGGAGTGATGGTCGACCGGTATGCGCGGGTCGACGGGGATGCGTTCCAGCGGATTGTTGAAAAGACCGGATCGGTCGAATTTGAGCTGCCCGAGGATATCTCCTACCGGCGGGACGGTTACTCAATCAACCTTGCGGCAGGCAGCCGGCGTCTGGATGCCCGGGATATGTTCGATCTGTTTGCTTACCCTGCCTTCCGGCGGGATCAGGAGGCCCGATGCGGCCTGCTCGGCAGGATGCTTGCCGCATGGATCAACCAGAATCTTGATGCGGCAGGGGAAGAGCGGTCGTCCAGCCTGTTCAAGCTGACGGTCAACCTTGTGGATACCGACATTTCCTATGCCGATTACGAGCCGCGCCGCCGCGCTGCCAACTTCCTTTCCCAGCTGGACGCGCAGGTTGCGGGGAGCCTGCCGGTTTCCGGGACCTGGCTGGGGGACGGAGCATCATTCGAGCTTTCGGAATCCTACGTCAATCTGGTGCGCCAGTATTTTCAGGCGATTGGTTAACATTAACATTTCCTCAAAATTGGAAGCCGGTCCTCACGGGCTGGCTTCGTCGTTTTGATGGGGACGTTTCCTGCGGGGCCTCCGCCCCGGATGCCTCACAGGGAGCAGCCGTTACAACGTTTGTCTGCGCTCCAGGGGCATATTTGCAGCCTGCGGCTGGCCGACCGGTATCTCGATCTGCACAATATAGTCCTCGATCCGGTCGGTCACGGTTTCGTTGATCCCCATTTCGTAGGAATAACCGGTTAACGACAGCCCCCGCTTCTCCGCATATGCCAGAATTTCCAGATATCGGGCGGGCAGATGTGACCAGTCCCCCTTGAAAAACGCTCTCAAATACGGTCCGGCGGGCTGGATGTGCAGGCCGGCTTTTTGGATGGGGAACGGAATCTCGATAAACAGTTTGGAGTAATCCTCGAAATTGCCGTTGTGCAGGCTGGCGACCGGGATCATCGTCCCGTAGGAAGCGTCGTGCAGGCGGCGGAGCTGATATTTTCTGGTTTCAGCCGTAATCAGTTCCACCTCTTTTTCGAAGGTGATCTCCGGATTGATGTCGACGGTGGCCAGGCAGCGTTCCTCTTTTTCGACAACGCAGATTTCCGACAGGTCGATGTGCAGCAGTGTCCGCATATTTTCCCGGTGGTTGGACAGGGTTTTCCGGACCGCTTTCAGATGGGTGATGCGGCGGTCCAGCTCCGCGAGCCGTTCTCCCAAAAGGCGCTCCAGATTGGCAGCAGAACGCTCCTTCATGAACGACTGGATCTCGCTGATGGGAAGGTCCAGTTCGCGCAGCAGCAGGATGGTTTCCAACAGGGAGCTTTGATGGTAGTTATAATAGCGGTACCCATTTTCCGGGTTGACCGCCGCAGGCCGGAACAGGCCGATCTCATCATACCACATCAGGGTTTTTTTGTTGATCCCATGCAGGGCCGCAAACTGGCCGATGGTAAGCAATCTGCTTTTTTCATTCATTTTTCAATTTCCCCCTTGACCGTACAGTTACTGTATCGTTTATGATAAGACATATCACGGGGGAAATCAAGCTGAAAGGGGAAACATCCATGAAAAATCAAAACGGATACCATCGGCCTGTCACACTGGGAAACATCCTGCGGTTTGCGGTTCCAACCATCTCGATGACGGTATTTATGTCCTTTTATACGATGGTTGACGGGCTGTTCGTATCCAACCTGATCGGTACGGACGCGCTGTCGGCCATCAACCTCACCGCACCGGTGATACAGTTTGTGACCGCTATTTCGACCATGCTCGCCACAGGGGGCAGCGCGGTAATTATGAAGAAGATGGGCGAACGGCAGGCACAGGAGGCGAGGGAGGACTTTACCTTCCTGATCCTGGTGAACGTTGTGGTGGGGGCGGCCATGTACCTGCTCGGCTCCCTGTCGGTAGGGCCTCTTTTTGCCGGCGTCAACCTGTCTGCGGCGATCAAGGGCTACTGTGTGGAATACCTGAACCGATATCTGCTGTTTATCGTCCCCATCCTGTTGATGAATCAATTCACCCTCTACATGATTGCAAGCGAAAAGGCGACGCTTTCCCTGGTCTGCTCGGTGACCGGCGGCGTGCTGAACATGGTATTGGACTATCTTTTCCTTGCGGTTTTCGAGATGGGGATCGGTGGTGCAGCGATCGCAACCGGGCTGGGCTATTCGGTGACTGCGGTAGTCGGGCTGTTTGTGTTTGCACAGAAAAAGAGCCTCCTGCATTTTCAGAAACCGGTTTTCCGGTGGAGGGTTCTGGCGGGTGCCGCTTCGAATGGATGCTCTGAAATGGCGACTGCGCTTGTAACCGGGATCGTCACCCTGATGTTCAACTGGACCATGCTGAACTATGTGGGGGAAGACGGGGTCGCGGCTGTCACCATTATCATGTATGTCCTGATGTTCGCAAGTTCGCTGTATACGGGTTACTCCTACGGGGTCGCCCCGCTCATCAGCTTTTATTACGGGGAGAAAAATGATGAAAAGCTGAAAAAACTGCTCAGGATCAGTTTCGAGGTGATTGCGGTCATTTCGGCTGTGACGGTGGTTTCCTCTCTGGCGCTCACCAAACCGCTGGTTTCGGTTTTCGCCCGGCCAGACAACCCGGTTTACGGTCTCGCGGTCACCGGGAACCGGCTCTGTACACTGGCTCTGTTTTTCATTGGATTCAACATCTTTGCCAGCGGGGCGTTCACAGCGCTGTCCAATGGGGTGGTTTCGGCGGTCCTTGCGTTTTCCAGATCGTTTGTGTTCATGCTGATTGCTATGCTCCTGCTCCCGGTGGTTTTCGGTGTAACCGGAATCTGGCTGGCGACCCCGGTGGCGGAATTGATGGCATTTATCCTGTCTGCGTTCATGTTCTTCAGGTACAAAAACCGGTATTTAGAACTGGCTTCTGAAGCTGCCTGAAGAGGCCAGAAAAGGCATACGCGGCGAAAGCTGCGTATGCCTTGTTTATCAAACGGACGGCTCACCACATGGGATGCAGACGCTGGTCCTCCCGGTAGGGGGTGCGGGAGGGGTTCCCCTCCGCCAACCAGCACCTGCGGCCGGTCAGGTCATAAACCGCAGACCAGACGGTATCCGCGCCATTTTCCCGGTCGTACTGGCAGAGGAATCCCTGTCCGCCCGACAGCAGATCGAACGCAAATGCCAGAGGATTCTCCGGACGCCTGGAAAATGCCTGTTCGAGCGTCTGGTAACGGTCGAGGCTGAACAGGTCCTCCTGGCTGTTCGGTGCGGGCGGCCGGCCATGACGCATCCGAGGGGAGACGAATCCGTTGGCTGCAAAGACAGCGCCCTCTGCCGGGCCTGGGCGGCGCACCTCCAGCCGGTCGCAGTCACATTCCACAACTGCGATTCTCCCGCTGGCATCGGCAAGGGTGATCGTCTGCGCAGAGGCGATCGGCAGCCTTTCAAGTGCGGCGATTGCCTGGTCGGTGGAGCCGCAGGTTTCAAGCAGGCATCTCACCAACATCCCGGCATTCAGGCCCGGCCTGCGTCTGTCCGAATAGACATAGGTCAGCCCCGCCGCCAGGCCGCAGGCGTTCAGACCATCCTCCAGCTCGCTCCAGGCGGTCGTGTTCCCGATAAAAGGATAAGCCCCGTCCAGCGCATAATAAGCGCTGTCGCAGACCGGCTCGATCCAGGTGAAAAAGTCGCTGTTGCGCCCCAAAATGGTGCTCCCATTCTGGGAAAAGGCGAAGCAGGAACAATGGGCATCCGGGGTAAATGCGTACATCGAGAGGAGGAACGCCGCCATCCGATCGAACGGGACCTTCTGTCCGGCGGCAATCCCCCGTATTTCCGAAAGCACCTGCGGAAAATGCCGTTCATAGAGGGGCAGGCAGGCGCGGGAAAAATCCAGCCGCTCCGCCTGATTGGGCGGCAGTTTTGTGAGCAGGCAGACCCCCGCCTGCCGGGCCTGCGCCCCATACTGAAATCCTGCTTCATAATGACTGCCCTGCCAGTTGGAATGTATCATCTTCACACGCTCCCAAATAGAATTTTGGGAATCGACGTCAATCCCTTGCACTGGAAGATAGCAGAATAAAAAATTGCTGTCAAGAGGGAGATTTCTGTTTCCGGCACACATTCTGCGGAAATCGCTCGGACGCCGGGTCTTCCTGAAACTGCACAATCACCTGTTCCAGCCGGGATTCCGCGCAATACAGCCCCCGGACACAGTAAAAATCCTCCGCCCCCTCATTTTTCACCGGGTAGAGCAGTTCCTTGCTGCTCCCGCCCCGGCCAAACAGAACATCTATAACGAGACGGTAGAGAACCCAGTCTTTGGTTGCACCGTCCCGCAGGTTGGCGACCGGCTCCCCCAGCTCCAGCAGGGAGCAGTCGGTCCGGTAATCGTCCCCGGTCGCTTTCCGGAGTTCCAGTTCGAGGTCGTAGTACCGCACCCCGTCGTATTCGATATAGGTCACATGGCTCTGCCCGGCTCCGAAATTGTAACGATAGGCGGATTGATGTGTTTCGATGTAACCATCCTGATTGACAGTACGGATCATTCCGAGCACAAAGGCCGGTATAAGGCAGACCACAGCCCCCAGCGCGATCACACCCCCAGCCAGGACTGCAACCGGTTTTTTTATACGCTGGTTGGCTGCGGACGCCCGCAGCCTGCCAGCCAGCAGCACGAACGTCCCCGCCCCGATCAAAGCAATTCCTGCCAGGAACAGCAGGAGCAAAAAAAGAAGCCCTGCAACGGGTGCCATTCCGATCCCCCCCATTTATCCTAAGATGGCACTGATATCGTATCCATCTTAACTATATCACAAACACGGCCCTTCCTCAACACAAAAACCTCTTTCAAGCGGATGTTTCACCAAAAGCGACCGGAAGGAATACGATAAGGTAACAAGCAAAAACGGGAGGATTCTTGATATGGAGAACAACAGAAAACCCTTGCATTTTTTTCTGGGAGCAAATACGCCGCAGGGATTTGTTTCCCGGTTTGACCAGCTCGCCAACCCGGCTGAGGGATGGCGGGAATTTGTGCTGAAAGGCGGCCCGGGCACCGGGAAATCCTCGCTGATGCGCAAGGTCGCCGAGCATACTGCCGGCCGGTGCGGGCAGATCGAGCTGATCCATTGCTCCTCAGACGTGGATTCCCTCGACGGCGTTATCCTGCCCGAAATCAAAACTTCGATTGCAGATGGTACGTCACCCCACGTAAGCGCCATGTAAACCCACACTTCCTGCTCCGCGCAGGGCAGAAGCGGTGCGGTTTGCTGCGTTCTTGCAGAATAAACAGTTTCTTCCGCATCTTCTGGGAGGGGGAACCATCGAGTAAGGCATTCGAGGTGGGAACGGCTCTAAGACGGGCAGAACATCTGGATGATGGAGTCCCCGTTGGATACCCTTCGGCAAAGGGCGCTGCGGCAGCGCCGGTACCGGTCAAACAGTGCAAGCGCGCGGTCGACGTCCGAGTAGACCTTCCAACAGCCGGTGTATTTACAGTTTTTCCCGCCGTATTTGAGGAAGCCGTAGACATCCTCGGCCGGATACCCCAGAAACAGCCCGATCTCATGTGGGAATCCGTCCCGCTCCCGCAGGCGTGCGGCGAGGGTATCAAGCAGCAGTTCCGCAGGCATCCCCACAGGGTATCCCGCCGCCTGAAGCATTGCTTGTGCCCGGGGGGCGGAGAGCGCCCGCTCCAGACACGCTTCCCGGTAGACAAGCAGGAGCCTGCTGCCCCCACATGCGCAGAGGATGCGGAACCGGAGCCCGCGCGGGTTGAGGACGCGGTTATAGCGCTCGATCTGTGCCGGAAGGTTCGGGTATCTGGTTTGATCGCAGGAAACCAGGCTTGCAGATTTGATTCCTGCCAGCGCTGGGGCACAATGGTAAGCCAGAAGATAGTCAAGCGGTGTTTGCAAAACAGGTCGCCTCCCCAATGGTTAGTTATAGCTAACTAAAAATATATTAGCATAGGCTAACTGAACTGTCAACCATTTTTTGCGATTTTTTATGGGAATCATCAGTAAAAGGTTGCAAATTTGTCCAAATTTCATAAAAATTATCCGGTTATCACGCATGTTACTGTCGAATACAAAAAAGTTTTCCCCACAGGCAGCATTTTTATCAAACCCACTTGACAAACTTAGTTAGCAGCGGTAAACTATAGCCAGCTGATTTGGTTAGCGACGCCTAACCTTTGAATTTCAAACTTGGAAGGCGGTTTGGCCGCCTTTCAATCCGAAGGGGTGGTAGCGATTATGCCGTTAACAATGGCACAGTCTGGAACGAGCAATACCGTATGCGGGATTCACGGAAAGGACGAAACCCGCCGTTTTCTGGAAAGCCTTGGCTTTGTGGAGGGCGGATTGGTTACGGTCATTTCCGAGCTGGGCGGGAACCTGATTGTCAATGTCAAGGATACCCGCGTCGCCTTGAGCAAAAGCATGGCAAACCGGATTATGGTCCAATCATTTTTTCAGGAGGGATAGACAGATGAAAACACTCAGACAGGCCCAATGCGGTGAGACGGTCACTGTGACCAGGCTGAATGGGGAAGGGGCACTCAAGCGCCGGATTATGGATATGGGCATCACCAAAGGCACACCGGTTTATATCCGCAAGGTTGCACCGCTGGGGGACCCGGTTGAGGTTACCGTCCGGGGGTATGAGCTTTCGCTGCGCCGCAAGGATGCGGAAACGATTATAGTGGAATCCGCGGCGCTCTAGGGGCAGGCCCCGGATGCGGGATCTATCCTGAAATACGCAGATTTCCCGACTTCAAAGGCCGGAAATGGCCAGCGGGCAGCCCCCGCAGAGGAGGTACTTACAAATGTCAATCAAAATCGCGCTTGCAGGCAATCCCAACTGCGGCAAAACAACCATGTTCAACGATCTGACAGGCTCCAGCCAGTTTGTGGGAAACTGGCCGGGAGTCACCGTCGAAAAAAAGGAAGGGCGGCTCAAAGGGCACAGGGATGTGATCATCACCGACCTGCCGGGCATCTACTCGCTCTCTCCCTATACCCTGGAGGAGGTTGTGACCCGGAACTATCTTATCCAGGAAAAGCCGGATGTGATCCTGAATCTGGTGGATGGATCGAACATTGAGCGCAACCTTTACCTGACCACCCAGCTCACCGAAATGGGGATTCCGGTGGTGATCGCGCTGAACATGATGGATATTGTGCGCAAAAACGGCGACCGGATCGACACCCAAAAGCTCTCGGAGATGCTGGGCTGCGAGGTGGTCGAGACCTCGGCGATCAAGGGGGAAGGCTCCCTGCAGGCGGCAGAACGTGCGGTACAGATTGCGCAGGCAAACGGCGGAACCAGTCCACAGCACACCTTTGGGAAGCAGGTCGAACAGGCCCTCTCTGAGATCACCGGGATCATAGCGGGGGCAGTCCCCGCGGAGGCTGCCCGGTGGTATGCGGTCAAGCTGTTTGAACGGGACAGCAAGGTTCTGGAAGGCTTCCGGTTCAATACCGATGTACAGGACCGCCTGGAAGCAGCTATCAGCGGATGTGAGCAGGCATTGGATGATGACGGGGAAAGCATCATCACCAACGAGCGGTATACCTACATCGGCGGGCTGGTCAACGCCTGTGTCAAAAAGAACCGCACCGGCATGACCACCTCGGACAGGATCGACCGGATTGTGACCAACCGGGTTCTCGCACTTCCGATCTTCGCAGCGGTGATGTTTCTGGTCTACTACCTCTCGATCACGACCATTGGCGGCATCCTCACCGATTTCACCAACGACACCATCTTTGGGGAGTGGGTGTCCCCGTCTGTGGAAGCCGCTCTGGTCAGCGCGGGGGCGAATGAGGTCCTGACCGGCCTGGTGGTGGATGGGATCATCGGCGGAGTTGGTGCGGTGCTGGGATTCGTCCCGCAGATGCTGGTCCTGTTCCTGATGCTCTGCGCACTGGAGGACTGCGGCTATATGGCGCGTATCGCATTTATCATGGACCGAATCTTCCGCCGGTTCGGCCTCTCGGGTAAATCGTTCATCCCGATGCTGATCGGCGCGGGCTGCGGCGTGCCGGGCATCATGGCGTCGCGCACGATCGAGCAGGACCGCGACCGGAAAATGACCATCATGACCACTACCTTTGTCCCCTGCGGTGCAAAGATGCCGATTGTCGCACTGATCGCGGGCGCGCTGTTTGGCGGTGCATGGTGGGTCGCCCCTTCCGCTTATTTCATCGGCGTTGCCGCGATTGTGCTTTCGGGCATCATCCTGAAAAAGACCCGGATGTTCGCCGGGGACCCTGCCCCGTTTGTCATGGAGCTTCCGCAGTACCATATGCCAACCGCTGTCAATATCCTGCGCGGCACCTGGGAGCGCGGCTGGTCGTTCATAAAAAAGGCGGGAACCGTGATCCTTCTTGCGAGCATTTTCGTCTGGTTCACCTCCAGTTTCGGATTTGCCGATGGGTTCGGGCTGGTTGAGGAGATCGACAGTTCCATCCTCGCGTCGATCGGGTCGGTGTTTTCGGTATTCTTTGCGCCGCTCGGCTTTGGCAGCTGGCAGGCATCGGTTGCAACAGTCCTTGGCCTGGTTGCCAAGGAGGAGGTTGTTGGAGCGCTCGGCACCATCTATGCGGTTTCGGGAGAAGCGATCGAGCTGGTTGAAGAGGGGGCTTTCGGTGAGCTGGGCGCGATTGCACAGCATTTTACCGCCCTTTCCGCCTATTCGTTCCTGGTGTTTAACCTGCTCTGCGCCCCCTGTTTTGCCGCGATCGGCGCGATCAAACGGGAGATGAACAATGCCCGCTGGACCTGGTTCGCGATCGGGTATCAGACCGTCTTTGCCTATACGATGGCGTTTATGCTCTACCAGTTCGGGCTGGTCTTTACCGGAAACGGCTTTGGCATCGGCTCGGGCGCTGCGCTGGCAATCCTCGCAGGCTACCTCTGGCTGCTTTTCCGCAGAGGGGCCGCAGAAGGATCCCATGCGCGGGGCCACAACCGTCTGGCGGTTGAAAATCAGTAGAAGGCTGAAAAAGAGTCCAAGGAGGTTGAGAAAGGTGATCGACTGGATCATCGGTGGGGTGATCGCACTGGCTGCCGTTCTTGCCGGACGCCACGTCTGGAAGAAATTTAAGAGCGGAGGCTGCGCGGGCGGTTGTGCGGGATGCAGCGGCTGCTGCCATCCGGCATCCCACGATCAAAAGAGCCAAAACACTTAAAAACAGGCGGCGGCAGGCAAAAGACCGCCCGCCTGATGCGCTGAATGGCAACGCATACCCCCTGCCCGTATTTTTTCGGACGGGGGGTTCATATTGTACAGGCATCCCTCCATACCCTGTTGCGGAGGGATTTTTCGATGAAAAAAACTGTGTTTCAGGTGCAGGAGGTGTTTGCAAACACCCGGGAATCCGAACGAAAACAGGCATTGAACAGGCTGCTCAACCAGTTACGCACCCCTGTTCCGCCAAAGGAGGATGTGAGATGCTCCAGCCGCGCGCCGCGCTCTACTGCCGTTTAAGCAAAGAGGACGCTGAAAAGCAGCAGGAATCCGAAAGCATCCAGAACCAGAAAGCCCTGCTTCTTGATTATGCCGCGCAGCAGGGATGGCAGGTCTGCGCGGTTTTTTCGGACGAGGATTATTCGGGCGCCGACCGCCGCCGCCCGGGTTTCAACGCAATGCTCCATGCGGCGGAGGCGGGGCGGTTTGAAATCCTGCTCTGCAAAACCCAGTCCAGATTTGCGCGCGATCTCGAGCTGGTCGAGCGGTATATACATGGGCTGTTCCCGCTCTGGGGGATACGGTTTGTCGCGGTGGTGGACAACGAGGACACCGCCCGCAAGGGCAACAAAAAAGCCCGTCAGATCAGCGGGCTGGTGAACGAGTGGTATCTTGAGGACCTGTCGGAAAATGTCCGGGCGGTGCTCGACCTCAAACGGCGCAGCGGGCAGTATATCGGCAGTTTCGCCCCCTACGGCTACCGCAAGGACCCAAGCGACCACAACCGCCTGCTGGTTGACCCGGTGGCCGCCCGAACGGTGCAGGAAATCTTCCGGCTGTTCCTGTCGGGGGACGGAAAGCAGCGGATCGCCCAGAAGCTGAATGCCGCTGGGGTCCTCTGCCCCTCCCGTTACCGTCTGGCGCAGGAGCATCCCGGGCAGGACAGCTCCGAAACGATGTGGAGTGCAACTGCGGTTGGCAGGATTCTGAAAAGCGCGGTTTATGCGGGTGATCTGGTGCAGGGGACCCGACGCAAGCCAAGCTATAAGTCCGACCGGCTGGTTCCGGTCCCAGCCGGACAATGGATTGTTTGTCCGGGCACACACCAGCCGATCGTCTCGAAGGAAACGTTCCAGGCGGTGCAGGATCTGCTGGAGGCCCGCACCCGTTCGACGGGAAGAGGGGAACCGCATCCACTGGCGGGCAGGGTGCGCTGTCTCGACTGCGGAGGGCCGCTGGTCAAGTCGTCCGCCGGCTCCGGCAGCTCCAGACGGGACTACCTCCACTGCAAACGCCACATACAGGAGAAAACCGCCTGTTCCCGGCATTCGGTCCGTCTTGACCTGCTGGAACAGGAGATCGCGGGACGGATTCACGCCCGGCTCACCCAGTATCTTTCAGCAGCGGAGATAGCGGACCTCTGCCAAAGCGCGCCAGGACCGCTTCCTGCGTCCGGGCTGCCCCGGCTGTACGCCGCCCTCACTCGTTGTGAACGTGCGCTGCATACCCTTTATTTTGACCGCGCAGACGGTATTATAGACCGCGAGCAGTTCGGCCTGCTGAACCGTTCCTGTCTTGCCGAGCGGGAGCAGCTGATCCGAAAGATCGCTGCACTTGCGCCGTCCGAATGCTGCCTATCCCGGCCCACACCAGACGCATTTCCGCTCCGGCCATTCGTTTGGACATTGATCGAGTGGGTTGGGGTTGGGGAACGGGACCCTGTAACCGGAGAGCAGCGGGTTGAAATCCATTGGAATTTTTAGAACGGTGCGATTTTGGATGCCGCCCGTCCGCAGCAGGTGCTCTGGCCAGCTCACCATGAGACAGGCTTTCAGTGTGAGAGCAGGCAGAGGATTTTAGCGGGAACGCACGCTTACCCATGTAATCGAGCCTAAATATCCTGGAGCATTCGAGCAGATTGTCGATCTTTCCTCCTGCTGGGACGAACACAGGCTCTATGAGAACCGGCTGGAGCTCATGACCCTTTCGGCAAGAATCAGCCGCTGCCATGAGCACTGCTGCCGGTTCCTTGGAGCCGCCGGGAGCCTGCTCGGAGATACATACCGGATCGCGCTTGATGCGACCTCTGCGGCCAAGGTGGTCAAAGCGGCCGGACGGATCGCGCAGAACGAATTCCGGCACGCCCCCGGCGGACGGGGAAAGGAGTCAGTGCGGTTCCTCTCCGCGGTGACCAACAAGGGGATCACCCTTTTCAGCGAAACGGCGGACGCGCTCTGCGACCGGATTTACCTTGTGGAGGACGCCTACGGCGCATCCTCACGGCTGTTGCTTAACGCCCTGCGCGCACAGGCGCTCGAATCCGGATTCGACCTTTACACCTGCTACTGTCCGCTTGCCCCATTTGAGAAGCTTGAGCATCTGTTCCTTCCGGAACTGCGGCTGGGCTTTATGACCAAAAGTGAGCATCTCGACCCGCAGATCGAGCCGTATAAGATCATCCGCGCCCGCCGGTTTACCGATGCAGGCGCACTCAAAAAATCCCGGAAGCGGATCGCATTCAACAAAAAAGCGGCTGCACAGATGCTTGATTCGGCAGCGCGCTTGCTCGCGGAGGCGAAATCCCTCCACGACCGGCTCGAGGCTTACTACATCGACGCGATGGACTTCCAAAAGGTGGATGCGGTTTGCAGTGCAACCCTGCAAAAGTACGAACACATCCTCACCAGCTACGGACTATGACCCAAAACAGCCCCATCCATTTGGACGGGGCTGTTTCACAGCGGAAATCAATGCGGCCTGACAGCACGAAGGGCCTGTTTCCTCCGGTAGCTTTGCGCAAACAGGCCCCATAGCGGGATCAGATAGAGATAACAGGAAGTCAGCAGGCTGCCGATGGGCGCGGAGGCCGAAGCGAGCGGGACTGTCCCAGCGATCGACCATGGGATAAGCGGCGCAATGACTACGACAGTATCCTCCAGCGCGATTGCGAAGGTGGGACCATCATCCTCCGGGAAACCGCAGGTCTGGTGCACCAGCATAATTGCCGCTGTCTGGCTGCAAATGATGACGTTTGCGGCGATCGAAGCCCAGAATACCACCGTATAGAGCGAATACCTCCGACGCAGAACACCAATTTTTCCCTTCAAACCGTCCAGCAGCCCCGTTTCCCGAAAAATCCCCGCATAGGAGGAAGAGATGGTCACGATCGCCGCAACATTGACCATCGAGAGGATGCCCCCGCCGTCCATCAGCGCCGCAACCTGCGGGTCGGACGAATGGTAGCCTGCCACCAGAAGCCGGAGAACCGAAAGGGCGTCCATCTTTTGATAGAACAGACAGATAAACAATGCCGCGCCGATGCTTGAGAGCATGGTCAGCCTGATGTTGAGATGGAGCACGGAAAGGACGAGGATCAGCAGCGCTGGCAGAAGGGTCAGCAGGCCGAGGCGGAACGCCGGAGAGAGCGTCTGCTGGACCTGTGCCGAGCTGCCGCTTCCGGAAGGCGCGGAGGAAACCCCAACCGCGGCATAAATCGCACAGCTCATCAGAAACGGGAGTGCCGCGGTGCGCGTCATCCCGCGGATGTTCTGAAAGATGTTCGTTCCGGTCAGCTCCGAGATCAGCAGGGCGCTGGTCGAAATCGGGGAGCAGCGGTCACCGAAGTAGGCCCCGGAAAGGACCGCTCCGCCTGCCCAGACCGGGTCCACCCCCATGGTACGCGCCATAGTCATACAGATGACGCCCATTGTCGCGGCTGTCCCAAAGGCCGTCCCTGTCAGGAACGAAACCAGACAGTTGAGCAGGAACGACATCAGCAGGAAGACCGAAGGACGTATGTAGTCTGCCGCGTGACAGACGATCGTCGGGATGGTGCCTGCGGCCCGCCACAGGGCGGTTAGCATCCCGATCAGCACAAAGGTCATCAGCACGTTTTTTGCGGTGCGGATCCCTGCGGCCGACATCTTGAGGATCGCCGGAACCGAATATTGACGCAGCCGCGCATAGACCGAAAAGATCAGATACCCCACAATCAGCGCGTACAAAATCGGGAGTTTTGCCGCCACGCATCCGATCAGGGTCAATGTGAACAGGGATAGAAAAACAGACTCGAGCATCTCTATCGCCATTTCCTTTCCTTACACAAAGTGTTGTCTGCGTTTTTTCGCCTTGCAGGACGAAAAAATCCCCCGCCTATCCAGCATCCCCGCTTATGAGCGCGGGTTCTTATGTGTCCAGATGCTCCAGCTCTTCCAGCCAGAGCGCGGGAACCGCATCGCTGGGCATCCGCCAGTCGCCGCGCGGCGAGAGGGAGACCGACCCCACCTTTGGCCCGTCGGGCAGGCAGGAACGTTTGAACTGCTGGGCAAAGAACCTGCGGTAAAAGTTTTTGAGCCAGTGGAGGATGGTTTCCCGACTATACGTTCCGGAAAAAGCGTGCTCGGACAGACGGAACACCTTAGCGGGGGAAAAGCCCCAGCGGATCGCGTAATAGAGGAAAAAGTCGTGCAGCTCGTACGGGCCAACAAGGTCCTCGGTCTTTTGCTGGATTTCCCCCTCTTTGGGCGGCAGAAGCTCAGGAGAAACCGGGGTGGCGAGGATGTCGAGCAGAACGCCGCGCAGGGTTTCATCGCCGCACCGCTCCGCCTCGTATGCCACCAGATGCCGCACCAGCGTCTTGGGCACCGCCCCGTTGACTCCGTACATTGACATATGGTCCCCGTTATAGGTCGCCCAGCCGAGCGCAAGTTCCGAAAGGTCCCCTGTGCCGATCACCATACCGTTGGTGCGGTTGGCCATGTCCATCAGGATCTGGGTGCGCTCCCGCGCCTGTGCGTTCTCAAAGGTCACATCCTGTCTGGCGGGATCGTGCCCGATGTCTGCGAAATGCAGGTCGACAGACGCTTTGATGTCAATCTGATGGAGCGTGACCCCCAGCCGCTCACAGAGCTGTTCCGCATTGCCCTTGGTGCGGGCGGTGGTGCCGAAACAGGGCATTGTGACCGCGACCACATCGGTATGTGGGCGGCCCAGCAGGTCGAGCGCGCGTACCGCGACCAACAGGGCGAGAGCGGAGTCCAGCCCCCCTGAAATGCCGACCACAGCGGTCTGTGCATGGGAGTGTGCCAGCCGTTTTTTCAGCCCGTGGGACTGTATCTGCAAAATCTCCTCGCAGCAGCGTTCGCGTGCCGCCGGGTCGGACGGTATGAACGGTTTGTCCGGGATGCTGCGGGTCAGCCGGGTTTCTGTGGCCGGGAGCGAAAAGGAGGTGTGCAGGATGCCTTCGTCCTGATGCGCCGGGAAGGTGGTCATCCGGCGGCGCTCCCACGCGAGCTTCTGGACATCTATTTCGCTGACCGTCAGGCCGGTGCTGAACCGCCGGCTCTCGGCCAGGATCACACCGTTTTCCGCGATCAGGTTATGCCCGGAAAAGACCACATCGGTGGTCGATTCCCCCTCGCCCGCATCGGCGTAGAGATAGCCGCAGACCAGACGAGCCGCATGTCCGGCAACCAGACTGCGGCGGTAATCCGCCTTTCCGACCGTCTCGTCGCTTGCCGAAAGGTTGACGATCACCGTTGCACCCGCTTTCGCGAGCCGCACCGACGGAGGTTCGGCCGACCAGAGGTCCTCACAGATCTCCACACCAAACCGGAACGCGGGCATGGTTTCGCAGGTAAACACCTGCTGCGCCGAAAAGGGGACACAGTCCTCCTCCTGCGGCAGGCCATCGGATATGGTGATATAGTCATGCAGCCTGCCCCAGCTGGAAGCGGATGCAAACCAGCGCTGTTCGTAAAACTCGCCGTAGTTGGGCAGGTGGGTTTTGGGGACGACCCCGAGGATCAGTCCATTGTGGACCACTGCCGCACAGTTATAGAGTTTGCCCCCTGCGGAAAGCGGCAGGCCCGCGACTGTCACCGTTGCGGGATACGCCCTGCTCGCCTCCCGGAGTGCGAGCAGGGCCTTTTTCGCGCCTTCCAGCAGGGCTGGCTGGAAAAAGAGGTCGCCGCAGGTGTACCCGGTCAGCCCCAGCTCGGGAAGCGCCAGCAGGTGCACCCCCTGTTCCGCCGCCTGCCTGAGCAGCGCAATCGAAGCCTGCGCGTTATAGGCACAGTCAGCGACCCGGATTTCCGGGGTCCCTGCCGCCACTTTTATGAATCCGTCTTTCATTGTAACCTGTCCCTTCCCTCCATTAAACTGATGGTTTTATCTGGCCCGCCTGCCGGCCTGTTTCCGGGGCGGCTTTTTCCGGACCGAGAATCCAAACGTCCCCAGCCGCTCCCCCAGGGCGAAGTATTCCCCATGCGCGTAGGCCGCCAGCCCCGCCCTGGAGAGGTGGAGTTTCCCCTCGCGGTCGACCAGCTGCTCGTCCACATCCACCGCGACGATCTCCGACAGGAACATCTCGTGGCTCCCGAGCGGGAGGATCTGCTTTACCCGGCATTCGAGCGAAAGCGGGCTTTGCTCGATCAGCGGTGCGGAAACCTCCGATGCGGGAACAGGGGTCAGGCCGCAGTGGGCGAACTTGTCTAGTTCACGTCCCGACCGCACCCCGCAGAAGTCCGCGGCGCGCACCAGCCCGGCGGTGGTCAGGTTGATGACAAATTCACCCGATTCCCGGATCAGGCCATAGGAGTACCGCTCGGGGCGTACCGAAATATAGGTCATTGCAGGGCGGGTGTTGACGATTCCCGTCCATGCGATGGTCAGCAGATTGGGCGCTTCCACTGTCCCGCAGCTCACCAATGCGGGAGGGGACGGCGCGAGCAGTGCGCCCGGTTTCCAGACCAGCTTTGCCATTGAAACTCTCCCTTTTGTCATTAGAATGTTTGGGCCTTTTTGCCGTATTTCGATTATAGTATACCACGGGCGCCCCCAAACTACAACGCCTTGTGTCCGGACGGTTAAAAACGGCGGGGTGAGGAGCCGCGCGGCAAAAGCTGTGCCGGGTCCGGCATACAGAAACAGGGGCTGACCGCCCAGATGAGCGGTCAGCCCCTAAAAACGCCTTTTTACACCAGACGGTTCTTTTCGGACAGATGCCCGGCCAGGAAATCGAGCAGGTTCTGTGCGGCAACCTCGTTTAACCGGGTAAACGCTTCGTTGGTAAACGAAGCGGTATGCGGTGTCAGCACCGCGTTCGGGCAGCCGGCCAACGGCGAATCGGTGCAGGGCTCGCTGTCGTAGGCATCCACGCCGGCGCCCGCCAGATGCCCGCTCTCCAATGCGGCGCGCAGGGCTTTTGCATCCATCACAGGCCCGCGGGCGGTATTGATGAACACACTGCCCGGCTTCATCTGTGCGAACCGCTCCGCGTTGAACATCCGGCGGGTCTCATCGGTCAGCGGCATATTGGCTGAGACATAGTCGCTCTCTGCCAAAAGCTGGTCCAGCGGGGCATAGTGCACCCGATACTGCTCCTCCCACTCGGGACGCGGATGGCGGCAGTAGTAGAGGACCCGCATCCCAAACGGAACCGCACGCAGTGCGACTTCTTTTCCGATCCCGCCGAAACCGACCAGCCCCAGTGTTTTTCCGCTGGTGCCGGACGTATAGTTCCGCTGCCATATCCCCTGCTGCATCTGGGCGTTCTGTTTGTGGACGCGGCGTGCAAAATAGAGGACATAGGCCATTACCAGCTCGGCGCAAGCCCCCTCGATTGCCCCCAGTGCGCGGCACACGGTAACCCCGTGATCCCGGCAGGCGTCCAGATCGACCGAATCATAGCCGATCGAACGGCGGGAGATCAGTTTCAGGTTGGGCAGGCGCTCAATCAGCGCGCGCGGATACGGTTCCAGCCCCGAGATGGCAAGGTCGGCATCTTTCAGGACGTCATACATCGTTTCCAGGCTGGTGCTCGTGCTGAATCCCTCGGTGCTGTGGTCCTCGATCGCAAGACCGGAGCTTTCCAGCAGGGAAAGCGGGCGCGGGTCCCCGGTGGAGAAATCCCGGGCGGTAATCACGAGTTTCATGCGCCAGCCCCCTGACCGTTGAGCAGCGCGACCGCAACATCGTTGACATTGGTGCCGGTCGGGCCGGTCATAATCAATCCATCCACCGCTTTCAGGGCGTGGTAAGCGTCGTTCTCGCGCAGGACGCCGAATACGTCGATCCCTTTGGCGCGCAGTGCAGCCCCGGTTTCACCGTCCACATAACCGCCCGCCGCGTCGGTGGGGCCGTCGGTCCCGTCGCTGCCCACCGAAAAGACAGCCGCACCCGTCAGGCCCGCGATGCCCGGTGCAGCCGCGAGTGCCAGCTCCTGATTGCGTCCGCCCAGGCCCTTTCCGGTCAGGTGCACCACCGTTTCACCGCCCGCGATCCACGCCATGCGGCGACCGTCGTCCGCGTGGGTGCGCAGGATATTGGCGAGGAAGCCGCCGGCCTCCCGGGCCTCACAGCTCAGGCGGTCGGTCAGCAGGACCGGCTCATACCCAAGCGCGCGGCACTCCGCTGCCGCCGCGGAACAAAGCTCCCGCACGCTGCCGGTGATCTGGGTGGTTACGTTGTCCAGCGCTTTCGGGGTCTCCTGCCGCAGAAGCTCCATCGCCTTTTCCGAGAAATTGAGGTGGTATTTTTCCACGATCGCAACCGCCTGCTCACAGGTGGAAGCGTCCGGGCAGGCGGGGCCGCTGGCGATCATGTCGAGCGGGTCGCCCAGGATATCGCTCAGGACGATGCTGAACACCTGTGCCGGTGCGCAAAGCTCGGCAAACCGTCCGCCCTTGACCCGGCTGAGCCGTTTACGGATGGTGTTCATCTCAACGATGTCCGCCCCACAGGCGAGCAGCTGGCGGGTGATGTCCTGTAACTCCTCACCCGAAACGAGCGGCTGTTCAAACAGCGCGCTGCCGCCACCCGAAAGCAGGAAGAGAACCGTGTCCTCGGGTTTCAGGCCCCTGACCAGCTCAAGCGCGTGGCCGGTGGCGGAAAAGCTGCCCTCATCCGGCACCGGATGTCCGCCCTCGTAGCAGTCGACACCGGGGATCTGCCCCATCACATGGTCATATTTGGTGACTACCACACCGCCGTCCACCTGGCCGAGCGCCTGCACTGCGGCATTGGCCATCTGCCAGGCGGCTTTCCCGGCAGCGACCAGCAGGGTTTTACCGCCCCGCGGCTGGTAGGACTTCAATGCGCGCTGCACCGCGGAATCGGGCAGGACGGCTTTCAGGCTGGCGGAGATGATCTTGTCCGCATCGTTGCGCAATGGTTGGTTCATCAGCTTTTCCTCCTGTAAAACCGGCAGGCAGGGAGGAATCCCCGGCCTGCCGGTCGTTGTTATTTGTATTAGCGTACCATGCAGGGGCGCTTGTTGTCAAACTTCCAGCCCGGGATCAGGTACTGCATCCCGATCGCGTCATCACGTGCACCGAGGCAGTTGTCCAGATAGAGCTTGTTCGCTTTCATCACCTGCTCGCGGTCGACCTCAATGCCAAGGCCGCCCTTCTTCGGCAGGTCGATGCATCCATCCACAATCTGCATCGGCTCTTTGGTCAGCCGTTCGCGGCCTTCCTGCCAGATCCAGTGGGTGTCGATGCCGTTCATCTTGCCCGGGATCGCGGCCGCGCACTGGACCACCATTGCCAGCGAGATGTCAAAGTGGTTGTTCGAATGGCAGCCCCACATCATGCCGAAATCGTTGCAGAGCTGGCCCACCCGGACCGAGCCGTTCATCGTCCAGAAATGCGGGTCCGCCAGCGGGATGTCCACGCTGTTGAGCGCGATGCAGTGGCACATCTGGCGCCAGTCGGTGTTGATCATGTTGGTGGCGGTGGGCATACCGCTCGCCTTCTTGAATTCGGCCATGACTTCACGTCCGGAGAACCCGTTCTCCGCACCGCAGGGGTCCTCGCAGTAGGCGAGGACTTCTTTCAGCTGCGGGGCGATCTCGAGCGCTTCCGCAAGGCTCCAGCAGCCGTTCGGATCGAGGTCGACACGCGCCTCGGGGAACGCCGCCTTGATCGCCTGGACCGCTTTCAGTTCCTCCTTGGGCGCGAGGACGCCGCCCTTGAGCTTGAAGTCCACAAATCCGTATTTCTCGTGGGTTGCCTTTGCGAGCGCAACGATCGCTTCGGGGGTCATTGCCTCCTCATGGCGCAGGCGGTACCAGTCGCATTCGGCGTCCGGCTCCTCCTCGTAGGGAAGGTCGGTTTTCTTGCGGTCGCCCACATAGAAGAGGTAGGAGAGGAACTGCACCCGATCCCGCTGGATGCCGTCACCCATCAGTGCGGCTGCCGGGACGTCGAGGAATTTGCCCAGCAGGTCGAGCAGAGGCGCTTCGATCGCGGTGACCACATGTACGCCGGTGCGCAGGTCGAAGGTTTGCAGGCCGCGCACATCGTCCTTGATGTTTGCATCCAGCCATGCGCGTACTTTGTTCAGCGTCTGCTTATAGTCGGCGATGCTGGTGCCGATCACGAGGTCTTTCACTGCTTCAAGCGCGTTGGTGATCTTCTGGCCGCCCGGCACCTCGCCCACGCCCTCGGCCCCGTTGGAGTCGGTGAGGATCACGATGTTGCGGGTAAAATAGGGGGCATGCGCGCCCGAAAGGTTCAGTTCCATGCAGTCATGGCCTGCGACCGGATAAACTTCCATTTTGGCAACGGTTGGGATCATAAGGTCATTTCTCCTTTTCAAAAAAGATGCACGATTTCAGATCAGATTCATGTCAACAAGCACCTGACGCAGCTTTTCCTTCTCGTCGGGGCGCAGCTCGGCGATCGGCTCGAGGCATTTTCCGACCGGGATTCCCTGCAGGACAAGCCCCTCTTTGATCACCTCGGGGAAGGTACCCATGCCGCAGGCGATGCGCAGCGGAGCGAGGCGGTACTGGGCTTCCAGAGCGCCCTTCCAGTCCCCGTCCATAAACTTGTCGTAGATATCGGCAACCACACGGGGCGCCACATTTGCGCAGGATGCCACCGCGCCCGAGCAGCCATAGTGCAGCGCGGCATAGATGAGGGTATCGCGGCCCATCATGACGTTGAAATGGTCGCGCTCTTCCATCGTCAGGCGCAGATATTCACCGGTATTGGTCATGTCGCCGGTGGAATCCTTCACGCCGATGATGTTGCCGCAGTCCTTCGCCAGACGCGCAGCAGTCGCGGGGGTGATGGTTACATTGGTTTTGGGCAGGTTGTTATACATAATGACCGGCATGGTGGTGCTGTCGGCAATCGTCTTATAGTAGGCATACAGCTCATCCTGAGTCTGGCTGACGAACATCGGCGTCAGAACGCTGACGGCATCATATCCACCGACCCCTTCCACCAGCTTGATCAGCCGCACAACCTCGCGGGTGGTGATATGGCTGCATCCTGCAATCAGCTGGATGGGTTTGCCGTACCGGTTGGTTTTGCCGGCCACAGCATCGCGCACTGTTTCGATCGCCTTGACGTATTCCTCATCCGAGACAGCATAAAATTCCCCGGTGGTGCCAAAGGGGAACAGGCCATGGACACCGTTGTCAACCAGATGGACAGCCATCTTGGCAAGCGCGGGATAATCAATGCGTCCGTTTTCATCAAACGGGGTGATGATAGGCGGGATAATGCCATAAGGTTTGTACATGATAGGATGCCCTCCTTAATGATGGCCGCAGACAGAAGCGGCCTTCGCGGTTTTCAGCATCGGCCTGACAGTGCCGGCTCAGGATTTGTGTCGAATCCGTCTTTTAGTGTAAAGATTTCGTGCGCCGGATACAATAGGCAAAACCACGAAACGCGCAGCAGTTCCCTGTCCAATCTGTTGAAATTTCAAAATTAGAAACAATATTTTTCATTTCTGAAAAATTTATCTCACTTTTTTGCCGTCAGTGACTGCGCACATCGCAGGATATAGTCTAATTCGGGCAAGGGGTCGAATTGCAGAAGCGCGGCGGTAGGCGCGCTTTTCATCGAGACCGGGCGCGCCAGGAACCGGTCCCGCAGAAAGACGGTCAGCGTGTCCCCCTGCAATGAGAACGCCGCTTTGCCGGGCGTATAACCCGCCAGCTCGCCCGCTTTGCGGAGCAGCTTCCCGGAAGGCTCCCCTGCCGCACGATAGAACACCCATCGGTCGTCCAGCGTCCCGGCAGGCTCAAGGGATGACTGGGCGGCATAAAAATCCTGCCGGATCGGGGTGGGGATCGCGTCGGGGTCGAGCAGCCGCCAGTCCGCGCCGGTATCGGCGGGAAGCTGAAGCCGGACCCATACGCCGCAGGTGAAGTGCACCCGTTTGCGGCCGTTTTTCACCAAATGGAATGTCTGCCCGAAGGTGGCGTCGCAGACCGACACCGGCATCCCGCCGAGCGTCCCGGTGATCCCCTGCACCAACAGGCAGCAGCCCTCTGTTTCGTCGAACGGCATCAGTTGTGCGGCGCGCACCGCGCGCGGGGTGACCGTCCCCCCGCCCCGCTCCTCCGGCGGTTCCGCGCCCAGCTTCTGGCAGACGGTGGATTCCAGATTGGCGCGGATCAGCTCGCGCAGATACTGCTTCTGGCGGCGGCGCAGATAGAAAAGCTGGTAGGCGACCGCCGTTCCCAGCAGCAGGAGGGTGAGCGTCCGGTTGAAAAAGGCGCAGATTGCCGCAGCGCCCAGAAGCGGCAGAAAGGCCAGTACACACATCCGATAGCGGCGGTACTGCCGGCAGAGTTCCTGGAGCGTTTTTTCCATAGTGGTATGTTCCTTTCCTTATTAAGGACCCGTATTCGCGACCATTCGGCACGATCTGAGAGGGCCTTTTTCCGGCCTGCTGTGCCGAAAAATCCTGTAATACACAAAGGATTGTCTGCATTTTTTCGCCTTGCGGGGCAGCAAAATCCCTCGCACATCCAGCATCCCCTGATTACAAATACAGGCTCTAATAATAAACAGTTTGAGCCTAAGATTACAGAATCAGGTCTGCATTTGTAAACTGGTAAAGTGCATAAGAATGCATTTTTATTTTTGTCAAAATCTAAAACTGGAAACCCATCTATCCATATCTCAAGTAAAATAGGGATAAAAACGAAATATAAATTTCACAAAAAATCAAGGAAGATTTCAATTTGTGAAAAATTGGAGAGGATGAAAAATTTGGAGCCTTGTTTTTTCTTTTTTGTCAATAGAAACTTTACAAAAAGTTTGTTATTCTTTAATCACAGCGGTCGGGCAGTGTCGATTCCTACCGTATGGATCAAACACTTTATGAAAAGAAGAAGGAGAAACTTTATGAAACTGAAAAAATTTGTCTCTCTGCTGCTTTCCGGCGCGATGGCGCTCTCTATGGCGGCCTGCACAGTAGGCGGCGGCTCCAACAGCACAGCACCCGCCGCTTCGGGCGGCGATTCCAGCGCCCCTGCGGCAGCGGCTCCGGCCGGCGCGGGTGCGAGCAGCCTGAAAGGGCAGAACGTCCGCGTGGTTATCGGCTCCACCTCCACCTCCGGCGACTCCTACATGATCGCCGACCTGGTCACCCGTTACCTTTCGGCTGAGATGGGCTTCAACGGCAAGGTCGACGCGATTGGAAACGCGGCCGCGCTTGACGAGATTGCCAACGCCAAGGGAGACGGAAAAACAGTCATGATGTTCCACGACATGACCTTCCTGAGCGTCCTGTTCGGCTCGGTTTCCGAGGACTACGCGCTCGAGACAATGACGGTCGGCCCGCGCATTGGGCAGAACCCGGGCGGCTGCTTCGGCGCTGCGGCGGAATCCCCCTACGCCAAGCTGAGCGAGGTCACCCAGTACCTGATCGACAACCCGGATAAGACCGTTTCGTTCAATATTGAGTCGGGCGCAACCTCCCACCTCTGCTTCGCAGCCTACTATCTCTATGTGCAGGAAACCTATGGTGACGAGGTTGCCGGACGGATCAAAGCGATCGTTGGCGGCACCACCGCTGAGAAGCTCCAGCGCCTGTGGGACCGCAATGCGGATGTCATCTATGGCGATACCTCCGCATTTGCCCAGTACACCGAGGACGGCGTACAGGATCAGCTCAAGATGACCATGTTCGGTTCGTGCGGCACTGTCAACGGTGTTGAGATCGATTCGATGGCGGATGATGGCGTCACCTTCAACGGCGCTCCGTTCGACTTTGCGAAGGACTTCGCAATGTACTTCCCGAAGGATATGGACGCTTCGGTTCTGGCCGAGTATGAAGCGGCGATGAAGAAGGTCACCGAGGATCCCCAGTTCCAGGCGGATATGGCGAAACTCTTCTACAACACCCTGAG
Source organism: Anaerotruncus sp. G3(2012) (assembly GCF_000403395.2). Taxonomy (GTDB): domain Bacteria; phylum Bacillota; class Clostridia; order Oscillospirales; family Ruminococcaceae; genus Anaerotruncus. The sequence continues at coordinate 77,948 of NZ_KE159677.1, read as the reverse complement.
CGCTGACGAGGTTGGCGTGGAGGCTTCCCAGAAGTTCATCTACGACAAACGCGAGATGTGCTCCGAGCTGATCGAGCGCAGCCCCAGCCTTGACTCCCTGACCTGATTATTCCGGATTCCCGGCGCGGGCGTGCAGTTCTGCGCGCCCGCACTTTCTAGGCCCTGTTTGGAAACTGTTCTGTAATCTTAAAGATTTACTCGGTTTTTTGAAAAAATCGCGGGGTCAGGGGGCAGGGCCCCCGCCGCTAGAATCCATCGCCAAAGGAGTGTTTTCATGATTCAGGTAGTGTACTCAACCGAGCACTGGATCGTCCCGATCATCACGATGGGGGTCCTTGTGGTTCTGCTTGCCGCCATTATCCTCACCGAGGGCCGCGCCCGCGTGCAGGAGGGCAAGCCGTTCTTCCAGAAGCCCGGCAGGTTCTTTCTCGAGAACTATGACAAGATGAAGCTGTGGGGCACGCTGCTCCTGTTTGCAGGCTACATCTTTGCGCTGGACGTCATCGGCTTTACGGTGACCAGTCTGATCTTTGTTTTCCTCTTCAATGTGCTTTACACCGGCACCAGCAAAAAGGCGCTGATCGGCAGCGCGGTCATTGCGGTGGTTGCCTCGCTGCTCATCAGCGTGATGTTCGGCATCGTGTTCAATATCACACTTCCAAGCGGGATGTGCTCGATCACCTTTGCCGACTTCGGCTTTACGATTTATTAAGAAGGGCTGGTGAACTGAATGTTGCCTTTTACCATTGGCATTTCGCAGATTCTGGTCGCCGCGATGGGCGTCGTTGTCGGCATCATATTCGGCGCGATCCCCGGCATGACCGCCACCATGGCGGTTGCGGTATTCCTGCCGCTGACCTATGCCTATGACCTCGAAACCGCTCTTTACCTGCTGCTTGGACTCTATGTCGGCGGTATTTCGGGCGGTCTGATTCCCGCAATCCTCATCAACATCCCCGGCACGCCGTCCTCGATCACCACCACCTTCGACGGCTACCCGATGGCCAAACGCGGCGCAGGCGAGCGCGCCCTCAAGGTTGGTATCGTTGCCAGCTTTGTCGGCGGCATCATCTCCCTGATCGCGCTGGCCCTTTTCACCCCGCTGCTTTCCGCCGCGGCGCTGAAATTCTCCTCAGTTGAAAAATTCCTCATCATCCTCTTTGCACTCACCGTTATTGCGGCGCTCTCCAAAGGGCAGATGCTGCGCGGCATCTTTGCGGGCTTCTTCGGTGTTCTCATCAGCCTGATGGGGATGTTCAGCGTCAACAACGCTTACCGGATGGTCCCCGACTTCATGCGGAGCAAGATGCAGGACGGGTTCCAGCTGCTCCCGGTCCTGATCGGCCTGTTCGCGATCTCCCAGATCTTCGAAGAGGCGGAAGAGGGGATGCGGTTTAAGGTCGAGAAGATGGATAACGGCACCTCTTCGACCGAGAAGTTCTCGTTCGCCGACTTCAAGGGGCAGGGGGTCAACCTGATCCGTTCCTCGCTGATCGGCACCTTTATGGGCGTTCTGCCGGGCGTCGGCGGTTCGGCTGCTTCGATCCTCGCCTATGCGCAGGCCAAAAACTTCTCCAAGCATCCGGAACTGCTCGGCACCGGTGCCGCGGAAGGTCTGGTTGCTTCCGAGGCCTCCAACAACGGCCTGACCGGCGGTGCGCTGATCCCGCTGCTCTCGCTGGGCATCCCGGGCGACTCGACCACTGCGGTCCTCATCTCGGCGTTCATGCTTCAGGGTATCCAGGTTGGCCCGCTCTTCATCACCCAGAACCCCAATACCTGGAATACCATCCTTGTGGCGCTGCTGCTCTGCAATATCATCATGTTTGTCTGCATGTTCTACCCGATCAAGTGGATCAGCAAGATCATCTATATCCCGCGCCAGCGGCTCTATCCGGTCATCATCATGATCTGCATTGTCGGTGCTTATGCCACCAAGAATGGCCGTATCTTCGATGTCTGGGCGCTGCTCATTTTCGGTATTGTCGGATACATCTTCGGCAAGATCAAGATTCCCGCGTCCTGCTTCCTGATTGGATTCATCCTCGGCAAAGACCTCGAAAACTATTTCATCCAGTCGATCAGCGCGTCGGGCGGTAGCCTGATGGTCTTTTTCAGCCGCCCGATCGGCTGGTTCATCTGGCTGCTGATTGTCGCATCGGTCGCCTACGCGCTGTGGGACAATGCCAAAGACAAAAAGAAAAAAGCCGCCGAAGCGGCGCAGTAAACGGGGGTTTCGATTATGAGTGCTCCGCTTGTCATTAAAGTGACTGACAAAGACAATGTCGCGATTGCCGTTCAGGATATCGCGGCTGATACCCTGGTCCTGCCGGGCCTGACCGCCCGTGAGCCGATCCCGCAGGCGCATAAAATCGCCCTGACAGATATTCCAAAGGGTGGAGAGATCATCCGCTATGGGGTGGTTTTGGGATATGCAAAGGATGCAATCCCAATGGGGAGCTGGATCAATGAGCATATGCTCGACCTGCCCGAAAGCCCCGCGCTGGACAACATGCCATTCGGCACAAATCTTGTCCCGGTCGAGGACCTGCCCGACCCGCCGCGTAAAACCTGGATGGGCTACCGCAACAAAACCGGCCCTGCCGGCACCCGTAACCTGTTGGGTATCGTGACCACTGTGCAGTGTGCGGCAGGCGTGGTGCGGGTAGCGGTCGAGCGGATCAAGAAGGAACTGCTTCCCAAATACCCCCATGTGGATGGGGTGGTTGCGATCAACCATCCCTACGGCTGCGGCGTTGCGATCAACGCGCCGATGGCGGTTATCCCGATCCGCGCGATCACCAATGTGATCCGCCATCCGAATTTCGGCGGCGAGATCATGGTGGTGGGGCTGGGATGCGAAAAGCTGACCTACGACCGGGTACTCCCGCCCGAGGACATCACCCCCGAAAACTGCCTGACCCTACAGGACTGGAAGGGCCATGATGCCATGATGCAGGCGATCCTGGACATGGCGGAAACCAAGCTGAAAAAGCTCGATCAGCGGCGGCGCGAGGAGCTGCCCCTGTCCGAGCTGCTCATTGGGATGCAGTGCGGCGGCAGCGATGCGTTCAGCGGCCTGACTGCCAACCCGAGCGCGGGTTACGCGGCCGACCTGCTGGTCAAGGGCGGCGGTACGGTGATGTTCAGTGAGGTCACCGAGGTGCGTGACGGCGTACATATGCTCGCCGCGCGCTGCCCGGACGCACATACCCGCGACCGTCTGGCCGAAGAGATGAAATGGTATGACGACTATCTCGACGCGGGCGGCGTGGACCGCGACGCCAACCCCACCCCCGGCAACAAGAAGGGCGGCCTGGCGAACATTGTCGAGAAGGCCATGGGCTCGATCGCCAAGAGCGGTACCAGCCCGATCGTCGAGGTGCTTTCCCCCGCCGAAAAGCCCACAAAGCATGGCCTGATCTACGCCGCCACCCCGGCGAGCGACATTGTCTGCGGGCCGAGCCAGGTGGCGAGCGGGATCGGGCTCCAGGTCTTTATGACCGGGCGCGGCACCCCGTATGGCCTGGATGTGGCTCCGGTCATCAAGGTATGCAGCCGTAACGAGATGAAGGACCACTGGTTCGATCTGATCGATGTTTCAGCAGGGCCGGTTGCCACCGGCGAAGCGACCATCGCCGAGGTCGGCACCGAGATCTTCAACCTGATTCTGGATGTCGCAAGCGGTGTCAAGGAGCCTTACTCGGATCAGTACGGCTTCCACAACGATATGTGCATCTTTAACCCTGCGCCGATCACCTGACGTAACACAGCCCCGTCCAGCTCTGCGCAGGGCGGGGCATTTTTTCCGGAAAGGTCGTCGAATCGTTTGGAACAGTTTTTCCGCATGGCCGAAATCCAGTCGGTGCTCTTCCTCTATATGCTCATCGGCTGGATCTGCCGCAAAACCGATCTGGTCAAGGCAGCTGCCCAGCCCAGCTTCACCAACTTCCTGCTTTATGTCTCGATCCCCTGCATGGTGTTCCAGTCGTTTGACATGGAATTCACCATGGAGACGCTCTACCGGGGCGCTTCGGTGCTCACGATTGCCACGATTTCCGCACTGGTCTCACTCGTGTTCGGCAGGTATGCCTACAACTGGTGCAACCCAAGGGAAAAATGCATCATGAAATATGGCACCCTTGTCAGCAATTCGGGTTTCGCGGGCTTGCCGGTCATACAGGATGCCTATGGTCAGGATGGACTCTTCCTGGGCAGCCTGTTCATCATCCCCAACCGGATCATGATGTGGTCGGCTGGCATCAGCCTGTTCACCGATGCGCCGCTGAAACAGCGGATCAAAAATGTCATGCTCAACCCGGGGATCATCGCGGTCGAGCTGGGCGTGCTGCGGATGCTCTTTCAGCCTGCGATTCCCCAGCAGCTGAACAAGGCGCTTTCGGCTCTGGGGGCGATGAGCACCCCGCTGGGCATGGTGATTATCGGCATGATCCTGTCGGGCGTCAGCCCCCGTACGGTGCTCGACAAAAAGGCATTTATTCTGGTTGCGGTGCGGCAGTTCCTGTTCCCGCTGGGAACACTGGCGATCCTGCGCCTGCTTGGGACCGATCTGCTCACCCTCCAGATCTCGGTGGTTCTCACCGGTATGCCGGTCGGCAGTTCTACCGCTTTCCTCGCCGACAAGTATGGGGCGGATGCGGTGTTTGCCTCCAAGTGCGTCTTTATCTCGACACTGACCAGCCTCATCACGATCCCGATTCTGACCATATTTTTTTAAAAGCTGCCTGAAAAAGGCAGTAAAGCGGTTCTCCTGCCTTAGCACTTCAAAATACGTGACACGGTTCGCAGCAGGGAAGCAGCCAGGGGTGGCTGGGACTAGGACAGCAGAAATCATGCTCCTTGACCACACTTCCGGGCGCAGGATGCCCGCCTCGGTGTGTCTCGGTTCCGTTCCAAAGCCCCCTGCAAACTGGCTCACAGGTTCTGGATCGGCGCTCCCTATCCCGGCAGTCAGGGTGCATTTACCCGCTCCGCCGAACCCGTTGCAATCTTCACAGAATCTGTTTATACCGAGTCAAAAGTTTCGTCCACCTTTTCAAAGGTGGCGGGGTCGAGGGGCAGTGAGGCAACGGAAGTTTGGGTTCCAGACCAAACTTCCGGGGCGCAAGCGCCCTTCTTCGGGGGTCTTCTCGGGCTTTCAGCCCGAAGCGCGCTTCGCGCGACGCCCCCTCAGTTTGCCTTGC
>NZ_KE159677.1:35144-72594 GCF_000403395.2 Anaerotruncus sp. G3(2012) | reverse complement strand
CGCAGGCCCCACCCCGATGGGGCAAAGTGCGCTTTTTACCTGCTCTTTATCCAAAAGTTTCGTCCACCTTTTCAAAGGTGGCGGGGTCGAGGGGCGGAGCCCTCGCTGCCGCGCGTACGCGGTGGGACAAAACGCGAAAGGAAGATTTTTCACATGGAAAAGATCGTATTGGATACCGCAATCAAATTCGGCGCTGGACGCTATCGCCAGGGCACCGGGATTCTGGAGATCTGCGGAGAAGAAATCTCCAAATTCGGTAAAAAAGCGTTTATCGTTGCGGGCGTCCGCGCATGGGAGGCTGTGAAAGACCGCCTTCTCCCCGGCTTTCAGCAGGCGGGGCTGGACTATGTGCTCGTGTTTTATTCCGGCCAGTGCAGCTATGAAGCCGCAGAGGAGTATGCCAAAAAATGCAAAGACGCGGGCTGTGACGAGGTGGTCGGCGTGGGTGGAGGCCGGATTATGGACTTTTCCAAGGCGGTCGCTGAGTATGCCGGCCTGGGTACGGTGAACATCCCCACCAGCATCTCGACCTGTGCGCCGTTCACCTGCATGAGCGTCATGTATACTCCCGCCGGTGCGAAAAAAGACTGCTGGCGCTACAGCCACGAGCTGGATGCGGTTCTGATGGACATGGAGGTCATCGCCAACTGCCCCATCCGCTACACCGCTGCCGGCATCCTCGACGCGATGGCCAAGCGGATCGAGATTCAGAACGGCAAGCCGGTCATGACGCTCGACGAAAACCAGATCAACCTGTTCAGCGCTTTTCGGATGGCGCAGTATACCTATGAAGTACTTGAGCAGTACGGCCCGCAGGCGATCGAGGATAACCGCCGGCATAAGGTCACCAAGGCGCTGGAGGACGTAGCGTTTATCGCTGTCGCGCTCACCGGTGTGATCGCCAATATCACCCACAGCTTCAGTCAAAGTGCGATTGCCCATTCGATGTATGACGGGGTGCGCACCCACTTCACCAACGAGGCTGCTGGTGCGCTGCATGGTGAGATCGTAGCGGTCGGGCTGTTTGCCCAGCTCCATTACAACCAGCTCGGCGCCGAGCGCGACGCCCTCAAGGAGTTCATGCGCGGCATGGATATGCCTCTGACCCTTCAGGAGCTTGGCGTCCCCGCGACCGGGCAGAACCTCAGGATACTCGAGGACTACCTCATTGACTCCCCCTATGTCGCCCCGGGGGAGGAAAGCCTGGCACTGCTGCACGAGGCAGTCCGGCAGATGTGCTGACCCTTTTTCCATACAGTATCGTTTCCAGGCAGCCACTTCGATTGTAAAAATCGGTATGGCAAACGCGAAATGCGGGAGCGCAGCCGTTTTGATACTCTCTACAAGATCAAAAAGGAGCGTTCAACCATGAATTACGAAAAAGAGTTTGAACTGAAAGACCCCAGCTACCGCAGCAGCACATTGACCAACGGGCTGGCCCGCAGCGGGCAGCGCGCCCTGCTCTATGCCACCGGCATGGACGAGGAGGACCTGAAAAAGCCGTTTGTAGCGGTTATCGGCTCCTTCAGCGAGATGGTCCCCGGTCATGCCCATCTGCGCGAGCTGGCGGACTATGTCTGCCAGGGGGTCATTGAAGCGGGCGGAGTCCCCCGCCGCAGCGAGACCATCGCGATCTGTGACGGCCTCTGCCAGGGCCACAAGGGGATGCGTTATCCGCTCGCAAGCCGCGACCTGATCGCTGATTCGATCGAGATGGTGGTCGAAGCCCATCACTTTGACGCGATGGTCCTGCTGCCCGGCTGCGACAAGATCATCCCCGGGATGCTGATGGCTGCAGCCCGGCTGGATATCCCGGCGGCCGTCGTCCCCGGAGGGCCGATGCTGCCCGGCAATGTGGGCGGCAACCCGCTTTTCTGCTCGAGCGAGCTGAGGGAGTTCCCTGGCCGGGTGGAAGCGGGCATCATCACCCCGGACTATATGAAAGAGGCAGAAAAAGCGACCCTTCCAACCGTCGGGAGCTGTGCGCATCTGGGCACCGCCAATTCGATGTGTATGCTCAGCGAGGTGCTCGGCATGGCGCTGCCCGGCGCAGGCACCGCACCGGCGGTCTCGAATAAGCGCAAACGGATCGCCAAGGCGAGCGGACGCGCGGTTATGCAGCTGCTGCGGGAGGGGATCACCCCGCGCAAAATCCTGACCCGCGAGGCCCTGCTCAACGGTGTTGCCGGCGCAATGGCGACTGGATCTTCGACCAATCTGGTGCTCCATCTGATGGCGCTTGCCCATGAGGCAGGCGTGGAACTGAATCTCTCGGATTTCGACCGGATCAGCCGGGAAGTGCCGTTCGTCTGCAACCTCCAGCCTTCGGGGAAATACCCGATTGTATCGCTCGACGCGAGCGGCGGTATCCCCGCAGTGCTCAAGACGGTGGAACCTCGCTTGCACCGCGAGGTGATGACAGTGGCCGGAAAAACGCTGGGCGAACTGCTGGATGGATATACCGCCAATCCCGATGACGTGCTCAAGACGCTCGAAGCCCCACAGAAGCCGGAAGGCGGCATTGCTGTGCTTTACGGCAGCCTTGCACCGCGCGGTGCGGTGGTAAAACAGTCGGGCGTACGGGAATCGATGGCGCATTTTACCGGTAAGGCCCGGGTGTTCGACTCAATGGAAGAGGCGGATGCCGCTGTCAGCGCCGGGACGATCAGAAAGGGCACCGTCATTGTGATCCGGTACGAAGGCCCCAAGGGAGGCCCCGGGATGCGTGAGATGCTTTCCACTACCGCGCTCATTATGGGGCGCGGCATGGATGAAGACGTTGCGCTTGTGACCGACGGGCGGTTCTCGGGGGCGACGCATGGCCCCTGCATCGGGCATATTTCTCCCGAAGCGGCGGCAGGCGGCCCGATCGCCTTTGTGCAGGATGGTGACGAGATCGAGATTGACATCCATGCCCGCACACTCGAACTGCATGTCCCCGCAGAAGAGCTGGAGCGGCGCAAAGAGGGCTGGCAGCCGCTGCGGAAACCCCGTCTCCCTGCGCTGGCGAAATATGCCGCATTGGTCAGCTCGGCTGATACCGGGGCGATTCTGGATACAGCCTCCCTTGGATAAGGCAAAGGGTACAGCCGGCATAGGTTTCTCTGATCATATCGTTCCCCCTTCCCATATCGTATAGATATGACAACAGGCGTCCGGCATAAATGGCCGGACGCCTGTTGATTTTTTAAAAATGCGAATCTGGCTCTAACGAGCCTGCTCCGCCCATGAGCGCGGTCAATTCGCTGATCCGTTCCAGCGGGAACGGCGGTTCGGCCAGCGGTTTCATGGCAATGGACATCAGCTTCATCGGGTTGTCGTCCGCGGCAGCGCGGTTGGAACTGAGCTTCCCGCAGCGGCGGCACCTGTGGATGATTGCCCATTCGCCGCCCTTGCGCACCCACACACCGATCGGCTCCATGATGCCGCCGCATTCGGATGCGCGGTCTCCGGGCAGTTCGTCCACATGCAGGCTGGATAGGCAGTTGGGGCAGTGGTTGCGGTGGTCGCTCCCTGCGCCTGCCGCAACGACCGGACGTCCGCAGACTTTACAGGTAAAGCTGTCGTGACACGCGTGCGTTTTATAATATCCCTTTTGTTTTTGGATTCGTTTCTGTTCGCGATTCATAAGCTCCTCCGAAAAGTATGTTTTTTCACATCCTTCCGGGAGGTTGATAGCCAAAGGTGCACTCCATACACCGGCGGGCTTATGCCCGCGGCTTTCAATGCGGGGTGGCACTGAAGCCGTTTGACGATATCGTCAAAACGCTGAAATACGAGTACTTCGATTCTAACAGCAAACCTCCCGGCTTTCTGCTATTACCGATGCAGCATATTTTTTCTGTTTTTTCATAACGCAAAGATTCCTTTCCGATTGTCAATAGTTCCAATAGCTGTCCGGCATCTCCCGGTCGAGCCGGCTGGAGACAGCATGGTCCGGATCCAGGCCAGCCTGCTTTGCCTCTTCGCGGGTATATTCCCTGTCGCTTCCGTCAAATTTATAGACGGTATGCCGCTCCCGCCAGTTGTCGCGTTTCTGCTGGTAGCGTTCGGCTTTGCGATCTTCGGCGCGCTCCCGGGACTCCTGCGAAGCCTTGTAGACGCTGTATCCGCCGTTGTAGAGGTAACAGCTGTCAAAACAGACCTCGTAGTCGGCGCCGTAGTTCTGCGCGTTGAGCGCAAGCCAGGCAGGGGTCAGCGCGCTCTCGGAGAACTCCACCGATGCGATCTGGAGGTTGTCCAGATAGTAGTAGACCAACCCGTCGTTTGCCTTAACCAGCAGGGTGTGCCAGCCTTCCTCGAGCTCAAGCGAGAGATACTCCTGGTCTTTGGTATCGTAATACCGGCTTGTGGTTGACCATCCGGACTTGATTGCGGGATTGGCGTACTGAACCGCCAGAGAGCCGGACCCGTTGGTCACGACCGCCATCCCGGGCATCACGTCGGAGTTGCCGCCGTACACATCCACCCGGAACTCCGCGCGGCGGCGTCCGGGGTTGCCCTCGACCCATGACTCGTCGATCTTGATCTTGGCGGCTGCGGTCCAGACCGCTCCCGGTGTCTTGTTGACAGCCATCCTGCGGCCCTGTAAGGCGTAATAGTTCCCCTGCATATCGGCAGGCCGGTTGGAGGCGGCTCCCTCCCGCCCGACGCTCAGGTAGAGCTTGCCGTTTGCATAGTCGAACCCCTCCGGCTCATAGCGGTCGGTCTGCCAGTAATCGGCGTTCGCGCGGTTGGAGAACCCGTCTCCGGTGAGCAGGGTCGCCGCGGAAACCGGCGCCGAAAGCGCGGCTGTCAGCGCGAGCGCAAGCCCCAAAATGCGGGCAGTCTTTTTCATAAGTCGTTCCTCCCTTGGCCGTTTGTGTGCGATGGGGTTCCGCTGCGTACGCACAGCGGCGGGGGTTCTGCCCCTTGACCCCGCAGCCTCTGAAAAGGCTGGCAAAACGCTTTGTTCACGAAAGTGAAGGCTCCGGTTCCAGTATACCAACAGCAGAGCAAAAAAGCAAGCAAAGAGAGGTAAAAAAACGGCCTCATCCGGCCGTTCCTGCCTGTTTTAAGAATCCCCGTACCCTCCCTCGCCGCAACAGTCAATGCGTGGTTGTGCAGTGTCAGTGGTAACAATGCGCGTGTTACAATGCTGGGCATAACAATCAACCGGGGAATCGAACCCCGCACGCAGGCCCTTCTGCGCGTCCATATGCTCGGTCCCTCACAGAACCATGTCCGGCTCTTTCCACGGCCGGAAGCGGTCGCATTCGCCCTGTCTGCGGCTACCAACAGGCTTATCGTTTGCAGTCCGTGGGCAACGCCCCCCTGCAGAACATTTTGCTGAATCCGCCAGCTGTCCATCCGGGCTGAACAGCATCGTATATCAGTATCTTAAATATCATAAGAATTTTAACTCATATAATAAATATTAATAATGTATTTACAAAAAATATTAAATGTGTTATAATTATTTTATTAATGAAGAAAGGAGATCATAACTATAACAAATCCAAGGTAAACTAAAAATTCAGAAAAGGCTTTGACAGAGAGGAGATATAAAAATGTTAAAAAAAATTATAAGCTTTGTTGTGTCGATAGCAGTATTGATGAGTCTATCAGTGGTGGCATTTGCATCCGGGAAATCAGACAATATTCATGAAATTTTTTCTGAGGAGCAATTATCTTGTATACAAAACTTACTATCAAGTTGGATGGTAACGGAAAAAGAGACTCCCTTGATTAGTGGAGATCAGTTACAGCTTGGAGGCCAAATACCTGTTTATGAGTATACAGATTTTAACATTTCAGAATTTAGTCAAGTCAGTTATTATCCTGTGTATTTAAATAATGTAGTTATAGGCGTATTGGGCGTCCACGGAGATAAGGCAAGCCCAACGTATTCTTTTAGTCAGGACTGGGCATCGAATATAAACAAATACTTAAATAATGGACAAGAAGATTTTTGCATTATAGTCACTAATGATAGTCTTTATTTTAAAACAGATGAAGATGTACAGATAATTGAGGAGTACAGCTTTGCAAGCTCTTCAATAGAGCATTTAGAGAATGGTTATAGTGATAAAAAGATGGGGCAAGATATGAATCCAACGGACTATTACTCAGCGAAAGAACGATATTCATTAGACATTCCGTTGCAGTCAAGAGGGGCTCAGGTAATAGAGGTAAATGTAGGAACCTATAAGCAGTCTTATGGGGAATGCTGGGCCGTTTCAGTGATGTTAACAGGGAAATTTTTGACAAAAAGCAACAAATATACTCCTTTGCAGATTGCTGATAAAATGGGAATAGGTTATAATGAGGGAGCGTATGATTCAGATGTTGTAAACGCTTTAAGCAAGTGTTATGATATAACAGGAAGCAAAAAAGGAAAACTAACACCTAATCAAGTTAAAACATACATGAATAACCAGAAACCTGGTATTATTAATTGGCAATCTACAAATTTTGCGCATTACACAGTGCTTTGCGGCTTTTCTTCCGATTCTCTTGCAGGGGAGTACGGCATTAGAGTAAGCGATTCTAATAGTGGAACATATAAATGGCTCTACAAAAAAGGAAGTCCCTCCTCTGCACTGAATTTCCAATACACATATGGAAGCATTGTATACAACTGGTATTCAACGATAACAACTTGAAAATCATGGGGAATATAAAACGAAATTTTCTGCAATTTTTCGCGGGAATCATGATAGCACTATTGCTGATAGGGTTATCCTGTGTAAAGATTTACGCAGGACAATCAGCGACGCTCTTATACGAAACATCAAAAGGAGAGGTGCTCGCAGAGAAGCGGCTCAACTGTCCGGATGAAATCGAGCAGCTTTGCTGCCTGCTTTCGGATGGGTCCGATCTGCGGGATCGGGATGGGCAGATTATAAAGCGGGGCGGTGGGGCGATCCTTCGGATCACGGTGGCCGATGAGGAAGGAGTATCCCGGTCGTATACGGTTTATCGCGCAGTTCCTGAATCATTGGGGCGAGAAGTGATGGTAATTCGGGAAGAGAGCGGAAGAAAACGCTATCAGGAGCCGGAAAAATTTGAGAATCTGGTTTTATTGACAGAGTATCATCGGTCGAAAAGGTGCCCGCAAACGGGTGCCGAACAGGGTCTCTTGGTGCGTGAAATCAACTGACAGTTGTTTTATACCGATCATGAAGAGGGGCTTTTTCCCTGTGGAAAGGCCCCTCTTTCCGTTCTTTTGAACGATAATGCATCCGAAAGAATGGAAGGGGTTTTTACAAAAGCTCGGTGGACCAGTTGGCGGACTGGATGGCGTTGTCCACCTCCCGCAGCCGGCGGGAAAGCACATCCGCCTTTTTCTGGTACTCGGGCACCGGTATGGTGCTTAGAATCCGGATCTCCGAACGGGTGGCCCGGCGGGTCAGACTGCTGGCGGAGGCCAGGAAATCATGATAGGTTTGCAGCCGCAGCTTCAGACAGTCCCGGCGGGCCAGCAGCTCGGTCAGCGTGCCGGATTCGGTCCGGGTTTCGCTGTTGGTGCGGTTGATCCGGGCAATCAATCCTTCCAGCTGGGCGACGCAGTCCTCATATTCCTCCATCAGGGCGGCCGGGTCCTCGGCGGGCTTTTCCCCTTCTTGGACGGTTGCGTTGTTGCACAGACGGCTGGAAAGCTGGCTGATCCGTTTTTGCAGGCCGGTACGAAGCTGCAATGCTTCCGCAAGTTTCATGGCAAAGTCCTCCATCCGTTTTTTTCAGTATAGCAAAAGCTGGAAGGCCCGTCAAGGTTTTGGCCCGGATGGAAGCCCGAGGAATAGGGGGAAGGATTCACCCTATCATCTGTTTTTAAGATGGGGTTTTGTGCCGGAGGGGTATGTGCAAATTCAACAAGTCAGGTCGCTTTTAGATAAAAAAATATACAATTAGCACAGAGAAACTTTGAAAAAAGAATTTCGTTTAAAATTTAACTTGAAAAATTTCCGTAATCAGGCTAAACTAGGGACGTTTCCAAAAGTTTGTTTTTCACTGGATGGAAAATAATAGAGGGACAAAACGGAAGCCATATTTTTGCGATTGCCAGACATGAAGAAAAGAAAGGGTGAGCTTTTTGGAAGAGGTAATCAGGCGCCTGATCGAGTATGACGAAAAGGGACAGCAGCTTGTGCGGGAAGCACTGGATCAGCGCCGGGAAGTCATGAGCCGCATGGGGGACTACAAACAGGAGATGGCCAACCTTTACCGGGACCATCTCGCGCGGCATATGGAAGACTGCCGCCGGGAGGCACAGGCCGAAAAGGAAGAGCAGTTTGTGGAAGCCCGGCGCAGGTACGACCTCCAGATGGAACATCTCCGGCAGACCTATCAGGAGAACGGGGAACGGTGGATCCGGGAGATCGTCTCCCGCTGTATAGGCGGGTGAGGCGATGAACAGATCCGCGAATGCAGCCCTGGCAAAGGTGCGGGCGATGTATGGGCAGATGCTCACCCGCACACAGTACGACGACCTGATCCGCCGGCAGAGCGTGCAGGAGATTTCCGCCTATCTGCGGGAAAAAACCAGCTATGCCGCCGCGCTTTCGGGGGTGCAGGACAGCGCCATCCACCGCGGGCAGCTCGAAAATCTGCTTCACAAGGACCTGTTTCACCAGTATATCCGGCTGGTGCGGTTCCTTGGCCCCCATCACCACATGGGTTTTTATGTGGTGATGGACATGGAGATCAACCTGATCCTCACCTGTATGCGGGATCTGATCTCCGGGCATCCCGGGACGATGGTTGCGGAGATTCCCGCGTTTATGAGCGCTTATGCGTCGTTTGACCTGTTCGCGCTCGCACAGGTGCGGGATTTCTCCCAGCTCCTTGAGACAGTCGCGAATACCCCCTATGGGACGGTATTGCGGCAGTGTGCACAGGCAGATGTCCGGGACGGCAGGGTGGATTATACCGCAGTGGAGGTCGCGCTGCGCACCTATTATTACACCACCCTGCTTGGCTACTGCGCGAAACTGCATGGGGAAAGCCGCAGGCAGGTGCAGGAGCTGATCAGCCTGCGGGCGGAGACGAGCAACCTCAACACCATCTTCCGGCTCAAAACGACCTTCCAGGCGCCTCCCGAACGGATCCGGAAGATGCTGCTGCCGGTCCGCTGCCGGATCGGGGAAAAGCAGCTCGACCGGCTGGTGGAAGCCCGCGATGCGCAGACGTTTATGAAGATGCTGTGCAGCATCTCCCCCTATAAACGGGCGCTTTCGCCTGAGATGAACTACATCGAGAGCGGGACCGAAGCGATCCGGTGCGGGCTGATCCGGCACAAGCTGCACTTCTCGACCGACCCGCAGGTGGTGTTTCTGGCCTTTATCCTGCTGCGCCAGATCGAGGCGGAAAACATCATCCGGGTGATCGAGGGGGTCCGTTACCAGCTTCCCCCCGAACGGATCGGCAGCCTGCTCTGCCACTAGGAACCTGCATCCACAGTAAGGCGAAACCATGCAGGCAATATTTTGTGTATTGCAGGGTTTTGCAGCGCGGCAGGCCGGCAAAAGGCCTGTTCGGGCGGCGTCAAACACTTGTGAATACGGGTTCTAAGGGCTGTCTGGAAAAACGGAATCTTCGTCTTTTTCCGTTTCAAGCAAGCCCTACCAAGCGTGGGGCCGGAACGGTCCGGCCCGCGCGGAAGAAAGGACGAATCGCCATGTCTATTGCCAAGCTTTCGCTGGTAAGCATTATGGGCGACATGAAGCATTTGGACGACGTGCTTCTGCGGGTGATCGAAAACGGGGCATTCCACCCCGAACCATCGATCCATACTGCGGGGGAGGTCGCCGGGTTCAAGCCGCTTTCGGACGAGAACCCCTATGCCGAAATGCTCAGCCATGTGGTCGATCTCGGTGTGACCGCCGGGATTCACCCGGAATACATGCCGCAGTATGTGCAGAAGGAGGACCTGGAAAAGGTTATCCAGACCAGTGCTGACGATTACAAACAGTTTTACACCCGGTTCAAGGAGGAACTGGACGCGCTGCGGGAACGCCACAACACACTCCAGCGGGAGATCGAACAGGATGAAGGCGCGCTGGTGCATATCTCGCACCTGGTCTCGCTGGACGTCCACTTTGACAAGATTTTCAACTGCCGGTATACCAAGGTCCGGTTTGGGCGGATGCCGGTCGACAGCGAAGCCAAACTCGCGCTTTATAAGACCCGCCCGTTTATCTACAAATCGTTCGATACCGAGGAGGACTACAACTGGAGCGTCTATTTCTGTCTGACCGACGACGCCCCCGAGATCGACAACCTGTTCTCCTCCCTCTATTTCGAGCGGGTGCGGGTGCCCGAGTTCATCCATGGGACCCCCGAGGATGAGATCGCGCGGATCAAGGCGGAGCTGGAGAAAAACCGCGCCGAGCGGGAACGGGTCAACGAGCAGTGCAGGCAGCTGATTGCCCAAAACAAGGAGGAGTATTTCCGGCTCTATACCCGGCTCAAATTCCTCTCGGATTCCTTCAACCTGCGCAAATATGTCGCGGTGCTCAAGCGAAACTTTTTCGATCTGTTTTACATCACCGGGTTTGTGCAGGAGGAGGATGCGCAGGCATTCGCCGCTGTGTTTGAACCGCTCGACGGGGTAACCGTTGAGCTGAAGCCGCACGATGCGGACAAACGTCTGGTCCCGCCGACCAGGCTGAAAAACGGCTGGTTTTCCAAGCCGTTTGAGATGTTCGTCGAGATGTACGGCTTGCCGGCCTATGGGGACTTCGACCCGACCCCATTTGTCGCCTTCACCTACTGCCTGCTGTTCGGCATCATGTTCGGGGATCTCGGGCAGGGGCTGCTGCTCGTGCTGGGCGGATGGCTGCTCTGGTGGAAAAAACGGCTGAACATCGCCCGGGTTATCAACCGCATCGGGATTTTTTCCTGCATCTTCGGGACCTTCTATGGCTCGGTGTTCGGGTTTGAACATCTGCTCGACCCGTTCTACCAGAAGGTGTTCGGGCTTCCGGGCAAGCCGATCGAGGTCATGGCCCCCGAGAATACCAACCTGGTGCTGCTTTCGGCGGTTGCGCTCGGTGTGGTGCTGATCTGCTCGTCAATCCTGCTCGATATTTATATCAGCGTGCGCAGGAAGGACTGGGAACGCGCATTTTTCTCCGCCAACGGCATAGCGGGATTCCTGTTCTATGGGTCGATCCTGTTCGGTGCGGCGGTCCTGTTCCTCACCGGGAAAAACTATTTCACGGAAGCCTATATCACGCTGTGGATCATCCTGCCGCTGATGCTGATCCTCTTTAAGGAGCCGCTCGGTGGACTCAGCCAGGGCAAAAGCGCGGAGGAAGCCCGCCCGGAGGGCGGCTACACCGGCTATGTGCTGATCGGCTTCTTTGAACTGTTCGAGGTGGTTCTGAGCTTTTTCTCAAACACCATGTCTTTCCTGCGGGTGGGCGGGTTTGTTCTGAGCCACGCGGGGATGATGGCAGTGGTGTTCACCCTCTCGGAGATGGTGTCCCATTCGGTCAGTCCGTTTGTTCTTGTTGTCGGGAACCTGTTCGTCATCGGCATGGAAGGGCTGATCGTCGGCATCCAGGTGCTGCGCCTCGAGTTCTATGAGATGTTCAGCCGGTATTTCGACGGGGACGGCAGGCCGTTTGTACCGATCCATGTCACTACCGCCGAGGAAGCGTAACCCCCGCAAGACTCAAAAGTTTCGCCCGCCTTTTCAAAGGCGGCGGATTCCAAAGGCAGAGCCTTTGGCCGCGCTCCGCACTGCGAGCCGCAGCGAAGCGTTTCGAGCGCAACCCGCCGAAGGCGGGCTCTTGGCGCGAGATGAGCGCGGAACGCCTTCCTGGGCGCTGGGCGCCCGCCTGAGAAGCGCCTTTTTCGGGTGAATTGCCGCGAAGCGGCAGGAGGGTGCTTTTTGCAAGAAAAAAGCACCTTTCCAGATATAATGAATTTGGAGGGATTTTCTATGATGATGTTGTTTGTTGTTCCGACGATGGCTGTCCTGTTTGCCGCTCTGCTGCTTCTGCCGATGCGCAGAACACAGACGGTCCATACCGGTGTGAAAAAGCGGGTATTCGCCAACCTCGGCGTCTTTATGGTTGCCGCCCTGCTGCTGGTCGCGCTCTCTTCCGGCGTCTCTGCGGAGGCCGCTCCTGCCGCAGCGGAGGCCGCGGCAGCTGCATCTGGTTCGGGCATGGGCTTTATCGCTGCCGCCCTCGCAACCGGGCTTTCCTGCCTGGGCGCGGGCATCGCGATCGCTTCCACCGCCCCTGCCGCAATCGGCGCGTTTTCCGAGGACCCCAAAGCATTCGGTAAGGCGATGATCTTCGTTGTGCTTGGTGAGGGCGTCGCGCTCTATGGGCTGCTGATCTCGATCCTCATCATCAACAAGCTCTGAGGAAAACGGCGATGAAATTCTACGCATTGAGCGACAATGTCGATACCGCAATGGGGATGCGTCTGGCGGGGATCGAAGGGGAGGTCCTTCACACGGCCGAAGAGGTCTCCGAGGCAATCAAACGGCTGGCGGCGGACCCGCAGATCGGGATTGTCCTGATGACCGAAAAGCTGGTCAATGCCTGCCCCGAAACAATCTACCGCTATAAGCTCAGCCAGAAACGCCCGCTGATCGTCGAAGTCCCCGACCGGCATGGAAAAGGGGACGTCTCCCAGATGATCGAGCGGTATGTGGGCGAAGCGATCGGCGTCCAGCTATGACGCGGGAATGCATACGAGGTGAAACGACATGCCAAATACAGTAACCCACAAACTCGAATTATTTGAGGAAGCGATCCTTGCGAAGGCCGCCGCCGAGCGGCAGGAGGCTGAGCAGGTGACCGAACGGATGAAGAAGGCCGAGCTGGACAAAGAGGAAAACCGGCTTTTGAACGGCCTTTACCAGCAGATACAGGACCAGATCCACCAGATGCAGACCGAGAATGTCAAGGAGATTTCCCGGAATGCGCGCGACCTGAAAAAGCAGCTCTACCAGCAGCGGGAGCAGTATCTCGCGGAGATCATCGCCCGCGCCCGGGCCGAACTCGCGGTCTTTTCCAAAGGGCCGGACTATCCCGCCTACCTCGAACGGCAGACGCAGAAGCTCGCCGCAGACTGCCCGGACGATCTGCCGGACGCCGAACTGCTGCTGCGCCCTGAAGACCTCCCGCTTGCCGGACAGGTCAAGTCGGCCTTCGGCAGGGAATGCACAGTCGATGGGTCGGAGCAGATCCAGCTTGGCGGGGTTCTGCTGCGCAGCAGGGCCCGCGGGATCGAGGTGGACCTGACCCTCGACTCCGCGCTGGCTGAACAGAAGGACTGGTTTTTCAGCCATTCCAACTTCCATTTAGAATAAAGCGGGGTGAACGGTTTGCAACCAGTTGTCTATTCGATTAACGGCCCGGTCATCACCGTGGAGGGTGCGACCGGCTTCCAGATGATGGAGATGGTCTACGTCGGGGAAAAGCGCCTGATCGGTGAGGTCATCAATATCTCGTCCAGCCGGACCACCATCCAGGTCTATGAGGTTACCACCGGGCTGCATCCGGGCGAGCCGGTCTCCGGCACCGGCGGGCCGCTCTGCGCTACCCTCGGCCCGGGCATCCTTTCCAACATCTTTGACGGGATCGAACGCCCGCTCGACGTGATTGCAAAACAGTCGGGCGCATTCATCCCCGAGGGCAGCGACATCCCGGCCCTCGATATTGAAAAACAGTGGGAAACCACCATCCGGGTCCGGGAGGGCGACCAGATCAAGGGTGGGGACGTCTACGCCGCCTGCCAGGAAACCGCAATCATCGAGAACCGCGCCCTCTGTCCGCCCGGCCTGACCGGGACAGTCGTTTCGGTGGTTCCGGACGGGGCATACCGGGTCTTTGACCCGCTGGTCGTTGTCGAGGACGGGCAGGGCGTCCGGCATGAACTCTGCCTTGCCCACAAATGGCCGATCCGGGTACCGCGCCCGGTGGCTGAGCGCCGCCCGATCGAACGCCCGCTGATTACCGGCCAGCGGGTGATCGACACCCTCTTCCCGGTTGCCAAGGGCGGCACCGCCGCAGTGCCGGGCGGGTTCGGCACCGGCAAAACGATGACCCAACACCAGCTCGCCAAATGGAGCGATGCGGATATCATCGTCTATATCGGCTGCGGCGAGCGCGGCAACGAGATGACCCAGGTGCTCAAGGAGTTCGGCGAGCTGATCGACCCCAAGTCGGGCAAGCCGCTGACCGCCCGCACTGTTTTGATCGCCAACACCTCCAATATGCCGGTCGCGGCGCGCGAAGCCTCGATCTATACCGGCATCACCCTCGCCGAGTATTACCGGGATATGGGCTACCATGTCGCGGTCATGGCGGATTCGACTTCCCGCTGGGCCGAGGCGCTGCGGGAAATCTCCGGCCGTTTGGAGGAGATGCCCGCCGAAGAGGGGTTCCCGGCCTACCTGCCCTCCCGCATCTCCCAGTTCTACGAGCGCGCGGGCTACATGGAGAACCTGAACGGCACCGAAGGCTCGGTGACGATCATCGGGGCGGTCTCCCCGCAGGGCGCGGACTTCTCCGAGCCGGTCACCCAGAACACCAAGCGGTTTGTCCGCTGCTTCTGGGCGCTCGATAAGAGCCTCGCCTATGCGCGCCACTATCCGGCGATCAACTGGAACACCAGCTACAGCGAGTATCTGGACGATCTCGCGCCCTGGTACGCCAAAAACATCTCGCCCGACTTCATGGCCTGCCGGCAGCGGATCGCCAACCTGCTGCTCGAAGAGAACAAGCTGATGGAGATTGTCAAGCTGATCGGCTCGGATGTACTCCCCGATGACCAGAAGCTGGTCATCGAGACCGCCCGGTTGATCCGGGTCGGGCTGCTCCAGCAGAACGCCTACCATCGGGACGATACCTATGTCCCCCTGCCCAAGCAGCTCAAGATGATGCAGGTCGCGCTTTATTTCTACGACAGGTGCAGCGCGGTAATCGCCCAGAACCTGCCGATTTCGGAGATTCTCGAAACCGGGCTGCTCGATTCGATCGTCAAGATCAAATACGACGTGCCCAACGACCGGCTCGACCTGTTTGACAACTACTACAAAGAGATCGACAGCAAGCTGGAACAGCTTGTCCGGCAGCTTTAAGAGAGGAGGCTGGATTTCAGATGCTTCAATTTACAGGACTCAGCGAGATCAACGGGCCTCTGATTGCGCTGGAAGGGGTACCGAACGCCGCCTTTGAGGAGATGGTTTCGCTCAGGATGGACAATGGGGAGAACCGGTTCGGGCGGATCGTCCAGATCGACGGCGGGCGCGCGGTGATTCAGGTTTTTGAGGGGACGCGGGGCATGTCGCTCGACAACACCCGCACTACCCTGCTCGGGCATCCGATGGAGATGCCCCTTTCCCCCGAGCTGCTCGGCCGGACGTTCAACGGCGCGGGCCGCCCGATCGACGGGCTGGGGGAGGTCTTTTGCGAGAAGAGCGCGGACATCAACGGCAAACCGCTCAACCCGGTTTCCCGCGAATACCCGCGCAACTATATCAACACCGGCATCTCGTCGATCGACGCGCTTGCCACCCTGATCCGCGGGCAGAAGCTGCCGATCTTTTCCGGCTCGGGCATGGGCCACAACAAGCTGGCGGTACAGATCGTGCAGCAGGCCCGGCTTTCGGGCGCGGATGCGGACAGCTTTGTGATCGTCTTTGCTGCAATGGGGGTCAAGAACGACATTGCCGACTATTTCAAACGCTCGTTTGAAGAGGCGGGGGTCATGGAGAAGGTGGTCATGTTCCTCAACCTCTCGAACGACCCGATCATCGAACGTATCCTCACCCCCCGCTGTGCGCTGACGGTTGCGGAATACCTCGCCTTCGAACGGGGGATGCATGTGCTGGTCATCATGACCGACATTACCTCCTACTGCGAGGCGCTGCGTGAGTTCTCCTCCTCCAAGGGGGAGATTCCCGGGCGCAAGGGGTTTCCCGGCTACCTCTATTCCGACCTCGCGTCGCTCTATGAGCGGGCCGGGATCGTGGAGGGGTGTCCCGGCTCGGTCACGCAGGTGCCGATCCTGACCATGCCCAACGACGATATCACCCACCCGGTCCCCGACCTGACCGGCTATATCACCGAGGGGCAGATCGTCCTCGACCGCCAGCTCGACCAGACGGGTGTTTATCCGCCGATCTCGGTACTGCCCTCTCTTTCCCGTCTGATGAAGGATGGCATTGGTGAGGGATACACCCGCGCCGACCATTCCGACTGCTCCAACCAGCTGTTTGCATCCTATGCGCGGGTGCAGGATGCGCGGGCGCTCGCGTCGGTCATCGGTGAGGAGGAGCTTTCGGATACCGATAAAAAATATATGTTCTTCGGACGCAAATTCGAGGAGCATTTCGTCAACCAGGGCGCACAGGAGGACCGGCCGGTCGAAAAGACGCTCGACCTCGGATGGCAGCTGCTCTCGCTGCTGCCCCGGGAGGAGCTTGACCGGGTGAACGACAAGGTGCTCGACCAGTTCTACAAGCCCGAACAGGCTGCGGAGAAGTTCGCATGACCGCGGGAGAGGAGGCCGGAGGATGGCAAACCCGCTGAATATCACACCGACCAAGGGGAGCCTGATGGCGGTACAGAAATCGCTGTCGCTCTCGACGCTCGGGTTCGACCTGCTCGACCGCAAGCGCAACATCCTGATCCGTGAGATGATGCTCCTGATCGACCGGGCCAAACAGCTCCGCGGGCAGATCAGCTCGACCTATCAGGAGGCGTACGAGGCGCTTCAGGAGGCGAACATCACGCTGGGCATGGTGCAGGAGCTTGCGGAGGCGGTCCCGGTGGATGACAGCGTGCGGATTTCTTACCGGAGCGTCATGGGGGTCGAGATTCCGAATGTGAAGATCGCCGAGCAGCAGATCGAAATCTGCTACGGCTTCGACCGCACCAATTCCCGGTTTGACCACGCTTATGTCTGTTTCCAGAAGGTCAAGCAGGTCACCGCGCTGCTCGCCGAGGTAGAAAACAGCGTCTACCGGCTGGCTAACGCGATCCGCAAAACCCAGCGGCGCGCCAATGCGCTCGAAAATATCGTGATCCCCCGTTATCAGGAGACCGCGAAGTTCATCACCGATGCGCTCGAGGAGAAGGACCGCGAGGAGTTCAGCCGGCTCAAGGTGATCAAAACCCTCAAGATGAAAAAATAAATCACCCGGAGCGGGACGCCGAAAAGCGTCCCGCTTCTGTTTGCCACAAAGCTGGAGGATGCTGGGCCCGACCGTATGTGTGCGTTGTATGTTGGAAAAATCCTGCCGAAAGGTTCAGTTGCGGAAATTTCTGCCGACAATTAAAGTAAAGGGAGGTCGGCAGGATGGTTTCATCGGTGGAAAATCGGGATGTTGTGCCTTTTCGGGTACGTCAGGCCCATAAGGGCGCGCAAAATCTGAGTGTTTCGGGCGCGGGCTTTCTGGATACGGTCGCTGCGCTGTACCAAAACAACGACCGGGTCGCGGCCTATCGGGCGCATCTGGAAAAGAAGTATGGGAAGGTGACGATCCAGGACGTCCCGAAAGATCAGGAGAGCCTTGAACGTTTGGGCAGGCAGATGGGCGGCAATGATGTTGTGATTGCGCCGAATATGCTGGAGCAGATGGCCATCCAGCCGGAAAAGGCCGCCTATTATGAGCGCAGGATTGACGACTTCTTCCGCGCAACCCCGGCATTAAAGGCGCAGTTTGCTGCACAGGGGCTGACCTATGAACCATGTGGCGTTGTGATCCATGCGGATGGGACGGTAACCTGTATCTGCGGCGGCGGGGACTCCCCCGAACGTGTGGCGCAGGTCAATGCGATCAATAAAGCCAAGCGGGAAAAACAGGCTGCGCAGCGGAAATCCCGGGAGCGGTTATGGCTGGAACAGGAGGCCGAACGGGATTGGCTGGCACAGCGGGAACTGGTGGCATCCTGTCTGCGCCAACGTGAAGGGGGAGCGGATACCAAAGTCGTCTGGATTCCAGAAACCAGCCAGATCGACAGCTGGTTGACCTTGCAATATGGCAGCCGTTATTAAGGAGGGAGGTCATGGCAGTGCGGGTTATGAACAGTTACAATGGATATGCGGCGCGGAATGCGGCGGGCATGGCCAGGAAAAAGGATGCGGAACAGGCGGTGGAAAAAGCCGGAAGCAGACCGGAAACAACCGCGGACTATGTCCGTGAACTGGAAAAGCTCGTCCCGAGCGTGGAGCTGCGGGTTGGAAATACCTTCGCATCTGCCAAAACCGGCAAGACCCTGACGATCAACCCCGGAATTCTGAATAAAATGCGGAACGATCCGGAGCAGGAAAAAGAAACCAAGGAGCTGATAAAAGGCGTAGAGTTC
Source organism: Anaerotruncus sp. G3(2012) (assembly GCF_000403395.2). Classification (GTDB taxonomy): domain Bacteria; phylum Bacillota; class Clostridia; order Oscillospirales; family Ruminococcaceae; genus Anaerotruncus. The sequence goes on along the minus strand of NZ_KE159677.1, from coordinate 54,274 downwards.
ATGACAAAAATGATGGACAGCTTTTATAAGGCTACCGGACGGAAGCTGGTATACCGGCATAGCTATATAGATGAAAACGGGAAATATTACTCCTATGCTTATGTCAAAAAGGAGGATAAGTTGAGTCCGAAGCTTCGGGAAGAAAGGCGGAAAGCGACCGAAAGGCTGATCGAAAAAACCAGGGAAAAGACCGCGAAAAACAAGGCGGAACTGCAAAAGGCACTGGAACAAAAGAAAGCCGGAAAAAGGGATCCGGTGGAAGAGCGCATCCGTAAAAAAATCGCTGCTTCCGGGGATGGAATGATTTATCTGAACGACACAGATTTTCGCGCGCTTATCCGGTCTGCCAAAGGGAAGAACGGGAACCGGGCGGGCGCGAATCTGGATTTGCAGGCATAACGATAGCATCAAAGCACTTGTGAAAACAACGGGGTCGGAGACACACGAGCGTTTTCCGGCGTGTCCGAACAGGAAAGAGGAGGGATTTTGATGATGCAGATCAGTGGGTCGATCTATAATTCGCTGAAACTGATGAAGCTGGGGATCAAATGGCAGCAGCGGAAAGCGGACCCCACCAAGCCAAAGGAGGACGAAGAGGACCCGCAGCGGGCACAGCTCGAAAAGCATCTGCAAGACCAGCTTGAGAGTACCAACAAAAGCAACATTCTGGCAGCGATTGACGGTAAGCTGAAAGCGGGCGGGGAGCTGACCAAGGAGGAGCTGGAGTACCTGAAGGTCCATAATCCCAAGCTCTACGAGGAAGCGATGGAGATCAAGCGGGAGCGGGAAGCGTATAAGCATGCGCTGAAAAACTGCAAGACCAAGGATGAGGTCGAGCGGCTAAATACCAATAAGATGAACCAGTTCCTGAGCCAGGCAAAGACGATCAGCAGCAACCCCAATCTGTCGAAAGGGGAGAAAAAAGCACAGCTCGAAAAGATCCTTCGGCGGGTGATGGGGATCCGGGTGGAGCATAACCGGTTCATTCAGAGCAAGGCGTATCAGGATCTGCCGCGCGAGGAGGAACTCCGGGAAGAAAAGGAGAAAAAGAAGGCCAAGGTGAACGATACTGAGCAGCCGGAGCAGGAGCGGGAAGACCCGTTCGACCGCTCGAGGCAGGCGTCCGATGCGCTCGCAGACGAGCTTTCCGCCGCGTTTCGGGAGGTGGAACAGCCGGAGCGGGCTGAGACTGGGAATCCGGAAGGGAAGCCTGCCAAAGCCGATGTTCAGCCCGGCAAGGCAGTCACGGCAGATGTGGGTGCAGCGCTGCCGAAAGCGGAGCCTCCGGCCCCCCGGAAGCTGTCGATTACGACCTGATAGGAAAGGTCTGTTTGAGATTTTTGGAAGGGGGCTTTTTGCAGAAGAAAAAGTCCCCTTCCCCTGTAAAAAAAGAATCCCAGCGATTTAAAAACCGGGTGGCAGCTTCGGCTATGATAAACTCAATTTTACGCTGCTCCCGGTAGTTCTTGCGGGCTTTCTCTGTTTTCTGTGCTTTCAGCCCGTCACGGGCGGGTTTGGTCTTGATGTACGCCAATAGCTGTTTCTGTAAGTCCTTTTTCTCCCGCAAGGTGCTTTCCACAGCTTTCAGTTCCGCATGGACGTTTGACAACTCTGCACTGGCGGCGGTAAGGGCGGCTTCTAGTTCTTCCGGGGAAGAAAAGCCGGATTCCTCATAAATGCTTATGGTCACCGCCATTTGCTTCAAGTTGTGCAAGGTCGCCCATTTCTCGTAGCCTTTCCCCTTGCCCTTGGCTTTCTTGGCGGTTATGTCTACCATGCGTTGTACTCTGTCATTTTTCGGGGTGCTTATGGCGGCTTTACCTCGCTGTAAGCGGTCTTTTATTCTTAGCGATTTCCTTCGTCTGATTCCACACAAATCACTTGAAAACAAATATTTCTTCAATCGGTGCTTCAACAACTCTTGAAATATCAATCGCCAATTTAAGTGAGGGATTGTATTGTGCCTTTTCCAGCCGCATAATTGTTTCTCGCCGCACACCCACTTGTGCCGCTAACTGCTCTTGCGTCAAATCCTTTAATAGCCTATATTTTTTTAATCTACATTCAAAATCCGGCACACTCATTCCTCGCTTTCATCAAACTGTTCATCGTTGTCATAATGGTATAGCAGATATTCGCTAAGGAATATTTCAAGTGCTAAGGAAAGAGCTACGACAATAACAAAAGCAATTAGGGTATATTCAAGGCTATCCATGAGCTTTCCCTGTCCCAGAATGAGTATTGCAAGAAAAATAATGGACAGAGAAGTTTTGTTCGCTACGCTTTGCGCTTTCATTTTGTTTTCTTTGTATCGTTCATCTATAAAAGTATTTGACATTTTTCCCTCATAGAAAAATCCGAAAAAGCCAAAAAACAGGAAAAATACAAATGGAAATATTGTTTTGTCAACGCTATAAGTCCAAAATCCTAAAAATCCGGCAAATCCTAATAAACCTAAAAATCCCAGTTTGGGATTTATAATTCTGGTGGATTGCAAGGTTAATTCCCTACGCCTGTTTGTCATGATATATCTCAAAAGCAGTACAACAAGATACACAACATACAAGGCAAAAAATACGCCGGAAATAATCATAGGCAGGTCTTGTGCTCTGAAAACATATTCAGATAAATCCATAGGCGCAATAAATCTTGAATTGTTATATGCCATCGTGTACCATGAAGATATTGCTACAAGCAGAGCGCATATCACGCCTAGGCAAATTGTGAGTTTCGTTCTTTTCTTCATAATGGTTTCCTCCAAAGTGATATATTTGTCGCTTAACAAGATAAATATATCACTTTGCAAGCTGGCTGTCAATAGAAAAGATACAAATACATCACTTTTACAAAATACTAAGAATGACAAAAGCTGATATAGTAAAATCTCTACATCAGCTTTTCGTATTAGTCTGTGTTTCGGAAATAGTGGCTGCCGTCTATCAAATTCTTGAGTGTTACTTTACCGCACATGAGCATTTTCGCCGGGATTCTTTTGATTTAAAATGCACCGATTACGGGGTTGACTTTCCCGGTGGAGTAGACCCGGGAGTCAGTCGGAAGCCGGTGCCGCTGCGCCATAGTGTTCCAGAAGAGAGGAGAACGAGTAGCTGTTTTGCAGGCCTTTGCGTTCAAGCGCTCCACCTGCCGGAATGATGACCTTTCGTCCGCCGCTGATGCGGATCTCGAGTGAAACGTCCGGGAAGGCGCGCAGAGCCGCCATCACCATTTCAGGCATCTCCTTGTAAGTGGTGGCGCTGATGGAGATGGTTTCACCCGGCTCCGCTTTACGAATCTTAGAAACGACGGGATTCCAGAACGAGGCATTGGGGACAAGCACGCCGTTGCGGGCATAGCTCCAACTCGAGGTATCACCGTTGCCCCTGCCGCTCGGGCTGGCGGAGGATTTCGCCGGCTGAACCGGGGCGGGGGCGTCCGTCACCGCTGCTGACGCCGCTGTACCGTAGTGCTCCAGAAGGGAGGAGAACGAGTAGCTGTTTTGCAGGCCTTTGCGTTCAAGCGCCCCGCCTGCCGGAATGATGATCTTTCGTCCGCCGCTGATACGGATCTCAAGTGAAACATTCGGGAAAGCGCGCAGAGCTGCCATCACCATTTCAGGCATCTCCTTGTAAGTGACAGCGCTGACGCGGACGGTTTCTCCCGGCGCTGCTTTGCGAATCTTAGAAACGACAGGCTTCCAGAATGAGGCGTTCTCAACAACCACGCCGTTGTAGATAGAGCCCCCGCCTGATCCGCCTCTACCGCCTCTGCCTCCGCCGCCTCTGCCACTGTCGCTGTCCCTTATGCCCCCGTCCGCTGTCACGAGGATTGCCCCTGCTCCGCATGCCAAGACCAATGCAATCACGAGCAACAAGGATAGTGCTCTTTTCATGATGGAAACATCCTCCTCTAAATATGATTTTTCTGAAGTCTCCGTCCCGCCCGGAAGTGGGGTGGGGAGCCATATTTTTATAGTTAAAAACGGCGGTGTGAAGGTAACAGGGCGCGGTATATAGTGCTTTGGAACCCGCTGGATATCCAGTTACACTAGAATCATATAAATTAACTACATAATCATAGCATTAATTGAAGATATTGTCAATCCTGGATTTCTTGACTAACTACATTTATTTTGTTATGCTGGACAGGAAAGAGGTGATACCATGAATCTGTCCGACCGGATCAGACGGATCATTCAGGAAAACGGCCTGAAACAAAAGGAGTTCGCCCAAAGCATCCATGTGACCGAAAGCTACATTTCTAAGCTGCTGCGGGATGAAAGCGGGGTCTCGCGGTCTACCGCGTCACTCATTGAGGAAAAGTACGGCTATCGCGCTGAATGGATTTTGGATGGGGCCGAACCTCGGAAGGTCCACGCCGAAGAAAAGGACCTCGCCCCCATCCAGCGCAGGATCATTGCCGATATTGAGCAGATGGATGAATCCGAACTGGTTGCGGTGCGGGCGTTTATCAGCTCGCTTGGAGAGTATAAAAAAACGCTCGGCATCGGCTGATATATGCCCTCAGCTCCCTGCTGGGGGCATTTTTTGCAGCTGCTGTTTGATCGGGTTTACACAGGCTGAATGCAAAATCGACAGTTTTAATAGTATTTTCTGCCGGCGGGGCGTTGACCGCAATGCTGCCAGCGTGGTAAGATAAAAATGTTTGCTGGGAGGAGTGCTTTTTTACAAGGAGGGGTAACCCTGATCGAAATTTATGAGGAGACTGGTGATCGCTGGGTACACCGGGAACTGCTCCTGCTGGCGGATCCAGACGAGGGGATGGTAAACCGCTATCTGGCACAGGGGTTCCAGCTGGTCGCGCGGGTGGATGGACAGATCGCCGGTGAGGTGGTCATGGTCCCCGCAGAAAATGGTTGGGAGCTGAAAAACCTTGCGGTTTTGCCCGCATTTCAGAAAGCCGGAGTTGGCCGCGCATTGGTGGAAGCGGCGGTCGCGCGGGTGCCGGAGGGGGTTGTCTGGGTCGGCACCGGCAACTCCAGCCTGTGGGTGCTCCGGTTTTATGAACGGTGTGGGTTCCGGCGGAGCCATGTGCTGAAAAATTTTTTTGTGGAAAACTATCCCCAACCAATCTTCGAAGACGGTGTCCCGTGTACAGATATGATCTATCTGCGGCTTGAGAAGGGCGGGAAGGATTTAAAAACAGGGGGAATGTTTGAATGAAAACCGGGCTGGTGCTCGAAGGGGGCGGGATGCGCGGCATTTATACCAACGGCGTGCTCGACTGCCTGATGGATAACGGGTTTTATTCCGACTATGTGATCGGGGTGTCGGCGGGTGCGTGCGGCGGGGTTTCGTATGTGTCGGGACAACGCGGACGCAGTAAGCGGATCAACCTCGGCTATCTCGATGATAAACGGTATCTGGGGCTGGAAAGCCTGAGGAAAACCGGCTCAATGTTCGGGATGGATTTCCTGTTCGAGGAAATCCCCAACCGGCTTGACCCGTTTGATTATGCGGCATTCCTCGCATCCCCGATTGCATTTGTCGCGGGCGTTACCGATGTGGAGACCGGGAAACCCGCCTATTTCGGCAAGGAGGCCATGAACGGCACAAGCGTTGTTCTGCGGGCTTCTTCGGCCATACCGGTCTTTTCACCTGCGGTAGAGATCAACGGGCGGCGGTATCTTGATGGCGGTACCTCTGATCCGATTCCGGTGAAAAAGGCGCTGGAGGATGGATGCGACCGGCTGGTTGTCGTATTGACCCGGGACCGCTCCTACCAGAAGCAGCCCGAGAAGCTGCGGGTGGCCTACCGCCGGGTGTTTCGGGATGCCCCTAAAATGATCGAAGCACTCGACCGGCGGCATGAAATCTACAACGAGACACTCGATTTTCTGCGCGGGCTGGAGCGCAGAGGGATTGCGCAGGTCATCGCACCCGGGCGTCCGGTACAGGTTGGGCGGTTCGAGCGGGACCCTCTCAGGCTCAATGCCCTTTATAAAACCGGAATGCTGGATGCACAAAAGTTTCTTTCCCGCATCGGATGGGAGCGTCCCACGGCCAGCCCGGTTCCGCAGGCAGCAGGAGAAAACTGATGCGGGGAGCCTCTTCTGGATTCAAGATTCGTCCGATTTTTCCGCGGGAAACAGCCTTAGCGGGGCAGCTCCTTTTCAGGTCAGATGCGGGGATTACAGAATAGAATCCTGCGTTTGGGAGATTTTGTCGAATATGGACAGGTCGTGCTTGTCTTCTGCCCGGAATTCTGCTATAATCAAATCATCAGGAGACCGTTTTCCGGAACCTTCCAAAGGGAGGGAGTCAGGAAGATTGAAACAGGATAGGCCGGTTTGGCCGGCTGGTGATAGAAGCGGAAACGAACGGGAGGTGGCGGTATGGAACTTGGCCTGAAAATAACGCAAAATCAGGTGCTGGCGCCGCAGATGGAACAATCGGTGCGTATCTTGCAGATGGACAGCGCACAGCTTAGCGAGTATCTCAAGGAGGTCATGCTGGAAAACCCGGTGGCCGAACTGGAACCGCCTCGTGCGCCCGAAAAGAAAAAGGATCTCGCGCTGCGGAAGCTCGAATGGCTCGAGAGCCAGACAGTGCGGGAAAAAGAGAATGTCGGTTATTACGATGAGGAGGAAGCGGATTCCCCCATCGAAAAAACGGTCGCAGCCCCTACCGACCGAAGCCTCGCCGACCATCTGCTCACCCAGATCGGGATGGCCCGGGCAGAGCCGGCAGTCGCGGCGTCCGCGCGGTTCGTGGTGGGATTTGTGGATGAGAACGGTTATCTGACAGCCGATCTGGAGGAGATTGCACAGGAGGGAAACCTTTCTGCGGAGCAGTCGGAAAAGGGGCTTTCCCTGGTGCAGAACCTCGACCCGTCGGGGGTGGGGGCGCGAGACCTGACCGAATGCCTGCTGTTGCAGCTCGACCCCGAGGACAGGCTGGCCCGGCAGATTGCGCAGGAATTTTTGCAGGAGATCGCGAAAAAGAACTATCCGGGGCTTGCCCGGCAGCTCGGCGTCCCGGAGGAGGAAGCGGAGCAGGCGGTGCGCCGCATCCGCAAGCTCAACCCCAAGCCCGGCGCACTTTATGGGCGGCACACGCCTCCTGCCTATATCACGCCGGATGTGGTGGTTACCAACTTTGGGGACCGGTATAATGTCATGCTCTGCGAGTTCGGGTACCCCGAAATCCGTCTCAGCCCCAGCTATCTGAAGATGGCCAGGGAGACCGATGACCCGGAGGTTTCCTCCTATATCAACAACAAGGTCAGCCAGATCAACTGGGTGATCAAATGCATCGAAAACCGGAACAAGACGCTGCTGGAGGTTTCCAAGGCGATCGTAAAGCGGCAGGAGCGTTTTTTCCGCTACGGGCCGCAGTATCTCAATATCCTGCGGATGCGGGAGATCGCAGAGATGGTCGGGATGCATGAATCGACAGTCAGCCGCGCGGTGCGGGACAAGTATCTCCAATGTGCACACGGGGTTTATCCTTTGCGGTATTTCTTTGTAAAGGGGATAGAGGGGGACGGCGGAGAAGGCGCGAGTTCCCACGAGGTCAAGGCGAGAATACGGCAGATTATCGAGCAGGAGGACTCCCAGAAACCGCTCAGTGACCAGAAAATAGCGGATCAGCTTTCCGAGGAGGGGATGTCGATTTCCCGCCGGACGGTCACCAAATACCGGGAGGGGCTGGGAATTCCACGGTCCGGGGACCGAAAGTAAAAAATCCAACAACCATCGGGCGGGATGTCCGATGGTTTTTATTTTAGATGCATAATATAGAAAAAATTTATGTCCAATTTTTCGGAAAAGACTTGCATTTTTCGTCATATTTTGTTAATATAATTTTAATAAAAGTGGGGGATTCCCCCAAGAGTAAGAGGAGGCGTTCTGGTATGATTACATTTTTGATCTGTGTTGTCCTGCTCATCGTCGGCTACATGACCTACGGCAAGTTTGTTGATAAGGTCTTTGCGCCGGATGACCGGCCAACCCCCGCGATTGCTTTGGAGGATGGCGTGGACTATGTTCCCATGGACAACAAAAAGATTTTTCTGATCCAGCTTTTGAATATCGCCGGATTGGGCCCGATCACCGGGGCGCTCCAGGGGGCGCTGTGGGGACCGGTCGTCTATTTCTGGATCGTTTTGGGGACCATTCTGGCAGGCGGTGTCCACGATTATATGACCGGTATGCTCTCGATGCGGAATTCGGGCGGCTCGATCTCGGAGATCGTAGGCCGGTATCTGGGTACCGGCATGAAGCAGGTTATGCGCGTCTTTTCGACATTCCTGCTGCTGATGGTCGGAACTGTTTTTGCGGTCGGCCCGTCCTCGCTGCTTGCGATGCTGACGCCCTCGACCCTTAACAAAAATTTCTGGCTGATCGTCATTCTGCTTTACTACTTCCTGGCAACCCTGCTCCCGATCGACAAGCTCATCGGAAAGGTCTATCCCTTCTTCGGCGTCTGCCTGATTATCATGGCGGTTGGCGTTGGCGCGGGCCTCATCATCAAAGGATATCCGCTTCCTGAGGTCTGGAGCAACATGAACAACCAGCATCCGAGCGGGACCCCCATCTGGCCGTTCATGTTTATCACGGTTGCCTGCGGCGCAATCTCCGGCTTCCATGCCACACAGTCCCCGCTGATGGCGCGCTGCCTCAAGAGCGAGCGTACTGGCCGTCAGACCTTCTACGGCGCAATGGTCGCCGAAGGGATCATCGCGATGGTGTGGGCGTCTGCGGGTGTCTGCTTCTACGAGACGACCGGCGGCCTTGCGGCGGTTCTCACCGATCCGAACATCGGGCCGAATGGCGCGGTCTATCAGATCTGCATGACCATCCTCGGGCCGGTCGGTGGCGTGCTCGCAATGATCGGCGTTATTGCCTGCCCGATTTCTTCCGGGGATACCGCATTCCGCAGCGCACGTCTGACCATCGCCGACTGGATCAAGCTCGATCAGGGTGATGTGAAAAAACGGCTTGGGTTGACCGTACCGGTTCTGGCATTTGGCGCGATCGTCGGCGGCTTTGTCGATTACACGATCGTATGGCGGTATTTCTCCTGGTCGAACCAGACCCTCGCAATGATGGCGCTCTGGGCGGCTTCGGTTTACCTCTGGACCGAGAAAAAGAACTACCTGATCTGTGCGATCCCCGCAACCTTTATGTCGGCGGTGAGCGCAACCTATTTCCTTGCCGCGCCCGAGTGCCTTGGCCTGATGAAGGCGGGTATGCTCCCGCTTGCCTATGGAATCGGTGCGTTGATTGCGGCAGTCTTTCTCGCTATCTTCCTCAAAACCACCGTATTCAGCAAAAAAGTCGGTGCGGCCCCGGCGTAACCGGCTCCCCCATCCGCCCGCTGTCCTTGGACAGCGGGCTTTTTTGCTGGCAGGGGAATGGCTGCCGGAGCGGGGAATCCACGCTTGCATTTTTATGCTGGCCTGCGAGCCTGCGCATGGCAGTCCGGCGGACATGAAAAAATCGGGTAAAATCTTGCATACCAGTCTCATTCCTGGCATCTATTTATGCATATTTTCTTAAATGATGACCATTTATTTAGACAGTATTTACAACTCTGCCTCCTCAAAAAAGAACATACTTTTGTTTTTGAGGGATTTGTGCTAAGATAAAGGGAGCGGAGGTGCGCGCAATGGAGTTTATCGAGCGGCTGAAAACGGAATACGGGATTGAGCTGAACCCCCAGCAACAGCGGGCGGCAGAGACGGTGGATGGAGCGGTCCTGCTGCTGGCGGTGCCGGGCAGCGGCAAAACCACTGTGCTGATCGCGCGGCTGGCAAACATGCTGCAAAACCATGGGATCAAGCCCCACAAGATTTTGACCATCACCTTTTCACGGCGGTCGGCAGCGGATATGCAGGAGCGGTATGCCCGGTATTTCGGGGCGGAAGGCGCGCCGAGGTTTTCGACCATTCACAGTTTCTGCTATGGGGTGGTCAAACATATCTCGACCCAATACCACCGCCCGCTTCCCCGGATGCTTCCTGACCCGTCAGATACAGTGCGGCGGCTCTACTGTGAGCTGGAGGGAGCGCGGTTCCTCGAGCGGGACCGGCTTGATGATCTGGTCAACCGGATCGGGTTTTGTAAAAACCGGTTGGCGGATGATCGGCAGATCGAAGGGATTGAGGTCGAGGGATGCGATTTCCCGCGCCTCTATCATGCCTATGAATCCTATAAAAAGGAAAACCATCTGATGGACTATGACGACATGCTGGTGTTCACCTATGACATGTTCCGGAAGAACCCGTCGTTTCTGGCGCAGTACCACGCGGTTTACAGCCATATCAACGTGGACGAGGCACAGGACACTTCTCTGGTGCAGCACAGGATTATTCAGCAGCTCGCCCAGAAGAGCGGGAACCTCTTTCTGGTGGGAGACGAGGACCAGAGCATCTATGGGTTCCGGGGCGCGTTCCCGGATGCCCTGCTGCGGTTCGAGGAGGACCATCCTGGTGCGCTTGTGCTCAAGATGGAGCGGAACTACCGCTCGACCGGCGAGATCGTCAAAGCGGCCAACCGCCTGATCCGGCAGAACACCGCCCGGATCGACAAGCAGATGACCGCCGGGGAGGAATCCGGCGTCCCGGTGCGGGTGGAGCCGGTCAGGCTGCCGTCCGAGCAGTACCCCAAGCTGACCGAATGGCTGGCAGGCGGGACAGGCAGTGCCGCAGTCCTCTACCGGTACAACGAAAGTGCGATCCCGCTGGTGGACGCGCTTTCGGCCGCAGGGATCAAATTCTGCCTGAAGGACACCCGGGAAGCCTTTTTCCAGACTGTACATGTCCGGGATATGACCGCGTTTTTAAAGCTCGCAGTGGACCCCACCGACTTCGACAGCTTCGCGCAGATCTACAACAAGACCTGCGCCTACTTTAACCGCTCGGTGCTGGATTTTGTCTCCCGTACCCATCCACAAGGCGCGGATGTGTTTGAAACCCTCAAACGGTGCCCGGCTGCGGAGCCGGGAAAAACGGCCTCTCTGCGCAGCCAGCTCGAACGCCTCCGGGGGCTTCCGCCGGTTACCGCGCTCAACCTGCTCGGGGAACTGACCACCCGCTCCTATTTTGAGTCGGACACCGCGTTCCAGCGGCTGACCCTGCTCAAGAGCATCGCTGCCCGTCAAAAAACGGTGGAGGAGCTGCTCAACCGGCTGGAGGAATTGCAGGGGATCGTGCGGGAAACCCCAGGGTCAGGGGAGGCGGTGACCCTCTCCACCATCCATTCAAGCAAGGGGCTGGAATATGACCGCGTCCTGCTGGTCGACCTCATTGACGGGCAGTTCCCTTCTAAAGCGGCAGTCGAGCGGCTGGAACAGAAGGAGGACCGGACTGCCTACGAGGAAGAGGTGCGGCTCTGCTATGTGGCGGCGACTCGTGCCCGGCGGGAACTCTGCCTGCTGGGGTTTGAGGAGGGGAACCGCACCTGCCGTCCATCTCGGTTTGTGCGCCTGCTGACCGCTGATCCCAAACCAAAACCGCAGCCAGATAGAGCCGGGAATCCGGCGCTGGAGACAGTGCGCCAGGAGATACAGGGCTATTATCCGGTCACCCGGCCGGAGGAGCTTGAGGTCGGGACGGTGGTGCTGCACGAGGTGTTCGGGCCCGGGAGGGTGATCCGCATGGATGGCGGTATGATCTCCTGGTTCGACGGGGTGGTGACCAAGCGTTTTTCGGTGCAGGCATGCATCAAAAAAGGGAACCTTTTCCTGAAGGAGCAATGAAGATGGGGCGGATCAAACAGCGGTACGCGCGGCTCAAAATCCTGGACCGGCTTTTTCTGGCGGGATACGGGGTGGCCCTGTGCGCCGGGATTGCGGCCTGTATTTCGGCGGGCCTGCGGGTGCCCGGCCTGCGGGTCCCGGCAGGGATGGTCCTGCTGCTCCTTTCGGCCAGTCTCACCACCCTCTGGACCCTAGGCCGGTTCGCATTCAGGGCGGCGGTCGCGGTGCTCGTTATTGGGTTGGCGGTCAGCGGCGGGCTGCTCGGTGGGATGGGGCTGCTGATCGGATTCCTGCGGATCGCCGGAATCCCGTTTGAGCAGCTCCGGTTCGGTCCTGCGGTGCTCTTTTTCGGGTTGGATGCAGCCTGTCTGGTCGTTTTCCTGCTCCGTCGGGACTGCTTTGGGGACCCTGCGCCCGAAAAGGAAGAGGAACCCTCCCCGGAGTGGGAGCTGCCGGAAGATTTTTAATCAGCCCTCTTTTTTCACCGGCTACAATCTGTTATAATCGAGATACCTGAAAAGAACCATGGTGCGTCCGATTTTTCGATCCGGGTGCTTTCGGGATTTGCTTTGTATGTAAGAAACCCGTATTCACAACCATTTGACACCGGTCTGAGCGGGTCTTTTGCCGGCCTGCCGCGTTGGAAAATCTTGCAATACACAAAGGATTGTCTGCGTTTTTTCGCCTCGCAGGGCAGCAAAATTCCTTGCCCATCCGGCACCCTCTGATTATGAATACAGGTTCTGAACATTTGCCTGAAACCGAACGAGCTGCCCACCCTGGCTCCGGCCCTTTGCGTCGGGGGCTGCGCTGCCCTGGTTAAGGCAAGGAAAGTGACGGTAAAAATGAAGATTCTGCATACTTCAGACTGGCATCTGGGCATCTCTCTGCATGGTGTGTCCCTGTTGGAGGACCAGCGGGAGATGGTTGCCTGTCTGCTGGAATCGGTGCGTGCCGAGCAGGTGGATGCGGTGGTGATCGCGGGGGATATCTTTGACCATGCGGTAGCCCGTCCCGATGCGATCGACCTGTACAACGATGCCATGACCGCCCTCTGCCGGGACTGCAGCCTCCCGGTACTGCTGATCCCGGGCAACCACGACGGTGCTGCGAGGCTTTCGGCGTGCAGTGCGCTCCTGCAGGATGCAGGACTGCATATCGCTGGACGGTTGGAGCAGGCGTTTGAGCCGGTGGTGCTGGGGGATGCGGCATTTTTTTTGCTGCCTTATTTCAACATTGAGCAGGTGCGGCAGCTCTTCCCGGAGGAGACGGTCCGCAGCTATTCCGATGCGATGGCCGTGGTCGTCCGGCAGATGCGGGAGCGGTTTGTTCCCGGACGGCGGCAGATCCTGGTGGCGCACTGCTTCGCTGCCGGTTCCCAGCTCTCGGAAAGCGACCGCACCGCGCTGGTCGGCGGGAGCAGCCAGATCGCGTGCGAGGCGTTTGATGGGTTCGATTATGTTGCGCTCGGGCATCTGCACCGCGCACAGGAACCGGGCGGCAGCCTGCGGTACAGCGGCTCTCCTTGGTGCTACTCCTTTTCCGAAGCGGGGCAGGGCAAATCCTTCACCCTGTTGGAGACCGAAACCCTCGTCCGGCGGGAACTTCCGGTGCATACCAGCCGGATGCTGCGGGTTTGCAAGGGGGAGCTTGCGTCACTGCAATTTGCGTGCGGGTTTGACCCGCACCGGGAGGATTATCTCAAGATCGAACTGACCGACGCACCCGCCGGCCTGGAGACGCTTGAATATTTCCGGGAACGGTACCCCAATCTGCTCCTGTTGACCGGGGTCAGCCCGCAGCCCGATACGGGAGCCGACAGTTTGACGGTCGAACAGCTTTCGGAGCTTGGCCCGGAGGAGCTTTTGCAGCATTTCTGCGTGGAGGTTGGCGGGGAACCGCTCACAGAGGAACAGCTCGGGTGGTTCCGGGAGGCGGCCGAACAGGCGGATAAGGAGGCGGTGCAATGATCCCGGTGCGGTTGGAACTGGAAGGCTTTGGGCCGTATGTCGAGCGGCAGGAGATCGACTTTACCCGCTTCTTCGCAACCGGCCTGGTGCTGATCCGCGGGGAAACTGGTGCAGGAAAGACTGTCCTGCTCGATGCGATGACCTATGCGCTCTACGGGCGGAGCAGCGGCGGGACCCGGGGCGATTTCGCCGACCTGCGCAGCCTGCTGATGCCGCCCGATGCCCCGACGCGGGTGACTTTTGAGTTCGATGTGCGGGGCAGGCGGTACCGGTTCGCCCGGTGGCTCCGGGTGCGCAAAAAACGGACCGGCGCCTATGAATACCTGCCCGCGCAGGATGCATTTTTCCTCAGCCCAAACGGTACCTTCACCACCTTCTTTGAAAATCCGCGCCAGCGGGATGTCGAAGAGAAGGCCCGTGAACTGATCGGCCTGAACTGCGAACAGTTCTGTCAGGTGATGATCCTGCCGCAGGGGCAGTTTGAGCGGCTGCTGGTCGCCAAGAGTGAGGAGAAAGAGGCGGTGCTGGTCAGCCTGTTCCATGCGGAGCGGTGGCAGCGGATCGCAGAACAGGTCTGTATGTGGGCAAACGGGCTGCGTCAGAGGCTGGATCAGGAAAAGGCGGCGGTTCAGGCCTTGCTCGACGGGCAGGGCTGTGCGGATGCGGACACGCTGTCGGACAAACTGAAGCAGACCTGTGAACAGCTCGCGGGACAGGCCGCCCGGCGGCAGGCGGCATCCGATACCCTCGATCTGAAACGGCGGGTGTTCGAGGAGGAAACCCGTATTTTTGGCCTGTTTGAAGAGCGGCGCACTGTACAGGGGGAGCGGGAGCGTCTGGAGAACCGCGCTCCCCTGATGCGGGAAAAACAGGAGCGGATCAGCGCGGCGCGGCGTGCGGTACAGGCGGAAGGGGCCTGCGCGCATGCAGCGGCAGCAGCAGCCGAACTGGAACGCCGTCAGGCTGCTGTACAGCAGGCGGAAAAGCAGCTTGCGAAAACACGGCAGGCGCTGCTGACGGCAGCCGGTGCACTCGAAGCCTGTGAGCGGGAGGAGCCGTTCCATGCGGCGGATCAGGCGCGTCTTGCGCGCCTGGAAACCCTGCGGGAGAGTTACCGTCTGCTTGGGGAAGCGGCGCACACGAAGGATCAGTCGGACGCCCTCTGGGCACGCGCGGTCAGATCCGCGGACGGTGCACGCGCACATCTGGAAGCATGCAGGAGCCGGAAAGAAAGGTTGGAAGCCGAGCGGATACGTATTTTCGAAGGGTACAGCGCCCGTCTGCCCGCCCTGCGGGAGGAGCTGGCACAGCTCGAACGGATTGCACAGGCGCAGGAACGGTTCGGACAGGCGGCTGCAAAAGCGGAAGCCTGCCAGGTACAGTATGCGGCGCTGTTGGCCGGACGCGCAGCCAAACAGGCGGCGCGCGAGGAGGCAAGAGGCAGGCGGGAAGAGTTGGGGCGCCGGTACCTGCAAAATGCGGCGGCGGCGCTGGCGGCGTCCCTCTCGGAAGGAATGCCATGTCCGGTCTGCGGCGGGACCCACCATCCATCCCTGGCGACTGCGGCGGGGGATGCGGTCAGCGATGCCCGGATCGCTGCGGCGGATCGTGCGGTCACACAGGCGGAGCGGGCATATGATCTTCATGAGGCCGAACTGACAAAGGCAGAAGCCGGGATGCAGGCAGCCCGGGAACTGGCGGAATCGCTGCGGGCGGAATGTGGGCCAATCCCCGCGCAGCTCGCCGGACAGCTTGAAGCGGTCAGGCGGTCGGTGCGGGAGGCACAGGAGCAGGATGCACACGCGGCAGAGGTCGCGGCGGAGCTGGAACAGGCGGTATCCGCGCTCGAGCAGGCACAGGACCTGGCAGTGCAGGAGGCGTCTGCACTCGAGCAGACGGTATGCGGGCGTCAGAAGGCGCACGCGCGGTACGAAGCGCTTGCTGTCCAACTGGATCCGGAACTACCCGACTATGCCGCATTGGAGGCCGCCCTGAAAGCGGTCAGGGAGCGGTGCGCCGCTTATGAGGCGGGTTTGAAACGGGCGCGGGCGGACGAAAGCGCTGCCCGGCTTGCAGAAGGGGCAGCCCGGACAGCGGCAGAACACACCATGGCAGAGCTGGAGCGGTGCCGCGCGGCATATGCGCAGGCGCAGGAGGGGATGCGGCAAGCGCTCGATTGCGCCGGATTCCGGACCTCGGAGGAGGTCGCTGCGGCAGTTCTGCCGCCCGAAACGGTCTCGGCATGGGAACAGGAGGTCGTGGAAAACCGCGCCCGACTGGAGGCGGCTTCCCGGCAGATGGATGTGCTGGATGGACAGCTTGCGGGCCGGAGCCTCCCGGATCTGGCCAGGTCGGGACAGGAGATTGCTGCGCTCGAGAAGCAAAAGGCCGAGTTGGACGCCCGGTGGGGCGCGCTCCGGGAAATGTGCGAGCGGCTGAAGCAGCTCGAACGGGACTGCCGTGCCCGGCAGCAGGCACTCGATGCCCGGCGGGCCGAGTGCGACCGGCTGACCGCGTTCGGCAAACTGCTGCGCGGGGACAACGGGGTCAGCCTGCGGCGGTATCTGCTCGGGGTGATGCTCTCGTCGATCACCGCCGAAGCCAACCGGCTGCTCAAAAATGTGCATGGCGGGCGGTACCAGCTGTTCCGCACCGCGGAAGGGTTGGGGCGCTCCCGCAAGGCTGGGCTGGATCTCGAGGTATTCGACGCACATGCGGGCGGGCGCCGGGGGGTGTCCAGCCTTTCGGGCGGGGAGAAGTTCCTCGTTTCGCTCGCGCTTGCGCTCGGGCTTTCGGCGGTGGTGCAGGCGCAGTCGGGCGGCATCCGGATGGACGCCATGTTCATCGACGAGGGGTTCGGCTCGCTCGACCCCAGGTCGATTGCGGATGCGCTCGATGTGCTCGCGTCGGTGCGCGGCTCCCGGCGGCTGGTCGGGATTATCTCCCATGTTGAGGCATTGCGGGAGAGTATCGAAGCGTCGGTGGAGGTGGTCAAAGGCCGGACGGGAAGCCGCCTGAAGCTCCATAGTTAAAGGCAGTGCAGGCGTGGCGGCAACGGCGTCCTCGCGAGCGCGTTTTACAGGTGAAAAACCCCTTCCCAAAGGCATACAGCCGCGTTAAAGGACTGTTTTTTCACGCATGAATCTATAAAGAAGAAGGTCAGACAACACTATGAAAATCATCACACAAATCGGCGTCCTGTTTGGCGTCTGCCTCGGTGGGGTCGGTATTTCCGCAATCCTGCCATTCCCTTTCCCAGCAAGCGTTTCGGCGATGCTCCTGCTGTTTGCACTCCTGCTTTGCAGGGTGGTAAAGCCTGGGCAGATCGACGAGATCGCCGGATTCTTGACCAAAAATATGGCGATCCTCTTTCTGCCGGCTGCGGTGGGCATCATTGAGAGCCTCGACATTCTGCGGGACAGCGGTATCCAGATTCTAATAATCTGTCTGGTAAGCACCCTGCTGACCTTTGGTGTGACCGCGACGGTCGTTTCCCTGCTGATGCGGCTTGCCGACAGAAAGGAGCGTCAGGATGGTTAATCAGCTTGTATCCAGCCCGCTGTTCGGGATCGTGCTGTGTGTGGTGACCTTCTGGGTCGGTACACGGGTCAACCAGTGGCTGCGCACCCCGGTCGCAAACCCGCTGCTTATCGCGATCCTGCTTTGTTCGGTGGTTCTGCTGGCCTTCCGCATCCCGCTCGAACAGTTTAACATTGGCGGCGAAATCATCAATATGCTGGTCGGCCCTGCGACCGCAGCTCTCGCCCTCTCGATCTACCACCAGAGAAAGGTGCTGGGCAAGTATTTCCTGCCGATCGTGGTGGGGAGTTTTGCGGGAGCGGCTACCTCGTTGGCAAGTGTTGCGCTGCTCTGCCGTTTGTTCCGCCTTGATGAGGTGATCCTCTCCTCGCTCCTGCCCAAGTCGGTTACCACCGCGATCGCCCTCGAAATTTCGGCAGGGCGGGGTGGCATCGGGTCGGTCACCATCCTGGCAGTGCTGATTACAGGGGTGTCCGGGGCAGTGTTTGCCCCGCTTATGATCCGGCTGTTCCGGGTCAAAAATCCGGTGGCGCAGGGGGTCGCAATCGGGACATGCAGCCATGCGGTCGGCACCAGCAAGGCGATCGAGCTGGGCGAGCTTCAGGGCGCGATGAGTGGAATCGCGATCGGGGTTGCGGGCTTGATGACCGTCCTGATTACCCTGCTGTTCTGACCCGTTCAGTGGAGCGGTGCCCCGCCCCGGAAGACTGCTTTGCGGGAGCGCTGCCGCTGCGCGCATATGGCACCGGGGTGCTGTCCCCCGCTCTGCCGCCAAAGCGGCGTGTAGGCCAACCGGTTTTTGCGCCGGGACGGAGTTTTTTAGGTACTTACAGCCTGTCTTGAAAGGAGCGTTCCCATGAACCAGACGGTTCAAACCGAAGTTAAGCGTTATCTCTTCATGGTGGTGGGGTGTTTTTCCTACGCCCTGGCCTTCAACCTGTTTTTGATCCCGAACAATGTTGTCACCGGCGGCGTCACAGGCCTTTCCACACTGGTCAACATTCTGTGCGGCGGGGCGGTGGGGGTCGGTATCATCAGCATTGCGTTCAACCTGCCGATCCTCCTGCTTGGCCTGCGCTCGCAGGGGCTGACCTTTATCCTGCGGTGTTTTCTGACCATCGCGGTGCTGGGACTGTTCCTCGACGGGATGAATGGCCTGCCGGTGATTACCGATGACCCTCTGATGGCCTCGATCTACGGCGGCATTGCGCAGGGAATCGGGATCGGGCTGTTCTGCCGGTACAACGTCTCCTCGGGCGGCACAGAGCTGCTTGCGCGGGTATTGATGCCGCTGTTTCCGGGCATCTCGCTGGCAAACCTGCTCGCAGTGCTCGACGGTGCAATCGTCCTGATCGGCAGTCTGGTGCTCGGCAATCCCGAAAACGTCCTGCGCGCGCTGATCGTGATCTATCTTTCCTCCAAGGTGAGCGACCTGATTATCACCGGCCTGGACTACGCCAAGATGGTCCATATCATTACCGAGAAGCCGGAGGAGGTCGCGGACGCGCTGCTCAAAAGCTCGCCCCGCGGTGTGACCGAGATCAGCGGCCGCGGGATGTATACCCGTTCGCGCAAAAATGTGCTGATGACGGTCGTGAAAAAACAGCAGCTTCTCCAGCTGCGGCGGGTGGTCAGCGAGGCCGACCCGACCGCGTTTATCATCGTTTCGGATACGACTGAGGTGCTTGGGAAAGGGTGGAAACAGCTGTAAGAGCCCGAATTTACAACCATTCGCCACCGTCTGAGCAGGCCCTTTGCTTGGGGCAAAGGGCGCTTTTTACCTATTCTTTATCCAAAAGTTTCGTCCACCTTTTCAAAGGTGGCGGGGTCGAGGGGCAGTGAGGCCCCGGAAGTTTGGGTTCCAGCCCAAACTTCCGGGGCGCAAGCGCCCTTCTTCGGG
>NZ_KE159677.1:24228-34337 GCF_000403395.2 Anaerotruncus sp. G3(2012) | reverse complement strand
TCGCGCGACGCCCCCTCAGTTTGCCTTACGGGCGAGGGGTCGGTGCCCCCTCCCCGTAGGCCCCACCCCGATGGGGCAAAGTGCGCTTTTTACCTGTTTTTTATCCAAAAGTTTCGTCCACCTTTTCAAAGGTGGCGGGGTCGAGGGGCGGAGCCCCCGACGCGCTCCGCACTGCGAGCCGCAGCGAAGCGTTTCGAGCGCAACCCGCCGAAGGCGGGCTCTTAGCGCGAGATGAGCGCGGAATACTTTATCCTGTGAAGCGCGTTTTTCGGGTGAATTGCCGCGAAGCGGCAAGAGGGGGCTTTTTGCAAGAGAAAAAGCCCCCTGCCTAAATAGGGTTCTAAGCCGCCAAAAGCGCCCTGCAGGGCATAACCCGGAAGGGTTCCTGAAAGATGGCCGGCAGTTCAAAAAAGAAGGAGGCAACCGAATGGATTATGCTGCATTGGTGCGGGAGGCATTTGCTGCGCGGGAAAATGCCTATGCGCCCTATTCTGATTTTCTGGTGGGAGCTGCTCTGCTCGCGGAAAACGGGAAGGTCTACCGCGGATGCAATGTTGAAAATGCGGCGTTTACCCCCGGCTCCTGTGCCGAGCGCACCGCGCTTTATGCCGCGGTCGCAGAGGGGGTGCGCCGGTTCCGGGCGATCGCGATTGTGGGAGCCAAACGGGAGGCAGGGACGTTTGCATTCTGTTTTCCCTGCGGGGTTTGCCGGCAGGCGCTCTCCGAGTTCTGCCAGCCCTCGTTTGAAGTGGTTGTTGCCAAAAGCGAAACCGACTATCAGGTTTACCGTCTGGACGTGCTGCTGCCCCACGGGTTCGGCGGGGACAGCCTGAACTGAATAAAAAGGGGGATTCATCATGCGTATGTACGACCTTATCCGGAAAAAACGGGATGGGCTTGCGCTTACCGGGCCGGAGATCGGGTTTTTTGTCGATGGCTATGTGCGGGGGGAAATCCCGGACTACCAGGTATCGGCGCTGCTGATGGCAGTTTGTCTGCGGGGGATGGATCAGCAGGAAACCGCCCTGCTGACCGGCTGTATGGCCCGTTCGGGGGAGATGGCCGATCTGTCATCGGTGCCGGGAATCAAGGTGGACAAACACAGCACCGGTGGCGTGGGGGATAAAACCACGCTGGTCTGTGCGCCGATTGCGGCGGCATGCGGCGTGCCGGTTGCCAAGATGAGCGGGCGCGGCCTGGGGCATACCGGCGGGACAGTGGATAAGCTCGAGTCGATCCCCGGGCTGCGTACCGCAGTCGGGCGGGAAGAATTCCTGCGGATGGTACGGGAAAACGGGATTGCACTGATCGGGCAGAGCGGGAATATTGCGCCTGCGGACAAAAAAATCTATGCCCTGCGGGATGTGACGGCAACGGTCGAAAGCCTGCCGCTGATCGCCTCGTCGATCATGAGCAAAAAACTCGCCGCCGGTTCGGACGCGATCCTGCTCGACGTCAAAACCGGCAGCGGGGCTTTCCTGAAAACGCTGGAAGGGTCGGTCGCGCTGGCGCAGGAGATGGTGGGAATCGGGGTGCGCAACGGGCGCAGGATGGCCGCGCTTGTCACCGATATGGACACCCCGCTTGGCCATGCAGTGGGCAACGCGCTCGAGGTGGCGGAGTCGGTCGCGGTCCTCAAGGGACACGGGCCTGCGGATCTGACCGAATTGTGCCTGCTGCTTGCCGCGGAGATGCTTGTCCTTGCCGGGAAAGGTTCGCTGGAAACCTGCCGCAAACTGGCCGGGGACGCGGTTTCCACCGGACGCGCATTTGAAAAGCTGCGTGTGATGGCGATGGCACAGGGCGGGGATGTCTCGGTGCTGGACGATCCCGGACGGTTCCCAAAGGCACCGGTGATACAGGAGGTGCGCGCTGCGCGGGATGGGTGGGTCACCCGTATCCAAACCGAGCAATGCGGGATTGCGTCGGTTGTGCTCGGCGCGGGAAGGGAGCGCAAGGAGGACCCGATCGACCCATCGGCAGGTCTGATGCTGGTGAAAAAGGTGGGGGACCGGGTACAGCAAGGGGAGACGCTTGCGTGGATGCATACCGCGTGTCCGGAGAAGCTGCCCGAGGCGGAAGTGCTCCTGTCAGGCGCGTACGAGCTTGGGGAGGCACCGCCTCCGCCGCATAAGCTGGTCTATGCGCGGATTACCGCCGACGGGGTGGAGCTGCTCTAGCAAGGAGGTTAGGGGACAGTGAGAAAACCCTTCGTTGACAACCTGCGCGGCATGGCGGTTCTGCTGCTGTTTCCGGTGCACACGTTTATGGTCTGGAACGACTTTGGATCAGGGTTTTATATCTGGGCGGGAGCGGACCGACGCCTAAGCACCTGCATCGTCCTGATCAACCCATGGCTCATGCCGCTTCTTTTTGTTCTGGCGGGGATAAGCGCGCGTTATGCGCTGCAAACGCGGACGGTCAAGGCGTTTGTGGTGCAGAGAACCCGGAGGCTGCTGCTGCCGTTCATCGTTGGGACAACGGTTCTGGCGCCGCTTCAGACCTGGTATGCGAGAAGGTACTTTGACCATTATGAAGGCGGTATCCGGGCGCACTGGAGCTGGTTTTTCACCCACCTCACCGACTTGAGCGGCTATGATGGCGCATTCACGCCGGGGCACCTTTGGTTTATCCTGTTTTTGTTCCTGATCTCGTTGGCTGCACTGCCGGTTTTACAGGCCATACCGTATGAAAAGTGCTCGGAATTCGCACAGAAAATCCCGGTGCCGGCAATCCTGCTCCTGTTCATCCCGGTCTGGCTGATGTATCATCTGGGCAATTTCAATGGGTTCAGCATCGGGAAGTATTTCACGCTGTACCTGATAGGCTACTATCTTTTGAGCAATGATACGGTGACAGAAAAGCTGGAACAGCATAAAAACCGGCTGATATGGCTGTGGGGGATCGGTACAGCCGTTTCAGCCGTATTGTACGGCCGGTTTTCCTATTACGGTGATGTATGGGTTAATCTGACCGGCTGGATTTCTGTCCTGGCCCTGCTGGTCCTGGGGAAAACGGTCTGGAACAGGCGTTCCGGATTCACAGTGTTCTCGGAAAAATGCTCCTACCAGATTTATCTGCTGCATCTGCCGATTCTGGTTGCGGCTGCATACCATGCGGCAGGACGGTTTCACAGCGTCATGGCGCAGGTGTTGGCGATCTGGATGGGAAGTTTGGTTTTGACAGTGTCCGCCTGTTTGCTGCTGAAACGCATCTTTGCTGCGGCAGCCAGCCGGAGTCGGCGCGTATAGTCCGGGCCAGCCGGCATAAAACAACGGCTTGGGAACCTGTTCTGTATCTTAGAACCCGTATTCACAACCATTCGATACCGTCTGAGCGGGTCTTTTGCCGGCCTGCCGCGTTGAAAAATCTTGCAATACACAAAGGATTGTCTGCGTTTTTTCGCCTTGCAGGGCAGCAAAATCCCTCGCCCATCCGGCATCCTCTGATTATGAATACAGGTTCTTAGTTTGGGGAAAAAGCGGCACCCGGCCCGGAAGGGAGGGGCCTGCGGGGAGGGGTCGCTGACCCCTAGCCCGCAAGACAGCCCGCAGGGGCGTCGCGGCGTATGCCGCGCTTCGGGCTTGAAAGCCCGAGCAGCCCCGAGGAAGGCGCTTTGCGCCTGTCAGTTTGGTCTGGAACCAAACTGACGCTGTCCCACTGCCCCTCGACCCCGCAATTTTTTGGAAAAAATTGAGTAAAACTTTAGATGCGTAGCAGGTTCTAAGGCGCACCTCGGGTATCGTTTGCAGTGGCTGCCCGCAGTAGTTCAGATTTCTGATTCGGAAGCCGGCCTTCGACCACCTGCATAAGTAGGAACCGCAGAGTCTCTCCGAGTTCCCGCCCTGCCGGGATTCCAGCCGACAGCAGGTCGTGCCCATCTACAGCCAGCATCCCCAGATTCCAGCAGTCCCCATCCGCCAGAATCCGTTCCAGCCAGTGACACGCTGGCCCGGTTTCACGTCCCAACGCCCCCTGAAATGCCAGTAGGTCGCGTAAGGGCTGCACCCCCAGTTCGGAAACAAGCTGCCGTATCCCCGCGCGGCTGGATGGGAGTGGTTGGTCACGGCGGGAGAGCAGCGCTGTGACCGTCCGGCGTGCAGCGCGGTCCGCTTTCAGGCGGAGCAATACGGCATCCGCCTGGGCAGGGGAAAACGCGTGCATCAGCATGGCAAGCCGGATGCCAGGCAGGGCGGGCAGCGGATGCAGCCGCATTCCGTCGGGGGAAAAATGATCGATAAGCAGCGCGATAACCTCTGGAAACTGCTGGATCACGGTGTCGGCGGTTTCGCCGCAGACCAGTTTGCAAAGCTCGGTGAACAGGCGCTCGGCAGAGACCTTTTCCAGCAGCTGGCGATGGCTGCGTAGGGCTTCGGCAGTTGCGGGGTCGATCGGGAATCCCAGCACCGAGGCGAACCGCAAGGCCCGGACGATCCGGAGCGCGTCCTCCTCAAACCGGAGACACGGGTTCCCGACCGCGCGAATGACCCTGCGGCGGAGGTCACCCACCCCGTCAAACCGGTCGACAATCCCGGTATGGGGGGAGTAGGCGAGCGCATTGACGGTGAAATCCCGCCGCGCAAGGTCGTCTGCCAGATGCGGGGTAAAGGTGACCTGTTCCGGATGCCGCCCATCCCGGTAACCGCCATCCACCCGGAAGGTGGTGATCTCCACCGGTTGGCTATCTGAAACAACCGTAATGGTTCCATGCCTGCGCCCGGTTGCGAGCACCCGCCAACCGGCAAAGACCGTTTCCATCTGTTGGGGGAGAGCGGAAGTTGTGAGGTCCCAGTCGTCCGGCTTCCGCCCGAGCAGGCTGTCCCGGACGCAGCCGCCCACGCAAAAGACCTCAAATCCAGCGGCTTCCAACCGTCCCATCAGCGGCTTTACCGATTCCGGCAAGCGAATCTGCATATAAAATCCCCCTTCCTCTGGATATGATACCATAAATCTGGTAGAATGGACAGAAGAAAGGGGAGATTTCGTTGGGTACCTATGGAGAACGGGCGGAGCGGCTGTTTCTATCAGGTTATAACTGTGCGCAGTCGGTTGTCGCGGCATACGCGGAACAACTGGGGATGACGGTGGAACAGGCGGCGCGGCTGGCCTCGGGATTCGGCGGCGGCATCGGAAGGCTGCGGGAAACCTGCGGCGCAGTTTCAGGGATGGTACTGATTGCATCGGCGCTGCGGGGATACGAGTCCCCGACCGATCAGGAGGAAAAAAAGCGCACTTACGCAATGGTACAGCAGCTGGTGGAGACATTCCGCATCAAAAATGGAGCGATCCTTTGCCGGGAGCTGCTGGGTGAAGAGGGTAAGGATTCGAATCCAAATGCCCCTTCTGCCCGGACCGATGCTTACTACGGCAGGCGGCCTTGTCAGCACCTGGTGGCCTGTGCGGCTGATCTGCTGGAATCTGTTTTATCTCTTTAGCAAGTTTTTCTGCAAAAAAACTCCCCTTGGCTCTGACTGCAAATCAAAGCCAAGGGGAGTTAGAGTATTTCCTGTTTGTCTGCCCATCAGACGTTTTTTTAGTGTTCCCGGCTCCGCACAATCACAGACAGGTCTGCTGCGCACCTGAAAAGAAGCCGTATTCACAGCCACTCGGAACCGTCTGAGCGGGCCTTTTGCCGGCCTGCCGCGTTGAACAATCCAAAGCATTGCCTGCATTTTTTCGCCCTGCGGGGCAGCAAAATCGGCATCCCCTGATTATGAATACAGGTTCTTAGTTATAGCTGCAAACAGTGACCTGCTGACCGGTACGCGCAATCAATACGAGCCTGACAGTTCCATCCGCGTCCTGCCGCACCTCGAGGGCAGCCCCATTTCGCCCAAAAGAGGAATGGGCGCGCAGAAAATCAAGCGTATAATGAATCCGCTGTCCATCAAAATAAAGTTCCTTGATGACCGGATCTCCGGGCTGGAAACTCTCGATCTGCTCCTGTCGGGCTTCCTCCACTGTTACGGTAAAATCCGTAATTCGGACAATATATGGCTCTTCCGCATCAATCGCCGCCAACAGGCTGCTGATCTCCCCGGCATTCTGCACGCCGCCATCGGTGATGACAACATCCCCATTCTGCATCGCCTGATTCACAGAATAATCCTCCTGCAAGGTATAGGAAGGGACTGCCAGCTCGGGTGGGTGATAGCTGCTCTCCGGTGCGATGGTTACGCTCTCCGCAATCTGGATGGTCTCCTCCATTGAGAGCTGGGTAATCAGCATATAGTTGTAATAGTTATCATTCCAAAGGACAAACTGCATGTCCCCATTGGTCATCTTATGTCCCGGATAACCGTTCAGGTCAAACGGGACCAGTTCGGAACCTTCGGTGTTGATCCCGACACTGCGGGCGAACCCTTCCTTGGCGTTGACTGCCTGCTGGAAGTTGATCATTTTGTCCTCCGGAGTGGTGAACACCATATCGTTGCTGCTCGCGTCCAGCCACTGGCGGGTCAGCTGGTAGCCCTCGGGAAGGTAGGCCGGGCGATGCTCTGTCAGGACAAACTGGCTGTCCAATACCCCACTCCCGTCCTTGGATTCGAACAGGATTTCTGAATAGTCGGCGTGTTTTTTCTCCACCATCTCGAACAGGGTTTCCCGCCATGCGTCCACACTGAGCACGAGAACCGAAAGTCCCACCATTGAAACCACCGCGAATGCAGCCGCACGCCTGCTGAATCGGGTCCAGTTGAAACGACGTTTCTTCTGCTGGCGGCAAAGCACCTCCATCTTTTTCTCAAAAAGCTCCGAAAACGGGTGATCCAGTTGGCTGTCGTCCGGAAGTGGGGCGAACGAGAGATCCCTCGCCTGCGCGGCCGCGCGCCCCAGCAGCTGTTCCAGTTCGTCATCCATCATATGCGGTTCACCCCCTCGCGCTCCAAAATTTCCTGTAGCTTTTTTCGCGCCCGCTGCAAGCGCTTTTTGACGTTCTCCTCCGTAAGCCCCAGCATCGAGGCAATCTCAGCAGTGGAATACCCGTTGTCGTACTTGAGCAGCAGAACGCTCCGGTAGCCATCCGGAAGGCGCGCCATCAGCTGTGCAAGATGCAGGCTCCCTTCTTTTGCCTCCAGTTCGTCCGACGGAGACGCCGCTTCATCCGGCGTCCATTCCGCCAGCTCGTCAAGCGAAAGGGCAAGCTGTTTTTTCCGGCTGTTGTACAGGTTGATAGCAACATTCCTCACTATAATAACCACGAAACTCCTGGTTTGGGGACAGTGTACTTCGCCAATTTTACCCATATGGTTCAGAATCCGTATGAACGCCTGGTGAACCGCATCCTCGGCCATCGCGGGGTCTTTCAGGATGCTGTTCGCGGCGTAAAACATGACCTGCCGGTAGGCAAGATAAAGCTGTTCAAACTTGTTTTCTTCTGCATGGCTTCCAAGCCATGCACCTGCTGCCAGCATTTCCCGCCCCCTCCCTTTTATGACCGTTCCAGAGATCTCTACTTAAATATTCTTGATTATAACACAGAACGTTCACAAAGGAAAGCCCGGGGGACAAGAAGCAGGAAGCCTTTCTGCAGCTCCCTGCGATAGATATACAACCCCCCTGGGTTTACCAGATATCAAGAAACGGGATTACCTCTTCGAGCGTCTTGACACACGCGCGGTACATCGTGCGGAGCCGGTCGTCCGGCGGGGTCAGGTCGGGGACCATCACAGTCATGCAGCCTGCGCGGAACCCGGCTTCCACCCCGCTGGGGCTGTCCTCGAGCACGATACATGAGGACGGTTCCGCGCCCAATTTTTCAGCCGCTTTCAGAAAAATTTCCGGTTCCGGCTTGGAGTGGACCACTTCATCCCCGCAGACCGCTGCCGGAAAAAAGTCCTCCACACCCGCAATTTTCAGATAGTCAAATGCCGTGGAACGGCGGGTAGAGGTCGCGAGCGCAGTGGGGATTCCCCGTTGTTTCAGGGTATCAAGCAGACGCAGCAGACCGGGCTTGAGCGGCATCCCTTCGGTACGGACAACCCGATCCACGTAGGCGAACCGGATTGCACGCGCCTTTGGAAAATCGAACGAAGGACCGAAAATCTCCGCAGCAACCGCCTTGCCGTCAGTTTCATTGCGGCCGCGAATCCGGCTCACAAATGCCTCAGTGATCGGGAAACCAAGCTCTTTTCCCGCCTGCTGCCAGCCTGCCTGTCCGAGCCGTTCGGTGTCGAACATCAGGCCATCCATGTCGAATAAAACGCCTTTTACCATCGTCTGTTCACACCCGGACCTTTACTACAATCTTGACAACCGGTTTCGGCTCCCCTGCGGCACAGCGGGGTTTGTGGGCATCCTCGGGCGGGACGATCGCAAGGTCACCCTTTTTCAGCAGGATATAGCTGGCGGCCAGCGGGTTTTCCGGCTCGGCGTGGAAGGTCATGTCGTTTTGTGCATCGTAAGGTTCGCTCGATACCAGATCGCGCGGGACGTAGCCGAACAGTTCTTCCCCTTCAACCATAAACTGGATGTCAAAGAAGCGGTCATGGCTCTCAAAACGGGCCTGCTCTTTGGGCATAGTGGTGTATCGCTGCACATTTGCGACCACATCCTCCCCGTCGATCGGATGGCTGCCGGTCTCCAGCTGGGCGAGATCGTCGCGACGCAGGAAAGCATATGCCTTCTGGAATTTTTCTGCGAGATAGTCGTATTTCGGCGCAAGGTTCAGGGAAGTGGTTAACATCTGAATCCCTCCATTTTTTAGGATGCTATCGTTGTAAATTAGCTTTGACGGGGATTAGGGGCTGTTTGAAAAATCGAAATAGTCGTCTTTTTCTACAAAAAGCGGCAGCTGCCGCGTCAAAAATGCGCGGAATACAGCAAGTATTCCTGTGCTTTTTTCCTTGCAGCCGCTCACTTTTTGCGAACCATCCGTCTATTTCTCTATTTTCAAACAAGCCCTAAAAACAGTCTGGAAAAACTGTTAAAAAACCCAATAAGCAAAATACACCTGAAATTATATTTTTTGGTGAATGGAGCAGCCTCCGAGCAACGGCCCCAATATTATGGTTATTATACCACATTCCCCTGTGCGGGAGAATATCTATTTTACAAATTTCCGATACAGATTCAAAAATTTCCTCTGCGGCGGCTCTGTATAATCTGTCCGCCCGGTTTCATACTATAAGCGGACAACTTCACAGCCATTCTTCCGGAAGCCGGCGGTATAATGCCGACGGGAGCCGTGAAAATCGGTTGTTGTCCAAACTGCACAGCCTACGACGGGCACCGCCCGTCCGCTTGAAAAAAACCGGATTTTTTTCAAGTGATTAAGAATGTATTCCTGAAAGAAAAGAGGTGAACAAAATGGCTCAGAACAAGGCAAACAACAAGGCCACCAACAAGGCGCAGAACAGCGCATCCAATACCACGAACAATGCGTACGGCAACACCACTTCCAACTCGGTTTCGAACAACACCGGCCGCAACGCTTATTCCCAGAAAAGCTCGCAGGCGAAGAAATCCGGCAGCAATGCAACCGACTGTAGCCACTAACTTTTCCTCTCTTTTGACGGTCAGCGCGCCTTACCTTTTCAAAAGGATCACACCTTATTGAAATGGCAGGCAGATATCCGCAAAATCCGCGGAAAGATGCTGTTGGCCGCTGACGATGCAATCCGAATCGGGGCCATGAAAAGCGGCCTTCTGCGATGCTTGGCACCGCAGGCTTGAAAACGGCCTTTTCACCGTTTTCAAGCGATTGAAGGATGCACAATCGAAAAACCAGATTGATCCGAAACTCCCTCCGAGTCCGCATGACCCGGAGGGAGTTCTTTTCTGTAGAGGGCCATGTCTTGCGGCAAACGGAAACGGATCGAACCGCCCCGCTTGCCGGGGTGGGGCCTGCGGGGAGGGGTCGCTGACCCCTAGCCCGCAAGACAGCCCGCAGGGGCGTCGCGGCGGCAGCCGCGATCTCGGCCTAAGAGCCGCCTGTGGCGGTTGGCCTCGAAACGCTCGCTGAGGCTTGCAGTCCGGGCCGTAGACCCAAGAAGCCCCGAGGAAAGCGCTTTGCGCCTGTAAGTTTGGTCTGGAGCCAAACTTACGCTGCCATATTGCCCTTCGCCCCCACAATTTTTTGAAAAAAATTAAGTAACACTTTAAATTGTGAA
>NZ_KE159677.1:15651-23913 GCF_000403395.2 Anaerotruncus sp. G3(2012) | reverse complement strand
GCAGGGGCGTCGCGGCGGCAGCCGCGCTTCGGGTCCGCTGCGCAGACCCGAGAAGCCCCGAGGAAGGCGCTTTGCGACTGTAAGTTTGGTCTGGAACCAAACTTACGCTGTCTTGAATCCCAGGCCGAGCACCTCGGTGGAATCGCTGACGATGATAAACGCCTTGGGGTCAATCTCATGCACCAGCCTGCGCAGCGGGACATACTGCTGCCGCCGGACCGCGACAAGCAGCACCTGGGTTTCGGTGCGGGTGTATCCACCGGCGGCCTTGAGCATCGTACACCCGCGCCCCAGCTCATCCATCAGCCGGCGGGCGATTTCAGCATGTGCCGCTGAAATGATGTGCAGCAGTTTGCCGGTATCTAAGCCATAAAGCACAGTATCAATGACCCGCGCGCAGGTGAACACGGTTACCACCCCGTAGAGCGCCGTTTCGATGGTTCCGAATACCACTGCGGACAGCGCGATCACAAACAGGTCTATCAACAGCAGCAGCCGTCCAAGCTGGACATAAGGGAATTTCAGCTGGAACAGGCGGGAGAGGATGTCGGTGCCTCCGGTGGTAAAACCACGCATCAGGACGAGCGCCATCCCCGCTCCGAGCAGTGCCCCGCCGAACAGGCAGGCGAGCAGGACGTCCCCCCGGTAGACCGGCGCCCACTGCACCCCATAATCAATCATGACGGACATCAGAACCACCGTCCCCAGGGTCTTGAGGGTAAATGCCCAGCCCAGGAATTTCAGCCCGATCAGCAGCAGCGGAATATTGACGAAAAACGACCATGACCCAATCCCAACTGCGGGAATCAGGCTGTGCAATACGACCGCAAGTCCGCTTGCGCCCCCAGGCGCGATCTGATTCGGGGCAATGAACATCTGCATTCCCAGCGCCAAAACCAGACATCCTGTCGCAGTGAACAGCAAATCCAATAACCCTTCCCTGTATTTCCTTCCCTGATCCGGGTGGCCCATAAACGCCCGTCCTCCGATCTTTACCCTTCTCCTGCGCAGTTCGCAAGTTCAAAGAGCTGATTGATTCTGTCGATCTCCCCCTTGATGTATAAGTACCCGAACAGCGCTTCCACCCCGGTCGCCCGGCGATAGTCTGCTATGTCCGCATGTTTCGGCACGCTTGAGGCGTTCGCGTTGCGTCCCCGCTTGTAGACCGCTAATTCTTCATCGGTCAGCAGTTCGGAAATCCGCTCGAACGCCCCTGACTGTGCGCCTGCATTGACCAGCGAAACCGTCCGGCGGTGCATCTCATTGACCGGCCGGTTCCCTTCGTCAACAATCCGCTGCCGGGCGCAAAGCTCATAGACCGCATCCCCGAGAAAGGCCAGTGTCAGCGGACTGAGCAGTCTCGGATCGGCAGACGAATGCCCTGTTTCCCGCATTCCAACCACATCCTATCTAATGTATTCAAATTCAAAATTCAGGATGCTGACCGTATCCCCCTCCTGAATCCCCATCTCTTCCAACCGATCGATGATCCCGCTCTGGCGCAGAACCCGCTGGAAATATTGCAGGCTTTCATAGTCGTCCATATCGACCATCCCAAGGGTAGGCATCAGCCAGTCGGCGGTGACAAGATAGATACCGTCTTCCACCCGCACATCAAATACATTTCTGGCGAACCGCTCCGACTCGGCAAGCGGTACATGGTCGATCTCATACTGTTTGATCGGCGGCAGGGTGTCCAGCATCCGGGAAACGGCGAACACCAGCTCCCGCGTTCCCTCGCTGATCGGCGCGGAGATCGGGTAACACGCATACCCCTGCCCCTCGACAAACGCCCGGAAGGATGCGATCTGCTCTTCATCGGCCATGTCGCATTTATTCGCGGCGACGATCTGCGGCCGCGCCGCAAGTTCCGCATTGAAGTTTTCCAACTCCGCGTTGATCGCCTTGAAATCTTCGACCGGGTCGCGCCCTTCCATTCCTGAGACATCCACCACATGCACGATCAGCCGGCAGCGTTCCACGTGGCGCAGGAACTCATGCCCCAGCCCGACCCCTTCGCTTGCCCCTTCGATCAGGCCGGGGATATCCGCCATGACAAACGATTTCCCCTCCTCGACCGAAACCACGCCAAGCACCGGGGTCAACGTGGTAAAATGATAGTTGGCGATCTCCGGCTTTGCCGCGCTCACCACCGAAATCAGGGTGGATTTCCCCACATTCGGGAACCCAACCAGCCCCACATCCGCGAGCAGCTTCAGTTCCAGCTCAACCTCATATTCCTCCCCAGGCAGCCCGGGCTTGGAAAAGCGGGGGACCTGACGGGTGGCGGTTGCAAAATGGCTGTTGCCCCATCCGCCTTTGCCGCCGCGTGCCACCACCACCGGCTCATCTTCCGAAAGGTCTGCCATGATCCGCCCGGTTTCCGCGTTGCGCACGACCGTCCCTTTGGGCACCCGGATCGTGAGGTCGGGCGCACTTTTGCCGTTGCACCGCTTTCCTGCGCCGTTTTTTCCATTTTCTGCAAAGTAGCGCTTTTTGAATTTGAAGTCCACCAGCGTGGATAAATTGGTATCCGCAACAAAAACGATATTTCCGCCGCGGCCGCCATCCCCACCGTCCGGACCGCCTGCTGCCACATACTTTTCCCGGTGGAAGCTGACCGCGCCGTTGCCGCCATCCCCCGCCTTAATCCTGATTTTCACCTTATCGACAAACATCTGATTCCTCCACTTGTCCTTTGTCCCAGCGCCTATTCGGAAAACCACCGGATCTACCCGCTTCCAAACAGAGCATAGTGTTCCCAAAACAGAATAAAAAATCCCGAGTGAAAACCACTCGGGACCTTTTCTACAAGGTTACTGTGCAGGCGCGATTGAGACCTTTTTGCGGTCACGGCCCATGCGCTCAAACTTGACAATACCGTCAGTGAGTGCAAACAGGGTATCGTCGGAACCTTTGCCGACATTGGTGCCCGGATGGATGTGGGTGCCTCTCTGCCGGACGAGGATGTTGCCCGCCAGAACAAACTGCCCGTCCGCGCGTTTTACACCAAGCCGTTTGGATTCGGAATCGCGTCCGTTTTTGGTAGAGCCTACGCCTTTCTTATGTGCCATGAACTAACACCTCTGCTTTCTCAAATCACAAAATTAAGCCTTGATCGACTGGATTTCAACTTTGGTATAGGGCTGCCTGTGGCCCAGTTTGCGGGAAGAGCCCTTCTTCGGACGGTAGGTAAAAACGGTTACCTTTTTGGATTTGCCGTTTTTGAGCACCTTGCCGGTGACAACCGCACCGTCAACCGTCGGAGCGCCGACGACCATGCCTTCATCCTTGCCTACGACCAGAACCTGATCGAAATTGACCGTTGCGTCCACTTCGGCGTCAAGCTTCTCAATGAAAACAACATCGCCTTCGCAAACGCGGTACTGTTTTCCGCCAGTACAAATGACTGCGTACATTCTGTTTCCTCATTTCTGTAAGACTCGCTGCAAACAGGCGGCGCAAAGGCGCACTTCCAGCCTGACACACGCGGTATGGTTTATTCTAGCATACCGCGGACGGGTTGTCAAGCCGCCGGATTGCGGGAAATGGGCCTTTTCCCGGCTGGAAGCGCGCCGGTTTTTCCGTTTGCGGCTGGCAGGTTTCTGTGATCCTGGGTGAGACCCTTCGGTTTTGCCTTTTTGCATAAAATTTTATAAAATATGCAAAAAAACTGGGAAGATTTTTGAAAAATATTGTTGACAAGGTTTATCCAATTTGATATTCTGTTAACAAAGGAGGGTTGCACTTGTTTATCACACGCGAGACCGACTACGCCCTGCGGATTCTCCGCGCTCTCTCGGACGGGAAACGCCGGCATCTGGCGCAGGTCTGCGAGCAGCAGTTGGTTCCCTCCTCGTTTGCCTATAAGATCATCCGGAAGCTGGAAAGGGCGGGGTATCTCGAGGTAGCACGCGGTACGGGGGGAGGATGCACCCTGACCGCCGACCTGCGTACATGGACCCTCTTTGACCTGCTCGATGCGATGGGGGAGGACTTTCGGGTCAATGCCTGCATTGATCCGGCGTTCGAATGCCCCTGGCGGAACCGGTATGGGGCCTGCCCAACCAACAGCCGCCTCTGCGAAATCCAACGGACAATCAATGCGGAATTGCAGCGGCATACCATTTACCAGCTTTTATTCGATGACAGTTCCGATGCCCGTTAGAACCTGGGGCGGCAAAAGAGGGCGGGAGAAAAGCCCTCTGCAAAAGATACGAAACAGAGCCGTTTTTGGCGGCTCCCTGTGGTCTTTTGACCGCAGACTTCAAAGGGATGCTTCGGTTCTTTTGAAGTATTTCGACTATAAAGGAGGAATTTTTATGAACCAGTGTTATGGATGCAACACCTGTCAAAGTGCGGACAAGCCGCTCGAAAGCTACATCCGTTCTCTGCCAATGCAGACCTCCCATCACAGGGTGGAGGATCAGTCGGTCAAATGCGGGTTCGGCTTGCAGGGGGTCTGCTGCCGGCTTTGCTCCAACGGTCCCTGCCGGATCACACCGGATGCCGGACGCGGGATCTGCGGCGCCACCGCCGATGTGATCGTTGCCCGCAATTTCCTGCGTGCGGTCGCGTCCGGATCGGGCTGCTACATCCATGTTGTGGAAAATACCGCGCTCAACCTCAAAAATACCGCCCTGGCCAAGGGGGTCATCAAGGGCGAAAAGGCGCTTGCCCATCTCTGTGAACTGTTCGGGATCGAGCAGGGGGACAAATACGAAAACGCGCTCGCGGTAGCACAGAAGGTGCTCGATGACCTGTACAAACCCGAATACCAGAAGATGGAGCTGGTGGAAAAACTGGCATACGCCCCCCGCTACAAAAAGTGGCAGGAGCTGAACATCCTGCCGGGCGGCTCGAATGCGGAGATTGTCAAGGGTGTGGTGAAATGCTCGACCAACCTGAACTCCGATCCGGTTGATATGCTGCTGACCTGCCTCAAGCTGGGAATCTCAACCGGCCTCTACGGGCTGACCCTCACCAATCTGCTCAATGACGTGATGCTCGGCGAGCCGGAGATCCGTCCTGCGCCGGTCGGGCTGGGCGTGATTGATCCCGATTATATCAACATCATGATTACCGGGCATCAGCACTCGACCTTCTCCTACTTACAGGACCGCCTGATCGAGCCGGATGTGGTCGAAAAGGCGAAAGCGGCAGGTGCAAAAGGTTTCAAACTGGTCGGATGCACCTGTGTCGGTCAGGATTTGCAGCTGCGCGGCGCACACTATACCGAGGTGTTCGACGGTCATGCAGGCAACAATTATACCTCCGAGGCGGTGCTCGCAACCGGTGGGATCGACGCGGTGCTCTCCGAGTTCAACTGCACGCTGCCGGGCATCGAACCGATCTGCGACGAGCTCAAGATCAAGCAGATCTGCCTGGATGATGTTGCGAAAAAAGCGAATGCGGAGTACCGTCCGTTTGTCTTTGAGACCCGCAAGGAGGACAGCGACGCGATCATCGACGCGATTATCGAGGCATACAAGGCCCGCCGCGGCGTGGTCCCGCTCAACCTGCTGCCCGGGCATGGCAACAAAAACACCATTACCGGCGTTTCGGAGGTTTCGCTCAAACAGTTCCTGGGCGGGAACTGGAAACCGCTCATCGACCTGATTGTAGCGGGCGACATCAAGGGTGTTGCCGGCGTGGTCGGCTGCTCCAATCTGACGTTTGGCGGTCATGATGTACTTACCGTTGAGCTGACAAAAGAGCTGATTAAGCGGGATATTATCGTACTGTCGGCGGGCTGCTCGTCGGGCGGGCTGGAAAACTGCGGCCTCATGACCCCCGAAGCTGCCGAACTTGCAGGACCCAAGCTCAAAGCGGTCTGCAAAAAACTGGGGATTCCTCCGGTGCTCAACTTCGGCCCCTGCCTTGCGATCGGACGCCTTGAGATCGTCGCGACCGAGCTTGCACAGGCGATCGGCGTCGACCTGCCCCAGCTCCCGCTTGTCCTTTCCGCGCCCCAGTGGCTGGAAGAGCAGGCGCTGGCAGACGGTGCGTTCGGGCTTGCGCTCGGACTGCCGCTGCACCTGGGTGAGCCGCCGTTTATCACCGGCAGCAAGCTGGTGACCAAGGTGCTGACCGAGGATATGAAGTCCCTGACCGGCGGCCAGGTCGTGATTGATCCGGATGGACAGTCGGCGGCCGAACGCCTGGAGAAGATCATTCTGGAAAAACGTGCCGGGCTGAATATATAAAGGGGGTCGGCAGCATAATGAAAAGGATTCTGATTGATGCGGACAAGTGCGACGGCTGCAAAAACTGTTCGATCGCCTGTATGAACGCCCACCGGACCGACGGTGGGGACAGCGTCTATACCCTCGACCTGAACGACCCGGCAAACGAAAGCCGCAATTTCATCCGTCTGGATGGGGAGGGGCATTATAAGCCGATCTTCTGCCGGCACTGTGATGTCCCGATGTGCGCGGGGAGCTGCATGAGCGGCGCGCTCCAGAAGGATCTGAAAACCGGCCTTGTCACCTACGACGGGGACCGGTGCGGCTCCTGCTATATGTGCGTCATGAACTGCCCTTATGGGGTTCCCAAGCCCGACCGGGTTTCCCGCACAAAGGTTATCAAATGCGATTTCTGCAAAGACAAGGGCGGCGAGCCGAGCTGTGTCAAAGCCTGCCCGAAAAAAGCGATCTGGGTAGAGGAGGTATAAGATGCGGCATCTGATTATAGGCGCTTCTGCGGCGGGGATCACAGCGGCCAAAACCATCCGCCAGTGGGAGCCGGATGACGAGATCACGGTGGTATCGGCTGACACGCAGGTGCACTCCCGCTGTATGCTCCATCATTTCCTGAGCGGGCACCGTACCGCCGAGGGGATCAACTTTGTGGCAGAGGACTTTTTTGAGAAAAACCGCATCCGGTGGTTGAAGGGCGAGCGGGTCGATCGGGTGGACACCGCCGCAAATCTGGTGCACCTCGACTGCGGCGCCGAGGTTCCGTATGACCGCCTGCTGATCGCTTCGGGCGCAAACTTTTTTATCCCGCCGCTCCCCAACTTCCGGGAGGCGAAAAATGTCTACGGCCTGCGCGACCTTTCGGATGCGCAGAAGATCAGCAAAGCCGCTGAGGGCAGCAAACGGTGCGTGATTGTCGGGTCGGGGCTGGTTGGCCTGGATGCAGCGAATGCGCTTTGTGAACGCGGGATCAGCTGTGCAATCGTCGAGATGGCTGACCGGATTTGCCCGCTTCAGCTCGATGCGGTAGCTGCGAAACCCTATCAGGAGCTATTCAGCAAAGCGGGATGCACCTTCTATCTTGCTGAGAAAGCCGCAGGCTCCGAGATCGACGCGCAGGGCAACATTGTTTCGATTTCGCTCGAGAGCGGGACCGTCCTGCCCTGTGATTTCGTCGTGGTGGCGGCAGGCGTGCGTCCGGCGATCGGCTTCCTTGAGGGCAGCGGGATCAAGACCGGCCGCGCGGTTGAGGTCGACCGTTATCTGCGCACCAACATCGAAAATGTCTGGGCGGCGGGCGACGTCGCTGGGATCACCGGCATCTGGCCCAATGCCATGGAGCAGGGTGAAACTGCCGCAAAGAATATGTGCGGTACCGAGGTCCCGTATGAAAACACCTATGGGATGAAAAACACCATGAATTTCTATGGATTGACCACCCTTTCCCTCGGGATCAATACCCCGCAGGAAGGGGATGAGGTGGTCGTCCGGGAGAGCCGCGACAGCTATAAACGCGCAATCCTGCGGAACGGCGTGGTGACCCATGTGATCCTTCAGGGCGACATCTCCAATGCTGGGTTCTGGCAGGAGCTGGTCAAGCACCAGATCCCGGTGGGGCATCTGAAAAAGTCGGTGTTTGACCTGAGTTATGCCGATTTCTATCAGTATGACCCCAAGCATGGACTGTTCGAATGGAACCTACCACAGGAATAAAAAGCAACAGCAAGGGCTGGCCTCCCGCGGTGAGGCCAGCCCTTTTTCCAACTGTTCCGTATTTCTTTCTGCAAGGGGGCTTTTTCACTTGCAAAAAGCCCCCTCTTGCCACTTCGCGGCAATTCACCCGAAAAAAGCGCTTCACAGGATAAAGCGTTCCGCGCTCATCTCGCGCTAAGAGCCCGCCTTCGGCGGGTTGCGCTCGAAACGCTTCGCTGCGGCTCGCAGTGCGGAGCGCGTCAGGGGCTCTGCCCCTCGACCCCGCAATTTTTTGACTGCCGCCGCAGCGGCGTGCATAGGCCAACCGGCGCAGAGCGCCGGCTCTTGGGCCGGAGCAAAAAAATTGAGTAAA
>NZ_KE159677.1:5000-15641 GCF_000403395.2 Anaerotruncus sp. G3(2012) | reverse complement strand
CAATTTTTTGACTGCCGCCGCAGCGGCGTGCATAGGCCAACCGGCGCAGAGCGCCGGCTCTTGGGCCGGAGCAAAAAAATTGAGTAAAACTTTAGATGATGAACAGGCTCTAAAGCTGCGTTCGATTGCCCGAGAATCGTCACTGGATGTCCAGAGGGACCTTCCGGGTGGGCGCGGGAAACGCCTTATCCAGCGCGGCAAACTCTTTGCCGGACAGCTTCAGTTCCGCAGCAGCCGCATTTTCCAGCGTGTGGGTGGCGCGCCCGGTGCGGGGAATGGGGACCACGCCTGGCTGTGCCAGCAGAAAGGCGAGCAGGACCTGCGCCGGAGTGGCGTCATGCGCAAAGGCGATCTTCTGTATCACCGGATTGGCGAGCAGGCCGCGCCGCAGCCGTCCGGCCTGCGCCAGCGGGCAATAGGCCATCACAGGAATCTGCCGCTCCCGCAAAAACGGCAGCAGATCATATTCGATCCCGCGGCTGCCCAGGTGGTAGAGCACCTGATCGGTCGCGCAGCCGCCCGCCTTGGGCAGCGCCATCAGTTCCCTCATGTCGCGGGTGTCCAGATTGCTGACCCCCCAGGCGCGGATACGGCCTTTGGCTTTCAGCTCTTCCATACATTCGACCGTCTCGGCGAACGGCACCGAACCACGCCAGTGGAGCAGATAGAGGTCCAGGTAATCGGTGCGCATCCGGCGCAGGGAGTTTTCGCAGCAGGTGAAAATGTGGGCGCGCCCGGCGTTGTGCGGATAGACCTTGCTCACAAGATAGAGGCTTTCCCGCGTAAACCCCTGGATCGCGCTGCCCACCAGTTCCTCGGCGGCGCCTTCGCCGTACATCTCAGCGGTGTCGATCAGGGTCATGCCCGCTTCGATGCCGGTGCGCAGGGCGTTGCGTTCATCCGCGAATGCGGAAGGATTCTCCCCGAGGTACCATGTCCCCTGTCCCACCGGGCCGGCGGGTGCGCCGCTCTGTGTGATGAATGCCATGAAAAATCTACCTTCTTTCGCTTTGGTTTGTATCTATGTTTCTGGTCTTGCTGTCAGAGCAGTCCAAACTGCGGTGTGTGCGCCTGACGCCTGCGGCGGGGCTGCCGCAGGCGTGAAGAAAACCATGCGGGTTCTTTTCAGGTGCTTCCATTATACTCTGCCCAAACGGTTGTTGCAAACCGGTTCCCGGAAGATTTGAAACTGTTGTTTCGAGGTTTTGAAAAAATGGATTTAAAATTTGAAAGGTTTATGGAATGATAAAAATATCAGGTGGGAATTTGGTCATTTTGAGCCTTGAGATACTGGCGCGGACTCCTTATAATGAGAACCAGCAAAGGAAAACATCTGCAAAATAATGGAGGTAAGCAACTATGAAAATTGGTCTGATTGGTCTTGGAATCATGGGCAAACCGATGGCGAAAAATATCCTGAAGGGCGGCTACACCGACCTGCTGGTCAGCGATCTGAATACCGCTGCTGTCGAAGAGGTCGTAGCGGCTGGCGCCAAGTCCGCTACCAACAAAGAGATCGGCGAGAGCTGCGATGTTGTTCTGACCATGCTGCCGAACTCCCCTCATGTAAAGAGCGTTATGCTGGGCGAAAACGGTGTTGCCGGTTACATGAAGCCGGGCACTGTATTCATTGATATGAGCTCGATCAACCCGGTTGCCAGCAAGGAGATTGCTGCGGTGCTGGCTGAAAAAAACATTGATATGCTGGATGCGCCGGTTTCGGGCGGTGAGCCGAAAGCGATCGACGGTTCGCTGAGCTTCATGGTCGGCGGCAAGCAGGAAGTCTTTGACAAATTCAAACCCCTGCTCGAGACGATGGGCGCTTCTGTTGTGCGCTGCGGCGATGTCGGCGCGGGCAACACTACCAAGCTGGCCAACCAGATCATCGTTGCGTGCAACATCCAGGCGCTGGCCGAGGCTCTGACACTGGCGCAGAAGGCCGGTGTGGACCCGCAGCTGGTGTTCGAGGCGATCCGCGGCGGTCTGGCCGGTTCAACGGTCATGAATGCAAAAGCGCCGATGATGATTGAAGGCAACGATAAACCGGGCTTCAAGATCGACCTGCACATCAAAGACCTGAACAACGCGCTCGACTGCGCGCACACGGTCGGCGCTCCGGTTCCGATGACCGCCGAGGTTCAGGAGATCATGCAGTGGCTGCACAACAACGAAGGCGGTCAGAAAGACCACAGCGCAATCGCTCAGTATTATGAGCACCTGACCGGGCTCAAACTCGGCCGCTGATCCCGCTCTATCCGCTTGTTCTCTTTCTTCATAAAGTTGGTCCTCCTAACCAACGAAAAGCCGGGTGTTCTGCACCCGGCTTTTTCCGTCTGCCGGTGCAGGTTGACAGCCGGCGGGCGGACGGGGTAAAATGGTTCCAGAACCCAACAACAGGAAAAGGAGAATCCCTATGGCAAAAGTGGCGATTCTGGTCCCTTATCGGGAGATGTGCGAGCTGGCGCGCCCTCTGGCTGAAAGGGCATCCAAACATTTTACGGTGATGTGTCTGGAATTCACCAGAACGGAACTGGTCGAATCCCGCGTGCGGGAGCTGGAAAGCCAGGGCTGCGAACTGGTCGTGGCCCGCGGCGCACAGGCACAGATCGTCAAGCGCAGCAATCTGCGTATGCCGCTGGTCGAGATCCGTGTGACCACCCAGGAACTGGGGATGGTGATGCTCGATCTGAAAAGGGAGCTGGGGATTGCATGTCCACGG
The DNA here is from genome assembly GCF_000403395.2 of Anaerotruncus sp. G3(2012). Taxonomy (GTDB): domain Bacteria; phylum Bacillota; class Clostridia; order Oscillospirales; family Ruminococcaceae; genus Anaerotruncus. Next base: position 12,922 of record NZ_KE159677.1, on the reverse strand, counting down.
CTTGGGCTGGTCGGTTTTGCCAATATGTTCTGCGATACCGCCCAGTTCAACCAGCTGTTCGGTGTTGATCTGCGCCTTTATATGGTGGAGGACACCGCCGGGCTGGCCCCTGCCACCGAACAGGCTTATCAGGATGGCTGCAATGCGGTGATTGGGGGAGATATCTCCTGCGAACATGCGCGCCATATGGGGATGACCTGCCGGTTCATCCCTTCGGGGGAGGAGAGCCTCCGGACGGCTCTGGAAACTGCCGGGCGCGTCTGTTACGCCATTGATCTGGAAAAACACAACAGCGCCGAGATGGACACTATGCTGAACTACACCTTCAATGGGATCATGCAGATCGACCGCAATGGGGTCATCCTGCGGGTTAACCGCGCGGGATATGATCTGCTGGAGCGGCGTCCCAGCGATCTGTTGGGACAGACGCTGACCGCCGTTCTTCCCAACTTCAACCGTAAGGTCTTGGAGGATACCCTCTTTCAGGGGAAAGAGGCGTACGCCTTCCTGATGGACATCAAACATAAAGTAGCGATTGTCAACCTGGCGCCGATCCGCGTGGATGGGGAGATCGACGGCGCAATCCTGACCTTCCAGGAGGGCAAGAGGGTCATCGAGATGGATGGGGAACTGCGCCGGGAGCTGTATCAGCGCGGTTACATCGCCAAGTATACCTTCGATAAGACACAGGCGTGCAACAAGGAGGTACAGGCGACGATTGCGCTGGCCAAGCGGATCGCAAAATACAATGCACCCGTACTGCTGGCTGGGGAGGCGGGCACCGGGAAAGATATCATGGCGCAGTGCCTGCACAACGAAAGCCTTGCCCGCAACAATGCATTCGTTCCGCTGGATTGCAGCGCCTGGCTGCCCGATACGCTGGATACCATGCTGTTCGGCAACTATACCACCAAAAAGGAGACCCCTACCAGTATGGCGGAACTGGCGCAGGATGGCACCCTTTATCTGAGCCACGTGGAGGACCTGCCGTTCGAGATGCAGTATAAGCTGCTCAACCTGCTGCAGGGAAAGTTCCTGCACAACGGCTCCAACCGTCCGGTAGCAGCCAACGTCCGGGTGATCGTCTCCAGCTGTGTGAACCTAGCGGCGCGGGTGGAACGCAGCGAGTTCCGCGGCGACCTGTATTATGCATTGAGCGTGCTGAGCCTGGAACTTCTGCCGCTGCGCCGCCGCAGGGAGGACATCCTTCCGTGGGCGGAATTCTATCTGGATGAATGGCAGGAAAAGTACAAACGTTATGTGCATCTGACACAGGGTGCGCGTCAGTTCCTGCTCAACTACGACTGGCCGGGCAATCTCGACCAATTAAGCCGGGTCTGTGAGCGGATCGTGCTGCTGACCGAGAAACGCAACATCGACGAGGTGTTCCTGCGCCGGCAGGTCGAGCAGATCACCCCCAAAACCCTGCCCGGGACCGAGAAAGTGGTGCTTTACAAGGATCAGAAGGCGGTGGAGATCGCCGCACTGCTGCGCAGGTATTCGGGAAACCGGGAAAGAGTTGCCGAGGAGCTGGGTGTGAGTAAGACAACCCTTTGGCGGTATATCAAAAAGTATGGCATCGAGCCGGATTACAACTATTAGAAGAGAGTCCCAGACCAAAGGCAGCTTTGGCGGAAGAAACAAAAGAGCAGGAATACCGTGGGTGAAAAACGGTATCCCTGCTCTGTGAATTTAAGCAGCTTTCCTCTGATCAACAGGCATGCACAGCATCAGATGATATACTGGTGGACACGCTCGGGCAGGTCTTCCTTATCGCAGGAGACGGTGAAAGTCATGGTTGCGCCGTTTTCGTTGAGCAGATTGACCAGCTTGTCGATCATGAGGCCGAATGCTTCATAGTCATGGCCGCCGACCTTGAAGGTTGCGTCAACGAACACTTCGGTGATGTCATAGTTGCCCGCGAACAGGCCCGCAAAAAAGCCATAGAACGCGTCAAAGCCTTTGATTGCGTAGTGGTCAATGTCGATCAGGCGCGCCTGGTAGCTCAGGCCGAATTTGAGGGTGTCGCCCTTCTCGACGCAGACAACGTTGCCCTTGGAAGTTTTGAGCGCATCGTTGACCATCCCAATCAGCGCTTTGGTTTTTCCAGAACCTTTATGTCCTACAATCAGCTTAATCATATGAAATCAGTCCTCCATCTTTCTTTAAAATACAAATTTGTGAATAAGGCGTTCCGCGCCTGTCCCGCATGAAGTGTGGTCTGCTGCGGCCCGCAGTGCGGAGCGCGGGCAAAGGCTCTGCCTTTGGAAACCGCGATTTTTTGAGAAAATCGGGTAAACCTTTTAGGTGGTTTTGAGGGGAAACAGGTGCTCAGTTGAGTTTCGCCTCAAGCTCCGCTTTTTGATCCTCATAGCCCGGTTTGCCGAGCAGGGCGAACATGTTCTTCTTGTAGCTTTCCACACCCGGCTGGTCAAACGGGTTGACCCCCAGCAGATAGCCGCTGATCGCACAGGCGCGCTCAAAGAAGTAAACCATATAGCCGAACTCGTGCTCGTTGATCATCGGCACTTCAAGGACCATATTCGGGACGCCGCCCTGGGTATGCGCGAGAATGGTGCCCTGCATCGCCTTCTGGTTGACAACCGACATGTTCTGGTTGGAGAGGAAGTTCAGCCCGTCGAGATTTTCGGGATCGTCTTTCACGAAGAAGTCAAGCTGCGGTTTGCCGATCGAGACAACCGTCTCGAACATGGTGCGGCTGCCTTCCTGAATAAACTGGCCCATAGAGTGCAGGTCGGTCGAAAAGATCACCGACGCCGGGAACAGGCCCTTATTGTCCTTGCCCTCGCTCTCGCCGTAGAGCTGTTTGAACCACTCGTTCATCATCGCAAACGACGGTTCATAGCTGACCAGCAGTTCGACCGATTTGCCTTTGCGGTAGAGGATGTTGCGCAGGGCCGCATATTTATAGCAGTCGTTCTTCTCGAGATCGTCAACAGAAAGCTCTTCCAGCGCCTTCTGTGCGCCGCCCATCACTGCGTCGATATCCACGCCCGCGACCGCCATCGGCAGCAGGCCCACCGCAGTCAGCACCGAGTACCGTCCGCCGACATCATCCGCAATCACGAATGTCTCGTAGCCTTCGCGGTCGCTCAACTCCTTCAGGGTGCCGCGCGCCTTGTCGGTGGTGGCATAGATCCGCTCTTTGGCGCCCTCTTTGCCGTACTCTTTCTCGAGCATCTCCCGGAATACCCGGAACGCCAGCGCAGGCTCGGTGGTGGTGCCCGACTTGGAGATGATGTTCACCGATACCCGTTTGCCCTCGCACAGGCTGATGATCGTGTTCAGATAATCGGCGCTGATGTTGTTGCCCGCGAAGTAGATTTCGGGGGTGTCCTTCTTCATATTGTTATAAAACGGGGATTTGAGCAGCTCGATCGCCGCGCGCGCTCCCAGATAGGAACCACCAATCCCAATGACGATCAGCACATCACTGTCGGCCTGGATCTTTTTGGCAGCCGCTTTGATCCGCGCGAATTCCTCTTTGTCATATGCTGTGGGGAGGTCGGTCCAACCAAGGAAATCGTTCCCCAGTCCGGATTTTTCGGTCAGGAGCTTGTGGGCGGCATGTACCTGCGGCTCAATCGCCGCCAGCTCATGTTCGCTGACAAACCCTTTCAGATGGCGTGTATTCAGTCTCATTGCCATTGTGATCCTGTCCTTTCTGCGTTTGCGCATTGCTTGTATAATTCGCACAACCTGACCCGCTTGATGCGGAGTATTTCTTACACATATTGTACCCGATTTATCCATCCATTGCAAGCCGGACAGGCTAAAAATTTACGGAATGTTTTCGAGCCGGTCTGACAGCCGCGGAAAAAATCCGGAAAAGCTCATTTCTTCGGACGTCCCCGCATATATCTTTAGTATTCTGAACTGTAACGAGGTGTAAACTTATGGGGAAACGGCTGGCTGCATGGATGATCTGTCTGATACTCTGTTGTTTGTGCGTTTCGGGGCTGGCGGTCCACGCGGAGGACCTGCCCGATATGACTGCGCTTGAAACTGCCGCCCCGGTCAACGACGGCCTTCCCGCACGTTCGGCCATCCTGATCGAGCAGGAAAGCGGACGGGTGCTGTTTGAGAAAAACCCGGATGAGCAGCTGCCGCCTGCGTCGATCACCAAGGTGATGACATTGCTGCTGACGATGGAGGCGATTGACCAGGGAAAGCTCACGCTGAATGATATGATTACCTGTTCGGCGCACGCCGCCTCAATGGGCGGGAGCCAGATCTGGTTTGAGGAGGGGGAGCAGCTCTCGGTAGACGACCTGCTCAAGGCGACCGCGATCTCCAGTGCGAACGATGCGGCGGTTGCGCTGGCGGAAGCGGTCGCGGGGAGTGAAGAGGCGTTCGTGGGGATGATGAACGAGCGGGCGCAGAGCCTGGGGATGGCCAACACCCATTTCGTCAATGCGACCGGCCTGGATGCACAGGGGCATGTGACCACCGCGCGGGACATCGCGGAGATGAGCAGGGTGCTGCTGCGGTACCCGCTGATCTCGGAGTATTCGAGCGTCTGGATGAGCGAACTGCGGGGAGGGGAGACCCAGCTTGTGAATACCAACAAACTGGTCCGGTTTTACGATGGGTGCACCGGCCTGAAAACCGGTACGACCGATGGTGCGGGGAGCTGCCTTTCCGCGAGCGCGACCCGTGGAGGGCTTTCGTTGGTGGCGGTGACCCTCGGAAGCGCGACAAGTGCTGAACGGTTTTCGGCGGCGCGCGGCCTGCTCGACTATGGGTTCGCCAACTATGCGCGGGTCGAGCTGCCGGTGGTCGAGGGGATCGAACCGATCCCAGTCAAACACGGGATTGCGCAGATGGTGGACGTCGTATGTGAGCCGCCAGGGGCGGTCGTTGTGCGGATCGCAGACAAGGACGCGATCACCCAGCAGGCCGACCTGCTCCCAGAACTGGAGGCCCCGGTCGAATCGGGGCAGACGGTCGGCAAGGTGGTCGTCAAGGTGGGGGAGAGCGATCTGTGTGAATACAGGCTGGTTGCTGCGGGATCGGTTGAGCGGATGACCTTTTTTCGTGCGTTGGGGATCCTCTTTTCCAGCCTGATCCGGATGTAACTGCCGGTTTTCGGCGGAAAAGCAAACGGTTTGCTCGACCTTTTCCGGGCCAATAGATGCCCGTAAGCATGTGTGCAGCAAGTATGCCCGCGATCTTCCGATCGCGGGCATACGCTGTTTTTTACAGGGGTTCGATCTGGACCGATTTCGCGATCGCCTGCCATTGTTCCTCCGGGATTTCCGTCTCGCCAAATGCAATCGCGACATAGACCAACAGGTCTGTGTTATAAGAAAGGATCGCCTGCCGGCGGACCCATTCCTCCTCCTCGGCTGGCTGTCCGTCCGCCTCGTCGGCGGGGACATAACCCGCATAGCAGGTTGCGGTCAGGCTCGATTCGGTTTCGGAAATGGGGGTGTACTCGATGTCCCAGGTCGCCCGGCTTCCCAGCATAATCTGGTTGTAGACACCGCGGTAAAACGCCGCTGTCCGTTCATCTATCCCTTCGGGAATCTTAAAAATGTGGTAGCCGGCCGAGCCTGCCAGCGCATCCCCCTCATAAAATTCCACCGGAGTGGTCGGGATCGAATAGAGTTCCTCGTCGGGGTTTCGTACCGTCCAGCTGTCGGGCAGGTCGATCGAGAGCTGGAACGGGGGGATGTCGTAAATCTTTGCATTTGCTTCGGTACGTCCGCCCTGATAGGCCGGGAACCGGATGGTGTGCCGTATGTAACCGGCAGAGGCTGTCCCCTGAGGAACATCCACTTCATATGGCTGGCCCGCAGGAAAGACAAACGCATAACCGCCCGCTTCAAACTGAAGGTCGCCTCCGTCCGCGGCTGTAAAATAGACCTCCGAAACCCCGCAGACGCTTTGAAGCGAGGCGGACACGCTGTCGAGGATGCTGTAAACCAGGTCCTGCGCGTCAAAGACATGGAACTGGTCCTTCTGTGGGTTGGGCGGCCCGGCAAACAGCGAGCTTTCCGGCGCGAAAGAGACCGACAATCCGTCCCCCCTGGGAACCGGTGGCCGCGAAAGGGTGAGGTCCCAGCCGGTCAGCTGGGAGAGCTGCTCCACCACTTCTTCCGGGCCGGTCCCCTGTTCACAGGGGAATGGTTTGAGATTGGGCGCGCGCCCTGCCAACAGCGGGCCCGCAGGGGCCTCCGGGGCAGAGGATGTGTCCGGCTCGGATGCGTCAGACATCGAAGATACAGCGGAAGAGTGCTCCGGCTGATCCTTGGGGGCGGGTGCACAGCAGGAGAGTGCCGCCAGTACCGCAAGCACTGCGGAAACAGATTTAAAGTGCTTCATAATTAAGACCCTCTTTCATCTGGATGGAAAAATCCTTCATGATCCCTGTTTTCATAATATCCCTCAAGATTACAGATTTATAGTTTTTTTCTTAGAACCCGTATTCACAACCATTCGACACCGTCTAAGCGGGTCTTTTGCCGGCCTGCCGCGTTGAAAAACCTTGCAATACACAAAGTATTGTCTGCGTTTTTTCGCCTTGCAGGGCAGCAAAATCCCTCGCCCATCCGGCATCCTCTGATTATGAATACAGGTTCTTAATTATACAAAGACAGGCAGCTCTTTCACAAGATCCATCAGATTTTCAGGATCACGCTCCAAATATATTCTGTGATGGGCGGATGGTCCAAGGGTTGGCAAAAGGGGGGCCTTTTACAAAGTACAAAGCCCCCCTTGCAAAGAGAAAATGTTTTTTAAAGAAGCAGCTGATTCTCCGAGCGGGCGGTGTAGTTCTGCTCCAGCATAGACACATGGGAGAGGAAGTCGGCATCCTCGAAATATCTGGCCCCTTTGGGGCAGCGGCGCACACATGCCTGACATTTGATGCACAGACCGACAGCTTCCAGGGTTCCCGCGTCGATGCTGTGCAGCGGACAAGCCTGGGCGCACGTTCCGCAATGGACACACTTACCGGGATCGGCGAGCGGCTTGGCCTTCAGGAATTTTGCAGGGGTGCCATCCTCTTTCAGAGGGGTATAATAAGGGCCGATCTCACTGCGGTCGATGTCCAGCGGGGGCAGCGGCGCATCCTTGGACAGCTTTTCCGCTGCTTTGGCCGCAAATACACGCATCTGCTCCAGATCAGCGCCATCGGGCCGGCCTGTGCCAACCTTGTCCGAGAACGCATGGCGTCCGGCGAAAGCTGCGGCCCCTGCGATCTGAAAGCCGTTCCCTTCCAACAGGAGCACCAGCTCCCGCAGCGCCTGATCATGATTCCGGTTCCCGAATACGCAAAGGGGGACTGCCGGGGTATTGCTGCCGAAGATGCTGGACGCATAGACGGGCATCAGCTTATTTGGCAGCCGCCCAGCATAGACCGGGGACGCCATCACCAGCAGGTCGTCCTCCGCAAAGCGGTATTCAGACTGCCGGTTTTCCGGTCTGGTGAAGTCGACGTAGGCCGGCTCCTCGCCCAGATGCCGGGCCAGCTCTTCTGTCACAAAACGGGCGATCTTTTCGGTCCCGCCGGTAGGGCTGAAATAGAGGGCGCATATACGCCTGATGTTCATAATCCGACTTCCCTTCCATCTCAATTACACTGAGAACCTGTATACACAACCATTCGGCCTTGACGAGTTTATTCGCATAGAGGATTCTCTCTTTTGATTTATGAATGCAGGCTCTTATACTTCAGCGATAGCCTCGATTTCACACAGGACATTTTTGGGAAGCGTCTTTACGGCTACGCAGCTGCGGGCAGGCTTGGAAACAAAATAGCGGGCGTAGACCTCGTTGAAGGCTGCAAAATCTCCCATATCTGCCAGGAAGCAGGTGGTTTTGATCACCCGGTCGAAACCGCTGCCTGCGGCCTCCAGGATGGCACCCACATTTTTGCAGCTCTGCTCAGCCTGGGC
>NZ_KE159676.1:286915-296801 GCF_000403395.2 Anaerotruncus sp. G3(2012) | reverse complement strand
TCAACTCCCACTCCCAAGGTCAATCTTCTGGTGGATATTCAGGCAAAATTGCAGGCCGGAAAAGGCGCTGGCTATGCGCGCTGGGCAAAGGTATTCAATCTGAAACAGATGGCGCAGACGATGAACTACCTCACCGAGCATGGCCTGCTGGAATATGCAGTCTTGGAAGAAAAAGCGGCTGCTGCTACCACCCGCCACAATGAGCTGTCGGCGCAGATCAAGGCGGCGGAAACCCGCATGGCGGAGATTGCCACACTGCGGACCCACATCATCAATTACGCCAAGACCCGCGAGGTCTATGCGGCCTACCGCAAGGCGGGATATTCCAAGAAATTTTTAGCGGAACATGAAGCGGATATTCTGCTCCACAAGGCGGCAAAACAGGCATTTGACGATTTGGGTATCAAGAAGCTGCCCACCGTCAAGAGCTTGCAGGCCGAGTACGCAACATTGTTGGAAGGAAAGAAAAAAGACTATGCCGAGTACCGGCGTTCCCGCGAGGAAATGCGGGAACTGCTGGCCGCAAAAGCCAACGTGGACCGGCTGATGGGATATGGGGAGGAACGCCAGAATGACCGGGAAAAGGAACAGGGGCAGGATCGCTGACGCGCCTGTTTTTTCGCATTTTCTCACCGCCGCAGGCCGGTAAAAAGCGTTCCGCAGGAACGCGCAGCCACAGAATGAAATTCTGTGTTCAAAAGGGGCTTGGGGAATCCCCAACAAGCAGCGCCAGGAGCCGGATGGCTATCCTGGGGCATTGCTTGCCACGGTTATCCCGGAACGGGATAACCTTCTTTTTCTCGAAAAAGAACAAAGCCGGTGAGGAATTTGTTAAATTCACTCACCGGCTCAATTCGTTTCAAATTTCTCGGATAGTTCGGTTAGTTCTTTCATGGTTTCCTGCGTATGGTGCAAGAGGGTTTCACGCATTTCTGACGGGCAGCTGCAATACAGCATCTTCATCTGACCGGCTCCCTCATCTTCCGGGGAAACATCCGGATTGATTAAAGAATCCAGAGAAATCGGCAGTACCTTTGCCAGTGCCTTCAAAATCAAAAAGGACGGATTCATCTGCCCTTTTTCAATCTTGGCAATCTGCTTGACAGATACATGGCTCAAATCAGAAAGCTCCTGCTGTGTCAGGCTTTTTCCTTTTCGGGCTTCCCGCATTTTTTGCCCTAAAGCGGTTAAATCATCAATCGGCATAATCATTCACCTCGAATATATTCTATCGTGCCGATTTACACAAAGGAATAACCTTATTATGCCGACTAACAGGTATGATTATGCTGTTTTTTTAGTGAGATATAAACGCTATCCTTGTATCACTAACCAAATCAAATTATAATAGAGGTGGATATTTTTTTGAAAAAATCCGTCCGCTGTAACATTTCGCGGACATTTGCCTGTTATACTATCTGCAAAAAGCAAAGGAAGTGAGGATATGAAGCAGATTTTAATTGTCGAGGACGACAGTTTTTTGAATAAGATGTTAGACTATAACCTGACCGCAGACGGCTACGGCGTGACCGCTGCCCTAAACGCCAGAACCGCAGCCAACGCCATCCGCCAGCGGGAATTTGACTTAGTGCTGCTGGACATCAACCTGCCAGACGGGAACGGTTTTGAGCTGTGCAAACTGATAAAGCCCCAGCACCCGGACACCATCGTGATTTTCCTGACCGCCAACGATCAGGAGAGCGACCAGATACGGGGCTATGAGGTGGGCGCGGTGGACTACATCACAAAGCCCTTTGTGATCGGGGCCTTGCAGCGGAAAATCAAAGCCATGTTTGCCATGCTGGAACACCACAAACCGGCCAAGGACATTTACGACGACGGGCGGCTGTTTCTGGACTTCTCGGAGCAGACGGCTTCCCTAAACGGCAAGCCCCTGACCCTATCCCCGATGGAGTATAAAATGCTGAACCTGTTCCGTAAAAATCCCCGGCAAGTGCTGACCCGTGGGCAGCTTTTGGAAAAGCTGTGGGATATAGACGAAAGGTTTGTGGACGAACACACCCTGACAACCTCCATCAGCCGGATTCGCAGCAAGATCGAATCCGGCGGCGGCGCCCCCTACATCAAGACTGTTTACGGTATGGGCTATCAATGGACGGGAGGCGAGGCAAAATGAAGTTTCAAAACCTTTCGGTAAAGCGGCTGTTTGACCGGGTTGCAATAGGACTTGTCCTCTCCATGTCCGGGATCACCATAGCCATGTCTCTTGTAACAAAACAGACGGCGGTGCTGCTAACGGGCGGGGCGCTGCTGCTGTGCGCCCTTGTGGGGATTTTTGTACTGACGCAGGCGTTTGGAAAACGGCTGTCGCAGTTTACCACAGACCTGTGCCAAACCTTAGACCACATGATTGCTGGGAATGAAGCGCCAAAGCGCCCGGAGGACAGCGAAACCCAGCTTGCCAGAATCGGACACCGGCTGGCAAGACTTTACCAGATCATGCAGGAGAACCGTCGCAAGGTGGACGAGGAACGGCAGGAGTTACAGACCCTTGTATCGGATATTTCCCATCAGGTAAAAACGCCGGTAAGCAATCTGAAAATGGCGACGGACACCCTGCTGGAAAAGCCCATGACAGAGGCAGAGCGCACAGACTTTATCCGGGGAATCCGCAGCCAGACGGATAAGCTGGACTTTCTCTTTCAAGCTCTTGTGAAAACCTCCCGGCTGGAAACGGGCGTGATCCAGTTGGATAAGAAACCGGGACGCCTCTTTGATACCGTGGCACAGGCCATGAGTGGGATCGTGTATGCGGCCGAGAAAAAGGAAATCGCCGTGTCCGTAGACTGCCCGGAGGATTTGACCGTTTCCCATGACAGTAAGTGGACATCCGAAGCCCTCTTTAACTTGCTGGACAATGCGGTGAAGTACACCCCGGCAGGCGGGGAAATCGCTGTGTCGGTGGTACTGTGGGAAATGTATGTGGAGATCAAAGTGGCCGACACCGGCAAGGGCATTTCGGAAAGCAATCAGGCCGCCATCTTCCGGCGCTTCTATCGTGAGGAAGAAGTACACGAACAACAGGGGGTTGGCATTGGCCTTTATCTGGCCCGCGAGATCATAACGCGGCAGGGCGGCTATATCAAAGTGGTTTCGGAGCCAGGCAGAGGTTCGGAATTTTCCATTATGTTGCCTACAAAATGAAAGTAAATGAGCGAGGTGTCTGTATTATGAATAAACGAGAAAAAGCAATCCAACTGTGGTTTGAATTGATAATATTTTTACAGAAGATGCACTGCAATTCAAAAATGGAGGATTAGGATATAGATGGAAAACAAACAAATTGTAAAGAATTTCTATGAATTGGTTGTATCAAAAAACTCGTTGCAAGAACTCTACCAGTATATATCGAAAGACTGCCGCCTTAATATTGGTAATGAAAAAATACCATTTGGATTAGAAGGTATGAGAGAACATCTTGTTGCTATAAAAAAGACTTACCCGGATTATACGATAAAAATATTACGGCAATTTTCTGATGGCGATTATGTAATATCTGAAATTCTTATGGAAGGTACACATGAAGGGGAATGGATGGGAATAAAGCCGACACATAAAAAACTGGTATTTACTGGTGTTAATATTGACAAAGTAATAAACGGCAAAATAGTAGAGCATGGCGGCTCCGTTAATACATTTGAAACATTGCTTGAGCATGACTTAATTAGGCCCGTATAAGGACGTAAAAATATGATGTATCGTACAGAATCATTAGAAAAAATTACCGTTAAAAATGTAATTAAGAGAATCAACACAAAAATAGAGGAAATGGAAAAACAAAGTTATCGGCTTGTTACAATATTGTTTTGGGGCACAGAAAAACCGTATTGTTTTCAAAAAGGGGTTGGAAGGCAGCTTGCCTTGAACTGCTGCTGTCTTTCAAGTTCAGTATAATAGAATGCGGCGGACGGCCATTCCCGGCTGCCCGCCGAAAATTTTTTTGAAATGTCCGAGTATTGTAACATTTCACCCAGATTTTCAATGAAATTTTTTGGCCGCTGTAACATTTCGCGGACATTTGGGTTTTACAATAACCTTATCAACAGGCAGAAAGCCTTGAAAGGGGTTTTGAGTATGAGCATTTTACAGACGATTGATCTGAAAAAGTATTACGGCACAGAGCCGAACATTACCCGCGCCCTTGATGGCGTGAACTTCTCTGTGAACGAGGGCGCGTTTGTGGCCGTTGTGGGAACTTCCGGCAGCGGCAAGTCCACCCTGCTTCACATGATGGGCGGGCTGGACACCCCCACCAGCGGAACCGTGACTGTCCGGGGCGAAGAACTGGCAAAGAAGAACGACGAACAGCTTACCATCTTCCGTCGCCGCAACATCGGCTTTATCTTCCAGAACTATAACCTTGTTCCCATCCTGAATGTGTATGAGAATATCGTCCTGCCGGTGGAGCTGGACGGGGACACGGTGGATCAGAAGTTTTTGGACGAGATCGTTCACCTGCTGGGACTGGAAGATAAACTGAAAAATGTGCCGAACAATCTCTCCGGCGGACAGCAGCAGCGTGTGGCGATTGCCCGCGCCCTGATTACCAAACCGGCCATTGTGCTGGCCGACGAGCCGACCGGCAACCTTGACAGTAAGACCAGCGCCGAGGTGCTGGGGCTTATCAAACGCACCAGTGCGGAGTTCCGGCAAACTGTCGTAATGATTACCCACAACAATGACATTGCCCGCCTTGCAGATCGGATTATCCGCATTGAGGATGGCAAGATTGTGGAATAAGGAGGTGGCAGGCTATGACATGGCCTTTTGAAAATGATACCAGCGCCATTACAAAGAAGCTGGCAAAGGAGAGTTTGAAAAGCGAGAAGCGCCGGAATCTGATGGTGGTGATCGCCGTTGCGCTGGCGGCATTTCTGATCTGCTTTACGGGAATTGTATCTACTTCCCTGACACAAATGCAGCGCAATCAGGTTGTCGATACTTATGAGGCGGTCTGGCTGGGCGTAGAGGAAAACGACATTGAAACCCTGAAAAGAGTGCCGGAGTTTGAGCGCGTAGGCGGCTACTATATACTGGGTGAGGAACTTTCGGAACAGGGCTATCATGCGTCCTATGTGTATTGTGACGCGCAAATGATGGAGATTGCCAAGGCGCAGATGGAGTTGTTAGAAGGTCGGGTTCCTGAAAAAGCAAATGAAGTTGTCGTAAGCGAATACTTTCTTTCCACCTATGGACACAATGCCAAGATCGGGGACACTGTGACCTTAGATACAGAGAGTTTTCATGGCGATTATGTCGTTACCGGCATTCTGGACAGCGTAAATGAAAAAGAAGCGAATACCTGTGCCATCATTCTTTCCAAAGCTGCCCTGAAAGAATGGGACGGGTTTAACCCCGCTGGGTATCGCGCCTATGCCCATTTCAAAAACAGCGTTCAGTTGGACGAAGAACTGATGACCTCTTATTGCAGGGAGGTTGCGGAGGAATATCAGCTTTCTATGCCCAAAATGAACAGCAAATATTTTGCTTATGCTTCTAAATCCTTTGATTTTTTACCGATTGTTGGTGTGATTGCTATTGTTCTGATCGGCGGCTATATTGTGATCCAGAGTATCTTCCGTATCTCCATCAATGACAAAATCCAGAGCTACGGGCAGCTTCGGACGATTGGTGCAACGCCAAAACAAATCAAGCGGATTGTAAAGCGGGAGGGACGCAAACTCGGCAGTATCGGGATTGTGATAGGTACAGTGTTGGGCATATGTGGCGGTTTTCTCCTGTTTTCTAAGGGTTTTAACGCTGTTTCCTATGTGGCAACGGTTATTTTGACACTCATAAGCAGTTGGATCATGGTATCTGTTTCCATCCGTAAGCCGGTAAAAATTGCGGCAGGGATTTCCCCGATTGAAGCCGTCCGTTTTACCCCGGCGCAAAAGGACATCCGCAGCCGGAAAAAGAATATCAAGCTCAATCCTGTTTCAATGGGAATTGCAAATTTTAAGCGTGACCGAAAAAAGACCGTTGCTATTGTAGCCTCATTGAGTTTGGGCGGAATTATCCTGCTTGTGGTATCCTCCATTGTTTTGCTGCGCTCACCAGAGGCACTTGCAAGACAGTTTTTCCCAGACGGCGACTATAAAATTTATTTGGATTCTGAAATGACAGAAGAAAAGGTTATGGCAGCGGGAAATCCATTGAATGAGGAATTAAAGCAGGAAATCTTATCTATTGATGGCGTTACAGATATAATTCCAAGCAGGCAATCTCTCCATGCAACTTATAAAACAGAGATTCATCAAGCTGGTGGTATGTGCGATATGCTGACCGACCAGAATTATGCGGCAGTTGAAGCGGCTCTGACAGAGGGAACCATGCCAACAGATTCCCGTAGTATTGTAATTGACTATAATGTGCTAAAGCAGAATGAGGATATGGGTGTTGGTTCAAAGGTTGAGATTTCTTTGGGAGAAGAACAGCCATCCGTTTCTGTTACCATATCGGGGTTATACGCTCCTGCAAAGGTATATTCAGGACATGACAGGATGCACTTAGATGGGGCAACTCTTTTTGCACCAGAAGCGTTGTTCCACGAACTGCACCCGGAAATCACCTCTTTTGACTATTCATGGAGCATTGTAAATGACCCTAAAAAAACAGACTATGTGGGAGCTGAATTGAAAAATATTGTTGCCAGCCATAGTAATATTGCCTTAGATGAAATCAATACAGTGATTGAATATGAAGAAATGACAAATTCTTTTGCGTTTGGCAGTATGGAGATACTTTCATGGTTGGTATTTCTCTTTGGCGTTATCAACCTTATCAATACGACACTCTCTAACCAGATAGCCCGAAAGCAGGAAAACAGTATTCTGCGTTCTATCGGCCTAACACAAAAACAGCTATGTAAAATGAACATCTGTGAGGGGCTGTGCTATGCGCTCTTTGCAACATTGGCGACGCTGATCGTTGGGCTTCCGGCTTCCATCTTTGCTTGCAGAAAAATGAGTGTAGGTGCTTTTGCCGGAAATGTAGTGCCTTACAAATTCCCGGTTTTGGAAATGGGTCTGTTCATTCTGGTATTGTTCGGAATGGAACTGATCTTGTCTGTATGGACAGTCCGCAGACAGAAAAAACAATCCCTGATCGAACAAATGCGGGCGATGGAATAACCGTATGGGATCGGCGGGGCGGCGTGTGCTGCCCCGCTTTTTTCGCCATTTCTCAAAGAAATTTTTGAAATGTCCGAGCTTTGTAACAATTCAGCCTGTTTTCTTGTCGAAATCAAAGGCACCTCGGACATTTGTGTAACATTTGTAGTTTATGCTTGTGGTAAATCAATATTGGGGGTGAGGACACATGAAAAAGATACTGCTGATCGACGACAGCGACACCTATACATGGTGCCTGCAAAAATACTTACAGCACCGGGGCTACCCGGTAAAAACGGCTTGTACGCTGAAAGAAGCGCGGGCCGCCATCCAAGAGGAAATGCCGCTGGTGGTCTGCTGTGATCTCGACCTGCCGGACGGTTCCGGCATGGATTTTCTGGACGAAGTGCGGGCCGCAGACAAGGAGCTGCCTTTTATTCTGGCGTCCTGCCATGACAAGGACGACTACGAACAGGAGGCTATGCGCCGGGGCGCGACGCTGTGCATGGACAAAATGAAAGGGCTGCTGCTGCAAGATAAGCTGGTGGAATATGCCTACCGTCAATTATCCGGCGAAAAGGCCCCGACTTTTCACAAGCTGCTCTTTGTCCATGCGGAAGATACCAACGCCGGAGTGCTGCGGGCGGCTATGCTGCAAAAGGGCTTTGACTTGATTCTGGTTCCCTCGATTGGGGAGGCCAAGCGCCGGATTTTTGAGGATAAGGAAATAGACCTGATCTTGTGCGATCTGGAACTGCCGGACGGCACAGCAATGGAGCTGTTTCATACGCTGCGGCGGGTGGCGGGGATGTTCCAAATGAAGAATCCCCCTGTCCGGCTTCTGCCGTTCTTTATCCTCACCGAGAACAACGACCTTGCCACGGAATATGAATACCGGCATGAGGGCGTGAACGACTATATCACCGCCCCGGTCAATATCCCGGAGCTGATCCGGCGGGTTCTGTTCTTTGTAGAATGAAACGAGCTTACATATCAAAACATCTGCCTCCACAGCGGGGAAAAGAAAAAAACCGCTGACGGGCAGAGGATTTCGTGCGCTTTCCTGTATCACTGACGATACGGCGGTTTTGAGTAGATCAAGGCCGCCGTTTCTTTTTGCTAAAAAGCAGACCTCCAGATGACCCTCAGCAATCAGCAGGGGCGGTGTATAGGAGGATACCGCCATGTCTGCAATATTCATTTGTAATAGCTATGACATATATCAATTAAAAAAAGCATAGGCCCTCCTCCGGGATATTATAGTTATCTATCAGTATTATCAATCCATATAAATCAGCATAATCATGGTGTTTTTTGTTGCGCCAGTTTCTCATTGCGAGAAGCTGGCGTTTCTTATTGTCGATTTTTAGGAAAACCTCCCGATGTGTACCGCTGCCGGTCCCCACCTCCATTCGATTCACCCGTCAACCACGCCTGAATCGAAATGGAGGAAAACTATGGGCTTTCACTATGGATATGAGAAAAGGAAGTTTGATGCAGAATGGACCCGGCTGGAACAGGAATACCGCGCAGCCGGTATGGACGATAGGCAGATCGCGGCCATGAAGGAATATGACTGGACCTGGTTTTGCAGCCAGCGGACCTATCAGAACCGCGTACAGGCCCTTCCCAGCGAACAGTGTGAGGACGAGAGCGAGCAGTCCTGCCTGTTCCGAAAATTTGAATCCCTGTCCTGCACCTGGGACACCGGCGATGTGGATTCCCGGCGGTTTGGCTGGCTGTCCTCCCTGGAGGATGAATTGCTGTACCGGCGGCTCTGCAAATTGCCGGAGAACGATCTGGAACTACTGACCCTGCTCATTGTGGACGGATACCGGCAGGCCGATGTCGCAAGGCTGTGGAACTGTTCCCGGAGTGCAATCACACAGCGAATAAATAAAATCAAGATTTTTTTGAAAAAGGCTTAACAAATCGCCTTTCCCAATGCCTACACATTGAAGGGACAAGTCCTCTTGCCCCTCATTGCAGCTTGACAACTGAATATACGGCATAACAGGTACATAACCCGTATCGAAGCGGAAAAGGCGCGCCGCCAGGACGGTTGCTTGCAGGAGGTGATGACAGACAGGCAATCCGAGCGATCTACGTCCAGCCTTAAACCCGGAGATGGCGTTCCGGGCGCGATGATGGTGCGGGGGCTTAAAGATACTTCCTCACGGCCCGCCAAAGACTTGGGGGGAACCCTGCGGCGCACGAGTAAAACGGCGCTGCGGAGTTATGACAGCTCTGCCGGGAGCGGCCTGTTATGTCCCCATCGTCAGGGGGCGTGGCAAATATGACGAACCATCCAAACAGAATTGCAGCAGCCGTACCGGACGGTATCCAGCGGCAACCGCCGCCCTTATCTTTCGATACGGCTGCTTTTTAACCATAGAGCAAAAACAATTTTTGAACGGAGGTGCGTCTTTATGACCAAACAGACAACCCCGACAAGCTCCTACAAAGAGGTGCGGATCGGGAAAACCATTTATCGCGTCACCAGCTTTTTTTCGGGAGAAAAGGACCTGGGAAAGACGCTGGAACAGCTGGCAGTCAGACGCGCCATGTCGGAAGCCATTCCAGCTGCCAGCGGTTCCAAATAACAGAAAGCCTCGCGGCCTGCCGTATCATTGCGCGGCGGTGGATTCTCCGGTAAGATATTCATGCAGGGTAAAACCTGCGGAGCCATTTTGCCGCACGAGGTATGGATTCTGAGATGGTCGGGAGGTAAAAGAAAGATGATGGATACAACA
>NZ_KE159676.1:243362-286655 GCF_000403395.2 Anaerotruncus sp. G3(2012) | reverse complement strand
CAGACGGTATTTCAGACCCTGATGCAGAAATATGAAGCGGAACGGGCAGAAAAGGCGGAGGCAGTCCCGGAACTGGAAAGGAAAGTCCGGGCGCACCTGGAAAACCAGGTGGATACCGACCGCTGGCTGGAAATTATCCGGCGCTATACCGAAATCTCGGAACTGGACGAAACCATTCTCTTTGAACTGGTAGACCGGATCGAGGTTGGCGATACCCAGAAGGTCAACGGGCAGCGGATTTGTGAGGTCAAGGTCTACTACCGCTATGTCGGGAATGTGGACGGGGCGCTGGCACAGGAAAGGGGGCAGGATTATGGCGAAGCAATATAAAGTCGGTATCTACTGCCGCCTGAGTGTGGATGACGCCTCCAATTCCGCAAAAGCGAAGGGCTATATCCCCAGCGATGAATCGGTGAGCATTGAGAACCAATATGAAATCCTCTCCAAATTCGTCATGCTCAACGGCTGGATCGAGGTCAAGACCTATCAGGACGATGGGTACAGCGGCGGCAATTTTCAGCGGCCCGGATTTTTGGAAATGCTGGAGGACGCAAGGCATGGCCTGATTAACCTGATTCTGGTAAAGGACCTTTCCCGCCTGGGCAGGGATTTTGTGGAGGTGGGCCGTTATACGGAAATGATTTTCCCACAGAAAAACGTCCGTTTTATTGCTATCAATGACGGCGTTGACAGCGCACAGGGCGACAATGATTTTGCCCCCTTGCGTAACATTTTTAAGAACACGAGGCATTTGGGAGGGGTAAACTGCTAATTTCTCTCCAATTCGACAAATCAGTGTGCAACAATCAAATATCGCTACTGTTACAGAATGTTTTCGTCTGGCTGCTGATGCGGTCAGGCGTTTTTTCGCCCGATCACACCAGCCCAACAAAGCGGTAGTAAATTTTAATGTCCTGGTGTCTTTGACCGTCAATAATGGTCCGTTCTCCAACTTCAATGCGGTCAATCAGTTCCTCAATGATTTCCCGGTTCAGTTCCTGCAAGTCCAGATACTGCCGGATGGTTCCGGCCCACTGGTGGATATTGGCGATGTCCTGCTGGGCTTTCCGTTCCCCGGCTAACAGGCTGTCCAGGCGTTCCGATTTCTGGATGCGTTCCTGCTCGTTCTTTTGAATCAGAACCGAGAAGGAATCGCCGCTGATTGCCCCGCTTACCTTATCTTCATAAAGTTTTGCGGTGATCTGTTCCAACTCCTCCAAACGCCGCCGCAAACGGCTGATTTCCTGTCGGCTATCCTCCTGTTGTGCGGCGCTTGCGGATTGGATGTGCTGTTTCAGCTTATCCAGTACAGCGGCTTCATCGGCTGCAACCGCTTTTCCATGCGCCCGGATTTCACTCAGCACCAAGTTTTTCAAGCTGATCTCAAAAATCCGGTGCCATGAGCAAACGCTATGTCCGGTAGTGGCAAACCGGGAGCAGAAATAAGAAGTATAGTGCTTGACAGTGCCATTTTTCCGGCGCTGTGTTTCGCGGGCGGCAACCAGAGGATGCCCACAGTCCGCACAGACCAACTTTCCGGTAAACAGAGATGCTTGGGGCGGCGTATTGTTAGCGGAAATCTGTTTCGCCGCCTGATTGATTTTCTGGACAGCCTCCCACAGCTCCGGCCCGATAATCGCCTCGTGCGCGCCCTCATGGGAAATCCATTCCGATTCCGGTTTCCTTATCATGGTCTTATCCTTATAGGAACGGGAACCGGTGCAGTTCTGTGTGAGCGTACCGGCATAAACATCATCGTTCAGAAGGCTTCGGACGGTTGCGTAAGCCCACAGCCGCGAATACTTGCAGCTGCCATTTCCGTAATGGACCGCCCAGTACCAGCGGGGAGGGAGAATCCCTTTCTCATTCAGGGCGGCGGCGATTTTCCCATAGGCCATGCCGGACTGACGCATCTGGAATATCTGCCGCACAACAGCGGCGGATTCCCCGTCAATCACCAGCTTGTGTCTGTCCTCCTCGCTCTTGCGGTATCCGTAGGGAGCGTAGGCGGCAAGATACTGGCCGCTTTTCTTCTTGGCATGAAGCACTGACTTGACCTTGCTGGACAGGTCCTTGAGATGGTAGTCATTCATCAGACTGCGGAAGTGCAGCATATCGGTGTTGTCCCCCTCGCTGTCCAGGCAGTCCAGAACCGATACGAACCGGCATCCGAGGGAAGGGAAAATGACGTCACTATTCTGGACAAGAGCACAAAAGGATAATGTACGCCGGAGGTTAGCCCGTCAGATTTTCCACTCGATTTCTACTTTCTCATTGGTCGCCCGGATAACGGTTATCAGTGCGTCCACTACCTGCCGCTTGTCCTCAAAGCTGACATTTTCCCAATCGTCCAGATAGCCGGAAATGCTTTCTATCTTTTCGGCTGGCACAGCGTCCGCAGACAATTTTGCAATCTCATTGGAAATGCTCTGCCGCTTTGCGTCCAGTTCCTCAATCCTGCTGTTTACGTAGGAGAGCAAAACCGGGCTTGCGCCTGTCAGCGTGTCAAGCAGCTTTTCAATCTCGCTCTCCACCTGCGCCAGTTCCAGCCGCTTCGCTGTCAGCTTTGGGGAGATTTTCGCCGCCTTTTTCCGTCCTGTCAGCGTCTTAAAATCTTTCAGCTTCTTTACCATCGCCCCATAGACAACCGCTTCCAGTTCGTGCAACTTCACACACCCGCAGCCGGGACAAGCCCCGCTGTCCGCATGGACGGTACAGCGCATATAGAGGATACCGTTGGAGTGTGCCGACATGAGCGCATAACCGCATTTTCCGCACTTGATTTTTCCCGCTGTCCAAGTGTTCCGGGCTTTCCTTGCGGGCTGGTAGGTATGGCTGGCAAGCAGCTTCTTTCTGCATTTTAGCCACAGTTCGGAGGGGATAAAGCCCTCGTGGGGAGCAAGCACCAGCGTCTGCCCTTGCAGGTGTTTATGTTTGTCCTCGGTGTTCCCCTTGCCCTGATAGTAATAACAGCCGTTTGTCCCCGCAAAGTCGGCGGCGTTATTGTAAATATCCGTTCCCTGGCTTTTGTAGAACTCGTATATGTCGAGGTCAGCCATGACATAAATCGGGTTGCGTAGGATAACGCTCAAAGTTGCCCTCGACAGCGGCCTGCCATGATAGGTACGCATACCGTCCGCTGTCAGTTTCTTTGTAATGTCATGCAGGGACACCTGCGGGTCTGCGTACATTTCATACATCTGCCGCACAAACGCCGCTTCTGCCGGCTCAATGACCAACTTCTTTGTCCGCACCCCGTCCATCACATACGGCTCTGTCCGAAACCCGTAGGGTGTTTTCCCTCCCATCTTGAAACCCCGCTGACAGCGGGAGTGCCATGCGTCCTGCACCCGCTTCTGTATGGTTTCCCTTTCAAGCTGGGCGAACACGATACAGATATTCAGCATAGCCCGCCCCATCGGGGTGGAGGTATCAAACTTTTCCGTAGAGGACACAAACTCCACTTCATACTTTTGGAAGTAGTCCATCATCTTCGCAAAGTCGAGAATGGAACGGCTGATACGGTCCAGTTTGTAGACCACTACTTTCCGCACAAGTCCGCTTTCGATGTCCCTCATAAGCTGCTGGAACTCTGGACGCTCCGTATTTTTCCCGGAATACCCTTTGTCTTTGTACTCTTTACAGTTACTGCCTTTTAGTTCATATTTGCAAAACTCAATCTGGCTTTCAATGGAAATGCTGTCCTTTTTGTCCACCGATTGTCTTGCATAGATCGCGTCTATTCGATTATCCATATTGTCGCTCCTTTTCTAAAAAAGAAACGGAGCTACTGACAGTTTCATTATACCGCCAGCAGCCCCGCAAATCAACGATGGCTTCGGAAAACCTTACGCCCCGGCTTCCTCGTTCTGCCGCTTGTCGGCGTACTTGCGGAACACCTCATAAAGCTGCTGTTCCAGCTCCCGGCGTTTCTCCGCTTCCTGCTCCGGCGTGAATATTGGGGAGAGATTTTCCAGCGTGATTTCCTTTCCCTGAAAAGTCACGATTTCGGTTTCTTTCTTGTATCTGATACTGTTACTTATAAAATCACCTTTCCTTTCTGCAATGCTGCTGCCGTTTCAGTTCTGCCAGCACCTCCGGCGGGATACGCTCAACCAGTCTTTGGATATTGTGCAGTTCGCTTTCTAACTTCGCCCGTTCCATACGGTCTTGCATTTTGCCGCTTTCGCTGGCTTTGGCTCTGGCTTCCAACTGCTGATTTTCTTCCAAAAGGCCATTGATTGTGACCTTGTACTTTTTCAGTTGCCCGGAGAAGTTGTCCATCTGCGGGAACCATTTTTTCAGCATAGCGAGGGCTTCCTCTTTCTTCTTTCCGGCGTTCAGTGGGTTAATGCTGTCAAGGGTGACTTCAATGGCTCTTGCCTGTTTGGAGAGGGAAACCGCCTGTTTGAACAGCCGGGTGGGGATATGCTTCCTGCCCGTCTTGCTGGCGCTTTCCCCACGCTCCAAATCTGTGTATTTCTCCACCATGTAGGCGTGAAAATCGTCCTGCCATTTTGTCAAATTCGCCCGGTTGCCTAAAATCTCTTTGGCGCACAGGCGGTTGTCCTGTGTCAGCGGAACAAAGGTCAAATGCAGGTGTGGCGTTTTCTCGTCCATGTGAACCACCGCCGACACGATATTTTCTTTGCCCACTCTTTCAATGAGGAAGTCCGCCGCTCGCTGGAAAAACGCTTGAATTTCCTTTGGGGACTTCTTCTTAAAAAACTCCGGGCTGGCGGTAATCAGCGTATCTACAAACCGGGTGCTGTCCTTGCGGGTGCGACACCCTGCCTGTTCAATGCGGTTCTGGATAAAGTGGTAGTATCTACCCTCTGGCTTAATGATATGGAAGTTGTACTTGCTCCGGCTGGTGTCAATGTCGGGATTGCTGGCGTACTGTTCCTTTTGCCGTTCGTGATGGGCTTCCAGCGGTCTTGCCGGGTTGCCCTTGTGCTTTTCAAACCGCAAAATTGCGTGCTGTGCCATGAAACTCCTTTCCCCGTTCCCTTCCTTTCCAGCGGGTTTCCCCGCCAAAATTATCTCTGATAGGATAGGAATGAAATAGATATAAATCAATCGTTTTAATCTTTGTATTTCTATATACCGTCCAGTTTCCGTACTTCAAGAGGATTGATTATCGTACTTGTCGAGTACGGTTTTCAATTCGACCGCGTACCATAATCGGATTTCTTAAAGTCGGTGTTTGAAACCGCTTCATAAGATTTTGGATAAATGCGATTGGGTTTTCCGCAGCCCTGTTTCTTAATGTCAATCAACTCCGCATACTGCAACTCTCGCAAGGTGTTGACTGCTTTTTGCCGCCCACAATGGAGCAGGGCAACCACCTCGCAAATGGGATAATACAGGTAAATGCGACCGTACTCGTCCGCCCACCCGTTTTTCCGGGATAACTCCGCCCGCCGCAGGATAAAGGCATACAGCAGCTTTGCTTCGTTGGATAAGGGCTGGAATGTGGGCGCTTCAAAGAGAAAATTGGGGAGCCGGGTGAAGCTGGACGCCTTTCCTGGCTGATGAATATAAATCATGCTTGTCATAGTATGCTTTGTGGACGGTTAGAAAGGCATTTTCAGGGGAGGGCGATACTTTATACCACTTCTTCCGGTTCTGCCCTCTGAACGCTTTATAAATCAAGGACTTTTCAGCCCCTAACTGTCCACGCTCGACCTCCTTTTCCGTTCACTTTCTGTTTTCTGCCGCCTGTGAACTCTGGCGGCACAGTCCGGGCAGTATTTCCCTCGGTTGGATTTTGGGACGAACACACCGCCGCAGACCTCACAGCGTTTCAGATCCTTATTCCGGTAAATCGCCGCTTCCAGCGTCCCCATAAGTGGTAAGACCGCCCAACGGAACCACTTGCAGCAGACCGAGAAAGAAATCATCTGCGGGCAGGTGTGGCTGTCCCAGTCGCCAAGGGCGATACAAGCCCCGTTTTCACAATTACAGCACTCCCGCCGGATAAGGGCGTTTGCCTGTTTCCTCTGCGCCGGGTTCATGCAGTAGAGGGAACCGTCCGGTCTGCGCTCTATGGGTGGCAGTCGTTTATATGGATTATCTCTCATGCGTTTCCTCCATTTGCTTTTTCGCTGCCGTTCTCTCCGAAAGGTTTTCCGACGTTGGCACGCTCCCCGGACTTCGGGACAAGTTGTCCCGAAACTGGCTCCTTGCGTTGCTTCCCCTGCCGGGAAACGCCTTTCGAACGGTCATTCTGTTTTCAAGGTGCGGCTCATCGATGAACTAAGATAAGTCTACACCTAAATGACCGCCCGTCCCGTATATCCATAATGTCGGAAATCAGCCCGGAAAACTTTCTATTTCCACGCTCTCGGAATTGTGGTAGAATGGAAACAGCAAAGCGACAAATGACAATTTGTCTAAATAAATCAAGATAAGCACGTTGTTAATTATGTATATTAGAGGTGGGTATGATTGAATGAGAGAAATAGAAACGGTACAGAAAATACAGGACTATATACGCATACATCATAAAGATGCTAATTTCAATATAAATGATATCTGTTCTAAGATTGGGTATTCAAGGCGACAAGTTGACAGAATTTTCAAGAAGTATCTGAACAAAACATTACAAGAATATGTTAGTGCAGTTTGTTTAACGGATAGCGCAAATGAATTATTGAATACAAAAAAAACAATTTTGGAAGTCGCATTGAACAGCCATTATAAAACGCACGAGGGATTTTCGCGTTCCTTTTATAAAAAATTTCATATCAATCCCTCTGTATATCGTGAAAAAAAGATTGCTATTCCATTATTCATACAATATCCGATTAGTCACTATTATGCTTTGTTTAAAAATAAGGAGGAATTATTTATGGGTAATGATTTAAGTTTTTGTATGATTACTGTTAAAGAACGTGAAAAAAGGAAGTTGATTTATCTCCCGTCACACCATGCACAAGATTATTTTTCGTATTGCGAAGAAGTTGGCTGTGAATGGGAAGGTCTGCTAAATAGTATTCCAGAAAAATTTGAACCTGCTGCTTTGATTGAATTACCAGACAAATTAGTCGAAAATGGTTTTTCAAAGATAGCAGCAGGCGTTGAAGTGCCATTAGATTATGATAAAGAACTTCCAGAAACATATAAAACAGTGGAACTTCCAGAATGTATCATGCTTTATTTTCAAAGTGAACCATACGAGAATGAAGAGGACTTCTGTAAGGCGATTGAAATCACATATGCAGCGATAGGAAAATACAATCCTGCGGTATATGGTTATAAATTCGCATATGATATAGCCCCAAGTTTTAACTTCGGTGCAGATACAAGTACGGGAGCAAGGATAGCTGTTCCAGTAATACTAACGGCTTGAATAGCTATAAATTCCAGTTCGTATAGAGCATGATGAATTAGAATTTGAAAGGTAAAAATATGAAACCAGAAGAAATATTAAAGTATTGTCTTAAAAATTTAAAAGATACAGTTTTGGTAGATAGCTGGGGAGAAAAGGGAATATTTTATAATCCCAATCATGTTTTAAAAAGAGGCGTGTATATACTTACAATAAAAGAAAAAGATGGAGATAATGACAACGGCTCAAATTTGGATAGAGAAAATGTATACAGAGTTAATTTAGGAATTCGCAAAAAAACTTTTATAGAATTATTTAGTGATGTACCTAAAAGACCAAGTGCGGGAGAAATAGTAAGTATGAATTATGATTTCACAGAATTAAATAAGATAATTCCACATCCTGTATATGCTTGGATGGGCTGGATTTCTGTATTAAATCCGTCAGATAAAACCTTTGAAAAATTAAAACCATTTATTCAAGAAGCTTATGAATATGCCGTAGAAAAATTTAAGAAAAGAAAAGTATAAATCCGAAGTTGTAACAAAGATTATTTATACAACGAATGGAGGTATACTTTTGGAAACAGTAGAATTAAGATTTCAATATACTCAAAGTGAATATATAAGAGCAGAAAGGCAATATTTAATTTCTAGTAAAATTATACATAAATATGATATTGCTTTAGTCACTGTATTTTTGCTGCTGTCGGTAGTTTATATGCTGTTCACCTCTTTTAGCATATTTAGTATTTTAATATTTGGATTGGTAATTGTTGTAACTGCATTGGGAAGCTATTTATATATTCTAATGCCTATACTGAAATTCAAGCAAACTGCAAAATATCATGAGGAATATACGCTGGTATTCTCAAAAGAAACAATTAAATTTAAAACACAAAGCATTGAATCAGAAATGAAGTGGGATATTTACTCTGCACTATGGGAAAGCCATGATTTTTATTATTTAATTCAAGCACCACGAATATATACGTTAATTCCAAAAAGAGTTTTTAAAGACCTAAACGAAAAACAACTATTTGAAGAAATTACACAATCAAGAGTAAAAACAACAAAACATGTATAATAAACATACCCCACAATGTAACAACTTCCTATTTTATAGAGTGGACAAGGAGGGAGAGCATGGAACTATCCACACAAGAACGCTTAAAAGACCTGCGTGTGGAGCGTGGCTTGACACTGGAACAGCTTGCGGAGCAAACGCACCTCTCCAAGTCTGCGCTGGGCAGTTATGAAGCGGATGACTTCAAGGATATCAGCCACTATGCTCTTATCAAACTGGCGAAATTTTACCGCGTGACTGCCGACTATCTGCTGGGGCTGTCCGAAACAAAAAATTACCCAAACGCCGATCTTGCAGACCTGTGTTTGAGTGATGATATGATTGAACTATTGAAAAGTGGGTTGGTAGACAATTCCCTCTTGTGTGAACTGGCGGTGCACCCGGATTTTCCCCGGCTGATGGCTGACCTTGAAATTTATGTGAATGGAATTGCCGGGAAGCAGGTGCAGGGCGCAAACGCCATTGTGGACGCTATGAGCGCAACCATTATGAAGCAACATAATTCCGGCTTGACCGACCCGCAGTTAAGACAGCTTATCGCCGCCCATATTGACGATGACAGCTTTTGCCGCTATGTGATACAGCAGGACATAAACAATATAGCATTTGACCTGCGGGAAACCCACAAGGACGATTTTTTCAGCGTCCCGGAGGATAACCCGCTGAAAGGATTGTTGCAGGCCGCAGACGAAGCCGCCAGCGAGGACGATGACATGGAGCAAGCATCTATGGCTTTTATCTGCAAACAGCTCAAATTGAATTTGAAGAAGCTGTCAGAAGAAGAAAAGAAGTGGCTGAAAAAGATTGCGGAGAAATCGGACTTGCTGAAAAATCCAACCCCACAGCGGGGGAGAAAATAAAAGAGCAGAAAACCAAAGTATGCGGAGGTATTTATGAAGAAAATTCTTGTTTTATGTATTGCACTTATTAGTATGGCGGCCTTAACATCATGCAAAAGTTCCATAGCCAATGCCAATACCGCAGATGGTGTAAAAATCGAAATGCAATTAAATGAAAATTATGATGATACAGAACCATTTATCAATGAAAAGCTATTTTGTGTATCAAATGATTTAGAGAATGTGACAGCAAAATGTGAATTGGAAATGGATGGAGAAAAAGGAATTTTAGAAATCAAGAACAATAAAACAAATGAGATTTTATGGAGTAATACATGGGACGGAGCAGTTGAATTAACTACTTTTTCCATTTCACTGGACAATCTAAAAAAGGATGACGAATATGCTGTATGTTTTACAGGGACAGGAATAAAAAATACAATAATTTCTATTAGCTTTGAAAATGATTATGTTCAAGAACGTGAAAAGCCACTCAAATAATTTCCTAATCTATCGGGGAAATAGCAAAGCCAGGCGAGCCAGTCAACGGTCAAGATGAACGGCGCATAAATGCGCCGCCGCTGACAGTCCCGCCTGTCTTTGCTGATGGGTAGTCAAGGCGGGAAAGCCCTAAAATGGCTTTCCTGCCCATTTCAATTTTGAGAGAAAAATCCGTCTTCTTTTTTGTGAGTGTGGCTATCCGTTTGGGACACTTTGTCTCATAGTCCGGCGTGGAACGGAAGTTCCATATACGCCCTGTCTGCTGATAAGACCAGTCTTGCGCTTGCGGCTCCACGTCACGCAATCACAGCCCTGTTTTCCTGCCGCTCCAAATGCTATTGCCTTTCCCGGTGGCAATCCCATTTTCGCAGCAACGCTGACAGAGCGTATAACACACTACACTTTGCAAGCAAAGTCGTGTGCCAAGGGGCAAGCCCCTTTGGAAACCCCAACAAACAACAAAAAGGCTGAATATCCCGCACTTTCCCTGTGCCGGATATTCAACCTTTATTTGTTGTCAGCAGCCCCATTTCATGGTCTGCCTTTTGTGTCCTTGTCCATAATGTTTCTGTGTACATTCCCACTTGCAGATAGTTTCGCCCTAACCGCGACATATCTTTTACGATGACCGTTCCCACAAGCCCCGCTTCAATGTCCGCAAGCATGGCTTGAAAACCGGGTCTTTGGAAGTTTGCGCCGGAGAAACCGTCGTCCGTGTACCATTTCAGATTGCGGAAACCGTTCTGTTTGGCGTAGGCTTCAAGGATTCGCTTCTGAGATGTAATGTATAAAGGGTGGTTTCACCAAGCCACTACATTACATTGACTGCGGTTCATTTGTGGCAGAATGGCACAGGATGGAGGGATGGTGATTTACCAGCAGGAGGGAACCGAAGCGGGAGCGTCCGGGGATGACCTGGGCGCTCCGTTCTCTCTGCCGGTCCTCTCGAAGAGCGCACTTACTCACCACCCGCAAGCGAGCGGTGGTACTGCCTGCGGCAGTCGTGCGTTCGACCAGGGAGACCCGCCGAGCGTCCCTTCCCTGCCCAGTATGGACAGGCCAGCAGACGCCAACGGCGGCTTGTGCATCGGGCGGAGCTTCACCGATGCACCGGGGGCTTGGGGGTCTTCGGACACCAACAAGCTGCACTAGGTATATACCGGTGCATTGCTTGCTACTACTATCTGCATCTATAACTGGGGTTGAAAGTTACTTGCGGTGATGGTATACTTGGTTCGTGTCAATTCGATAAATAAGAGTTTGATATGGAGGTCTTACCATGCTACAGGTTGTTTTCTCCGACAGCGAACGCGGGTCGTTGAAGCTGGCTACCCACTGTTCCTGCATCAATAGCGAGGACGGACCTATCGGGTTCATTTTTGGAGAAGGCGAGACCACACCGGAGGAACAGGAGCGGGCCATGGCAAAACTCAAGGCCCAGTGGGAGGAGGAGAAACGTCGGGCACGACCTGTGGGTGGCAGTCCTGGAGATGTACTGTGTCCTTCCTACGGTCTGGATATGGGTCCCCTTAGCGGACCCAATGTGGATAAGGCTCGGTTTAATCTGCTTACCGCCTGGTTGGGGGGCGACTTCCCTCTCCCAGACAGTACCCCTGAGGACTACGCCCAACAGCGTGATCAGATGTGGGAGCAGCGTCAGCAGGATCGGTTACGACTGTTGGAGACGGCAGAAAACGGCGAGGCAGTACGCATCTGGTACAGCCCCGCCGCACCTTGGTCCCTGTGTGGGTTTTACGAAGTGTGCTGGCTGCTTCGGAGCTTCGATTGCCCCGTGACCGCCTTAGAACTGCCTCAGTGGATGCCGAGGGAGGACGGTACAGTACAGTCCTGTCTTAGCTGGGGGGAGTTGGTTCCAGGGGACTGGGCGGCGTTCCTTCCCTTGGAGCGGGAAATCCCCAAGAGTGTTCGCCGGGCTATTGCCATGGAGTGGGCAGGACTGCGGAAAGAGAACGCCCCCCTACGGGCTGTGGTCAACGGGCGGCTGGTCAGTGTGGGGGAGGATTTCTACGATCCATTTATCCGTGCCCACATTCCCAATGGGGTCTTCCGGGTGGCCCAACTCATCGGCGAGGTACTGGGCCGTGAGCGACTGGGTATTGGTGACTGGTGTCTGGCCAAACGCATCAAGGCAATGCTCGACCAGGGCGAACTGATTACGGTGTCTAAGGGTGACGGTTTCTACCGGGATGAGGTGCGCCGAGCTTCATAAGAGAGAACTTTCAGTTTATCGGGGGGATTTCATCTTTTGGGTGAAATCCCCCTTGACAAATGTTTTCTTGGTTGCTGATAGAATTGCTCTCGCCTTGCAGCTCGTCCTCATGGGATAATCTCGGATATAGGGCGGTAATGAGTGTTGGGGTTGTCTGTCTTGTCATAATGTCCTCCGTTTCCGACAGCCAGCCCACTATTCCGTAGGTTTATTATACCATAGGGCGGGGCTGGCTGTACAGCCCTTTTTGCTACTTTACAATTCGTTAAATATTACATTTTTTATTCAATGATTGTCGCAATATGATTGTTGTTGAAAAAAGCGTAACTCCATGCTATAATGCGTAGAGCGTTACCAGCAGCGATAACGTGGGATTTTGTCTGCAATTCAAGGAAAGAGAGGTACAGACATGGAGTTTGAAAAAATTGATTGCAACAACAAGACAGTTGCTATCGTGTCAAGCGACAACAAAGTGATTACTGATGTTGATTCAGCACTCGACTTGCTTATGTCTGCCAATTACGAAGCAGGCACGAAGCATATCGTTGTGGATAAAAAACTGATAACAGAAGATTTCTTCATTTTAAGCAGCGGCTTGGCTGGGGAAGTTCTTCAAAAATATATCAATTACGGCGGGAAAATCGCCATATACGGCGACTTTTCGCATTACACAAGCAAGCCTTTAAAAGACTTTATCTTTGAGAGCAACAAGGGGAAAGACGTTTTCTTTGTTGCCACAAAGGAAGAAGCAGTTCAAAAATTAACTGAAATCATTTGAGAGATAAAATCCCCGTATCAAAAAGTTGTGTATTAACCCAACGCTTAGGCGGTCATGCTCCACGGCATGACCGCTTTTTCAACGCCTGTTTCAAGCCATGTGCGGTGATTGCTGTCCGGCTGCGCTTTCCGCTTCCAGCACTTTCAGCATTTTGTCGGCGGCGGTGGCGGTAGTTCCCTGTTTGAAATAGCCGGAAACCACAAGTACGGTATTTCCCCGGCGTACCTCGGTGACGCAATCCGGGCGGCGGGCAGTAGTGGCGGTGTTCCTGTTTGGGGTGTCGGTCATAGGCTCTCCTTTCTGTTCAGCAGCGTTTTAAGGCGTTCCATTTTCGCCTGTGCGGTGGCTTTTCTGAAATTCTCCCCGGTAAAACAGACGGGGCGGCACATTTCCGTTAAGCGGTCATAAATCCGGGCGTGGGCGGTGTCCTCCGGGTTCTGCAATTCCTCCAGCGTGAGGTTCGTTGTCACGATTAACGGCTTTCCGCTTCGGTAGCGGCTGTCAATCACGTTGTAAACCTGTTCAAGCCCGTATTCCGTTCCCCTCTCCATGCCGAAATCGTCAAGGATAAGCAGGGAAAAGCTGCAAAGGCGGGCTATGTATTCGTTGCGGTCTTTGTAGCTGGCGGCAAGGTCATTGAGTATCGCTGCAAAGTTCGTCATGCACACGGAAACCTCACGCTCCATAAGGGCGTTGGCGATACACCCGGCAAAATAGCTTTTCCCCGTGCCGACTTTCCCCCACAAAATCAGCCCGTGGTTCTCGTCTTTCATCTGCTCCCATAGCTCCACATAGGAGTGCGCCATTCCCATTTGTGGGCATTTCCCGTTGTCGTTCTCAAAAGTCCATTTTTTCATGGCGGGGTCTGTAAAGCCCTTTCTTTTCAGCCGTTCCACTTCCTCCCGGTGCTTCTGCTCCCGGTCTGTGGCTTCCAGCATTTCCCGGTGTTTCCGCTGGCAGTCACATTCTTTGGGGTGGCGGTCACGTCCGAAAAGCGTCTTTCCCTCTGCAAAATAGGCTTCTTTGGGCTGGCGGCAGCTCCCGCAATACAAAAGCCCGTCCTCGCCCGTGTAGTCCTCCGGCTCTGCTCCCTGTGCTGTGGCAAGCCGGAAAATAGCGTTATCGTAATCACTCATAAAATCGTCCTCCTTGTTCATGGTCTTTTCCACGCCCTGTTTACGGGGCGTTATATCGTTGTTGTCAAAGGCTCTCGCCCTCTTTGTAGGAATAGTCGGGGATTCCTTTCTTCCCCGTCCCTTTTCGGTCACGTCCTGCCCACATACGGACAGCGGCGGCATGGTTGGCGTACTCTTTCCCAATAGCAGCCATGTACTCGCTCATTTCCTCAATGAACCGTTCCAGCCTGTCCGGGTATTCCCCTTTCAGCTCCGCATATTCGCTTTCAGAGAGGAAAATATTTTTATATCTGCCAAAGGCTGCGGGCGGTTCCCCACTCACTCCTTTTCGTTGGTTCTCTTTTAGTTTGTTTATAGTAAGTTGGTTAGGGGTCGGTTTTCCGACTATCAGAGGGTCGGTTTCCCGGCTATCAGTAGGACGGTTTTCCGGCTCTGTGAGGGTCGGTTTTCCGGCTGTCATAGGGTCGGAAACCTGTACCACTGTCGGCACTTTCACATAAAGGCGGTTGGGGGTGGAAAATCCCCGGCGTTCCCTCACCAAAAGTCCGGCAGCGTCCAGCTCGTTCAGTGCGCTTTTTATGGTGGTGCTGCCTTTATCCATTGTTTCCGTTATCTCCGAAACGGGATAGACAATATACGTCCTGCCCTCGCTGTCCTGCCAGCCGTTCTTCTGTGAGAGGGTGGAACGGTCAAGAAGCAGCGCATAGAGCAGCCTTGCCGTATAGGATAAGTCCATTTTCAGCAGAAAATAGGGATAGGGCAGAAAACGGGGCATTGTGGTGTCGGCTGTGATGTAATCGGTTATGGTTCTCACCTCCTGTCTGTGGGGTCTGTTACGCAATTAGAACGGCTTTTCCGGGGGTAAAGGATAAAAGTATTGCATACCCTTTGAGCGGTGCTTGAAAAGCCTTGATTTACGGGGGTTTGAAAGTTCCTAAAGCGTGACATAGCAGCCTTTGTTTCCGTTTGCGCTGTGCGGCTCTGATTCTTTTCATGCGTCCAGCACAATCCGGGCAGTATTTCCCCCGGTTGGATTTGGGGAGAAAATACCCGCCGCACTCGGTACAGCGTTTCCTGTCTGCCCGGTGGAGCAAAGCGGCTTCCAGTTTCCCGTCTAACGGCAGCACCGCAATCCGAAACCAGCGGCAGAGAAGCGAATAGCTGATACTCTGCACACATACGCAAGGCTCGCCGTCGTCCAGTAAAATACAGTTGCCGCCGTCATAGTTACAGCACTCATGCACAAGGCGGCGGGCGGCTCTGTGCTGCTGGTAGTCCATTTGCGGTATCTTTGCGCCCATGCCCTCAACGCTCCCTTTCCGGCTTCCTGTCCGGGTACAGCTTCCCGGCGGCTACGGCGGCATGGCTCGTTATCTTGATTTCCCCACGCTTTTCACTGGCTCTTGCGTTCCTGTAGCCCTCATCAGAGAGGAAATAGCGGTGGCGTTCCCCCGGATAGCCTACGGGGCTGTCGCTGGTCTTTACGTCAAGCACAATCATGTGGCGGGTTTCCGGGTGGAAACGCTCCATACCTGTCAAGTCATGCCCCTGCATTACCGGCTGTTTCGCCTGTGCCTTTGCTTCAGCAAGCCGCCGCCGGATAGAGTTCTCATGCCCTGCAAGGAAACGGGCTTTGTTGTCGGCTATAAACTGGCTGCACTCCGGCTCTGGTATCTTTTGCAGTTTTTCTATGGCCTTCTCCATGATTACCTTTGTCAATAAATCCTTAATCACGGGTACGGTTTCTTTCATGCCGCCTATGGTTTCCGCTTTGGTGGGTGCGGCGTACTGGTAAATCATTTCAAGCTCGCTGTTCGTAAATCTCATTGTGTTACCTCCTTGTGGCTGTTCTGTTATCGTTCCTGTTCCTGTTTTTTGTGCTGGCTCGGTGCGCCCCTCAAAATCTGCTCGATATTGCCTTTTAAGGTCTGCAATTCTGTGGTGCGCTCCCTTTTTTCCCGGTACTCGTTGTAAAGGGTGTTTTTCTCCCTCGTTAGCTGCTCAATCTCCGCTTGTAGGGCTTTGGACGCTGGCAACTTGGAAATGCCCTGTGCCTTGAAATACCGGGTGGCGGCTTCGGCTATGATAAAATCGCTTTCGTGCTGTTCCCGGTAGGCTCTCCGGGCTTTCTCTGTTTTCTGCGCTTTCAGTCCGTCACGGGCAGGCTTGGTCTTGATGTACGCCAATAGCTGTTTCTGTAAGTCCTTTTTCTCCCGCAAAGTGTTTTCTGTCGTTTTCAGTTCGGCATGGACGCTGTTCAGTTCTGCGCTGGCAGTAGCAAGGGCGGCTTCCAGTTCTTCCGGGGAAGAAAAGCCGGATTCTTCGTAAATGCTCATGGTCGCCGCCATTTGCTTTAAGTTGTGGACTGCCGCCCAGCGGTCATATCCCACGCCTTTTCCCTCTGCCCGTTTTGCTTCCCGGTCTACCATGCGCTGAACACTGTCATTTTTCGGTGCGTTTATATCGGCTTTACCTCGCTGTAAACGGTCTTTTAGGCTGCGGGGGTATTCCTGTTTGGGTAGGGGCTTTTCGGCGGCTCTTGCGGCGTTCTGTGCGTTTTGGGTGAGTGTTTCCAGTACGGCGGCACGGTCAAAATCATCACCTAGCTTCCGGGCGGTGATTGGCTTCGTCCTGTCCGGGGTGAGATACGATAGCCGCCCCCGGCTCTCCTTGACGGTCACGCCCTGTTGTAACAGCTTCCCGGAAAAGTCCTCAAAGGAAACGGCAGAGGACAGGGCGGTGCGGATTGTGTTTCGCAACCGTTCCTTGTCGGTTTCAAACTTGCTTTGTTTGGGCGGTTCTCCTTTGGCGGCAAGGGAAGCGTTCTCTTTATCCAGTGCGGCTTGTCCTTTCCGCTTCGCCCAATACTCCCGCTCGGTGACACGGTTCTTGCTCCCGTGCAGCAAGTCAATCTGATAGAGGTTTTCCCGGTGGCACATCTCCATGACTTCCGCTTTCAGATATTCCATAGCTGCGTCCGTACAGCGGTGCTTGCAGCCCGCCTTTGTGTCCGCTGGTCTGTCCATGTAGGGCAATAGCGGCACTTCCTCAATCCGCAAGCTGTTTATCACGATATGCACATGGATATTCCCGCTGTGGTTATGCCCGTCCGGATGGGTGCATACTAACGCTTGGTGTCCGGGGAAATGCTCTTTACAATACTGCTCGCCTAACTCCTGCGCCCGGTCAACATTCAAGCCGTTGTCGGTTGCGTCACGGGGGTCAAAGGAAATGATATAGTGGTGGCTCTTTACGTCCTCCCGCTTTTGGTTCTTGCCGTATTTCAGATTGGAGCGCATACACACTATGGCAAAATCTTCATCACCGCAATTCAGAGAGGAAATGCGGTAATCTTCCCGGAGAACAAGCCGCCCGTTTCCGTCCAGTGTGGGCTTCATGGTAAACTCGTCATGCTCAAAGGTTAGGTACTGCTCGGCAGCTCCATAGTCGGCATTTTTAGAGCTGATATGTTTGAATGTTGCCAACGGCTTCACCTACTTTCTGCAAGACTTCAAACTTCAAGGCGGCAAGCTCTGACAGGGCGGCTCGTACCTCATTGGAGAGGGTGTTATAAGGTGCGCCGTACTCGTTCAGACAGCGGGCAATCTGATTCAGATTCCCGCCTATCTTTCCATACCCGGCTGTGAGTTTCCCAACAGCAGATAACAATTCATCATTGACCGGGGAAACGGTAATCACCGGGCATATCCTCGACTTGGTAAGGGCTTGCCGGATAAATTCGGCTTGGCTCATTTGACAGAGGGTGACACGCTCGGAAAACTCGGCGTATTCTTCCTCGGTCAAGCGTGTCTTGATTACCCGGCTTCGGTGGGGCGTGTTGTATCTTTTCATGGTCGTAAACCTCCTTTCATGGGTGGATTCATTCAAACGGCGCAAGCCGCAAAAGGCGGGCTTGGGGTGGCAACCCCAACAAGATTCCCATAGGACAAAATGAGCGATAAGCGAAATTTGGTACTATGGTAGAATCTTGCTCTTAGAAAGTGGCGGTTTCCGGGCTGTCTGCTTACTATCCGTCATGCGGCGACGTGTTTGTTGCGCTTGGCGGAAATTTCCCTCGCAATACCTTTAGTGCCGCTGGGAGAGATTTTGCCAAAACTGCGGCGATAATTCTCCCTCTAATACCTACAAAACCGCAAAAGGCAAAATGGACGGAGATTTTCAAAAATTTCTTCATTTTCTTTTCATTCCCCACACCACAAGAAAATCAAAAACTGCCAAACAAAACCGAAAAATTTCGTTTCGCCCGTCCTCCACGGATAACTTTCAGATTTGCCAGCTTCAAAATCGAATTTCCCTTTTTCACGGCGCAATACTGCCAAAGTTCCAAAACGCCGAACTTCTTTTGTTTTTTTCACTAATAGAGCGTTAGCGGCTTTCCATTCTGCCCGCATTTTGAAAAAATGGGCGCAAAAAAACAGGAAACCTTTTCTTGATTCCCTGTTTCTGTATGTCGCTGTGATGGGCGGCGGCTATTCAATTTTCAGTTATCGGTCAAGCTGAAATTTCATCTGACTTTCAATCAGCTTGGTTTTGATATAGTTCTCCATATCGGCGTTATAATGTCCGTTTATGTAGGAGAAGTAGCGGATAAGTCCGGCGTATCGGTCAAGAACGGCTTGCATGGCTTCCGGGTCGCCCTCATGCGCCTTGATAATGGTTTCATAGGGGAGAAGTCGGTCTTTCATAGGTGTGCTTCTCCATTTCCCGGCGTAGCTGCTGTAAGGCAAGCTGGATATGCCGCCCCGCTGTGCTTCGGGTCTGTCCGTACCTCTCGCCGATTTCTTTCTGTGTCCTGTGCTGGAAGTAATACTGAAAGATTTCCTCCTGTGCCTTTTCCGGCAAGAGGGAGAGGGCGGCGGCAAGCTCCCCGTCATAGAGGATAACGGTCTGCCCGCAAGCGGTAAAAGTGTATTCCTCGCAAGGCTCCGGCTCAACGAAATAATTATCCGTGGTACTGAACGGAACAAACTTTTCGAACATCAGATAGTCAAGGGAAATTTCCTTTCCCCACTGTTTCCGTAGCCGTAACGCCATATCAATAGCAGCGTGACGAATGACAATCTTACAAAAGGCATTATGTGTGTGCTGGATATGTTCTTGATATTCTGATTCGGTCATAGAAAATCACCTCTTTTCTGAATAATTGGAAAGGGCGGCAGCTCTTTTTGCTGTCGCCCCTTGATTACCCACCAGCGAAGCCGGACGGGGCTGTCACCGGCGGGCATAGCCCGTTTATCTTGACCGTTGACTGCTCCGGCTGGGGTTGCTTTTGTTTACCTTACAAACTCGATATTGACATCACCGTTATTACTGGATACATTTAGCGTTTTTTCGCCGCTGTCTTTATTGTTAGGCAAGCTGCTTTCACCGTTTTTGATTTTTGAATGAATCGCAAAATCGTCATAGCTTCCTATAATCGTTCCAGAAATATTCCCGTTCTTGACGCTTAGCTGCAAAGTGCTTCCAACATTTAAGTTTTCAAATGTAATGCTCCCACCGTTGGAAGAAACGCTAATATTCCCGGTTACAGTCAATGCGGGAAGCGATATATCTTCATTTGTCGTTGACAAAGTAAGAGTATCTAAAAGTTCGTTTGGTATCTGCAATGATATTTTCCTATTTTCCGAAGAAGCCTTCCCGCCAATGTAATCTTTCCATTCCTTATTGTTGGCACTTGTCATGGACAATATTTCATCAGAAACAGAAATATCGTAATACTCTTTACTGTTTTCAAAATATTGAATATGCACTTGTCCGTCCTCTGATAGCGACACTTCAATTTCCCTATCCCGCACATCAAGGTTGATTTCTTTGATTTGCGTATCTGGTATATAGCTTTTTTCTTCAAACGGTTCGCTATTGTCTGAACAACCCGCCAAAACAAAACAGCCTAATACAAAACACAATGCAAGTGAAATAATTTTTTTCATTGTAATTCCTCCATATCTGATAAGTCACATTTACAGCTCTAACTCATAATAATATTCGTTCTTTTCAATCTTACCTGTAAACTGAAAGCCGAAAGAAAGGTATAGTTTTTTTGCGATTTTGTTTGTGTCATCTATCATCAAAACTACCTTTCTAACACCTTGAATTTTTAGACCTCTTAAAATATGCTCAAATGCTTTTTTACCAAACCCTTTATTTTGAAATCGGTAATCTATCATAAAGCGGCATAGAATTGCAAGGTCAGGCTGATTTTCTGTTCGTTTATACATAAAAAATCCAATCAGCACGTTATTATTGTAAATGGCATTGGGGTACATTTCTGAAAAGTATTTTGCTTCCGCTATGGAAACTGCGTTGCAGCATAAATATTTCTCCATAGTCGTACCAATGCCATTGTGATTTGTAGTCAGCTCACACACATCAAAGATATTGTCTGCGTCAATATCTTTTATTCTAATCATAGCCCTCCCCCTATAAAGTCTTTCGTTTTAAGACCACAAGCCCTCCAAAAGATAACATGACACTTAACAGCAGGCAGATACCAATATGCAGAAGTGCGTTACTGTTAAACATGGTAATCTGGAAAAAATGAACCAATATACCCCTCAACGAAACAATCGGGGTAAAAATACAAATGATAGCAACCAAAACCGCGTCTGCCAGCCAACCATACCAATACGGTTGCATAGATAGCAGTACATGGAGAAAAACCATTGCAAGCAACAGAAAAAACACTTGTTGTAATCCGGCAATAATAATCCCGTTTTCTGTCCATTTACATACGTCCATCATATTGATAACTGTCTGCGCTGAATATGCAGGGTCAATCAATAGATGTATTGCTGTGTTGACAAGCGAAATACAAAACGCCAAAAATCCATAGCTGATTAAACAACCGTAAAAATAATCTTTTTTACTTGCGCCCAGATGTATCAGCTTCGTAAAGTCGTAAAACACAAAAAAGAATGGAGTTAGAACGGCAAGCAGCCAAGTGTAATTTCCATTACTTAGAACCACATCGCCAGAAGATGTGGCGCAAAGCACAACAAGAGCCGTTATAATGAAACTGATTTTATTGCTTGCAAGCAAGCGTTTTACAATCGCAAAAATAGCTGTCATTTTACTGTACCTCCCTTATGTCCTACCATTTGTATAAAGAAATCCTGCAAGGATAGCGGGCGTATTTCTAATGAAGCGGTCTGCTCCGGCGGCGTATCAAAGATATAACTTGTTACAAGACCACCGACGGTATCTTGCCCAATGGTATGCAGGTTTTGAGTTGCAGCGTCCACGTCTTTTTGAAGTCCGCTAACACTGAACGCTTTTGTTTCAACCGATTGCAATGTGTCGAAAAAGCGAACACTTCCCTTGTCGATTATGATTAGCTTCTGAATTGTCTTTGCGATTTCCTCAATGATATGTGTTGATACAATAATAATTCGGGGGTGTTTCTGAAAACTTTCCGTCAGCATATCATAAAATTCCACACGCATAATTGCGTCAAAGCCAAGGACAGGCTCATCTAACAAAACAACATTTTTGTTGCTTCCCAGACAAATAATCGTTGAAACCATTGTTT
This sequence comes from Anaerotruncus sp. G3(2012), assembly GCF_000403395.2. Lineage (GTDB taxonomy): Bacteria > Bacillota > Clostridia > Oscillospirales > Ruminococcaceae > Anaerotruncus. The sequence continues at coordinate 265,203 of NZ_KE159676.1, read as the reverse complement.
TCATGCCAAGTGAAAGGTGATTGAACTTCTTTTTCCCGTCCAATTCAAAACGCTCCATCATTTCCGAAGCGAAGCTGTAATCATAGTCTGGATTTACTTCTGAAGCAATCCGCAGCAGTTTTCGGACTGGAAGATTAAAATGTTTTGCAAAATTTTCAATATAGCTAACGCCTGTGTCCAGTGTGGAAGTCGTTATCTTTTTACCGTCAACGTGAATAGTACCGTCTGTAATGTTTTGATACCCGGCAATCGACTTGAGAAGTGTTGTCTTGCCCGCGCCATTTCTGCCAAGCAGGCAATAAATCCCAGGTTCGTCAACCGAAAGGGTAATGTTCTTTAGTACAGTTGCCTCTCTGTACTGTTTTGTCACCTGTTCGAGTGCTATCATGTAGCCATTCCTCCTATAAGCTCTGGTATAGTCATTGATTTTCGCATAATCCTATGCTAAAATAGATTGTAAACCTTTGTGCAACACAAAAGTCAATAGGGAGAAAGCCAAAATGAAAAAATTTTTTTCGGTTGGAGAAGCTGCAAAAGCTGTCAACACAACAAGCGAAACTTTACGGCACTATGACCGCATTGGATTAGTCAAGCCGAGCAAAAAAGATGAATGGACAAATTATCGTTATTATACGGAGCAGGATATTGTTCGGCTAAATACAGTACGTGCTTTACAGCTTATGGATTTACCTTTGCAAGAGATAAAAAAAGTGTTGGAATTTGATGAACTTGAAAAAATAGTGGATTTTTTAACGCAAGCAGAGAAAAAGGCTGACGAAAAAATAGCAATATTGCAAAATAGCAAATCCAAAATACAATCAGCTAAAGCGGATTATGAAAGAAAGCTGCAAGCAAAGCAAAATTTCAAAGGCTTTTTTCTCAAAGATTTACCGAAACGAGTTATTTTACTGTCCGACACATTAGAAGTACCGACGCTCGATAATCTGTGGAATTATCTCAGCCACTTTTATGATAAGGTCACGCCCACTTTGAGAGAACAATTCTCCTTTGAAGATTTGGCGGGTATATACACCGAAAGAGGAATATCAAGACTTTTTGCTGTTTGTATTCATTACACGGATATAGATGGATTAAAGATATTACCCAAAGGGAAATACCTATGCGCCAACTGTACCGAAGAAAATCGAAAAAACACATTGGATAGACTAATCTATACCGCCAAAACAGAATATAGTGCAGAGCCGTTTTTTATGGTGCAAATCGTAGTCGTGTCGGGCATTTTACAATGGGATTACGAGTTGCAAGTTTTCATAGGGGGATAAAGTGTTTTAGATAGCCTGCTCGTTCTCCTTTACTCACGTTGCACTACTTTTGCAAAATAGTGAGAATTATTTTGTTTTAGCAAGTGAAAATATGTTTTGAAATATATAAAAAGGAGTGAGATTTCGCCGTAGTCGGCATTGTGGGAATGTGTATAACTGGCTGTCTTATGGAATTGTGGGTAACTCTGTTTGCAGAATGTGGGAAAGCTGCACTTTAGCTTTTCCATGTTCTGTGAATAGAGTTATCCATGATTCCATAGCCTGTTATGCACATTTCCATAATGCTTGCCTTTTGGTCTTTGGTTCGGAATAGTGTGGTGCTGGCGGTCTATCTCTTGTTTTCGGTTGCTTGCTTCTTTACCGTACATGAGCATTGGCTCCGGGGTTGTCGTTGCCGTAGCCCTCCAGAAGGTTGATCGCGCCCCACACGCCGAGGCCGGCGCCCAGCGCCACAACGAGGGTCTGCAACACACCGATCGCACTGTTGAAAAATGCCATAACTTTGTCCTCCTTAAAGACAGTGGGCGGAGCCTTTGCCCCGCCCGGTTCATAGTGGTTTTGAAGATACAAAAGGGCGCCCGCCGCCCCGCCTGGTCAGCCCGCCCGTTGGATGCCTGCCCATATCATCATGTTTGCCGGCAGCTTCATTACGGGCGGGCGTTGTCCCACGCAGGGGGAAAACGCCCTTCGGATACGAGAAAAGCCCCCGCAGAGGGGGCCTTACGGCGTGACGCTCATCCGTCCGCGTCGATCACTTCAAATTCGTCCTTCGCCTTCAGCTTCAGCCGGTGGTCCAGGAACTTCTCGATGTCAAAGCGGTTCTTTTCGTCACAGTCCGCCGTGTACTGGAAATTGGGGTGCTTCGTCAGGTCGTACTTGTCCGACAAAAACGGTCTCACGCCACGGAGCTGGAGGATGCACTTGCCGCCGTCCAGCACCGCCAGCTCGTCCACGCTTGCCAGCTCATGGCCCGTCCGTTGGTAGTTTATGCTGTGGGACTCCTGGCTGCCCTTGCTCACCCCGGTGTTGAACATATCTATGGTCTCCTTGCCCAGGGCGGCGGAAAGCTCCTTCAAGGTGGTCGGCTCACTGCCGCCGAGGAAGATGCGGGTGTCCATGTTGCCGATGATGGTGTCGGCGTTGTCCTTGTAGATCGCCTTTAGCTGGCTCTGCGCCTGCAAGACCAGGCAGGCCGATATTTCCCGGCTTCGGATGGTCGCCACCAGCTTCTCCAGGTTCGGTATCTGCCCGATGTTGGCGCACTCGTCAATGAGGCAGCGCACATGGACCGGGAGCCGCCCGTGGTACACATCATCGGCTTTCTCGCACAGCAGATTGAAAAGCTGGCTGTATATCATGCTGATGAGGAAGTTGAAGGTGCTGTCCGTGTCGCTCATGATGAGGAACAGGGCGGTCTTCCGGTCCCCCAGGGTGTCCAGCTCCAACTCGTCATACCGGGTGATCTCCCGCAGTTCGGCGATGTCAAAGGGAGCCAGCCGAGCGCCGCAGGAGATGAGGATGCTCTTTGCCGTCTTGCCGGCCGCCAGCTTATAGAGCCGGTACTGGCGGACAGCAAAGTGGTCCGGCTCTTTCTTTTCCAGTGCCTCAAACATCTGGTCGATAGGGTTCTGGAACGTCTCATCGTCCTCCCGGACTTCCATAGCGTTCAGGAAGGTGATGAGCGTCCCGAAGTTCTGCTCCTCCACGGGCGCGATATAGTGGATATAGGCGATGAGCGCCGTGTAAAGGAGCTTCTCGGCCTTCTCCCAGAACTGGTCCCCGCCCTTGCCCTCGCCCTGCGTGTTCACCATCAGCGTTGTCACCAGCTTCAGGATGTCCTTCTCCGAGTGGATATAGGCGAAGGGGTTGTAGTGCATCGACTTCTTGAAGTTGATCGTGTTAAAAATCTTGATGCGGTACTTGTTCCGCACCAGGACGGCCCCGCACTCCTCGACGATCCCCCCTTTTGGATCAGTGATGACATACGAACTATGGCACTGTAAAAGGTTGGGCTTGAGCCAGAACCTGGTCTTGCCGCTGCCGGAGCCGCCGACGATCAGCACATTCTTGTTCCGGGCGGTCTTGGGGTCCTTGGGGCGGCTGTTCATGGTGAGGCTCTCCGTCCGGGTCAGGATGACGTTGTTCTGGAACACGGGGTCAACGAACGGCTCGATGTCCTTTGGCCCGCCCCATCTGGCACTGCCGTATTCCTCGCCGGAGCGGTATTTCTTGGCGTTCTTGCTCCGCACATATACCACCAGCCGGAACGCCGCGCCGATGGCAAGCCCGATGCACAGGTCGAAGGGGTGCAGGCTGGGCATGGGGTCCCCCCACGCCGCCCCCATCGAGGTGAAGAAGCCCAGCAGCTTCGTGGAGATGTCCGTCCCCGCCGCCATGCGCCACGCCTCCCCGATATTGGTGCAGAAAAGCCCGATCACCACATAGGGGATGTTCAGGATGATGAGTTTCTTGGTTTTCTGGTTCATCGCTCACGCTCCTGGTTCTTCTCCCGCACCTTGGAGGGGATGGACTTGGCAAGCTCTTTCAGGTGCGCCAGGGCTTTCAGGACGCTGGGCCGCTTCTCTTTCTGGGACAGCTTCACGGAATACTCCTTGAAGGCGGCGGTCAGCACATCGGCGTCCTTTGCCTTGAAGAACACCATGAAGCGGGGCGTCTCCTGGGACACATCCTTTCGGATGGCATAGTCCACGCCGTACTTGTTTAGCACCCGCTCAAAGTCCTTGATGCCGCTCTTGGCGATGTCGATCTGCTGCGCCCCCTGGTCCTTGCGGATCAGCTTCTCCACGGTCATCTTTCCGTGGTCGCCCTCCGCCGCCCTGCCGGCCTTCACCCGCGCCCGGTGCTGGGCGTACTTGCGGAACGCCGCCACCAGCGTCCGCCCGGTCAGTTTGCTGGTACTTATCATCAGGTTTACGGTCCTGTTCTCTACTTCCTCCTGCAAATCTCATTCCCCCTTTCTGCGGAAACGGCGCCGGAGGTATGATGCCGTTGGTTTCAGATGTGGAACGCCGGGAAGTCCTTCCCATCGGCGTAGAGGGTCACGGTATGGTCGGCAAAGTAGACCACGGCGGCGATCACATCCTCCGCAGAGAGGGAAACGCCGTCCCCGTCCTCATCGGTCTTGTAGACGATCACGGGGCCGAGCAGATACCGTTCCCTGCCCAGGTTCAGGACGCGCCGCCCGTCAAAGACGATCGCCAGCCCCGCCACATCCAGGGCGTCGTCCGACACGACCTCCAGGCAGTCGTACTTGCCTTTGCTCTCGATCTCGTCCCAGCACTGGGTCTCCTGCATGACCTCCGGGGTCTTGTCCGGGCGCATCACCATCACGATGGAGTCCGCCTCGGCCTCCGTGACGGTGGCCTCCTCCGCCGCGTCGTGCAGGTACTCCTCCAGGGAGTCCACCAGCTTTTTGTAGCCGGGCCTATCCGCGCTGTCGGGCAGGGACAGGTTGATGTTCACATCACCGTTGAAGTGAAAATGGATACTGTTCATAAGCGTAGATGCTCCTTTTCCGTTTCATAAAAAATGCGCCCCGCAAAAGGGGGCGTGTCACCGTTGCTGGTTCCGCTGCCGCCGCCTCTGCCACTGTTCCAGCAGGCGGAGGATGGTGTCGCTCATCTGCCTGGGCGTGTAGGACTTGGGGAAGAACTTCTGCAAGTCGCTGGTCTTGAACGCGATCTGCCCCATGTCGTCCTTCTTCGCCTCGTCCATGATGCCGCACATATCCTCCAGGGTACAGCCGTCCTCCTGGCTCTTTTTCTTCATGCGCTGGGCCTGCGATACAGAGGGTGCGGCCTGGGCGTAGTCCATCGCCTCCAGGAAGTTCCGCTGTTCCTCCGGCTTCAGGTAGGACAGCTCCACGGCGGGCGTCATGGATATTTTCTTCTCGTCCACCATATCCAGGATTTCGGGGATCAGGTTCGTCAGGCGGACGAACCGCCGGACGGTATCGCCGCTCACGCCCGCACCTTTTCCCACTTCATCATCGGCGCGGAACTTCGCCGCAACTTGCGGCGAAGTTAGGTCTGTGCGCTGTCCCTGATGCCGGAGGGCGTCCATTTTCATTTTGTAGGCTTTGGCCCTCTCGCTGGGCAGGATGTTCTCCCGCTGGAGGTTGGAGTCTACCATCATGATAACGGCGGCGTCATCGTCCAGTTCTCGGACAATGACGGGGATGGCATCCAGTCCCGCCAGTTCTGCGGCATGGTGGCGGCGGTGGCCGGAGATGATCTCATACCCGCCGTCCGGGTCCGGGCGCACGATGAGGGGATTAGCGATCCCGACCATCCTGATGCTCTCCACGGTCTCCGCCATAGCGTCATCGTCCAGCACCTTGAAGGGATGCCCCTCAAAGGGGTGCAGCTCGGAGAGGGGGAACCGCTGTACCGTTTCCGTCACGGCTTCTGCCGCAGCCACGGTCTGCGCTTCCGGCTCTTTGGGCTTTGCTTTAGGCATTTGTGTTCACCTCGCTTTCTCAATGTGGGTTTATGGGAAAAAGAAAAAAGGCGTGTACCCAGCCCCCAAGATGGGGCAGGATACACGCCTATGTAACCGTCTGCGGACGCAAAAAAAGAGCGGATACCGACCGCCGGATTTCTCCGACAGCGATACCCGCTCTATGAAGTCTTGCTTTGTCTGATGGGCGTCCTACCCTCCTTGCGCCGCCCTGCGCTTTTGTTATCCTCTGTTTTGGGTCAAAAAACAGAACTAACATCACAAAGTCCCGTGTTTTCAGGGCTTTCTGAGTTTAGTTCTAAAATAACACAATCATCTTTTACGATAACCGTTCCCACAAGCCCCGCTTCAATGTCGGCAAGCATGGACTGGAAGCCGGGTCTTTGGAAATTTGCCCCAGAGAATCCGTCGTCCGTGTACCATTTGAGGTTGGAAAAGCCGTTCTGTTTTGCGTAGGCTTCAAGGATTCGCTTCTGAGAAGCGATTTGTCAAGGATAATTTCACCGTTATTATATTTTCAGCTAAGCGTATACACTACGATTACTCAAATTGTGAAGTCAATCGCTATCCACACTCTCATAATTACCGTAGTTGACTATACCAGATACTTTAGGCGAAAAGTCCTAAATCAAAAGGAAATATCCCTAAAGGGACAGTATGTGCGATAGGGGCAATCAGGATAGAAAAGCAAGGGCCTGCGAAAAAATTGAGATATTTTCGCAGGCCCTTGCTTTTCTTATAAGCTGTGGTTCATCCATAGCATCAGATATTGATCCCCGCATACCGCCCTTTTAAAAGCGCCACCAGCTCTGCGTATTTTTCCCGGCTGAGCAGGATCTCCCCCTCATACTCCTTGAAGCGGATCGCATAATTTTTCGCCTCATTGTCCGCCCGGACCGCCGCCACCTGGGATAGATTGACGATGAAAGATTGATAACAGCGATAGAATCCGCAGCCCTCCAGCATTTCCTCCAGCTGGTTCATAGTGTACCCCAGCAGCGCGATCTCCTGGCCATCTATAGTGACGATGCGGTTTTTCCGGTTACTGCGCTCAATGAAAAGAATATCACTGATGCGGGTAAGCTGATAGCCGCTGCGGGTCTTGATCATGATGCTGCGGTTGGATATCTCCCGCTTGGCTTGCTGAAGGTCGAAAATGTACCGCAGGCGGTTGACCAGCGATTGAAGCGCCAGCGGATCAAAGGGCGTCAGCAGATACCCGGCGCACTGGCAGCGGAAAGCGTTGAAGGCCCACTCCTCCGAGTTGGAATAGACCACCACCTGGATATGGGGATGGCTCTGTCCCAGAACGGCGGACAAATACTCCCCGACTCCTGTGATACGGGGGTCCGCTGGCTGGTGGTTGGCAAATATAATATCCACCTCATTGGACTGCACATATTCAATGGCCTCCGTCGAGGTCTGCGCCGTTCCGACCACCCGAAAGCACTGGAAAGCGTGCAGCATGACGACCAATTCCTCGCGCAGCTGCTGATCGCTGTCCACCAGCAGTACTTTCATCTCCATCATCGTTTTCTACCCCGCTTTTATTCCGTCTGTCCTACAGCCTTGAACGCCTGCTCCAGCGCCTTGGCGTCCCCCTCGTAGAGGTCCAACCACAGCGCAAAGGGACCGTTGTGAACGCAGCTGGTAATGTGTCCGGAGCCATAGAGGTTGATAATCCCATCTGCCTTCAGACTCTTGTAGGAGGTTTCCTCCATGCTGCCCTCCTTCAGGTTGTCCAGATCCCACCAATAAAATTCCGCGCCACTGACCTGGCGTGCCTCGGTGCAAAGGCCGTCGCTGGACATGGAAATTGCAGTGGATGGGTCATCAATCAGCCCCTGGGCGGCGATTTCAGCGATGAGTTCCTCTATCGTCATGTTCCAAATGGGGGCATCCGCGTCCTCACCCTCGCCAATCAGCGCTGTAGGCGGAACAAACTCCGGCGACGAGGCCACATAAGCCAGCACACCTGCAAAGCCCAGCGCCAGCAGGATGGAAAAAAGGATCGTAAAGCGCTTCATCTTCCGGCCTCCTCTCCCGCCAGGCCGCACCCCTGAAGTTCCAGGTATGCGCGGTATGTGGAGCTGGTTTTCAGCAGCTCCTCGTGGGTTCCCGCAGCCTCCAGGGACCCGCTGTTGAGAACGATGATGTGATCTGCCTCCATAACTGTGCGCATATCGTGGGCCACCACCACGATGGTCCGTCCCTTCATGTGCTCCCGGATGGTGCGGTAGATGGTCATATCACTCTTGTGGTCCAGGCTGGCCCCGGCCTCATCCATGAGCAGATAGTCCGGATCGGACAGCAGTGTCCGGGCAATGGCCACCCGCTGGCGCTGTCCGCCGGAGAGCAGAGCCCCGCCCATGCCCACATCGGAGCCATACTCCTGGGGCAGCTGGCGGATGAACCCGTCCGCATCCGCCAGCTTTGCGGCCTGGACTACAGCCTCGTCCGATACCTCGCCGGTCTCGCCGTAGGCTATGTTATCACGGACGGTACCGGAAAACAAGGGGTTGTGCTGGAGGACACAGCCGAACCGCCGGCGCAGCTGGGCCAGCTTCACCTCGTCCACGGCGGACTTCCCCAGCCATATCCGTCCGCTGTCCGGTGGGTAAATCCCTTGAAGCAGCTTGAGCAGAGTGGACTTGCCGGAGCCATTGTTGCCGATGATGGCGGTGGTCTTTCCGGCGGGAATGGTGAGGCTCAGGTCGTGGAGTACCGGCTGCTGGGGGACATAGCCGAAGCTCACCCGGTCTAGCACGATGTCCCGCTCCGGCAGGTTCCCTGGCAGATCGTACCCGGCATTCGGGTCCTCTTCCGGACCGTCCAGAAGGACGCCCACGTACTGCATAGCACCCTGTGTACCCTTGAGGGTCTGGTAATGGGTCAGGACCTCCGCCTGGTACTGGTCCACCCGGTCCTTGTAGGTGCTGAAATCGTTGATGCCAGTGTCCGGCATCCGGCCCTTGCGGATCATGTCGGACCCAAACAGGGCAATGGCGACTTTTCCGATGGAGGTGTACAGCGTATTGGAAAACACCTGTAAAACCTCCATAAAGGCGTAGTAAATATCCGCCTTATACCGCTCATCAATAGCCCGCAGGCCCTCTTCTATCTCCAGGCCCTCCATAGCCTGGGCCTTGACATGCTTGGCGGCGGAGATATGCTCAGAGAAAAATTCCGTCATAGTGTTCAGGCTCTCATACCGCCGTAGCATCATGTGGTATTGCAGCTGCCCTACCAGTGCGAACACCCCAACGGCCAGGGGAACAAGCAACAGCATGTAGGCGGAGAGGACGGCGTTGAACCGGGCCATCTCCACGCAGCAGCGGATGAAGCCATAGATGGAGGCCACAGTGGAGAAGATCATGTAGATGACGCTGCTGGCCTGGGTGATGTCGTTGACCACGCCGGAGATAAGGGACGAGGGCTGGCGGCGCTCCACCTCCCGCATGGGCAGGTGGAGGATCTTGTCCCACAGCAGCTTTCTGGCCCGAAGCGTGACCTTTTGGATGCCGTACTCGCCGCAGAGGTTGCTGAGCATGGCGATCACAGCGTTGAGTACAGTCAGCAGAGAGTAGCCGATGATGACGTCGTTGTAAAGCTCGCCCTTGTTGATCTGGATGACATATTTGGAGATAGCCAGAAAAACCTCGGTATTGATGAGACTGAACACTAGGGAGCCGATAAAGAGCCACCAGGGGATGGGAAAGCGGGTATAAAACGTGATATAGGACCGGAAAGAAAACTTCTCTTTCTGCTGCGTTCTGTCTCTGCCGTTCTGCTTCATATCAGCGTCCCTCCTCTCCGTTTTCCATCATTTCCCGGCAGTAGGGATCGGAGGCCAGAATGTCCTCCCGCTCCCCGGCGGCCTCCACTCTGCCGTCCCGGAGGACAATCAGGTAGTCCGCGTTGCGGATGGTCTGGGCGTCGTGGGCCACATAGACCACGGTCTTTCCTGCCATGACCTGCCGGATGCTGGCCCAGACGCCTGCCTTGCCGCCGATATCCATGGCGGCGGTGGCCTCGTCCAGCAGCAGGCAGTCCGGCTTTTTCAGCAGCGCACGGGCCACGGAAAACCGCTGCCGCTGCCCGCCGGAGAGGCTGGCTCCGCTCTCGCCCACCGGGGCATCGTAGCCCAAGGGCTGACGGCGTACATACTCCAGGATGCCCACAGCGGCGCAGACATCGTCCAATTCCTTATCCGGCGGCTTCCGATCCAGGCCGTGGAGCAGGTTGTCCCGAATCGTCCCGGCGTACATGACGCTCTCCTGGGTCACATATCCCAGGGTCCGGCGGAAGCTCGCCAGGGAGTAGTCCGAGGTATCCTTTCCTCCGATCCGGATCGCTCCTCCGTCCAGGGGGTAGAGGCGGTCGATCAGGTTCAGAAGGGTGGTCTTGCCCGAGCCGGACGGCCCCACTACGGCGGTGATCCGCCCGGCGGGAATGTCCAGGTCCAGACCCTGGAACAGCGGCTCCGCGCCAAAGGAGAAGGCCACCTTCTCAAAATGGATGCCGCCAGTGGGAGAGTCCATAGCATCTCCCGCATCCAGATCCTCAGACCGTTCGTCCATGATCTCGCTCACCCGGTCTACCGCGCCCTGAGCGCTTTTGAAGGAGGTCCAATAGCCGCAGTAGGCGCTGAGGATATTGGTCAGCTGAACGGCAAAGCCATAATAAGCGATCCACTCCGTAAGGCTCAGCGCGCCGGAGGCGTAGAAGCCCCGGCCCACCAGAATGATGACGATGGTTTGCAGGACACTGGCAATGGCCCGGATGGGGAGTGCCATGCCAGTGACCCAGATGTTCATTCCGGCGGCGCGGTAGCTGGCCTTCATCCGCTCCCCGCCGGTACCGGCCTCTTTCGCCTCAGTACCCATGGATTTGATGAGCATGAGGTTGTTGGTCCGCTCCGCCACGGAGGCGGTCAGCTCGGCGTTGCGGCGGTTGATGAGGTCCTGCACGCCGAATTGCAGGCGGCTCAGGATAAAGCTGATGAGGATGTTCACCGGCAGCGCCGCCAGCAGGGACCACATCAGCGAACCGTCATAGCTGGAGACCTTCCGGAGGATGACAAAGCTGGAGTAGGCGGTGGTGAAGATGGGAAGGAATACCTTCATAACCAGACTGCTGATGCTGGAAATGTCAGTGGTGATACGGCTGAGCAGCTCCTTGGGGTTGTTGTTTTCATAGAACCGCAGCGGGAGGCTCACCGTCTTGCGCCAGACCATCCGCCGCAGGTTCCGGTCCATGCGGGCAGTGCAGAGGTTGTTGATGAGGCCAGAGACAGAGCTCAGGATCAGGGAGAGGACCTGATAGAACAGATAGGGCAGCACCACGGCGGTCAGGCCCACGTTCCCGGCGAAAAGGGCGGCGCTGTACTCGGTGGAACTGACTCCCACATTGGCGATGACAGCGCTGGCCGCCAGATAGCCGATGATCCACAGGTAGGGCAAATCCGCCTTGCCCAGCATGGAGAAGAAGCGGCGGAAGCTGCCGTAATTTTTTCGGAAAATTGCGTTCGTTTCCATTGATTTCTCCTTCCTCTTATGTGCTTTCAGAGAAACGCCTCTGCCCTATCCCATACAGGATAGGGTAGGGCGTCTCTATGTCCTTATTTCTGGGAAAGCGCCTGGAAGTCAGCAATGACAGCGTCCTTCTGGGCATAGTTCTCCGCAAAGACGATTGCGAAGCTGCCACTGTAGGCAGCGGTCTCCAGCACAGCCGCTCCGCCCATATAGACCACCGTACCGCCGTTCATAGCAAGATTCTGGAAACAGCTGGTGTACGCCTCAGAGGGCGTCTCGGAATCCCACCACATCAGCCACAGTCCGTCGTAATCCATGGCCTTGTCCGCAAAGGGGGCGAAGGGGATCTCCCCGCCGGTGTTGTCGGTGAGGTATCCCATGGTGGTGAGCATATCCACTGGGACGGCATCCTTGGAGATGTAGCCCTTGGCAGTGAGATAGTCCACCATCTCGTCATATGTACATGTTTTCGGATCAACGGTTTTTGAGCCGCCGCAGGCGGCAAGACCAAGCGTGAGCAGAATCGCCAGAAGGGTACAGAGGGTTCGTTTCGCGGCTTTTTTCATGAAATGAGACCTCCTTTTGTTGATAGCCGTATCATAGCATACCCGGAACAGGCGGAAAAGAGTGCATGTCGATTTTGTCCGAAAGACCGCCTGATCTGTCCGGCTTTATGTATACATATATTGGGCAATGACATCCTTCACCGGCTGGGGCTGCATGACGCCCACATGGCTGTCCACCAGCTGTCCGTCCTTGTAGAAATGGATGGTGGGTACGGCAGTGATGCCGTACTCCTCCGCGATCTCAGGATTCTCGGTGGTATTGAGCTTGACGATATTCAGAAAGGGAATTTCTGCCGCAATGTCCTCTAAAATTCTGGAGAACAGCTTGCAGGGAACGCAGGTGGCGCCATAAAAATCGGCGATCACGAAGTCCTCTCTGATCAGATCCTTGAAATTGTTCTTGTCCGCAGTTTGAATTGCCATGGTACGTCCTCCTCAATAAAATTCTCTGATGTATTTTTTCAACACCGTGTAGGTGTGTCCGGCGTATTCATTGAAAATAAAGGTTTCATAGGGATTGGCTTCCCGGGCGTTTTCCACGGAGACATGCCAAGTTTTAGCATAGTCTGCAATAAATGCCTCATAATCCGCTTCGCCGGCCTGGAAGCCATCGGTTTGAGCGTACCAGCAGCCCAGCAGATAGCGGCAAAGGCTGTCCCAGCCGTCGTATTGGAGCATGGCGACCAGCTCGTGGTAGCTCTTCACTGGAATGCGTCCGCGGAACTGCTCCGGGGTCATCTCCTCCAAAACCATACCCTCCTGACGGCACAGCGTCCGGCAGCGGTCCAGCTCCCGATTCACCACGACGGCCCAGTCCTCCTTGCAGAGGACAAACTCTGATCCAGCGATTACCTCCGCCATAAGCTGTTTCTGGGGCTCATAGAGGGCATCCTGGAAAGCGGAATCCTTCTGCTGCGCCAGCAGATAGGCTCTGTAGTCCGCCACAGTGTCCACACCCTCCAGGCCCAGCTTCTCCACCATCTCATCACTGAGTTCTGGGACCACGCGGTTCATCACGCCCGTCAGTGTGAGGGATACCCTGCCCTCCGACAGGTCCGCTTCCCTGGCCTCTCCCACTGTCATGCCAATAACCAGCGCCTCCAGCTCCTTATGGAACATACCGCTGCCAGCTACGAACCGGACTTTCTCCTTGTTGAACCTGGGACAGTCCGAGACCAGACGGCATACCACCTGATCCCCAGCGGAAGCAGTCTCTCCCGTTTCCCAGCGGACATACGGATTGGTCAGCCGCCGCAGCTCTGTCTCCAGCGCTGCCTCATCCGGCACGAAAGGCTTCAGCAGGGGCGTTATATCCACCTCCCGATAGTCCTTTATCTGCAATACTCGTGATTTCATGCTACACCACCGCCTTTTTTATATATTCTACCGCACTGTGCAGGGCCACGTTGCCCTCGCCCACCGCTTTGGCATACTGATAGGGCCGCCCGGTACAATCCCCGGCGGCAAAGCAGCCTGGAAGGTTGGTCCGCTGCTGCCGGTCTACCTGAATGTGTCCGCCCTCCGCCGCCAGTCCCGGCAGCAAAGCCGCCGGCGCCACGCAGGAGCGCAGACAGAATACGCCGTCTGCATCCACCGTCTCCCCATTGCAGACGATGCCGGAAGCCCGGCTCTCCCCCAGGATTTCCATAGGATAGCCCACTGTGTGCCGCACATTGTCCCGGCGGATGCCGCAATCCTTATAGCTGGTACAGAGAAATACCTCCGAAGCCAGGTCCGCCAGGAATTCGATCTCCTCCTCCAGAGAAGAGTCTGTGCAGACCACCGCGATCCGTTTGCCCCGGTACAGTCCCCCGTCGCAGGTGGCGCAATAGCTGACGCCTCTGCCCAGCAGACGGCTCTCACCGGGGATTTCCCGGCAGCTGGATACGCCGGTGGCGAGGATGACGGCTTTGGCATCGTACATTTTTTCGTTGACCACGGAGGTATAATATCCGCCCATGTCGTAAACGGCGTTCACCCGTTCCTCCAGAATAGAAATGCCCAGACTGCCGGTCTGACGCAGGAAGGCATCGCGCATCTCTGTGCCGGTGATCGATGGAAGTCCCGGGTAATTTATGACACGTTCGGCTTTCGTGATTTTAGGACTCAACGCTCTGGAACCGAACCAGAGGAAGTCCAAGTTCCGCGCCTTCGCACTCAGCGCGGCGGAAACGCCGGCAGGTCCGCTGCCGATAATGAGCAGATCGTACATTCGCTGCATCCCTCCTGGTGTTTTTCTGCCTTAACAATACAGGTTTTCCGGGCAAAATCAATATCAGCTGCCGATTCTGCCCTGAAAATGGTTTATTCTGTACCAATGGCGTATACCCGTCACCGCTTCTGTTTTGGGGGAAGCCAGAGACAATTCCGGACCGGCTGACACCGGCAGACCATGGGCAGGACAATTTAGCCCGGAATTAGACAGAATAAGCACACCTGCTTGCGCCAGCGCAGAAAATATTTATAATAGTGGGCATCTAAACAGAAAAAAGAAATTTCTCATATGAGGGGAGGCCCATTATGGAAAAGAATGATATCCTTTCAGGCTTTATCGTTCTCGACCGTCAAAGTGTAGATGAGCTGGATGCGGTCCTCTGGCAGATGGAACACCAGAAGTCCGGGGCCCGGCTGGTCTGGCTGGAGCGGGCGGAGGAAAATAAAACCTTCGGCATCGCTTTCCAAACCCAGCCTTGGGACGACACAGGCATATTTCATATCTTGGAACACTCGGTCCTGTGCGGCTCAGAACGTTACCCGGTAAAGGAGCCTTTTGTGGAGTTGATGAAAAGCTCTCTCAATACGTTCTTGAACGCCATGACATTCCCGGATAGGACCTTTTATCCAGTATCCAGCCGGAATGACCAGGATTTTATCAATCTCCTGCGGGTCTATATGGACGCAGTGCTGCACCCGCTGCTCCACTCCAGGCCAGAGATATTCGGTCAGGAAGGGTGGCATTATGAACTGGATGAGGATGGCGCACCCTTCTGCAAGGGCGTGGTGTTCAATGAGATGAAGGGAGCCTTTGCATCGCCGGACGCTCTTCTGGAGCGCGAGATGACCCGCTGCCTGTTCCCGGATACCTGCTACCGCTTCGTCTCCGGCGGCGACCCGGAGCATATCCCGGAGCTGACCTATGAGGCGTTCACCGCCGCCCACAGACGTCTCTATCACCCCTCCAATTCCTACATATTCCTGGATGGCCGTTTGAATATCGGGGAAATTCTCGCGATCCTTGACAGCGAATATCTCTCCGGCTATGAGCGCCGCCCCGCGCCGGGGGCAATTCCGCTGCAAAAGCCTGTAGATGGCGGCTTGGCTATCGTCCGCTACGAACTGTCCCCCCAGGAAACCCCGGAAGGCCGCTCCAAACTGGCGGATGGATTTGTGGCCTGTACCTGCCGGGACCGGGAGGCACTGACGGCGCTGCAGGCGCTGTCGGACGCGCTCTGCGGAGACAACCAGGCTCCGCTGAAGCGGCGGCTCCTGGAAGGCAGACTGGCGCGGGATGTCCGGCTGGAGCTTCACGATGGCATCCAGCAGCCATGGGTCACGCTGGAGGCGCGGGATATAGATGAGGGCAGGATGGACGAGGTGTCTGCCGCCATCCAAGAAGAATTGAAACGGCTGGTTCGGGAGGGGTTGGATCACCGGCGTATCCTCGCCACACTGGACAAGCTGGAGTTTGAGGCCCGGCAGCGTGATTACGGGCAGACGCCACAGGGGCTTGTGCTGGGTTTTCAGGTGCTGGAGAGCTGGCTCTACGGCGGAGATCCGGCAGCAAATCTCAGCGTAGGGACGCTTTTTGGCGATCTGCGCCAAAAGTGCGGAGATGGATATTTTGAAAAGCTGATGGAGCGTATTCTGCTGAAAAATCCCCACCATTGCCGGGTGCTGATGTGTCCCTCTCACACAGCCGGTCAGGAGCGTCAGGCCCGGGAGACAGCCCGCCTCAGCGCGGTCCAGTCAGGATGGAGCTCTGCGGAGGCCGCCGGTATCCGCCGGTATCAGGAGGCCATCGCCGCGTGGCAGGCCGCGCCGGATACGCCGGAGCAGTTGGCATCCATCCCCAGGCTGCGCCTGGAGCAGGTCCCGGCAGAACCGGAGAAGCTGCCTTTCGCAGAAGAACGAACGGCGGGCATTACACTTCTGTGCCACGAACTGCATACGAACGGGATCACCTATTTGAATTTCTATTTTGCGCTGGATGATCTTGCCCCGGATGAACTGACCAAAGCGTCCTTTATGGCCCGGCTGTTCGGCTATTTGGATACGTCAGCCTACGCTCTGGCGGACCTCCACCGGGAGATGCGCTCCCTGTTCGGGAGTATCCAATTCGCGGTAGAGGCATATGGGCAGCAAAACATTCCCACCCGCTGCCGGACGTTCCTGTGTGTCACATGCAGCGTCCTGGACGCGAAGCTGGAAAAAGCCCTGTCATTCCTGACAGAGCTTTTGATGGGGCAGCGATGGGATGATCCCGAACGGGTACTCGTGTTCCTGCGCCAGCATCGGTCAGCTATGGCGGAGCAGGCTGTGATGGCGGGACACAACGCCGCCATGTCCAGAGTTCTCGCCTGTTCCACCGCTGAGGGCGCTGTGCAGGAGCAGGCTGGCGGCATCACCTTCCTCCGGTGGCTGACGGAGCTGGAGCGGGATTTCCCGGTCCGCTTTCCCATTCTGGCAGAGGAGTTGAAGGCTCTGTCACAGCGTATCTTCTGCCGCGCGCGTATGACGGCCAGTATTACCGCCGGGAACGAGACGGCTGTGGGGATAACTGCCCGCATACTGTCCGGCAACCTGCCGGAAGGTGCCTTTGTTCTTCCGGGCACTGCGGCTATTCGTCCCTGGGGCCCCAGACGGGAGGGGATCGTGATTCCAACGGACATTTCTTTTTCAGCTGCGGGCGGCATTTTCCAGGGTGCAGGAAGCGGAACGGCAAAGGTCATGGGCCGCACGATCTCTCTGGGCCACTTGTGGAACACCGTGCGGGTCCAGGGTGGGGCCTACGGTACAGGGATGATCCTGCGGGATACCGGCTTTGCGGGATTTTTCTCCTATCGGGACCCCAGTGCCGCCCGAACCTTGGATTGCTATCGCGCCTCCGCCGGCTTTCTGCGGGGTATCGCAGATATAGACCTTGCCGGCATGATCATTGGAGCGGCGGCGGAGTCCGACCCGCTCTTAACAGCCCGTATGAAGGGGAAAACCGCTGACGCCCGCTATTGGCGGCAGATCACCCACGGAGACCTGTGCCGCGTCCGGCGCGAGATGCTCTCCACGGTACCGGATGATCTGGCTGTTCTGGCGGATCCTGTGGAGAAGCTGACAGCACAAGGTGCGGTCTGTATCCTTGGCTCTCAACAGCAGATAGACGTATGCGCTGAGCTGCTGGACTGCGTGACGGTGCTTTGACATGGTAAAGGAGCATAACGCAATGAGACACCTCAAAAAAGCGGCAGGGGTTTGCTCCGCAATTTTGGCCGGGAATATACTGCTGGGATTTGCGGTGGCGGCGTTCATTCTTCCCAGCGGCGTGATTATGGGCGGCGCTACCGGCGTTGGCATCGTTCTGGCAAGATTTATTCCGCTGGACACTGCAACGATTGTTTTGTGCGTAAATCTTATGGCTCTGGCGCTGGGGTGGGCGGTGTTGGGGTGGCGTTTTGTTGTGGCCACCATTGCCAGTTCGCTGCTCTATCCTATCTTCCTGGGCGCGGCGCAGCGGATACCAGGTATTGACCAGCTGACAGCTGATCCACTGCTGGCGGCCCTGCTGGGCGGCGGACTGGTGGGTATCGCTGTGGGTCTGGTTATGCGAGTGGGTTCCTCCACCGGTGGAACCGATGTGGTCAATCTTGTGCTGCATAAATGGACGCATATCCCGGTTTCTGCAGCGGTCTACCTGACGGATATCGTCATCATGGGCGCACAAGCTCTGTTTTCCGATCCGGAACAAATATTATACGGCGTTGTACTGCTGGTCGTGGAGACAATTGCATTGGATCGGGTGATGCTTCTGGGGCAATCCCAGACACAGCTTTTTGTAGTCTCCAGTCAATATGAGAAGCTCCGTCAAAAATGCCTGACAGAGCTGCAGGCCGGGACCACTATGGTCTACATTGAAACAGGCCGGACAAGAACGCTCCAGCGAGGTGTGCTGTGCGTAATTCCGCCCCGGAAGCTGTATGCCGCGCAGGCGCTGATCCAATCCGTTGATCCCCATGCGTTTCTGACCATCACGCAGATCAAGGAGGTCCGAGGTCAGGGGTTCTCCAGTGAAAGGATCTATGTGGAATCACCTGAAGGTCCCATCAAGTAAAAGGAGAAAAATTATGCTGACTGCTGAAAAGAAAATGGCATATCTGTCCATTTTAAGGGAAGAATTAGTCCCCGCCACGGGCTGTACAGAGCCGATTGCCCTGGCCTATGCCTCCGCCCGGCTCCGTGACATCCTTGGTACCAATCCGGAGCGGATACGAGCTGAGGTTTCCGGCAATATTATCAAAAATGTGAAAAGCGTTGTGGTTCCCAATTCCGGGGGACTGAAAGGCATCTGTGCGGCCATAGCCGCAGGTATTATAGCTGGTGCAGCGGAGAGAGCCTTACAGGTCATCTCGTCTGTTCCGGCGGAGCTGCACGAGACTATCGCGGCCTATTCTCAGGATACCCCTATCGAAATCGCCTGCGCGGATACCACCCGGATGCTGGATATCCGATTGACCGGCTGGGCTGGGGAACACTTCGCTTCCGTACACATCGCAAACAGCCACAGCAACATCGTTCGGGAGGAAAGGGACGGCGAGGTCCTGCTGGAAAAGCCGGTCACAGATTCCACCGAAGACAGTCTGACGGACAAGAGTGTCCTGAATGTAGCGGACATTCTGGACTTTGCGAATACGGCAGAACTGGAGGAGATCGCGCCGCTGCTGCGCCGGCAGATCGACTGCAACACAGCTATTGCGGAGGAAGGGCTGCAAAATGACTGGGGAGCCAATATTGGCTCTGTGATGCTGGCAGAGTACCCCAGTGACATCAAGACGGAAGCCAGGGCGTGGGCCGCCGCCGGAAGCGATGCCCGGATGAGCGGGTGTGAGCTGCCGGTGGTGATCCTCTCAGGTTCCGGCAACCAGGGCATCACCGCTTCTGTACCGGTGGTACGGTACGCCAGACATTTGGGCACCGGTCAGGAGAAACTGTACCGGGCGCTGCTGGTCAGCGACCTGGTAACGATCCACCAGAAAAGCGGCATAGGCCGACTCTCCGCCTACTGCGGCGCAGTCAGCGCGGGGGTCGGGGCAGGGGCCGGGATTGCCTATCTGCTGGACGGCAGCTATGAAGCCATTGCACACACCATCGTCAACGCTGTGGCTATGATCAGCGGCACCATCTGCGACGGGGCAAAGCCCTCCTGCGCCGCCAAGATCGCTGCCAGTGTGGACGCAGGGCTCCTGGGCTATTCTATGTACAAGAATCACCAGGAATTCAAGAGCGGTGACGGCATTGTTACCAAGGGCGTGGATAACACCATCGCTAATATTGGTATCTTGGCACAGCAGGGAATGCGGCAGACAGATCAGACAATATTGTCCATAATGACTGAGCGGTGTAAATGATATTAGATGCTGTGGCTGTAGCAATCAATATAGCTCATAAAACTCACCGCTCCTGGATGTACCCTTTCTCATAATTTTGCTTATTCTGCTGTCCCTGTAACTGTTGTATCGTCCGGCGGATAGATACCGGTTCTGATGATTTATCCAACATTTCGACAACATCCCTTCGGCTCTGCGCCAACGTTCTGGAATCAAATTTCACTCCAAAGGCGGCTTGCAGCCGCTGGACAGTTTTGTGCTCCATATTAGGCCGGATACTGTGACAGGCGGTATCCAGTTCTATGGCATCCATATCCGCCGCCTGTTGCTGCAGCTCGGTATACTGAGCCAATGCCGCTTCCAATTCAGCGACATACTTTTTCCCTTGCTGGTCCAGCTTGTTCAAAGAGTTCTCCATAGATGTGATGCGCTGCTTAATCTCCGCAATACCATGATCGTATGCACAATTAAGCTGATTGAGCAGCAGGGCCTTCTCGCTTTTCAATTCCTCAATATCTTCTGTCAAACCGGAGATTTTCTGTGCTAATTCCCGATGCCGGAACACCTGAATTGCTGAGGTAGCTTTCTTTTCCTCCAACAGTGCCCGGCGCTCCCGAACCTTTACTTTGATCTGTTTGACTATATCCTCATACCGTTTGATGTCTGATTGAACGACTTGGAGCGTATCCGAAAAATGCTTTTTCCCGGCTCCAATATGCAAAAGCTGATACCAGAAGATAATCATTTTCTGGCGTACAGTTTCCATCGCCTCTGCAATGGCAGGAACAGTATTCTTTACCGCATCCATCAACTTCTTAACCAGCGATTTCAACTCCCGCAGCAGAACATTGTCCGCCTTAATCTGCCGGTTTAGTTCACAGCGATCAGAAATAATGCCCTTCTGTTCCAGCGCACGGGCGGCTACTCCCTCATGGATAGTGGGCTGCTCGTCCAGACCGCGCTCGGCGTGACTTCGGTGATCGACGCGCTCATCGTGTCCGAAACGTTCCAGACACCGGTTCACCTCATCAGCCCATGCTGTCCGCCAGAGGACAAGCTGATCTTCGCTGTTCCAACGCGCAGAGATCGGATTTTGTCTGCCGTATTTGGTGCTTTTTGGATACTTGGATACCCGCTCATAGCCCTGTGTCTGCGCTGCTGATGGGGCCATATACATCTTCTTTTTGCCAACCTTATACTGATACTGTTTCTCCCATCCATTGGCCTGCGCCTGTTTGAACTCGGATGCAGTAAAACCACGTTCTTCACCGCCTTTGACACAGAGATATTCCTTCTCCGTCTTATGCTGCCATTTGCCCTCCATCGTCAGCGGTCGAACGGTCAGCATGATATGAGCATGGGGATTGTGTCCATCTGTGTCGTGGATGCACACATCAGCACACATCCCCTCTGCTACAAAATTGGTCTGGATAAATTCAGTAAGTAGGGTAATCCACTCGTCCTTGTTCAGTTCAACCGGTAACGCCACTACAAACTCACGAGCGAGACGGCTGTCCTTTGTTTTCTCCGTTTCCTCCACAGCGTTCCAAAGAACTTCCCGATCTGCCCACTCTGCTGGTGCCATATCTGGCAGAAAGACTTGCTGCCAGACAAGTCCCTGCTTGCGGGTGTAGTCATGCTGAACCCCGTCATAGTCGTTATACATTCTGGAACAGCTCATGTAGGCCACTGCCGCAACAGCGGAACGCCCTATACCTCGGCTGATAACCTTTGCCTCCAAATGATAAATTGCCAGTTTTTATTACCCCCGTCTTTCGTCTCCCGTCCCTCGTCCAACGTCCCCCGTAAACAGTGAAAAGCTGCCAGTGGCAGGTTTTCGCTGGCGTATGGAACAGGTCGGCGCGCCGATCTGTTCCATACGCACCGGGAATGACCGCAGTCATTCCCGGCAGGCCCCCGCAGGGGCCGCATCCGCCTCGCAGAGCGCACGACTGCCGAAGGCAGTACCACCGCCCGCGCAGCGGGTGGTGAGTAAGTGCGCCCTTCGGGCCGGGAAAAGCGGAGCGCCCCGGCGAACCGGGACGCTCCTGCTTTGCGTACTTAATTTGTAAGTTCGTGCAGATATGTTTCCAACTCGTTCAAGCTCATGCTTACCGTCTGCGGCAGAGCCTTTTCCAAAACAGCCCCCTCCTGGATTAACCGCCGTGTCCGGGCTTTGCGCTGCTTCACACGGTCACGGGCCTGAGCTTCTTCCAAACGGTGTCGGGCCTGGATCAGTTTCTTTTCATTATCCGTCATAGTAACTCCTTCCCGGCCTTAACTGGCCTTTTAGCACTGGAAACGCCTGATTTTGACACCAAAATTCTGCAAGTTGGTATCATAAAGGGCAAAAAACAGCACCAGATACAAATTCCCTGTGTAAA
>NZ_KE159676.1:216374-241287 GCF_000403395.2 Anaerotruncus sp. G3(2012) | reverse complement strand
GCAAGTGGTCATCATGACCACTTGTTTTATCCGTAACACTCTGACGATACGCCCGCTGGCGGCAGGCATTGCTGCAATAGAGCGCGTCTGACCGCTTGGGCGTGAATGTGTTCCCGCACACTTTGCAGACCTGAGTACGGGGCGGCTGCGCCAAACGCCGCTGTATCAACTGCTTTTTATAGCCGGTATTGCCGCATTTCTTGTAATAGCAATATTTTTTGGACCAGATTCGCGTATAGAAAACACACCCGCATCCCTCGCAAATAATCTTACGGACGGGGTCGCTTTTCCCATAGGGTCTGCCAGCCATCTTGCGCTCGTAGCAATTCTTCAAAACATCCTGGTGCTGGTATTCCCAATCACAGTTCCACATGGGCGTTCAACCTCCCTCTTGATGGAAAAGAGCGGTCCACAGCATTGCGGACCGCTCCGATACAAATTCATGATACTTTTGACTTCGCTTCTCTCGCCATGCGGCGGTAATCCTTCTGCCTGCAAGCAGGACAGCAGTATTTCGCGTTTGGCCGCAGAGCGGAGAAGGTTTTGGCACAGGTCGCGCAGGTCCGCTCAAAAGGAGGGCTGAGATTCTCTCCGGCCTTCAAACGGCGGTATCTCTCCCGACTGCGGATACGCTCCTTCTGCAATCGCTCCTGCTCCGCGATCTCTTCCGGAGTAGGTTCCGGCATGGGGGCATCAAATTTACCGATGAATTTCAGATAGATGTCCACCTCCTGCACCCGGTCACCCGTGGACCTATCCGGGGCGTGAACGACGATCTTGTCAACGAACTCGTTGATCATCGGCGTAGTCAGCTCTGAGAAATTCGTGTACTTCCTCGCAAGGTCGAGGAAATGCTCCACATTGGCGGTGTCCTGCTCGAAGTTGACCAACGCCGATTCGGCCTCCGTGATAGATTGCCGGAGCGACGTCTGCTCCTGCTCATACCCGACAAGAAGGGTGTCAAAGCGAGCCTCTCCAATGCGTCCCACCGCATAGGATTCATACAGCTTTTTGATGATGGTGTCCAACTCGTCAAAGCGCCTCTTGTCCTTGTTCAGCTTTCGCTTCAAGTCCTTTGCCGCCTGCGCTTGCTGAACTTCAGACGCTGCCCGGACCTTTTGAATGAACTCAGCCTCATTGGAGATGGCGTAGGTGCTGGTGACCTTGATGGTTTCTAAAATCAACGTCCGCAGAGCTTTTGTGGAGATGTGATGATTGCTGCAAACAGCCGTCCTTCTTTGCCCTGCGAGTTTATACGAGGAACATTCGTAGGCGTCCGATGGATACGGCTTTGTCTCACTGCCCCGTGTCCGCTGGTTATACATCTTTGCCCCGCAGTCCGCACAGAATACCAGCCCGGTCAAGGGATTCGCCTCGCCCAGCGTATCAATACGGCGTGGAGTTCCCCGCAGTTTCTGAACAAGTTCCCAGGTGCCCTTGTCCACGATAGCCTCATGGGTATCCTCGAAAATCAGCCAGTCCTCCGGGGCATGATAAACCGGCTGCTTATCTTTATAGGATTCTTTGTGGGAACGGAAGTTGACTGTATGGCCCATGTACTCAGGTTTAGACAGTATCCGTCCCACAATGAAGTCGCTCCAAGCGTAGGGACGGTCGATGTTTTCCTTGCTTTTCCAGGGGCCACGTCCCTGCCTTGCCAGATAAGCCGCTGGGGACTCTACCTTATCCCGGTACAAAATGTTGGCAATATCGCTCAGGCCGTGCCCTTCAATAGCCAACTGGTAGATACGCCGCACAACTGCCGCCGCTTCCTCGTCAACCAGCCAATGATACTTGTCGTTGGGGTCTTTTCGGTAGCCGTAAATAGCCTGATTGGTGGTCGGCTTGCCAGATTCACCTTTGACCCTGATGGCAGTGCGCTGTTTCCGGCTCAGATCGCGCAAGTACCACTCGGACATGATATTGACAAAAGGGGCAAACTCACCAGAGCTGGGATCGTTGCTGTCAATGCTGTTCCCGATGGCAACGAAGTGGATACCGTAGCGTTTGAAAACAACCTCTGTGTAAAAGCCCGTCTGGAGATAATCTCTCCCCACCCGGCTGAGGTCCTTGACCAGAAGATGTTCTACCTTCCCGGCCTCAATGTCGGCAATCAGTCGTTTCCATGCGGGACGGTCAAAATTGCCGCCAGACCATCCGTCATCCGTGTAATGGACGATATTACTGTAACCGTGGTCAGCGGCATAGCCCTCCAGGTATCGTTTTTGATTGATGATCGAATTACTGTCCCCTGAAGATTCATCGTCACGGCTGAGACGTTCGTATAACGCTGTGATCTTCGTTTCCGTCTGTCTGGCGCTCATGATGCGCTCCTTTCAGACTGACGGTTCATTTGTGGCACATTCATCATACCACATTCTGGCGGTGATGCCAACCCCTCATGTTGGATCAGTCGCATAATTTTGTCCTCCATAGTCTCGTTTCCGCCCTCTTTAGTAAAAATGTTCACTTTGAAAACTGTGCTTCCGATTCGTCGGGTCATGGTGGTGCTGCTTGTATTTTGGGTCATTGTACCTCTCTTTCCTTGTTTGTAGGGGGATTCCCCGCCGGTGGTCCGTTGTCCCTATTCAGTTGTAGGCGCAAAAACGCCGCCCCGACAACTTGGGGCGGCGCCTCCGCAGATATTCGCTATAACATCCCATGCTCCTTTCCGTATGGTATCAGAGGTTTTACCCTCTGATACCAATATACGGAGAAAATGGTGCCGGTCGAAAAAATATGGCGTTATTGCAAGTTGAGGCCGTTTCAGTGGTGGAAATTGCAAAAATGCAAGATACAAAATTCGACTTAAATTTTGGTGTGGAATGTAGTATAATCAGGTATCATGGGGGAGGGCGTCGAAATGGAGCAGGTATATTTACCGGGAACCGTCCGGCAGAGGATACAGGAGCTTATTAAGGAGCGGAAGATTACCCAAGCTGAACTTTCTGCGGAAATTGGTATGGCAGAAAGCACCCTTAGCCGGTTCCTGAGTGAGAAAACAGATAAAATCGGGGACGAGTACATCATCAAAATTGCGGACTTCCTGGGGGTATCTACTGACTTTATCTTGGGGCAAACAGCTTTTCCAGAGCGGCGCAACTATGACATAGAGGAATTGGGCCTGTCCTATAAGGCGGCAATGGCGCTATATACGAGGGAAGTCGATACAGATGTGGTCAACCGTATTTTGGAGAATCCACAATTCCCGGAGATCACACGGATGATCTCCCGGTATTTTAAGGACAGCAATGCCGAAGGACCTGCGGGACTGAACGCCATGTGGGATACTATGCAGCAGATGATCGGCACATTGGACACCAGCCATCTGGCAAACCCGCAGGAGGGGACAGAGGCCGCTACACAGATTCTCGGCATGATGAAAGTTGCTCCCCACGAAAGGGATGTTGAGGTAATCCAGTCCTCTTTAATGACAATGCTCCGGGACATCAAGGCCGGTATCCAGACACAGACACCAACAACGGAACTGGCTACAAAGCAGATCACTCAATCTATGATGCAAAGCATGGTCAAAGGTGAAAACGCTGTTCCAGCGTTGCAATCTATCTCGCTGGAACAGCTTGCTGGGGCCTACTCAACACTGCCAGGTGCAACACCGGAACTGGGCGGGCAGTTTTCCGAGCTTATCAAGAACTTTATCAGAGATTTCATGGATATTGCACAGAAGCAGGGTCTGACAGATGAAAGACCTGACGAATGAACAGCTTTGCAAATTGGCGCAGGCCGGAGACAAACAGGCTGTGTCCTTACTTATTGAGGCCAATCTCCCGTTTGTTCGGAAAGTCGCAAATCAAATTGTAGGGAACCCGGTACGGCAGGAGCATCTATCCGCCTGCGGTGTAGGTTTTGACGATCTTGTGCAGGCCGGTTCTATTGGGTTGTGGAGGGCAATCGATGGATATAGGCAGTTTGAAGAAATCCAATTTCTGACTTATGCCGCTCCCGCTGTCAAACGCTCCATGAGTGACCTAATCCGCCAGTATAGCCGGGACACGGTGTGGCAGTTGCGGCACGATAAGGCAAACGCCTGGAAAATCATATATCTGGACGAGGATTTAGATGATACAGAGGATGATACCGTTGAAACTCTGATTTCTTCTCCCTGCGCCAAATTGCCAGAGCAGATTTATATTGAACAGGAGACGGCGGCTGAACTTCACGAGGCGATGGATGCGCTGCCGGATCGGGAAAATGTTTATGTTCAGTACCGCTTTGGGTTTGCGGACGGCAAAGACCACCCGCTCACCGAAACGGCGCAGTATTTCCATTTGACGGAGAGCCGTACGAAAAGCGTAGAACATTCTGCACTGAAGCTGTTACGGCATGAACTGCTGATTGAAATTCCAGAGCGGGCCTATGCCAGAGCGGAGGACAGGCTGACAAAAGTGTTGGTTGCGGCAGGCGAACTTCATGCTGTGGAACTCCGGCTGAAATCCCAGCGGAAGCGTGGCAGAAAAATAACCGCCGTAGTCTACGAATATCTCGCGGACTGCGGCGGCAAATGGGGCGCACTCAGCTATAATTTCAAAGATGATACAACGGAAATCCTTCTACTGGCGGAATGGGATACCATACTCAGCCATAGATTTGCGATGCGGGCGGTTGAGCATTTCAGAATACACCACAATGATAAACTGCCGGATAAAATTGTGCTGACATTTATCGGACCTGAACAAAGGAGCCGTCGCTATGACAATAAATTTGAAGCAGGTAATTGACGCCGTTGAGAGTGCCAATGAGGTGTGCACAGATCTTTATGACGGCATATCGCTATCTGCCGCAGCATCGCTTATATTTTTTTCCGCTTCCACACGGGCATGGGTCATTGCGCCCCGGTTTCTTCTGCTCTACCCGCTGTAATGTCTTCCAAGGAACCGGAATATCCGCGTCAAAAATTCCCTGACGCAGTTTACCAGCGTCCAATTTCCCTGCTTGAAGCACCCGACTGATATTGGGGCCAAATTCAAGGGAGCTGGGCCGTTCTCCGCCCATGTACTCCTGAATCTCATTGGGTGTGAAGCCCCGATTCGAGGGGACTCGCGTACTGTTGTACATAGCAAAATAATATTGGAAAAACTCGTTAAGCTGTTCCAGGGAGTGAAAGCAGCCTCTGCCGGCCAGACGCTCTACATCGCTGATGATCATCTGCGGTTCGCTGTTCCCGCAGCGAGCCCCGAGTTGAAGGTCGGAAAGCACATCATCAGCCCGCTTCAGCTTCAGCACGTTTCTTAGATATGCTCCAAGGTCCAGAAACTCTTTTGTCTCTTCCGAGTAAAAATCATCCTGGTATTTAAGTAATTCGTCCTTTTCCGGGATGTAATAGGGCTTGTCCGCCTGTTCTTCCTTTAACTCCAAATAACTCTCGAAGCCGTCCAGCGCATACAGATATTCGGCAACGATCTCCCGCTTCATCGGCGGGGTCGGTTCCTTCATGTCATCGTAGATATCCTCCGCACCGGCGATAGTGTAAAGCCGTTCCTCCTGATCAAGCTGATCCACAAATTGCAGAAAGTCTTCCTCTGTCAGTTTTAGCTCTGGGTTCTGCTTCTGAATGATGCGAAAAGCCCGGTACAGGGGTGTAATGCCGTATAAATTGGCGAAGGCGTCAAAATAGGAGCGCAGAAGCTTCTCCGTTCCGCCGGGCAGGCCCGTACCGTTCCGCTGGGGATTTTCCTCCGTTTTCATAAACGCTCACCTCAACATTTCTAATTTGCTTTTATATCGCGGCTCATCAAATGGGACCTTGTCCTTCAGCACATCGTACATTTCCTCAAGCAGCACCGCGGCAATCATCTCCTTAGCTCTGGCGGCACCGTGAGCTGCCGATAACCGCTCAAAGGTGTGCTTCACATAATCGGGTTCATCTGTTATTGTCGTTGTCACAGGCTGTCCGGTTTCATCCAGACCGGCAATCTGGTTATCGACAACCTGCAGGATCAGCGCTTTCAGGCGAGGGTTATATTCCTCCCCCGGCGCTCGTTTCTGTTTTCCCATAAGCCGTTCCCATTCCTTTCTGTTCCATTTTGGGTTCTTTCTCTGGTAATGCCTACGTAGAGCATATTCCGTTGCAGCATCACATTGTGAGCTATCAGCACAGGCATGGTAGCAATGGGCTATTCCGGTCCCTACGCCTTATGGCTGGTGGTGGCGCAGGCCAGAGTCAACTCATCTAGTTTTGCCGCGTCATACTCCACCATGCGGTCAACGAATTGAGCAAAGAGAGCGTTCGGCTCTCAAGACCAATCGGCTAAATCATACTGACGTCCCCGTTGAACACTTCCTTGGCGGATGGTGGTCTATCAAAATATACCATATTCCGTCTGAATTGTATAGCAAAAAAACAGGGAGTGTGGCTGCGGCAAGCGCAGTCATACTCCCTGTTGTGTTTCTTATGTGTAGACCAGTTCACGGAGGACGATTTCCTCTGCCCGGTTACGGATATTATTCATACGGCCTACCCATTCCATCTGATTGGATGCTTTTGAGGATTCGGTCACGCCCTCCTGCTTCGCCATGACCGATATAAGAAAATCTATGCGCTCATGGCAGGCGGCATCAATTTCAGCGAGATGTTTCCACAGTTCACCAAACAGAACCATCCGATTGTAAACGCCAGGGTGATGCTCTTTTAGGAATTTCTCCCGCATCCGGCCATATACACCGATTTTGTACTCAGTGTCATCGTCAAGGGCAAGGTCAGGGATGTAGTAGTCTCCTACTTTCGTATAGGTCAATTCCATAGTCATTTCCTTTCATTTGCAGCGAAACGTGAATTGCAGTTGCGAAAAACGCTTATTTTTGGCGTTCTCACCGCTTTTCTTATAACTGCAATGCACCATTTTGCCACAAATGAACCGCAGTCATATGAATGAGTTTTAATAGGAACACTGTAATATCAAGGCTTTTCGGAGCCAGCAACCACAAAAAAATATTATTTGAGCTATCACATTACGCAGAAAGCCGTCCGGCATGAAAAAACGGGCGGCTTTTTTGCGTGGATAGCCGGGAGGGAGGCAAAAAAATAGTAACAAACTTTTAGCGCAAGATTTGTGCAACATTCACGAAATTAAAAAAGGAGGTAACGAATGGCAGACGAAAAATTAAACGTGAGCCCGGAGGAAAATCCCCAGCCCAGCTTGTTCGATACCGGCCCGGAGGGTGCTCCTGCCCAGGACGCTCCCGCCCCGGAGCCCCCGGCCCCGGAGAACGCCCCCGAGCAGACTGGCGGCGAACCACCCGCCCAGGATGCCCCGGCTGGGGCCCCCGGCGCGGTGAATGTCTCCGCTGACCAGATTGAAAAGCTGATGGCGGAGCGGCGGGCGGCGGAACGTGCGGAGGTGGAAAAGAACGAGCCGCCCGAACCGGAACAGCCGCCCACCCCGGCCCCGGAGGATAAGGCCGCCGGGGAAAAGGAGCCCGAGAAAAAGGGAAAGGCCGCCAAAGAGAAAACGCCCGAGCCGGATAAGCCCAAGGGCAGGCGAGGCCGCAAGCCCAAAGAAGAAAAAGCGGGGCCCGGTGAACCGGGAGGGACGGGGGCCCGCCGTGGCCGCCCGGCCAAGGCTGATAAGGCGGCCCCGGACAGGCCCCCGTCCCAACCTCGAGACAAAATGTCCCAAAGCAAGGGCGGAAAGGCCGCCACGGTAAAGGGCAAGGAAGAGGCCCCCGCCGCTCCTGCGCCGGAACAGCCGCCCCAGCCCCGTGACGCGACCCGCGCCGAAAAGGAAGAGATTGTTTACCTCAACCTCTCGGAGCTGTTCCCGTTCAAAGACCATCCCTTTGGGGTGCGGGACGATGCGGAAATGAAAGGGCTTGTGGAGTCCGTCAAGGACAACGGCGTACACCAGCCCGCGCTGGTGCGTCCCCGCGAGGGCGGCGGCTATGAAATCATCGCGGGCCACCGCCGCCAGAGGGCCAGTGAGCTGGCCGGGTTTGCAAATATGCCGTGTATCGTCCGCAACATGACGGACGATGAGGCCATCCTTGCGATGACGGACGACAACCTGCGCCACCGGGAAAAGATTTTGCCGATGGAAAAGGCCCAGTCGCTGAAAATGCAGGTGGAGGCCATCAGCCATCAAGGGACGAAGATGGAGGGCGTGGCCGCCGGGGACGTTGGAAAACGCTCCACGGAAATCGTGGGGGAACGAAACGGCATGAATTACAAGCAGGTACAGCGGTATATCCGGCTGACCGAGCTTGTGCCGGAGCTCCAGTCTATGGTGAATGAGAAAAAGCTGTCTTTCACCCCCGCCGTGGAAATCTCGTTCATCAAGCCCAAAAACCAGAGGTTTATCGCCGTTTCCATTGAGGGCGAGCAGGCATCCCCCTCGCTCTCCCAGGCCCAGGAGCTCCGCAAGCTGGATAAGGACGGGAAACTGAACGGCGATGTGATTGACGGCATTTTGAGCCGTGAAAAAAAGGAGGTAGACAAAGTGATTATTTCCGCCGCTGAATTGAACAAGTATTTCGGCAAGGACGCCACGCCCCGGGAAATGAAAGACCAGATTATGTCCCTGCTGGCCGAATGGAAAGAGAAACAGCCCCCGGAGCGCACCGCCCCGGAGAAAAAGACCGACCGGGAAAAGTAAGCCTTGAGACATTTTGTCCCAAGGCTTTTCTCTTTCCCGCGCCCCTCCCCCGCGCCTTGCATAGCGTTCTTTTAGAGAGGGGCTCTGGTGGTATATCCCCCGTCGCCGCCTGCTACTGAGCACAGCCGGGAGTGGGCGGTCAAGGGGCGGAACGCCCGCCGCCTGCGGCGGCTTGCCCTTGACGGCCCGCCCCGGCTGTGTCACCCCTCCCGGCGCGGCGGGGGATATATCCTCCAGAGCCGCCCCCTTTCCCATGAATGGGAAAGGGCGGGGGGATTGGGCTGAACGACAACTATTAAAATATCGGAGGTAAACGACTATGAAACGACCCCTTGCTTATATCACCGCCGCTTGGTATGGCGGCGACACGGAAAACGCGGAGCTGGCCGCGCAGTACTGCCGGGCGGTTTACGATGCGGGCTTTGCCCCTATCTGCCCGGCCTTGTTCCTGCCCCTTTTCCTCAATGACGCGGTTCCCGAGGAGCACAAGAGCAGCATCGACATTGGCCGCGACCTGCTCCGCCGCTCCCGGGTGCTGGTGGTGTGCGGGCATACCGTCACCGAGTCCATGAAGAACGACATCGCTGTGGCCCAGCGGCTTGGCATCACCGCCACCACCCTTGAGGGCATCCTGACCGTCAAGGGACAGGGCCGCCGCTGACGTGGCCGCGCTGTTCGAGGCGTACATCACCAATCTGGGGAAATACAACGAGGGCGAGCTGGTGGGGGAAACGCTGAAATTCCCCACCAGCCCCCAGGCGGTGGAGGCGCTGTTAAAGAATATCGGCGTGGACGGCATACGCTACGAGGAATTTTTCATCACCAGCTTTGACGGCGATGTGCTGGGGCTCTATGACTATCTGGGCGAGTATGAAAATCTGGACGAGCTGAACCATCTGGCCTGCCTGCTCTCGGAGCTCCCCCAAAGCGAGATTGAAAAATTCGAGGCCGCGCTCCATATGGGGGCGCATACCTCCAGCGTGGCGGACATCATCAACCTTGCGGAAAATCTGGACTGCTTTGAATTTTACCCGGAGATTGAAAGCGAGGAGGATTTGGGCCGCTATTTTGCGGAGGATTTGCCGATACCCGCCGAGCTGAAAGACTACTTTGACTATGAGGCATACGGGCGGGACATATCCATCAACGAGGACGGCCACCTTGCCCCCGGCGGCTATATCGTCCAGACGGGCGATATTAAGGAAGTCTACCACGGGATAGAGGATATTCCCAAGGAGCACAAGGTTTTTGCCCTCCCCCGGCTCTCCATCCGGGAACAGATGGCCGCCTACAAGGAAGTGATTGACCGTTCCTCTCTGGAGGCTGAACGCAAGCACCCGGAAACAAACCGGGACGAGCGGTGACTTCGAGACAAAATGTCCCAAAGGCCGGAGGGCCTATCCCCCATGAAAGGAGGCGGTTTTGATTGATTGACGAGGATGTTTCCCGGCGCACGATAGCACTTTCTATCAGAACGGGAAAACTTTCGGCCCGGGTGCTGGCCTATGCGCTCCGGGCGGCTGGCCGGAAGATACAAAAGGAGCACCGGGCCCACCAGACGCCCCACGGCAGGCAGTCCGTGAAAAAGCTCATGGCCCACGGCGCGGCGACCAACAGCATCGAGCTCACCGGGGCCCCCAAGGAGTTTGACCGGGTGGCCCGGAAGTGGAATGTTGACTATGCCTTTTATAAGACCGGGCCGGACAAGTATCTGCTGTTCTTCAAGAGCGGGCAGGCGGACGCAATCACCGCTTGTTTCTCGGAATACTCCCGCCGTGTGCTGGATAAGGCAAAGACTGACCGCGTACCCATCCGGGAACAGCTCAAACGGGCCGCCGCCGAGATACTGCGCCAGCCCGCGCCCCAAAGGAAAGACCGCGTAAAGGAGGCCGCCCATGAGGACAGATAAGCTGAAAAAGTACCTTTTACCCAACCTCCCCTATCTGTTCATCGGCTGGGCCTGCCTAAAGGTGGGGACGGCCTACCGTCTGGCGGCGGGGGCGGATTTGGCCCACAAGCTGGTGGGGATGGTGGCGGCCCTCGGCCCGGCCTTTGCCGACTTCGCGCCGGGGCTTGCTCCTTTTGACTGGCTCACTGGCATCGCGGGGGCTGTGGCGATCCGGCTGATTATCTATCAGAAAAGCAAAAAAGCCCAAAAATATCGCCGGGATGAAGAGTATGGTTCGGCCCGCTGGGGAACGGAAAAAGACATCAAGCCGTTCACCGACCCCAGGTTTGAGAACAACATCATTCTGACCGGGACGGAGTTTCTCACCACCAACACCCGGCCCGCCGTCCCCGCCAACGCCCGGAACCTGAATTGCTGTGTTGTCGGTTCCTCCGGCTCCGGCAAGACCCGGTTCTGGCTTACCCCGCAATTACTCCAGGCCCATTCCTCCTATGTGGTGGTAGACCCAAAAGGCGGGGTGCTGGAGCAGGCGGGCTTTTTCCTGCAACGGAAAAAGGGATATAAAATCAAGGTTTTTAACAGCATTGATTTTTCCCGCTCCATGCACTACAACCCGCTGGCCTATATCCGCAACGAGGCCGACATTTTGAAATTCGTCAATACCTTAATAGCCAACACCAAAGGCGAGGGCAAGGAGGGCGACCCGTTCTGGACGAAATCAGAAACGCTCCTATACTGCGCCCTTATCGCCTATATCATCTTCGAGGGCCCGGACGAGGATAAAAACATGAATACCCTTGTAGACATGATTTCCGGCATGGAGGTCAAGGAGGACGATGACGACTTTATGAACGCGGTGGACTATATGTTCGCCGGGCTGGAAAAGCGCAAGCCGGACTGTTTCGCGGTCAAGCAGTACAAAAAGTACAAGCTGGCCAGCGGCAAGACGGCGCGGAGCATACTTATTAGCTGTGGCGCAAGGCTGGCCCCATTTGACATCCCGCAACTCCGGGAGATTATGAGCTATGACGAGATGGAGCTTGACAAGCTGGGTGACAGACGGACGGCGGCGTTCTTCATCATCAGTGATACCGACACCACCTATAACTTTATCGTGGCCCTTGCCTTTTCGCAGATGTTCAATCTTCTCTGTGAACGGGCGGACAACGTACACGGGGGCCGCCTGCCCCATCATGTGCGGGTGCTGTGGGACGAGGCCGCCAACACCGGGCAAGTGCCCAACCTCGAAAAGCTGGTGGCGGTCATCCGCTCCCGGGAGGTGAGCCTGACGCTGTTCTACCAGCAGTTGGCCCAATGTAAGGCAATCTACGACAAGAACGCCGAGACGATACTCGGCAACATGGACAGCGTGGTATTCCTCGGGGGCCGGGAGGCCAGCACTATCAAGGAGATTTCCGAGAACTGGCTGGGGAAAGCGACTATCTCCATGCAGACCGAGGGCCGCTCCCGTGGGCAGTCGGAAAGCTACAACCAGAACACCCAGCGGCTGGGCCGGGAGCTTATGACCCCCGCCGAGCTTGCCACCATGCCCGGCGACAGGTGCATCCTGCAACTGCGGGGCCTGCCGCCGTTCTACTCCCGGAAATACGATTTGAAACAGCACCCCAACTACCGATACACGGCGGAGGCGGACAAGAAGAAAAACGCCTTTTCGCTGGAGCGGCTTATCTGCCGCCGTATAAAAAAGCTCAATCCCAACGAGCAGTACACCGTGTACGAGGCGGACGTGCCGGACGGAACGCCCATAGACGAGGACGAGGACATCCTCAACTATGACGATTTGGACGACCCGGACGCTTTTGTATAGCTTTGGGACATTTTGTCCCGAAGTGTCACCTGCTGCCTATACCGGGCGGCTTTTCTTGTGCCCGGGAATATCCCGGAGAAATGGAGGACTATATGGCATTTTTCGCATCCGCTATCACCACTTTGCAGACCCTTGTTATCGCGCTGGGCGCGGGCCTCGGCGTTTGGGGCGTTGTCAATCTGCTGGAGGGCTACGGCTCGGACAACCCCGGCTCCAAAAGCCAGGGCATGAAGCAGCTCATGGCCGGGGGCGGCATCATCGTCATCGGCACGACCCTCATCCCGCTGCTGTCGGGCCTGTTTTAAGGGCGGCGGCTTATGGACTTTCTCACCGACTGGCTCACGGACTGGCTGAAAGAGCTGCTGATTGGCGGCATCATGGGGAACCTTGAGGGGCTCTTTGATACCGTCAATGCCCAAGTCGGAGAGATTGCGGTGCAGGTAGGGACGACCCCGGCGGCATGGAACGCCGGGGTTTTCTCCCTCATCCGCCAGCTTTCCGAGACGGTGATTTTACCCATCGCCGGGCTGGTGCTGACCTTTGTAGCCACCTATGAGCTCATCCAGATGCTCCTCGAAAAAAACAATATGCACGAAGTAGACGTGGCGAACCTCTATAAATGGATGTTCAAGACCGCGTGTGCGGTGCTGATACTTTCCAACACGTTCAATATCGTGATGGCCGTCTTTGACGTGTCGCAGAGCGCGATTTCCCGCTCTGCCGGGTTGATACAAGGCTCCACGGCGGTTTCGCCGGATATGCTGAACAACCTCCAGACCACGCTGGAGGGGATGGATTTGGGCCCGCTCCTTGGGCTGTGGCTCCAGTCCTCGGTCATCGGGCTCACCATGCAGGCGCTGGGCATCATCATCTTCGTGCTGGTGTACGGAAGAATGATTGAAATATATCTGCTGACCAGCCTTGCGCCCATCCCCGTTGCCACCCTCTCCAACCGGGAGGTGGGCGGCATGGGGCAGAATTACCTAAAATCCCTTTTCGCCGTGGGCTTTCAAGGGATGCTGATTTTAGTCTGCGTCGGCATCTATGCGGTGCTGGTGCAGGGCATCGCCGCCGGGGGCGACCCCATCGGCGCGATATGGGGAACCGTGGGCTATACGGTGCTCCTTTGTTTCATGCTGTTCAAGACCGGGACAATCGCCCGCAGCATCTTCGGGGCCCACTGATTGAGCAGCACTTCGGGACAAAATGTCCCAAAGCCCGGAAAGGAGGCCGGATATGCCGAGGCGTTACAAGCTGGGCCCGGAGGGTGAGATGCGCCGGGCGTGGGGCGGCAAGCTCCCGGAGGAATTTACCCAGCGGGATATGCTGGCGTTCATGGCTGAAACCGACCTGCAACTGCAAGGGACGGTATCAGCGGAAACCCTGTCCGCGATACACGCGGCAGGCTATGACTATATGGGCGGGGCGGTCATCCCCCGGCCCGGAAAGGAGGATTTATCTATGGCGAACACACAGACGGCGGTTCAGACCGCTGAAATGGCGGAGGCCGCCCAGGAGGAAATGCGCCGTCTGATTTTCGAGGCCCCCATCGCGGAGCTGGCCGAGCACCAGGGCATCACCATTGACGAGGCCGTGGCCCTGCGGGTGGAGCAGAACCTTGCCGCCGCCACTATCCCCATCGAGGTGACGGTGCGGCCCATTGAGCCCCAGAACAAACTGATAGGCTTTGCCAGCGTCAACTTCGGCGGCGTGGTGGTGGACGATTTCAAGGTGGTGAACGGGCAGAACGGCATTTTCTTAGGTGCGCCCTCAAAACCCGACCCCACCAGCAGGACGGGCTACCGGGCCACGGTGCGTATCAATGACCGGGCCACCCAGGAGCGGCTGAACGCGGCGGGGGTGGAGGCGTACCATTCGGCGGTTGAGAAACTTATCGCCCGGGCCGAGGCGGTGCGCCCCGCGCCCATCCGGGAGCAGATGGATAAGGCGGGAAAGGAGGCCGCGCAGAAAAATGCCGCCCGCCCCGCCCCGGCAAAGGGAAAGGAGGGACGGGATGGCAGATAGCTTGGCCTTGGGACAAAATGTCCCAAAGTCCCCGGAGGGCCCGGTGCTGGAGCCCCCCGGTCTGTTTCTGATGGACGGCATCGCGGGCCTGCGCTCCCTCCCGGAGCACTCGGTAGATATGCTTCTGACCGACCCGCCCTACGGCACGACCCGCAACTATTGGGATGTGCCTTTGCCCCTCCCGGAGCTGTGGGAGGCGGTGCGCTGGGCGGTCAAGCCCTCCGGGGCGGTGCTGTTCTTCGCACAGTGCCCCTATGACAAAATCCTCGGCGCGTCCAACCTCTCCATGCTCCGCTATGAATGGGTGTGGTATAAGAGCCGCTGTACGGGATTTCTCAACGCCCGCCGCGCCCCGCTGAAAAAGACGGAGAATATTTTAGTGTTTTACCAAAAGCTCCCCCTCTACAATCCGCAGTTTGAGCAGGGCAAGCCCTATAAGAAAATCGCATCCCAGTGCGACCAGAGCCCCAACTATGGGAAGTTTGTCCGCTCCGGCAGCGGCTCGGAGGACGGGCGGCGGTTCCCGGGGAACCTGCTTTCATTCCAGACCGTGGCCCATACCGTCCACCCCACCCAGAAGCCCGTAGAGCTGTGTGAGTATCTGATAAAGACCTACACCGCCCCCGGCCAGGTGGTGGCGGACATCTGCGCGGGCTCCGGCACGACGGCCATCGCCGCACTGAACACGGGCCGGGAATTTATCTGCTTTGAGACGGCCCCGGCCTTTTACGGCCCGGCCACGGAGCGCATCACCCAGGCGCGGGCGGCTGTGGCCGCTGGCGGAAAGGGGGTGTGACTATCGGTAAATATAATGTGATATACGCCGACCCGCCGTGGCGGTACGCCCAAAAGGGCCTGCAAGGTGCGGCGGAGCGGCACTACCCCACAATGGGGATTGAGGAATTATGCGCGTTGCCCGTGGCGGAATTGGCGGCCCCGGACAGCGTTCTTTTTCTGTGGGCCACGTTCCCCCAGCTCCCGGAGGCCCTGCGTCTTATCAAGGCGTGGGGCTTTCAGTATAAGTCCGTGGGCTTTGTCTGGCTGAAAAAGAACAAAAAGGCTGATAGCTGGTTTTACGGGCTGGGCTTTTGGACGCGGGCCAATGCGGAGGTGTGCCTGCTGGCGACCCGTGGGCATCCCCGGCGCAAGGCCCCCAACGTCCACCAGTTCATCATCTCCCCCATTGAGGGCCACAGCAAAAAGCCGGACGAGGCCCGGGAGAAAATCGTGGCCCTTATGGGGGACGTGCCCCGCGTGGAGCTGTTCGCCCGCCAGACGGCCCCCGGCTGGGACGTATGGGGGAACGAGGTGGAACCTACGGCGGGACTTCAAAATTTCGGGGCCCCCGCAAAGTCGGCAGACCTTGTGGGGAGATGAGGCACAACGGAACGGGGCGAGCTTTGGGACAAAATGTCCCGAAGTGAGCGGAGTGAAGTTTGTGCCGACAAGTCCCAAAGGAAAGGAGGCTAAAAATGCCCTATGTAAATGTACCCAATGACTTATCCCGAGTCAAAACAAAAATCGCTTTCAATCTGACAAAACGCCAGCTTGTGTGTTTCGGCGGCGCGGCCCTTGTGGGAGTCCCCTCCTACCTGCTGGCCCGGAGCTCGCTGGGGAACACGGCGGCGCTTTTTCTGATGCTGGGCATCATGCTCCCGGCGTTTTTGCTGGCGATGTACGAAAAAGACGGCCTGCCGCTGGAAAAGGTGGTAAAGAACATCATCCGGACCAAGTACCTGCGGCCCGGGGTGAGGCCCTACAAGACCGGGAATATCTACGCGCCCTTTACCGGGCAGGCGGGAAAGGAGGCAGTGAATGGAAAACCGAAAAAACAAAAGAAAGAATAAGGCGGCGTTGTCCGCCCAGCAGTCCATCCCCTATGTGGCGATGCACCCGGACGGCGTGTGCCAGCTCCCCGGCGGGCTCTACACAAAGACCGTGGAATATGAGGACATCAACTATTCCGTGGCATCCACCGAGGATCAGTCCGCGATATTCAGCGGGTGGAGCGCGTTCCTCAACTACTTCGACAGCGCGCTCCCCGTCCAGCTCTCCTTTATCAACCGCCGCTCCCACTCCACCAGCCGCTACCATGTGAACATCCCCGCCCAGGCGGACGATTTTGACAGCATCCGGGGCGAGTTCGTGGGGATGCTGAAACGCCAGATTGCCCGCTCCAACAACGGGATTGAACGCTCCAAATATATCACCTTTGGCGTGCCCGCCGAGGGCATCGCCGCCGCCCGGCCCCGGCTTGACCGGGTGGAGGCGGACGTGATGGGGAACCTCCACCGGCTGGGCGTTCCCTCGTCCCCTCTGGACGGGCGGGAGCGGCTGGCCCTCCTGCATGGGCAGATGCACCCCGGACGGCGGGAGCCGTTCCGCTTTTCGTGGGCGGATATTTCCAGAACGGGGATGGGGACAAAGGACTTCATCACCCCCAGCGGCGGCTTTGACTTTAGGGGCTCCCGGTTCTTTCGTGTGGGCGGCTTTTGGGGCGCGGCGTCCTATCTCCAGATTTTGGCGTCCGAGCTCTCTGACCGCCTTTTGCGGGAAATTCTGGAGCTGGACGCGGAGCTCACCGTCACCATGCACATCCAGACCGTTGACCAGCTCAAGGCGATAAAGACCATCAAGGGGAAAA
Source organism: Anaerotruncus sp. G3(2012) (assembly GCF_000403395.2). Taxonomy (GTDB): domain Bacteria; phylum Bacillota; class Clostridia; order Oscillospirales; family Ruminococcaceae; genus Anaerotruncus. Next base: position 224,272 of record NZ_KE159676.1, on the reverse strand, counting down.
TCTCGGACATTGACAAGATGAAAGTGGAGGAGCAGAAAAAAGCCGTCCGCGCCGGGTACGACATGGACATACTTCCCCCCGACCTTATCACGTTCAGCAAGGACGCGGCGGAGCTCTTGGGGGATTTGCAGTCCCGGAATGAGCGGATGTTCCTTTTGACGTTCACCGTCATCAACCTCGCCCCCACCCGCCAGCGGTTGGAAAATGACGTGTTCACCGTCTCCGGCATCGCGCAGAAATACAACTGCGCCTTAAAGCGGCTGGACTGGCAGCAGGAGCAGGGCTTTATGTCCTCGCTGGCCCTCGGCTATAACGAGGTGCAGATACAGCGGGGCATGACAACAAGCTCCACAGCGATTTTCATTCCCTTTATGACGAGGGAGCTCCGCATGGGCGGGCAGGCCCTCTACTACGGCATGAACGCCCTTTCCCACAATGTCATCATGGCAGACCGGAAAAAGCTGAAATCCGCGAATGGGATGTACCTCGGCTCCACAGGCTCCGGCAAGAGCTTTGCCGCAAAACGGGAATTGATAAACGTATTTTTGGCGACCCAAGACCGCATCGTTATCGTTGACCCGATGGGGGAATATTCCCCGCTGGTGCGGCGGCTGGGCGGGCAGGTCATTGAGATTGCCCCGGACAGCCCCCACCATATCAACCCGATGGATATTCAGATGGGGCTTAATGATGAGGACAGCCCCCTTTCCATGAAAGCGGATTTTCTTCTTTCGCTGTGTGAGCTGGTGGTGGGCGGCAAGGACGGCCTGCAACCCATAGAGAAAACCGTCATCGACCGCTGTGTGCGGCTGGTGTACCGGGAGCTTGCGCTGGGGCTGGAGGGCGCGAAAATGCCCCTGCTCCAAGACTTGTACGAGGAGCTTTTGAAACAGCCGGAGCCGGAGGCAAAGCGCGTGGCAACGGCCCTTGAGCTCTACTGTACGGGCTCCCTCAATCTGTTCAACCACCCGACCAACGTGGACTTGAGCTCCCGGGTGGTGTGCATCGTGCTGAAAGGGCTGGGGGAGAACCTCCGCAAGATTGCGATGCACGTCACCAACGAGTTTGTCACCTCGGCGGTGCATACCAACTACCAGAACGGGGCGGCGACATGGTGCTACTTTGACGAGTTCCACATCCTGCTCCGCGACCCGCTGACCGCCAGCTACTTTGTGGCGGTGTGGAAGATGCTCCGCAAAAAGGGCTGTGTGCCCTCGGCCCTCACGCAGAACGTGAAAGACCTTTTGGCCAGCCGGGAAATCGAGAACATACTGGATAACACCGATTTTCTTGTTCTGCTCTCCCAGGCCCAAAGCGACCGGGCGATTATCGCAAAACAGCTCGGCATTTCCGAGCACCAGCTTTCCTATATCACCCACAGCAATTCCGGCGAGGGCCTGCTGTTCTATGGGAATGTGACCATCCCCTTTGTTGACCGTTTCCCCAAGGGTGAGATTTACAACCTGCTCACCACCCGCCCGGAGGACATAGCCAATGACCAGAGGAACGAATAACGCCGGGCCCGCCGGGGACAAAGGCACTTCGGGACAAAATGTCCCAAAGTCCCCGAAGGGGCCCAAAACCAAAAAATCGAAATTCCGCATGGAAAGCGAACAAGAGAAAATCAGCAAGTCCAAGCTCCGCATGGAGACGCGGGAGGACAAGTTGAACCGGGCCCGGAAAAAGCTGGAGGGCAAAAAGCCGCCGAAGCCCAGGGGCCCGGTGCGCCGGGCTTTTGGGGCCGCCGGGTGGAGCGCCCACGGCTTTGTGCATGGCAAAATCTACGAGGTGGAGCATGAAAACGTGGGAACCGAGGGGACCCACCGCTCCGAGCTTTTGGGCGAGGCCGTTCTCCGGCAGGGGACGCGGTATGCGAAAAAACGCATCCGGGAGCACCCGGCCCGGGCCGTCCATAAGGCCGAGGCGCAGTACATCAAGGCCCGGGCGGACTACCAGTTCCGCATGGCCGCCCAGGAGAACCCGGAGCTTGCCAAAAATGCAGTTACCCGCTATTGGCACAAGCAGAAATTAAAAAAACAATACGCCAAACAAGCGCGGCAGGCGGCAAAGCAGACCGCGAAACAAGGGGCCAAGGCCGCCGGGAAAACCGCCGCCGCCACGGAAAAGCTGGCGGAGCGGGCTGTGGCTTTCGTGAAACGGCATCCCGTGGGGGCGCTTATCGCGCTGGCCTGCGTGGTGCTCGTTTTATCCCTCCAGTCCTGCGCGTCCTCCCTCGTCTCTTTGGGGAATGCCGCCGCAGGAGCTGTGGGGGCCACCACCTACCCCGCCGAGGATGGGGATATGCTGGGGGCCGAGGCCGCTTATTGTTCGCTGGAGGCTGAGCTCCAGCATTATCTCGATACCTACGAAAGCACACACGACTATGACGAGTACCATTTTGATTTGGACGCTATCGAACACGACCCCTATGTGCTGGTTTCCATTCTGAGCGCATGGCATGAGGGGGAATGGACGCTGGCGGATGTCCAGCCCACCTTGCAGATGCTCTTTGACCGCCAGTACACGCTGACCGAAAACGTGGTAAAGGAGCGGCGGTACTACATCGAAACGGATACATGGACGGATGAGGAGGGCAACACCCATACGGACAGCTACCGGGTGTATTACGATTACTACATCTGCTATGTGACGCTGGATAACTTCAACCTTTCCCATCTCCCGGTGTACATCATGGGGGAGGAGAAGGTTTCCCGGTATTCCCTCTACATGGCTACGCTGGGGAACCGTCCCGACCTCTTTCCCGGCTCGTCCTATGTGGGGAAATATACCAACCCGCCGGAGGGCTACGAAGTGCCGGGGGAATATCTGGACGATGAGACATTCGCGGCGATGCTCTCCGAGGCCGAGAAATTTTTGGGCTATCCCTATGTATGGGGCGGGAGCTCCCCGGCCACGTCCTTTGACTGCTCCGGCTTTGTTTCGTGGGTAGTCAATCATTCCGGCTGGAACGTGGGGCGGCTGGGGGCCCAGGGGCTCTACAACATCTGCACCCGCACCAGCTCCCCCCGCCCCGGAGATTTGGTTTTTTTCAAGGGAACCTATGACACCCCGGGAGTCTCCCACTGTGGCATCTATGTGGGGGACGGGATGATGATACACTGTGGCGACCCTATCAGCTACGCCAACTTAAACAGCAGCTACTGGCAGGCCCACTTCTACGCCTACGGGCGTTTACCATGAAAAGGAGGTTTTCAATGGCGATTAGCAAGAGCGCAAAAATCATGGCCGAGATAGAAAAGGTCAAGGCCAAAATCAGCGACCAGCAGGCCCGGCTGAAAGAGCTGGAACAGAAACACAAGGAGGCCGAGAACGAGGAAATCGTGGACATCGTGCGGGGCATGAGCATTTCCCTTGAGGAGCTCCCGCTGGTGCTCCAGCGCATCAAGGCCGGGGACACTTTGGGACAAAATGTCCCGAAGTCCCCTAAAGGGGCCCCTGCAAAGTCGGATGACTTTGTGGGGAGAGGAGGCGCAAGGGAGCGGGCGGAGTTTTCGCCGCAGGCGGAAACGGAGGTGAGCGGACTTTGCGACGACGAGGAAAAGGAGGACGCGGAATGAAACTGAAAAAATATCGTGTAGTGGCGGCGGCTCTGTGCGCCGCTTTTTTGCTGTGCGGCATCACCACCACGGCCTACGCCGGGGGCGGCGAGGAATGGGAGGACGGTACGGGCGGCCCGGAGTGGGAGGAGCTTGACCCCGTGGAGCCCACGCCTGCGCCGGAGCCGGAACCCGAGCCCAACCCCTTTACCCCGGACGGGCAGGGGACGATGGTGGATAACGCCACCGACCAGGACGGCAAGGAATTTTTCACCATCATGGCGGCGGACGAGTCCGTGTTCTATCTGGTGATTGACCGCCAGAGGGAGACGGAAAATGTGTACTTCTTGAACGCCGTCACCGTGGCCGATTTGATGGCCCTTGCGGAGCCCTCCCCGGAGCCCGTCCCCGAACCGCTCCCGGAGCCGGAACCCGAACCTGCTACCGAGCCGAAGCCCGAGCCCGAGCCGGAAAAATCCGGCGGGGCGGGGACGCTCCTGCTGGTGCTGGCGGTACTGGCCCTCGGCGGCGGGGCCGGGTGGTACTTCAAGATTTACCGCCCCAAACAGCAGGCCGCCGCTCCCGGCGAGGATTTTGACGAGGCCGAGGAATACGGCGAGGACTATGGCGGCGGTGAGTATGACGACCTCCCCCCGTGGGATGAGGAAGAAGAAAAGGAGGACGGAGAATGAATTTCACATCGAACCCTTTGGAACGGGAAATGAAACGCCGCCCCCGGCCCCGGGCTCCCCGCCCGGAAAAGCCCCGGGAGGGCTCCCGGTGCTGTGGCTGTCCCTACTGGCGCGGCATCCCCTGCGGCTCCTGCTTTCAGAGCCTTTTGAAAAAACCGGGCGGGAGGTGATATTTTGCGTGAGCTGACCCGTGAGGAAAAGGCGGCCATCCGCTCCCTTGTAGTGAAATGGTGCGCCAACTATGACCGGGAAATGGGATGCTTGCCTTTGGACTGTGAGTGCTATATGCTGGGGAAGTGCTGGACGGGGGCCTATTGCAGATACTTCCGGGAGGCCGTCCTGCCGCTGAACCCGGTGCTGGAGGCCGCCCTCAATACCGAGGGGCCCGCCCCGGAAACCCGGCCCTGTCCTGTCTGCGGGCGGCCCTTTCTCCCGGACGGGCGACGGCGCTATTGCTCCGAGGCTTGCTCCAAGGCCGCAAGGCAGAAGAAACAGCGGGGATATATGCGGAAATACCGGGGGTGAGGCGTGAGCATTTGGGGGTATAGAACCCCGCTGTTTTCAAGGCTTTCCGGGGCCGCTTTTAGGGCGGGGCGTACTTTTACACGTCCTGCCCCGATTTCCCAAAATAGTGCTAACATTTCGAGAGGAGGTTCCTATGGACAGAAATCAAGGCTATACAATCTTAAAGGCCGTCATGCTGGAGAATGGCCGGGGCTTTGCGCTGGGGGAGCATCCCCGGGCCCCCTCCCCCTTTGTGACGTGGGCCTGCTATGATGACGAACACGGCGCAAGGCAGTATGAATGGGGGCATTATGGCAGTGACCGGGCCGCGCTGGAGCAGGACTTGCTGGAGCGTGTGGAAAACTACCAGCAGCAGTTCTCCGTCAAGGTGGCGCAGATTGAGGCCCCCGGCCTTTACAAGTATTATTCCACCCAGCGGCCCGTTGACATCGGCACGTTCCCCAAGCCTGCAGGCAACGCCCCGGACGAAATCGTAAACTACGACAAGCGCGTACCCGTGGAGGGCGGCGCGTTCCTTGCGTGGGGGCATCTGACCTACACAAAGCCCTTGACGGAAAAGCAGGCGGCGGACTATGAGCTCCGACCCGCCCCGGAGGTGTCCGGCCTACTGCGGGACGGCGGCAGGCCCCGCCCGATTGCCGAGCAGATGAAAAAGGCGGCAAGGCTGGCCGGGGAACGGCAGGCCCCCTCTGCGCCTAAACGGAACGCGCCCGACCGGGGCGACAGATAGCATGGCTGGCAAAAAGCGCCGCCGCCCCATCCATCTCCATGTGATGGTATCTGAGGAAGAGCAGGCACTTATCCAGGAACGCATGGCCCAGGCGGGCATCCGCAACATGGGGGCCTATATGCGCCGGATGGCCCTCTGCGGCTATGTGCTCCAGGTTGACCTTGCCCCCGTCCGGGAGCTGGTTTCCCTCCAGCGGCGGTGCTCAAACAATCTCAATCAAGTGGCCATCCATGCCAACACCTACGGGGGCATCTACCCCGAGGAAATATCGGCCCTCCAGCGGGACTACTCCGCTTTGTGGGGCCCTCTGTCTGATTTGCTGAAACAGCTTTCCGCGCTGGTGGAGCTGTGACCTGCTGGGGAGCGGTGCTGTGCCGCTCCCCGGCTTTTTCGTACTTCGGGACATTTTGTCCCAAAGGTGGGGTGGATTGTTGCGCGGGAATGTAGTATACTTGTTTTGTCAATGGACGGCAGATAGGAAAAGTGATACCATTACTCAAATATAAAGTAGCTTGTTGATTGGAGGGTTGGCATGAGTCGGAAAGAACTGTATCAACGGTCAAAAGGATGTGTAATCTATGGGATTTTTTCTTTTGTCGTTTGGGTAATCATGATTTTGGCATTGGCCGCAATTATGGCAAGAGAATACCCCTCACAAATACAAATTGTCTTGGTCTTTCTTTTGCTTTCTATTTGTGTTGCCACTGCTGTCCTTTTTTTAGTTTACTGGAAATATTGGCTTGATTTAATACAAAAAGCAACGCTTGTTTTTAACGGGCAGGTGGTTTCAGACGGGCCAATTATCGGTTCTCCAATCGAGAGGGGCTTGAACTGGCGGCTGATAGAAAAAGGGGACGATACCATGCAACAGTTCTTGATTTGCTTGCCGATAATGGAGGCACAGTATCATAAAACTGCATTGATACAAGATATATGCTACGGTTCAGTTTCTTTCCTCTACCTTAAAAGGTCTAAGTATATTGTAGAAATTAAAAGCCTTTCAGTACCAGAGCAAAACAAAATGAGCAAACACGCGCAAAAGAAAGCGCATATAAAGAAACCATATTGAATTATCTAAAAAACAGAATAAGCTAATAGACAGCGGGCGCTTTGCCTGCTGTCTTTTTTCATGGCGAGAGGAGGTGCTACCACGGCCACGACCTACATCCGGCCCTACAAGCAGGCGGCGGGACTGAGCGCCGTCCAGACGATGGAAGAGCGGTTTGCCTACGGGCTCAACCCCCAAAAGCTGGGGGCCGTGTCCTCCCACCTCTGCGACCCGGCCACAGCCGCCGCTGAGTTTCTGCTGGTGAAAAGCGAATACCAGGCGGCCACGGCCCGGCCCGTGGAGCGCGGGGCTCTGTTCTTCCAGATACGGCAAGCGTTCCCGCCCGGTGAGGTGACGGCGGAGGAGGCAAACAAGCTGGGCTTTGAAACGGCGATGCGCTGGACGAAAGGCAAATACCAGTTTTTCGTCTGCACCCATACCGACAAGGGCCACATTCACAACCACATTTATTTCAATTCCACGGCCTTTGACTGCTCCCGGAAATTCCATAATTTCCTCGGCTCCAGCTTTGCCCTCCGGCGGCTGTCTGACCGGGTATGTCTGGAGCATGATTTGTCCGTGATACAAAATCCCAAACAGCACAGCAAGGGCCGCTTTCTCCACTATGGCCAGTGGGTGGGGGAAAAGCCGCCCTCCGCGCAGCAGCGGGTGCGGCTGGCAATCATCGCGGCTCTTGAAAAAAAGCCCGCCGACTTTGTCGCGTTCCTCCGGCTGATGGAGGAGTCCGGCTTTGCCGTCAAGCGTGGGCGGGGCGGCGTGGTGTCGTTCCTTGCTCCGGGGCAGGACAAGTACACCCGGCTCCGGGCATCCACCCTCGGCGCGGGCTTTGACCCCGAGGACATCCGGGCGGTGATCGCCGGGGAGCGGCCCCTCCCGGAGCTCCCCAAGGACGCGCCGCCCCCGATCCGGCAGGTGGGGCTTATCATTGACATTCAACAGCGCATGGCCGAGGGCAAGGGCCCGGCTTATGAACGCTGGGCGAAAGTCTACAACCTAAAGCAGATGGCCGCCGCCCTCCAGTTTCTGCAGGAGAACAATCTCACCGACTATGACGCGCTGGCGGCAAAGACCACGGCGGCGGTTGACCGGGCCCACGCGCTGGCCGGGGAGCTCCAGACCACCGAGGCCGCCCTCTCCAAAGTCTCCGGGCTGATGGGGGCCGTGGTGGACTATGCAAAGGCCCGGCCCGTGTTTGACGGCTACAAGGCGGCCCGGTACTCGAAAAAATACTGATTTTGTCAATATGAGTTGACACAATTCACGCAAGGAATATAGGATCTAAGCAGCAGCCGCAGTGAGGGACAGATAGAAGCGCTCTCTCTTGA
>NZ_KE159676.1:203538-215019 GCF_000403395.2 Anaerotruncus sp. G3(2012) | reverse complement strand
CTTCTTCTCTTTTTTCTACTCCCTTGAGGAAAAGGTGTCAACTTTTTTTATACCATATCATACCTTGCCGAGCACGAGGCGGAGCTTGCCACCTACCGGGCGGCCCGGGCCGCTATGAATGAATTGTTAGGCGGTGAAAAACTCCCCAAAATGGACGCGCTGAAAAAACAGCGGCGGGAGCTGGCGGACAGGAAAAAGGCCCTCTATGCCGAGTATCGGCAGGCCCAGCGGGATATGCGGGAGGCCGTGGCGGTCAAGGCCAACATCGACCATCTGCTCGGCCTTACGGACGGGCGCACCGATAAGGAACAGACGCGATAGCGGCGGTGACGCAGCCAATCTCTTTGGGACATTTTGTCCCAAAGAGCCGGGTTTGGGGAGGCTCCCCAACAAGCATTTTTGCGGGCCTGCGGCCCAGCAAAAATTTCGGGTGTGGCCACACCCGAATTGCTTGCCGTTTGTGCGCTCCCTATAAATTCGCTAAAATTAGACCGTTTCCACCCCTTGCATGGCGGGGGATTTTCTGTTATAATTGCGTTGGTATATTTTTTCAAAAATTTCGGAAAGAGAGCTTGACAAACATGAGAAGTTGTGCCATCCTAAAGCAAGCAAGCAAGCAAGCAAGCAAGCAAGCAAGCAAGCAGAGCGGTGCTATAACTATTTAGCCCCGCAGTTTTGTCATGCTCAATTTTATACAGTCAAGACTGGCGTTCTTTTGCCCGCAGGAACCTGCGCGGCGGGGAGCGCCTTTTTGTTTTGAATATCGGCAGCCTGTGCTTTGGGACAAAATGTCCCGAAGTGGGCGGCCCGGCGATAAGCCGACACGGAGGTATATCATGCGCTCAAAAATCCTTTACACAGCCGGTTCCATTGTGGCCCTGCTGGTGGTGCTGACGATTTTCTTTTCCATCCGCCCGGAGGCATTTCTCCGCCGGGGTGAGGCCGCTGTGACCCAGGCCGAGGTGGAGGCCGCTGGCGCAGCCGTTTCTTTCACCGGGAAAAAGGCCGGGGCGGACATTCCCCGCGTCACCGGGGCGGAGGACTTCATGGCGCAGTACCCATTCGAGCAGTTTACGGTGGAGCCGGTGAACGCCGTTCCCACGGGCGTCTATGAGCTGGCCCGCTGGCGGAACAGTACCGCCGTGGTGGGCCACCGCACCCGCAACTACTCCCAGGCCACCACCAGCGCATTGTGGGCGATGACGGGCTACAACGAATATTACATCATCGAGTTTCCAGACGGCACTCACGCGCTGGCCCTGTTTGACCGTGGGCTTGCCGCCGATCTCGCCAAGGGAAAAGCCGTCACGCTCCCCATCAGCGCAAGGGCGGGGGTGAATACATACGCCAAGCCGTACTTGCAGGACATCTGCGCCGAGTACGGGGCGGATTTGGAAAATGTGGTGTACGCCTTTGACGATGGCTGGTACAAGGAACACAGCGGACAGATTTTGCTGATACGGCTGGGCGTTGTGGCTGGCCTTATCGTGGCTGGGGCGGTCTTGTGGGCCTTTGGGGATGGATTGTTGAAACGGAAATTGAAAAAACATAGCGAGGAGGAAATTACACCTATGAGCCGAAAGAAAGCAATATCACTGGAGGATTATCGCAACGAGGTACAAATCCGGCAGGATGGACTTCTTAACATTTATCCTGCTGATAGTTCAATATTGCCGGATTGGAACAAATTTCTTGACCAACACTGGGAAGATGAAAGCATTTGCTGGACACCGCCTTTCCTTGAGTGTATCTTTCAAGACCAGGAGGCTATTGTCCGCAATATTAAGCAAGAGGGGGAGTCCAAAGGTGCTATTCCTCTCTCACCGATTTTGACAGAGGCTATTCGCATCGCCGCTGGACGCTTACCGTCAATCCCGGACGACCTTTTTCAGATGAAAAATTTGGTGGTTGAACCGCGGGGACGGCATAGTGTGAGCGACCACTATCGAAATTTTACTCTATGGCAAGGGCGCTATGTTTTTACAAGAGATGTACGCTTTCTTACTTCCAGATTTTATAGTAGTCCCGGTGACTGGTCTGCTATTGGAAGAATGAAAAAGTTAAAAACATTGACTATCAAATACCTTGACATCCATGATTTCGGTTTTCTTGTAAGTCTGGAAAGTTTACAGCGGTTAGATTTAAGCGGCACAACCTTTTCCCAAGATGCTGTATTGGTGAGGTTAAAAAATTTGCAGCAGTTAGATTTATCAGACACAGGCTTTTCGGATTGCAGTATTCTTCTCCAACTGCCAAAGCTAAAGCGAGTAAATTTAGCACATTGTAATTTGCAGAATGAAGATGTATTGCAACAGCTCACCGCTGACATTCAGAAATAACGAAAGAACAGCTTTAGAGTTTTATAAAATCACCCAGCCGCCAACGGAAACGGCATATAAAAAAACCGTTGGATGGGCGGCTGTCTATTAACGCGCTCCAAACGAAAACGAACACCAAACGGCGGTTTTGAAACAATGGATTTCAAGACCGCCGTTTTTTATTGACACGGCGGCAAAAGGAGGTTACGCCGTGTCTTTCCATATTGTCCGCTCCCTTGATTTATCAAAAAAAGCCCGGGCCCCGGACAAGTATATTCCGCTATACGATGCGAAAATTGTTGTAATTTAGGTTATCCCCTCGCCTTGTGCGCTTGCGTGGTATTTTGCCGCGCAGGCGCTTTTTGTATGCCCGGCTTTGGGACAAACAGTCCCAAGGTGCGGGGCGGCTCCCCCGGGTGCCGCTCCCCGCCGCCCTCCATATCGTTTCCCGGCAACCCAACCACAAAAAACGATATGGAGGTACATACAATGACTATCATCAACTTGCGCGACTTTTACTACTGGTACACCCAGGACGAATATATGGAAGTTACTGACGATGTGGCCGAGGCGCTCCAGGCCAGCGTCCGCTACGAGGCGGCCTATACCGAGCGTGTCCGCTACAACAAGGCATACTATTCCTTGGATGCGGATGACGGCATCGAGTATTCCGCCTGCCTGCACGAGCTCACCCCGGACGAGGTTCTGGAGCTCAAGGAGCGGTTTATCCGTTTGTGGAACGCGCTGAACAGCCTGCCGGAAACCCAAGGCCGCCGGGTGGACGCTCACTTTATCCTCGGCATGACCTACCGGGAGATTGCCCAGGCCGAGGGCGTGGATAAGAGCGCGGTGCGTCGCTCTGTCCTGAGCGGCATCGCGCAGATGAAAAAATATCTGCAAAAAAATTTCTGATTGCCGTCTCCATTTGCTCCACTTTTCTGGTGGTATATGAGAGGAAGTTTTTTCTTCTCCACAACTGAATAGCGGGCGGCCCCGAGTGAACACGGGGAGCCGGGCGGCGGGTGCGCGGTGACTTCTCCCACGGGAGGACGAGCGACCAACACCACCGCCGCGTGTGGGGAATTTGCCAGCCCCACGGCCACGATCCGCGAGGGACAAGCTGGCCGCTTGCCGCTTGAGGCCGCCGCACAAAACAAGGAAATGCCGGGCCGCTACCTGCTGTCTTTTGACGGGCCAAACATACGGGCCCGGCGTTTCCATTTCAAACAAGTTCGAGACAAATTGTCCCAAGGTGAGGACAGGCCAAAGGGCAGCACTTTCGCGGTGCTGTCCTTTCGCGTTTCCCCACCAACCCAAAACGCAAAGGAGGTTTTACCGTGAAACTGACCGCACAAGAGCTGGAACAAATGAAAAGCGTGGACATCGGCGCGGTGAGCGCGGATGCGCTGGCTGACGTGAGCGGTATGGCCTTTGACCGCACCCTCCCCCGGGAGGAGCGGCTGGCCCGGTTTGTGAGACGGGCCGTCAATCCGTACTGCTTTAGCGTGGGCGGCGTGGGCGTGAAAATTGAGTTTGCCGAGGGCGGCCCCTCCCTCCAGGATACGCTGACCGCCTTTCTTATCCGGCAAAAGAGCGGGCTGTAACTGCTGTTGCGGCCTGCTCCCACTTCGAGACAAAATGTCCCGAGGCATCGGCATCCTTGTTGATTGCCCCGGGCAGAGTTATAATATAAGTGTAATGTGATAGGGAAGGAGGAACAATGGCACGAACAAAAAACAGAGGGTATCAGCAGACCTCGACCCCTACCTATACGGCCCGGCGTTGGAAGATGGGCGGCTACATCCGGCTTTCCCGAGAGGACTTGCAGAAAATCAACCGGGGGCTTGACGATAGCAACAGCGTGAAAAACCAGCGCGACATCCTCAACGATTTTCACAATAACCACATGGACGAGTTTGAAAGCTACACCGAGTATGTGGACGACGGCCACACGGGAACCGATACGGAGCGCGAAAGTTTCCAGCGGCTTTTAGGGGATGTGATGAGCGGGAAAATCAACTGCGTTGTGGTGAAAGACCTTTCCCGTTTCGCCCGGAATTACAGTGACGCTGGCAGTCTGATTGACAACCTTTTTGTGCAGATGGGCGTCCGCTTTATCAGCTTGGCTGAGGGCGTGGACAGCTATTTGAACCCGGACAGCGTGAACAGCATCATCGTTCCGATAACAAACGTAATGAATGACCAGTATTGTTATCAGACCTCAAAGAAAATCCGGCAGGTTTTCGATTACAAGCGGCGCAACGGCCAGTACATCGGCTCTTTCGCTCCCTACGGCTACATAAAAGACCCCAGGGACAAGCACCAGCTAATCGTTGACCCGGAGGCCGCTGAAATCGTCAAAAAGATTTATGAGATGTGCCTGCAAGGAACCACCAAACACGCGATTGTGCTTTATCTGAACGAACACGGCATACCCAGCCCCACGGCCTACCGGATGGAAAAGGGCCTACCCTATTCCCCCGCCGTGGCCGACAATCCCATGTGGGGAAACAAGATTGTCAATGACATTCTGAAAAACCCCATCTATACCGGGGATTTGGTACAGGGCCGCCGCCGGGTGAAAAGCTACAAGGTACACCAGATAGAGGCGGTGCCGGAGGAGGAATGGGTGCGCGTACCCAATACCCACGAGGCCATCATCACCCATGAAACCTTTGACCGGGTGCAGGCCCTCCTGCTCCGCGATACCCGGACAGCCCCAAAGGGCCGGGAGCTCCATTTGTTCAGCGGCTTTCTGAAATGCGCTGACTGCGGGAAATCCGTCACCCGGAGCCAGAGCGGGAAAAATATCTATTATGCCTGCTCCACCTACAAGAACCGCTCCCGGACGGCCTGCACGATGCACTCCATCAAGCACAACCGTCTGGAGGCCGCCGTCCTGTTCGCTATCCAGTATCAAGTGGGAACCGCCGTTTCCTATTCGGAAATGATAGCCCATATCAATACGGCCCCGCTGAAAAAAAGCCAATCCCACCGCCTTAACGACCAGATTGCCGCAAAGGAAAAGGAATTGACCAGGATAACCCGCTACAAGCAGTCTCTGTATCAAGACTGGAAAGATGGGGAAATCACCCAGCAGGAGTACCGGGATATGAAAGCCGATTATGAACGGCAGGCCGCCGAGCTTACGGATTTGCTGGCCCGGCTGACGGCTGAACGGAAAGAGCTCTCAAACGGCGTTGACCAGCAGCATCCCGCGCTGGTAGCCTTTGCAAAATATCAGAACATCGAAAAGCTGACCCGGGAAATTCTGATTGAATTGGTAGACCATATCAAGGTTTACGAAAACGGCAATATCAGCGTTCATTTCAAGTTTGCGGACGAGTTCCGCAGGATTGCCGAGTACATTGAAATCAACACCACCGACACCGCCGAGGCGGGCTGACCCCCGCCAAAGCATGAAATCCTTTTGACAGTGTGTTTTCCTAATAAAACGCAATCTTATGTATTAGGTGGTGACTCCACCCTCTACATAGTAACTCTTGGTTCGAGATGCTCATGCTTTCATTCTGGCTGCCGTCATCAAGGGAAATCCTGCAATAGAGGGCGGTTATTTTCTGATTCGATAGATGATTTTTCCTGCTCATAGGCTTCTCCTTCTATGAACAGGGACACGATACCATGATAATACCATGCCCCCGCCATTTGTTCAACTGTTTTCTGCAAGATTCCCGGTTTTTCTCCGGTTTCCGCCCTTTAGCCTGCCTGCCGTTTCTGCCATTCCTCGAACCGCTCACAGGTCTGCCTCTCGATAAGCTGCTCAAAAGCTTCCTGCATGGTCTGGCTGCCCGCAAACTCACGGGACACGATAAACTGCACCTTTTTCTTTTTGTTCCGGCTCTGCGCCGGGCGGTCTGCTTGTTTTGCCATAGGCATTTACCTCCATAAAGATACCCGGACGGCTCCGTCCGGGCGTGTGTCGTGTGCTGCCGGGCAGGTGGGAGCCTGACAACGGGGTCTGACAACGGACGTTAAAAAACCCCGCACACAAAACCCGGCTTTCCGTTTTCTGTTCTGATTGATTTTCTTTCTGTTTTTCCGTTGCTTTCGTTGTCAGGGAAAGAAAAAGCCCTGAAAAACGGCATTTGTTAGGCGGCTTCCCGGCAACGGGCTTGACAACGGGAGGGGCAACCAGTCGACAACCGGCTACGGTTTTCCCGCTTCCAGCCATTCCTCCGGCAGCCCAAGCTGGACGGCTTCCCCTTCGGGCAAAGGCTGGAAACCTGATTTTCCATGCCCTCCGTTGTCAGGCGGTGCCACCCGTTCCCAACCCTTCTGCCGGTTATAGGGCGAGGGAAAATGCCGGGGATTCTCAAAGGCTTTCCAGCCCGCCGCATAGTTCTTCATGATGGAATTAATATCACGAATATCATACTGTTTTGGTTCCTCATAAGCCGGGTGCCCCAGCCCTTCATGGTAGATTTGCAGGGAGCAGACCATCTTCCCGCCGTACCCGTCCAAGAAGTTCAGAATCCGGGTGGCGAGGGTGTCCTCCGGCATAAATGACCGCTGGTGCTCTTTCAGATACCGCTCCATTGCCGGGCTTAATTTCAGCTTTACATCACCTTTCCGGTAAACCTCCATGACCTCCGCCCACATCTGCCCGATATAGGCTCTGGAAGCGGCTTCATCTTCCAGAATATGAACCTCCGCCGCTTCCGCCTGCACCTGCACCGGTAAAAAACGCCGGTTCCCAGTGCGGTCAAGGGGCAGGAAGTCCAGCGTGTTGGAAGTTCCGGCAAACACGCACTGCCGCTTATGGTCTTTTGGGTGGACTTCATAAGGGGCTTTGTAGGTTTCCTTCTGGCGGCTCAAAAAGGACTTAATATCCTCAATGCTCTTTGCGTTCGCCGTGGCAATCATTTCCGACATTTCAATAATCCAATGCCCTTGCAGCTTCCGGTATATGTTATCATCGTCTAACTTCCGCAGGTCATCGGAAAACCACTCATCACGGACAGCAAGGAACCGGAAGAAAGTGGACTTCCCGGCTCCCTGACCGCCCACCAGACAGAGCATGACCTCAAACTTTGTCCCCGGCTTGAATACCCGTGTCACTGCCCCCAGCATGAACAGCAGGAGGACTTCATAATTGTAATTATTTACCTCCGCACCGAGGAAATGGCGCAGGGCATAGCGCACCCGCTCCGTCCCATCCCATTGCAGGCTGTTTAAATAATCACGGACAGGGTGATACCGGTATTCATTGGCGGCGACCTTGATAGCCCCCTCAATCCGCTTTTCCGAGGTCAGCCCGTAGTGTTCCTCCAAGTATAGAACCAGATATTGAATATCCACGTCCGTCAGGCGGCTCCCGTCCCGATACCAGCCAAGGTGCTTTACAATGTCAATCCGGTCAGTCAGGAGGTTATTGCTGAACGCCCCGCTAAGCAGCGGGTCATATAAAAATACCGCCTTGTAATTCCCCGGCGTGTTGGCGGTCTGCCCTTTTTGCGTGGTTTCCAACATCTGCCGGACTTCGGCAACTGTCTTTTCACCGTTCCGGCTGTCTGCTGCGGTTTCCCCGGCTTGTCTTTCCGCCGCCGGCAAACTCTGATACCCTCCGCTCAATCCGCTCCACCTCCTTCCCATGCCCCTTGATAACGGCGGCTTTTTCCTCCTTTGTCCCGGTCAGCAGCGTGTCTAAAAGATAACCCACATACTCCCGTTTCTGCATGGCTTCCACAAACAGCGGGTTCCACCCGTCCCCCGGTGATTTCGGCGCATATGCCGTTTCCCAACGCACCAACAAGCGGAGATAATCACTAAGCACCCGGAAACACTTTTTCTCCGCCTGTAAGAACCGGAGTTCTGCCGACAAACTCCGTCTGGCTGGTTTTGGTGAAGCCCGCCCCCGGCTGTCATAAGAAATGCCAAAATCCGCAGCCAGCTTTTTCGCCGCTTCCAGACCGGGCAGCCCATAAAGCCTTGCCACAAAGTCAATCACGTCCCCGTCCGCCTGGCAGCCGAAGCAATGGAACCGCTTATCCACCTTCAAGCTGGGATTCCTGTCATCATGGAAAGGGCAGCACGCCATGCCGTTCCGGTTCACCCGGATGCCGTACATTTCTGCTGCCTGTCTTGTTGTTACATTTTCCTTTACTGCTTCAAATACATTCATACTGTCCCTTCCCGGAAATAAAAAAGCATCTGCCATTTCCACAGCGGAAAGCAAATGCTTCAAATCTCCATATCTTTTTTTGTTGCTACCCTTACGTTCCTGCGCTCCATGCGCTCCCGGTTCACCCGGTCAGCTTCTATTTTCCCCCTTGCGAGCCTGTCCTTCATGGATTCCCTTGCCTTCTCTTTAATCTGCTCCTTGTTTGCACGGCTCACCTCCGGCTTTTGGAGCGCAGACTGGACTTTCCTTAACACTTTCTGCGCCGCATTTTTAATCTGCTCCTGAACCGTACACAGGCACTTCACGGCGAAATCTCTTTTCTCCTGCGGGGCTTTCCGTTCCGGCGAAGCCAGCCACTTTTTGTAATCCTCCACCGCCCGGATGTCCTCCTTCTGCGTTTCCGCCCGGACGGTATCCGCCACAACTTCGCAGGCTTTCTCATAAGCCGTGTCCGCCACTTCCTCCACCAGCGATTCCATGTCCGCAATCTTCATGGTGACAGTGGCAAGTGCCGCCCGCTTTTCCGAAAGTTCCCGCCCTTTTTCCGCAATCAGCCCCTCCTGCTTTTCCAGTTCCTTTTCTTTTTCTGAAACGGCTTTTGCGGCTTTATCAAACTTCTTTTCCTGCTCCGCTATGGCTACGGTGTTTTTCGTCAAGGCTTCCCCCTGTGCGGAGAGTATTTTCTTCTGTTTTTCAATGATGAAGTCCTGCTTTTCCAGATAATCCCGCCCGCCGTAGGACGGCTCTGCCTGCAAGTGAAGGTTATGTGCGGCGCAGATACGGAAAAGCATCTTCCGGCACTCCGCATCAAAAGTCTGCTTGCGGTTGTTGTTCCTTCCCTTTTTCTTATCCGGTTCAGGGAGCGGCACTCCCAGTTCTTCCAACGCCTTTTCCTGCTGGGGGCATAACTCCCCATACCGGTTTTTGCAATCGAATACATGGCGCTCATGGATATGCGGTGTCCCCTCGTCCAGATGGAGCGCCCAGTCCAGAAGATGCACGTGGGAACCAAAACGCCGGTCAAACTCTGCATAAAACTCATTCACAATCTGGAACAAGGTTTCCGGCGGGACGGATTCCTCCACCGTCCCAATCTGGTAAATGCTTTCCTCCGGGCAGGTCTTATTGTTCTTTAACAAATCCCTCACCGTGCGGTTGCGTTCCGTGTGCCGGTTCTTCTCGTTCCTTGCGTTCTGGGCTTCAATGAAATCCGAATAATTCTCGGTGTAATAAGCCAGTTCTATCTGCTCAAAGCTGAAATCCGGCTGGGAAGAATCCTCCCGGCTCCCGGCGGTGGTATAGCCCCGGTAGCAGTCCCAGTATACATTTTTCTTTGCCCGCTCCGAATCAATATGACCGCTGTTTTCCACGTCAAAGCGGCGGTCATTGTGGCGTGGGTTGTACGTGCCGTTTTTGCCGGAGCGTCCGTTGTGCCGTGTCAGTTTCAATCCAAAATCCCCCTTTCCTTTTTACCGATTCCCGGGCTGGCGGGAGGGCTGCGAAGCTGCCGAACCTGCGGGGCTTGCGTCAGGTAATACCCAGTATGAATTGGCGCAAGCGCCAACTCTAGCTGGGCAAGGCGTTTCACCCTTGACCCGATAAGGACTGCCGCCCTTAACCCGCCAATGGGCGTTGCCCCTTGACCCCAACAGGGCTGCTGCGCCCCTGTACCCCGCATAAAAGGTTGCCGCCAACGTGAGTGCGCTGCGCCCGCCCACGTCAAAGACGGCTCCCTTTTTCCGTATCAGAAAATCAGAACGCGCCGCGCTCGTTCTGATTTCCTACAGATACCGCAGCCATGCCCCATGACAGCCGGAAAAACACGCCCAAAACAGGCATTTCCGCCGTCCGGGGCTTCCCTGATGTCTGATACCTCTACCGTGAACCACGGGGAAAATACCGGCTCCGCACCCGTTGTTTTGACCGTAAAACGCCCCCAAATCAGGCAATATCCTTCCCGCTCGGCATGGACTTGAAGCCGTGTTCTTTGGCATATGCCCTCGCCGCCGCCCGCCGTTCCTCACTGTAAGGCGGAACCAGCCGGATAGACAGCCGGGACTTATCCAGAACATAGGTCACGCTCCCTTCCGGCGTGGACTTCTCCAAACGGCACAGGAGCGGATATTTTTTGCTGAACTCCGCCAGCCGCCGCTTCAAGTCCGCATTGAATGTGTAAATACTGGCTTCCTTCTCACCCTCGTTGAAGTTGACAATCGTTTCCTTTTCATACTTAGACGGCTTTCCCATAAAATCCCTCCCAGTCTGTGCTTTTTTCAACCATGCGGATATGCTTCTTTGCTTCAAAATATCCTTCCATTTCCAAACGGAGATGGCGGTAAAAACAGGGATACCATTCCCCGGCTCCGCCGTCATCCAGCTTCCTTGCCAGGCACAGCACCCGGCGTTTCACTTTTTCATCCACCGTCAGGGCAGTGACCCATTTCAGCCTGCGGACGGTGTTCTCATGGCTCCCGCACCCGAAGGCATATAAAATCTTCTTTTCCTCAATGCTTAACTTCATGTTCCATCCTCCATAATTGATAGTTTGTTTCCCTGCCGTTTTGCCTGCAATCCGTTCCTGCCCGGAATCACCCCAGCGTTTTCCGTTCCTTTGGTATGCTCCTGTCATGGCACTACTTCTCCGGGAACGGTATCACTTGCAGCCGGTCATTCTGTTTTCAATGTCCTGTGACACTGAAATCTTATCAAAATAAACCGGCTTCCCCCGTATGTCCGAAAGGCTGGAAAAATTCCCGAAAAACCAAAATTTCCACGCTTTCGGAAATGCCCTGTGCTATAATGGTCATGAACCCTGTTTTGAGAGGAGGGGCGCAATGTATATAAAACTGACGCTTCAGGAGAAATTAAAAGACGAGAGAACCAGCCGCCGCATGACCCTTGCGGAACTGGAAAAGGCAACAGGCATTGATTTTGTCAATATGAGTTGACACAATTCACGCAAGGAATATAGGATCTAAGCAGCAGCCGCAGTGAGGGACAGATAGAAGCGCTCTCTCTTGA
>NZ_KE159676.1:200336-201128 GCF_000403395.2 Anaerotruncus sp. G3(2012) | reverse complement strand
TTTCCTCCTTCTTCTTCTCTTTTTTCTACTCCCTTGAGGAAAAGGTGTCAACTTTTTTTATACCATATCACATAGCAAGAGCCACGCTGGGAAAATATGAATCCGACAAATGCACGGATATAAGCCCGTTCAACCTTGCAAAGCTGGCGGAATACTACGGTCTTTCCATGGATTACCTCATGGGGCTGACCGAAAATAAGAACCACCCGAACACCGCCCTGCATGAGCTGCACTTGAATGATTCCACAGTTGATTTGTTAAAAAGCGGCGCACTCAACAACCGGCTTCTCTGTGAGTTTGTCTGCCATCCGGGATTTTTGCGCCTGCTGACGGATATGGAAGTCTGCATTGACCGGATTGCGGATATGCGCATCCGTGACATGAACTTAGTTCTGGAACAGGCAAGGCAGTCTGTCATGGAACAGCGGCAGCCCCCGGAAAATGACCTCTATATGCGCACGCTGGAACTGGGGCAGGTCAGCGAGGAACTGTTTTTCAGCCACGTCATCCATGATGACCTTGACCGGATTGTAAAAGACCTCCGCACCCGGCACGAATCCGACAAGACCACCGCCGAACTGGAAACCCCAGCAGCGGACTTTGCCCGGAACATCCCGGTGATACTGCTGGACGCCCTCATGCACAAAGGCACGGCGGACGAAAAACGGGCGTTTACTATCTGCCGGGTGTTCGGCATTGATGATTTTGTCAATATGAGTTGACACAATTCACGCAAGGAATATAGGATCTAAGCAGCAGCCGCAGTGAGGGACAGATAGAAGCGCTCTCTCT
>NZ_KE159676.1:190746-196911 GCF_000403395.2 Anaerotruncus sp. G3(2012) | reverse complement strand
TTATCGTAGCTTCGAGCCATTGCCTTTCCTCCTTCTTCTTCTCTTTTTTCTACTCCCTTGAGGAAAAGGTGTCAACTTTTTTTATACCATATCATTGATTATATGAGCCTCCCAGAAGAGGAACGTGCCACCCTTGCCCGTGTGTTTAAAAAATCCCCTCTGCTCCCCGCAGCTTCCAGCCAGCGTGGAAAATCAAAGCTGCTGTCCCTGTTTGGGAAGAAAAAGACGAAAGAATGACGCAAAAAGGGCTGCCATTCCCGTAAAATCCGGTTAGCAGTCCTCTTTACTGTATCGTGTGTCCCATGTTCAATTTTCCGGCTTTAGAGCCGCTTTTTCCAGACAGGAGCCAGCCGCATTATACATAGACCAGTTCCGTATAAATAATTTCTTCTGCCCGGTTACGGATAGAATTGCAGCGGCGCACCCATTCAAGCTGGTCATCCGCTTTCAATTTCTCCGTCACGCCCTCGGCGGCTTTCATCTGCTCCATGATAAGGTCAAGCCGTTCCTGTGCCTGCCCGTCCACATCGGCAAGGTGCGTCCAGAGTTTCCCGGATAACAGCAGGCTGCAATAAAGGGCGGGGCGGGCTTCTTCCAGATAGGCTTTACGCCTGCGCCCCCAATGCCCGATAGGGCGGGATTCCTTCGTCAGCCGCAGGGCGGGAATGTAATAATCACCCACAAGAACGTAGTCAAGACCGTTGGTATCGTCATGGATTCTTTCTGGCAGTTCTTTCATTCGTGACCTCCTGTATTCAGTTTTCCAGAATCCAGTTGTTCGTGTCCCTGTTCATGTGAATTTATTAGGCAACTGAACTCTTCACGAACAAGTATGGCATATCCTTTCCCAATTTTTGATAATTCAGTCCGTGGGAGGTCTGGCTGCCCCGGTTCTCCGACGTGTTGTAGCTGTCAATGGTTTCCCGGCCCAGCGCGTCGGAGATTTCCTTGGCGTTCTTCCCCCGCCCACTCAAAAATAAAGTACAGTCGCAGTTGTCGCTGATGATGTCGGCGGCGTCCTTGTAGATGGATTTTAACTGCGATTGACTTTGCAAAATAATAGAAGCCGAGATTTCCCGGCTTCGGATGGTGGCGATCAGCTTGTCAAAGTTGGGTATCTGCCCGATGTTGGCGAACTCGTCCAGTATCAGCCGCACATGGACGGGAAGCCTCCCACCATACACGTCGTCGGCCCGGTCGCACAGCAGATTGATAAGCTGGCTTTGCAGCATCGCCAGAATGAAATTAAAGGTCGTGTCCGTGTCGCTCATTATCAGGAACAGCGCCGTTTTGCGGTCGCCCAGGGTGTCCAGCTCCATTTCGTCGGTTTCCATCAGCTCACGGACTTCCCGGATGTCAAAGGGCGCTAACCTCGCCCCGCAGGAAATAAGGATAGAGCTCCGTGTTTTGCCAGCGGAAAGCAAAAATTTTTGATACTGCCGGACGGCGAAATGCTCCGGCTCCTTTTCCGCAAGCCGGGCGAACATTTCATCCACAGGGCTTTGAAATTCAGCGTCGTCCTCTCTGGCCTCGGAAGCGTTAATCATTTCAAGCAACGTCGTGAAATTCTTTTCGTTCTCCGGGGCCTCGTACCAGATGTAGCCGATTAGGGCGGTATAAAATAGTCGTTCGGACTTCACCCAAAAATCCTCGGTGGATTTTTCGCCGTCGCCCTTGGTGTTGGCGATGATGGTATTTACCAGCTTTAAAATGTCCTTTTCGCTGTGCAGGTAGGCGAACGGATTATAGCGCATGGACTTGGAAAAATTGATGGTATTCAGCACTTTTATCCTATATCCGCCTCGCCTTAAAAGCTGTCCTACCTCGATCAAGAGGCTGCCTTTTGGGTCAGTAATGCAATAGCTGCTGTGCATTTGCATGAGGTTGGGCTTAACAAAAAATCTCGTTTTGCCGCTGCCGGAACCGCCAATCACCAGCACATTTTTGTTCCGGGCGGTCTTGGGGTCTTTGGGTCTGCCGTTCATCGTCAGCCGTTCGGTCTGCGTGAGCAGGATGTTGTTTTCAAATACGGGGTCGATATAGGGGGCGATGTCCTTTGCTCCGCCCCATGAAGCGTTTTGTCAAGTGCTTTTTTGAGTTATTGACGCAAATTTTTTCAGAGCGGCGGGGAACGGGCAGGAAAAAAGGACGCACACCACTCCTGTGGACGTTTAGAAGCCGTTTTCGGGGGTGGGTAGTATAAAACCTTACCCCGTCCAGTTTTCGCTCCTGCAACGCCTTGAAAATCAAGCCTTTTCGCGCCCTATTGCGTAACACTCTATTCTGTTCTTTGGAAGAGGTCGGGGGCGCGGGGGCAGAGCCACCGCAAAACCTACCGATAGCCGCCGAAGTAGTGCAGACGGTTTTGCCGTTAGAATGGAGCGGACGAAAACGGGGGCAGGATTTTTTTATCCTGTTCCCCGTTTTCGGCGGCGAAATGGCAACGGTAAAAATCCAGACAGTCAAGGGTTTAAGGGTGGAGATTTTTTCGCGCTCTTTGCGAAAAAATACTACCCGCCCCTTGACGGTCTGGATAGGCGGAACGGACGGGAAATGCAGATTGCTTTTCCTTATTGGCTGTGGTATAATTTCCCCAGTACATACCGACAAATCGGAGTTTGTAAAACTGGATAAATCGGTAGTTGAAGAAAGGTGCAAACAGTTATGAAAATGCCAAAAGAAAAAATTGATGTAAGTATGTTTGCTCCATGCGGAATGAATTGTAAGGTCTGTTATAAGCATTGTTACCACAAAAAACCTTGTGCCGGTTGTTTGAACAGCGACAAAGGAAAACCGGAGCATTGTCGCAAATGTAAAATAAAAGACTGTATCAAAGAAAAATCTTTGTCCTACTGTTTTGACTGTGACGAATATCCATGCACGCTGATTAAAAATCTTGAAAAAAGCTATAATAAACGGTATCAAGCAAGTCTGATAGAAAATAGTCATTTTGTTCAAGCACATGGGTTAGAGCCTTTCATGGAATGGCAGAAAGAAAAATTTACTTGCCCTAAATGTGGTGGTATTATTTCCATTCACGACAGAGAGTGTAGCGAATGTCAAGAAAAAATTAAATAGTAAAAAACTTAAACAGGGTAGCGAGGACGGCATTGACTATCCCCGCCGCCCTGTCTGTTACCGTTCCATATCCTGCGTTCTGCGCTGTGCGTGTTCCCGCTGTTCCTGCCGCAAGATACTGTAAACGCTCTTTCGTATCTGCTCGGCTTCTTTCACTTCCCCTTTGAGTACAAGATACCGCTGATTGAGTGTTTTCCGCTCGGCGGTCAGTTTGGCATATTCCTCTTTCCATGCCTTTGTCGGAATGGCAGTCTTGCCGTTCATCACGCCTTTCAGATAATCCCGCGCCGCCGTAAATAAGATTTGCTCGGCTTCGGTCAGCTTCTTTTTCCCCTTGTACTTGAAATAAATGTCCGATTGCTCGATGTGCTTTTTCAAAGTAGCAAGCCGCCTTTCAACGGGTTTCAGCTTGCCTTGAATATCCAGTTGTTCCCCTATCATGGACTTGAATTTTTCATCAAGCCCCGCCATATCCTGTATCTGGTTTTGTTGCAGGAAATTCAGCATTTTCGCCGCGTCCTTGAGGTTATACAGCGATTGGGAATATCCCGATTTCCCCGCCTGTGCCTTGCGTGACAAAATGCTCTGAATGTAGTCGGCAAGGGTGGGCGGCTCGGTGTTCGCCTGTTCCTCTTTTAGCCAATTCTGCAATTTTGAGATACGCGCCTTTAACTGCCGCAATTTCTGGTTTGTCACTTCGATTTCTCGGTTAAGGTCGCCGCGCTCGGTGCGTATGCCGCGCTTCTCCATAGCGGAAGCGGCAACGCCTAAATGGACGGTGGGGATTTGGTCTATTCCCTGCCGCTCATAGGAACGGTGGTCGATACGCTCCGCGTGTCCGTTCTGCTCTAAATGCTGATTGCAGATTTGCGCCCATGCCGCCCGCCATTCTTCGGCTTTGCTCTGGTCGTTCCAGTCGGTGGCGGGTACGGATTTGCATTTGTACTGCCGCTTCTTTCGGTCATAGATTTTGTTCCCGTCCTTGTCAAGAATGTACTCCTTTTTCTGCTTCGCGCCCCACTCGCCGCTAAGCTCAAAGGGGCGCATGGTCAGCATAACATGGGCGTGTGGGTTGCCGCCGCCTGTGTCGTGTACGCAAATGTCGGCGCACATTCCCGCCGCCACAAAATGCTTTTTAACATACTCCCGCACAAGGGAAATGTTCTGTTCCCTCGTCAGTTCTGCGGGTAAGGCAAGTTCGATTTCCCGCGCAAGCTGTGCGTTTTTCGCTTTCTCGATTTTCTCCACTTCGTTCCACAAAACCGCCCTGTCAGAGAAAGCGGCGGGGGCGTGGTCGGGCAGTAAAATCTCGGTATGGACTACGCCGCCCTTGCGGGTGTAGTCGTGGGTTTCCCCGTCAAAGTCATTCGTGATTTTCTCCCCCGCCCGATAAGCGGCGGCGGCAACGGCGGATTTGCCCTTGCCGCGTGATATGATTTTGATACTGCAATGGTAAATCGCCATGTGCCGCGCTCCTTTCTGCGGGTAATCCCCGCCGTTTCCTTTTGTGCCGACAGGCACAAAACGCCCTCGGCAGAGCGCACGATACCACATTCATGTGGTATATAAGTGCGCCCTTGCTAAAAGCAAGGGTATGGGCAAAAGCCCGTTACCCTTGCGCCGCGCCCCCGTCTGCGTCCCCGTCCCCGCGGCTCTCCTGCGGCGTGTGGGCGGTTTTGGCGGCGGGGCGGGTGTTTCCCTGTGCCGCTGTTTCCGCGCCCTCTGCGGCGGCTCTGGCGGCGTTCTGGGCGGTCATTTCGTCCAACAGTCTGCGTCCATGCTCGGCGGCTACGGTCTTTTCAAGGAAAGTCTTGAATTGTTCCTCGGTCAATGGTATGCTGTCGGGGATAAGGCTTTCAAAAAGCCCCATGCGGCGGCAGAGGCGTTTCGTCCTGTCCTTGCGCTCCTGTGCCTTTTGCTCCTGCACAAGCTGTCTGCGCCTGTTTTCAAGCTGTCGGATTTCTTCCTCAATCCCCGCGATTTTTTCCAGTTTGGTCTTTGGCATATCTGAAATACTCCTTTCGTTTTTTGGTGTGGAATGGATAGGATAGGAATGGAATGGATTTTTACAGAAAATCGGTTTCCCGTTTTATTCCTGCCTGTCGGCAAGTATCATTTTCAACAGCTTGTCGCGGAATGTTTCTGTGCCGCTGTGGTTGAAAAACAGTTCCGCAACAATGGTCTGCCCGTTCCTCTGTGTCGTGATAATGCCGTCTGGCTTTCTGGGCGGCGGGGTAGGCGTTCCTCTCGTTTCCGTCATTCGGTCAACTCCTTTCTCTGGACGCGAAAAGGGATTTCCCGTAATTGGAAAATCCCTTTCTGCTGTCGGTTATTCTGTTTTACTGTGCGGCGGCTTGCGCCTTTTTCCTCGCCCGATATTCCCGCGCCTTGATACGGTCATACTCCCGTTGCTTTTCAAGGTTTCTGGCGCGGTAGGCTCTGGAATATTCTCTGTGATAGGCGCGGCTCTTTTCCTTTTGGGCTTCTTCGATTTCTTCCCGCATTTGTCGGATTTCCTGTTCTGTCGGCTCGGCAAGCTGTGTCACTTCGTTTTCAAATTTGCCGATATAATTGAAGTATATCCCGATATGCTGAATGGCGTTTTTTGCCCTTTTCCGGTCACGCTCATGCACTTCGATTTTGCTGATAAACTCGTTGAGAATGGCGGGGGTAAGTTCGGTAAAGTCGGCGTAGCGTTCTGTCAGTTTCACAAACCTCTGCGCCCGTCCGCCCGCGTTCTCAAAAGCGGATAACTGACTTTGGATTTCTTCAAGTTCCGCTTTCAGTGTGTAGTATTCTTCCGAATACTTCCGCGACATCTGCTCATAGCGGTCTTGCGGGATAGTGCCTAAAGCGTTGTCCTCATAAAGTGATATGGTATAAAAAAAGTTGACACCTTTTCCTCAAGGGAGTAGAAAAAAGAGAAGAAGAAGGAGGAAAGGCAATGGCTCGAAGCTACGATAAAGAGTACAAGGTACAGGCCGTAAAGCTGGCCAGAGAGATCGGCGGAGACAAAGCGGCGAAGGAGCTGGGCATCCCGAAAGGGACGATCCACGCCTGGCTGAAAGCGGTGCGGGAGGGGCGCCT
>NZ_KE159676.1:186212-189491 GCF_000403395.2 Anaerotruncus sp. G3(2012) | reverse complement strand
CTGGAACAACCGCCGTATCTGCTCCGCCAACGGCGGCCTTCCACCCGCTGTCAAGAGAGAGCGCTTCTATCTGTCCCTCACTGCGGCTGCTGCTTAGATCCTATATTCCTTGCGTGAATTGTGTCAACTCATATTGACAAAATCAAAGTTTATCCAGTACCTTTTCAATCTGTTCAAGCCGTGTCGTGATTTGGGGGATACGTTTCTGCTGTTTCTTCGTCTTGTCGGTCTGCTGCATGGCAAGGCTCTTTTTCACTAAGGCTTCAAACTCTGCCCTGTTGCTGATGGAGTATTCCGCGATTTTCTTCAACACGTCCGCCACGGTCTGCAAGAGTAAATTCGCGTCCATGATGTGCGGGGAATGGCACTTCGGGTTTTTGGCTTTTCCTTTGTGGTATTCACTGCAATAGGCAACGTGCCGCTTGCCGCCGTTCCTGTAATCTATGCGTATGTGCATTTTCGCGCCGCAGTCCTTACAGAAAAGCAAGCCCGACAAAGGGTGGATTTCCCCGTCCCCGTTGGGGCGTTTGACGGGGGCGTTTTCCAAAATTCGCTGTACGTTTTCAAAATCGGCGCGGTCAATAATCGGCTCATGCACGTTTTCCGTAATGTGCCACTGGCTTCTGTCTACATAGTGGTTTCGCTTGTCGCGGAAATGCTTGGTCGTTTTGAAGTTCACCACGTCGCCGCAATACTCCTGTCGTGTGAGGATATGGGTTAAGGTGGCTTTGTTCCATTTGTAGCGGTTATCTTCGTTGAGCGTCTTGTTTTTACACGTTCCCCGCCCTCGGTCTTTCATGTAGAAAGTGGGCGTTGGGATTTGCTCGTTTTTCAGAAATACGGCGATTTGGTTTCGGTTCTTCCCGTCAAGGAACAGGCGGAAAATAAGGCGGACAACTTTCGCGGCTTCTTCGTCAATTATCCAAAAATCCTTGTTGTCGGGGGCTTTGACATAGCCGTATGGGGCTTCGGTGGCAATCGGCTTTCCGCTCATGCCTTTGGTCTTAATGCCCGTTTTCACTTTCTTGCTGATGTCCTTTGCGTACCACTCCGACATGATATTGATGAACGGCGCAAACTCCAATGTGTCGGGGTTTTCGCTGTCTATCCCGTTGTTGACTGCGATAAAGCGCACATTGTTCCGTCTGAAAATCTCCATAGCGTTCCCCACTTGGAGATAGTCGCGCCCCCATCGGGTTAAGTCTTTCATAATACAGACGCCGATTTTGCCGTTTTCCACATCGTCCATCATGCGGGAGTAGGCGGAGCGGTCAAAAAACCTGCCGCTTTCGTCATCGTCAATGTAGTGTCGGATATTGGTTAATTTTAACTGTCTGGCATAGCTTTCCAGAAATTTCTTCTGGTTCTGTATGCTGTTGCTCTCGCCGCCGTCCCTGTCCTCGTCCCCTACGGAAAGCCGGGAATAAAGGGCTGTGATTTTACTGTAATCGTTCATTTGCGTTCCCTCCTGCGTCAATGTATGTAGTGATTACAGTTAAAATTATGCACTCCATCTTGCCGAACCATATTCCGCTCCGTGGCGGTATTTCTTGGCGTTCTTGCCTTTCAGGTACACCGTCAGCCGCACCAGCACCGCGCCCGCTATGCCGATACACAGGTCAAAGGGGTGGAAGCTGGGCAGGCCGTTGGCGAACGCCGCCGCCAGGCTGTCCATGAAGTGGAGCAGCTTTTGGGTGAGGTCAGCCCCAGCCGCCAGCCGATACGCCTCGCCCATCTTGCCGAACAGCCACACGAACAGCAGATAGGGCAGGTTGGTGATGATGATTTTCTTTACATCCGGCTTCACCGCTCCATCCCCCTTTCCCTGATCTTCTCCTTGGCCCGCTGAACATTCCGGCCAGCCGCTTCCCGTAGGACGGACAGTGTCTTGCGGATGGAGGGCTTGGTCTCCCGCGACAGCTTCTTGGCGGTGAACTCCTTGAAAGCCTGTTCCAGATTGTCCGCGTCCCGGCTCTTGAAGATCACGATGTAGTGGGGCGGCTGGGTGGTCTTGTCCTTTCGCAAGGTGAAGTCCACGCCGTATTTCTTGGCGCAGGGCTTGAAAGCGGCGATATTGGCGTCGGTGATCTCAATGTTGGACAACGCCGCCCCGTGCTGCTTCAACTGCTTTAGGCTCTGCTGGCCCTGATGGAGCTTGGGGCCGTGCTTCTGGGCCTCCAAAAACTTTTTCAGGGCCATTTGCAGCACTTGGGCCGTCAGCTTCCCGGTTTTCATGGATAATGCGATGGTCTTTTGAGTGACTTCCTCCTGCAAGCGTCATACCTCCTTTGCCAGAAGTCAGGGATAAAAGCTAAGGCGGCACTACCAGCCGCCGCAGGTAAATTTGCATCAGATACGCACCCGCAGACCGTTCAGATCGTCGGCCCGGATGCCCACCAGATACCAGTCGGCGGCGTACTCAATGCGGGTGGGTTTCCAGCGCCCGCCCACCATCACGTCGAAGCACTGTCCACAGTGCAGACCGCCGTAGTAGTCGGCCAGGTCAAAGCGGATGTCGTAGCGGTCTGTCCGCTCGTCGAAGATCAATGCGCCCTGTTTCATAGTCGGGGCCTCCTTTGTCAGATTTTGCCCTCCGCCATATCATGGGCGACGAGGGCGGTGTAGTAGCTTCCCATAGTGCTGGGGGCGTTGAACAGCACCGCCAGCAGGTATTTCTTGATGTTGCGGATTTTCGTGGTGTTCTCCCGCATACAGTCCATGACGAACTCAATGTGGCCGCTGTTCAGTTTCAGCAGCTTGGCCTTTACCAGCTCGGCGGGGTAGTCGTCCCCGGCGACACGGATTGTCTTGCGGGCTGTGCAGACGGTTTCCACCAGCAATTCCACGATGCCGTCCAATTCCTCCGGGTCGATCTTGGAGTGGTGCAGGAGGTGGTCGTATTCGATATTCTCCTTGATGATCTCCCGATAAATCTCAACGGCGCTCTGTGTGGCCGCTTCCGTTCCGTTCCTTTCCGGCGGCGAAGCCGCAACAGCCCCAGCGGGAGGGGGCGAAAGGGAGGGAAAGGAATGGGTAATTGATAGGTCAGTAATAGCTTGGTCTTTAGTTACTCTATCTTTATTTAGAAGCTGTATTCATAAGCGTTTAAGCAAGGTATGGAAATGAGAAATTTTGACGATAGTCTCAGCAGATGAGACGGATATCTCATAATCTTTACTGAGACGTCTGGAATGATTGAGCCAGGAGAGGGTGCGTTCAACTACCCAGCGCCAAGGGAGTCTTTCCCATTGGTGGGGCTTGATTTTCTCTGAAATATCG
>NZ_KE159676.1:154007-185682 GCF_000403395.2 Anaerotruncus sp. G3(2012) | reverse complement strand
ATACAGCACAGCATCCGTCAATTCCCTCTTGCTCCACGTGCAGTTGCGCATCTCGGCATATAGTGGGGCGATCTCCTCCCACTGCTCATCTGTCAAGTCGCTAGGGTACGACTCCCGTCCTTTTTCTTCCATATCTCTATTTTACCACGTTCTTTTCTCCTTGTGAATACAGGTTCTTAATTGCGTTGGATTTTCCGACGTCGGTTTTCCCGTTGTCGGGTTTTCCGACGACGGTTTATCCAACGACGGCGGCAAAGAAACAGGCTGCTCGTGGATGATGTATTCGTTGCTGCTGAACTTGCCGCTTTCATCCGTGGTCTGGTGGCGCTCGATGTACCCGGCCCGCTCCAATTCGTTGACGGCGGAACGAATAGCGTCCTTGCTCTCCCGGTTGATATAGCACAGGCCGGACAGGGTGTAATCCCAATCTTCCGGGAGGCTAAGTATCTGCGACAGCAGGCCCTTGGCTTTCAGGGACAGGGATTTGTCCCGCAGGTGGTAGTTGGACATCACCGTGTACCCCTTGTTCCTCTCCACGCGGAATACTGGCATGGTTCTCCGCTCCTTTCGGTGTCTGGACATGAAAAAACGCCGCAGACTTTTTTCAAAATCTGCGGCGTTTGCCTGTCCATACGCTATTCAGTTTTTGTGTTCCCACACTCCATATCAATGACGACTGAAACGGTGATATAGTCCTCAATGCGCTTATTGCGGAGTTTATCGCCCTCGGCGTCAAACACCACATGACGGGCAAAGTATTGGAAACACAGGATTTCTACGAGTTTTCTCTTTGTAGCAACACAATAGTCTCCACGTGGTTGGTGCGTGGGAACAAATCCACAGGACGGCCTCTGACGGTCTGATAGCCAAGTGTTTCAAGGAGTGCCAGATCCCGGGAGAGGGTTGCGCTGTTACAGGAGATATAGACAATCCGCTCCGGGCACATCTCTGCGACTGTGTGCAGGACATCCTGTGCACATCCTTTACGCGGGGGGTCAAGCAGTACGACATCCGGCCTGATCCCCTCCTGATTGAGACGAAGTGCGGCATCCGATGCGTCCGCACAAAAGAAGCGAGCATTATCGATTTCATTTTTCCGGGCATTTTCACGCGCATTTTCTACCGCCTGTGGGACGATCTCAACGCCGATCACCTCCCGGCAGAGATGCGCCATCGAAAGCCCGATCGTTCCGGCGCCGCAGTAGAAATCCAGCACAGTCTCCCGACCGGTCAGACCGGCATATTCGGCAGCGATCTGGTAAAGCCGCTCCGCGCCCAGAGCATTGACCTGATAAAAAGCGTGCGGAGAGAGGTCAAAACGCACCCCGCAAAGCAGGTCGCTGATCTGTGGTTTTCCGTAAAGGGTTCGGGTATACGGGCCAAGAATCACGTTGGTGTTGCGGTCGTTGGTGTTAAGCACCACTGATACCACCTGCGGACAGACCTTTAACAGAATTTGCACCAGAGTCTGTTCCTCCGGAAGGGCGCGGCCGTTGACAACGAGACAAACCATCACTTCCTCTGTCCGCTGCCCGTAGCGCAGATACAGATGCCGGAACAGCCCTTTTCCTGTGGTTTCGTCGTAGACCGGAACTCGAAATTCGGTCAGATAACCGAGCACTGCTTCCAAAAGTCCCCCGAAAAAAGCCGGCTGGAGTTTACAGTGGTGACAGTCGACGACCTCATGGGTGCGCGGCGCAAAAAAACCAGCAGCCAGCCTGCCCTTCTGCATCCGAACCGGATATTGCGCTTTGTTGCGGTAGCCGGACTCCAGCGGGGATGCCTCGATCGGTTCCAGGTCAATCGAAATCCCGCCAATCCTTTGCAGGTTTGACTGGACGAATGCCTGTTTATACCGCAGTTCCGCAGCATAAGAGATATGCCGAAACACGCATCCGCCGCACCTTTGGCTGACCGGGCAGTCAGGCTTGATCCGGTCGGACGAGGGGGTGGCCACCTGTTCGATCCGTCCATAGCAGTGCGTTTTGTTGACTTTTACCAGCCGAACCCGCAGCCGGTCCCCGACAGCCGACCCCGGTACAAATACTGCCATTCCATCCAGATGGCCGATCCCACTTCCCTCGTGGGTCATGTCCGAAATGATAAGTTCTACGATCTGGTTTTTCTGCGGCATCTGTGTTCCATCCTCATATTCTCAAGATTTTGTATCATCATTCCCAATGGCTGGACAATCGCGTGGATATTGAAAAAAGATTCGAATTTTGTCCCTTTTCAAAACATTTTTCGGTTTATACATTGTATCATATCTGTGGAGTTGTCTGCAACAAAAATTCCCGGTGGATGCAGGCAGTAAACAGGGCATTTTTCGACACTAATCTTACAGGGCTTTTGCTCGTATAGGCAAAGTGCGTCTTTTGGTTTCGAAATCCGCGCCAAGCGTGCTGGAGTTCGTTCGACTTACAGAGAGGACCCGGGAAAGGGGGCTGACGGTTGGAGCAAAAACCGATCATCAGCGTGCGCGGCCTGCGGAAGGTCTACCAGGTGGGGGACGAGAAGGTCGTGGCGCTCGGAAACATCAATCTGGAAATTTTACAGGGGCAGATTGTCTGCATTGTCGGGACCTCCGGCTCCGGCAAATCTACCCTGCTCAACCAGCTCGCCGGACTGGAAAAACCCACGCGGGGTGCGGTCTATATCGGAAAGACCAACATTTCCAAGCTGAACGAAAACCAGCTTGCGATCTTCCGGCAGCATTTCCTGGGCTTTGTATTCCAGTCCTATAACCTGCTGCCCACCATGACCGCACTCGAAAATGTTGCCCTGCCAATGATCTTTAAGGGGATTGGACGCAAAAAACGCAACAAAGCCGCTTTAAAGATGCTGGCGGCAGTCGGGCTGAAAAAGCGCGCCTATCATAAGCCGACCCAGATGTCCGGCGGACAGCAGCAGCGGGTCGGGATTGCGCGGGCATTCGTGTCCCATCCGAAGGTTGTATTCGCGGATGAGCCGACCGGCAACCTTGACACACATACCACCATTGACGTGATGAAAATGATGGTGCGGTTCGCCCGGCGCTACGACCAGACCTTGATTATTGTCACGCATGATGCGGAGATTGCCGACTATGCAGATCGGGTCATCACCTTGATCGACGGGGAAATCCGGTCGGACCTGATACACGAGCCGATTTACGACGGCCTTTCGGAGCAGGACAGGCCCGAGGCTGCCCCTCTGCCCGAGCTGCCCGAAGGGGAGCCGCCTGCGCTGCCGGAACCGTCCGGCCCCGCACAGGACAACATCTGTTCTGATGAAGCCGAAAACAAAGGAGAAATTACCATATGAACCGTTTTTGCAAATCTACATTTTCTCTGCTGCTCGCCACTCTCCTGCTGTTTTCGGCAGCGGGTATCTCGTTTGGGATGGTGCTCCAGAGTACACACGCTTATGCGGTCGGGCCATCAGTTGAAACGCCGGCCCCCGCTCCGGACGAGGAAGATCAGCAGGAGACTTCTGGACAGGATGAGCAGGAGAAACCGCAGGAAACCGAGCAGCCAGAGGAACAGCCTCCTGTATGGAATCCGAAGGATCAGACAATTAACATTATGGGCGAGGAGAAAAAAACAGAAAAGAAAGAGCTGATACCCGAACAGGCCATTCCGGAAAAGGACAAGTCGGACTCCGCGTTGACAATAAATCCGCCTAAATCTGAGAATAATACATCGGCAGGAGAGGAAGAAGATTCTATTAGTGACGATAACAACGATTCCCCAATAATCGAAGGGCATGTCTCGGCTGTACTTCTCAATGGCATTGACCTTACTGAAAACATGATCCGCATAGGAGAAAAGGGAAAATTAGAATTGGCGCTCTCTCTGAGCGGTATCACTTTGGAACAGTATGAAAGCTATCAGAAAACTATAAAATTTTCAGGAAGAAATTTCGTGCCTGATGAGCCAATTGAGCCTAGTTTCCTCTCCCATACAGAACAAAACGGTGTGCTTATTTGCACAGTCTCTGTCGAGGATGTCCTATACAATGGAATTTCCGATAAAATTGAATTTTCTCTTCTATTTTCGGATGGTTCCGGTTCATCCATCTCACTTGATTTCTCTCAAACCATTCGAACTGAAGCAGCATCAGAAAATTATGAAATTAAAAGTGCAATTTTTACCAACAGTGAAAATAACATTATTTCTCGTATTACCCGGGGAAACTATGCCAATCTTATTGTAACGATTCACGATTATGGCATTTCTGCCTCTAAGTTCAACTCCGTAAAAAACAAAACCAGTGTCAGTATCAATACCGATGTTTTTCGTACTTCAAATGCATCTATTAGCAACGGTACAGGGTTGAAAGGCGGCGGAGTTTCTTATGATATTACTTTTTCAGATGTATATTTCAGTGGGAAAGACAACAATCTTCAACTGATTATCGACTATGATGATCCCGATATTACCAAGCGGAGGTTAGTCCATACGCTGTCCCAATGCCAGATTTATGAGCCTGAACCCGATGACAATGACAATTATCCTGACGATGACGACGATCATGACAGTTCGTCCAGCAAGCCGGACATTCCGCCGCCAACCCCGAATATCATCGTCTCTACATACGACTACGGCGGCGGCAACGTGACAGCGGCCGGCAACTTCACCCTGACCATGACGCTGATGAACACCAGCAAACGGGTCAATGTGGACAACGTGGTGATGAAGCTGAGTGTGCCGGAGGCGTTCACGCTGACCAGTTCGTCCAATACCTTCTACATCGAGCGGATTGCAAAGCGTTCTTCGGTCGAGCGGACGGTGAACCTCTCGGTGAAGCCCAACGCCGATGCAATCTCCCACCCGATCAAGGTCAGCTTCACCTACGAATCGGTCATCAATGACGAACGCAAGCAGTTTTCCGCCGAACAGGACATCAGTATCCCCGTTTCCCAGCTCGACCGGTTTTCCCTCAACCCGGTGGAGATGCCTTCCGAAATTTATGTCGGCGAGGATTCCAGCATCGAAGCGACTTTTGTCAACAAGGGAAAATCGACGGTCTATAACGTGACTGCCGAGATCACCGGCAACCTCTCGCAGCCGGGACAGCGGCAGTTCATCGGGAATGTCGAGAGCGGCAAGGAAGAGTCCGCCGACTTTCTGATCGGCGCGCTCGAGGCCGGGACCATTTCAGGCGAAGTGGTGATCTCCTATGAAGATGCAAATATGAACGTCAACGAGCTGCGTTCGCCGTTCACCACGACTGCGGTCTCGTTCGAGATGCCTGCGCCGGACCCCGGCCTGGACGTAATGAATCCCGATGACATTGGAGAGGCACCTCCGGAGCCATGGTATCAAAAAATACCGGCCTGGGGCTGGACCACCGGCGGCGTGACAGCGATTATCCTGCTGTCGTTTGCAGCGAAAGCCATGCGGCGGCATCGTGAACTGAAACTGCTGGAGGACAGCGATGAAGATTTCTGACATGATCTCGATGTGCCTGGGCAACCTGTTCCGGCGCAAGATGCGTACCCTGCTCACCATCATAGGCGTGGTGGTGGGCACCTGCGCAATCGTGGTGATGGTCTCGCTCGGGCTTGGAATGAACCTCTCGCAGGAGGCGATGCTTGCAGAAATGGGCGATCTGACGATTATCAATGTGATGAACTATGGGCGCAATGAAAACGGCGAAAAAAGTGTGCTTGACGATGCGGCTGTCGCGCAGATTCAGGCGATGGACGGCGTTATCATCGCGACCCCGGTTTATAATCCAAACTATTTCCAGCCCACCCTCTATTCGGGAAAAAAAGACCGCTATCGGATGGGCTGGGCAACCGTTGTCGGTGTCTATTCCGAAGCTCTGCCGCTGATGGGCTACCAGCTTTTGGAGGGCGAATACCCGGAAGGCCCGCAGGAAAACCGGAAAAAACCGCTCAATGTCGTGGTGGGGGAATACACCGGCTTCGATTTTGAGGACACCAAAAGCAAGTACAACCGGTATACCTGGCCGGAAACCAACGAGCAGGGAGAACTGCTCCGCCAACCGTTTGTGGACGTGATGAAAGACGAAATTTACCTCTCCAGCAAGCAGCCCGATCAGGACGAAAAAGACAGCAAGGATGATGATACGGTGCATATCCAACGGGAGGTGCGCCCGGTGGCGCGGATCAAGGAGGACTGGAACAAGGGCTACGAAACCTCACGTGGAATTATCATGGACATCAACGATCTGAAACGTCTGGAAGAGGAATATATAAAGGCGAACAAGATCGTCGTGAACAAGAAGGACGACACCGGCTACAGCAATGTGACGGTGAAGGTGGAAACGATGGAGGATGTCGATCCGGTGGAGATGCAGATTCAGGCAATGGGCTACAATACCCGCTCGATGGAGACGGTACGTAAGCCTATGCAGGAAAGTGCACGCAAACAGCAGCTTTTCCTGGGGATGATGGGCGGCATCTCGCTGGTGGTTGCGGCTATCGGCATCACCAACACCATGATTATGTCGATCTACGAGCGTACCCGAGAAATCGGCGTCATGAAGGTGCTTGGCTGCGTGGTCGGCAACATCCGCACTGTTTTCCTCATGGAAGCGGGCGTGATCGGCTTTGTTGGGGGATGCGTCGGAGTTGCGATCAGCTATGGGGTTTCCTTTGCGATGAACTATTTCAACTTTTCCTTTTCCGGTGATTCCGGCATGGGCAGCATGGGCGGCGGCATGATAATGGGCGGTATGGGCGGCATGATGATGGACAGCGGCAGTTCGTCGCTGCCAGTCTCGGTGATCCCGCTCTGGCTGGTTGTGGCGGCTATCGCATTTGCCACTATGGTGGGGCTGGTTTCTGGCATCCTGCCCGCAAACCGCGCAATGAAAATTTCCGCCCTGGAGGCAATCAAACACGAATAAGCCTCTGTAAGAACCCGTATTCACAACCATTCGACACCGCCTGAGCGGGTCTTTTGCCGGCCTGCCGCGTTGAAAAATCCTGCAATACACAAAGTATTGTCCGCGTTTTTTCGCCTTGCAGGGCAGCAAAATCCCTCGCCCATCCGGCATCCTCTGATTATGAATACAGGTTCTAAGGCCTCTCTATTAGCTGGTTTACGCGCTTTTTGTATTCGGAATTTTTTTAAACTTTAACCGCTTTGCTTTGCCTAGGAACATACAAATAGAAAAAGAATGCTTGCAGCAAAAACATGTTTTTGCTGCAAGCATTTTGTACATGGAAAGACAGAGAACCATCTATCCCCCTCCGCCTGTTAGGGCTCCGGGGACTGGCAGTTGATCGAGTGAATCTCTTCGCAGATGGATGGTGCGATTTCAGAAGAGCCTGCCTCGGGGCGTCCGATGTAGAACCCCTGAAGATAGTCCACCCCAGACCGGATCAGAGTCTCCATTTCTGTGCTGGTCTCGATCCCTTCTGCAATCGAGCGAATGCCGCGCTCTTTGGTATAGGAGAGGATACTCTCCAAAAACTGGTGGTGCTTGGTATCAATGTCAATATCCCGGATCAGCTTCATATTGATCTTGATAAAGTCCGGTTCGATCTGCAAAAGCATGTCGTCATTGCTGTAGCCAGCGCCGAACCCGTCCAGCGCAATCTTGGCGCCCCATTTTTGGGCAAGCTGCAATTTATCCCGCATATACCGGTCGTTCTGAGGCTCTTTTTCGGTCAGCTCGATCACGATCCTAGGCAGCAGATCAGGATAGCACTTCTCAAGCTCGCGCACGATCTCCGGAGAAAGGATCTGGTTGGGCAGGGAATTGATGAAAAGATAGCAGTCATCCACCCGTTCGGGGAGTTCCGAAAAGCCTTTCAGCGCATTCTGCCATGTGCGGCGTTCGATCAAATGGAGCTTGGACTGGGCACGCGCAAGGGAGAGGATTTCATCGGTGCTTGGAAGGGTTGGAAGCTGGGAGCGCATCAGCGCTTCATAGCCAAAAACCTTCCCGCTGGCAGCGTCGACAATCGGCTGAAAATCGTAGGTAAGCAGGTTTTCATCGAGCAAACGGTTCAGTTCCTCGTTGTTGTAGATCAGATAGGATTCCTGCATATAGTCATGCATATTGAATTCCCGCAGCTCACCCTTGCTGGTGTGCTTGGCGGTATACATCGAAAAGTCTGCATAGTGCATCAACTGGTCATAGGCCTGGCTATCGTCCGGGAACCACGAGATGCCCGCCGAAGAGCGGAGGCGGAAGTTCGGATTGTCCGGCAGAGGCATCAGGATGCTGTCAATCTCCTGCTTCATCTTGCAGATCTGCTGGAAAAGGGTCTCCCGATCCTCAGCGCCATAGGAGAAGAAGTAGAATTCATCCCCTGAAAGGCGTGCAAGCACACGCGGCGAGGGGGCATGCTGCATCAGCGCATTCGCCATTTCGCGGATGTACTGGTCTCCGTAATCATGGCCATAGGTGTCATTGATATATTTCAGGTTGTCAAGGTCGCACATCACCATTGCGCCAACCTTCAAAAGCTGCGGACGCTCAAACATTGCGCTCAGAGAGACATAAAACGCCCGGCGGTTGAGCAGCCCGGTCATCGGGTCATGGTCACGCTCATACACCAGCTTCTGTCTGGCCAGAACATCGTGTGTGATGTCCTCTGCGATGCCGAATACCCGCCCGGGGGACTGCCCCTGTTTAATCCGGATCCAATGAAACTCCCCTTCCTCATCCTTGCGCCGGACAACGACTTCCCGGTCGGAAGAAGGCTCCTCTACGGTAAGTGGAAGGGAATGCATCAGCGTGGTAAACTGGGCAAATTCCATGTAGCCGCTTGTCCCATTCCCTACCGAGATGCCAAACAGATCGAACAGATGGCTTGTGTAATAGACAATCCCTTCGGAAAGCCGCCGCTCAAAGGCGCCGATATTCGAACTGGTCATCTCAATGATGGAGGACATCCGAGAAGCCGATTCGGCTACCTCCCTGCTGAGAGACTCGACCGCGGTGGCAAGCTCATCAATTTCATTGATCCGGATGCGCTTGAACCGGAGCGGCAGATGCGGATTGCTGCTGCGCACTTCGTGGATCAGCTGTGTGATGGGGTGGGTCACGATCCGGCCCATCAGGAGAACGCCTCCCACACCGATCAGAAGTGTGATAAACACATCAATGACAATGGTTCGGGTAATGAGCTTTGAAAAATTGAACAGGTTTTGAGCATCCATAACCCCGATCAGATACCATCGCTCGGCCTGGAAGGGGGAGGTTTCAGCATACAGGTTTAGATAATGAAGACAGGCAAAAAGCTCCAGATTGTTATGCGGATTCAAAATCTTGTAAACCAGGTCTGGGTCTTTGGAAATGGTGGAGGGATCGAGCGAGAGAAAAAATTTGTCATCCTCAAGGACCATCGAAGCAGAAGGCCCATTCGAAAGCAGATGGTCAAAATCCATACTGCCCTCCCGATTCATAGCAAGCAGATAGGCGCCGTTTCCACTCGGGCCCAGCTCGGTGTAAGGAAGCAGGCTGCGCAGATAATTGCAGGAAAGCTCGATCCCGAGGATGCCGAATACCTGATTGTCCTTGGTGCGCAAAGGCATCGAATAGGTGATCACATCCAGGTCGCCGCCGCAGAGCCGGAAAGGCGGGCTCCAGTAGGCCAGCTCCTGATTGGAAAGTTCGGGATAATGAAGTGCCGCATAATAGGGCTTATTAAAATAGTTGTCATTGGAAATGGTGGACGAATTGCCAAACCGGAAGGTGGGGTACCAACTGCGGCTGACCGGGATCCCGGTTCTGTGCATGATCGTGGAAGGGCCGCGTTCAATGGACAGATCCGAGTTGTCTGCTTCCTCCTGCAAAGGGTGCAAGTTGCGCAGATAAAGCCCCGGACGGAAAAAATCCGAGGCTTCCCCGACATCCGGCGCCCGGTTGAGCACCAAAAAAGCACCTGAAACCGTTTGACGGCGGATCAGATAGATCAGGTCGGGGGAGAACTGCTCCAGAAGCTCTGTAGTCATTCGTTCATCCCGCATCACTTCCTGAACTCCGAGGTCGGAGTTTTTCAGAAAGAGTTCGAATGTATTTTGCAGGGCGCGGGCAGAGTCGTTGATATTGGTCCAACGGTTCTGGATCTCCCTTTCCATATCGTTTCTCCGGTTGACAACCCGCTGATCCAGGATTTCTGTTGCATTGTGATGCAGCTGATCCAACAGCCCTCCATGGACCATCACAGCCAGGAACAGCGCGGACTGGATAAGCAGAATCAGTATGACAGGCACGACCATTTTATTGGCAATCGAGACAGATTTTCTTTTGTACATCTCACCCATTACGCTTTCTATATGTATTTTACAGTAAATAAAATTAGGAAAAAAGTTTTTAAATATATGTATATGTCGTATATTATATCACGCTTGAAAGCGGATGTCTATTGTGAAAATATCCAGAAAAATAGCATTATATCTACGCCTGCTTCTGTTTTGGCTGCTCCACCCAGCAGGCTCCCTGGCAGGGCGGAGAGCCTGTGTGAGAATTCGCAATAAAACGGCTGTTTTTTTCAAATTTTCATATTTTTTTCATATTCTTATGATATAATATGATATAATAGCTGTAAAGCAGCTATTATATCGGGATTATGGCCAGGACGATACGCAGGCAAAGCCCGCTCCCGTCCCTATGGCCGATTATATCAAATCACTTCGTGATTATGATATAATAACCACGGGATGCGCAGATAAGTCCGCCATTTGAAAAGCATTGGTTTGGTGGTGCACTTCTGCGTCCTGTTTCCATTATATCATGCATCGGGCTGTGATATGATGGGAGTAAACGTAATTTTGATCCAAATATTAGGAGGAATGGCAAGTGAAAATCAGACAGCTGATAACGGCATGTACGAGCGTATTGGTTCTCGGCAGCGCATTTTCGGTTTCCGCATTTGCGGCGGATCTGACCGAAGCGCAGGCCAAAGGGACGGCAAAAGGCTATATCCCATCGGATAGCATGCTGCTGCGCACCGAGCTGGACCATAACAGCTATGATTTCAAATTTTATAGCGAGAGCCGTAAGGAAACTTATGAAATTGAAGTGAGCAGATGGACTGGAAAGGTGACCGACTTTGAGAGTGAACTTTCGGGCGCATGGGGCAGCCAGACAGCGACCATCACTGCGGAGGATGCCAAAAAGGCGGTGACAGGCGAGATCAAGGGTGCGGAGATCCTCTCATCGGTGCTGGATGAGGATGACTGGCTGAAAGAATATGATGTCACCTTCAAAACAGATACGGTTTATGGCACTTATGAGGTCCACCCGCAGACCGGAGCTGTCCTCAAGCGGGAGATCAAGTTTGTCGAAACGCCGCTCGCTGTCACCCAGCCGGCAGAGCAGAATCGGGTGAACATTGCAGACCGTTCATCCGGAAGCACTCCGGTGAGGGGTTCCAGCCTGATTACGCCGCAGCAGGCAAAGGAGATTGCGCTGTCCAATGCGCCCGGCGCGTCTGTGCGGAAATGTGAGCTTGATTACGATGATGGGATTGCGGTCTATGAGATCGAGCTGCGCAACGGACCGATTGAGTATGAATTTGAGATCAATGCATCCAATGGGAATATTTTGGACCTGGATATCGACCACGACGACTAAACACTGCCCGGAACCGGAGAAAAACGCTCCCTCGGGGATGCGCTTATTGAAATCCGTCGGAAATGGTGCTATAATTGAAGTGCTTGAAAGGAACCAGAAGGATTCTTTTCAAGCCTGCGGCAATCTCGCTGCAGGAGGCTGCCATAAGCAGCCTTGCTTCAAATTCTCATAGTCATCCGGTACGCCCAGTCGTGTTGGTGGACTGTTGTCCGCCGCTTAAAAACAGACCTTCGCTTTTAAGTGTGCTGGCTATAATCATTTGCGATAGAAGCAGAACAGTTTTGCTGTTTTGTGGCGCGCAGGCACCAAAGGTACTTGCAGCCGCGGTAGAGGAAATCAGTCAGGAAACCCAAAATGAAAAAAGGGGAGTTGTTTGCAATGCCACTGGTTACAACAAAGGAAATGTTCAAAAAAGCCTATGATGGCGGGTATGCGATCGGCGCATTCAACGTCAACAACATGGAGATTGTGCAGGGAATCACAGAAGCGGCCTCCGAGCTGAAAGCCCCGGTGATCCTTCAGGTATCGGCGGGCGCGCGCAAGTATGCCAAACATGCTTATCTGGTGAAACTGGTGGAAGCAGCGGTCCAGGATACCGACCTTCCGATCGCGCTTCATCTCGACCATGGCGCGGATTTCGAGATCTGCAAATCCTGTATTGACGGCGGCTTTACTTCGGTAATGATCGACGGTTCTGCGCGCAGCTTTGCGGACAACATCGCTGAAACCAAAAAGGTGGTCGAGTATGCCCACGAGCGTGGTGTGGTCGTCGAAGCAGAGCTGGGAAAACTGGCTGGTATTGAAGACGATGTAAACGTCACTGCGGACGATGCACAGTTCACCAACCCGGCAGAGGTTGAGGAATTTGTCACCAAAACCGGTGTAGATTCCCTTGCAATCGCAATCGGCACCAGTCACGGCGCCTATAAGTTCAAGCCTGGCCAGAACCCCCAGCTCCGGTTCGATATCCTTGAGGAGGTCAGCCGCCGTCTGCCCGGCTTCCCGATCGTTCTGCATGGCGCATCGTCGGTCCCGCAGGACCTGGTTAAGGTGATCAACCAGTATGGCGGCGCGATGCCTGACGCAATCGGTATTCCCGAGGAAATGCTCCGCAAGGCGGCTGCTATGGCCGTCTGCAAGATTAACATTGATTCGGATGTCCGTGTTGCGATGACGGCTGCGATCCGTAAATATATGGCGGAGAACCCCAGCCATTTTGACCCGCGTCAGTATCTGACTCCGGCCCGCGCCGCGGTCAAAGAGATGGTCGCGCATAAGATCAAGGATGTGCTCGGCTGTGCGGGAAAGGCGTAATTCCGGAGAAGCCCGATCAAGCAGAGGCATACACTGGATGTAACACAAAAAACGAGTAAGAGGCGGCTGCCTTTTACTCGTTTTTTCATGATGGAAAATCATAAATCAGCGGTACAATTCTTGAAATTAGTTGTAAAAAATGTTATGATATAACCAATATAATTGAAAACCATTCTGCTTTCAAGCAACAGGCAATGATCCACAGAGATATAACGCATGCCTGTAGATGATCGAATGTGAAACAAATCCGTCTTTTGAAGCATTTCAGCTATCCCCTAAAAACGCAGAATAGAAGAGGACCGACAATACAGGGAGGTGTGTTATACAATGAGATGCCCGTTTTGTGGATATACAGAGAGCAAGGTAATTGATTCCCGGCCTATTGATGAGTCGGAACGCATCCGCCGCCGCAGGGAGTGCCTGAAATGTGAACGCAGATTTACAACCTACGAGGTTGTCGAAAGCACACCACTGGTCGTCATCAAGCGGGATCAGTCCCGGGAGCCGTTTGATGGAAACAAGCTTCTGGCGGGGATGCTGCGTGCCTGCGAGAAACGCCCAGTACCGCTCTCGGTGCTGGAAGAGGCTGTGCGCCAAATCGAAATGTCACTGCAAAATTCTCTGGATAAAGAGGTTGCTTCCAGCA
This sequence comes from Anaerotruncus sp. G3(2012), assembly GCF_000403395.2. GTDB lineage: Bacteria > Bacillota > Clostridia > Oscillospirales > Ruminococcaceae > Anaerotruncus. Next base: position 172,178 of record NZ_KE159676.1, on the reverse strand, counting down.
GGATCGGGGAGCTGGCGATGGAACATCTGCGCACGATTGACGAAGTGGCCTACATCCGTTTTGCGTCGGTCTACCGGCAGTTCCAAGACATCGAATCGTTCGCACAGGCATTGAGAACGTTGCAGTCCAGACAAAGAGAGCAGGCGGAAGTCAACGCCTGACAGCATAAATGGAAATTCGCTTCTCAGCCAGCCAAACGGAGGAGCTTTTCCACAGTGCCGCTGACTCCAAAGATACTGCTGTCGATGCAGAAATGATAGGATTCCATCCCGCTCCATTTTTTCTCGGTGTAGTAGTTGTAGTAGCTCGCGCGCTCCTTGTCGGTGCGCCGAATAAACTCTTTCGCCTGCCGGTCATCCAGGCTGTACCGGCGCATGATCCGCTTAATCCGCTCCTCCATCGGCGCATGGATGAAAAGCGAAATCAGGTCGGGGTGTTCCCGCAGGACATAGTCCGCGCACCGCCCGATGATGATGCAGGATTCTTTTTGCGCGAGCTCCCGGATAATTTCCGACTGCGCTACAAACAAGGTATCTGCGATCGGCATACCGTAACCGGTGAGCCGGTTCGGCTGGCTGGGGATTGAGTAGAACCACCGGTTGACCGGCTTTTCGTCGTGCTTTTCCAATGTTTCAAGATCGATTCCGCTTTTTTCCACCGCAAGCTCAATCAGGTCGCGGTCGTAAAACGGGATGCCCAGAGATTCTGACAGAAGCTGACCGATCTCCCGTCCACCGCTTCCGAACTGCCGTCCGATTGTGATAACCCTATTTTCCATAAAACGCGCCTCCTGTTATCCAGAATGATGGTGGGCTGCCTGGTGAGCTGGCTTTGAAACATACCGGCTCTGACAACCCCACACAAAGAATTTTCGATAAGTATAGTATAGCATCTTTTGTTGGAAATGACCAGATTTTGATCCGAAATTTTCTGTTGGAGTCTGACTTTTTTGATAAAACTGGAACCGCAAAGGAGCGTGATCCCTATGATCCGAAAAATCATTCGAATTGATGAAATACGCTGTAATAGGTACAGGGCCTGTGCCGCCCGCCTACCATGAAGGGGCAATCCAAATTTGGTGGACAGAAAATCAAAACTGATCCGGGACGGCTATCGCGATGGCCCAGGCAACTGCCCTCCGATCTGCCCTACCGATTGAGAGCAGCGCCATAACTGCTAGGGGGGTATAATCACTGCTTTGTTAAAAGAGCAACAGAGATACCGTGTCTTTTTACCGAGAAAGCGTGGTTATTCAGTCAGAAAAAACGGCTGAGGCGTTGAGGAGGGTTTCTCTATTTTTCTCCCTGATCACGTACCAACTCGATTGCCTGCTTTCCGGTCATGTGCTCAATGGAAAGTGCCATCATACACAATCTGGAGTATTCCCGGTCGATCTCTGACTGCCGCGCGGCTTCGTCTTCATCCGGGGAATAGCGCGCTGCGAGCTTTTCAATCGCAGCGCGTTTCTCGGTGCCTTCCTCTAGAATGCGCATCCGCCCAAATACGATTACACTGCGAAAATAGGTCGTATATTTTTCCGGAATGATCTGATCCTGATCAATGACACAAAACGAGGCGCGACAATCCCGCCGGATCGCGTCCAATTTGTGTCCAGCTTTTGCTCCATGGAAATAGAGGGCAGAACCATCATATACATAGCTGAGTGGGACTGCATAGGGATAGCCATCGTCTCCAGACAGTGTCAATACCCCGGATGTCCCCTTTTTCAGGATGGCAGCGCAGTCACTGGTGGAAAGTGCCTGTCTGATTCGTCGCAGTTTGCGAAACATCAAAAACACCTCTTTTAAAGATAAAACGCCTTGATTTCACCCCTTCTGCGGCCTAACGGGATGGAACAAGGCGTTTGTCCGGCGGCAAATCCATAGTTAGAACCCGTATTCACAACCATTCGACACCGTCTGAGCGGGTCTTTTGCCGACCCGCCGCGTTGAAAAATCTTGCAATACACAAAGTATTGTCTGCATTTTTTCGCCTTGCAGGGCAGCAAAATCCCTCGCCCATCCGGCATCCTCTGATTATGAATACGGGTTCTTATCTCGATTGAATTTATCATAATAAATTTGCACCGAAATGTCAACGAGTCCTTTCAGATTTTTTGGTAAGAAGAATACATAGAAAATCGTGAATTTTGGGAAAATTCATCTATGTACAAGCACCCGGCCATATGATTCTGGCGGAAACAAGCGCATCGAGATATCCAAAAATATCTTGATACGCTTTCCGACGCTATTGTCTACAGCTTGAGCTTACCGTCCTTATGTGCTATGATACACGTAGCAACAAACCGACAAATCGTAAATTTGACAAAGGAGCGTGGTTGTGTGAAAAAGGTAACTACGTTGGTTTTCGCATTCGTTTTCGTGCTGGGTTTAACAGGTTGCGGAAAGAACAATTCGTACAAGATTGGAATTACTGTTCCTGCCGGAAGTACAGAGACGTACGTTTATTCGGACGAAGAAATATCCCCTACCGGCAATAAGATTACTATTTCTTCTGGCGAGGGATTGGAAGATACCGAAGTCGTGTTAAAGCCAATCGAAGTTAAGGAAGAAAACGCGTATGATGAAGCAGAATATCTTACGCCCGGTATGCCAGTAAAAATGGACGCTGAAAAAGGGGCATGGTTCAAAGTTGGTATATCTATGCAAAATAAAACAGACACAGAGATAACTGTTTATGTCGAAATCGAGGGTATAGAAGTTAGAATTGAGTAAATTTACAGTTTATCGGGGACCTTTACAGAGCGGCCAGCGAAGGGGAAATAGGCATTCATGCGCTCAGGGGACCTGATTGCTTATTGAGAAAAACAGCTAAAAATTCTTATATTTTACATTAAATTCATGTACAGGCCGTTGGCATAAAAATCCCCCGGATGATGGGAAACCATCCGGGGGATTTTTCGACTTACGCGTAGGTGTCGAGCAGATGCCCAGACACGGATGCCGGAACCGCCTGCTGCAAACTTTGGATCATTTGGGCGCTGCTTACCTCAACCGATTCCATCGTTTTTTTCATCATAGAGACCGCAACCGACTGGAGTGCATCCCCCATATGGAGGCTGGTGCTCGCCGAAGCAATTACAGATAAATCCATCGAGTTACCCCCTTTCTTTCTCTTCCAGTATATCCTCTTATGGGAAAGATTACAAGTGCATTTTGTAAATTTTCTTTCTCAGCGGGTGGCCCCCTTGTCTATGATTGACAATTTTATACTGATAAGATATAATCAATCTGGAAACAAACGTCAAAAAGTGGCGGGCAGGGTCCTGCCCTGTTTTAAATTTCTGCGACAAGACGCTGGGAGGGTTCTGGAATGGATAAACTGTTTGACCTCATCATCATCGGCGCCGGACCGGGCGGTTATGCGGCTGCCGAGCACGCTGCAAAATTCGGCATGAAAACCGCTGTTATTGAAGAACGCGAGCTGGGCGGGACCTGCATCAACCGCGGCTGCATCCCCACCAAATCGCTCATCTACGCAGCGCGCCTGTATAGCATCATGAACCACTGCGGGCAGTTTGGCCTGCAATTCGAACAGGGCGGTTTTGATCTGAAAAAAATCTTCTCCTATAAGGACGACGCGGTCGGGCAGTTCCGGGAGGGAATCCGGCACAAGTTTCAGGAAAACGGGATTACCTACATAGAAGGTCACGCGCGGGTGATCGGTTCCAAATCGGTACGGGTCGCCGCAGCGGACGGCTCCGAAACCACCTACGGCGCACAGCATATCCTGATCGCCTCGGGTGCCCGACCGGCCATACCTCCGATCCCGGGTGTCCTTCTGCCGGGTGTGGTCACCAGCCGGGAGGTCCTTTCCGAGCCGGTCTGGAACTACGACCGGTTTGTCATCATCGGCGGCGGTGTGGTTGGCATCGAATTTGCAACCGTTTTCAATGCGCTTGGCGCGCAGGTTTCGGTCATCGAACAGGCTGAACGGCTGCTTCCGCCGATGGATGAAGAGCTTTCCGAAAACCTGGAATCCCTCCTGCGCAGCCGCGGGATCGAAGTCTACACCGGCGCACAGGTCGAGCGGATCACCAATGAGGGCGGATTAGCCTGCTGCTTCACACAGGCTGGTGTGGAACAGACGCTCCCGGCTACCCGGATTCTGGTGGCGGTGGGCAGGCGTGCGAATATCGACGACCTGACCGGCGAAAACGTATCGCTCGAAACACGGAACGGACGAATTGTAGTCAACGGCGACTTCATGACCAGCATCCGGGGCGTTTATGCAGTCGGGGACGTGATCGAAGGAATCCAGCTTGCCCACCTTGCCTCCGCGCAGGGCATCCACGTGGTGGAGAAACTCGCAGGCAAGCCATCTTCGGTGCTGCTTTCAACGGTTCCCAGCGGTGCGTTCGTCGATCTGCCGATCGTTCCGAGCTGCATCTATATTGATCCTGAAATCGCCTCGGTCGGCATCTCGGAGGCAGAAGCCAAAAGACATGGCATCTCGGTCAAATGTGGACGCTATTCGATGTCCGGCAACGGGAAGGCGATCATCTCCAAGGAAGAGAGCGGTTTTATCAAGCTGGTATTTGAGGCACACAGCCGGATGCTGATCGGCGCGCAGATGATCTGCCCGCGCGCCACTGATATGATTGGGGAACTGGCCACTGCCATCGCCAACGGACTGACCGCACGCCATCTGATGTTCGCAATGCGCGCACACCCGACTTTTAACGAGGGGATCGCTGAAGCTATCCGCAATATTGAGGAATGATCTCTGAAGAATATCGAAAAGCCTGCTTTGCTTAACTGCAAAGCAGGCTTAATTTTTCCTGTTCAACCGTCAGTTTCATCAGCGCAGGCGGGTTATCCGGGTCCTCCACCAGCCGCAGGCTGATCACATCCTCGACCTCCCGGCGGATCACGGTGCGCAGGTCACGCGCACCGCTCTTCTTGCCATACGCCTGATGCGCAATGTAGGAGACCGCCTGCTCATCCCAGCCGAAACGAATACCCTTTTCCGCAAGCGGCTCTTTCAGCTCCTCCAGCATCAGCCCGGCAATCTGCTGGTAGTCCTCCTTTGAAAGCTGGCGGAATACGACGATCTCGTCCACACGGGCGAGAAATTCCGGCCGCAGGAAGTCGGAAAGCGCCTTCATCGCCTTCTCTTTGGCAACCTGCCCCGCTTCCCGGTTGAAGCCAAGTGCATTTTCCCGACGTTCACTGCCGGCATTGGAGGTCATGACCAGAACAGTATTCTCAAACGAAACCACCCGGCCGTGTGCATCCGTAATCCGGCCTTCATCAAGAATCTGAAGCAGGATGTTGAGCACATCCGGATGCGCCTTCTCGATCTCGTCAAACAGTACCACCGAATATGGCTTGCGGCGCACCTTTTCGGTGAGCTGGCCGGCCTCATCGTAGCCAACATATCCCGGCGGCGACCCTACGATCCTCGAGACGCTGTGTTTCTCCATAAACTCGGACATATCCAGCCGGATCAGCGGGTCGGTGGTATCGAACAGTTCCTTTGCAAGCACCTTGACCAGCTCGGTCTTGCCCACACCGGTCGGCCCGACAAAGATGAACGATGCCGGCCTGCGCCGCGCAGAAATCTGCACACGGCTGCGGCGCACCGCTGCCGCGACCAACCCAACCGCTTCGTCCTGGCCGATGATCTTCTTTTTCATCTCCGGCTCAAGGCTGGCGACCCTTTTCAGCTCGGTTTCCCGGATTTTGGAGGCCGGAATACCGGTCCAGAGTTCGATGACCCGCGCGAGATCGTCAAGCGTCACCGGACGGTTCAACACCTCCGGTTCCAGTTCCTTGAGTTCCCCCTCGATCGAGAGGATCTCCCCGCGCAGGTTGGCGATCGCCTCATAATCGGGTGCATCCACCTGTGCCTCGAGATTCTCAATCCGCGACTTGAACTCCTCCAGCCGCTTGGTCATCTTATCATATCGGGCAAGCTCCTGGTTGCGCAGCACTGCGCAAGAGCAGGCTTCATCCAGAAGGTCGATCGCCTTGTCGGGCAGATACCGGTCGGTGATATACCGTTCGGAGAGCACGACCGCCCGACGGGCGATCTCTTCGCTGACCGATACCCTGTGGTGCTTCTCGTAGTAACCTTTGATCCCCTGGATCACCTCAATCGCGTCGGCGATCGAAGGTTCCTCCACCGTGACCGGCTGGAACCTTCTCTCGAGCGCCGCATCCTTCTCGATATGTTTGCGGTACTCATTGAAGGTGGTCGCGCCGATCACCTGAATTTCGCCGCGCGAAAGGGCCGGTTTCAGGATGTTGGCAGCGTTCATTGAGCCTTCGGAATCCCCCGCACCGACAAGGTTGTGCACCTCGTCGATAAAAAGGATCACGTTGCCGGCCTCTTTGATATCCTGCACCAGCCCCTTGACACGGCTCTCGAACTGTCCACGGAACTGGGTTCCTGCGACGAGAGCGGTCAGATCGAGCAGGTAGAGCTTTTTCTCCGCGAGCCGGAACGGGACATCCCCGTTCGCCAGACGCTGCGCAATGCCTTCCGCGATCGCCGTTTTTCCCACACCCGGCTCACCGATCAGACAGGGGTTGTTCTTGGTGCGGCGGTTGAGAATCTGAAGCACCCGGTAGATTTCCCGGTCCCGTCCCACAATATGGTCCATCCTGCCCTGTTCCGCCTTGCGGGAGAGGTTTTCGCAGTAGGCATCAAGATGCTTGAACTTTTTCTCGGGCGCGCCCTTCTGCCGCCGTTCCCGGCGTCCCTGGGGCCGCTCGGGGAAAGGGATTGGCGGTTCCTGCGGCCGTTCCGGCTCCTGCGGAACAATCGCATTTTCCGCGCTGTTTCCACCGAAGATATTCTGCAAAAACGGCAGCGCCTGCGCACCGCCCATCTCAAAGCCCGAATCACCGTCCCCGCCAAAAATGTCCATCATCTGTTCGGACATATTTTCAAGGTCATCATCCGAAATGCCCATCTTCTCCATCAGATCGCTGACCGGCTTCAGCCCCAGTTCTTTGGCACATTTCAGGCAAAGCCCCTCGTTGATCGTCTTGTCCCCGTCCAAACGGGTCATGAACACCACGGCAAATCGTTTTTTGCATCTTGTACACATCATATCCATGTCTCTATCACATCTTTCCTAAACAATCCATGGCAAATATAGGGATGGCAAACCCCAGACTATATTTTATATGCTTCTTATGAACACCGTATTAACAGCCATAAAATAATTTTTTCAGGGTGCTTTTTCTCCCGCAAAAAGCACCCTATTACCGCTGTAAAACTTCCGATTTTGTATTTTGGGCCTTTTCTATCCAAGCTGGCGGAGCAGCCCCGGTTCCATGAAGTATCGGAACAGGAAGGTACTGCCGACCACATCACTGTTAAAAATCCACCAGCCGTCGGGGCTGAAATAAAAAAGCCCCTTGAACAGCAAGCCGACCACCCAGACGATCAGCACGCCCTGCAAAATCCCGACCACCGCACCCAGCGTGGAATTGAAAAAGCCGATCACCGGCAGGGAGTTGATGACCCCCAGCATTGAGAGCAGGAGGTTGGAGAGCATCGAGAGGGCCGCGAAGATCACCACAAAGCTGACCGTCCCGATCGCCTTGATCAGCACCGGACGCAGCGTATTGTCCGCAATCTCCTTAACGATCTCCTCCGGACCGATCCCCTCGGGAAGAAGCTGCTCAAGCTCCTCCGGCAGCTCCTGCGCAAGCCGCTTGAGGTCGTCCAGACCGAGGTTGTCCGGATCAATCCCAAATTCCCGGAGCTTTTCGAGACCGAACGCACCGAGCTGATCCGGGTCGAGGGTATCCGTGTCAATCCCGAGCCGGTCCAAACTGTCCAGATCCAGACCCTTCAGGTCGATCCCAAGACCTTTCAAATCCTCCAGGCTCAGGCTGTCCAGATCAACCCCAAGCTGTTCCAGGTCGTCCAGGCTCAGGGACTCCGGCTCTTCTGAATGCTGCCCGCGGGCAGGCAGCAGCGGACGCCATCCGCCGTCCATAGCCAGCATCCCACCGGGCAGAAACGAAACCAGGTCCGCATTTTTCAGCTCACGCGGCCGGTCGTCCTGGCTCTGGCTGCTCTCGAAGAGCATCGGCTCGACCACCCGTTCGTAGATAACCGGCGCCGCCTCCCCGCTCAGATGTGACGAGAAAGCAAGGACTCCCACATAGGCGGCCATCTGCACGACCGTCCGCAGGAAGCCTTTTTTCGCCGCCGCGTGCGCGCAGTAAATGACAATCCACACCGCCGTAAAATCCAGCGCAATCGCTGCAATCCATTCCATAGGTTCTCCTTTTTGTTTTCAGAGGGCGTCATTCCTGACCGCTCTCCCCTGAGAGATTCTCAAGAGAGGGATCCGTCCCGGACTGGGAGGAACCGTCCTGCCCATCCGCCTCCTGAAAGAGTTCTTCTGAATCGCTGTCCCCCATTCCGGATGATAAAGAACTGCTCTCCGGGTCGGGAACAAGGTCCTCCTCCGATGACTGCCCAGAGGATTCTTCCTCCTGTTTCTCTTTGCGCTCTTCTTCCTCTTTGGCCTTGCGTTCGGCCTCCTCCTGGCGGTCCTTCTCCTCCTGAGCAGCAATCAGCTGCTTCACGCTTGAGACGCTGATCTGGGTATTGTCCGCGCAGAAAAGCTGATCCCCGACCGGCTCGACCTTATACAGGTTAGGCAGAGGGAGTTCGGTAAGTAGGACCCCGTCGTGCGAAACGATCTCGACCTTGTTGCTCGACGCGATATAAAGGCGGTTCGCATCCGCCTTGGCGGTCACAATCTCATAGTTGGTGGTATACTCCCCCTGTTTTTTGAAGCGGCTGTTGAGGAGGACTGCCTTGAGCTGTTTTTCCTCAGCATAGCTGCCGAACACCACCAGCAGGCCCCCGTCCGGACGGAAGAAAAAGCGCTCGAGCTTCTGCCCTGCGAAGTTGTAGTCCGCAATCTGTTTGAGATCGTTGTCAAAAAGGATCGCGCGCTTGTCGGTGACCACCCGGATCGTGTTGTTGTTGAACCAGTCGATCCCCAGGATCAGCTCACCAGGCAGGTCGGCCCGCCCCATCTCCTTCTCGATCGAAAACTGGAACCGGCTGATGCTCGAGAGGTAATCCCCATCCTGCACATCCACACAGGCGATCACCATCGCGTTCTGGTTCTCCGCAAGGGAAACGTCAATCACCATCCGCGCCGACCAATAGCGGAAGATCGGCTCTTTTTTGGGATTGCTGTAAACCGAAACCAGTGCAAGGCTCTGGTCAGAGCCTGTCACCAATGCAAAATTCTCGTTGGAAGAGATGTCCGCCACGTAGAGTGGGAAATTCATCGACCCGCTATGTACCAGCGCTGACTTGGAATAAAGAGAATATCGGGTCCCGCCCCGGTCGTAAAGAAGGGTACGGTCCCCAGTATGCGCAAGCAGCGGATTGCTCATGCCATGCTGTGCATTGAGCGTCTGCCTGCCCGACATATTGTAGGTGTAAAGGTTGGTATCCGTCAAAAGGAGCAGATTGTCCCCCGCATTTTGCAGCTTTAGGATCTTACCGCCGGGAAGGGGAACCGGATAACCGTCCCCATTTCCGGCGAGGTCCACCTTGAGATCGCTGTAGAGGGTTGCAAAGTCGACATCCTCCGCTCTTTTCACCAGCGAAACCGAGAAAAATACCAGGATGGCAGCCAGCGCCAGAAGCAGCAGGTTTTTACGCGTCCGCTTGTGCGCGCGTATCCGGCGCACCTTCTCCAGATCGGTCAGTTTTGCCACAGGCATTCCCCCTTTCCCGGTTTTTGAAGCTGTTTCGTGTATCTCACACCATAAGCCGCATCTCTCAATGATAGAATACCATGTCCAGATACAGCCCATGCGGAGGGGCGGTCGCCCCGGCGCGTGAACGGTCCCGGCTTTCAATGATCCCGGAAATTTCCTCCGGTAAAATAGCGCCGCGCGCCACCTCCAACAGGGTTCCCACCATGATTCTCACCATATTGTAGAGGAATCCGCTGCCGGTCACCGAGATGGCCACCATCTCCCCCGAACGCGCAATGGATGCCTCGGTGATCGTCCGCACCGTATCCTGCACAGTGGACCCCGCGCTGCAAAATGCGGAAAAATCATGCGTCCCCACAAACCTGTCTGCGGCCTGCTGCATCCGGGGCAGGTCCAGGCGGTATTTGTGATAGAGGGCGAGGTCGGTCAGGAACGGGTTTTTTACCGGGCTGTTCCAGATCTGGTACAGATACCGTTTGCCTGTACAGTCGTAACGGGGATGGAACCCCTCTGGAACCTCCCGGCAGTCCAGCACCGCCACATCGGGCGGCAGATGGATATTCAGCGCCCGGACCACCGCATCACAGGGGATTGGTGCATCGGTAAAAAAAGCCAGCACAAAGTGGTTCGCGTGCACACCGGCATCGGTGCGGGAACAGCCCTTGACCGGCCAGCGCCGCTTGAATACCGTCTCGATTGCGTCCTGCACCACCTGAGCCACCGAAACCCCGTTGGGCTGTACCTGGAACCCGCAGTAGTTGGTGCCGCGATATTGGAGGATCAGCATCAGATGCCGCATAAAACGTTCCTTTCTGTCAAGCGGTGCAATACCTTGTCATTTAAAAACCTGTATTCATAATCAGGGGATGCCGAATGGCGGCACCTCATCTCATCGTCAAAACCTCAGGCGCAAACAGATTGATACAGATAACTGCCGCGATGCAGAGCAGGACAAATGCCGAGCTGTAAACATCCCGCGCATGAAGCTTGAGCTGCTTCATCCGGGTACGCCCCTCCCCGCCCCGGTAACAGCGGCACTCCATCGCGAGCGCAAGCTCGTCCGCACGTCGGAAGGCAGAGACAAAAAGCGGAATCAGAATCGGGATCAGCGCTTTGGCGCGCTGGACCAGCCCACCGGACTCGAGGTCCGCACCGCGGGCCTTCTGTGCCGACATGATCTTGTCGGTCTCCTCAATCAGGGTGGGGATGAACCGCAGGGCAATCGTCATCATCATGGCCAGCTCATGCACCGGCAGCTTGAACCGTTTGAGCGGCGAACAGAGCCGTTCGATTCCATCGGTGAGGGCGATTGGCGAGGTGGTATAGGTCAGCAGGGAGGTGCCTGCGATCAGGCAGATGATCCGTACGCTCATAACGACCGCGGTTGTGACCCCCTGCACAGTGATCCGCAGAATCCACCACTGGAAGATCACATCCCCTTCGATGAAGAGCATGTTCAGAACCGAGGTGAACAGGATAATTGGGATCACCGGACGCAGGCTTTTCAGGATCATAACCGGCGGGATTTTGGAAAGCCCGTAGGCGAACACCAGAAACAGGATGCCCACCGAAAGCCCGATCGGGTTGGTCGCGGCAAACAGGACAACGATGTAACCGAGGGTCAGCAGGATTTTTACCCGCGGATCGAGCTTGTGGATCGGGGAACTGCCTGGAAAATACTGTCCGATAGTGATATCTTTAAGCACCGGTTTTTCCCCCCTTCGCGAGCAGCGAAAGCAGCTCCTGCTTTGCGTAGTCCATGGTGTAGACGCTCTCGCTCACCGGGAACCCCTGCGCGCGGAGCCTGCCGAAAATCCGGGTGATCTGCGGCACCGAAAGCCCGATCCGGGTGATCTCTTCCGCGCGGGAAAAGACGGTCGCCACGTCGTCATACATCGCGACCCCCGACCGGTTGAGCACCAGCACCTTGTTCGCATATCTGGCGATGTCCTCCATGCTGTGCGAAACCAGAAGAATCGTGTTCCTGCGCTGGCGGTGGTACGCCTTAATCATCCCAAGGATCTGCTCCCGGCCTTTCGGGTCCAGCCCTGCGGTCGGCTCGTCCAGGATCAGGATATCCGGTCCCATCGCAAGGACCCCCGCAATCGCTACCCGCCGTTTCTGCCCGCCTGAAAGCTCAAACGGGGATTTTTCCATATGGTGCGGCTTCAGCCCGACCGCAATCGCCGCCTCTCTCACCCGCTGTTCAACCTCGGCGGGGGAAAGGCCCATATTTGTCGGGCCAAACGCGATGTCCTTATAGACCGTCTCCTCGAAGAGCTGGTATTCCGGATACTGGAACACCAGCCCCACCTTGAACCGGTAGGCGCGGCGGTCGGTGCCGTCCGCCCAGAGGTCGGTGCCGTTGATGAAGATTCTCCCCGAGGTGGGTTTGAGCAGGCCGTTGAAATGCTGGATCAGGGTGCTTTTGCCCGAACCGGTATGCCCGATCACCCCGACAAACTCCCCCTGCTCGATCTCGAGGTTGATATCCTGGATCGCCGCCTTTTCAAACGGGGTGTTGGGGGAATAAACATAGGTCAGATTTTCGGCCTTGATCGCATTCATCCCGCCACCTCCAAAAGCTGCGCAATCGCCTGCGCGCATTCGTCCTCGTAAAGGATGCCCTCCGGCAGGTCGTAGCCCGCCTTGCGCAGCTCATAACAAAGCTCGGTCGCCTGCGGGACATCCAGCCCGACCCGTTTCAGCTCCTTCACATGCGAAAAAACCGCACGCGGGTTGTCGTCCAGCAGGACTTGTCCATCGTTCATTACGACTACCCGGTCGGCCTCAGCGGCTTCCTCCATATAATGGGTGATGAGAACGGCGGTAATCCCGTGTTCCCGGTTGAGCCGCTTGAGGGTGGACATAACCTCCCGGCGGCCCTTTGGGTCAAGCATCGCGGTCGGCTCATCGAGCAGGATGCAGCGCGGACGCATCGCGATGATCCCCGCAATCGCGATCCGCTGCTTCTGCCCGCCCGAAAGCTGATGCGGGGCATGGGCTTTATACTCGGTCATACCCACATCCGCGAGCGCCTCGTCCACCCTGCGCCGGATTTCGGACGGCTCGACCCCCATATTTTCCGGGCCGAACGCCACGTCCTCCTCTACAATGGTAGCTACAATCTGGTTGTCGGGGTTTTGAAATACCATGCCGACCTGCTGCCGGATCTCGTAGAGCCTGTCCTCCTCGCGGGTATCAATGCCGCAGACGGTCACTGTACCCTCATTCGGGACAAGGATCGCGTTGAGATGCTTGGCAAACGTGCTCTTTCCCGAGCCGTTATGCCCAAGTACCGCAACAAATTCTCCCTCACGGATGGTGAGGCTCACGCCCCGCAGCACAACATTCAGTTCATTGTTCTCTTTGGGGTACCCGAAGGAAACCCCGTTTGCGGTGATGATGTCTCCCATATACTGTTATCCCTTTTCTGTAAAAATCATGACAAAACGTTTCGTCTGCTTTTGCGCCGGTCCAAAAACCGGCGCTTCGCGTCAGCCAGCTTCTGCACTGCGAGCCATCAGCGAAGCGCTTCAAATGCATTCGTCGCAGGCGGCTCCTGGCGCGGGATACTCATCCTAAGAAGTGCATGTCCGGGTGGATCGCCGCTCCCCGGGCGGCAGGAGGGCGCTTTTGCAGGAGAAAAAACGCCCTTACAAAGACACACTGTTTTTCATCCAGACCGCCGTAGAGCCGCAGGGCAAAACCAATCCGGATTTTTTGACCGGCAGGCCGATTTCGTCGGCTGTGACAGTGCCGCCATGCATAGCTCCGACCGTCACTGAGAGGATATACTGCATGACCGACGGGGAAAGCCCGGTGGTGTACGAGTTCAGCAGAAAGAACTGCGCATCCTCTGAAAGCACCTGCGCACAGGTGCGTACAAGCTCATAGACGCTGTCCTCCAGCTTCCAGACCTCGCCGCCCGGGCCGCGCCCATAGCTGGGCGGGTCCATGACAACCCCGTCGTACCGCACCCCGCGCCGGATCTCCCGCTCGACAAACTTTTTGCAGTCATCAACGATCCACCGGACCGGCCGTTCCGAAAGCCCCGACAGCGCGGCATTCTCCCGCGCCCACTGGACCATCCCTTTGCTCGCGTCCACGTGGCAGACCCTGGCGCCCGCTGCCGCGCAGGCAAGGGTTGCGCCGCCGGTGTAGGCGAACAGGTTCAGGATGTTGAGCTGCCGTCCCGCCGCGCGGATCAGCCCGGACATCAGGTCCCAGTTGACCGCCTGTTCCGGGAACAGGCCGGTGTGCTTGAACCCGGTCGGGCGGATGCGGAACCGCAGCTCCCGATAGGGGATTTCCCATTCGCTCTGGGGGAGCGAGCGCACGCTCCAGCTCCCGCCCCCTTCGCTTGAACGGTTATACCGCGCGTTTGCCTTTTCCCAGGCACTGTCCCGCGGGGTGTTCCAGATCACCTGCGGGTCAGGCCGCACCAATGTGACCTGGCCCCATCGCTCGAGCTTTTCGCCTGCGCTGGCGTCGAGCACTTCAAATGCGCTCCATCCGGTCGCTGCCCTCATGACGTCCTCCCTTTTCCCTTCTGTCTCATCCCTGGATCACACTGGCGATCCGCTGCGCCATCCGTTCGATCTCTTTGATGTCCTGCCCCTCAATCATAATCCGGATCAGCGGCTCGGTCCCTGACGGGCGCACCAGGATTCGGCCATTCCCTCCGAGCTTCTCCTCCTCCTGCCGGATCGCCTCCTGTACCGACTGATCCTGCTCGAGCGATGCCTTCATCTCCGGAGTGGCGTGGATATTGAGCAGGGTCTGGGGGTAGGTCTCCATCAGGGATGCGGCTTCGGACAGCTTCTGCCCCGACTTCTTGAGCAATCCCGCCAGCTGTAAGCCGGAAAGCTGGCCGTCGCCGGTGGTCATGAAATCGCGGAAGATGATGTGGCCCGACTGCTCCCCGCCGATACAGAAGCCCTCGTTGAGCATCGTCTCAAGCACATACCGGTCACCGACTTTGGTCGCCCGCATCTCGATCCCATGCTTCTCTGCGAACTTGAACAGGCCGAGATTGCTCATCACCGTTGCGACCAGGGTGTTATTTTTCAGTCTGCCCTGCTCCTTGAGGTGGTATGCGAACAGCGCGAGCAGCTTGTCGCCATCTACCAGTGCGCCGTTCTCGTCCACCGCCAGGCACCGGTCGGCATCCCCGTCGAACGCCAGCCCGAGGTCGTAGCTGCCCATCCGCACTTTGCGCGACAGCTCTTCAATATGGGTCGAACCACAGTGCCAGTTGATGTTCAGCCCGTCCGGCTCGGCGCAGAAGATGGTGCATTCGGCCCCCAGCCCTTCAAACAGCTTTTTCGCAGTGACGCTTGCGCTGCCGTTGGAACAGTCGATCGCCAGCCGCATCCCCGAAAGCCCGCCCGGGAGGGTGGTTTTCAGGTAATCCACATAATCGTCCGCCGCCCGCGCCGCGAACGAGATCGTCCCGATCTCGCTTGCGGACTTGATGCTGTACGGACGCTCCCCGTCAAGAACGATCCGTTCGATCTCCTCTTCCTGTTCGTCACGCAGCTTAAAGCCCGCGCCGCTGAAGAGTTTAATGCCGTTGTATTCATAGGGATTGTGGCTCGCAGAGAGCATCACGCCCGCCTGTGCGCCGTACCGGGTTACAAGATAAGCGACCGCCGGGGTTGGCACCACGCCGATCTGGATGACATTTGCGCCTGCGCTGCAAAGCCCTGCCGAGATCGCCGCTTCGAGCATATCCGAAGAAATCCGGGTGTCTTTGCCGACCAGGAAGGTCGGCTGGCGGCCGGTCTCCTTCTCCACGACCATGCCCGCCGCACGCCCGATATTGGTTGCAAGCCCGATCGAGAGGTCCCCATTTGCGATCCCACGCACCCCATCCGTTCCAAAAATTCTTCCCATACGGTATTCCCCCATCCTATGTAATTCAATCCAGAGCCAACTGTTCCCCGCCCATCCCCTGCGGCGGGCGGATGCCCATATGCTGATAGGCCAGAAGGGTGGCACAGCGCCCGCGTGGGGTCCGCGAAAGGAAGCCCAGCTGCATCAGGAACGGTTCCACCACATCTTCGATTGTCACCGCCTCTTCCCCGCAGGCTGCCGCGAGCGTTTCCAGTCCAACCGGCCCTCCAGCATAGTTTTTGATGATCGTTTCCAGAATCCGGCGGTCCGCGCTGTCAAGCCCCAGCCGGTCGATCTCGAGCCGGTCGAGCGCGACCGATGCGATCTCCCGGGTGATCCGGCCATCCCCCATCACCTGTGCGAAATCCCGTACCCGCTTGAGCAGGCGGTTGGCGATGCGGGGCGTCCCCCGGCTGCGCCGCGCCAGCTCAAATGCGCCGTCCTCCTCGCAGTCGATCCCAAGGATCGAGGCGCTGCGGCGGACAATCGTGCAGAGCTGTTCGTTGGTGTAAAGCTCGAGCCGCTGGATCACGCCGAACCGGTCACGCAGCGGGGAGGTGAGCTGCCCGGCGCGGGTGGTCGCACCGATCAGGGTGAAGTGCGGCAGGTCGATCCGAATCGAGCGCGCCGACGGGCCTTTCCCGATGATGATATCCAGCGCAAAATCCTCCATCGCCGGGTAGAGAACCTCCTCCACCGCGCGGGACAGCCGGTGGATTTCATCTATAAACAGTATATCCTTTGGCGCAAGATTTGTGAGTAATGCGGCCAAATCCCCCGGTTTTTCGATCGCCGGGCCGCTGGTAATGCGGATATTGACGTTCATCTCGTTGGCGATGATCCCCGAAAGGGTGGTCTTGCCGAGGCCCGGCGGGCCATAAAGCAGCACATGGTCGAGCGGTTCCCCGCGTCCTTTGGCCGCCTGGATAAAAACCCCCATATTTTCCTTGACCTTCTCCTGGCCAATGTAGTCATCAAGGACGCGGGGACGCAGGGAAACCTCCACCTCGGTGTCCTCCGGGACGTAATCGGGCGCCATGATCCGGTTTTCAAAGTCCATCTCATTGTCAAACATCGTTCTTTCGTCCCCTTCTCAAGCGGTTCACAGCCTCGCGACCTTTTTCAGTGCCTGCCGGATCAGCTCATCCACCGGCAGGTCTGCGGCAAGCCCTGCCAGCGCTTCCGCAGCCTGTGACTGGCTGTATCCGAGCGTGCAGAGCGCGGCTGCCGCCTCGTTCATACCCGAGCCATCCGCGCCGATCTGCACCGCCGCCTCTCCAACCCCCGACGCAAGCTCCGCCTTTGAAATTTTATCCTTCAGCTCGAGGATCAGGCGCTGTGCGAGTTTGACGCCAACACCCGGCGCGCGGGTCAGGCTTTTGGCATCCCCCGACGCGATACAGAGCGCCAGCCGGTCAGGGGTCATATCCGAAAGGATCGCCAGCGCGGATTTCGGCCCAACCCCCGAAACGCCGATCAGCTTTTTAAACGCGTCCAGCTCGTTCATCGAGTAAAATCCGAACAGGTCGAGCGCGTCCTCCCGCACATTCAGATGGGTATAAAGCGTGACCCGTTCCCCCACGGGCGGCAGGCAGGAAAGGGTGGTCAGGGACGTCATACAGCGATAGCCCACCCCGCCGCATTCCACAACAGCGAGATAGGCTTCGGTATGGATTAGTTTCCCGGTCAGACTATAAAACATGGTTACCCCCTATTTGAGCAGACGGAGCAGTGAACCGCTGCAATGCCCATGGCAGATTGCAAGCGCGAGTGCGTCAGCGGTATCGTCCGGACGCGGCACCTTTTCGAGCCCGAGCAGCTGACGGGTCATCTCCATCACCTGCTGTTTTTCCGCGCGGCCATAGCCGACCACGCTCTGCTTGACCTGCATCGGTGTATATTCGCAGACCGGCACCCCATGCTGCTGGGCCGCCAGGAGGATTACCCCCCGCGCCTGCGCGACATCAATACCGGTCGTCTTGTTGTTGGTAAAAAAGAGCTGCTCAATTGAAAGTACATCGGGGCTTGACCGGTCGAGCAGCGCGGTCATGTCCTGATAAATCATCTCGAGACGCGCCGGAAATCCCATCCCGGCGGGCGTGGTGATCGCCCCGAACCGCACCGGAGAAAACCGGCCACGCAGATAGCGCACCACTCCATATCCCACGATCGCATAGCCGGGGTCAATTCCAAGGATGACCATAGTTTCCTCCTGGGAGCTGTCTGAAAAATCGAAATCACAGTATTCTCCCAATCGAAAATACTGTTTGCTGCGTCAGAAATACCCGAGATACATTACATAATGTGTTCCCACGCTTTTTTCTTGCAGCTGCTCACTTTATTATAGAGCGTCCATCCATTTCCCTGATTTCAGACAAGCCCTAATGCTTCAAAAGTTCTCGGATACGATCGCCATTGTGCCGCAACCGAGGATCAATTTGGCAGAATCGGCCATCCGAACGGAAGCGGGCGGATGCCCGCGGATCGTTCTGGCCATAGCCATGATAGAATAGCTGGTTCGCAGCTATTCAGCCACATC
>NZ_KE159676.1:148601-153832 GCF_000403395.2 Anaerotruncus sp. G3(2012) | reverse complement strand
GGTTTGGCTGAATCGGCCATCCGAACGGAAGCGGGCGGATGCCCGCGGATCGTTCTGGCCATAAGTAATGATATAATAGCTGGTTCGCAGCTATTATATCACATTCCGCTTTGGTTGAACAACCCTTTTCTTCTCCATTTTGCCGGGATTCACAGGGCAATATTTGACAGATTTGCATAAAAAGTGCCCTTTTCCCGGGGCACTTTTCCGATCTATAAAATTTTTTTAAAATTTTTTGTATTTTCCTCTTGATTTTTCCGGACAAGTGTTATATAATAACAAACGTCGTCAGCGAGACAGATACAAAAAATAAGGACGGTTAGCTCAGCTGGTAGAGCACCTGCTTGACGTGCAGGGGGTCAGCGGTTCGAACCCGTTACCGTCCACCAGGGGTGCTGTTCGGGCAATAGTCCGGGCGGCATTTTTTTGTTGTCTAAAAAAACTCTGCATGGGGCCAACGCATGGATGTCTGTTGTACCGCTTTTAAGGGAGCGCCCCACCCGGTCAGCGGCGGGGCGCCGCCTCCCGTTCAACCTCGCCGCTTTTATAAAGTGGATCGGGAATGACATTGACTTTCCATCTCTCAATAATTGGAGAGGCCGCTGAGAGACTCGTCCTGTTCCACCCACGCTTCGTTGACATCATACACTCGATAAGCGTCCCGCGTGTCCCGCACCACCACCGTGGATATCCCCGCGTTGATAATCAGGCGTGCACACATCGAACAGGGGCTGGCGTTCTGGACATAGCTGCCGTCGCTGACCTCCCTGCCGACCAGATAAAGGGTGGCTCCAAGCATATCCACGCGGGAAGCGTGGATGATCGCGTTCATCTCGGCGTGCACCGACCGGCAGAGTTCATACCGCTGCCCCCGCGGGATATTGAGCTTTTCACGGGTGCAATAACCAAGATCAGAGCAGTTTTCGCGCCCACGGGGTGCACCGACATAGCCAGTCGAAACGATCTGGTCATTTTTTACGATGATCGCCCCAAAATTGCGGCGCAGGCAGGTGCCGCGCTCGGCCACTGTTTCGGCAATATCAAGATAATAGTTTGCTTTATCACGTCTTGTCATATAGAACACTTCCTTTATATTATCAATCTCTGAAAATGGAGCGGACTGTTTTAAGGCCGCTCCAAGAGGACCTGCGTTCCGCAAAGCCGCTGTATCCGGACAAGGCTTGCGACTTTGTCCTGGATGCATTATAATAGAACCAGCCAATCTTGGTGAATTTTACAAGAAGCCGCAGCAGATGCTGCGACAGAGGAGTTTTATGGAGCAGCTTTCCAACATCGGCGTGATCCGGGATGTGCTGTCCCGACACGGGTTTACCTTTTCCAAATCACTGGGACAGAACTTCCTGATCAACCCGGCGGTCTGCCCGCGGATGGCCGAACTGGGCGGAGCCGGCCCCGGAGTCGGGATGCTTGAGATTGGCGCAGGAATCGGGGTGCTTACCGCCGAGCTGGCCAAACGGGCGGATAAGGTGGTCTGCGTCGAGATCGATACCCGGCTGCTGCCAGTGCTGGACGAGACCCTTGCCGGCTATGACAACATTGAGATCGTCAACGCTGATGTGATGCAGGTCGACCTTTCCGCCCTGGTTGCCGAAAAATTTGCAGGGATGCAAGTGGCGGTCTGCGCCAACCTTCCCTACTACATCACCTCGCCGGTTATCATGCGCCTGCTTGAACAGCGGCTTCCCATCCGGTCGATCACCGTTATGGTGCAGAAAGAGGCGGCCCAGCGGCTTTGCGCCCGGCCCGGCACGCGGGAGGTCGGTGCAGTCAGTATTGCAGTGCGGTACTACAGCGAGCCAAAGCTGCTGTTCCAGGTGTCCCGCGGTTCGTTCCTGCCCGCTCCTGATGTGGATTCGGCAGTGATCCGGCTGGATGTGCTGCCCAACCCGGCGGTGGACGCACCACCCGAAGCATTTTTCCGGGTGGTCAGAGCAGCGTTCTCTATGCGCAGAAAAACACTGCTGAACTGCCTTTCGGGCGGGCTTGGCATTCCCAAGGCTGAGGCGGACAGCCTGCTCATACGGGCAGGGGTCCCATCCAGCGCGCGGGCAGAACAGCTTGATCTGGAGCAGTTCGCGTCGATCGCGCGCAGTCTTCTTTGAGCAGGATTTCCGGCGATGGACGCAAACCCGCAGCCTCCGGCCAGCGGGAAAGGGACTATTTTGCTTTTCCGGATAGGCCGGATGCTTCCTCATCCGCGTAATAGGCATTGATCTGATAGCAGAGTGTCATCAAGCTGTCTCCGAGGTGGACATTCTCCACCACTGCCCCTTCAAAGTTGAGGGTCAGGTCGTAATGGGAGAAATTCCAGAAACAGTTGACGCCCAGCGCCATCAGTTCTTTTGCGCAGTCATAGGCGACCTCTTTGGGGATGCACAGGATTGCAGCGCGCGGGCGGTGGGCTTCGCAAAAAGCGGAAAGCCCGGCTACATCCTGAACCACCAGCCCATTGAGCGCCTGCCCGATGATCTGGGGGTTGACGTCAAATATCCCTTCGAGCCGGAACCCACTCGATTCGAAATGCATATGCTTTGCGATTGTGCGCCCAAGGTTGCCCGCGCCCAGCAGGATCGTGCCATTCAGCTTGTTCAGCCCCATGATGTTGGCGATCTCCTTATGGAGCGCCGCTACATTATAACCATATCCCTGCTGACCGAATCCGCCAAAGCAGTTCAAATCCTGCCGGATTTGCGACGCGGTGAGCTGCATGAGCTGCGCAAGTTCACGGGAAGAGATGCGGGTCACATCTTTTTTCAAAAGATCACCCAAAAACCGGTAATATCTGGGGAGACGTCTTACCACCGAGCGGGAAACCCCTTCATTTTTTGGCATAAGACCACAACCTTTACTAAAAAATCAAATAGCAGGTAAAAACCTGTAGAAAATCTGTACAATATGATAATATTATAACAGGTTACGGGAATTGTCAAATAAAAAGCAACCGTGTGCTTTTGGGATAAATGAGAAAAATAAGCGAAAAAATTCTGTCCAAAATTTATGCATGATATGGTAATTCTGATTCAAATATAGTAAAATAGGGATAGAGGATAGGAGGTGAAGCAAGAATGGATCCGGAGAAAGAGACTCAGGTGTTGGAGCCGGAACTGGATGAACAGGATCAGGAGACGCAGGAAAGCCGCAAACAGGCCAGCGCCAATGACGGAGACAAAACCCAAACCCTGCTCTACCGTCTCTGGCTGAAGAGCCAGCAGAAGCGAAAGCCGAAACCCGGGCGGGATGGAGCGGAAAAGTCCGGCGAAGACGAGCCGGACGAGGAGGACGCCTCCGAACCCACATTCGCGCAGCAGGCTTCGGTCATCAGCGATGCGAAGCAAACTGCATGGCTGGAGGACAGTACCGGGGATGGCATTCTGGACCTCTGGCAGCAGTGGGTGCTGGCATATAGAATACAAGGGCAGACATATGACCCGTTTTCCGAGATCGAGCCTGCGGAACAATCCGAAAGTCCAGAAGGCAGCGAAGGGGATGCCGCATCGGAAGAAGCCGGACAATCCGATCGCCTTCCGGAAAGCTCGAAAGAGAATGAGCGGGACCATATGATGACCGAGCTCCAGCAGGCTGCACAGGTACGCCGGGCGCATAAACAGCTCGACGAAGGGGAATCCAATAAAAATGCCCTGCTTTATTTCTGGCTGTCCAAGGATGTCATGACCGTCTGGATGTTTGCATTCCCTCCGCTCAACGGTGGGATGGAAATGACCGTAGATGCGGTCGATGCGCGGTTGGAAAGCATGGGCGTCAACTTTGGAATCAACCGTGACCTCATCCTTCAGGCAGTATCCAAGCGGATGTATTTCAAACTGCTTCCGATCGCGAAAGGCCAGCCTCCGGTTGACGGAATCGACGGCAGGCTGGAAAACTGCCGGGAGATGACGGTCAAGCTCGAAGAGGAAAACGATGAGGAACAGAACGTCTACCATAGCATCAACCAGATTACCCGCGTTGTAAAGGGGACGCCGCTTTTCCGGGCAATCCCCCCGGTAGAGATGCAGATGGGGATCAATGTGCAGGGAGGCCCGGTGCGCGGGAAGACCGCAAAACCGGTTATGATGCCCAAAATCCCAAATACGCAGGTCTCATCCGACGGTTCCATGCTCGTCTCGGCGATTGATGGCTATCTCACCTTCGAAAATAACCATTTTTTGGTCAAGACCCTGTTGGTCATCAATGGGGATGTCGATTACTCAATGGGCAATCTCGAACATTCAGGGGACATCCTGATCTATGGAGATGTCTGTGAAGGGCTGGTCATCCGTTCCACCGGCTCGGTTGAGGTGCGCGGGATGGTTGAGAGCGCGCAGATTTATGCCAAAAAAAACATCACGCTCGGCAAAGGGATCAACGGGAATCTGACCGGCAGGCTGGAAGCGCAGGGAGATATCCGCAGCAACTTCATCGAGAACTGCGAGGTAATCGCGGCCGGGGACATCTACGCCAGTTCGATCCTCTGGTCGAATGTCTCATGCGGCGGGAGTTTACATGTTACTACCGGGCGCGGCACCATTATTGGAGGCCAGCTTGCGGTCATCCGCAATGTCGAGGCCAAACTGATTGGCAACGGTTCTAACCGGTACACCAAATTTGTGATTGGGAGCACCCCTCAGATCGTTGAAAAGCAGCGGGATCTGGAACAGCAGGTTGCAGACATTCAGAAGCGGCTGCGGGAGGTGCTGAAGGATCTCGAATTTCTCAAACGCCAGAAATCTTTGGATGAGGACCGTACCAGAATTCTGGGAAAGCTCCGTCTGGAAAAGCCGTTGCTGCAAATGAAGGAGCGGCAAAAGCTCAGCGAGCTTGGGGAGGTCTGCGAGATCATCCACAACTCGAACAAAGGGAGGATCCGCTGCGATGTGCTCTATTCGGGAACCAGCATCTCGATCGGTTCAGCAAGCATCGTTGTAACCTCTACCTACTATAAATGCAACATTTATTATTGGGAGGACGAGGTCGTGATCGGCACCTGTTGACCTTGATAAAAGGGCTGAAAACAGTGGGTTTTTCTGCAAAATCGGCTAAATCAGGCGGTTAATGTATGTTAGCCGCCTGATTGTTGGTTTTTGAGCAAAATCCGTTTGCAATCGCGGATTTCTGTGGTATAATAGCTGCAAAACAGCTATTATACCAAAACGATGGCCAGAACGATACGCAGGCACAGCCTGCTCCCGTCCTGATGGCCAATGATACCACAT
>NZ_KE159676.1:100327-148266 GCF_000403395.2 Anaerotruncus sp. G3(2012) | reverse complement strand
GCTTCGCAATTGTGGCATCATAGCTGCAAAACAGCTATGATACCAAAACGATGGCCAGGGCGGTGCGCGGGCATAACCTGTTCCCGTCCCGGTCAAAACAGCAGGAGGTGTACAGTTTTGAACCCTGACCCAGGAAACGGCCACAGTAGCAGGCTGCAAAAAGAACAGGACCGAGTGTCAAGGGGAACTGCCGCCGAGGGAGCTGCCCCTTGAAGAAAGGGGTTTGCGATGCTGAATTTTTACAAGACAATAGACAACCGCGTTCTGCGGATTGACGCTCCGGAAACGGGGTGCTGGATCTCTGCGGTCAGCCCGACCGAAGGGGAAATCGCGTTTCTGACCGGAGACCTCGGAGTCGAGCCGGATTTCGTGCGTGCCGCGCTCGATGAGGAAGAAAGCTCCCGTATCGAGAGCGAGGAGGGACAGACCCTCGTGATCGTTGACTATCCGTCTGCGGAGGAGCAGGCGGATGAGAACAAGACGATCCTTTATACGACACTTCCAATGGGTATTATCATCACACAGGAATATGTAATCACCGTCTGCCTGCATGAGAATATGACCATCCTTGATCTTGCGGCCGGACGGGTGAAAGGGCTGCAAACCTCGCTGAAAACGCGGTTTCTGCTGCTGACCCTGCTGCGGATTTCCCAGCGGTTCCTGATCTACCTCA
Organism: Anaerotruncus sp. G3(2012); assembly: GCF_000403395.2. Lineage (GTDB taxonomy): Bacteria > Bacillota > Clostridia > Oscillospirales > Ruminococcaceae > Anaerotruncus. Next base: position 147,593 of record NZ_KE159676.1, on the reverse strand, counting down.
AGCAGATTGACAAAATTTCATCGACTACCGAGCAGCGGCTGCACCAGTCGATGAAAAACAAGGAGCTGATCCAGCTTCTGGGGCTGGAAAAATCGCTGGTTTATTTCTCCACCTCGCTGAAAGCAGATGAGATCACCCTTGAAAAGATTCTGCGCGGGCGGATCATTAAGCTCTATGAGGAGGATGAGGACCTGCTCGAGGATGTCCTGATCGAGATCAAACAGGCAATCGAAATGGGGAACATCTATTCCAACATCCTCTCCGGGACAATGGATGCGTTCGCGTCGGTTATCTCAAACAACCTGAACATTGTGATGAAGGTGCTGACCTGTATCACGATTGTTATGGCGATCCCGAATATCGTGTTCAGCTTTTACGGCATGAATGTAACCGGACTCCCATTGGCGGTCTGGTGGTTCCCGATTGTAATTGCGCTCATCGCCAGCGCGATCGTGACGCTCGTGCTGATGAAAAAGGACATGTTCCACTGAACATCAAAATCAGGATAGAAAGCAGCGCCGGATGAAATTTCCGGCACAGCCTCTGCCGCGGGCCACCCCCAACGCAGGGGCTGCTGCTTTCCAGGCAGCAAAACGGCTGGCAGGATTCGAGGATGGGAAAAAATCCTTCAAAGCGGCAATTCTGCCCTGCAAATCCCTTGCCAAACCTTGTAAATGGGTGCATAATATGACTGTAAGATCAACTGAAATTTTGCCGGGCATCCCCCAGGCCCGGTAAGGAGATGGAGGAAACCCTATGTCCAAGAAATTGATCCGACAGGCAGCGCTCGATCTTTCCCAGGCGATGTGTGGACGCGAGTTCCTGCAGCGGCTCTCGATAACCAAAAAGGCGATGACCGCCCTGATGCACGATGCCGACTGGCCCACCCTGCTGGGACAGATTCTGCCGATCCAGGAACGCTTGAACTGCGGGAAGGTTGCCAGCCTTGTTGTCGATCTGCTGAACCGGCTCTCCCCGGAGCCGGAGGAAGGATGGCTCGAGTTTACCTTCCTGTTTGCCCGCAACCTGATGTTTCCGGATGCGGAATTTGCTGCGCGTGCCAAAAAACACAACGACGGCGCCCGGTTCCTGCTTCAGCTTTTGCAGGTGCTTTTTGCCTACGAAAAACAGGCCCTGCCGTTTGACTGTCTGTACGATTTCCGGTTTGTCCCCGAGGAGGATCTCACCGGATGCGACCATGCACAGGATTACCGGCGCCTGTTGAAAATCTTCCGGGAGGAGTATGTCTATGAGCTTCTGCGGATCGCCCGGGAGGTGACCCCGTTCTGCCTGATGGAACATGTGGTCGGGGTGCACCATGTCGCCATGACAGTTGCCTATGGGCTGCATGAAGCGGGCATACCGGTAGACCTTGCACTGGTCTCGGGCGCTGCTGCGGGGCACGATCTCGGGAAATTTGGCTGCAAGCCGGGGGAGCGGGTACCCTATCTGCACTACTATTACACCGACCGCTGGTTCCTTGCGCATGACATCCCCACGATCGGCCATATCGCCGCCAACCATTCGACCTGGGACCTCGAGATCGAAAACCTGTCGGCCGAATCTCTGGCGCTGATCTATGCGGACTTCCGGGTCAAGCAGAGCCGGGACAGCGAAGGCCGGGAGATCACGACGATCTATGATCTGGATGCCTCCTTCCAGGTAATTCTGGACAAACTGGACAATGTGGACGAGGCCAAGCGCCGCCGTTATCGGTTTGTCTATGACAAGCTGCACGACTTCGAAAACTATCTGCGCCAGCTGGGGGTGGACTTTGACCTAGCCGGCCGGCCGCTCTCGCCGCCTCCCCAGAAAAACGTCTCGCTGATGGATGCGGACGAGACGATCGACAAGCTGGTACTGCTTTCGGTTGAGCACAACCTGGGCCTGATGCACAACCTGAGCAGCAACCGTCAGTTTGGCAACATCCTCGAAGCGGCCCGCAGCGAGAAAAACTGGGAACGCCTGCGCGCCTATCTGGATATCTTCGAAGAGTATTCCACCTATCTCAGCCCTCACCAGAAAACGCAGGCGCTCTCCTTCCTGTACGAACTGCTCATGCACCGCGAGGGGGATATCCGGCGTCAGGCCGCAGGGCTGATGGGCATGATTATCGCACAGTTCCGGATGGGCTACCGAAAGGAGCTTCCCAAGGATGCGGTGATCGACCCCACGGAACAGACCCCGTTCAGCCTCTGGGAAAAATACCTTGAAATGCTGATCTTCCCCGACCACAAGATCACTGCCCAGCAAAAAAGCCGGATCGGCTATACGGTCAAGATCATTGTCGGGTCCGCGCTGGACACCTGCCGGGAGGATGACGCACCGGTCTTTCTGGGGCGGTTTACCCGGTATTACAACAATCCGGAGCGGTACGATGACGGGTCCGCCTTTGCGCTGCTCGATACCATGCTTTATCTTCCGCATACCCTTTGCAGCCCGGAACTGATCGAACGGCTGATCGCATTTGCAGGCTATTTCCTCAAGCTGGATGGGGAAATCCGCCTGGCCTCTGCGGCAATGCGGTTCCTCACCCAGCTTGCGTCGGCGCTCGACCGGGAACATCCCTGCATAGGAATGCTCGGGGAGATGATCAGCGGGCTGGACTGCCAGCAGAATATACCGATGCTGTTTTTGCAGTATAAGGCCCTGCAAAGCCTCGGCCTCGGCACCAGTATGCAGGAGGAGATCCTTTACAGCCAGGATGTGTTCAGTGACATCTATCTGGACAACCTCAAGGCGGCCACCCCCTGGATTATCAAGTCGATCAACATCGAGGTGCTGCTCGACCAGCTCACCCATGGACAGCGGGAACATATCCTGCACATTGCGACCCACCTTTCCAACCTGATCAAAGTCAGTGAATGGGTGGTTGTCCGGCATGACGCCGGCTCCGCGCTGCTCCGGGTCATGCCGCTGCTCTCGCTCGACCAGCGCAACGAGATCGCGGTCGAGCTTGCCAAGGGGCTGGAGGTCGGCGAATACGAGTTCTCGAAGTACATCCCCAACTATCTGGGCGAGCTGGCACTTTATCTGCATCCTAAGGAGCTGGATGAACTGGTCGTCCGGCTGGAGGAACTGCTCGGCAGCTCGAACGACTGGATTGTTGCGGTCTCGCTCAATACGCTGGGCGTCCTGCTCGAGCACTACCCGGTTTATCAGGAGCGGTTTGTACAGAGCGAGCATACCTTCGAAGCACGCCGCCAGCACCTGCTTGGGCTGCTGCTCGACGGGCTTGCCAACTATCGTGAGTCGGTGCGTCAGGAAGCGCTGCTGGTCATCGGCAAGTCGATCTTCGGCACATCCAACCTTTCCCCCGAGGAAAAAACCAACCTGTTCTCCCACTGCTATAAAAAGCTGGTCTTTCTGATTACCGAGAACCCGGGCGGCGGTCTGGCATTCTTCTATCGTGCAGCCGCCCTTTCTCACATCTACCGGTTTATTGCACTCCACCGGATCGACTACGGCAGCTTTCACTTCGAGCAGCGGCAGAAAGTCGCCTTCTTCCCCGGGACCTTCGACCCGTTCACCCTCTCACATAAGGGGATCGTGCGGGCGATCCGCGACCTCGGGTTCGAGGTCTACCTCGCGATAGACGAGTTTTCCTGGTCCAAAAAGACCCAGCCCCACCTGATCCGGCGGCAGATTGTCAGCATGTCGGTTGCCGACGAGCTGCATGTCCAGCTGTTCCCGGATGATGTGCCGGTCAACATCGCCAACCCCGCTGACCTGCGCCGCCTGCGCGGGATGTTCCCCAGCAAGGAGCTTTATATTGTGGTCGGCAGCGACGTGGTGCGCAACGCCTCCTCCTATCGTGCGGCTCCGTCTGCGGATTCGATCCATTCGATGAACCATATCGTGTTCCGGCGGATCAGCGGCGAGGAGGGCGACGAGGGAGAGCATGACCGCGCGGCGCTCTCGCTCATCACCGGCAAGGTGGTCGAGCTGACCCTGCCGCCCCATCTGGAGGACATCAGTTCGACCCGTATCCGTGAAAACATCGACCTCAACCGCGACATCTCCAACCTGATTGACCCGGCAGTGCAGGAGTTCATCTACCAGAACAGCCTCTATCTGCGTGAACCGCAGTATAAGCCGGTGATCCATACCGATGAGATTCTGTTCCAGCGAGAGGATGAGCCACAGCCCGAACTGCTGGCCGAACTGGAGCGCTCGGTTCTGGCCGACCGGGCAGGGGTTGAGCATATCTGCCAGAGCATCTCAGAGAATGGGGATACCTTGATCCTGCTCCGGCATCTCGGCAAGCGCAGGCAGATCATCGGGTATGCCAGCCTGCGGCAGATCACCAGCTCCGATCTGTTTTTCGCCTTGCACCGCGATGATTACGCGGATTATGTCCGCCGCCGCGCCTCTGGGAAGATTCTGCTGCTCACCGGCATCTATACCCAGATCACCGAAACTGCCTACGACCTGCCCCAGCTCCTGCTCACCGAGGCGCTCGCAACCTCGCTTGCGGAGGGCTGCACTTATGCGGTCTTTTCCTCCTACGGAAGCGGTTCGCCTTCGTTCATCCATGAGATGCTCGAACGGCAGGGATTTGTCTGTGCACCATGTTCGGACAAGGCGCCAAGCCCACTTTATGTGGTCGATATGCGTGCGCCGCTTGTCCTGATCCAGAACCTTGAAACCACCATCAAAGAGCCGTTCCGCTCCAACCGGCGGGTGCTGGACGCCATCAAGGCCGCGCACTACCGGCTCCAGCTCGCCACCACCCAGATTCAACCGGGCAGTCTGGTGCTCTCCCTCTCGGCGGACATGATCCACCACCGGATGGTAGACAAGATTACCGCACTCAACGGGGTTTCAAATACCCAGACCTTCCCCCGCAGGCTCGGAAAGAATATGTGTGTGCCGTTCGGCAAGATTCTGCGCGGTACGGTAGTGCCAAATACGGTCACGAAAACGCTCCATACCGATAAGGTCTACACCCCCGATATCATAGACAACTGCATCGAAGCATTCCCCTACTATTCCCCGATCGAGAGCCAGGTCCGGACGATCAAATCCTTCAACCGTCCGGTGATCCTGGTCGACAGCCTGCTGCACGAAGGATACCGGATGCAGGCGCTCGACCCGCTCTTTATCAAGGAGGATATCCGCATCAGGATGCTGATGGTGGGGGTGCTCTCGGGCCGCGGGCGTGATTTGATGGCGATGCGCAACCGTCCGGTTGACTGCATCTACTATGTGCCGAATCTGAAATACTGGTTCGTGGAATCCACCCTCTACCCGTTTATTGGCGGTGACACCGTCCGGCGGGAAAATATGCCGGTTGCAGGGCTGCTTCCGTCGGTTAACCGGATTCTTCCCTACTCGACCCCGTTCTTTGTCTCCGACTGCTCCCACCTGGCGGCGTTCGAGTTTTCCCGCTGCTGCATTGAGAATTCGCGGGACATCCTAATGGTGCTCGAGTCGGAATACCGCGAACAGTTCGGGCGCAACCTTACCTTGAACCGGCTTTCCGAGGCGGTCATTCTGCCGCTCTGCCCGGACAAAGGCGCCTGTATGGCCTATGACCCCAACCTTTCGGCATCGGTCTATCTCGAAAACGACCTCGAAATGTTGATGCGTACCCGCAAGCTGATGATCTGAAGAGCTGCCTTGTATCCCAAACCCTTCGGTGATTTTTTGAAAGGCTGCGGGATCGAAAGGCGGAACATTTTCATAAAGGAGCGTATATTAACTATGTTTTATTACAAAATGGACGGACATCTGCTTTGCAGTGCACGTCATGATCTGCCGTTTCCCGCTGTAGAGCCGCCTGCGGATGCACCCAAAGCGGTTTTCCTGTTTGAGGCTGACCCGCAGTCCTGCCGCGCTTCGTTCTCGGTCGGGCATCCGGGACAGCTCGCCCAGCCGGAGAGCATCCGCTGGCTGGATGCCTCCCGCCTGCCGGACGGCGACCCGGACCCGCTGCTCGGACGCCTGATTCAGGAAGGCAGGCTGCGTGCGGTCAACTACCGGCACCCACAGTGGGAGTCACTCATCTCCTGCACGCCGGACAAACGGAAAAAACGGGTCAATATCCTTGCGATTGGGGATGTGGGAAGCACCCTTTTAACCGGACTGAAGCTGCTCGGGCAGGATGTGATCTCCTCGATCGGCATCTGCGACCTTTCGGAAAAGACCACTGCCCGCTGGGAATTTGAGATGAACCAGATTTCTCTGCCTTGGGCTTACGACGCGATGCCCGAAGTTGAAGTGATCCCCCCGGACCGGCTGTTCGACTGTGACCTGTTTGTATTTGTCGCATCCAAGGGGATTCCTCCGGTCGGGTCTGGGGTCAAGGACGTGCGGATGGCGCAGTTCGAGACCAACTCGAAGATCGTCGCCCATTACGCCAAGCTGGCCCGGGAGCAGAAATTCAAAGGGCTGTGGGCCGCAGTGAGTGACCCGGTAGACCCGCTCGCCAAAACCGCCTACCTCGCCAGCAACCAGAACGAGGCCGGGGAGTTTGACGGTCAGGGCCTGCGCCCTGAACAGATCCAGGGGTTTGGCCTCGGGGTGATGAACGCCCGCGCCGCCTATTTCGCCAAGCGCGACCCGCGGTTCGCCAGTTTCCTTACCGAAGGACGGTCGTTCGGCCCACACGGTCAGGAGCTTGTGGTGGCGAATTCGCTTGCGCATTACGACGATGCACTCTCGCAGGAGCTGACTCACTTGGTTGTCACCGCCAATCTCAAGATGCGGGAGATCGGCTTCAAACCGTATGTGGCGCCCGCGCTCTCCTCCGGGGCGCTCTCCCTGCTGCTGATGCTGCGCGGCGAGTGGCATTGCGGGTCGGTCTTTTTGGGCGGCATTTTTATGGGCGTCAAAAACCGCTATACGGCCACAGGTCTGGAAACCGAGCTGCTTCCTTCGATTCCTGACCCACTGTTCGCGCGGATTCAGTATGCGGCGGACCATCTTGCAACGGTGATTTAACGGGGAGGCGTTTCGGAATGAACCAGCCTCTGGTGCTGATCCGCCCGAGATGCGAACATCCGGAAACCGCCCGCCGCCTTTCCGAAGTGTTGGCTTATGCGCTCGAAGGGTCTGCCGTATCGACGATCGAGACAGCCGCTGCGCTTCATCCACTGAAGGGGAAAAAGATTCTGTTTGCGGTTATGGTGGGGGAAACCGGCATCAATCTCGAATACTTTGCCATGCTGCAATGGATGCGGGAGCATCCCGGATGTCTGGAGGGGTCGGTTGGCGGCGTCCTGGTGGACGGCGCAAGCGAGCTTTACACCAAATCCATCGGGAGCGAGCTGGTATTTACTGCCAACCTTGCGGGCTGTACCTTCCCGGGACGGCCGCTGGTCGAAGGGACCGGCTCGCTTGGCAATTTCACCATCCTTGCCCGCACGATGGAAACCGACCGGTTTGGTGCCTATCTGCGGTCGGCGCGGGAGCTGGTCGAGCGGGTCTGCGGCTTCAGCCAGCCGCGGTTTGAACGTCCAAAGCTGCTTGCAGTACACGCCTCCAGTCACAAGACATCCAATACCCTCGCGCTCTGGCGCCGGGTTCGGGAACAGATTGGTGACCGGTGCGAAATCAGCGAGTTCAACCTGCGTAACGGGGAAATTTCCGACTGCTCCGGTTGCCCCTATACCATGTGCCTGCATTTTGGCGAGCAGGGTGGATGTTTTTACGGCGGCGTGATGGTGGATGAGGTCTTTCCCGCCATCCGGCAGGCCAATGCATTGGTCATGCTCTGTCCTAACTATAACGACGCGCTTTCCGCCAACCTCACCGCATTTATCAACCGGCTGACAGCTTTGTTCCGTCAGGTGCGGTTCTACGACAAAGCGCTTTTTGCGATCGCAGTTTCCGGGTATTCGGGCAACGATATCATTGCCAAGCAGTTGATCTGTGCGCTTAACATGAACAAGACCTTCTATCTGCCCGCCCGTTTTTCGATGCTGGAAACCGCCAACAGTGCCGGGGATGCCTGTAAACTTCCCGGCATCGATCAGCGGATCGCATGTTTTTCCCAGCAGCTTGCTGCATTTTGCGATCAATGACCGAATCGTTCCGCATTATATGCGCAGCAAAGGCTCTGCCACATGTCCCGCCGAATCTGGCTTCCTCTGGGCATCCTTATTGCAAAAACAAAAGAGGCGCGTCCCTGACTTTGAGCAGGGACGCGCCTTTTTGACTGCTGCGATTAAGCCGCAGATGTCATTTTTTTAGAAGCGAGATATTGAGGGACCAAAATCAGTGCGATGACCGCAAGACCGATGATGTCGGTAGCAAGACCCGGATAGATCAGGCAAAGTCCGCCGGCCGCGGAAATCAACCGCTGCCACATCGGCATATCCTTAAAGACGAAACCTTCCAGGCCAGCAGCAACTGCAAAGATACCGATCAACGAAGTAACAATGATCTGGATAACACCAATCGCGTTGGTATCAATGAACAGCATCGCCGGATTGAGCGCGAAGATGTACGGGACGATAAACGCTGCAATCGCCAGGCGGGAAGCATTGATACCGGTTTTCATCGGATTGGAGCGTGCGATTGCGGAACCAGCATAAGCTGCCAGCGCAACCGGCGGGGTGATATCTGCAACGATACCGAAGTAGAACACAAACATATGTGCCGAGATCGGGTTGATGCCCATACCGGTGACAAGGATCGGTGCGCAGGTGGTCGCCATGATGATATAGTTTGCGGTAGTCGGAACACCCATGCCCAGAACAATACAGGTGAGCATCGTCAGGAAGAGCGCAATGATCTTCACATCGCCTGCGACCGAAACGATCGCTGTAATCAGGATCTGGCCCAGACCAGTCATCGTGACGACGCCCGCGATAATGCCCGCGATGCCGCACGCAACCGCAACCGAAAGGGTGCTCTTGCCGCCGCTCTCCAACGCATCCACAAAACCGGACGGGGTCATACGGGTATCCTTGTTAATCATGCTGACCGCGATTGCAACCAGCGTCGCGATGACCGCTGCGCGGGACATGGTGAAGCCTTTCATAACCATCCCGATGAGGATAATCAGCGGAAGCAGCAGATACCCCTTCTGGAGGAACAGCTTGCCGAACTTCGGCAGGGTTTCCTTATCCAGACCCTTCAGGCCGAGCTTTTTCGCCTCGAGGTGAACCATCATAAAGATACCCGCAAAGTAAAGGAACGCAGGGAGGATCGCCTTGACCGCGATCGTACCGTACTGAACACCAACCATTTCCGCCATCAGGAACGCTGCCGCGCCCATGATTGGCGGCATGATCTGTCCTCCCGTTGAGGAAGCCGCTTCAACAGCACCCGCGAATTCCCCGCGGTAACCGGTCTTTTTCATCAGCGGGATGGTCACGCTACCGGTCGTAACCGTGTTCGCAACCGAGCTGCCGGAAACCATGCCGCAGAGGGCGCTCGAGATAACCGCAACCTTTGCCGGGCCGCCAGTCGAAGCGCCTGCGATCGAGTTTGCCGCCTGAATGAAGAACTCGGAAATGCCGGTGGCCTCGAGGAATGCACCAAAGATGATGAACAGAACGATATAAGTCGAGCAGACGCCGATCGGAGTACCGATGACACCACCGGTGGTATAATAGAGATTGTAGATAACGGTTTTGAGTGTTTTACCTGACGCAAACGCGTAGATTACAAAGCAGCTTGCAACAATCAAAATCGGGATACCGACAACACGGCGACAGGCTTCCACCAGCACCAGAATACCAATCACACCAATTAGAATCTCCATTTGAGAGATACGGGTGGCGTGTTTGATGATGGTGTCAAAGTTAAAGACATAGTAGAAAAAGCTTCCACCACCGAGCACCGCAAGAAGAATATCATACCAAGGAATATAGTTGCGTCTGAGGTTGCCCTTTTTCATCGGGAAAACTGTGAATACCAACAGGATGACAATTCCCACAAACAGAGAACGGCGTACACGTTCATCCCAGTTGGCAAACAGGTTCATATAAACCATCAAAAGTGAAAAGCCAGCAAGCGCATAACGGACAATCTTTTTGGGGACGCCCTCATAAAAACGCACGTTTGACTCGCGGTCAAACTTTTTCATAATCGCGTCTACATCTTCCGCCGTTCCGGTGGAAGCATCCTCCGCCTGAGGCGAAGTGTCCGGCGCTGCAGCGTTGGTTTCCATCTCGTTTTTTTTCTTATCAGAATCAAACAAAGCCGGTCCCTCCTTTGCGCATCTAAAATAAATTCCATTCGCAGGAAAACGCTACGGTGCTGTTTTTGCCGCATAGCTCCCGCAGGCTGATTTCCTGCCCGTTCAGCGTGAGGACGTGATCGGATACCGTCCCCACAATGTAGGAAAGATGCGGCATCTCAAGGTCGAAGCCCGAGACGATCATCTCCCCATGTTCGCCATAAGTTAGGGTCTGTCCTTCTAAAATTTCGGTCTGGACGCCAGCGCCAAACCCATAATAAATCGTTTCCACCACATAGATTTTGTGACCACGGATTTCATACACGTCGGTCAGCGGGCTTTTATTGACCGAATGGATGAAACCCACCGAAAATCTGTCGCCATCCGATACCCGGTATCGGGAATAGATTCCACCCGTTTTCCCGTCCCGCAGTGTCAGATAGTACCCGCTACGGCAGATTGAAAGAAAGACAGCGGCAATAACGATGAGCATTATTGCCGCTGTCACCTTCCTATTTTTTTGAACGAGCCGAAAGATTACAGCGCGCCTACCTCTTTGAAGTACTTCTCAGCGCCGGGGTGGAACGGTACGGAGATGCCCTCAACCGCATAGGCGGTGTCAAGCTCTGCGCCCTTCGCGTGGCTCTCGGTGATCGCGTCTTTGTTCTCAAAGATCGCTTTGGTCAGCTCGTAGATCGCATCTTCGGAAGCATCGTTGGAAACGATCAGGGTCGCTTTGACCGCGACAGTCTGGACATCAGCATCAACGCCGCCGTAGGAGCCGCCGGGAATGCTGTACTTGGTGTAGAACGGATAGGACTCGATCAGCTTGGCAGCATGCTCGTCGTCAACCTCAAGCAGGTTGATCGCCTTGGTGGTTGCCAGCTCAACGATTGCAGTGGTCGGAGCACCCGCGGTGCAGAAGAACGCGTCGATCTTGCCGTCTTTGATCGCATCCGCCGAATCACCGAAACCAAGGTTGTTGACCTCGATGTCGTCGAAGGAGATGTCATAAGCCTCAAGGATCTGACGTGCGTTGAACTCAACGCCCGAACCAGCGTCGCCAACGGAAACTCTCTTGCCCTTCAGGTCTGCAATCGACTTGATGTCGCCGCTTGCAACGATCTGGCAAACCTCAGCATACAGGCCTGCAACGCTCGAGAAGCTGGTGACAGCGCCATCCTCTGCGAAGAGGTCAGAACCGTTGAACGCATAGTCCATAACGTCGTTCTGGACGATCGCGAGGTCAGCCTCTTTGTCGTCGATCAGGAAGATGTTTGCCTTGGATGCGCCGGTCGACTGGACGTTGATCTGCGCGGAAGACATCTTGCCGTTCAGGATGTTTGCGAGCACACCGCCGTAAGCGTAGTATGTACCCGTTGTACCGCCGGTACCCATAACCATCGAGACCGAGCCAGCAGCCGGTGCAGAGGGTGCGGGTGCGGGTGCTGCGGACGAAGCCGGAGCCTCACTGGAAGCAGCAGGGGCCGCAGACGAAGCCGGAGCGGACGAGCCGCCACACGCTGTCAGCGCCAGCGCCACCACCATCAGCATCGCAATGATGCCAAGCAGTTTCTTGTTCATTTCAATTTCCTCCTATCAAGTTGCGTTTTTCAATGATTCTTGTCGTAAGAATCACCAGATCATATTATACATGATAACCGGAAAAATAGCAATCAAAATTTGTGTTAATTCCATAACTTTTTAAAAGTTTTTTCATATTTTCAGAAAAGCAGATGCAGGAGTTGAAAAAAATCCTGCATTTTCTACAGATTTCTACAAAAAAACTGAAAAAACAAGCGGGGGGATCTGCCAGAGCAGATCCCCCCAACCGCCCTGAATCGGGCATTCTACATCTGTTTTGGTTTAGAAGATACCCTGAGCGAGCATCGCATCAGCAACCTTCTTGAAGCCGGCAATATTTGCACCTGCAACCAGGTTATAGCCCAGGCCGAACTCCTCAGCAGCAGCAACCGAAGAATCGTGGATGTTCTTCATGATGCTCTTGAGCTTCTCATCAACCTCTTCTGCTGCCCATGCAAGTCTGCCGCTGTTCTGGGACATCTCGAGACCGGAAACCGCAACACCGCCTGCGTTGACCGCTTTGGACGGAGCAACAATCATGTTCTTCTGGCTCATCAGATAGACCAGAGCATCATTGGTGGTGGGCATGTTGGCAACTTCGATGTAGTATTTGATGCCGTTGGCAACGATCTTCTCTGCCTGCTCCATGTTGACGTCGTTCTGGGTTGCGCAGGGCATGATAACGTCAACCTTCTGGCCCCAAGGCTTCTCGCCCGGGAAGAACTGGCAGCCAAATTTGTCCGCATAATCCTGGACCTTGTCGCGGCCGCTTGCACGCATCTCGAGCATGTAATTGAACTTCTCCTCGGTGGTGATGCCGTCGGGATCATAGATGTAGCCATCCGGGCCGGACAGGGTGACTGCTTTGCCGCCCAGCTCTGCGATCTTCTTCGCAGCGCCCCATGCAACGTTGCCGAAGCCGGCCAGTGCAAAGGTTTTGCCCTCGAAGGTATCGCCCTCGTGCTTGAAGACCTCAGCGGTATAATAGACAGCGCCGTAACCGGTCGCTTCCGGACGGACCAAGCTGCCGCCGAAGGACAGGCCCTTACCGGTAAGTACACCATTCTCGAATGCGCCGCGGATTCTGCGGTACTGACCATACAGATAGCCGATCTCGCGAGCACCAACGCCCATGTCGCCCGCCGGGACGTCAACGTCCGGACCGATGTGGCGATACAGCTCGGTCATGAACGCCTGGCAGAAGCGCATGACTTCCGCATCGCTCTTGCCGCGGGGGTCGAAGTCGGAACCGCCCTTTGCGCCGCCCATCGGCAGGGTGGTCAGGCTGTCTTTGAAGGACTGCTCGAAAGCAAGGAATTTCATAACCGAGAGGTTTACAGAGGGATGGAACCGCAGGCCGCCCTTGAAGGGACCGATTGCGCCGTTGAACTGGACGCGATATCCACGGTTGACCTGGACTTTGCCCGCGTCGTCGGTCCAGGTGACACGGAACGAAATAATCCGCTCCGGCTCGACCATGCGCTCGAGCAGGCCAGCCTTCTCATACTCCGGATGTTTGTCGATAACCGGGGCCAGAGAGGAGAGAACTTCCTCTACGGTCTGCTGGAATTCGGGCTCAGACGGATGGTTCTTCTTGACTTCTTCGAGAACTCTTTCAACATACTTGCTCACGATAATCAGCCTCCCAAATATTCTTTGTGCGTTCTGTATAGAGAATTGCACAAATTACATAATTCAACCTGATTTCAGCGGGCTCCGAAAAGGGTGGAGCCTCTGAATCTTCAGGTGTTGTTCCTATTATGCAGGAACATCTACAGATTCCTACAAAATACTACATCAGTTTGCAATGTTTTTGGAAAATATTTTTTCAAAATGCAGGAATCCTATCATTCGGTAAAAATCAACAAACCATCAATGAACTTTTTGACACTCACCTTGCCTCCACGGGTGCGTTTGCCCCGTACAAAGTCCATTTCCGCCTTGATTTCCTCAAACGGGAACAGGCTCCCCGAATATCGGGTAAAGGTGTCGTTCATGAAATCCTCTATCCCGAGGTGGGCGAGGTTGGACATCCCCTGCGCGATCGCGCGCCGGATCCGCTGCTCCATATTCTTGGGGCTGGCGCTGAGGGTTTCGCAGAGCTGGCCGACACTAGTCTGCGAAATCGGGAGCTGGTTCTCGTAAAGATACTGACAGACCTGGAGGATATCCCCACACCCCTTTTCTCCCGACATCCCGAGCTGGTTCAGGATCCCCTGCAATTTACGCAGATGCTGGCTTTCGATCTCCTGGCGCAGGTCCTTTACGTCGGTTTTCTCCGAAAGAAACATCTTGCGGATGTTGGAAAGGGTCCTCTCGTTCTGAATCTGCTGGGATACATTGCTGATGACCGATTTGACCTCAATAAGGTTGATCGGCTTGCTGATAAAGAAATCCACCCCCGCATCGTAGGCCTTCCCAACCAGCTCCTTGTCCGAGACCTGGGAAAGCATGATGCACTTTGCCTTGCAGCCCTGCTCCCGCAGCTCGCGGACCACCTGAATCCCGTCCTTCTGGGGCATCAGGAGGTCAACCAGGATAATATCCGGGTTCTGCGCCATGATTCTGGAGACATCCGGTGCCTCCTCTCCCGAATCCCCGCAGATATTCCCGAGCTGATGCTGTTCCATAATTTCCTCAAGGTTGTTGATAACCGAAAGGTCATCCTCTACGATATAGATTTCCATCGTCTTTTATTCTCCCTCCAATCGATCCGCAGGAATCCGGACGATGAATGCGGTCCCGGCCCCCTGCGTGGATTCTACCTCCAAACTTCCGCCAAACTGCTCTTCGACAACAATTTTTACCCCTGAAAGACCGACGCCGCGGTAGATGTTGCCGGTCTTTTCATCAAATTTTGTGGAAAACCCCATCTGGAAAATCCGCCGCAGATTTTTTTCCGCAATGCCGATCCCGTTGTCCTCGATCCGGAAAAGAAAATCCGGACCCTCTTTCCACTCCGAAACATGGATGCTCCCCTTCCTGTGGGCCGATTCGATCGCCTCACATGCGTTGTTGACAAGGTTTTTCAAGACAACCATCAGGGAATAATGCTCCTTCAGGACGAAATCCTGCCCGCACTGGAAGTCAAGATAGATGTCCAGCCCTTTCATATCGAGATGGCGGTAGGTCGCATCCTTGAGAATCTGCAAAAGGTCACAGAACCGCATGGTTTCATTGTCATACTGCTCGTCGATCTCCTTTTCGATCCCCTGTATGATCCGGATATAGTCCTTTTTGATCTCGTGCACATCCCGCGCAATCGCCAAAGCCAGGCTCCGGGTTTCCTCCGGCAGCCCCAGTTCGGCGCACCGTTCAAAAAGCTGGTAGGCATTTTTCATGATCGCTTCGATCTCTTCCGAGTTCTTGCGCATAAAGTAGACCTCGTTTTTCAGCCCAGTGGTCATCAGGAACAGGCGCTGGTAGCGGTTCTCATGCTCCTCCCGGGTGAGCAGGGAACGATATTGTTCCCCCATCGCGAGCAACGCGCCTGCCAGCAGGGTACGTGCCAGCGCGACCAGCATCAGATAGGCGCAGGTGCGGTCAAAGCTGCTCAGATGCAGCTCGCCGCGCATCCAGACTTCAAACAGATTGGATATGAAATCGCAGAAAAAGATGCTCACGGCCAACCGCGGGATGCGCACCGTATGCTTGTTCCGGATCAGGACCGAGAAAAGCAGCCCATATGCGAGGTAGAAAAGCGCGCCAGGGGCCACCTGCCGGATGCCTTCGCTGAGTTCTCCGTTCCCGCCGAGCACCCAGAGTGCCATCCGGAATCCGAAGACCATCCCCGCTGTTGTGAGGCTCGGCGCGATAAATAGTTTCCCCCGTCCTGCGGCAAGCAGCAGGAGCGGGAAGAGCACCACCGAGAGCGAAAGCCGGAACTGGTCGGAGAACGCATTGAAATAAACCTGCGAGATCAGTGTGATGACCGAACTGGTCAGCAAAATCAACCGGGTCCGGGAGAACCTCCCCTGCCGCCTCTGCATAGCTATCCTCCATTCGGCAACCATCCGCCCCGGCATTACGCAAAAGGTCAGGCCGCTTTTCAATCTTTGTTCCTATTGTAATGTATATGGGGAAAAGCTGCAAGCTTTTCGACGTCCGCTATCCCCCGGATGTTAGGGGAACAGATATTGTTCTATTATAATGGATAACCCAGGACTTTTCAATCATCCTGAAAAACAAAAACTCCCACTTGGCTCAAATGCAGTGTATGTACGCCAGAAGCGCCCCTGTTGGTGATGAAGCACACATTTGCGGAAACCGACGGCCATTCGGCTTTCCAGGCGCTTCCTACCCATTGAGATGCAGCGCCGTTCTCTATCGGCTCTATTTTTCTCACTTTTTAGGAATTATAGCATATTTATGAAACGCGGACAAGCGGTTTGCCTGTAAAATACAGAATCAGTAGAGATACAAAAAGCAGCAAAAGACAGGGACTTGTTGAGCCAGAAAGATGGTTGCCTACTTTAGCTGTGCTTCCAAAGTGAACTCCCGTGGGCCTTGCTGCCGATCCTTACAGTAAAGAACCCTTCTAAGGCTGCTTTTCAGCAGACGGTTTTTTTCGGCAGCATCCGCATGGAAATAGAGGGACAAAGCAGTCTGGACGATTTGAATCCTCTGCGCAGGGTCATTCTGCCGGGCCTCTGCCAGTTGCCCTTCCAGGCTGTCTGCCACATCATGCAGGGATGTCAGCTTCCGGTCGACCGCATCAGACCTCTGCCGGAATAGCTCCGGTGTGTAGATCCCCTGTTCCAGGAGGTCGCAGAGCCTGTCGCGCTGACGTTCGGTGTTGGAAATGCTGCGGCGAACCTGCTCCAGGGCCTGAACAATTTCAGTGCTGCCGGCAGGGCCGTCTGGCGCCTGCACCTGAATGCCCGACAGCATGTCTTCAAGCAGGCCGAGCAGTTCAGCTTCCACATAGGTAAGATTGGCGGACTTACAGTCGCATTGCCTGTTCGGGCATTTGAGGTAGCTCCAGCGGCCTTTGGACGTCTGTACGACCATTTTGGAACCACATTTCTTGCAGACACAGATGCCCGCAAGCGGGTTTCTGACCACGCCGGTATAACAGGGTGGGTGCCAACGTTCATGGAGGATCCTGCCGGCCTGCTGCCAGACTGCCTCGTCGATGATGGGGGGATGCATCCCATCCACAGCAATCCAGTCGTCCTCCGGTCGATTGACGATGATATGCCTTCCGTTCCCGCACGTCCTGTCGTGGAGCTCTGTGGTGCGGTTGTAGAGGATCTTCCCTGCATAGACCGGGTTTTTCAGGATATGCCGGACCGAGACAGCCGCAAAACGGTCGGACCGTCTCGGATGTGCTCCCAACGCGTTGATCTGGTCGGCGATCGCGTGACAGCCGATCCCCTGATTGACATATAGATCATAAATCATCCGTACAAAAAAGGCTTCCTCCTCAACAATCCGGAGGGTTGGCCGTTTCCCGATGTGGTCGCGCGCGTAGCCATAGGGGATGCTGGAGACGTGCCCGCCCTCCTTCACCGTCTGAAGGATGCCGCGATGCAGGCGTTTGGTAATCATCTTGTACTCCCGGCGGGAAAGAAAGGTTTTGAATTCGGTCAGCTCTTCGTCCAGATCGTCATTGAGATCATAAATCTTTTCTAGGGTTACAATCCTGGTTCCGGAGTATTTGAACGTTTCCAGGATCACCCCCTGGTCCCGCATCCCGCCGCGGCCAAGGCGGTCGATGTCTACGCAGAGCACCGAGTCATAGATTCCGCGTTCCACATCCTCGAGGAGCTGCATCATCTGGGGACGCAGATACAGGCTGTCTCCGGTCACGACCTCCTCATAATATCTGACAATCGAAAGCCGATACCGATGCGCAGCCGCCTGTAGCTGTAGTTTGTGGCGGGAAAGGGTCTCTTCGAGCGGTTCGTTCGGATCATCCGAACGGCTTTTGCGCAGATAGGCAGCGGATGCCATAGGATCACCCCCGTTGTTATGGATTGGAACCAGGCTTCTCTGCCCCCGCGGCAGAAGAGCCTTATCTTATATGTATGTGAAAGAAGAGATTTTTAGCGCTTGTTTGGAAGCAGAGAAAATCACAGAGGCTCCAGTTTTTCCAACGGTTTCTGGATAGCAGAAGCGTCTGCCGCATATTTTTTCGCCTTATAACGACATGATTCGCTTTCCCGGTCTGCTATAATTTTTGGACGAACCACTGTACAAACCCCCAAAAAAGGAGTATACTAGATACAAAACCTACAGATTATGCTTAGGAGAAACCTTACAGAAGAAAGGGGCGGGACTGATGGCAAAACGTACGATTATCACGATCGGCAGAGAGTATGGCAGTGGTGGCAGAGAGATCGGCAGCAGGCTGGCGCAGGAGATGGGGCTGGCCTATTACGACAAGGAACTGCTGGTGCTTGCAGCCAAAGAAAGCGGGATTGCGCAGGAGCTTTTCGAGCACAACGACGAGATGCCGGTCAACAGCCTGCTCTATTCCCTGTCGGTCCATCCGTATTCAGCGGGAAGCCTGGCCGGGATGCAGAATATGCCGCTCACCCAGAAGATGTTCCTGGCGCTCTTTGAAGTGATCCAGAAGATTGCCCGGCAGGAGGACTGCGTTATTGTCGGGCGGTGCGCCGATTATGCGCTGCGCAGTTATCCCGACTGCCTGAACGTGTTCATTCACGCGCCGCTCCCCTACCGGATCGAGCGGGTCTGCAAACGCAATGGACTGGATACGTCCGAGGCAAAGGAGCGCATCCTCAAGACCGACAAAAAGCGGGCTTCCTACTATAACTCCTACTCTGACCGTAAGTGGGGGAGCCTGCAAAGCTACCATCTCTCGTTTGACAGCAGCCTGCTCGGGGTAGAAAGTTCGGTCGCATTGATTCGGCAGTTTGTGCAGTCGCGGTTATAAAATCTGTTTGACAGTTAAGCGCCTGTTCGGTATCTGAGGACCCGCTTATCACACCGTCCCGGCGATTTTTTGACCGGCCTGCCGGTTTCAAAAGCTGCGGGGAAGCGGGCTGGGATTTTCGCCCTGTATCAAAGATACCCTACAGGTTTTGAGACCTGCCCCACCAGAATGGAAAGGAAGAACGAAATGCAATGTATAGATATATCGTCGACAGGATTGAAGGAAGATTCGCTGTGATTGAAGGCGAAAACGGCGAAATAAGCGGGGTGGAACTGGCCCGGCTGCCGCAGGGGATTTCCGAAGGAAGCGTAG
Organism: Anaerotruncus sp. G3(2012); assembly: GCF_000403395.2. Classification (GTDB taxonomy): domain Bacteria; phylum Bacillota; class Clostridia; order Oscillospirales; family Ruminococcaceae; genus Anaerotruncus. Next base: position 128,664 of record NZ_KE159676.1, on the reverse strand, counting down.
TAGTCCATCATATAGGGGAGTGGAGCGTGGACGTCGAAGAGACCGAGGCGAGGCGTGCGCGGATGCGTGAAAGGCTGCGCCGCCTGACCAAAGGCACAGAGGAGTGAACCGCACACCGGGACGGCAGCGCAAAGCGCGCCGTCCCGTTTTCTGTCCGCCGGGGGGCGGAATCTTTTCAGGAGGGATCGTGGAATCTTATGGTGAATTTTCTGGTGCGCCTGTTTGTCAAAAACAGTGAACAGACGCATCTGCCCGAGGTGCGCAGCCGGTATGGGGTGTTGAGCGGCGGGGTGGGGATCGCCCTCAACCTCTGCCTATTTGCCGCAAAATTCCTTGCGGGCCTGCTCGCTTCCTCGATTGCAATTACGGCCGATGCATTCAACAACCTCTCGGATGCGGGCAGCTCGGTTGTCACGCTGGTCGGGTTCCGGATGGCGTGCGCCCCTGCCGACAGTGAGCACCCTTTCGGCCATGGGCGGATCGAGTATGTCTCAGGGCTGGCTGTCTCGGTGGCGATTCTGCTGGTCGGCGTTGAGCTGGGAAAAAGCTCGGTGGAAAAAATCCTGCACCCCGAAGCGATTCAGTTCAGCACACTTTCCATGGGAATTCTGGCCGTTTCGGTGGCGGTCAAGCTCTGGATGTGCTGGTTCAACCGGTCGCTTGGCAACCGGATCGGATCGACCGCAATGCGTGCCACCGCAATGGACAGCCTGACCGATGCGGTGGCAACGGCGGCGGTCGCAGCCGGTACGGTGATCGGGCATCTGTCAGGGCTGCTGCTCGATGGTTGGATCGGACTGCTGGTGGCGGCATTTATCCTGTATACCGGGTATCACACCGCAAAGGACAGCCTCTCCCCGCTGCTCGGCCAGACGCCCGACCCGGAATTTGTGGAGCAGATCGCCCAGACCGTGATGAAGCATGACGAGGTGATCGGGATGCACGACCTGATCGTGCACGATTATGGGCCGGGGCGGCGGATGATCTCGCTGCATGCGGAGATGCCCTGTACAATGGATGTGCTGGTGATGCACGATGCGACCGATCTGCTCGAGCTGGAGCTGCGCCATAAATTTAACTGTGAAGTGACCATCCATATGGACCCGATCGAGGTGAACAACCAGGCGATAACCGAGATGCGCAAACGTCTGATTGAACTGGTTCAGGGGATAGACCCCGTCCTCTCGATCCATGATTTTCGGATGGTCTGGGGAAAAAGCCATACCAACCTGATCTTTGATCTGCTGGTTCCCTATCAGTTCCCGATGACCAACGCGGAGGTCTCCAAGCTGGTACAGGAACGGGTACGTCAGATGGAGGACGGGCAATATTTTGCAGTGGTCAAGGTCGAGCAGGCGTTCGTCTGAACACCCGAACCCGATCAGCCCGCCGATACATACAGCGGTAAAAACAACAGAGCCGAAGCTATCCCAGCCCCGGCCCCAAGATTATCTTTCAGATTCTTTCCGTTCCATCAACTGGTCAGCGTCCAGCTCGAACGGGGTATCCTCCCCCTGTTCCAGCGCATGGATTCCGGCGTCAATCAGCCGAAGCAGCGCTTCATTTTCAGGCAGCGGTTCACTGTTCAGTCCCATCGTTCTCACACTCCTTCCCATGCGCTTTCAGATATGCCTTTACCCCATCGAACGTCTCATCGCTTATGATATGCTCGATCCGGCAGGCATCCTGGCTGGCGGTTTCCGGACTGATGCCCAGAACGGATTCCAGAAAACGGGAGAGCAGCAGATGCCGCTCATAGATCGCCTCGGCCTTGGCGCGTCCGGCTTCGGTGAGCAGGATATGCCCTGTGCCCTCCATGACAATCAGCCCGTCCCGCCGCAGGATCGACATCGCCCGGCTCACACTGGGTTTTGTGTAGTCCAGCTCGTTTGCAATATCAATCGACCGGACTGACCCATTGCGGTTTTCCAGGACAAGGATGGTTTCCAGATAGTTTTCTCCTGATTCGTGCATGGGGCACCCTCCTGTTTCCAAAAGTATCATCCATAGTTTAACATAAACCGCAGTTGTCCGCAAGAGAGCGGTTACAGTTGGAAAAAAGATGGTCCGGCAGCGGGATGCGAGGTCGGGCTATGGATGTTCTTTTTCGAACCATGCGGTCAGCTGCAACCTGTTTTCAGGTTTTGAGCCATCGTAATAGTTGACATCCTCAGTGCTTCCGCTCACCCGGATTTTGAGACGATTCCCGTCCCTTGCAAGAATCTCCATCCGATTGTTTCTGGCCGGCTGATGTTCAAGATAGTAAAAGCTTCCGTCGACTTCGTTTGCTTCGTTTGGCTGCTCCAGATCAAATCCAATTTGTAATATATTCATTGGAATTTTAGTTTTGTAAAAATTGATCTCCCAAAAAGGTTCTGCCTGCAAAGATCGTGTGTCTTCGTGCAGATGGTTCCCTTGGGCAAATCGCATTCCAAGACAGAGCATATCCGGGTCTTCCTCGCTCCCGTCCCCTTCGATCAGCTCCCATACCGCCTGCTTTACAGGATAGGTTTCTATCCCACAGAAACGGCTCAAATATAAAATCTGTTCCTCCACAGGATATCCCCCGATCAAATTTGATAAATAACGTATTTGAAAAACTCCTTTTAAGCCCGCAGCAGGACTGCTGCCGTACGCGCTGCTGTTTGAAAAAATGGTGATTCCTATTTTTCAAACAGACCCTGGACACCCTGACTATATCGCACAAAACTACGGCTGTCAAGCGTTTGACGAGGCGCCTGTTTTTTGATGAAAAAGCGGTTGAAAGCCGCTGAGAATAAGAGAATCCGAAAGGAAGTGGAGAGATGAAGCGCTATGTCCTTGCGCTCGACCAGGGGACAACCAGTTCCCGAGCGATCCTGTTCGATCAGGAACAGAAGATCGTTGAGATGGCGCAAAAGGAGTTCACCCAGTTATATCCCCGGGAGGGATGGGTGGAACATGACCCAATGGAAATCTACTCTTCTCAGTATGCGGTAATGATGGAGGTGATCGCCAAAAGCGGGGTGAATGTTTCCGAGATTGCGGGGATTGGGATCACCAACCAGCGGGAAACCACCATCCTCTGGGATCGCAAAACCGGCCGGCCGATCCATCATGCAATCGTGTGGCAGTGCCGGCGCACCGCCGGGATCGTCGACCAGCTCAAGGCAGATGGGCATACCGAATCTATCCGGCAGGCCACAGGCCTGATCCCCGATGCCTATTTTTCCGCTACTAAGGTCAAATGGATTCTTGACCATGTCGAGGGGGCGCGGGAGCGCGCACGCCGGGGGGAGATTCTGTTCGGGACGGTGGATAGCTGGCTGATCTGGAAGCTGACCGGCGGGGCGGTCCATGTGACAGATTATACCAATGCTTCCCGCACGATGCTCTATAACATCAAAACGCTCGAATGGGACCAAAAATTGCTCGACATTTTGGATATTCCGTTCGAGATATTACCAGAAGTACACAATTCAAGTGAAATTTATGGATATACAGCAATTCAAGACGAGCAAATTCCGCTCGCAGGAATCGCAGGCGACCAGCAGGCTGCATTGTTTGGACAAACCTGTTTTGGAAAGGGAGAAGCAAAAAACACCTATGGCACCGGCTGCTTCCTGCTGATGAACACCGGTACAACCCCCTGTGACAGCAAAAACGGACTGCTTACTACAATCGCAATCGGGCTGGACGGAAAGGTGCAATATGCGCTTGAGGGCAGTGTTTTTGTGGGTGGTGCGGTGATCCAGTGGCTGCGGGATGAGCTGCGATTCATCACCGAAAGCAGGGATGCGGAGTATTATGCGCGTAAAGTCGACAGCACCGGCGGAGTCTATATCGTGCCCGCCTTTACCGGGTTGGGTGCGCCCTATTGGGACATGTATGCGCGGGGCTGCATCGTCGGGCTGACTCGCGGCACCAAACGGGAACATCTGATCCGCGCCGCACAGGAGTCCATCGCCTATCAGAGCATGGAACTGGTCGAGGCAATGGAAAAGGATACCGGCACACCGATGTCTGAGCTGAACGTGGATGGCGGCGCGAGCCGGGACACCTTTTTGATGCAGTTCCAGTCGGATATCCTGAATAAGCCGGTGTGCCGCCCGCAGATTCAGGAAACAACAGCGCTGGGGGCCGCCTATCTGGCCGGTCTGGCAACGGGAGTCTGGAAAGATCAGGAGGAAATCAGACGGATGCGTGGCAATACGGTGCGTTTCCTGCCCAACATGCATTCCGAAACACGCGAAACATTGGTGCGCGGCTGGAAAAAAGCGGTCGGCCGGTCCCTGGATTGGGCAGACCATTAACCGCAGGAAAGCAACTGGTGAGCCGTAGAACAGCAGCGGGGTGGGAAAGATACTGCACAACGAAGCCCGACATTTGATTGTGGAAGCATATGGGAAAGCAGATACGAAAGACCATAACGTGGGGTTCAGACCCGCTTGTCGCCAAAAAAGACGTAAACCTGTACTGGCTTATCTTCCATCCGTCTGGATCGGGAAATGGCTTTTACGACCCTTCCGGGCGGCATAACAGCAGATAAATTCCTGACTGACTTGAAAGAGGTTCTGATATCCCCCTGGGGGATATTGTGCGGCCCCTTCTCCGGATGGAGGAGGGGCCGTTATCAATATAGAGCATCTCGCAAAACTTCTATCCGAAGCTTCATATCCATTTACAAATTAGAAAACACATCCATTTGTTTTTGCAGCTCCCTCACAATTTCCTGATTGGTCCCCATACCAGCAGTAATGCCCGACATATCATCCACCAAGACACGGGTACTGTTGGCAACACCGGTCACATCAGATACCGCACCGTCGATCGCGTCGGAAATGTTGGAGATAGAACCAGCAATATCATCCATCGCTGCCTTCAGGCGAGACGTCCTGTCGTTAAACGCTTCCATGACATGACCTACATAGTCGGAATCCACCCGGTACTGCTGTCCAGCCTGCACAGACCGCTCCAACTGCGCTATAATCGCCTGACTCAGATAACCAGACAGCTCCCGGGCACTTTCCGAGAGATAATCCACCGCACCTGTAACCTCTCCACTGACCTGTTGAATATTGTTAGCCGTTTCAGCGCAGGAATCGGCCAACTGGCGAACCTCCTGCGCCACAATGGAAAAGCCAGTCCCCGCTGCGCCGGCCTGTGCAGCCTCGATAGAGGCATTGATGGCAATCAGATTGGTAGAGGCGGATATCTTGAGGATTGCCTGGGTCAAAACGCCAATCTGGTTGACATTCTGGCTTTTTTCAATGGCCTGATCCAAAAGGGACATCGTTTCCGCCGTTTTCTTTCGTACCTCCTCCATCTCCATCAGGGCGGAGCGTTCCATCTCTTCGGCCCGCTCCCTCATTTCCGCGGAGTAAGCTGTAATGGCAGAACATTCCTCCGCCATATTCCGGGCGTCTCCCTGGGTGTTGGACGCGCTGCTGCTGATGGCTGAGGTGCTGGCGGCGATTTCCTCCAAGGCAGCGGAGAGCTGCTCCGCTAGGCTGGACAGGTCCCGGACGCTGCCGCTGGAGGTTTGTGTCCGCTGCCGCACATTGTTTACCACACCGCTGATGCGCTCAGAGCTGTCCTGAAGGGTGCCCATCGCGTCGTGGATTGGGGAAATGACGTATTTCCGGATGATCCGGAAGGCCGCCGCCACCAGAAGAACGCCGGCAATCAGCGTAGCCGCACTGATTATCAGTGCGCTTATGTAGACGAAGGACAAATGGTTCCTTGCGGCTTCCGCCCGCCCGCTGACCGCGGTGTAAAGAGCAGCAACATCTTGATCTGCGGCCTCGCTCCAGTGGGCTACATCTCCGTTGGCCGTTGCATAGGCCTCCTGAGTTTTACTGTCGGCGCTGGCACACACCAGATGCACCAAGGCATGTTTAAAAGCATCATAATCCTCCAAAAGGGACTGGTATATCTCTCCATCCCCCTCCGCAACAAAGCCCTCATAGCTGACCAGCATCTCATCCAGAGCGGCCTCTTCCGCCTTGATTTCCTGAACAAGCTGAATCATGGTAGCGTGGTCTGCGGCCACGATATGGGACAGAGCCAGCAGGTGGATGTCTGTGATAGAGCGCCTGATTTCCTCCAGCTTTCCTTCGCTGACCATATACTCGTCCACAATGGTGCTCGCATTGGAATGGACGTTATTGATACTGAATACTGCCAGGACATTGGACAGTAATGTCACCAACCCAAGCAGTGCAATGGGTAAAATTAAGCGCTGCTGCAATGTCAGTTTGCCTCTCATGCGATCTCCTCCCAAGTATCGTATCTGTGCCTATCGTGCGGTGACTCCTTCTGCCAGTCTGTCTAACTGGGCCTGAAGGGAGGCACCGGAGGGATTCCCCGCCGCCATATTTAAGGCAAATTCGGACACCGGGTCCCAGAACTTTCCTCCTATCCGCTGAATCTGGGAAAACTCCGACTGGGCAAGCAGGGCCGCGATCGCCTGCGAGGCCTGGACCTGCGAGGAATTTGCCACGTTGATATTGGCTGGTCCCTGCCCCCGCCGCTCAAAACGCAGGCGCTGGTTTTCCTCGTTCGTGATCCACTCGGCCAGCCGCACCGCCCACTCCGGATATCCGGAATAGGCGTTCACGCCGATCAGCTTACACCCGGAGAAGGAAGCCATCTGCACCTGTCTCCCTGCGCAGGTGTAAGAGGGCAGTTTGGCCGCTCCGGTATTTTTTCCCCAGGCCTCCTGAACCGCTACCGCATTCCAGACGCCGCTTACCCCAGCAATTACGGTTCCATCCTGTACACCAGCCAAAAATTCCTGATCCGTCATATTGGCAAAACCGGGGCTGCTGGCAATGGCCAGCATAGCCTTAGCCACGTCCACACCATGTATATCCCCTTCGGTACTGTTCCAAGTGCAATAGTTGGTCAGGCCGTCTTCGTTCAGGCCGACCGTCAAACCGGTGTTGCCGAAAAAAGCGTAGACATACCATGCGGAGGACCAGTCCATCGCTACCAGCCGTTCGGCCTGCTCGGCCTGCTCCAGCATCCGCTCCAGGCTTTGGATGTCTTCATCCGAAAAATATGCTTTATTATAGTATAGAAAATACCCGTTGTCCGCAGTCAACGGGTAGGCGTAGAGCGTTCCTTCCACGCTGGCCGCCTCTACCGCGGCGGGGAGACTGGCGTTCCGAATTTCTGTACTGTCCGCAATAGGGTCCAGCCCTCCGGCGGCGGCCAGAGCGGCTACCTGATCGTCGGCAAAGGCAAATACATCTGCCCCTCCCTCCAGATCACCCAACAGCACATCTTTGCAGCTGGATTCGCTCTGAGGTTGAAAGGTAATTTGGAAGTTTGCCTGACCGGCATAATGGGATTGGAATGAAGTAAAAATTTCCTGGAGCAGCGCCTCGTCTTCCTCCGCGCCCCACACTGTTAATTCAACCGTCTTTGATTCTGCTTCGTGTTCCAGGGAAGGAGCCGCTTCCTGGCTGCTGCCACAGGCTGTCAATGAAATCAGAAGCAGAAAAAAACACAGCAAGAGGAAACCTATTTTCTTCATCAGTAACCATCCTTCCAGTCGATTCCGAAATATGATGCCGCCATCGCGAAACGATGCGGTATCATTGGCCATCGGGAGGGAGGCAGGCTCCGCCCGCGCACCGCCCTGGCCATAGCTCTGGTATCATAGCTGTTTTACAATTATTATACCATAATCGCGGAGCGATATGGTATAATTGGCCATCGGGACGGGAGCAGGCTCTGCCTGCGCATCGTCCTGGCCATAACTCGGGTATCATAGCTGTTTTACAATTATTATACCATAATCGCGGAGCGATATGGTATCATTGGCCATCGGGACGGGAGCAGGCTCTGCCTGCGCATCGTCCTGGCCATAACTCGGGTATAATAGCTGTTTTGCAGCTATTATACCATATAATTGCCTATACTGGCAATGGCCTTTATACAGAACAGGCGGCAAGCGAGGAAAAGTTTACATGTTTTGATTGTAATATGCACATAATTCTATTATAATGGTTAGGTATATGCGAATGGATATGTAAAAATAATGGGAAGTTTCCCAGACCCGGAGGACATAATAATGGAACATCTGATGCAGCAGCTCTTTGACTTTCTATCGGCCGCTGGGCGGGAGGTCGCCCTCTTCATCGTCTCGATGGTGCCGCTGATCGAGCTGCGCGGTTCGATCCCACTTGGTGCAGCGCTCGGTATGCCTTGGTACACGGTCTTTCTCATTTCGATTGTCGGAAACCTGCTGCCGGTCCCGTTCATCCTGCTGCTGGGACGCCCAATCTTCCAGTGGCTTAAAACGACCCGGCTGCTTTCGGGATTTGCCGCCCGCTATGAAAAACGGCTGATGTCCAAGGCGGACAAGGTCACCCGATACGAAACCATCGGGCTGTGCATGTTTGTCGGCATCCCAGTGCCCGGGACCGGCGCATGGTCGGGCGCTCTGCTGGCTGTCCTGCTCAATATGCGGATGAAACATGCCCTGCCTGCCATTGCCTGCGGGGTACTGGCTGCCGGTGTATTGATGACGCTCGGCGCGTACGGTGTGGTAGGATTCCTCGGGATGCTCTGATTCCCCCAGTCCATCGGAAACGATGCCGGATCAACTGACCGAAAGGATATGGCCTCTTGGACAAATACAAAAAACTGCTTTCTAATACACTGATCTTTGCAATCGGCATGTTCAGTTCAAAACTGCTGACCTTTTTCATGGTGCCGTTTTACACCAACGTTCTCACCGAGAACGAGCTGGGCACCGCCGGGCTGGTCGTGCAGGCGGCCAACCTGCTGATTCCGGTGGTCTCCTGTGGGGTCGCAAACTCGATCATCCGGTATGGGCTGGACAGGACCTTCCGCAAGCGGGATGTCTTTACCGGAGGGGTCACGATGGTGGCGGCTGGCTATCTGTTGTTTTTTCTGTTCCGTCCATTGATCGCCAAGATCCCGCTGATCCACGACTACACCAGCCTGATTTACCTCTATGTGCTGACCTCCTGCTTACGCTCCCTCTGTTCCCAGTTCATCCGCGCGCGGGAGCTGGTGCGGCTCTATGCGTTCGACGGGGTGCTCAGCATCATCACCGTGATCACCTGCAACATCCTTTTCCTTTCGGTCCTCAAGCTGGGGATTACCGGTTATGTGCTTGCGACCATTATTTCGGATGCGCTCTCCGCGCTCTTCCTGTTTACCATCGCCAGCCTGCACCGGTACATCCGGTTCCGGAGGATGGACTGGTCGGTGGCCGGCTCAATGCTCCGGTTTTCACTCCCGCTGATCCCAACCACCCTTTTCTGGTGGATTACCAACGTGTCCGACCGGTATATGGTCAGCTATTTCATCAGCGCGGATGCCAACGGGCTGTATGATCTGGCCTATAAGGTGCCGACGATGATCACCGTTGTTTCGGGCATCTTCTCCGACGCATGGCAGATGTCCGCATTCACCGAAAAGGGGCCGGGGCGCGACCGGTTTTTCAGCAATATCTTCAATGCCTATCAGGCGCTGATCTTTACCGCTGCCTCCGGATTGATCCTCTTCTGCAAACCGATCACCGCTATGCTGGTCCTTGGCCCCAAAAACGCGTTTTATCCCGCCTGGCAGTACATCCCGCTTCTGGTGATCGCAACGGTCTTTTCCTGTTTTGTCACCTTTCTGGGCAGCATCTATATGGTCGGGAGAAAGAGTATCGCCACCCTGCTGACCACCATCCTTGGGGCTGCGGTGAATGTCGGGCTGAACCTGCTGCTCATCCCCGATCCGAAATTCGGGGTAAACGGGGCGGCTTTTGCAACGTTTATGAGCTATCTAGTGGTCTTTCTGGTGCGGATCGCTGACACCCGTCGGATCGTCCGCCTGCGATGGAGGCCGTTCAAACTGTTGGTGAACCTCTTTCTGCTGCTTTTCCAAACATGGATCCTGCTTTCCTTCCAAGAGGACTGGATTCTGCCCGAGATTCTGCTCTGCCTGCTTGTGATCCTGCTCAACCTCAAGCAGATCGTCATCAATATCGACCGGTTTCTCCGCCGGCGCAGGGCGCCCCGCCTGCCCGGTGCGACATAAGATTCGCCCGCCTGTTCCAAAGACGCTGCCCTTGGCTGCGCTCTGCCGGAAGGAGAACGCTTTATCCTGAGAACCACCTTTTGGGGATAAATGATCTCTGACTTCCTATCAGAACCAAGAGGGGGCTTTGGCAGATGAAAAAAGCTCCCTCAGAAACAGTTTACAGCCAGTCAGAAAACAGATTCAAAGAACGGAGGAATTCCATTGGCACAACGCAAAAAGAAATCCGCATCCAACCCCAAACGCGCCGGGCTTGTCTCCCTGATCAGCGCAGCGGTGCTTTTCGTCCTCGTCCTGCTCAACCAGGCGATGGGCGGCCGGCTCCCGCTCCCGTCTGCCGAGACGCTCGAAACCAGCATCAATTCCGCGCTCGATGAGCTATACGATCAGGCTGGCCTTTCCTCCGTTCCAACCGAGGCGGAGGGCGACCTGCTGGTCCATTTCATCGACGTGGGGCAGGCGGACTGTGAGCTGATCCAGACCCCTGAACAGAATGTGCTGATCGACGCAGGAGAAATCGGGGAAGGCCCTGCCATCATCGACTATCTCAAGGCGCAGGGGGTCTCCCGGCTCGACATGGTGATCGCCACCCATCCGCACGCCGACCACATCGGCAGCATGGCGGAGGTCATCGACGCATTCGAAATCGGCACAGTGCTCTTTTCAGACGTGCCGGACAACCTGATCCCCACCACACGCACCTATGAGCGCCTGCTGGATGCGATCGAGCGCAAGAATCTCAAAATCACCCTCGCTGAACCGCGCTCCCGGTATGACCTGGGCGGCGGCGCGGTCATGACCATCCTCGGCCCTCTGGTTGAGGAACCCGAGGGCCTGAACGATACCTCGGTTATCTGCCGGCTGGACTTCGGGTCCACCTCGTTCCTTTTCACCGGGGACGCGGAGAAGCCAAATGAAAACGCCCTGCTCAAAGCCTACGATTCCAGCCTGCTGCGCGCCAATGTCCTCAAGCTGGGGCACCACGGAAGCAGCACCTCCAATCAGGAAAAATGGGTGGATGCGGTCGATCCGCAGGTAGCGGTCGCGGAGCTTGGCAAGGACAATACCTACGGTCATCCGCATACTGAGGTTGTCCGCCTTCTGGAGGAGCGGGACATCCTCCTCTACCGCACCGACCTGAACGGAACCATCGTGTTCGGGAGCAATGGTGAAACGCTCCAGGTCACCTGCGAACGGAACCAGCGTGTTTGGTAGCGATCGTGAAACGTTACAAATCATCTGCGAACGGGGCGCAGAAAATTGATGCGTATTTATGGACAGATCGTTCCTGTCCGGCGCTCCGCATTGACATCCCCACAGCGATCTTTTATACTAAAATCAACAGAGGGGCGGCCTGCCCCAACCTTAGAGAAAGGATGATTTTTTATGTCTATTCTGGTCACTGGCGGCGCCGGTTATATCGGTTCCCACACCTGCGTTGAACTGCTGAACGCGGGGAAAGAGGTTGTCATCCTCGACAATTTTGTCAACTCCAAGCCGGAAGTGCTCGACCGTATCCGCAAAATCACCGGGAAGGATTTCCGGTTCTACGAGGTCGACCTGCTCGACCGGGAGGGGATCGACCGGGTCTTCTCCGAAAACCAGATCGACGCGGTGATCCATTTTGCCGGATTGAAAGCGGTCGGCGAATCCTGCAAAATCCCCCTGCGGTACTACCACAACAACCTGACCGGCACCTTCCTGCTCTGCGAAGTGATGGCGGCGCATGGCTGCAAAAAGATCGTCTTTTCCTCCTCAGCTACCGTCTATGGGATGCACAACCAGGTCCCGTTCCGGGAGGATATGCCCCTCTCGACCACCAATCCTTATGGCGCAACCAAACTATTCATTGAGCAGATTCTGACCGACCTGCACGCGGCCGACCCCGAATGGAGCGTTGCCCTGCTGCGGTATTTCAACCCGATCGGCGCACACAAAAGCGGCCTGCTCGGTGAGGACCCCAACGGGATCCCAAACAACCTGCTTCCGTATATTGCACAGGTCGCAACCGGCAAACTGGCGGAACTTTCGGTGTTTGGGGACGACTACGACACGCCGGATGGGACCGGCGTACGGGACTATATCCATGTGGTGGACCTCGCGGTCGGCCATCTGAACGCGCTCGACTATATCATGGACAAAACCGGCGTCGAAGCGGTCAACCTCGGCACCGGGCATGGCTATTCGGTATTGGAGATCGTCCGGGCGTTTGAAAAGGCGAGCGGGCGGAAGGTGCCCTATCGCATCGCGCCCCGCCGCCCCGGCGACATCGCAACCTCCTATGCGGACAGCTCGAAAGCCAAGCGTCTGTTTGGTTGGGAAGCGACCCGCACGATCGACGATATGTGCGCCGATAACTGGAATTTCAGCAGCCATAATGCCTGATCTTTGGTTGCAGATTGTCCGCAGCCATGTTATAATGTCCTGAAGGATACCTGCCTTTCCACCGCAGCACGACAAGCGCTGCGGTGGAATCTGTATTCGGGTACGCAAATCCATCCTTCCATTTTTCGAGGTATTTTTATGCATAAGAGAAAGCTGCACATCAAATCGGTTCTCAATCTCCTGCTCGGCAAGGTGGGAATCGTCTCCCTCCTGATCCTTGTCCAGATTGCAGTGCTGGTGGTCTTTATTCTGCGTCTGGTCGAGCATTTTACCGTCCTCTATATGCTGTTTGAGATTTTGAGCCTCTGTTTGGTGATCTTTCTCGTCAGTAAGGACGAAAACCCGTCCTACAAGCTGGCCTGGGTGGTTATCATTATGGCGTTCCCGATCTTCGGCGGGCTGTTCTACCTGACATTTGGCAACAAGGGACTGCCCAAAAGCCTGCTGCTGAAAATTCAGGGTGCGGAGGACTATGCCCGCCACCACCTGCAATATGACCTGCCATCCCATCCGCAGCTCAGCGCGCAGTGCCCGCAATACAGCGTGCTGTCCGACTATATCACGCTCACCACCGGAACCCCGGTCTGGGAACACACCCAGGCTGAATATTTCCCGCTGGGGGAGGCCGCCTGGGAACGGATGCTGGAAGAGCTGGAAAAGGCGGAACGGTATATCTTCATGGAATATTTCATCCTGGAAGAGGGCGAGATGTGGGACCCAATCTTTGCGATCCTCAAAAAGAAAGCGGCGGCGGGGCTGGACGTACGGTTCATGTTCGACGACATCGGTTCGATCCAGACCCTGCCCCACAACTACGCCAGCCGCCTGCGGGCTGCGGGGATCAAATGCGTGGTGTTCAACCCGTTCCAGCCCCATCTGAACTCGATGATGAACTACCGCGACCACCGCAAGATTACCGTCGTGGACGGAAATGTGGGGTTTTGCGGCGGGATCAACATCGCGGACGAGTATATCAACCGGTATGAGAAACACGGCCATTGGAAGGATACCGCCGTCCTTCTGCGCGGGGATGGGGTCTGGAATCTGACCGCCCTGTTCCTTTCTCTCTGGAACTTCAGCAAGCCGACCGACGAGGAATTTGACCAGTTCAAGCCGACCATCTCCTGCGAGAGCGACGGCTTCGTCCAGCCGTTCGGGGACAGCCCGCTCGACCGGCTCAATGTTTCGGAAGAAACCTATATGCAGATCATCAGCCGGGCGACCAGATATGTCTACATCACGACCCCTTATCTGATCCTCGACAACGAGATGACAACCGCCCTTTCGATCGCTGCGCGCAGCGGGGTCGATGTGCGCATCCTCACCCCGCATGTTCCGGACAAGTGGTATGTCCATGAGGTCACCCGCTCGTTCTACCAGCCGCTGCTTGACGCCGGGGTCAAAATTTACGAATATACGCCTGGGTTCATCCATGCCAAAATGTACGTCAGTGATGACGAGGTCGCGGTCGTCGGCACCGCTAACATGGATTACCGCAGCTTTTACCTGCATTTCGAATGCGGCGTCTGCTTCTACCAGAGCAGCCTGATCCAGGATGTGAAACAGGATTTCCTCCAGACACTCACGCTTTCCCAGCAGATTCCGCTGGATTATAACCGTTCGGTCTTTTTCCTGCGGCGGGTGGTGCGGTCGCTGCTACGGCTGTTCTCCCCCATGATGTAAGGCTTTTCCCCAAAAATTGAGTAAACTTTTAAGGAAAAGACCAGCTTTCCAAAGTGCGATCGCCTGTGTTTGTCTGGAACCAAACTTATGCTGTCTCACTGTATGGGGTTTTTGGGCTGCGTGTGCTGCTGCGGCAGCAAAAAATCAACCAAAGCCTCGGGCTTTGTTGAAAACAGAAAAAGAGAAGAGGACGCTGCAAATGCAGCGTCCTCTTTCGCTTTTATCCTGTGTTATCCGGCAATCACCACCGCACCTTCCATACCCGTAGAGGTAACCGTTTCATAGTCCGAGTAGCTATAGCCGTAGCTGTTCGCACAATAGGCAGTCATCCGCTCCTGCAGGGATGCGGGCAGGTTAGCCAGCGGCACGAGAACCTTTTTGCCGTTCTCCCTTCCTTTAAAATAGAAGCTTACAATCGCGACAGGCTCCTCTTCCCTGCAATAGAACGAGGCGTGCTCCGAAAGGGTCCGGATGTCGGAAGCATCCTCGCTCAGGAACAGATACTCTCCGTACACTCCGTCCTCCCTCTCGCCCAGGTTATCCGCAAAGCGGAGTTCGTTGATCCGTTCGGTGACATATTCCAGATCCTCCACTCTGAACATATGCCCGGACAGTGAGGACAGAACGATGCTGTCATTGACGAAGATATGGTTGCTCCTGCCGCGGTCAAACACTTCGGCGGTTACTGCGTAGCAGTCATCCCAATCGACCTCAAGCCCTTCCAGCAGATTCTTTTTGGCAAGGAACGCATAGGTATGGGTTGTGCGGTCGGTGACCGGGAAGATGCCCCAGCGGCAGAACCGTTCGCTCCCCTCCTTGGGAGGGTTCGCGAAGCAGTTCAGGATTGCGACCGGTTCGGACTGCGGGTTCTTCAGGTCTTCCAGCGTCATAGACGCCGCATCAGCCGCGATTGCATCCAGCAGCTCCTGCGATTCTTCCGCTGTCCAATCCTCGCCGATCTCCTCATGCCGGAAGCCGAACGGGTCCTGAAGCTCCCACGAGGTGACCTGCTGCCCTTTTACAAAATAGGCCGGGTTGGTCTGGGCAAGGAATTCCCCGCTTATTTCGATCGGGAGCAGCCGCTCGATTTCCTCAGACGGTATCCCGCTATACGAGCGTGAAAGGGTTTTCCCGTTTTTCAGGCGGTAGGTCAGCGACAACGAATGCCAGTAATCGTCGTATTTCTGTCCGGCGACCGCCTGATGGAGTGCCTGCACCGCCTGGATGTTCTGCGGTTCACGCAGCTCAACCGTTCGATAGTACGCGAGGGTTTTCCAGTTGGAGGTTCCGTCCGGCAAAATCTGCTCCTCACCAAACTTTTGCGGCATATCGCCGCCGTATGTGCCGGTGTAATTGATCTCGACCGACTCGATGTCCGAGATGTTTGGGACGCGCTTTTCATAGCCCAGCCCGCCGGTCATGAAGATTGCCGAAAATGCGAGGGTAAATACCGTCATTCCCACGCCGAGCGGCAGGCTGCGCAGGACGGTCTTGAACCCGCGGTTGAACACCGCTTCCAGGATCACATAGGTGAGGATGCCCCCGATCGCCGCCCAGATCAGGAACGAGGCATTCTCGCTCTGGATGAATACCGTCGCCTGTGAAAAGATCGTACCGATGACCAACCCCGCGCATAGGGTCACAGCCAGCTTGACAAAGGTCGGCAGCGCGCCCTGCGTGGTTGTGATCTCGGCTTTTTCACTGCTGCGCCGCCGGTAGAGCCGGACCGTCAGAACAAAGAGGGCTGCCGAAAGGAACAGCCAGCAGACCATTGCGAGGTTGCTGTCCGAAAACATCTGGAACTGGAAAAAGATCGGGTCCGAATCCTTCGGGAGAAGGTTTCCGTATCCGTCGTGGATGCTGTGCAGCGCGAACCGGGTGGGCATGAGCAGCATCGGCGAGAGGTTCAGAAGGTTGAGCATCGCCCGCTCGTTGGGGACAAAGCCACAGAGGAACAGCATCTCCATCATGAAACAGAGCAGGCCCAGCAGCGGCACAATGCCGAGCATGATCATGGTGTAAACAAAACTGTCGAACACGGTGCCCACCAACACACAGGCAAAGGTGGCAACCGCATAGATCGCGAATGCGCAGATCAGCCAGCCCACCATATCGAGAAGCTGGTAACCGAGCAGCGCCGGGAAGAACCCAAATTTGCAGACCTGAAAAACGGCAACCAGCAGGTTGGAAACGACCACCGGGACCGCAAGGATGGTCATGGCCGCCGCCATATTGACGGTAAGCAGCGTCCCGCGGCTGACCGGGACCGCGTGGTAGACATCGGACGCCTTCTTGCTGTGCATATAGCTGTTCAGATGCAGCGCGAGCACCAGCGGCACGATCAGAAGGATTGCAGTATAAAAGAACGCGGAGGTCGGGGTAAAGTTCCGCCCCAGCCCGAGCAGGGAATAGTCCTCTATCAGAATTGGAGCTCCCCCTAGCCAGTCGCGGTGGTACCCAAACACCTCCATCGCGTACTGCAATGGATAAAAGACCAGAAGCAGGGCCGAGATCAGGCCGAAATAGCCGAAGTTCCTGCGGAGCGTGCTTTTATAGAGGCCGACGAATTGTCCCTGATTAGAAAATGATGTTGTTGTAGTCATAGCCGACCGCCTCCATTTCATGTACAAATACTTCTTCGAGCGTCAACGGCACGCCCTCCGCGAATACTGCCCCCTTGGAAAGCAGATATTCCGAGGCATCTGCCGACCTGCCCCGCACGATCAGGTTGAGCAGGCTGCCGTTCCGGGAAACCTGCATCAGGTCCAGGCCGGAGAGCATCTCGTCCCCGATCCCTTCCGGGAAGGCCGCGTGCACCTTGCAGAATCCAAGCTTGAGTTCGTCAATCTCCCGTTCAAACAGGATGCGCCCTTTGTGCAGCAGGCCCACATGGTCGCAGAGGTCTTCCAGTTCGCGCAGGTTATGGCTGGTGATGAGCACCGTCATTTCCCGGGAAGCGATCTCATCCGAAAGCAGCTTGCGCACCGCGCCCCGCATCACCGGGTCCAGCCCGTCGAACGCCTCGTCGAGCAGCAGCAGATCGGGCTGGCAGGCCAGTCCCAGCAGCAGCGCCGCCTGACGCTTCATCCCTTTTGAGAAGGTCGTGATCTTCTTTTTGGGGTCGAGCGGGAAGATATCACACAGCTTCTGGTACCGCTCGTCTGAAAAGTTGTGGTAGATGCCGCGGTAAAACCCCGCCATGTCGTTCATACTGCTCTGCGGCAGGAAGTATAGGTCGTCCGCTACGAAAAAAATCCGCTGTTTGACCGCGATATTCTCATAAACGGCCTGCCCATCGATCTGGAGCGTCCCCCCATCCGGGATATAGACCCCCGCGATCAGCCGCAGGAAGGTGCTCTTCCCTGAGCCGTTGGAACCGACCAGACCATAGATCGAACCCTTCTGTATCTGGGTGGTCAGCTCGGAGAGTGCTGTAAAATCCCCGAAGCATTTCACCAGACCGGTTGCCTGAATCATACTGATACCTCCTCGCTGTATACCGATGAGACCACTTCATCCACCTGCGGACGGGTCAGACCAGTCCGCTTCCCCTCCGAAACGGCATCCCGAATCTTTTCAACACTCTGTCTGCTGAGGATCTCGCGTGCTCCTTCTCCCGGTGCAACAAAACTCCCTCTGCCCGATACCGAATAGGTGATTCCCCGGCGTTCCAGCTCCTGGTAGGCTTTCTGCACCGTGTTCGGGTTGACTCCGAGGTCCCGCGCCAGCGTCCGCACCGAAGGAAGCTGCGTGTCCGCTTCCAACACCCCCAGGGAAATCAGTTCTGTCAGTCGCAGGATTAGTTGTTCGTAGATTGGCTGCCGGCTTTGCAGGTCCAGTTGCAGCACAAACCCCACCCCTTTTCTTAAAATGTAGTCAATACCTGCTGTATCAATCGTGTTATCTGTACTAGTTTGATTAGTACAGATCAACTATACCACACGATCTTCCAAAATGCAAGCAGAAATTTTCCTTTCTTTTTTCGCACATGCAATAAATCCGAGTAAAACAGGCACATCATACATGAAAAGTTACAAATTGGTGACAACCATTGACTTCGATTGGCAGTTTGGATTATAGTTAGGAGAGAATTTTGATTGATTTGCAGGGGGTTGACCTGATTTATGAGAAGGACAAAAATCGTATGCACGCTTGGGCCCGCTTCCAACAGCGAAGAACGCATCCGCAGCCTGATCGAAGGGGGCATGGATGTCGCCCGCTTCAATTTTTCCCATGGAACCCATGAGAGCCATCTCAAGACATTTGAAACGGTAGACCGCCTGCGCACCCAAATGGGGCTTCCGGTTGCCACCCTGCTCGATACCAGAGGTCCGGAAATCCGTCTTGGCACCTTCCAGGGCGGCAAGGCCGAGCTGGCCGCAGGTTCCCGGTTTGTGCTGACCGGCGAGGAATGTGAGGGGGACGAGACGCGCTCCTATATCAACTTCCCCGGCCTGGTCAACGATGTAAAGCCCGGCTCCACCATCCTGCTCAATGACGGCGCCATCAAGCTGACCGTCCTCGAGGTCCGGCCGCCCGAGATCGTCTGCGAGGTGGACAACAACGGCGTGATCTCCGACCGCAAGGGGGTCAATGTGCCTGGGGTCCGGCTGTCGCTTCCCTACATAAGCGAAAAAGACCGCGCGGACATCATCTTCGGTGTCCATACCGGCTTCGACTTTATCGCCGCTTCATTCACCCGCTGCGCCGCCGACATCCTCGAGATCCGCCGGCTGCTTGAACGGGAGGGCAACCACACCATCCGGATCATCGCAAAGATTGAAAACGCCGAAGGGGTCGCGAACATCGACGAGATCCTGCGGGTTGCCGACGGTATCATGATCGCGCGCGGGGACATGGGTGTCGAGGTGCCTTTCGAGGATGTCCCGGTCTTTCAGAAGCTGCTGATTAAAAAATGCTATAACATCGGCAGGATGGTCATTACCGCAACCCAGATGCTCGAAAGCATGATGCACAACCCGCGCCCGACCCGCGCGGAAGCGGCGGACGTCGCTAACGCGATCTACGACGGCACCAGCGCGGTCATGCTCTCGGGTGAGACCGCCGCAGGGGAGTTTCCGGTTGAGGCGGTCCGGACGATGGCTTCGATCGCCGAGCGGGCGGAGCGGGATATCGACTATGACAAGCGGTTCCAGATGCGCGGGATGGACGGCGGGGACATCCCCGACATCACCAATGCGATCTCCCATGCAACTGTTACCACCGCCAACGACCTCGGCGCTTCGGCGATCGTGACGGTCACCTGGTCGGGCACCACCGCACGGATGCTCTCTAAATACCGTCCGACCATTCCGGTCGTGGCCTGCACCCACCTGAAATCCACCTATTACCAGCTCGCCCTCGCGTGGGGGACCTATCCGCTGCTGGTCGATGTCAAGGAAAATACCGACGAACTGTTCTCCCATGCGGTCGACGCGGCACAGCAGGCCGGTTTCCTCGAGAACGGCAATCTTGCTGTGATTACCGCCGGGGTCCCGCTTGGGGTCAACGGCACCACCAACCTGCTCAAGGTGCATGTGGTGGGCGATATTCTGGTCAGTGGGCAGGGGATCAACAACCGTTCGGCCTTTGGTAAAGTTTGCGTTGCCCGCAACGAAGCGGAAGCGTTCGCCGGCTTTGAGGACGGAGATATTCTCGTCATCCCCTACACCACCAACGAGCTGCTCCCGCTCCTGAAAAAGGCTTCGGGCATCGTCACCGAAGCGGGCGGGCAGAACTCCCATGCCGCGATCGTCGGTATGGCGCTTGACATCCCTGTGATTGTCTTTGCCGAGAACGCAACCTCAATCCTCAAATCCTCAACCGTGGTGGAAATCGACGCGGCAGCGGGCACTGTCAGCAACAAAAGCAGAGGAAGCTGACCAGCTTCCCTTCCACCCACAGTCTTTATGCAAAGGAGCCTGTTTATGAAGCAGTCACGCTTTTCCATCCGTCTGCTCGCCCTGCTGTTCTCGGGGGCCATCGCCCTGACTGCTGCGGCGTGCAGCCAGAATACCGTTGAACCGGCCCCCGGGGAATCCTCTTCGAGTGTCTCCCAGCCGGCGGGCATCCCCGCCTTTATCAACCCGCTGGGTGACGTCGACCTCAGCCGCCTCTCGACCGCTGAAAAGCCGAGTGAGGACACCCTCAACAAGATGAATGCCGCCTACGGCCAGAACAATGATGTGGTCGGATGGCTGTATCTGCCGGGTACAACGATCGACGAGGCAGTGCTCCAAGGGACGGACAACGACTACTATCTGCGCAAAAATATCACCAAGGCGTATGATTTCAACGGCTGTTACTACGCGGATTACGAATGTTCATTCGGGGACCGCAACGGCATTTCGCAGAATACCATTATCTACGGGCATAGCATGGACGACAATCCGGATGGCGACCGGTTCTCCCAGCTGAAAAAATATCTGGACCCCGAATTTTTGAAGGCCCACCCCTACCTGTATTTTTCAACACCAGAGGATACCATGGCGTTCAAGGTATTTTCGGTCATGTATACCGACGACAACCTCGCCTACCTGCACCCAGAGATGAAAAATGCACAGTTCCTTGCGCTGGTGAAGGAGATGCGGGAACGTTCGCAGTTCGATATTGACGTAGATGTCAACATCACCGACAAAATCCTCTCGCTCTCCACCTGTACCTATATCTACGGTTCCCGCGAGGACCAGCGGTTTGTTGTTACCGGTCGGCTGGTGCGCCCCGGTGAGGAGATGGATACGCCGATCCATGTCGAGCCAAATCCGGACCCCAAACCGCCCCAGTTCTAAAAGTTTCGCCCGCCTTTTCAAAGGCGGAATCCCTATTGTATAGAATTTCCGGCAGAAACGGAAGAACCCCACCGGTCAAAATGGCCTGCGGGGTTCTTTTTATCCTGTATCATTCACGACATGGTCCCGGCTATGGAAGGGGACGGGAAAAGCATCTTCTTTTCATCCTCGAGGCGATGACAGGCAGAAAACCGGAAGTTACAGAAATCTGTATTTTTTGTAAACTTCAGGAAGGTTTTTCTCTACCAGTCACCTCAAAGTATTCATCACTATATCGTATTTTACTCCCGTCAAAGCCTTTTTGAATCGCCTTAACATATTCAAACGGATTTTCCATTGGCAACAGCCCTAATTCACGCTGAAGCTGTTGTACTGCCGCTTTTTGCTTATCTGTCAAAATTTTTTCTTCGCTTGCCATGTGTTCTTCAAATTTTCTCTTATCCATCCAAACGATTTGCTCCACCGGATTAGCGGTACCACAAGCCAGGATCAAGCGGATAAAATCCCCAAAATTTGCCGCCAACGGATATACGTTTTGGCCTGCGCAACTTTCGGGGTTGCAAGCAAATACCATCTCCCCATACTCCGGCAAAAAACAATACAGAATACACCCTTCAAATCCTATCGGCTCTGCATTGACAGGGTAGCAAAAGTACGGGACTGTAATATCCCCATGCTCCAAGCAGAAAAGTCCTTTATCTATGGGTGATGCCATATACTTTTCATAAACCGTTCTCATTGACCTACCTCCACAACTTCCGGTTTGCTGTCCCCCTCGTTTTCCTGTCTTCCCCCGGCGCGGAAAATCCCGCCGTCCCAGTCCCGCTCGACCCGGCATCCCGGCGGGCAGACCAAAAAACGTCCATCCCATCTGCCGGACAGGAGCCGCCCGGCCAGACGGTTGTCCCCCTGTGTCGTTTCGAACGCCCATCCGCAGAAGGCGCACGCTTCCTGTGCCTGCTGTTCGAAATCCGTATCTTCCCCCACCGGCGACCGGATATAGATTCCGCTCTGATACTGGGAAATCCATCGGTTTTCCTCCGCAAGAAGCCAGCGGGCGTCCTCCTCTCCAAACCGGGCGGCATAATCCCGCAGCTTCTCCGCGTAGTAGGACTCCGATGGGGTGTCCGCAAAGGTGAGCCAACCGGTTGAAAACCAGTAAATCCCGCTTCGGCTGTGAAAAAATGACAGGTAACGCTCCTGCGACCCGAGCAGGATTCCGATGCAGTCGTCGGTGCGCGGGAGCACCAGCGGAACATTGCCTGCGCACAGGCCGGCGGTCCCGCCGCCGCACAGGCCGTATCCCAACAGGATCGCGTCGAGCGGAGGTTCGGCCTGCTCCAGGCGTGCAATCTCCGTCTGCACCTGTGCCCGCAGAAGATCAGGCGTGTCGTGCAGCCCCTGCCGCATCCAGACCGGAAAAAAGGTATGCCCGCAGGGCTCCATTGCCGCAGAAAGCTCCTGGCGGAGCACCTCACACGCGATCAGCCCCATCCGCATCCTGCCACCCCCCGTTTTTTCGATCCCTTCCAGACCAGCAGTGGTTTGGAAGAGGCGGACAACCGTCCACAAGCACACTCCGCATACTGAATCGTAGGAAGCAAAGCTCCCGCAGCGGTCTTGAACCGCGTGCTTCCGGTTGTTTTCAGCGCTTTGGTTCCAGTATACCGCAGTGGGGACCGGCAGTCAAACCCTGTATTTTTTGACATTCGACATTTTTTCAAAAATATTGTATCCTTTTTGAAGTCAAATCGAAAAGCCGATCGTTTTATGGGTGTAAGGCTTTTGAGGGTGGTGAGTGCAGGACAAAAATGACAAACGAAAAATTCAAGGCCCTGGTCGAGCAGCATGAACGCCTGGTGTTCACCATCTGCTATCAGCTGGTGCAGGACTACCATGAAGCCCAGAACCTCGCGCAGGAGACTTTTGTTTCTGCATTCACCCACATCGACAGCGTGAGCGAACAAAATCTGCGGGCGTGGCTGGCGCGTATCGCGACCAACAAAGCAAAGGACTTTCTCAAGAGCGCGTATAACAAGCGCGTCACCCTCTCGGAGGATATGAGCGAGCTGGACCTGCTCCGAAGCGAGAGCAGCCCTGAACGCCTCTATATCTCCGAGGAAGGGGAAGGGCATATCCGGCAGATGATTTTGAATCTAAAAGAGCCTTACCACAAGGTTTCGGTCCTGTTTTTTCTGGAGGAGCGCAGCCTGGATGAAATTTCAGAACTTCTGAACCGCCCGAAAAAGACGGTTCAGACCCAGCTCTACCGCGCGCGGCAGATGCTGCAAAAAATCTTAAAGGAGGAGGGGGTGCAGGTATGATGGAACTGTTTCAGGAGGATGGACATTTGACCCAGTATGCTCTTGATGCGTTGGTGCAGGACCTTCCGCTGGATGAACTCTCCCGGCTGGAAATCGCCGAACATCTTTCATTCTGCGATGCGTGCGTAGACAGGTATTCTCAGGCTTTGGAAAACTGCCTGCTGCTTACTCCGGAACAGCCGGTGGCGCCAAGTGTCATGCAAAGGCTCAGGCAGCGTGCGATCAAGGTCTTTTTCAATAAGTATACGACCGTCGTGGCAGCGGCCTCCTTCGCAATCGTGTTCTGGCATATCGGGGTTTTTAACATTGATATGTCCGGCGAAAGCAAGGTGCTCAATACGATGAATCAGACACTGGAACAGGTCAATCTCAGGGAGCGTGCCAACGAGCTGGCCAACCAGATCTCCGAATCGGTGGACGCTTTCTTTGAACATATCACATTTGAGAGGAGCAACAATTAAAATGAGAAAAAACGGTTTTCTTGCTTTTTGTTTTGCCTTCATTCCCGGCGGAGGGCAGATGTATCTGGGCATGATGAAAAAGGGACTCCTGCTGATGGGCCTCTTCTCTGCAATCAGCTTTGCAATGATGACCTTATATCTGGATTTCCTCGGCTGCCTGCTGCCTGTCATCTGGTTTTATTCGTTTTTCGATACCCTCAATTCCCGTTGTCTTTCCCCGGAGCAGATCAGAGAGATTGACGACCACACCACCCAGTTTTTCAACGACCTCGCGCCGAACTTTTCGATCCAGTGGGATAAATTTGGCGCCAAATTTCACCGGTATTTCGGGATCGGCCTGATCCTGTTCGGACTCTATCTGATCTTCCGCAATATCTTCCATCCCATGCTCCGGTTCCTGTTCGAACGGCTGGGGATCGACTACTGGGTGCTCACCCAGATTGTCCGCGCCCTCCCGTCGCTGGTGATCTCGATTGCGATTATCGCACTCGGCATCCATCTGGTAAAGGGCGGAAGGAAACCGGAACAGCAGGATTTTGTCGAATATAAAGGAGAGTAAAACAACATGAATAACGAACAGAATTTCAACATGGAAAATCAAAATGACTTTGTCCTATCGCAAACAGCAGCCATTCCGGAAGATGCGTCCTCCGGGCAGGAGGGCGCATCTTCCGCGGAGAAGGCGCCGCGCTTCTCCTATAAAAAATCGAAAGCCGCTCCCAGCTCCGACTGTAAAGTCGAGTGGAAGCCAACCCCTCCGGTGCGGCGGGTCGGGACCCTGACCATGGGCTTCTCTCTGATCGCGGCGGGCGTGGTCGCCCTGATTACCATCTTCAACCCGGATTTCAACCTCTCCCTCGCCTTTAAGCTCTCCCCTGTCATCTTTATTCTGCTCGGCACAGAAATTCTGATCGGCTCCATCCGCCACAAGGGAGAACGCATCCGGTTCGATTTCCTCAGCGGGTTCATCTGCTTCTGCCTGGTCTGCGGCGCCGGTGTCCTCGCCCTTGCCGGTGCGTTTATGCCCTACCTCAACCCGCAGATCTGGATTGCACGCGACCGGATCGAGTACAATACGTCGGACGAGCTGGTTTCCGCTGTCTGTGCGGTGGATGCAGTTTCCGACGCGGGCTTTTCGGTCAACCTCCCTCCCTATGCGGTTCTGACAGGCAGCATCAACGATCCGGATACCGCCAGCCTGATTCAGGTTTACTGGGGCAATGTGGACCTGATCGGCCCGTACGACAGCAAGGAGTCGTTCGCGCAGGACTGCCTGCGGGTACTCGAGGCGCTCGAAGGCTATCCCTACCGGATCAGTAATCTCAGTATCAACTGGCGTGACGAACAGCCGGCCCAGAACGGTACAGTCCGCGTCCAGTCCTACGAGCTGCACATAAACCGCCCGTCCATCCGGAACCTCTCGCTTGATGCAATCTCGAAACAGGTCATGTCCGAACAGTACTTTGTGTCGGCAGATACCGGTGAAGCCGTCTTTGAAGAGAGTACCGAGGGGATGCATCTGGAAATCGAGGCAATTCCGGAGGAGTCCGAGGTGATTCCCCAAGTGCCGGAGGAAGCTTCAGAGGATCCTTCCCTTGGGTGACAAAGCCTGCCGCCCCTCTCGAACGATCTTCACAGAAAGCCCGCCTGCTCCAAAGGCGGGCTTTTTGGTATCATCGGAACCCTTCGCGCATCCTTTTAAAACCTGTGGCCTTTTGGGCCTCATGGAGCCGCCAAAGGCAGCCCTGCTTCCCCAATACAGAACCGACAGATATACGCCCTGCCATACACGCCACTGTAAAGCGGAACTTTTTCGGCTGAAGAAAAACCGGATAAACTGTTAGACGCACAGCACGCTTTCAGGCTGGATTCTATGAAAACTGACCAAAAATGCAGCCGGGGGTGCGGAAAGGGGCTTGTGAAATCCGGCGGAAGATCGTATAATGGAAGAGAATAAGAATGGGTTGGTGTCGGCTGTAACTGCCGAACGGTTTTATTTGGAATATACAGGGATTTCCGGGAGGATTGCGATGAGAATGCAAGGGATCAAAAACAGTGCTTACCGCCGGCTGATGGCATTTATCCTGTCGGCGGGGCTGGTTTTCGGCGCTGCTCCGCTGGCTTATGCGGATGGGACACGGGATACCGGACCTCTGCTCAACCGGATCGAGGCGGTCAGGATGCTGATTGCGGAACTGCCTGCGCCCTCCGAAGTCAACGCGGGCAACTACAAGGAGATTTTCAGCAGATGCACCGCCGCAGCGATGCTTTATGACGCACTGGGCGACCAGAAGGACGAGGTGGACGCGAGCCGGCTACAGGCATTGCTTCTGTTTTTCGAGTCGGGTGAGGAAGCCAGCTACACGGCCAAGGGCGGGGAGCTGAATGCAGATTCCACCCTTGATGAGGTGCGGGAGGCGTTTGGACCACGGAATGCAGATGTCATTCGTGTGGGCAGCGAAACCGCAGTCGGCCTCGCACAGAATGTATCGTTCGAGCGGCGGCTTACGGTCACCTCGGGCGATTATCGGTTCGAGCTGGGGGGCCGTTCGGTTGCGGCTTCGGACGAAGCGCTTCCTGCGGTCACGGTAAAAGGCGGCAGCCTGGCCATCAAGGACAGTGGGGATCATTCCGGACCGGTCAGTGGTTCTCTCGAGGCCAAAGGCGGCAGCCTGCTGGTCGAAGCGGGACGCTTCGCCGGCGGAGAGCGGCCCGCACTGGAAATTTCCGGTCCGGATACACGAGCCGTCCTCAGCGGTGGCTCGTTTGAGGCGGGCGACGACGGTTATGCGGTCCGGATGGAGGATGGCAGGCTGTTCCTGACCGGCTCCCCTCTGATCGACGGAATCTGGCTGGGCGACGGATGCATCGTCCTGTTCGACGGCGGGCTCGAGCCGGGCATACCGATCCCGCTTTCGGTTGAAAATGCAGAACCCGGCAGAGAGGTGGCAGGTGCAGTGGAGGGTGCTCCCCTTTCGGAAAGCGACCTGGGGAAATTCACCTGCCGGGATATACGGTTCTCGCTGGGACTGAACGAAACCGGGGATGCGATCGTCCTTGTGGAGCAGGGCAGCGATCCGGATGATCCGAATCACCCAGATGACCCAGACAATCCGGATAACCCGGATAACCCAGACAATCCGGATAACCCCAACAACCCGACAGAACCGGAAGACCCGGCGGATTCGGATACGGCACAGACAGTGGGCGCGATGATTGATGCCCTGACCGATGACGCGACCCGCGAGCAGATTGCGGATGCGCTCAAGCGGTATCAGAGTCTCTCCGAGCAGGAGATGGGGAAGGTGAGCACAAGCCGCCTGAAACGCTTGGATGGCCTGGTGCAGGGGGTAATCCAGGTCAACTTCTGGACCAACTCCAGCTCGGATGGATTTGTTCGGGTCCTGTCCGAAACCTATAAAGGGCTGCTTGCAAGCCCCAAAGCGATCCGGGAGGGCAAAAAGGCCAATACGGTCAGCATGATGCTGATTCGGGATGGCGGGGCAATCACCGCAAACGACAAGCAGCTGATCGAGCAGGAGGCAGATGGTCAGAAGATCGCGGCTTATTATGACCTGAGCATGAGCAACGGCGAGACACAGGAGATCACCCGGACCCCTGCCGAACTGACTTTGAGCATCAAAATCCCGACCGAGGCGGACAACGGCAAAGAGATCGACGTGATCCGGGTGCACGACGGAAAAGCCGAGCGGCTGGATGCGGATGCGGTTTCCGGCCGGATCGAGTTTGGAACCGACCGTTTTTCGACTTATGCGGTGGTCTATACCAAAGGCACCGCTGCAAAAGACAACGCAAAGGACAAAGATAAGGAAAAAGAAAACAGTTCCTCTTCGAGTAATACGAGCAAAAATCGTTCCAATGAGGATTTCGAGGATGAGGGGGATGTCCGCGCGGCATTCTGGGAGAAGGTCAGAAACCAGATCAAGCGTGCGAACGCAGGGGATATTGTCCGGATCAACGCAAAAGCGTACACCGACATGCCCGAGACGGTAATGGCAGAGCTGCGCGACCGCGGGGATGTGGCGCTGGTCATCAACTGGGATGGTGGAGATCCAATCAGCATTCCGGCGGGTCGGGCGCCCGATTATGAGCCCGGGCGGGTGAGCTGGCCGTTCAGTATGCTTGCCCGGCTGATGAAGGAGAACGGAGAAAAGATCTCGTTCAGCCCCGAAAGCGGGGATATCTGGGAGGTTATTGCACCGACGGCGGTCGAGCCGGTGGACCCGATTGCGTCCGCCCCGGAGGAACCGGAACCAACAGATGGTGCATCCGGCGCAGAAGGTGACCCGAACCAGGCCTCTGCTTCTGCGGCGGCAGGGGATAACACCCCACCGGATGCACAGCCCGCGGCAGTGACCCTCATGGAGCCGCGGGAGGAACCTGAGCCGGAACCCCTGCCGTTGGTGGGCTCCTCCACCATCAAATATGGGGTGATCGCGACAGTCATAATTGCGCTGGTTGCGGCAGCAAGCGGTGCGGTCTGGTACCTGATTAAAAAAGAGGACCTCCTGTAAGCCCCATCTCGCATTGGAATTTTGTCCGGTTTTCTCCGCCGCCAGAGGGCGAGAGGCAACGGAAGTTTGGGTTCCAGACCAAACTTCCGGGGCGCAAGCGCCCTTCTTCGGGGG
>NZ_KE159676.1:76249-99497 GCF_000403395.2 Anaerotruncus sp. G3(2012) | reverse complement strand
CCTCCCCGTAGGCCCCTCCCTTCCGGGCCGGGTGCCGCTTTTTCCCAAAACTAAAGTTTTACTCAATTTTTTTCAAAAAATTGCGGGGTCGAGGGGCGGAGCCCCCGACGCGCTCCGCACTGCGAGCCGCAGCGAAGCGTTTCGAGCGCAACCCGCCGAAGGCAGGCTCTTGGCGCGAGATGAGCGCGGAACGCCTTATCCTGTGAAGCGCGTTTTTCGGGTGAATTGCCGCGAAGCGGTAAGGGGCTTTTTGCAAGTGAAAAAGCCCCCTTGCATACATAAAATATCTAACAGGTTCTTATGCGGATGCTGCCAGCTTGAAAACCGGCAGTTTTGATCTGAAAAGCCAGTCCTGGAAAAGGATTGGCTTTTTCATGTGGGAAATAGCGTGTCGAATTTCACAGAAACAGCCGTGATTCTACATCTAATTCGGTGAAAGATGTCTAAATTTTTCCAGTGTGAACAGATGGAAGATTGACTATCCCGCGAAATCTCCATATAATAATAGTCAAAGCACTTCAAAAACAACCGGGGGAATCCCCGATTTAACTGACAGGAGGCTAAATTATGGCGAGAGTTTACAATTTCGCAGCAGGCCCGTCGATGCTCCCGGAAAGCGTTCTGGCGAAAGCTGCCGCGGAGATGCTGGATTATCAGGGCAGCGGGCAGTCGGTCATGGAGATGAGCCACCGCACCAAACTCTATGAGACGATCATTGAAGGCTGCGAGACGCTTCTGAGAGAGGTCATGCAGATTCCGGACAACTATAAGGTCCTGTTTTTGCAGGGCGGCGCGTCCACCCAGTTTGCGATGGTGCCGCTCAACCTGATGAACCGTTCGGGCAAAGCGGATTATGTGGTTACCGGCGCATTTGCGAACAAGGCCTGCCAGGAGGCCGCCCGGTATGGAAAAGTCAACATCGTTGCTTCCTCGAAGGATCGGACATTTTCCTATATCCCCAAACTGGATAAAAGCCAGTTCACCCCGGATGCGGACTATTTTTACATCTGCATGAACAATACGATCTATGGGACCGTATATCACGAGCTGCCCGACACAGGCAGTGTGCCGCTGGTTGCAGACGTCTCTTCCTGCATCCTCTCCCAGCCGATCGACGTTTCGAAGTTCGGCCTGCTCTTTGCGGGCGCACAGAAAAATATGGGGCCTGCGGGCCTGACCGTCGTGATCGTCCGGGAGGACCTGATTGGCAATCCGCAGCAGATCACCCCCACCATGCTCAACTACGCAATCCATGCGGAGAACGGTTCGATGTACAATACCCCGCCCACCTATTCAATCTATATCTGCAAGCTGGTTCTGGAATGGATCAAAAACGAGATCGGCGGTCTTGAGAAGATGAAGGAGCGCAACGAACGCAAAGCAAAGGTGTTTTATGATTTCCTCGACCGCTCGAAACTGTTCAAGGGGACGGTTGTGCCGGAGGACCGTTCGCTGATGAATGCGCCGTTTGTAACCGGTGACGCGGAGCTGGACAAAAAGTTTATTGCCGAGGCGGATGCCGCCGGGTTTGTCAGCCTGAAGGGGCACCGCTCGGTCGGCGGGATGCGCGCTTCGATCTATAATGCGATGCCGCTCGAGGGCGTTGAGAAACTGGTCGCGCTGATGCAGAAGTTTGAGGAGGAGAACGCCTGATGTATCAGATCAAAACCCTGAACAAGATCAGCCCGCATGGGCTGGATGTGTTCAACCGAAATAAGTATCTCTGTGGGGATGACGTGGACCAGCCGGATGGCATCCTGGTCCGCTCGGCCTCGATGCACGAGCTGGAGTTCCCCCAGACACTGCGTGCGATCGCCCGGGCGGGCGCAGGCGTCAATAACATCCCGATCGACCGATGCAGCGAACAGGGGATCGTGGTATTCAACACCCCCGGCGCCAATGCCAACGCGGTCAAGGAGCTGGTGATCTGCGGCCTGCTGATTTCGGCGCGCAAGGTCTATCCCGCGATGGAGTGGGTGCAGACCCTCAAAGGCGAAGGGGACGCGGTTCCCAAACTGGTCGAACAGGGGAAATCCCGGTTTTCCGGCCCGGAGCTGATCGGCAAGAAGCTCGGTGTGGTCGGCTTGGGCGCGATCGGCGTCAAGGTCGCCAACTTCGCCCGCCATTTTGGGATGCAGGTCTATGGCTATGACCCGTATATGTCGGTCGATACCGCGTGGAGCATCTCCCGCGACATCAAGCACGCGGCCAGCCTCAAGGAAATCTACGAAAACTGCGACTTCATCTCCCTGCATGTTCCGATGACGCAGGATACCAAGGGAATGATCAACTCTGAGTCGATCCAGATGATGAAACATGGCGTGCGGCTGCTCAATTTTGCGCGTGCCGAACTGGTTGTAACCGAAGACCTGATGGAGGGCCTTGAGGAAAAACAGATCCGCTGCTATGTGACCGATTTCCCGACAGAGGAGCTTCTGGGGCATCCGGGTGTGCTGGCGATCCCGCATCTGGGCGCTTCCACCCCCGAAAGCGAGGACAACTGCGCGCGGATGGCTGCGGCACAGCTGGTCGATTACCTCGAAAACGGCAACATCACCAATTCGGTCAACCTGCCCGCGGTTTCAATGCCGAGAAGCGTGGGGATGCGGGTTACGGTGATCCACCGGAATATCCCCTCGATGCTGACCCAGATTGCGAGCATCATTTCGGAATGCGGGGTCAATATCGAAAACCTGACCAACAAATCCAAAAAAGACTACGCGTATACGATGGTCGACGTGGGCGGCCGGATCAATGACGGGATGATCGAAAAAATCCGCGGCATTGACGGTGTGATCCGCGTAAACCTCTACCGTTAAACGGTTTTCCCCTGTTTTCTCTGTCGGAAAACAGGGGAATTTTGTAGTAGAACGGATTCTGAATTTATGGAGGTTCTATCATGAAAGAAATCGCCCTGATTATCTTAGGAGCACTTATTCTCTTGTTTGCTGCGGTCTATCCGCTTCCAACACTGCTTGCCATTCATGGAACAGCATGGAGAGTGGTCATCGGTTTGCTTGGCTGCTTCTCGCTTGCCTCAGGTATTTACAAAACAATCCGTAAAAGATAACAACTGCAAAACATTTCGTATATCATTTTACTCTCTCGAGAGCCTTCGATGTGCGAGGGTCTGCTCCGCCTGCCCTTCTCATTGACGCTTTTATGAAACCATTGCCTAAAGAATCTCCCGCAGATGCGAAAGATAAATCTGTCGAATCGTACGATAGCTTCCCAGCCCTTTCAGGATACAGGTGACCGGATAACCTGCCGACTCAAGGCGGCTTTTCCAGGAGTCAGGGCCGGTCCCAGCCATATCATTGCGCGCATGATCTCCAGCGACCACCATCAACGGCGCAAGCACCACCCGCTTCGCGCCGCTTTCTTTGATGCGGATCAACAGATCGTCCACCTCCGGATATCCCTCAACCGCACCTACAAATAGATTCCGCACACCAGCTGCCCGGACATGATCGTTCAACGCGGCATAACAGGCATTGGCAAAATGTTCGGTGCCATGTCCCATCAGGACAAGCGCAGCCTGCGGATCTGCAAGCGGGTCTGCAAACTCGGACCTGAGCGCCTGCACCACTTCCTGGTAATCCGCAGTGGAGGAAAGCAGCGGCCTCCCCAGTGACAGACGGGGAAACCGTCCGGTGA
Organism: Anaerotruncus sp. G3(2012); assembly: GCF_000403395.2. Taxonomy (GTDB): domain Bacteria; phylum Bacillota; class Clostridia; order Oscillospirales; family Ruminococcaceae; genus Anaerotruncus. Next base: position 95,840 of record NZ_KE159676.1, on the reverse strand, counting down.
AAGCCACGGCCTGGGATTGGAGCTTATCATACTCGAATCCATGCATCACATGGGTCGGCTGGACTGCAACTTCAGTGACGCCCTCTTCCAAAAGCCGCTCAAGCGCATCGGGGACATCATCAATCTGGAGCCCCTCCCGCTGATACAGCACCTTTCTTACAATACCACTTGTAAAACAGCGCCGGATAAAATACTCTGGGTATGCTTTTTCTATCTCCCGTTCGATCGCACCGATCGTCTCTTCGAGGGTTTGCGGATAGGTTGTCCCAAAGCTCACCACCAAAATTGCTCGATTTTTCATCTTTGTTCTCCTTCTTCTGTTTTCCCCAGCATAACACAAGACCGGGATTCCCCGCAACCACCTCCCGCAGTGATTGCACCCCCAAAGGCCAAGCAGACCGAACCGCCATAAGACGGATTCGGCCTGCTTTTTGTTTATGGGCTGTCCGTGGAGCCTGTTTCTGGTTTTTTCAGATCCGGTGGCCCGCTAAAACCATCAAAGCAATCCGCGAAAAGGCGTTCCGCCACAGCGTTGACCTCCCGTTCAAATCGTTCGTACCGCTCAAGAAACGCCTGCCCTTGATCGGTCATCTGCGAAGAACCGCCCCCGTTCCCCCCGGCCCGGCGGTGAACCAGCAAAAATCCCAGCTCCCGCTCTGCGGTATGCAGAATCCTCCATGCTTTGCTATAGGACATCCCCATCTCAGCCGCCGCGGCTTGCAGGGAGCCGGTGTGCTCGATCCCGCGCAGCAGGCGCGCTACCCCAGGGCCAAAAAAAATCTGCTCCTGTTTCAATTTTACACGAATCTGATAGTCCAATCTGTAATCCCGCCTATGGAGCCTCTGTGGACTCTAAATTTCTTCCACTCTGCATCCAAACGGCGCGAGTGTGACCGATCCTGCCCTTGCTTCGTGGGCATTGTGGTTGATGTACATGCGTACCCGCTGCTCTGCGCCGCCTCTAACTACCACTTCTACACCATCGTCGGATTCCACCGTTTTGATCCGGTTGTCCATGATAATCTGGTCGATAATCCGCGCGGTGATAGCCTCATCCAAGCCGCAGCCCAGATAGTAAACGGTTCCGTCCGCCTGTTTTTTCCGGGTCACCGCGGCATATTCGGTATAGAAGGCATCCCCGTAACGATAAAGAACCTCGGCATCCTCGACGGCCAGCATGTCACGGAAAATTCCCCCACATCCTTGCTCCCCTTCAAAGACGCCCTGTCCCACAATTGGAAATGCTTCCAGCTCCTGAAGGCTCTCAGTCTCGACCACCGATACCCCGGACAGCCCGGTATATCCCACTGGAACCGTCTTTTCAAAGAACAGGTTGTTGTCAGCATCCTTCACTGCGTTCCGATAGGTCAGGACCAGGGTGCCGCCCTTTTGGACAAAGGCTTCGATCTTAGCTTGAAATGCCGGTTTGGCTATGATCATCTGCGGCAGGAGCACCACCCGGTAGCCGGAAAGGTCTGCGGTTTCCGGCAGGACATCCACCGGGATATTCCGGTCGTAAAACGGCTTATACAGCTTTTGCATTTCGGTCTGGCAGTCGAGCAGCAGGCTTTGGCGCTGGATACGGAATGCCGCCAGTGAGTCATAGTCATAGACGATCGCGACTTCGCTTTTGATCGGAGAGGAGAACGCCTTCTGATACTGCCGGGCTTCCGTAAACAGGCCCTGTACCTCATAAAACTTCCTGCCCTTTACGTTATCCGCATCCAAAATCCCGTAGCAGAACTGTTCCGCACCCTTGGTTGCGCCGCGGTAGCGAAAGTAGAGCATCGACTCGCACCCGTGTGCGATCCCCTGCCAGGACCACATCTTCGCCTGATTGGGGCGGGGCAGAAATCCGGTTACGTCGTGCCCCTGCGCCCCCATGATCGCTTCGGTGATCCAGAAGTTCTGCTGCTTTAACCCACGGATATAATCAAGCGAAAATGCGATTTCATGTGGGGCAAGCGGCGTTTTCTGACCGCCCCACACCGGGTAATTGTTATAAGAAGCGAAATCGAGGTTTTCGGCTGCGCGGGAGTAATCCACATGCTTGTTCAGTCCACCGCCAGGGATGTCATGGGTCACAAGGGCATCCGGCACAATCTCTTTGATGAGCTTCACCTGAAAATCGAAAAAAGCGGTGATGCTTCTGCTGCGGAACCGCTCCCAGTCCAGACGCAGGGCCGGGTTGTGGGCGGCAATCGTCTCGGCAGGCAGTGGGATTTCATCGAAGCTGTTGTATTCCTGCGACCAGAAGGTGGTCCCATAGGTCTCATTGAGTGCGTCGATACTGCCCTGGAATTTTTCCTCCAGATAGCGCTGGAACGCGCGATGGCACTGGGCACAATAGCAGATGTCGCTGCCCTCGTGCCCAATCTCATTGTCGATCTGCCACGCCACAATCTGGTCTTCCTCCTTGTAATGCTCCACCAGCGCGCGGATGATCTTTTCGGAATAAGCATACATAGCCGGACTGTTAAAACAATAGAGACGGCGTCCGCCGAAACTCCGTTTCTTCCCCCCTTCAGATTCGGAAAGAATCTCCGGATGCTTTTTTGCCAGCCATGCGGGGATGGTGGCAGTCGGGGTTCCCATCAGGATTTTCAGACCCCGTTCCTTCGCCTTTTCGATCACCCGGTCAAAAAAGCGGAAATCATAGCTGCCCTCGGTTTTCTCCATCAGATGCCAGGAAAATTCAGCGATCCGGATGATGTTGCAGCCCAACTCCACAATCCTGTCCAGATCCGTTTCCAGCAAACTGGGGTCCCACTGTTCGGGGTAATAGTCAACGCCTAACCACATATAACCCTGTCCCTTCTGACGCGCAAGCCGCGGCGCGTCCTGTCATTTTCTGTTTTTTCAGCGTATCTGCTGCTGTGCCATGTAAAACAGAGCCGGCATTGGCGGCTCTCTGCGACCAAAACGCCGCAGACTTCAAAAAAATCCTTATGAAGCATTTCGATTATAGTATGCCTCCCCTTCTCTGTCAATTTCTAAACGCATATTTTTGGTGATTTGCACAAAAGAAAAAGTTTAAATTTTACTAGTATACTAGTAGACAAATTGTAAAAGATGTGTTAAAGTATTGTTAAGAAAACGGCTGGCCGATACACCGGCCGAAAATCTGAAAAACATTTATTTTAGGAGGACTCACAATGAAAAAACTGCTTTCCGGACTCCTTGCGGCAACTATGGCGTGCTCTCTCGCCGCATGCGGTGGCTCCAACAGCGCTCCCAGCGGCTCCAACAGCAGCGCTCCCGCTGCTGACGACGGCAAGGTGTATGAGCTGAAGCTCTCCACCACCCAGACCGACACCTCGATGATCTACGCCGGCCTGAAAGCCGCTGCGGACAAGGTTGCCGAGGATACCAACGGCAAAGTCAAGGTTACCATCTATCCTTCGAGCCAGCTGGGCGCAGAGGAGGACATGATTGACCAGGCGCTTCAGGGCATGGGCATCGCGGTGCTCACCGACGCCGGCCGTCTTTCGAGCTATGTCAACGACATCGGCATCCTGAACATGGCTTATTTTGTGGACAACTATGAGGATGGCTGCAAGGTTATGGAAACCGCTACCTTCAAGGGCTGGGATGAGGAGCTGGTAAAAGCCGGAATCCGCTCCCTCTGCTACAACTACTATGACGGCGCCCGCTCGTTCATGGGCCCGAAGGAGTACAAAACCCCTGCTGACCTGAACGGCGTCGTTGTCCGTACCCCGGGTGCAGACCCCTACTCCCGTTCGATCGAAGCGCTGGGCGCTACCCCGTACAACATCGCATGGTCCGAGGTTTACAACAGCATCCAGACCAAAGCGATCGACGCATGCGAGGTCCAGTACACCTCCGCGGTTTCGAGCAAGATCTTCGAGGTCTGCAACTATGTGAGCAAGACCGAGCACATCAACCTGTTCAACATCGTCATCTGCGGCGAAGCGTGGTTCAGCACCTTGCCTGCCGAGTATCAGCAGATCCTCAAGGACGACTTCTTCTCCTGCGCATATGACAGCGCCCAGGAAGTTATCGCAGCACAGGCCGACCTCGAGAAACAGCTGGTTGACAACGGCATGACGATCGTTGAAGTGGATCTCGACGCCTTCAAAGAGGCTGCCAAGAGCGCTTATGAGAAACTCGGCTGGACCGACCTGCGTGAGCAGATGTACCAAGAGGCCGGCCTCTAATCAGCCGCCTGTCCTGAACGAATCAACACCTAACGCCTGATGTCGGGGGCATCGATGCAGACAGTTTTGCTTGGTCGATGCCCCCTCTTTTTCGAACTTTTACCTGATGGACTTAGAGTTTAGGATGTGAAATCATGAAAAAAATTTATGCGGCATTTTGCAAATTTGAAGAGCTGGTTGCTCTGCTGCTGCTCGCCGGCCTGACGGTACTGGTCTTTGTCTCCGCCCTGATGCGGTATATCAAAATGCCGCTCAACTGGGCGCAGGACGTCGCGCTGGTGGCATTCGCATGGATGATCTTCCTCGGCAGCGACATCGCGATCCGCGGCGCTGGCCTGATCGGTATCGACCTGTTGGTCAAACGGTTCCCCGCTGTTGTGCGCAAGGGGATGGACATCGTGTTTAAAGTGATTATCCTCGGCTTCCTCTGTGTGCTGGTCGTCAACGGCTATTCGATGACCGTCACCGGCTGGAGCCGCCAGATCACCGCGCTGCATATCAGCTACAGCTGGGTCACGATGGCGGTGCCGGTCGGCGCGCTGCTGATGATTATCTCCACCACCATCCGTCTGGTGGAGCGGATTAAAACACCTGCGGATCAAGAGATCAAGTATGATGCGGGAAAGGATGTGGCATAATGTTTATTGCAATCGGTATTTTCCTGGTGTTCCTGCTGCTCGGTATGCCTGTGGCCTTCTCGATCGGCCTGTCCGGATTCTCGTTTTTCCTGATCCGTGACCTCCCCATGACCGTTCTCGTTCAGAAATCCATCTCCACCTCCCAGAGTTTCACCATGCTCGCAATCCCCCTGTTCATCCTCGCAGGCAACCTGATGAACAGCTGCGGCATCACCAGCCGCCTGATGCGGTTTGCCAACGCCTGTACCGGCCATATGTACGGAAATATCGGCCAGGTTTCCTGCCTGCTCTCCACCCTGATGGGCGGCGTTTCGGGTTCCGCTGTGGCGGATGCTTCGATGGAATGCCGCGTCCTCGGCCCGGAGATGCTCCGTCTCGGCTATGCCCGCGGCTGGTCCGCCGCAATCAACGGCCTCTCCGGCCTGATCGTGGCAACCATCCCGCCCAGTATGGGGCTTATCATCTACGGTACGGTCGGCGAGGTGTCGATCGGGCGATTGTTTATGGCGGGCTGGGTGCCGGGCATCCTGATGTGTGTGCTGCTGATGCTCGCCACCACATGGAGCGCCCGCAAGTTTGGCTACAAGCCCGAGCATGACAAGCCCGCTCCGCCCAAGGAGATCCTCTCCGCTTTCATCTCGAGCATCTGGGCGATGATGTTCCCCATCCTGCTGATCCTGCTCATCCGTTTCGGCATCATGAGCCCCACCGAGTCGGGCGCGTTTGCCTGCGCCTATGCACTGTTCGTCGGCGTAGTGATCCACCGCGAGATGAACTGGAGCAAGCTGATCCAGACGCTGAAGGACAGCGTTAAGGATGTCACCGTTATCACCATCATCCTGGCGTTCTCGGGCGTGTTCGGCTACGGCGTCGTTTATGATGACATCACCGTCACGATTGCCAACACCCTGCTGGGCATCACCGATAACCCCACCCTGCTGCTGATCCTGGTCATCCTCTTCCTGCTGATCTGCGGCATGTTCATGGAGACAACCGTCATTGCCCTGATCCTGACCCCCATCCTGCTGCCGGTTATGCGCAGCGTCGGCGTCAACGAGATCGTATTCGGTATGATTATGATGACCGTTGTCACCTTCGGCGTCATGACTCCCCCGGTCGGCACCGCTCTTTATGCGGTTTCGGATATCATGGAATGCCCGATCGAGGATACCGTCCGCTACGGCTGGCCGTTCTATCTCGCGGTCGTTGGCGTTGTCCTGTTCATGGTGTTCTTCCCGCAGGCAGTCCTCTTCCTGCCCAATCTGGTCTACGGGGCTGCGTAACCTACCCATTGTTTCCCAGTTCTGAAAAATGCGTTGTTCCTGCCGCAGCCGTAAGATGCTGCGGCAGGAGCGGAAAGGCGAGTGATTGATATGAAAATGACATTCCGCTGGTATGGCTCCAATAGCGACAACATCACCCTGAGCCAGATTAAACAGATCCCCGGCATGAGCGGCCTGATGGGGGTGCTCGATTACAAGGCGGCTGGAGAGGTCTGGACCGAAGAGGAGATCAAAACCTATATGGACGAGGTCCACGCCGCCGGCCTTGAGTGCGAGGTGATCGAATCGGTCAATGTCCACGAGGACATCAAGATGGGCCTGACCACCCGTGACCAGTATATCGAAAACTACTGCATCACCATCCGCAACCTCGCCAAATATGGTGTGAAGGTGATCGTCTACAACTTCATGCCGGTGTTCGACTGGCTGCGCACCGACCTTGCCCGGGAAATCCCGGAGGATGGCTCGAACAGCCTCTACTTCGACGAGGCGGAGCTGGGGGATATGGGCCCGGCCGACCTCGTACGCAACACGATCGAGAACTGCAACGGGTTCACCCTGCCCGGCTGGGAGCCTGCCCGGCTGGCCGAGCTGGAAACCACCCTTGAGCGGTACAAATCAATCACGCCCGACGATCTGCGCGCCAACTACAAATATTTCCTGGATGGCATCATCCCCACCTGTGAGGAATGCGGCGTTGTGATGGCCTGCCACCCGGACGATCCCGCATGGCCGATCTTTGGCCTGCCCCGCATCGCCCACAGTCAGTCCGACTTCGACAAGATCGTCCAGCTGCATGACTCCCCGAGCAATGCCCTCTGCCTCTGCACCGGCTCGCTCGGCTCCAACCCGGACAACGACATCCCGGCAGCCATCCGCCATTTCGGTGAGATGGGGCGCATCGGCTGTCTGCATGTCCGCAACGTGAAATACCTCGGCACCCACAAGTTCCGTGAGGCCGCACACCTCTCGTCCACCGGTGACCTGGACCTGTTCGAGATCATGAAGGCTGTTTATGACACCTGCCCCGATACCTACATCCGGCCCGACCACGGCCGCATGATCTGGGGAGAGGTCGGACGTCCGGGATATGGCCTGTATGACCGCGCGCTGGGCGCCACCTATATCAATGGCCTCTGGGAAGCCATTGGGAAACTGTCCAAATAAGGGGGAAACCGGATTATGAAACTCTGCTATGAAGGTCTGAAGGACCGCGCCGCATGGGAGGCTGCCGGCGTAGCGCTTCCCCAGTTTGACTGGAAGGAGATGTGCGCCGCAACCGCTGCCGAACCCACCTGGGTACACTTTGGTGCGGGCAACATCTTCCGCGGATTTATCGCCCTGCTTCAGCAGTCCCTGCTGGAACAGGGGCTGGTAAAAGGCGGTATCGTGGCTGCTGACACCTTTGATTATGACATCATCGAAAAGATTTACACCCCGTTCGACCACATGACCCTGATGGTCAGCCTGCTGCCGGACGGTTCGATGGAAAAAGAGGTGGTCGCCTCAATCGCAGAGGGCCTGCGCGCCGGGAACGCCTTCCCGGAGGACATGGACGCACTGAAGCGTATCTTCCGGAACCCCTCCCTTCAGATGGCCAGCTTCACCATCACCGAAAAGGGGTATGCCCTGAAAAACATCCAGGGTGACTTCTTCCCGTTCGTGGAAGCCGACTTCAAAAACGGCCCGTCAAACTGTTCCCACGCCATGAGCATGGTGGCCTCGCTGCTGCTCGAACGGTTTAACGCCTGTGCTGCACCGGTCGCGATGGTCAGCATGGACAACTGCTCCCACAATGGTGAAAAGCTACGTTCCAGCGTCATGACGGTTGTGGAAAAATGGTTGGAAAACGGGTTTGTCTCCCAGGAGTTTGTTGCTTGGGTGCAGGATGAAACAAAGGTCTCGTTCCCATGGTCGATGATCGACAAGATCACCCCCCGTCCCGCTAAGGTGGTGGAGGAATCCCTCGCCGCGGCAGGGATCGAAAACATGGCTCCTATCGTCACCAGCAAGAACACCTTTATTGCCCCGTTTGTCAACGCCGAGCAGCCGCAGTATCTGGTGGTGGAGGACCGTTTCCCCAACGGGCGTCCGCCGCTCGAAAAAGCGGGGGTCTATATGACCGACCGGGATACCGTCAACAATACCGAAAAGATGAAGGTCACCACCTGCCTCAACCCACTGCATACTGCGCTGGCGGTCTATGGATGTCTGCTTGGCTACGACTCAATCGCTGCCGAGATGAAAGACCCCGAACTGAAAGCACTGGTCGAGAGGATCGGCTACGACGAGGGGATCCCCGTTGTGGTGGACCCGAAGATTCTCAGCCCCATGGACTTTATCCATGAGGTGATCGACCAGCGGCTGCCCAACCCGTTCATCCCGGATATGCCGCAGCGGATCGCCACCGATACCAGCCAGAAGGTCGCCATCCGGTTCGGCGAGACGATCAAGAGCTATCTTGCCCGCCCCGACCTGAATGCAGCCGACCTGACCTATATCCCGCTGGCGATCGCCGGATGGCTCCGGTATCTGCTGGCAGTGGATGACAACGGCAATCCGATGGAATGCAGCAGCGACCCCATGCTGGAAACCCTCCAGCAGCAGCTTTCCGGCGCAACATTGGGCAATCCGGACAGCCTGGACGGCAAACTGCCCGCTATCCTTTCCAACACCTCCCTCTTTGCTACCGATCTGAACGCGGCCGGGCTTGGCGGAAAGATTGAAACCATGCTGCGGGAGCTGATGGCTGGCCCGGGTGCAGTGCGGGATACCCTGAAAAAATATTTAAGAAACTAGCATACTAGTTCTTGACGCAGTGTTCTAAATCCTGTATGCTTATAGTCAGAGAACTTCAAAACAAGCATTTGTTTTGAAGTGGGGACAAAAGCCCGCCAACATGCTCTGTGTGCTGGATAACTATGTTATCTGAAGCAAGGCTGCGGCGAGGTCTCCGCAGCCCCGAATAAAGATTCTTCTGATTCTTTTCGGGCGTTTCGATTATAAGAACCCGTATTCACAACCATTCGACACCGTCTGAGCGGGCCTTTTGCCGGCCTGCTGCGTTGAAAAACCTTGCAATACACAAAGTATTGTCCGCGTTTTTTCGCCTTGCAGGGCAGCAAAATCCCTCGCTTATCCGGCATCCCCTGATGATGAATACAGGTTCTAAAATGCAGGAGGTGACCACAATGCATTTATTAGAGCGTTTGCCCAGAGAGACCGGACGCGATTATGCGCTGCGCACCATCAAGGAAAACATCATCTCTCTCGATCTGGCCCCTGGGAGCCTGGTAAGCGAAAACGAGCTTTCTGCCGAGATGGGCCTGTCCCGTACCCCGGTGCGGGAATCCCTGATCGAGCTGGCAAAGGTCAAAATCGTCGAGATTATCCCCCAGAAAGGAAGCGTTGTTTCACGCATCGACTACGATCTGGTGGAGGAGTCCCGCTTCATGCGCCATGTGCTGGAATGCGCTGTGGTCGAGCTTGACTGTGAACTGGCTGGTCCGGATGAGCTGAACCGCTTGGAGGAAAACGTGAAGCTCCAGAACTTCTATCTTGAGCATGGTTCCGCAGAGTCGTTGATGGAGATGGACAACCAGTTCCATTCGATCCTGTTCGAGATCGCACAGAAAAAACAGGTCTACTCGCTGATCCAGAACATCTCGATCCATTTTGACCGGGTACGAAGAATGGCTTTGGAAAGCAACAAGGACCTCAAGATCGTGGAGGATCACGCCCAGATTCTGAATGCGATCCGCAGCAACGATCCCCAGCAGGCGCGGTATCTGACCCAGATTCACCTCAGCCGGTATAAGTTCGATGCCGCCGCCATCCGGGAGCGGTATCCACAGTACTTTTAACCACTGACACGCAGTCCCCAACGCTCTGACAGGGCGTTGGGGACCGTTTTTTGGCAAAAAATTTATTGGTAAAATCAGATTATCATCTCTTTAGAAATTCTTATATGTCGGAATAGCACGTACTTCCGGGCTTTTCCGGCATTTTAGATATGGGGAGAAGTTCACATATACCCTCATAAACCTTTAGGTTTTCCCTCTGGTCGGTAGTAAAAAAGTAGTAAATGGTATGCGCGGCTATGCTGCAATCAGCCTTTCCATTTCAGCTTTTGCGGAAGCGAATGTTGCATGTGCGTAATAGTTCAGCGTCATGGTAATGTTGGAATATCCCACGAAAAGGGAAGCGGCGTGGCCAAAGTCACGCCGCCCCTTGAAAACACAAGGTTTTCAGAGTTTTCAAAAATACTGTTTTACGACCACCGACCATAGGTGCAAGGTCTTATTTTTCTATGTCGGGGGCTGGTGTTTATTGTCCTGCACAGGATAAATCACATTGCCCTACGACATAGTACCCTTGACCTTGTTTTTCTATTATAGCTAGAGAGTTTTTGGCTTTGCTCCTATTTCGTTTGATAGATAAAATTCAGAATCATGTATTTATATTGCTAATTCAGGCAATGTGTGGTACAATCGCTTTATCACATTTTAATGTTGCTTGGATGGTGATAGAGATGGTGGTCAGCTACAAAAAACTCTGGAAGCTATTGATCGACTTGGATATGAAAAAGAAGGATTTGCAGCAGGCCGCTGGGGTAAGTCCTGCGCTGATTGCCAAACTGGGCCGGAATGAAAATGTTTCAACTGAATCTCTTGTCAAAATATGTACTGCGCTGCATTGTGATATAGGCGACATTATGGAAATCATTCCGGCCAAAGGAGGCGAGTCAGATGGTTCACAATGAAAATTCCCGTGTAAAGATTCCCGCATTGGTGCATCTGACTCGTTTGAAGTATGACTATCTTTCGTTAAAGCAGTATAACGGTGGAATTTGTTCTGAAACAAACATTTTCAGATCACTGTTTTGGGCCGGGATAAACCGAATCAATGGATGTAATCTGTTGGAACAGGATATTGACCGGCTCCTTGAGGAGCTTACCATCAAGCTGTCCAACGACGATTTGGGACGGGCATTTTATAAAATTCTTCTGGACGGCATCAACGGCCTGCGTATTATCGACTTGGAGGATGACAGCCGAAATACATACCATATTGTCACTGAATTGACCTATCGAAACAGCGAGGACGAGTTTCGGCCCGACATCACATTGCTGATTAACGGACTGCCTCTCGCTTTTGTTGAAGTCAAAAAGCCAAATAACAGGGATGGTATCATTGCGGAGCACAACCGTATCAACACCCGTTTTTCTAAAGAAGCGTTCCGGAGATTCGTGAATATCACACAGTTGATGGTGTTTTCCAACAATATGGAGTATGATGACTCAGACCCAGAGCCAATCGAAGGGGCTTTCTATGCTTCCAGCAGTTATCAAAAACTTTTCTTCAATCGTTTCCGTGAGGAGGAACCACAGTTACACGCTGCCATCCAAGAAATTGATGGACAAAAGGAAGATTTCATCCTATCTGATAACAATCTGGTTTCCATTAAAGGGACAAGCGAGTATTGCACCAATCTGAACGGACTGACACCGACGAACCGAATCCTGACATCGCTTTTTTCTCACAATCGGTTTTTGAAGCTGCTCAAGTATGGCTTTGCTTATGTGGAGCGTACCACTAAGGATGGTATCAAGACGCTGGAAAAACACGTCATGCGGTATCCACAGTTTTTCGCAACGATGGCAATTGAGAAGAAATTAGATTCCGGCGTCAAGCACGGTATCATTTGGCATACCCAGGGCAGCGGCAAAACTGCCCTGGCCTTTCATAATGTACGTTATCTTCGGGATTATTACCAAAAGCAAGGAAAGGTTGCAAAGTTCTACTTCATTGTAGATCGTTTGGACTTACTGACACAGGCTGGAGAGGAATTTGCGGCCCGTGGCCTTCATGTGGAGAAAGTAAATTCCAAAGATGACTTCATCAAAAATATTCGCACCATCGGTACAGCCAACAATACTGGCGAGGATACGATCACAGTCGTAAATATTCACAAGTTCTCAACAGAGTCTATCGTTCGCAAAGCAGATTACGATGTAAATGTGCAGCGTATCTATTTCCTTGATGAAGCGCATCGCAGCTATAATCCTAAAGGCTCCTTCCTCGCTAACCTGATGGCCTCAGATCGTGAAGCGGTTATGATCGCACTTACTGGGACACCCCTGATTGGCGAGGGCTACAACACAAAAGATGTTTTTGGCGAGTACATCCACAAATATTATTACAATAGGTCTATTGCTGACGGGTATACCTTGAAGCTCATCCGGGAGGGAATCAAGACCGAGTATAGAGTAAAGCTACAGTCGATTCTGGAAGAGCTGAAAATGCAGGAGGGCTCCTTCAAAAAGAGAGACATCTATGCGCATCCGAAATATGTGGCTACACTGGTAGACTATATTGTAGATGATTTCAAGCACAGTCGGATTGCATTAGGGGATTCCTCGATTGGCGGAATGATTGTTTGTGATTCTTCCGACCAAGCCCGCACAGTGGAAGAAACATTGAAGGATTACCCGGAAATCAGTCATGTACTGATCCTGCATGATGTGGATGATAAGGAAACACGCCGGGGATACCAAGAGGATTTTAAGAAAGGAAAAATTGATCTGCTGGTAGTCTTTAATATGTTACTTACCGGCTTCGATGCCCCACGTCTAAAGAAGCAGTATCTAGGGCGGCTCATCAAGGAACACAACCTTCTGCAAACACTGACCCGTGTAAACCGTCCATACAAATCCTTCCGCTACGGTTATGTCGTAGACTTTGCGGATATTCGAGCTGAGTTTGATAAGACCAACGAAGCGTATTTTAGGGAGCTACAGGCAGAGCTTGGGGATGAATTTCAGCGTTATCGGGACATTTTCAAGTCCCAGGAGGAAATCGAGCAAGATATTCAGGCAATTCAGGACAAGCTGTTTATGTATGCCACGGACAATGCAGAGCTGTTTTCCCAGCAGATCACCGCATTGGATGATAAGCAAGAGCTGTTGGCTTTGCGTCAAGCTCTAGATACCTATAAAGAGTTGATAAATATCATTCAACTGTTCGGTTATGAGGAATTGGCTCAGAAATTCACGATGGAAAACCTCCACGCCCTGTGTACGGAGGTCAATAACCGCATTGCCATAGTCAATCTCAAACAGAATATGCGGGATGGAGAGGATGTTTCCGGCCTCTTGAACCTGGCCTTAGACCAAATCGAGTTCCATTTCCGCAAGGTTTCTGAGGGAGAACTGGTCATTGCCGACAAATTCCAAGATATTTTGGAAAAGACCCGCCAGGAACTGGAGCGCAGTCTCGACACCAAAGACCCGGAGTATATTTCCTTGCTGGAAGAACTCAAACGGATCTTCAAGAAGAAAAATATTGAAGAACTGACTGCGGACGAGATGAAGCAGAACATTCAGGAGTTGGAGCGCATCCGCAAGGCCGCTGCACAGCAGAATCTTCGGGATCAGATGCTTTGCGCCAAATATCAAAATGATGTCAAATATATGCGTACTCACAAACGTATCAAGGCTACTCCGCCGCCGATTGGAAGCGACCCCGTGATTTTCGATGTTCTCATGGGGATAAAGGTTGCTGTAGACCAGAAGGTGCTGAAAAATCAGCGCATGATGGATAACCACGCTTACTTTACCCGTGAAATCATGCCGGAGATCATTCAGAGTTGCCGCAATAGAGGAGTACAGCCAACTGCAAGTCAGGTCAAGTTCATGGAGGGCTGCATTTCCAGTGAATACTTCGCAGAAAGGACATGGACAGCATAATGCAAATCGAATCTATTACCATCCGAACAAAGAGGATGATCGACGATCTGAAAACCATCTGTGCCAACTTTGGCCTGGGTGGTTCTCCGGGAGAATACAAGATTATCACACAGGTATTCCCGTATAAGTATCTCAGAAGCTGTATTCATAAGCGTTTAAGCAAGGTATGGAAATGAGAAATTTTGACGATAGTCTCAGCAGATGAGACGGATATCTCATAATCTTTACTGAGACGTCTGGAATGATTGAGCCAGGAGAGGGTGCGTTCAACTACCCAGCGCCAAGGGAGTCTTTCCCATTGGTGGAGCTTGATTTTCTCTGAAATATCGACATTAAGGTCAAACTGGTTCTTCAAATCAGAAACGAAGGTGCCCCGATATCCGGCGTCTGCGCAGAATTTCTGAATAGATGGATATCGTTCATGCGCTCGTCTGGCGGTAGATATTCCACTTTTTGTGTCATGAATATTGGCAGCATGAACCACAATAGACAACAAACAGCCCAGCACATCCATTACAATGTGCCGCTTTCTGCCTTTTGTTTTTTCCCTCCGTCAATTCCGCGATCTTCGCTGGCTGCTACTGTTTTTACACTCTGGGAATCAATGATCGCGTAGCTTGGGCTCTCCTTGCGTCCAGCATTTATTCGTGTCTTTTTTACAAGATGTTCCAGAATTTTATCCCACAGCCCGCTGATCCGGGCGCGGCGATAAAAACTGTGTACCGTTGAATATGGCGGAAAATCATGGGGCAACTGTCTCCATTTGCACCCCGAATCTACCAAATACAGCACAGCATCCGTCAATTCCCTCTTGCTCCACGTGCAGTTGCGCATCTCGGCATATAGTGGGGCGATCTCCTCCCACTGCTCATCTGTCAAGTCGCTAGGGTACGACTCCCGTCCTTTTTCTTCCATATCTCTATTTTACCACGTTCTTTTCTCCTTGTGAATACAGGTTCTCAGTTCGTAGCACAGGACAAAGGTCAGGATGATCCCCGCAACCGGCACCACGACTGTATCGCTCAGATTGCGGATCATGGAAAAGACCCCGGCGTTCCATGCCGCCGGGGTCGTCCCCACATTCGCCGCAACCTCCCCGACTTCATTGTTAATCTGGTCAAACATCCCGTCCAGGTTGCCCATGATGCACTCCCGCAGGATTTCCTTGATCCAGTCTTTGATTATGTCGAGGATGTTCAGCATAGGCTATCCCTGCCTTAACCGAACAGGTTTGCCAGCAGAGGGATAAGCTGCATCCCAATCAGGGCAACACCGCCGCCGGCCATAAGCTGTGTTATCCCCAATTAGTAGGAACAATACAGCTTTCTGGCGGGCGGCGGCACGTCAAGAAATATATATGGAGTTTTTAAAGAATCCCCCGGAGCGGGGAGCGGTCAGCCTGTGACCTGCTCCACTTCCGGTATGGGTTTGAGATTAAAATGAATTTCGATAGAAATGTGTCTTGTCTTATCTCTGTCTATGGTTTCATGGACAACGATTTCTTTAATCAGGCGGTTCAGGGTGGAAGCGTCCAGCTCGGTGATGTCCCGGTATTCCTGTATGGATTCCACCCACTGCCTTGCGTCCACGGCAAGCCGGATTTCATCGGCAAGGCGTTTCCGGCCTTCCTCAACCTTGGCTTTTAATTCCGCCTGTTCCTTCTGCGTCTTTTCCAGCAGGAGATTGAAGTTTTCTTCTGTGATTCGTCCGGCTACCATATCCTCATAGAGCCGCAATACCATCTTTTCCAGCACTTCAATCCGTTCTTCGTCTTTGGCAAGGGTGCGCTCCATCGCTTCCCGCTGGTCTTTCTGCTCGGTCTGGCAGGTGTCGGTCAGCCGTCCGGCCACCGCTTCGCTGTCTGTCAGGGCAGCGGCGGCGCACTCCCGGATTTTGTTCAACACAAGGGAATAGAGCGTGTCAAACTCAACCCGGTGCTGTGTGCAGTGCTGCTTCCCATAGGCATTATAGGTCTTGCAGGAGAAAATCCGCTTCGGGAACTTCTCATGCGTGGTGCGGATGGTGAGAGCCTTTCCGCACTCCCCGCATTTTATCAGCCCTGCAAAGAGGTTGATTTCCCCGGATTTGCCCGGTCGCTGGCGGGATTTCAGTTTTTCCTGCACAATCGCAAAGTCCTTTTTGTCCACCAGCGGCTCATGCGTCCCCTCCACCACAATCCAGTCCTCCGGCTTCTTATCCCGGATAGTGCCGATTTTAAAGCGGTACTCGGTCTTTTGGGAAGCGATTGCGCCGGTGTAGACGGGGTTCATCAGGATTTCCTTAATCACGGAGAAGTCCCAGGCGTACCGCCCGTTTTCCGGGTCTTTCTTTTCCCATTTGGTGCGGGTATTGCGAAGCCCCCGTTCCCGGTTCCACCATGTGGGGCAAGGGATTTTTTCTTCCTCCAGCCGTCTGCGGATATAGTTCGGACCATGACCGTTTAGGGCATATCCGAAAATCAGCCGCACAATCGGGGCGGTTTCCTCGTCAATGAGCAAATGGTTTTTGTCCTCCGGGTCTTTCCGATACCCAAACGGGGCAAGACACCCGGTAAACTGTCCTTTCTGCGCTTTCAGAAGATAAGAGGAATGGACTTTCTTGGAAATATCCTTGCTGTACATCTCGTTGAACACAGGTTATTGGGGAAAGGGAAAGCAAACAGGCAAAAACCCAGTATTCATGCGGGTTTGCGGCGAGATGGCTCTCAAAAGCTAACCTCACAAAAGACAGATTATTGCACAATCACATATCGTTTCTAAGGGAGAATGTTGATTCCGGTCACATTCTCCCTTTTTTCATACCAAGAAACGAGGTGATTATCTTGAACACGCAAATCATCGCCATCGCCAACCAAAAGGGAGGTGTGGGCAAGACCACAACCTGTGCCAATTTAGGGATAGGACTGGCGCAGGCCGGAAAGAAAGTGCTTCTCATTGACGGGGACCCGCAGGGGAGCCTGACCATCAGCCTGGGCAATCCCCAGCCGGATAAGCTGCCTTTTACCCTCTCCGACGCGATGGGCCGTATCCTGACCGATCAGCCGGTCCGCCCCGGCGAGGGGATTCTGCGCCACCCGGAGGGCGTGGACCTGATGCCGGCGGATATTCAGCTGTCCGGCATGGAGGTGTCGCTGGTAAACGCTATGAGCCGGGAAACGATTCTGCGGCAATACCTGGACACCGTAAAGGGGCAGTATTCCCATATCCTCATAGACTGCCAGCCCTCCCTGGGTATGCTCACCGTCAACGCGCTGGCTGCCGCCAACCGGATCATAATCCCCGTCCAGGCGGAGTATCTGCCCGCCAAAGGGCTGGAACAGCTGCTCTCTACGGTAGCCAAAGTCAAGCGGCAGATCAACCCGAAACTGCAAATAGACGGTATCCTGCTGACGATGGTGGACAACCGCACCAACTTTGCCAAAGAGATTGCCGCCCTGCTGCGGGAAACCTACGGCAGCAAAATCAAGGTGTTCGGAACCGAGATTCCCCATTCTGTCCGGGCAAAGGAAATCAGCGCAGAGGGCAAGAGCATTTTCGCCCATGGTCTCACCTTCGGCTCGGTCGGTGCTTCACAATGTCAAAGACATTGTGAGGTCGCCACTGGCGACCCGCACCCCAGGGGGCAAAGTAGCCGAAGGCTACGCAAATCTGACCAAGGAGGTGTTGAAACTTGAAAAGCAGTGCGAAAAAAGTAGAGCTGGCATCGGTCGATGATCTGTTTACCACCGAGGAAAGCCGCGCCGACGCGGGGCGGGAAAAGGTGGTAGAAATCCCTTTAAGCGAGCTGCACTCGTTCAAGGGACATCCTTTCAAAGTCAAAGATGATGATGCCATGATGGAAACCGCCGACAGCATCCGGCAGTATGGCGTTCTGGTCCCGGCGATTGCCAGACCTGACCCTAACGGCGGTTATGAGCTGGTAGCCGGACACAGGCGGCATCGGGCCAGTGAACTGGCAGAGAAAGAAACCATGCCGGTGATTGTCCGGGATTTGGACGATGACGCCGCCACAATTATCATGGTTGACAGCAACCTGCAAAGGGAAAGCCTGCTCCCCAGCGAAAGGGCCTTTGCCTACAAGATGAAATTGGAGGCCATGAAACGGCAGGCAGGTCGGCCCTCTAAAAATTCCGCCCAACTTGGGCGGAATTTTGAAGGCAAGGAATCCAGAGAAATTTTAGCGGAACAGGTTGGGCAAAGCCGCAATCAGATTTCGCGCTACATCCGTCTGACCGAGTTAATCCCCGAACTGCTGAACATGGTGGACGAAAAGAAAATTGCCCTGAACCCGGCCTATGAGCTGTCCTTTCTCAAAAAAGAAGAACAGACCCAGCTTTTGGACGCGATGGACAGCGAACAGGCCACCCCCTCCCTTTCCCAAGCCCAGCGGCTCAAGAAATTCAGTCAGGAGGGGCATCTGTCCATAGATGTAATGCGGGCGATTATGGGCGAGGAAAAGAAAAGCGATCTGGACAAGGTGACGTTTACCTCCGACACCCTGCGGAAGTATTTTCCCAAAAGCTACACCCCTGCCCGGATGCAGGAAACCATCATCAAACTGCTGGAACAGTGGCAGAAAAAGCGTCAGAGAGATCAGGAACGCTGAAAGGAGCGCCTATGAGAGATCACGTTGCCAGGGAGTTAAAGGGCCACAACATACTGGCTGTGGAACGGTTTCAGGATAAGACCCGCTGGATGGTGGAGTTTTCCGTCCTGCGGCCCCGCACCGCCTACGGCGCACCCGGCGATGAAACGCGCCTGTTTCTGGACGAGGACGGCTACCAGGCCGTTCTCGCCAGCCAGAAACGCCGGGACATCAAAATCAAACGGTATGCCCGCGTCATTGAGGGGCATATCCTGGACTTCAAGCCCAAAAAGAAACGCCACCCGTAAACCCGACAAATTGAGAGGAAGGAATGAGTATGTGTACCGTTAAGGAAATCAGAGAAGCCATCCGGGAGGACTGCCGCTCCCAGCGCAACATGGAAACCATTGAGATTGACCGGATTTTTCAAACCCTGACGTTTCCGCAGTTAGAGAGCCTGTTTGACAAACCGCCCATGCCGCCGTTTTTTCACCGGTACAGGCAGAAGTCAGCCAGCAAATGAACGCCGCAATTCTTTTTAAGGGATTGTGGCTTTTTTCATGCCCTGGGAAACGAAAGGAGTGCAGAAAATGGCCGTTTTTCGCGTAGAACGCACACAGGGATACACCGTCATGAGCAACTATCATCTGCGGGACAAGAGCCTGAGCCTGAAAGCAAAGGGCCTGCTGTCCCAAATGCTCTCGCTGCCGGAGGATTGGGACTACACCCTTTCCGGTCTGGCCGTTATCAACCGGGAAAGCAAGGACGCCATCCGCTCCGCAGTCAAGGAGCTGGAAAAGGCCGGGTATATCAAGCGCCGCCAGACCACCGACGCGGGCGGCAAGTTCAGCGCCAACGAGTATGTGATTTATGAGCGTCCGGTAACAGAGGAACCGCCCGCCCAACCGTTGCCTCCAAAACCGTTGTTGGAAAAACCGTTGTCGGGTTTTCCGACAACGGATAATCCGTCAACGGGAAAACCGTCAACGGAAAATCCAACGCAAATAAATATAGAGAAATTAGAAGCTGTATTCATAAGCGTTTAAGCAAGGTATGGAAATGAGAAATTTTGACGATAGTCTCAGCAGATGAGACGGATATCTCATAATCTTTACTGAGACGTCTGGAATGATTGAGCCAGGAGAGGGTGCGTTCAACTA
>NZ_KE159676.1:72018-75960 GCF_000403395.2 Anaerotruncus sp. G3(2012) | reverse complement strand
TTGCACCCCGAATCTACCAAATACAGCACAGCATCCGTCAATTCCCTCTTGCTCCACGTGCAGTTGCGCATCTCGGCATATAGTGGGGCGATCTCCTCCCACTGCTCATCTGTCAAGTCGCTAGGGTACGACTCCCGTCCTTTTTCTTCCATATCTCTATTTTACCACGTTCTTTTCTCCTTGTGAATACAGGTTCTTAATCCCCTACCTAAGTGATTACTCCTTTGTTATGCTATTAAAATAAACCACAGCAAAGGAGGACATATCCATGTCACTATCAATTGATGAAGCCATCAAAAAAGTGCTTTCCTTTTTGAAAAGTATCCCTATGGCTCCTGCAACAGTAAAGTACTACTCTTGCTGCTGTTCGCATGTCAGGGATTACTGTCAGCGCAATGCCTTACAGGAATTCTCATACAAAGATGCGGCTTCTTTCACAGCAGAACAGCTGAAATTGGCTGAAAATGGTAAATTCGGCAAAATCTATGCATTGATCATGCGGAAAGCCGCTTACTATGTGGCAGATTGTTTCGAAACAGGTACGCTTGAATGGAAACGCAACAGGTATACAATAACGGAACTACCTGAAAATTACCAGCAGATTCTTGGTTCTTTTGAGGAGTCTATTTCCGGAAAACTTGCCGAAGGGTCAGTCTATAACATCATTCATGAAATCCGGAAATTCCTGAAGTATCTTGAGAAAGCAGGCTGCCTCATTATCCAGGATCTGTCAGCTGATATCCTGCGTGCATATGTGATCCAAGAGGCTCCTAAACACATGGGCAATTACGTAAACCTCACATGGCCTCTGAAAAAGTTCCTTGCTTATGTCAAAAAGAGCGGCGTTGCCCTCTCGGGAACATTCGATTTCTTTCTGGCAAACCCGGCACCTGTACATGAGAGGGTGCTTCCGGCATTTGATGATGATGAAACAAAGGCAATACTTGAAAGCATAGATACATCAACAAAACAGGGCAGGCGCGATTATGCGGTGGTAATGCTTGCGCTTGACACCGGCCTTAGATGGTCGGACATTGCCAAGATGCAGCTTTCCGACATTTTATGGGAGAAGCGGGAAATCCGGGTGAAACAGGAAAAGACGGACACTCCGCTTACACTTCCGCTGACGCTCCGGGCAGGGACTGCCGTAGCAGACTATATATTAGAGGCCAGGCCGAAATGCAGCAGTCCATATGTTTTTCTCCGCCTCAGAAAACCTTACTCTTCTATGCTTTCATCTGCGTCTCCCACAAAGGACCTCATGGGACGTTACTTCAAGAAAAATGGTATAGAACACCATTTCGGTGATGGAAAGACATTTCACGGGCTCCGCAGGACTATGGGAACCAATCTCGTCAGGAACGGGACCCCGCTGGAAGAGGTGTCACAGATCTTGGGCCACCGCGATATAAATTCGTCCAGGCACTATATATCCCTCCATGATGAAATGCTGGCTGAATGCTGCATGGACATCAGCATGTTCGCTACAGAGAAGGAGGGGCTGCAATGAAAACAAAACAGAAAACATTTGTATTTGCAAGCCTTTTTGCCGATGACATCCAGGGGATGGTGGAATACAAAGCCGCGCTCGGACATAAATGCGAAAGCTATGCCTGGGCCCTGCAGACTTTTGACCGGTACTGCCTGTCCCATCATCCGGATTCCGGCACGCTCACCCAGGAGATCGCTTTTGGCTTCTGTCAGGCCGGGACAGATGGGAAAAACTGCGGATACCGCGCAGGCACAGTCCGGGAATTCGGCCGTTACCTCTCTGCCATAGGGAAAGAGGCATACATCCTTCCCATGAATTTCTTCCCGCAGAAAAAAGCAGACCTTCCCTATATCATGTCAGATAATGAGATCCGGTCATTTTTCGGGGCAGCAGACCGTTATCCCCATGCAGACAACAGCCCCCTGCTCGAATATACGGTTCCGGTAATCTTCAGGCTCCAGTTCGCTACGGGAATGAGGCCGCAGGAAGCAAGGACCCTGAAGCGGGCCGACTTTAATTTTTCGAAAAACACGATATATATAGATGAAGCAAAAGGCCATAGGGACCGCAGGATTGTGACCCTGCCGAATGTGATGGAGCTGTGCAGGAAATATGACGCCATAGCAGAATCCCTCCATCCTGGCAGGACATATTTCTTCCCGTCCCCTGACGGCAGCCCATACACGCATGGCTGGATGACGGAAAAATTCCACAAATGCTGGGAAAATGCCGGGAACAATACATCTTCCAAAAGCTGTACCCCCTATGATCTCAGACATAATTTCGCAACCAGGACGCTCATGCGCTGGGTGGAGGAAGGAAAGGACCTGAATGTATATGCGCCATACTTAAGCACCTACATGGGGCATGTCACTTTTAACAGCACCTTCTATTACATCCACCTTCTGCCAGAGAAGCTGGGTATCCAGAAGTTCATGGACATCCAGGGGATCATCCCGGAGGTGCCGCATGAAAGCTGATGCCTCAAGGGTTCTGGTCCGCAAACATCTCAGACCGTATTTTACCGTGTTTCTACCAAAACAACGCGGCTGCAGTGACAACACCATACAGAGTATACATGACACATGGAACCTGTTCCTCCGTTACCTTTCTGCTGCAAAGGGCATTGACAACAGTCGGCTTGCTTTCTCAGATATCGACCCGGCGGTCGTGACTGGATTTCTCGATCAGATGGAATTCGAGAAAGGCTGGAAACCATCAACAAGGAACCAGCGTCTAAGCTGCCTGAGATCATTTTTCAGATATGCGGCATCCATGGAACCTGTTCTTTATCCTTGTTCGGCAGCACTGGGGGAGATACCCTTGAAAAAGGGGGCTGACCGTTCATATGTCATTGAATTCCTGAGCCCGGAAGAGATGAAATCCCTGCTGGCCGTACCGGATACAAAGACAAGACTCGGAGTGAGGGATCAGTTTTTCATGGCGCTAATGTACGATTCGGCAGCAAGGGACTGCGAGATGCTGGGGCTGAAGCTGGAGGATTTCCATGAAGATAACAATACTGTCTACTTATGGGGCAAAGGCGCAAAGCCCCGGCTTGTTCCTGTTTCAGGGGAGACCACAGCGCTTTTTGTCAACTACCGCAGAAAATTTCATCAGGGTTCAGCCTTACAGGAGCCGTTGTTTTACACGATACATAAAAGGGAGAAGACACCAATGTCGGATGACAATGTTGCCCGTTTCCTCAAAAAATATGCCGATTTAGCGAGAATGGAAAAACCTGACATCCCTGAAAGGATCCATCCCCACATGTTCAGGAAGTCGCGTGCCATGCACCTTTACCGTGCGGGAATGCCGCTGGCCCTTTTAGCGGAATTTCTCGGCCATGAGGATCCAGAAACGACCCGTATCTACGCATATGCTGACACTGAGATGAAACGCAAAGCGATTGAAAAGGCTTCGCAAAATGTTGGGGAAGTCGCCAGCCTCCCCACAGAAAAAGCGTTTTGGGAAGGTGATGACGACATCATCGGGCGACTCTGTAGGGGATACTAATCAAAAAGATTATTCCGATAAAATAGCATAGACAGTTTAATTCATGCAGACTGTATATAGTTTTTTAGGCGGCCTGTGCTAAAATCGGAATAATCAGAGAATCGGAATAATCGATGTTATTCTGAAATCGGAATAACATCGACCTGGTTTTTTATAATTATATTCTGAAATGCTTTGTCCTCATAGATTTGAAAATGGGCAAGCTGACCCATCAGGATTTAGGTAGTGTTCACATAAGCACATCGACAATGAGAGCAAAAAAGACAAAAGCCAAAAAGATAATATCCAGTTTGTCATAGCGGGTAAAAATGCGACGAAATCGCTTGATACGGCGAAAAAGCCTCTCAACTTGGTTGCGCTGTTTGTACAGCTCTTTATCATAGTCCCAAGGATCTTTGCGATTGCTTTTTGGCGGAACAACAGGGATATAGCCA
>NZ_KE159676.1:69676-71443 GCF_000403395.2 Anaerotruncus sp. G3(2012) | reverse complement strand
GTTTCGGAAAGCACTCTGCGATTTGTTCGTATTGTTCTTTCTTCAGTTCCATTCCTTTATTATAGCATATCTTTATTTGTGTGAACAGACCCTAGGACAAATGCAGATGTATGTGAACTATTATACCCGTGAAATGATGAATGAGGGGGATTCACAGCCGATTGGCATTGTTCTTTGTGCGGACAAAGGGGATTCCATTGTAAAATACACGCTGCCGGAAGATAACCGCCAGATATTCGCGTCGAAGTATTTTACTTATCTGCCATCCGAAGAAGAACTGAAACGGGAGCTGAACTTGGACAGCTTTTATAAGATGGAAGAATAAATATGGGAACCAGTAATAAAGTCTGCCCCGGCTGCGGCAGAAAAATGAAACAGCAGTTTATCGGCTTGCAGCATTGTAAATGCGGGATAAGCTGGAAAAAAGACATCGGGTTTTTTGAGCGCACCAGCGATATGGTTTTTGCGTTAGAACGCCGGACCATTGGAAAAAAGGTCAGACAGATTCCGGTCATCCGATATAAAAATGATGAATAAAAAGAAACAAGCGGTCTGCGTATGCAGGCCGTTTTGTTATGGAGGGAGGATTCTATCATGGCAACCACACGCATCATGCCGCTGCACATTGGCAAAGGCCGCACCGAAAGTCAGGCGGTCAGTGACATTATCGACTATGTATCCAACCCGCAAAAGACAGATAACGGCAGGCTCGTCACCGGCTTTGCGTGTGACAGCCGGGTAGCCGACGCCGAGTTTCTGCTGGCAAAACGGGAGTACATTTCCACCACCGGGCGGGTACGGGGCGCGGACGATGTGCTGGCCTACCATGTCCGGCAGTCCTTTGTCCCCGGCGAGATTACCCCGGAAGAAGCCAACCGGCTGGGCGTGGAGTTTGCAAAGCGGTTCATCAAGGGCAGTCACGCCTTTGTGGTCTGTACCCATATCGACAAGTCCCATATCCATAACCACATCATCTGGAACGCGGTCAATCTGAACTGTGACCGGAAATTCCGAAACTTTTGGGGCAGTACCCGTGCGGTCCGGCGGCTCAACGATACCATCTGCGTTGAGAATGGCTATTCCATTGTAGAGGACCCAAAACCGCATGGAAAAAGCTACAACAAATGGCTGGGGGATCAGGCAAAGCCCTCCCACCGGGAACAGCTCCGCATGATGATCGACCAGGCGCTGGAACAGAAACCGGCTGACTTTGACGCTCTGTTAAAGCTGCTTGCGGAAATGGGCTGTGAGGTGTCGCGCCGGGGACAGGCAATCCGGCTCAAAGCCCCCGGCTGGAAGAATGTTGCCCGCATGGATGAGAAGCTGGGACAAGGGTACAACGAGGCAGAAATCCGGGCGGTACTGGCTGGGGAAAAAGAGCATACTCCAAGGAAAAAAACGGCTGTTCAACCAGAACCGCCCAAGGTCAATCTTCTGGTGGATATTCAGGCAAAATTGCAGGCGGGGAAAGGCGCTGGCTACGCGCGCTGGGCAAAGGTATTTAACCTCAAACAGATGGCGCAGACAATGAACTATCTCACTGAGCATGGCCTGCTGGAATACGCAGTATTGGAAGAAAAAGCGGCGGCTGCTACTACCCGCCACAATGAGTTGTCAGCGCAGATCAAGGCGGCGGAAACCCGCATGGCGGAGATAGCCGTACTGCGGCCCCACATCATCAATTATGTGAAAACCCGCGAGGTCTATGCGGCCTACCGCAAGGCGGGATATTCCAAGAAATTTTTAGCGGAACATGAAGCGGATATT
>NZ_KE159676.1:45463-66820 GCF_000403395.2 Anaerotruncus sp. G3(2012) | reverse complement strand
TAGCAGACCGGGCTTATGGGGCAAAGACGATCCGAGCTTACATCTCGGAACAAGGAGCCAGCTATGTGATCCCACCGCAGAGCAATGTTTCTGAGCCATGGCCGGTAGACTGGTGCTTATATAAAGAGCGTCATTTGGTTGAATGCTTCTTCCAAAAGCTCAAATGGTTTCGCAGAATCGCCACCAGATATGACAAATTGGATGCGTCTTTTCTCGCTTTCGTTTATATTGCCGCTATCGCTATTTTGTTGATTTAGCTCAGCCTTCACTATTTTTCAAACAAGCCCTAGGCCTTGTTTGAAAAATAAATATTGCACAAAGGGAATGCAGGTGGGAAAATAGGGGCATGAAACGGTATGATTAGCGCCTATTAGGAAAACAAGCTGCCAATATGAGAGAGTAACGGCTCAAACAGCCAAAGCGGTGGTAGCTTCGGTGTTGGGTTCAATGTACTTGACGATCTTTCGCTGTTCATCAGCAAACTTGAAGCGGACGCTGATATTGCTATTCTCGTCGTACACCTTGATATGGTCAACGAGTTCCACAAGAATGTCACGGGTCAGCTTGTCGATGTTCTGATACTTCATAAAGGCTACCAACGCCGGCTGTTCGTTATCCACACCGTTTGCCAGTTCCGCCCGCTCCGCTGTCAGGTTCTCTAATACAGCGGTCAGCGTAGCCGTCTGGCGCTCATAATCGGCTTTCACTATTGTGGTAGTCCTCACGAGTGATCTCGCCGTCTTTCCAGTCTTGATACAGCCCTTGCTTGTAGCGGATGACTTTCGCCAGTTCCCGCTCCTTGGCCGCGATCAGGTCGTCCAACCGCTTTGATTGGCACTTCTTGATCGGGGCCGTATTGATAAGCGCGATAATTTCAGAATAGGAAACCGCTAAATGTACCTGCTGCTGAATGGCGAACAGGACGGCGGTCTCCGGCCGGTTGTGCCTGATTGGGTGCATGGTGCAGGCCGTCCGGGAGCGGTTCTTATAGGTGGAGCAGGCGTAATATACATATTTGCCGCTCAAGCTCCGGGCCAGGGCCTGGCCGCAGTCGGCGCAGCGGAGGAAACAGGCAGGCCCTTCATGCGCCGGTAGGCCGAGGGGCTGGGTATGCCGTGTTCGTTCAGGTGGGGAGCGACACGGCCCGCTTGGAGCTACCTTGCAGGAACATGGAGTAAATCAGCTTGACCGTTTCGGCGGCGTCGGGATCGACCACCGGCTTGTGTTTGTCCTCTCTCTGTTCTTAGAACCCGTATTCACAACCATTCGACACCGTCTGAGCGGGTCTTTTGCCGGCCTGGCGCGTTGAAAAATCTTGCAATACACAAAGTATTGTCTGCGTTTTTTCGCCTTGCAGGGCAGCAAAACCCCTCGCTCATCCGGCATCCTCTGATTATGAATACAGGTTCTTAGACGGGAAAAAATACCCATTCTGTTATAAGCAAGCATCTCCACCTCCACCGTAAGCATTTTTTACTGGCTTATATAATGTTCTTACTTTCCCCCAGCCACTTTTGCAGGATACCATTTTTGGAACCACGCAGTAAAAAGCCCCATGAAGATAGGCAATACAGAATTGATAAGCCCAACAAAGCTACTAATAGAGGTTCGCATCAATAGCCATGTAAAAACAGATGTAAACAGATAAAGAACGCCCCAAGCCATAGTCAGAATACGGTTGGTTTTTAGAAAGAGAGCATTTTGTAAAGCGTCCTCGCCGCCGTAGCTGTTCATGGAATAATGGGCAGTAAGAGGTACTTTCCAAAAACAGGACACAAGCCACATCACGGCAAAGGAAAGATACGACAGCGGCAACATCCATTTTTCTGAATATCCGGCCAGCATGGTAACGGAAAAACTCGTTACCAAAGCATTTGACAAAATGTCATATACTGTTTTTTTGTTTCGATAGAAGATAAGGGGGATCAGCGCGCAGATACCGATGCTGATAAGGCAACCCCATTGCTTGTGGATCGCAGGAGCTACCCATAAAACGATCCACGGAATGAGCATAATGTTCATATTGGTGTTTTTCTGCGATAGGGGGGCTTCCATTCGTTGCATTTGTGGCCGTGAACCGACAAAGTAGGTGTCCCATTTCAGCATCAAGGTAAAATCTCCTTTCACCTTATAAAGCCCTTGCATCATGGCTTCATCACCCCGAATTTCTCCGGCCGCAATCGAACGCCATACAGTAACCGGCGTTTCAATCTTTGTGGTGGCCGCTAAAGACCCGTCTGTATAAACATGGCTGCCATCTTTTCCTAACAGAATTTGGTAGCTTTCCTCCACATCCGTATAGTGCATTTCCAGCACGATGTCTTTACCGGGATAGTTTTCCTTGCAATAAAGCGCCGCCATTTGCCTGGTGAAAATCAGTGTGTCAGATTCTTTTCTTGCGATGGTCTCTCCTGTTTTTGCGCCGCCCTTATCAATCCCCCAGCTCGCGTCAGCGCAGGCTTCAAAGGTTTCCTTTGGCAGTAAAAGCTGGTCAAGCAGTTCCTGCGTTTTGTTGGAAATACTACCGCTGGCGTATTCCTGTCCCGCTAATTTCACATATGAAAGGTACTCATTCGTGCGCGTAGACAGCTCCGGCACCCGAAACAGTTCGCCCTGGCCGCAAAAAATGGTCGTATAATTTCCCCGCCCGCAAAGATGATCGAAAAGACTATATACGCCGTCATAATTTCCTTTTGCCGTATAAAAGCCACAGGTGGAGATCACCACTGTCCTTTTTCCGCTCATATCATATCGGGAGGGATGTCCTCCGCACCCAACCTGTCCGGCCTTTTCTTCCATAAAAGGGAGAAGCATAGGTAACTGGCGGTCAATCAGATTCTTTAGTGAACCGGGAACCGTATAATAATATAGGGGAAAACTCCATATTGTAATGTCCGCCCAAAGCAGGTCTTGAATGACCTGTTGCATTTCATCCTGTATGCAGCATTGTCCGGGCGTGCGGTTCCAGCACGAAAAGCAGCCAAGGCAGGGTTTAATATTTATGCGGCTAATGGAAAGCCCCTTTGTCTGAACATCCTGAATCCCTTGCTTCATACCATCCAGAAACGCAGACGTGAGTCGGTAGGTATTGCTGCCAGCCCCTTTCGGGCTTCCATTTATCACCAAGATGTTCATAACTCCATTTCTCCTTCCAATCTCCGGATGCAGTCCTGTGCCCACTCAATTTGCATTTGTAAACTTCGCCGCCCATATTCTACCGTCATCTGCCAATAAAGTGTTTTCTCTTTTTGACCGATTAGATCGCCATAGGTGTATATGAGCCGTGGAACAGCATCTAAACTTTGTAGGAAGAACTCGCAGCTTTTCTTAACGCTATCAAAATAACAAATATTTTCTTTCGCGCTTCTTTCCCCAAGAAAAAAGACTTTCATCAAAATCGGTGTTTTGACCCTCAATCCCAAGTCGCTATCTGCAAGCCATCGCAGTAATTCTTCTCGCCCTGCTGATGTGATGGAATAGACGTTTTTATCCGGCTTTCCATTTTGCGGAACAACCGTTTTATTCACCCATTCTCTTTGTTCCAGCCCTTGAAGCTCTCTATAAATCTGGCTGGTTTTCGCGTCCCAAAAATAATTTAGGGAGTCTCGAAAAATTTCCATAATTTCATACCCGGTCATTTCTTTATAATTGAGCAACCCCAAAATCCCATGTTTTAACATACAGTACGCCCTCCTTGCTCTGTTCTACTCTGCACGCTTATTATATTCCATAAGTAGAATATAATCAAGAGCAAAGCGAAGATTGTATACGAAAGTGACGGGAAAATCACGCTGAATATTATGAACCACCTGTTAAAGAACCGCCGCTATATGGGCGAGTACAGTTATCGTGATGTAGCCAAGGAGGAGGGTATCCCGGCGATTGTTCCGAAAGAATTATTTGAACGGGTACGAGAACGGCTGGCAAAGAACAAAAAGGCTCCTGCCCGTCACAAAGCCGAGGACGATTACCTTTTGACAACGAAGCTGTATTGTGGAAAATACGATTCCTTTATGGTGGGAGAAAGCCACACAATAAAAATACACCGCTATTATCGCCGTGTGAACACCAAGAAAAAGAAATTCTGTGATAAGAAAGCGGTTAAGAAAGACTGGATTGAAGATTTAATTGTCAACTATACCATGAAAGCAACTATGAATGATGAAGTCATGGAACGGCTGATTGATGCGCTAATGGAGTTGCAGAAGAAAGAAAGCACCGAGCCGCCCCTTTTGAAAAAGCAGCTTGCGGAAACGGAAAAAGGCATGAACAATATGCTCAACGCCATTCAAGCCGGGATTTTTACCCCGTCCACCAAGCAAAGATTGGACGAGTTAGAGGAAATCAAAAGCTAGCTTGAAGTCAGCATTTTGCAGGAGGAAATGCACAAGCCACTGCTTACAAGAGAACAGATAGGATTTTTTACTTACTGTTTCAGCAAACTTGTTGTGTCAAAGCAGAAGCAGCGTCAAAAGCTGATTGACAGTTTTGTAAATGCGGTGTATCTTTATGAGGAGAGGATAATCCTTACTTTCAATTATAAAGATGATTCCAAGACTATCACGCTGGCGGAGGTTGAGGGTTCGGATTTATCCGTACCCGGTGCACCATCTAAGGACGGTTATTTTGAGATGTATTGTGTATTTGTGGCAAGATGACGCAGGCCGGAAAGACGGTGATCGACCAGCAGGAGAGGGCCGAAGGGGGAGCGCCTGGGGATGACCTAGGCGCTCCATTCTCTTTTGGCCCTCTGCGAAGAGCGCACTTACTCATCACCGGCCAGGGGCCTGCGGTGGTACTGCCTGACGGCAGCCGTGCGCCCTCCGGGGGCGGCTCCGCCGGGGTGTCATCCCTTGCTGGTATATACCAGCAGACGCCAACGGCAGCTTGTGCATCGGACGGAACTACGCCGATGCGCTGGGGGCTTGGGGAGCTCGGCCACCAACAAGCGGCACGGGGCATATACCTGTGCATTGCTTGCCACTACCATCAGCCCATCAAATGAGGCTTGTGTATTGGTCACTACTGATGGCTGTAAGAAAACGACAAATCGGGGGTTTTGGGGGGATGATGCCATATGAAGAAAAGTGTTTTAATATTGTTGACTCTTGTTCCTGTAATAGTTGGATATTTAGTTAATGTCTTGATTATGGTTCCTGTAATTGGTATGGCAGGCTTCTACTTACTCCCTCTGCTCACAACAGCCTTTTGGTTTTATCTGGGCAAACAGTTTGCACGCAAATGGAAACCTGTTCCTGCAGTACTGATTGCTCACACCGTGGGCATTTGTTCACTGTTGGTTTACCTTTGGCAGTTTTTGCTTGAAACAGATGAAACAAGAAGTTTGACATTAGCAGGTTTTTCGCAGATATTTTCTGCTTCAACACCATTGTATTTATTTGGCGGGATTGCAAGACTTGTTGAACGCCAACCGAATTATGCAGGTAGAGCAACGATGGTTGCCATGCAGGTTATAGCCCTTGATAAATGTTCTCTTGATATAATGGGTATCGGGATAATTGTCCTTGGTTTTTGCCAAAACCCGCTAAATATGGCCGTTTTACAGGCACTTTTGTAAAAAGCCCATCGCTGGCTGGATAAATTTTCAGACCAGCGGTGGGCTTTTTTGCGTTTCTGAAGCCATTCGGAATGGGCTATCGTTGATTTGTTGCGGTATCGTTAAGTCGTAAGTTCTACAACAGGTCATGCGTCAGTAGAAATGTCACTATAAAAGGTTGATCCTATTTACTCTGGCGCAAGAGGAAAGGGAGAGTAAAAGTGCAGGGTATGCCTGCCCACCACATAATTTGGATGGAGAAACGCATATTAGGCATTGAGGATCGCCATAAATTCTTCACCAGTAATCGTTTCTTTCTCATACAGAAACCTTGCAAGCTCATCCAGCTTTTGTCTGTTTTCCAGCAGTATTTCGGCAGCTTTTTTGTGAAGCCTTTTAACCAGTTCCACCACTTGACGATCAATTTCGTCCTGTGTCCCTGCGGAGCAGATCAAGGAAGTATCTCCGCCAAGGTACTGGCCGCTCACTGTTTCCATCGCCACCATATCAAAATCCTTGCTCATTCCATAGCGGGTGATCATGGACCGAGCCAACTTGGTCGCCTGTTCAATATCGTTGGAAGCTCCAGTTGAAATTGTTCCAAAAACAACCTCCTCTGCGGCGCGGCCTCCTGTGTAGGTAGCAATCTTGTTTTCGATTTCCTCTTTTGTCATCAGGTAGCGATTGCCGTCCTCCACCTGCATGGTGTAGCCTAATGCCCCAGAGGTGCGGGGAATAATGGTGATTTTCTGCACCGGAGCGGATTGGGTCTGCCTCGCAGCCACCAAAGCATGGCCAATCTCATGGTAAGCCACCGTCCACTTCTCCTTGTCAGTAAGGATGGCATTTTTCTTTTGGTAGCCCGCAATGACTACCTCAATGCTTTCCTCCAGGTCAGACTGAGTAGCATACTTCCTCCCATCCCGTACCGCCCGGAGGGCTGCTTCATTGACGATGTTGGCTAACTCTGCTCCAGATGCTCCCGAGGCCATTCTTGCGATCTGCTGGAAGTCCACCTCTTCGGAAACCTTAATTTTCTTGGCATGGACTTTCAAAATAGCTTCCCGGCCTTTTAAATCGGGCAGCTCTACAGGCACCCGGCGGTCAAAGCGTCCAGGCCGGGTCAGGGCTGGGTCCGGGGACTCAGGGCGGTTGGTAGCCGCCAGAATAACAACGCCGGTGTTGCCCTCAAAGCCGTCCATCTCGGTAAGCAGTTGGTTCAAAGTCTGCTCCCGCTCGTCATTGCCGCCCATTTTCCCCGAGTTCCGCTTCTGGCCAATAGCGTCGATCTCGTCGATGAACACAATGCAGGGTGCCTTTTCCTTGGCCTGCTTGAACAGGTCCCGGACCTTGGAGGCCCCCATGCCCACAAACATCTCCACAAACTCCGAGCCGGACATGGAGAAGAAGGGAACCTCGGCCTCGCCGGCCACCGCCTTGGCCAGCATGGTCTTGCCGGTGCCTGGAGGGCCCGCCAGCAGGATGCCTTTAGGCATGGAGGCGCCGATCTCCTTGTACTTATCCGGGTTGTGGAGGTAGTCCACAATCTCGGCCAGGTTCTCCTTGGCCTCGTCCTCCCCCGCCACATCGGAGAACTTAATGCCCTCCGAGGATTTCACGTAGACTTTAGCGTTGGACTTTCCGAACATCATGGAATTAGGTAGTGTTCACATAAGCACATCGACAATGAGAGCAAAAAAGACAAAAGCCAAAAAGATAATATCCAGTTTGTCATAGCGGGTAAAAATGCGACGAAATCGCTTGATACGGCGAAAAAGCCTCTCAACTTGGTTGCGCTGTTTGTACAGCTCTTTATCATAGTCCCAAGGATCTTTGCGATTGCTTTTTGGCGGAACAACAGGGATATAGCCAAGTTCCACTGCCAAAGCTCTTGTCTCATCCCCTTCGTAGGCCCGATCCATCAGAAGGTAAACCGGGTGATCCGCCGGACCGAGCTGCTGCAAAAGAGTACGGCCTTCAGGGCCATCTCCACGGTTTCCGGCAGGCAGCGAAAAGATCATCCCATCTCGATCAGATGCGGCGACCATATGAAGTTTGGTGTTCCACCCACCACGTGTTCTTCCGACGGCTTGCGCTCCGTTTTTTTCAGTGCACCCATTCCGTCAGGATGAACCTTGATGCAGGTGGAATCCAAACTGACCACGTTTACTTGGATTTTGATGATTCCCAGTTGCTGCAAACGCAAAAATGCTTTTTCCAAAACTCCCTTTTTCGCCCAGCGGTTTATCCGGACATAGATCACGTGCCAATCTCCGTATTCTTTGGGCAGGCTCCTCCATTTGCACCCATTTTCCATTACGTACAGCGCCGCATTCAATACATCCAGATTGCTGATTTTTGCTGGTTTCCGCTGTTTCGGAAAGCACTCTGCGATTTGTTCGTATTGTTCTTTCTTCAGTTCCATTCCTTTATTATAGCATATCTTTATTTGTGTGAACAGACCCTAGTCATCAGGGCCATAAGAAAAAAGATCAGTATGACAGTCATCGTTTCCTCAAAGCTCCATATAGGCTTCCAGGGCCTTTGCAGATTGCCATGATCGGGTTCTTATCTCAGTTATTCACAGAGCTTGGATGTGGCGCAACAGAATCCGAGCCCGACCCAGCCGGGGAAGGGCATATGAGAAAAAACCGGCATAGGCCTCGCAATAATAGCTGGATCCCAATTTGTCTCCCTCGATAACGCGGTCTCGCCGGCAGCCGTTCCGGCACAGGGGATACCACCGGCATTGGCCGCATTTTTCCGGTATGCGTCGGGAGGTTTCCACAAAGCCCAATACATCTCTGGCGCGGTCCAAGTCCCCCCAGGCATCGTCCCGGATATTTCCAAGGCGGTATGCGTCCAGCCCGTAGAAATCACAGGGGTAGACGCTGCCGTCCGCCTCCACCAGATACTGTAAGCCGCAGTATCCCCGCATGGAGCACTGCTCCGGAGCATGTCCCTCCAGCATCCAGAGCAGATTGTCAAAATAGCGGATGGACCAGTAGCGTCCCTGCTCCAGTTCCCGATACCACAAGTCAAACAGCCTTTTCAAAAACACCTCATACCGGTCTGGTGACAGAGAGTATTCCTGACCGCCCCGTTTCTCATCCAAAGGGTCCAGGCAGGGAATGTACTGCTGAAACCGGAAGCCTTGCCTGCACAGGCTGGAAAAGGCGCTCTGGATATGCCGGGCCAGATAGCCGGTAACCACCGTCAGGACATTGTACTCCACACCGGCCTGTTCCAACTGGCGGGCCGCCTGCTGCACCCGACTATAGGTCCCCTTTCCTTTTCCGTCCAAGCGGAAGCGGTCGTGGCACTCCCGGCTGCCGTCCAGGGACAGGCCTGCCAGAAAGCGGTTCTCTTTGAAGAAGCGGCACCACTCCTGATCCAACAGCGTTCCATTGGTCTGAATGGCATAGTAGACTGCCAGGTTGGAAGGGGCGGTTTTTTTTACGTGGGCGACGAAATCCCGAAAGAAATCCAGTCCTGCCAAGGTGGGCTCCCCCCCCTGGAACAGGAATGTGACCGAGCCTTCGGCCACCCCGATCGCCTTTTCGATCAGAGCGTGGCTCACCGCCTCCGGCATCCGTCCATAATTGGGAACCGCGCGGATCTTTGCCTCGTCTGCATAAAAGCAATACGTACAGCGCAGATTGCATCCGCTGGAAGCGGGCTTGAGTAAAATGCTCAGGGGCGGCATACGGCATCTCCTTTCCTTCCAGCGGCGTACCGCTTACTTTGTCTCTCTTGCGGGACCGACTGTCCTTCCCAGGTAAATTTCCGGCGGCAGAACATAGGTATAGCCCTTATCGTCGCAATCCCGGTTTCGGATCATACGCATCAGCCGGGCAGCCACCTCCTGGCCAATTCGATATCCCTGATGGATGGAACAGGTGATCCCTTCCGCCTCCCAGTCGTCGCTGGAGTAGTCGAAGCACACCAGGGAACAGTCCTCCGGCACGCGCTTTCCCAGCTGCTCCAGCACCTGCCGGGTCAGCTGGAAGATCATGTAGTTGCAGCAGACCACTGCTGTATAGCGGGGCAAGCGCTTTAGGAACCGTCCGATGGAGCGGGCGTCGTATGCCTCGCTGGAGGCACACCATTTGACGTAATCGTCCTGATATTCCACCCCGTTTTTCTGGAGGGTGGCTGCCATCCCTTGAAACTTCTCAATGCTCTGGTAATTGTCGGAGAGGAAAATCCCGGCAATGTGCCGGTGCCCCTGCCGGATCAGCAGGCCGATCAGTTCCTCGGCGCAGCGCAGGTCGTTGACCACCACCCGGGGGCATTTCAGATTCTTATAATAGTTGTTGTAGAAAATGACGGGAATCCGTTTTTGGTAGATTTTCTGATAGTAGTCCAGATTGGGGTTCAGCAGGCTGGCCTTCACGCCATCCACAATAAAGCCCTGAAAGCCCTGGTTGACCACGGCCTGGAGGCAGCGGCGCTCATTGGCAAACTTGTTGTCCGTGAGGAAGGTGCGCAAATCCACCTGATCCGGGGGAAGGATACTTCGGATACCGTCCATCAGGCTGGAGTTGGCGTTCCCGTCCTGGCCCTGGAGAATCAGCCCGATTTTGGTCCTTCCTTCGCTGCCTCCCAGCTCCCAAGACAGGGCCTCCTCTTTATTGATGTAGGTCCCGCTTCCCTTTACCCGGAGAAGGAGGCCCTCCTCCGTCAGCCGGCCCAAGGCCCGACGTACGGTTTCCCGGCTGACGGAGAGTTTTCGAGTCAGGACGGTTTCTGACGGGATCTTTGTATTGCTGGAAAACTTGTTTTCCTCAATGTAGGCTCGCACCCAGCGGTAGACCATCTCCGATTTTCGGTCCAGTTCCTTCATGACGCCCTCCCGGGAATCGCACAGCCCGCTTCAGTCCGTAATGACAGGACGCGCCCCTTCCGCCTGCCAAATCCAGTCCAGCAGGCGCTTTCGCAGCTCCGCTTTCACTTGGGCATAGGCGGGATCGGCCACCACATTGTCCAGTTGGTGGGGATCGTGTTCCATGTCGTAAAGGAAGTCATCCGCATAGCGGTCCGAGGCCGCCGCCGCCCCGCCGTTCACGCCGGGGGCATAGACGGAGTATGTATAGCGCGCTGTGCGGATACACCGGCCCACCCGGCTCTCGGAAATCTGCGCGAAAATCTCATTGGGTCTATTATCCGCCTTTTTTTCCACAACGTCAAGGAGGTTTTCCCCGATCATAGCGTCGCCCACGTCCACGCCGGCCAGGGCCAGGATGGTTTTAGGCAGGCTGGCGGTGCTCACCAGCTCCTCCACTGCCCGTCCGCCTCGGTAAGGCCCGCCGGCAATGACCAGGGGCACATGGAGGCAGGCGTCGTGGCAGGATCGCTTATAGTCGTCATAGCCGTTGAGATGATCGTCCCGGTTCCGGGTGAGGAAATGGGAGCCGTGGTCCGAAGCAAAGAGGATCACCGTATTCTCATACAGCCCCTTTTCCTTCAGCTTTGCCACAAGGCGCCCCAGGTTCTCGTCCAGGCTGGCGCACTGCCCCAGGTAGTCCGGGTACTCCTCGGCGGCGTTGCCCCCCAGAGCTTTCAGATCCTCGGGCAAAATGAAGTTCTTGAACCGCTCCTTGGAACCCTCCGGCCCCTCGTAATGCTTGCGGTCGTTCTGGTGGTGAGGCTCGATCTGGGAGATGGTCATGAAGAAGGGCTTCTCTCCCGTGTAGCCATCAAGGAATTCCAGAGCCATGTCGTTGATGCAGTCCGCTCGGTAGCCCTTGAAATCTACTCGCTGGTCATGCTCGTCAAAGACAAAGCCGTCGTAGCCGTGGGAGGTGAACTCCAGCACATCGGCGGCGCGCCAGAAGCCGGTGTAGCCCCCCCGCAGCTCCCGAGGAACGGCGGTTACGGTGTGGTCGATGGTGGGGGGCTTTTCCAGCTCCCCGTCGCTGGCTAGGTGCCACTTGCCGATGTAGGCGGTCTCATAGCCCGCCTCCTCGATGTATTGGCCCAGAGTCTTGACTCCGGCGGGCAGCATGATGTTATTGCGGAAACAGCCGGTCTCCGTGGGATATTTGCCGGTCTGGAACAGGGCCCGGCAGGGACCGCACACCGGCTGGGGGGAGAAGGCGTTGTCAAACTTCACGCCCTCCCGAGCCAGAGCATCTAGGTTGGGCGTGATGTCCAGGGGCTGGCCGAAGCAGCCGCAGGTATCCCAGCGCTGCTGGTCTGTGAAATAAAAAATGATGTTGTTGGGCATAGTCATTCCTCCTTCTGCGCGTTTCTTTCCTTCATCTTACCTCGAACGATGGCACCCACCGCCAGCAGGATCAGGACCAGGAAGATGATGCAGTACACGCTGCTGAAAAAAATCTTGGGGCTTCCATTAGAGATCAGCAAAGCCCGGCGGAAATTCGTCTCTGTCATACCGCCCAGCACCAATCCCAGGAGAATGGGCACCGGAGGGAGTTCCAGCTTACGCAGAATCCAGGCCAGCATACCGAAAATGAGGGCTACGCCCACGTCAAAATAATTCTCATTCACGGAATAGGCCCCGGCGAAACAGAAGATGACGATAATGGGGGTGAGGATCTCCTGCGGAATAGACACCACCTTGGCAAAGAGGGAGGTGAGGAACTTGCCCTGAAGAAGCATGAAAATGTTCACCAAAATCAGGCCCAGCATAATGGCATACATAATGTCTCCCTGTGTGGTAAAGAGACTGAGTCCGGGATTCAGGCCGTTGATCATCAGGGCGGAAAGCATAATCGCCACGGTGCCGTCTCCGGGGATGCCCAGGGTGAGCAGGGGGATCAGGGTCGCACCGGTGACAGCATTGTTCGCCGACTCGGCGGCGGCAATGCCCTCCACGGAGCCGTGTCCAAACTCCTCCGGATGCTTTGACATGTTTTTGGCGGTGTTATAGCTGAACCAGGAAGCCTCCGAGGCTCCGGTGCCAGGGATGATGCCCACCATCACACCGATAATAGAGGACAGCAGCACCGGCCTGGCCATGCGCTTGTATTCCGCCTTGGTGATGACGCCGTCATCCTTGATTTGGGTCGTGTCCAGATTCAGACGGTCCAACCGTTTCTCCGCCTTGGCCATAATCTCTACCAGGGCGAAAAGGCCGATGAGGCAGACTGCCAGATCCAAACCCAGGTACAGCCGGGAAATACCGAAGGTAAAGCGGTCATAGCTGGTCATGGGGTCGGAACCCACACAGGAAATGAGCAGTCCCAAGCACGCGGAGATCAAGCCCTTAATCATGCTCTTGCCCGACACGCCGGCGATGATGGTCAGGCCAAAGACACAGACCATGAAGTACTCCGCGGTGCCCAGCTGGGCGGCTACACGGGCCACCTGGGGCCCCAGGAACAGCAGCATCAGGGCCGAGAAAACCCCGCCGAAGGTAGAAGCGTACAGGGCGATCTTCAGCGCGGCCTTGGTCCGCCCCTTCTCCGACAGGGGATGCCCGTCCAGCATGGTGGCCGCCGCGTGGGGGGTGCCAGGGGTGTTGATGAGGATAGCGGACACGCTGCCTCCATAACCCCCGGCGCAGTAGATGCCAAGCAGGAACATCATGCCGGGAATAGCGGTCATGGAATAGGTGACAGGCAGGAACAGGATCACGCACAGGATAACACTCAGTCCGGGGATGGCCGCGAAAACCGAACCGATAAACACACCCAGATTGATCCACAAGATGTTTTCCAATGTAAACAGCAGACCGGTGGCCGGAACAATGTACTGTAACATAAACCGTCTCCCTCCTTAAAAGCCCACGCCCAGGACAAAGCGGAAGGCCGCCCAGATGGCCACCGCGATCACCAGGGTAATGGAATAGTAGGATTTCTTCCGGCACCGGAAATAGAGCAGGAAGCCCAGGCAGCAGAAGACCGCTCCTACCACGAACAGGCCGGTCCACTTGCTGAGGAAATAGGTGCCCAGCAAAATGCCCAGGATTGCCAGCGCCTTGGCCTCCACCTGGACGTTGATGACCTTCCAATTCAGGGGCTGCTTTGTGGCCAGCTTATAGACCTCCTTGCCGATCAGCATGGCGCAGCATAGGAGCATGACTGTCATCAGCAGAGTGGGAAACGCCCGGCCGTTGACGACATCTTTCTCAGAAATTGCCACCTGATCCGGCATGACCAGCAGGACCATCAGGGCAAAAAGCGCGAAGACCAGGCCGGTAACCAGATCAATGGGAATACGGATTTCTTTTTCGTGCAATTTCCGTCCCCAGGCGTCCATACGACCGTTGAAATGCTCTACCCATTGTTTCATAGGGAACCTCCTTTCAGAATTCAGAGATAAAAAGGGGGAATGGGCGGGACTCCTGCCCTATCCCATTCCCCGTATGTATAGCTGCGGTCAGCCCGTAACGATGTCCTTATACTCGTTGACGATGCTCTTCACGTTTTCCACATGGGCCTCCACGCCCGCGACAGACATGGTGTCCACTTCCAGCAGCATGGTATCCTGGAGCCACTCCACGACTTCTGCGTCCGCCAGGATCTTGCCGTAGAGCTCTTTCAGCTCGGCGACCTTCTTCTCATCGGTGCCAGCCCGGGCCATGACGAAGCAACGGTTGCGGAAGTAAGGGAAACCATGCTGGCCCACGCCCTCTACACCAGCAAAGGGGCCGTTTTCGATATTGCCCTCGTCAAAGGCGCACACAATCGTTACACCATTCTGTTGGTAGGTCTCCAGAATCTGGGACTGGTGAGAAACGGCGAACTGTGTCTCGCCCCGGGCTACAGCCTGGGCTGCTTCAGCGGCAGACTGATAAGGTGTCAGCTTCAGCTTGTCTCCCGCGCCCATGGCACCGAACAGAGACGCGGCCAAGAACGCCTCGGAGCTGGTGGCGCCGTTGACTGCCACGCTGATTTCCGTTCCCTGCTGGACATAGGCTTCCAGATCAGACACACTGCTGATGTTCAGCTTGGCATCGGCGGAGAGGACGAAGATGGAGGAATACAGGTTTTCCACAAATGCAAAGTCCTCATACCCAAACTGCATCTTGGCTGGATCCAAAATGGAGGTGATGGACAGCAGCCCCTCGCCCACGAAAACCAACTCGGTATCATTTGCCTTGGTATCAGCCACCCAGGTATTTACGGTGGCGGCATCTCCCTTGATGGCTTCGGCCACCAAGGTGATGGAGTCGGAATAGCTGGTGGACTTGGTAGCTGCCTGCTGGCTCACCATGGCGGCTACGCCAGAGGGGGCCCAAGGGCAGGTGACCTTCCATGTTGCGGACTTCTGGCCGCAGCCCGCCAGCAAGGTTGTGCACATGGCGACAAGCAGTACGATGCTAAGAATCCTTCTTTTCATAATCTCGCTCCTTTTCCATAATTAGTCAGATGCGGTTCCTGTTATTTTCTAACATCTGTATAATAGAAATTTAGCATAAAGTTTTTTGGGATTCAACAACTTTTCCTATAATTTTAATAAAGTTGTCTGGTTTTTAGATTAACTGTAGAAACCTGTCTACCTGTTGACATCTGTTTTATATATTCCGTATAAATTTCTCTGCGTGATCTGCTCTGCGACCCTGCTTGCTGTGGTAATATCCAGTACGGTGGACTTGTACGGTATTTCCAACAGCAGATATCAAAATCCCTTTAATATTCCAGGATCAAGAGATACATTATCACATAAACGCGAGGAAATCCAAGCTTTTTCTGTATTATGGTACATATGAGTGCCTTTCATCTGCACGAAAAAACGGGGGTGGACGCCTTGATGCACTCGTATCACTGATTATCTTAGCGCTACCCTAAAACTGCACTCAATTATAATTTTTGGAAAATAGGCAGTCAACGAAGCAACTATGAAGTTTGTCGGAAAAGTTTTGCCTTGGGCTTGACATTGGGGTAGTTGGGGCCATGGAGCCGCAGCGCTTCACGCCAAATGCATCTCGTGTGCCAAGCAAACGCAACGTCAGAAATGCTCCAAACATCAATTAAGACTTCATTTTCCACTGTCTGTCCCATTTGGAAAAATTTTTTGTGGGTATGAAGTAAAAACAGATTTTTGGCACACTATATCTGTGAAACCCCAGGCGGGACAATTTGGAAAAGGAGCAGATACAAGATGAAAAAGATTATAAGATTGGCGATTGTGTTGCTCTGCATCGGGATGCTTGCGGGATGCGGTTCAAAAGCGGACGGCGGTACAGATGCGGTGCAGATGAAGGATGGAAATACGTTACAGACAGTGGTTGACCGTATTGAAGATGAGGTCGGCATTCAGATGTCTGCGGACATCGACGATCAGTTGTTCACAGACCTGTTTTACATTGATCCGGAAGCCGATGTGGAGGAATATGCGGGCAAGATGGCGATGTCGATGACCAGTGCGGACAATGTCGTAGCAGTCAAAGCAAAGCCGGAATCCCGGCAGAAGGTATTGGACGGACTAAACAAGCGGCTTGCGGATGTGCAGGCATCCTTTGAGCAGTATCTGCCCGATCAGTACGAAAAATCGCAGCGTGGTTTGGTGATCGAAAAAGGGGACTACCTGTTTCTGTTGATCGTGGGAGAAACGAGTGAAGATCAGGAAAAAGCGCAGGAGATCATTACAGAAGCATTTTGATCTAGGCGTTGGGATTCTAATGATGCGTATTTCCAGAGCTGTGGAGCTGTAGCAGTTATAGGAAGCAGTCTCTGGAGGAATGTCTTTTTTCCAGATTCCAAAAAACAAATAAAAGGAGCGCATATCTGCCAGATCGCTGGTTAGACATGCGCTTCTTTTTTATGCTCCGGAGAATATTATTCTGGAAAGACAGGGCAGAATATGCCAGCGGCCTTTTAGCTTCATCAGAATGATGCAATCGAGTACAAACCTCCTGACAGATGCTTTCGAAGGGATGCGTGCAAAAATTCACAATTTGTACTTGATTTTTCTGAAAGGTAGGGTTACAATACAATTAGCACTCGATACATTAGAGTGCTAATCAAAAAGTTTCCAATACATACCATAAATATGGGAGGGTCGTTTATGAACGCTCAAAAATTTACCCAAAAATCCCTCGAGGCTTTGCAGGCAGCGCAGGATTTTGCAATCGAATACGAGAATATGCAGATTGAGCAGCCGCACCTGCTCGCCGCGCTGACTGCGCAGGAGGACGGCCTTATCGGGCAGATGCTGAAAAAAATGGCTATAGATGCTTCTGCCATGCAGCACGCAGTCAAGACCGAGATCGAGCGGATTCCGCGGGTGAGCGGGCCAGGAAGGGAGCGGGACAAAATTTATGTCTCGCAGGAGGTAGACCGCACACTTATGCAGGCGGAAAAAACCGCCGACCGGATGAAGGATGAGTATGTCTCGGTCGAACATCTGATGCTGGCTCTGCTCGAGACACCCAATGCCGCCCTCAAGCGGATATTCCAGCAGTTCGGCATGACGAAGGACGGCTTTTTGCAGGCGCTGGTCAGCGTCCGTGGGAATACCCGCGTGACCTCAGACAGCCCGGAGTCCACCTATGATGCGTTAAAAAAATACGGATCGGACCTGGTCGAGATGGCGCGCAATCAGAAGCTTGACCCGGTGATCGGGCGGGACCACGAGATTCGAAACGTTATCCGCATCCTCTCCCGCAAAACAAAAAACAACCCTGTCCTGATCGGCGAACCGGGTGTTGGCAAGACTGCGATCGCTGAAGGGCTGGCATTGCGGATCGTCCGGGGGGATGTGCCCGAAAACCTGAAGGACCGCACGATCTTTTCGCTCGATATGGGTGCTCTGATTGCAGGGGCAAAGTTCCGCGGTGAGTTCGAGGAACGCCTGAAAGCGGTATTACAGGAGATCAGGAAGAGCGAAGGCCGGATCATCCTGTTTATCGACGAGCTGCATACCATTGTAGGTGCGGGCAAGACCGAAGGCAGCATGGATGCGGGCAACCTGCTCAAGCCGATGCTGGCACGCGGCGAGCTGCACTGTATCGGCGCGACCACCCTCAACGAGTACCGGCAATATATCGAGAAAGACGCGGCGCTCGAGCGTCGGTTTCAGCCGGTGATGGTGC
Source organism: Anaerotruncus sp. G3(2012) (assembly GCF_000403395.2). Lineage (GTDB taxonomy): Bacteria > Bacillota > Clostridia > Oscillospirales > Ruminococcaceae > Anaerotruncus. The sequence continues at coordinate 49,259 of NZ_KE159676.1, read as the reverse complement.
CTGAACCGACGGTGGAGGACACCATTTCGATTCTGCGCGGTTTGAAAGAGCGGTACGAGGTGTTTCATGGGGTGAAAATTCAGGATCAGGCGCTGATCGGGGCGGCGGTACTTTCCAACCGTTACATCTCCGACCGGTTCCTGCCGGATAAGGCGATCGACCTTGTGGACGAGGCGTGTGCGATGATCCGGACCGAGATGGACTCGATGCCGACCGAGTTGGACGACATCTCCCGCAAGATCATGCAGCATGAGATCGAAGAAGCCGCGTTAAAAAAGGAAAAAGACCAGCTTTCACAGGAGCATCTGAAAGAGATCCAGAAGGAGCTTGCCGAGATGCGGGAGCAGTTCAAGGGGATGAAAGCCCGCTGGGAAAATGAAAAAAACGCGATCAGCAAGGTACAGAAGCTGCGGGAGGAGCTGGAACAGGTCAATGCGGACATCGAGAAGGCGGAGCGCGAATACGACCTGAACCGAGCCGCCGAACTGAAATATGGAAAGCTGCCGGAGCTCCAGAAACAGCTCGAAGCGGAGGAACGAATGGCAAGCCAAGCGGAGAAGGATTCCACCCTGCTGCGGGATAAGGTCACCGAAGAGGAGATTGCGCGGATTGTTGGACGGTGGACGGGAATACCGGTCGCCAGATTGATGGAGGGCGAGCGGGACAAACTGCTCAATATGGAAAGCATCCTGCATCAGCGGGTGATCGGGCAGGATGAGGCGGTTACCAAAGTTGCGGAAGCGATTCTGCGGTCACGTGCGGGGATTCAGGACCGCAACCGTCCAATCGGGTCGTTCCTCTTCCTTGGTCCGACCGGTGTGGGCAAGACCGAACTTGCCAAAGCGCTGGCGCAGTCGCTGTTTGACGATGAGAAAAACATCGTCCGGATCGACATGAGCGAGTATATGGAAAAGTACAGCGTGAGCCGGCTGATTGGGGCGCCTCCGGGATACGTCGGCTATGAGGAGGGTGGTCAGCTCACCGAGGCGGTACGACGCAAACCATATGCGGTCGTCCTGTTCGATGAGATCGAGAAGGCGCATCCGGATGTGTTCAATATCCTGCTTCAGGTACTGGACGACGGAAGGATCACCGATTCGCAGGGCCGGACAGTCGATTTCAAAAATACCATCATCATCCTGACCTCAAACCTCGGTTCGCCCTATATTCTGGACGGTATCGACCAGAACGGGCAGATCACCGAGGAGGCGCGGAAGGACGTTGATACCCTGCTCAAGCAGCAGTTCCGGCCCGAGTTCCTGAACCGGCTGGATGAAATTGTATTCTACAAGCCGTTGACCAAATCCGAGACAACCAAAATTGTGGATTTGCTTCTGACGGACCTGCAAAAACGTCTGAACGACAAGCAGCTATTCCTTTCGGCAACCGATGCGGCGAAACAGAAGATCGTTGACTGTGGGTATGACCCGGTTTACGGCGCCCGCCCGCTGAAACGGTTTTTGCAGCATAAGGTAGAGACGATGCTGGCCCGGATGATGATCGCAAAAGACCTTGCGCCCAATACCTGCCTTGAGATCGATGTGGAGGATGACGACCTCGTGATCCGGGAAAATCCGGGCAAATAATGTGCCCTTAACCGCTGCCCCACCTTGCCAGGATGGAGCAGCGGTTGTCTTTTTGTCGGGCGTATGGTATAGTACAGGAAAAGCGGAGTTCCAACCACAGGAGAGGAGATTGCTATGAGCAGACAGATTCGAATGATTCAGCCGGCAGATATCCCGGCCGTACGGGATATCTATGCACCGTATGTCGCCGAAACATCGGTCAGTTTTGAATATGAGCCGCCCACACTGGAAGAGTTCACGGCCCGCGTCGAACGAACGCTCAAACGGTACCCGTGGCTGGTTTGTGAGGAGAACGGGGAGATCATAGGCTATGCCTATGCGGGAGCTTTGGGAGTTCGGAAGGCTTACCAGTGGTCGGTAGAGCTTTCGATCTATGTGCGACAGGATCGGCGCAGGCAGGGACTTGGAAAATATCTCTACCAGACACTGCTCGAGCTGCTGACCGCTCAGGGATATATCGGAGCCTACGGTGCTGTGACCCAGCCTAACCCCGCCAGTGATCGTCTCCATCGAAAGATGGGGTTTGAACGGGTAGGTGTCTGGAAAGACGCCGGCTACAAGCTGGGCGTGTGGCGGGATGTAGGGTGGTACGAAAAATTCCTGCTGCCGCGGACCGATAATCCGTCCGAACCGGTGAGCTGGCAGGAGCTTCCCCGGGAACAGGTACAGGAAATCTGCGGAAAAGGCTACATCTGAATCATTTCAACGGATCGTGACAGACTGGGGTATTGTTGAAACGTAAGTCGGTTCTATTCTTCGCTGCTCGTTTTCCCTCGACCGATTTGAAAAAACAACTTGTCGGTAAGCTGTTATTCCAGCAGTTTACCGACAAGATATTTCTACCAGATTTCCCCGACCTGTTTTTTCGTCCAGCATGTTTGATAAATTTACCCGGTTCTTTTTTCTCCGCCTCCTCGGTCACAGTGGGCATACCGCATGACGGGACCGCATATAGTGTGGTATGTACAAAGAGGAGGGGCTTCAAAATGTTTCATTTCAAACCCGAAGGCATGCTGCTCGACACCGCTGCAAACCGACAGTCGTTTAAATCTCTGGCTACGCTTCAGGAGGCACAGCTCACCGGAAAAATTCTGGAAAGTCGGGCGGTCGTCTGTGATTCGGAGCACAACCTGATTGTTGATATGGGCAGCTATCGGGGGATCATTCCGCGGGAGGAGGGTGCGCTTGGGATCGCCGAAGGGACAACCCGTGATATCGCGATCATCTCGCGAGTCAATAAGCCGGTCTGCTATCGGATTACAGGATTTTCCCGCTCGGAAAATGGCGCGGTGGTTCCACGTCTCTCCCGTCGGCAGGTCCAGCAGGACTGTCTGGAACAGTACATCTCTCGTCTGGTTCCGGGCGATGTGATCGACGGGCGGGTAACCCATCTGGAATCGTTTGGCTGTTTCGTGGATATCGGTTGTGGGCTGCCATCCCTCATCCCAATCGACGCGATCTCGATTTCCCGCATCTCTCATCCACGTGACCGCTTCCGTCCGTCTCAGGAGATCAAAGCGGTGGTGCGCGCGGTCGAGCCGGGAGGCCGGGTTTCCCTCTCTCATAAGGAATTGCTCGGCACTTGGGAGGAAAATGCCGCCCTCTTCCATGCAGGAGAAACGGTCGCCGGGGTGGTTCGTTCGGTCGAAGATTACGGGGTATTTGTCGAACTGACCCCCAATCTTGCAGGGTTGGCAGAACCGCGGGAGGGAATCGCGGTTGGGCAGCATGCGAGCGTCTACATAAAAAGCCTGATTCCGGAGAAGATGAAGGCCAAATTGATTATTGTTGATGCGTTCGACGCATCCTATCACACCGCACCCAGCCCCTATTTTATTTCCGAAGGACACATCAGCCGCTGGCGGTATTCGCCCGCCTGCTCCGATCGGGTGATCGAATCGGTGTTCAGTGATCCTGCCGGGACATAAAAACAGCCGCACTCGCAAAGCAAGTGCGGCTGTTTAATCTATTTATAAAATCTGCAATCCAAAGCTAGATGGTGTCGTCAATAAAGAAGGAGCCAAATAGCAATACAACGTATTTGGACAGCAGCAGCGAAAGAAGCGGCATTTTTAGCGTAGCGAGTCGCAATACCGCGCCATCTTTTGAGAAGCAGGAAAGCGTTCTCGACGAGATGGCGAAGTTTGTAGAAATATTTATCATACTTCCGAGGATGTTTTCGGCTTTTCCTTGGCGGAATGACCGGCATC
>NZ_KE159676.1:26221-43718 GCF_000403395.2 Anaerotruncus sp. G3(2012) | reverse complement strand
GACGTCTCAGTAAAGATTATGAGATATCCGTCTCATCTGCTGAGACTATCGTCAAAATTTCTCATTTCCATACCTTGCTTAAACGCTTATGAATACAGCTTCTAATAGCGGATGCCGTACTCGTTCAGCAGTTTACTTGCCCGGACGTTCAGCCGCATCGCCAGCGCAATAGCGGTCAGGTCACAGTTAAGAACGGTTACCAGCTCCGTTGCCGTTCCGCTCCATACGGGCCGTTCAACCGTCACCAGCTCTGACAGCTTTACCAGCAGGAGGTCAGGCGGTTCCTTCCACAGCTCTCGTTCTGCATGGTCGAAATCCCAGGTGAGCCGCACTTCATCCTGTACCAGGTGTATCCGCTGGTCGGGCTGGTCACGGCCTACCACGTCCAGCGTGGCGGCGCTGTCGGTGCGCTTCTCTTTTTGGAGGATAAACGCCCCATCCGCACAGCCCAGCAGACCCGTCGTGCCGGAGATCATCTCGAACTTATCCCCGGAGGGCTGTTTCCTCGTGTGGTGGACGACCAGCAGACAAAGCCCCTTCCTGTCGGCAAACTGCTTCAGCCTACCGACGATCTGATAGTCGTCGGCATAGCTGTACGCCTCGCCGCCCATCTCCCGAACCTTCTGCAAGGTGTCGATGATGATAAGCCGGGTGTCGGGATGCTCCCTCACAAATTTGTCAAGCTGTTCATCGAGACCGTTGCCAAGCTGTTTGGCATAGGTGGCGAAGTGGAGTTTGTCCGTTCCCTCCACACCGAACATTCGGAACATCCGCTCTTGCAGCCGCTGGTAATCGTCCTCCAAGGCAAGGTATAAGACCGTCCCGGGCCGGACATCATACTCCCATAGCTTCTGCCCGGTGCTGACGTGATAGGCGAGCTGGGCCACCAGGAACGACTTGCCCACCTTGGGCGCTCCGGCAAAGAGGTAGGTGCCGGAGCAGAGCAGACCGTCAATGACGGGCGGTCTGCTCTGGTAGACAGTTTCGTAAAGCTCCCGCATGGTGACGGTGAACAAATTCGCCGGGTCATTCATGCGTCGCATCTTTCGGAGCAATTCTTCCATATTTTCTTCGGGAAATTTGTCGTTGCAATCCTGCGGCGGGTCTGTTATACTGGTGTCGGTACATAGGATTGGCTGTCCTCCGTCTGCGCCAACAGACGGGTTTAGGACAGTCTTTTCTTTTTCATCTGCCATTCGTGTCCTCCTTCATTCCTTCCATGATTTTTGCAATCAGGTTGATGGTGTCCAACAACTCGCCGTCCACGCTGTCCCCATCCCTGACCCGCCGCAGCTCCCCCAGGACGGCGGCGAGCTGGTCACGCAGGGCCTTGTAGACCCTGGGATTGCCCTGCACCACAATATCCCGGTTCAGCAGCCGCCGGGTGATGTAGTCCTGCTTGGTCAGCCCGGAGAGGCGGACGGCAATCTCAAGCTGTTCGTCCTCCTCCGGCGACACCCGGAACGCCACGGTCTTGTTCCGCCAACGGTTGTGGTTGTCCAAATTCTTAGCCGACATTATGCTCCCGTCCTTTCAAAGTCCAGCTTGTCTGCCATTTCCGTCTGCTTGGACGGAAACAGGTGGGCGTAACGATAGGTGATTTCGATACTCTCATGGCCTACCCGGTCGGCAATCGCCACAGCGGAAAAGCCCATATCAATCAGCAGGGAAATGTGGCTATGCCGTTACGGTATAATAACGACAAACGGAAAAAGCCTTGATTTTCAAGGGGTTTGAGCGTTTGCCGTCATTTATTCAATTCCTTTTCCAAGTTGAAATCTTACGAGAAAAATATCGAAAAAAGGAGGCTGTTTCATTAACGACAAAATTTAATAGCGCCAGCGGTCCAATCTATTGTTGAACTGCTAGTTATTGTAGATATAACATTTTTATAGAAGGGTTTCCAATCTTGTAAATATACAGAATATGCCACAAATACTATATAGTATTTGTGGTATTTGAAAGATCATATTAATATTCAACAATACATGGAGATATTTATTATTGCATAATTTTCTCATATTCTTCAATTGCAGCATAAAGAGGGTAGATTCGACCAGCTGTATATAATATAATTTTACGAGTATCTTGCGTATTCTGTAATATAATGCAGCGCCAAATTCCATCTGTTCCAGCAACGGATTGATGAGCAAATTTTTGGTAACAAAGGCTAGGGATTGAAATATCTTTACATATTGTATCAAATTCAGGTTTTGATATTGCTACATCAGTAAGCTTTAAATATTCTATTTTTTTACAATTGTTTTTGATTTGTAATAGAGTATTTGCTTTTATTTTGGACCAGGATATACTTTTGCTTATTTTTGAAAAATGGCAGAAAGGCATGGTATCCTCCTTATTGTATTGATTTTCTAAAGTTTCAATGATATAATTATTATGAATTATTGTATCCAATTATGAGGAGTTGTATGATGATGGATAAGAAAATTTACATTGACATCTTTGCTGGATGTGGGGGCTTGTCCACCGGATTATTAAATGCTGGATGGAAAGGTCTATTTGCTATTGAAAAAAATGCCGATGCGTTTTCTACATTGAAATACAACCTAATTGATAATAAAGAGCATTTTCTGTGGCCAACGTGGTTACCGGTTCAAGAATGTGACATCAACGAACTATTAAAAGAACATGAGGAAGAACTCCAAGCGCTACAAGGAAAAGTCACTTTAGTTGCTGGCGGTCCCCCTTGTCAAGGATTTTCAATGGCTGGAAAGCGAGACAAAAACGATCAACGCAATAAACTTGTAAAATCCTATATTAAATTCATCAAACTTGTATTGCCAGAAGTAATTATTTTCGAAAATGTTCATGGCTTTACAGTAAACTTCAAAGACAAAAAAGGAACAAAGCAATATTCTTCCTATGTTGAAAGAGCACTGAAACGTTTAAGTTATAAAACTGCGCACCAAATTGTGGATATGTCAGAATATGGTATTCCACAAAACAGAAAACGCTTTATTCTCGTAGCAATACGGCATCATTCTCCGAAAAAGGTTTTTGAAACCCTTAATAGTAATAAAGAACCTTTTTACAAAGCAAGAGGAATAAGCTGCTCAACAACGGTTTATGAAGCAATTAGTGATTTGGAAAAAGTACATGGAACACGCCCGTCCCCTGATACAAAAGGTTTTCAAGCAGGTCTGTATGGGCCTGTTCAGTCTGGATATCAGCGATTGATGCGGCAGAGCGTAACGTCAGATACTGATGTGGTAGATAGTCATCGTTTTGTTAATCATCGACAAGCCACGATAAATTTACATAATGATTTGTTGGCGTATGCCCCTGTTGGAAAGCGCATTACACCGAATGATAATATTGTCTCTAATCTTAACCGACGTGGTGTTACTGTGCTTAATAGAGCAGCGCAAGCACCAACTATTACATCAATACCGGATGAAATTGTGCATTATACTGAGCCACGCATTTTAACGGTGCGCGAACATGCCCGTATACAAAGTTTTCCGGATTGGTTTGAATTTAAAGGTAAATATACATCTGGCGGGGAACGTCGCAAGCAAGAGGTGCCTCGCTATACACAGGTTGGCAATGCAGTTCCACCATTGTTTGCCGAACAAATAGGACTTGCTATTTTGGAGGTGCTTTCAAATGACAAAAACGAATAGCACTTTATCTTTCCGCGTAAGTGCCGGGCTTAAAAATTTAATTGGTCGCGACTTAATAAGCGATAAGTATATTGCGATATTTGAATTGGTTAAAAACTCTTATGATGCTGGAGCATTCAAGGTTGATATTTCATTTGTTAAAACAAGTGAAGGACATGATCAAATTATTATTTCTGATAACGGTTGTGGGATGACATATAATGACATCATTGAAAAATGGTTATTTGTGGCATATTCAGAAAAGAAGCTTCAAATCCGTGAAAAGTCTTCCTACCGGGATGAAATCAAACGAGAAGTGGCAGGAGCAAAAGGAGTTGGTCGTTTTTCGTGTGACCGACTGGGAGAATCATTAGTATTAATTACTAAAACAGAATCCGAGATATCTGCGAATAAAGTAGAGGTAAATTGGAATAAGTTTGAACTGGATGATACACAAGAATTTATGAATATCCCTATTTGGTATTCAACAACTGATGCACTTCCAAGTGGTTTTTCAAAAGGAACTACATTGATTGTAGATTCATTACGTGAAAGTTGGTCTCGAGAAGAAATACTAAAATTGAAACGTTCCTTAATGAAATTGATTAGCCCTGATGCAAATAAGGGAGAACTTCCTTTTGACATAGAACTTATCGTTCCTGCTGAACGTGAAAATGATAACAAGACACTTGGTAAAACTGGGATAAATCCTAACCGCGATATTGTTAATGGCATTATTCATAATGATATATTAGAAAAGCTGAATATTAAGACTACGAGCATTGAAGTGAGTGTTTCTGAAGATGGACAGCTAATTACAAGCAAGTTGACGGATCGTGGTGAATATATTTTCTCTGTGGTTGAAAAAAACAGAAAGTATTATGGGTTACAAGATATAAGTATTGTTGTGTTTTACCTGAATCAAAGTGCTAAAGTAAATTTTACCCGGCAAATGGGAGGAGTTCAACCCAAAAATTATGGTTCTGTTTTTATATATAAGAATGGTTTTAGAATCAATCCATATGGAGAGCCTGGACAAGATTTTTTTGGTATTGATCAGCGAAAAGCTCAAGGATGGAAACGTTTCTTGGGAACGCGTGAAATTATGGGACGTATTTCTATAAAAGGCAATAATGATCAATTTGTTGAAACAACTAGCCGTGCACATGGTTTTATTCAGACGCCTGCTGTTGATTTATTAGCAGATTTATTTCTTGAAAAAGTATTAAAGGTTTTGGAGAAATATGTTGTCAACCTGATTAATTGGGGTGAGCCTTTAAAATCTGATCCAGAGCGTACGATTTCTCCAAATGAAATAAGTGATCAAATCATTTCACAGTTTATCACTAATGCTGATTCTAAAGATATTGTTAGTTTGGATTATAATTTAGATATTTTATCTAAAGACAATATGCAAAACAGCCAAGATAATATTACAACATCATTAAAGAAATTGGAAAGTGTCGCCGAACGCACACAAGATGCTGGACTTATAAATTTAGCACAAATTTTAAAAAAGAAGACAGAATCAATTGTTTCACACAACATTCAACTTGAAGAAGAAAATGCAAAAAGTTCAAAGGAGTTAGTTAAGGCACAAGAGGAAAAGCATGCGAGAGAGCGCCAAATTTATTTTCTTAAAGGTGCGGCTAATCAGAATGTAACAAATTTAGTGAATGGATTTCACTCCGTATATACATTAACGGATGCATCAAGAGGTAATATAAGTTATTTGCAAGAGCTTCTGACTCCTATGGATATTGAAAATAAGGATTTTATACTATCAATTATAGGACAGATTCAACAAGCGAATGAAAAGGCACATAAACTCGCTGATTTGGCAATACATGGGAATCAATCCCTAAAGCAGAGTGGTTCTAATAGCTTGTATGATTTTATTCGGCAATATATTGACGAAGGTTTTGTGATTAAAGGTTTAAAATATGAACTTGTGCAAGATGAACATGCTTTTGAATGCAAATTCGATTCTTCTTCAATTGGCGTGATTGTTGACAATATTGCCAGTAATTCAATCAAGGCTGGTGCAACGATATTGCAAATTGTTTTTTCAGAATCAAGTAAGTATGTAGAAGTGTCCTTTTCGGATAATGGAATGGGACTTGCTGAAAACATTGATCCTAGGACCTTGTTTGAATGGGGATTTTCGTCTAACAGGCAGAAAAAAGGCTTTGGTATAGGATTATATCATATCAAACAGTTGCTTGATGAAATGAAAGGGACAGTTGAAATTGATAATACATATCATCAGGGCTTTAAGATAATAGTGAGGTTAAAAAAATGAATACGACATTTAATATACTGTGGTTTGAAGATGAGCCTACATGGTTTAATATGGAAAAGTTACGCGTAGAAGATATTCTAAAAAACCATTATTTGATACCATCAATTGTCCGAAAAGATGGTGATGATTTCGATATCCGTGAATTGACTGGTAATGATTATGATTTAATTTTAATGGATTTCAAGTTGGCAGATGGGGTAACTGGTGATAAAATTGTTTCAGCTTTGCGAGAAAGCAATATACTAACTGATATTTTGTTTTATTCTTCGGAAGAAGATGCTATGTTGGCTGCTATCAGTGCCAATATGCCACCAATTGATGGTGTTTATTTAACAAAACGCGACTATACTATTTTTACAGAGAAGATTGAAAAAATCATAAGTAAAATAGTAAGACGCTCAGAAGATGTTGTCAATTTGCGTGGCTTTGTTCTCGATAACACTAGCGATTTTGAATTAAGAATTAAAGAAATCTTGAATATCTGTTGGCAAAAGTTTAATGAAACGCAAAAAGCATCATTAACTGAAACTCTCCTTGGATTATTGGACGGAAAAAAAGCATGGATTACAAAACAAGTCGAAACGGCAAAGTCCTCCGCCATTATTTTTGAATATGCAAATAACAATGAGCGTATGTTGAGTATATCTGACAGACTAGACATACTTCAAACGATTTTACCGATTCTATTTACTGCCTACAATCTGCCAGATACTGTATGCCCAAAAGATTTCAAACAATACTATATTGATAAAATCAATATGTATCGTAATCGTCTAGGGCATATCACATTCGGTGAGAAAACTATTTGCATTAAAGGCAAGGATATAGAAATTAATCAAGATCTTCATAGGCTTTTGCGAAAAAATATTGCGGATGTTGATATTACAATAAACCAACTTGAAACATATATTACTACAATGATGTAAATTAGCTAACACACTTCTGTTTGAATTTAATCGAAGTGTGTTACTTTTATCTATGATATATCTATAATATTTAAACACAAGATATCTTTCAGGCTAAATTATCATGGATGACGAAAAATTCCAACTATGCTAATCTTCGACTCCTATGATACGAATATGGATTAATATATGAAAAGAAAAAAGACTCGATTGCATGATTTACAATAGAGTATACTCCCTTACATAAAGCTGACGACAAAAATGAGTTTATTGTCATCTTGCACATTTTTTGTGCACTTGTTACTGTTTAATTTGGTGAATAATATAGTAAATTCGAGTCTAATAATATGTCATAGAAGCTCTTCGTGAGGGGGATGTTGTTAAAAAAGGTTGCGTAGGTATGCCGTTACGGTATAATAACGACAAACGGAAAAAGCCTTGATTTTCAAGGGGTTTGAGCGTTTGCCGTCATTTATTCAATTCCTTTTCCAAGTTGAAACATGGCGAGAAAAATATCGAAAAAAGGAGGCTGTTTCATTAACGACAAAATTTAATAGTGCCAGCGGTCCGGTGTATTGCCTGACCGCTGGTTGCCGTGGGCGTTTCACTTTTATAGGTGGGCGCCCTTTTTTATACCCATTTTCAAGAGAAAGGAGATTCACATGGAATTAAACGAAATGGAAAAACGGCTGCTGTTTCAGGTTGAGGGCGACTATCAATACAAAGTCCTGAACGAGCTCCACATGGCTGCCCGGTACACAAAGGACCCTGAACAGCGGAAGGCAGCGGAAAGTCTGATGGCAAAGCTGCGCGTCCTGACGGATGACGAGTGCATGGACATCGTGCGGGATATTCAGAAGAATTACCTCCTGCCCTACCCGCCCCGGACGATTGGGGAAAAGATTGCGGAGGCCAGGCAGCAATCCGGCGCGGAAAAATTGAAAGGGCATGACATCATGGCCCTGGAACGCTTTGCCCCAGAGGTACGGCACATGATCATCTTCAATGTGCTGTCTTATAATTCTCCTGTCGGCGATAAGGGTGATAAGATGCGCCTGTTCCTTACGGATGCCGGCTATCAGAAATTCTTAGACAGCCAGGAACGGGGCGAAGTCAAACTGAAAAACCATGCGAAGGTCTCAGACGGGCATCTCCATTATGACCGCAGGGACCGCGTCTTGTAACAGGATAACCGGAGAAAGGGGGCTTTGAAATGGCTGTATTCCGGGTAGAAAAAACAAAGGACTTCACAATCATGTGCAACCACCATCTGCGCAATACGGAACTGTCCTTAAAGGCAAAGGGGCTCCTCTCGCTCATGCTGTCGCTGCCGGAAGATTGGGATTATACCACAAAGGGGCTCGCCCATATCTGTAAGGATGGCGTGGATTCGATCACTACCGCCCTGAAAGAGCTGGAGCGGCACGGGTATCTCACCAGGCAGCGCCTCCGCTATGGGAACGGACAGCTCGGAGACATTGAGTATACGATCCATGAAAAGCCTGTAAATGCTGAAAAACGGGAGTATTCACCTAAACGGGAAAATCCAAGACAGGTAAATCCAGGACAGGCAAAACCTGAACAGGCCGAACCTGGACAGGAAAATCCCACACAATTAAATACTAGGGCTTGTTTGAAAAATAGTGAAGGCTGAGCTAAATCAACAAAATAGCGATAGCGGCAATGTAAACGAAAGCGAGAAAAGACGCATCCAATTTGTCATATCTGGTGGCGATCCTGCGGAACCATTTGAGCTTTTGGAAGAAACACTCAACCAAATGGCGCTCTTTATACAGCCACCAATCTACCGGCCACGGATCAGAAACATTGCTCTGAGGCGGAATCACATAGCTGGCACCCTGTTCTGAGATATAAGCTCGGATCGTCTTTGCCTCATAAGCGCGATCTGCTAATACATTGCTGCCGCTGATTTTTACCTTTTCCAGCAGTTCAACAGCGTGGACTGAATCATGGTCATTCCCTGCAGACAGCATGAATTCAACCGGATTCCCCAGTCCATCCACAATAGCGTGCAGCTTTGTGTTCAACCCACCTCTGGTCCGCCCAACTGCCTTATCCGCCGTTTTTTCCCCCTCCGTTGGCACTCTCGTGAACCTTGATGCAGGTAGAGTCCAGGCTCAGGTTTTCCATATCCGCATCTGCGGTCAATGCGCGAAATATGGTTTCCAATGTACCATCGTCCCGCCATTTGGCAAATCGGGCATACACAGACTGCCAGGGGCCATACGCCTCCGGCAATTCGCGCCACTGTGCTCCGCTGCGGACGATCCAAAGCATCCCATTGAGCATATTTCGATCATCTTTCCGAGGTCGGCCTCGTTTCCCCGTCCTCCCTGCTGGAAGCAACTTCTTCACGCGTTCCCATTGTGCTTTTGTCAATTCATATCGCTTCATGGCTCTATTTTCGCACTTTTATTTGGTTTGTGCAATATTTATTTTTCAAACAAGCCCTAATCCACTAAGGACTAAAAAATCAAAAACGGATATATCAAGGACCCATCAATCAATCTATCCGGCAGAGCCGGAGGCGGCAGGCCGCCCGGATAGGATGGATCGGATAGAGCTGACAGACGCCTACCGCGAGATCATTAAAGAAAATATTGAGTATGACTGTATGGTTTCCCGTTATGGGAAAGAACGCTTAGACGAGACTATGGAGCTTATGCTTGAAGTTGTTTTGTCCAAGCGTCCATATATCCGTATTGCCGGGGATGATTTTCCCAGGGAGGTGGTAAAGGGCCGTTTCCTGAAGATCAATTCCGGCCACCTGGAGTATGTCTTTGACTGTATTGACAAGAACACTACAAAAGTCGGAAATATCAAGGCATACCTGATGGCAGCGCTGTATAATGCCCCGGCAACAATGGACAGTTATTACCGTGCCGAGGTCAATCACGACCTGTACGGCTGTTAGGCGCCTTCGGGCGTCTTTTTTCATCACAGAAAGGAGGCGGGGCACGATGAAAAGAAATTCTGTGCCGGCACTATGCCCGGCGTAAGCAAAGAGCAGATTCAGGCGGCGAGGGAGGCGGACCTGTTTGCTTACCTGCAGTTCCATGAGCCTGGGGTGCTGAAACGGGACGGGCCCAATTACCGCCACAAGGAACATGACAGCCTGGTTTATGTGACCGGGAAAAGGTATTGGTACTGGAACAGCCGGGGCCGGAGTATCAACGCCCTGGATTATCTGATCCAGATTCGGGGCTACGGGCTGGTGGATGCGGTCCATACGCTGGCAGGCGGGGAAATCCGGCAGACGCCGGCCTATCGGAGTACAACAGCAACGGACCGTGTGCATAAGGAACAGGAAAAGAAAACATTTTCCCTCCCCTGGGCCAGACGGTGCGCCACGTCTGCCGTTTCTTATTTGCAGCGGCGCGGTATCAGCCCGGATGTGATCAGCCGGTGTTTCCGGGACGGGCTGTTCTATGAGGCGCGGTATCATGGCGAGCCGGTCTGTGTGTTTGTGGGAAAGGATGAAGCCGGCAAAGCAAAGTTTGCCTGTATGCGGAGTATTGCCGGCAGCCTTAGGAAAGATGTTTACGGCAGCGACAAGGAATATAGCTTCTGTTATCCACCCCGGAATCCGGGCAGCCGGCATGTTGCAGTGTTTGAGGCGCCCATTGACGCCCTCTCCCATGCCACGCTGCAGGAGTTAGAAGGCTGGAAATGGGACGGCTACCGGCTGTCCCTGGGCGGCACTTCCCATGTGGCGCTGACCGCATTTCTGAAACGACACCCGGAAATCCGGCGTGTCAGCCTCTACATGGACAATGACCTCGGCGGCCTTAAAAATGCCAGGAGGATCAAGGCAATGCTCCATGAAGATCAGCGGTTCAGACATATCCGTGTGGGCGTCAACCCGCCCCGTACAGGAAAGGACTACAACGAAATGCTGCTCCACGTTATAGGGCAGATGAAAGACCAACAACGGCAATGCCGCCAAAAACAGGCGGCTATTTCAATTTGACAGGAGGATTTCAGAAATGACGAACATAGAGAACACAGCTTTACAGATGATCGCCGAAGCTGCCCGGTGCCCGGACTACGGCCCCGATATGGTTAAGGCCCTGATGAAAAAGCTGGATATGAACGAGAAAGGATTTGCGCTTCTGATGAACGTCGCCCCTTCCACGGTCCGGCTCTGGACCAGCGGCGCCGCGCAGCCATGCGGAACGGCCAAGCGGCTCATGCAGATTTACGAGGCCGGGCCGGAGATTGTCGGTAAGATTGCCGGGGAGCCCTCCGCAGACAGGAGGGATTCATAGATGGCAGATATGGAACTTCTGGCAGCGGAACCAGTTGCGCTGCAGGCAACCCAGGACGTGCTTGCAGACGAAAATGAGCAGGTGAAGGCGCTGATCGTCCTGCTGATGGGGAATGACCCCGCGGGCGGCAGGGAGCTTGAAGAACTGGCCGGCCAGGTGGCGTCCATGGAGCGGAGGCTTGATGCCGCACTGGAGGAACTGGGGGAGATGCGCCAGAAGATACAGGAGGTGCAGGACCGCTCCCTGAAAGCCTTGCTGCAGAAGAACTGTAAGGCTCTGGAGGGGAATGTGGACGCCATGCGCCAGCGCATCCTGGAGCTGAAAGGGCAGGTCGTGGAAGGATGCAAGAATATCCTTAAGGATTTCGCCGACCGCGGCGCCGTGGCCCTGAACGGCGTCTCCCGGTTCCTGCGCCTTGGGCCAGCGCTGGAGGCGGTGCAGGCAGCGGCGGAAAGGACCGTGCAGTCCAGTGACCGTGCGGTCTCCAGGATCGATGCGTTCAGCACGGAATTCCATGAGGCAGGCCGGCACCTGAAGAACATGGGGCGCTCCATTCAGGGGAAACCCGCACAGGCGGAGGCGAAGGAAAACGGCAGGGTCGCAGATGCCTTCAAGGGGGCTTTCAGGATAGAGCGCGCTTTTGCGTCTGCCATCGGCGAGAATGTAGGGCTTTCCCTGAATGCCCTTGCAAGGCTGGAACAGCGGGCACAGCGCCGGCCCTCCGTCCTGGAGGCCATGCGGGAGCAGGCGGCGAAAGCAGCGCCGGCAAAGCACCAGCCGGAGGCGTCCCATGACAGGGGCAGCCGGTGATAAAAACAGAACGAAGGGAGGAAATGAACTTGAAACAGGAACCACTTCCGCAGATTCACTTAGTCCGCGATACGGATTTAGGCGTATTTGCCTATGAGCTCCATATCCTGGCCGGGGATTTCCTGCGGGACAGCGAATATAACCTGCGCACGCTTGCCACGAATACCGGGGCGGATTCCATTGCCGTCATGGGGAAGAATCACATGTGGCTTTCGGACGCGCTGCTTGCCTACTGCCCTTCGGCGGAGCTTTACCGGACAGCTGCCATGACGGAATATCCCGGCGCAAGGGCCTTCCTGTTCCACACGGAGCGCAAAGAGGACGGACGGCTGTACGGGGATGTCCTGATGATGGGCCTTGACACGCTGCGGCAGGATATAGAAAGGAATACCCTCTACCCTTACGGCGTCAGCATGGAATACCGGGACGGCACGAAGGCGGAGGTAGCTATTGAAAAATGGGAGTCAATGGAGCTGTGCGAAAAGGACGCCCTGAAAACCTGGCGCTACCTCTATGCGCCGGAGCAGGTGACGGAATGGCAGTACCGCTATTCTAACCGGTTCAGCCAGTGGAAGGAGCAGGCATTTTCCTATATGCCCCAGGATTTGGAGGAACGGCTGAATGTGGAGTATATGGAGGAGGCGCAGAACCCGGACACAGATATGTACCGCATACCCCTGGGGACAGCGAAGCAGATGCTCCTTGACGGCGGTCCGGTCTACCGCCTTTTTCCCGGAGGGCCGGAAAAGCTACTGCCGATTGCGGCGGTCACGGGGCTCTGGTATGAGAATTACCGGGAGTTTGCCGTTACCCCGGAGGATTTGGGTGCGCTTGACCGGCTGGTCCGCAGGGAGACGGACCGGATCATGGGAATACGCCCGCAGCATGATAAATTACAGGAACGCCGCCCTTCCCCGGAGCGGTGATTTTTTATGACAGACTGGAGGTGATAATGATTGGCGGATAACATGCAGCATGAAGATTTCGGGGAAAAGATCGGCGGCGCAAAAAAAGATCTATGGAAGGACCGGGGGCTCTATGTGAATGACCTGGATGCCATGAATGAGCGCGAGGCCGAGAAATTCGTAAAAAAGGATAATATCTGGAAGAAACCGGACTATGGGGCCATGCTGGAGGACGGGGTTTCCCTCGGCGTGGTCTATTTCATCAAAAAGGCGCGGGACGGGTTAAATGCCTCCCCGCAGTATTACCGCAAGGACGACACGCCGGAGAAGCGCCTTGCAAGACAGAAAGAATATATCCAGACGGTACGGGAGCTGCAGAGCGTGGTCTCGGAAGTCCGCACCGTGGAGGATGCCATGAAAGCCTATGACCGTTTCTTTGTGAAAAACGGGTATCTGGAACAGGTGCAAGGCTGGGGCGGCGGCATCCATTACCAGGCGACGGAGAAGGGCCGGGAGAACCCGGCCATTACAAACAAGCTGTCCAATGCCCTGATGGTCCACTCTGCCGCGCATTTTGAGCGGAACTTCACACAGAAAGCGCAGAAGGAACAGTTTGGCGTTTCCAAAGACCAGAAGGTGCCGAAGGGCTATGCGATCCATTTCAACGACGGGAAGAATACTTATTCCAAAAATAATGACTGGAAACCTGACACCTGGTATGTGACGAAGGGCTATTCCATCGTAAAGACAAATTTTGAATCGCGGGAGGCTGCCCTGAAATGGGTGCAGGCGTTGGCAAAAGGGCGCAGCAAAAGCGGAAAGACGCGGTTTGTGCCTCCCCAGCTCTCCCATGTGCGGCGCACCGGGCCGGATTACCGCAGCGGCGTGGAGATCACCGGGCAGCACTATCTTGACGCCTTCGGGTTCCGCGGCGGAGAGTTCGGGAACTGGATGAACCAGAATGACCGGCAGGCTTCCCTGAACATGGGATTTGAAGCGCTCAAAGATTTGGTGTCAGCCCTGCAGGTCAGCGACAGGGACATTGCCTACCAGGGAACGCTTGCCATCGCTTTCGGCGCCAGGGGCAGCGGGAACGCGGCAGCCCACTATGAACCGCTGCGGAAGGTCATCAACCTTACGAAGATGCACGGTGCCGGCTCCCTGGCCCATGAATGGTGGCACGGGCTTGACGATTACCTGGGTACGAAGATGGGCGCGAATGGGATGCTCTCGGAACAGCCCCGCCTCTATGCGCCGTTCCAGAAGCTGATTGATACCATGAAATATAAGCCGGAGACGCCGGAGCAGGCTGCGGCCCGCACCGAAGCGCAGACAGAACGCACCCGGAAAAATGCGGCAGGCTGGCTGGATTCGGCGGTGCTTGGTTCCCTGAAACGGCATGGCAACGAGGAACAGATGGAGACCTACGCGGTTCTTAAAGAGTCGTTCCTGTCCGGCGAGGCCGGTTCCGTGGAACAGATCAGCGCTTTCAAGAAGTCTGTTACCGGGCGGGTGATCCCCAAAAGCGAACGGGAACGGCTGGAAATATTCGAGCACATGCTGTCCGGGATGCAGGCACAGGAGGCGCCACAGGTCGGGCGGGTGGAAACCGATTTTTACCGGAATTCCGTGCGCATGGGTAAGGAGTGCGAAAAGGACGGCGGCTATTGGGACAGCAATACGGAAATGACCGTCAGGGCTTTTGCCTGTTACATCAAGGATAAGCTGCCTTACCAATCGGATTATCTGGCGGGCCACGCAGACTGCGCCGTTACCTTCGTGGCAGACAAAGGAGGGGAAATGTCAGTCCTGAAAGCCTTCCCGGAGGGTGAGGAACGCAGAGCCATCAATGCGGCATTTGACGAGATCGTGGCAGACCTGAAACGGGAGCAGATACTTACCCATTCGGATGAAACGCTGCCCCTTCCGGCGCAGCCGCTGGCGGAGAATGAACAGATTTCCGTATTTACGGCAGACCGGCCTTCGGTCATGGCGCAGCTTGCAGCGGTGAAACCGGCAGAAAAAACTACCCCGGCACAGGCGGCACCGAAAAAGAGCCATGCGCCGGAGATTTAAGGAGGTGGAAGGATTGGAGGAAAACAAAGATTACCGGGTGCACCGCTCCGGGGACCTGTCGGAAGGCTACAAGCTGCAGGTGGAACACACGGTATCATGCGAGAACACGGATATTTCAGCGTTGATTGCACAGGGGGCAGGAACGGTACAGGCCATGCGCCAGGACAGCATTGAGGGAGAAAAGAAAGCCTATGACATCGTGGTGGCGGCAGCGAAGCAATGGGAACAGCAGGCGGCGGCCACGCAACGGCTTGACCGGGCGCTGGCATACTTACGCACCCCGGAGGTAAAGCATACCGGGAACTGTTGGCAGCCCTTTTCCAACAACAAGGACTGGATGGAGATCAGCAACCGGGTTTATAAGATGTTCTGCCAGATCAGGGAACAGACAACATATAACAGGGAGGCAAAACAGGATGTTCCGACTGCCTGGTATGTGACATGGGACCTGTATATCAATTCACCCAGGAAAGGCTACAACATCCACCTTGCAGGGCAGGATAAGAAACGCTACACGGACAAGGCCGCCGCCGAGAAGTACCTGGACGGGAGAAAGAAAGCCTATTCCCATCTGTTTGCGGAGATTTCACCGCCTATTCCGAAAGAGCATGAAAACTGTTTTACGGTCAATGGCGTGCTTCTCCCTGGATATACCGTGGAGGGCCGGGAACCAATAAAACCAGGCCATGCCGCCGATGTTTCGGAGGGCGCTATTTCCGCGCCCGGAAAAGAGGAAAAGCCCTCCGTGCTGGGAAAGCTGTCTGCGTCGAGGGCACAGGAAAAGGCTGCGGCAGAACCGAAGGCGCCAATTAAAAAGAAGGAGGATATGCAGATTTGAAAGTGTTGATGATAGAGCCGGGGAAAGCGCCTTATGAGGCCGAGCTGGACGGGAGCCTCAAATCCATGCAGGAGGCAGTCGGGGGAGGCATAGAGGGCTACTACCCTTATGCGGAGCCTGTCGCGATTGTCTGCAATGATGAAGGGAAAATAAACGGGCTGCCCCTGAACCGGGCGATCTACAACCAGGACGGCGAGATGATCGAGATCATGGCAGGCACCTTTTTCATAGCCGGTCTCGGCGAGGAAAGTTTTGCCGACCTTCCCGATTATTTCATGGAGCAGTATAAGGAACAGTTCAAATACCCGGAGAAATTTTACCGTCTGGCGGGTGAGATCGTTGCGGTGAAGCAGCCCCTCCCGCCGGAGGAAAAGCAGCAGCCGGCCCCTGTCATGGAGGGACCGGGCGGGGATGATATAAGGCTTGACGAATCCACGGACCTGGCTTTCGACCTGGATGAATTTTTCAGGCAGAACAGCGGGGCTTATGCAGACCTGTACCCGGATTCCCATGCGGAGAAGGAGCGCATGGCGGACGGGCTGCTTTCAGGAGATACCGGAAAGATCCGCATGAGGCTGGCGGCATTTGGGCGTGAGGAACATGTGGAAGGAGAAACGGCGCCGCTTCTGGAGCGTATTTCTTCCTATGAAAAGGAGTATGGGATCAGCGCCTATTCCATTTACCAGCTTGACTTATCGGACAGTACAGATGACTTCCGTTTTATGCCTATGGACTGGCTGGAGGGCAAAGGGCTTTCCGTGGACCGGGACAATTACCGGATGGTCTATGCCATGCGGCGGGAACCGGACGAGACACTGGAGGACATTTACAGGCGTTTCAATATCGACCACCCGGAAGATTTTAAGGGCCATTCCCTTTCCGTTTCTGATGTGGTAGTCCTGCATGGGAATGGTGCGGATGCCGCCTGGTACGTGGACAGTATCGGCTTTAAGGAGCTGCCGGATTTTTTCGGCGCAGGAACACCGGAGGCAAAGCGGGATGTTTCCGTGCGGGAACAGCTTGACAATGCGAGGAAACAGGCGGCGCAGGCAGAGCCGAAAGCGCCGGATAAAAAGCCCAGGGAACCGGAAAGGAGTTGATGGCTTATGCTGATGGCAGTTGAAGGTCCGTATGCGCTGATGGTGCAGCCGGACGACATTTTAATCTCTCCCCGTGAGGTAGACGAACATTTTGGGACAATGGCCTGCTTCCATTCCCGCTATGCGCTGGGTGACAGCCACAATTACATGGATAAAGACGATTTCCTGCGGGAGATGTATTTAGATACCGTGGGGCATGATGAAACGGGGCTGAAACGCTATGAACACATGGTAAACATTGTGAGCAGCCGGTTCCGGCACAGGCCAAAGACGGAGGAACGGGCGGTTGATGACGCCATGCTTAAGGTGATCTCCGAAAAATACATTACGCTCCCCCTCTATCTGATGGACCACAGCGGCCTTGCCATTCAGACCACAAGTTTCAATGACCCCTGGGACAGCGGGCAGGTCGGATGGATTTATGTTTCCAAAGAGGATGCTCTAGATGGTGTCGTCAATAAAGAAGGAGCCAAATAGCAATACAACGTATTTGGACAGCAGCAGCGAAAGAAGCGGCATTTTTAGCGTAGCGAGTCGCAATACCGCGCCATCTTTTGAGAAGCAGGAAAGCGTTCTCGACGAGATGGCGAAGTTTGTAGAAATATTTATCATACTTCCGAGGATGTTTTCGGCTTTTCCTTGGCGGAAT
>NZ_KE159676.1:22732-25661 GCF_000403395.2 Anaerotruncus sp. G3(2012) | reverse complement strand
GCAAAATCCAGAATACACCGTTGATAAACTGCCGCGTATCTCGGGCATTGCCTCCGCGCGTCCCTTTTTCGCCTATTGTGTTTGGTTTGATTTTCTCCCACGCTCTGTCGCTTATATCATGTCGATGCTGTTCCCTCGCCATTTTTCTGCCCTCCTGCTACTTTGAGGACTATTATAGCACATTTCTATTGACGACACAACCTTAAGGAGTTTGGCGGCGAAAAAATGACCGGCGCCATTCGGAAAAAGGCGGAGGATCTGATGCGCAGCGAAGTGGCCGCTTATGATTCCTACCTGCGGGGCGAGTGCTACGGCTTTGAGCTTTACAAAAACGGCGAGCTGTCGGATAGCTGCTGGGGCTTCATGGGTGACCTGGACGATGCCTGTAAGGATATGGCTGCATATCTCCCGGAGGGCTGTAAGGATATGGTGACGCATTTAGAGGAACAGAGCCACCCGGCCACCATCATTAAGACGCTTTTGAAACATGCGAAAATCCAGGTGGACCAGGCAGCAAAAGCCTTTGAGCACGCCCCGCGCCAGCAGGTGATTGGGGACGCCCGTTAAACAGGTATTTCCTATTTATAATTACAGATTCTATCAGGAAGGAGGATGCTTATGCAGGAAGATTTGGAACAGCGGACCGTATCGGTCTCCATCCAGGCGGCGAAGCTGTCCGGGCGGGTGCTGCGCTCTGCCATTGCCGCCGTGCTCCAGAAGATGGAGCAGGAACGCACGACCCCGAAAGTCGGCAGGAACAGCATGAAACGGCTGACCTGTAAGGACCCCGGAGCCAACACCATTGAAGTCTCCGGCAGAATCCGCTCCTTTGAGCGGTACGCCAGGAAACACCAGGTCCGCTACCATATTGAAAAAGAGCTGGGGACTGACCCGCCTAAATGGACGGTCTATTTCAAAGCGAACCAGGCGGACGCGCTGACGGCAGCTTTTAAGGAATATACCCAGAAAGACCTTGCCCGGAGCGCCAGGCCGTCTCTGCTCTCCCAGCTCCATAAATTCAAGGAGCTGGCACAGGCTCTTGGCCGTGACCGGGTGAAGAATAAGGAACACGGAGGGCCGGAACGTTGAAAATAGATACCGATACCCTGAAAAAGCAGGTGATCCTCCACCTGCCCTATCTCCTGTTCCTTCTGGTATTTGCGAAGCTGGGGCAGGCGGTGCGCCTTGCCCCCGGAGCGGACGCCTCACAGAAACTGTTAGGACTGTCCGAGGGTTTTACACTTGCCTTTCAGAGCATGTGGCCGGGTGCAGCGATGGACTGGCTTGTTGGTCTCTGCGGTGCCGCCGTAGTGAGGCTGGCGGTATATGTGAAAGGAAAAAATGCAAAAAAGTACCGCAAAGATGTGGAATACGGCTCTGCACGGTGAGGTGCATAATCTTAACTGTAAGCAACACCTATATTGACGCAGGAGGATATGCACATGAATGATTACAGCAAAATCACAGCCCTTTACTCCCGCCTATCCGTGGGGGACGAGGACAGGGACGGCGGCGAAAGCAACAGCATACAGAACCAGAAGAAATTTCTGGAAAGCTACGCCAGACAGTTAAAATTAACCAATATCCGGCACTACATTGATGACGATGAAAGCGGCAGATTTTTTGACCGTTCTGCCTACTCCCGCATGATTGAGGACGTGGAAAACGGCAAAATCGGTGTGTGCATTATGAAAGACATGACCCGCTGGGGGCGCGACTATCTCCAAGTGGGAAACGCTATGGAGATTTTCAGACGGAACAACGTGCGCTTTATCGCGGTAAACAACGGAATAGACAGCGAAAAGCCCGACACGTTGGAGTTTGCGCCGTTCATCAACATCATGTCAGAATGGTATGCAAGGGACATCAGCAAGAAAGTAAAAACGGGTATCCGCACAAAAGGCACAAGCGGAAAGCCAATCGCAACCGAAGCCCCATACGGCTATGTAAAAGACCCCGACAATAAAGATTTCTGGTTGATTGACGAAGAAGCCGCCGAAGTTGTCCGCCTTATTTTCCGCCTGTTTCTGGACGGGAAAAACCGAAACCAAATCTCCATTTATCTGAAAAATGAGCAAATTCCAACGCCCACTTTCTACATGAAAGACCGGGGGCGGGGAACTTGTAAAAACAAGCCGCTGAACGAGGAAAACCGCTACAAATGGAACAAAGCCACGCTGACCCATATCCTCACAAGGCAGGAGTATTGCGGTGATGTGGTGAACTTCAAGACCACAAAGCATTTCCGGGATAAACGAAACCACTATGTAGACAGAAGCCAGTGGCACATTACAGAAAACGTCCATGCGCCGATTATTGACCGCACCGATTTTGAGAACGTACAGCGGATTCTGGAAAACATTCCCGTCAAGCGACCAAATGGGGACGGGGAAATCCACCCTTTGTCGGGCTTGCTTTTCTGTAAGGACTGCGGCGCAAAAATGCACATACGGATAGATTACAGGAACGGCGGCAAACGGCACGTTGCCTATTGCAGTGAGTACCACAAGGGAAAAGCCAGAAACCCGAAGTGCAATTCCCCGCACATCATGGACGCGGATTTACTCATGCAGACCGTTTCGGAGGTGCTGAAAAAAATTGCGGATGATTTTGTCAATATGAGTTGACACAATTCACGCAAGGAATATAGGATCTAAGCAGCAGCCGCAGTGAGGGACAGATAGAAGCGCTCTCTCTTGACAGCGGGTGGAAGGCCGCCGTTGGCGGAGCAGATACGGCGGTTGTTCCAGTAGCTCATAAAGTAACGCCAAATAAGAGATCTGAGTTCCTCCACGGTCAGCTGTTCAGTGTCCAGGCGGTCATAGAACAGTTCGCTCTTCATCCTGGCCCACATACTCTCGCAGCGGGCGTTGTCGTGGCATCGGCCGCCGGCACGATTCATGCTCTGGCGGATGTCGTATTGGGTGAC
>NZ_KE159676.1:15876-21897 GCF_000403395.2 Anaerotruncus sp. G3(2012) | reverse complement strand
CCAGCTCCTTCGCCGCTTTGTCTCCGCCGATCTCTCTGGCCAGCTTTACGGCCTGTACCTTGTACTCTTTATCGTAGCTTCGAGCCATTGCCTTTCCTCCTTCTTCTTCTCTTTTTTCTACTCCCTTGAGGAAAAGGTGTCAACTTTTTTTATACCATATCAGAATGAGCTTGTAGGCGTAGGGCCTCGACACGCCCAGCTCGTCCGCCACCTCGTCTACCCGGATAAACTTGTTCTCCATACTGGTTCCTCCTTTCCCAAATGATAACGCTATTTGTTTAACGTTGACCCTATTATACTAACTCTATTCCGTTATGTCAAGGCTTTCCAAGAAGAAAATATAAACAAATTTATTTATATTTCTCTTGACAGTCCTAAACATATCTGTTATACTCCAAGTGTCCCCATTACATAGATTGGAGTTGACAGTTATGGCGATTGGTGAACGTATTCGCTTTTTCCGTAATAAGAAAGGTGTCACGCAGAAGTATCTCGGTCAGGTGGTGGGGTTCCCGGAACGCTCCGCCGATGTGCGTATGGCGCAGTATGAAACCGGGAGCCGTACCCCCAAGGCCGACCTGACCAGGGCGCTGGCGGACTTCTTTGAAGTCTCCACCGATGCCTTGACTGTCCCTGACATAGACAGCGACATTGGCCTCATGCACACCCTCTTTGCCCTGGAGGACATTCGGGGGTTGACCATTGGGGAGATTGACGGCGAAATCTGTCTGCGGCTGGACAAGTCCAAAGGCAGGACCTATATTGATATGCTTGAAATGCTGTCCGCTTGGGCGGAGCAGGCCAAGAAGCTGGAGGCCGGGGAGATCACCAGGGAGGACTATGACCGCTGGCGCTACAACTACCCCAAGTACGACACCACCCGGAAATGGGTCAAAGTCCCCTCCAAGGAATTGAGTGATTTCCTTGTAGAAGCGTTCAAGGATCGCTTGAAAGACGAATGAAGGAGTTGATGCAAAAATGCCCGTTGTTCCAATTTATCTTGATATAGACGAAAAAACGTATGCAGGGGTCAAGGCAGGTATTTTTGAGCTATGCGGCTTAGCAAAAAATGTAGATAGCAAAAGGGTTGCAAAGCATATTCCTGCGGTTGCTGATGCCGCTAAAGAAGGCGCATCTAAAGCGATTGATTTTGTCAGATCACATCAAAAAGGAACTATCATATTAGGGGGCGTACTTATCATAGGGGGCACAGTTGCTGGTACCATTGGGTATGTAACACACCGAAAGCAACGAAAACTTGACAAACAATTTGGAGCAGCTTTAGAAGAGTATTTAGATTCTGCTCGAAACGGGAGTTTGAATGTTGACATTTTGAACACTCTTATCTGCTCTATTGAGGCTATTGAAAAAGAAAATCCGAAAAAATCCATCAACCTCAATATTTCAGCAGCTCAATTTGGCGATTTGATAAATTGCATATTTGACTACACTATGCGTTTAGCAGAGGCCAATAATGTTAGCACAAAGTCTATAAACCGTCCCAAGTACTTCCACAAGAAGACTTCTGACGACTTAAAATACTACTTAAATATGCAAAAACAGATTTTTGAGCAGGCTGCATAAATACGGCAAAAGCCCTTACCGATGTTGCCATCGGTAAGGGCTTTGTAATATGGTTTTTGTCACCCGCAAGCCGCAAAGAAACACTTTTCACCTGCAATCCACCGGGGATACAGAATGATACGGCCTATGGGGAGCGTTATCAAATCGTTATCAAAAGAGAGATGCAAAACCGCCTATCTCTTGCGCCGCAACGGGTTCGGAGTTTCAAGAACTCACTCCCACTCGCTCCTGCCAGAAGTTTTCTAAACAGATTTGCTTATGGGGTTTAGCTCAGGGTATTGGCATTATTTCCATTATTCAGATAGTAGAGGCTATCTGATTTTTTGTTGCCATAGCGTTGCCAATGTAATGACATTAGAGGGCAACGATTTAATTATGCAAAGTACAGTTTGCCTTGGTCTGAAATTTCATATTTATACGGCGCAATTGTTTTATGTATGATAACTAGTTTCTTATCTTCAGCAAGCCTTTTGCAGATCTTGGAAATTCGTTGAGAGTTCATATCAACATCTGTAGCTATGTCTTTTGCAAAAACTGGGTTCGTCTGTGAGTTTAGCGCCAACAACACATTCATTTCATCTGCTGTGATTTTTCTTAATGTGACGCCTTTCAATTTCTTCTCAATCTTAGCATCTATAACTGACTCTTCAATTACTGTTGCTGAACAATCGGGACATTTATAATGAGTAAACTCTAACCCAACTCTCTCCGATTCAGAAAAAACTCGTCCACATTGTGGATTTGTACATTTCAGCACTTTAGTTTCTTTGATCTGCTCCAATATCAAAGTTGTATAATTGAATGGACGTTCAATAAAATATGTGCGGTATTCGTTCCCTTTTGGCTTCCCCCACAGAATATTATTTTTCTTTGCCAATCCATAATTAAAGCAATAAATACTTACTGCCTTGCCATCTCTATTTGATTTCTCGTCATATTTTGTTATGAAATGATTCAATTCCAGTGACATTACATATTCTTCAATGTCTTTAGAAATGTGAAAATGACTAGTATATGGATAGGATTTTTGATATAATTTTCCATTTAAGTCACCGGAAGTGATTTGTTTTTTTATTTCCTTAGACCGAGAAATCAACACATCTCTAAGTGCTTCTAACTGATAAATTTTTCTATTTTCTTGCATAGGAAGCAAACAGTATGTACTTGCTTTAAAGAATGCCTCAATTTTTTCATTATAATATCGTTCAGCAGCATTCTCAATATCTGCTCTCTTTATCTTTTTCCCATATATAATTGTACTCACATGTAAATATGATAAAATATAGCCCATTATTCTCGGAACATTCATAGATGCTTTAAAAAACAGTTCGTAAATGTCCTCGGTTTTTTCATCAAAATACAATTCAATTCCATCAGTAAAATAATTGAATCTATTGTTTAAGACTCTGCTGGTAAAATCAATAGCATTCTCCTCCATACGATTAGAATCAAATTCTGAATACAAGTTGTAAAAGTCCAGATTAACAACATCAATTTTACCCGGATCGATCTTACCATAATGTATTCTGTTAGGATAAAATGCAACTTTAAATTTTATAAATTCTTCCGACCAATTATTTAAAGGTGCTACTATTGTATCGATAAACAGTTCAAGAGCATCATTTTCAATTTCAGATACATCATCAAGTAAAATCACAAGATGCTGGATCTTCATTTTACCCAATATTTTTTTAATGTCGATTATGACTTGCCTAATATCAAAAACCTTTAGACATATATCAGTTAATGACTCTTCGGCCTTTTTTGCAATTTCAGTATTGACTGCACGTTCATAGGCCAATTCGCCACCGGCTTGTTTTTTATGCTCCTGTCCGTTAGATTCTTTACCAAAATTAAAGAGGCCTCTTTTTGTTGCCTGCTCACTGTTACGATGAGATATATCATTTATCGATTTAATTTCTTGTAAGGCAGGAAGTTCAACTCTTTGAAATTCTTTGTTGTCATTTATCCTGCGACTAAGCGACTGAATCTCTGCCTTTATTGTCTTTTTACTATTACCAAATAAATTCCCTGCCACTCTATTTAACAGGCTTTGACTTCGCTTATCAATTTCCTCATAAATTCGCGTTAAAACACTTTGAATAAAATTCCTAGCAATGAGATATTTTTGCAATTGTTCTCCGCTAAAATACTCCGACAGATATTCTTGATTGGTAACAACCGTTTTAGATAATTCATAAACAGTTTTGACATCCACATAACACGGTAAATATCCCGACTTTTTTCTATACTCATTTTCAAGTTTTAAAAAAATAGTAGATTTTCCAGTTCCCTTTCTTCCCACCAAAAAAGTAGTATTATCTAACAAGCATTTTTGCAAGATAATATTTCCATCTAACAAATCTACATACAATTCATCCAGGATGCTTTCACCATTTTGATCAACCAGATCCGCACGCCTATATTTTTTCAGAGATTCAGCTACCTCCGAAAACTCGTTTTTCTCTTTCTCTGTCATAATTACGTCTCCTATTTTTGTATGGCTTTATTATTAACTAATACATAAACAGTTTTTCGCCTTCCTATGGGCTAATAGGATTTTATGCTGATTTTATATCGCTTGAAAGCTTATTAATAGTTTCTTCAATATATTGTTTCCAAGCAGGCGCCTCCAAGATATCTCTATGCGCCTCACACTTAATAATCAAATCTCTAAGCTTTTCTGGTTGCGCCTTGTCCGCTTCAAACATGGCGGTAAAGTATTTCTGGAATTGCCCCAATGTCAATGGCACAATATCCAGTCGCTGTTTTACATCGCCCTTTGCATACCAAATACCATGTCTGAATGTCTCTGCTGTGTTGGTATCTATCCGAACAGCAATAAACATACCGTATACAGGTTTGTCGTATTTTAGAACAGCATCAGAAACATGCCTCCTGACAGGCTCACCCTCCATTGCCTCTTGACGGGAGGATGTGGACATAGTAACCTCTGTCAAAATGGTAAAATCGTTAAATTCGCAATACAGATCACCTTTACCGCCACCAGCAGCCGAAACAGGCATAAAGTCAGAATCCAGCTTGAATCCGCGAACTTCATAAGGCTTATTGACCATGTGATCAATCGCCAGAGCAGCACGCCAGAGTGTCCATTCGAGGTAGGCGGGAGTTTCATCCTTTGGAACCTCAATGGCGTTATCTTCATCGTAGACCAACTTGCCGCCACCTTTGATCAGGAGGCTCATATAATCCCGGATTTCTTGCCATTAATTACGCTGATCGTTAGCGTATTGAATTTCATCTGTCTGTGCAAGAGTGTTTTCGATTCTTTGTCTTGCAATATTGATTTCTGCTGGAGTATTTAACGGCAGATCGGAAATATCACACAGGATATGTCGCTCTTTTATCTGCTTGATGAGGTCCCCTAACAGGGATTTGGCGACATCTACACTATCCGTGGGCAGAGGTGCTCCAGTACAGAGCAGCTTATACTGTTCCATAATAGGTTCTGCGCTTGCGGTGGACTTTGCAAGTTTTTCTGCCAAAATATGCTTTGTAGGTACGATTATTAGACCTCTGCCTTTGCGTTGAAGCACACCAGAAATGCGGAGGTATCTCATATTCATGTCGCTGTAATCCAAAAAATTGTCAGCTTTTTTGTCATAATTCTCGCCTCTTTTGGCAATCTCTTTCTTGTTAAAAGGACGCTTAGCCGGGGCAGCCGCTCTCCGTTGGCGCAGATCAAGGATGTTGTCAACCACTTCTTCCAAGCTGTAGCTGGGATTTGTTGTATGCCCCCAAAGGGCAAATTCGATTCGGCTAAGCTCAGATGAACCAGTACGCTTTTCAAGTTCCAGCATAATTGCCAAAAGCCACCTCAGTGGAGAGAAGTAATGCACGCCATCTGGCATAGGAAATTGCTCCACGCTCATAGCCCGGAGATAACATTCCTGCACCGCAGGATATGTATCTGCTTTTAAGAATGACCTGATATGGTATAAAAAAAGTTGACACCTTTTCCTCAAGGGAGTAGAAAAAAGAGAAGAAGAAGGAGGAAAGGCAATGGCTCGAAGCTACGATAAAGAGTACAAGGTACAGGCCGTAAAGCTGGCCAGAGAGATCGGCGGAGACAAAGCGGCGAAGGAGCTGGGCATCCCGAAAGGGACGATCCACGCCTGGCTGAAAGCGGTGCGGGAGGGGCGCCTGGAGGTGGGGGAAGGCAGCCACACGCCAGGCAGCGCGATGAGCCTGACAGAGGAGATCACGATGCTGCGCAGGCAGGTCAAGGAGCTGGAAAAGGCCAATCGGCGATTGAAAGAAGAGAACGAATTTTTGGAGGAAGCCAGCGCTTTTTTTGCCGCCAGCCGTCGGAAGTCAGTAAGGAGCAAAGAATGAAGTATATCGCGCTCAGGACAGAAGACGGCGAAAAGAAGGGAAAGATCGCGTTTTACTGCTCGGTATTGGGAGTCAGCCGGC
>NZ_KE159676.1:0-15851 GCF_000403395.2 Anaerotruncus sp. G3(2012) | reverse complement strand
TCAAGAGAGAGCGCTTCTATCTGTCCCTCACTGCGGCTGCTGCTTAGATCCTATATTCCTTGCGTGAATTGTGTCAACTCATATTGACAAAATCAACCTGCCAAAAGACGTAATATCGTCAAGTGGGCCTAAATCTTCTTGACGACCATCTTTTTTCTGAACCTGAGGATAAATTAGACCGTTTTTCGCAAACATCAACCGCCATTTACGAGCGTGACTGCCGGAGCTGTCCTTGCCCTCCTCGTTTTGAATAATGCCCTTTTCGTCGAGCAGATTCATAAAACCGAGTTCGTTATCACGGCCATGAAGATGCCCAACAAATGCAGAGCTGGCAAATACAGAAAAACCTTCTTGAATTCGATTGGGATTACGCAGACCAGTGTTGCCCACCAGCCATATTTTGATTTGTTCGCTCATACGAAAGCCCCCTATCAATATCCAACAAAAAGGTATTCCTGTACTGTATTCCTATGAGTTTTTGCCTCGTTCTGATTACCAAATGAATATTTATAATCAACAGGTATAACCTCTACATGAGATTTATATTTCGCCATAATCGCTACCATTTCATCCTGTGTAGGTAAGCTGTTTGAGGAATAGGAAACGATGAGGATGCTACTCGCAAATTTTTTGAACAGACGATCAAACGCATCCGCTGCACCTTTTCTGGTAGAGAATGGTGTAGGATAAGACTTGAATTTTTTCGTCTGCGTATGTTCCTGAATCTTTACGCCTTTCCAATCACGGGCAAGTCCTTCTACAAAGTGGTATCTACGGACATACTCATTATCAGAAAGCGGTGAATAATACGGTGGGTCAATATATACCAAATCTGCCTGTTCTACTCTCAAATCCATTGCATCGCCATGTTTAGAGCGATTGATTTTTCCATTGTCAAAGACGGCCTTGTTGATAGCTTCGACAGCCTCCAAAAACTGCTGTGCAAGCGTTTTCTGTAAATCCTTGCGACCATCATTATATCTCTGCCCGGTGTAAGTAAAAATACCACGAGGTCGCTTTTTGGTACAAGCACGAATCAGTGCAGTCATTGCAATGGCATGCTTGTATTGATCACGGATTGCAGCGATATTTGTACGCAAGGTATCGATCAAATCATTTTCTGAATCCGTATAATAAAGGCCTTTGAAAGTTGAAGCTACAAAATGATCAGATTCTTTATGGGTAATAAGCAATTCTTTGGCCTCATCCATTGGTAGTGTGACCGAGTTGTTCTCAATCATTGCCTTTGTAAATGTGGCAGACATCGCCATATAGTCATTGCTGATTACTGCTTTGCCCTGCGCTTTGAACATATAACCGACAATACCAGAGCCAGAGAAAAGGTCAACAACGGTATTTACATCAAACTGCGATGCCACAGACCATATTTCAGAGAGCAACTTGCTCTTAGACCCCATAAAGCGAGTGGGAGGATATGCTGCAACCTGATTGGGTAATGATTGTGGGAGCAACTTAATCAAAGTACGCTGCTTCGGAGGAATCGTAACAATGACATCTTCGCCTTTTCGAGTGCTACCATTGCAGGAAATATGCCTTTTTGTCTGTATAACATCAATAGTAAATGGCGCATACAACTCATGTACCAAAGGATGGTTTGAGTTTGTTAAAACAACATGGCACCCCTTTTCGTGCAGGCGTATAACAGCTTTTGATAGTTCTACATGATCTTCTTCATAAAACTGCTCTTTTGTATAACGCTTGAAATCAGAATATTCAGAGATGGGCAAGTATGGAGGATCAAGGAAAACAAAATCCCCAGGCTGTGCATAGTGATCTAATACCAACAAATAGTCTCCGCACAAAATTTCTGCCTTCTTTAAAGCGACAGATGCAGCACGCAACCCTTCCTCATCACAAATCTTTGGGTTTTTGTATTTTCCATACGGAACATTAAATTTTCCTTGCTTATTCACTCTGTACAAGCCATTAAAACAAGTCCTATTTAAGAAAATTGTTCGTGCTGCCGCTTCTTCCTTTGGCAATAAGGTCCATTCTTGACTGCGGACAGCATAAAACATTTCAGATGTATTCTCGTATTGCTTTAGACGTTTAATAATCGCTTCTACATTGTCTGCAATTTGCCGATACATATTTATCAGTTCTGGATTACTATCTGCTATAATTGCATTTTCAGGTTGGAGAGCAAAGAACATTGCGCCGCCACCAAAAAACGGCTCTATATACCGTCCATAGGAAGCTGGTACTTTGGGCAACAAATCGCCTAACATTTGAGTCTTACCACCAGCCCATTTCAAAATGGGCTTTGCTTGGACCTGAATTGCTTTTCTAACTGCTTGTTCTGTCAATGCACTCGCCTCCTTTAGTTGGATTTTTCCGGAACTAACTCCACAATATCACCAATATCACATTGAAGAGCAGTACATATTTTAACCAACACATCAGTCGTAACATTTTCGTTTTTACCCAACTTAGCCATAGAAGCGTGGCTGATTCCTGCTGCTGCACATAAGTCTTTCTTTTTCATATCTTTATCAATTAACAATTTCCAAAGTTTCTTGTAACTAACAGCCATCTTCCACACCTCGGCAACAAGTTGTTTGTTTCAGTACTGCTGAACAGAATTCAGCGTTCGCTTATTTGAAAGCCATTATAGCATATTTTGATTTATGTTTCAATAGCACCTAATGTAAAAATACACTTCTAAAGTTTTAAGCGATTAGTGGTATAGTCAGTTATTCAAGTGCTTATAATTGGTGACCTCTTTTAGATACTTCTGCGGCTCACCGTTCAAAACCAGTTCGGCATAGGCCAGCGGGTCGTTATAGATGAGCCAGTCCAGCTCTGACCGCTGGTACATACTGTTTGCCACCTCGTTCTCCACGGCGGTGCAGTCTATGGAGAGCAGCGTCCCATCATCCAGGCGCAGCTCCACGCAGGCGGTGTCCATGTTGAACTCACAGGACAAAATCTTTCTCATAGTCGTTACCTCCCAATACTTGAATTTCAGTTGATTTCCCGCAGCAGCACAAGAACCGTTTCGGTTGTTTTAGACACTGGCAAGTAATGCGTGTGGATAGCCACACACACGACGGGTAAGCAATGCGAGTGCTAATACACACTCACATTTCCTGCCGTCTGCTTGTTGAGGGCATCGCCCCCAAGCCCCTTTTGAACACAGAATTTCATTCTGTGGCTGCGCGTTCTCTGAACGCTTCTTGCCCCTGGACCCGGCACCATATTTCGGGACACAGGGTTTCGTGAATCGCGACATCCTCTGGTACTTTTAGGGTGCCCCATTTTAGAGCACCCTCCCGGAAGATGAGGTGGTAAAATACCACCCCAGTTTTTTCGTTCCGCGACGGTTGCGACGGTCGCAACGGTGCTGGGAGTACCCCTCAAAACACCGTCGCGACCGTTGCGAGCGTCGCGCTTTATTCGATTACTTCAAACGCGGGTGCTTCCACCACCATGTAAGTCAGCCGGATACGCCGTCCAGCATGCTTGGTTTTGTTCTCATACTTTACCTGATGTTCTTCCAGTAAGCGGCTGGCATTCACATTCAAATACTTGGTAAGACGGTTCACCGCCATATCCGTTTGAATCGCTTGGGCCAGCTCGGTGGGACTGCCTTCCCATTCCCGGTTGTCAGCAGACACAATTTTTGCCACGGCTTCCAGCACTGGGTCCGGAGGCTGCTTCCAAAGCTCATTCTCTGCATGGTCGAGACCCCAAACCAGGCTCTCTTGGTCTTTGCTCAGATATAACCGCTGATCCGGCTGGTCTCTGCCTACCACCTCCAGGGTAGCCTTGCTATCCGTTCGCTTCTCCTTCTGCATCAGGAACGCCCCATCCGCACAGCCCAGCAAGCCGGTTGTACCAGAAATCATCTCAAAGCTGTCTCCCGCAGGCTGCTTTCTGGTGTGGTGGACGATCAGGACGCAGACCCCATACCGATCGGCAAATTGCTTCAGCTTGCCGATCACCTCATAGTCGCTGGAGTAGCTGTAACTGTCACACACAGCCTCACGGACTTTTTGTAGGGTATCCACGATAATCAGCTTGGTATCACTGTGTTCCCGAACGAACTTTTCCAGCTGTTCATCCAGGCCACCGCCGATCATTTTGGCGTTGGTGGCGAAGTGGAGGGAACTTGTCCCCTCCACGCCAAACATACGGAACATCCGGCGCTGCAAACGGCTCTCGTCATCTTCCAGAGCAAGATAGAGCACGGTTCCCTGGTGGACTTTGTAGCCCCACAGCTCTTGCCCAGTGCTGACATGGTGGGCGATCTGCGCCACCAAGAAGGACTTACCGATTTTGGGCGCTCCAGCAAGGATGTACGCTCCTGTATAGAGCAGGTTCTCAATCACCGCAGACTTGCCCTCGAACACATTGTCCATCAGCTCGTCTAGAGTCACAGTGTGCAGGTAAGCCGGGTCGCTCATGCGGCGCATTTTCTGGTAAAGTTCCTCCAAATCTCTTTCCGGGGAATTGCTTTTTTCGTCCGGGTCTGGTATAGTGGTCTTGTAATTTTGAGAGATTGACTGCCCATCATCTGCGCCAACAGATGAGCCCTGGGCGGTCATTTTCTTTTTCTCATCGGTCATAGGCAAAGTCCTCCTGCATCCCATTCATAATGGCAGCGATCATCTGGATGGTGTCCAGCAGCTCATCGTTCACGCCCTGTCCAGCTTCAATCTTGCGCAGCTCGTCCAGTACAGCGGCCAGCTGGTCCCGCAGCGCCTTGTAGACCCTGGGGTTTCCCTGGGCCACCACATCCCGGCAAAGCAGCCGCCGGATGATGTAATCCTGCTTGGTCAGGCCGGTGAGCTTCACCGCCGTCTCGATCTGGGCGTCCTCCTCCGGGGAGACCCGGAAAGCCACGGTCTTGTTCCTCCAACGGTTGTGCTTGTCCAAATTATTTGCTGACATTTTTAATTGCCCCTTTCCATGTTCAATTTGTCTGCCATTTCCGCCTGCTTGGACGGAAACAGGTGTGCGTAGTTGTAAGTGATGTCAATGCTCTCATGGCCCACTCGGTCCGCGATGGCCGTGGCAGAGAACCCCATGTCGATCAGAAGTGAAACCGCGCTGTGACGAATATCGTGGATTCTGATACGCGGTACTCCCGCTTCTTTGGCTCCCCGGTCCATCTCCCGGTGGAGATAACTCTTGGTGACGGTGAACATCCGGTCATCCGTCCCGATGCCGTAAAGCATTTTGATGTAATCCTGGATTTCCTCAGCCAGAAATTGCGGCATGGTGATGACCCGATTGCTCTTTTCCGTCTTGGGGGTAGTAATCAGGTCCTCGCCGTTCAGACGCTGATAGGACTTGTTGATAGACATGGTGCGCTTCTCAAAGTCAAAGTCCGCCGGGGTCAGGGCCAGCAGCTCCCCCTCCCGGATACCGCACCAGTAGAGCATCTCAAAGGCGTAGAAGGATAGCGGCTTGTCCATCATCACCTCGGCAAATTTCAGGTACTGCTCCTTGGTCCAGAACATCATCTCCCGGTTTTTCTTTTTGCCCATGCTGCCCGCCTTCTTGCAGGGATTCTCCCGGAGGTTGTAGTACCGAACCGCGTGGTTGAAGATGGCGCTGAGCTGGTTGTGGACCGTTTTCAGGTACACCGGAGAGTAGGGCTTGCCATTCTCGTCCTTGTGGTTCAGCATCTCGTTCTGCCAGGTGATAATCTGCTGGGCAGTGATGTTACAGATTTTCAGCTTGCCGAAGTAGGGTAGCAGCTTGGTGCGGATGATGTGATCCTTGGTGGCCCAGGTGTTTTCCTTGAGCCGGGTCTTCATATCCGCCGTGTAGAGATCCACGAAGCTCTTAAAGGTCATGTCCAGATCAGCGCTGGTCTTGTTGAGCTGTTCGCGCTCCCAGGCTTGTGCCTCCCGTTTGGTCTTGAAGCCCCGCTTCTGGGTCTGCTTGCGCTCGCCGTTCCAGTCAGTGTAGCGGTAGACCGCCCGCCAGGTGTTTGTCTTTTCTTCCTTATAGACTGCCACGATTAGTCCTCCTTCCCCGTCTTGCCGTAGCAAAACTTCTCCATGAAAAAGTTCCGGTTGACCCGCCCTGAGATGGTCAGATAGCCCTTCTCACGGAGTTCGGCGTTGAGCTTGTGGATCACCTTGTAGGCGTGGGACTTGGAGATGCCCAGCTCCTGGGCCACTTCCTCCACGCGCATAAAGTTTTGTGCCTGCATTGAAAATACCTTCCTTTCTTCGTTGATGGCTGCTGCGGATGGATATTGTGTTCCATAAATGCCTCCTCACTTTCGTCCGCCACTTTTTTCCCGGATGTATAACCAGAGATTGCGGCAGTTCTTTTTTGTTTATTGACTCTAAGCTATTATGCTTAGTCTATCGCCATTATACTAAGCAAAATAGCTTGTGTCAATTGGAGTACGCAAAATAAATTAAATAAAATTGTTTAGGATTCTCTTGACTTTACTAAGCATTTCTGCTACGCTTTTTCTAAAGACAACCAACGATTGGAGTTGATGATATGGCGATTGGCGAACGGATTCACTTTTTCCGTCTCCTGCGGGGGATGACTCAGAAATATCTTGGCATGGCGCTGGGCTTCCCGGAGAAGTCCGCTGATGTGCGCCTTGCTCAGTACGAAACAGGATCAAGAACCCCAAAGGCAGACCTAACTGCTGCCCTGGCCCAGGTACTGGATGTCTCGCCCCATGCCCTCTCCGTCCCGGACATAGACTCCTATGTGGGGCTGATGCACACCCTGTTTACCCTGGAGGACAACTATGGGCTCAAGATCAGCGAGATGGATGGAGAAGTCTGCCTGAAAGTTGATGTGCGGAAGAACAAGGACGCCGCCCAGCTGCACGAGATGCTCTGTTCCTGGCAGCAGGCCGCTGCCATGCTGGAGGCGGGCGAAATCTCCAAAGAGGATTACGACAAGTGGCGCTACCATTACCCTGAATTTGACAAGGCCCAGAACTATGTGAAGGTGCCGCCCCGGGACCTCTTTTGATCCTCTCACTTGTAGGCCACGGGAGAGGCCGTTTGTTGCACAAAATAATAATAAAAAGAAAAAGAGAGCTAACTGACTAATCAAAATCAGTTAGCTCTCTTTTTATGAATAATGAAAAAATGTTGCCAAATCGTTGCCACAAAGGGCCTTAACCCCTCAAAAACCCAGTCATATCAGGCTTTTCCGGGCCTCCGAAATCATTCCCACTCGATTGTTGCAGGCGGCTTGCTGGTAATGTCATAAACGATTCGGTTGATCCCACGCACTTCGTTAACGATTCGGCGGCTGATGACATCCAGAATCTCATAAGGGATTCTTGCCCAATCAGCAGTCATGAAGTCAGTGGTGGTGACACCACGCAGTGCAAGAGTATAATCATAGGTGCGGCCATCCCCCATGACACCAACCGAACGCATGTTGGTCAAAACAGCGAAATACTGATGGATCTCGTTTGTCAACCCAGCATTGGCGATCTCTTCACGGAAGATCCAATCAGCGTCCTGTAGGATAGCGATCTTTTCGCGGGTGATTTCTCCAAGGATACGGATTGCAAGACCTGGGCCTGGGAAGGGCTGGCGATCGACCAGATAGTCAGGAAGGCCGAGTTCGCGACCAAGTGCGCGGGTTTCATCTTTAAAGAGCAGACGAAGCGGCTCAATAATTTCTTTAAAATCGACATGGTCTGGCAGGCCGCCAACATTGTGATGGCTTTTGATGACAGCAGCCTCTCCGGCACCTGACTCGATCACATCAGGATAGATGGTACCCTGTGCCAGAAAATCCACCTGCCCAATCTTTTTGGCCTCCTCTTCAAATACCCGGATAAACTCTTCTCCGATGATCTTCCGTTTGTGTTCCGGATCGCAGACACCGGAGAGCTTACCAAGAAACCGGTCGCTGGCATCTATACGGACAAAGTTAAGATCCCGTCCTCCGAATGCAGCTTCCACCTCATCCCCTTCGTTTTTCCGCATCAGGCCATGGTCGACAAAGATGCAGGTGAGTTGGTTTCCAACCGCTTTGGAAAGCAGTGCGGCAGCGACAGAGGAATCCACACCTCCCGAGAGCGCGAGCAGGACTTTTCCATTCCCGATTTTTTCCCGCAGGGAAGCGATAGCAGTACGTGCATAATCGCCCATCGTCCAGTCTCCTACTGCACCGCAGACTTCATAAAGGAAGTTGCGGAGCATTGCAATCCCATTTTCGGAGTGGAGTACTTCCGGATGGAACTGCATGCCATAGAGCTTTTTGCCGGGATTTTGCATGGCAGCAGTCGGACAGGCGCTGGTATGTGCAGTACTGGAAAATCCCTCGGGCAGTCGGTCGATATAGTCAGTGTGGCTCATCCAGGAGATCCCTTCAGCGGGCAGGCCTCGGAAGAGCACACATTCGGTGTTGTAGGCGGTATGTGTTTTGCCGTACTCGCGGGAATCAGGACTGGTAACATGCCCACCCAGTGTATGAGCCATGAGCTGAATACCGTAGCAGATTCCGAGCACTGGTACGCCAGCCTCGAAGAGCGAAGGGTCGACCTGCGGGGCGTTTTCGGCATAGACACTGTTTGGCCCACCGGTAAAGATAATGCCGATCGGCTGTTTCGCAAGAATTTCCGAAAGTGGGGTTTGGTATGGCAGAACCTCGCAGTAAACCGAGCATTCCCGCACGCGGCGCGCGATCAACTGGTTATACTGCCCGCCAAAATCAAGGACGACAACCGTCTGATGGTTCATAAGCACACTCTCTTTTCATCAATAGTCAGGGTAAACTGCACGAAAATACTGCTTTTATTCTGCCATAAAGCCCAATAAAAAACAAGTGCCTCCTGCTGATATTTTTCGATTTTTGGGGAAAACTGCTTTTAAAAGCCTGAGAATCCGTATTCATGATCCATAGGATGTCTATCCTCCGGGGATGAATACAGGCTCTGAATCCGGAACCAGCCGGAAGAAAGGAGGTTTTATGCGTAAACAGGTTGGCGCAGTTCTCGCCGCGTTGGGTTTGATTTTATTTTGCGGACTGAGAGTATCCGCAGCAGATGGGCAAAGGGTGGTGAATTTCCCGGCAGACTCCGGGCTGCACCGCTGGAATCTGGACGAACTGGAACAGGGGATAGGCGGGCGGTTTGATGCAGTTTGCGTTTCCCTTCCGCCCGATGAAAAGACGGCTGTACTCTATCTGGATGGGATTCCACTCGAGCCATACCGGGTCATCACCCGGGAGCAGGCGGGAAGAGTACAGATGTTTGCTGCATCGGATCGGGCAACGGTGCAAGTAGGACTTCTGGCATTTCCAGGTGTGGATATAGCAGAGACTTACCGAATCCGTAGTATAAACCCGCGTTTTTCGTAAACACTTAGGATAAATACCAAATCAAAAAGGAGGCGCATTGTTTTGCTGGATAAAATTGCGTTGCTATTGGCAATCGTTGGGGGACTGAACTGGGGTCTAATGGGTATCTTTCAGCTCGATGCGGTTGCATGGCTGTTCGGCGGGCAGGGGAGTATCTTCAGCCGGGTCATCTATACACTGGTCGCATTGGGTGCGATCTGGTGTGTATCCCTGTTGTTCCGTCCCGAACCACGGGATAACCGATAGCCATACAGAATAAAAAGGTTAGAGATTCAGGAGAACCCCTCCGATGCAGAAAAATGGGACTGCATTGGAGGGGTTTTCTGGTTGTGTGAAAAACGAGGCAAGGAGAACGGGTGTTTTCTCAGTCGATCAGATGTTTTGAGCGCCATTTTCCACTTTTCCAGCGGAAAAATGAAACCACTCCGCGGAAAATTTCGTCGGAAGCCATGGCAATCCAGACCCCGGGCAAACCCCATCCGAGCACGACGCCAAGCAGATACCCGCCGCCTGCGGCTACGACCCAGACAGTGGTGACATTCAGGCAGATCGGGAACCGGATATCTCCGGCGGTTTGCAGGGAGCGGAAGAGGACAATGTTGGCGGCACGTCCCAATTCCAGGAAAATTTCGATCCCCATGATGGTCTTACACATATCAAGTACCTGCGGATCATTGGTAAACAGCCCGAATAGCGGGCGGCAGAACAGATAAAGGGAAAGGGAGATCACGAATGAAACCCCCATTGCACCCCAGAGAGTCGCGTTAACACGTTTATCAGTTTCCTCGATTCGGCGCGCGCCCATCAGATAGCCGACAATGATCTGGGTTGCCTGCGCAATCGCCGACGCGTAAATATAGGAAAGCATTGCAAACATATTGCAGTAGACGCGGGAGGTGATGACATAGACTGGCAGCGAGTTGCAGACGGTCTGGATGACGATCTGGGTCAGGTTGTAGGAAACACTTTCTCCGCCGGATGGGATGCCGATTTTCAAGAGGCGTTTGAGATGGTCGAAAGGGAAGGGGCGTAGGTGCCGCAATGAGAGCGGGGTGTGGATATGCCTGCGGAAGAGATCAAGAATCAGGAATACGCCAGCCAGGCGGGAGAGGTCACTCGAAACTGCGGCACCCACAATTCCAAGCGCGGGAATCGGTCCGAACCCGTTGATCAGGATGAGGTTGCCGCCGATGTTGATAAAGTTGATGACGATCGAAATAAACATGGTCTGGCGGGTCAGACCGTTTGCGCGGAAGAATGCTACAAAGGTCAGATGGATTGCCTGAAGCGGCATCCCAAGCCCGATGATGCGCAGATAGGCGCAGGCTTCCCGCATCAGCTGTTCCGGTACCCCCATCAGCCCGAAAATCTGCCGCGGAAAGACAGCCAGTCCAAACCCGATAGCTAGGGAAAAAAGAAAGTTGACCAGCAGAGAAACGGTGTAGGTCTGAGCGACCCGCTCGGTACTGCCGGCTCCGATATACTGAGTGACGAGGATAGTCGCCGCCATACAGATCACCGAGAACGAGATCACCAGCAGAGTGGTAATCACGTTGGCATTGCCGATCGCGGCGACAGCCGTTTCGGAGGTTTTGGCAACCATGATCTGGTCCACATTGCTGACGAGCATCTGTAAAACCAGTTCAACAAAGATTGGCCATGTCAGCCCCACCAGATAGCGGCGGGAATTGATTTTCTGAAAATCGTCCATTGGGCACATCCCCATTCTCAACGAAAATTGTATGCTAGATATTATACAGACTGCACATAAGAAGTCAATGACTTTATTGCAATAAATACAAATCCCTGAATCGAAATGTTTTGTTGAATTTGTATATGATCGAATAAAGTAAAATATTTAATGATAAACATTAAAAAATAGTTGACAAACATAAATTTAGCGAATAAAATAAGAGAAAAGGAGGGGATACACGCATGGGAATCGAAAAGGTTCAAACAGCAGGCAGGAGGTTAAGCCTCCTGATGAAGGGATTGATGGTCGTATTGGTGACCAGCGCAGTGGTACAAGCGCTGTTGATAGGATGCCTGCTCCGGACTTTCACCGAGCATGGGCTTTTTTCCGCTGCTGAAAGAGTGGTCCGTCTGCTTCTTTGGGCGATGATCTGCCGCAGGGCTGCCGAGCTTTTTCAGACAGCGGGTCAAGGAGAACCCTTTGTGTCGAAAAATGTGGGCAGGCTTCGGAGAATCGCGCTCTGCTTTGTGGGGATGGGATTCCTGCCTGGTCTGGCAGGGAAACTGGCGGCGCTCGGTGCACCGGATAAACCGCTCCTGTCGATAGACTCGTTTCTTTGGGCGGCGCTTATATACGGGCTGTCTGAAATTTTCCGTTATGGGTGCGCCTTGCAGAAGCTGGATGAGGAG
Organism: Anaerotruncus sp. G3(2012); assembly: GCF_000403395.2. GTDB lineage: Bacteria > Bacillota > Clostridia > Oscillospirales > Ruminococcaceae > Anaerotruncus. Next base: position 4,142 of record NZ_KE159676.1, on the reverse strand, counting down.
ACTTTATAGCACTATAGAAAGGGGAATCAAGATGGATCAGAGACTGAACTGGATCAAAAAGAGCAGCGGTGTGATGTATCTGCTGACATGGTTGGTTGAATTGGTTTTGGTTTACGGTTTTTTTACAGCGGCAGTTTCCCTTTTTCTCGCACTGGCAAGGATGCCTGAGTGGGAGTCTGCCCTAGTTGTCACGCTGGGACTGGAAGGGATCGGCTGGTCGCCCGGTTCGATGAGTCCCGCACTGGTGGCCCTGGCTGTTGCTATATTGGTAGACGGGGCAGTACGCCTCTTGCTGTTCGGTTCTGCGCTGTTGATTTTCCGGAATCTGAGTGATGGAGGATCTCCTTTTTCGCCAACGAACACAGCCCATCTCCATAGGATTGCTCTGCTGGTCGCACTCACCGCCTGTACCGATGGACTGCCGGGACTGCTTTCCGGTTGGAGCGGCTTGGAAGGAATCGCAGCGCCGCTTCTAATGGGTGCCGCACTTTATGGATTGGCAGAAATTTTTGCATATGGCAGCCTGTTGCAGCAACAGGCGGACGAAACGTTGTGAGGGGGTGGGCAAGATGGCGATTGTGTTGCGGCTGGACCGTGTGATGGCCGATCGAAAAATTTCCCTGAATGAGCTGGCGGAGCGGGTTGGCATTTCGAATGTCAATCTCTCGAAGATCAAGACCGGGAAGATCAGCGCAATCCGGTTTTCCACCCTCGAAGCGATCTGCCGGGAGATGGACTGCCAACCAGGGGATATTCTGGAGTATCAGCCGGATCCGGAAGAATAAACCCGATCAGCAGAAAAAAGACAGCTTTTGCGAACGATACAGGGTCACTTTTTTGTCCTCCGGACTATCCTTTCCCTGCCTAAGCATTTTCGGAACTTTTTTCACAATTTTACTTGCAATTTGCCAAAAGTGAAATGGAATGAAAAAATTATAAATAACACTTGATTTTTTCGATTTTATGGTATATAATATAAACACTGTTTTGGAGAAGTCGCCTAGCTTGGTTTATGGCGCACGACTGGAACTCGTGTAAGGTCTAACAGCCTTCGAGGGTTCGAATCCCTCCTTCTCCGCCATTACACTTTATATCCGAATATACCTTGCTTTATTTTTGTTGATGGGTTATTTGGGTGCATAATTAAACGATAAGTTTAGTTATGAAAAGAGCAGACTGTTTTACAGTCTGCTCTTTTGGCATTAATTAAATTTATGATACAAACAAGGGGTAACTCATGGTATATACCATGAGTTACCCCTAAATTCCACAAAAAAACTACAAAATTTTACAATCGGAAGTCGATTTCCTTCATATTGCAGTTAATCTCCTTTATTTTGATTATAGAGAGTGGATGAACGACACTCTATCCGCTGCAAATCTATAATCTAAACAGGAGGGTTACATCATGGCAAAAGTCGCATTACTCGATCATGAAAAATTCGATAATGCAATCAGGGAATCGGATCTGAAGCAGGAACAGCTTGCAGAACACCTGGATATCTCCACGCGCCATATACGAAATCTGAAAAGCGGGGATACTTCCATTTCTGCTCCTCTTCTCTATAAAATCAGCCAGGAGTTTCAAAAGCCTATGGAATACTTTCTGACGCTTCAGGAGAAGGATGGAACAATCGAATAAGGTATGTTCTATATGCGATAAAATCTCATAAATAAAAACGCCCTTGAAGCGGAACCTTCTATTGAAGATACATCCACCCCAGGGGCGTTCTTTCGCATTTATTCCTCTTTATACTTCGCGGCCAGAGCCATAATTTCTGCGCACAGCGCCTCATATCTCGCCTTATAATCCGGCTGATCCGACGTCTCTGCGGGCAGTTCAGGTACGACCAGATCGCTCTGGGCACACCAGCTCCCCGCTGCTCCGGCGATACTCTGCCCATCTCCAATAAACCAGACCTTGGCCGGATTGATCGTGCTGTCGGACAGCCCTCCCGCCCTGGCATACTCGGTCTTGGTATTGATGATCCGGTTGTTGGCCGTTACCGACACGCCGGGCGCAAGGGTCGGATACTTGGTGTCGGTATCCAGCTCAATGTGCAGGTGTGGGCCGCTGCTGTTGGCTCCAGTGTTGCCATACTGGGCAATCACCTGACCGTGGCGTACCTTGTCTCCTGCCCTGACCGCGACGCTCGCATGATGGTAGGTGCGGGCGGTCAGATCCCGCACCTTGCCGTCGTTGCAGAGCACATCCCGGTAGACGATCACTGTCACCATACCCAACCGGGAAAGATTGCCGGTCAATGTCGGACCGTCCTGTCCAGCGGCGATCACCTCACCATCTCCCAGAGCGAGTACATCATGGGTATTGGGATCGTAGCAGTCCACGCCATAATGGGGCCAGCCCCACTCTTTGAGATATTGCGGATGTTTATATCCAGCTGTGATCCGCATGGCCTTAAACGGCAGTGTCAGTCTCTGGCTCATCTCAATACCTCACAGTCCTTGCCCTGCCCCATCTCTTGACTGCTGCCCGTCAGCCTGTCCAACTGCATCTTGGCATATCCCTCAATCGCGTCAAAGGTGGTCTGTACAATCTGTTCGATCAGACTGCGCGGCACAAACGGCCTGATTGCAAGTGGCAGCAGGCTATAGAGTTGACCGACAACCCACTCAAACTTAACGCCACCCGCATTGGTCAGGTCACTATACAGCTCCTCGGCCCGCCGGATCAACGCCGCCACCCGTCCGCTGACCTTGGCATTGCCCCGATACCACAGAGCAAGACCCCCGAAGATCAGCGCACAAAGATAGATCACAATACGTACAAACTCTTGGTAATTCATCTTTACCTCCTTCTCACAATCCGATCCTGGTGCAGATAAAGCCGATCATGGCTCCGATCACGACAGTGACGATATGCCCGACCGCCTTACGCCAGTTTTCCCCGTCGCGTGCTTCCAGGCTTTCCAGCCGTTCCCCCTGCTGCTTCAGCTCGTTGGCCATGATCTCCATGTTCAGGGCCAGCTTTTCCACCGATGTAACCAGCGCGCCGATCTGCTCCACCTTCTCTTCCAGCGTGTCGATCCGATGATTCTGCCGGTTGTCCTCTGCGGCCAGACGCTTGTGTTCCGCCTCCAGCCTCCTGCAAAACTCATCGTGCTCGGCCCGCGAGATTACTGATGTGTCCACGTTTACCACCCCTTTCGTAAAAGTCCTTTCATTTACTCCGCCTGATCCCCGGAGATGTGCGGTTTTGTTGCACATCTCTGGGAACTTTTTTGCTTCAGCTGATTTACGCTATAATCCGTTCGTACTCATACTGGATCGTCCGTTGTGACAGCTCCGCATAGATGAGGGTTGTCTTGGTGTCCTCATGGCCCAAAAGCCGCTGGATCACTGTGATGTCCATGCCTCCGGCAAGCGCCAGCGTCGCGAAGGTGTGACGCAGCAGGTGCGGATGCACATGCAGCCCCACCCGATCTCCGATCAATCCCAGCACTCGTTGGATTGCCCGCGGCTGCATGGCTGGGTACGGTGTCTTGACGCTTACAAACAAGGCATCCCCACCCTTGCGCCGGGCGATATACTCCTCCAGCATCAGCTTGGCCCTGACACTGAAATAGACCTTGCGGCTCTTGTTGCCCTTGCCATGCACGACTACGCTCCGATCCCGCCAGTTGACATCCTCCATCCGGATTCCGGACACCTCGCTCAAGCGGCATCCAGAAGACACAAGGAACTCTACCAGCGCCCGCTCTTTATAGGTTTTGCAGGCATCCCGCAGCCGTTCCAGCTGCTCCTGGGACAATGCGTGCCGCGACCGGGTGCGATCCAGTCTGGGGGACTTGATCTTGAGCATAGGATTTCTACGAATGACGCCTTCAACTGTCAGCCAGCTGAAGAAGCTGCGCAGGGTATTGATGTGGGTCAGCAGGCTTCCATCCCGGAGGCCGCGTGTCTCGGACAGATAGGAGATGTACTTCCGCAGATCGTCCACTGTGATCTTGGTCACCGCTCGGTCTACCTGTCCCGCAAAAACTCCCAATGTGTACCGGTAGTTTTCAATCGTCCTGGCCGATAATCCATCAATCCGCTTCGCCGCAAGGAACGCCGAAATTTGCTTTTTCAGGTCTCCCCAGCCGGATCCATTCCGACAGGATATTTGATAGGGCTGCACC
>NZ_KE159675.1:333057-350557 GCF_000403395.2 Anaerotruncus sp. G3(2012) | reverse complement strand
TCACCCGTCCGCCACTAAGCTTATCTCTCGTCCATCCGAAAACTTCTGAAATATAAGCCCCGTTCGACTTGCATGTGTTAGGCGCGCCGCCAGCGTTCGTCCTGAGCCAGGATCAAACTCTTTGTTAATTGTATGAGAAAGCTCAACGCTTTTTCATCTGAAACAAAGCTTTTGTCCAAGCAAATTTCTTTGCTGGTTTTCGCTTTTTAAGTCCGTCTGCATTTGCAGACCACTCAAAGTTCTTTTCAAGGGTTTTTACTCGGTTCCTGCTCTCACAGAAACCTAAGTGATTTTCCTTACTTGTTGTTCATTTTTCAAGGTGCTGTGCGCTTCGTGTCCGGCGTTTGTGTCGTCGCTCACGAGACAGCTTAGTTATAATATCACGTTCCCCTTTCTTTGTCAACACCTTTTTTCATTTTTTTTAAAGTTTTTTGGTTTTTTCTTCTTTTTCCCCTTCCAGATTCTTCACATCCCCCTAAAACCGGCCTTTTGCGCCGACTTTCGAGCCAGACAGACAGAAAAAGAAAAGGGTGGGAACCCGCGCCGGAATCCCACCCCATATTTAATTTACAGCTTCTGCACACAGATACAGTATTGATATGGCTGAAGCTTCCAGTCAGAGAACCAGATGTCCTTTCCGGTGATCCGGTCGACAAACGCCCCGCTCATTGCATCGAGAGAAATCGCCTGCCAGGCCCCGGAGAAGTTAAACAGGCAGACCATCCGCTCGGACTCGGTAGTGCGCACCAGCGCGAGTACCGAACAGTTATGGGTATCCCAAGTGGAAACCCACGCCTGCGGAGAGAAACATTCCTCCTCTGCCCGCAGCCGTTCAAGCTGCCGCAGTCCGTCCCAAATCTGCTGCTGAACACTTCCCTCCTGGGTACGCAGTGCAGCATTCTCCCAGGAGAACGGGGTCCTATGCAGATTGCGGCTGTCCTCCCGCAGGACCGGATCGTTGTGATAAGCATAACCGTTGAGCTGGCCGATCTCATCCCCGCTCGAAAGCATGGGGAACCCGGCCATGCACATCATGGCAGCATGCATCATCAGGTCGCGCTGGATGCCCATTGACACCTGCCAGCCGTCCTGTTCATAAAGGCCCTTTTCGATGCCGCAGAGGCTTGCCGTTGTGCCGCAGGTACGCGCATCCTGAGTAGCAGGATTATAGTTATACCGTTCCCCGCGGGCGTAAGTGCCTGGGAAGCTGCCTTCGAAAAAGCGGTAGAGATATTTTTTGTGCTCCAGCGGATCCATCCCGATGCTTTTCCCGAATTCCTCATTCAGTCCCCAGCCAATATCGTCGTGGCAGCGCAGATAATTGACAAAGCAGCAATGGGACGGCAGGCTGTGCAGGTCATCCAGCTGACGCTTGAGCTGCCGGACGTCCGAAGAAGCCAGTGCACTCCATTGGGTCGCCATGGTGGAAGAATTGTATAGTAGATGGCACTCCGGCTTTTCCAGCGTTCCAAAATAAGGCGCCAGCTCCCAGGGCGCCATTACGACCTCGCCTTTGAGGATCACGCCCGGACAGACCGTTTCAATAATCAGACGGATCATCCGCATAATGGTATGCACTTTCGGCAGGTTGCGGCAGGTGGTCCCGATCTCCTTCCAAAGGTAAGGGACCGCGTCGATCCGCAGCACCTCCACGCCCAGGTTGGCCAGAAGCAGCATACTCCCGACCATCTCATTGAATACCACCGGATTGCGGTAGTTGAGGTCCCACTGGTAATGGTGGAACGAAGAGCAGACATATTTATGCATCTGTTCCTGATAGATGAAGCTGCCCGGAGCGGTTTCGGGGAACACGTCCGGGATGGTCTGTTCCATCTGCCTTGGGATGTCGGGGGTATCGAAGCAGATGTACCGGTCGATATACTCCTGTTCACCCGCCTTGGCACGCATCGCCCATTCATGGGTGTCCGCCGTATGGTTGATGACAAAATCCAGACAGAGGCTCATCCCCCGGCGGCGCATGGCGGCGGTCAGATGGCTGAGGTCCTCGTTGGTGCCGAGCGGCGGGTCCACCTGATTGAAGTCCTCCACCGCATAACCGCCGTCATTATCGGGATGGGGCATCTTGAGCAGCGGCATCAGATGCAGATAGGTAATCCCCTGCTCGGAGAGGTAATCCAATTTCTGTTCCAAATGTTTGAGGTCTCCGGCGAACAGGTTGGTGTACATGGTGACGCCCAGCATCTTCCCTGACCGGAACCACTCCGGATTTTCCTCCCGCTGGCTGTCCAGCCGCTTCAGTCCCTGACCGCGCTGGTGGTAAGCCTCGCGCATCCGCGCTTCCAGCGCCTCCAGCCGCTCACGGTTGTTATATAGCTCCATATAGAGCCATTCCAGTTCATCCCGCCCTTCAGAAAGGCGGCGTTCAAAAGCATTCATCTTGTCTCCTCCTTCTTTAGAGCCTGCCTCGCGTTTCAAAAAGGCGCGCGAAGCATTCACGCCTCTTCCATCAGACGCCGCACCGCATCCAGTTCCGGCATACTGCGGATCGCACCCTTTTTCGCGGTAATCAAGCTCGCGGCAGCATTGGCGAACCGGAGCATTCCGGTCAGCAGCTCTCCATTGAGCTGCTCCAGCCCATACTCCAGCACAAAATGCAGGCAGCAGCCGCAGAAGGTATCACCCGCACCGGTGGTATCCACAGCCTTGATCTGCAAATAGGTGGGCTGGCTGACCATCAGTTCTTTCCAGAATGCAATACTGCCCTGCTTTCCGCGCGTGACCAGCAGCAGCTGAATGTTGGGGAACTGTTCCCGCAGCTGCGCGGCGCCCTCTCCGATCTCCTTACACCCGGTGAGGAATTCCAGTTCCTCCTCGGCGATCTTGAGCAGGCCACAGACCGAACATCCCCAGAGCATCTGCTCTTTGGCGGTGTCCAGGCTTTTCCAGAGGGAAGCACGCAGGTTGGGGTCAAAGCTGACCAATGCGCCGCCTGCGCGTGCTGCCTCTACTGCGGCGCGTGTGGCCGAACGGCTCGGCTCACGGGTCAGCGACAGGGAGCCAAAGTGGAAAATGCGGGTCTGTCCAAGCATTTCGAGCGGCAGCTCCTCGGGGCACAGCAGCTCGTCTGCGCCCGGGTCCCGGTAAAAGCTGAATTCCCGGTCACCGTCGGGGGCATTCTGCACAAAGGCAAGGGTGGTATTGGCAGAAGCGTCCAGCACCAGGCCCGCGCTGTCGATCCCGACTTCTTCAATGGTGGCTTTCAGCAGACGGCCGAAGATATCCTCCCCCACCTTCCCGACAAAAGCGGTGTGCCGCCCTAGCCGGGTAAGCATCGAAAGTACATTGCAGGGCGCCCCCCCGGGATTGGCTTCAAACAGTCCATTTCCCTGTTCACTGCTCCCATTTGCAGTAAAATCAATCAGCAGTTCGCCCAGGGCAACGACATCATACATAAAAAGTCCTTCTTTCTTTTGTAAATATTATGGAAAGGTTCCGGGAAATAAAACCTGTTTTTGGGTGCAAAAGAGTGGAAACGTTATTTTTTTATGGTATAATGTCATAAAATTACCATCTCGTCCCACAAATATGATATACTATCCGCAGAGTGGAGCACATATCCGGGTATGTGTCTGTTATAAGCGTATAGTTGGAAACCTGTATTGCGAAACAAGTCACCCTAGGGCTTGTTTGAAAACAGAGGAATTAACGGATTTTTCGCAGGAATCAAGCGGCTGCAAAGAGAAACGTGCAGGAATATTTTGTATTGATGTATTCCGCGTATTTTTGACGCAGCAGATGCTGTTTCCTATAGAAAAAGGCGGTGGTTTTGATTTTTTCGAACAGCCCCTGATAGTCACGCGGCGCGCCGCGTGGCAGGTGGCCGTTTTTACGGCCACCTGCGAAGGTATGTGGAGTATGATTCCAGCAAACCCCACCGGCGCCGCAAGAAAGGGAGTAACAGGATGAATAACCTTTCCTTCTCACTCTTTCCCAACGAGAATTTCCTGGACCTTCGGCTCTACCAATACGGTTGGGAGCAGTGTGCACCCCTGCATTCTTTCGGCCCCTTTATCCGCAACCACTTTCTGTTTCACTATGTCATCTCCGGACAAGGCGTTCTGGATTCCACCCCCAAAAACGGTGTAACCAACCGCTATTATCTGGAGGAAAATCAGGGCTTTCTGATCTGCCCCGGACAGGTCAATACCTACAGCGCCTCGGAGAAGCATCCGTGGAAATACGTCTGGCTCGAGTTCGACGGGCTGCGGGCATCCGAACATCTTTCCAGCGCAGGGCTGGACATCTCCCAGCCGCTCTACCGCCCCAAAACCCCTGCCATGGGGGAGGCGGTGCGGGACCTCATGCTCTACATCGCCGATCATTCGGAATCGTCCTCTCTGCATCTGATCGGACATCTGTTCCTGTTTCTGGATGCGTTGATCGAATCCTCTGCCACCCGCCGGGAGTTTGGCGGAGCACAGCTCCGGGATTTTTATATCCAGGAGGCGATCACCTTCATCGAGCAGAACTACCAGCGCGATCTGACAGTGGAGGAGATTGCGGATGTCTGCAAACTCAACCGCAGCTATTTCAGCAAGCTGTTCAAAGAGAACATGGGCTGTCCCCCGCAGGAATTTCTGATCCGGATGCGCTTGACCAAAGCCACCGAGCTGATGAAGACCAGCAGCGCACCAATCGGGGAAATTTCAACCGTATGCGGCTATCCGAACCAGCTGCACTTTTCCCGGGCATTCAAAAAGCGGTACGGCATCTCCCCCAGGGAGTGGCGCACCCAGAACAAACTCCACTCGAGAGGCTGACCGCCCTGCGGTCAGCCTCTTTTCTGTATGTCACTCGGCTTTCAGATGGAGCTGGAACGGCTGATAGTCGTCTTTCAGCATGGGCAGAGGATATCCCGCCTGCATCAGCACATCCCCGGGATAGACCTCTTCCCCGTCATTCACCCGGTAGCAGAAGGACGGATCAAGCCCCTTGATCCGCAGCACCCGGAAAGGCGGGGCAGCGTGCATCGTGCCGGTGACCAGGGAAACCAGGGCCTCCCGCCGGTCCTCTGAGACATGCGCCCACGCGGTGTACGGCCCATCCTCAAACGGATCGGTTAGCCGGTAGTAGTCTCCCCGCTGAATCAGATCATAATAGGCCTTATACTTCTCGATCTGCCGGACGATGATCTCCTTTTCCTCAGGAGTGGTCTCGTTCAGATCCATTTCATAGCCAAAGGTGCCTGACATCGCTACGATCCCCCTGGTCTCCATCGAGACACAGCGCCCGGTCTGCCCGTTGGGGACTGCCGAAACATGCGCCCCCATCGTGCTGGCGGGATAGCAGAACGAGGTACCGTACTGGATACGAAGCCGGTCGATTGCATCGGTATTGTCGCTGCACCAGATCTGAGGTGTATAATAGAGCATTCCTGTATCGAACCGGCCGCCGCCGCCGCTGCACCCCTCGATCAACAGGTCGGGATAATCCCGCCGGAACCGCTCGAGTAGTTCATAAACGCCGAGCATATACCGGTGAAAGACCTCCCCCTGCCGGTTGGCGGGAAGCCCTGCCGACCAGACATCAGACAGGCTGCGGTTCATATCCCATTTAATATAAGTGACGTTGGCGCTCGAAAGCACCTCCTTGAGAACCTGATAGATATGGTCGCGCACTTCCTTGCGGGAAAAGTCGAGTACAAGCTGGCTGCGGCCGCGGGTCTGTGCCCGGCCCGGCGCACGCAGCGCCCAGTCGGGATGATCCCGGTAAAGCTGGCTGTCCTCGCTGACCATCTCCGGTTCAATCCACATCCCAAACCGCAGACCCAGATCATTGATCCGGGGAACCAAAGCCTCCAGCCCGCCGGGCAGCTTGTTCTGGTCCACCACCCAGTCGCCCAAACCGCTCAGGTCGCTGTCCCGGTTGGTAAACCAGCCATCGTCCATGACAAACAGCTCCGCCCCAAGCGAGGCCGCCTCCTTGGCAATCGACACGAGCATGTCCGCATCGAAATGGAACTCGGTTGCCTCCCAGTTGTTAATCAGAACCGGGCGGCGTGCACCGTGGTAAGGGTCGCGGATGAGGTGTTCACGGATGGCGCGGTGGAACTGATGGGTCATCCGGGCCAAACCGCAGGTCGAACAGACCAGGGCCGCTTCCGGGGTGGTAAACGACTCACCCGGGTTAAGGGGCCAGCAGAAGTGGTAGGGGTTGATCCCCATGACCAGACGGCTGCTCTCGAACTGGCTGCGTTCGACCGCCGCCTCAAAGTTGCCGCTGTAAACCATCGCGGCACCGTAGCACAGCCCGTAGTCCTCATTCGCATCGTGGTCGCAGAGGACGACAAACGGGTTATGCTGATGGCTGGAGGTGCCGCGCACGCTTCCCACACTCTGGACGCCCTGACGCAGAGGGGTGCGGGTAGGGCAGCGTTCGATTACATGCCCACCGTCGAAGGTAATCAGATCGAGGTCAGCGCGCTGGAAATCCAGGCAGAGGGAGGTCGCGCGGCGCAGCCGGACCGGATGACCGCCCCGGTTGGTGATCCGCGCGGCGCGGGTAATCAGGTCGCACTGTTCGAACACGCCGTAGTAGAGTTCGACCCCTACCTGCGCGGCGGTATCCTCCAGAAAGAGCACCAGCGTTTCGGCCTGTTCCTCGTCCCCAAAAAAGGCAGGCAGGCCCTCAAGGCTGTATTTGCCCTTTTTCACCTCAAAACCGGTATACCGCAGGTCCGCGATCCGGCTGCCATCCTCCAGCTCCAGATCAATCGACGGGATACGGAAATCTCCCACACCGCAGGTGGAATACTCCTGTGGGAGCGTGTCCAGCGAGTAGTCGCGGTTGTGCCCGACTTCACTGGGATTGGGGGAGAAGCCGCGGTCGGTATACCGAACCAGATAGGACAGGTCTCCCCCGACGATGCGCGCGCCATAATAGGTATGGAGCAGCACCCGGTAGCTGTCCGCTTTCATCTGATAGGTGGTGTTACGGGTGTGGAGGGTAAAAAGCCCCTCTTTTTTGTCACAAACGATCATAATGGAATCCCCTCACATAAGCATAAAAATTTGCTGCAATCATTTTAAGCAATTTTAAGATGTGATGCAATAGGTAATTTTATAATTGGACAGCCGCAAAAGCATTTTTTTGATTTCCGGAAGCTGTTTTTTGCATCTGCGGTAAAGGCTTTCCCTTCAAAGCATACCAGCAGGACATCTTCCCGCTGCCCGAAAATAGAATCCTTTTCAAGCGTGCTGACTGTTCGATCCAAGGGGTCTCCACCCTCAGAATCCAAGCTAGGGAGGAGGCAGCCCGCCATATACGCGCGGCGGGAGCGTCGTACCAGTGCAGTCTTAAAACAACAGCCCCAGCGGGCCGAAACCAGCGCCGGGGCTGTCACGCTTCCGGAATGTGAAACCGGAGATTTTGCACACATCCTGCCGGAACCGGCTTGACGCCGGTTCCGGTGCCGCGGCAGGGGCCGCAGATCAGCAGGACAGCAGAGCCATCCGACCGCTGAAAGTCTGATGATTATTTACCGCCGGTCATCGCAACGCCTTCGATGAACTGGCGCTGGAAGAACAGATAGAGAATGACCATCGGGAGCATTGCCAGCAGGCTTCCGGCCATCAGTACCGGGAAGTTGGTGGTGAACTGCCCGCGCAGGGTTGCAAGCCCGGAGGAAAGGGTCATCATCTTCAAGTCAGAGTTGACAACCAGCGGCCACATCAGGTCTCCGTAAGCGAACACCGCGGTAAAGACCGTGAGCGCCGCCACCGACGAAGAGGTGAGCGGGAACATTACCTTGGTGAACGACTGCCACTGGTTGCACCCGTCGAGATAGGCGGCCTCACCGATCTCGTTGGGAATGCCAAGGTATGCCTGCCGCAGGAAGAAGGTACCGAACGCGCTGACCAGGCCGGGGAAGACCAGCGCAAAGATGGAGTTTGCCGCACCCAGCTTGGCTACCATCTGGTACTGCGGGATAATGAAGATCTGGCTGGGCATCATCATCTGCATCAGCACGATGCTGAACAGGAGGTTTTTGCCCTTGAACTGCAGTTTTGCAAACGCATAGCCCGCCATCGAGCTGAACGCCACCGCGCAGACCACACGGAAGAGGATCATCAGTGCGGTATTCCAATAGAGGCTTACGAACGGAAGGCTCTCCATAACCCGGGTGAAGTTCTCAAAGGTGATCTGTGCTGGAAAGATAGTGGGCGGAATCTGCATGCTTTCAGGCACTGTTTTAGAACTGGTAAGAATCATCCAGAGGAACGGGAAGATCATAACGAGCGAGCCAAGGATAAGCGCTGCATAGGTAACGGTGGTAACGATCTTCTTGGACTGTCCCATAGAGCTATTCTTCATCGTTATCCCTCCTTACACTTCGTAGTTGACCCATTTCTTCTGGCCGACAAACTGGATCACAGTGACAATGCCGATCAGGAAGACGGTCCAGATGACGATTGCAGAACCATAGCCGCGGTTGCTCGCCACGAACGACTCACGATAGAACAGGTACATCAGGCTCTGCACGCTGGTGAGCGCGGGGTTGGTGTCCTCAACCATCATGTAGATGAGGTCATAAACCTTCATCGAAGCCATCAGGCGCATGATGAGCACCACGAACAGGGTGGGGGAAACCATCGGCAGGGTGATGTGGAAGAACTGGGTGATCTTGCCGGCGCCGTCGATCTCCGCCGCCTCATAGTAGGATTTGGAGATGTTCTGCAAACCGGAGAGCAGCAGGACCGCGTCATAGCCGATCGCGCTCCAGACCGCAACAACCGCACAGGCGATCATGACAACCTTGGAATCGGTAACCCAGTTGATGCTGGTTCCCATCATCTGGTTGAGGATACCGTAATCGCTGTTGAAGATCCAGCGCCATACCATCGTAATCGCGGCAGGGGCACAGACCATCGGCAGGAAGAATACCGACCGGAAGAAGCCCTTGCCCTTAACCTTGGCATTAAGTAGGATCGCCACCAGCAGGGCGAGGAAGATGCCGACCGGAACGGTCAGGATACAAAAGTATACGGTATTCCAGGTTGCTTTCCAGAACTCTGGGCTTTTGAACATGGTAACATAGTTGTCGATACCGAGGAACCGGTAATGGCCGAAGCCCAGATGCTCGCAGAAGCTGGCGTACAGCGTCTGGATAAACGGCCAGACGTTCAATACGACCAGTCCGATGATGGTAGGGGCTACCATGAGCCAGCCCCAGTTTTGCTCCCGCTTTGCGGCGGCGGACAGCTTGACTGTCCCGGATTTTGGATTACTCAAAAGAATGCCCTCCCCTCATTTTCAGGACACCGCACTCGCGTTGTCCACCATCTGCTGCATATTTGCCAAGCCCGTGTCGATATCCACCTGTCCGCTGTAAATCTTAATCAGCTCGTCACTGACAAGGCTCTTCCATTTCGGCCGGGAAGCATTGTTGACCGACTGGACGCAATACTCGAACTGGTCAACCACAATTCCGAGGTTCAGGTCATAGTCAAACTGGTCAAACGCGCTGATCCAGGTTTCCTCCAGACCGTCGTAAGCGGGGACCGCCGCACCTGAAAGGCCCTGAATCCGCTGTCCTTCCTCGCTGCCGAAGAATTTGAGAACGTCCTTAACAAGCTCAAGGTTTTTACCGCGTGCAGCGGTCGAATAGCACAGGCCGTTCGAAATGGTGGCACGTCCATCACCGCTAACGGGGTCTGGACATTTTGGAAGAACCGCCACATCCCATTTGCCGACCATGTTGGGATAGTCCAGCATCTCCTGGCGCAGGTTCCAGTTTCCCTCAAGGAACATCGAGCCTGCTTCAGAGAAGAATGCGACACCAGGTGCAGTTTGGGCAAAATAGCTCTGATCCGGGCACCAGTCGTTGCTTTGCAGGCCGATATAGAACTTCATAGCCTTCTGGGTAGCCGGATGGGTGAAGCCCGCTTGGGTTTTATCCTCGTTGAGAATATAGCCGCCTGCCTGATAAACGAAATTCCAGTAGCCGAGCTGGTCGTCCGCATAGGCCAGATAGCCGTATTTTCCGGTTGTGTCATAAATTTTCTGAGAAGCCTCGGTCAGGTCATCCCAGGTCCAGCTCTCATCAGGATAGGATACGCCTGCCGCATCGAACATCTCCTTGTTATAAACAAGACAGATATTATCCTTGTCCTTCGGCACGCCATAAATCCGCCCGTCGCTGCCCATCGCGTTGCTCAGGGAGATTTCGGAATAATGGTCACTGTAGAAATTGGGGTCTACATCGTCATACAGGTCGGTCACATCCGCCAGCATCCCGAAATCGGAATAATACAGGATCTGGTTGGTGTGCATCCAGAAGATGTCCGGCATGGTGTTGCTTTCGGCGGCTGCCTCCAGCTTGGTCCAGTACTCGTTCCAGCTGGTCACCTGCACTTCGATGACCACATCCGGATTCTGGGCGGTATAGGCGTCACAGATCGCCTGCATACCATCGCGCTGTGCGACGTCCCATATCTGGAAGGTCAGGTGTGTTTTTCCATCTGCCGCACTGCACCCGGCCAGGGACATCAGAAGCAGTGTTACAGCCAGAACGATTGCTGCTATGCGGGGAATCTTTTTCATAACTCCACTCCTCTACGAATTTCTTTGTTTTTTGGCTAGACTATCCCCATAGCGCCATTACTAAAATTTTAAACCCGCTCGCCTGTTCTGTAAATGGACAGGGATTTGAAAAATATACCTATATGTTGCGCAAGACGTTTTAAGTGCAGATTGCCGCAACATATAGGTATATTTTCAATAATTTCGTTTATAAATACGATAAAAGAAAGTATGTTTTGGGTAAAATGCCCTACAAAGAAGACGATATTTACCCATTTAAATACAAGTTATTCCAGAATGTGAAGCAAAATATAGATTTATGTGCTATGCACAGATTCCCTACCAAAGCGGCTGCCGCTCTTCTAAGCGGAACCCCGTACGTTGGCGTCTAGGCGCACTTTCCAGATACTCGCTGGGGGACATACCGGTCTCCCTCCGGAACGCCTTGGCAAAATAGTTTGCATTGGCAAACCCGGACGCCTCTGCCACATACGCGATCGACACATCTTCCGCCCGCAGCAACAGTTTAGCATATTCGATCCGAACCCTGGTGATGTATTTTCCTGGGGAGATCCCCGTCTTTTTCACAAAGCTGCGGCTGAGATGCGCTTTTGAGACCTCGAGCCGTTCGGCCAGCTCATCCAATCCTTCCAAAAATGGGAATTCCTCCTGGATAATCGCAATCGCGGATTCCACCAGCGGCGAAAGGGGAGGCGATGCATCATCCCGCTGCACCCTTGCACCACAGAGCTGCATCAGCAGAGAGTATGCATAGGACGAAGCAAGCTCGCCGCTCACCGGGGGATTCTCCTCCTCGAGTACAGAAAGCGCCATGACTGTCTCCCGCACTGCAGGCGCGCATCCGGAAAACAGGAAAGTTCCCTCCTCCATCCGCTCCTGAAGCAGACGGTCAGCCAGCTCCCCTTGCAGATGAACTTCCATACAAAGGCAATCCGAGACCGACTGTATGGTGTAAGGCTCCCCACAGCGCATGACGAGGACCTGGCCCGCTTCCAGTAGGAAATACTGCGTGTGCGAGGTTACGGTGAGGCTCCCACGCACAGCGGCAATCAGGGTATAGTCCCCTTCTCTGCCGCAGCCGCTGTAGAGGTCTCCCACAGAAAGCGGGAGCGTCTGCGCAAAAGGCAGAACCAGCAGCCCCCGTACGCTGGTATCGGGGGCCGCCGGTTTGATGACATAACTTTCATTCTGGCGGGGCGGCATATTCTTTCAACCTCCATTATAATTTTCGGATAACTGTAATGATGATACCGAGGGACGAAAGACCCGCCCAGCCCGCAGTTTTAGTGGGCAATCGCCAACTCGGTTTCCTTATCGAACAGGTGGACCTTCTCCACATCAAAGTTCAGCGCTGCAACATCGCCTTCACGCCCGGAGAAGGTGGATGCCGCGCGAACCACCAATTTGCTGCCTTTGCAGTCAAGATGCAGGTTGATTTCCGCACCCATCAGCTCGGCGATCTCGATATTTGCTTCCAGATCGTGCTTTCTGTCGGCAGAAACCGCGTCGACATCCTCGGGACGGATGCCCAGAACCACTGTTTTGCCAACATAAGGGGCGAGCTTCTTCTTGTCCATCCGGTCGGACAGAGTGATCAGATTCCCGCAGACCTCTGCGCGGTAAACGCCGTTGCTCTCGGAGATGACCGCATCCAGGAAGTTCATCTGCGGGGAACCGATAAAGCCGGCCACAAACAGGTTGCAGGGGAAATCGTACAGATTCTGCGGAGTATCCATCTGCTGGATGATACCGTCTTTCATAACGACGATCCGGTCACCCATCGTCATTGCCTCGGTCTGGTCATGGGTGACGTAGACAAAGGTGGTCTGCAAGCGCTTATGCAGACGGCTGATCTCCGAACGCATCGCGGTACGCAGCTTGGCGTCCAGGTTGGAAAGCGGCTCGTCGAGCAGGAATACGGCTGGATCACGCACCATCGCGCGTCCGAGCGCCACACGCTGGCGCTGACCACCCGAAAGCGCCTTCGGCTTCCGGTTGAGCAGATGCTCCAGATCGAGTGCCTTTGCCGCTTCATGCACCCTGCGGTCGATCTCGTCTTTGGGCATCTTTTTGAGGTTCAGCCCGAATGCGATGTTTTTATAAACAGTCATATGCGGATAGAGCGCGTAGTTCTGGAATACCATCGCGATGTCGCGGTCTTTGGGAGCAACGTCGTTGACCACCCGGTCACCGATATACAGTTCGCCCTCGCTGACATCCTCAAGCCCCGCAATCATACGCAGCGTTGTGGACTTTCCGCATCCGGACGGGCCGACGAGGATCACGAACTCCTTGTCCTTGATCTCAAGGTTCAGATCGGGAACTACGGTAACGTTGCCCGGATAGATTTTTTTTACATGTTTGAATGTGATACTTGCCATAACGCGCTCCTTCCAAATCATACCTCAAGGGTAATTTCATGACCAAACAGGGATCAAAACTCCTCTTTTGTGATTCCCGCAAGGACTCTCTCTTATTTCCAAGAATAGCACTTTTCAGGCAAATCCGCAAGGGTAATAAGAGGATGTGGATAGCAAAAAAATGATATAGTATAAAAAGAGGCCAGCTGATTGCTCCAGCCATACAGACAGAAGGCGGGCAGAAAATTTTCTGTCCGTTCTCTGTTCCGCTGTTGCATCCAAAATCCTGCTATGGTAAACTGAAACCAGACGTTTTCACGATTCTTTAAAATTTATACGCAGTCCGGGTTCTGTGGAAAAAAGGACAACCTGTTGGAACAGGAGCTGCCCAGACCGGCGTGAAAGGGGAATGTTTTTGTTTTTCCGTAAAGATTATGCCACCCCCGGACCGGGGATCGACCCGGATGCGCCTGAAAAGACCGGTCCTGCCCGCTTCCTGGAAATCTTGCAGCTCGAGTGCATCTCGCTGTTCAAGCTGAACCTGCTTTTCCTGGTCAGCTGCATCCCGGTTATCACCATCCCGCTTGCCCTTTTTGCCATGAACCATGTGGTCCGCAGGATGGTTCTCGACCAGCCGGTAGATTGCTTTTATCACTATCGGACAGCCTTCCTCAAACGGTGGAAAACCGCTTACAGCGCGTTCCTGCTGACCGCCCTGCCACTGGCATGTTCTGGCTACGGCGCCGCGTTCTATCTGCGCCACGCCACCTCAAATCCACTGTTTTTCCTGCCCTTTATGCTTTGTTCCACCGTTTTTCTGGTGGTCCTGCTCTCGTCTGTCTATTTATACGGCATTCTGTATGACGAAGGACCGCTTTCCCGGGCGATACGTCTGGCGCTGGTGCTCGGAATCGCCAAACCATTCCGCGCTGTGCTGGCTGTTCTCTCCTACTACGGGTTGCTGGTGGCCGCGGTGCTGGCTTTCCCGCTCAGTGCCGCTTATCTGCTGCTGATCGGCTTTTCTGTTCCCTGCCTGCTGGGAAACTTCTACCTCCGCACCGTATTAAAGCAGTTCTGTGCCTCCTAACCAACTCGGAGCTGTCTGACCCGGCAGCTTCCGCAGAGGCCCTCAGCATTTCCCCTCTAAAGGCGCGACAAAAGGGAGCTTTTTGGCAATCAAAAAGCTCCCTTTTCAAACAGGAAAACTGATTTCTATTCCAGCCTAAATTCTGCGCTGATCTCGGTGCAGGCGAGTGCATGGTCGCCTGTATCGCCATAGCAGGCGAGCTGGGCAACCCGGTAGATGCCCGGTCCCAGCGGCGGGTCGAACAGGTCGATTGGGACGGTAAGGACTATGCTGTCTCCACCCTTCAGCCGTTCCGACTCGGTCAGCCCAGCGGGGTTGACAGTACTGCCCTCGATTGGGATCAAGCGGATGACCTCCCCTTCTTCGAACCTTCGGAAGTCAAACCATTCAGAATAGAGCAGATCGCTGGTGGTATGGTTGATAACCGTCAGCTCAATTTCGGTCGTCCCCACTGGATAGCAGTCTCGGGACACCCGCGTTTCGATTCCCATCACCCGTTCGGGCGTCCCAGCGGATGCGGGTGCTTCTTCCGGCTGGGAAGCGGGGTCTGCCTCCCCACCCGAAACGACAGCAAATGTGAAATCATTTTTCGCCTCAGGCAAAAACAACTCTTTTTCGCGGATAGAGGGGCGCCGAACAAGCTGCCAGCCCGCCCCAAGCAACGCCCCCGCCAGGAACAGTCCAACCAGCAGAAGAATCGAACGGCGGCTCATACGTTAAACCGGAACAGAACGACATCGCCGTCCTGCATCACATATTCTTTCCCTTCCGAACGGACGAGCCCTTTTTCCTTTGCAGCATTCATCGAACCGCAGGCGGTGAGATCAGCAAATGAGACCACTTCAGCCCGGATAAACCCTTTTTCAAAATCGGTGTGGATTTTGCCTGCGGCCTGCGGCGCTTTTGTCCCCTGGGTGATCGTCCACGCGCGGACCTCCTGCTTTCCGGCTGTCAGATAGGAGATCAGGCCGAGCAGCGCATAACTCGCCTTAATCAGGCGGTCAAGCCCGGATTCATGCAGCCCCATCTCTTCCAGAAACATCAGCTTGTCCTCGGGGGACATATCCGCGATCTCTTCTTCGATCCGCGCGCAGATCGGGAGCACCTGCGCATACTCCGCTACCGCAATTTCTTCCACCTCTTTGTAGAATTGATTGGATTCTATCCCATTTGTAAAATCATTTTCACTCATATTGGCTGCATAAATGATCGGTTTTGCAGAGAGCAGCGGCATATCCGCGATCGCTTCCAACCATTCATCGGGGGAGCAGTCAAAACTGCGAGCCGGTTTTCCCTCCTCCAGATGGGCCTTGAGCTGTTTGAGCAGCTCCGCCTGCGCGGCGAGGGACTTATCCCCACCCTTGGCAGCTTTGAGGGAGCGGTCGATCTTGCGGTCGACGAGATCAATGTCCGAGAAGATCAATTCCAGACTGATCGTTTCAATATCCCGCTTTGGGCCGATCTCACCATCCACATGGACGATCTCACCGTCCTCGAAGCAGCGCACGACATGCACAATCGCATCCACCTCCCGGATGTGGGAGAGGAATTTGTTTCCCAGGCCCTCCCCCTTGGAGGCGCCTCGTACCAGTCCGGCGATATCGACAAATTCGATCACAGCAGGGGTGTATTTATCCGGGTCGTACATTTTTGCGAGCACATCCAGCCGCTCGTCCGGCACTGCAACCATACCAACATTTGGCTCAATGGTGCAGAACGGATAGTTTGCAGACTGGGCGCCCGCATTAGTAATCGCATTAAAGAGGGTCGATTTTCCTACATTGGGAAGACCCACGATGCCTAATTTCATTTTTCTGTATACCTCCTGATTTTCCAAGGGTTTCAAGACTTTCAAAGTGGTCTCCGCCACATTTCCGCCACATTACGGGCCTTTTGCTGCTGCCAACCCATTTTCGAGTTGCCCTTGCTCAAAGAGCTTGATGCCCATTTCCATACTATCATCTGTGACATGGACGTACCTGTCCATGGTCATTTCAGACTGGAATGGCCAAGGAGCTTCTGCAAAGTCTTAGGCTGCATCCCGCTTTCAATAGCGCGGGTGGCATAGGTGTGGCGGAGAGTGTGCATACAGAACCGTTTGATCCCAGCCTCGTCACAGAGCTTATACAAATGGGTATCATAGGAACTGTTCTTGTTCGGCATACCCGTGCGGAAATTGATGAAAACAAGGTCTTTCATGTTGAAGCTCTTTTTCTGCTTCTGATCCTTCCGCTTGTCTGCGTACTCCAAAACGGTGTCCAGTTCGGGGGATTGCTTGCGGGTATCCTTTGTGGCATAGACTTCTTTCAAGATTTCATACGCCCTGCCTGTCAGTGGAATGGTGCGATAACTCGCCATCGTCTTGGGAGGTCCGGCAACCCAAAACTGTTGCCGCTTGTAACGGAACTCCATCGTTTTCCGAATAGTCAGCGTCCGCCTCTCCCAGTCAACATCATCCCACGTCAATGCGATCATCTCACCCGTCCGCAGCCCCGTTTCCAGCAAAAAGGCGTACTGATAATAGTTATGCGACCTTCTTGCGGCATCCAGAAACTTCCTTTGTTCCTCTACGGTGAGAACCTTCAGGTCATCCACTGCTTTTGTGCTCTTGGAAAACTTTACGCCGTCCAGCGGGTGAACCTTGATCTTGCCGTTCAGCTTGGCAGACTTAAAGATGGTCCCAAGCGTAATATATGCCTGGTAGATCGTAGACCCAGCATATTTATCGTCCATACTGTTCAGAATTTTGGTACAGTGCATAGGCTTCACATTTTTGAGCTTCATTCTGCCAATAACAGGCTGGATATTCTGATAATACCGCTCGGCATAGTTTCTCCGAGTATTTGCCGCCAAATCCTTGATAAGCTCTGTATGCCAGAACTTAAACCACTCGTCAACGGTTATGTCCTCAGCGTCTATGCCGTCCCCGAACTCGTCCTGATGACGCATTTCATACAGCCATCTGTCGGCTTCAACCATGGTATCAAACCGCCGTTGATGCCGTTTGCCAGCCTTGTCAACAAAGCCGGCTATAAATTTTCCATCATCCTTCCTCCGCGAAATACCTTTGGGAAGTTTTTTGCCCTTGATATATTTACCCATTGGGAACTCCTTTCTATGTTGGAAGGAGCCCCTGCAACACACCCATTGTATCACAGAGGCTCCTGTCAGGCAAGAATGAAATTACGTTCAAATCACAAGACTCGTCCTAATAAACTCCTCAAACTCTTTGCGTTTGACAAGCTTCTTGTTCGGCCCCACATAGAGAACAAATGGACAGTTGGGCTCACGGAGCATCGCCTCAATTTTATTGATGCCGATGTTACTGTACTCGGCGGCTTCATACTTTGTCAAGGCAATCTTCTGTTCGATGAGGACTATAGCTTTAACTCTTTGAATGTCTTGCATTTGGACTCGCCTTGATATGGTATAAAAAAAGTTGACACCTTTTCCTCAAGGGAGTAGAAAAAAGAGAAGAAGAAGGAGGAAA
>NZ_KE159675.1:326816-331052 GCF_000403395.2 Anaerotruncus sp. G3(2012) | reverse complement strand
CACTGAACAGCTGACCGTGGAGGAACTCAGATCTCTTATTTGGCGTTACTTTATGAGCTACTGGAACAACCGCCGTATCTGCTCCGCCAACGGCGGCCTTCCACCCGCTGTCAAGAGAGAGCGCTTCTATCTGTCCCTCACTGCGGCTGCTGCTTAGATCCTATATTCCTTGCGTGAATTGTGTCAACTCATATTGACAAAATCATTGCGTCCTTCGGACGCGATGGGGAGCTGCACTCCCCAAACCCCTTGCACACCCGCAGGAAAGGAACACCCGCTTTGCGTCTGTTCCTTTCCTGCGGGTCAGGTATCGCCAGCGTCAGATTGGCACTCACGTTAAAAACGCAAATCTGACGCTTTTAGGATTTTGCAGAGGGAGCGTGTGAAATGGGCGCATCCGAAATCCCACACATGACCTACCAGCAGTACCGAACGGCCCGGAGGCTGGTGCGGGAGTGCTGCAACTACGATTGCGGAAACTGCTTGCTTCTGGACAACGGCGAAGAATGTGTCTGCCCGCAGAGCATCACCTATTCCCTAATCTGCAAATGGTTCCGCGCCGCTGTCCTTCCCCTGGATGCTGGCCTGTATGCCGCATTGTTCCCGCCCCCCTCTGTCAGACGGCGGCGGTGCCGGGAGTGTGGGAAGATGTTCGCCTCGTCCAAGCACAACACGCTCTACTGCTCTACCTGTGCCGCAGAACGGGCCAAACGGAGCAAGCGGGCCTGGGCAAAGAAAAACCGGGCTGATGTGTAGAAAAAGTACCCGCTGAAAACGCAGTAATATCAGGGCTTTCAAGACCGCCCTCGATGGGGGCCTGATACATTTCCTTCCCGGCCCCGAAAACGGGCCTCAAACGACCCACAGCGGCGGTCTGACAGCCCCACATTAAGGAGGCCAATACCATGACCGACTACATGACGATAACTACCGAATTACCGCCCTATTTCTTCTTCCCCTGGTTCCTGCTGGACAGGGGCTTGACCCTTACCGCCAAGCTGACCTATGCCCTTTTGCTCGACCGGGCGCGGCTGTCTCAGCTCAACGGCTGGACGGACGAGGCCGGGAGAGTTTATATCATCTTCCCGATTGAGAAGGTAGCCGGAATACTCGGCAAGAGCATGACCACCGCCAAGAACGTATTGGCGGAATTAGAGGCGGCGGGGCTGATTGAGCGACGGCGACAGCAGTTTTCCAAGCCCAATCACATCTATGTGAAGCTGCCTGATGGACAAGAATTTAGCCACCCCTAATGGATAAAAACCTGTCCTTCACCATAGCCGGAAAACTGCTCTTGTAATAGGGCAGAAACCCGGCTGACGCAGGCAAAAAAACTAACCCCTAATAAGAACTATAAGAACAATAACAAGTACAAGTAAAACGAGTGGGAGTAAATAGCGCCCACTTTTCGGACAAATGTCCACCCTGAAAATTTTGAAAACAAGGAGTTGCCTATGGAGCATATCAGCTACAAGATGCAGACCGAGATTGTCAATTTCCAGGGCCGGGAAATCCCGCTGGAAAACCTCACACCCATTCTCTCCCCGGAACAGGAGGCGGCGAAGCGCCGGGAGTTGGAGCAGCGGCTTTATGAGGTGTTCCGCAAGTACCAGCAGAGGGAAACACCCGCCTCGTGATTTTTTCAGATAGAGATTGATTTGCGGGGCTGCTGACGGTATAATGAAGCTGTCAGCAGCTCCGCTTCTTTTCAGAAAGGGAGCGCAAAATGAACAACCGAATTGACGCAATTTATGCAAGACAATCCATCGACAAGAAAGATAGTATCTCTATCGAAAGTCAGATTGAGTTTTGCAAATATGAATTGAGGGGTGGAAGCTGCCGGGAGTATCAAGATAAGGGTTACAGCGGTAAGAATACGGACAGGCCCCAGTTTCAAATGCTGGTAGAGGACATCAAGCGCGGGCTGATTGCCAGGGTAGTCGTTTACAAGCTCGACCGCATCAGCCGTTCCATTCTGGACTTCGCAAACATGATGGCTTTGTTCCAGGAATACAACGTGGAGTTCATATCCTCCACAGAGAAGTTCGACACGTCCACACCGATGGGCCGGGCGATGCTGAACATCTGCATTGTGTTCGCGCAGTTAGAGAGAGAAACCATCCAGAAGCGAGTGCAGGACGCATGGTACGCCAGGTGTCAGCGAGGTTTCAAAATGGGCGGTAGAGCGCCGTATGGATTTCGGACGGAGCCTATCATCATTGACGGCATCCATACAAAGAAGCTGGTGATTGAACCGACCGAGGCGGCGTTCGTGCGTAAGATGTACGAGATGTATAATGACCCCCGCATCTCGCTCCACGACATAGCCACCCAGCTTACGACCCAAGGTGTGAGGTCGTTCTTTGGAAAGCCGTTTTCCAGGTCAACGATCAGCCTTATCCTCCGCAATCCAATTTACGCAATGGCTGACCTGGATATATACGAGTTTTTCAAAAGTCAGGGGACGGAGATTTACAACGATGCCGCCGACTTCGCGGGAACCAACGGCTGCTACTACTATCGCAGTAAAGGCAACACCGACAACAAGCACAAGTACCTGCAAGGCCAGATGTTGGTGCTGGCACCCAGCGAGGGCTTCATCCCGTCTGATTTGTGGCTCCAGGTGCGGAAGAAAATCATGGCAAGCCAAAGTTACCAGCCCGCGAGGAAAGCCCGTCATTCGTGGATGGCCGGGAAAATCAAGTGTGGCAACTGCGGCTACGCTCTGATGGCGGCTCACTCTTGCGGGCATCTCTATTTTCGCTGCTCGAAACACGCAGAAAATAAATCCTGTCCTGGCTGTGGCGCTGTTCGGCTCCATGATTTGGAGGAAGTAGTTTATCAGCAGATGGTGAAGAAGCTGGAGGACTACAAGACGCTGACAGGCCGCAAAAAGAAAAGAGCCGCCAGCCCGAAGCTGACGGCAAAGCAGATGGAGCTGGCCCAGGTGGAAAGCGAGATTGAAAAGCTGCTGGACACGCTGACGGGCGCGACCCCGGTGCTGATCTCCTATGCCAACGCCAAGATTGAGGAATTGGACAGCCGCCGCCAGACCCTTGCCACCGAGATTGCCAAGCTGACCACCGAGGCGGTGTCCCCGGAGCAGATTGACACGATTTCCAATTATCTGGATGATTGGGAGAATGTCAGCTTTGAGGACAAGCAGCAGGTGGTGGATTTGATGATTACCGTTATTCGTGCCACCAGCGAGAAGCTGCAAATTGAATGGAAAATCTGACGGCGGGCATACCGTCAGACCATTATCTTTTTATGCCCTTGTCCATCGTAGTTCAGTGTGATTGCCGCAGTTGATTCCGCAGCTGAAATTATCCGGTCGAGCGCATCCAATGCCGGCGGCCTGGTGGAAGTTGCCCGAAATCCAGTTGAATATCGATATCTGGTACGTTCTTCAGCTGCTGGGTGCTATTCAATGGCCGAAGAAATTGGCCGGGAATTTACTGACAGGTCACTACTTGTTGACGAAAAGCTAGATCATGTCTGCCGGGTTGTCAATGGTCGTATCATTACAACAGGCACTGTTGGACCGATCACCATTGAAACAAGGAATGCTTTAGACTACGGACACTTTGAAGTAACCGATTCCAACGGGGACAAGTTTAAGAACCCGTATTCACAACCATTCGACACCGTCTGAGCGGGCCTTTTGCCGGCCTGCTGCGTTGAAAAACCTTGCAATACACAAAGTATTGTCCGCATTTTTTCGCCTTGCAGGGCAGCAAAATCCCTCGCCCATCCGGCATCCTCTGATTATGAATACAGGTTCTTAATCAGCACACCAATATCATTTTTAACCGTGCCGTCCTCATTGAAGTCAGAGAATTTCCTCCAGAAACAGCCCTTATCGCGAAACGCCCGCATACCGCCCATATTGGCGTGGCCATCTTTCTTGGCAGACATGGTAAACCCATCGCAGTAGGAGAACATTTCCGTCGCGATTTCGGCGATGGACTTGTCCGCATAGCCTTCCTCGTTTGTCTTGATAAAATAGCAGTTCTCAGCCCAGCGGGCGGCATCAAACATAAGAACCTGTATTCACAAGGAGAAAAGAACGTGGTAAAATAGAGATATGGAAGAAAAAGGACGGGAGTCGTACCCTAGCGACTTGACAGATGAGCAGTGGGAGGAGATCGCCCCACTATATGCCGAGATGCGCAACTGCACGTGGAGCAAGAGGGAATTGACGGATGCTGTGCTGTATTTGGTAGATTCGGGGTG
>NZ_KE159675.1:324448-326386 GCF_000403395.2 Anaerotruncus sp. G3(2012) | reverse complement strand
TAAAGATTATGAGATATCCGTCTCATCTGCTGAGACTATCGTCAAAATTTCTCATTTCCATACCTTGCTTAAACGCTTATGAATACAGCTTCTAAACGGAATGTCATATTTGTGCGCGATCTCGGCGGTCTCCCGAATTGATTTCATGGATACAGCTTGTCCGCAGACTGTGTTATTGGTAATCGTGGTGTAAATCAAGGGTACATTCTCGGAACCCACAGCCTCGATCAATTCCACCAACTTTCTTACGTCCATATCGCCCTTGAAGGGGTTCTTCTCGTATTTACCGCCCTCGGGAACCTCGAATAACAGTTCCTTGTTAAACAGGTTGCGGGGAATGGACCCCATCTGCTTAATGTTGCCCTCAGTGGTATCGAAATGGCCGTTGGAAGGGATAACAAAGGATTTGGCAGGGTGGCGCTCGACCATGATTTTTTTGACGATTTCAAACAGGATAGACTCTGCCGCCCGGCCCTGCTGGATGATGAAGGCATTAGGGCGCTCCATTTGAGCTGCGCCGCCATTAAAAAGGCCACCTTCATATTCGCACAGATACATTTCATCCATCATTTTATCAACGTCAGTACAATCAGTGCGAACCAGATCAATTATTTTTTTCCAGTTCTTCTCACCGCCGCGCTCAAAAATATCGCGGAATGTGTCCAACAGGACATAGTAGCCCTTGTTGCGGCCGTAGGACTCATCGCCCAGGAACATAGCGGCCCACTGTACATCAGTCATGGCGGTTGTGCCAGAATCGGACAGCATGTCGATGGTAAGCATACCCGCCGGGGACGCAAACTCATTGTAGTGGGTGGCCTTCAGGGCGCGCTCACGCTGCTCTACCGTAACATTTGGGATGTTGCGAACTACATAGGAAGCGTGATGGGGAACCTTTACGGACAGGGAATACTCTTTCATGGGATTTACCTCCATTTATTCGGCGTTGAGACGCCTTGTTATTTGGAGGCACCCCGGTCATCGGAACATCGATGATGATCGACATCCGCGACTGGTGGACAGTGCCTGATTGAAAACGGGCTGTCACCCGTGCTGGGGAAACGATGTGATATCTTTTACATAAATTCCCCGGTGCAGAATACACCGGGGAATTTATGTATTGCCCTGATTGATCGGTGTCGTTCCGCATCACCCATCGCCGTCAATTAGTCAATAAACAGGCCGTCAAGGTACTTTATCATCTCAATACCTAGAGCATCTTCCAGTCGTTTATATGGAGCACGGTATCGTACACCTAATCCAAGGAGCATGTTCGTCCATTTGGAGCCGAGCAGATATACTTCAGCGCCTTCCTTTAACTCAGCAGTCGAGATCGGACGTCCGGTTTCATAATCTGCAGTCACAATAAAGTCAGGGAATGTATTCAGCCGGGTACCATTTGGACTGTTCACCGCCATGTACTCGTTGCAGAAATACATCTTAGAAGCTGTATTCATAAGCGTTTAAGCAAGGTATGGAAATGAGAAATTTTGACGATAGTCTCAGCAGATGAGACGGATATCTCATAATCTTTACTGAGACGTCTGGAATGATTGAGCCAGGAGAGGGTGCGTTCAACTACCCAGCGCCAAGGGAGTCTTTCCCATTGGTGGGGCTTGATTTTCTCTGAAATATCGACATTAAGGTCAAGCTGGTCCTTCAAATCAGAAACGAAGGTGCCCCGATATCCGGCGTCTGCGCAGAATTTCTGAATAGATGGATACTGTTCATGCGCTCGTTTGGCGGTAGATATTCCACTTTTTGTGTCATGAATATTGGCAGCATGAACCACAATAGACAACAAACAGCCCAGCACATCCACTACAATGTGCCGCTTTCTGCCTTTTGTTTTTTCCCTCCGTCAATTCCGCGGTCTTCGCTGGCTGCTACTGTTTTTACACTCTGGGAATCAATGATCGCGTAGCTTGGGCTCTCCTT
>NZ_KE159675.1:321952-324033 GCF_000403395.2 Anaerotruncus sp. G3(2012) | reverse complement strand
ATCATCCATTCCGACAGAGGCAGCCAGTATACCAGCGCCGCCTACCGCCAGGCCGTCACCCAATACGACATCCGCCAGAGCATGAATCGTGCCGGCGGCCGATGCCACGACAACGCCCGCTGCGAGAGTATGTGGGCCAGGATGAAGAGTGAACTGTTCTATGACCGCCTGGACACTGAACAGCTGACCGTGGAGGAACTCAGATCTCTTATTTGGCGTTACTTTATGAGCTGCTGGAACAACCGCCGTATCTGCTCCGCCAACGGCGGCCTTCCACCCGCTGTCAAGAGAGAGCGCTTCTATCTGTCCCTCACTGCGGCTGCTGCTTAGATCCTATATTCCTTGCGTGAATTGTGTCAACTCATATTGACAAAATCAAACCGACTGACGGCTCCATCAAGAAGATTGAGCGTGAGTTGGAAAACCTGATTTTGAATTTCAAGGGAACTCAACGGGCACTGATTGAAAAGATTAACGACAAATTGAGTGGATGGGCAGCGTACCACCGCAGCACAGATGCCTATATGATCTTCCGGCATATTGACGCTGTGGTTGAGGGCCTGCTTGTCGTAAAGATGTGCCAGAAGTATTCACGCTGGCACAGGGAAACCGTGCTACGGAAATTTTGGATTTATGTGGGAGGGTATCACGTTTTTGCCCTGCCTGATGACCCTGCTTGTCGGGTGGTTCGGCTGGCACCTCTCGCCATAGTTCGACACAAGCCCTGCAAGGTCAGTTTCGACCCGTATCTGGACAAGGACTACTTCTCCCAGCTTCAACACTGCCGTGACGAACAGAAGGCCAACGGCAAGTATAAAGTAGTCTGGCAGCGGCAAGGGGGGGTCGCTGTGCGTTTTGCGGAAATCCCATGCTGGCAGACCAGGAGGTTGAGGTAATCGAGAAGGTGATCGGCAAGGGACGGCGGGTGCAGAACCTGATTTACATTCACCCCCAATGTGCCTGCGATATGTTTTCGGATTCGGATGATACCTTTGGGGAGCATATTGACCTTTTTGACCTGCTGGGAGACTTTGTTGACACAGCCCCTTTGAGGGAGTCCCCATACCTTGAATTACGAGAATACTTCCGGCTATCTGACAAGTCCCCCCTGACCTTAACCTTCCGTCAGATTGAGCAGATCCTTGGGGGCAGCTTACCCGCAGAGGCGTACTTCTACGATGCTTTCTGGTATGAGAATATGCCAGGGATGACCTCACCCATGTGGAGAGAGGAAGGATACCCTTTCCATGCGATTATCCCGGACGAGATAGATTATTACATTTCCGATTGCTGGACAAGTCGCAGTATATCCTACGGTGTATCTCCCGAAGCGGTCAATTTTGTTCTGGTAGACCTTGGTGCGAACGACTTGATGCCATTTGAAGACCTTCCTCACCTGGCTTGTCCGGTTGTTCGGAGCCAAGATGTAGCCCTTCAAGTCTTAAACGCCCTAGTCGTTGAGATGGAACGGCGAAAGGACTTAGAATTGACCAACAAACAGGAGTTCGACGCTTTACCTCGACTGGTGCTGGTTGTGGACGAATTTCCTGCCCTGTTTAACTGTGCGGAGGATAAGCGTACTTCTAATGCGTTGCGCGATATGGTCTCCAGTCTGCTGCGGAGAGGGCGGCATGGCAAAATCCATGTCGTGCTGGCAGCTCAGAACCCTACCTATCAAAACATGAAGGTCGATTTGGGAAATATTACAGCCCGAATAGCTTTCCAGTGTGCCAAGAAAAATTTCTCATTTCCATACCTTGCTTAAACGCTTATGAATACAGCTTCTAAGTCTTACGCTTGCAGGCGTGGGCTGCCCCCAAAAAAACTCGATAAAGTGTTGGAGCGGCTTGGAAGCGACAAAAACAAGGGGAAAAAGTTTTGAAGGGTATACCCTAATTATATACGACAGGGTGCAGATTGTCAAAAAAACTTGGAACAGAAATGGTGGCTATTTTCAGTATCAAATAACCAGCTTTACAGAGGAGGTGATTTTGTCAATATGAGTTGACACAATTCACGCAAGGAATATAGGATCTAAGCAGCAGCCGCAGTGAGGGACAGATAGAAGCGCTCTCTCTTGA
>NZ_KE159675.1:230296-320807 GCF_000403395.2 Anaerotruncus sp. G3(2012) | reverse complement strand
TAGATCACGTGCCAATCTCCGTATTCTTTGGGCAGGCTCCTCCATTTGCACCCATTTTCCATTACGTACAGCGCCGCATTCAATACATCCAGATTGCTGATTTTTGCTGGTTTCCGCTGTTTCGGAAAGCACTCTGCGATTTGTTCGTATTGTTCTTTCTTCAGTTCCATTCCTTTATTATAGCATATCTTTATTTGTGTGAACAGACCCTAAGAAATATCAGGCCATGGGGATAGCCGGGCTGGAAGATCGCCGCGGCCATAGGACAGCACAGCAAACACCTCGTACACCGGAAGAGGAGCTGCGGGTACGGAATGCCCAACTGGAGCGAGAGATATATTTGCTGAAAATGGAGAATGACCTGTTAAAAAAAGTGAAGGAATTAGAGAGGGGGAAGGATTGAGGCAATTTCGCAATGAGCGGCAATACGAAGCGATCCGCCAGTGTTCCGAGGAACGGGGGTATCCGATAGAAACGTTGTGCCAAATCCTCCATGTTTCCAGAGCCGGTTATTACCAGTGGCATGCGGGAAAACTCAGCCCCCGTGCGGCGGAAAACAAACGCATTGCAGAGCAAGTAGAGGAAATCCACGGGTCAAGTCCAGACAAGGGCTACCGACGCATCCGAGACGATCTGGCACGTTATTACGATACATCGGTAAATGACAAGCGGGTCCGCCGCATCTGTCAGAGTCTGGGGATTAAATCCACCATCAAGTACGCCAGACACAGCTGTACACGATCCGTCTCAGACCCAAAGCATACGGCGGAAAATATTCTCAACCGTCGATTCCATGCAGACAGGCCCAATGAGAAATGGCTGACGGATGTGACCGAGTTCAAGTATTATGTTGGTCCAGTGGTACATAAGGTCTATCTCAGTGCTATCCTGGACCTGTATGACCGTAGAATCGTTGCGGCAGTCATTCGGGACGCAAATGACAACGCTCTGGTATATGAGACCCTTGACAAAGCCGTAACTGACAATCCGGACGCACACCCGCTGTTCCATAGCGACAGGGGCTTCCAATATACAACGCAGGTGTTCCACGACAAGCTGGCTGCGGCTGGCATGACCCAAAGTATGTCCCGGGTGGGCAAGTGTATTGATAATGGTCCGATGGAGGGGTTCTGGGGCATCCTCAAGAGGGAACGCTATTATGGGCGGCGTTTCACCAGTCGAGAGGAACTGGTCTGGATGATTGAGGACTACATCGCTTATTACAATTCCAGGCGACTCCAGCGCGGCCTTGGCGTACTCACACCTTTTGAGAAGCATGAACTGGCTATGGCGGCATAACCAGACCTTGCAAAATCTGTTTGGATGCCATCGGCGGACAAATAAATTTTGCAAGGTGCCACAGTGCTACAGCACTGTGAATTTTCAATGAATTATTTCACTGTCTACTTGACGGGGAGCAGTTCAAAATGTCGGTCACGTTGAGATCATTCGCCCAGGATACCGCCGACAAGCTGGGCGTATCGTCCCGGACGGTAGAGCGGACTGTCCAGATGATGAACGGTCTGACGGAAGATACACGGGAAGTTTTTCGCCATTTTCCCAATTATAAGCTCAACCAGAGCAATGCGATGAAGCTCTCGCGTATGGAACCCGACAAGCAGAAAACCGCCGCTATTTTGCTGGCTTCCGGTCAGATTCGATCTGCGGACGATTATCAGCCCATGGAGGTACGCGCCGCTCCGGGACATGCGAAATCGTCCCGGCAGCAAAAAGCTGAGTTTTTGGAGAGTATCGCGGAATTGAAGGACCCTACCAAAGATTGCAGACAGTCGCCGGAAGCCTTTGTTCTGGAATACAGTGCCTTTATTGAAAGAGTTCAGCGAGGTGTGGAGAGTTTCCATCTGCCCAATTATGAGGAAGTGCTTCCCAATCTTTCACAGGAACAGCTTCACACTTTGATGGGTTTGACTGATTCCTGCCGCAAAACACTGGAGGACTATCTCAGCTTTGTTAAGGAGGCCTGCGCCAATATCTGAATGCGCCAAAGGCAAAAGCGGCGGCATCTATTTCAAAGTTACGGACGAGGAACGGAGGTTGATTGAGCAGAGGATGGCTCTGATGGGCATTCATAATATGAGTGCCTATATTCGTAAGATGTGTATTGACGGCTACATTGTCCAATTGCAAATCAAGGAACTGGACGAGTGTGCCAAGCTCCTGCGGTATACCTCCAACAATGTGAACCAGATCGCCCGCCGGGTCAACTCCGGCGGCGGTGTCTATCCCGACGAAGTGGATGAAATCTGCGGCAAGCTGACGGAGGTCAGCGGCCTGTTCGGCAGCATATTGGAACAACTATCGAAAATCAAATGACAGTCTGGTGGTGGGCGAAGATTTTTCGTCCACCATCATTTTCTTTTGAGGAGAGGTTTTGAAAATGGCAACAACACGCCTGATGCCCCTGCACAGTGGCAAGGGCCGGACCGTGGCCGAAGCCCTGGGCCGGGTGACGGACTATGTTGAAAATCCTGAGAAAACCAACGGCGGCGATTTGGTCACGGCCTACCACTGTAACCCGTCTATCGCTGACCAGGAGTTTCTATTTTCCAAACGGCAGTATGCCGCCATTACCGGCAGGGAACGGAAGGACAATGATGTGATCGCCTATCATCTGCGGCAGTCCTTCAAGCCGGGGGAGATTACACCGGAACTGGCGAACAAGATAGGCTATGATCTCGCTATGTCGCTGACCAAGGGCAATCATGCTTTTATCGTCTGCACCCATGTTGACAAGCACCACATTCACTCGCATATCGTGTTCAACTCGACCGCCATAGACTGCACCAGGAAATTCCGGAACTTCTGGCGCTCCTCATTCACAGTTCGGAGAATCTCCGATATGATGTGCCTGGAAAATGGGCTGTCGGTGATTGCGGAGCCGAAGCCCAGCCGGGGTAGTTACGGTACATGGCTGGGGGAGAGTAAGCCACCTACCATCCGGGGACAGTTGGAGCGGATGATCGACACCGCCCTCGGTCAAGGCTGTAAGGATTTTGACAGCTTCCTCGCCGATATAAAAGCGATGGGCGTGGAGGTAAAGCGGGGTAAGCAGCTGGCGTTCAAAATTCCCCACGGCAAGAGGTTCGTGCGCTGTGATTCCCTCCGCGCGGACTACTCCGAAGCGGCGATCATGGAGCGCATTTTCGGTAAGCGGATCGTCACTCCCAGAGCAAAGGCGGCGGCGCAGTCTAAGCCTAATTTGCTGATCGACATTCAAGCAAAAATGCAGAAAATCAACTCTCCCGGATTCGAGCGGTGGGCGAAAATTTTCAATCTCAAGGAGATGGCAAAGACAATTATATACTTGCAGGAAAACGGGCTGACTGACCTCAGAGAATTGGAGAAAGTCTGCGATGCGGCGGTCCAGAAATTCAATGATTTATCTGACCAGTCGAAAGCTACCAGCGTAAGAATGAAGGACATTTCCGAACTGCAAAAGCACATCGGCGCTTAGGGCAAAACACGAGAGATTTACGCGCAATATCGGAAATTGACGGGCAGGAAAAGAGAAAATTTTTATGAACAGCATAGCAGTGAAATCACGGCCTGTCAAGCGGCGAAACGGTACTCCAATTCACTCGGTTTGAAAAAGCTGCCCTCCATGCAATCACTGAAACAGGAGTATGCCGTGTTGCAGGCTGAGAAGAAAAAACGGTATCCAGAGTACAGGCAGGCGAAGGAAAAAATGATAGAACTGCTCACGGCCAAAAACAATGTGGAGCGGATTTTGGGCCTGACGGAGAAAGAGAAAAATCGTGACCGCCAGCAGAAGGCGCGGTGATGATTTTTTCTCTCCCTGCATAATGGGGCCCCCGCGCAAGCCCAGCGAAGCGGGTTGCGTGGGGAAAGGAGGGACAACGAAATGAAGCGGATGCCCGCCGTCAGGCGGGCGCAGCGGAGTGGAGTTTGTCCCGACGCGCAGACGCCGAAGGCGGCTTAAAAGGACCGGCGCAACTGCGCCGGTCCTTACGGGGGCTTGGGGGCGTCAGCCACCAACAAGCGAGTGCCGGTATATACCGGCGCATTGCTTGCCACTACCACTACGCCACTACCACTACGCCACTACCACTACGATCAATTTTACACTAACTTTACAATACTTGTCTTTTGACTTTTACACAGCGGCAGTATTCTTCTCTCGTACCCAAAAGTCGAAAGGAGATATTTGAACATGAAAAAATCAGCAAGTCTTGTGCTGGCCGCTGTGCTAGCTCTGTCGGTTATGGCGGGATGTTCACAGAAAACGTCCGGCACCGTCACCACCGACGGCTCCACCTCCATGGAAAAGGTAATCGGCGCGTTAGGCGAGGCATTCGAGGCGCAGAATAAAAATGTGACTTTTACCTACAACCCCACTGGCTCCGGCTCCGGCATCCAGGCGGTTTTGGAGGGGCGCTGCGACATCGGCCTCAGCAGCCGCGACCTGAAAACGGATGAATCCGCCCAGGGGCTGACCGGGACGGTGCTGGCCTATGACGGCATTGCGGTAATCGTCAACCCCGACAATCCCGTTTCTGATCTCGATGTAGATACCATCGCCAAAATATATACCGGCGAGATCACCAACTGGAAGGACATCGGCGGACAGGATGCGGAGATCGTCCTGATTGGCCGGGAAGCCGGCAGCGGCACCAGGGACGGCTTTGAATCCATCACCGGCACAGCAGACAACTGCCAGTACCGCCAGGAGCTGACCTCCACCGGCGATGTGATTACCGCCGTGTCCCAGAACCCGGACGCCATCGGCTACGCCTCCCTCGCCTCCGTCAAGGACACCGTGCGGGCCCTTACAGTAGGCGGCGTAGCACCCACAGAGGATGCGGTGAAGGACGGCAGCTATGTCATTCAGCGGCCCTTTGTCCTGGTCACCAAGACGGACACGCCCCTTTCGGAGCAAGCGCAAAAGTTCTTCGACTTCGCAACCTCCCCTGATGCGGCGGAGCTGATCTCTGGCGCGGGCGCTGTGGCGGCAAATTGACTATGCGTAGCAGAAAACAACTGGCGGAAAACGCCGTCCACGGGATATTTCTGATGCTCGGACTGGTCACAGTGGGCTGTGTCCTGCTGATTACGGCCTATCTGGTGGCCTCCGGCATCCCTGCCATCCGGCAGATCGGGCTTGTGCCCTTTCTACTGGGTGACACCTGGGAATCTACCGCCGCACAGCCCTCATACGGTATCCTCCCGTTCATTCTCACCAGCATTTACGGCACAGCGGGCGCTATCCTGTTCGGTGTCCCGGTAGGATTTTTCGCGGCGGTTTATCTGGCGAAGCTGGCTCCAACCCAAGTAAAATCCATCGTTGAGGCCGCTGTCAGCCTCCTGGCGGGTATTCCATCTGTGGTCTACGGTCTGGTGGGGATGCTGGTGCTTGTGCCGGGTACCCGGGCGCTGTTCCATGTGCCGGACGGGGCCAGCCTGCTGGCGGCAATCATCGTCCTGTCGGTCATGATTCTGCCCTCCATCATCAAAGTATCCATTACCGCGCTGGAGGCAGTACCGAAAGAGTACGAGGACGCATCCCTGGCCCTCGGCGCGACCTCGATAGAAACCTATTTTCGGGTATCCGTCCCTGCGGCGCGAAGCGGCATCGCGGCGGCGGTGGTGCTGGGAGTAGGCCGGGCCATCGGGGAGGCTATGGCGGTGATGATGGTATCCGGCAACGCAGCGAATATGCCCTCACTGTTTGAAAGCGTCCGATTTCTTACCACGGCGGTATCCAGCGAAATGTCCTATTCCAGCGGCCTACAGAGGCAGGCGCTGTTTTCCATCGCCCTGGTGCTGTTTCTGTTCATCATGCTGATCAACGCCGTGTTGAATTTCTTCCTCAAGGGGCAAAAGGAGGGCTGATTATGCTGGACAGACCAATCTCCCCATCCCGGAGGGCCTATATCGGTGTAATGGGGCTGCTGTGCGCCCTGTCGGTGCTGCTGGTGTGCGCTCTGGCGTTGTTCCTCATAGGCTATGTGCTGGCTGCGGGCCTCCCCAACCTGTCCTGGGAGCTGCTGACCACCAAACCCAGCTACCTGTCGGACACCATCGGTATCCTGCCGGACATTTTGAACACCATCTACATCATCCTTGCCGCCCTGCTGATCGTCCTGCCTTTGGGGGCAGGGGCGGCGGTCTATCTGACCGAGTACGCCGCAAATAAGCGTCTGGTGTCTGTCATCGAGTACGCGGCGGAAACCCTCTCCGGCATCCCGTCCATCATCTACGGCCTTGTGGGGATGCTGGTATTTACCGGAGTGTTCGGGACTTCCCTGCTGGCCGGTGCGCTGACCCTGGTGATGATGAACCTGCCAACTG
The DNA here is from genome assembly GCF_000403395.2 of Anaerotruncus sp. G3(2012). Classification (GTDB taxonomy): domain Bacteria; phylum Bacillota; class Clostridia; order Oscillospirales; family Ruminococcaceae; genus Anaerotruncus. Next base: position 314,477 of record NZ_KE159675.1, on the reverse strand, counting down.
TCATGAGAACGACCCAAGAGAGTTTGAGGACGGTTCCGCAAAGTTACCGGGAGGGGGCCTTTGGCCTGGGGGCCGGGAAGTGGCGGGTCATCCGCACGGTGGTACTGCCCGGATGTGCGGACGGCATCATCACCGGCTGCATCCTGTCGGTGGGGCGCATTTTGGGTGAATCGGCGGCGCTGCTGTTTACAGCGGGCTTCGCCCATGCGCTGAACGGCTTTTTTACCGGCCTGACCAGTCCGGGGGCCACCCTCACCGTGGCGCTGTACGTCTACGCAAAAGAGCAGGGAGAATTTGGCGTGGCATTTGCCATCGCCGCGATCCTGATGCTCCTGACGCTGGCGGTCAACCTGACTGCCGCCCTGGTGGGCCGCTGCTTCAAGAAAAGGAGGGCGCTATGAACAACGCAATTACCGCAAAAAATCTATGCCTGTGGTATGGCAGTACCCAGGCGTTGAAAAATATCAATATCCAAATCCCAGAAAAAAACATCACCGCCCTGATCGGCCCTTCCGGCTGCGGAAAGTCAACCTTTCTGAAAACGCTGAACCGCATGAATGATCTGATCCCCGGCGTCAGGATTACCGGGGAGGTGCAGTATCAGGATACGGACATTTTTGCCCCCGGCCTGGATGTGAACGCTCTGCGTAAGGAAATCGGCATGGTGTTCCAGAAGCCCAACCCCTTCCCCATGAGCATCTATGATAACATCGCCTACGGCCCCCGCACGCACGGCGTCAAAAACAAAGCCAAGCTGGATGAACTTGTGGAGCAGTCCCTCCGGGGGGCGGCCATTTGGGACGAGGTGAAAGACCGGCTGAAAAAGAACGCCCTGGGACTGTCCGGGGGCCAGCAGCAGCGGCTTTGCATCGCCCGCGCCCTGGCCGTGGAGCCGAAGGTGCTGCTGATGGACGAACCCACCAGCGCCCTGGACCCTATTTCCACCTCTAAAATTGAGGAGCTTGCAATGCAGCTGAAAGAGCGGTACACTATTGTTATCGTGACCCACAACATGCAGCAGGCGGTGCGTATTTCCGACCGCACAGCGTTCTTCCTCTTGGGAGAGCTGATCGAGTATGACGAAACGGAAAAGCTGTTCTCTCAACCGGAGGATCAGCGGACCGAGGACTATATCACAGGGAGGTTTGGGTGATGCGGAGCAGATTTGACAGCCAGCTCGCCCTTCTGAATACGGAGCTGATCCAGATGGGCGCGCTGTGCGAGGAGGCCATCTCCAAGGCGGCGAAGGCGTTGGAGAATGGTGACAGCACGTTGGCGGAACAGGTCAAGCCATTGGAGGGCGGGATCGACCAGATGGAGCGGGATATTGAAACGCTGTGTCTGAAACTGCTGCTCCAGCAGCAGCCGGTGGCCCGCGACCTGCGGCAAATCTCCGCCGCCATGAAGATCATCACAGATATGGAGCGCATCGGAGATCAGGCCGCCGACATCGCGGAGATCATCCTGGCGATGCTGGCCCAGGGATATGTGCCGGAGGATGTGGGCCATATTCGGGAAATGGCGGCGGAGGTCATCAGGATGGTTACGGAAAGCGTGGATTCCTACGTCCAGAAGGATACGGTCCGGGCCAGGCTGGTGATTGCCCACGACGACATTGTGGATCAATGCTTTGACCGGGTAAAACAGGTGCTGATTGGGAACATCGCGGCAAATCCCGCCTGCGGCGGACACGCCCTTGATCTGCTGATGATCGACAAGTATCTGGAGCGCATTGGAGATCACGCGGTCAATATCGCGGAATGGGTGATTTTTGCCGTGACCGGGGAACACAAAGGAGAAGCGCTATGATTTGGTGTGTAGAGGACGATGCCAGCATTCGGGATATTGAGCTTTACACCCTGCGCTCCACCGGCTTTGAGGCCAGAGGCTTTGAGGACGGCGGAGCGTTCCTGGCGGCGCTGGAAACAGAGCGGCCGGAGCTTGTCATTCTGGATGTTATGCTGCCGGGAATGGACGGCGTGGAGCTGCTGCGGCGAATGAAAGCGGCGGCGCATCTTGCGAATATCCCAATCATCATGGCCACCGCCAAGGGCGCGGAGTACGACAAAATTCAAAGCCTGGATCTGGGCGCGGACGATTACCTGGTGAAACCCTTCGGCATGATGGAAATGGTATCGAGAGTAAAAGCCGTCCTGCGCCGCTGCCGTCCCACCCCCGCAGCAAAGCAGCTGACAGCCGGTGGTCTGACGGTCGATCTGGAAGAACGGACAGTTACCGCAGACGGAGCGCGTATTTTGCTCACCTACAAAGAATTTGAACTGCTTCGCCTGTTCCTCTCCCGCCCCGGCGTTGCGTTCACCAGGGAACAGCTTTTATCCGACATTTGGGGCGTGGATTACACCGGGGAAACCCGGACGGTTGATATGCACATCAAAACGCTCCGGCAGAAGCTGGGGGACTATGGCAGGATGATTGAAACGGTGCGGCATATCGGCTACCGGTTGGAGGCAAAGGCATGACAAAGAAAATCTTCCGTTCGATCCTGCTGGCGGCGGTTTCCGTTCTCCTGGCAAGCCTGGTGATCATCATGGGCTGTCTGTATGACTATTACAGAAACGTCCAGGAGAAACAACTGCGGGATGAACTCCGTCTGGCCTCCTATGGAGTAGAGGCGGACGGCTTGGATTACCTGGAGCAGTTGGCTTCCCCCTATCGATTCCCATCCACAGCAGATTTTCGTCTGACCTGGATCGCCGCTGACGGCGAAGTGCTGTTTGATACCCACGTCCCGGCGGCGGAGATGGAAAACCACGCGGGCCGGGCGGAGGTAAAAGAGGCCCTGGCCGAAGGTGAAAGCGGCGGGGTTCGCTATTCCGAGACATTGACCGAGCGGACGCTGTACTATGCACAGCGGCTGACGGATGGAACCGTCCTGCGTATTTCCATCAGCCAGTTGACGGTGTTTGCCCTGGCGATGGGGATGCTTCAGCCGATTTTGCTGACTGCAATCCTGGCGGTCATTCTCTCCGCGCTGCTGGCCCGCCGGATGGCAAAGCGCATTGTTGCACCGCTGAACCGTCTGGATTTGGATAAGCCTTTGGAAAACGACGCCTATGAGGAATTATCTCCTCTCCTGGGACGCATCCACCAGCAGCACAGGCAGATCGAGGCGCAGCTCCGGGAATTGAGAAGGAAAACCGAGGAATTTGAGCAGATCACAGAAAACATGAGTGAGGGGCTTGTTCTGCTGGATGGGAAAGGCGTCGTTTTGAGCATTAATCCCGCTGCGAGGATGATCTTCCGTGCAGGCGGCTCCTGCGTTGGACAGGAATTTCTTGTGATAGACCGTGACCATACAATCAATCTTGCTATTCAGACCGCGCTGGAAGGGGGACATAGCGAAGTCCGCGCTGTGCGAAATGACCGGGAGTACCAATTTGACATCAGCCGGATCACAGTGGACGGACTTACAGCGGGAACGGTGCTGCTGGCCTTTGATGTGACAGAACAGGCCGCCGCAGAACGCAGCCGCCGGGAGTTTACCGCCAACGTGTCCCATGAATTGAAAACGCCCCTGCAATCCATCATGGGCAGCGCCGAGCTGTTAGAGAACGGCCTTGTCAAGCAGGAGGATCTTCCGCAGTTCGTGGGCGTGATCCGCACAGAGGCGGCGCGGCTGGTAACGTTGGTGGAGGACATTATTCACTTGTCGCAGCTGGACGAGGGAACCGCGCCGGAAAAGGAACAGGTGAACCTTTTGGAACTGGCGGACAGTGCGGTATCCGCTTTGCGGGAGCGGGCGGAGGAGCGGCATATTTCCCTGTCCGCGACTGGCGAAAGCGCCAAGATAAGCGGAGTGCGGGGCTTCTTGTATGAAATGCTCTATAATCTGATTGATAATGCCATCAAATACAATATAGACGGCGGAAAGGTAGAGGTTGCTGTTTCAGCAGGCGATACCGCCATAACTGTTTCCGTAAAAGATACTGGGATCGGAATTCCACCGGAGTATCAGGCCAGGGTGTTTGAGCGGTTTTTCCGAGTGGACAAAAGCCGCTCCAAGGCCTCCGGCGGCACCGGTTTGGGGCTGTCGATTGTCAAGCATATCGCGCAGTATCATCACGCAGAAATCAGACTGCAAAGCGGAATTGGAAGAAGCGGAACCAATATTGAAGTCTTATTTGGCTTGAGTAAAGTGGGAGATTCTTGAAACTTTCCCTTGACAAAAGCTCTCTGAGGACAATGTGTCCGGCAAGCTGACGGATGAGCGTTTTATGAAGATGTCCCAGCGATATGATGAAGAACAGCAGCAGCTCAAAAAGGATATTGAGGAATTGCAGCGCCAGTGTGACAGGGAAAACGACCGGGCCTTCTGCAAGGAACAGTTTTTGAAAGCGGTGCGGAAGTTCATGGAGATGAAAACGCTGACGCCCACCATTCTGCATGAGCTTGTGGAGCGTATCGACGTGTACCAGACCAAAGGTAGGGGAAAGAACAGGACACAGCGCATCGTGATCCACTATAATTTCATCGGCGTCCTGGATTTGCCGGAGGTAGAGGAATACCCGGAGAACGTGGTGCTGGACAGCCGCCAGGGTGTGGCGATTGAGTATCTTGTTGGCAAGGCCGGGTAAAGAAAACGGAGCGGCCCGAAAGCCGCTCCACCGGGGCAGACCGCCCCATAGAAATAGCAAAGGAACAGCCTTTCGACTGTTCCTTTACATACGAGTGTTCAGTTGCGTTATGAACACTCGGCATGGTGCGGGTAACAGGACTTGAACCTGCACAGCCTTGCGACCATTAGAACCTGAATCTAACGCGTCTGCCAATTCCGCCATACCCGCGAATCAATTTCGATTGTGTGGTTATTATAGCGTATCCATTTGTAAATGTCAAGCATTTTCAGAAATTTTCCCATCATAAAAATGTGAAACAAATTTCAATCAGGGGAAAATCCTTGCCTCACGCTTTTTTATCCACTGTCAGCGGCCAACAGGTTACAGAGATCCGAAAAAACACTTCCCAAACGATCCTCCGCGGAACAGCTGCGAAACCCAAAAATCGTTTGGGAGTGTCCTTGCTGAAGCAGCTTATAAAATAAGAAAACGGCATAGCGCACATGCTATGCCGTTTCCAATCAGACTGCTATTTCGCGTATTCGATCGCGCGGTTTTCCCGGATGCAGTGCACCTTGATCTGTCCCGGATAATCCAGCTCATTCTCGATCTTACGCACGATGTCGCGCGCCAGAATCGTCATCTGGTCGTCCGATACAACCTCAGGTTTCAGCATAATCCGTACCTCTCGTCCGGCCTGGATTGCAAAGCATTTATCCACGCCATCGAACGAATTGGCGATCTCCTCCAGCTTCTCGAGCCGCTTGATATAGTTTTCGAGATTCTCGCGGCGTGCACCCGGACGCGCTGCCGAAATCGCGTCCGCCGCCTGTACAAGGCAGGCGACAACCGTTTTCGGCTCAACATCGTTGTGATGGGCTTCGATCGCGTGGATGACCTCCCCGCTCTCCTTATACTTTCTGGCCAGATCGACACCGATCTGCACATGCGACCCTTCGATCTCGTGGGTCATCGACTTACCGATATCGTGGATCAAACCAGCGCGGCGCGCCTGAGTCTCATCCGCGCCCAGCTCCGCTGCCATCATGCCCGCGAGCTGGGAAACCTCGATCGAATGGCTAAGTACATTCTGCCCATAGCTGGAGCGGTAACGCATCCGGCCGAGCAGCTTGACCAGCTCGGGATGCATCCCGTGGATACCGCATTCCATAACCGCGCGCTCGCCATCCTGCTTGATTTTGCCTTCGATCTCCCGGCGCGCCTTCTCGACCGTCTCCTCAATCCGCGCCGGATGGATCCGGCCGTCCTGAATCAGCCGCTCGAGCGATATTCTTGCAACCTCACGCTTCACCGCGTCGTGGCTCGACAGGGTGATTGCCTCCGGGGTATCGTCAATAATCAGGTCAACACCGGTGAGCGTCTCAAGGGTGCGGATATTGCGCCCTTCACGCCCGATGATCCGGCCCTTCATCTCGTCGCTCGGCAGCGGCACGACCGAAACCGTGATCTCCGCCACATAATCCGCCGCGCACCGGCCGACCGCAGCCGAAATGATCTCCCGGGCGCGCTGGTCGGACTCATCCTTGAGCTGCGCCTCAAACTGTGAGATTTTCAGCGCTTTCTCGTGGGTCAGTTCCCCTTCGAGGTTTGCCAGCAGGTAGTTTTTCGCCTGATCCGAGGTAAACCCGGAAATTTTTTCGAGCATCTCGACCTGATGCGATTTGATCTCTTCAGCCTGTTGCAGCTTGAGGTCGGCCTCCCGGAGCTTGTTCTGGATGAGCTCCTCTTTCTTTTCGAGGTTGTCGAGCTTTTTGTCGACCGACTCCTCCTTCTGCTGGATCCGCCGCTCGAGACGGGAAACCTCCGACCGGCGCTCCTTCATTTCCTTTTCGTTGTCCTGCTTGAGCCTGTAGATCTCGTCTTTCGCTTCTACAATGACTTCTTTCTTTTTGCTTTCTGAAGTTTTGATTGCGTCGCTGATCAACTTTTTGGCCTCTTCCTCTGCGGAACCGAGGGTGGCTTCCGCAGATTTCTTCCGATATTCCACGCCCAGGAAAAAGGCGATGACCGCACCAATTAAAAACGCAGCAATAACACAGACTGCAAATGGGATGATGCCTACCATCAGAAATGATTACCTCCTTTATTCAATTATCAATGTCCGCAACCTGCACAAAGGCAGAGGATATATTTTCGGTGGCGCCTGTATGGTTTCCACAAAAAGATGAAAAGCTACAGCCGCCATAAAACATGATGCATGACACTCTATATTCTATATAGAAAACCGGGAAATGTCAAGAAATTTATCTATTGACAAGCCTTTCGGCTGGTGATAGTATAGGAGCTGTGAAAGGCAGCTTTCAGACGATGCTGTCTGACTGCATCATCCCGAACAGAGCGCAAAAGTGCGATGAAAGGGGACGTCCACCGCTTATCAATGCGTCACAGAGAGGCATGGCAGTCCGCTGTGAGCTGTGCCGGCGTATGGCTGGGAGACGACCGCCCCTTGAGCGTGTGCGATGAGCACAACGGCTGACCCCGTTACCGGTCTGCGAGCGGCAGGTTTTCTGCAATTCGGGTGGAACCGTGGAGTTTTTGACTTCATCCCGTGGTATACTCGGGATGGAGCTTTTTTCTTTTTCTGCGCATGTTCTGGAGCGCAATGGCAATTTTTCGGAAAGGGGAAACAAAAGATGAAAGTAACATTAAAAGGCGGCGTGGTCCGGGAGTACGATGCCGGCACAACGGCTGCGGAGGTTGCCAAAAGCCTGGGAGCCGGGCTTTACAAAGCGGCCTGTGCTGCAAAAGTAAACGGCGAGCTGGCAGACCTGCGGACCGTCCTGAATGAGGACTGCGAGCTGGCAATCCTCACCTTTGATGACCCGGACGGCAAAAAAGCCTTCTGGCACACCGCAGCGCATGTGCTCGCGCAGGCAGTCATGCGGCTGTATCCCAACACCAAATATACCATTGGGCCGGCGGTGGAAAACGGGTTCTATTACGATTTTGACGTTGAAAAACCGTTTACGACCGAGGACCTTGCCGCGATTGAAAAAGAGATGGCCAAGATCGTCAAGAGCGGCGTGGAGGTCAGCCGGTTCACCCTGCCGCTTAACGAGGCCAAACAGCTGATGAGCAGCCAGCCGTACAAGCTCGAGCTGATGGAGAAGCACGCGGCAGAAGGCGGTGAGCTGAGTTTCTACAAACAGGGGGATTTCACCGACCTCTGTGCAGGCCCGCACCTGATGACCGTTTCACCGCTCAAGGCGGTCAAGCTGCTCCAGAGCACCGGCGCCTACTGGCATGGCGACAGCAATCTCCCGATGCTCTGCCGGGTTTATGGCATCGCGTTCCCCAAGGCGGGCGAGCTGGACGCCTACCTGACCATGCTGGAGGAGGCCAAAAAGCGTGACCACCGCAAGCTCGGGCGGGAGCTGGACCTGTTCGACCTCTATGAGGAAGGCCCCGGTTTCCCCTTCTTCTTCCCGAAAGGGATGATCCTTCGCAACCAGCTCGAAGCCTACTGGCGCGCCGAGCATACCCGGTGCGGTTATCACGAGATCCGCACCCCGATGATCCTGAGCGAGGAGCTGTGGCACCGCTCGGGGCACTGGGATCATTACAAGGACAACATGTACACCACCAAAATCGACGACCGGGATTTTGCGATCAAACCGATGAACTGCCCGGGCGGAATGCTGGTCTACAAACGCCGGATGCACTCCTACCGTGACCTGCCGCAGCGGATGGCCGAGCTTGGCGTGGTGCACCGCCACGAGCTTTCGGGCGCGCTGCATGGCCTGATGCGGGTACGCTGCTTTACGCAGGACGACGCGCATATCTTTATGACGCCCGAGCAGATCGAAGAGGAAATCCTCGGGGTCATGGAGCTGATCGACAGCTTCTACAATGTCTTCGGGTTCGAGTATATGCTTGAGCTTTCGACCCGTCCGGAGGATTCGATGGGCACCGACGAACAGTGGGAGACCGCAACCAACGCGTTGACCGCTGCCCTGAAAAAGAACGGCAAGGAATATATCATCAACGAAGGGGACGGCGCCTTCTACGGGCCGAAGATCGACTTCCACCTCAAGGACTCGATCGGACGCACCTGGCAGTGCGGCACCATCCAGCTCGACTTCCAGATGCCCGAGCGGTTCGACCTGACCTACACCGGCAAGGACGGTGAAAAACACCGTCCGGTGATGATCCACCGGGTTGTGTTCGGAAGCATCGAACGGTTTATCGGTATCCTGACCGAACATTTCGCGGGCGCATTCCCGCTCTGGCTCGCCCCGGTGCAGGCCAAGCTGCTGCCGGTCACCGACGAGCACAACGCCTATGCCGAGCAGGTCGCGGAGAAATTTACCGCTGCGGGCCTGCGGGTCGAGGTGGACAACCGCAATGAGAAGGTCGGCTACCGGATCCGTGAGGCCCAGCTCCAGAAGGTCCCCTACATGCTGGTCATCGGCGAGAAGGAGATCGAAGCGGGCGGTGTGGCCGTACGTTCCCGCCGCGATGGGGATAAAGGCGTCCTGCCGGTGGATGAGTTCCTCAAACTCGCACTCGAAGAGATCGAAACCAAAGCACGATGAGATGGCAGAGGTCTGGTTTCAGACCAAACCTCCGGGCGCAGAGCGCTCTCCTCGAGATTCGTCCGCCTTCTGCCCCGGCCCGCAGGGCGGCAAGCGGGGACCTTTTGCAAAAGAAAAAGCCTTCTCCAATTGGCCTGGCGGCATAAGTCATGCCGAAGGTTGATTGGGATAGGAATTTTAGCATTCTCTTTCCAATTAAGTTTCTGAAGCCGGATTATTAGAACCTGTATTCATAATCAGAGGATGCCGGATGGGCGAGGGATTTTGCTGCCCTGCAAGGCGAAAAAACGCAGACAATACTTTGTGTATTGCAAGATTTTTCAACGCGGCAGGCCGGCAAAAGACCCGCTCAGACGGTGTCGAATGGTTGTGAATACGGGTTCTTACAATGGTCAAAAAGAAAGGAAGCGATTTTTATGGCAAAAGCAACATTTACAGCCAAGGAAGGCGAGCAGGTTTTTGCACAGAAGGTAGCAGCGGACTGCTGGCGCCAGCCCGCGGTCATCGGCAAACGGCAGATCAGCGGAAGAGCCTATTTCACCGACCAGCGGGTGGTTTTTCTGGCCAGCGGGCTGGTCGGGACCGACAAGGTCAGCTGGGAGATCGCATTGAGCGACATCCAAACCGTCTCCCCCTGCCTGACCCCGCCGTTCTTCCCGTTCGGCGTCAAAATGATCCTGAAAAACGGTGACACCTATCTTCTGGGAATCATAGGGCGCAACAAATACGTCCAATGGATTTCGGAGCATCTTTCCTGATATATCCTGTCCGCGCGGCCGTTGGAACGGCCGCGCGGTTGTATTTTAGGGATGCCGGCTGGTTTATACACAGGTTATTCACAAAATGATGAAATTATCGCCATATCTCTCGTCGCATCTACACAAATCCCCCTGTAAATTTGCCGCAACGCTATCCAAAACCGCTAAACTTACCCCTCGCATACTTGCTAAAACTGTGTTTTTAAGATATAATTATATTCGAGTGATCTGAAAAGGCGTCTGTTTGCAGTCCCGCCTTTTCGGAATCCGGCAGAGTCTTGACAGAACGACCTCTCACCCCCCTGCCTGACGATATGCGGCAGAGCCGGGACTTCAAATGGAACCGCGTAATCGGCGGAACAGGCTCGGAAGGAGTTGATGCGCTTGAAAAAAGAGAGGGACGATGAACGTTACACCGGCGAACCGGAAAGCCCGCAGGAGCCTGGGCAGCCGAATCGCACGAGTGAGGAGAATACCCCGGAAAAAGGGGATCAGATAGAGAAAAAACGCGGCAACCCGATCAAGCGGGCATACTATTATTGTGTGAACCGCATCTATCGGTATCTGTATTTTGTCGGCATCCAGCTTCTGCGTTCCACCAGAACCCGGCGGCGGCATCTTTCTGTGCGGCTCTCCGGCCTTGGAAGATGGTTCCAGGCCCGGTTCCTCCGGCTCCGAAAGGAAACCCGCATCCACCTGCGCAACCTGCGGCACGAGCTTACCAGCCCGATCCGCGACCTCAAGGAAAAACGCCGGCGCTTCCGCGTGGAACTGGAAAATGCCAGGAAGTTCAGCGGCGAGGCCGGCGTCTACCGCAGCTATCTGCGCATGGCAGGTCTGCTCCTCACCGGACTCTGGCGTGCAGCCGGCTTTGTCTTAAGCTATCTGGCGCCGCTCACCGCGCTCATCGCATTGGTACTTCTGCTCCAATTTTTCAGCGGGCTGACCCTTGCGCTCAACCTCGTTTATGATGGGCGCGATCTCGGCTATATCGCGGACGAATCGGTCTTTACCCAGGCCGAAAACGAGATGAAAGCCCGTATCGTCAACGAACAGTACATAAAACCGGAAGATATCATCCCCCGCTTCCAGATCACCATTCTGAAAAAGGGCGGCAGTTTTCTGAATCCGGACGACTATATCACCGAAGACGACCTTCTGGAGGTGGACGAGCTTACCAACCTGCTGATCCGGGCCTCGGGCAACGAGCTGGAGGAAGCGGTGGGGCTTTATGTAGAAAACCGGTTTGTCAGTGCGGTGATGGACGGAGATGCGCTGCTTGACTATCTGGACAGTATGCGGGAACAGTACCGCACCAACGATATGAGCCGGGATGCCGAGATCAGCTTTATGAAGAAGATTCAGGTCAAAAAAGGCCTTTACCCAGTCTCCTCGGTCAAGCCGTTTGAACAGCTTGTCGAGATCCTCAGCAGTGAGGAGGAAGGCGAAAAACGGTACACCGTTATTGCGGGGGATACCCCCATTATGATTGCGGCCAAAAACGGCATCACCTTCCGGGAGCTGAAACGGCTCAACCCCGAAGTAGATATCAAACTCTTCCCGGGCGACAGCCTGCTGATCTCCAATTCGGTTCCGTATCTGGGCGTAAAGGTGATCCAGACCGAAATCTATGAGGAGGAGGTCGGCTACAAGATTGAGCAGCGGACCAATCCCAACCAGAATATCGGCTGGACCAGAACGGTCCAGGCTGGCGAAGCTGGAAAGGCCCGCGTGGTCGAGCAGGTTACCCTTGTGGACGGCGTGGAAACCGAGCGCAAAGAGATCGACCGTACCGTCCTCCAGCCGGCAGTCCCGCAGATCATCGAGGTCGGCGGAAATCAGCCGCTGGCGTTCATCCCGCAGGCGTCCGACAAACCGACGCCCGCCGGCACCTGGGGCTGGCCGACCGTGGTCGCCCGCATCGGCACCGGCTACGGCGGATATTACGGCCATACCGGCTCCGACCTCACCTGGAGCGGCTGCTACGGCTCTCCGGTTCTGGCCTCCCAAGCAGGTACCGTCGTGGTTGTCCGCCAGAGGTACTACGGTTACGGCTTCCACGTTCGTATCGACCATGGCGGCGGCGTGCAGACCCTATACGCCCATATGAGCCGGATCGACGTCGTGCCCGGTCAGCAGGTCCAGAAGGGCCAGCAGATCGGTCTGATCGGAAGCACCGGAAACAGCAGCGGACCTCATCTGCACTTCGAAATCCTGATCGGCGGTACGCCGGTCAATGCGGCGCCCTACCTCTACGGGCAAAAATAAGAGCGTTTATCCCCCATCGGAAGGTCCCCGGTGGGGGATGCTTTTTGATAACGGATATCCAGATTCCAAACCGGATGTTCCGGCTCGGAAACCGGGCATTTGGGCTGGTGAAACAGCATTTTGTAAAATTCAGGGAACCCATGTCTGCGGTTTAGCGCAAAAAGCGCTTCAAAACTGGCTGCTAGCCGTTTTAAGGCCTGCTTTGGAAAAAATTCCTCCTATATTTTCATGGAAAAAGACAAAAAATTCCCTTTTAATTCGGCTGAGTTGGTGTTATAATAGATACAGAGAAAAACTGCTGTTTGTTTCCCACATGGTGCGCGGCAGAACAGTCACATCTGCTGTTTCTGATGTCTGGCACCGTATTTCAAGTTGTCTGGAAAGCTGTTCCAACGGCTTTTTCCTGCCCTGATTTCGATTTCACATTAACATCACCCGGAATCCGTAAAGTGCGGCTGCTGCCCGCGGCTGCGGATTCTGGTTTTGCCTCGGTATTATGTGAGGTAAAATATTGGAGGTTTCATAAACTTGGAAAAATATGTTGTTGAAGGCGGGACCCGTCTGAAAGGCGAGGTCATCATTAGCGGCGCAAAAAATGCTGCTGTTGCGATCATTCCGGCCACTGTTCTGGCGCAGGGCAAATGCGTCATTGAAAATATTCCCAATATCAGCGATATTTCTGTCCTTTTCAAAATCCTGCGCTCGTTGGGCGCACAGGTGCGGGTGCTCGACCGCACCACTGTCGAGATCGACACCACCTATATCGGTGAGCCGGTCGTCCCTTACGAGCTGGCGCGGTATATGCGCGCTTCTTACTATCTGCTTGGTGCGCTGCTCGGCCGGTGCAACCGCGCAAGCGTCTCGATGCCGGGCGGCTGCAACTTCGGTGTGCGCCCGATCGACCAGCATATGAAGGGGTTTGAATCGCTGGGGGCAAAGGTTTCGATCGACAGCGGCATGATCAACACCCAGGCCGACCTGCTGCTCGGCGGGCACATCTATTTCGATGTGGTTTCGGTTGGGGCCACCATCAACGTCATGCTCGCGGCGGTCAAGGCGAAGGGGATCACTGTGCTCGAGAACTGCGCCAAGGAACCGCACATTGTCGATCTGGCGAACTGCCTCAATTCGATGGGTGCGGATATCCGCGGCGCCGGCACCGACGTCATTAAAATCCATGGGGTAGACATCCTGCATGGAACCACCTATCCGATCATCCCCGACCAGATCGAGGCTGGGACCTATATGGTCGCGGCGGCAGCCACCGGTGGGGACGTGCTGGTGAAAAACGTGATCCCCAAACATCTCGAAGCGATCAGCCAAAAGCTGGAAAAGGCGGGGGCGACAGTGATCGAATACGATGATTCGATCCGCGTGATCCGCGAAGGCGCGCTGAACAAGGTCAATGTCAAAACCATGCCGCATCCCGGGTTTCCCACCGATATGCAGCCCCAGATGACCGCTTTGCTCTCGCTTGCGCATGGTACAAGCATTGTGACCGAAGGGGTCTGGGACAACCGTTTCCGGTATGTGGATGAACTGCGCCGGATGGGCGCGATGATCCAGGTGGATGGAAAGGTTGCCGTTGTGGAAGGGACTGCCGGCCTCACCGGCGCACCGGTACGCGCGGTCGATCTCCGGGCGGGCGCGGCCGTACTGATCGCCGCAATGGCCGCCAAAGGGGTCACCGAGATCGAGAACATCGAACATGTTGAGCGCGGCTATGAGGATATTGTCGGCAAGCTGAGTGCACTCGGGGCAAACATCCGGAAAGTGGTGATCCCCGACCACGTGCTGAAAGCGGTGCTTTGAGATGGCGCGGTTTTGTACGCTGTTCAGCGGTTCAAACGGCAACAGCACCTATATCAGCGGATCGGATACCGCCCTGCTGGTCGATGCAGGACGCTCCTGCAAACAGCTTATGAGCGCGATGGATGCGCGCGGGATCGACCCGAAGTCTATCCAGGCGATCCTCATCACCCATGAGCACACCGACCATGTGAGCGGCCTGCGGGTGTTTCTAAAAAAAATAAAAGTCCCGGTTTACGCGGCACGTGAAGTGCTCGACCGGCTCTGTTGGGATAACATCTTCTCCCCGGAGCAGCCGCTTTTTGCGGTTGAGGATGGTGCACGATTTCAGGTGGGTGCCCTCGAGATCGAGAGTTTTGATACCCCGCATGACAGCGTGCACAGCCTGGGCTACCGGATCTCCACCCCTGACGGCCGCAGGCTGACCGTCGCGACCGATCTTGGCTACATAAGCGATCCTGTGCGGGAACGTCTCACCGGGAGCGATCTCGTTCTGATCGAATCCAATTACGACCAGCGGATGTTAAGCGTCTCCGACTATCCGTATCAGCTCAAAAAAAGGATCGCCTCGAACATCGGGCACCTTTCAAATGAGGACTGTTCTGGCGAACTGTCCCGCTTGGTGCGCACCGGGACCACCCGTCTGGTTTTGGGGCATCTCTCACAAAACAACAATCTTCCCGAACTGGCCTACCAGACCGCGCAGTGTTCCCTCTCGATGAGCGGTATGCAGGAAGGCCGGGATTATCTGTTGCAGGTCGCGTCGCGTTCCGGCCCGTCCGAAATGGTGGTACTGTGATTTCCCTACAGATCATCGCGGTCGGGAAACTCAAAGACGCCTGGATGCGGGAGGGCTGCGCCGAATACTGCAAACGTCTGGGGATGTGGAGCAGCGTCTCGGTCGTTGAGGTGGAGGAGTACCGTCTGCCCGACCATCCCTCCCCCGCCCAGATCGCCGAATGCGTGGAAAAGGAAGGGGAACGCATCCTCGCCAAACTCCCGAAGGGCGCGTGTACGGTCGCCATGTGCATCGAGGGGAAGATGATGTCATCTGAACGGCTGGCGGCGTATCTGCAAAAAACAGCGGTCGATGGGGTTTCCACCTTCGCCTTGGTGATCGGCGGTTCCTATGGGCTTTCCGAGCGGGTCAAAGCGTCCGCTTCCCTGCGCCTTTCGATGTCTCCCATGACCTTCCCGCATCAGCTCGCGCGGGTCATGCTCCTGGAGCAGCTCTACCGGGCGCTTTCCATCAATGCCAACGCGAAATATCACAAATAGGCTCCGTCTTTCCGGGGCCTATTTTCCGTTTGCCGGGCATCCATAGCCCCAAAGCGCCTTCCTTGCAGCAAGCCGGAGACATTCCTCTGAAATCCGGATGTTTCCACGCCAGTTCCTGTTCTGCCATCTTGTTTTGACAGAGGGAAGTTGCTATAATGAGAAGAAAAGTCTTTTCGAACTTCAAAAGATAAATCAGGTGAGAAATATGGCAATTATCGGAATTGATCTCGGCACAACCAACAGTCTTGTCTCCGTCTGGAAGGACGGCAAAAGCGTTTTGATCCCCAATTCACTCGGCGGGTTCCTGACACCGAGCGTCGTCAGCGTGGATGAGGACGGTTCCATCCTCGTGGGGAACGTCGCGAAAGAGCGGCTGATCTCCCATCCTGAGCGGAGCGCTGCTTCGTTCAAACGTCTGATGGGGACTTCCCGGAAACAGAATCTCGGCGGGCAGCAGTTCAGCCCCGAGGAGCTTTCCTCGTTTGTACTGCGCCGCCTGAAAGAGGATGCACAGGCCTATCTGGGGGAACCAGTCACCGAAGCGGTCATCAGCGTCCCGGCCTATTTCAACGACAACCAGCGGTTCGCCACCAAGGCCGCCGCGCGTCTGGCCGGCCTGCACGCCGAACGTCTCATCAATGAACCTTCGGCGGCAGCATTGGCGAGCCGTTTGAACAATACCGAAAAAGACCAGAGTTTCCTGGTCTTCGACTTCGGCGGCGGCACCCTTGACGTTTCGGTGGTCGACTGTTTTGACAATGTGATCGAAATTTCAGCGGTCGCCGGGGACAACCACCTCGGCGGAAATGACTTCGACCAGGCCATCGCCCGCTATTTCTGCCAGGAAAACGGGATCGCCTTTGACCTGCTCCCGTCTGTCAGGCAGGCAGCACTGCTCAAACAGGCGGAACTTTGCAAGCAGGCGCTCACCGAACAGCCGCAGGTGCTGCTGTTCCAGGAGGAGCAGGAGCAGAAGCATTCCCTGCTCCTCACCCGGGAGCTGCTTGTGCGGATCGCCGCGCCGCTCTTCCAGCGGATGAACAAGGTGATTGCCCGCGCGCTTTCCGACAGCGGCCGCTCGATCCGCGAGATCGACGAGGTTCTGCTGGTGGGAGGCTCGTGCAGGATGCCGGTGGTGCGCGCCTATCTCTCCCATATCCTCGGCATCGAACCGGCGGAACTCGGCTCGCCCGATACGATCGTTGCGCAGGGAGTTGGGGTCTACGCCGGGATCAAGGCGCAGGATGGGGAAATCCGTGACATCATGATGACCGATGTCTGCCCGTTCACCCTTGGGATTGCCAGCTACAACGACGAAAAGGACACCCGGCCGCATATGTCCCCGATGATCGAGCGCAACAGCGTTCTGCCCACCAGTGTGGAGCACTCGTTCTACACGCTGAGCGACAACCAGAAGGCAATCACTGTGCGGGTCTACCAGGGGGAGGCTTACTATACCGAGGCCAACCTCAAGCTCGGTGAGCTTGAGGTTGAGGTCCCGCCTGCCCCCAGAGGACAGGAGAGTGTGCAGGTGCGGTTTTCGTACGATATCAACGGGATTCTGGAGGTCGATGTACATAACAAAACCAATGGGGTCCACAAAAGCAAGGTAATCCTTGGGGAGAACACCCGGCTTTCAGAGAAGGAACTGCAAAAGCGGCTGTCCGAGCTGCAAAAACTGAAAATCCACCCGATGGACCGGGAGGAAAACCGGCTGGTCGTCGCCCGGGGGGAGCGCCTGTTTTCCGAGGCGGGCAGCGAGCTGCGCGAGCGGGTAGGGGCGTATCTCGCCTATTTCCAGCGCGCGCTCGACAGCCAGTCCCCCAGCCTGATCCATCATGCGCGGGAACAGGCCAACCGGTTCTTTGACTCGGTTGAACGGTATCTGTTTGATCATCAGGTTTTTCCCGGTCGCGACTATGAACCGTTTGACGAGGACGAGGAGGACTGATGGATGAGCAACTGGGAGATTCTCGGCATCGAGCCGACCTATGATACGCGCGCGATCAAGCGTGCGTATGCGGCCCAATCCAAACTGCACCATCCTGAGACCGACCCCGAGGGGTTCCAGGCGCTCTATGGTGCCTATCAGTGGGCGCTCGAGCGTGCCAAAACCCGACAGCCCCAAGCCGATCAGCGTCAGATCAGCCGTTCCATGAACAAAGCGGTCACCAAATATGGCAGCGGTTCCAATCCGTCGTCCCGAAAGCCGCGCCCCCGGTTCCCGGCCTTCTCGGGCAGCGCGTTTGATGTGCCTGCCCCGGTACTGCCTGCTGCCCGGCATACAGACTCCGGGATTGATTTTGACGGGATTTTTGGTGAGGTGCAGGCAAAGCAGGAGGAGCAGGTCCGCAGCTGCGCTGCGCTTCAGACGTTCATGCAGATGTTTGGGGACCACAAGAAGCGGGACTCCCGCGGCTACTGGCAGGAATATTTTTTCTCGGATGTATTTTTAGGGATGCAGCACGACCCGCAGTTTATCGCCATGCTGGTCGATTTCCTCGAAACCCAGCGGGAGCTCCCCGCCTATCTGCTGCCCCGGCTGCTCTGCGTGGGGCTTTACACCGCATACAGCCTCGCCCCCGCACAGGCGCTGCCGGGCGGCATGGGCAGGATGCATCCGCTAGTGCGGCTGCTTGAATCCCAGCGGGATTCCGAGCAGATCCAGAAACAGCTCATGCAGGAGGAATTCCTCGCGCGGCAGGCAGCGTTCCGGATTTATAACCAATTGGTCGGGCTTTACCCGGACAGGCTGCAAAAAAGCGAATGGGAAAGCCTGCTGCGGTTCACCGATGCGCCCAACCTCCACGCCGGTTATACGGGAAAACGGATGGTCAAACGTCCGCCGGAATTCTTCGCCCTTCTGGCGTTTTTCGTAACCAGCCATCCCGACCTTCCGCAGGAGTTCCTTGCGTATCTCTACAAACTGTACCATTTTAAATATTTTGGACGTTCCAGTACAAAAGTGGATGCACGTCCGCTCTACCTCGCGCTTCAGGAGCGCCTGGAATAAACAGCCGCCGCCGGATTTCTCAACCGGCGGCGGTTTTCGATTTACAGGCTTTTCAGCCGGTTTCCCTTACTCACTGCAAAGGTTATTTTAACCGATAGCCCTGTTTGGGACGCCCGACCTTGCCATAGGTGCTGTTCACCTCGACAATCGACTCGGACGCCATATATTGCAGATACCGGTAGGTGGTCTGGTCGGCAAGGCCGGTACCTTCGGCGATCTTGTCCGCAGTGATAAACTCCGGGTTCTGCTTCAGATAGTCACGGATCAGCTCAAGTGTGGTGCGGCGGATTCCCTTCGCCAGAACCGGCTGTTCGCTCTCGGGCGAGGGAACCTTCTGCTGGCTCTCGAGCAGCCGGATGTGCAGGCGGATGCGGGAGATCAGGTCCGGGGCCTTGATCGGTTTGAGCGCGAAGTCGGTCGCACCCGCCTCCAAAAACCGGTTGGCGACCTCCTGGTTCTCGTCGATGGTAAAGACGAGGATCGGCACAGTGGGGGAAAGCCTGCGGAGCATCCGCACCCCCTCGATCCCGTTGATCCGCGGCAGGTGGTAGTCGATCAGCACGATATCCGGCTGATGCTTCCGGAAGAGCGCCAGCCCTTCCTCCACATCTGCGGCCATCACCGCGTTCCAGTGTTCAAAATCGAAGATCGCCCCGAGCGCATAGCGGATTTCCGCTTCATCGTCGATTGATAAAATTTTGATCTGCTGGTTCATCCTTCTACCCCGCTTTCTGGAAGCTGTATGGTCACGACGGTGCCTTCGCCCGGCGTGCTTTTGATTTCTACCGTACCGTTGTTATTCTGTACCACCTGCTGGACAAAGTTCAGCCCCAGCCCGCTGGAGCCGCGGGTACTGAACCCGTCCGCCCAGACATAGTGCAGCAGCTCTGCATCCATCCCCCTGCCGTTGTCGATCACATCGAACTGGATCATGCGCTGACCGTCCCGGTCCTGCCCGGCGGAGACCCGCAGGAAGATCTGCTGTTCCTCCTTGTCCATCGCGCAGTAGGCGTTTTGCAGGACGTTTGCCAGCGCGCGCAGCATCCGCACTTCATTGATCCAGACGCGCAGTTCCGGGACCTCGTTTTCCGCCCGGACCACCCTGCCATAGGGCGTATTGGAAATCTGCGAGAGCAACGCGGTTACCAGCCGCTGGGTGGTGACACTGGCCCGGCGGTTCTCGTAGAGGATTTCCGAGATCATCACACTCATGTGTTCCATCGACGCCTCCACCCGGGTCAGATATTCGCAGCTCTGCGCATCCGGCGGGTCGGTGCGCAGCTGGTTCATCTTTACCACGCCCACCAGTGCCTGTGCCGCAGTGAGCGGGGTTTTCAGGTCGTGCACAAGGTTGCGCAGCTCCTGTAGGGTGCGTTCCTCCAGCATCTGGATATATTTTTCGGTGCGCATCCGTTCATTCTGCTCCTTCAGCTCACTGAGCAGCTTGAGGTCGTTTTCGTCCATAATCAGTTTGCAGAAGAGCAGCGCCCCCACAAACAGCAGGAAAAAGAGAAGCGTGGCCTCAAACTGTAAAAAACCGTCCGCTTCGAGAAAAAATGCGATCCGCCTGATGTCGGTGGAGACCTCCCCGCCCCCGACCGGCAGCCCTTCCAGCGCGGGCATCACATCAAGAAACTGCACCGAAGCGATCAGCATGACCAGCATCAGCATCTTTTTAGAGATGTTGATTAAGCTGAAGTCGATCTTTTCCAGGATGACCAACAGGGCGATCAGCAGGATGGCAGGCCCCCCGAAGTCGTAGCGGATATGATAGATTTTCTCGATCAGAAAATAGACCGGCGGGATCATGACACAGACGATCAGCAGGCGCAGCCACCGGATCGTCTTTTCCCGGTAGGCGAAATCCATGGATTCCCCGATCAGGTAGGCCCCCAGATAGTGCGGCAGGCTGCGGATGCTGTTGAGGGCGACCAGCCGGAGCGCCGCATAGACCACATCGGTCTTTTCCTGATGTGAGAGCGCCGAAAAAAGCATCGGGTAGATGCCGAAATTATCCACGTGGACCACCATCGGCAGCAGCAGGCTCAACCCCATCAGCAGGGTGCCGATCAGCAGTTCCCGCAGGTTGATCTTAACCGCGCGCAGACGTTCCATCATGACGCCTCCTTTTCCGCTCGAAAATCAGGACCGCCCCTGCGGAGAAAACCGCCAGCAGCGCCGGCAGCCTGGGATAGGAAATCCGGTAGTAGACCGCGCTGGTTCCCGGCTCGGGCAGGGATACCGGGTCAAACGCCAGCCCATAGTCAGCGGTGAGCCGTTTGAGGTTGAGCAGGTGGATCACTGGCAGCCCTTGCGCATGGTACAGCTCGAGCATACCACTGTTCCCATCAACCGGGTGGAGCGGTGCTTCGGGCGGAATCAGGCCCTGGGTGCGGATACTGTCCTCCTGTCTGCCGAGTGACATCAGGTTTCCCCCGACGTTGACATAACAGGCGATCTCCCCGTAAATTTCCAGCCGCTTTTGCAGGTTTTTCTGGTAATCCGGCTCCCGCCAGAGGTCCACCCCGCGCCGCTCCAGCCGCTCCACCGCCGCCTCCCGAAGCTGTCCATCCATCTCCCGGCCACAGTCGTAGTCGCCGCCGATGGTCGCGCTGTGCAGGCTGTCGGGCAGCAGGCCATCCGAGATCAGCAGCGAAAGCATCTCGGGAAAGGTCAGGCCCGGGTTGTTCGCCCCATGCGTCGAACTGCCAATCGACGCGATGCAGACCGTGTCCAGCCCCAGTTCCGCGCAGGCACTCAACATCGCAAGATTGAGCGCCGGGAACGATCCCGAAAGCCCCAGCCCGACCCGGTCGCCCGGCTGCATCCCGGCCTGCTGCAACAGCTCGACCGCCAGCGCCGCCATATCGCTGTTGGCGGAGGTGCGTTTGGCCTCGAGCGCACCCAGCGAGGTGGTCATTCCGTTAAATTCTTCCCCGAGCATCCCGGTCTGATGCAGGTCGCCCGGGTGCAGCGGGATGCCGCGTTCCGACTTATAGCCCTTGACCGCGTCCATGCACGCCTGCATCCGCGCGGCTGCCGCCAGCTTGACCGCCCGGTTTTCCGCAGGGATCAGTCTGCCATTCTGTGCGATCCCCAGTCCGCAGGCGAACAGGAAAACCGTCAGCAGCAGGAGCAGAATCCCTTCCCGCCGCCGTTTCATCTCCACACCCCCTGCGTGCCGAAAACCGGATGCCCCATCGCAAGCAGGAGCAGGGAGAGGACGCCGGTCACAACACCCAGTGCACCGAGTGAGCGGACGATCCCCTGCCGTTCCAGCTCACGCGCGAGAATCCCCGCAACCAGACAGCCGATCATACCGGGATTGCCCGCCCAGATGCCCGACGCCTGGATCGCTCCGTCGATCAGGAACGAAAGCAGGATCAGCGCCGCGAAACTCCGCCGCCCATAAAGGATCATCACCCGTCCCAGCAGCTTCTCCGCCCCAAGCGCGAGAAATGCGATCAACAGGGTATAGGCGGCCCGCATGGGGGAATGCAGGCTCAGGACGAAATATCCCGGTACGACCAGTCCGGCCGGGGAAAGACGGGTCAGTTCGGAAAAAAGGATGCTCACCACCACCCCCAGCACGATGATGTCATAATACATATGGTTCCCCCTCCTGTTTGATCCGTTCGATCAATTCCTTTCCCTGTTTGGCGATATTGCCCGCCGCAAAGATTACATCTTGTTGATTTATAATAGAAAAATCCAATTGGTCAACTGATTGGAACCACTTGATTGGAGGTGTACCCTCTCCCATCCGCATTTGAAGCCTCCGCGTCAGCATTCCGCTGTTCGCCCCGAGCATCCAGATGCGCACAGGTGCAACCGCTTCGGCCAATTCCGCCATCTGCATGGTACGGGCCACTCGATCCCCCCGGTTGTTGAGCAGCAGGGTTACCCGCTTCTCCGTAAGCCCGAGCGGTTGGACAAGGGATTCGTAAACCATCCGGGTCGATTGCGGGTCGTTGATCGACAACCCATTGACAAAAAGCCCACCATTCTCCAACCGGTAGAAAGAGAGCGCATACGGGTCGCGCTTATAGACTGCCATCCCCGCGTAGGCATCCTCTTCTGATACCCCCAGATGCTCACAGACCGCGAGCGCAAGCGCGACATTTTCTGGGAAGTCGACTGCGGAAAGGCTGCTGCCGGTCTGCGCATCCGGCCGGATGCTGACAGCCCGAGTCCCAAGCCGTTGCGCCGCTCTTTCCAATACCGGAAACTGATCCTGCTCGGCGGTGAAGAGGACCCCGCCGAGCGGTACGGTATTCGAGAGCGCCTCCGCGATCTCTGGCAAGGTTTCCCCCATTACATCCGTGTGATCCAGCCGCACATTGGTAATCACACCGATGTCTGCGCAGAGCATCCGGTGTTGGGCGACCTTCTGGTAAGCCGGATCGACTGCCATACATTCGATCACGAGCACCTCTGCCCCGGATTGTGCCGCCTGCCGCAGGATCGAAAGCTGTTCCCGGATATTTGCACAGCCGAACCGCCGGATCGGGCGGTCTATCCCGTCAGTCCCGATCGTCATGGGGACGGTCCCGGTGGTTTTGCAGAACACCCGCAGCCCGCCCGCACGAAGCCCGGCATCAATCAGGCGGGTGACGCTCGATTTCCCGCGGGTGCCGTTGACGTGGATCACATGCGCAATCCGCTGCCGGTAGTGACACGCCAGCCGGTTTTCCACCACGAGCCATCCGAAAAAGAGGAGGGAAAGCAGCAGGATCAGACTATACATTTTGTTTTCCTCCGTTTATCTATTCCATATCGTAATATCTGAGCGTGTAATGTATCAGATCCAGGTGATCCTGTACCCGTTTTTCGAGGTCGTCCCCCCGGAAGGTTTCGACGGTCAGCACCCGCAGGCCCAACGCATCGTTCACCACCCGGTTGATACTCCCGATCGGCGCGCCTGTATAGCAGGTGAACGGCCCAGAGCAAAGGCTGCCCGACTGGGTCTCGAGCAGCATTCCCAAAACCAGGTCCTCGATCCCGTCGATCGAATCAAAGATGATCGAACTGCCGAGGTCATCCCGGTTGGCACGCTTTGGCAGGGATTCATGCAGATCGAATACCACCTCCGGAGCTGCCTGTTCGATCTCTGCAAACAGCTCGGCTGCTAGCTGTTCGCTCGCATCCCCGTCCAGCCTGCCGGGAAACAGCCGGTTGAGGTCGCGGTTTTCAGCGGTCAGGCGGTTGTTGTGCGCAGCTCCCCACGCATTAGCCGGGGAAACGATATACAGCGCCCCGGATAAGATCCGGGCCTCTTTGGCAAGACGGTCCGCCGCAGTCCAGCCCGCGGTTTCATCCCCATGCACCCCGCCCACCACAAAGAGTGCCGGTCCTGGCCGCTCCCCTTCAAGAATGGTCAGTCGGGCTTCGGCAGGGGTGCCTTCCGCGAGTTTTTTGCAAACCGGCTTCTGTGCGGCGTGCAGAACAACCGCCAGAGTGGTCAGAATTGCTGCTGCGGCCAGCAGGCAGAAACACTTGCGCCGGTTCCAATGCAGGTTCATCCGATCTGCCTCCTCCCAATAAAATGGCTTTCCGAGCCTATGCCGCAGGCGCTGTTTCCCCCCGTTTTTTCACTGAACATAGGTCAACCGGTACAGGCCAGCATCCTACAATCGGCGTAAAATAGCGGAAGCAACGGGCAGGGCTGCGATGCGCGCATACGGCAAAACATCTGTCCGGACGCGGGCGCCGCCAGAAAAGCGGCTTTTGAGGACGGATTGCCGAAAAACGGACAGGAGAAAAAGCCTCCTGCCAAACCTGTGAACCGCTTCTCAGACAATTTGATTATAAACATACCATACAACCCAGCCGGAATACAACCCTTACCTGTGCCGCAGCCCTGATTTGCAATAGTGCGATAGGCCGTTCTGCATGCTACAGATACGGCCTACCGCGGTTATAGGAAGAAAAAGAAAAAAGCGGAATTAGTTTAGATATTGTCCAAGGCGGGTCCCGCCGAGCTCGGACGGGTCCGCATCCAGGAACAGCTCCTGATAGCTGGGAAGCCCGCTGTAAACGATCGGGGTGTCCGGATACTGGGCGCTGTACGCTTTGGAGTACTCATAGACCCCTTGCAGGTGACGCCCGACCCGCTCCTCAATCGGATGCCCGGTTTCATCGTACGGGACATAGAGGAACCCGAGCTTCTGCGCCTTCACATAGCATTTGTCCTTTCCGGTGAGCACGAGGTCTGCATTGGTTTTTCC
This sequence comes from Anaerotruncus sp. G3(2012), assembly GCF_000403395.2. Taxonomy (GTDB): domain Bacteria; phylum Bacillota; class Clostridia; order Oscillospirales; family Ruminococcaceae; genus Anaerotruncus. The sequence continues at coordinate 289,991 of NZ_KE159675.1, read as the reverse complement.
CCGCAGACGGCCCTGCGATGCGTTGGCGGTCTCCATCAGAAGCGGGAGCGTGTCGGTATAATCCCCCAGCTCGCGGTGGGTCAGGCCATGCAGGTTGGTCGGGGAAGGCTCGAGGCTCATTGCGATGCCCGCCATCTGAAGCTCGAACATCCCATTGGATGCGATCGACATTGCGGTTTCATGGGCAACCGTCGCATTGATGACCGGATATTCAGGGGATGCCTCGTGCAGGTCGAAGGTCAGGTTGACCCCTTCGTTGTCGATCAGCTGCCTGATTGCGTAGGAAGCCTTTTCGGTCAGGGTACCGTCCGGGCGGCCCGGATAGGTTCGGTTGATGTTGCGGGTCTCCGAGCCGGAGAGCCGCTGCCCCGATGCGGCATGGACATAAACGTCCGGATCGGGCCACTGGTCGAGCGGGTTGGCCGCACGCGAGCCATAGCGGAACTGGCGCGGACCGCCCTTGGTCTGGATCGTGTAGTACTGCGGGGAACCTTCCTGCGGGTCGTTGTGGGTGAAGCCGCTGTTACAGGTGCGGGGGATTACAAACACAGTCCCCTGCTCCACTTTACCCGACTCCACAAAGGTAATCGCCGCGAGATACCCCGAAGGTTCATTCGCATGGGTACCGCCCAGAACGAGCATCTTTCCGCCCGGCTGCTCCCCCTCCATCACATAGACGGTGCTGTCGGCATTGGTGCCCGCGATATCCGGGAAATAGTCGCTGAGCATCTTGGTCTGGGTCACACCCGGGCCGGGACGCAGCTCATCCGGCTTCTTGACATCCATGAAATTTTTGCCGGTGATCCCAGCGATCGTGAGCGAGGCCAGGAGGCAGACCGATGCGGTAATGATCTGTTTATTCATCGTTGCCCCTCCTTTACTTAATCATCAGAAGGCGCAGCAGCAGCGGGATCAGAACGATCGCCGCGTTCGCCTGGAGCGCGATCTTTTTTTCGGTGTACAGGTTCCATACGGTAAAGGACATCACGATTGCGATGATCCCGCGATAAATCAATGTAATCATAAAGAGTTCAGCTCCATTCTGTTAAGGAAGGATTGCCGCAATCTGCGGGGAGAATACGATAATCAGGATCGCCCATGCAATCAGGATCAGCGCGGGAACGATGCACCGCTTGAGCACGTCGGTATATTTCTTAAGGCCGACCACCTGCGCGGCAAAGATTCCTGCAAGCGCGGTGGGGGGCATCATATCTCCCAGAGAAGCAATCAGCGAGATTGCCGCCGCAGTGATGATCTGATCCTTAGCGAGGAATGCCATCAGGAACGGGACACCCAGAACCGAAGCCGCGCCGTAGGACGAAACCGCGCCGAACAGCGGGATCGAAATTGCCATCGCCACATAGAGCAGCAGATTGGGCAGGCTGATGCAGGAGGTAACGATCAGGCCGCGTACACCGGTGAGGGTCATGATCTGGATGAACATGCCGACGCCCATCAGGATACCGAGTACAGGGAGGACGCTGTTGATCGCCTCTTTGCAGGTCTTGAGGATGTCGATTTTGTAGCCGGTGAACAGGCCGATCACCGCGCTGATCAGAAAGACCAGCGGCATTCCCAGGTCGGGAATCTGCGGAACTGCCTTGTTGACCACCATCAGGATGATTGCGGCAAAGATCGGGATATAAACCCGGAAGCCGAACTTTTCGCGCGGCTCGTTGTTGAGCTTGGGCGCGATCTCCTCATAGGAAATCTTCTTCGCGTATTTATAGCCGAACATCAGTACAAACAGGAATGCGAGCGGGAAGGTGAGGATTGCCAGCGGAATCTCAAACCCGACATACGGGATATCGATACCGCCGCCGATAATCATGGCCGGAATGTTGACCGGCGGGGCGATCATACCGAGGATGCCGCCCATCGCAATGATGCAGGCGGTTTCGAGCATCGGGACGCCCATGAGGATCAGAACCGGGGACATGATCGAACCTGCGGTGAGAACCGCCGCGGTCGAGGAACCGGTAATCATGCCCGGGAACATGATCACCAGCATAATCAGGCAGAGAAGCAGCGCCGGGATTTTGTGGAATTTCTCGATAATCAGGGCAGAGAGCGCATCGAGCGCGCCGCTCTCCTGGATCACCTTCATAAAGATCATCGCGGTTGCGATGACGAGGATGGTGTCGACATAGGAGAAGGTTCCCTCCACCAGATGCCGCAGCGGGACCCCCTGTCCGCCGACCAGCGCGCCGACCACAGAGGAAAGCACCATCGAAATACTGACCGGCAGCTTGAGCAGGAAGCAGCCGCCCGCAAACACCACAACCATGGCGAGAAAGATCATTAACTCTATACTCATGCAAAAACCTCCTTGCGGATGGGCCACCTGCCCGTAAAAAGCTGTTCCGTGTCTTTTGCGTGGAGGGTCCCGGACACAGGCACCCTCCCAGGAGTCTCTCGGCTTGCGCCGGGACGCGGTATTCGTTAATATCCCCGCGGGTAGCATCCTGCCCGGGGGACGGGACGGAAAACCGAATCAAAATTCAGATACGAAACAAACTCCAGATTCCAAAACAGGCTCTGCCGTTCCACATTTTTTGATGCCTCCGTCCGTCTCTGTGGGAACCCAGGGACGGTATCCGGGCAAAGAAAATCAGCCGGAACCAGACGTAATGCCCTGTCCCGGCTGATTACGCCTCAAACCTTATTTGAAAGCAGCCTTGAGCGGCTCAACAACGTCCGCCATCGTCGTAACCTCGTCCATCGGGATGCCGGCTTTGGAAGCCAGATCGGACATCAGCCCGTCCTTGTTGCCGTCCGCAACCACGATCGCGTAATCGGCCTTTTCAAAGCTCGGGGGTACAAACTTGTCGGAGAGGTCTCCGCGGCGGGCTTCCCCGCCGATGTGCAGTGCAATGATCGTCATGCCCTTCTCATCTGCCGCAGCGATCAGCTTGTTGACCCGCTCCAGCTCCTGGTTCGCGTCGATACCGGCCGCGCCCAATCCCTTGGAGGAACCGCCGATCGCCAGCACCAGGGTCTTGCTATCGCCCAGGTCGGCTTCGGTCGCCAGGCTGTTGGTTTCGGGGGAAAGTCCGCCCTTATCCATCATCACCTTGACCATCTCGACATCCGCGCTCTGCCCGACCGAGGTCAGCAGAATCGGGGACTCGGCAATCGGCCCTTCCAGACCTTTTACCTCACCGCCAGCCGCTGTACCATCGGCTGCTTCGGATGTGGCGGGCGCGGCAGGAGCTGCGCTGCTCGCCGGAGCGGAAGAACCACCGCCACAGGCGGTCAAAGATACGGTCAACATCAGCGCCAGACCCAGCGCTGCAAATTTCTTTCTCATCATTTCATCTACCTCCGTAGTATCTGTCCGTATGGCCCCGCCTGCCCGCTTTGGTCACAGCAGGCTGGCAGGGGCCGGTTCCGTATTTTTTCGGGGAGGGGGCTTTTTAAAGAAGAAAAGCCCCCTTAATCCACACAAAAGCGATGGAAACTGCCTGATGCGGTTTGTGATTAGTAACCCAGTGCTTTGCCGTCACGTCTCGGGTCGGCAGCGCCCTGGAGCACGCCGTCCTCACCGTACAGGACCGCCTGGACCGAACCGAACGAACGGTTCCACTCCTCGAGCGGGTTGCAGATGTGGCCCATCTCAACCAGCTTGTCGATTACCGCCTGGTCAATGCGGGTTTCGTAGTCGATCTTGTTGTCCTTGAAGCCCTTGATGCGGGGCGCGTCGACCGCCTCCTGCATGGTCATGCCATGGTCGATCACCTTGGAGATGACCTGTGCGACTGTGGAGATGATGGTGGTAGCACCCGGGGAGCCGAGCACGAACGCCGGTTTTCCATCTTTGAGGACAACCGTCGGGCTCATCGAAGAGAGCGGGACTTTACCGCCTGCAATCGAGTTGGGCTTGTCGGGACCGAAGTCAAAGTCGCCCATCTCGTTGTTCAGCATGAATCCGTAGCCATCGACACAGACGCCGGAACCGAAGATGCCGTTGACCGTCTTGGTGACCGAAACCATGTTGCCTTCTTTGTCCGCGATCGAGTAGTGGGTGGTCTCAACATGCTCATACGGCCACGGATCGTTTGCCTCTACCGTTTCAGCCGCTTTTTCAACGTCGATCTGTGCCGCAAGGGTTTTTGCATATTCCTTGTTCATCAGGCCGGCGAGCGGGACGTCAACATATTTCGGGTCGCCCATGTATTTTGCGCGGTCGGCGTACGCCAGTTTGAACGCCTCGGAGAAGAGGTGCAGCTCCTCTGCGGAGTTCGGCTCCATGCCTGGAAGGTCGAAATTCTCAAGGATGTTGAGGATCTCGATCACGATGGTGCCACCCGAGGACGGCGGCGGGGAAGAGAGGATCTCATAGCCGCGGTAGGTGCCTTTGACCGGCTCGGTGACCTTGACCTGATAATTTGCGAGGTCCTCCATGGTCATCAGGCCGTCATACTTGTTGTTCGCGGCAACGATCGCCTCGGCCAGCGGGCCTTTGTAGAAACCGTCTGCGCCCTGTTCCGCAATCAGCTCAAGGGTGCTGGCGTAATCCGGGTTCTGGAAGATCTCACCGACGCCGTAGGGCAGCCCGTCCTCACGCAGGAAGGTTTCGCCGAATTCCGGATATTTCATCATCTTGTCAAACGAATCCATCATGTCGTTTGCGAGGGTCGGGGTAACCGTAACGCCCTTGCGCGCCAGATCAATGGTCGGCTGGAGCACCTGCTGACGGGTCATGGTGCCGTAGTTCTCGAGGATGTAGAGCATACCGGCAACCTCTCCCGGAACACCGATCGACTTGCCGCCCTCCATCATCTCGTTGCCGACAACCTTACCGTCATCCCCCATCACCCACATATCCGGGGTGGCTGCTGCCGGGGCGCACTCACGGAAATCAATAAACTGGGTTTCGCCGGTCTCCGCGAGGTAGAGGGTCATAAACCCGCCGCCACCGATGCCGGACGAGTTCGGCTCAACCAGGCCGAGTGCAAACGCTGCTGCAACCGCCGCGTCGATCGCGTTGCCGCCCTCTTCGATGATCTGGCGTCCGATCTTGGAAGCCTCATATTTACTGGTGGAGACGATGCCCTGTTCGCCGGTCGCGTCACGCCCGGTGCGCAGGGTCTGTCCGTCCTTGTCAAACAGGACGAAATCGTCCAGAGAGGTATACGCCGGCTCCTCCGGCACTTCTTCCTGTGCGGGTTCCGATTCTGATGCAGGCTCGGACGGCTGCGCCGCGCTGGATTCCGGGGCACTGCTCGCCGGCGCCGATGTACTGCCGCAGCCCGCAGCCGAAACGGTCAGCATGGCCGCCAGCAACAGCGCGAGAATTCTGCGTGTCTTTTTCATGGTTTTTCCTCCTTCATATCTTCCAGCCGCCTACAAAAAAGGCGGTCTGTTCACAGAATTGGGATGGTCTTTCCAATCAAAATTATAGCATTTCAGGCCCTGGGTTCATATTTTTTCTCTTATTTATTAAAAACTCATTCACTTTTGCCAATAAAATCTTCAGAAATCTTCATTTTCAGCCTCATTTATGTGCAATATGTTAAAAAGATGTGGATTCCGACCGTCCACAGGCTCCGGGAAAACAAAAAAGGCTGCATCCTTCTATCCTGGTGCAGATCTCAAAAGCGCTGTCCGGCCGCTTTTGAAATACCCTGTTCATAGATAGAATTATGCAGTCTCTTTGAAAAACTTTCCTTGCCTCGGGAACCAGTTTTTTCTCCAACCCTTCAGCCGATGTTCCCGGAAAACTATGCGCCGGAGGGTGGGACTCCGCTGCCAGACCGACCGCCGGGAAACGAACCCGGGGCCTTTTCCCCCTGCTTGCAGGCGGAGGAAAAAGACCCCTTATTAGAGAGGAAACAAGCCCGGTTATTTCGAATGAGGCGTTACGGGTTGATGGAATAGTTCGGGGCCTCTTTGGTGATATAGATGTCGTGCGGGTGGCTCTCTTTCAGCCCCGCCCCGGTGATCCGGATAAACTGTGCCTTTTCGTGCATCTCGGGGATAGTTGCACAGCCGGTGTAACCCATGCCCGCGCGCAGGCCGCCGACCAGCTGGTAAACTGTTTCGGAGACAGCCCCCTTGAACGGGACACGCCCCTCAACCCCTTCCGGGACAAACTTTTTCTTGCTGTTGGGGTCCTGGAAATAGCGGTCGCTCGAGCCTTCGCCCATCGCGCCGAGCGAACCCATACCGCGATAAACCTTGAAGCTCCGGCCCTGATAGATTTCAATTTCGCCGGGGCTTTCCTCGCAGCCGGCGAGCAGCGAACCGAGCATGACTGTAGATGCACCGGCTGCCAGCGCCTTGACCACATCGCCCGAATATTTGATGCCGCCATCCGCGATGATCGGGATGCCGTATTTAGAGGCGACACAGGCAGCGTCATAAACTGCGGTGAGCTGCGGCACGCCGATCCCCGCGACCACACGGGTGGTGCAGATCGAGCCGGGGCCAATGCCGACCTTGATCGCATCCGCGCCCGCATTGATGAGGTCTTCGGTCGCGCGGGCGGTGGCGACATTGCCCGCTATGACCGGAACGTTCGGATACTTGGCCTTGATCTGTTTGAGGCAGTTGAAGATCATGACATTGTGCCCATGCGCAGAATCAAGCACCAGAACATCCGCGCTGGCTTTGACCAGCTCGTCCACCCGGTCCATAAAATCGCGGGTAATGCCGATTGCCGCACCCGCCAGCAGACGGCCGCTGACGTCGCGCGCCGAATGCGGGTAGCGGACAGCCTTCTCGATATCCTTAATGGTAATCAGGCCCCGCAGGCGGAATTCATCGTCCACGATCGGCAGCTTTTCAATCTTGTGTTTCCGCAGGATCTCCTGTGCGCCCTTGAGGTCGGTACCGACCGGGGCAGTCACCAGATTCTCTTTGGTCATGACCTCTTTGATCGGGATGCTGTAGTCCTCCAGAAAACGCAGGTCACGGTTGGTCAGGATGCCGACCAGCTTGCCGTCCTTGCCGCAGATCGGCACACCTGAAATCTTATATTTGCCCATAATCTCGTCCGCATCATAGACAAAATGATCGGGCGAGAGGAAAAACGGGTTCGCAATGACGCCGTTTTCCGAACGTTTGACCGTATCAATCTCGTCCGCCTGCTGTTCGATGCTCATATTCTTGTGGATGATGCCGATTCCGCCTTCACGCGCAATCGCAATCGCCATTTTGGAAGTGGTGACCGTATCCATGGCAGAGGTCAGAAACGGCGCATTCAGCCGAATCCCCTTCACCAGGTCTGTAGAGATGTCCACGTCCGCCGGGACCACCTCTGAGCGCGCCGGAACCAAAAGGACGTCGTCAAAGGTCAGGCCTTCCTTGGTAAACTTCTCGCTTGCATTTGTGTTCAGCATAGTTCCTCCCATCCAGTCTCTCATAACTCGGTGTTCACCAGATAATTTTATCTATTGTATCATTTCCGCTACAGGGAATCAATAGTGTGATTTGCCAAACTTTGTGGTTTTTCTCCGCCCATATCCACACAAAAAACTGGAAAAGAGACCTGGCTTTCATCCACTATTTGCAGTGCGACCCGGCGGGCCCTTTTTCCGGGCTTCCGGGCCCGTTCCCCGAACCTGTTTTTTGATCCCTTTCATACAGAAAAAACAGCACACAAGCCGCCCAAAAAGGACGCCCCATATGCTGTCTGTTTTAAAGCGGCTGGGAATCGGGCGGCGCGGTGTCCTGCCGTGCGCGGTAGTCTGCAAGCAGGAGGTCGACCATCCGGCCATAGCTCTGCACCCCGTCCGACTGGTTGTTAACCCGCAGATAGGTATTGTTCACCGCTGTGGAAACCTCGGCAACCGGGCCCTCATAACGCGCCCAGTAGGCGTTGTTGTCGGCAAAGTCGAGGCGCACCCCCTCGGACATAAGCGCATTGACCTCCAGAAACGCGTCATAGTCTGCATCGTACAGGCGGTTGATCGAATGCACAAGCGCGAGCATGGTGCCGCTGTACTGGAACTCAGCCGAATCACTCTCCCGGCAGGCGAGATACCCGATAAAATTGGCCTCGTCCTCCCGCATGAATCCGCGGGAGTGCGCCAGTTCGTGGCACATGGTCGCCGGGATGTTGTAATCGGGTGCGGCAATGTTGATATTGGCTTCAAAGGTATAGGGCGTAAAAATGCCGGTAATCTGCAACATCGACATCCACCAGGAGTTCAATACCGGTTTTGGGGTGATCGGCAGGTCGGGCAGAACCTCATATTCCAGCGCCAGGCGGCCGAAGGCTTCCCGGGCCTGCCTGGCTGTCTGGCTGCTGCTGTTTTGCAGCTGCATTACCCCATTCTCATCTGTCTGCACCTGCTCCCGCAGCGCGTTTGCCTGCAAGGTAAGGTCCGTACAAAGAGCAACCAGTTCGTCCGACGGTGACTCCCGCACGTCCAGCCCGCTGAAAGAGGCAAATTCAGGGCGGTAGTAGTTCAGCCCGCAGAGCAGGACAAACGCAAACAAAAGGCAGCAGAGCAGCTTTATGACCCGCTCGAGCAACAGACCCCAGCCCAGCGGTTCCTCCGGCTGCAGCAGGCCGCGCCGTACACGGGATTTATGTATCAGGGCCCAGAATATCAGCACCACACAGGCCGCAAGCGCGGCACAGACCAGCAGCTCGAGCAGCGAGAATGGCAGCAGAGAGGTAAGCCTGCCAAGCGTCCGGGCAAAACAAGGATAGACCCTGCTGGAATAGAGCGATTCGGTGAGGGCCGGGTCGGAGCGTGCGAGGAGGATCATCCCTGCGGAGAGCGGGAGCAGCAGGAGAATCCACCACCGTTTCAGATAGTCCCGGAACCGGGGACGCGGCCGGTCCCGCATCACCGGCTGGATGACCGGGACTGGCTTAATCACCTGAGCAGTGCGGAGACCGTTTCCGCATCCAGGGTCAGGTCGCAGGAGGACATGCTGTCCTCAAGCTGTGCGACAGTGGAGCAGCCGATAACCGCTGCACTTTCCACCGGATTGGAGGTCAGAAATGCGAGCGCAATCGCTGCGGCTGACTGCCCGGTCGCTTCACAGACCTCCTTCACCCGTTCGAGCCGGGCGCGGTTGACCGGGTTATCGTACCGCAGGCGGAACCGTTCGCGCACCGGCTGCCCGGCGAGCATTTTGGTGAAATAGCCGCCCCCCTGCGGAGCAAACCCCATCACCGGGATTTTATTGGCGAGGTAGCCGGCGTATTCGGTATCGTTCATGCAGACGATCGTCGGGTCGTTCCAGCCTGCGGGATCGGACCACGCCAGCCCCCATTGGATCTGGGAGATGGTGATGGGCGTGCGCCCGTTGGCTTTGGCATAGGCATTCGCCTCGTTGATCCGGCTGACCGTCCAGTTCGAGACCCCCAATGCGCGGATTTTTCCCGCCCGTACCTGTTCGTCCATCAGGTCGATGATCTCGCCTGCCGGCATGTCGGGGTTATCCCGATGCAGGAAATAGACGTCAACGTGGTCCACACCGAGCTGCTCAAGGCTGGTGCACAGTTCGGTCTCGACCACCTCTTTACAGATGCGGCTTTTGGTCAGCGCCGCCCGGTCGGGGTGCGCTCCCTTGGTCACAAGCACGATGCTGCTGCGGTTGCCGCGGGATTTCATCCAGCGCCCCACAACCCCTTCGCTCAAGGCAGGGCTTTCCGGTTCCGGGCCGGCCTTGCCATAGATGCGCGCGGTATCAATCGTATTGCCGCCCAGTTCAAGGTAGCGGTCCATCAGCGCAAACGCGGTATCCTCGGAGATGTCCGTACCAAAATAATCCGCGCCCTTGGCGATCTTCGCCATCCGGATGACCCCGTCAACTGCCTGCACATCCATAAATTTCATCTCAAAACCTCCTATTCACTGCGGGTTCTGTCCGGCAGCTCACCCGCGCATCTTCCCTTACTGTATTATTATAAGGCTTCCCAGCCGGTTTGACAAGCGGCCCTTTGGCGAAATTTCCAAAAAGGTTTTCCAGATTCCCTTCCAGAAAATCTCAGCTGCAAGGGTGTCCGGGCGGACAAAAAGACACCCTTGCCAGATACGGGAGAAACCAGTAAAATAAGAGAAAGACAGAAGGAGGGCAACAGAGATGGAATGGCCGGATGGAAAGGTACGATGCAGCTGGGCGAACCCGAAGAACGAGCGGTATATCCGTTATCATGACGAGATATGGGGCGTCCCTGTGCACGACGACCAGAAACTTTTTGAGATGCTGATCCTGGAATGCTTTCAGGCCGGGCTTTCGTGGGAGTGCGTCCTGAACAAGCAGGAGGCATTCCAGCGCGCGTTCGACGGCTTTGACCTGGAGCAGGTCTGCGCCTATGGGGAAGAAAAGCTGGAGGAAATCCGGCAGGATCCGGGCATCATCCGCAACCGTTTGAAAATCCGGGCCGCGGTGGCCAATGCAAAGGTTTTCCGGGCGATCCAGCAGGAATACGGGAGCTTTTCGGATTATCTCTGGAACTGGACGGATGGACAAGTGGTTCATGAGGTTGGGGAAAGCTGCTCCCCGCTGTCCGACGCCATCTCCCGGGACCTGAAACGCCGTGGCATGAAATTTGTGGGCACCACCATCGTTTACGCTTATCTACAGGCGGTAGGCGTGGTCTGTTCCCACGAGGAAGGCTGCTTTCTGGCAGGTACAGAGGGGAACCGTCCTTCCGGTTGAAGCCGGCATTGTTGTTTCCCTGAATTCGTGATATACTATAGGGACAAAACCGCAGTTTTAGGAGAAGGAAAATGGAAATTTTAAAACCCGAGCAGTATGGCGAATATGAAACATTTGTCAGCTCCCATCCCAACGGGGAGTTTACCCAGAGCATCAACTGGCAGAAGGTGAAAAACAACTGGGAATTCGAGGCGGTTGTCTCGCGGGATTCACAGGGAAAGATCGTCGGGTCGATGGGGGTGCTGATCCAGCGCATCCCGCTCATAGGTACCTCGTTTCTCTATGCGCCCCGCGGCCCGGTCTGCGACCTGCACGACCGCGATGTGCTCTCCGACCTCAAAGCGGGCGCGGACCAGCTTGCCCGCAAACACAACGCGCATATGCTCAAGATCGACCCCAATGTCCCGATGGGCGACACCCGGTTTATCGAGATTGCCAAGGGGCTGGGCTTCCGGCAGAACTACGGCCCGGAAGGGTTTGAAGGGATTCAGGCGCGGTTCAACTACCGGCTCTACCTGAACGGGCGCACAGCGGACGAGCTGTTTGCCAACCTGACCCAGAAAACCCGCTATAACTGCCGGGTAGCGATGAAAAAAGGGGTGGAAATCCGGGTGGTCGGCAAAGAATATCTGGGTGAATTTGTGCGGATCATGCAGGCAACCGGGGAACGGGACGGGTTCAATACCCGTCCGAAAGCATACTTTGAGCGTATGCTCGATGCTTTGGGGGAGCATGTACGGATGTACATGGGCTTCTATCAGGATCAGCCGATCTGCGGCGCGATTACGACCAACTACGCGGGGAAAGCCTGTTATGTTTATGGTGCGTCGGACAACGTCTACCGCAATGTGATGCCCAACTATCTGATCCAGTGGGAGATGATCCAATGGGCGGTGGAGACCGGATGCACCGTCTATGATTTCCAGGGGGTCAGCGGCAATCTGGACGAGAATGCGCATATGTACGGCCTTTACCGGTTTAAGCGGGGGTTCAACGGCACGCTCGACGAACTGGCAGGGGAATTTGACTATCTTTACCAGCCGCTCAAAACCAGGATGGTCAGCCATGCAATCGCCCTGAACGGAAAGCTGGGCGGGCTGAAACGGAGGCTGAAACGGGGATGAAGCCGCTGCAGGAAGCCGTAGGCAGTTACCTTGCGAAGGGGCGCGCCTGGTTCCATATGCCGGGCCACAAGGGGCGCGGGGACGGCGCATTCGCGGAGATTCTGCCATGGGATGTGACCGAGGTGGACGGCTGCGACAGCCTGTTTCACGCGGACGGTCCGATCGACCTGCTGGAACAGGCATTTTCCAGGGTTTACGGGACCCGGCGCACCCTGCTCTGTGCGGGCGGTGCGACCCTCTGCATCCAGACCATGCTCGCGCTCGCGTGTGGGACCGGGCGTAAACTGGTCATCAGCCGGAACATCCACCGTTCGGCGATCAATGCATGCGCCCTGCTCGGGCTGGAACCGGTGTGGGTCTACCCCGAACAGGATGCAGGGGACTGGTTCCTTGGGCGGTACAGCCCCGAAGCGGTCGGGCAGGCGCTCGCGGCGCATCCGGATGCTGCCGCGGTCTACCTCACCTCGCCCGACTATTTCGGCGTGATGAGTGACCTCACAGGGATTGCGGAGGCCTGCCGGGATTATGGGGTGCCGCTGCTGGCCGACAATGCCCACGGCGCCCATCTGCCGTTCCTGCCTGAACAGTACGGCTGCCTGCACCCGATCGCCTGCGGTGCGGCGCTCTGCGGGGACAGCCTGCATAAGACCATGCCCGCGATGACCGGCGCGGCGCTGCTGCAAATCGGGGAAGAACGGTTCGCCGGCGATGCCAAACGGATGATGTCGATGTTCGGGTCGACCAGCCCCAGCTATCCCATCATGCTCTCCTGCGAGCGGGCGCTCGGTTATGCCCAGAAGGGGGCAAAGGAAGGGTTCGCCCGGACCACCACCCGTCTGGATGCGCTGCGTATCCTCGCGCAGCAACACGGGTTTGCACTGCCCCAGGGCGTCACCGATCCTGCCCGCCTCACATTGGGGTTTGGCGCGCTCGGCTGGCCGGAGCAGGCTTTCGGCGATTACATACGGGCACATGGGATCGAACCGGAATACATCAGCGGCTCGGCCTGCGTCTTTCTGGCGAACGGGATGAATTCTGATGAAGATTTCGCAAGGCTGGAAGCCGCGGTCAGAGGGATCAAGCCGAGAGGAAACCCGGACCCGGTCAGACCGGTACTGCCCCATCCTGTGCGGGTGATGGGGGTGCGGGAGGCCGCGTTTGCACCGCAGGAACAGGTCCCGGTGGGGCAGGCGCTGGGGCGGGTTGCCGCTGCCGAAGCATCCCCCTGCCCGCCGGGAATCCCGGTGGTGATGGGCGGTGAACGGATCGGCCCCGCGGAGCTGGAGTCCCTCCGGCTTTATGGGGTCAAAACGGTCAACGTTGTCAGATAGGTTCCCCACCTGAAGCTGCCCGGTCAAGCGCCTTTGAACCCCTCCCCGAGCACCTCGTTCGACTCAAGGATGATGATAAACGAATCGGCATCAGCTGCCTTGACCTGTTTTTGCACCGTATACATCTGTTTGTTGCTGCACGCGCACATGACCACCTGTTTGTCCTGGCGGGTATACCCGCCTGACGCTTTCAGGATGGTTGCCCCGCGCCCGCAGCAGCATTCGATCTCCTGCACCACCTGCTGCCCATGCTCGGTGACGATCAAAGCCAGTTTGCCCGAGTCGATCCCATAGGCCACCTTATCCACCACGACCGCAAACAGGTAGTTGATAATCATGCCGTAAACCATCCCTTCCACATCCCGGAAGAGGATGCCTCCCGCAAGCACGACACCTGCATCCGCCAGAAAGACGATCTTTCCGAGGGACATATGCGGGCGCAGCACCTTGACCGCCATCACGATAAAATCGGTGCCCCCGGTCGAAGAACCGCGCATGAAGATGATCGCATAGCCAAACCCCGCGATCACGCCGGTACAGATCGCGGCGAGCATCCGGTCCCCCTGGAATGCGGGGAAGAGGGGGGCTGCATAGTCGATCATCACCGAGGAAATCACCATGCAGCGGATCGACTTGATGAAAAAGCCGCGCCCAAGCAGCCGGCAGCAGACCGCCGCCACCGGCAGGTTGAGCAGGATGGTCATAATGCCGATCGGGAAACCGGTCAGCCGGTTGACGATCATCGCAACGCCTGAAAAACCGGTCATCGGGAATTCGGCATGGACTGCAAAGTTGTAGATGCCCACCGCAATACAGATGCTCCCGAAAAATTCCACCGCAAGGTCAATCCCAACCTCCCGGAGCCTGGTCTGGTTCGCCATCCTGCAACACCCTTTCTTCTGTATCATTATCCTGTGTATCAAACCCTCTTTCCCACCCTGCCGGATGCGGAAACAGGCGATAACAGAAAAAGCATCCGCGAATTCTTCCCTATCATTCGCGGATGCTCTTTTCTGTTTTCACTATAGCACAGCGGACAAACCGCTGTCAACACTCTGTTTTTCCCTCTGCCTGCCGCTACATTTTGATGGTCATAGCCATCCGGCTGGTCTCCTCCTCGGGCGGGAACTCGTCGGCATAGCGCGGGCGCCGCCGTACAGGCTCCGGCTTTTGCTTTTTCTCCTCGGCAATCGAAACCGCATTTGCCAGCATCAGCTTGATCCGGTTTTCCTGATTGATCCGGGTGGCGCCGGGGTCATAATCGACCGCCACGATGTTCGATTCGGGGTGCCGCTCCTTGATGACCCGCATCATCCCCTTGCCGACGATGTGGTTGGGCAGGCAGCCGAACGGCTGGGTACAGACAATGTTGCAGACCCCCTGCTCGATCAGTTCGAGCATTTCGGCGGTGAGCAGCCAGCCTTCCCCCATCTTGACGCCGTGGTTGATATAGCCGCGGGTGAGGTCGACGGTGTGGGGGAAATACCCGCCCGGCCGGAAGCTGCCTTCCGACAGGATCGCGTCGATCACATCCGCCTGTTTTTTGACCAGCATATGGTAAAACCGCTCGAGGATTTCCTGTTTGATCCGGGAATTCAGCCCATACAGCTTATGGTCCATCAGCATATTGTAGACGCAGTAGAGGCAGAAATCCAGCAGGCCGGGCACCACCGGTTCTGCGCCCTCCTGAAGCAGGAATTCTTCCAGGTTGTTGTTGCCGAGCGGCGAGAACTTGACATAGATCTCCCCGACGATCCCGACTTTTACCTTTTCCTCTTTGCGGCGGGGGACCGCGGCAAAGTCCCGCAGGATTGCGCGGTAGTTCTGTTTGACCTGATGGTAACTGAGCAGGCCACGCCCCTTCATCTCCCCGGTGAGACGCCGCGACCAGCGGTCGACCAGACGGTCGGATTCGCCCCGCTCGATCTCATATGGGCGGCACTGGTTGGCGAGCAGCATCAGCAGGTCGCCGTAAAGGATCGCGTAGAAAATCCGGTCGATCATCGTGGGGGTGAGCTTGAAGCCGGGGTTTGGCTCCATCCCGCTTGCCGAAAGCGAGATCACCGGAATCTGCCCCATCCCCGCTTTTTTGAGCGCCTTGCGCAGCAGATGGATGTAGTTGGACGCCCGGCAGCCTCCGCCTGTCTGGGAGATCATCAGCGCGACCTTGTTCAGGTCATATTTCCCCGATTCGAGCGCGTCGATCATCTGCCCGATCACCAGCAGCGCCGGGTAACAGGTGTCGTTGTGGACGCTGCGCAAACCAGCGTCCACAACCGGCTTGCCGGTATTTTCGAGCAGCTCGCATTTGTAGCCGTATGCCCGCAGGATATTGAGCATCAGCTTGAAGTGGATCGGCAGCATGGTGGGCACCAGGATTGTATAGTCCTTTTTCATCTCCCTGGTGAATACCACCCGTTCCTCATTCTGCGGCATAGCTGCGCCTCCTTTCTTCGACCGCTTCCAGCAGGCTGCGGATGCGGATTTTGACCGCGCCGAGGTTGGTGATCTCATCGATCTTGAGCTGGGTATAAAGTTTCCCGCCCTCCTCAAGGATTTCACGCACCTCGTCGGTGGTGATCGCGTCGATCCCGCAGCCGAACGAGACGAGCTGGACCAGCTCCATGTCCGGCTGGGTGGTGACATATTTTGCGGCGTTATAAAGCCGGGCGTGGTAGGTCCACTGGTTGAGGACGTTCACCCGGACCGGCTCGACCAGATCACAGACACAGTCCTCGCTGACCACCACAATCCCAAACGAGGAGATCAGCCGGTCGATCCCGTGGTTGATCTCGGGGTCGATGTGGTACGGCCTGCCCGAGAGCACGACAATCCGCCTGCCGTTTTTGCGGGCGTATTCGATCGCGCGCCTGCCCTCGTCCCGAATCTCCTGCATCCACCTGGCATAGGCGAGGTTGGCCTCCTTGACCGCCTCGCGCACCTCCCGCAGCCGCAGGCTTGGGTAATAGTTCCACAGCTCGGAATAGAGCCGGGGAGCCATCTTTTTGCCCAGATGGATGCCCACATGGGGATAGATGAACCGGACCCGCTCATCCGAAAGCTCGGCGACATTGGCGCGGAGCAGCTCGGGGTAGTAGGCAACGACCGGACAGTTAAAATGGTTGTCGCCCTTGTGCTCGTCGAAATTATAGGTCAGGCAGGGGTAAAAGATGTCCGTGACCCCCTTCTCGAGCAGGTTGGCAATGTGCCCATGCACCAGTTTGGCCGGATAGCAGACGGTATCCGACGGAATCGAGAACTGCCCCTTGATGTAGGTATTGCGGGTCGAGAGGTCGGACAGCACCACCTCAAACCCCAGATGGGTGAAAAAGGCGTGCCAGAACGGAAGGTTCTCGAACATGTTCAGCCCGAGCGGAAGCCCGATTTTCCCGCGTTTCGCGCTGCCCGACTTCATCAGCGCGCGCACTTTATCCAGCTTGTATTTGTAGAGGTCGGGAATCTGTTCGGGGTCACGGTTGCCGAGCGGGCGTTCGCACCGGTTGCCGCTGATGAACTTTTTTCCCCGTCCGAACG
This sequence comes from Anaerotruncus sp. G3(2012), assembly GCF_000403395.2. Classification (GTDB taxonomy): domain Bacteria; phylum Bacillota; class Clostridia; order Oscillospirales; family Ruminococcaceae; genus Anaerotruncus. The sequence goes on along the minus strand of NZ_KE159675.1, from coordinate 273,376 downwards.
AATTGACCGTCAGGTTGCAGTGGTTGCCGCAGAGGCCGCAGACGGTCGATTTGGAGGTATGTACAAACTGCCCCAGCTCCTCCAACTGGATAAGCCCGGACTTTTCCAGTCCCAGCTCTTTGGCGTAGAGGGCGGCGCCGTACGCGCCCATCAGGCCGGCGATCTGCGGGCGGATCACCTTCCGGCCCAGTTCGACCTCAAAGCTGCGGAGCACCGCGTCATTGAGGAAGGTCCCCCCCTGTACGACAATGTGCTCCCCCAGCTCCTTGGCGGAGGCGGCGCGGATCACCTTGTAAATCGCGTTTTTGACGACCGACATCGAGATCCCCGCCGAGATATCCTCGACCACCGCTCCCTCCTTCTGCGCCTGCTTGACCGACGAGTTCATAAATACGGTGCAGCGGGAGCCGAGGTCAACCGGGTATTTCGCGAACAGGCCAAGCTTTGCGAACTCAGCGACATTATAGCCCATCGACTGTGCAAATGTGCTGATGAACGAGCCGCAGCCGGAAGAGCACGCCTCGTTGAGCATGATCGAGTCGATCGAGTTGTTGCGCACCTTGAAGCATTTGATGTCCTGCCCGCCAATATCGAGGATAAAATCGACCTGCGGGTTGAAATGGCGGGCAGCCTTGAAATGGGCCATTGTTTCGACCAGCCCCGCGTCGACCGAAAAGGCGTGTTTAATCAGGTCTTCGCCATATCCGGTGGCCGCGCTGCCCCTGATCGTCACCCGGCCCGCACAGCGGGGCAGCAGCTGCGAAAGCTGCTCCTTGATGACCTGCACCGGATTGCCCTTATTCGGGGCGTAGTATTCATACAGAATCTGGTCGTCCGCGCTCATCAGCACCAGCTTGGTGGTGGTGCTGCCGCAGTCAATGCCAAGATAGGCGTCGCCGGCGTAGGAGTCGAGGCTTGCTTGGTCGACCGAAGCGCGCGCATGGCGGTTGCAGAAGGCTGCATAGTCATCTGCATTTTCAAAGAGCGGCTCCAGCCGGCGGGAGGTCGGTGCACTGTCGGTGCTGTCCTCGATCCGGGAGACCAGCTCCTCATAGGTGAGCAGCTTCCCGGCTTTTTCCGCGTAGAGCGCGCTGCCCATCGCGACCGCGTACCGGCCCATATCGGGAAACACCGCGTCCTCGGAAGAAAGCCCGAGCGCCCGGACAAATTCCCGCTGGAGCGCCTTGAAGAAATAGAGCGGCCCGCCGAGGAAGAGCACCTTGCCTTCGATCCTGCGGCCCTGCGCCAGACCGGTGATCGTCTGGTCAACCACCGCGCGGAAGATCGAAGCTGCGATATCCTCGTGCCGCGCGCCCTGGTTGAGCAGCGGCTGGATGTCGCTTTTGGCGAACACGCCGCACCGAGAAGCGATCGTGTAAACCTTCTCGCTGCCGAGCGCGAGGGTGTCGAGCTGTTCAGGGGTCACGTCGAGCAGGGTGGCCATCTGGTCGATGAACGCGCCGGTCCCGCCCGCGCAGGAGCCGTTCATCCGCTCCTCCAGCCCGCCGGTGAAAAAGATGATCTTGGCGTCCTCCCCGCCCAGCTCGATCACCGTGTCGGTATCAGGCGCCATCGTCTTGACCACCTCGCCGGTCGCGAACACCTCCTGAATGAACGGCAGGTTCGCCGCTTTCGCGAGCCCCAGCCCCGCCGAACCCGAGAGCGCAATCGTAAACTCCCGGTCGCCGATCACATCTTTTGCCATCCGGATCAGCTCGAGCGTCTTGGGGCGCACCTGCGAAAGATGCCGTTCGTACTGTTCATAGACGACATCGCCCGACTTGATGACCACGATTTTTACGGTGGTCGAGCCGATGTCAATTCCAATCGTCATTCCCATTTTGTTTTCCCTTTCCGATGATTCCGGACCCCTGCCCTCCTCCCGCCGCCTTACGGATAATCGGCGGCGCGCCTTTGGGAAACAGGCCAGGCTCCGGTAGCTGATTCTATCTTAACACGTCAAATGCGCCGTGGTCAACGCCCCCTGCCGCAGAAAATTCTACTAAAACCGTCGATTTTTCATTCAGCCTGCACAAACCTGCATAAAAAGGCAGGGAAGCGGTTCCGCATCCCGAACCAGAAGCAACCTCCTATCCAAAGTCCTGCTTCTGCATACGTTTCATAAAGAAGGATATTTTGCACAGAGCCCATCCCCCAAAAGGCAAAAAAATGCCCTGCATTTTTCAAAAGCAGGACATTGGGTGAAACGGGTTATTTGGGACGGACATAGATCAGCTTTGCGCTGTTGTCGTTGGTGCGCACGCTTTTGATGTCGAACAGGTCGAGCGATTCGATGAACGGGGTCAGCTTGGAAAATCCAAAGTTGCGGACATCAAAATCAGGGTACCTCTTGACCAACAGGCTTCCGATCGTGCCGATGAAGATCCAGCCATCCTCGTCCGAGGTTTCCTCCGAGATGCTCAGGATTGCCTCTTTGAGGGTTTCCAGATTGCCCATCTGCGGCTGGGGCTTGTCGGCAGTCCGGGCACTCTTGACGGGCTTGCCCCCCGGCAGCTTCTCATTCTTTTCCAGTTTTTCAGGTTTCGCCGGTTTTGCGGACTTTTCGGTGTTCTTTTTCTTCTCCTCCTCCGCGCTGGCAAAGAGGATATCCAGATATTTAAACCGGTTGCACGCCGAAATGAACGACTTGGGCGTTTTGCGCTCCCCCATGCCGATCACCTGCATCCCCGATTCCCGCAGCCGGGCGGCCAGACGGGTGAAATCGCTGTCCGAAGAGACGATGCAGAATCCATCCACCTGCCCCGAATAGAGGATGTCCATTGCGTCGATAATCAGTGCGGAATCGGTTGAGTTTTTGCCGGTCGTGTAGTTATACTGCTGCATGGGAAGGATCGAGTTGTCGAGCAGGATCGACTTCCACGAGGAAAGCGCGGGTTTGGTCCAGTCGCCGTAAATCCGTTTATAGGTGGCGATCCCATCCTTTGATATTTCATCCAGGATAATTTTAATATATTTATCCGATATGTTATCAGCGTCGATCAGTACCGCGAATTTGCAATCATTTGGCATTTTTTCCATCCTGTCTGTTATTTCATTTGTACACCCAGACCCGCTTGCGCGGCCCGGGTGCCGCTTTTCACCTGCAATGTGTTAGCCGTGGATGTCTACCTGTGGGTTATCCCAGCTATTTTGTTATGATATCACAATTGTGAAGCGATGTGATAGATATCATTGGCCATCGGGACGGGAGCGGGCTCTGCCTGCGCATCATCCTGGCCATAGCTCTGGTATAATAGCTGCTTTGCAACTATTATATCACACCGAAGGTGGGATGTCCACAGGCTTTGTCTTGCGTACTATTCTCAGTTGTGCTAGAATATAGATTGTATCATTGCAGGGAGCCGGAATCTTGAAAGCCGCTGGCCATGCGATGTGAGGTAAGGCCACTTTTGGCCGCAGGTTTTAAACTCCTATTTTGCGCTATTTTCGATTATAAATTTGAGATTTAAGAGAGGTTCTGTTTGAATTTGAAAAAGAAAGTGGTAGCCGTACTGTTCGGCTCAGTTTCCAGTGAATACGAAGTCTCGCTGATGTCCGCAACTTCGGTTCTGCAAAACATCCCGCGCGAGAAATATGATGTGGTGATGCTTGGCATCACCAAAGACGGGCGCTGGCTGGAGTATACCGGGGACATCGCACTGATCCAGCCCGACCAGTGGCAGCAGAGCGGCCATGTCACGCCCGCGGTCCTTTCGCCCGACCGCTCAACCGGCGGACTGCTGCGCATCCTCCCAGACGGGCGGACCGAAGCGGTCCGGATTGACGTGGCTTTCCCGGTGGTCCATGGGGAAAACAGCGAGGATGGCGCCTTACAGGGCCTGTTCCAACTGGCAGGAATCCCTTATGTGGGGTGCGGCGTGCTCGCCTCAGCGACCTGTATGGACAAGGAGGTCACCCACATCCTGCTCGAAGCGGCAGGCATCCGGACCGCGCCTTACAGAGTGATGACCCGCCCGATGATGGAACGGTTTGAAGAGATGGAACCTGCGCTCCAGAAGTCTCTGGGCTATCCGATGTTCGTCAAACCGGCGAATACCGGCTCCTCTGTGGGAGTGGGCAAAGCCAGGGACCGGGCCGGACTGAAGGCCGCACTGCAAGAGGCGTTCCGGTACGACCGCAAAGCGGTTGTCGAAACCGCGATCACTGGTGCAGAGGTCGAATGCGCGGTGCTCGGCAACTATGGCGACTGCACTGCTTCGGTGGTCGGCGAGATCGTGCCCCATCACGAATTTTACGACTATGAGGGCAAATACCTCGACGATTCAACCGACCTTTATATCCCAGCGCGGATTCCGGAGCCGGTCAGCAAGGTCATCCGGCAGACAGCCTGCGACGCATTCGCCGCGATGGGCTGCACCGGACTTTCCCGGATCGACTTTTTCGCGCAGGAAGATGGCGGTGTGGTCCTCAACGAGATCAACACCCTGCCCGGCTTCACCGCGATTTCGATGTATCCCAAGCTGTTTGACGCGGCAGGCATCCCCTATCCCGAACTGATCGACCGGCTGATCCAGCTTGCGCTCGCGCGTGCAGCGGAACAGTGACCGGCCTGCCGGAATCTGGATTGTGAGGTAGCGGATATGGATAACAGAGCCATCGGTGTTTTTGATTCGGGACTGGGCGGTCTGACGACCGTTAAGGAGCTGCGCCGCCTGCTCCCGCAGGAAAACCTGATCTATTTCGGGGATACCGGGCGGGTCCCCTACGGCACCCGCAGCCGGGAGACGATTCGTCAGTACGCGATGCAGGATATCGCCTTTCTCAAGCGGCATGACGTCAAACTGATTATCATTGCCTGCGGGACGGTCAGTTCCCAGCTTACCCCCGAGATGTCAGCAAAGATCGGGGTGCCCCATTCGGGCGTCGTGCTCCCCGCAGCGCAGGCCGCCTGCGCCGCTACTGCCACCGGCAGGGTCGGGGTGATCGGCACCACCGCGACTGTCCGGTCGGGTGCTTACGGCCGGGCGATCCGTTCGATCAATCCGGGGGTGCATGTATTCGGGAATGCCTGCCCGCTCTTTGTCCCGCTGGTGGAGAACGGGTTCATCCAGCCGGATAATGAGGTGACCGCCAAAGTTGCCGAACTCTATCTTCAGCCGATCCAACAGGCAGAGGTTGACACCCTGATCCTTGGGTGCACCCATTATCCGATCCTCTATGAAACGATCAACCGGGTGCTCGGCTACAGGGTGACCTTGGTTGATGCAGGAAAAGAGGTTGCACGCTGGGCACAGCAGTTTCTCTCGGCGGAGGACCTGCTTTCAGACGGGTCTGGCGGAACCATCAGCTTTTATGTGAGCGACTCCCCCGAGCTGTTCGCCGAAACCGCTGAACTCTTCCTTGGGGAACGGGTGAGCGGAAAGGTCCACCAGATCAGCCTCGAACTTTTAACCGACAGATAAAGGAACAATAAAGATGAAAAAAGATGTACTGATTGATATTAAAGGGATCTACCGCCAGGACGGGGAACAGGATCAGGTGGAGCTGGTCACAACCGGTTCCTACTATAAGCGCAATGGGGATTACTATATCGCCTATGACGAATCCGAGATGACCGGCTTTGACGGTACCCATACGGTACTCCGGGTCGAAGGTTCCCAGCGGGTGACCCTCTCCCGCTCGGGCAGCACCAAGAGCCAGCTCATCATTGAGCGGGGGGTCCGGCACCAGTGCCACTATGACACAGGATATGGTGCAATGACCATCGGTGTCTCGGGCGACCGGGTCTTCTCCGATCTGGATGACCATGGCGGCAAGCTCCAGTTCTCCTATTCGCTCGATGTGAACACCTCGCTCGCCAGCGAAAATGAAGTGTTTATCAACGTCCGGGAGAGTGCGGGCGCGCCAGTTCTGCCGGTTGGCCAGTAATCCCTGGGCTTCCTTCTCAAGTTTGCTTTTATCCAAGGTTTTACTCGATTCTTTGCTCCGGTCTAAGAGCCGGCGCTTTGTGCCGGTTGGCCGCACGCCGATCTTGGCGCTAAGAGCCGTTTCTTCGCAACGGTTGCGCTCCGAAACACTCGCTGCGGCTCGTAGTGCGGCGGCAGTGGGACAGCGTCGGTTTGGTTCCAGACCCAACTGACAGGCGCAAAGCGCCTTCCTCGAGGCTTCTCGGGCTTTCAGCCCGAAGCGCAGCATCCGCCGCGATGCCCCTGCGGGCTGTCTTGCGGGCTAGGGGTCACCGGGCGCATGTTGTTTTGGCCTCCCGACCAAAACAACGCCCTTCGCTTCTCGGGCCTTCGGCCCGAAGCGCGCCTGCGGCGCGACGCTCGGGCAGGATGCGCCTCACGGGCGAGGGGTCAGCGGCCCCTCCCCGTGTGCCCCTCCCCAGCAAGCTAAGAGCGGCCTCCTTTTTTCTCAACCTAAAGTTTTACTCAATTTTTTTCAAAAAATTGCGGGGTCGAGGGGCAGAGCCCCCGCTGCCCGCTGGCAATTTAATAATTAGGATGTGTAAAAGATGATGAGCAACCCGGTATCCGACATCAAACAATCAATCACCGCGCTGGTACGCGCCGCACTGGATGCTGCGGCAGCTTCCGGTACGCTTTCCGCCTGTGCGGAGCTGCCCGCATTTGTCGTAGAGATCCCTGCGGACACCTCCCACGGGGATTTTGCCACCAATGCCGCCATGGTCTGCGCCCGCACCTTCCGATGTGCACCCCGCAAGGTTGCGGAGGCGATCTGCCAGAACCTTGTGCTCGAAGGCTCTGGGATCGAGCGGGTCGAGATCGCGGGCCCCGGCTTTATCAACTTCTTCCTCGGCCGGGGCTGGTTCTCTGAGGCGGTGCATTCGGTGCTCGCGCAGGGAGACGCCTACGGCCGTACCAGTTTCGGCAACGGGGAAAAAGTCCAGGTCGAGTTTGTCTCGGCCAATCCCACCGGCCCGATGCATATGGGCAATGCCCGCGGCGGCGCTATCGGCGACTGCCTTGCTGCCGCGCTCGACTGGGCGGGCTACGAGGTGACCCGCGAATTCTATGTGAACGACGCGGGCAACCAGATTGAAAAATTCGGCAGGTCGCTCGAGGCGCGTTATCTTCAGATTTACCAGGGAGAGGATGCAGTGGAATTTCCCGAGGACGGTTACCACGGGGACGATATCAAAGCCCGCGCGCAGGAGTTCGCTGACCTCCACGGAAACCGGCTGGTGCAGGCGGACGGCCCGGACCGCAGGCGGGAGCTGATCGGCTACGCGCTCCCCAAGAATATCGAAAAACTGCGGCAGGACCTGGAATCCTACCGGATTGCTTACGATGTGTGGTTCCTTGAAAGCACCCTGCACAATGGCGCGATCGACCAGGCGATCCAGCGGCTCTCCGACCGGGGAATGACCTACGAAAAAGAAGGTGCGCTCTGGTACAAAGCAACCGAAAACGGCGGAGAGAAGGACGAAGTGCTTGTCCGGGCGAACGGCTTCCCGACCTATTTTGCAGCGGACATCGCCTACCACTACAATAAGTTTGCGGTGCGCGGGTTCGACCGGGTCATCAACGTCTGGGGCGCGGACCACCATGGACATGTGGCGCGTCTCAAAGGTGCGATGGATGCGATCGGCCTGGACGGCTCCAAACTCGACATCGTATTGATGCAGCTTGTCCGGCTGATGAAGGATGGAAAGCCGTATAAGATGTCCAAACGCACCGGAAAAGCGGTTTCGCTCACCGATCTGATCGAGGAGGTCCCGGTGGATGCGGCGCGGTTCTATTTCAACATGCGTGAGCCGAACTCAACTTTCGATTTTGACCTCGATCTCGCGATCGAGCAGTCGGCCCAGAATCCGGTCTATTATGTGCAGTATGCCCACGCCCGGATCTGTTCGATCCTGCGCAAACTGGCGGAGGAAGGGGTATCGCCGCGCGCGTGTACCGCTGACGAGCTGGATGCAATGGACGGCCCGTTTGAAACCGAACTGATCCGCTGCCTGGCACGGTTCCCACAGGAGATCGTCGAGACAGCGCGCAGCTATGACCCTGCCAAACTCACAAAATATGCGATCGAAGCCGCCACCCTCTTCCACAAATTCTATGACAAGTGCCGGATCCGGGGCGAAGCAGAACCGCTGATGCAGGCCCGGCTGAACCTCTGCCTGGCGGTGCGGACTGTGCTGCGCAACGTGCTGACCATCCTGAAAATAACCGTCCCGGAATCCATGTGACGGTTGCAAATAAAAGAAAGGAACAGGAAAACTGTTATGAACGAAAACGGCCGATTGTGCCTGCCCCTGCTGCTTGATGGGGCAACCGGCACCCAGTATATGAAAGCAGGAATGCCCAGCGGCGTCTGTGTAGAACAGTGGGCGAGCGAGCACCCGGAAGTGATCCGCCAGGTGGTTTGCGGCTACGCCGACGCGGGCAGTGACATCGTTTATGCCCCAACATTTCTCGCCAATGCCGGCAGCCTCGCGGCTTACGGCCTGGAGGGGCAGGTGTCCGCCCTCAACCGGAAGATCGTCGGAATCGCGCGGGAGGCGCTCGACGGGCGGGCTTCGGCCAAGCTTGCTGGGGATATGTCCACCACCGGGTTGATGTGCGAGCCGTTCGGGGAGGTCCCCTTTGCCCGTCTGCTCGAAATCTATGATGAACAGGCGCAGGCGCTCTCAGAGGCCGGAGTGGACCTGCTGGTAATTGAGACGATGAGCTCACTGTCCGAATGCCGGGCCGCGGTGATCTCTGCCCGTAAAACCGGTCTGCCGATCTTTCTGAGCATGACGGCCAACGGAGAGGGGCGCACCATGTGGGGGGACGACATCCTCGCCTCGATGCTGATTCTTCAGGACATGGGAATCTCGGCCTTTGGGCTGAACTGTTCGGAAGGCCCGGACGATATGGTTTCGCTTTTCGAGCGGATCGCACCCTATGCCAAAGTCCCGCTGATCGCCAAGCCCAATTCGGGAAACCCGCCGCTCACCCCGATCCAGTTCAGCGACCGCTGTGCGCGGCTCATGCGGCGCGGTGTGTCGATCATCGGCGGCTGCTGCGGCACCGACCCCGAGTACATCGCTGCCTTGCGGCATATGGTCGATAATTTCGATGTAGAGAAAGTCAGGATCAAGCCGGTTGATTATGAAATCCTGGCGGCAGCGCGCGACGTATACTATCTCGATAACGGTCTCGAATACTCCGAGCCGATCACCTGCGAGATGGATATGGCGGATGCACTGCTCGAAGTCTCGCATGAAAGCTGCGACGCGGTGCTCATCCGGCTGGATACCCCGGATGATGGCTACCAGTTTTCGCTCAACGCCCATATGGTGGATATGCCGGTAGCGTTTGAGTCCGAGTCGCTCGAGGCGCTCGAAAATGCGCTCCTGCACTACCACGGAAAGGCTTTGGTTGTTTCAACCTCCTGCGCGCTCGAAAAGGAAGAGCTGGAATTGGTGGCTGCGCGCTATGGTGCAACTGTGCTCTGATATTCCCGGCAGTTTGTCCGATTTCAAAATAGGAATGATGGAAAAGCCCCGGCAAAAGCCGGGGCTTTGACGTTTCTCTGAGAGCTATTTTAGAGGGCTTTTACTTACAAAAAAGCCCTCTGTCCAACAGGAGCTTATCCCAATACCACTAACATAAAGTTTAATGTTGAAAAGAGATTGCACAAGCAATGAAAACAGATACTGACATATATATTCTTTTTCTTATATGCCATATACGCAGCCGGCGCAGCTCCGAATGGACCAGAGCCGGGGAAAGGAAAGAGCGGCCCAGCCTCTGCCGGGTCGCTCCTAAAGCGTTCCGCGCCCTGCGGAGCGCGGCCAAAGGCTCTGCCTTTGGAAACCGCAATTTTTGGGAAAAAAATTGAGTAAAACTTTTAATGCTGAACAGGCTTTAAGAGAGCTTCAGCTTTTCTGCGGAATAACGCTTGAACGCTGCTTCGTTATAGGTGACATCCGAAAGTGCGATGGCCCACTCGGCGATCAGCGCATCAAACTCCTCGGCTTTCATCTCCGCGAGGATGCTCGCTTTGCGGGAGGTGAAATCATTTTCATTTTCGGTGATGTCATAACGGGTGAACAGGAAGATGCTGTTTTCATCCTCAAATACGGTCGGCACACCGTTTGCCGCGGCAAAAATCGCATCGGTCACCGGCTGGCCGTACTGGGAATTGTTGCGGTTCACAAAGGTGTACGAACTGCCCGCCTCCGGTTTTTCCAGGTCTTCGTCACCGGTCGCCTGTTTGCGCGCTTCGTAAACCAGGTCTTCCATATCCTCCCCTGCGTCAGCGCGCTGCTTATAGCCGTTGATCGTATCACGGGTATTCTGGTCGGCCTCTTTCTTGGTTTCCTCGTCCTCGGAACCGCTGAAACTCAGCGGGATCACGATGATCTTGGCGTAGTCGGTCTCAAATTTGGCGCGGATTTCGCTTTCAGGGACCTCCTGGCTGCCGCCCTCCCCATAGATCGCGTTGAACACCTGCGATTTTTTGGTGGTATTCTCGAGGGTTTTGGTATACGAGTCGATCGAAACACCGTTGCGCTCATAGACCTGCCCAACATACTGCCAGTACATCTCCGCGTTCTGGGGGATCGCCTCAAACGCAAGCGGTTCCGGCGTCAGGCCAAGCTCGTCGAACTTTTCTTCCACCGCGATGTATGCATTGAGCGCGGCCCGCGCGTTGTCCGAGACCTTCTGCGATCCGGACTGCCCGTCGAACTGTGTTTTCAGCAGTGCATCATCCTCGACCCCCGATTCATCCAGCAGGCCATAGTAACCCTCGACCATCTGGATCAGGTAGACGCCAGCCGGGACCGTCTGATCGCCAAATTTCGCGACCCAGTTGGTGTCGCCGCCGATGCTGCATGCACCCAGGCTGCCCGCCAGCAGCAATGCCATCGCCGACGCAGCGGTTTTTTTCAAATAGTTCATCCTTTTCCGTTCCTCCTAATGGGGTTTTTGCGGTGCGGTTTTGTGTTGCGAACCGGCAACTGCAAAAGGAAGCCTGCGGCACCGCCGCAGCAGGCTTCCGCGAGAGTGGTTTTTCATCGAATCGCCGGCAAGGCTCCGCAGTGTGAACCGCCGCTTTGCCTTTTGGCTTCTGCGCATCATTATAGCGCAGTTTACCGAAAAAGTCCACTAGAAATTATGAACAATGCTATGTAGCGCACAAGGAACAAAGCCTCTCAGTCCAGAAAGTCCTTGAGGCGTTTGCTCCGCGAGGGATGGCGCAGCTTGCGCAACGCCTTCGCTTCGATCTGCCGGATACGTTCGCGGGTAACATTGAACTCCTTGCCCACCTCTTCCAGGGTGCGGCTGCGCCCGTCTTCCAGCCCAAACCGCAGGCGGAGCACCTTTTCCTCACGCGGGGTGAGGGTCTGGAGCACCTCGGAAAGCTGCTCCTTCAAAAGGGTGTGGGAAGCCGCCTCCGCAGGAGCGGGGGCTTCCACATCCTCAATGAAATCTCCGAGATGGCTGTCCTCCTCTTCACCGATCGGTGTTTCGAGCGAGACCGGCTCCTGTGCCACCCGCATGATCTCCCGCACCTTGTCAGCGGGCATATCCAGTTCGGCAGCGATCTCCTCAGCGGACGGCTCGTGCCCGTTTTTGTGCAGGAGCTGTGAACTGACCTTCTTGACCTTGTTGATCGTCTCTACCATATGCACCGGGATACGGATGGTGCGCGCCTGGTCCGCGATTGCGCGGGTGATCGCCTGCCGGATCCACCAGGTCGCATAGGTGGAAAATTTGAAGCCCTTGGTGTGGTCAAACTTCTCGACCGCCTTAATCAGGCCCAGATTGCCCTCCTGAATCAGGTCGAGGAACTGCATCCCGCGGCCGACATACCGTTTTGCAATACTGACCACCAGACGCAGGTTGGCTTCCGAAAGGCGTTTGCGGGCTTCGATATCCCCTTCTGCCATCCGGACCGCGAGGTTGATCTCCTCATCGGCAGAGAGCAGTGGCACCCGACCGATCTCCTTCAGATAGACCTTGACCGGGTCATCGATATTGATGCCTTCGGCGGCGAGCGCCACGTCCAGATCGGTGTCCTTGCCGATGTTTTTGAAGTCCTCTTCCACCGGCGTGATCATATCCTCCACGATCTCGATGTTGTTCTGCTCGAACATATCATAGAGCTTATCCACCTGCTCAACATCGTAGTCCAGCTCCTCGAGCGCGTCGCTCAGTTCCTTGGTGGTCAGCTTGCCCTTGGCCTTTCCGGTTTCGATCAGCTCTTTGAGTAATGCTTTCTTTTCCTGTGCTCCCATCAGTTTTTTGTCCCCCTGTTTTTTTTGGATGCAAGCGAGGTGATGTATGCCATCAGGTCGTCATCCGACATGGCAGCGACCTCGTCCTGCGATTTCTGTTCCCGGTAGCTTAATATGGTCTCGATGTACGCGTCCGCATCCGCGGGGTCAAACGCCATGCCCGAAATCGAATTCAGCAGTTCTGCGGCAATCCCCATCTGGTCGATCGAGAGCACCGCAGAAAGCATGGTCAGTTCAACCGACTGCCCGTTTTCCAGCCGGTCGAAAAGCACCTGTGCCAGCTCCCGGTTGCGGTCGGTTACAAAATCCCCGATCTGTATTTGCCCGGCAATATGCCGGTAATAGTCAGGATTTTTCATCAGGATCGCGAGCAGCTTGTCCTCGGCCAGCGCATACTTGATGTTGCGCGACCGCTGGAGGTCCACCGCCCCGTATGTTGGCCCGCGGGCCTCGCTGTAGACCTTCAGTTCGGAAGCCTCCCGCCGTTTCCCCTTACGGGCGGCGCGTTTCAGCTCGTAGTTTAGCTGGGTGGTAATCGCGGTTTTATCGACCTCAAGCTCGGATGCTGTCTTTGCGATGTAGACATCCCGCTCGATCGGGTTGGAAACCCCGGTCATCAGCTTGACAAATTCCCGCAGAAAGCTGACCTTGCCATCCGCTGTCTCAACCGGGTATCTCTGCCGCAGCTTGGCAATCTCGAATTCGGTCGCATTGGAAGCGTTTTCGATCAGCAGGCTGAACCGCTCGGCCCCAAATGTTTTGATATACTCGTCCGGGTCCTTGGCGCCGCTCATCGTCAGCACCCGGATTTTGACCCCGGTTTCCGCGAGCAGCCCGACCGCACGTCTGGTCGCGGTCTGCCCGGCACCATCCGAATCATAGGCGATCGTCACCTGATCGGTATATTGGGCGATCAGCCGCGCCTGTTCGCCGGTCAGAGCGGTCCCAAGGGTTGCAACCGCGTTGTCAAACCCCGCCTGATGCACAGCAATCACATCCATATAACCCTCGCAGAGCAGAAGCCCCTTGCGCTTGGATGCCTTGGCGAAGTTGAGCGCAAACAAATTGCGGCTTTTTTTGAATACCGGCGTATCTCCCGAGTTGAGGTATTTCGGCCCGCTGTCCGACCCCATGACCCGTCCGCCAAACCCGATCACATTGCCGCGCAGGTCGATGATCGGGAATACCACCCGGTTTCGGAACTGGTCATAAAGCCCGCCCCGGCTGTTCCGGGCGGCAACCGCAGCTGTGACCATCTCCTCATCGGTGAACCCCTTGCCGCGCAGATACCGGGCAGTCAGGTCCCAGCCGTTGGGCGCGAACCCCAGTCCAAACCGGATGATCGTCTGGTTGGAGAGCCCCCGCGCATGCAGATAGTCCAGACCCGTCCTGCCGGATGGCTGTTTCAGAAGGTCGTGATAATAACGGGCGAGTGTGCGGTTCAACTCAAAGACACGAACCTTCAGCCGGGCGGCCCGGTCATCCCCGACATCCTCGGGCATTGCCATCCCGGCCCGCTCCGCCAGAAACTTGACCGCCTCCACATATTCAAGGTTTTCGATCCGGCGGATGAAAGTGATAATGTCCCCTCCCGCGCCGCAGCCAAAACAGAAAAAGCTCTGGTTGTCCGGATAGACGGTAAACGAGGGGGATTTCTCGGAATGGAACGGGCAGAGCCCGGTGGAAATCCGCCCCCGCCGGCGAAGTCTGACATAAGAGGAGACGACTTGTTCAATGTCACTGTTGTTTTTCAGCTCCTGCAAAAACAGGTCAGAAATCAAGGGCTGCCCTCCTTTTCAACTGTTGGTTGCCCTTCGAACAGCGCTTCACCCGGAAAAGCACCGTTCCGGTGGACCGGGGGCTCTGCCCCTCGACCCCGCCACCTTTGAAAAGGTGGACGAAACTTTTGAATCAAGATCAGATGGAAAAGTGCTCCCTGCCTGCCGGGGTGGGGCCTATGGGGAGGGGGCACTGCCCCCTATCCCATAAGACAGCCCGCAGGGGCGTCGCGGCGTATGCCGCGCTTCGGGACCAAAGGCCCGAGAAGCCCCGAGGAAGGCGCCTCGCGCCTGAAAGTTTGGGCTGGAACCAAACTTTCACTGTCTCACTGCCCCTCGACCCCGCCACCTTTGAAAAGGTGGACGAAACTTTTGGATCAAGATCAGATGGAAAAGTGCTCCCTGCCTGCCGGGGTGGGGCCTATGGGGGGCGCTCAGATGCTCCAGGGCTGTGGCACATACAGCCGTTCATAGATCGCGACTGCATACCGGTCGGACATGCCCGAGATATAGTCACATGCCGCACGCGCCTCGTCCGAATCCTTCAGAATCTGCTGGTATTCCTGCGGAAGCTCCTTAGGATGTGCCGTAAAATAGGCATATAGCTGTTCTACAACCGCCTGTGCCTTTCCCTCTTCCCCTTTGGCGGCGGGACTGGTGTAGACCGCATCGTACATAAATTTGTGAAACTGCTTGAAAGCCGCACCTGTGGTGGGGTCCATTCGGATGTCTTCGCCGCTGTTTTGGACAATCGACTCGATCAGAGCGGTGATCCGCTGGGATTTGGTGCGCCCCAAGTCGTATTTGATCGTCCAGGGGATCTCTTCCTCCGAAAGCACCTGGGCGCGCATCGCATCTTCCAGGTCATGGTTGAGGTAGGCGATCTTGTCCGCATAGTAGACCACCCTGCCTTCGAGTGTCAGAGCAGCCCCCTCGGCGGATGGGTTGGAATACGAGTGGCAGCCGATCCCGTTGCGCACCTCAAAGGTGAGGTTCAAGCCTGCGCCGCCATTTTCCAGCTTCTCCACCACCCGCACGCTCTGCACCGGATGAGAAAAGCCGTAGGGACAGCAATGTTTGAGTGCCCGTTCCCCCGCGTGCCCGAATGGGGTATGCCCCAGGTCATGCCCTAGCGCGATTGCCTCGGTCAGCTCCTCGTTGAGCCGCAGGGCAGATGCGATGGTGCGGGCAATCTGGCTGACCTCGAGCGTATGGGTCAGACGGGTGCGGTAATGGTCGCTTTCCGGCGAGAGGAACACCTGTGTTTTGTGCATCAGCCTCCGGAAGCTCTTGCAATGGATAATCCGGTCCCGGTCGCGCGCATAGGCGGTGCGGATTGGGCAGTCCTCAACCGGGCGTTCCCGGCCGCGGGAATTTTGGGGAAGGCTGGCGTATTTTGAGAGGTTTTCCGCCTGCATCTGTTCGGTTTGTTCTCGGATCGTCATGGCTGTCCACCCTTCCTGAATGCTGTCATTCGGCCGGTTCCCGGTTTCGCTCTAATATATTATACTCCGCCAAAAGAAAAATTCCTGCCCTATGCAAAAATTTCTTGCAAAAGACAGGAATCGACCGGCTTACCCTTCGATACATGCAAACCGTTTTTCGATGGCCTGCGGTACCACCTGCGCCGCAGTCAGCTCGGTAAGCTCCTTTTCAAACGGTGGGAGGTCGCAGTCCCGCAGCAGGATCTGTAACCGTACCACTGCACCAAAGTCGGAAAAGGTCGTCCGGGCGTGATATTTGGGCAAAATATAGGAGATTTTCCCATAAAGGTCGTAGCCGAATTCCAACGCCAGCTCGGTGCATTCGCTCACTGTCATCCGCTCCGCCGCATCGACCGCGAGCTTTGCCCCATGCGAATAGGCGCGTACCAATCCGCCCGCGCCCAGCAGAATCCCGCCAAAATAACGGGTCACCACCACTACGATGTCGGTCAGCCCCTCCTTTTGCAGCACATCGAGCACCGGCATCCCGGCGGTGCCCTGCGGCTCTCCGTCATCCGAATAACGCCGGGTCTGCCCTTCCCGCAGGATATAGGCATAAACGTTGTGGGCAGCATCCCAGTGCGCAGACTTTTTCTCATTGATGAACGCCACAGCTTCCTCTTCGGTGCGCGCCGGCCGGATGTACCCGATGAACCGGGAGCGCCGTTCGGTGAATTCGTCCGAAGCGTCCGAACGGACCGTTGTATATTCGATCATAGGCTTTCCCCCAGCCGTATCAGGGGCGGCCAAATACCACACCCTGCGGACGATTTAAAATGGTTCGGCGATACAAAAAACTGGCGCTGGAATCCCTCTCCTGCGCCAGGTACACACGCTGGAATCCATGGCACTGCCAGCAGCAGAACCATGGATTGGATGCATACGTCTTATTTTTCGTCGGAAGTTTCGGTAAATGCGATAACATCCTCTTCGACTTCTTTTTTGGCATTTTCATCAATGCCCAGCTTGTCCTGCACCTTTTTCTTGGCCCTGCGCCAATAGATGCCGATGACTGCACCCACTGCAACAATGACACCTGCTACCACCTGGATGGTATAGGTCATGACCGAGGGGTCGAGATAAGCGGATACGGCGGTGGAAAGGATCACCGTCAAACAGACCATCTGAAGAATACGGTTGAACAGTTTCATCTGAAAAAGACTCCTATACAGCACTTGTTAATTTTCACGTGCATTTTATCATATCGCTTTTTTTGTGAAATGTCAATGCCAAATCCGGGCCGGGATGTACAAAAATCCCGGCCTGTGCGGGGATTCAGGCAGGCCCTAGTCCCCAAACGAGATGCCAAGGCTCCGCGCAGTAAAAACCATCTGGTCGTCCGGGGTGACAAATTTGGTCTTGCCCGCTACATCGGAGAGGCTGTTATGCATTACCCGGTTGTTCTGCTCCGCGACCGCGACCCCGAATATCTTCTTGCTGACCAGCTCGGCGGCATATACGCCAAACTGGGAAGCGAGAACCCTGTCATAAGACGAGGGAGAACCGCCGCGCAGGTAGTGCCCCGGCACCACCACACGGGTATCAAAGCCGGTCGCCTCAGCGATCTGGCGCGCAATCCGGTTGGTAGCGGTGGTCTCACCTGCGGCTGCCCGCCGCTCGGAGCGCTCCTTCTTTTTCATTTTGGCCTCAGCAGTGTCGAAGGCTCCTTCTGCCACCGCAATGATCGAAAAGCTCTTGCCATCATTGGCGCGCCGCTCCACCGCCTTAATCACTTTTTTTATGTCATAGGGGATTTCCGGGATCAGGATGATGTCCGCACCGCCCGCAATCCCGGTATAGAGGGTGAGCCACCCAGCCTTGTTTCCCATGATCTCAATGACCATGACCCGTTTGTGGCTGCTGGCGGTGGTGTGGATCCGGTCAACGACCTCGGTGCCGATATCCACCGCAGTGTGGAACCCAAACGTCACATCGGTGCCCCAGATGTCGTTGTCAATCGTCTTGGGAAGCCCGATAATGTTCATTCCCTCCTGCGAGAGCAGGTTGGCGGTCTTGTGAGTGCCGTTTCCCCCGAGCGTAAGCAGGCAGTCGAGCTTCATCCGCTTGTAGTTTTCCTTCATCTGTGCAACCTTGTCCACCTCGTTCTCGACAACCTTCATGCTTTTATAGGGGGTGCGCGCAGTGCCGAGGATGGTGCCGCCCTGGGTGAGGATTCCGGAGAAATCGGATGGCTTCATCTCGTGGTATTCCCCTTCGATCAGGCCCTTATACCCATCGACAATCCCCACCATCTGCACATCGTCCATCTTCTGGTACATTGCTTTCGCCACCCCGCGGATGGTCGCGTTCAGCCCAGGGCAGTCCCCGCCCGCCGTCAAAATACCGATTCTTTTTGCCATGTTCCATTCCTCCTGTCTTCAGTGTCTCCAGAAAAGCCATATCAGTATAGCGGCCTCCGCCAACGTAATCAGCGGTATGCCCCACACAAAATACCAGTGTTTTGTTTTATGGCGGAACAGGTACATCCCTGCCCAGACACCCGGCCCGCCGCCAAGC
The DNA here is from genome assembly GCF_000403395.2 of Anaerotruncus sp. G3(2012). Classification (GTDB taxonomy): domain Bacteria; phylum Bacillota; class Clostridia; order Oscillospirales; family Ruminococcaceae; genus Anaerotruncus. The sequence continues at coordinate 255,380 of NZ_KE159675.1, read as the reverse complement.
AGCGCGGTCAGAAAAAAACTGCGCTCCGGAATCCGCCAGCGTTTCCGTTTCGCTCTGCGCTTGTCCACTCCGCAGAGGAGCAGCCCCGCCAGATTAACCGCCAGCAGATACCCCAGCCCGCAGGCCATCCCCCATTCCATCTCAAGCCCCCTCTTTTCCTTCCTGCCGCCTGCCGGAACCTTTATCCGGCCTTTCTTCTTTGAACGTCCGGATGGCCGCGGGTACCCGCCCCGCCGGCTGTCCGGGGCCACAGATAATTGTGATATAATGGCCGCTTGTAACCATTATATCACAAATTTATCCAGACCACAACGCCCAGTTCTTTTCCAGACGCAAAAGAACTGGGGCGCCGGTTTCGGTAATGCACAGGGATGCGGGGCGGAAAAAAGCACCGCAAGCGTTCATACGCTCGCGGTGCCATCAGCATCCCTGGTTTTGGCAGGCTCCTATTCCGGCATTTTGGCGAAAAGGGTGCAGGCATAGCCATGGGTATAGCCGTTGCGCTCCCCGACATAAACGCCGACCCCAACATGGGTATAGCCCTCTTTGATCATGTTCTCGTAGTGGGACTGGCTCTCGACCCACTCATCGAACCAGAAGTCAGCGGAAAGTGCATCATTGCAGTTTGGGTCGTCATATCTGGTGGTACAGAGGTTTTCACCCGCAAGCTTGTCATACGCGACTGGCACATCATCCTGAAGGACCGTAAACCAGCTGCGGTCATCCGGGCGGCGGTGGGCAAAGGTGTCACTGTCAAACAGCTCCTTGCTGCGGATGCGTGCGCCTTCCTGAAGTTCCTCCATAAAGACCAGCTCATTCAGCCCGATCCGGGCGCGCTCGGCATTGATTTTTTCGATAATCTGTTCTTCCACTGCGCTCTGGAATCCCGCACCGTCCGAAGGGGATTCGGCGGACAGCACCTGAGACATGCTGCTCCCATTGGTTTCCCCATCCGGCGCTGTCTGTACGGAGGAGGACTGGGGCTGTCCAGAGGATTCGGAAAGGGCTGCGGTGCTGCTGCACGCGGTCAGCAGGGTGAGCAGGGCAAGTAAAACCGCTAATTTTTTCAAAACGGCATCTCCTTTTTTCTATTTTCAAAGTAAGAACCTGTATTCATAATCAGAGGATGCCGGATGGGCGAGGGATTTTGCTGCCCTGCAAGGCGAAAAAACGCAGACAATACTTTGTGTATTGCAAGATTTTTCAACGCGGCAGGCCGGCAAAAGACCCGCTCAGACGGTGTCGAATGGTTGTGAATACGGGTTCTAAAATTTAGAAACGGCCTTTCCCTAATCCTAGCATAAATATCTGCCAAGTGCAAGATTTGCGGATTGGATTTTTCTGCTTGAAGTGTTATACTATACTACATCTACATGTCCGGATGTGCCGGAACCTGCCTGAGGACCAGGAATCGGCTTTGACGGTTCAGGCAGTCCACAGCGCGCACAGGGATGCAGACAGGAAGGAGAACAGGATGAAATTAGAAGACGCCGCGGAGCGGGTGAAGGAGCTGCGCGAAACCATCGAACGCCACAACCACAGCTATTATGTTCTGGATAACCCAACCATTTCCGACTATGACTATGACCGGCTTCTGCACGAGCTGATCGACCTGGAGGCGGAATTCCCCGCACTTGCGGCTGAAAATTCCCCGACCCGGCGGGTGGGCGGCGCGGCTTTAAACACCTTTGCGCCGGTGCGCCACGAGGTGCAGATGGGGTCGCTTCAGGATGTGTTTGACGTGGAGGAGCTGCGTGCGTTTGATACCCGGGTACGGGAAACGGTCGCGTGCCCGGTCTATACAGTGGAGCCCAAGATCGACGGGCTTTCGGTCTCGCTCGAATATCGAAACGGGCAGTTTGTGCGCGGTTCCACCCGGGGGGACGGGATCACCGGGGAGGATGTCTCGGAAAATTTAAAAACCGTCCGCTCGATCCCGATGTCGCTGCGGGAGCCGCTGCCATTCCTCGAGGTGCGCGGGGAGGTCTATATGCCGCGCGCCAGCTTTGACCGGGTGGTGGCCCGCCAGCTCGAGAACGAAGAGGAGCCGTTCAAGAATCCCCGCAATGCGGCAGCCGGCTCCCTCAGGCAGAAGGACAGCCGGGTCACCGCCCAGCGCGGCCTGGACATCTTCGTATTCAACATCCAACAGGTCGAAGGGAAAAACCTTTCGGCGCACAGGGAATCGCTCGATTTCTTACAGGAACAGGGATTCAAGGTGATCCCGACCTGTAAGCGGTTTTCCGAAATAGAATCTGCGATCGCCGAGGTGGAGCGGATTGGAGAAGCGCGGTACCAGTTCCCGTTCGACATTGACGGCGCGGTCATCAAGGTGGACAGTTTCGCCGACCGGGAACTGTTGGGTGCAACCTCGAAGTTCCCGCGCTGGGCAGTCGCGTTCAAATACCCGCCCGAAGAAAAGGAAACCACCCTGCGCGACATCCTGATCCAGGTCGGGCGTACCGGTGCGCTCACCCCTACCGCGGTTTTTGAGCCGATCACCCTTGCTGGAACAACGGTCAGCCGCGCGGTTCTCCACAACCAGGATTTTATCAACGAAAAAGGGGTGGCTGTCGGGGACCGGATCATCGTGCGCAAGGCGGGGGACATCATCCCCGAAGTGGTGGCGGTTGCGCACCATCAGGAGGGGGCGCCGCCCTACCAGATCCCCTCCATCTGCCCCTCCTGCGGCAGTATCGCTGAACGCGAGGAAGGGGAAGCGGTCCTGCGGTGTGTCAATATGGCCTGCCCTGCACAGGTGGCGCGCAATCTGGTGCATTTTGCCAGCCGCGATGCCATGGATGTGGATGGGCTTGGCCCGGCGATCGTCCACCAGCTTCTTGACGCGGGATTAGTGCAGTCCTTTGCCGACCTTTACACGCTGGAGGAAGGCCAGCTCGCAAAATTGGAGCGGATGGGAAAGCGGAGCGCCAAAAACCTCGTAAATGCCCTCGAAGCCTCCAAAAGCCGCGACCTTTCCAGATTGCTCTTCGCGCTCGGCATCCGCGGGATCGGCCAGCGTTCCGCGCAGCTTCTCGCGCAGCGGTTCGGGGAGATGGACGGGGTGATGTCCGCCACAGCGGAGGAGATCGCCGGTATCGAAGGCTATGGGGAGATCATGGCACAGAGCGTGGCGGACTTCTTCGCGCTCGAACAGAACCGGCGGCTGATCGAACGCCTGAAAGAGCTGGGACTCAATATGCGCTGCGATACCGTCCCTGCTGCCGGCACCCTTTCGGGAAAGACCTTCGTGCTGACCGGCACCCTGCCGACCCTCTCCCGCAGCGAGGCCAAAGCGATGATCGAAGCAGTGGGCGGCAAGGTGAGCGGGAGCGTATCCAAAAAGACCGGCTATGTGGTAGCCGGGGAAGAGGCGGGCAGCAAGCTCACCAAAGCGAACGCATTGGGGATTCCGGTAATCGGGGAAGACGAGCTGCGCGCCATGATCGAAAAAGGAGGGAATCCCCTTGCTGAATGAAGACCCAATCCTCAAAAAACTGCTGCCCTATATCGGGGTGACTGCACTGGCATTCTATCTGCTTCCGCTTGCGGGGCGGGATACCGGCAGTTTCATCCTGATCCTTCTGGTGCTCATCCCGCTGATCTGCCTGTTTACCGCGGTGGTGTTTGCGTTCCGTCACGGGCTGGTCTGGTGGTATTTCCTGCTGATCGGCGGGATGTTCCTGCCGAGCATCCCCCTCTATTACAACAGTTCAGCCGTTTTCTACGCGTGCTTTTTTGGGGTGATTGCCCTGTTGGGCAGTCTGGCAGGCGGCTATTTCCACAAAAAGAAATAGGACTGCCCGCAGCGGCATCCGTTTCCAGAGATGCCAATAAACGCTTGACCAGCCCAAAAAAGCGGACATTATAAAGCGGGACCTCAAACATTTCGTCCCTGCTTTTGCCCTGTAAGAGTTCCCGGACCTTTTTATGCAGGTCTTTTGAGGTACAAATGACCACACAGTTCCGATATGCCAGCAGTTTTAGGATGCGCTGCCCTTCCTCAGGGTGCACCGAATAGACCGTCTGTTTTCCGTTTAATTCCGCCCGGCTGCAGGCATACTCCTTTGACAGCAGCTCCTCGATTTTGTCTTTTATAAGCTCTTTCATCCGTCCTTCCTCCCTTCTCCCCATTATAGGACATGCCGCGGCCGATCGCAAGATATACCGCCAGAACCGCCTGTAACCACGGGAAAAGGGGACTGTCCCGACATTGACAGATCGGTGGTTTTGCTATAAAATCAAACTGGTGTATCATACTATAGATAAAGCACTGAAACACAAACACATGGCTCCCAGCGGCAGGCTTTTGCCCGCCAGCACACAAAGCATACCGGCTCGGGGAAGGAGGAAAGGCCGATGGTCCAAAAACTGCTGCGCATTGCGGCGGCACTGTCCCTCTGTCTGACCCTGTCCTCCTGCAATGGCTTTGATCCGGTGCTTGAAAACCTGATGAGCCCACCCCGCCTGACCGCCGGGCAGAAGGAGATTGAGGAGGCGCTGTCTGCCGCTGCGGTCACTGCGAACCCGATTCTGAAATACCCCAAAAGCGGTGACTACCGCTCGGCGTTTGTCTTTTATGACCTCGATCAGGACGGTGACGAAGAAGCGATTGCCTTTTATGCGACCGATTCGAACGACTATACCCGCGCCTGCCTGCTGGACCGCGACCCATCCGGGCAGTGGTACTCCCCCTGTGAGATCGCGGGCGCGGACAAGGACATTGATTTCATCGCATTTGCCAACATATCGGGCCGCAGCTCTCCGGATATTGTGATCGGCTGGAGCAACCCCGATGAGGAGAAGATGACGCTCGGCGTCTACACCTACGACACCCTGAAAGGGAGCCGCCCCCATCTGAACAGCCTTTTGAGCCATTCGGAGGATGTGTCCTTCAACCGCTATCTCATCAGCGATCTTGACAACGACGGCCTGGATGACATTTTCCTGCTGACCCACAACACCAACTCCTCCTGGATCAAGATGGTTTCGTACATCGGCTACAACGTCGGGGTGACAGATGACCTGCCGCTTTCGGACTCGATCGTCCAGTTTGCGGGGGCGGCCGCGGGCAGGCTGTTCCCCACAGACGGCCGGCTCTGCATCTTCATCGACGAGCTGCTTGCCGGAAACGAACTTGTGACCGAGGTTTTCACAATGGAAGCCGGTTCCCTGACCCCGGTCATTTTTCAAGAGATGGAACAGCCTGGCCCTGACCCGGTGACCGAAGAATCCCGGCCTTCCCTCTATGAACAGACCCGCCGGTCCAACACCGTCTCCTCCGGGGAGCCGCCCGCGCCGGTCTGCATGGATGTGGACGGCGATTCGGTGGTCGAAATCCCGACCGCCCGTCCCCTTCCCGGTTATGAAGACCGGGTCAGCGACGAATCCGAGCGGATTTATCTGACCGAGTTCCACCGGTTTTCCGAAGACGCCCTGGAACGGGTATTCGCCGGTGCATTTAACCGGCAGGCGGGTTACCGGGTCGAGTTCCCGCCCGAGTGGATCGATACTGTCACGGTGGTCAACCAGATTGAAAACGGTGAATGGATTTTTATTGTCTACAACGACACCCTGCGCCGGCCGCTTGAAGCCCTTTCGGGGGAGCTGGCGCGGATCCGGGTGGTGAGCACCTCGGATTATCAGGACAAATTCCTCGAAAGCTACATCCGGCTATGCGAGCCGCGCGGGGCATTCAGCTATTATGGGTATGTCCCGGAGACGCCCAACAGCACACTTGCCGTTACCGCTGAGGTGCTGAAAGACGAACTGTTTTCCCTCATCTAGGGGTTGTCTGAAAAAGCAGGCCCCCAATCTTCCAACAGAAAGGTGGTTTTCCGGTTTATGAAGCGTATTCTGGTCGTTGAGGACGAAGATGTCATCCGCGATTTTGAAGTTATCAACCTCAAACGTTCGGGTTATGAGGTCGTCGATGTCCCCAGTGGGGAAGAGGCAATGCTTGTTTTCGATCGCAATCCGTATTATTTCGATGTTGCTCTACTCGATGTTATGATGCCGGGCATCGACGGATTCGAGGTCTGCCGCCGGATGCGGGAGAAAAACCAGTCGATCGGCATTATCATGCTCACCGCCAAAAGCCAGGAGATGGACAAGGTCAACGGCCTGATGATCGGCGCGGATGATTATGTCACCAAACCGTTCTCCCCGTCCGAACTGGTCGCGCGGGTCGATGCGATCCATCGCCGGGTCACGATGGCGGCGGAAAAGGCACAGGCCCCGGTGGTCAGCGAGATGGCTTCCGGACCGTTTGTACTCAATACCAAGAGCCGCACCCTCACCAAAAACGGCAAGGCGATCGAGCTGACCCAGGTGGAATACCAGATCCTTGAGTTTTTTTTCCACAACCCCAACACCGCGCTGGGGCGGCAGGAGATTCTGGATAAGGTCTGGGGCGAGGGGTACTTCGGGGACATCAAAATTGTGGATGTCAACGTGCGGCGGCTGCGCATGAAGCTCGAAGATGAACCATCCAGCCCCAAACATCTGCTCACCGTCTGGGGCTTCGGCTACAAGTGGGTCCAGTGACAGCGTAAGCTTGGTTCCGGGCCGGCTTTACAAGTGCAAAACGTCCCCATCCCAGCCAAAACAGTTTCTGTTTTCCGTATTCTCGCGCAGCTTTGACGCTCGGGGGCATTTGGCGGCGAGGGAGCCGCCGCATACAAAAGATGCCTCACCGCTGTACAGAAAGGAGTGCGCCCGATGGCTGTCAAAAAGATCACGAAACGATGGCTTTTCAACAATCTGGGGGTCATTCTGGTGATCCTGATCGCGCTGGAAGTCATCTTTGCGTTTGGCATCCGGGAATTTTACTACAGCTCGGTGCGTTCAACGATTCTGGCACAGTCAAGCGTGATCACCAGCCAGCTCACCTCCTATGCGGAGGACAGTTCTGCGGTCTTTGCCTCGCAGGTGCGCACGCTGGTCGAAAACTTCCAGGAGCGCGAACGGATGGAACTGATGGCAATCGACATCAACGGCAAGGTCACCTTTACGTCGAGTGGGTTTGAACCGGGCAATGAGGTCTATATGCCCGATTTCACTGAGGCGCTGCGCTCGAACAGCGGCACAGCCGAAATGGTCGATGTCGTCAACGGCGAGAAGATCATGGCCATTACCGTGATCTCCCCGGTTGTCGGGGAACAGCTCGCGGCCATGCGGATCGCGGTTTCACTCGACCGGATTGACCAGCAGATCATCCTGTTTATCCTCGTTATCACCCTTGTGTGTGTGGCGATCCTGTTTTTCGTGATCTTCTCCAGCTCCTATTTTATCAACTCGATCGTCAATCCAGTAGGCGAGATCGGCGCAACCGCTCGCAAGATCGCTCAGGGGGATTTCGGGGCACGCCTGCACAAAAAGAACGACGACGAGATCGGCGAGCTCTGTGATACCATCAACTATATGGCCGAGGAACTTTCGGCCAACGAACGGATGAAAAACGATTTTATCTCGTCGGTTTCACACGAACTGCGCACCCCGCTGACCGCGATCAAGGGCTGGGCGGAAACGCTGAACGACATGCACGAGGAGATCGACCGGGAAACCCTCGGGAAGGGGATGCGGGTCATCAACGGGGAGACCGAGCGCCTGACGCAGATGGTCGAGGAGCTGCTCGATTTCAGCCGGCTTCAGAGCGGCCGCATCCAGCTGATCCGGGAGAATCTCGACCTGATCGCCGAGCTTTCGGATGCTGTGATGATGTACGAAGAGCGTGCAAAACATGAAAGCAAACAGCTTGTCTATGAGGAACCGGACCTGATCGCTCCTTTTTACGGCGACCGTAACCGGCTGCGCCAGGTGTTTGTCAACATCATCGACAATGCCCTGAAATATTCCGACAAAGGGGACACCATCACCATCCAGGCCAGGTTGTCGGAAGGGATGACCTGTATCGAGGTGGCGGACACCGGATGCGGCATCCGGGAAGCCGACCTTCCCCGGATCAAGGAAAAATTTTTCAAGGCGAACGCGACCCGGCGCGGCTCAGGGATCGGTCTTGCGATGGCGGACGAGATCGTCTCGATGCATGGCGGCTCGCTCGAGATCACCTCAAAGGAGACGGTCGGCACCCGGGTGACCATCCGGCTGCCGGTCGGGCAGGGTTGACTTGCCGGCGCGGTTCGGCGTATAATAGATCCTGCATCCTTTCCTGGAAAGCGCCCTGACGGTCCCCCAGCCGCCCCATTTGCATAAACGCTTCGCCAGCCCTTTCGAGGGCTGCACCGCTGCAGCGGCGGCGGGATAAAATAAGCAGCGAGAGAAATGGTGGATGCTTGGTAAAAACGAGCGGCCGCAAGGAAAAAGCGCGGGAATATCTGGCGTACTCCGCGCATTCTTTGATACAGCAGATGCCGCTTTTGGCAGAAAAAGCGGCTGTCCCGATTTTTCAAGCAGTCCCTGACCAGATACCTGCCGAACGGCGGAAAAAGGTGATGATTTGTCTAAACAATCCAGTTCAACCAAAAAGACCTCGATCGGCGGGCAAGCCCTGATCGAAGGGGTCATGATGCGCGGCCCATACACCTCCGCAATGGCGGTGCGCAAGCCGGACGGTGAAATCTATCTCGAAACCTGGGAGACCAACGGAACCGGCTGGTACACAAAGGTACCGCTCCTGCGCGGAGTCTGCAACCTGTTCCTTTCGCTGGCGACCGGCTATCGCTGCCTAATGAAGTCCGCCGAGATTTCAGGCATGGCAGAGGAGGAACAGCCCTCCAAATTTGACCTGTGGGTCGACAAGCACCTCGGCGACAAGGCGGTCTGGGTGTTCAACCTGTTGGTGACAGTGCTGGCGATGTTCCTGAGCATCGGCCTGTTCATGCTCCTGCCCTCCGCGATTGTCAAATGGGTCGGCAGCCGGTTTGCCGCCCCCGCGTTTGTCTTGACCTCCATTGAGGGGCTGATTAAAATTGCTGTTTTCATCCTCTACCTCTTCGCGGTAAGCCGGATGAAGGACATCTACCGGGTATTCCAGTACCACGGCGCGGAACATAAGACGATCGCCTGCTACGAGGCCGCTGCGGAACTGTCCCCTGATAACGCCAAAAACTATCCGCGGTTCCATCCGCGCTGCGGGACGAGCTTTCTGCTGATCGTTCTGGTCATCTCGATCCTCGTGTTCTCGGTGGTCACCTGGTCGAGCGTCTGGATGCGTGTCGCACTCAAAATTCTTCTACTGCCGGTGGTGGTAGGGATTGCCTATGAGATTATCCGGTTTGCCGGGCGTCACGACAACCCGCTGACCCGCGCGGTTTCCGCTCCGGGGCTGTGGCTTCAGAACCTCACCACCTTTGAGCCGGACGAGAGCCAGCTCGAAGTGGCGATTGCGGCAATGAAGCCCTGCATCCCGGACGATGGCACCGACAACTATTGAGGTCTTTCCATGACGGTTTTACAGCTTTATCAAACTGCATACCAGACGATTCTGCAAAACGCACAGGAACCGGGTTCCTGTGCGTTTGATCTGTCCTGCCTGCTCGAACTGGTCTTTGGCTTTGACCGGTTCCATCTGCCCTCCTGCGGCAGCCGGGAGGCTTCCCCTGCACAGGCAGAACAGTTCCAGGCCCTCTGTGCCCGCTATCTTTCCGGGGAACCGCTCCAATACCTGCTCGGCGAGTGGGAATTTTTCGGCCTGCCCTTTGCTGTCGGCGAAGGGGTGCTGATCCCCCGCCCGGACACCGAAACCCTCGTCGAAACCGGGCTTTCGCTCCTGCGCGGGACTGCCTCCCCTATCATTGCCGATCTCTGTGCCGGCAGCGGCTGTGTGGGCATTGCACTCGCCAGCCAGCGTCCGGATGCCACCGTCTACGCGCTTGAGCGCTCGGAGCAGGCATTCGGTTATCTGCAAACCAATATCGAAAAGAACCATGCCCAGGGCGTGCGGGCGCTCCTCGGCGACGCGCTCTCCCCGCCTGTACTGCCCCCCTTGGACTGCGTGGTCTCCAATCCGCCCTATATCCCGCGCTGTGAGATGGAAACCCTCCAGCCGCAGGTGAAGCACGAGCCGCGGATGGCGCTGTTCGGCGGCGAGGACGGGTATGACTTCTACCGGGCGCTGCCCGCCCTCTATCTGCCGCGGCTCAAGCCGGGCGGCACGATCGCATTCGAAGTCGGCTATAACCAGGCGGAGCAGGTTTCCAACCTGCTCGCTGCCGCCGGTTACATCGGTGTCGGCGTCGAGCACGATCTCGGCGGGATCGCGCGGGTGGTTTACGGCAGGAAACCGCTGGACAGCCCGACACCGATCCGCACAAAAAGTCACGCATGATCTTTCCGGCTGTTCTATAATGGAGGCACAGAGAGAAACGAAAGGGGGCTGTGGGGATGGACTGGACGACCGGGCTGCAACGGGCGATCGACTATGTAGAGGATCATCTGACCGAGCCGCTTGACTATGCGGAGATTGCGCGGCAGACATATTCCTCGAGCTTTCATTTCCAGCGGATTTTCAGTATTCTATGCGGTTATACGCTCGGCGAGTATATCCGCAGCCGCCGGCTGACCCTCGCAGGGAATGAACTGCTCAGAACCGACAGCAGGGTGATCGACGTTGCGCTCAAATACGGCTACGACTCCCCCGAGAGCTTCAGCCGGGCGTTTGCCAGATTCCACGGGGTCCTCCCTTCCCGGGTCAAATCCGGGACAATCCCGCTCAAATCCTTTTCCCGCCTCTCTGTGAAACTCATTTTAGAAGGAGGGTCTCTCATGGATTACAGAATCGAGACCAGCAAAGGATTCCGGATGCTTCTCAAAAAAACCCGTTTCAAACAGGGCAGCGAGATTACCAAGCCGCAGATCCACCAGTTTTGGGGCCAGTGCAACGCCGACGGTACCACCTCCATCCTGAGCCGGCGCACCCGCCCGGACAGCATGTTCGGTGATGCGATCATCGGGGTCTGTTTCAACGACCCGGAGCGCGGGGACTTCGACTACGCGATCGGCGTACCCTACGACGGCGGCGAAGTGCCCGAGGGGTTTGCAGTCGAAGAGATTCCCGGCGGAAGCTGGGCGGCATTCCGGTGCACGAAAAAACAGGAGCCAATTTCCGACTCGTTTCAGGCACTCTGGAAGCAGATTTACTCCGAATTCTTCCCCACAAGTGAATTCCAGCCCGCACATGGGGTTTCTCTCGAGCTTTATGAGAGCGATCGGGTCAACGAGGAAGGATATACCTTCGAAATCTGGGTTGCAGTGCGCAAGCAGTGACGAAAAAATACGGACGCCAGATAGAACATTTGGCGTCCGTATTTTTTTATTCGAATTCCGCATCTTCCGGGAATCCTTCCTCTTTCCGCGGCTCCGGCATCGGGAGATGTGCATTCAGCCAGCCAAGCAGGTCTCCGTACACCTGTACCCGGTTGACCTCCCCGAGCATCTCATGCCGCCCGCCCTCATACAGCTTGAGTTCCACGTCCCGCACGCCCGCCTTCCGGTAGCGCTCATACACCTGGGAAGGGCCTTTCCCGTACTCCCCTACCGGGTCCATTGTCCCCGCAAACAGCAGGATCGGCAGCTCCTTTCTGGCCCCCTCGAAGCAGGAACGGTCGTTAGACCGGCTCACGAGGGTGAACAGGTCGTAAAACCCCGCGGAGGTGAACAGGAACCCGCAGCGTTCGTCCGACACATACTGGTCCACCCATGCGGTATCCCGGGAGAGCCAGTCGGATTTGGTGCGCCACGGCTGGAACCCCTTGAGAAACGGGCCAAAGACCATCCGATTGAGGTCCCGGTCGATCGCGCCCGGCCCGTATTTGCGGACCGACCGCGCCGCGGCACGCTGCGCCAGCTCCACCTTCAGCCCGCTTCTGGCAGTGCCGCTCAGGATCATCCCACTGAGCGTAGAAGGGTATTTCATCGCATAAAGCCGTGTGACAAACGAACCCATGCTGTGCCCAAGGAGCACCGACCGTTCACAGAACGGCACCTCGCTGTGCACAATCTTGTGGAACTTGTATTGATCCTCGATAAGGGTGCGCCAGCCGTCCTTTTCCCCGAACCAGCCAAACTTGTTCTCGTAGGACGAGCGCCCATGCCCGATGTGGTCAACCCCGCAGGCGACATAGCCATGCTGCGCCAGAAACCGCATAAAATCATGGTAACGGCCCATATGCTCCGACATCCCATGGCAGATCTGCACGATACCCCGCATCTCCCCTGCCGGGATGTAAAGCCATCCGAAGATGGTGTTCAGCCCATTGGTACTTTTATACTCAATCTGTTTGACAGTAATATTCAAAGCTCATCTTCCTTTGCTCGCTTTACTGGACAGCGGGGGCGGCGTCCGAGGCCGGGTCCATCTTGGCCGGCGGCCGGTGGAAAGTCCGGTCGACTACCTCGTGCAGCTCCCCGCGCTGGGTCACCGTATAAAAACGGACGTTCAGCAGCCGCTTCCACATCTGCACAAGGATCGAGCGTTCGTTCTGCGGCATACCGGTCACCGCATTGACCACATGGTTTTCCCGGATATAATGGACAATGGCGCTCTTCGGGTTATCTGAAAACTGTACGGTCATCTGTGCGCTGTACTCCTTGGCTACTTCAAACAGGTGTTCCAATGCAGCAGGGTTGGTCTGCGAACCATTTTTCATAACGCTCAGAACAAGCAGTTCGGTATCGGAAAGGTCGGCGATCACCCTGGCGGATTTGATAATACGTTCACAGGCAAACTGGTCTGTCACCAGAACAAGCGTGGCATATGCGGACATCTGTGTGCGATTCATGGCGATCTCCTTTTCATCATTGTCACTCTCAGCAGTGGTTTGCATTTCATAATTCAAGTATACAGCATATTTGTAAACAAATCTATGCAAACTGCGGGAATTTCAAAAAATTTTACCGGAATTTCACCTGGTAACCACACACTTTTCCATATACAATATCTCCCCCGGATTTGTTCATCCGGGGGAGATGGTTCCCCTTATGCGTCAGTTGAAGAAGTAGTTGAAGAACTCTTCAAACTGGTCGTAGCCAGGATTCTGGGTGCTGTCGGGGGTCTGCGTGTTATTGGGGGCCTGCTGCTGCGGAATCTGCTGTTGGTTGGCAGGGGTGGACGTCCCGCCCATATCCTCCATCAGCTCAACGGTGATATTGAAGAACCTGCCGCTCTCTCCATAGCGGCTGCCCTGACGGTAAACCTCCAGTTCGACCGTGTCGCCCGGTTTTTTCCCATCAAGCACATCACTGAGCGACTGGAACCCATCCAGCTCCTGCCCATCCGCCTTGGTGATGATGTCATTGGGTACCACGCCTTTTTTCGAGATGTCCGAGCCTTCCTCGGTCGACTGCACCAGAAGCCCGGTCGGCCACTGGTTCAGGCGTGCGCGCACCTCGTCCACCGCCGAAGCGGTGATCCCGAGCATGACCCGCCCGGTAACCCGTCCATACTGGATCAGGTCATCAATAATCGGTTTGGCCTCGCTGGTCGGGATCGCAAAACCCATACCGTCCGAGCCGGTTGCAATCACCTTTGCCGAGTTGATCCCGATTACCTGCCCATATTCGTTCACCAGAGCGCCGCCCGAGTTACCCGAGTTGATCGCCGCGTCGGTCTGGATCAGGTTGGAATAGGTTGTCATTGAGCCGAGGTCGTCCCTAGCGGTGAGGGTCCGGTTCAGCCCCGAGACGATCCCCTGGGTCACACTGCCGGCAAACTCAAGCGACTGTGGGCTGCCGATCGCCAGCACCTTCTCACCCACCTTGGTCTCTTCCGAATTGCCGAATTCCGCCGGGGCCAGGCCGGTGGCATCCACCTTGATGACCGCGAGGTCGGTCTTGGTGTCAATCCCCACGACCCGGCCTTCATACTTGGTTTCCGCATCGCTCAGGATAACAGTAATCCCCTGTGCGTTTTCCACCACATGTGCATTGGTGACGATATAGCCGTCCTCCCGCATGATAATGCCGCTGCCAAGCCCCTGCCCGCTGTAGCCCTGGGTCTCGAAATAGGTGGTGATCGCCACAATGGAAGGCTGGATTTTTTCGACGATCTGCTCGGTCGTGAGACGCCCGTTGGAAAGCTGCTCATCCGGCACATTCTGTGGCTTGTTGTTGAGCGTGATACTGGGCAGGTCGGATGCCGGAACCCGCACCGTCTGCTGGTCATCCGGAAGCTGTACCGTATCGGACGGAGCCGGGGCAAAGGTGGAATAGATGCCAACCCCCGCAAAGACGAGCACCGAAGCGGCAAGCACTGTCCCGAGCAGGATGCCGAACACCATCAGTCCCTTACGTTTTTTGCGCGGCTTGACCGCTGCGGCCTGTGCCTGCTCATATTCGGCGTAGTTCCACTGGTACGGCTCTTTCTCTTTTTCAGGGCCTGCGCCGGACCCGGCCCTCGGGTTGCCCCATCCCTGACCCGGCTGCTGGGTGAAGGGCGGCTGATAACCCTTACCCTCCTGCTGGGGCGGCGCCTGCCAGACGTATGGGTTGCCGTTTGGCGGCTGGTTGGGCTGGCTGGGCTGACCGTATCCGCCGCCGGAGGATTCCGGAGAATCCTGCATCTCGTTGGGGTTATAATTCATATTATCGCTCATATATTTCATCCCTTCTGGTCCAGTTCAGTCTGCTCTGATTCTTTGGATTTGTTTGATTATAGTATATCGGATAATTGTGAAATTAAAATAAACGGTATTTGAAAAGATTGTCTGATTTTGTGAAATACCGGTTAACAAACCAGTCTGTCTGCTGCCAAAATATGAAAAAGGGGAACAGCCTTGCAGACAGCTCCCCGATAAACCGGAATTTATCGTTTTCCTGTCTTAATAAATTCAATTAGCTTTTCCACATCATCAAAATTATCATAATCACCAATGATTCCTTTACGATGATATCGGATTCCTCTTTTTTCATTTTCCTCAAGGCAGTCAAGAAGTTTCTCTATACCATATCTTTTTATAAACAATGTAAAACCATATGGCTTGATTTTGTTCAGTAATCCTCTTTTGCAATCCATTTCACAGGCATAACAGCCTAAGAATCCCTTTTCGATGGAGCATTTTCTATTTTCACATTGGGTGTAGTCCGGACAGTTATCCGAATAACAGCCATTGCATTTTATATTTTCTGAACACAGGCAACAAGCAAGTCCACATCTTGCGATTCCTAATTCTCGTTTCATTGTTTGCCCTCCCCCAATTCCGAGCAGGTTGGCGATCGAGCGCACGATATGCGGCTCCAGCCCCGCGCCCTCCCTTGTATGGTGTGGTGCGAAACTACTTTCTGTTTGGTTTTCTTTTGATTCTCAACAGTCTGATGAAATCATCAAACAAAGCGGTATCCGTTGGCTCAAACATCAGCCATTTCCCGTCATGATACGTTTGCGTTTCATCGTAAATCCTCTGCACTTCTTTGGAATAATTTTCCCTGTCTGCCTCAAATTTTAACCTTTCGTCTTTCCCTAAGATCACCATAAATCCTACGCAGTTTTCCTTCGCATATAATGCGCACAGCGTTTTTCCTCCCCGACGGTATTTATATTCATATTTCCACGCTTTCCCGCCTTGATCCCACGAACACTCCATGTCATATCTTTCATCAATAGCAGCATTTAATTGATTCCAAATATCGTACAGCGATCCCCCCACTAAAATTACCATCTCTTCCGCACCAGGTATAAGATCAAGCATCATAATAGCCTCCTGTCCAAATTTCAATTTGTGATTCTGATTTTACCATGCGCTTGGATGCGGGCAGGTTCTCAGGAAACCGGCGGTTCCTTCTCTTTTTCCTTGTCCTTGTCCTTTTCCTTCTCCTTCTCCTTTTTCGCCCGCGCCTTGGACTGTGGGTTCGGGATGGTAAAGACAAACTCGCTGTATTCCCCCTCTACACTGCGCACGATGATGTCTCCGCCATGCAGGTTGATAATCGAGCGAACGATATGCAGCCCCAGCCCCGCGCCGCCCTTGTCCCGGCTGCGGGATTTGTCGGTCTTATAGAACCGGTCAAAGATGTGGGGAATCTCGTCCTTCGCGATGCCATCGCCCGAATTCTTGATCCCGACTGCGGTGCCTGCATCACTCTCTGTATAATTTACTTCAATATATCCACCTTCGTTGACAAATTTAAACGCATTTTCGATCAGGTTATAGACGACCTGATGGATCAGGTCGGGGTCGGCCTCGACCATCACCTTTCCGCGATCCAGCCCGCGCACCTCGATCTGTTTTGCCTCAAGCGGCTGCTCAAAGGTGAACACCGTCTTGATAACGGTATCGTTCACATCGAACAGGTCGGGCTTCATCTCCAGTTCCCCTGCCTCAATCCGGGCGATGTTGAGCATCGAGCGCACCAGGCGGGAAAGCCGTTTGATCTCGTCCGAGACGATCCGCAGATAATCATCCCGCCTTTCAGGGGGGATAGTGCCGTCGAGGATGCCGTCTACAAATCCGGCGATCGTGGTCATGGGGGTGCGCAGCTCGTGGGATACATTCGCGGTGAACGACCGCCGGGCAACCTCGGTGGTCGCGAGGGAGGAAGCCATGTTGTTGAACGAAATCGCAAGCTGGCCGATCTCGTCATAGCTCTCGACCGGGACCCTCATGGTAAAGTCCCCCTTGGAAAAGCTCTGGGTTGCAGCGACCATCTTGCGCAGCGGGCGCACCAGATCGGCAGTGGTGAAATAGACCCCTGCAAATGCCAGAATCAGAACCGCCAGGGAGCTGACAATAAACATCCGGAGAATCTCGGAGAGGAATACGCTCAATGCGCCCGCCGAAGCGGAGACAAAAACTACGGCCGCACGTTTTCCATCCTCGGTATAGATCGGCGTGCCGACTGTATAATGCCCATCCTTGTAGATTCCGTTCATCTTGCCAAGCTCTTCATACTCGCCCTTGTCAAACGCAGCATTCAAGACCTCCTGCGGGATCTCCTTTTCCTCCCGTTCGGAGGAGGAGCCGCCTGCAAACAGCAGTATCTTGCCGTTGGTATCAGCCAGATAGATGTCCGCGTCGATCGAATTGGCAAGCACTGCGTAGGACGGCAGGACAATCCGCGCATTGACCGCCTGATACTCATTGTTTTTCAGGCTGGAATAGGTGAGGGTCGCCGCCAGCTCTGCATTATGCCCCAGCAGCTTGTAACGGTCCTGCTTAAAATACTGAGAGGCAAAGGTCAGCAGCACCGCCCCCAGAACAACCAGGCTCAACAGGATAATGGCTGAAACCATTATGAAGTGTTTGCTAAACAACGTCTTCCGCATAAAACCACCGTCTTTTAAAAAAGGCCGCCGGAACAGGCAGCCTTCTCGATTCTTATTCTTTCACTTCAAATTTATAGCCAACGCCCCAGACCGTTTTGAGCGTCCACTGATCCGAAACCCCTTCGAGCTTCTCACGGAGCCGCTTGACATGCACGTCAACGGTGCGGCTATCCCCATAGTACTCGAACCCCCACACCTCATCAAGCAGCTGGTCGCGGGTATAGACCCGGTTTGGGTTGCTCGCAAGATGGTAAAGAAGCTCCAGCTCCTTGGGCGGGGTATCCACCACCCTGCCATCCACTTTCAGCTCGTATCTGGTCATGTTGACAACCAGCCTGTCATAGCTGACCTCCTTGATGTCCGAGTCGGACGCGCTCTTGCCGGTGCGCCGCATGATCGCCTTGATCCGCGCGACGATCTCCTTGGGGTCGAACGGCTTGACCACATAATCGTCCGATCCCAGCTCCAGCCCAAGCACCTTGTCAAACGTCTCGCCCTTCGCGGTAATCATGATGATCGGGCAGTTGGACTTTTTGCGGATCTCGCGGCAGACCTGCCATCCATCCAGTTTTGGCATCATGATGTCGAGCAGGATCAGGTCCGGGGTGTCCGCATTGAACTTTGCGAGCGCTTCTTCCCCATCATTCGCGATTGAGAGGGTGTACCCCTCCTTCTCGAGATAAAGCCGGAGCAATTCACAGATGTTGCGGTCGTCGTCACAAATCAGGATTTTTCCGATTGACATGATGTTGTTCCTCCCGTTTTAAAATCGGATCAGGCACAGGGATGCAGGCCAGGTCCAGCCCTTGTGTATATGGTATCATTAGCCATAGCTCTGGTATAATGGCTTGCTTTGCAGCTATTATACCAGAATCGCGGAGCGATATGGTATAATTGGCCATCGGGACGGGAGCAGGCTCTGCCTGCGCATCGTCCTGGCCATAACTCGGGTATAATAGCTGTTTTGCAGCTGTTATACCACAATTATACAGCAAAACAACCGGCTTTGGTGAATATTCTTTGAACGAAAGTTGTCCTTCCTGCGAATTTTGGCGACAGGCCCTAATCCTCCGGTTCTCTATGGGATTCGAGCTGTTCGACCCGTTTCTCCAGGCTGTCGATGCTGGTAAGCAGATGCATCAAAGCGGAGACCTGAAGCGCCAGAACCGCCGAACCAAAAAGCAGGAGCAGCCAGAAGCTGCCCATAAGAACCGGCAGAATGAAGCAGCCAAAGACCATAATGAACAAGAGACACGCCAAAAACGTCTCCACAAATCCCTTCATCGAGAACCATCCCCTTTTGCGATATCATGTCAGCATCTCTTGCAGCAGGTCTTTTTCTTCATGGGCAGGAGGGGTGGGGACTGTGCATCGCCTGTTTACAGGCCGCGACCGCGTCCTCCTGTGTTTCAGCGGTAATCAGGAACCGGTTGTTGTGGCAGAACCGCAGCCCCGGGATCCCGGACAACTCCCTCAGCTCGCTGGCCGAACGGCCCGCCCAGGCCGCCGGGAACGGGCATTTGAGCGCATTCCCCTCCGGCTCGGACGGCACCCCCTGTGCGCTGAACCCGCCCCTTTGGGACGGATAGACTACAAACTGCGCTTCAGAGGGGCAGAGCACCGCTTTCCACGGGGCAAACCGTTCGAGCAGGACGATCCCGTCCTGCATCTGCGCAAGCGCGCCCTCCACCATCTTTCTGGCGCGCTGGATGCTCCACACCAGTTCAAACCGTTTTTCCAGGATCAACTGCGCGATCCCGACCACCTGTGCAAAACACTCGTCGGAGGACGCCTCCGAATCCCAGCTCGGATTAAACGAAGCAACCATCCCAGCCAGCGGATGCCCACATCCGGTATTGTCATCCAGGTCGAGCGGCTGGACAAAGTGAGCATCAATCCGGGCAGCCTCCTCTTCCCCGACCAGCCCCGGCCCATACTCCCGCCAGAGCAGGCCGAAAGCGGCGTAGGGGACGCCGTTCGGGCGCACCGGAGCGCCTGTCTGATGGTGGTCAAACCCGCCTCCGCCGATGTCGAATATCAGCCCGTCGAACCCCTCCGGAATCTCGAACGTCCTGCGGATTTCAATGCCGGGATAGCAGATGCGCAGGAGCGCGGATGCGAAAACATCGTCCGCATGAAATTTTCCACTGTGGGTCAATGCCAGCATTTCAGGCTTCCTCCTGTTTTCCGGAATAGAAAAAGGTGTTTTTATCGACCGCGCTGCACCACGACACATTTTGCAGGACCTTCAAAACTGCCGGACGTCCGGCGCGCCCGCTCAGTTCTTTGACCAGCTCGGAGACGGTGACCAGCTTCTCCTGGTGTTTCTGGAAATAGGCATAGAGCCATTTGACCAGTTCCGGCTCTGCAAAGGCCTTGCCGGCGGGTTCCACGGCCTGCCGGACCGGCTGTGCAATTCCCTGTGTTTTGCAGTAGGAATCGTAAACCGCCTTGACCCGGCTGGCCAGAAGCGGTGTAAAACCCGGTTCCTTGCCGAGCAGATGGAACGGGCAGCGCGCCAGGTCCTCCATCGTTTGATAGCGCCGCTCCTGACAATATTTCAAGAATGGCAGATAGGTCGCCTTACTGTAAATCTCAACAATGCTGTTTTCCACAAATACCCTCCCTTTTTCTCTCGAACGGCAAAGCCCGTTCACGCCTCCAGAACCTCCTGTACCCGTCCAACCTGGTCCCCCTCCTCAAGCATCACCTTGATCCCGTGGGGGTGGCTGGGACTGTTGGTCAGAATACGCTTGACATGCCCGCGGGTCAGCTTCCCGGTGGGCTGGTCCTTTTTCAGCACGATGTCCACCAGTGCGCCGGGCCGGATGTTGCTCCGCAGCTTGCCGGTCATGGATGGGGCTCCCCATCCAGCCACGCCAGTACATCCGCGGCATTGGTGTCCGGCTTGGCCTTCTCAAAGACCTTCTCGATCATACCATTTTCATCAATCACATAGGTGGTGCGGGCCACCCCCATGCTGACCTTTCCATACAGCTTCTTTTCCTTCCAGACATCATATGCCTGGATTGCCTCGAGCGCAGGGTCCGCGAGCAGCAGGAACGGAAGCCCCTGTTTTTCCGCAAAATTCCGATGGGAGCGCTCGCTGTCCTTGCTGACCCCGATAACCGCCACCCCGCGCCCTTCATATTCCGGCCAAGCATCCCGGAAAGCACATGCCTGCCGGGTGCAGCCGGGGGTATTGTCGCGCGGATAAAAATACAGGACCACCTTTTTGCCTGCGAAATCCGCAAGGCTGACCGGGTTCCCCTCCTTGTCGTTCAGGATGAACCCGGGTGCTTTTGTCCCCGCCTGTAACATCTGCCTCTCTCCTTTTCGGTTCTCTTTCCGATTGACTATAAAATGCCCATTGCCAAAGGGTTCATGCACCTATCTGCGAAAGGCCGCGCCGTTTCCAACACCCCATTGCCCCCGCTCGGCGGCAAGCTCAAAATGCAGCTTCGCGATCCCGAGGTCGATGCTCTGATGGGTCGCATAATCCGGGACCTGCGCAGTCGCTTCCCCATTCGCCCATGTGAAGCGCACCGGCTGCCGGTTGAACCCAGACGGCGCCTTCTGCACCGCCCACATCCCCTCCAGAAACCATTCGGGCGGCTGGCTCGCCGCTTCATACATCTGCTCCACCGGTTTGGCCGAGCGGTGCGCGAGCCTGTAAACCAGCCGTTCCTTTCCGGCTGCCTCCCCGGTCGCCGGTTTTCCGGCCACGATCAGGCAGACCAGCTCTTCACCTGCTGCGGGCTGGACTGCGCACCGCTTGCGGTCGAATGTCCCGCCGACCCAGCAGGTTCCCAAGCCAAGCTTGGTCGCCTCCAGCACCAGCTTCTCCCCATAGTAGCCGACCTTCTCGTTCAGGCAGAGGTCGGCGGAACTGCCTGCCATTGCAAAATAATGCCGCACGCCGGAGAACATCCCATAGCTGCGCCGCAGGCTTCTGAACGCTGCGGGATCGTCCTGCACAAGCCGGATGTTCAGTTCCGCATCCCGGCTGCATTGGCGGGCCAGCAGTTCGAGCGCCTGCACCTGTTCCGGTTCCAGAGGTTCCGGCCGATAGGCGCGGCGGGAAACGCGCCGCTCGATCGCTTCCAGATCGGTCATTGTGCTTCCACCTCCTACTCACCGATGATCTTGATGAGAACCCGTTTATCCCGTTTGCCGTCAAACTCAAAGTAGAAAATCTGTTCCCATCTGCCGAAATCCAGCTTTCCTTCGGTCACCGCGACCACCGTTTCCCGGCCCATCACCGTACGTTTGAGGTGCGCGTCCGCATTGTCTTCGAAGCCGTTGTGCCGGTACTGGTCGTACGGCTTTTCGGGCGCGAGCTTCTCGAGCCATACCTCGTAATCCTGGTGCAGGCCGCTTTCGTCATCGTTGATAAAAACGCTCGCGGTAATGTTCATCGCATTGACCAGCACCAGCCCCTCCTGAATACCGCTCTCTGTAATCGCTTCCTGCACCTGCCGGGTGATATTCACCAGCCCACGGCGGGCCGGCAAACGAAAATGCAGCTCTTTTCGATAGGATTTCATCTGCGAAGGTCGCCTCCTGTCTTTTTGTCCTCTCCGGATTGTTCGGTTTTTCAACGGATGCCGCTGGCCCGGCCTTTCTGCCCGCCCCGCAGAACGGAAAAAGCCAGTATACCGTATTATATCTGTTTTGCAAATTATGATAGCACAACTGTTTTCGGATGTAAAGTAAAATGGGAAAAGGGCTTGACATTCCTCCCATTCTGGTATAAAATAATTTTAGAAATTATTCTTATTATCGGTAAAGGAAGTATCCGGCTATGAAATATTCCAGACAGCGGGAACTGATCCTCGAAACGGTGATGGAGAATCCTGTCCATCCAACTGCTGATACCGTCTATGCGATGGTCCGCGAACAGGAACCGAATATCAGCCTTGGCACCGTCTACCGCAATTTGAACCTGCTTGCCGAGCAGGGCATACTGCGCAGAATTCCGATGCCGGCTGCTTCGGACCGGTTTGATGGCCGGACCGATTCGCACCACCATATGCGGTGCTGTGGCTGCGGCAACCTTTTTGATCTGCCGATTGCCGAATTTGCAGGGCTGGAAGAACAGCTGAAAAATCTTGCGGGATTCTCGATCACCGGCTACCAGATTCTGTTTGAGGGGTTCTGTCCTGCATGTGCTGGGAAACATCTGCCGGAACAAGGCGGTAGAAATATCGCAGAAAGAGGTTGATTGACATGGACAATTTGAAGGGCACCAAAACCGAAGCCAACCTGATGGCCGCCTTTGCGGGTGAATCCCAGGCGACCAACAAATACACCTATTATGCCTCCAAGGCAAAGAAGGAAGGGTTTGTACAGATTGCGAACTTTTTCCTGGAGACCGCCGGCAACGAGCGGGAACATGCGAAGATCTGGTTTAAGCTGCTGCACGACGGTGTACCGTCCACCACTGTCAACCTTGCGGATGCCGCTTCCGGCGAAAACTTCGAGTGGACCGATATGTACGCAAAGTTTGCGAAGGAAGCCAAAGAGGAAGGGTTCGACCGGATCGCGTACCTCTTCGAGGCGGTTGGAAAGATTGAAAAGGAGCACGAGGAGCGTTACCGCGCCCTGCTCAAAAATATTGAAACCGAACAGGTTTTTGCACGCACCGGCGTTATGATCTGGCAGTGCAGCAACTGTGGTCATATCCATGTCGGCGAAAAAGCGCCTGAGATCTGCCCGGTCTGCGATCATCCGCAGGCATACTTCCAGATTCAGGCCAAAAACTATTAAGGGTTGCCTATCCTTCTCTTTTACGCAACCCCGCCAGCTTGTCTTCCCACTCTTTTTATTTTTCATTGAGGAAGCTGCCTGCCTCAAATCATAGGCGGCTTCCTCCTTTTTTATTGCTATTTTTAGTAAATAGGCGTATAGTATAGGCAGCTCACTTGAAACATTCTGTTTTCAAGCAGTGGGCACCAGGCACAGGCATTGCCTGCTGTAATACGGAGCAGGGCCACCTTTGGTGGGCTTCCTGTGGCCAGAGGGCCGCAGGTTTCAAAAGGATGTCCGGATTCTTCTGAAGTCCTTCGATGATAGGCAGTGCTGGAAAAAATCACAAAAGGACAGGTGTAATCTATGAACTGGGTAAACGAATCAATCTTCTATCATATCTATCCGCTCGGATTCTGCGGGGCGCCGCAGCAGAACGGCCAAGACGCCCCTGTTAACCGGATCGGGAAACTCTCCGGCTGGATTCCCCATCTGCGGGAACTTGGGGTCAATGCGCTCTATATCGGGCCGGTGTTTGAATCGAGCGAACACGGCTATGATACCCGCGATTACTATAACATCGACCGCCGCCTCGGCTCGAACGAGGATTTCAAACGTCTCTGCCGCGAGCTGCATGAAAACGGCATCCGGGTGGTGCTCGACGGTGTATTCAACCACGTTGGGCGCGAATTCTGGGCTTTTCAGGATGTGCAGAAAAACGGGTCCGCCTCCCCCTACTGCGGCTGGTTCCACAACCTCAATTTTGGCGGCGGCAGCCCGCTGGGGGATCCATTCTGGTACGAAGGCTGGCAGGGGCATTACAATCTGGTCAAGCTCAACCTGCGCAATCCGGACGTTGTGAGCCATCTGCTTGGCGCGGTGGGCATGTGGATCGACGAATTCGGGATCGACGGTCTGCGCCTTGACGCGGCTGACTGTGTGGACATGGACTTTTTCCACCAGCTCCGGAACTACTGCAAGGGCAGAAACCCCGATTTCTGGCTGATGGGCGAGATCATCCATGGGGATTACAACCGTTGGGCGAACCCCGGTGCGCTCGATTCGGTCACCAACTACGAATGCCGCAAAGGGCTTTACTCCTCCCACAACGACAAAAACTACTTTGAGATTGCCTATTCGCTCAACCGGCAGTCGGGCGGGAACGGCGGTATCTACCGTTCGCTCTGCCTTTACAACTTTGTGGACAACCACGACGTCAACCGGCTTGCTTCCACCCTGAGCAACCATTCCCATCTCTGCAATGTCTATACCCTGCTTTACACCATGCCCGGCGTCCCATCGCTCTACTATGGCAGCGAATGGGGCGTTCAGGGGGTCCGGCAAAACCATTCAGACGCGCCTCTGCGGCCCTGCCTCGACCTGGGCAGCATTCCCAGCCCCAACCTCGCGCTGCTCAACCACCTGAAAACGCTTGGAAAAATCCGTCACGCGCTGCCTGCCCTCCAATATGGCGGGTACGACCAGCTCACCGTGAAGAACGAGCAGCTTGCGTTTTTGCGTGCCACCCCTGAACAACAGGTTTATGTTGCGCTCAACCTTTCCGAGCATCCGGAGTATATCGAATTCCGCGGAAGGACCTCTGCGCTGGTTGATCTGTTCACCGGTACCCGGTTTGAAACCAACGATGGTAATTTCAAGCTCGAACTGCCCGCATATGGAGCGCGGATTTTTGTGGAGCCGCATGTCTATGAGCAGTATGTCCAGCAGGCAGACCTCCCTGCCGCGGTTTCCCAGCCGGAACCGGCCAGACCGGAACCCCGCACGTTACAAATCGGGCGCTACCGCCATTTCAAGGGGAACGAATACGAGGTGGTCGGCTGCGCGCGGCACAGCGAGACGCTCGAAGAGCTGGTTGTATACCGCGCACTCTATGGGGAGCAGGCACTTTGGGTGCGTCCGCTTGAGATGTTCCTCGGCGATGTCGAGCGGGACGGGAAACCCATCCCCCGCTTCACCTGGATCGGCTGACCCCGAAACGAAAAGCTTTGCCAGCCCCGCCCTAGTCAGGAGCTTAGAACCTGTTTCGCATCTAAAGTTTTACTCAATTTTTTTCAAAAAATTGCGGGGTCGGGAGGCAGTGAGGCAACGGAAGTTTGG
>NZ_KE159675.1:128324-230157 GCF_000403395.2 Anaerotruncus sp. G3(2012) | reverse complement strand
CTTCTCGGGCTTTCAGCCCGAAGCGCGCTTCGCGCGACGCCCCCTCAGTTTGCCTTGCGGGCGAGGGGTCGGTGACCCCTCGCCGTAGGCCCCTCCCTTCCGGGCTGGGTGCCACTTTTTCCCAAAACTAAAGTTTTACTCAATTTTTTTCAAAAAATTGCGGGGTCGAGGGGCAGAGCCCCCGACGCGCTCCGCAGAGCGCGGAATGCTTTAGCCTGTGAAGCGCGTTTTTCGGGTGAATTGCCGCGAAGCGGCAAGAGGGGGCTTTTTGCAAGTGAAAAAGCCCCCTTGCAAAAAAGAAATACAGAACAGGCCCTTAAAACCCGTACTCACAGCCATTTGATGCCGTCTGAACGGGCATCCCCTGATTATGAGTACACGCCCTAAAAAAGCTGCCGCCCGTTTTTCGAATTGGGAAAAACGGGCGGCTTTGCGTATTCAGGCTGGTTCCCGGACGAGCGGTGCGATCTTTGCCCCGACCAGCGGCAGCAGGTCGGATGGAGCCGCTTCGATCTGGCAGCCAATCCGCCCGCCGCTGACGATGACCGACGGCAGCGTTTCCACCGCAGCATCAAAAACTGTGGGAAACTGTTTTTTCATCCCGACCGGCGAACAGCCGCCGCGGATGTAACCCGTTATCTTGTTGATCTCGTTTACATGGATCATCTCAACCGCCTTTTCCCCTACAGCTTTCGCAGCTTTTTTGAGATCCAGCTCTTTGGAGACTGGGATGACAAACACATAAAATCCCCCGTTCCCCCGCGTCACCAACGTTTTGTAGACCTGTTCCACCCGCTGCCCCAGCTTTTCCGCAACGCTCACTCCGTCGATCTTCCCGTCTGCATGGTCATAGGTGTGCGTCTGATAGGGCACCTTTGCCCGATCCAGCATCCGCATAGCGTTTGTTTTCTGTTCTGCCATCCGACATCCCTTCCCCTTTCTGACCATCAAAAATGGGAACCGGAGCGCCCCGATTCCCATTTTTCCCCGATCATACGGGGCTACATGCCCAGATATGCCTTGCGCACCTTGTCATCCGCAAGCATCTCCTTTGCATCCCCGCTCATGACGACTTTCCCTGTCTCGAGCACATAGGCGCGGTTTGCAATTCCCAGCGCCATCTTCGCGTTCTGCTCTACCAGCAGGATGGTCATACCGCTCTGGTTCAGCTCCTCGATGATTTTGAAAATCTCCTTCACCAGCAGCGGTGAAAGGCCCATCGAAGGCTCATCCATCAGCAGGATGCGGGGCCGGGACATCATCGCGCGCCCGATCGCGAGCATCTGCTGTTCGCCGCCTGAGAGGGTGCCGCCCGCCTGTTTATACCGCTCCTTGAGACGGGGAAAATGGCGGTAGACGTTCTCCACATCCTCCGCAATCTGCGCCTTGTCGCCCACGATAAACGCTCCCATCTCCAGATTTTCCTGCACCGTCATTTGTGAAAAAATCCGCCGCCCCTCTGGGACATGCGCCATCCCCAGCGTGATGATCTTCGCCGGATCGGTGGCAAGCAGGTTATGCCCTTCTAGAGAAACCTCTCCCGAAGTCGCTTTTTTCAGACCGGAGATGGTATGCAGCGTGGTGGTTTTACCCGCGCCGTTCGCGCCGATCAGTGAGACGATCTCCCCCTCGTTGACCTCCAGACTGATCCCGTGGATCGCGTGGATTGCCCCATAGGACACATGCAGATCAGTAACTTTCAGCATCGGTTTCCCTCCTATTCTCCAAGATATGCGCCGATCACACGCGGATTGTTGGCGATCTCCTTCGGCGTGCCGTGGGCGATGATCTGCCCATAGTCGATTACAACGATCCGCTCACAGACATTCATCACCAGGCTCATGTCGTGCTCGATCAGCAGGATCGCAATTCCAAACCGTTCCCGGATCAGCGAGATGGCCTGCATCAGTTCAGCGGTCTCGGTCGGGTTCATGCCCGCGGCTGGCTCATCGAGCAGCAGGACTTTCGGGTTGGTCGCGAGCGCGCGTGCGATCTCCAGCTTGCGCTGCTGGCCATACGGCAGATTTTCCGCTACGTGGCCGGCAAGCTCCTCCATATGGAACACGCTGAGCAGGTCACATGCCTTACGGTCGATCTCCTGCTCCTCCTTCCAGTAGGAAGGGGCGCGCAGGATCGCCTGTAACCCGCTGTACTTCATGTTGTGGTTAAATGCGACCTTGACATTCTCCAGCACGCTCATCTTTTTGAACAGCCGGATATTCTGGAACGTCCGCGCGATCCCTGCCGCAACCATCTGATGCGGCTTTTTCCCGATCAGCGCGGTCCCGTTCAGATAGACTGCGCCCTCGGTCGGCTGATAGACGCCGGTGAGCAGGTTAAAGACGGTGGTTTTTCCCGCACCGTTCGGCCCGATCAGGCCGATCAGCTCTTTCTGCTCGATCTCGACATGAAACCCCTCAACCGCCTTGAGTCCGCCGAAGGTAATGCCGAGGTTCTCCGCTTTCAGCACTGGTACACTCATTCGGACGCGCCCCCTTTCCCTGCCGCGGACGGCTGTTTTTTCTGCCTGCCGGTCAGCCGGTCGATCAGCCGGGTCAACGAGAACTCATAGGTACCAAGCAGGCCGGACGGCTTGAAGATCATAACCAGCACCAGCACCACCGAATAGATCAGCATCCGATAGTCGGCGAGCGAGCGCAGGACTTCAGGCAGGATGGTCAGCCCGACCGCCGAGACAATCGACCCGGTGAGCGACCCCATGCCGCCCAGCACGACAAACACCAGGATGTCGATCGACTTCATGAAATCGAAGTCGGTCGCGCCGAGGATACCGAGGTACTGCCCGTAGATGCCGCCTGCGATTCCTGCAAAGAACGCTGCAAAGGTGAACGCCAGAACCTTGTAATAGGTATTCGGGATGCCCGAAGCCTCGGAGGCGATGTCGTCCTCACGGATCGCCATGATCGCGCGCCCATGCCGCGAACGGACGAAGGCAAACATGACCATCACGCAGACAACCATAATGATGTAAACGACATTCAGGGTCGCGGTCTTGGGGATACGGTTAAGCCCCTGCGCACCGCCGGTAAACGAAAAGAACTCGATCATTGTGCGGATAATCTCACCAAAGCCGAGCGTAATGATGGCGAGATAATCCCCCTTTAGGCGCAGCGCCGGGACCCCGACCAGCAGCCCGAACAGAGCCGCCACCAAACCAGCCAGCAGAAGCGACAACAGGAAAAATCCAGTACCCGCGGGGGAAACGTTCCCCTTCTGCGCGAGCGTGATCCCCACTGTCTCCTGAATATATTTCACAAACAGGGCCGCTGTATATGCACCGATCGACATAAATCCCGCATGCCCAAGTGCAATCTGCCCCAGGAAGCCGGTTGTCAGGTTGAGGGAGATTGCCAGAATAATATTGATAAAAATGACCATCAAAACGCCGGTCTGATACCGCCCGAGCAGGCCGGTGCGTGTCCCGACATTCATCAGGACAAAGAGCAGTACAACCGCTATCAGATTGATGACATAGGAGCGCATGGTCTCTTTTCTGCTTTTCAATCCAACCACCTACACTTTCTCGCCGATATTTTTGCCGAAGATCCCCGCCGGGCGGACCAGCAGGACAACAATCAGGATTCCGAATACCACCGCATCCGCGAGCTGGGTGGAGATATAGCCTTTGGTCATGCTCTCGACAAGGCCGATCAGCACGCCGCCAAGCATCGCGCCCGGGATATTGCCGATGCCGCCGAGCACCGCCGCAACAAACGCTTTCAGGCCGAGCATCGAGCCCATGTACGGCTGGACCTGCGGGTAAGCGGAACAATACATGACCGCCGCGACACCAGCCAGCCCGGACCCGATCGCAAAGGTGAGCGAGATAGTCCGGTTGGTGTTGATGCCCATGAGGATCGCCGCTTTCCCATCCTCCGAAACCGCCCGCATCGCCTTGCCCATCCGGGTTTTTTTGATAAAGAGCTGCAATCCCGCCATGATCGCAACCGAAAGCAGGATGGTCACCACCGAAACGCCGGTGAGCTGGACCGAACCGAAAACGATCGGCGGCACATGAAAGATATTGCTGACCGAACGGGGCGCGGAGGAAAAGAGGATGAGCGCAAGGTTCTCGAGGAAGAGGCTCATCGCGATCGCCGTAATCAGAACCGAAAGGCTGGGCGCGCCACGCAGCGGCTTATAGGCGATCTTTTCGGTCAAAAAGCCGATCAGCGCGCAGACCACGACCGAAAGCAGTATGCAAAGCCACGCCGGAAGCCCCGCACTGGTGAGCAGCGGGATCGAAAATACCGCCATATATCCGCCTACCATGATGAAATCTCCGTGTGCAAAGTTAATTAGCTTTACGATACCGTATACCATTGTGTAGCCCAGTGCGACCAGCGCATAAACGCTGCCCACCTGAAAGCCGTTGATAAGCTGTTTGATAAAAAGTGTCACGTCTACCAATCCCTCGCCTTTCCCAGCCCCTCAAACAGGCTGTGTCTCTGATCTGCGGCTCTCTCACGGGGGCTCTGCCCCTCGACCCCGCCACCTTTGAAAAGGTGGACGAAACTTTTGGTTCTAAAAAGCAGGCTTTAAAAATCTTCCCGCAGGCCGGGCAAACCGGATGGAACTGACCCACCCAGCCTGTTGGGGTGGGGCCTGCGGGGAGGGGTCGCCGACCCCTATCCCGCAAGACAGCCCGCAGGGGCGTCGCGCTTTGCGCGCTTCGGGCTGAAAAGCCCGAGAAGCCCCGAGGAGGGCGCCCTGCCCCGGAAGGCTGGTCTGGAGCCAGGCTTCCGCTGTCCCTAGCCCCGGGGAGGGCGCCCTGCACCCGGAAAGCTGGTCTGGAGCCAGACTTCCACTGTCTCAATGCCGGATACCCGCAAAAGGGCAGAGCCGTCCGGCCCTACCCCTTTGCAAACATCCTATCACTTCTGTTGTTGCGGGGCCATTACGCCTCGACCTTCGCCTCGAGCACCGCAGCGCCGTTGGAGCACTTCAGAACCGAAACCGTCTTGATCGGGTCGCCGTTCTCATCAAAGGTGATATGTCCGGTGATCCCATCATAATCAGCTGCTGCCATCGCGTTGATAATCGCCTGGCTGTCGGTCGAACCGGCATTCTCGATCGCCTGTGCGATGATATAGGCCGAGTCATAGCCCAGCGCCGAGAACGAGCGGCCATCCAGATTGAACTTCGCTTTGTAGTCCGAGAGGAACTTCGCCGCTTTCTCGTCCTCGTCCGCATAGTGGTTTGCAAAATAGGTGTTCTCGGTAACCGACATCTTATCCGCCGAAATGATGTTCAGGACACCGTCCCAGCCGTCGCCGCCCAGCACCGGGCCTTCATAGCCGGCTGCGCGCACCTGATCGAGGATCAGCGCTACCTTGCCGTAATAGTCGGGCACGAAAATCGCTTCGGGACTCTGCGCGATCAGGTTGTTGATCTGCACATTGAAGTCGATGTCTGCGCCCGCATACGCCTCCTCGCTTACAATCTCGATCCCTTTGACAGCCGCCTGCGCTTTAAATGCCTGTGTCAGGCCGCTGGAGTATTCCTCGCTGTTGTTGCTCAGGATCGCTACCTTCTTCGCGCCGAGGTTGTCTGCTGCGAAGGTCGCCATGATGGTGCCCTGGAACGGGTCGGTGTAGCAGGTGCGGAATACGTTGTCACCGGTCAGGGTGATGCCCGCCGCGGTACCGGTCGCAGTCAGCATCGGCATGTTATCCTCTACCGCCACATCCGCAACCGCCTGACAGGGCTTGGAGGTGACGTCACCGATCACAGCGACAACCCCCTGGCTGACCATGCTGTTGTATGCGTTGACCGCTTCAGTCGGGTCGCCTTTCTCGTCCATGAGAACCAGCTCGACCTGCTGGCCCAGAATGCCGCCGTTCGCGTTGATCTCCTCGAACGCCATCTTAATGCCGTTGGATGTCGCGATTCCGTAGTCGGAAACCTCGCCGGTCAGCGGGGCAAGTACGCCAATTTTGATGCTGTCTCCAGAAGGTGCCGCGGCAGGAGCCTCGCTCGATGCGGCCGGTGCAGAGCTGCCTGCATCAGGCGCGGAAGATGCAGCAGGCGCCGAACTGCTCCCGCTGGAACCGCACCCTGCAAATGCGCCAGCGACCATCGCTGCCGCCAGCATAGATGCAAATACTCTTTTCATATTCTTTTCCTCCCTATGTTTGAATCTGTTTTACACTGGAGTCCTGTTACTACTTTAAAGTGGTAACCTTATCAAAAAGTATATTGCAAATCCGCCATAAAATCCATTGCTTTTTTCGCCAATCATCTGCAAACAATCCCCGCCAGTTTTATAAATATTCATAAAATTATCGTATGAATCCCTCATTTGAACCGCTCCATGCAGCAGAAAAACCGGATTTTGGAACCTCTTGGCCATCTGAACAGGCTGCCCTGTTTTGCACATTTCTCTCATCCAAACGCGGGCAGCATGTATCCGCCTTGTAATGCGGCGGACATCCATGCCGCTTTTTCCGCCTGGCCGACATACGGATTTCTCGTATTTTCGATGGATTGCAAAGCAATTCACGCTGCTCTTCAAAATTCGTGCTTTTTCGCTTTACAAATTAGTCTGTTTTGGGTACAATACTCTTAAAAAGCAAATCAGCGAAAGGGTGAGCCGAATATGCCGCGCAGAAGTAAAAAAGAAATCAGGATGTCTTACGAGGAGCAGATTCAGGAGATCGAAAACAAGATCGAAGAACATAAGGAAGCGATTTCCCGACTGAAAAAAGAACTGAAAGAGAAACGTGCCGCCAAAGAGCAGGCCGATCTGGAAAAGCTCGCCGCCTTTGTGAAGGAATCGGGCAAAAGCCCGGAGGAAGTCCTCTCAATCCTGCAAAATCAGGAGTAAAACAGGATATATGGTGCAAAATGGGCCCCTTCTGCAATAGAGGACTTTTCATCTGTATCCACAATCACTCCAACCGTTTGGACAGCTGTGCATCCATACTCAAAATATAGGAAAGAGATTGTGTTCCACAAGCACAGTCTCTTTTTTCATGGTGTGACAGCACACGCAGGATTCCCCGCTACGACCGCACTCCCTTTTGTAGCACTGTAAGCGGGAGGGCCCCGCCGGTAAATTACTGGACGGGCGGCGCATAACATCAATGCTATTGACCGGGATTTTTGAGACGGTTCCGCAGTTCTTTGAAAAAAGCGGACAGGAGGCCCGCGCACTCGTTTTGAAGCACGCCGGAAACGATCTCTGGTTTATGGTTGAACGGCAGGGCATTGAAATCGCTGACCGAACCAAAGCAACCCGCTTTGGGGTCGGACGCGCCGTAGACCACCCGCCGGATGCGGGCATTGACAATCGCGCCCGCACACATCGGACACGGCTCCAGCGTCACATAGAGGTCGCACCGATGTAGGCGCCAGCCTCCAAGCCTGCGGCAGGCCATGTCGATCGCCTCCAGCTCGGCATGGGCAAGGGCATTTTTGCCGGATTCACGGCGATTATACCCCTCTCCGACGATCTGACCGTCACAGACTACGACCGCCCCCACAGGCACCTCCCAGATCGCGGCAGCCATTTGTGCCAGTTCGAGTGCGCGTTCCATATAAACCTGATCTTCCACCATCACACCTCCCAGATTCAGTGGTAAAAACTCAGCCAGATCACCCAGGCAAACAGAAGCATCAGCATCACCATTGGGACGTTCAGAAGCAGCCCGGACCACAGTTTCCCCTCGCCTACCGGGCTGTTCAAACGGCGCAGTGACAGGTCCACTTTTCGCACAATCAGAAGGTAGACCAGCCCCATGACAGCAGCCCCTCCGTAAAAGAACATACGGCAAAGCTCCAGAAGGGCCAGCCTCCAGCCATTCATCTGAAGGCTTCCAACGGCCAGCAGCAGGACAATCAAGTTATTCATAAGATGGATGAATATCCCAGTCCAGAGCGAATGGGTTTTCACGACAAAGAAGCCCAGCGCCAGGCCCATCAGGAACGCGTGCGGAATCTGGGTCATATTGCGGTGGAGCAGGGCAAAGAGCGCGGCAGAAACCACAACTGCCAACCGATCCCCAAACCTGCGAAGGGACCCGAGGATGATGCCTCGATTTACAAATTCCTCCAGAAACGCGGGCAGAATCACCGTGTTGATGACAAACAGAAACGCAGCAAAAGAATCGGCGGGCAGATGCATCGGAATCGGAGGGGAAAACAGGCCGAACAGCGCGAAAACGCTCGCTACCATAGCGGTCAGGACCGAGCCGGCCAGCGATACCCCCAAAGCAACCCCGGTACAGGCAAACAGTACCGGCGGATAAGGCGGATCATGGGGAATTTCCCGATAGGGAAAGCGCACCATGTGGGCATAGACAAGATAAGGCAGAAGAAAAGCCGCCAGATAAAGAAAGATCGTAAAAAGCTCGTTGACTGCGTCAGAAGAGAGGAGGACCGGAGGGAACCGCCGGAACCATCCCCGCAGCAGCCAGACCCCCGCCGTCTGGAGGAGGTAAAGGATCAGGATATTGATGATGACCGCGAGCGCAAGCAGACCGCTTTGTATCCGGAGATGCTCAATAAAAGCTGTCTGGGCACGAAAACGCCGGTATGCGGACAGCGGATTCTCGGTGGGGCTGTACATGGGAATTTCTCCTTCTGGCCATAAGTTTTGATATGACAGCGATGATACCACGCATCAAAGGGATTTGGTGTCATTGGTCATTGGGGCCGGCGCGGACTCTGCACACGCATTGCCCTTGCCATAACCCTGGTATCATAGCTGTTTTATAGCTATGATACCACATCTTTTGTCTCCCCGGAAAGGATATGCAGATTGCGCAGCAGGATATTTTTGCCGCGCCAGCCGTATGATTTGGTTTTGCAGAGAAGAGCGGCGTTTTGGGCGTCCACCACCGGGGCAGGATTGCGATAAAATCCCTCCACCCTGCTTTTGGCAGCACTCCGATTGACCGGACAGGCTTCGGTACACCGGTCACAGCCCCAGACAAGCCCTCCTTCCCGAATCTGCTCCTGCTCCCAGAGGGTCAGCTCCCCTTTTTTCTGGGTGAGCTCCGAGCGGCACCGTTCCCGGGTAAAACGGCCCTGTGCGAGCGCCCCGGAAGGGCAGGCCGCGCGGCACGCTCCGCACCGGGTACAGAGCTGCTGCGGCTGCGGCGGTGGGATTTCCAGCGGCAGGGTGGTCACGATCTCTCCAATAAAGCAGTAGCTGCCATAGACCGGATTCAGCAGCAGGCCGTTCAGACCAACCTCCCCCAGCCCTGCGAGGGCAGCCGCCGCGACCTCGTCAATCGGGGAGCTGTCGATAAACGGGACAAACGCTTCCCCCGGAAACCGCTCCGCACAGGACGCCGCGACCTCCGCAAGCAGCGGACGCAGGATGCTGTGATAATCGTCCGGCACCGCGTATCGTGCGATGTTGCGGTCGGGAAAGGCTTCGGTATAGTATCCGAACAGGAAAACCAGCACCGATTGGGCGTTTTGGGGGATGCGTTCTCTGGAACGCACCTCCAGAAGCGGGGGCAGCTCGGAAAACCGGCAGGCCCCCCATTGGTCGATCCCAAACGGTTGCATACATGCGCGCAGACGTTCCACCGTCCTCCCCCTTCCGATCAAAATGCTGGCAAGGGCGTTTTTCCCTGCCGCCCTTACAACCCCGCTTTGCAGATCCCCACTTCAGGAAACACAAAAGTGGAGCCGCGCTGCAAAGATATGGGACTGCGGGTCAATCTCGATCTGTAGGAACCCGCCGCCGCGTTCGACAATCTGCCGCACCGATACCAGGCCAATCCCATGCTGGAACCGGTCGTCCTTGCGGCTGACCGGGTTCCCTTCCCCATCCAGCTCGATCTCCCCGGCAAACGGGTTGCGCAGCTCGACCGTGACCCATCCGCCGTTGCTGCTGCTCGTGAGCGACAGGAACCGTTCGCTGCTTTCCGGAACTTCAGAGCAGGCCTCAAACGCATTGTCCACCAGGTTGCCAAAAATCCGGCAGAGTTCCAGGTCGCTCAATCCGATCCGCCCGGGCAGGTTGACGGTGGCGGAGAACGCAATTCTGTTATCCGCGCACCGTCCGGCGCATTCCTGCAAGATCGCATCAACGACCACATGGTTGGCGTAACGGGTATAGTGCAGGGAGTTTTCCATCTCGTGGTTCATCTGCCCAAGCAGCTCGAGCGCGGTCTCCCGTTCCCCTGTCTCGACCATCCAGCGGACTGCGTCGGCCATCCGCTGATAGTCGTGTTTGAACGCCCGCAGCTCCTGAACATAACGGGTGAACTGCTGGTAATGGCTGACCTGCCGCTGGAGCTGTTTTTCAACCTGACGGGTTTTCAGTTCATATTCGATGTAGGTGCTGATGTCGATTGCATACCAGAGCACCGTATAAAAGCAGGCCACAGCCACCACACTGGTGAGCAGATGGAACGCGAGCGTCCAGATGTGCGGGAAGTCGTAGTAGTAGACATAGCTTTCCAGCACGAGATAGGCGAACAGAAGGCACAGACTGGTGCTGGCGAGGCCGGCCTGTTCCTGACAGGCCAGCAGCAGGCGCAGGTGCTCATCCGGGAACATCCGCCGCTGGAGCCAGAGCAAAGGGCAGCAGAGGAACAGGGAAACGGCAAGCGAAACGCTGTACCAACAGGGGCTGGCAACCACGCCGTACAGGTTGGTTCCGACTGTGAGCGCAAAGAATGGGATCATGACCCCGCGCACCCCCAGCAGGACAAATGGAAACAGCACCCCGACGAAAAGGGCGTGCAGCGGCCCGGCATGAAAGAGAAGGGCATTCTCCGCCAGATAGAGCGCGGTCATCAGCAGATAAACGGTAAAGATGTGCAGCGGTGACCAGGCGAGCACCGCAAATATCCCGGTATTCACACAGCAGAGCGGGAGCGTCCAGCGTTTTGCGCGGCGCCCGCAGGCGAACAGCCGCCGGGTATACCGGAATGCCTGAAGATGGAACGCAAAGATTCCCAAAACCGCGAATGCCCCTGCAAGGAAGGTCCGGTTCATGCCATCCCCCTATCCGGCATCCGTTCTGCCCGTATGATGAGAAAATTCGGCTTGTGCAATTCCCGGCAGAGCGACGGGTCTGCCGCAAGGGCGGCTTCGCCGGGCGAGGTCTCCCGCAGGATGTCGATCCGGAACCCCCCCTGTGCAAGGGCGGTCACAATCTCCCCCATCGTGCGGTGCCAGACCACCACCCCGTCGATAATCCAGTGGGACTCCCGCCGCCCGGGGCGGTTGTAATCGGAGAGCAGGAACGCTTCGGGGTTCCCGCCCGCATCCCGAACCCAGCTGGACCGATCGCTCCGCGGCGCGGTGACAACCGGGTGTTCCTGCGAGAAGAGCAGCGTCCCGCCCGGCCGGACAAGCCCCGCCAGCACCCGCACGAGGGCCGCAAAATCCGGAATGTAGTGGAACGCGAGCGAACTGTAGACAAGGTCAAACCGCTCCCCCAGCCCTCCGGCCCGGCTGATGTCCATCCGCCGGTAGACGATCTTCGGGTCCGCATTTTCGCGGCGCGCAACCTCGAGCATCCGCTCTGAAAGGTCGATCCCCACCACCCGGCAGGCGCCGCGGGCAACCGCATCCGCACAGCTGCGCCCATAGCCGCAGCCCAGGTCAAGCACCGTTTTCCCGCTGAGATCGGGCAGCAGGGCACGCATCACCGGCTGTTCCAGCAGGTCGTTGTAGTTGTTTTTCTGTGCGCGTATCTGGCGGTAGCCTTCAAAAAAGACCGGATTGTCGTAAATGGATTCGTATTCCATCGGATTCCCCGCTTTCAGACGGTCAGTCCGCCGTCCGAAAGGAACCGGGAAAGCACCTCCCTGACTTTTTTTGCATGGGTCCGCCCGAGCGGGACCTCTTCCCCACTGGTGAGCAGCAGCGTTTCCTGCCCCATCCGCCGGATCCGCGCCAGACTGACCAGAAAGGCCCGGTGGGTACGGACAAACCCTTTGTCCAGCAGGCGGGTTTCCAGCTCGTCCATACTCGAATAGAAGGCAAACGCCCCGCTGTCGTAATGGACGGTGACAATCCGTTTGCTGACCTCGAAATAGACGATCTCCCGCAGCGGGATCGCCCGGCATTCCGCGCCCCGCTCGCAGCGGAACAGTTCGCCCGTATTCCGCCGGGCCAGCCTGACCGCCTTGAGAAAGGTCTGTTCAAATTTTTCGCAGGTGAACCCGCCTTTCACCAGATATTGCAGCGGCGCTGCATCGAAGCTCTCAAAGACAGCCTCCCGCATCTGGGTCAGGAAGATGATCTGCGCCCGGCAGCCGGCCTCCCGCAGACGCCTGGCCGCGTCGATGCCGGACATCCGCTCCATCTGGACATCCAGATAAAGGATATCCGCATCCCCGGGGGAATCCTCCAACGCAAACAGCAGCGATTCCGCGCTCGGAAAACAGGCGGTGCGTATCTCAATCCGATGCTTTTGGGCAAGCCGTTCGACCCGACCGGCATACTGTGCGAGGATCTGCGGGTCGTCATCACAAAACAGGATCTGCAACAACCGGATCCCCCCCTTTTTTTCTGTCACCATCCTATCACAAAACAGGGCGGAAACACAATCACCTTTTGATAAAACTTGAAAAAATCCCACTTTCTTTTCGCAATTTTTTTCAATCTGTGGTATACTATAGCGTAGTATCCTGAAATCAAACAGCCTGATTGGGGGAATGGTTTATGAATGATTCTGCGGAGATTCTCTGTATCGGCACCGAGATTCTGCTCGGCAATATTGTCAACACCAATTCGCAGGTGATCTCGCGCGGCCTTGCCGACGCGGGGATCAACCTTTATCATCATACGGTGGTCGGGGACAACCCCGAGCGTTTGAAAGAGGCGCTCGAGCTGGCGTTCTCCCGCAACAGCATTGTGATTACGACCGGCGGGCTCGGCCCCACCTATGATGACCTGACCAAAGAGACGATTGCGGGATATTTTGGGAAAAAGCTCGAGATGCACGAACCGTCCCGGCAGGCGCTCCTCCGCTTTTTTGAGAAGTTCCGCCGCCCGATGACCGAAAACAACCTCAAACAGGCGATGATGCCCGAAGGGTGCATCGTTCTGGAAAACCGCAACGGCACCGCCCCCGGTGCGATCATCGAAGGGGAAGATGGGAAAATTGCGATTATGATGCCCGGACCGCCGCGCGAGATGGCCCCGATGTTCCAGAACCAGGTGATGCCCTATCTGGTCAAGCGGTCAGGGCATGTCCTGCGCTCCCACTGCCTCTATTTCTTCGGGATCGGCGAAAGCCAGCTTGAATCCGAGCTGCGCAAGGAGATGGAGGAGATGACCAACCCGACGATCGCCCCCTATGCCAAAGAAGGGGAGGTCATGCTCCGGGTGACTGCCTCGGGCGACAGCGAAGCGGAAGCGGAACAGCGGATGGAACCGGTGATCGCGCAGCTTCAGGAGCGGTTTTCCAAGTACGTATACGGGGTGGATGTGGACAACCTGCAAACGGCTGCCGTCCATCTGCTGACGGAAAAAGGGCTGAAAGCCGCGGTTGCGGAGAGCTGCACCGGCGGCTATGTGGCCAAACGGCTGACCGATGTAGCAGGCAGCTCGGCGGTGTTCGACTGCGGGGTGGTCAGCTACTCCAACGAAATCAAAACGGAGCTGCTCGGCGTTTCGCGCGAGACGCTCGAAACAGTTGGGGCGGTCTCCCCGGAAACCGCAAAACAGATGGCGGACGGGGTGCGCCGGGTATCCGGCGCGGATATCGGCATCTCAACGACCGGCATCGCAGGCCCGGACGGTGGGACCGAAGAGAAACCGGTTGGCTTGGTCTATGTCGGGGTGAGCAGCGAGTGGTATAACGATGTGCTGGAACTGCGGCTCTCCCGTGGATATGTGGATGGGGCGCGGGAGTTTATCCGCTACCTCGCCTCCTCGCACGCGCTTTCCGCCCTGCTCAAGGCCATAAAAGCGCATGGCTGACCTGTGCAGGGTGGTGCATGAAATTCCGCCGGTCTATGACGCCCGTTCCCGTGTGCTGATCCTCGGGACAATCCCCTCGCCCAAATCGCGGGAGTACGGTTTTTTCTACGGGCACCCGCAGAACCGGTTCTGGAAGGTGCTTGCCGCGCTTTTTCAAAGCCCGGTCCCTCAGACCAACGAACAGAAGCGGGGGTTCCTGCTCGACCGGCGGATTGCGCTTTGGGATGTGCTTGCGGCCTGCGAGATCGAAGGTGCGTCGGATGCATCAATCAAAAATGCCACGCCCAACGACCTCTCCCCCATCCTACAAACCGCCCGCATCCGGGCGATCTGCACCACCGGCACAAAGGCCGCTGCCCTTTATCGAAAGTATACACAGCCGGCGACTGGGATTCCCGCGGTGGCGCTGCCTTCGACCAGCCCCGCAAACTGCGCCTGTTCGCTTGAATCCCTCTGCGCCAGCTATCAAATGATTTTAAACTTTTTGGAGGACTGAATCATGAAAAAAATTGCAAGTTTCTGTGTCGACCACACCAAACTCAAAAAAGGAATCTACGTTTCCCGCGTAGACGGGGACGTCGTTACATACGATCTGCGGATGTGTACCCCAAACGCCGGCTCCTATCTCGAGAATGCAGCCCAGCATACGTTTGAGCATCTGTTCGCGACCTATGCCCGCAACAGCAAGTATACCGACAGCGTGGTCTATGTCGGGCCGATGGGCTGCCGCACCGGGTTCTATTTCCTCGTAAGGGACACCATGTCCCATGCCGAGGTGATCGGGCTGCTCAAGGATGTCTGTGCCTTCATCGCAGGCTACGAGGGTGAAATCCCCGGAAATTCGGAGGTCGAATGCGGCAACTATCTCGACCATGACCTGCCGGGTGCGCGGAAGATGGGTGCAGCATTTGGCGAAGTCATCCAAAATTGGACCCCCGAAATGACCGCTTATGAATGAGATCAGAGAATTTCTTTTATTTTAATAAAAGAACCGAAGGTATATACCTTCGGTTCTTTTATTTTAATAAAAGAACCGAAGGTATATACCTTCGGTCGGTGACACCGCATGTCATAAGCAAATAGGACTGGAGTTGCAAAAGTTGTTAAAAAATCTGAAAAAAGAAAAAGTGCTAATAGCTGTTGCAGGTTTCATACTAATAGCATTTTTAATACTGCTGTCATGGAACAATTTTTTTGTATGCAGAAGCCGCCTAGATTCCGATATGGCCTCCGAGTTAATACTGGAACAATCCCTCTCAGAACGAAATCAGATGTTTCATTCTGGATGGTATTATTCGACCGAACTGCGGATTTTGAACACACTTCTGGTCAGAGCGCCTTTGTTTAAAATTTTCAGCGACTGGACAACGGTTAGAACGGTCGGGAACGCGCTGTTGTTTTGCTTTATGCTCTGCTCGTATCTTGTGCTGTTGAAATATCTGAAAGTAGATCTAGAATTCAGTTTGCTGACCGCTGCAATGCTGCTGTGCCCTTTTAGCAGGATATGGCTGAACATTATGTATGAAGGGGCATACTATATCCCGCATGTTACAATTACATTCTTCTATCTCACCCTGTTCCTTATGGTGGAAAAAACGGGGCATGAGGCGAACCGGATTAAAAAAAGGGGGATCCTCGCGGGATACCTTCTTTTATCCGTCATATTGGGGATGTCGGGAATCCGATATATGCTAAATATCCAGCTTCCCATACTGATGACATCCGCTCTTCTGGTTCTTTTTAATCGAAATTATCAGGAAATCCGCGAAAAACCCACTGCTGAGAATTTAAAAAAAGCTTTGAAATGGAAGCCAACACTTTATTTTTTGTTAAGTCTGATCGGGGCGGCGGTAACCGTGCTGGGATATTTCATTTCTGAGCGCCTGTTGAGCAGAGTCTTCCGTTTCCATTCCTACTCAAATAACAAATTTAAAATTTTTTCTGAGGTACCCTTATTGACGCAGTTCAGCAAGCTTACGGAAGATTTGTTGGGACTGCTTGGATATAGTCAAGGCGTAAAGCTGTTTTCTCTCCAGGGAATCCGGAATATAGCTGTTTTACTGCTGCTTCTGCTATTTATTTTAATGTTTATAAAAATATTAAATACCAAAAACTTGTCCTACGAAAAAAAATTTACAGCTGTGTTTTTCATCAGTTCATTTCTAATCAGCAGTGCAACTTTCATCCTTTTGGATACCTATACAAGCCGGTACTATATCCCTGTTCTAGCCGCAGCTGTACCGGCGGCAGCGATCTATTGGCAGGAGGAAGAAAAGAAGCTGGACCGGATATTCATAGGAGGGGGCTGCATCGCAGCCGCATTGATCATCGGGTTACTGGTCTGGAAAGAGTACGCTTTTGACTGCCGGGACAACAAAAATAACCGGGAAGATGTACTTGCGTATCTTCTGGATAATGACCTGACTTTTGGATATGCAACCTTTTGGAACGGGAATGTATTGACAGAACTGAGTAACGGCGAAGTGGAGGTGGCTGGAGTCAGCACGATCAACAAGGATTCTATAAGCTATTTCCAATGGCTGACTTTTGCAAAATACCATGAACCGGGCTACCATGAAGGAAAAGTTTTTATCCTGCTTGCCAAGAGCGAGCTGGAGACATTCCAAAGCACCGAACTGTCCAAAGAAGGGGAACTGGCCTATCAGGACAGCGGTTATACCGTATATGTATTTCAGGACAATCAGCCGATCTACAGCCGGATCGCAGGCATTATGAACGGCATGGCCACACGCGGACAAGCTGAAAAACTGGAACCGCAGGCAGCAGTTATCCGCCAGGGCGGGGAAATTTACAGGGACGATATAAAACAGAATAAGGGGACCCACTACCTGATGTTTTTCTGCGATACCCAAAATGCAGATCAGGCGGGTGTAAAAATTCGGAAGGGCGACCAGGTTCTGGCGGAGTCTAAAATCCATAAAGGATTCAATAGAATATCGTTTAAACTGAAAGAACCCATGGAAAACATCAGTTACGAAATTTATAACAACGGCCCGGAAGAGATGATGGTTTTTGATTTGAACGATCAGTGAAAGCAGAGGGAAATTTGAAGATGATAAAGTTATTTTTGGTGATACCATGTTATAAAGAACAGGAGGTTCTGCCGGAAACATCAGCAAGATTAAAAAGAAAGATGCAGCAGATGATCGAGCAGAACCGAATCAGTCCGGCAAGCAGAGTCGTTTTTGTCAATGACGGGTCAACGGATAAAACATGGGAAATGATCCAGGAACTCCATAAAGAAGACCGCCTTTTCAGCGGGATTGATTTGAGCCGTAACCGCGGCCATCAAAATGCTTTACTGGCAGGTCTGATGACTGTCAAGGACATAGCAGACGTGACCATATCCATGGACGCTGATTTACAGGATGATATTGATGCAATAGATCAGATGCTGGATCAATATTTCAATGGCTGCGACATTGTTTATGGCGTCCGAAGCAAGCGGCAGACAGATACTTTTTTTAAACGTTTTACCGCGGAAAGCTTCTATCATCTTATGAGATGGTTAGGGGCAGATATTGTTTTTAACCATGCTGACTATCGTCTGATGAGCCAGCGGGCATTACAGGGGCTATCCCAATTCAAAGAAGTCAATCTGTTCTTACGAGGGCTGGTACCATTGGTTGGTTACCGGTCTGGGATTGTGACATATGAGCGGCATGAGCGGTTTGCAGGGGAGAGCAAATACCCCCTCAAAAAAATGCTGGCATTTGCAGTGGAAGGAATCACTGCGCTGAGCACACGTCCCATCCGCTTCATTTCCCAGTTGGGGGTTGGCATTTTTCTCTTCAGTATTTTCATGCTGCTGTATTTTCTGCTACGGTATTTTACAGGAAATACCGTAACCGGCTGGGCCAGTATTGCAGTATCTGTATGGGCGATCGGCGGCCTGCAACTGCTGGCGATCGGCGTGATCGGAGAGTATATCGGGAAAATCTATCTGGAAAGCAAATCCAGGCCCCGCTATATCATCGAACAATTTTTGCATGAGGAAGGATAAGCATCAGCAAATGGCAGGATCAAGAGGATTCTCTCCTTAGAACCCGTATTCACAGTCATTCGACACCGCCTGAGAGCGGGCCTTTTTCTGGGCCGCTGCATTTTTTCGCCTTGCAGGGCAGCAAAATCCTCCGCTTATCCGACATCCTTTGATTATGAATACAGGTTCTTATTGCAGTACGCACACAAGGGAATCCTCTGCCCTGTGAAATATTTTATATGTGAGACTCCCTCCCAGACAATGGAAAGAACCGGATCGACAAGCGATCCGGTTCTTTCTGTATGTGTGGAAGAGAGAAGTAAGCAGATTTGTTGTAAACGGGCATTT
This sequence comes from Anaerotruncus sp. G3(2012), assembly GCF_000403395.2. GTDB lineage: Bacteria > Bacillota > Clostridia > Oscillospirales > Ruminococcaceae > Anaerotruncus. The sequence goes on along the minus strand of NZ_KE159675.1, from coordinate 211,886 downwards.
TCTGCCTTTTTAGAAGAGAAACGATGCTCTGTTTTTCTTCTGCGGTTATTGTATCACGTCCACCCCACAAAATCAAGAGAAAATTTGCGATTTTTTTCACAAAGTTTACTTCCGATTTCAGATTTGATATAATCATAATCACGAAAGGAAGTGCAGAAGATGGAAAAAAGCAAGCTGGAACGGATCAGCGAGCTGACCCGCATCTCGCGGGAACGGGCACTGACCGAAGCGGAACAGGAGGAGCGCACAATGCTGCGCCGCCAGTACGCAGATGAAATGTGCGGTAGCCTGAAGGCGACACTGGACCACACCTGGGTAGTGGACGGGCAGGGCAACCGCAAGAAACTGGAGCAGAAAAAATGTGAACAGCGGAGGGGGAATTCGGATGGGGCAGCAGAATGAACTGCAGGCGCTGGTATCCGAAAGCAGGCGGATTGTTTTTTTCGGCGGCGCGGGGGTATCGACCGAAAGCGGCATCCCGGATTTCCGGAGTGTGGACGGGCTTTACAGCCAGCAGTGGAAGTACCCGCCTGAAACCATCCTGAGCCATACTTTCTTTGTACGGCATACCGAAGCATTTTTTGAATTTTACCGGGCGAAGATGCTCTGTCTCGACGCGGAGCCAAACGCCGCGCACCATACCCTCGCCGCGCTTGAGCGGGCCGGAAAGCTCACCGCAGTGGTGACACAGAACATCGACGGCCTGCATCAGGCGGCGGGCAGCAAAACCGTCCACGAGTTACACGGATCGGTGCACCGGAACTACTGCATGGACTGCGGCAGGGCATACGACGCGGCGTACATGCTCTCATCCGAAGGGATTCCCCGCTGTACCTGCGGCGGGATCATCAAGCCGGATGTGGTCCTTTATGAAGAGAGCCTGAATGGGCGGACGCTCGAGCAGTCGGTTGAAGCGATCTCCAGCTGTGACCTGCTCATCATCGGCGGAACCTCTCTGGCGGTCTATCCGGCGGCCGGGTTGGTCAACTACTGCCGGGGAAAGATCGCGGTTGTCAACCGCTCATCCACCCCGCTCGATGCAAAGGCAGACCTGCTGGTTCAGGGGAGCATCGGCGAAACCTTCTCCGCTCTGGCCATCTGAATGAATGTGTCCCTTTTTTCCGGTCAACCAGGTTATTGGAGATAAGAGAATGATTTGGCAGGAAGGAGAACCACAGGATGACACGCTTTCAGATGCTGCTCAAAGAAGAAACCGGCGCAGGCTTCCTCGCGCGGATGGCGGTAATGCTGCCGGTCTTTCTGATCGTCTACCATCTTTCAGCGGGTCCTGTCCGCGGGCGGTACACGCTGCCTGCCACGACGCCCGAACAGCTCGTTTCGGAGGAGAGCCGCGCCGGAATAAAACGCAGGTTGGGAGACGGAACCATGCTGGTCGGATTCAGCCTTTACGGGGGCAACCCGGATGCGTTGAGCCTGATCCTGCTCCAACGGGATCGGGTCTGGATCGCCAGCCTCCCGGACGCGGGTAAACCAGCGAAGATGACCCGTCTCACCACACGGGTTGATCCGCAGGAGTTTCTGTTCAGCCACCCGCTTGACGAGGGGCTTGGGCTGATACGACATATTTGGGATGCACAGGAACCGCTTTTTTCCAGGTTAGAGGCACAGGGCCTTTCCCGGGACCGGCTTTTTATACAGGCTCCGACAAACGTATCTTTTTTTCCTGCCCCGCAGCCGGCGGTTCAGCCGTTTTTGATAACACTCGGCCCGAGCGGGTCTGTTGCGATCGAGCCCCTTGCGGACAGTCCGTCCGCCGAGTGGTGCGCTGTCTGTGAGCTGGCGCTTGAGGATGCCCCGCTTTCGGAAACACCTGACCGGCTTGTCGGCTATCTACAGATGCCCTGAGCACTGTTCGAGGCTTCCCGACCTCAACCCGCAGCGTATACAAGCGCCGGATTGTTTTCCCCTGCTTTTCAACTGGAATTTTTTGTCCTGTAAACAACAAGCCCTGCTTTCGAGAGGAGTTGACCTTGTATGAAAACTGCGTGGATTCTGGCGACGCTGCTCCTGCTTTCTGGATGTACCCCCACCCTGCTGAAACCCGTCCCTGACCCATCAACCCCGGTTTCCACAAGTTCCGTTCCAGAGGAACCTGAAGCCCCCGACAGCTCATCGGATGCTTCCGGGGCCCCGGAGGAACAGCCTGAGGAACCATCGTCCCTGCCGGATGCGCAGCCTCCCGCTTCTGCAGGTTCCTCCGTAAAAGGGGAACCCGCAGTGGAATTGCCGGTCCCGGACGGGATGCCGCCCGCCGCTTCCGATGCGCTCAAGCTGCCCGCACAGTATGTGTGGTCGGAGGCGGGCTATGGGCTGGAGCTGCTCACCCCGGTACAGTATGAACCGGGCCATTGGGACCCGGATTCCCGCGGTGGGCCGCGCGGATTCTGGACCGGGGACTTTTTCCTCCTGCAACAGGGCGGAAAGTCGGCGGTTGCCAACGCCAACGGCGCGCTACTGACCGGCTTTGATCTGGACTACAACGACCCGCGCTGGCTCTCAAAGGATGGGATGGCTGAAATTTTCCGGAATGGGAAAGCGGGGATCATTGACGTCCGGGACGGCAGCATGGTGATCCCCTGTGCATATCAGGCGGTCCGGCCCCGCGGACACGGCCTGTTTGAAGCGACGGTCGATCCCGACCTGACGCTGCTGCTTGATCGGGAGGGAAACACCGTTTTTGAGATGGAGCGTTCGGATTCCTGCTATCTGATTCCGGGCGACAACATCCTCGCGCTCCAGCAGGAGGGGATGCTCCGCCTCTACCGGATGGATGATTACACACCGGTCAACAACTGTTCCTGTGAAAAACTCACCCTGCTGCGCGAAAGCCGCGAGGGCGAAAGAGCGCTGCTCGGCATCTATACCACCGGCGCCTGGGGCATCTGCGACAGCGAGGGAAACGAGATTGTCGAGCCGCTTTATGATGACATCGGCTATTTCCAGGGGGACTACGCCGACTTCACCCTCAACGGAAAGATGGGGGTGATCCGCTATGACGGTGAAGTTGTGGTCAAACCCGAGTGGGAGGACCTGATCGTCTATGAGGACTGCGCGAGCGTCTGTAAGCAGGGGCGTTGGGGGATGATTACCGATCTGGACAACAGCGAACTGGGCATCGAGCTGGCATATGATTTTGTGGGCGCATACGGCAAGGGGGATTACGCGGTATTCGAGCGCAACAACAAGTTCGGCCTGCTCGACCGCGCGGGAAACGAGATCATCCCACCGCATTACGACAATATGATCTATCAAAGCGACCGGCTCGCAACCGGCTATTATCTGGTACAGGGGAACCGGCCGTTCTCCTATGGGATCGTCCACGATGGAAAGGTCGTGCTGACCGACAACCACGACCTTGTCCTTTCGCCGCTGAACGGCGCCGCCGCAGAGGAGGAGCCATATCTGCTCGCCTGCAACCCGCGCGAACAGTGGGGCTACCTCGACAAGACCGGCAAATTCGTGATCGACACCCGGTTTGACCGGGCGGACGAATTCATCGCGGGCCGGGATGTGGCGTTCGTCAGCCTGGAAGGGGAAATCTGCCTGATCGACCGGGACGGACATCTGGTGCTCGAGACGGTGTTCACCGATCTGATCTGCTACCACCCGGAAACGATGGTCGGGATGTTCGCTTATCCCAATCCGGCGGACCCGGAGGAACAGAAGGTTTGCCTTGCGCGGGTGATCTTCCCGGAATGAACCCGCCAGACAGAAAGGGAGATGATCGGGATGTCCAAGCTGATTCTGCTCCGGGGGAATTCGGGAAGCGGAAAAACGACGGTCGCCAGAGCGTTGCAGCGGAAATTTGGCCGCAACACCCTGCTGCTCTCACAGGATACGGTCCGTCGGGAGATGCTCTGGGCCGAGGACGGTCCGGATACCCAGGCACTGCCGCTGCTGCGGGAACTGCTTGTTTATGGAAAACAGCATTGCGAGACTGTGCTGCTGGAAGGAATCCTGCGGGCCGACTGGTACCGTCCGCTGTTCACCGCTGCGGTGCAGGCATTCGGAAGCCGGATTTTTGCCTATTACTACGATCTGCCGTTTGAGGAAACGGTCAGGCGGCATCAGACAAGGCCCCAGAAGGAGGCGTTTGGGGCGCAGGAGATGCGGCTTTGGTGGAACGAACAGGACTGGATCGGTTTTTCCCGGAAACCCGTCTGGACCAGACGCTGACCCCTGACCAGGCCGTGGAGCGGATTTTCCAGGAGGTTACATCGGCGGACAACGACGGTACCTAACGATTTCGCTGCCGCCGCACCGCTGCAAACATCCCGGAATGGATTCTGAAAGAAATACAAAACGCCCCCTCCCTTTTACGCAGAGTGGATTTCCAGCGTAACGGGGAGGGGGCGTTTCTGCTTAGAACCTGTATTCATAATCAGAGGATGCCGGATGGGCGAGGGATTTTGCTGCCCTGCAAGGCGAAAAAACGCAGACAATACTTTGTGTATTGCAAGATTTTTCAACGCGGCAGGCCGGCAAAAGACCCGCTCAGACGGTGTCGAATGGTTGTGAATACGGGTTCTTAGTTCGCGGCAGCCGTGAATGGCACTGCGCAGTCAGGTCCCGAATACCTGCTTGAACAGGCGGCGTCCGGTCGGGGTCATCGCCAGCCCCCCTTCGGCGGTTTCGCGCAGGGCGGCAGGCATCGTATCGCCCACCCGTTTCATCGTGAGGATCACCTCGTCCGCCGGGATGGCGCTCGTGATCCCGGCGAGTGCAAGCTCGGCCGCACAGAGCGCGTTCGCCACGCCCGACGCGTTCCGCTTGATACAGGGGATTTCGACCAGACCGGCTACCGGGTCGCAGACCAGCCCGAGGATATTTTTGATTGCGATTGCGACCGCATTCGCCACCATATCGGGGGCGCCGCCTGCCAGCTCCACCAGAGCGGCAGCGGCCATCGCAGACGCGGAACCGCACTCGGCCTGGCATCCCCCCTGCGCCCCCGCGAGGCAGGCGTTGTTGGCGATCACCATACCGACCGCCGAAGCGGTGAACAGCGACATCACGCATGTCCGTTCGTCCAGCCCGCGCGCGTCCCGGATGGTCAGCACCGCAGCCGGCAGGATGCCGCAGGAGCCCGCGGTGGGGGATGCGACGATCCGTCCCATTGAGGCGTTCAGCTCGCTGACTGCGAGCGCGCGGGTCAGTGCCCCGCCGAACACCTCTCCACAAATGGTGCGGCCCTCCCGCACCGCCTGCTGCATCCGGTAAGCGGCGCCGCCGGTCAGCCCGCTGGTCGAGCGCAGATCCGGGTCGATCCCGGATGCGACCGACTCCTCCATCACCCGAAAGGTCCGGCGCATCTCCTCATAGAGATCACCCTCCGTACGTTCGGTCTGTTCGGCCTGCTGTGCCAATACCAGCTCGGAAATTGGTTTTCCCGCCTGTTCGGCCTGCTCCACCAGGCCCGCTATCGTGTTATAATTCAGCATCGTTGTCCCCCCTCGTCAGATCGGTTTGAGCATGGTCGAACCGAGCACATTTTCCAGTGCGGCGACCTGCCGGTTCAGTTCTTTGCCCGCGTCCCCGTCAATTTCGATCGTCATAACCGCGGTCCCGCCCTTCTGCTCCCGCGCCAGACGGAAATTCGCGATATTGATGCCGTTGCTGCCGAGCAGCTCGGTCACATGTGCGATCGTACCCGGCGCATCCCGATGCAGGACAATCAGCGTTGTGAACTGCCCGCTGATCTCCACCGCCATCCCGTTGATCCGGTTGATCAGGATATTCCCGCCGCCCACCGATGCCCCCTGCACGCTTACCTGGCTGTCCTCGCCGTAAAGGGTGATCTGTGCGGTGTTGGGGTGCGCGTCCTCCAGATGACCTGTTGTGATCTCGAACGAAAGGCCGGCCTGCTCCGCCAGCTCGAAGCTGCTGCGCAGACGTGCATCGTCCGGCTTCATCCCCATAATCCCCGCAATCAGTGCCTTGTCGGTACCATGGCCCTTATAGGTTTTGGCGAACGAGCCATGCAGCAGGATTTCCGCCCGTTTGGCAGGCTGCCCGAGCAGCATGTATGCAATCCGCCCGATCCGCGCCGCCCCTGCCGTATGCGACGAGGACGGCCCGATCATCACCGGGCCGATGATGTCAAATACATTCATTGGCTAATCTCCTCTTTCCACAAGTTGTTCCGCCGCGTGCACGCGCGGTGGAGGGAGCTGCCCCCCGGCCCCGCCTCCTTTGGCTGCCGCGGCTCCCGGACCAGAGCAAAGGCGGACGAATCTTTGGAAGCTGGGGCGTTTGGGAGCATCCTCTCAAAGTTATAGCATATTGCGGAGGGGTTTACAACAATCCGCACAGAATTTTACTGGGCATCCCGGCGGTTTCCCGTTATTTTGTCGGAATCGGCAGGGGCGGGAAAAATTGCACTTGACGGATTTTCAAACTGTGTTATAATGTAACAACAGAAAGGCAATGAAGAGAAGAGTAGGCTGCGGAACTTTCCACAGAGAGCCTTTGCGTGGTGGAAAAAGGCGAAGGGGAACCGGCTGAAGATGGTCTCGGAGCCGCGCGGGCGAAATCTTTTAGTTCGCGACGGGTTCACCCGTTACAGTGACAGGCATTTGAGCGCCAGATGCCGGTTGAGGCCCTTTTTACAGGGTGAAGCAAGGTGGTACCACGAAGCTGTTATGCTCTCGTCCTTGATGCGGTGTGCATCCGGACGGGGGTTTTTTGCATCCTACCCAAATGCAACAGGAGGTTATGACGTGATCGAAATCAGCCATCTGACCAAAAAATTCAATGACAAGTCGGGCGAAGTGACCGCGCTGCACGATGTCAACCTTTCCATCGGACGCGGGGATGTATTCGGCATCATCGGGATGAGCGGCGCCGGGAAATCGACGCTGCTGCGGTGCCTCTCAACCCTCGAAGCCCCGACTTCCGGGACGGTGACTCTCGATGGCGTCAACCTGCATACCCTCTCGGGCAGCGACCTGATCCGGATGCGCCGGCGTATGGGGGTGGTGTTCCAGGGATACAACCTTCTGATGCAGCGCACTGTGCGGCAGAACGTCGCCTTCCCGCTCTCCCTGGCAGGCGGGGACCCCGCCGAGACCGCCCGCAGGACCAGCGAACTGCTCGAGCTGGTCGGGCTTTCGGCCAAGGCGGACAGCTACCCCTCCCAGCTCTCGGGCGGGCAGAAGCAGAGGGTCGCGATCGCACGCGCGCTCTCGACCAGCCCGGAGGTTCTGCTCTGTGACGAGCCGACCTCGGCTCTCGACTCGCTCACCACAAAAAGCGTGCTGGAACTGCTCCGGGACATCAACCGGAAGCTGAATGTCACCATCGTGATTATTACCCACGAAATCGCGGTGGTCAAGGCGATCTGCAACAAGGTCGCGGTGATCGACGCCTCCGAGTTTGTCGAGTGGGGCGACACCCAGGAGATTTTCGCGGCCCCCAAAAGCCGCATGACCCGTCAGCTGCTTGGATACGAGGTGATGAACGATGATTGAGACGATTCAGAAATTTGCACCGCTCCTCTGGGAAAATACCCTGGTCACCCTCGGGATGGTCGGCGCTTCCACCCTGTTCGCCTACCTGCTCGGCCTGCCGATGGGGGTGCTGCTCCGGGTGACCGACCGGGGCGGGATCATGGAGAACCACGCGTTCAATTCCGTGTTTGGCTGGGTGGTCAATATCCTGCGTTCGCTGCCGTTCATCATCCTGATGATCTCGATCTCCCCGTTTACCCGGCTGCTGGTCGGCAAGGCGATCGGCCCGGTGGCGGCCTGTGTGCCTCTCGTGATCGGCGCTGCGCCGTTTGTGGCGCGGCTGGTCGAAACCTCGCTCGCCGAGATCGACACCGGGATGATCGAAGCCGCCAAATGTATGGGCGCGACCAACTGGCAGATCATCTCCAAGGTGATGGTGCGTGAGTCGGTCCCCTCCCTCATCCGTGGGCTTTCGATCTCGACCATCACCATCCTCGGCTATTCCGCCATGGCGGGCGCGATCGGCGGCGGCGGCCTGGGGGATGTGGCGATCCGCTACGGCCAGCACCGGTTTGAACCCAAGGTCATGCTGCTCACGATCATCCTGCTGGTCATCATCGTCTGCGTCATCCAGATTGTGTTCGACCGCCTTTCGACCCGTCTGGACAAGCGCAACCGCTGACCGCTGGTCTCCGCCGGTTCCGGCGGCTTTCCATAAATGAAATCTTACTTAGAAAAGAGGTATTCCAAATGAAACATATCGCAAAACTGTTTGCCCCGGCACTCGCCCTGACCCTTTCGCTCTCGCTCGCGGCCTGCGGCGGTACTTCCCCCGCATCCTCCGCAGCACCTGCCTCCTCGGAAGCTCCGGCATCCTCTTCGGAGGCGGCATCGTCCGAAGCGCCCGCTGCACCCGAGGCGGTCACCCTGAAGGTCGGCGCATCCCCTGCCCCGCACGCCGAGATCCTCGAAAACATCAAACCCCTGCTCGAAAAGGACGGCATCACCCTCGAAATCGTCGAGTTTACCGATTATGTGATCCCAAACCAGGCGCTTGATGCGGGTGATATTGACGCCAACTATTTCCAGCATCTTCCCTACCTCGAAGATTTTAACGCCAAAAACGGCACCAACCTTTCTTCTGCCGGTGCGATCCACTTTGAACCGCTCGGGCTTTATCCGGGAAAGACCGCTTCACTGGACGACCTCGAGGAAGGTGCAACGGTTGCGGTCCCGAACGACACCACCAATGAGGCACGCGCCCTGCTCCTGCTCCAGAAGCTCGAACTGATTACGCTGAAGGAAAGCGTCGGACTCGAAGCCACCCCGCTCGACATCGTTGACAACCCGAAGGACCTCAAGTTCAACGAGATGGAAGCCGCACTGCTGCCGAGTGTCCTGCCGGATGTCGATCTCGCGGTCATCAACGGCAACTATGCGGTTGGCGCCGGCATCGAGGACACCGTCCTCACCACCGAGGACAAGGAGTCGGAAGCGGCGAAGGAGTTCGCAAACGTTGTCGCAGTCCGCACCGGTGACGAGGGCAAGGCCCCGATTCAGAAGCTGCTCGCCGCGCTCCAGAGCGAGGAAAACGCCAAGTTCATCGACGAAAAATATAACGGTACCGTTATCCCGGTATTCTAAGAATGGAAACAAAACCGGGCGTTCTACAACTGGTAAAATAGCCCTTCTGAGGGCAAGACAAATTGTAAATTACAAAGCGATTTGGGAGCTTCCCAAATCGCTTTGTTCTTGATACGGCAGAAATCAGCCCTTTTCTTTGGGTTTGAAGATCAGTGCGGCCAGCAGGGAGAAGAAGAGTGCCGCAGCGATGCCTGCTGCCGCTGCGGTGAACCCGCCGGTCAGCACGCCGATCAGGCCGTCGGTCTGGATCGCCTCCCGCACCCCCTTGGCCAGTGTGTTGCCGAAGCCAAGCAGCGGTACGCTCGCGCCCGCGCCCGCAAACTCAACCAGACGCGGGTAAAGCCCGATCCCGCCCAGCACCACGCCGAGCACCACGTAACAGGTGAGGATGCGCGCGGGGGTCAGCTTGGTATAGTCGATGAAGATTTGCCCGATCGCGCAGAGAGCCCCGCCGACCAGAAATGCCTTGAGCATCATCCAGAATGTTTCCATATCAGAACACACCTCCTGATTTTTGAGTGGACAGGCAGACCAGATGGGCGATCGACGCAATACTCTCCCCCTGCTGTACCACAGTTGGGCTCATCAGGGCGCCGGTCGCGATAAACAGGATATTGTGCAGCTTCCCCTCCCGCATCTGTGGGAGCAGATGCCCGCAAAGCACCGAGGCGGAACAGCCGCAGCCGCTCCCGCCCGCGTGGACATCCTGCTTTTCGAGGTCGTAGAGCAGCAGCCCGCAGTCGGACTGCCGGTCCCCCAGGTCGATCCCATCCCGGCGGAGCAGGTCAGCGAGCAGAGAACTGCCCACCTTCCCGAGGTCACCGGTAATAATCAGGTCGAATTCCTCCGGCTTTTTGCCGGTGTCCTCAAAGAAATGCTTGATGGTCATGGCCGCAGCAGGTGCCATGGCGGCCCCCATGTTGTTGGCGTCGGTGACGCCGAGGTCCTCGATCGTCCCTACCGTGATCGCCCGCACAAACGGTGGGACATCGCCATTTTGAAGCACTGCCGCCCCGGATGCGGTCGCGGTCCATTGGGCAGTGGGGGTGCGCTGGCCACCATATTCGAGCGGGAAACGGAACTGCCGTTCCGCAGTGCAGAAGTGGGACGAAGTACAGGCGACCACCTTTTGCGCCACGCCCCCTTCGATAAAGGTGGAGGCCACACAAAGGCTCTCCGCCATGGTGGAGCAGGCGCCGAACAGCCCGACATAGGGGATTCCCAGCTCACGCAGGCCGTATGTCGAGCCGATGCACTGGTTGAGCAGGTCCCCCGCAAAGATGAAGTCGATGTCGGTGTTTTGCAGCCCGGCCTTTTCGAGCGCCTTGGAAACAGCGAGCGACTGCATCTGGCTTTCCGCCTTCTCCCAGCTTGCCTGCCCGAAATAACTGTCCTTGTTGATGATGTCGAACATCCCGCCCAGCGGCCCCTCCGACTCCTTTTTGCAGCCTACTGTGGCAGCGGCCCGGATACTGGGCGGGTTGTCCAGCACCACCGTATACCTTCCTCTTCTCTGTGCCATCTGCGATCCCCCTTAGTAAAGCCCGAACAGGTAGACGATCAGCCCGTAGATGATGCTTGCGCTCACCCCATAGACGATGACCGGCCCTGCGATAATGAACATTTTCGCACCAAGCCCAAGGATAAATCCTTCGCTTTTGAACTCGAGCGCTGGCGCGGCGACCGAGTTTGCAAAACCGGTGATCGGCACAAGCGTGCCCGCGCCCGCCACTTTGGCGATGTTGTCATAGGAGTTCAATCCAGTGAGCAGCACCGAGAGAAAGACCAGCGTAATGCTTGCCGCGCCGGCGGCAAGTTCGGAATCCATCCCCGCATTCTGATAGGCAAAGATCAGCACCTGCCCGACCGCGCAGATCAGCCCGCCGATCAGGAACGCCATCGTGATGTTCTTCGCCGCTGGAGAGGGGGGCGAAGCCTTTTTTGTCATCTCGTTATATTCCTCTTGTGTGAGGTTCATCTTGATCCCACCTTTTTCTCAACATTCGTGAATCTTCACAGTTTCAGCTCTAGTTTTTGCGTCAAAATAAAAAATATACCACGGTTGCGCGTGGGCAAAAATTTTGATATACTGGTTGATGGTGTTTTGGGACCCGGTTCCCAGAATCCAAACCAGCATTTTTTACGGATTATATTTTTTTGACCAAAATCGACAGGAGGTTTTTTACATGCCTGCTAAAGTAGTTGTCGGGGTTCAGTGGGGCGATGAGGGAAAAGGCAAGATCATTGATATCCTTGCCTCCCGCGCCGAGGTGGTTGTGCGTTCTCAAGGTGGGAACAATGCCGGCCACACGGTTGAAAGCAATGGTCAGGTCTATAAGCTCCAGCTCATCCCCTCGGGCATCCTCTATCCCAATACCCTCTGCCTGCTCGGAAGCGGGGTCGTCATCAATCCCGAAGGGATTCTCGGCGAGATCGACGGGTTGGAGTCCCGCGGGATTTCCTGCGATATGCTCCGGATCGACCCGCGCGCCCATGTCATTATGCCGTGGCACCTGGTGCTGGACGGCCTGAGCGAAAAGATGCGCGGCAAATCCGAGATCGGCACCACCAAAAAGGGGATCGGCCCCTGCTACATGGACAAGGCGGAGCGCTCGGGCCTTCGGATGTACGACTTGGTGCACCCGGAACTGTTCCGGGAGAAGGTGCTCACCTACGGCACGATCAAAAACCGCCTGCTGACCGATTTTTACCACGAGCCCGCGCTCGACCTCGAGGAGATCATCGAGCGGTACACCGCTTGCGGCAAGCGGCTGGAACGGTATCTCGCGGATGTTTCGGTGCTCGCCTATGACGCATTGAAAGCCGGGAAGGAGGTCCTGTTTGAGGGGGCGCAGGGCACCCTGCTCGACATCGACTATGGAACCTATCCGTTTGTAACCAGTTCCCATCCGGTTTCGGGGGGCGTCTGCATTGGCAGCGGCATCGGCCCGACGCTGATCGACGAGGTGATCGGCGCGGCAAAATCCTATACCACCCGTGTGGGCGCAGGCCCGTTCCCAACCGAGCTGTTCGACGAGACGGGCGACACGATCCGCAACCTCGGGCATGAATTCGGAACAGTGACCGGGCGTCCGCGCCGGTGCGGCTGGTTTGATTCGGTTATTATGCGGCATTCGGTGCGTGTCAACGGCCTGACTGCTCTCGCGATCAACAAGATTGATACGTTGAGCAACCTCGGGAAGCTGAAAATCTGCGTGGCCTATCAGAAGCCGGACGGCTCGGTGATCCGCGATTTCCCGCCGACGATCGAGGAGCTGGCCGAGTGCCAGCCGGTTTATGAGGAGGTCGAAGGGTTTGAGGGGGATCTGAGCGGCTGCCGGTCGTATGAGGAACTGCCCGAATCCTGCAAACGGTACATCGAGAAGCTGGAAGAGGTCTGCGGCTGTCCGATCAAGATGGTCGGCGTCGGCCCCTCCCGCGACCAGAACCTCGAACGGTAAAATATTTCTGAAAAAGCGAATCCATGCGTCCGGGCAGGACGCATGGATTTTTTGATTTATGGTGCGAAAAATCCGCACTGCCCGCAGGATGCGCAGCAGTACGGAATGCACCGGACGCCCCCATCCGGATCAATAACAGGGATGACCCCAGTACGACCGCCGCGCTCAGAACCCAATCGCGCAGCCACCGTCCACAGTCAGGGACGTGCCGTTGACAAAGCTGGCCGCATTGGAACAAAGGTAGACCGCGGCCCAGCCAATATCCTCCGGCCTGCCGTAACTTCCCATCGGGGTGTGCCCCAGAATCTTCTGCTGGCGGGGAAGGTCGGAATCCACCGCCTGATGGAACATGGGGGTATCAATAAATCCGGGGATAATCGCGTTGACCCGGATGCCGTCAGCGGAAACATCTCCGGCCATGCAGCGGGTCAAGCCCATCAGTGCGGATTTCGCAGACCCGTAAACACAGACCCGGGTCATCCCGAGCAGCGCGGACATCGACGAAATGAAGAGGATGCTGCCGCGCTTCTTGGCGCGCATGTAGGGAATCACCGCCTGCGACAAAGCAAACGAGCCATACAGGTGGACATCCATCACATCCCGGAAATCCTGTATCGTGATCTCCTCCACCGGCTTTTTGCAGTGGCGTCCCGCATTGTTGACCAGAATATCACAGCCGCCCTGCTCATCCACTACCCGCGCGATGAACGTGGGCGCCGCGTCGGTATCGGTGACATCATGGACATAATAACAAACACGGTCGCCCAGCTCCTGGCACGCCTTTGCCAGAACCTCCTCCCGGCGGCCGGTGATGACCACCTTTGCACCGGCCGCAGCCAGGCATTTGGCGGTGGCGTAGCCAAGCCCGCTTCCACCGCCTGTCACAAGGGCAACCTGCCCGGAAAGATCAAATGCCTGCTCAAAAAAAGCATCCATCGTTTTCAACTCCTTTGTCTGTTGCTGTTTAAAAGATTTTTTCAGGGGTTCACAGCATTCCCCGCTCGATCATCTGGAAAGCGGCGCGCATATACCCCAATGCGAACGCCATACCCGCATGCCAGGATGCCGCACAGGTCATCATCGGGGTATGGTCGGGGATCAAAACACCGCTGAATCCGCTGTCCTTGAGCTGCCTAAGCACCCGAAACATGTCGATATCCCCTTCATCCACAAAGACCTCGTCGTAACAGGGCACCTTGCCTCTCACATTCCGGAAATGCACATAGCTGACCTTGCCCTGCCGCAGATACTGATCCAGATAGTCATAGATGGGCTTTTCAGCCTGCATCTCCTGCAAGCTGCCCAGGCACAGCTCCAGTTTGTTCGACCTGCTGGGCACCAGGTCGATCAGCTTCTGATAAAGCTCGGGCCGGTAGACCATACGCGGGGTGCCGCGCAGCTCCGGCATGGGCGGGTCGTCCGGATGCAGCGCCAGTTCCACGCCCGCCTCTTCCGCCACCGGGAGCATCTGTTCCAGAAAGCATTGCAGACGCCCCCATAGTTCCTCCGAAGTCACAGCAGGCATAAAACCGCCATCACCGGGAGCATAGGTCATATTCCACACCTGCCCGTTTGGAATGGGGGCGTTCAGGTCGAGCAGGGAGGCGTCAAAACAGGTGCTTTCTGCGCCGCCCCGCGCAGCATGTTTTTTCTGGTGCCCCCACACGCCCGCCAGGCTGAAATTATAACCAAATGCCGGGATGCCCGCTTTTCCCACACGGGTGATAACCTGTTTGAGCCTTTCTATCTGCTCCTGCCGCTTCGGGCCATCCAGCAGGACGTCATACCAATCCGCAGGATTGAAATTTTCGATCCCGTAGAGTTCCAGACCATATTCCCCGGCCTGCTGTTTGATCCTGAGCAGGCTGTCCAGCTCCCATATGGGATCCCCTGCCTGGGAATATCCATAATTGATCTTGTCATCCGTAGCAGTCACAACGTTGGTATCGCTGGTGTAGTAGTTTGCCAGATGGATGATCAGGTGGGTGCAGCCACACTGCCTGGCAAACTGGTAATACTCGGGTTTCAACATATGGCGGTATAAACCAATACCGAGCTTCATTCCCATAGACAAACCTCCTTTGTTTTGCCCCATTGGGGGACGCTGTTTTGTTTGTTCCCACTATATCCGAAAGTCTGGACAAATACTTCTTGCTTTTTTCAAAAAAGTGCTGTATATTGATCTCTGATCAAAAAAAGAGGGGAGGGCTGGCCATGCTGCACAGGATCAATGCCGAGGGGACGATTGACCCGGACAGTGAGATGCACTACCGCTTTCACCATAAAATCGACCCCGCTATCTATCCACAGGTGCACGATTTCTATGAGCTGACGCTGGTCACCAGCGGATGCATGTGCATCACCGTGAACGGGCAGCCGCAGGAGCTTTCCGCAGGTACGCTGATGCTGATCCGGCCCGGTGACGTCCACGCCAGACAGGCGATGGGCGAATGCCACCACATCAATGTGGCCTTTCCTGCCCGGGTGGTCACAGGCATGTTTCAGTATCTGGAGGAACCCGGGATGCTGGCGCGGATTCTGGAGGGGGACCGTCCGCCCACACTGCTCCTGACCGCCGGGAACCGCCTGCTTCTCCAGACACGGCTGGAAACGCTGAACCTGCTGCCCGTCAGCCAGCCGCGCGCAGTCTGCACAGCGCTGCGCAGACTGATGCTGGATGTGATGCTGGAATACATCCTCCCGACCCTTTCCGGGCCGCAGGCAATGGCCTGCCCCGACTGGTTCCGACTCCTGCTGGAACAGCTCGATTCCCCCGAATGCTTTTCCTGGAACCTGTCCGATCTGGAGCGGTTCAGCGGGCGCACCCGGGAGCATCTCTGCCGCAGCTTTCAAAAATACCTGGGCGTCTCCCCCATCGCCTGCCTGAGCGCAAAACGGCTCAACTACGCGGCAAACCTGCTGCTGCATTCGGACCAGAAGGTCATTGATGTGGCCTATGCCGCTGGGTTCCAGAGTTTGGGCCGGTTTTATCATCTGTTCAAGCGGGAGTTCGGCGTCTCCCCCATGCAGTACAGACGCGGCGAAAAGCCCGTTCAGCCGGCATCCAACAGCCGTAAATACAGGCCCTGAGCGAAGCCGGTTTCCCCTTTCCGTTCCAGCGCGGGGAACTTTCCCTTGCACCATCCCCGGTGATATGCTAGAATAGGGTCGGAACAATTTATCCGGAAATGGAGGAAAGACAGGTTGCTCGAGGTGAAGGGGATCAGCAGATTTTACGGGGATCAGGCCGCAATCGAGGAGATCAGCTTCTGCGCCGAACCCGGTCAGGTGGTCGGGCTGGTGGGGCACAACGGGTCCGGAAAGACCACCACAATGAATATTATCACCAACTGTCTGGCTCCTTCAAGCGGGGAAGTTTCCATTGAAGGGATTTCGGTCCAGGACAATCCCCTTGCCGCCAGAAAACGGATCGGCTATCTGCCGGAGATCCCCCCTGTTTACCCGGATATGACGGTGGAGGAGCAGCTGACCTTTGCCTGCGGCCTGCGCGGCCTGTCCCGACGGGAATATAAGGCCCAGATTGCCGGCGTTTGTGACAGCCTGAACCTTTCGGGGGTGCGCAAACGGCTGATCCGGAACCTTTCCAAAGGCTACTGCCAGCGGGTTGGGTTTGCCCAGGCCCTGATCGGGCATCCCCGGCTTCTGGTTTTGGACGAGCCTACAGTGGGGCTTGACCCGCAGCAGATCATCGAGCTGCGGGAACTGATCGGCCGGCTCAAACAGGATCACACCATCCTGCTCAGCTCCCATATCCTTTCGGAGATCGCCGCGACCTGTGACCGCATTGTCGTGTTGAGCAACGGGCGGCTTGCAGCGGATGACACGCTGGACGGGCTGCTTTTGCGTGCCCGGGCACAGGAGGGCCTGCTGCTTCAGGCGGATGGCCCGGAAGCGCAGATTTCCGCGATCATCCGCTCGCTTGACGCGGTAGCCGATTGTACGATGCAGCCCAGCGGTGCGGACGGGCATCCAACCTGGCATATCCGCACCCATGGTTCCGCGGACATCCACCGGGAACTGTTTTCCGCACTGGCTGCGGCGGGCTGTCCAATCCGTATGCTGCGGCCGGTGCAGGTCGGGCTGGAGGATGTGTTCTTACAGCTTACACAGGACCGGCGCTATGCGCAGCACAGTTCGCAGGAGGTGCAGCCACAGGGATGAAAGCAGTTTTTCAAAAAGAGCTGGGCCAGCTCTTCCATTCGGTCATCGGTTATATCTATCTGGCGGTCTTTCTGCTGATCGGCGGCTGTTATTTTCTGGTCTATAACCTGCTTCAGGCCAACGGGGACATCCGGAATTTCTTTTCCCCTATGATGTCCACAGTGATTTTTTTGCTGCCTGTGCTCACCATGCGTTCCTATGCGGAGGAACGCAGAATGCACACCGACCGCCTCCTTTTGAGCGCACCGGTCAGTTCCCTTTCGGTGGCACTGGGGAAGTTTTTCGCGATTCTCACCATCTTTTCAATCGGTCTGGCCTTTACGCTGTTCTACCTGCTGGTACTCGCTGTCCTGGGCCGGTTTGACCCGCTGGTCGCGCTGGGCTGCTATATGGGGATGCTGGCCGCGGCTGCGGCTTTCATCTCGATCGGGCTGCTGATCAGCGCCCTGACCGAAAACCAGATCATCGCCTGCATCGTCACCTATGCGGTACTGCTCGGGCTTTGGCTGGTCGGGTTTGCCCGGAGCTATCTGCCGGGAGAGCTGCTCCGGACGCTGGCGGGGTACCTTTCGGCAGCCGACCGGTTCGCGGAGTTTTCCATGGGGATTTTCGATCTTTCTACCGTTGTGTACTATCTGGGGATTTCCGCATTTTTCCTGTTTGCCGTCACGCTGGTCTCCGAAGGGCGCAGACAGGCATAGGAGAAAGGGAGCTATGAAGTTTATGAAGAAAAAAACAGGTTCCCGGCCGGGCATCTGCCTGCTGCTTGCAATGGGCGCTGTCCTGCTGGTCTGTGTGAATATCTGTGCCTCCCGGCTGACCAGCCTGCTTGGCCTGCGTCTGGACATGACCGGGAACCGGCTGTACGACCTTTCCGCCGAATCGGTACAGATTCTGGAGGAACTGGCGTCCCCTGTGGAAATCCGGGTATTTTCCACACAGGAGGACTTTCTCCCTCTGGTAGCGGAGGTGCTGAAACGGTATGAGCGCGCCGGACAAGGCCGGGTGGCGCTCCAATACGTCGATCCCTACGCCAACCCCACGTTGGTAGACACCTACCTGCAACGGGGATTTCAGGTCCAGCTCAACAGCATTGTGGTGGAGGGCGCCCACTATGCGCGGGCGCTTCAGCTCGAAGAGATGTTCGAACTGGACCAGAGCGGAAACGCGGTGGAACAGCTCAACTGCGAACAGAAACTGACCAGTGCGATCCTCTACGCCGCAGGCACCGAAAGCCCGTCGGTGCAGTTTACGGCAGGCCACAACGAGCATGTTTCCGACAGCCTGATGCGGCTGTTTGAGCAGAGCAACTACCAGACCGGCCGCGTGACCCTCTCGCTGTCCGCCCTCCCGGACGGGACCGACCTCGTGGTAATCGCTTCCCCTACCAGCGATTTTTCCCGGGAGGAGATTGCCAGCCTGGACCGCTTCATGGCCCAAGGCGGGCGCATGGCGGTGTTCGTCGAGCCTTCCTCCGCCGCGCTGCCCAACCTTCAGGAGTTCCTGCGCGAATGGGGGGTCGGCCTGACCGATACGGTGGTCGCCGAACCGCTGCAATATACCGATGCCAACCCGTTGAGCATCGTCCCGCTCTACTCTGCCCACCCCATCAACCAGTATTTTTCGGGCAACCAGCTCTATCTGGTGATGCCTTCCACGCGGGCGCTGGAGCAGCTCTTTGTCTCTCAGGCTGGGATTCGAACCCAAAAGCTGCTCTATTCAACCGATCGCGCCTATGACTTTACCGATGTAAATGGAGAAAAAGGGTTGTTTACATTGGCAATGACTGCGGAAAAGGCGTCGGATGCCGGCACCGCAAGGCTGGTCGCCATCGGTAGCCGGGGGCTTTACAGCGATCAGCTTTTGCAGTCTGAAACCTGCGGCAACGCGAAGTTCCTGACGCAGGTCATGAACTGGTGCACCGAGACCGACAGCGCGGTCAGCATCCCGCCCAAAAACCTGAGCGGAACGCCGCTTCCGGTCACAGTCGGCCAGGTTCTTTGCCTGGCAGCAGTACTGGTGGTTCTGCTGCCTCTTGGGGTGCTGATCGTCGGTCTCCGGGTCTACCGGCGCCGCAGGCATAGTTGAGATGGGGAGCGCAACCGGTATGAAACAGGCCAGACAGATTCGAATATTGGCCGCGCTGACAGCAGCTGCGGCAGCCTGTGCGGTTTTCCTTTCCCTTTTCCCGAAAACCGCCTCCGCCGAGGACGCCGCGCCCAGCCGGAAGATCACCGATATGAGTGCTGCGGAAGTTCAGGCTGTGGTGCTGCACAACCAGAGCGGGACCATCGGCCTGCTCAACCTGCCTTCCGGGGTCGCGGTCGAGGGGGGAGACAGCAGTATCTATTCGCAGGAAAAGCTGGTCTCCCTGATCTACCGTCTGGCGCATCTGGATTCGAGCGGGGCCGTCGAACAGGGCGCCGATGGGCTGGCGGCATTCGGGCTGGAGACGCCCGCCGCCCAGGCCAGCCTCCTGACACAGGACGAAACGGTACGGCTGTATCTGGGGAGGAGATGCCCGGTATCCCAGGAATACTACCTGCTGCGGGAGGGCGATACAGAAATTCATCTGGTGGAGGAGGAAACCGCCCGGATGCTGCTGCAAGGGGTGTCCGATCTGCGTCAGCTCGAGCTGTTCCCCGCCCTGACAGGGGAGTCGGTCCGCGCGCTGCGCCGGATTGCGATTGAAAACAGCCGCGGGCGGGTCGTGCTCGACCAGCTCCAGACCGACACGATCAGCAGCTTTTTCGGGATGACCGCCCCGGTCGCGGCACCCCTGAACTGGAAAGACGTGGATGACCTTGTTCTGGTCCCGCTCAGGGCGCTTTCCCCCGAACGGTTCGTCAGCAGCGATGTCCCATTGTCCCAGTACGGCCTGGACCAGCCGGAGTACACGCTGGAGCTCACCCTGGACGGAAAGGAATACCGCTGCGGCTTTGTCCGGAAAGACCCGGACACCTACTACTGCGCCGCGCTGGACGGTATGCTGGTCAGCGAGATTCCCGCAGAAAAAGTACAGTTTCTGGAAGCCGGCTTCATGGACCTGATCGGGAGCAGCATTTACACCCGAAGTGTCGCTGACCTCTCCCGCCTGAGTGCGAAATATGAAGGGCATCTGGTTTCGCTCGAGGTATCCGGGGAATCCACCGCCCTGACCGCCACGGTGGAGGGGCGCCAGATGGATTATCTGGAAACCCTCGCCTTCTACAACCGGATTGATACAATCCCGGCCGCTGCGGCTCTGACCGGCGAAGAAACCATTCAATCTCAGCCTGCCCTGACGCTGGTTTTTACCCTGCGTTCCGGACAGGAGGACATCCTGGAATTTTACGCGGTTTCCGACCGCCAGTATGCGGTGTTTCTAAATGGCTCCGCGGAATTTACAACCTATGCGACAGTTGTGACAGATTTGATAAACGCATTTCACTCGCTTTCGGGCGGCTGACAGCCTGTTTCCGATACAGGGGGCTTTTTACAAGAGAAAAAGCCCCCTTGCCGCCACTTGGCTGGCACCTCCAAAGCGCTTCACAGGAGAAAGTGTTCCGCACGATCCCACGCCGAGAACTGGCGATTGTGCCCAAAACGCTGCTTTTGTTAGAAAAGAACAGTGATTTCGATTTTTCATACAGCCCCTGGATCGGAAAACGGGGGTGGAGAGAGGATGAATTGGCATGGCGGAGATACTCAGGCAGTATATGGTGAAAGTGGATAGTGCACAGGAAAAGGTCTACCGCACCCTGCGGGATGAGATTCTCAGTATGGTGCTGAAGCCCGGCACCATCATTTCTACGCAGGAGATCGCCGGCCTTCTCGGGGTAAGCCGCACCCCTGTGCGGGAGGCATTCATCCGGCTTCAGGGGGAAAACCTGCTGGATGTGGCGCCCCAAAAGGGGACCGCAGTCGCCCTGATTGATCTGGACCGGGTCTATCAGGAGCGGTTTATCCGGGAAGCGTTGGAGGTGGAAAACCTGCGCAGGTTTGTCCCCGCCGCTTCTGAGCAGACGATTGCGGATATGCGGAATAATATCCTGCTTCAGAAAGACGCCATGCAGAACGGCCGTTGCCTGGAATACAAGGAGTTGGACGACCAGTTCCACCAGCTGGCATTCGAGACTACACATGAGGAGCTGAGCGCAGACATCGTGCGCCAGGTCAACGGACATTACGACCGGATCCGGCTGATTACCGCCTGGGAAGGGAACATCGCCTTTAACGCGATCGAGGAACATTCCCGGCTGGTGGACTGTGTGGAACAGCGGGATGTAGAGCGCGCCCAGCAGCTTCTGCGCAGCCATCTCCAGCAGCTGTGGGTACAGGAGCGGTCGCTTATGGAGCTTTACCCGGATTACTTCAAACAGAAGCTGTCCGACTGAAATATTGGTTGAAATCCCCAAAGCACTTCATCCGAAAAGAGCGGATGAAGTGCTTTTTTTACAAATTAACGTGTATACTTTTGTCAAAATAGGAGAAAATAATTTGGTGTATTCCAACTGACATACTAACATGTTATAATGGCCTCAGCGGCCCGTTGATTTGTACGAAACAAAATGAAGGAGGAGAATATCCATGAAAAAAGTATTCGCATTCGGACTTGCCCTTGCTATGACTGCATCCCTGACTGCATGCGGCGGCTCGAGCAGCACCAGCAGCACCCCCGCGTCCAGTGCTGCACCCAGTGCAGGAAGCCAGAGCTCCGCAGCGGCGCCTTCCGCAGAAAAGGTTTCCGTCCGCTTCGGAAATACCCAGAGCGAAACCGATCTCCAGTCGCAGTCCCTGATTGCCGTATCTGAAAAGCTGGCCGCTGCTACAGATGGCAACTTCACTGCCGAACTGTTCTTCAGTTCCTCCCTGGGAGATACCGACGACATGATCGAGCAGGCGCTCCAGGGGGCGGCGGTCCTGACTGTCACCGACCCCAGCCGCCTGGCCAGCTATATCCCGGATTTCGGCATCCTGGGCATGCCCTACCTGATGGACGACTACACCGGCCTGAATAAGATCATGCAGACCAGCCAGTATGAAGAGTGGGCGAAGGAGTTTGCTGACGAGCATGGAGTCTGGCTGGTTACCTCCAACTGGTATTCCGGCGCCCGCAACTTCTGCCTGAACAAGACGGTCAACCAGCCGGCGGACCTCTCCGGGCAGCGGATCCGCACCATCGGCAATGAGATCTGCACCACCTCGATCAACGACCTGGGCGCAGTTGCCACCCCGATGAGCTGGTCCGAGGTCTACACCTCGATCCAGCAGGGCGCACTGGACGGCGCGGAGGTTCAGACCTCTTCGTTCTACGCCACCCGCCTGTGGGAGGTTGTGAACACGATCAACCGCACCGAGCATTTCCAGCTGATCGGCTGCGCCGCAACCGGCACCGGTTTCCGGGACAGCCTCTCCGCAGACTATCAGAAGCTGTTCGAGGATACCTTCTATGAGGTTGGCGTCGAGTTCCAGGAGAAAACCAACCAGATCTGCGCCGACTGGGAGAAGGAAATGACCGAAAAATACGGCCTGACCGTAAATGAGGATGTGGATATAGACGCATTCAAAGCCGCGGCTGAGAAAGCCTACACCGACCTGAACATGGTTGACCTGCGCGACCGCATCCAGTCCGAGATGGCATCTGTTGCCTGACTCGGCAGATAACATGTCCTCCTAAAAATGGACGGAAGCCGTAGGCTCCTGGGTGTACGGCTTCCGTCCAATCAATGGTACAGGACTTTTTCACACTGCCCGAAACTTTTCTGAGAGGTGGTAAGACAGATGAAAAAACTCTACCACGGTTTCTGCTGGATAGAGGAGACCCTCTGCAACATCGGCTTCGGCGCGATGATCGCACTGGTCTTTATTTCGGCGATCGCCCGCAATCTGGGGCGTCCTCTGGCATGGAGCATCGACGTTGCACAGCTCATGCTCTGCTGGACCACGCTGATCGGCGCGGACGTGGCGTTCCGCCACGGCAAATTCCTGGGGCTGGACCTTGTGACCCGGCGGCTCCCGATTAAGGTACAGCGGGCCCTCGCGCTGGTGATCGACTTCCTGATCCTTGGCGCGCTGATCATCTTCATCATCTATGGGTTCCGCCTGAGCGCCGAAAGCTGGAAGCGTTCGTTCCAGACCCTCAAAATCAGCTATTCCTGGGTTACGCTGGCACTCCCCGTGATGTCCATTTTTATGAGCGTTTCGGATGTGCTCGACATCATCTCCAAGATCAAACAATTCAATGCACCGGTTGAGGAAAAGGTTCAGCCGCTGGAGGGAGGGGAAACCGCATGACCTTATTGGTTCTTGCCTTCGTGATTCTGTTAATCATCGGTATGCCGGTGGCATTTGTCGTCGGGCTCGCCGGGGTGGCCTTTTTCGCCTCTACAGCCGACCTGCCGTTCAGCATCGTGGTACAGCGTATCGTTGCCCAGACCCAGTCCTATTCGTTCCTTGCGGTCCCGTTCTTTATTTTCGCGGGCACGCTGATGAACGAATCGGGCATCACCCAGCGCATCCTGCAATTCGCTTCCGCCCTGACCCGCCGTATGTGGGGCGGTGTCGCGCAGGTCTCGGTCATCATGAGCACGATGATGGGCGGCATCTCCGGTTCCGCCACCGCTGACGCCGCGATGGAAACCCGCCTGCTCGGCCCCGAGATGCAGAAACGCGGGTACAACAAGGGATACATTGTCGCCGTCAACAGCCTGACCTCCATGATTACCGCCACCATCCCGCCCTCGCTCGGGTTGATTATCTACGGTTTTGTCGGCGAGGTGTCGATCGGGCGCCTGTTTGCCGCCGGCATCATCCCCGGCGTCCTCATGATGATCTTTCTGATGGCGACCGTTACCATCACCTGCAAGCGCAACCAGTTTGACATTCCCAACAAGGAGCTGCCCCGCATCACCCTGTCCGAATTCCTGGTGAACCTGCGCAATTCGATCTGGGCGCTGATCTTCCCGGTGATCCTGATCGTGGGAATCCGGTTCGGCTTCTTCACCCCTTCCGAGGCAGGCGCATTCTGCATCGTCTACGCCATCCTGATCGGCGCTCTGGTCTATCGGGAGCTGACCTGGAAAAAATTCTGGAACGCGATGAAAACCGCGGTTATCGACACTGCGGCGGTCATGCTGCTGATTACCATGTCCGGCCCGTTCAGCTATGCGGTCACCTACTGCCGGCTGCCGCAGGCGCTCGCCAACCTGATCTTCGGCATCACCAGCCAGCCCCAGCTCCTGATGATTATTATCCTGATGTGGCTGTTTATTCTGGGCATGTTCCTCGACAGCAACGTCAACTTCCTGCTGCTGACCCCGATCTTCCTGCCCATGGTGCAGAAGGTGGGCTTCGACCCGGTGCATTTCGGCATCCTGATGGCGACCATCGTTACAATGGGGGTTTTCACGCCTCCGGTCGGTTCGGCCATTTACCCGGTCTGCGCAATCCTCGACTGCCCTGTGGACGAATACACCAAATCCGCGATGCCGTTTTTTATCGCGATCTTTCTGGAAATGCTCCTGCTGGTGTTTGTCCCCAATCTGGTCATGTTCCTGCCGAACCTGTTCTATGGCGCCGTCGGGTAAGCCAGCCGGCGATGCTTACAGGCTCCGAAAGAAAGAGGTATCAATCTTATGATCAACATTTTATGCTTTGGAGACTCTAATACCTTTGGTTCCAACCCTGCGGGTGGGCGGTGGCCGCTGCACAAGAGATGGACCAGCGTGCTCCAGGACCTGCTTGGGGAGGAATTCCATGTGATCGAAGAGGGCTGCGGAGGCCGCACCACCGTGATGGAGGATTTCCTGGAACCGGACAAAAACGGACGGTCCCAGCTCCCGGTTGCGCTCCGGACCCACCGCCCGCTTGATCTCGTTATCATCATGCTGGGAACCAACGACATGAAGCAGCGGTTCAACCTGCTGCCGGTTGACATTGCACAGGGGGCGGCGGCGCTGGGACGCCTGGCCGAAATTTATGATTACGGCCCCGAGTACCCCACGCCCAGGGTCCTGCTGGTCAGCCCCATCCACCTCAAAGAGGGGATTGAAAACAGCATTTTTACCGGCTTTGCGCCATCTGCGGTCGGGGTGTCCAAGCAGCTCGCCCCCTATTTTGAAGCGCAGGCCAAATCCCACGGATGGCTGTATCTGGACGCTGCAACGGTCGCAGGCCCCAGCGACAAGGACAAGCTGCATATGGAACTCGAGGACCAGTTCGCGCTGGCAAAAGCCCTGGAAAAGATCATCCGTGAAGCGTTTGAAGGAGGTGCGCCCGCGTGAAACCGTTTATGGATCAGGATTTCATGCTGCAAAGCGAAACAGCGAAGGCTCTGTACCACCAGTACGCCGAGAATCAGCCGATCATCGACTACCATTGCCACCTGAGCGCAAAAGAGATCTGCGAGAACCGTCCGGCGGAGAATCTGACGCAGCTCTGGCTGCTGGGCGACCACTACAAGTGGCGCGCGATGCGGGGCAACGGGATCGACGAGCTGTATATCACCGGGGATGCCAGTGATTACGACAAATTCATGGCCTACGCCCAGACGCTGCCCTACGCCATCGGGAATCCGGTCTACCACTGGACCCATCTGGAGCTGCAGCGGTATTTCGGGATCAACCAGCCGCTGAACCCCAAAACGGCGCCGCAGGTCTGGGAAGAGACCTGCCGGATCCTTTCGGATGGGAAGCATACGCCCCAACATTTTATCCGGCAGTCCAATGTGTACGCCCTGTGCACCACCGAGGACCCTGCGGATACGCTGGCGTACCATGCGCAGATCGCGCAGGAAAAGGGTCTTGACACCAAAATCCTGCCCGCCTACCGTCCGGACAACGCGCTCGGCATCGAGAAGCCCGGCTGGAGGGAGTATCTGAACCGCCTGGGAGCGTCCGCTGGCGTGGATATTTCCGACTGGGACAGCCTGACAAAGGCGCTCCGCATCCGGATGGACGCATTTGCCGAGGCAGGCTGTGTGGCCAGCGACCACGGCGTGCAGGGAATGCCATTTTTGCCAGTGGGGCCGGAACGGGCTGCGGACAGCTTCCGGAAAGCGCTGTCCGGCGCTGCCCTGTCGGCAGCAGAGGTCGAGGGCTATCAGACCGAACTGCTCCTCTGGCTGGGCCGCGAGTACGCCAGGCGGGGCTGGGCAATGGAAATTCATCTGAACGCGCTGCGCAACTGCAATACCAAAGCCGTGAAGGCGTTGGGCGAATCCACCGGGTTCGATTCGGTGGGCGACTTCCCGGTCGCGTCCAAGCTGTGCGGGCTCCTGAACAGCCTGGAGTTTTCCGGCCAGCTTCCCAAGACCATCCTGTTTTCGCTGAACGATGCGGATAATCTGGTGATCGCCACCATGCTGGGGAACTTCCAGGATTCCAGTGCCGCATCCAAAATCCAAATGGGCTCCGCTTGGTGGTTCCAGGACCACGCGGACGGAATGGAAGCCCAGATGCGGATATTGGCAAACGAGGGGATTCTGGGGCGGTTTATCGGTATGCTGACCGACAGCCGCAGCTTCCTGTCCTACCCCAGACATGAATATTTCCGCCGCATTCTCTGCAACCTGATCGGGTCCTGGGTGGAAAACGGGCAGTACCCCGACGACAGAGAGACTCTCGGTATGCTGGTCGAGCGCATCTGCTGGCTGAACGCAAAGGAATATTTCGGGCTTTAGCCCAAAAGGTTTGCCTGCCTTTTCCCAGGCAGTGGGACACGCCCTCCCGTAAAGAGAGCTACTGTCTGGAGGATGGCAGGCAGGGGTTTTTTCACCGCAAAAAGCCTTCCGTAAAAGAGATAGAACAGATTCTAAAAAAGGGGGGAACCAGCCGATGGCTGTCTGGAAAAATGAGGACGAGATGTTTGCCCTGATGCGTGAACGGTTATATACCCCTGTGGTGGGGGATATTCTGGATCAGATGGGATACGTACATCAGTTCCTGCCGCAGGAGATCCGGCCGATGCGCGACGATATGAAGCTCGCCGGCAAGGCGATGACCGTCCTGATGACCGATGTCTACGAGGCGCAGGAGAAGCCGTTTGGCTACCTGACCGAGGCGCTGGACCAGTTGGAAAAAAACGAAATCTACATTGCTGCCGGAGGAACCAGGCGGTGCGCCTACTGGGGAGAACTGCTGACCGCAACCGCGAGAGTGCGGGGGGCGGTGGGCGCTGTCGTGAACGGCTGGCATCGGGACACCCCGCAGATCCTTGAACAGAACTGGCCTGTGTTCAGCTGCGGCTGCTATGCACAGGATTCGAGCGTCCGCACCCAGGTCGTGCAGTATCGCTGCACCATCGAGGTCGGGCAGGTCACCATCCGAAATGGGGATGTCCTCTTCGGAGATGTTGACGGGGTCCTGTGCATCCCCGCAGGGATCTCTGAAAAGGTCATTATGCTCTCTCTGGAGAAAGCCGCGGGGGAAAAGACCGTCCGCAAGGCGATTGAGGATGGGATGTCAGCTACCGCCGCTTTTGCCAAATACGGCATCCTCTAGCCGTTGTGGGAGCGTCTGCGTGCGGACAGCCCCAGTCTTGCCATTCTCAGGATCGTTTGTTATAATGGAAGCGCTTGGAGGCAGCTGGTTGTTTTCAGGTGCTTCCATTCTATATCGAATGCTTTCCAATAGATTAACAGCAGCTTCTAAAGGGAGGGGTATGAACCGAATGCAAAAGCAGGGTTTCTCCTTTGAGCCGGCACAGCCGGAGGATATGGAAGCCGTCTTTGGGTTGATTGATGCCCGCATCCAGTGGATGGAAGAGCGCGGAATCGACCAGTGGGACAGGCAAATTTACTGGGAGGTTTTCCCCAGACAGTATTATGAGGAAGCCCGAAAACAACACCGGCTTTTCGTTTTAAGGCAAAGCCACGACTGTGCTGTGGCTGGGGCTGTCGTATTGACCGATTCGGACCCGCGCTGGGAAGAGAACCAGCCTGCACGCTATCTTCACAATCTGGTCGCCGCACCCACTGCAAAGGGTGCGGGCAGCGAGATCCTCCGATGCTGTGAAGCGCTTGCACGCAGGCAGAACTGCTGTTGTCTGCGGCTGGACTGTGTAAGGTCGAACGAAAAGCTGAACCGGTACTACGAAGCGCATGGATTTGTCTGGGTAGAATCGTTTGACGACGGTGGCTATCTGGGGAATAAACGTGAAAAAAGTTGGGAACCACCGACCGCAAGTGATGGGGGTGTTTGTACGTGAACCGTTGGAACAGAACTGCGATCACAGCTCTGCTGTTGGTGTTTTCCCTGTCCGGATGCGCAGTGTCTCAGGGTTCAGTGACCGGCACCCTGCCGGGTACGGCAGCCCCTGTCTCCGCAGCCAGCGGGGAATCTGTGTCCGAAGCAGCCCTGATGGAAACCCTGTTCAGCTCCTACTATGAGGGGCAGGACTCCCACGCATTCGAGATGCTGCACAAAAAGATTTTCTCCCGGCTCATTCGCCATTGGACCGATGCCGCCGGGTTTTCGGCTGCCAGCCCCGCCTGGGCATTCGACAGCTTCACCCGATACGACATTCTTGACCCGGAACTGCGGTCAATCGCCACCCACCAGGAGATCTACTGTTGTGGCTTTTCCAGCCCGGACGGCGGGTCCGGTTATTTCGTACTCTCGTATGACGGGAACAGCCTGTGCAACCTCAAAGCGGCAGAGACGCCGTATCCTTACGATCTCAATGCCAATCTGAAAGCGATCATTGCCGGGCTGGAAGGGACCTCCCTCGACCTGTCCTCGATTTCTGCAAACCGGGTCCGGCTGGATGATCCTGAGACCGGCCGCTCAATGGAGGCTATCCGCTTCACCGACAGCGCGGGACGCACCTGCTTTGGCCTGTTCGAAGAAGATGGCATCGTCTTTTCCGGGCAGTCCCCGTTTTCCATGGAGGCATAACCACCACATTAAAAAAGGATTGGCGCAGCCGCGCCAATCCTTTTTTAATTTCTGCGGACATTGTCTCTAAAAACCTTCAATGCTCTTCTTTAATCTCACCGGTCTTGTAGGCGAGAAGCAACCATTTCAGATCATCAATGCGCTGTTGAAGCAGAGCACCATTATCGGTCTCATTGATCCGGATGCGGGATTCCATCCGGTCGAAGATCACTGAAGTGGAGAAAATATCCTTGTTGTTGCGGATCGCATTCTGCACCCCGCTGAACGGCTCATGCGCCGAAATCCGGATTCCCCACGAATTGTAGATCAGGGTATACCCCGCGATGCCGGTGGTCGGCTGGTAGGCGCGGCAGAAGCCGCCGTCAATCACGATCAGCCGTCCATGCGCCTTGACCGGGTTTTCTCCATCCTTTGATTTCACCGGGACATGCCCATTGATGATGTGGCAGTGCGGCCCTTCCAGCCCGAACTCTTTGAGGATCTGCTCGCAGACCTCTTCATCGTTGTAGTAGGAGTAGTAGGGGTTCTTCGGCTCCGCCCAGGTCGACTCATCCGCCACCAGCCGCCGTTCGAGGGTAGCGATATGGTCCCGTCCAAAAAGCGGCGAGTTGCGTCCGCACCAGAGGAACCAGAGGAAGTCCTTCCCGAACTGCTTCTCCGGGGTGCCGGGTTTGGCGTAATACCCCTGCCGCGCGACCGACTCGGCATGGTCGAGAAACGCCCGGCCGGAAAGCTCCTTGCATCCGATGCTGAATTTGAGGAAATTCCCTTCCGAATCCATCGGGATACACCCATGGAAGAGCAGGTTGCCGTTGTAGCACTTATAGAGGCCGCCCTTGGAATAGAGGAATTTGATATGCCGCTGGAGCTTCTCGCTGCGCAGGAACGAGTATTTGAGCTGATCCATCAGCTCGGCTTCCTCTTTGGAAAGCTCATACGGCGCCGAGGGGAGGATGGTTGGGAAATCCCGGTCGAGCAGCGGATATTCGGTGTCCCCGAGACGGATCGTCCCCTTTTCAAAGTCGATCTTGTCGAGCAGCAGCCGGTCCTGCATCCGGAAGGAGGGGTTGCGCAGGATCGTCTGCCCCTCAAGTTTGAACAGGATTACCGCAATCGCCTTGTGCATTCGTGCACCCAGGCCGTTCTCTTTGTCGCTGTAGCTCCCGCCGCCGATGTGTTTGGTCTTGAAGCAGGAGGTGTCGCAGTCCGCGTAAATCTCATTGGCGAAAAGCGCCAGAGGCCGCAGGCTGATCCCGTACCCGGTTTCGATCACCTCAAGGTTGTTATAGGTGATCGAGTTGTTCAGGACCGTTGCGATACAGGTCCGGCTTCCGGTGGCTGCGCCCATCCAGAGCACATCGTGGTTGCCCCACTGGATGTCAACCGAGTGGTGCCCGATCAGCGAATCCATGATAATGTCCGCGCGCGGGCCGCGGTCGAAGATGTCCCCCACGATGTGCAGATGGTCCACCACCAGCTTTTTGATGACCCTGCACATGTTGATGATAAAATTTTCGGCCTGGTCGGTGGCAATGATCGTCGAGATGATGTTTTCGTAATATTCTTTTTTGTTATGTACCTCGTAGTTGGTGTTGAGCAGCTCGTCGATGATGTAGGCATATTCCTTCGGCAGCGCTTTGCGCACCTTGGAACGGGTATATTTGGAGGAGGCCAGCCGGCAGATCTCGATCAGCCGGTTGAGCGTGATCTTGTGCCACTCGTTGATGTCCTCCACCTGAGACGCAATCTCTTCCAGCTTTTCCTCCGGATAATAGATCAGCGTAGCGAGCTGGGCGCGCTCCTCACTGGTCACCATGTTTTGAAACAGGATGTCCACCTTTTCCCGCACCGCGCCGGATGCATTGTTCATGATGTGCAGGAATGCCTCATATTCCCCATGCAGGTCGGACATGAAATGCTCGGTTCCCTTGGGAAGGTTCAGGATCGCCTGTAAATTGATGATCTCGCTGCTCGCCGCCTGTACATTGGGATACTGGCGCGAAAGCAGCTGCAGATAGCGCAGGTCTTTTTGCTGGCCGGTTTGTTCGTTCATCGGACCGCCCCCTGACTGTTATAAATTCTGCCGTCTTCGGTTTACCATGTGTCCATCAAGCACGCAAAATGCGTCTGATGGCTTTTTTGCCTCCACTGAAAAACAGGGATTGGTTTTTCAGTATGCTGTCTCTATTATCCCACGAAATCTCCCCTGTTGCAATGGACTTTTGTCTAAAATCTGCTATACTGGAAAAAAACAACCTATAAAGGAGCAGAAAAATGGAACAGAAAACAAAAACATTGATTGCAGAATTCAAAGAATTTATCTCGCGCGGCAACGTCGTGGACATGGCAGTCGGTGTCATCATCGGTACCGCCTTCACCAGCATTGTCAATTCCCTGGTGAAGGAGATTGTGACCCCATTCCTCGGCTGGCTGATCGGCGGGCTGGACTTTTCCGGCTATAAACTGGTGCTTTCCGCGGCCTCCGGGGAAAATCCCGAAGTGGCGGTTCTCTACGGGAGCTTTTTGCAGCAGGTGGTCAACTTCCTGCTGATCTCGCTGGTGGTATTTACGATGGTCAAGCTGCTCAACCGGTTCCGCCGGAAAAAGGAGGAACAGCCAAAAGCACCCGCCGCACCTCCGGCGGATATTGTTCTGCTCACAGAGATCCGCGACCTGCTCAAGGAACAGAACGCCGAATAACCACGGTTCCGGAAGTCTGTTTTGTATCCTTCATAGGGAGGGGGGCTTTTTCACTTGCAAAAAGCCCCCCTCTTGCCGCTTCTCGGCAATTCACCCGAAAAATGCGCTTCACAGGATAAAGCGTTCCGCGCTCATCTCGCGCTAAGAGCGGCGCGCATAGGCCAACTGGCACAAAGCGCCAGCTGTTAGGCCGGAGCAAAAAATCGCGTAAAACTTTAAACTCTGGATGTAGGATAGGCGCTGAAACTGGGTTCTTACCGGAATAGCAGGCTTCCGAACTGGTAAACCATGCATCCGGCGAGCCATGCAACCCCACACTGGTATCCCGCTACAATCGCGGCATGTTTGCCGCCCAGCTCCCGCCGCACCGCTGCGATCGCCGCAACACAGGGGGAATAGAGCAGGGTGAATGTCAAAAATGCGCAGGCCGCCAACGGGCTGAACATCTGGGAAAGGGTAGCAGGCAGGGTGGCGGTGTTGCCGCCGGTCAGTACCGCAAGGGTACTGACAACCGCTTCCTTCGCGGAAAAGCCGGTAATCAGCGCAGTGGACGCGCGCCAGTCGTTGAAGCCGAGCGGGGTAAACACCGGCGCGATAAACCGCCCGATTCCCGCTAACATGCTCTGCCCGCTGTCCGCCACCACATTGAACCGGGCATCGAACGTCTGAAGGAACCAGATCACGATGGTGGCCAGGAAGATGACGGTGAATGCCCGGGTCAAAAAATCGCGCGCCTTGTCCCAAAGCAGGAGGCAGACGTTTTTCGCCCCCGGCAGGCGGTAGTTGGGCAGCTCCATCACGAACGGGACCGGCTTGCCATGGAACGCAGTGTTCTTGAGCAGAAGCCCGCTCAACACGCCGACCAGCATCCCGCCCGCATAGAGCAGGATCATGACCAGCGCCGGATGATCGGGGAAAAATGCGAGGGTAAACATCGAATAGATCGGCAGCTTGGCGCTGCACGACATAAACGGGGTAAGCAGGATGGTCATACGGCGGTCCCGCTCGGAGGAGAGGGTCCGGGTCGCCATGATCGCAGGCACTGAGCAGCCGAACCCGATCAGCATCGGCACAAACGAGCGGCCGGAAAGCCCGATTTTGCGCAGGAGTTTATCCATCACGAACGCGACCCGCGCCATGTAGCCGCTGTCCTCGAGCATCGAGAGGAAGAAGAACAGCACAACGATGGTGGGCAGGAACGAGAGCACCGAGCCAACCCCGGCAAATACACCGTCGATCAGCAGCGAATGCACCACCGGATTTAGCCCATAGGCGGTGAGTGCGCGGTCTACGGCGCTGGTCACCCAGTCGATATCATAGGCGAGCAGGTCGCTCAGAAAACTGCCGATCAGGCCAAAGGTGAGGTAGAAGATCAGCAGCATAATCAGCAGAAAGATCGGGATGGCCAGATATTTATGGGTCAGCAGGCTGTCCATCCGGACGCTGCGCAGATGCTCTTTGCTCTCGCGCGGCTTGACCACCGTATCCGCGCACAGCCGTTCGATAAAGGTATACCGCATATCCGCCATAGCGGCTTCCCGGTCGGTGCCCAGCTCCCCTTCCATCTCGGTGACGCTGTGCTCCACCATATCCTGTTCGTTTGCCGAGAGCGCGAGCAGTTCGAGCATCGGCGCATCCCCCTCGACCAGTTTGGTGGCGGCGAACCGGGCCGGTACATGGATCCGCTCGGCATGATCCTCGACCAGATGCGCAATCGCGTGGATCGCCCTATGTACCGCACCGATGCAGAAATCCTGCCGTTTGGGCGCGGTGCGGGACTGCGCAATCGAGATAGCCCGTTCCACCATCTCGTCGATCCCCTCGTTTTTGACCGCAGAGATCGGGAAGACCGGCACTCCCAGCTCCCGCTCCATCGCTTTGATTTTGATGGTCCCGCCGTTGCTGCGGACCTCGTCCATCATATTGAGCGCAATCACCATCGGAATCCCCAGCTCGATGAGCTGCATACTGAGGTAGAGGTTGCGCTCGATATTGGTCGCATCAAGGATATTGATGACCCCGTCCGGATGGCTGCTCAACAGGAAGTCGCGGGTGACGATCTCCTCGTTGGTGTAGGGGGAAAGCGAGTAGATGCCCGGCAGGTCAACCACCGTCACATCTCTATGGCCCCGGAGCTGCCCATCCTTGCGCTCAACCGTCACGCCGGGGAAGTTCCCCACATGCTGGTTCGACCCGGTGAGCTGGTTGAACAGGGTGGTCTTCCCGCAGTTCTGGTTGCCCGCCAATGCAAAAATCATCTGGCTGCCTCCTTGATCTCTTCAATTTCAATCTCCTTTGCATCCTCAAGACGCAGGGTCAGCTCATATCCCCGAAGGTGCAGTTCGATCGGGTCACCCATCGGCGCGACCTTGCGTACCATGACCCTGGTTTTCGGGGTTAATCCCATGTCGAGCAGATGCCGCCGCAGTGCGCCGCTTCCGCCCACCTGCAGGATAATACCGCTCTGCCCAATCTTCAAACGGTCCAATGTCATCGCTCTGTTCCACCTCTCGATATGTTAGCCCAGGCTAACTTTTTCGCAAAAAATTTTTTCAATCTGTTAGCTGACGCTTACATAATAGACCTTTTCCGGTCGTTTGTCAATTCCTGCTTTTCTGCATCCAAGCTATCATCCGTTTTCTGGACAGCATACAAACCAGCCCCAGCGTACCAGTGATGCAGAACGCGATTACCGAGCTGAGATAATTTCCCTCAAGCAGCTCACTGCTGGCAAAGGTGTTCGCCAACATGGTGGGGATGCGCGCAGTCACTGTCAGCAGCAGGAACCGCGGCAGCTCGAGCGGGGTGAGCGCGGCAAGATAGGTCAGCAGGTCTTTGGGCATGGCCGGGATCAGATAGATGATAAAAACGAGGATTTGGAGACGGTCGCTGTCCTGCAAAAAGGCGAGACGCCGCTGTTTTTCCGGAGGAAACATCCGGTCAACCACCGGCTGCCCGAACCGTTTGACGAGTATAAAAACAAGCGCACTCCCCAAAAACACCCCACTGGCGCAGATCGCCAAACCGCCCAGTGCACCATAGGTGACCCCGGCGGCGATCTGAACCGGCAGTGCCGGGATCAGGCCCGAGATGACCTGTAAAACCTGCACCCCGATCAGGAGGAGTATCCCCATCAAGCCGAAAGATTGCAGGCGCTCCCGGAAAGCGTCCATCTTTTCCGGCTCCATCAGCCCTTGAACCACCGGATACCAGCGCCAGACCAGCCATCCAGCCACACCGAGTATTGTTGCCGCAAGCAGCGCCAAAAGAACCTGCCCGGACTTTGTTCTCCTCATAAAAAACCCCTTTCTTTTATGTCTTCCGGCCTTGGCACATAAGCCTTTTTCCGAGGCGAGGGGGGCTTTTTGCAAGTAAAAAAGCCCCCTCTTGCCGCTTCGCTGCGGCTCGCAGTGCGGAGCGCGTCGGGGGCTCTGCCCCTCGACCCTGCAATTTTTTGAAAAAAATTGAGTAAAACTTTAAATTGAGAAAATAAGAAATTCGCCGAGCTTGCCGGGGTGGGGCCTGCGGGGAGGGGTCGCTGACCCCTAACCCGCAAGACAGCCCGCAGGGGCGTCGCGGCGTATGCCGCGCTTCGGGCTGAAAGCCCGAGAAGACCCGAGGAAGGCGCTTTGCGCCTGGAAGTCTGGTCTGGAACCAGACTTCCGCTGTCCCACTGCCCCTCGACCCTGCAATTTTTTGAAAAAAATTGAGTAAAACTTTCGTTTTTCAAACCCGCTGATTACCGGTAGTACCGGACTGCGTTCCCGAAAATATCCTGGAACTTTTCGCCCGGCACATTCTGGAACGTACCGTTGGCATACCGCTCGGAATGCGCCATCTTGCCGAATACCCGTCCGTCCGGGCTGGTGATCCCCTCAACCGCGTCAAACGAATGGTTGGGGTTATACCGGATATCCAGGCTCGGCCTGCCTTCGAGATCGACATACTGGGTCGCGATCTGCCCGTTCGAGGCGAGCTGGTCGATCAGCCTCTGCGGTGCGACAAACCGTCCCTCCCCATGCGAGATTGCGACCGTATGGATATCCCCCACCTGCATCCCCGCTAACCAGGGCGATTTGTTCGATGCTACGCGGGTGCGCACCAGACCCGACTGGTGGCGGCCGATCGTGTTAAACGTCAGGGTCGCGCAGCTCTCGTCCATGTCGCGGATCTCACCATACGGGACCAGCCCGAGTTTAATCAGCGCCTGGAAGCCGTTGCAGATGCCGCACATCAGGCCGTCGCGGTTTTTGAGCAGATCGTGCACTGCATCTTTAATCCGGGGATTGCGCAGGAATGCGGTGATGAACTTGCCAGAACCGTCCGGCTCGTCACCGCCCGAGAACCCGCCCGGGATCGCGATGATCTGGCTCTGCGCGATGCGCTGGGCAAACTGTGCGACGCTCTCCTCGATGTCAGCGGCAGTGAGATTGCGCACAATGAAGATTTCCGCCTGTGCGCCCGCACGCTCGAATGCCCGCGCGGTGTCATACTCGCAGTTGTTGCCAGGGAACACCGGGATCAGCACCCGCGGCGCTGCGATTTTTGCCTTTGCCTGCATTCTATCCGAAACAGCGAAGGAATATTCCGGTACCGGTTTTTCGGGGGTTTTGAGCAGATAAGGAAATACTGATTGTAATTTTTTCTCCCAAATTTCCTGAATGTCGTTCAAGTCGATCCGGTCAAATCCATAGTGGATCAGGTATTCGGGGCTGACTGTACCGATACAGGGCAGGTTGGGCAGGTCCTCCGCCGATTCCAGGATGAACCCGCCGCAGAGAGGCTCGAAGAGTGCCGCGTCATCAAAGGTGGCCGAGAAATCGAACCCGAGCCGGTTTCCCAGACACATCTTCGTGATGCCCTCGCAGACGCCGCCATACCCGATCGTCCAAGCCGACGCGACCTTCCCTTCCGCGATCAGTTTTTCGACTGTCCCGAACACTTCGCGCACACTGTCGAACTGCGGGACCTTATTTTCGTCGAAACAAGGAGTAATAATATACACTTTATTTCCTGCATGTTTAAATTCTGTCGAAACAACCCGGTCGGTGCGGGTGGTAGAAACCGCGAACGAGACAAGGGTCGGCGGGACATCCAGATTTTCAAAGCTGCCGGACATCGAATCTTTGCCGCCAATCGAACCGATCCCCAGCCCAAGCTGCGCCTCCAACGCGCCGAGCAGAGCCGAAAGCGGCTTGCCCCAGCGTTTCGGGTCCCCCTTGGTGCGCTCGAAATACTCCTGGAAGGTCAGCCAGCAGTGGGTATGGCTGCCGCCTGCCGCGACCACCTTTGCAACCGACTCGACCACCGCGTTGATCGCGCCGTGATACGGGCTGGCCGCTGAAAGGTCGGGGTTGAATCCCCAGCCCATGACCGAACAGGTGGTGGTTTCCCCGCCGAGCACCGGGAGCTTGGCAACCATCGCCTGCGCGGGGGAAAGCTGGGTCTTGCCGCCGAACGGCATCAGCACGCTGCCTGCCCCGATCGTCGAATCGAACCGTTCGACCAATCCCTTCTGGGAACAGACGTTGAGGTTTTCCATCATCTCGCGCCATTTCTGTACGAGCGGGGCGTTCGAGCGGGGACGCGCCCAGCTTTTTGGGGCCTCGATTTCGATGTCGGTGTGTTTGGGCGCACCATTGGAGTTGAGGAATGCGCGGGAAAGGTCTACAATCCGGCTGCCGTTCCAGTACATGACCAGGCGCGGCAGGGCAGTGACCTTCGCGACAACGGTCGCTTCGAGGTTTTCTTCGTGGGCGAACTGGATAAACCGGTCAACGTTGCCGGGCGCGACCACAACTGCCATCCGCTCCTGCGACTCGGAGATCGCCAGCTCGGTGCCGTCCAGGCCGTCATACTTTTTGGGGACCGCATCGAGGTTGATCTCCAACCCGTCGGCCAGCTCGCCGATCGCGACCGAGACGCCGCCCGCACCGAAATCGTTGCACCGCCGGATCAGACGGGTGGCTTCCCCGTTGCGGAACAGGCGCTGGAGCTTGCGCTCGATCGGCGCGTTGCCCTTCTGCACCTCGGCGCCGCAGCTCTCGAGGGAATCCATCGTGTGGCTCTTGGAAGAGCCGGTCGCGCCGCCGCAGCCGTCCCGACCGGTGCGCCCGCCGAGCAGGATCACCACGTCATCCGGATCGGGGCACTCCCGGACCACATTCTTTGCCGGTGCTGCGCCGAGCACCGCACCGATCTCCATCCGCTTGGCCGCATAGCCCGGGTGGTAAACCTCGGCAACATGCCCGGTGGCGAGGCCGATCTGGTTGCCGTAGGAGGAATAACCAGCCGCAGCGGTGGTGACGATCTTGCGCTGCGGCAGCTTGCCCGCCATCGTTTGGGAGAGCGGGACGGTCGGGTCTGCCGCACCGGTCACCCGCATCGCCTGATAGACATAGCTCCGCCCCGAAAGCGGGTCACGGATCGCGCCGCCCAAACAGGTGGCCGCGCCGCCAAACGGCTCGATCTCGGTGGGGTGGTTATGGGTCTCGTTTTTGAAGAGCAGCAGCCAGTCCTCGTCCTTCCCGTCCACATCCACCGTGATTTTGACCGTACAGGCATTGATTTCGTCGCTTTCGTCGAGGTCGTTCAGCAGACCGTCCGCCTTGAGCGCCTTCGCGCCGATCACCGCAAGATCCATCAGGCACATCGGCTTGTCCTTGCCCTGTTTGACATACAGCCGGTCCCGCAGCTCCAGATACTTTTCAAAGCTCTTGCGGATATAGGGGGTGTCGATCTGCACCTTTCCGATATTGGTCAGGAAGGTAGTGTGGCGGCAGTGGTCCGACCAGTAGGTGTCGATCATCCGAATTTCGGTGATAGTCGGGTCGCGGTGCTCCTCGTCCCGGAAGTAGGATTGGCAGAACGCGATGTCATCGGTGTCCATCGCAAGGCCGTAACGGGTCACGAACGCAGCCAGGCCTGCCGTATCAAGGCTGGTGAATCCGTCCAGCGTCTCGACCACAGTGGGAATCTCGTAGCTGGTTTCAAGGGTGTCCGGCTTTTCCAGCGAAGCCAGACGGCTTTCCACCGGGTTGACCAGATAGTGCTTGACCTGCTCAAGCGCCTGGTCCGGGATGCTGCCCGAAAGGATGTAGATACGGGCGGTGCGCACAACCGGCTGTTCCTTGGCGGTCGAAAGGGAGATACACTGGGCGCACGAATCGGCGCGCTGGTCAAACTGCCCGGGCAGGTACTCAACCGCAAACATCCGCTCGGTTTCGGCAATCGGGGGCAGTTCGTCATATACGCAGTCAACCTGCGGCTCGGAGAAGATGGTAAAACGGGCATTGTCAAAGTCGGCCTTGTCAATCCGCTCGACATCATAGCGGTTGACCACCCGCACACCGGTGACACAGTCAAGCATCAGGACGGTTTGCAGGTCGCTGAGGACGCCGGCGGCTTCGACAGCAAATTCCGGTTTCTTTTCGACATAGATACGGTAAACGCTCAATCTCAAAACCTCTTTCCATATAGAATCGTGTATAATCTCATACTGTTTTGGAACAACACAAATAGCCAAGGGATTTTTTCTCCCGCAAACAGCCGCCTTCTGGTTACTGGCCAGGCATCAACCCCGAAAGGTACTCTCAAGGCTGGAATTCCGCCGCTGCGGCAGGCGCAGGGCAACCGGTACAGTATGCCGGCTCCCGGGCTGGAGAAAAGGCGGTCGAAACACTGCTTTCGAAGAAGGATCCTAACCGCAAAGCGCGCCCAGGCACCAACCGTCCAGCGCGGCCTCGATACGGACACGGCGGATCTGCCCGCACAGGTTGTCCGGCCCGCCGACCCGCACCGGCGTATAGTTTTCGGCATACCCTTCATACATCCCGTCGGGCGTCCGGCTTTCAAACAGCACCGAAACCACCTGCCCGATCTGACCTTGCAGGAAAGCGGCGCGTGTACGGCTGGTGAGCGCGATCATCTGCCGGGAGCGCTCCTCCTTGACCGCTTTGGAAATCTGTCCGGGCATATCCGCTGCCCGGGTGCCCGGCCTGCGGGAGTAGGCGAAGACATGTGCTTTGGCGAAACCGACCGCTTCGGCGAATGCGAGAGACTCCCCAAACTCCACATCGGTCTCGCCGGGGAAGCCGACCATAATGTCGGTGGTGATCGCACAGTTGGCAAAGTGGCGGCGCAGGTCAGCGGCGATCCGCGCATACTCGGCGGTATCATAATGCCGGTTCATCCGGCACAGGGTTGCATCGCAGCCGCTTTGCAGCGAAAGGTGGAACTGCGGGCAGACCTTCGGCAATGCCGCCATCCGGGAGATGTCCTCGCCGGTGAGCAGTTCCGGCTCCAGGGAGCCGAGCCGGACCCGTTCGATCCCATCCACAGCCGCTGCGGTTTCGACCGCGTCGATCAGCCGCAGCCCCAGCTCCTTGCCATAGCTGGAAAGGTTGATCCCGACCAGCACAGCCTCCCGGTAACCGGCAGCAGCAAGCGTTTGCAGCTCGTCCCGCAGGTCTTCAGGCGGCTTGGACCGCACCGGCCCGCGCGCAGTTGGAATGATGCAGTAGGCACAGTACCGCTCGCATCCGTCCTCAATCTTGACAAACGCCCGGGTCCGTTCGGCGAAGCTGCCCGCCTGCATCCGTTCAAACCCTTCCCCGCGCTCGTGCGGCTGAATTTCGACGATCCGTTCCCCGGTCGCCAGCGCGCGTGCAACCAGTTCGACCAGCCTGCCCCGCCCGCGTGCGCCTGTGATCACGTCCGCTTCGGGGAGACGCTCGGCGGCATCGGGGAACGCCTGCGGGAAACAGCCCGAAAGCACCACCTTGGCGGCGGGGTTGCGGGCCTTGAACTGGCGGAGCATCTGCCGGGTTTTCCGGTCGCCGGTGGCGGTGACTGTGCAGGAATTGACCACGTAGACATCCGCCAGGTCGGTATGGGATACCACATCATAGCCATCCGCAGCAAAAATCTGGGTCAAAATCTGTGTTTCATACTGGTTGACCTTGCAGCCCAAGGTGTAGAAAGCAATCCTCATTTATACACTCCGTCTAAATTCGACTGTTTTTTATTGTGCAACTATTACAAATTCATCTTTGGCAAACTTGGAATCCTACGCCCATTATAATGAATTTTATGAAGAATTACAATTAGCAGTTGACGAAAATAAATCTCGCTGATATAGTGTAATTGTGGTAAAAACAGAAAGAAACAACAACTCTCGTCACGTAAGGAGGACAACAAGATGAAAACGCTCGTAATTAAACTTGACACAATCAATGACGTGAAAAATTTTGTAAACATCGTATCCAAATATGATTTTGACATGGACCTGATGTCCGGCCGGTATGCGGTCGACGCAAAATCCATCATGGGGATCTTCTCGCTCGATCTGGCAAAGCCGATCAAGATGGAGATCTATTCGGATGACTGCCCCGACCTGATGTCGGAAATCCAGCCGTTCGTTTCCGAGGCTTAATCCGTTTTCGAACGCCAGCGCGGCGCAGCCATTTTGGCCGCGCCGTTCTTCCTGTCCGGAAAGATTCCCAATCCTTTCCCGCAGAGAGCGTAAAATAATTCCGCCAAGGGCTTGATTTTTTTGAAAAAAGATGGTATCATAACTTGTACTGTCTAAAGTGATGCGACATAATCGGTTGCGGCTTTCTGCCCCAACCGTGATTCCGAGATCAAGGAGGTGTAACCTATGCCGAACATTAAATCTGCGAAAAAGAGAGTTCTTGTCAACCAGAAAAAAGCGCTTCAGAACAAAGCAGTCAAGACCAATCTCAAGACTGTTATGAAGAAAGCCGCTTCCGAGGGCACTGCGGATGCGATCCGCCTCGCGATCAAAAAGGTCGATCAGGCTGCCGCGAAGAAGATCCTGCACAAGAATACGGCTGCGCACAGAAAATCCGCGCTGATGAAGAAGCTCGCCACTGTTTCCCAGTAAGCAGACGGCTGGGCCAACACCGTATCTGGTAACACTGTCACCTGTTTGGTGGCGGTGTTATTTCATTTTGTGCGGGTTGACGAATCTCCTCTTTTGGGCTATAATAACAGTAGGATAAAATGGCATCTCTACAAAAACAATCCTTTTGAGGGGGCTTTTTGATGAACCGTCCGGAAAAATCCTTTTCGCTGTTTGCCCTGCTTCTTCCGTTTGCGGTTTCAATTCTGGTGCTTTGCATCACTGCCGGCTATCTGATCTATCGGATCGCCGATGAACGCGCCTATCGCGAACGGTGGAAAGACTACCACGACTGCGGGCTGGGCTGACGCCCATATGAAGATCGTTTCCGCCTGTCCAAACAGCAGAATGCCGGACAGGCAGGAAAAAACCAGAACAAACGCTATGCACAGGAAGCCCTGATGCATGGCGTTTGTTCAAAGCCGCAAAACAGGCAAAAGCCATCCGTCCCAACCGGCTTTTATACCGACAGGCCATAACGCGGCCTGTATGGCATCTGACTGGTGACGCACTGTAAAACCGATCAACCGGCAAAATCCTGGCTTAGGAGGATTTTATGATGAGAGGGTTTGAACGAAAAAACCAGCTGTTTTCCCTTTGCGGATTGAATTGTGGATTATGCCCCATGCTTTTAGGGAACCATTGCGGGGGATGCGGCAATGGAAACCAATCCTGTAAGATCGCAAAATGCAGTCTGGAACATGACGCAGTCGTATATTGTTTTGAATGCGGCCTTTATCCCTGCGAAAAGTACCAAAACATAGATGAATATGATTCTTTCATCACGCATAGGCGGCGAAAGGCAGATTTAGAAAAAGCGCAGCGGATTGGCATCGAGCAGTATAACCATGAGCAGAAGGAGAAAGTGCAGATGCTGAACCATCTGCTCGCAAACTTCAACGATGGCCGCCGGAAAAATTTCTTTTGTGTGGCAGTAAATCTGCTGGAACTTCCAGAGCTGCGGGAGATCTTTAGCCAAATCAAGGCCAATCAGGAACACTCTGCATTGTCAGCAAAAAAGCGATGTTCCTTTGTTGCAGGGTTGTTTCAAACGGTTGCCGCACAAAAAGAGATCGAACTAAAACTCCGAAAGAAAAAGTAGCGGCTCTCGCCCGGGTTTATGGGGAGGTCCCGCAGCGGACAAACCTCTTTTTCAGACCGTACTGTCCCGCTCGTAAAGGTTCTGGGTATAATCGAGATGCACCCGCATAAGCTGCTCGCATTCGGCGGCGTCCCCCCGCTCCAGTGCTTTGAGCAGCTCCAAATGCTCATGGTAGGAGCGGAGCACTTCTCCCAGCGTCCTCATATTGTTTTTCTGGTAATCGTACATGACATAGCGCATCGCTTCAAAAATCTCCGCGAGAATGCTGTTGTGGGTGGCCCGCGCAATCGAAATATGAAACTCTGTGCTGCTGTTCGCATACTGCTCGATGTCGTTCAGGGAAGTATGCATCTTGTCACACAAACCCCGCAGCTTTTCCAGGTCATCCTCCGACCGGTTTTGGGCCGCCAGCACGATTGTCTCGACCTCCATAAAATTTCGGATTTCCACCAGCTCCGCATAATTGGTGATCCCGACCGCAAAATCCAGCGCAACCGCATCCCGGATAATGGCTTCCTCCTGGATGTGGACATAGGTCCCATCCACCTTTTTCTCGATGACGCCCATCATCTCCAAAATGCGCAGGGCCTCCCGAAGCGTACTGCGCCCGACCCCCATCAGTTCGCAGAGGGTTCTTTCAGCCGGCAGGCGTTCTTTGTTTTTCAGCTCGTTGGAAGAGATCGAATCCAGAAAGTAGTTAACGATCTGCACCGGGACGGACGCTTTTTCGATTGTTTTAAACATGGCTCACGCTTCCTCATCCGCAAGATTATAGGCTTGTTTCACCGTATCCAGATAGGCTTCCATTGCTGAAACCGTCCGCACGTAATCCCGGTTTTCAATGCCTTTGACAATGCCCTGCGCTTTCCGGTGGAGGTCCCCGAACAGCTCCAACGTGTACTCGTTCGATTCCACCTCGGGGAACATGATGTCTTTAAACCTGTCAAAAATGCGGATCAGAAGGGCATTCTGCGTAGCCCCCGCCAGAGAACTGTGGAAATTGGTAAACGCCTCGGTGAGATAAGCGCCATAAATTTGTCCCTTCTCTGCACCGCCCTCGCTATCCGCGCTTTTTTCCAGGCGTTCCCCGATCGAGGCCAATGTCTGGCGCATAAACTTCAGGTCATTGGTGGTCGCACGCTGGGCGGCAAGCAGGGCAAACTGCCGTTCCAGCAGGCACCGCACCTGAAAAACATCTGCCTGATGCTTCCGGTTGATCCGGTAGTGATACAACATCTTCTTTTTGTAGAAGGACTGCACATCCTCATTGATATAGTATCTTCCGTTTCGGGCGACAATGACATCCAGATATTCCAAGCCGGCCAATGCCTCCCGCACCGAAGACCTGCTGACGCCAAACTGCGCTGCAAAATCATTCTCAGGCGGCAGCAGGTCACCTGGTTTCATCCCCCCATCCTTGATCGCGTCTACGATCTGGTCGCAGATCAAATCCGGATAGGATGCCTTTTTGATTTTGTTTTCTTCAAAATTCAGGAACATGACTCCTCCATATTGTTTCGAGTGGAAAAACCTGCTTTAGCCTGTCGAAGGGCTGTTTCAGAAATCAAAGCCACTGTCTTTTACTACAAAAAAGTGGCGCCCGCTGCATCAAAAACGCACAGAATACAGCAAACATTTCCGCTTTCAAACAATCCCCCGCTCCCATAACCAAACGTTTCGCCAGCCTTTTCAAAGGCTGCGGATTCCAAAGGCAGGGCCTTTGGCCGCGGCTTCGCAAAGCGCGGAACCTTTTGCGCTTTTGGAGAGTGAATCGCTGTCCGAAGGGCGGCAAGAGGGGGCTTTTTCCTTGCAAAAAGCCCCCTAGCAGCGGTCAGACCGTAAGCAAAACCTTACTCCTCCACCGCGACCTTTGCCACTAGCTTGATGATTGGCGCGGGAGCATCCTGCGCGATTGCGACTTTATGCGCATCTTCAGGCCAACAGACCATAAATTCGCCAGAATGCAGGAAGGTCAGCGAATGGTGCTCCCCCTGATAGAACCCGATGTCCTTTTCCTGGCTGAACGGCTCGAGCGGCGTAAGTGCACCGACCGACGCGACACCGATCCCCTCCACCCCGCTGACAATATAGTGAATGTCGATATACCGCCTGTGCGCCTCAAAGACACAGCTTTCAAACGGC
This sequence comes from Anaerotruncus sp. G3(2012), assembly GCF_000403395.2. Classification (GTDB taxonomy): domain Bacteria; phylum Bacillota; class Clostridia; order Oscillospirales; family Ruminococcaceae; genus Anaerotruncus. The sequence continues at coordinate 167,388 of NZ_KE159675.1, read as the reverse complement.
TTGGAGGTGAGCCGGACGGTATTCGCGAAAATCCGGTCTCCGTCGATCTCCACCCGGGATTCGGGCAGTGCTGCGGGGTCGAGCGTTTGCAGGTATTGCAGCGCGCGGTAGATCGCAGGCAGATTCTGATAGGTCCCGGCATTTTTCAGCAGATCAAAAATCATACGCAAAGCCCCTTTTTCATCTGCATTCGCAAAGCGCTTTTCAGCCAAGAGCGCGCCCATCTGCCCCGCAAGCCATGCATAGCCAACCGATACCAAACGCTGACTTTCAAACCGGAGCAGAGGCGGACGAATCTTTTTTAAAGCAAGCCGGTGCCCGAGCCTGTCCCCAAGCGGACTGGGGCCAGCGGATGGCATTGCGATAGGCCCGTTGCGGCGGCATCCAACCATTGCGAATGCGGATATTTACTTTTATTTGAATGTTTTCTGCTTTTTACCAGAAAAGGGTCAACGCACCCCGCGCAACAGGGTGCGTCCTTTTGCTGTGGGGTGGGATTTATCCACCCCACAGCCCTTGTTGTCAGAGCAGCAGACTCTTTTCGGTCTGCGGGTCAAAGAGGTGCAGCAGATCGCTGCGGAAGGTGAAATGGATTTCGGTACCGTAGCTGAACCCGCCGCGCTGTTCTTCGGTCAGCTCGGTGGTGGGGATGCGCAGAACCGCATCCTTGCCGGCAGCGGTCACATGCAGATAAACCTCGCTGCCCATCATCTCCGAAACATCTACGGTTGCTGAGATGGTGTAGGAACTCTTTTCAGACTTCAGCAGGACATGTTCCGGCCGCACGCCGAGGATAATGTCCCTCTCACCGACCTGTTTTTCGGTGAGCCGCGCCTGAATCCGATCCGACAGGGCGATGGTCGCACCCGCACAGGAAACCTGATACCCTTCCCCAATTTTTTCGAGGCGGGCGTTAAACAGGTTCATCTGCGGGGAGCCGATGAATCCCGCAACAAAGATGTTGGCCGGACGGTCAAAAACCTCCTGCGGGGTGCCGATCTGCATGATGTAGCCGTCCCGCATAATCACAATCCGGTCTCCGAGCGTCATCGCTTCGGTCTGGTCGTGGGTGACATAGATAAAGGTCGTGTCAATCCGCTGGCGCAGCTTGATGATCTCCGCACGCATCTGGTTGCGCAGCTTGGCATCCAGGTTGGAAAGCGGCTCATCCATCAGGAAAACCTGCGGTTCGCGGACGATCGCCCGTCCGATTGCGACACGCTGACGCTGACCGCCCGAAAGCGCTTTCGGTTTGCGCTCAAGATACTCGGTAATGCCGAGGATTGCAGCCGCATCCCGTACCTTTTTGTCAATCTCGTCCTTGGAAACATGGCGCAGCTTGAGAGAAAACGCCATGTTTTCATAGACAGTCATATGAGGATAGAGCGCATAGCTCTGGAATACCATCGCAATATCGCGGTCTTTCGGCTCCACATCGTTGACCCGTTTACCGCCGATCAGCAGATCTCCTTCCGAGATGTCCTCCAGCCCGGCGATCATACGCAGGGTGGTGGATTTCCCGCATCCGGAGGGGCCTACCAGAACGATGAACTCCTTGTCTGCGATCTCGAGATTGAACTCGTGGACCGCGGTGACATTTTTGTCATAAATTTTCTTGATGTTTCTCAAACTTAAATCTGCCATTGAGCACAAGCCGTAAGGATACCGCCCCCGCGAACATCCTTTCATGCATGGAGAGCAAAACACCACACACCTTGCGACAGGTCTCCACACTGCCGCACCGTCGGCCAAACGGAAATATTCCTCCTTTTTTACGGCCCATCCCGCCTATGGAAATGGAGTAGCCGGCCGGGGCCTGAATGGGGGGACAGTTCTGAAGATCAGCCGGTCACCTGCATGAGCCTGCTGAGTGCAGCGCGGTCACCTACCAACGTGAAATCCGGATGGAGCTGGAGAATCGAAGCAGGTACCTCGGGAGTCACCGGGCCGCTGAATGCGCGGCAGACGATCTCGGCCTTATCCTCCCCGCTCGCAACCACCAGCACTTTACGCGCCTGCATGATGCAGCGGATTCCCATGGTCAGCGCCTGACGGGGCACCTCGTCCGCGCTCGCGAAAAACCGCGCGTTCGCGTCGATCGTGCTTTTGGTCAGATCGACCACGTGGGTTGCCCTCGGGAATTCTGCACACGGCTCGTTAAAACCGATGTGTCCGTTGTGCCCGATGCCAAGCAGCTGAAGGTCGATGCCGCCCAGCGAATCGATCAGCGCTTCATACCGGCAACATTCGGCCTGCGCATCCTCCGCAAGGCCGTCGGGCACATTGGTGTGCTCCGGATTGATGTTTACATGGTCGAACAGGTTGGCCTGCATGAAATAGCGGTAACTTTGATCGTGTGTCGGAGCCAGCCCTCTGTACTCATCGAGATTGACCGAATGGATTTCGCTGAAATCCAGATCCCCTCTCTGGTACCATTCGATCAGCTGTTTGTAGGTCCCGACCGGGGTCGATCCGGTGGCAAGACCCAGCACCGATGCAGGTTTGGACAGCATCTGTGCAGAAATCAGGTTTGCCGCTTTGCGGCTCATCCCCTCATAATCTTCAGCTTGATAGATTCTCATGGAACAGGCATCCTCCTAGCAGTATTTTTTGATCGCCTGGTCGATCTGTGCAGCGCAGGCAGAGACAATCTCCTGATCCTCCGGAACGAGGTTTGCGAGCGGAGCGCGCACGCCGCCGACTTCGACCCCCTCCCGCTGTTTGAGGACCGCTTTGATCGCCGCATACATGTTGCCGCGGGTCGAGCAAAGCCGATAGATAACCCGGCAGACCTCGTTCTGGATTTCACGGGCTTCCTCCAGCTTCCCGGCGAGGAACAGCTCGCGCGCCTTGAGGAACAGCTCAGGCATTGCGCCATAGGTGCCGCCGATGCCGCCGATCGCGCCCGCCGCAAGCCCCGAAACGAACTGCTCGTCGGGGCCGTTAAAGACGATCAGATCACCGGCGCCCTCGTCGCGGAACATCTGGATGTCCTGCACAGGCATCGACGAATTCTTGACGCCGATCACCCGCGGATTTTTCTTCATCTCGCGCAGCAGCGGCAGGGTCAGCGCCACACCGGCGAGCTGCGGGATGTTGTAGATCACAAAATCCGTTTCGGGCGCAGCTGCAGAGATGTCGTTCCAGTATTTTGCGATTGCGTGGTCGGGCAGCTTGAAATAGATCGGCGGGATCGAGGCGATCGCGTCAACCCCCTGCTCCTGCGCATGGGCTGCGAGTGTCTGGCTGTCTTTGGTATTGTTGCAGGCAACATGCGCGATGATCGTCAGTTTACCGCGCGCCTCCGCCATCACATTTTCGAGAACAGCTTTCCGCTCTTCCACACTCTGGTAGATACACTCGCCGGAGGAACCGCCCACATAAAGGCCCTGTACGCCCTTCCCGATGAAATACCGGGTCAGCGCGCGGACGCGTTCAGGGCTGATCTCCCCATTGTCATCATAGCAGGCATAGAATGCAGGAATAACGCCCTGGTATTTTGAAAAATCTCTCATTGGTAATACACGCTCCTTTTCGGATGGGGGCAATGCCCCGGCAGGTGAGGTCTGTTTTTATAAAAGAATTTCACCGTATGCAAGCGGCAGCGGGGTCTCTGCCCCTCGGTTTCGTCCCCTTGGAGAGGCGGACGGCTTGTGCGATTGGGAATCAGCCTTTGACTGCGCCCATCGTGATACCCTGTGTAAAATATTTCTGGAAACAGATAAAGATGGTGACAATCGGGATTGCGGCGAGTGCGGCACCCGCGATCAGCGGCCCATATTCAATGACATCCGCCGACTGCAGCCGCGCGATACCGAGCGCGATTGTCAGATTCTCGGTGCTGGTAAGCATGACCAGCTGGAGGAAGTAATCGTTCCAGGTGTTGATGAAGGTGAAGATCGACAGCGCTCCAACGCCCGGTTTTACCACTGGGAATACAACGCTCCAGAAGGTGCGCAGCTCACCCGCACCGTCAATACGCGCGGCCTCGAGCATCTCGGTGGGGATCGTCTCGGAAAACTGCTTCATCAGGAACACGCCAAACGGCCAGCCGACCGTAGGCAGAATAACCGCCCACACATTGTCATAGATGCCAAAGGTGGACATAATCCGCACCAGCGGGACAAGCACGACCTGCTTGGGCAGCGCCATAGCGCAGATGAACAGGGTAAAGACAATCTTCTGCCCAAAGAACCGTTTTTTTGCCAGCGCATAACCCGCGAGCGATGCGGTCCCGCAGACAAGGATCATCGAGACCAGCGCGATGAAAACACTGTTATACAGCCATTTCCAGGCGGGCTGCTTGAACAGGCGGACAAAGTTCTGCATGGTAAGTTTGGAGGGGAACAGCTCCGCCTTCCAGACATTGGTGGGATCGTTGAACGCGCCGGTCATAATCCGGTAGAACGGGAAGATGAACACCAGCGCCACAAGCACCAGCAGGATCATCGAGATCACGGCATATGGCGTTATTTTCTTTTTTCCCATAAACTTCCCCCTCCCTTAATACTCAACGCCGGTGTTCATTGTCTTGAACTGGAGGGCGCTGAAGATCGCAATGATGATCGCCAGAACGACACCCATCGCATTGGCGTAGCCATAGCGGTAGAGCGAGAAGGCGTTCCGGTAGAGGTAGTACATGACCGTCGAGGTCGAGTTGCTCGGTCCACCCGAGGTCAGCAGCTGGATCAACGCGAAACACTGGAACGAGTTGATCGTCGTGATGACCAGCACATAGAGGGTGGTTGGCTTGATCGCCGGCCATTTGATCTGCCAGAAGGTCTGAAGCTTGGTCGCGCCGTCCACCTGGGCGGCCTCGACCTGGGACTGGTCAACGTTGCCAAGCGCGGCAACATAGAGGACGATCGGCTGCCCGACCGAGGTGGTGAACAGGATCAGCAGGATGCACCAGATTGCGACCCTCTGGTCACCCAGCCAGTTGATGTTCTTTTCAATCAGGCCGGAGGATTTGAGCGCCCAGTTGAAGATACCGCGCTGGAAATCGAACATCCATTTCCAGACGACGACAACCGTTACGCTTCCCGTGACCACCGGCAGATAGAACACACCGCGGAAGAACGAGCGGACCCAGCCTGTCTTCTGATAGATCGCCGACCCGACCCAGAGCGAGAAAAAGGTGACTGCCGGGACGGATACCACCACAATGACCACTGTATTCCACATCGAACGCAGAAATACCTTGTCTTGGAACAGCTCGATATAGTTGCCGAGGCCGACAAAACTTTCGGCCGAAACCGGACTTTTCATCGTGTAGTTAAACAGGCTGGTCACAACGCCCATGACCATGGGCACGATGACGAATGCAGCAAAAAAGAGCAGCGCCGGGAGCAGAAACAGATAGGCCACAGTGGTTTCTCTGCGCTGCAAAACATGGCTCAGATTCTTTTGAGGCGCAGCAGCCGGATTGGACTGGCCCATACGTCTTTACCTCCTTTTGGATCGGAATACCTGTCCGCCCCCACACCGGAAAGGGGCGCAGGGGCGGTCAGGGGCAGGATTCTCAGGTCATTAGAGCTTTGCTTGTTATGCAGCAGTCATGCCTGCGTTGGAAGCTGCGGCATAAGCGTCCAGAGCCTCTTTCGGATCGGTTCCGTTGGAGATGACATTCTGGAGCATGTTCCACCACTCGGTGCGCATGTTTGCGAACCCATCCATGGTGTTGTAGTACGGAGCATAGTATTTGGTGAAGTTCTCGAGGACCGCATACTCCTCATTTCCGGCATACAGATCCTTCTCGGCGAACGACTGACGGACCGGGAATGCGCCGGTGCGGACAACATTCTTCGGACCCCACTCGGGATCGTCGCAGATAAACTGGATGAGCTTCTTGGCAGCGTCAGCGCGGGCGGCATCGCCGTTGTCAAAGACGCAGAATCCATTGACCAGATACTCCAGCTCGGGAACGCCGTCATCAGACGGGAACGGCAGGGAGATCGGGGTTACGCCCGCAGCCTCCATGTTGGGGGCCTGTGCAAGCGCGGTGCTGGTGCCCCAGCAGAATGCGAAGGACGAGAAGCCAGTTGCAAACAGCTCGATGTCATTTGCGGCGGTGTTGGAAACGCCGTCGCCCAGCCAGCCTTTGTCGATCCACTCTTTCATCTTGGTCAGCGCCTGAACGCCGGCATCGCTGTTGGCGGTGTACTCGGTCATCTCAGGATTCGCGATGGTCGCGCCGTACAGGTTGGTGATGAAAGCACGTGTGCCCTGGTCGCCGCCCTGGCCGTTGCAGAATACGGTGCCCGGGTTCATGCCGGCAGCCGCGAGTTTCTCAATCGCTTTCTCCCAGTCAGCAGTGCTCCAGGTGCGGTCGCCTTCGAGGTTTACAAACTCCATCGCGCCCGCATCTTCCCACATCTGCTTGTTGATCGCCATATAGAACGGCGAAGAGCTGATCGGGTACATATACGGGGTGCCCTTGCCCTTGCAGGCTTCGACCAGCGCATCGTTGTTGACGTCCGCGATGAAGTCAGCGGTGAACAGGTCATCCAGCGGAACCAGCTTGCCGTTGTTGCCGTACTCAATGATCCGTCCGGGGGCATCGAACAGAACGTCCGGTGCATTGCCGCCCTCGATCGCCGAAACGATCTTCTCCGGTCCGTTGGTAAAGTCGATCGTGTCGAGCTTCACCTTGATGCCGGGGTTCGCGTCCTGGAACGCATCAATAATCTTCTGCTCGTAGGTACCTACCGGGTCGTCCGCGTTCTCCTGACCAAAGGTCGGGAACGCCCACCATGTAATTTCGATCTCAGAGCCGGCAGGCTCTGCCGCGGATGGCGCGCTGCTCTCCGCAGGTGCCGCAGAACTGGCCGGCGCTTGCGAAGAAGCGGACGAGCTGCCGCCGCACGCGGTCATCGAAACCGTCATCATGGCCGACAGCAGGAATGCGAGCGTCTTTTTCAGTTTCATTGGAAGTTTCCTCCTACATTTCTGTTTTTGGCATAGTGTGTATGTGCTTAGGTAAATTATATAATTTCCGGGTGATAAAATCAATAGAATTAGGAAATTTTATATTAAAATTTTCCATTCATTTTGGAAATGGCTGTTTTAACCGGCATCCAGCGCGGTTTTGTTTGCATTCCTCTGCGCGCTATGGTATGCTAAATAAAACCTTTTTCTGGAGGGATTTCTGTGAAAAAACATATTGTCTGCTTGGGGGACTCCAATACCCATGGCTATAGCGCCAGCCCGGACGACTGTGCGGATGGACCACTGCTTCGCTTTAATGAAGAGGAACGATGGACCTGCCTGCTCGGAAAACAGCTTGGGGAGGACTACCTGGTGCTTGAGGAAGGGCTGTCTGGGCGGACAACCGTCTTTTCCGATCCGCTTTACGAAGGGCTTTCCGCGCTCGGCTACCTGTTTCCCTGCCTCACAAGCCACGAGCCGGTGAGCCTGCTGGTAGTAATGCTGGGAACCAACGATACAAAGGAACGGTTCCATGTCTCGGCCGAATGCATCTCGCTCGGGATGGAGCGTCTGGTGCGCGCTGCCCGCAACATTGAATGCTGGGGCGGCAAACAGCCGAATATCCTGATTGTTGCGCCCCCACCGATTGGCGAAGGGGTCTATCAGTCTGCTGTCTCGGAAACCATGGGACGCGGCTGTGTGGAAAAATCCCGGGAGCTTGCGCGGTATTACGCGCAGGTCGCCGAGCGTCAACACGCACACTTCCTGGACGCCGCCCCCTACGCTGAATTTAATACGATCGACTGTATGCATCTGACCCGCAAAGGCCATCGGATGCTGGCGGAGAAACTCGCGGAGGTCGTACGGGGGCTTGCATAGCCGCAGACAGTTACAATACTGCATAAAATCAGGGTGCTTTTTCACTTGCAAAAAGCACCCTCTTGCCGTTTTGCGGCAATTCACCCGAAAAAAGCGCTTCACAGGAGAAAGCGTTCCGCGCTCATCTCGCGCTAAGAGCCCGCTTTCGGCGGGTTGCGCTCGAAACGCTTCGCTGCGGCTCGCAGTGCGGAGCGCGTCGGGGGCTCTGCCCCTCGACCCCGCAATTTTTTGAAAAAAATTGAGTAAAACTTTAAATTGAGAAAATAAGAAATTCGCCGAGCTTGTCGGGGTGGGGCCTGCGGGGAGGGGCCGCTGACCCCTCGCCCGCAAGGCGCATCCTGCCCGAGCGTCGCGCGTAAGCGCGCTTCGGGCTGAAAGCCCGAGAAGCGATAGGCGTTCAAAGCCGTTCCACCACCTGTGCGAGCAGGCGCTCGAGGTCTTTGCCCCGCCGCTCACCCGTTTCAAGTACCTCTTCTTCGGTCAGCGGCTGGTCGAGTACCCCGGCTGCCATATTGGTAATCAGCGAGAACGCCAGCAAACGCATCCCACAATGAGAAGCCGCGATCGCCTCGGGCACAGTGGACATCCCCACCGCATCCGCTCCAAGCATCCGGAACGCCCGGATTTCGGCCGGAGTTTCATAACTTGGGCCGGAACACCCGAGATAGACCCCCTCCCGCAGCGGAATCCCCAGCTCATCCGCAACGGATTTCGCCAGCTCCCGCAATGCAGGGGTGTAGGTATAGCTCATATCGCAGAACCGCGGACCAAATTCCGGTTCATTCGGCCCGGCCAACGGATTTTTTCCCATCAGGTTGATGTGGTCCGAGATCAGCATGAGGTCGCCTGCGGCATACTCCAGATTGACCCCGCCCGCAGCATTGGTGACGATCAATGTCCCGACCCCGAGCCGGCGCATCACCCGCACCGGGAACACCACATCGGTCAGTGGGTGTCCCTCGTAGAAATGCAGGCGTCCCTGCATACAGATCACCCGTTTGCCCGACCACTCCCCCGCTACAAATTGTCCTTTATGGCCAGGCGCAGTCGAACAGGCAAAATGCGGCAGCTCGCCATAAGGGATTTCCCGTCTTTCCGCGATCTGGCCGGCGATTCCCCCCAGACCCGATCCCAAAATAATCCCGATTTCCGGCTGCATCCCCAGCCGCTCCTGGAGGGCAGCGGCGGCTTCTCCAGCTTTTTGATACTGCGTCATCTCGAATGCTCCTTTCCCAGCTCTCCCGCGATCCGATAAGCGGACCGCTCCGCTTCCCGGACCACCTTTTCCAGATCAATCGTCGGGAAGTTCCCGTCCCGATAGAGAACCTTCCCGTCCACCATGGTCAGGCAGACGTCGGTCCCCTGTCCGGCATAGATCAGATTGCCCACCATGTCGTGGCAGGGATGGTAATACGGCCGGCCGCGCAGATCGAATACCGCCAGATCGGCGCGTGCTCCTTCCCGCAGGATGCCGCAGTCCTCCCGGCCCTGCGAGTGTGCACCCGCGCGGGTTGCGGCGTAGACCGCCTGCGCGGGGGATACCGCGGTAGGGTCGCCGCTGGCGGCCTTGTAAAGGGTCGCGAACAACCGCGCTTCCTCAAGCAGGTTGAGGCTGTTGTTGCTGGCGGCCCCGTCGGTGCCGAGCGCGACATTGATCCCGGCGCCCAGCAGCCGGGGGACCGGACAGAACCCGCTCGCCAGTTTGAGGTTGCTCACCGGGTTGCAGGCGGCAGTGACCCCGCGCGCCTTGAAAATCTCGATGTCGCAGTCCTCCACCCAGACACAGTGCGCAGCGGTCGTTGGCGCGTCGAATACCCCGAGGCTGTCAAAATATTGTGCTGGGGTTTTCCCGTTGCGGCGCGCCTTGCATGCCTCATGCTCCGATCTGGTTTCCGAAAGGTGCAGATGCATCCGCAGACCGGTTTCTCTCGCCCAATCCGCCATCTGTGCCACTGTTTTCGGAGTCGATGTGTATTCCGCATGGATCGCCAGATCAATCCGGATCCGCCCATCGTCCGCGTTATGGAACTCCCGGATCAGCGGGAGCGTCTCCCTGTAAGCGGGCAGATTTTTCAGGTCACTTTCATCAAAACAGGTGATCGACGAACTGAAATTGATCTTGATGCCGCTTTCGAGCGCAGCGCGGCAGACCGCGTCCTCGCCGAAATACATGTCGGTCACCGACGTGACCCCAAACCGGAGCAGCTCGGCGATCGCCAGCATCGAGCCATTGTAGATATCCTCCGGGGCGAGCCGGGCCTCGAATGGGAACACCCGGGTGTTCAGCCAGTCATCCAGCGCAAGATTCTCCGCGTAGCCGCGCAGCAGGGTCATTGCGGCGTGGCTGTGGGCGTTGACCAGCCCCGGCATCAACAGCCTGCCCCGGCCGTCGTACCGCTCGCCATAGTCCTCCTCGGGAGGCTCCGCCCCGATATATTCGATTTTTTTGCCGCGCACCCCCAAAAACTGGTTTTCACGATATTGGCCCCGCTCATCCAGCAGGCCAATCCCGGCAAAGAGCATGGTCGTCCCTCCTTCTGATAGAAATCCCCGGTTTTTGGCGTGCAAAAACCGGGGGCCGCAGACGGGTGCAGGCTACTGGATTTCCTGCCCGTCAATAAATGTTTTCACGAGATTCAGCTCCGGATCGAGCAGCAGCAGGTCGGCGCTTCTGCCCACGGCGAGCGAACCAATCTCCTGCTCCATGCGGATGACCTTTGCCGGGCGCAGGGTCGCGGCTGTGACCGCTGCCTCGAGCGGCAGTCCGAACCGCACGACATTGCGCAGCGCGTCGAGCATGCTGATCGACGACCCGGCGAGGGTGCCGTCCAGCAGGGTGGCGCGGCCGCCCTTGACCACAATCGGCTGTCCGCCCAGTTCGTAATCCCCATCCGGCATCCCGGCGCAGCGCAGCGAATCGCTGATCAGGGTGAGCCGGTCTCCGAACATCTTATGCACCGCGAGGATCACGGCGGGATGGATGTGCAGGCCGTCGCAGATCAGCTCGACGCTTGCATCCGAGACGAGCGCCGCGCCGATGATCCCCGGCTCCCGGTGGAGCAGGGCGGGCATCCCGTTGAACAGGTGGGTCGCATGGCTCGCGCCGTTCTCGTAGGCTTCGCAGGCGGTCTTGAAATCGGCGGTCGAATGCCCGAGCGAAACGGTGCACACCTTCGAGACCTCCCGGATAAATGCCATTGCGTTCGGCTCCTCGGGCGCAACGGTAACCAGCCGGACGATCCCGCCGGACGCCTCGTTCAGCCGGTGGAACATCTCCACATCCGGCTCATGCAGGTTGTCCGCCGCCTGCGCGCCCCGCTTGGCGTACGAAAGGAACGGCCCTTCGAGATGGATGCCCGCAGCCTTTGCACCGTCCGCCGGACGCTGGAACCCGCGGATCGACTCGACCGCTGTTTTGAGCACCGGTTCCTTGAGGGTCATGGTGGTCGGACAGAACGAGGTCACGCCATGCTGCGCGTAATAACGGGAAAGTTTTGGCAGGTTTTCTGCGATCCCGTCGCTCGCATCGCAGCCCACTGCGCCGTGGGTATGCACGTCGATCAGGCCAGGGATCACGTAGCCGCCCTGTGCGTCGATCTCCGCTTTTCCGCTGCACTGCCCAATCCCGGTGATCTTCTGATCGAACGCGATACTTCCCTCTTCAAACCTTCCCTCCGGGGTGAAAATTTTGGCATTTTTAATGATCATTACAGGTTACCTCCAGATCGCTTTGTTTGAGAGCCTATTTTTACAGTTCAGATTGAGGGGCTTTTGGCAAGAGAAAAAGCCCCCGCTTGCCGCCTTGCAGCGGCAAGCCACCCAGAAATGCGCTTCACAGGATCAGGCGTTCCGCTCATCGCGATTTTTTGGCTGCCGCCGCAGCGTGCATAGGCCAGCCGGCGTGAAGCGCCGGCCCTTAGGCCGGAGCAAAAACCGAGTAAAGCTTTTCGTTTCCTTCAAACTTTAAAAACCAAAAGTTTCGTCCACCTTTTCAAAGGTGGCGGGGTTGAGGGGCAGAGCCCCTCACATCTCCGGCAGGCTTGCTGCGGCTACCGACTGCCCTACCCGGCGTGCCTTCTCATCCGGCAGCGCGGCTTTGATCTCCTTGGCAGCTTCGGGGTATTCGTCCGCGAGCACCCGGTTGGCGGTCTCCAGGATGATATCCCCGCCCCGCCCGGACATGACCCGCCCGAGCAGCAGCACATGCTTGCAGCCGTACAGATGATGGTAGTATGCCAGCGAATGGCCGAGGTATACGCCGATCGAGCGATAGATGCCTTCGGCAGGGCTGCCCTCTTCCGCCATGAGCGCCTGCACCTTTTTGAGCTTTTCTGCGGGTGAGAGGCTCTCGTCGAGCTGGATGCCCGCGGCGGGAGCAAGTTTGATCACCGCATCCTGGGAGAAATATTTGACGCCGCAGCCGATGTCGCCCGACCACTCGTCCTCCATAGCCTTGGGGCTGGCGTCGACCGGCATGAACGCCAGTTCGTTGAGCCATCCGGTGATATTGCCATCCTGGTCGACATAGCCGACCGCCTCACTCGTGCCCATCGCGATGCCGAGCACATTGTTTTCGTTCAGGCTCATAGCGCCCGCCAGCGCGGTGACGTCGCCATCGTTGCAGACAGTCACCGGCACGTCGCCGATCTCCTTGGCTGCGCGGATATAGATGTCCTTGACCTTGGCATCAAACAGGTCCTTGGGCACCTTGAGGAAAAGGGATGCGTTCATTGTGCGGTTGTCGATATAGATGCCCGCCGACGAGACACCGATCGCATCCACCCGCGGCATATGCTCCGCTGCGGCCTTCATCGCCGAGACGATCCCCTCGAAATGGTAGTCGGGGTCCGAATTGGTCTTAGGGAACCAGACGACTTCCTCGCTGAATACCGGCTCTCCGTCGATGACCGCCGAAACCTTGCGGTCGCTGCCGCCCGCGTCAAACCCGATCCGGCAGCCCTCCAGATGCCGTCCGACCGGCTTGGATTCGCTCTTCTCCTCAGGCGCCTGACCGCAGGCCACCACCTCAAACGGGCGTTCATAGACGTTCGCCATGAAATCCGCATCAAATGCGCGGCTGCCGCCGGGCGCATACGCCTGCTTCATCTGCTCGCAGATGCCGTCGTCCCCACTGATGTAGATTTTGAAGCCGCCCTTCATCCACAAGACAGTCTTAATCAGCCGGTCGATATAGTAGCGGTCGGCTTCGGCCATCTCCGGGGTCCCGTGGATAAATGTGTGATAGGTTGCCATCTGCCCGCCCGCGCGTTCCACCGCTACGCTCACCGGCTTTTTCGCCGTTTTCAAAAAAGCGGTATTGAATTTGTAGAGCGGCAGGAATTCCTGGTCCAGCTCCGGCAGGTTTCTGACGTCAATTTCGATTCCAAGATGTTTCATAAGCAGCCTCCTTCATCAATCTGGGCGCGTGGTTGTTCTTACCTTATAGGCTACCCAGTTTTAAAAAATCTGTCAAGCAGTTTGGCAAAATTTTTACTGGTTTTTGTAAATTTTGCACTGTTTTTCTGGTTGTCCTCTTGACGAGACCCCGGTTGGGCGGGTATGATAGAGAGGACAAGATTTCACCCGTAACGTTAGGAAAGTGGGGTAGATTCAAATGGACAGTGCAAAACTCAAAGGGTATCAGGAGTGGATCAGGGCCGAGCTCGACCGCTGTGTGGATTTCTGGCTGAAAAACGGCCTCGACAAGGTGAATGGCGGCGTTTACACCTGCCTCGACCGAACCGGCCAGGTTTTTTCGACCGACAAAAGCGTCTGGATGCAGGGCCGCTGCGCATGGACGTTCGCCTATCTTTGCCATGTCTATGGGGCGCGCCCCGAATGGCTTGCAGCGAGCAAAAGCTGTCTGGATTTCCTGGAGGAACACTGCATCAACCGTGAGGCGGGCAACCGGCTTTACTTCACCGTCACCGCGGACGGCAAGCCGCTGCGCCAGCGCCGCTACTGTTTCTCTGAGGGATTCTACTGCATCGGCAATGCCGAGTATTACGGCGTAACCGGTGACGAAACCTGCCTGAAGCGTGCCCGCGACGCCTATGAGCTGATCTATCAACTGAACAACGGCCTGATTAAGGACCCCACCGGGCTGGGCCCCAAGACGATCCCTGAAACCCGCTCGGGACGTGCACTCGCCGACCCGATGATCTATCTGAACATCACCTCGATCATGCGGCGGGTCGACCCTGCGAATGCCGAGCTGTATGACAAACGCAGCGCCGAGTGCGTGCAGACGATCTTCGGCTACCACTTCAAGCCGGAACTGAAATGTACCCTTGAATCAGTGGGCGTAAACGGCGAATTCATGGACAGCATCACCGCAGGCCGGGTGGTCAACCCAGGACATGACATCGAGTGCAGCTGGTTCCTGATGGAGGAAGCCAACCACAAGAAGGATGAGCAGCTGCACAAAAACGCGATGCAGGTGTTTGATTTTGCGATTGAGGCTGGCTGGGATAAGGAATACGGCGGGCTTCTCTACTTTATCGACTGCCTTGGAAAGCCGCCCGAGTCATACGAGCACGACATGAAGCTCTGGTGGCCGCACGACGAAATCCTGATCGCGAGCCTGATGATCTACCGCGACACCGGGGATGAAAAATACCTTGCGTGGTTTGACAAGACGCTCGCATACTGCAAGCAGGTCTTTTCTGACCCCGAGTACGGCGAGTGGTATGGCTATCTGCGCCGCGATGGCAAACCGACCGCCCCGCCCTGCAAGGGCAGCACCTTCAAGGGCCCGTTCCACCTGCCGCGTATGCTGGTGATGTGCGACACCATGCTCACCGAGCTGCTCGCACGCGAAGGGGACAAAGCGTAAAAGCGACCCGCGCCGAAACCAAGGGGAGCCTTTTTGCCTGTGTAAAAAGGCTCCCTCCCATCGCCCTGACAGGAGATGTTTTCTATGCGCTTCCATCACGCAGATCCGTTAAATAGTGCGATAAACCCGGGGAAAGCCGGTGCGGGAAAACAGCGTCCCGCCCTCCTCTTTTCCCTTCTGCTCCTAATCGGGATGCTGGTATCTATGGTCTGTGACCTGTCTATCTCCGGAAGGCTCACCTGGTCCCTGTTCCCAGCCCTCTCGATCCTGTTGGTCTGGCTGGTCTTTTTCCCGGTCGTTCTATATGGGCAGCGGGGGATTTTCTGGGGACTGCTGGCTTTGAGCCTCTCCCTTCTGCCGTTCCTCTACGGCCTCGACCTCCTGATACAGGGCCATGCCTCCATTCTGCCGGCCGGCGGCAGGATGGCAGTGATCGGAGCCGCCTTTCTGTGGATTGTTTTTGCACTGTTCCGGTTTTGGAGAAACCGGAAACTGCTGGCCGTTGCGGTTTCCTGCCTGACAGCCATCCCGGGATGTGCGGCTGTCAACCTCACGCTTTCCGGAATACTCGGTTGCCCTGTGCTTGACCGCTGGGACCTTCTGTCGTTTCTGGTTTTGGCGACCCTGTCGGCCCTGTTCTTTCTGCTCGACCTCCGGGCACGATGATGGAGCCGATCTTCCCAATTTTCCTCCGGATGCGAACTATGCCCTTAAAAATCCGGATACGGCTGCTCATCTTTCAAAAAGGCTGGTGATTTCCCCGATGCTGAATCAGGTCTTTAACCCGGACAACTTTCTCTTTCGCGCGGTTGGCAAGTTCGCCGACCTTCTCTTTTTGAGCTTGGCCTGGCTTGTTTGCTCGCTCCCGGTGGTGACGATAGGCCCTGCCACAGCCGCCCTCTACTATGCCGCTGTCAAGAGTGTCCGCCGTGGGGAGGGGCGCGTTGGCCAGTCCTTTTTCCATTCGTTCCGCGAAAACCTGAAAACCGGAATCCCGGCTTCGGCCATTGCGGTGGCTGCGGGGTTCCTGCTCTGCAACGGGATGCTCCTCACCCGACAGATGGCGCGGGCGGACAGTGGATGGACCGCGTTCTGCATCGCATATGGAGTGCTGCTCCTGCTTCCTGCCGGAGCTGCCTGCTACCTGTTCCCGGTCCTCTCCCGGTTCACCTTCGGGGTCGGGGGGCTGTTCTCCGCTTCGTTCCTGCTCTCCATACGTCATCTGCCTTCGACAGTCGTCCTCGTCCTGCTTAACGGGCAGGGAATCCTCATCTGTGCCAGGGGGCTGCGGTCCATGCTCGACGCCTACCGGCTTTCCCCCCAGGCGATCCCCTATCCCCAATACTGGATGCCGCTGCTGATCGTCCCCGCCGCCGCCGCACTGCTCTCCTCCCTCTTCCTTGAGCGGATTTTCAAAAAATATACCCCGCCAAAACAGCCCGGATGCCCTGACGAGACAAACAGCAGCCCTGCACCCTGGTATCTGCGCTGAGCAGGTCAGGGACTCCTGGCTTCTATCGTGTCGGGGGGCTTAGAGTCACCAAAGCGGACCAGCCGCTATGGGCGAAAGGCGGCGGCTGTAATGGACATAGCTGCGGGGGTGGTTCCCGGTGGTTTGGAGCCTGGATTATAAAATCAAAAAAATTTTTCCATTACCTGTTGACAAACCTCGATTGATATGCTAAAATAACTTTCAGTTTCCAACGAGGATATTTCAGAATGATTATGAATCCGCTGGTGTAGCTCAGTTGGTAGAGCAGCTGATTTGTAATCAGCAGGTCGGGGGTTCGAGTCCGTCCACCAGCTCCATCAAAAGTGAATCATGGGAGGGTTCCCGAGTGGCCAAAGGGGGCAGACTGTAAATCTGTTGCTTTCAGCTTCGATGGTTCGAATCCATCTCCTCCCACCAATAGGCAAGGTCCGGTGCAAAAGCGCCGGATTTTGTTATATGCGGAAATTGGATGAAAACCCTTTTTGAAAAATGCGAAATGGGTCCTAAAATAACCGGAGGCCGGACACGATTGTGCCCGGCCTCCGGTTTTGATTGTTCGGCAGGCCATTTGGGGCCTTTACTCAAGTACATAGATGTCCACAATCCGCCGGCCATTGAGGACGCTCTCCTCATAGGTCTCGTAGAACAAGTCCACATCCACCACATTCGCCATCAGCCCAATACCGGTATCCGCGGCAATCGCGCACCCATAGACAAACCGGTTGTCGGTGGTGGCGATGTACAGCTTGGAGCCGTAGGGGATCTTGTTGGGGTTGACCGCAACATGTCCAGGAATCGCGTACCGTCCGCTGGCAGTCCGCGCACCCGGCCGCGCGCTGTATCCGGTGGCGATCTGGTCGGTCAGCAGGCGGGAATAATGGAGCGGTTTTCCGTTCTCGTCAACCTCCAGATCAAAGTCCAGATTGGAAACCGGCACCTCCGACCCGATCAGGATCAGCTCGGTCACCGGGGGCTTGGTCACATTCTCACCAAGCAGCTGGACCTCCTCCCTGCGGCCATCTACCGTACGGCGCATATAGGTAAGGGTCTTGCTCCCCTCCGCACCCTGCTGAATCGTTTGCGTGCGTCCCAGCCGGATCAGGGAGGTGTTTTTCCGCACCGTCTGATAGGGGATCTCTTCGTCTTCGGTATACCGCTCGTATTCGACACGCTGAAGCGTAATCTGATCCCCATCAAGGATGGGTTTGTCCGCATCCGGGGTCAGCAGGTCGTTCCCGTCATAGGTGATCCCCTGCTGGTAGAGCAGGTCGCCCACTGTTGTACCAACCGGCACGTCATGGAACGAGATTCCTCCGTCTGCCTGGATGCTTGCTTTGCAGGTGCGGGTCGTGTTCAGCTCCGCGTAGTGTCCGGAAAGTCCACGATACCCAGTCTGTTTCTGGTCCAGCTGGCCCGCATAGGTTTCAAAAATTTTTCCGGGATCGCTCTCCATTGTGTAATGAAGCTCGCTCCCCTCCTCATCGGTCACATAGACAACGTTGGTCATGGTGGAAATCTGAAAGATCACAAATGCCAGCACCACCGACAACATGCCCAGTGCAAAAGCCCGGCTGCGCAAAAATGCCGCCAATGCGCGGGCCTCTTTCCAAATCCGACTCATAAAATACTCCTTTTTTCTTTTCGCCGCAGATTTTTACAGCGAGACATAGGGCGATGGGAAATTCACCCTGTGTTTAGTATATCAGAGCACTACCCATTATATGCAACTTCTGGGTCTTTGTCAAACCGAAGACCGGGGGCGGCCTCCCAAAAAGCGGGATGATTCGCTGTTTCTCCCCGTCTTTTCGATCATGTCCGCCAAAAGGGCAGGTTCCAACCAGGGCAGGGCAGAAAAAATTCACAGAAACTTTATCTTTTCCCTGCGCAGCATAAACTGACGGCTTTGTGGCATTCCATCCGCTTCCACATAAGATATTCCAGGGGCCTGGTCCCCACGGTGGCGAAGGCCCCTGAGTTCCCCCTTTCCGCCGATCCCATCCCCCTGACGCTTGCAGCCAATGCACTTCACTTTGTGCCCTTCAGCATCCGGGGTGATGTGTCATCGTTTATCAGCGTAACACCGCAAAACAATGGACAGGCGGACAGACGCGCTCCATGTCCGCAGTTATGTCCCTGCCAGAGGAACGCCATTGACGCAGGCAGCGGTATCCAACGCTTTTCTGACTGCCGCGGCACAGCCAACCATACCTGCATCTCAACCCGACCGTCAGACAGCGGCAGCGATTGCTAACCTGATCGGTTCGGTCCCGGTTGTAACAATTGCGGCGTTCTGACCTCCCTTTCCCGGAAAGCCCAGCGCCTGCAACGGTAAACAAAAACGCCTCTGCTAAAAGCAGAGGCGTTTATTTGCACAGAAATCAGATTGCGCGCTGCACTTTGTCAGAACGCAAGCAGCGGGTGCAGGCGTGGATGTGGCGGGGAGTACCGTCGACGATCGCCTTTACGCGCTGTACATTGGGCTTCCAAGCTCTGTTGGAACGTCTGTGAGAATGGGAAACCTTGATTCCGAAGGTAACACCTTTTCCGCAGATGTCGCATTTTGCCATGTGTCTGCACCTCCTCTTTGCGGGACAGTCTTTGTAATTCTCTCTCGAGGTCAACAGTAGTATTTTATCAGATGCGGCCCGGAAATGCAAGGGCTTTTTGATAATTTTTTGTGAAATTGCGCACAAAGCGGCTTTTCCTACGAATATCGCTTGTATTTTGCCCGCAAAGCCAGTATAATATGGAAGAAACCGCTCAAACGCAGAAACGCAAACAGAACAGGAGACTTTTATGGGATTTTCGATCTATTCGATGTATCAGATCTTTGCCCGGATCGTGGTGCTGTTCACCTCGATGCCGGTTCATGAGTACGCCCACGGCTGGATGGCGCACAAGCTGGGGGACGACACCGCCTACCAGCAGGGCCGGCTCGACCTGAACCCGCTCGCCCATCTCGACCCGCTCGGCACGATCCTGCTGCTTTTCACCGGGTTTGGCTGGGCAAGGCCGGTTCCGGTACAGCCCCACAGGTTCAACCGGAAGATTTCGATGCGCGCCGGTGTCGCGCTGACCTCTCTGGCCGGCCCGGCTGCCAATCTGCTGCTGGCGCTCATTATCATGGTTGTCTACAAGCTCTTTGCGGTCGCGGTAATTGCAACCGGCGCCACGATCACCATGCCGCTCGGGATCGTCGCTGAAATCCTCAGCATGATGGTCTCGATCAATGTGGGGCTGGCGGTCTTCAACCTGCTGCCGATCCCCCCGCTTGATGGCTTTAACATCTTTTCCTACTTCCTGCCCGCCAAATGGGAATACACGATTGCGCAGTACAGCCGGTATCTGCCGATGATCCTGCTGGTGATCGTCATGGGTACCCCGCTGCTCGACTGGCCGCTCTCGTTCCTGAGCGGGCTGATCTACCGGCTGCTGGACTTCGCGACCGGCTGGGTCAACCTGATCGCCCGGTTTATTCTGTAATGGAACAGCTTTCGTTCCGGACTGCGGAATTTGAAGGCCCGCTCGATCTGCTGCTCCACCTGATCGCCAAGCACAAGCTGGACATCTATGACGTGCAGATCTCCGCCCTGCTCGAACAATACATGGCGTACATCCGCGCGGCACAGGACGCGGACCTCGAGCTGGCGAGCGAATTCCTCGAGATGGCCTCCCGCCTGGTTTATATCAAGACAGTTTCCCTTCTGCCCAGGCACGAGGAGGAAAGCCGCCAGCTCAAAACCGAACTGCAGGGGCAGCTTCTCGAATATCAGGTCTGCAAGCAGATGGCCGCTGAACTCGGGGAGCGGGGCCAGCAGTTCCGACGGTTTGTCCGACCGCCGGAAAAAATTGAGGCCGATACCGCATACCGTCTGACTCATCCGGTCAAACTGCTCTGTGACGCTTATCGCGACGCGGTTGGACGCGGTCTGCGGCGTCTGCCCCCGCCCCCGCAGGCGTTTTCGGGGATTGTTGCGCGGCGGGTCGTCTCGGTCAGCAGCCGGATCGTGCACCTGCTTAAACGGCTCTACCGGTCGGGAAGGGCGTCCTATGGGAGCCTGTTCGAGACGAGCACCGACCGCAGCGAGCTGGTGGCGACCTTCTTGGCGGTGCTCGAGCTGGTAAAGGCAAAACGGATTACGGTGGAGGACGGGCAGGTCCGGTTCGATCGGACCCACCACTGCCCTGACGCATCCACAACGGGGGAACTGAGTTATGATTGACCTGCCGCACAAACAGATTTTTTCGGTGCTGTTCGCCGCCGGGGAGCCGGTCGAAACGGCGAGGGTCGCGCAGGCGATCGGTGCGGATGAGGAAACCGTCCTGCGATATCTGCCAGCCCTTCAGGACAGCCTCGATCAGGCCGGCATACCGCTCCAGATCCTGCGTTTGGGGGACAGGCTCCAGCTTTCCACACTGGAAGCCTTTGCGCCGGTGATTCAGGACGCGCTCGCACTGCGCCGCAACATTCCGCTTTCGCAGGCGGCGCTCGAGGTGCTTGCGGTGGCCGCTTATAACCAGCCTGTGACCCGCGCGCTGATCGAGCAGGTGCGCGGCGTGGACAGTTCCGGGGTGGTCAATTCTCTGATTGAAAAACAGCTTCTGGAGGAAGCCGGCCGGCTCGACCTGCCCGGGCGCCCGCTCTCCTACCGTACGACCCCACATTTTCTGCGCACGTTCGGTCTGGAAAGCCTGGAACAGCTTCCGCCCCTGCCAGGTACAGAGGATGGGACAGCGTAAACCTGGTTCCAGGCCAGGCTCATAAGCGTCCAGTGCCTTCCTCTTACATTCCTCCCCTCCAGGCTGCGTGAAACTGCTCCCGTGGGGCCGCATCCGCCCGATTGGGGATGGTTTTCCGGATTTATTCCATCATCTTAACTTTTTACCCATCTGTTCAAACATCGTGGACGCACAAAAAGGGGGACGGATATGGTCGGTTTTATCCTGCTGGGGCTGTGGGCCCTGGTCACGGTCTGTTTGCTGATCCCCTGTTCGATCCGGCTGCACTATCAGACCGGCGAAACGGCCGAAGCCGTCCTGTGCTGGGCGTTTTTCAAGCTCCGGTTGGGCGGCCCACAAAAGCCGGAAAAAAAGCCTGTTAAGGCCAAGAAGGCCCGCAAAAAGCCGCCGGACAAAAAGAAAAAATCTCTGGGGGAGCAGTTCGGCGGAATCCCCGGCATGGCTGGCCTGCTCTCTGACCTGCTTTCCGCGGCAGCGGAAGGGACGGGTTTTCTGGTCCGGCATTTTCCGCTTCGGGTTCGGCTTCAGATGGTGGTCGCCGAGGGGGACGCTGCCGAAACCGGAATCCGCTATGGGCGGACGAACGCGGCGGTCTATGGGATTCTGGCCTCTGCCCACCACTTCCTGCGCCTCAAAAAGCAGGAAATCTCGATTCAGCCGGACTTCACCGCTTCACAGGGCAGTGTGGAATTCTCCCTGCATGGCCGTATGCTCCCGCTCTTTGCCCTGCTCGGGACGGGAAATATCGCAGGCCGGTTTCTGGCCAAAACGCTCAAACGAAACAGGCGGACACGCGCGGCAAAAACCGCAGGCAGTTCCGCAGATCATAAGGACGGAGGAATTTCCATGAACAATGAACATCCAATCAACGGCCTGCTCGACAGCTCGATGCAGAACCTGCGGTCGCTCGTCGACGCCAATACGGTGATCGGTGAAGCGATCACCACCCCGGACGGGACGGTCATTATCCCGGTTTCCAAAGTCAGCTTTGGATTCGGCTCGGGCGGCTCGGACCTGCCCACCCAGAAAGAGGGCGAGCTGTTCGGCGGCGGTGCAGGCGGCGGTGTCTCGGTACAGCCGCTGGCATTCCTTGTGGTCAAGGACGGGGATGTCCGGCTGCTCCAGTTCGACAACAGCAAGAACGTCGCGGACCGCGCAGTTTCACTGATGCCCGAGCTGTTTGACAAGGTTTCCGAACTGTTTTCCAAAAAGGACAAGAATCCGCCCGATTCCGCCGGGCAGGAGGGCAAGCCCCAGTAATGGAACCGACAGAATCCGCATAAAATGACCTGTATACTGGTATCAAACGATATTTTGATGACAAGGTGCAGGTGATGGAGATGCTGAAAAAGTCGATCGTCCTGCTGGTCGCATTCCTGCTTTTGCTGGCAGGGGTGCGGGTGACTGATGCGCACGCGCAGACACCGGACGGCTTTGGGAAGCCCGCCGCAGTGCAGGCGGTTGCGGATACGCCGGACTACCAGACCAAAGCCAAGGCCGCGGTATTGATGGATGCGCAGACCGGGCGTGTGCTCTTTGCACAGAATGCTGGTCTGCGCCTGCCAATGGCCTCGACCACCAAAATCATGACCGCCCTGCTCACCCTCGAGCAGGGCGGTCTGGACGATTATTTTCAGGTCGACAGCGATGCCATCCGGGTGGAAGGCTCGTCGATGGGCCTTCAGGAGGGGGACAGCGTTTCCCTGCGGGCACTCGCTTATGGGATGCTGCTTGCCTCTGGCAACGACGGCGCCAATGCGGCAGCGGTGCGCATCTCGGGGTCGATCCCTGCGTTTGTTGAGCGGATGAATGCCCGCGCTGCTGAGATCGGCATGGCGGACACCCGGTTCGCAACCCCTTCCGGATTGGACGACCCCGGCCACTACTCCACCGCCTACGACATGGCGCTGCTCGCCCGCGAGGCACTGCAAAATCCGCTTTTTGCCGAGATTTGCGCCCAGAGCAAAGCGGTAGTCCAGTATGGCAACCCGCCCTATAACCGCTGGCTCACCAACCACAACCGCCTGCTGCGGGAATATCCCGGCACAATCGGCGTCAAAACCGGCTTTACCAAGGCTTCCGGGCGGTGCCTGGTCTCCTGCGCCGAGCGGGACGGGGTACGGCTGATCGCTGTCACGCTCGGCTGCCCGGACGACTGGAACGAGCACCGCAGGCTGTTCGACCGCTATTTTGGCCTGCTCACCCCGGACGACCTTTCGGGCTATCTGCCGCACACAGGATTGCAGCTCCCGGTTGCGGGCGGGACCGAACCGGCTGTCGCGCTGCGGTACACCCCTCCCCCTGCAATGGCGCTGCTCGAGGGGGATCGGGTAGAGGTGCGCGCGGTTGCCGCACCGCTTGTGTTCGCGCCGGTCGAGCAGGGGGACCTGCTCGGACATCTGACCATCTGCTGCAATGGCGAGCCGGTCGCCGAGCTGCCGCTGACCGCCGCACAGCCGGTCGAGGCGACCACCCCTTCCCCCCGCGAATCTCTCTTGGAATGGTTGTTTACATAAGGCTATCCTGTAATGCGTCTGACAGGGCTTCGGGAGCGTGGGGCAGCGCGCAAAGGCCAACCGGCCCAGCGGCCTTTGGCCTGAAGCCAGAGCCGAAAACACGTTTGTATTCCGCTTTCTAGGGCTTGTTTGAAAATAGAGAAATAGACGGATGGTTCGTAAAAAGCGAGCGGTTGCAAGGAAAAAAGCACAGGAATACTTGCTGTATTCCGCGCATTTTTGACGCGGCAGCTGCCGCTTTTTGTAGAAAAAGACGGCTATTTCGATTTTTCAAACAGCCCCTAGCCAGAACCACAAAAATCGTCGGGGCGCACAGGTCCTGAATCTCACAAAAATCAACGGCGTGAGCCGTGGAAAGACAGGTAAAATTTATGGCACAGGGAAAAGGCATCCGGATTCAGAAGGTACTTTCGGATCATGGCGTCATGTCCCGCCGCAAGGCGGAAGAGGCGATCCGAAACGGACGGATCACTGTCAACGGGCATCCCGCCCAGCTGGGCAACCCGGTCAACCCCAACCGCGACATCATCGCGGTCGATGGAAAGCGGATCGTATTCCAGCGCAAAAAGAAAAACTGTTACGTCATGCTGCATAAACCGCGCGGCTATGTCACCACCACCTCAGATGAGATGGGGCGCAGATGCGTCACCGATCTGGTGAAAGACCTGCCCATGCGGGTCTACCCGGTGGGCAGGCTCGACCGCAACAGCGAAGGGCTGCTTCTGCTCACAAACGACGGGAACTTCGCCAACCTGATTATGCATCCGTCCAACCACATTTCCAAAACCTACCGGGTGACCGCCCGTCCGGGAATCACCGATGAACAGGCGGCGCAGATGGCCGCGGGCGTGATGCTCGACGGTCGGATGACCCTGCCGGCCACCGTCCTGGTGCTCGAGAAGGGAGAGGGCCGGGTCGTACTCCAGATCACAATCCAGGAGGGGCGCAACCGGCAGGTGCGCCGGATGTGCGAGGCAGTCGGGCTGGAGGTCGCGCGGCTCAAACGCACTTCGATCGGCCCGCTCAAGCTGGGGATGCTCCAACCGGGACACTGGCGGGAGCTGAAGCCTTCCGAGGTCGCTGCCCTGCGCAATGCGGCGGCGAAATAGGATGGAGGTGCAGGATGTTTCAGATTCGCAGATTATCCGATCCGCGGCTTTCCGCGCGGGTATGCGGCAGCTTCGGGCTGGATGGAAAAAACGTGTTCGCCTACGCGGCCTTTCAGAAGGATGAGGTGCTCGCAACCGCCGTATTCACCCTTGAGGAGGGATGCGTGGTGCTTGAAGGGGCGGACACTGGCCGGCGCACCGACCTCCCATTGATCGACGGGATGGCGCGCGCGGCGTTCGCGGCGCAGCTCCGGAATGGGGTCGCAGCAGCCCGGTTGAGCGGCCGGCTTCCGGCAGAACTGCGCCATTCGCTCAACAAACTGGGCTATGCCGCCGAAGGTTCGTTCTCCCTACAGGAATTCTTTGAAAAAAAGAATTGCAGCCACTGAACAAAAGCCAGCTTTGCGGCGGCATATCCGATCGGAAAACCAAAAAGGACGCGGATTTCTCTTCCGCGTCCTTTTTCTTTCAAGACAGTTTATCCCGCCTTGACCTTGTTTCTCCAATCCTCTACGATCTCCCGGATGGTTTGTTCCAGTGCAATCTGCCGCTCCCATCCGGTATCCGCACACAGCTTTGAAATATCCGCCTCAATGATCGGCACATCGACCGGGCGCATCCGGCTGCTGTCCACCCGGACTTCTATCTTCTGATTCGACAGGGACAATATCTGGTCCAATATCTCCTGGATGGCCACCGCATGGCCGCTCCCGACATTGTAAAGCTCCCCGGGCCTGCCGTTCTCCATCAAAAGCCGGTATGCACGAACTACGTCACGGACATCCGTAAAATCCCGTTTAGCGCTGAGGTTCCCGACCGAAATGACCGGTTCCCGGATCCCGGCTTCGATCTCCGCGACCTGTTTGCAGAAATCCGAAACCACAAAGATCGGCGCCTGTCCCGGCGCGATATGGTTAAACGCCCGTACCCGGATGATATCCATCCCATAGGCGTCCGCATAGATTTTCCCGATCATGTTCTGACACGCCTTGGTCGCGGCGTAGATGTTTCCGGGACGCAGGTTGTTTTCCTCCTGAATCGGGATTTCTTCCGGTTTCACATGCCCATATTCTTCGCCCGACCCGATCAACAGGATCCTGGGCCTGTAATCCAGCGCGCGGGCCGCATCCAGCAGATTGATAACCCCCTTGATGTTCACATCCGCTGTCAAAGCCGGATTCTTCCAGGACAGGGCGACCGAGCTTTGTGCCGCCAGATGGAAAATACAATCCGGACGCACCTGCTCCAGCAGGGTCCTGATCTGCCCTATCTCCAGAATATCCAGATCAAACAGGCTGATCCCCTGGCCAGGGACCTCCTCATGTTTGAGCTTGGTGGCACTGACCTGCCAGTTACACGCATCGCGCAGATGGCTGATCAAATAGTGCCCGACAAACCCTGCCGCCCCAATGATTAGCGCTTTCATGACAAATCCACCTCCAACGCTTTTTCAGATTTTAAAAACAGCCATTAAAGGCCCGCAGGCAGCGGTTTCAGATGGCGTTGAGCCGGATTTCTTTCCCGACCAGCTCCATATCATTCTTTACCATACGCTCAACCAGTTCACTGAACGGGATTTCCCGTTTCCAGCCCAGATTCCCCTCCGCTTTTGCGGGATTCCCTAGCAGGATTTCCACCTCCGCAGGACGGAAGAATTTCGGGTTCACCTTCACGATGGTCTTTCCGGTCGCCGCATCCTTTCCGATCTCGTTGACGCCTTCTCCCTGCCATTCGACCGTAATCCCGACATGGCGGAATGCGGTTTCCACAAATTCGCGGACGGTGCGGGTTTCATTCGTCGCGATCACATAATCGTCCGGAGACTCCTGCTGCAGCATCAGCCACATGGCGCGCACATAGTCCTTGGAATGCCCCCAGTCGCGTTTGGCGTCCATGTTCCCCAGCTCCAGGGACTCCTGCACCCCCAGCTTGATCCGGGCGACTGCATCGGTGATCTTACGGGTCACAAACTCTTTCCCGCGCCGCTCCGACTCGTGGTTGAACAGGATGCCCGAACAGGCGTACAGCCCAAAGCTTTCCCGATAGTTTTTCGTGATCCAGTGCCCGTAGAGTTTGGCGACTCCGTAGGGGCTTCTGGGGTAAAACGGGGTTTTCTCGGTCTGCGGCATCTCCTGCACCAATCCGAACATTTCAGAAGTGGAGGCCTGATAAAAGCGGCATTTGGGATTCACGGTGCGGATCGCCTCAAGCATGTTGGTGACGCCTACCGCGTCGATCTCCGCGGTGGCGATCGGCTGTTCCCAGCTCGTAGCCACAAACGACTGTGCCGCCAGGTTATACACCTCATCCGCCTGCGAAATTTTCATCGCATTGATGAGCGAAACCACGTCGGTCATGTCCGCATAGATAAAATGGATCCGGTCCTTGATATGCTCCACATTCCCGTAATCCACGACGCTCTTCCTGCGCATGATCCCATAAACTTCATAGCCATTTTCCAGCAGCAGTTCCGAAAGATAGGACCCGTCCTGCCCGGTAATCCCAGTAATCAACGCATGTTTCATTTTCTTTTCCCCTTTACTAAATCAGTTCATTGCGGTTGCAGATTTTCAGGTTTTCGATCACCTTTTTAATGTCCTGAGCCGCGTCTTTGGCGCAGACCAGAAGTGCATCTTCGGTATCAACGATCACCATGTCCTCAAGCCCTACAGCGGCGATCAGCTTTGACCCGCCGACAATCGTTGTATTTTTGGTTTTGATCGTGACAACATCCCCCTGCACCATGTTTCCGAATTCATTGGTCCGGTTGATGCGCTCAAGGGAGAGCCAGCTTCCCACGTCATCCCAGCCAAAGGTGCCCGGGATGGTATAAATATTCTCCGCTTTTTCCAGGATGCCGTAGTCGATCGACTCGGATTGGAACCCGGCAAAGCAGGTTTTCAGGACCAGATCAAAATTTTTCTGTCCGACCGCATCCCGGATTCTGACCAGGCCCGCATAGGTATCGGGCATGAACTGCCTAAACTTTTCCAGAATCGTGGAGAGCTTCCAGATGAACATACCGCTGTTCCAGAGGTACTGTCCCGAACTGAGGTATTCTTTCGCGGTGTCGATATCCGGCTTTTCCACAAACCGGTTGACCTTGTAAATCCCCCGCTGCTTGTTGGCCTCGTCCCTGACAAAATTGATGTATCCGTACCCGGTTTCCGGATAGGTCGGGGTGATCCCCAGTGTTACAAGGTTCTCCCCCTCCTGCGCAAGATCGATCGCCTGCCGCAGGGTGTCCACATACATCTCGGTATACTTGATCAGATGGTCGGAAGGGAGGACCAGCATCACCGCGTCCTCGTACTTTGACTGGATCACCGCCGCCGCCAGGCCGATACAGGGGGCGGTATTTCTTGACATCGGCTCCGCGAGGATGTTCTCTGGCGGCAGCTCGGGCATCTGCTCTTTTACGATCTCCACATAATCCTGATTTGTCACGATATAAACATCACCGAGGTCCACCACCGGCAGCAGACGCTCTACCGTATGCTGGAGCATGGTTTTTCCGTCGGTCGTCAACGAAAGGAACTGTTTCGGAAAGCTGCTCCTGCTCTTGGGCCAGAAACGCTCCCCTTTTCCGCCTGCCATAATCACTGCTGTTGTCTTCATGAAAACGCCCCTTACTTACTGAGCCTGTCCGGAAAGGCAAAACCAGCCGGCTTTGCCCGGGTTTCCCTGGGCAGACCTGTATTTTTCTCTTCCTGGTTGTTGAAAGGTTCGCTTGAGGGTTTGTCCCATAATCTTTATATCAGGGGGATTTTTACCCAAAACCCCTCTCTCCGCTCTGACCAGCCAGGACCAGGACACCCTCAAAAAAGCGCTTTTCCGGATGGCGTATTCCGCCATATACACGCGGCGGCAGGAACCCTGTCCCCAACGCCGCGGCCTTTGAGCAGACTGGCAGACCTTTTCACACAAATGGTTCCAAATGGGCCGCTGCTTGCGCTTTTGCGAATTTTCAGATATACTTATGATTATACTTGAACACGGTCGAAATTGCAACCCATACGGCCCGCTAAATCCCATCTCTTTTCCATGGAGGTTTTATGCATCATTCTGTGTTTCGTTTTTTGTGGAGGATCGTAACCGCCTGCAAGCCTTTTTTAAAAAAAATCGTTCCATCTGCGCTCCTCAAGCGGGTGCAGCCATGGGCTACACGGAGAAAGCTGGCGGTCGTGCTCTCTTCCTTCCAGCACCGGTTCTGCCGCTCCGCCGCTCCCGACGGTGTCAATCTGATCGGTTACATCAAAGGGGAGATCGGGCTGGGACAGAGCTGTCGGTTGGTTGCGGATGCGCTGGCGCAGAGCGGCGCAGCGTTCACGATCTATAATGTCGATCAGATCGGCCAGATGCGCCATTCCGATTCTACATGGGATTCGAAAATCACCAATACGGTCCCGTTCAATATCAATCTCATCCACATCAACCCCTCCGAGCTGGTTGCCGCCTACTTTCAGCTTCCGGCATCTATGTGGGCGCAGCACTATAACATCGGCTTCTGGCTTTGGGAACTGGAGGAATTCCCGGATGAGTGGTGTCTCTGCATGGGGCTGCTGGACGAAATATGGACCCCCGCGGAGTTTGTCAGCGAAAGCATCCGCAAAAAAACCTCTCTTCCTGTTCGAACAGTCCCTTATGCGATCAGTGCTCCAACCGACGACGCCTGTTCACGCAGTTGGTTCCACCTCCCGGAAAACCAGTTCCTCTATCTCACCATGTATGACTGCAACAGCACCATCCAGCGTAAAAACCCGTTGGGGGTTATCGCCGCCTATAAGCGGGCTTTCCCGGTCGAGAATCCGGAGGTGGGGCTGGTCATCAAGGTAAACAACCCCCAGCAGGCGGATCTGGACATGCTCCGGGCCAGCTTCCAGGGATATCGGAATATCTATCTGATTTCTGATATTTTAACCAAAGTCCAGGTGAATAGCCTGGTAAGCTGTGTGGATGTGCTCGTTTCCCTGCACCGCGCGGAAGGGTTCGGTCTGGCTCTGGCGGAAGCAATGCTGCTCGGGACCCCTGTGGTTGCCACCAACTGGTCGGCCAATACCGAATTCATGAGCCAGGAAACCGCCTGCATGATCGACTATTCGCTGGTTCCGATTGAAGAGGATTATGGCCCATACAAAGCTGGGAACCGCTGGGCGGATGCAGACCTGGAGCAGGCCGCTGAAGCCATGCAGAAGCTCTGGCAGGATCCGGCATTTTACCAGCAGATCTCCCAGAACGCCAAACGATCTGTCACCGAACAGCTGAGCCTCGAACGCGCTGGAAGATGCATCCAGCAGCGCATCGACGAGATTTACAGCCGGCCGGAATAGAAAAAGGAACGGGCGATCCGGATCGTCCGTTCCTTTTGTGCTTTACTTATCCATATAAACGAGCGGATCGAGGAATGTCCCTCCCACCCGAATCTCAAAATGCAGATGGTTCCCGGTCGAGTTCCCGGTCGAGCCAACTTCCGCGATTTTCTCCCCCTGTTTCACCGTCTGCCCAACCGACACATTCAGCTTACTGTTGTGCCCATAGAGGGTCTTGCTGCCATCCGAATGCCCGATGATAACACACCGTCCATACTCGCCGTACCAGCCCGAAAGCTCGACGGTGCCGCCCGCCGCCGCATAGACCGGCGTTCCATAAGGCGCGGCGAGGTCGATCCCATTGTGACCGTGGTAGTCGTAAAAATCCGCTGACAGCCATCCTCTGGTCTTGAGCGGGTTTGCAAACGAGGTTTTCCAAACGCTCCCGTCCGCCGTCGGGGTACGCAGCAGCTTGGTCCCGCGGCGGACCACCTGGTTGACCGGCCGGCCGGTTTCCGTCGTCTTGATCGAAACCACCCTTACCACCTGATCCCCTTCATAGATCACCTGCGCCTCGACCTGCCGCTCGCCCATCACGCCTTCGCTCACCAGCTCGGTATAGCCTCGGTAGGTGTTTGGCAGGTCGACATAGGTCGTCTCGAACGGGATTTTTTCGGTAACGGTCACGGTTTTGGTCTCCTGTGCGGGCGGCGTAAGTGCTTCGGCCTGCATCTTGGGAGAAAACGCGCAGAGCAGCAGGAATGCCATCCCTGCACCTGCTGACGCTATGTATTTTTTCAGTCGTTTTGTCGATTTCCCTGCTGTCGTCGCTTGCTGTTTGACCGCAGGTTTCTCCATGGATCATCCTCCTTTTTTTGATCTGCCCCCCATTCTACCGGCCGTTTATGAATATTCTATGAATTCTCCCGTTTGTTTACGAATCTTTCACGATATTGGAAACCGCTGTGCCGGTGGGTTTCCGTCCCGTTTCCTCTCAAGGCGATTTTTGGCGCAGTCTTGAATTTTGACCGGTTTTGGGGTATGATGTTTTTAGAAGTGATCCGAACGCCCGCTGCTTTGGCAGAGGGTGAATAATCGGGACCAGACGTTTTCGGCCTTTGCAAAGGCTGCGGAATCGAGGGGTACCCCTCTGTCTGTGAGGCGTCGGGTTCCAAACGCATTTGCTGTTGCATTCGGGGGACAAAATCTGTTTTCAGGGGGGCTTATTTTGGAGGGACTGTTGGAGGATCTGAGCAAAC
This sequence comes from Anaerotruncus sp. G3(2012), assembly GCF_000403395.2. Classification (GTDB taxonomy): domain Bacteria; phylum Bacillota; class Clostridia; order Oscillospirales; family Ruminococcaceae; genus Anaerotruncus. The sequence continues at coordinate 136,322 of NZ_KE159675.1, read as the reverse complement.
TGTTGCAGCAGGGGCGCGCACCCGCTGTCAAACAGCAGATTCAAAAAGCGATAGACGCGGGAATCTCCGCCGACCAGATTTTAAACGATGGGCTGCTGGCCGGCATGAATGTGATCGGTGAAAAATTCAAGGCAAACAAGGTGTTTATCCCTGAAGTGATGCTTGCCGCCCGCGCGATGAACGCCGGCCTTGGGCTTTTGAAACCGCTGCTCGCTGATGCGGGGGTGGAATCGAAGGGCACCGTGGTGATCGGCACTGTCAAGGGCGACCAGCACGATATTGGAAAAAATCTCGTAAAGATGATGTTTGAAGGCAAAGGGTTGAAGGTCATCGACCTAGGGGTGGATGTGCCTGCCGAAAAATACCTGTCCGCAGCACAGGAACATGGTGCGGCAATCATTGCCTGTTCCGCGCTGCTCACGACCACCATGCCCGAAATGAAGCGGGTCGTTGACCTGGTCAGGGAATCGCCGCTTGCCGGGAATGTCAAGGTGATGATCGGCGGCGCACCGGTTACCCAAAGCTACTGTGACACGATCGGTGCGGACAGCTATACCCCCGACGCAGCGACCGCTGCCGAGGTTGCGCTGCGCTTCTGCGAGTAGCAGCGCGAATCTTTGCGCGCTGTTTCCCGATGGGGGCAGCGCTGAAATGAGGTTGATTTGTATGTTTTGCAGAAAGTGCGGACGGGAAATCCCGGAGGACAGCCTTTATTGCTGTTATTGTGGGATCAAACACCCGGAGCAGACGCCCAAAGCCACGGAACCGGTGTCCACTGTTCCGGATGACGACTGCATCCGTCCGGGGATGCCAAAAAAGCACTGCCATGACTGCGGCAAGGAACTTCCCGGAAGCTACATTGATGATGTCTGCGCGATCTGCACCATCCGTCGGAGAAACCAGGAGATCGAACGGGAGCGTGACCGCAAGGACGAGCCTGCCCCCGACCGGGACCGGTACGACATCTCTGACGAGTTCGACCAGAGCGTATTTCAGGGAAGCCACTACTACCATGAAGAAACTGCCCGGCGGTTTGCCCACGGAAAAAAATATCAATCCGCGTCCAAGCTGGATAAGCCGCTCAGAAAGCCTCCTCTGGTTGGATGCCTGCTTACTGTGGTCATCGTCATGATCTTTTTCACTCTGCTGCCTGTGGGATTGTCGTTGGTGTTCTCATACGCGCAGGAGAACGAACAGCTCCACTCGGAAGCGGCTAGTGCCCCCGCTCCGGAAGAGATCGCGACTGACTGGGCGGGATCCCAGCCCGAGGAGCTGGAGCACTTCTGGGAAGAATCCCAGCCGGATACCGAGTATATCGACCCGCTCAGTTCTTTCCAGCTCTTTTTTGACGAGGTTCTCCAGCCAATTACGGTAGCAGTCCTCCAGCAAAACTATGGCTGGGTAGAGGCGGCCCTCTTCGCGGATGATGTTTATACCGATGGGGTGTATATCTACCTGCCTGGGACGGTTGCAGGCGGTGAAGATTCGGTGCTCGAGGAAGAGCCGTTCCTTCTCTGCATCATGGTTTCAGACAGCGCGTTCATGCCGCTTATGCTTTCAGTGGGCGACGAAATGCTGTTTGACGTCCGCGATCAGGTCGGAAACGATGGGAACCTGACCGAATTTGGGGAGCTGATTAGTGAAGACTCAGGCGGAGATATGAAGGCCGGGGATTCGATTTTCCCGGACGATACCCCCTATGTTCTCGCCGGAATCTTCGAGGAGCTTCTGGACCGTTCCCCCAGCTTCTGACCCGCTGCAGGTCTCAGACGATCAAAAATACCGCCGGTTTTGCAACCGGCGGTATTTTTATTCTGTCCGTTATCTGCCTCCTGCGCACAGGTTGCAGGGGTCCGCTTTTCCGGCGGACAACGCCTGCTGTAGGCTCCCGCTCAGAATGGTTTTGGAGCGTTTCAGCGTGGTGCAGTTGGAAGAAAAATGATAGGATTTTCCGCGTGGTACCCAGTAAGCGGTTTGATCCAACGGCCCGGTGACCTCATTGGTGTCGGATGCGTTTTTATCAAGGTCAGCGGTCCAGCTGTTGTCCGCCGGCGGGGATGTGACCGCAGGGGCCGGTGCAGCAGGAACCGGTTGTTTCTGTACGGCAGGCTCCCGCGCAGGCGATTCCGATTGGCCGGAAGATACAGCCCCTGCACGTTCCTGCTCCAATTCCTGCGCGGTAAACGTCGTTGCTGCCCCATCCTGCGTCACGCTTGCAATGCTGAATTTCTCGTCATCATCTGTTTTGGAGATCGTCCAAAGCGGAGTCTGGTTGGCAGACACTGCAAACGTATAGAGGGAAACCTGGTACCCCTCTATCTCTGCAAAGGTGTTATAGAGCGTAACCGCCGCCCATTTCGCCGCTTTCATATCGTTTTGAAGAATTGCCAGCTCTGTATCAACGGCAAATTTGTCTTTTGCCGAGACGGTAACCTCAATTTTGTCTATGCTTGCAGCATTGGCTTTTTCCGCGGCTTTATAAAGTGCAAGTTCCAAAGACAGCCTGTCCGGCTCCATCTCTTTCAGGATTGCCTGGCTGACATTCAACCGCTTTGTTAAGGCCGGTTCGGGCGCTTGCGATCCGGATTCCCTCTCTGCTAGGGAAAGGGAACTGACAGTTGCTGCGGCCGGCAGATGTTCCGGCACTTGCCTTTCGACCCCCAGAGGGGCAGGTGCACAGGCCAGAAAAGAGCAGGAGGCCACACACAATCCGGCGCATGAAAGCCTTTTAAACCGGCTCCCATCCAGCCTTTTTCCCTTTTTCAGAAGGGACAATATTCCGATTGCAGCCAACAGCCAAAGCAACGCAGGCAATCCCCAGCCGAGCACGTCCGCCGCCGTGTTCCCCAATACTGATATGACCGCTTTAGACGTTGGGTTCCATCCGCTGCACTCCCACATCAAAATAAGACCTACAGAAACAAAGAGCAGAAGAGATAAGATGATCCGGATATTTTTTGGATACCATTTTTGTGTTGAACCGCTTTGCTTCTCCATTTCCCTACCTCCTATGTATATTTTTTAAAATATTATCATAGTTTGCACATTCTTTCAACAAGTATTTTTGATGATGTGGAAAAATATCCTTCGAGAAAATCTGTGTTGTCGACCCGGCGGGCAGATAACGGCAGAAGCTTCCCCTATGCTGTTCACAGGACGTCAATTTGCAGGAAAGAAGCGCTTGTACGATATTGACTTCCTCGGGCACAAAATGGTAAAGTAGAGAAAACAGACCGAGGGCTCTGGCTGGGAGCGCCAGCCAGAACTCTGTACCGCGAGGATGGAAAACATGCCGACCTTAAACATTGTTCTGATTGAGCCGCAGATTCCGCAGAATACCGGCAACATCGCGCGCACCTGTGCAGCGACCGGTGCACGCCTGCACCTGGTAGGGCCTTTGGGCTTCGAGATCACCGATGCCAAACTCAAACGCGCGGGGCTGGACTACTGGCATCTGTTGGACATCACGACCTATCCCTCATCGGCCGCATTTTTTGCGCAAAATGAGGGAAGATTTTATTATTTCAGCACCAAAGCACAGCAGACCTATACCGAGCCGCAGTATCCGGACAACACCTACCTTGTATTTGGCCGGGAGGACCGGGGGCTCCCCGAGGAACTTCTCCATGCAAATCCGGAATGCTGCGTACGTCTGCCGATGATCGCGGGGGCACGCAGCCTGAACCTCTCGAATACGGTGGCGGTGGCGGTTTATGAGGCGCTGCGCCAGTGGGAGTTTCCCGAACTGCAAAATGCGGGCAAGCTGACCAAATACGAATGGAACGGATAGGAGAACAGATATGGCAAAAAAAACAGCACACAACCAGAAGATTCTGCTGATGACCGACTCTGCAAGCGACATCAGCGATCAGGACCTGACCGAAGGCGGCATCGTGATGCTGCCGATCCCGATCACGATCGACGGGAAGGGCTATTACGAGCGGGTGGATTTCACGATCCCGGAATTTTACGAAAGGCTGTCCGCAGCAAAGGAGCTGCCAGTCACCAGCCACATCCTGTCGCTGACCTACCAGCAGGCGTATGAGGACGCTTATGCACAGGGCTATACCGATATCATCAATACGACGATCACCTCCGCAGGTTCAAATATGTTTGAAGCGGCGGTTTTTGCAAAAAAGACCTTTTTCGAGGAGCATCCGGACGCGCAGGACAGGCTGCGGATCACAATTCTGGACTCCGGCAGTTATACCCTGGGCTATGGCTACCCGCTGGTTGAGGCGTCCAAGATGGTCAAGGCCGGCAAAACGGCAGAGGATATTGTCTCCTATCTGGACGACTTTTTTTCGACCGTTGAGATTTATTTTGCCCCCTACACCCTGGCCTATGTGAAAAAGTCCGGGCGGGTGCCCGCAGCAGCGGCCTTTGTGGGGGAGGTGCTGGGTCTGCGCCCGATCATCTCGATCATAGACGGAAAAACTACGGTAATTGAAAAGGTGCGCGGCGACAAAAACCTCATCACCCGTCTGGCAGAGGTGGGATACGCCAACTGCGCGGATAAAAAAGCCCCGACCGTCGTGGTCTACGGCTCGGCCGCCGAGTGCGGGGAGGAGATGAGCAAGGCGATTTCCAAACGGTTTGGCCATTCCCCCAAGGCGCTCTGGCAAGCGGGTGCGGCAATCGTCATCAATGCCGGGCCTAAAGTCGTGGGGTTGATCGTCCGGGGCAAGAAGCGGTTGAATACCCGCGCACGTGAACAGGACTATGAACAGGTCTGATGGCGCTTTAACGGTTTCTCTGCGCCAGGGAAAAAAAGGTGGTCCCGCCCAAACCAGATGGTTTTTTCGAAGGACGGTTACGGCGGTCCTTTGCATGGTTCTGGCTGTTCTTCTCTTGTCGACCGGAATTTCGGCAGATATGGGGCCGAAGGCCTCAACCCGCATCCGGTTCGAGGGGCTGGAAGGGCAACGGTACATGGCTACGCTCCTTTCTCCCGAGCCGTTTTGCGGGCCGTATACCGCGCTGGAGGAGTTTCCAGACAATCCGCGCTATACGCCTGAAGACCCGGAATACCCAATCTGGGAAAAATTTGTAGCGTTTGAGGGTCCGGATGGCTGGTACTTCCTGCAATATTTTCAGGACTGTACCGAGACCTCCTCGTTTACCTGGGGCTATTTTCCGCCTGCCCGTTTTAAACTTCTGCTCTATTTTCCCGAGCAGGATGCTTTTGTGGTGAGCGCCGAAAGCTATGAGCGGTACGCATTTGACAGCCTGTTCACCGCTGATCTGCACGATCTTTCGCTGTCGCCGGGCGAGACAAAAATCGGCGAATTTTCAATGCAAAGATCGTATTGTTATCTCTGGCAGATTGTTTCGTTTTTCTGCCGGATGGCTGCAACCATCGCGATCGAACTTGTGGTTGCGGTTCTGTTCTGTTACCGCGCCAGACAGCAGATACGCATTGTTCTGGCGGCTAACCTTGTCACCCAGGGGATTTTGAACCTCCTGCTCAATCTGACCGCCTATCATGCGGGCGGCCTGCTGCTGATGGTCGAATATGTTCTGTTGGAATTTCTGGTATTTCTGCTCGAAGCGACTGCCTATGCGTTTCTGCTGCCCCGGTACCGTCCGGCGGGAGAACCGGCGCGCCGCTGGCTGGCAGTTATCTATGCGCTTGTTGCCAACGGGGTCTCGTTCGCGGCGGGCGCGGCAATCCTGATCGTTACCCCCGGCTTTCTCCTTCCGGTTCCGTTTTGATTTGCCGCGGCTTTTTTAGCCCGCGTCGTACTTTTCGGGGGCAGATACCCGCTTTTTCAAAAAACGGATAAAAATTTCCCTCAGAACTATTGACTTTCTATTTTTTTGTATTATAATTATTTATAAAGTAAATTCCGTTTTAGGAAAAAAGAAAGGAGATGTGCTGTGCCCCAAATTAGAAATCCAATTCAGTTGAGCCGCAGGGAAATGGAGGTCATGACCCTGCTGTGGAAAAGCGATACGCCTTATCTTGCGTCTGAGATTGCCAGGATCAGTTCTACAAGCATCAACACCGTAAATGTGGTTCTGAAAAATCTTCTGAATGCCGGGATGATCGAGATCGCGGACATTGTCCACAGTGGAACCGTTCTTTCCCGTCGGTATAGACCCAATGTGGATCCCGAAGTGTATACGACCGAGCTTTTCATCAAACAGTTCAAAGACATCAGCCCCAAGCTGCCTACGACACAAATCGTTTCCAGACTCCTGGAAGAAGATGTAGACAGAAAGACGATTGATGAGCTGGAGGAGCTTGTTCACCAGCATCGGGAGAAACTCGAGGCGGACTCTTAAGATGATTTCAGCAACCGGTTTGATGAGCATTATTTTTTTCGGCAGTCTGCTGATTTACTTGGTCTGGCGGTTTTTACAAAAGGACGAGTGGCTTGTTTATACCGGTTCGAGAGTGATTATCTGGTTTCTGATGATTGCTATGATCCGCATGGTGATTCCGTTTGAGCTTGGCTTTGAAACCAGTATCTATCTTGGATGGGGCCTGCCTGCATTACGGGATTTCCTGATTACCCCACTTGTATTTGGGGAAATAGCGGTATCCCCGGGAGTGATTCTCGTCACAATCTGGCTAATCGGTGCGGTTATCTGCTTTTCGCGGTCGATGTTTCCTTTTTTGCAGCTTGAAGGAGCTATACGCAAAACGGCGGTTCCTTGTCCTGCGGAAGCAAAAATAGCGTTGGTTGGGTTATGCAAAAAGCGTTCCAAGGGAATTGCAACCTTCCAACTGATATGTTCTCCTCTGGTTAAAGTTCCGATGATGGTTGGATGGCGATACCCAGTCATCGCGATACCTGACATGGAGCTTTCCATTGAGGAATGGTCGCATGTCCTCCGGCATGAGATCGCACATTATGATAACCATGATGCCTGGGTCAAGATATTTTGTGAATTTGTCTGTGCGGTGTATTGGTGGAATCCAATTACATCGCTTCTCAGGAGTCAGCTTGCAAAAGTCTTAGAGCTTCATGCTGATGAAGTGGTTACCCAGTATATGAGCGACAAAGAAACCAATGACTATATGCAGTGTCTGGTGGATGTCGCAAGGATCAGTGTTGATTCGCCGCTTTCCAACTGTGCCTTAGCGTTTGCAACAGCAAAAGAGGCTCCAGTGAAACAGCGATTCCAGTTGCTGTCAATGAGCAATCGGCAGACCAAAGAAGCGCGTCAGCGACATCTTGTACCAAGTATGCTTGTGTGTGCAGCGCTTCTGATTGGCGCTTTTTCTTTTATATTGGAGCCAGAATATCCAGAACTCGCGGACTCTATACCGTTAAGTTCAGAAAATATATTTTCTGTTTTAAGAGATGATGGGCAATATGATGTCTATATTGACGGAGTTTATTGGGGAATAGCTTATGATAGTCGTAATATAGTTTCAGATATGCCAATTTATAAATCTATTGATGAGGTGACACAACTTGAACCTTCGTAAAAAAATGCTGGCTGTTTTTTCTGCTTCTGTGCTTGCTATTTCTTTTATGGGAATACAAGTGTCTGCTGCAGGCTGGTCTGCCCCGCAGATCTCTACAATTAAAAACTCAGGTATAGATGGAGGAAGCATCCAGCCCCGCAAAGATAAGATTGAGTGGGTTTATAAAACCATAGATGGACATATCTATCGTCGCCTTTATAATTATTCTAAAGGGGAATGGGTTGGAGACTGGATTGCCTGCTAAACAAAAATAGAATCGCAGGTAAAAAACGCCGTATTTCGTGATGAAATGCGGCGATCTTTCGTTTATAATCTTAATACGGGTCACCAAACCGGGAGGGGGCTTTTTCTCTTGCAAAAAGCCCCCTCTTGCCGCCCTTCGGGCGGCAATTCACCCGAAAAATGCGCTTCTCAGGATAAAGCGTTCCGCGCTCTGCGGAGCGCGTCGAGGGCTCCGCCCCTCGACCCCGCGATTTTTTGAAAAAAATCGAGTAAAACTTTGGTTTTGGGCAAGCTCTGGCTAAAGCAAAAGAGTTGAATAAAACTTTAGTTTTGGG
>NZ_KE159675.1:102545-127284 GCF_000403395.2 Anaerotruncus sp. G3(2012) | reverse complement strand
CGCGCTTCGGGCTGAAAGCCCGAGAAGTCCCCCGAAGAAGGGCGCTTGCGCCCCGGAAGTTTGGGCTGGAATCCAAACTTCCGGGGCCTCACTGCCCCTCGACCCCGCGATTTTTTGAAAAAAATCGAGTAAAACTTTTAAATTGTTTTCCAGTTCTTTTCCCGACACCAAAACAAAGGAGAATCAAAAATGAACGAAAAAGAGATCGCCGAACTCCGACGCCGCCTCAAGCCGGAAAAAAACAACATTACCCACGTCTGCGGATGTTATGTCAACGAAAAGCAGGAAATTGTATCCCAATTCGATCAACCGCTCTCCCTGATGCCCGAAGAGGAAGCAGAAAAGCTGCTCACGACCCTCAAACGGGCATTGTCTGGCGCATTGGGTAAAAACCTGCTCGACATCACCTTCACCACCCAACAGGTGGTAGACAGCGACGAACACCGTCTGTTGATGGCGCTGCGCAGCTCGTCCCTCAAAGATCCCGAATCAATGCAGGCATTTTTCCAACGGGTAATCCAAAGCAACGTATTGGAGGGGAACTACCTCATCCTGCTGGCGTATGATACATACGATGTTCCCTACCGGTCATCCGACGGAGAGCGGCAGGATGACGCCTCTTCCGAAGTGTTTTCCTATATTCTGTGTGCGATATGCCCGGTCAAAGAGACCAAGCCCGCGCTCAGCTATTATCTCTCTGAAAACACCCTGCGAAACTGCCGGATCGACTGGTTGGTTGCTGCCCCCGAGCTGGGCTTCCTCTTCCCGGCCTTTGACGATCGGAGTGCGAACCTTTACAACGCGCTCTACTATACCCGCGATGCGGGGGAAAACCACCAGGACTTCGTCTCTGCGGTATTTCAAAGCGAACTGCCGATGCCCGCACAAGCGCAGAAGGAAACGTTCCAAACAATCCTTGAGGAGGCACTTGAAGCCGAATGCCGCCTTGAGGTTGTACAGGCCGTACATGGAAAATTCAGCGATCTGATCGAGGAACACAAGGCAAACAAGGAGCCTGAACCGCTGGTTGTCTCCCGGCAGGAGGTCAAGACAATCCTCCAATCCTGCGGGATTTCGGAGGAACATACACAGGCATTTGAAGGGCAATGTGCGGCTGAATTCGGTGAAGATGCGGAATTCTGCCCAGGCAATCTGATGGATGTCAAGCAGTTTGAACTGCGCACGCCAGATGTCACCATTCGCGTAAATCCACAGCGGAGTGACCTGATCGAAACCCGAGTCATCGACGGAAAAAAATATATCCTGATCCGGGCGGATGAAGAGGTCGAGGTAAATGGGGTCCCCATCCAAATCTCCTGAAACCGGCTTGAAAATTTCTGTTGTGGGGCGGCTGAAATTGTGTTATGATGTAGTTGGCAAATACAACTGTACGCTGTTCACGCACAGTTTTTGAAAAGGAGTTTTGCAAGATGGACTATATCAGCACACGTGACAACGCCTGTCGGGTGAGCGCGGCACAGGCGATTGTCTCGGGGCTTTCTCCCGACGGAGGGCTGTTCCTGCCCGAGAGCTTGCCGCAGTTTACACGTTCTGACATTGAGGCGATGTCCAAACAGGATTATGTGGGGTGCGCCACCGAGGTACTCTCCCGGTTTCTGACCGATTTCACCAAGGAAGAGCTGCGCGAATACATCGGCAAGGCGTATGCGCCCGCTAAATTCCCGCCTCGGGAAGTGGCGCCAGTCGTCCAGCTTGACGAGCAGGCTGCCATTCTGGAACTGTTCCACGGCCCGACCTGCGCATTCAAGGATTTCGCACTTCAGCTTCTACCCTATCTGTTGACTGCTTCGCTCAAAAAGACTGGTGAGAACAAGACGGTTGTTATCCTTGTGGCGACCTCGGGTGACACCGGAAAGGCCGCGCTTGAAGGGTTTGCGGATGTACCGGGTACCCGCATCTGCGTTTTTTATCCGGACGGCGGGACAAGCAATATCCAGAGGCTCCAGATGACCACCCAGGAGGGTGGCAACGTCATGGTGTTTGCAGCAAAGGGCAACTTTGACGACGCCCAGAACGGGGTCAAACGGATTTTCACCGATCAGGTGTTCGCGCAAGAGCTGGCCGAGCGGGGCTATCTGCTTTCGTCCGCAAACTCGATCAACTGGGGAAGACTTGCCCCGCAGATTGCCTACTATTTCACTGCATATATCTCCCAGGTCAACAGTGGGAAGATCAATCTGGGCGACCCGATCAACATTGTGGTGCCGACCGGAAACTTTGGGAACATCCTTGCCGCCTATTTTGCCAAACAGTGTGGGCTTCCGGTCTCCCGTTTGATCTGCGCTTCCAATCAGAACAACGTCCTGACCGATTTCATCACCACTGGCACCTATGACCGCAACAGGGCCTTCTATCTGACCAGCTCCCCCTCGATGGATATTTTGATCTCGTCCAATCTGGAGCGGCTGCTCTACCTGCTCTGCGGGCGGGATGATGTAAAAGTCCGGGGCTATATGGAGCAGCTTTCCACTACCGGGAAATACACGGTGGAAAATGAGCTGCTTGAGCGGTTGCAGGCAGAATTTTCAGCAGGGTGCGCGGATGATGCGCAGACCGCTGCCTGCATCGGGCGTATCTACCGCGAGAAAGGCTACCTATGCGATACGCACACAGCAGTCGCGGTGGAGGTCTATCATAACTACCGGGAGAAAACTGGTGACCTCACTCCTACGGTGATCGCGTCCACTGCCAGCCCGTTCAAATTTGCGGGGAGCGTCCTGCCTGCCGCGTTCGGGACCCAGCCGCAGGGGGACGAATTCGAGTTGCTTGGGCAGCTTGAGGATAAATCCGAGATGCATGCACCTGCCGCGCTTGCCGGACTGCGGCAGAAAACCGAACGGTTTACCCGCGTGATCCAGCCGGCGGAGATGAAGCAGGCTGTCTCCGATTGGCTGCTCTAAAGGAACAGCCAAAAGTTTGACGCCAGAGCAAATTTTCGGGCGCAAGGTGTGCTTTTTTCCTGTTCTTTCTTCAAAAGTTTCGTCCACCTTTTCAAAGGTGGCGGGGATTGAGACAGCGGAAGTCTGGCTCCTGACCAGCCTTCCGGGCGCAAAGCGCCCTCCTCGGGGCTTCTCGGCCCTGTACGGCCCGAAGCGCGCTTCGCGCGACGCCCCTGCGGGCTGTCTTGCGGGTTAGGGGTCAGAGACCCCTCCCCGCAGGCCCCACTCTGGCGGGGCAAGGTGCGCTTTTTTTCTGTTCTTTCTTCAAAAGTTTCGTCCACCTTTTCAAAGGTGGCGGGGTCGAGGGGCAGAGCCCCCGCTAAATGATTTCTTCTAAAAGGAGCGACATACCATGAAATATATTGTGATGCTGGGTGACGGGATGGCAGATTACCCTGTTCCGGAGCTTGGCAACCGGACCCCGCTGGAAGCGGCGGTCAAACCGAATATGGATTTTCTTGCCCAAAACGGGAAAGTCGGGATGGCTAAAACGGTCCCTGAGGGGATGCCGCCGGGATCGGACACCGCCAACCTTTCGGCGATGGGCTATGATCCCAAAATTTATTACAGCGGCCGTTCCCCGCTTGAGGCAGTCAGCATGGGGATCGACCTCGGAGCGGGTGATGTAACCTTCCGGTGCAACCTGGTCACCCTTTCGGACGAGGAAAACTACGAGGACTGCACGATGGTCGATTACTCCGCGGGGGAGATTTCCACCGCAGAGTCCACCGAGCTGATCAACTATCTGAACGAGCAGTTCCACACCGAGAACCGCAACCTCTATCCGGGAATCAGCTACCGGCACTGTCTGGTTCTGCGCGACGCCAAAACCGGGAGCATCTGCACCCCGCCGCATGACATCTCTCTCAAGCCGATCCGGGAACACCTGCCTTCCGGCATCTATGGGGACATGCTGCTCTCCCTGATGAAGCGTTCGCGTGAGCTGCTGCGCAACCACCCGATCAATCAGGCGCGGATTGCCGCCGGGAAAAATCCTGCTACCTCCTGTTGGTTCTGGGGCGAGGGTACCAAACCTGCGCTTTCCCCCTTCCAGGAAAAATTCGGGGTACGCGGCGGTGTGATCTCGGCGGTTGACCTGATAAAAGGCATCGGCATCTGTGCCGGGCTGAAATCGGTCGATGTGGAAGGTGCCACCGGGAACGTGGACACCAACTTTCGAGGCAAGGCAGACGCCGCACTCGAGCTGCTGCGCAGCGGCTGTGACTTCGTTTATATCCACGTGGAGGCCCCTGACGAATGCGGACACCGCCATGAGATCGAAAACAAGGTCAAGTCGATCGAGCTGATCGACAGCGACATCCTCGGTGTCATCCTCCCCGCCCTGCGGGAGATGGGCGAGCCGTTTTCGATCCTGCTGATGCCCGACCACCCGACGCCGTTGTCGATCCGTACCCATACTTCCGAGCCGGTCCCGTTTGTGCTCTACCGCAGTGACTGCGCGGGCGAGCTGCCCACCGAACGCTATACCGAGGCGCTTGCACAGGCGACTGGCCTGTATCTGCCCGAAGGCCACCGGATGATGGAACAGCTCATCAGCTCCGCTCAATGAAACGGGACACAGCACACCGCCCTTTTTTCAGTTCGCGCCGGTTTTACTCCTGATTTTTGATGTGCAAAGGGGACATACGGATGGATGAAGCTATCTTGCATTTCTTTAACCAGATGCCGGCAGCGCTTCCACTCTACGAACAGTTTGAAAGGCGCATCTTTGCCGAACTGGAGGGGGTAACAGTCAAAGTCCAGAAAACGCAGATCGCCTTTGTGAACAGGCATCTGTTTGCATGTGTGTCATTCGCGCGCGTGCGCAAGAAAAAGGACTGTCCCAATCCTTATCTGGTCATAACTTTTGGGCTGGATCGTAAGGTGGAGTCTCCCCGGATTGACGTTGCAACAGAACCCTATCCCAACCGCTGGACCCATCATCTGTTGATCTCCAAGGCAGAGGAGATCGACGGTGAACTGATCGCATGGGTAAAAGAGGCCGCTGCTTTTGCTGCATATAAATGACCGCATAGTGGGTTGTAAAAGGTGCGATAGGATATTGAAGCCCCGTTCCATCGCCAGATGCAGAAAACCGCCGGACAGGAAATCCTGTCCGGCGGTTTTCTGATTTTTTGCTGTATTATAGGATGATGGATTCGCCGGTCATCTCGGCGGGCTGGGGCAGGCCGAGTATTTTCAGCATGGTGGGAGCGAGGTCAGCCAGACGGCCACCCTCGCGCAGCTCACAGTTCCCCTGCCCGACGACGATCAGCGGCACCGGGTTGGTGGTATGTGCGGTGAACGGCGAGCCGTCCCGCTCGTACATCTGGTCGGCATTGCCGTGGTCGGCGGTAATCAACGCCGACCCGCCCATCTTCAGGATCGCATCGACCGTCCGCCCAAGGCAGGTATCCACCGCCTCGACCGCCTTCTGCGCCGCCTCGAACACGCCGGTGTGCCCGACCATGTCGCAGTTGGCATAGTTGAGGATGATCACGTCGTAGTTTCCGCTCTCGATCCGCTTGACCACCTCATCGGTCACGAGATATGCGCTCATCTCGGGTTGGAGGTCATAGGTCGCGACCTTCGGGGATGGGATCAGCGCGCGGTCCTCGTTCTGGTAGGGGGCCTCGACGCCGCCATTGAAGAAGAAGGTCACATGTGCGTACTTTTCGGTCTCGGCGATCCGGAGCTGGGTCAGGCCGTTGTCCGCGATATACTCTCCAAACGTATTGGTCAGGCTCTCCGGCTTGAACGCAACCTGCACATTTGGCATCGTCGCGTCATACTGGGTCATGCAGACAAAATAAGTCTCCCTGCGTCCGCCCTCCCGCTCAAAGCCGGTAAAATCAGGGTCCACAAAGGTGCGGGTCAGCTCCCGGGCGCGGTCGGGCCGGAAGTTGAAGAAGATGATAGAATCCCCGCTGCGGACCTCCGCCCCTTTCAGGCAGACAGTCGGCTCGACAAACTCATCGGTCGTCTCGGAGCCGTAGGATTTTTCCATCGCATCGACCGCCGAAGCGTTAAAGTTCCCTCTGCCGTGGACAATCGCATCATAGGCGCGCGAAACACGCTCCCAGCGGTTGTCCCGGTCCATCGCGTAATAACGGCCCATCACCGTGGCGATCTGCCCGACGCCCAACCGGTTCATCTCGGTTTCCAGCTCCTCGACGTAATCGCGCCCGCTGGTCGGCGGCACATCCCGCCCGTCCATAAAGCAGTGCACATAAACCTTATGCACCCCGCATCGCTTTGCCATCTCGAGCAGGCCGTAAAGATGCCGGTTATGGCTGTGTACCCCGCCATCCGAGCAGAGCCCGAGCAGATGCAGCGACGAACCGTTTTTGACACAGTTGTCCATCGCGCCTCTGAGCGCGGGATTTTCGAAAAAGTCCCCATCCTCGATCGACTTGGTGATCCGGGTCAGCTCCTGGTAGACCACCCGGCCTGCACCAATATTAGTGTGTCCGACCTCCGAATTTCCCATCTGCCCATCAGGCAGACCGACATCCATCCCCGATGCGCCGATCAGCGTATGGGGATTTTCCCTGAAGAGCCTGTCAAGGTTCGGCTTATGCGCCGCCGCGATCGCATTGCCATACTCCAGCGGGTTGTGTCCGAAGCCATCAAGGATAATCAATGCCAAAGGTTTTTTCATGGTTGCCTCCCTCTTTTGCAGCCGGTTATTTGGATGCCGCTTTTACAATCTCGGCAAAATCCGCGGCTTTCAGCGATGCGCCACCGATCAGCCCGCCGTCTACATCCGGCTGTGCCAGCAGTTCGGCCGCATTCTTCGCATTCATCGAGCCGCCATACTGGATGGTCAGACCGTCCGCAGCCGCATTGCCATAAAGCTTGGCAACGACCGAACGGATATAGCAGCAGACCTCGTTCGCCTGCTCGGCGGTGGCGGTCTTGCCGGTGCCGATCGCCCAGACCGGCTCATACGCAATGATGATCCGTTTCAGCTCGTCTGCCGAAACGCCATGCAGCGCAACCTTGGTCTGCATCCCAACAATCTCCTCGGTGATGCCGTATTCCCGCTGCGCTTCCAGCTCGCCCACGCAAAGGATCACATGCAGGCCCGCATCGAGCGCCGCACGCACCCGCTGGTTGACCGTCTGATCGGTCTCGCCAAAATACTGGCGGCGCTCGCTGTGCCCGATGACCACATAATAGACCCCCATCTCGGCAAGCATCGGGGCCGCGACTTCACCAGTGAATGCGCCCGATACCGCCCAATGACAGTTTTCAGCGCCGACCTTCACATTTGCCGCATCCGAAGCAGTAACCGCAAGCGCGGTTTCGAGATCAATGAACGGGACGCATACCGCGACCTCGCAATCCGCATCCTTGACCAGCGGCCCCAGCTCTTTAATCAGTGCCGCCGCTTCCGAACGGTTTTTGTTCATCTTCCAGTTCCCAGCGATTACCGCTTTGCGCAGTGCTTTATTCATCGTCTGACACTCCTTTAACTTTGATGATTATATGGTATCTTTCACGACAAAAGGGGAAAGCCGCCCGTTCTGCCGGACAGCGGCTTCCCCTCCCTCCGCGCAGGCGTCGTCCGAAAAACGGCGCCCCGCAGAGACAGATGCGCGAACTTTTATTTGTCGTTTACGCAGGCAATCCCCGGAAGGACCTTGCCCTCAAGGAACTCGAGCGATGCACCGCCGCCGGTCGAGATATGGGTCATTTTGGAGCCGAAGCCGAGGATATTGACCGCTGCCGCCGAATCACCGCCGCCGATAATGGTGGTTGCTTCGGTCTCGGCGAGCGCCTCCGCCACCGCAATCGTTCCTTTCGCGAGCTGCGGGTTCTCGAATACGCCCATCGGCCCGTTCCAGACGACCGTCTTTGCCGATTTGACCGCCTCGGCAAACAGGGCGCGGGTCTTTTCACCGATGTCAAGCCCCATCTTGCCGTCGGGGATCTGGTCGGCCGCGACCGTCTCGATTGCGATTTCCGCGTCGATCGGGTTGGGGAACGCGTCCGCGATCACGCAGTCGACCGGCAGCAGAATCTTGACGCCCTTCTCCTCCGCCTTCGCAAGCATCTCCTTGCAGTAACCGATCTTTTCGGCATCGAGCAGCGAGGTGCCGGTGCCGTACCCTTTCGCCGCGAGGAAGGTATACGCCATGCCGCCGCCGATAATCAGGGTGTCGGCCTTGTTGAGCAGGTTTTCGATGACATTGAGTTTATCCGCAACCTTGGCACCGCCGAGGATGGTCACAAACGGGCGGACCGGGTTCTCAACCGCATTGCCCAGATACTGGAGCTCTTTGCCCATCAGATAGCCGACCGCCGCCTCTTTAACGAACGAAGCCACGCCGACTGTCGAGCAGTGTGCACGATGGGCCGCGCCGAATGCATCGTTGACAAAAACCTGCCCCTCGCAGAGCTCTGCCAGCTCCTTGCTGAGCGCTTCGCCGTTCTTGGTCTCCTCGACACGGTAACGGGTGTTCTGGAGAAGCATAACGTCGCCGTCTTTCAGAGCTGCTGCCGCGGCTTTGGCGTTCTCGCCGACCACATTGTCATCCGCAGCGAAGACAACCTCTTTGCCAAGCAGCTCGGAGAGCCGTTTGGCCACCGGTGCAAGCGAAAGCTCGGGTTTCGGCTCTCCCTTGGGCTTGCCCATGTGCGAGCAGAGGATCACACGCCCGCCGTCCGCCATCAGCTTTTTGATGGTCGGGAGCGCGGCCACGATCCGGTTTTCATCGGTGATGACGCCATTTTTCAGCGGAACGTTGAAGTCACACCGCACGAGCACCTTTTTCCCGGCAATCTGAATGTCGTCCACGGATTTTTTGTTGTATGAGGTCATTTTCTGCCATCCTTTCGTTGCAGCCCGGGACGGTAAAAACCGGCCTCGGACTGCCTTTGTTAATTTCACATCAATCTATCTGCTATTTTAATCCATACGCTGTTTTTTTGCAAGGGGTTTCCATGATTTCCGGACTCCTCTTCCAGTATTTTTGGCATTTTGTATGAATTTTATAATCGGAGCATCTGAAAAGAATCGGAATAATTCTTTTCAAGTCTGTGCCTGAATGGGCGCAGAGAGCCGCCTATGAATACAGAACAGTATCTAGGAGCTGTTTGAAAAATCGAAACTAAAAGTTTCGTCCACCTTTTCAAAGGTGGCGGGGTCGAGGGGCAGTGAGACAGAGGAAGTCTGGCCCCAGACCAGACTTCCAGGCGCAAAGCGCCTTCCTCGGGGCTTCTCGGCTAACGCCGAAGCGCGGCATACGCCGCGACGCCCCTGCGGGCTGTCTTACGGGTTAGGGGTCAGTGACCCCTCCCCGTAGGCCCCACCCCGGCAAGCTGGGAGAATTTCTTTTCTCTCATAACCAAAAGTTTCGTCCACCTTTTCAAAGGTGGCGGGGTCGAGGGGCAGAGCCCCCGCCGCTCGCCGCAGCGAGCGGAACGCCTTAGCCTGTGAAGCGCTTTTTTCGGGTGAATTGCCGCCTAAAGGGCGGCAAGAGGGGGCTTTTGCAAGAGAAAAAGCCTCCTTGCCAAAGATACCAAACAGGTTCTAAGCTTCGTCCATCGCGGCGAGCGCTTCCCGGATGGTGTCGAGCGGTTCCGACCCCGGCGGGATTTTGACCGTGATATACGGTTTCGCGCCTGCGCTGACCATCACCCGGCCGCGCAGCTTGACCGCGAGCGCTCCCGCACGCTGCATATCCATCACCTCGGGGTAGAGCAGCACCGCGTCCCCGCGCTGGGAAATCTCGCGGATGCCCATGAGCGAAGCGGTATTGCGCACCAACGCGACATCCACCAGCCCCTTGACCGCCTCGGGAGGTTCCCCAAACCGGTCGATCAGCTCGTCGATCAGGTCGAGCGCATCCTCCTCAGTCTGGATGCCCGCGATCTTCTTATAGATGTCGATCCGCTGGGCGAGGTTGTCGATATATTCCTCGGGGATATGCGCGCCCACCCGCACATCCACCATACATTCGGTGGCGGCATGGGTGGGGGCTTCCCCCCGCTGTTCGGCGACCGCATCCGAAAGCAGCTTGAGGTACATGTCATAGCCGACCGCCTCCATATGCCCATGCTGCTGGGAACCGAGGATATTGCCTGCGCCGCGGATTTCGAGGTCACGCATCGCGATCCGGAAGCCGGAACCGAACGAGGTAAACTCCCGGATTGCCGCCAACCGTTTGGTCGCGATGTCCGAAAGTTCCCGGTCGGGCTTGAAGGTCAGATAGGCGAACGCCCGCCGGTTTGAACGCCCCACCCGGCCGCGCAGCTGGTAGAGCTGGGAAAGCCCCATATGGTCAGCGTTCTCAATAATCAGCGTGTTGCAGTTGGGGACATCCACCCCTGTCTCGATGATGGTGGTGCAGACCAGAATATCCACTTCGTAGTCGAGCAGCTGCCGCCAGACCGCCGAAAGCTGTTCCTCGTTCATTTTGCCATGTGCGGTGACGATCCGCGCGGACGGCACAAGCTGCTGGATTTTATAGGCGCAGCTGTCGATGCTCTCCACCCGGTTGTGCAGATAGAACACCTGCCCGCCCCGGCGTATCTCCCGTTCGATCGCCTGTGTGACCAGGCCCCAGTCGTGCTCCACCACATAGGTCTGTACCGGGTGGCGGTCCTGCGGCGCCTCCTCGAGGATGCTCATATCCCGGATGCCGCTCATCGCCATGTTGAGGGTGCGCGGGATCGGGGTTGCTGACAGGTTGAGCACGTCCACATTGGCGCGCATCTCCTTGAACTTTTCCTTGTGCCGCACCCCGAACCGCTGCTCTTCGTCGATGATGCACAGCCCGAGGTCTTTAAACTTCACGTCGTTCTGCACCAGCCGGTGGGTGCCGATGATGATATCGGTCTCCCCCCGGCGCAGCTCGTCGAGCACCTGCTTCTGCTCCCGCGCGGTGCGGAACCGGGAGAGCAGGTCTACCTTGACTGGGAACCCCTCCATCCGGCGGCGGACGGTCTGGTAATGCTGCCAGGCGAGGATGGTGGTCGGGCAGAGCAGCGCGCACTGTTTGCCGTCCATCACGCATTTGAACGCGGCGCGCAGAGCAACCTCGGTTTTGCCGAATCCCACATCCCCGCAGAGCAGCCGGTCCATCGGGGATTCCCGCTCCATGTCCGCCTTGATCTCCTCAATGCACCGGAGCTGGTCGTCGGTCTCGTCGTACGGGAACCGGCGCTCGAAATCGTTCTGCCAATCGGTGTCGGGGGAAAATGCGTGCCCCTTGACCTGCATCCGTTTGGCGTAAAGCTCGGTCAGCTCCTTGGCCATATCCTCGACCGCTTTTTTCACCCGCGCGCGGGTCTTCTGCCACTCGACCGAATTCAGCTTGCTGAGCCTGACCGCCGCATCCTCCCGCACCCCGACATATTTGGTCACCAGATCGAGCTGGGTGACCGGTACAAAGAGGGTGTCGGTCCCGGCATAACGGATTTTGATATAGTCCTTGACGACCCCCTGGATCTCCCGCTTGACGATCCCCTCAAACACCCCGATCCCATGTGCGATGTGAACCACATGGTCGCCGGGGGTCAGGTCGCTGATGTCCTTGAGCTGCTTGCCCTCCTTGTGGCGGGGCCTTTTTTTGATGCCCTGGCGGACCGATTTGGCCTGCGAGAGGATCGCAAGCCTGAGGTCGGGATACTCGACCCCCGCGCTCATGCTCCGTCCCACCACATAGACCAGCCGCGGGGTAAATGCACCGATCTTTTCCGACTCGATCGCGTTGATCCCCTGTTTTTGCAGGTCCTCGGCAAGTGTGGCCGCCGCGCGGGGCGTCCCCGCAAACACCACGATGCAATAGCCCGAGGCGGTGTAGGCCTGCACCTCTTCGAGCAGGGCGGAAAACTCCCCGCTCCAGGAGGAGAGCTGGACCGCATTGATGTTCAGAAGCTGGCGCAGCGGGATGTCCCCGACCGACCGGACAAAGGTGTCGAGCAGGACCGTACATCCCTCGGCTGCATGGCGCTGCAAGTCAACAAAGTCCTCGTTGAACCGGTCGCACCCTTTGAAGAGAACGCCCTCCTCGAACAGCAGCTTGATATCCTCGCTGTTCTGGGCCTGTGCGCTGCGCAGCACCTCCCGGCAGTTCCCGGTATCGCAGAGGAAAAATACCGCATCCGGCAGGTAATCGAAGATGGTCGCCGGCGCGGGATAGATCAGCGGCAGCCAGCGGTCGAGCGATTCGGGCATCGCGCCCCCCTCGAGCTTTTCGATCTCCTGTGCAAGCTTCTCCTTGGCGCGTTTGCCCTGGGTGCCCCGCAGGGATTTTGCCGCCGTTTCCAGCAGGCGGCACAGCCTGGACGGACTGTCCGCGACCACCTCGGCAGCGGGCGGGATGTCCACCTGTTTGACCGTATCCTCCCGCCGCTGGGTGTCGGTCTTGAAGGTTGAGATTGTGTCGATCTCCTCCCCCCAGAACTCGACCCGGAACGGGTCCGGGGTATGCGGCGGGAAAAAGTCGAGAATCCCTCCCCGCTGGGAAAACTGGCAGACCCCGTCCACCTGGTCCGCCCGCGTGTAGCCTGCGCTCACCAGAAACGCGAGCAGCTCCTCCATCCGATAGCTCTCCCCGGTTCTGAGGGTGCGGGTTTTTTCCCGCAGAAGCCCCGGAGGCATGGTATATTGCAGCGCCGCGCGCGCCGATGCGACCACCAGCCGGGCGGTTCCGGCGGAGAGCCGGCCGAGCACACTCAACCGGGCGTGCTCGTACTCGTGGGAAACGCCGGTCACCTCATGGAAGGTCAGGTCGCGGGACGGATAGAACGCCGCGACCGGCTCCCCTGCCATGATGTTGATGTCCTCACAGATGCGCATGGCGTTCGCCTCGTCGGACGCGACCACCAGCCCGCGCTTTCCGAGCAGGCTGGTGAGCGAATAGATCAGGTGGGCCTTATGCACCTCTGAAAGGCCGGTCGCCAGCACAGGGGTGTCCCGGGACTCCACCGCAGCTTTGATCTGCCGGAATTCGGGCATCCCCGAGAGCAGCTGTTCAAACCCGTTCATAAATATTCCTCTTCATCTTTATCCTCATCAGTCATCCGTTAAACCGGCTCATCGCCTGGTCGATCTGCCCCTCGACGACCATCTGCGCGGCTTCGGCAGCATGATCGAACATCTTGTCCAGCAGCTCGGTGTCCTCCTTGCGGAACTTCCCCAGCACCCAGTCGGCAAGGTCATAGTCGGGGTGGGGCTTCTGTCCGACCCCCATCTTGACACGGGGGAAGGTGTCCTTCCCGGTCAGATAGAGGATGCTTTTCAGGCCGTTGTGACCGCCGTCGCTGCCTTTGCGCCGGATGCGCAGCCTGCCCACGTCGAGGCTTACGTCGTCGAAGAGGACCAGCACCCGCTCGATCGGGATTTTATGGAACTGCATCGCCTCGCGCACCGCTTCGCCCGAATGGTTCATATAAGTGGAAGGCTTCATCAGCAGGACGCGATGCTCCCCAATCATCGCGTCCCCGCAGAGGGATTTATATTTGATCCGGTCGACCTTTACGCCGAGCTTTTCAGCAAGGCAGTCGAGCGCAAGGAACCCGGCGTTGTGGCGGGTGCACTCGTACTGCCTGCCGGGGTTCCCCAGCCCGACAATCAAAAATTCCACCGGCCCGGTGGGGGCGGGCTGCCGCCGCTTAAACATTTCAAACATGGTTTTCATTCTCCCTGCAGGCGGGGTGGATCTCCCCCGCATGCATTGCAGTTTATTTTGGGAGGGGGCTTTTTCTCTTGTAAAAAGCCCCCTCTTGCCACCCTTCGGGCGGCAATTCACCCGAAAAATACGCTTCACAGGATAAAGTGTTCCTCGCTCTTCGGAGCGCGGCCAAAGGCGCTGCCTTTGGAATCCGCCACCTTTGAAAAGGTGGACGAAACTTTTCATTTTTATGTATACAGTTACTTTTTGGCGTCCTTTTTGAAAGCGATCTTCTCGTCCGACCAGCCCTCTTTGATCTGCTGATGCACCCGCCCGATTGCGAGCGCGCCCGCCGGGACATCCTCGTCGATCGTGGTACCCGCGGCGGTATACGCCCCCTCGCCGACCGTGACCGGCGGGACCAGGTTGGTATTGCAGCCGATGAACGCCCGGTCGCCAATCGTGGTGCGGTACTTTTGGTTGCCGTCATAGTTGGCGGTGACCACCCCGCAGCCGAAGTTGCAGTAGGCGCCCACATCGCTGTCGCCGATATAGGTCAGGTGCGCAACCGAAGTTTTATCGCCGACCGTCGAATTTTTGATCTCCACAAAGTCGCCCAGCTTGACCCCGTCGCCGAGGTGGGAGTTGGGGCGGAGCTGGGAGAACGGCCCGACCGAGCTGCCTCTCCCGACCGTTGAATCGGTGAGGTAGGAAGCATTGATGTGGGAGCCTTCCCCGACCTGTGAATCGACCAGATACGAATTGGGCCCGATCACCGCATGTGCACCGATCCGGGTTTTGCCCCGCAAAATCGTCCCGGGCAGGATCACCGCATCATGCGCGATCTCAACCTCCGGCCCGATCACGATCCCGTCGCTGAACGGGATGTCCACTCCATTATCCAGATGCTGTTGGATGATCCGCCGGCGCGCACACTCGTTGAGCTGCTGAAGCGCGCGGCGGTCGTTCGCGCCGAGGGCGGTGTCCGGATCGGGCGCGGCGCAGCCGCCCACCCGCAGCCCATCCGCAGACGCGAGGCCGACAGTATCGGTCAGGTAGTATTCCCCCTGCGCATTCTGACAGGTCAGGCGGGGCAGCGCATCCCGCAGGAATTCGGTACGGAACCAATAAGCGCCCGGATTGACCTCTTTTATCTGAAGCTGTTCAGGGGTGGCATCCTTCTGCTCGACGATCGCGAGCACCCTTCCATCCTCCCCCCGCAGGATCCGCCCGTAGCCGGACGGATCCTCCAGCTTTGCGGTCATCAGCGTCACCGCGCACCCCTGCGACAGGTGTTCCGCATATGCCGCATTGATCGCCTGCGGCGAGACGAACGGCGCGTCCCCGTTGAGCACCAGAAGGTCGCCCCCCTGTGCAAACGCCTCGGACGCCATCATCACCGCATGGCCGGTCCCGCGGCGCTCCGGCTGCCGGAAAAAACGGCAGCCCGGGGAAACGGCCTGTTCAAGCAGGTCCTGTTGGTCGCCTGCTATGATATAGAGTTCGTCAATGCCCGCTGCGCGGCAGGCATCCTCCACCCAGCGGAGCATCGGCTTGAAGAGCACCTCGCAGAGCACCTTCGGACGGTCGGACCCCATCCGTTTCCCGTCCCCTGCCGCGAGAATGACCGCGAACCTGCGTCTGTCCTGTTGTTCCATGGAACTTCCCCCCTGTATGCTGACGGTTTCGCCGCCGGCTTTTTTTCTGCAAATAACCGCGAACCCAAAGAACCGTTCGCGTCTTCTATTATGTCAATTTTTTTTCGGGTTTGCAAGGGATTGGACGGGAATTTTGCCGCCTGCCGGAAGTTTTTCGCTGGCCTGCCGGATGGCGGGGGCAAATCCCCTAAAAATCTCTTGTTTTTTTCTTGGAAATAATGCACTTTTTCCTAGCAAAACACTGGAAAAACCACAGCGGGTTTGTTATAATATAGCTTGGTCAATGCTACCAGAGTGATCTAAAGTAATGGAGGTAGATTAAAGTGGGCAAAAAATTTGTTTACATGTTCTCCGAGGGCAACGGCTCGATGCGTGAGCTGCTCGGAGGCAAGGGTGCGAACCTGGCGGAGATGACAGGTCTTGGAATGCCTGTCCCGCAGGGGTTCACGGTCACAACCGAGGCATGCACCCAGTACTATGCTGATGGTGAGAAGATCAACGAAGAGATCCAGGCGGAAATCTACGCCAACCTCGCCAAACTCGAAGAGATTGCCGGCAAGAAGTTCGGCGACCTCGAGAACCCGCTGCTCGTTTCGGTCCGTTCGGGCGCACGCGCTTCGATGCCGGGCATGATGGACACCATCCTCAACCTCGGTCTGAATGATGAAGTGGTCGAAGTCATGGCGAAAAAGACCAACAACCCGCGTTTTGCGTATGACTCCTATCGCCGGTTCATCCAGATGTATTCGGACGTTGTCATGGAGGTCGGCAAGGCTTACTTCGAGAAGCTGATCGACGAGATGAAAGAGAAAAAAGGCGTCAAGATGGACACCGAGCTGGATGCCGACGACCTCAAGGAGCTGGCGCGTCAGTTCAAGGCTGAATATAAGGAGAAAAAGGGCGTCGACTTCCCGACCGACCCGAAAGAGCAGCTTATGGGCGCGATCATGGCGGTCTTCCGCTCGTGGGACAACCCCCGTGCGATCTACTACCGCCGCATGAACGACATCCCCTCGAGCTGGGGTACTGCTGTCAACGTCCAGATGATGGTCTTCGGCAACACCGGCGACAATTCGGGTACCGGCGTTGCGTTCACCCGCAACCCTGCAACCGGTGAGAAGAAGCTGTTTGGTGAGTTCCTGATGAACGCCCAGGGCGAGGACGTTGTCGCGGGCGTACGCACCCCGCAGACGATCGACCAGCTGGCCGAAGTCATGCCGGAAGCCTACAACCAGTTTGTAGAGATCTGCGGCCGCCTCGAGAACCACTACCGCGACATGCAGGACATGGAGTTCACCATTGAGGACAGAAAGCTGTTCATGCTCCAGACCCGTAACGGTAAGCGTACCGCTGCCGCTGCACTGAAGATCGCCTGTGACCTCGTGGACGAAGGGATGATCTCCGAGAAGGAAGCAGTCTGCATGATCGATCCGAAACAGCTCGATGCGCTGCTGCACCCGCAGTTCGACGCGAAAGCGCTCAAAGCCGCCAAACCGATCGGTTCCGCGCTGCCGGCCTCCCCGGGTGCTGCCTGTGGTAAGGTGGTCTTTACCGCTGAGGATGCGACCGAGTGGGCACAGAAGGGCGAAAAGGTCATTCTGGTGCGTCTTGAAACCTCCCCGGAGGATATCGAAGGTATGCACTATTCGCAGGGCATCCTGACCGTCCGCGGTGGTATGACCTCCCATGCGGCGGTTGTCGCGCGCGGCATGGGCACATGCTGTGTCTCGGGCTGCGGCGAGATCAAAATGGATGAGGAAAACAAGTGCTTCACCCTCGCCGGCAAGACCTACCACGAGGGCGACTATATCTCGCTCGATGGCTCGACCGGCAACATCTACGGCGAGGCGATCCCGACGGTCGAGGCTTCGATCGGCGGCGACTTTGGCCGTCTGATGGGCTGGGCGGACGAGTATCGTCAGCTCAAGGTCCGCACCAATGCCGACACCCCGAAGGATGCGCAGCAGGCAATGAGCTTTGGCGCACAGGGTATCGGCCTCTGCCGTACCGAGCACATGTTCTTCGAGACCGACCGTATCGCAGCTATCCGCGAGATGATCTGCTCGGATACTGTTGAACAGCGCGAGGCAGCACTGGCAAAACTGCTGCCGATGCAGAGAGGCGACTTCGAGGGCATTTATGAGGCAATGCAGGGCAACCCGGTCACCATCCGGTTCCTTGATCCGCCGCTGCATGAGTTCGTCCCCACCGCTGAGGAGGATATTGCCGCGCTCGCAAAGACGATGGGCAAGAGCGTTTCGGACATCCATGCGATCATTGCCGGCCTGCACGAGTTCAACCCGATGATGGGCCATCGTGGCTGCCGTCTGGCTGTCACCTATCCGGAGATCGCTGCCATGCAGACCCGCGCGGTCATCGAGGCTGCGCTCAACGTCCAGGCCAAACATCCCGACTGGAAGATGGTTCCTGAGATCATGATCCCGCTGGTCGGCGAGGTCAAGGAGCTGGCTTATGTCAAGAGCGTTGTCGTCAAGACCGCGGACGAGCTGATCGCTGCCGCGAAGAGCGACATGAAATATAAAGTCGGTACCATGATCGAGATCCCGCGCGCCGCTCTGACTGCGGACGAGATCGCCAAAGAGGCTGAATTCTTCAGCTTCGGTACCAACGACCTCACCCAGATGACCTTCGGCTTCAGCCGTGACGATGCCGGCAAGTTCCTCGGCGCTTACTATGATAAGAAGATCTACGAGTCGGATCCGTTCGCGAAACTGGATCAGACCGGTGTGGGCAAACTGGTCGAGATGGCTGCCAAACTGGGCCGCGCAACCCGTCCGGACATCCACCTCGGCATCTGCGGTGAGCATGGCGGCGACCCGAGCACTGTCGAGTTCTGCCATAACACTGGTTTGGATTATGTGTCCTGCTCGCCGTTCCGCGTGCCGATCGCACGTCTGGCTGCTGCACAGGCCGCAATCAAAAACCCTCGCTAAATGGATCATTTTTGTCGTAGGGCAATGTGATTTATCCTGTTCAGGGCAATAACACTTAGCCTCCGACATAGAAAAATAAGACCTTGCATCTCACGATGCGGGGTCTTATTTTTGTCCTCCGGACTATCCTTTCCCTGCCTAATACAAGGATTTTCGGAACATTCTATGCTATATCACCATGGAGTAGGAGCTTCCGGCCCAAGGGCCGGGGTGGATAAACGACTTTGCCCCTTACAGAATAAATCACATTGCCCTACGACATGGTGATATTCCCAAATCGTGTTTTTGGGGAAATCATGATAGGCTTGAAACCCTTGCTATCAGGGGCTTTGAGCGATTCCGCTTTCCCAAAAACGCAAACCCCAATTCCCCAAAATTGAGCTGACTTCGTTTTTGGGGGATGCTTTTGGGGACTGGTGCAGAGTGTTCCCACAGGGGGAGGACTACCAACATGAGGAAGAAGAACTTCAAAGGTCGCTGTGAGAAGCGGGTGCTGGGCAAGTGCGCTGAGGTGTGCCGGACGTATGACGCGATCCAGTACGCCTACGCTGACCTGCTGCAAGCATCGGACGCAATCAAAGAAATCAGGTGTAATGTGCTGCTGGATGGGTTGGAGGTTGGGGAGTACACCTCGGACTTCGTTTGCACCAAGGCGGACGGTGATCTGATGGTCAGGGAGTGCGTGTTTAGAAAGTTCCTGATGAAGCCATTGACGGTAAAGCTGCTGGACGCTTCAAGGGACTACTGGCTCAGGCATGGGGTCACGGATTGGGGGGTGGTCATTGATGAAGAAGTATGACCTGCTCAGGTCTGGTGATTCAATCATCCGGGTTCTGGAATTGCAGGGTGACAGGGTTCTTATCATTGACTGCATCAAGAGGACGATGCCCGTGTGGATAGGGCTGGATGCTCTGGAATCCTACTCTGAGTGTACCACTGGTGAGTTGTCGGCGGTCATAGGGGTTACGGTTGTCGGTGCTGATGATCTGGATGCCGACCAGAGGAAAATCATGTACGAGAGGTACACGATGATCGCTCCTATCCTGTCCTTCGTTGCGGATAATCGGATGCGCTCTCGGTTGATCTGCTCTGCGGCAGAAGAACATGGGGTGTCGAAACAGACCATCAGGGGCTATCTCTGTCTGTATCTGATCTACATGGATGTGACTGCTCTTGCTCCCAAACGTCGGGAGGATGATCGAGTGTTGACCCAGGGCGAGAAGAATATCCGATGGGCCTTAAATAAGTTCTTCTACACCACGAAGAAACAATCTCTGATGACTGCCTACACAATGATGCTCAAGGAGAAGTATTGTGATGCCCTGGGAGTACTCGCTGAGGAATACCCGTCCTACTATCAGTTCCGGTACTTCTATCGTAAGACCAGGAACCTCCAGAACTTCTATATCTCCCGTGATGGATTGAAGAACTACCAACGGAACAACCGTCCTCTGACTGGTGAAGGAGTACAAGAGTTTGCTCCTGCTGTCGGCGTTGGAATGTTCGATGCTACGGTGTGTGACATCTATCTTGTCAATGACACTGGAAGTCTGGTGGGTAGACCAATCCTGACAGCCTGTATTGATGCCTATAGTGGCTTGTGTTGTGGGTACTCGTTATCGTGGGAAGGTGGTGTCTATAGTCTCCGTGGGCTGATGCTCAATATCATATCGGACAAGGTTTCATGGTGTAGTAGGTTCGGTATCTCTATTCATCGTGAGGGCTGGGATTGTGATATGCTTCCGGCTACGTTCATCACCGACATGGGAAGTGAGTACACATCCGAGAATTTTGAGCAGATTGCAGAGCTGGGGGTTAAGGTTGTCAATCTCCCTTCCTATCGTCCAGAGTTGAAGGGGCTGATTGAGAAATTCTTCGATCTGGTACAGGAGAGTTACAAGAAGCACTTGAAGGGCAAGGGTGTCGTTGAGCCTGACTATCAGGAGCGTGGTGCTCACGACTACCGGAAGGATGCCTGTCTGACCATGATGGACTTTGAGAAGATCATCCTCCACTGTATCATCTATTACAATTCTCAGAGGATTATTGAGAACTTCCCCTACACCGAGGATATGATCGCCGCCCAAGTGAAGCCCTATGCTTCCCAAATCTGGAATTGGGGAAAATCCCAAATCGGGGCTAACCTTATTGAAATTGGGAAAAGAGAGCTGATGTTGACATTGCTGCCGAGAACTACCGGGAGATTCAGTCGGTCAGGGTTGAAGGTGAACAAGCTGCGGTATTACTGCGAGGGGTACACCGAGCAATACTTGTCTGGCGGTGATGTGGTCGTGGCCTACAATCCAGAAGACGTGACCTCTGTATGGCTGCTGGAGGACGGTACATACACCGAGTTCACTGTGATTGAATCCAGATTTGAGGGTAAGGACCTGACTGCGGTACAGGAACTACAGGAGAGCCAAAGAGCCATTACCAGGGGTGCAGCCAGAGATAATCTGCAAGCTCAAATCAATCTGGCCCAGCATATTGAAGCCATCGTGGGTAGTGGTGCTGGTCGTGGTGATGTTCACATGAAGAATATCCGTAGCACTCGCAAACGGGAGCAGACCAAGAACCACCGTGACTACATGAAGGAGGGGACGAACCGTGAGTGATCTTTCAGACGTTATCCGTATCCTGCCAACCATGAAGTCAGGGAATGAACTGTTGTCTGCGCTGGAAGTGTTGCCGGAGTACGATACTGCTATCTGCGATGCCGATGCTCCGGTACGGCTCATGGCACTCTCTGACCTCTACCGGGTGTACGTTCCCAATCAGATGTCCTTGGAAATCTATAGCAAGCTCTATCTTGCTTTGATGCGGTCGTTGCAGAAGAAGGGTACAACACTGGCAATACAACAGCGGAATCAGAATTACAGGGCTATCGTTCAGCAGGAGTACAGTGGCATCATGGGCGGCTCCGACAGCTTCACGATCATTGGGGCATCCGGTATCGGTAAATCATCTGCTATCAGCAGGGCAATCACGCTGATTACCGAGAATCGAATTATTGAGGTAGAAAATCCTCACACCAAAATCATCCCCTGCATCAGCGTCCAGTGTCCCTTTGATTCCTCCGTCAAAGGATTGCTATTGGAGATACTTCGGAAGGTCGATGAAGTCATTGGCGGCAACTATTATCCCAATGCACTACGGGCCAGGACAACCACAGATATGTTGATTGGCAGCGTCAGTCAGGTAGCGTTGAACCACATCGGGTTGCTGGTGGTGGACGAGATTCAAAACGTGTGTAACAGTAAGAACGGCAAAAGCCTTGTGGGGATGCTCACCCAGCTTATCAACAACAGCGGTATTTCAATTTGTATGGTCGGCACTCCTGAGAGTGCGGTGTTCTTTGAACAGGCCATGCAGCTTGCCCGGAGGTCATTAGGACTGCAATATGATGTGATGGAGTATGGAGAGGATTTCAAGGCGTTCTGTAAAGTCTTGTATTCCTACCAGTATGTGAGGCAGAGGCCGGAGATCACCAACGGCATTACAGAATGGCTCTATGAACACACATCCGGGAATATCTCGGTGGTGGTGTCCTTGATCCATGATGCACAGGAGATCGCCATTCTCAACGGCAGAGAGGTCCTAAATCTGGAATCATTGAACGAAGCCTACCAACAACGGCTATCCATGCTGCACGGGTTCATCCAACCTCGGCAGAAGTGCCAGACCTCGAAAACCAAACGAAGGACTACAATCCTCAAAGTCGATACTGATGTGGAGACGGACGGAGAGTTTACGATTGCTGCTCTGGTATCTCAGGCCAAGAGCGAGGGTGTGGACATCGTGGAGCTGTTGAAGAATCATCTGCCCGTGGTGGAGGTAGCGGTATGATCTCCTACTTCCCAGCCATCTATCCTGATGAATTGGTGTATAGCTGGCTCTGTCGATACTATGTACATTCTGGATTCTTTTCAAGTAAATCAGCTATGCAGGAGCTATATTGCAAGCGGTCTGACAATCCCAGTAAGGAGTTTATCGGGAATCTCAATCCTGGGGCCATGGAGCGTATTGCAAAGATGTATCCCCTGGACAAGCTGGTACTGGAACATACGATGTATCCTCAGTATGCCCGCTTCATCCCATTGGAGCAAAAGAAGACTGCCCTGTATCGGCTGGGGCATGATAACTGCGATGCACACCACCTGTTCTGTGTTCTCCCTCGGTCTGAGGGGGAACACTACTTGCGGTTCTGTCCGCTGTGTGTAAATGAGGACAGGGAGACATGCGGTGAAACCTACTGGCATCGGAAACATCAAATCCGAAACATGGGCATCTGCACGAAGCATAGGTGTAGGCTTGTGGAATCCAGTGTTCCGGCGAAGAGTGAGCAGAGCTTCACTTTTTGTCCTGCTGAACATTGCATAGGCCACAACAAGGTTGCCTTTGAGGAAGAACCCCAGATGATCCGGTTGGCAAGCTACCTGGACTCCGTATTTGACGCACCAATAGATTTTAACAAAGATATTCCTATCAGTTCCATCCTGTATGACGGTTTGAGCCGGACGAAGTATTTGAAGCCATCAGGCCGAAGCAGGTACACGAAGACGCTTGCCGATGATCTGAATGTGTTCTATGGAGGCATGGGTCTATGTAATATAGCGAGTATGTACCAGATTCAGAGGGTATTGCTGGGGAATAGGTCTGATTTTTCAGTGGTATGTCAAATCGCCTTTTTCCTCGGCATGGAGCCAGAGGAATTAACGTCCTCTACTCTGACACCGGAACAGATTCAGCAGGAGCAGGACAGCCACTACATGAAAGATACCGCCCCCGTAGACTGGGTACAGTTGGATGCAGACACAGCCCCTATATTGGAAAAGGTTGTCCAAGGCGTATATGATGGCACGGCCAACGAGAACAGTAGGCCCGAACGAGTATCAGAGAGACTTGTGTATCGGGAGATGGGCTTGCTGGGGCATCAACTGGAGAATATGCCAAGATGCAGGGCCATCTTTGAACGATACACAGAGACCTATCCCGAGAGCTGGGCCAGGAAGATCATTTGGGCATATCAGAGATTAAGAGCGCAAGGCAAGCCCTTCTATTGGTCGGATATTAGGAAACTCTCAGGGGTGAAGAAAAAGAACTTCTCGACGGCCATGCCACATCTGAAAGAACATACAGACGATGAAACAGCCAATCAAATCATAGCTTTAGTTGCAGCGGATACATGAAGAATTCCCAAGTTGCCAACTATGCTGATACAGTGATGATAGATCAGCTACATTCCATTGTGAGAGACAGCAGCAACGAGGGGTAGGGATCACATCCCTACCCCTTCATCTCACTAAGTTTTATTGCGTAGAACTGATTGCCACCAGTACCGTTGACCTACTGGTGGTAAATATTACCGAGTGGACTTTGCTCTATAGTTTTTAGGGCTTGTCTCCTCCATTAGCTTCCTGTGGTCACATTTAAGTCGTGTGGGTCGAGGCACAGTAGCGGATGAAAGCTGCGCTTGGGTATCTGAAATCTCATCAGGAGATTCCGTGCTTTGATCCTGCGTTGACTCCACATCGGTCGGCATAGCAGATGAATCCAACGTCTGATTTGATGCGGCTCCGCCAGCACTACCTGTATCCTCATGACTATTCAAAAATTCCTCTAGCTTATCCTGCTTCACAGTCCTGGGTAACTTCGTTCCTTTCTTCTGCTCTGATATAATCCCGGCATCTTCTAGGGCTTGTTTGAAAAATAGTGAAGGCTGAGCTAAATCAACAAAATAGCGATAGCGGCAATGTAAACGAAAGCGAGAAAAGACGCATCCAATTTGTCATATCTGGTGGCGATTCTGCGAAACCATTTGAGCTTTTGGAAGAAGCATTCAACCAAATGACGCTCTTTATATAAGCACCAGTCTACCGGCCATGGCTCAGAAACATTGCTCTGCGGTGGGATCACATAGCTGGCTCCTTGTTCCGAGATGTAAGCTCGGATCGTCTTTGCCCCATAAGCCCGGTCTGCTAATACATTGCTGCCGCTGATTTTTACCTTTTCCAGCAGTTCAACAGCGTGGACTGAATCATGGTCATTCCCTGCAGACAGCATGAATTCAACCGGATTCCCCAGTCCATCCACAATAGCGTGCAGCTTTGTGTTCAACCCACCTCTGGTCCGCCCAACTGCCTTATCCGCCGTTTTTTCCCCCTCCGTTGGCACTCTCGTGAACCTTGATGCAGGTAGAGTCCAGGCTCAGGTTTTCCATATCCGCATCTGCGGACAATGCGCGAAATATGGCTTCCAGTGTACCATCGTCCCGCCATTTAGCAAATCGGGCATACACAGACTGCCAGGGGCCATATGATATGGTATAAAAAAAGTTGACACCTTTTCCTCAAGGGAGTAGAAAAAAGAGAAGAAGAAGGAGGAAAGGCAATGGCTCGAAGCTACGATAAAGAGTACAAGGTACAGGCCGTAAAGCTGGCCAGAGAGATCGGCGGAGACAAAGCGGCGAAGGAGCTGGGCATCCCGAAAGGGACGATCCACGCCTGGCTGAAAGCGGTGCGGGAGGGGCGCCTGGAGGTGGG
>NZ_KE159675.1:55713-102340 GCF_000403395.2 Anaerotruncus sp. G3(2012) | reverse complement strand
ACACTGAACAGCTGACCGTGGAGGAACTCAGATCTCTTATTTGGCGTTACTTTATGAGCTACTGGAACAACCGCCGTATCTGCTCCGCCAACGGCGGCCTTCCACCCGCTGTCAAGAGAGAGCGCTTCTATCTGTCCCTCACTGCGGCTGCTGCTTAGATCCTATATTCCTTGCGTGAATTGTGTCAACTCATATTGACAAAATCAGATTGAACGTGGGCTACTGATGCCTGCTCTGCCTACCTTGATTGACATATGCAATGCCCTTGGAACCGGAGCTGATTCTATCCTGGCTGCTTACATTGCGGCGGACACTCCGATTCGATGGACACCTCTGGCGGAGAAGTTGGGAGGACTGGACTTGGAGAAGCAACATAAGATTGAAGCTATCCTTGACTGCCTTGTTGAGACAATTTAGCTTGAGATATAACATTGTATAAATCCATAAATCATTGCGTTTCTCCCCTCTTTTATCCACACTTCCTGATATCCTGTATTGGCACAAGAGATTCTCAAGGAGAGTGCTACAAAACGCAGAAAAAACACAATATTTCCTCTTTTCCTGTTTTTAAATTGTCTGCCAGTCATAAGGCAAGAAAGCTGAATGCGGATAATTTTTCCACAGAATATTTCAGATGTCCCGCAGTATTTAAGCTTGGTATACTTACATTAAATTGGAGATTTTGGGGTGTTGTGGCACAGATAGCCTATGAGGTGTTGGAATGAAAATTTTGGGAAAAAAGGTTTGACACCACTATGCAGATGTGGTATAAAAAGGGTGACAAGTAAAGACCATCTATTTTTTAAGTATGCGGCTGACCGTCGCAGAACTATTCCAACTGATGGACTTTGGAGCAGGCGTTTTATACACGGACTGTAATGTTTTCCACGTCTATTCTTTGGGATAGGCGTGGTTTTTCTTGATCTATTTATCAGGAGGTCTTTGAATGTTAACACTGCCTAAACACTTAGCCCCTCACGTCCGGGAACTGAAGCTGATTGCAGGAACAGGCTGCGGTAAGACAAAGTTTGCCGCAAATCTCGCCGCCCCTACTGCCAGGGATATCTTGGAACGATGCGTGGGTGAAACGAACTCCACTATCGTAGATCATCTGCTCGTCTATACTACCGACAAGAACCAGTGCAGCAAGATGACAGTCGCCGTCAAGCACAACAGCAACGCCATCCCATATAGTGCCTTTCAGGAGATTCTTACCTCTGCAACAGCAGCTGTAATCCAGAAGGGTAGGAGTACCGATCCCGATGAGAAGAAGGCCATTGTGGCAATGCGGGAAGCCTTGGAAAAGGAATTGGGAAAGAAGAATAACCTCAAAGCGGTTTTCTCCCTTTTGTTGGATGAAGGCCACGAGGAGTTCATCCGTAACGTGACGGGATGGTATCGAAGTTCTCACCTGTGGGATGAAAATGCCAAACTCTATAACACCGCAAAAAATCTGTCCCAGGAACAGAAGCCCGGAAAAACCAGTATTTCCCTTCTGAGTCTGATCAAAACTGTCGTTCGGGATTGGTTCGATCAGTGTCACCAGGATCAGAAGGACAGTCTCCAGAACATCTACAACAACGTCAACGACAGCCTTTCTCAGCGTTTCTTTAACATCTTTTCTCCCGATTGTTGTTCTGCGGATGGATATTACTACCGCGACCTGGATCTCCAGAACCCAGACGAGGACTTTTGCAGACAGATGTTCACTGCTAACAATTTGCGGAGGGAGACACTTTCCTTGGAGGTTCTGTGTAGCGAGATCGTCATTTATGTCCCCATGGCCGCCGCTATCGCGGATCTGCTCCGGCAAAATCCTGTCTCAGAGAAGGTTTTCAGCGACCCGCAGAACAACTTGGTTTTTGGACTGCGGGATACCCAGGGAGTATTCCATGCTGACCGCGAGGAGGAGCAGAACATTGAGTATTGCTCAGATCTTGTCTATAAAAACACTCCCGATGCGATTCTGGTAATTGCCCCACTCTGGAGCGATCAAAACGAGAAAAAATCTCATGAACTCTACCACCGTATTTTGCAAGACTACCAGAAGGACACGCCTATCTTTCTGATCCATAACAAGCTAGACCTCTTTATAGATACCCTTGTCAAAAATCAGGATAATTTCGATGCCCTAACAGGACTGTCAGTCGGAGATACCGCTGAACTCACACTGCAAGAGGTATACAGTAAAATCCAAGCTCAAATCGAAGGGTTGGACGGGGATTTGCTTACCATCCAAAAGAAGAACGGCAAACGCCTAAATATCTATTCGGTTGCCTGTTTCCTCAAAGCTCTGAACGGAACCCTCTCTTTCGAAGTGCGGAAAGGAATCTCTCAATCCTACAGCCTTTTGAGTGCCTGCCAGAGCATCTTTTCCAACCTTGCGAAAAATCTTGATCAGAACGCCAAGAAGATTGCGTTCATGACTATCCCCGATGAGGAGCAGGTGCTCAGTGTGGACACCACACAGCTCCAGACGACTCTACACATACATTTGAGCAGCGCCGAGACTCAAAAGGCTGTTTTAATCCCCGGTACTCAAAACCTGGGGGAAAACGATGGGATTACTCCCCATGGAAACTCCTACCATGCCATGGGACGGAGGCTTCAGTACGGCGACAGCTATATGGATAGCAATTACACGTCGAATATTAACGAGGACTACTATTACAACTGCAAGAATATTAAGATCACGTTCCCTGCGAACATCAAAAATCTCCTCAGTCCACAGTTCCTCCACACGTTGGTTTTTGAGACACTCATCTTGGAAGGCGGTACGTTCAGAGACAATGGAAACCAAGAGTTTCTGGAAGCGGTGGAAATGGAGTTACGCAAGGAGCAGTACAAAAATGAGTTGGTCAGAACGCTCTTGTATCACGGCGCATTTCTGAAAGCCAGTAGCGGCATGACAGCCTTCAGCTTTAGACGGCAATTCCAAGCTTTCCTTGACTATAGCCGTCCTCTCCTGATACCGGCGAAAGTGGATGAAAACGCCTATGCGGAGGCTCTCCGTGATTTGATTGAGGAGGCTGGCCGCACTGTGATAAGTCGGCGCATTGTATTTGTCTGAGCGTGTTTGCGCATCCAGGAAATTCCCTGGTTTCTGACGACTTCCTTCTATTTTTGTGATCAAAAATCGTACTTTAAACTATTTATCTCTATTTTGCCTACCTTAGCATATATCGCCCCTCGGCACTTCGTAAAGTCCCATTCGCCACACGTTTGATGACATTTTCAAAGAATGCAGGGTTACCACCTACTCCAGCAGCAGGACATGGCCATCACCCAGCTTGACTGATGGGTTCCTCCGTAACAGGACGACAGACATTGATGAACACTAAAAAAATTGCAATGCACGAATTGCCTTATCGAGACGATTTAGGCTTGCAATGTAGAGCAATGTCAGCTATAATAGGGAAGCAAGGTCAAGGATACTATGTCGTAGGGCAATGTGATTTATCCTGTGCAGGGCAATAACACTTAGCCTACGCCATAGAAAAATAAGACCTTGCGTCTGACGACGCGGGGTCTTATTTTTGTCCTCCGGACTATCCTTTCCCTGCCTAACACAAGGATTTTCGGAATATTTTGCACTATATCACCATGGAGTAGGGGCATCCGGCCCAAGGGCCGGGGTGGATAAACGACTTTGCCCCTTACAGAATAAATCACATTGCCCTACGACAATTTCGGTAATACGCTAAGATCAATAGAGGCCCCGCCGTTTATAGCGGCGGGGCTCTTTTTTCTCAGAGGATATCCCTATCAAAGTCATATATTGCAGTTCCCGGCAATCTATGATATCCTGTTTCCATCAGTTTAAAAGAAAGGAACCCAAATCCTATGACACCCTCCAATGTCTACTACACCACCCTCCGGGCCCGCCCTGGCGACAGTCTGCTGAATAAGCTGGAGCGCCTTTTGGACAGGGCCGGCATGGGCAAGATCGACTTCACCAACAAGTACGTGGCCATCAAGATCCATTTCGGTGAGCCGGGGAACCTGTCCTACCTGCGGCCCAACTACGCCAAGGTGGTGGCGGATTTCATCCGCGCCCGAGGCGGCAAGCCCTTCCTCACCGACTGCAACACCCTCTATGTGGGGGGCCGGAAGAACGCCTTGGACCACTTGGAGAGCGCCTATGTCAACGGCTACTCCCCCACCACCACCGGCTGCCACCTGCTCATTGCCGACGGCCTCAAGGGCACCGACGAGGCCTACGTCCCGGTGGAGGGCGGCGCGTATGTGAAGGAGGCCAAGATCGGCCGGGCCGTGATGGACGCGGACATTGTCATCTCCCTGAACCACTTCAAGGGCCACGAGTGCACAGGCTTCGGTGGTGCGCTGAAGAACTTAGGCATGGGCTGCGGCTCCCGGGCGGGAAAGATGGAGATGCACAGCGCCGGCAAGCCCTTTACCAATCGGGACCTCTGCATCGGCTGCGGCGCCTGCCAGCGGATCTGTGCCCACGATGCCCCCGCCATGACCGACGGGAAGATCTCCATCGACCACGCCAAGTGCGTGGGCTGCGGCCGT
This sequence comes from Anaerotruncus sp. G3(2012), assembly GCF_000403395.2. Classification (GTDB taxonomy): domain Bacteria; phylum Bacillota; class Clostridia; order Oscillospirales; family Ruminococcaceae; genus Anaerotruncus. Next base: position 97,804 of record NZ_KE159675.1, on the reverse strand, counting down.
TGTATCGGACTGTGCCCCGTGGACGCCATCCAGCCTGCCGAGGACGAGGCCAACGACATTCTCAACTGTAAGATCGCCGAGTACGCCAAGGCGGTGGTCCATGGCCGGCCCGGCTTCCACATCAACTTGGTGATGGATGTCTCCCCCTACTGTGACTGCCACGGGGAGAACGATGTGCCCATGGTGCCGAATGTTGGCATGTTTGCCTCCTTCGACCCGGTGGCCATCGACGTGGCCTGCGCCGATGCGGTGAACGCCATGCCCGTGTACATCGGCAGCGCCCTCTACGAGGCGCAGGGGGAGGGCCACTGCCATGAGGACCACTTCGGCGCCCAGCACCCGGAGACCAACTGGAAAAGCTGCGTGGAGCACGCCGAGAAGATCGGCATTGGCCAGCAGGCGTACACCCTGATCGAGGTAAAATAGGATGACCGACAGCACCACTGACTATTTGCAGGACCTGATTGCCCGAATGGGGACTGTGGAGCAGACGGCGGACAGCCGGGACAGTGTGAGCTGGAAGGCCTGCCGGGAGGCGGAAACCCTCGATGACCTATCCCTCCTCCCCCTCTTGGAGGCGATCATCGCCACCCACCCGAAGCCCAAGGAGCGGCAGATCCGCTGTGACGCCTATTTTGTCTACGGGAAAATTTTGAAAAACCACTTCACCGAGGAGGGCTGTGCCTATTTGATCGGCCGCCTCACGATGGAGAAGAACAAGTATGCCCTCTATCCCCTGTTGGACCTCCTCCGTGACCTGCCCATCCCGGCGGAGATGGACATTGCCCCCATCCTTCAGTGCGTCCGCCACGAGCAGTGGACTGTCCGCTACAGCGCCATCCGGGCCCTGGGGGCCTGCTCTGCGGAGGAGAGCCGGGAGGCCCTGCGCTGGTATCTCCGCCAAGAGGATGAGAAGACGTACCGGCAGGAGATCATCTACGCCCAGGCCTCGTTAGGGAGGATCGGCACACCGGAGGATATCCCGCTGATAGAGCCGCGCCTCCGCAGCCGCAGTCGGGATGTAAAGCTCAGCGCAGAAATTGCCATCGAGCGCATCCGCGCCCGTGCCGCCGGAGAACCGGACCCGTGGGAACCCTCCCGCTGACAAGCGCACAATACAGCAGGAGCCAGTCCAAAAGGACTGGCTCCTGCTTTGGTTTTGCACACATCGGCAGACGCGGCACTATTCTTTTACCGCCGCGTCACTAAGCGTATGGGCCAGAGACTTGGTACTCTCATACAAAGCACGGTAAACCTTCTGATAGGTCTCATATACCTTATGCTTCTCCATATCCGGCTCATAGGTCCGGCCAGGCTTAATAAAGCTGGTCAAACTGGCATAGCTCTCAAATCCCGGATGCTTTACCGCCAGCGCCGCCATCATGGCGTCACCGAAGCAGGCCCCCACCGTTTCCAGCGGGGTGTCCACTGGTTTGCCTAAAATGTCGGCAATAATCTGCATCCATACCGGGTTTTGGGTGCCGCCGCCTACGGCGATAATCCGATCCAGATGTACCTCCGGGTGGCTCTCCATCAGGGCGATCTGCTGGGCGATGGAGTAGCCCACAGACTCCAGGGCGCTGCGGTACAGGTGGGCACGGGTGTGGGATAGGGTCAGGCCAAAAACCACGCCCCGGGCCTTGGGATCGTTCACCGGCGTCCGCTCCCCGGCGAAGTAGGGCAGGGTAACAAGCCCCTCGCTGCCGGCGGGGACGGCCTCCACGCCCTCCATCATGGTCTGGTAGGCATCGGGACCGCCCTCCTGCTCCAAGGCCAGGGCCTCAGGGAAGATGTTGTCCCGATACCACTTGGTGAGGCTGCCGGCGGCGTTGGTGCCGGCGGAGATGTCGCAGAGGCCGGGGACAATGAACTCCTCCCGCCAAAGACGCTCGTCATCCACCAAGGTCTCTGTGCCAAGGATCATGTACACGGAGGAGCCAAGCTGCAGCATCATCTGTCCCGGCTTTACCACGCCGGAGCTGATAGCCTCTGCCCCGGAGTCGTCGGTGCCGGTGATCACCGGCGTGCCCTCGGCAAGACCGGTCTCCGCGGCGGCCTTGGCGGTGACAGTCCCGGCGATGTCCGCCGCTTCCTTCACCGTGGCCAGCTGGTCGGGGCGGCAGATGGGCTCGCAGTACTTGGGCACCGGCTGCCAAGTCTTGGGATCATACAGGGGGTTGAAGCTGGCGAGACCCAAGAAGCGGTCCACTACATACTCCCCGGTGAGCTTGGCGGTGATATAGCTGGAGCCGGTGAGGAACTTGTGGGCCTTGGCGTAGACCTCCGGCTCCTTATTTTTGATCCATAAAATTTTGGGCATCACATCGCTGGAGCAGAGAGGCCGGCCATACCAAGCCAAGATCTGCTCCTCGCCGTACATCTCCGTGAGCTGGGCCATCTCGTCGGTGGCCCGGGCGTCGATGCCGTAGAGGATGGCCTTGCGCAGAGGGTTGCAGTCCTTGTCCACAGGCAGGCAGTCCGCCCCCAGGGCGCTGGCGCCCACAGCCTTGATGTCCTTGGGGTCCACCCCGGACTTCTCAATGAGGGCCTTGCTGATGGTGCAAAAATCCCCCCACCAGTCCTTCTCCGCGTCGTGCTCATAGTGATTGGGCTTGGGGTTGGTCATGGCGTGGGTGGTGGCGTGGAGGGCGACGACCTTGCCGCTCTCGTCCATCAGCACGCCCTTGCTGGAGTTGGTACCGGTGTCGATACCCATAAAGTAAGCGTTTCCCATGGTGTCTCTCCTCTTTTTGTCATCGTTCCATCTGCGCGGCTCTCAAACGCCCTGACGGGGAGTCCAAGAGCTCTATTACAGCAGAAATTTCTCCACAATTTCAACCACCGCGTCGTGGTCATTGTCCCGCTGGGTCACATAGTCAGCGGCGGCTTTCACCTCCGGCAGGGCGTTGGCCACGGCCACACCGATACCGGCGTTCTGGATCATCTCAATGTCGTTGTTGTAATCCCCGGCGGCGATGATCCGCTCCCGGGGGACTCCCAGCCGCTCCGAGAGGCGCTTTAGCCCGCCCCACTTGCTGATTCCCAGGGCCATGAGGTCCACACATTGGTCCTCGGCGGGGGTGCAGTTCATGGGCAGGCGAAGGGCCTCTACCGCCGCGCACACAGGGCCAAGGTCCTCGGTGGCCATAAACCCCTCCACCTGCTCCCAAGGGGTCTCCTCCAGCTTGGTGTAGAGCACCGGGGCGATGCCCAAGTGCTCCACGTACTCGGTAAGCCCCTCACTCCAGCGGTTGACGACCCAGCGCTCCCCGCTGACCACATGGAGCTGGTAGCCGTGGGCGAGACAGTGCTCGATCAGCACCTTGGAGGCTGCGGGGTCGATGCACTGGTTAAAGAGAACTTTCCGGTCCGCGGCGCGCAGCAGCTTGCCGCCGTTGTTGAGCAGCAGGTAGTCGGCATAGGTGCTCTCCCCCCAGAAGGGGTACATGTCGATGTCCCGCCGGCCGGTGGCAAAGCAGATGGTGTGCCCGGCGGCCCGGGCGGCGGTAAGGGCCTGTCGGGTCCGCTGGCTCAGGTGCCGCGTCCGGTCACAGGCGGTATAGTCCAAATCCAAGGCCAAAAGATAGGGCAGCATGGCGCCTCCTTTCGGGCGCTTACAGCGCCGCTCTGACTTTGTACACGACCTCCATAAACGCCTTCACCCGGTCCGCCTTCACCCGGACGTTCTGAAGCTTCTCATTCTCCAGTTTGCCGTCCTCCTTAAAGGTGGTGCCCACCACGGCGGCGTCACTGACGGAGAGCTTATGCGCAATGGTGTCCGGCCGGCAGCCGGTGTTGCAGAGCACCACCACCTCCGGGTTCTTCTTCTTCACCGCGGCCATCAGTTCCTCATCCACGTCCTGACCGGCGGCGCTGGCGCTGATGCACAGGCCATCCGGATGGGCCTTGAAGATGGTGGAGCTGGCAATGTCCGCCAGCGGCCGGGTGTCCAGATTCCGGTCGGACTCGGGGTTGATGAAGTAGAGCATTTTAAGCTCGTCGAGGTGCAGGGCGGCCTTCCGGCGGAGGAGGGCGGAGAAGTCGTTGTCATAGAGTCCGCCGTCCCCTACATAGACGCCGCAGAAGGTACCCCGGACGAACTTGGCATCCACCGCCGCCGCCAGCTCCAGCGTGGCTGCGCCGTCGGAGATACAGTCCACGCCGTAGGGCACGGCGAGTTCGCTTTTCAGCTCCCCGATCACACGGGCCATGGCGGCGGGGGTGACGAAGCTCATGTGCCGCTGATAGGGCAGACTGAACTCATTGGAGAAGAGAACGCCGTCCACACCGCCCTCCTGCAGCGCCCGCAGGTCCTCCCGGGCGTGGGCCGCCACGGTCTCCATACAGTCACCGTAGCGGTAGCGCGGATCACCGGGCAGGGGGTCTAAGTGGAGCATGGCGATAATGGGCTTTTTGACCTTAAACATTTCTTCGGTCCAGAGCATTGCAGTAAAACTCCTTTCTTTCAATGAGGAATGAGGAATTAGGAGTTAGGAATTATTTGAGACAGGAGCTGAGCAGCCGCCCTTGGCGGCGATTTAGTTTTTGTGCAGAGCACAGAAGTGCCTATCTGTCATAGGAGCACCAGAACTCTTGCGCCGTAAGCACAATAAAATCGTCCGGCTCCGCTGGACACCTTCATTCCTAACTCCTAATTCCTCATTCAAACCGCGCCGCTGCCGCAGCGATCTGTGTCGCTGCGGCAGCCGGAGGTGGGAGAGGATCAATAGTCGAACTGGCGGTAGTAGCGGCGGATGGACAGGGGGTGGCGGAGGAAGAGCTCCATGTAGGCGTCCACCCGGTTGTTGACGCCGTGCATCACCAGATGGGAGATGGAGCCACGGTTTTCCTCGCTGATGCCCTTCAGCTCCAGTTCCTTGGTGTCGATGACGGTGTAGTTGGCGCAGACCTTGGGCAGGAACCTGGCCACGCGCTCGGCCAAGGGGCGCTGCTCGTCCTCGCCCATGAACAGCGTCACCGGGGTGTCTGCCACGATGATCTCCTGCATGCCGTGGAAGAACTCCTGGCAGCTGATGGACTTGGTGCGAATCCACATCTGCTCCTCCCAGTAGCACATGGCATAGGAGTAGGTGGCGCCGTACTGGTTGCCGGAGCCGATGAAGTAGTGGGGCAGATCGGGATGATCGGCTAAGAAAGCCACCTTGTTTTTGGCATACTCATAGGCCCAGGCGTCAGCCTCCTTCTCCACATCCACCAGCACCTGCGCCAAATGGGCCTCCATCTCCTTGTTGTACGCCTCGTACTGGGGAAACTCCCCGTTCTTGTACATCAGGTAGTTGGCCACCATGTAGAACTTCAGCTGCTCATTCTTGGGATACATGATCAGGTAGTCCTGCTTGTCGGGGGCGGTGAGGGTGGTACCCGGCGTGTCGATAAAAGCAAAGACCTTGGCGCCGATCTCATGGACCCGGTCCACCAGCTGCACCATCTCCTTGGTGTTGCCGGAGACAGAGGAGTAGATTACCACGCTCTTGTCGGTGAAGCGCTTGTTGCCGGTGGTGAGGAACTCTGCGGCGTTCTCCACGAACACGGGCAGCTTGGACCTGCCCCGCATGTAGACCTCTACCTGCATGCTGGAGGCGTAGGTGCCGCCGATGCCGATGAAGTAGATGCCGTCAAAGCCGTTGTCCCAGATCTGGTCGATAACCTTCTCAATCTGGGGACGCAGAGCCAGAGCGCCGTTGACGCTGTCAATAGCCTCTTTCTCGTTGAAGTCCTTCAGGAAGGGGCCCTCCGTTTCCTTCCACGCCTTTGCCTCAAAGCTCATAACAAAACACTCCTTTTTGAAAATTTTGGGAATGGTACGCTCTTTTATCAGCTTAAAAAATTTTCCCTGCTCCTGCAGGGGGGGCACACTGTGCGCTCCTGCGGAAATCCTCTGTTCTGCTCAGTAAATGGGCGTTGTCGCCATGTCCAGACCGCAGAAGAACTGAAAGGCCAGTTGCACCGCCTTGTCCCAGTAGGGCCACTCGTGGTCGCCGGGGCCCTCGATATAGGTGTGGCCGTAACCCGCCGCCTCCGCCGCCTGACGGAAGGTCTGATTGGCCCCGTAGAGGAAGTCCTCGGTGCCGCAGAGCTGGATCAGCCGGGGACGGTCCAAGTTCCCTGCCTGCCCCCGTACCAGCGCGATCACGTCGTCCTCCTCTCCGCAGACACCGCTGGGATGGAGGGCGCGAACCTCCTCCGGAAGGAAGTCCGGCCACTCCCCACGAAGGATCATCCGGAGAAATCCGGGGTAATCCAGTACACCGGAGAGAGCCGCCGCGCCGCCGAAGCGTTCCGGGCAGCGGAGAGCCGCCTTCACGGCTCCGTAGCCCCCCATGCTGTCTCCGGCGACAAAGGTGTTCTCCCGGCTCTGGTTCAGGCGGAACCAAGTGCCGCAGATGGCGGGCAGCTCCTCTGAGACATAGGTAAAGTATTTTGCCCCCTCGGGCTTGTCACAATAGAAGCTGCGCTGGACCTCGGGCATAATGATGATAAAGTTGTACTTCTTGGCGTAATACTCGATCTTGGAGAACCGCGTCCACTCCACACAGCTTCCGGAGAGACCGTGGAGCAGATAGAGCACCCGCGGCGTGCCGGAGATCACCGGGGTCACGTCGTTGGAATTCTCGGGAAAGATCACTTGGACGCCGGTGGTCATCTTCAGACTGTCGGAGTAAAAATCGCCGCGAAACAGACCCATAAAAATCCTCCCTTTTTCCGCCGGACCGCTACTTCTTAAAGTGGACGCTGAAATTGCACTTGTCCCCCCGGGCATAGTTCCGGTTGAACTCCACCACACGGCCCTGGTCATCGTAGGTGGTGGCCTCAAAGAGCATTACCGGCGTCTCCGGCTCAATCTCCAGCATCCGCGCGTCACTGAGGTCCAGCTGTACCAGATCCAGCGTCTGTCTGGCCCGCTCCAAGCGGATGTTGTAGAAGTCATAGACCTCATACACGGAGAAGATGGACAGGTCAATTCCCTCGATCTTGGGCACCAAGTACCGGGGGATGTAGATCTCCTCCAAGGAGATGGGCTCGCTGTTGGCATAGCACAGGCGCTTGATGTAGTAGATGTCGTCCTCCGGCTGGATGCCGAACATCAGGCTGTAGTTCTCCCCCGCCGGACGCATGGCGCGGCTGACCACCTTGATGGATGGCTTGAGCCGCTTGTCCAGCATGGTCTGCGTAAATCCCTGAAGCTCGTCTAAGTCCCGCTCCATCTTCCGGCAGAGGACGTAAACCCCCTTCCCCGGCACCCGCCGGAGGAGGCCCTCCTGCACTAAAATATCAATGGCGTTGCGCACGGTCTGACGGGTGATGCCGTAGCTCTCCGCCAGCTCGCACTCCGAGGGGAGGGCCGTGAGAGGCGGGTACTCCCCCTCTTCGATCTTGCTGCGCACCAGCTCCCGCATCTGCAGGTACAGCGGCGCCTGATAGCTCATACCGGCCATGGCTTTCCCCCTTTTTTTGTGCAAATTAGGGATGAGGAATTTTCCCCTTCTCAAGCTGTTGGGAATGGTGTGATAAACTGTCCGGGGAGCGGGGGCTTACCAAGCGCCGAAGTATTTCAGTGTCTCGGTGGCATTGGCGGCGCCCTTCTCCATGGCCTGATCAATGGTGAGGCCATCGGTGATGCCCAGCAGGAAGCCGGCGATGTAGCTGTCGCCAGCGCCCATGGTGTCCACCACCTTGTCGCAGGGGACAATGCCGAACTTGTGGAATTCCTTGCCGTCATAGCAGAGGCTGCCGTGCTCGCCTAACATGGCGATAACCAGCTTGGGACCGCGGCTGTGGTAGCCCTTCATCTGGTCCCGCAGGGCCACCGTGTCCCCCGCCTCGCTGGAGAAGAACAGGTAGTCGCTGTGGGGCATGGCCACTTGGCTGGCCTCGTCCTCGGGACGGTCGGCGCAGTCGAAGGCGGTCTTGATCCCCCGCCGCTGGAGCTCGGGGAACTGGCCCTCCACCTTGCCCCACAGGTCGCAGACCACCACGTCGTGGGTACAGATGAAGTCCATATCCGCCTCGGTGAGGCGGTAGTCCGCCAGTACGCCCTCGTCATAGTCGCCAAAGACGCGCTCGCCGTCTAAGAGCTCCACTTGGGAGACAGCGGTCTTGCCGCTCTCGGTGTGAAGGTGGGAGATGTCCACGCCCTTGGCGGCGATGGCCTTGCGCATGATCGTGCCGAACTCGTCGTCGCCCACGGGGCCGGTATAGGAGGACTGGCCCCCCAGACGGACGGTATAGACGGCCATGTTCACCGGCCCGCCGCCGGGGTAGGCCTTGCCGTCCTCTATGTTGCTGTAAAAGTCGATGCAGTTGCTGCCCACTGCTGCAAGTTTCATCGTGAATAGCTCCTTTCACCGGGACGCGGTCCCCGCCGCCGCCCCGCTATTTTGGCCGGTGCCGCTGCCGCGCAGTCCTATTGGCTGTACCGGCGCAGCACCGTGGAGAAGCGGACCTTGTCCGCCCGGACCACCGATTTGCAGTATTCCACCAAGCGGTCCTCTGCGTCCCGGGTGGTGCCGCTGAGATAGAAGAGGTAGTCCCCCTCCGCCACATCCAAATACTTGGCCTCGTCCTCGGTGGCGTAGGTGATGCCCACGGACTCCTGCCCGTGGTCGGGATAGACGCCGTAGTACCCCAGCACCCGATAGAGCGACTCATCGGTAAAGTCGTACTCCTCGATGCCGCGGCAGAATTCATAGTTGATGTAGCTGCACTCCACCATGTAGGGAGCCCCGTCCATAATCCGCAGCCGCCGGAGATAGAACACCTTGTGACCCAAGGGTATCTCCATCTTCTTGGAGAGGTATTTGTTGCACTCGATCACCTGCACATCCAGCACCACATTTCTGAGCAGATGCCCCGCCCCCCGTACCGACTCGGTGGTGGACTTGGCATCTTGGAGGTGCCGCTCCAGCCTCGGCGGGGCCACATAGGTCCCAGAGCCCTTCAGACTGTAGAGCTTTCCCTCGGCGGTAAGGCGCTTGATGGCGCTGCGCAGCGTGGTCCGGTTCAGGTTCCACATCTCGCACATCTCCCGCTCCGCGGGCAGTTTATCCTGCGGTGACAGCTTATGCCGCCGGATATAGCACTCAATCTTTTCCACCGCCTCATCCCGCGGCCGAATCTGCTTCTGCTGCTCCATACGCCTCACCCCCTTGGTGGAATTATGAATTGTGGTGCCGCCTCTGGCGACGGATTTGAACTTTTGGAATGGGAAGTATAGGGAAGGGACGGGGTGCCTGTGTTTCAGGGGAGAAGGCAGGCTCCTCCTTCTGCCGGCAAGATCCAAATCATCCGGCTTTGTTGGATACATCCATTCATTCCTGATTCCTCATTCCAATGCGATAAAAAGTGGGCGGGGCTGCTGGCTGCGTTGGCGCGGCCAGCAGCCCCGGTCGGTTTAGCGATCCTGCTGTGTGGGAGGGAATCAGCCGTTGGCCTGCTTGTTCTTCCGATCCCAGAAGTAGAAGGCGGGCAGGCCGGTGCCTAAGGCCAGCAGGGCGCAGACAAGGCCGGCGATGGGGGCGTAGATGAACTGCCCCCAGATCAGGGTGGCCGTCATGAACATGGCGATGCAGGGCATGACCAAGCCGCCGGGAATGTGGTAGGTGGGCTTATAGTGGGCCTTCTTGCGCAGAACGAAGATGGTGCCGAAGGTGAGGAAGTTCTTCACCAGAGCCACCAAGGTGAAGTAGCCCAGCAGATCCGCCAGACTGGTGGCGAAGATCAGCACGATGGCCACGGCGCACTGCACCACGATGGAGAACGCCGGGGTTTGGTACTTGGGATGGACCTGACCGAAGGCCTTGAAGAACAGATTGTCCTTGGCCATGGCGTACTCGATACGGGGCTGGTACATAATGCAGCTGGAGAGGGAGCCGATAACCACGATGATGGCCATGATAGCCACCACGGTCTGGGCGGCGCCGCCGATGACGGGGATCTTGGAGGCCATCAGGGCGATGGGCGCGTCGGAGGCGGCCAGCTCGTCGATGGTCAGAAGGCCGGAGGCCACGATGGTCAGACCTGCGTAGAGAGCCAGCACCACAACAGCGGTGAGGACCAGACCGCGGGGCATGTTCTTCTCGGGCTCCTTGATTTCGCCGGACATGTAGCAGGCGGCGGCCATGCCGTCATAGGACCAAGTGGTGGCGGAGACGCCGGCCACCAGAGCCGCGAAGCCGCCCACGCTGGCGCCGGCCAGAGGCGTGGAGGACATAAAGATCTCACCGTTGATGAAGAACAGACCCACGCCGATGATCAGCACGAAGGGCAGGATCTTAAAGGCGGTGATGATGGTCTGGAAGGCGCCGCCGCCCTCCACAGAGCGCAGGTGCATGAACATGAAGAAGATGACAGCCGCCACGGCGATGCACCGAAGCACGAAGGGGCTGGCATGCAGGAAGACGCCTAAGTAGTTGGCCACGGCCAGCGCCATGATGGAGATGGACGGAGGGTCAGTGGCCCAGAAGCTGATCCAGCCGCAGAGGAAGGCCAGGGGGCGGGAACCGGCTTCACGGAAATAGACGTACTGTCCGCCGTCCTCGGGGAAGGCGGAGGCCAGCTCTGCATAGCAGAAGTTGGCGGGGATCTGAAGCAGACCGCCGATGACGAAGGCCAGCACCAGAAACAGGCAGCTGCCGGCGGCATTGGCCACCTCGGACAGCGAGGAGAAGATACCGGAACCCACGGTGGTGCCCACGCCCAAGGCGATGACCGCGCCGAGTCCCAGTTTGCGCCCTAACTCTTGGTTAGTCGCAGGGGTTTTCTCGTTAGACATAGCTTTGCTCCTTTCACATTTGCGGCAGACCGGCTGTGCAGGCCGCTCTGTCCTCTCTCTTTGACACACACAGTGCCGCTTTGCTGGGAAATACCTCTGTGCTTCCCCTGCCGTTACCGACAGGACTATTATCCCGGCGAAAGGCCGCCGTTATAATACTGCTTTGAGTGAGGAGTGAGGAATTAGGGATGGAGGTGCTGCCGCAGGCGGCAGATTTGGAATTGGTCCGCTGTGCGGCCTCCAAACTCTCCGCTCTCAAAAATTCCTCATTCCGAATTGCCCCTACTCCCCCTCCACAATCACCAAGATGTTGCGGGAGGCGGGGCCATCGTATTCGCAGAAGTATACGTCCTGCGCGCCGCCCCGGTTGATTTTGCCGTCCTGGATCAAAAAGTGGCAGTGGCTGCCGGTCACCAGAGCCTTCAGATGCCCAGTGGGATTGCCGGCGGTGGAGCCGTAGTCCCGGAGCATCCGGGCGTGGCTGTAGGGCCGGTCCTCCGGGGCGAAGAGACTCAGGGCCACGGCAATGTCGCTCTCCAGACACTCCAGAGCCTCATTCACCGTGACGCCGGTGGTGGTGTGCTTGGTCAGCACTGTCACCATGCCGTTTTTCACGCCGCTCTCCGCCACAATGGCCTCCACCTGCGGTGTGATCACATCAAACTCGTTATAGACCTTAGTCAGAATGTGGATGGTCTTGACATACTGCATCTTGTTCGCCCTCCCCTCAGTCCAGCCCGCCGAGGAACTCCACGGCGTTAAGCCCCTTCACCAGCTCCAGCGTGCTGTCCCGGAGGCCGATTTTTGTGATGGCATCAGCCATGCGGATCTGCTCGAACCGGGGATTGTTGGACCCGAACATCACTTGGTGCCGGAGGCTCCGGTCGATCCAAGTCACGGGGATGTCCTTGGTAAAGGTCTGGGTGTAGAACTCATAGGCGTTGTCGAAGTACAGCGCGCCGGTGTCGGCGTAGACATTGGGATACTTCACCATCAGCATAGCCGCTTCCCGCACCCAAGGCCAAGCAAAGTGGCCCAAACAGATACGGAGCCTGGGATGCTTTTCGGCCACCTCCTCAAAGGCGGTGGGCTGACAGTATCGGGTAAAGGTATCCGGCTCCCAGGAGAGGCCGGCATGGAACAGGATGGGCTTGTCATACCGCTCGCAGACCTGATAGATGGCCTCCAGCCGCTCCTCGCCGGGCATAAAGTGCTGCCGCCCGGGATGGAGCTTCAGGCCCTTCAGCTTCAGCCGCGTAAAGGCCTCCTCCAGCCGATCCGGCGCCTCCGGATCAAAGGGGTCCGCACTGGCAAAGCCAATAAACCGATCCGGCGCCAGATTCACCAGCGTGCGGATCTCCTCGTTGCTCACCAACGCACAGCCCACGGTGGAGGTGTAGTCCTCCGGCAGCAAACACAGCTTATCAAGACCGGCGCAGCGCATCTGATTAAAGATGTGCTCCAGCGGCGCGGTCCCATTCTTATGAATGTCCAGCTCCTGATGCCGCAGCTCCTCCCGATTCTCGTCGGCATTGATGGGCTCGTAGAAGGCAGGATGAACATGAATGTCGATGAACATAGTTCCCCTCACTTTTTCAAACTTAGGAATTAGGAATCAGGCGTGGAGGTGCCCGCCTGCGGTGGCAGATTTGGAATTGAGCCGCTGCGCGGCCTCCAGACGCTCTGTTTTTCCCTCTTTATTCTCCACTCTCAAAAATTCCTGATTCCTCATTACTGAAAGTCTACCGCCGCCATCATCGCGCGGGTGTTGTCGATGGCGCGCTTGGCGTAAAACCGGGGCTCATTGATGTAGCCGGTGACCAGCTCCAAGGTGGCGGTGCGGCTGTAGCCGATGCGCTTGAGCTCGTACATCATCTCTTGGAGGGGCATGGCGCCCTCGCCGGGGATGATGTGGCTGTCGGTGCCCTGCTCGCCGTCGATGATGTGCATATGGTCCATCTTGTCGCCCATCTTGTCGAAGTAGGCCATGATGCTCTCGTGCTGGACGAAGGGGGGCACCACGTCGCACATGCCCACCACGTAGGGGTTGTCAACCCGGCGGAACAGCTCCACCAAGTCGTTGGCCCTGGTGAAGAAGTTGGACTCGTAGGGAGTCAGCGCCTCCACCGTCAGCTTCACGCCCACCTTGGCCGCGTGGTCGCCCAGCTCCCGGATGGTCTTTTCAAGCCGGGTCCACAGCTCCTCATAGGTGGCCAGATATCCGCCGTTGGCGGGGCTGGTGAGAACGAACTCCGCCCCCATCTCCTTGGCCATGTCCAGCGACAGCTTTAAGTAGTTCACCGCATCCTCTCTCTGGGACTCGGAACCGATCATGTAGTTGTAGGGATAGCCGTTGTGCTCCGGGGTATAGCCGATAACGGGCATCTCATACTTGTCGATGAGGCGCTTGACCTCGTTGATATCCCCGGCCTTCAGATCCGGGGCATAGGCGTGGGGACGTCCCCCCCACAGCTCAATGTAGTCATAGCCGTACTCCTTGGCGTCAGCGAAGCAGTGCTCCAAGGGGTTGCGCTGATAGCCGGAGGTAAACATACCAAGCTTCATGGATCATCTCTCCTTTTCAAAAATTCTCCTTCAAAAACCGGTCCCAAGGACCAGCCATTACTTCTCCTCGATCACCCAAGGCTCAAAGACCTGTACCACCTGCGCGGCCACCTCGGCGCCCTTCTCCATGGAGGCCTTGACGCTAAGCCCGTTCAGCACGCCGTAGAGGAAGCCGGAGATAAAGCTGTCGCCGGCGCCCACGGTGTTGACCACGCGCTCCGCCGGGCAGATGCCGCAGGTGATGAACTCCTTCCCGTCATAGGCAAGGCTCCCTTTGTCGCCGAAGGTAGCCACGGCCACCTTCATCCCCCGGTCCACCTTGTCCTTGAGGAAGCTCTCAATAAAGGCGTCCCGCTCCTTGTGGTAGGAGTAGAACCCGTAGTCCACAAAGGGCAGGGTGCTCTCCACCAAGGGGTGGTCCAGACGGTCGGCGTAGTCGAAGCTCACCAGCACGCCGGGGTTTTTCTCCTTGATCTTGGGCAGCGTGTTCTCCGCCATACCCCAGAGGGCGGTGTGGACCAGCGCATGGCTGGCGGCAAAGGCGATGTCCTCCTCGTCAAAGACGATGTGCTCCATGACGCCCTCGATGTAGTCCCCGTGGACGCGGTCATTGCCGTTCATGGACATATAGGTGATGGCCGTGGGGCCGTCGCCCACCTTCAGATGGCTGATGTCCATGCCTTCATCCTTCAGACTGCGGACCATCCACTCCCCGGCCTCGTCGCTGCCGGTGGTGCTGATGATGGCTGTGGAGACCCCCAGTTTCTGAAGATTTGCCCCGGTGTCCACACAGTTCCCTGTGGGATAGCGCCGGTTGACCTCCTGTCCGTCAATGGTGACATAGAAGTCAATGCAGTTGTCGCCGATCATTGCTGCTCTCATATCGCTTTACTTACACTCCTCCGTCTGGTATAGACAAGTGGCGAGACTTTTCAAACCACATTTTGAAGTATACGGAATTTAGTGACCTTCCGTCAAGCTGAAAATCAGACGAAAAACCGGGGACTCTTTTAGCGAATTTTCCTACATTGGTACAGTTGAATAAATTATTACTATACCAATTCAGGGGCTGTTTTTTGTGCTCTCTGCCGAATAAATTGCCGAAACCCCTGCAAACAGTGTGGTCCTTCCACAAATATCTGATTTAATTTGTATGTTAGTTGATTAACAGCCAGACCAATTTCTGTCCGCCTTCAAAAAAGAAAAATGGAGTCCTTTGGTATAGGGGGCAGGCAAAAAACCAGACCTGTTTCAACAGTTTAGATAAAAAAACAGACCAAAACTTAGCCGTTCAGCTGAAAAGCCCCTGTGACCCTTGCGGGAAAAAAGGGGGCGTGCTATAGTTGTAGCAATAGATTTCCGGCTCTGATGTGCAGCAGGACCGGTGGTCTGCCTCTGTGGTTCTCCTTCCCCGGAAATTTTCAGAAGCTGTCTACACAGCTTCCGCGGGGGCTCTTGCCCCCCATCAGCGCGGCGCCGCCACGGCGCCGCCGGATAAGGAGTGTAACATACCTATGTCAACTATTGCCGAGCTTGTACTGCAGTCTAACTGCATCTTTACAGCCGCTGGGGAGGCCCCCTTCGCCGGCTATGTGACCATTGCGGAGGGCAAAATCACCGCCGTAGGCAAGGGAGAGTGCCCCGCCGAGTACAAGGGTGACGCCACCAAGGTCTACGACTTGGGGGACCGCACCGTGTCCCCGGGCTTCTCTGATGTCCATTGCTTCTTCACCGGTTACTCCGTGGGCTTCGTGGGGGCGGACCTTGCCGCCGCCAAGAGTTGTACGGATCTGGTGGCCTTGGCCAAGGAGCAGGAGAAGCGGACCCGTGCCGGCCACCCCGTTCTGGGCCACGGCTGGAATGCGGAGGTCATCCACCCCGAGGGCACCGCCCTCTTGGACGAGGCCTTCGGCGATCGTCCGGTGGTCCTCTTTGCCGAGGGGCGGGAGACCTGCTGGATGAACCAAGCGGCCCAAAAGGCATACCAATTCACCCCGGAGACCTGCTGGCCGGAGAGCTACGTCCGCCTGCTGCCGGAGATCATCGGTGACCGCTCCTTCAGTGAGCCGGAGTTCCGCAAGTACATGCAGATGATGAACAGCCGCGGCGTCACCTCCGTCAAGGAGATGGGCTTTGACACCTTCTGCGGCTTTACCGACGTTTTGGCCGACTTGGAGAAGGCCGGCGAGCTGAGCCTCCGGGTCCACTTCATGAGCCAGCCTGTGGGCGAGCCTATGAATCTCAGCTACGGCAGAGCCATGCGGGAGAAGTTCCAAGGTGAGTTTGTCCGCTTCTCCGGCTACAACCAGATGACCGACGGTTCCATCAGCCAGCTCTGCGGCGACTTAAAGAAGCCCTACCTCTGTGCGGATACCACCTGTGCCCAAGATATCAACTGGCAGCTTTTGGGAGACGATGCCCGCGCCGCCGACGCCGAGGGCTTCCGCTTCTCCCTCCATGCCCAGGGCGACGCCGCCATCGGCAAGGTCCTTGACATCTACGAGACCTGTAAGCGGGACGAAAACGGCCGCATGGTAAACCGCCACAGCATCACGGACTTGGAGTTCAGCGACCCCGCCGACTTGGAGCGGATGGGCCGGATGGGCGTCATCGCCGAGGTGTACCCCCAGATCCAGTCCATTGCCGACCGGGCCGGCAAGCTCAGCATGATCGAGGAGAAGATCGGCATGGACCGGGGCCGGTACTACTGGAACCGCCGGAAGATGGCGGACAGCGGCGTGACCCTCTCCTGCGGCACGGACCTGCCCATGCTGATTGACGACATTCCCGAGTCTGTCTACTGCGCGGTAGGCGGCTACTTCCCTGAAGGCGGCGAGCCTTTCAACCCCCAGAACATGCTCACCGTGGAGGAGCTTCTCGCCGCTTGGACCCGCGGCGGCGCCTACAACTTGGGCTGTGAGGCGGACCTTGGCACCTTAGAGCCTGGCAAGAAGGCGGACATCGCGGTCCTCTCCGGCAATCTCTTCACCGTCCCCGTCCAGGACGCCCGCGCTTTGAAGGTAGACCTGACCCTCTTAGGGGGGAAGGAAGTTTACAGCGTACTCTGACCGCCCGCCAAACGAACCGGGCCCGGAGGGAGAATACGTCCATCCGGGCCCGATATTTTAGTTGGGAGTGAGGAGCTGCGGCGCCGCCTTGCGGCGGCGGATTTAGGGGATTTATATGTTTCATAGACGCAGAGAGTTTGAGCGCCATCCATAGCCATCAAATTTTAATCGTCCGGCGCAGGCCGGACACCTTCACTCCAAACTCATCCCAAACAGCCTCCTGACTTGGCTTTTCCGCCAAGCCATGCAAGAAAGGAGAACCCGCCATGTCCAACCTCACCATGCAGGATATTGCCGTTATGAGCGTATCCTTTGTACAGCATACCTTTCCCTTCTACCTGAACTCCATGGCCAAGTGCGGCCTGAAGAATATCGACATGTGGGGCGGCGCGCCCCACTACTGCCGTCTGGATTACGCCACCTCCGGCGCGGCGGCGGCTAAGATTCGGGAGCTTCGCTCCTGTATGGCTGATCAGGGGATGCAGGTGGTGATCTATACCCCTGAGACCTTGGGTTATCCGATGAGCTACTCCGCCCTCGATTCCGCCCTTCGGGACCGGACGGTGGACTATATGAAGTACGCCATGGAGGATGCCTTGGCCTTTGGGACCAATCGGGTGTTCCTCAACACCGGCTGCCATCCCCGGGATCTCCCCCGGGAGGAGGGCTGGAAGCGCACCGCCGACAGTTACCGCCGCCTCTGTGATGTGGCGGAGAAGTGGGGAATTCAGCTGGTTTTGGAGCAGCTTCAGCCCTATGAGAGCAATCTGGTGCTGAATTTGGCGGATATCAAGCGGATGCTCCGTGAGGTGGACTCCCCCGCCCTCTGCTGCTGTGTGGACCTGGTGGCCATGGAGGTGGCCGGGGACACGCTGGAGGACTTCTGTAAGGACCTGGGCGACAAGCTCCAGTGGGTCCACTACTCCGACAGCCACCACTTGATCCTGGGGGACGGGGACTACGGCCGGGAGAAGTTGGAGGGCTGGGTCCGCACCTTGGAGAAGTACCACTATCAGAATTGTATTGATTTGGAGATCAACGACTCCCTCTATTGGGAGGACCCCCATACCTCTGTCCAGCGGTCGGCGGAGTATTTGAGGGAATTTTTGCCGGAGCGGTAAGGGCGCGTCCCCCGTGGAGGCACTGCGGCGGGAAAAGGCGGCTGATGCGGCTCGGCATGGATTGAAGAAGTCTTTGCGCCCTCAGCTGCGGGGCGGCACTTTGTGTGAAAAAAGCGGCGTATCCGCACCTTTCCCATATCATGAATTTACCCCCGGAGGGCCCTATGACAAACACCAGCAGGAAAAAACCTACTATCTTGCAGAGCCTCAGGGACAGGGAGCTGATGACCACCATCTTCACCTTGGCTTGGCCCACTGTGACAGAGCAGGCCCTCCAGACCATCGTGCAGTATGCTGACACCGCCCAAGTGGGGCGGATCGGCTACAGCGCCTCGGCGGCGGTGGGCCTCAGCTCCACCACCCTTTGGCTGGTGCGCTCGCCTCTGTGGGCCTTGGCCATGGGGGTGCTGGCCTGCGTGTCCCAGGCCTTGGGGGCCAAGGACACCGGGCGGGTGAAGCGGGTGACCAGTCAGTCGGTGCTGCTGACCTTGATCTCCGGGACGCTTTTGACGGTGCTGACCTTGGCGGTGGCCCCCTTCCTCCCCGGCTGGCTGGGGGCGGAGGAGGCCATCCGCCCCGCCGCGGGGACCTATTTCGCCATTGTCTGCGCCCCTACGCTCTTTGTGGCCTCCAGCATCATCTTTGCGGCGGTGCTCCGGGCCACCGGGGACAGCAAGACCCCTATGCGGATCAATATTTTAATGAATGTGATCAACGTTCTCCTGAACTTCCTCCTCATCAACCGGCCTTGGACGCTGCGGATAGGGACCTTGGCCATCCCCGTCTGGGGGGCGGGCTGGGGGGTCACCGGTGCGGCCATCGCCACCGCCGCCGCCTATGTGGTGGGCGGTACGCTGATGTTTCTGGCGGCTCTGCAAAGCCCGGAGCTGGGTCTCCGGGGGGCAAAGCTCCAGGTGGATCCGCCGATTATGCGCCGGTGTCTCGCCATCAGCGGGCCGATTACGGCACAGCGGGTGTTCAATGAGCTGGGTCATGTGGTGTTTACCGGCCTTATTACGCACAATCTCTCCACTTTGGCCATTGCGACCCATACCATTGCTATGACGGCGGAGCAGGCGTTTTATGTGCCGGGGTTTGGGATGCAGGCGGCGGCGGCTACTCTGGCCGGTTACTCCATCGGCGCCAAGGATGAGGAGAAGCTGGGCCAGTACTCCGAGGCCATTATGGCCATCGCGGTGTTCCTGATGGGCACGATGAGCGTGTTCCTCTTCCTGTTCCCCCGGATGTTTATGGGGCTCTTTACCCCGGATCAGGAGGTGATCCTCCTCGGGGCGGATGTGCTGCGGATTGTAGCCATTTCTGAGCCGTTTTTTGCCGTTTTGATCATTTTGGAGGGGGTTTTTAACGGCGTGGGGGACACCAAGGCGCCCTTCGTGATCAATATGTGCACCATGTGGGGCGTGCGGATCGTGTTTACCTACCTGTGTGTGGTGGTGTTTCAGCTGGGCCTCACGGCGGTTTGGTGGTGCATGGTGGCGGACAATATGGGCCGTTTTTTGGCCATGCTGATCCGCTATCGGGGCAGGAGCTGGAAGCGGGAGCTGTATATGGACCAAGAGCTGATAGGGTAGCTTTTAGGGGGCGCTGGAGACAAAATCGAGGGAAATGCGGAAAAAATAACGTGAAAATTTCAATGAAAAAGGCGGTTTTTCGAAAGAAAAACCGCCTTTTTGTGCCCTTGAATTGCATCGGTTTGTGCAACTCGCCGCCCGCCATAGGCCTCCGCAGGGGTCCAAAACAGGCCCCTTTCTCGGCGGGCGGCCCTCTTGGAAGATGGAAGCATCTGGAATTTCTGGGGCTGAGCTTGGCACTTGCAGCCGCGTTGTGACGCAGGTGTAAAAAATGGAAAATTATGGAATGCCCTGTTTGGATGTGCGGAGGGGAAAAGCGGGAGCGTGGTTATATTGATAGTAATCAATTTGTTTTCCCCTTGCGGAGGGGGCGCGGGGGGCTGGGGTCAACGGCGCCGGCGGCGGTCGTAGAGGCGGGCCAGGCCGCCCTCGCTGGTCTCCCGGAAGCGGCGGTTGAGGCTGAGGCCGGTCTCCTTCATGGCCTTACAGACCATATCGTAGCTGATGTTCCGGGAGCCGGTGAGAAAATAGCTGAGGTTGCAGGCATTCATGGCCCGCATGGCCGCCACGGCGTTGCGCTCGATGCAGGGGATCTGCACCAGACCGCAGACCGGGTCGCAGGTGAGGCCCAGGTGGTGTTCCATGGCCACCTCTGCCGCGTACTCCACTTGGTCCAAATTCTGGCCGTAGAGCTCTGCCAAGGCGGCGGCGGCCATGGAGCAGGCGGTGCCGATCTCCGCCTGACAGCCGCACTCCGCCCCGGAGATGGAGGCGTTGGTCTTGGTGAGGTTCCCGATGATCCCGGCGGCGGCAAGGCCCCGGCAGATCTGCTGGTCGGTGAAATTCCGTGTCACCTGCGCGTAGCGCAGCACCGCGGGGACCACGCCGCAGGCCCCGCAGGTGGGGGCGGTGACGATGGTGCCGTGGCCCGCGTTCTGCTCCGCTACCGCGTAGGCAAAGGCGGCGATCTGCTGGAACTCCCGCAGGGCGGGGATGTCCTCCTCTGGGGTCTGCTCGTAGAGGTACTTGGCCTTCCGCTGGACGTTGAGCCCGCCGGGGAGGGGGCCGGAGGCGGCGAGGCCCTCCTCGATGCTCCGCTTCATGGTCTGCCAGATCCGGAGGAGGAAGTCCCAGATCTCCGGACCCTCGCTGAGTTCCACATAGTCGCTGAGGGACTGGATATAGCGCCACTTGCAGAAGTCGGCGATTTCGGCGAAGGAGTGCTCAATATAGACGTCTTCCTCCTCCGCCGGGGGCTGGCCGGGGACGAAGAAGGTGGCGGGGACGTTCTGGCGCGATAGCATGCTCAGAATGCGGGGCAGGCCCTCGTCCGGGCCGTAGAGACCCCGGGAGCGGTCGGCGAAGGGGAGGTCCTCTTGGCGGAAGTAGGCGCTCTGGGGGCGGTCCGCGTCAAAGTCGAAGGTCAGGAGGACGGCGATCTGCCGGCCCTCCGGCCATCGGATGCCATCGCCGGCGGGGAGTGTGGTTTGCATGGGCAAACCCCCTTTCGTTGAGTGTGGAATTAGGAGCTGCGGCGTCCCGCGCGGCGGGACAATCCAAATGTGCTAAATATGCGGCGAAAATCGGCGGCAAAACGGTTATAACTGATCGCTGCGCATGTATTCCGCTATGATGCTGTTGGTCTCCTGGAAGCGGGGGGTGGCGCGCTCTGCGAGGGCCTCGGCTTCCTGCTGGACGCTGTCTAAAACCTCGTCCAAGTCGAAGGTCAGGGGGCGGCGGTGCTCCATCAGGAGCTTGCCGGCGGCGATGACCGTGTCCACCTCATGGCCCCGGCGGTGTGGCCCACATTCAGGTTGAAGCGCAGCTGCCGGGCCTGCTCCCTCAAGAGGTCCGCCGCGGCGCTGAGGGCGGGACGGCTGAGGCCTTGGGAGAGGGCTTGAACCTCCTCACCCGCCGGCTCGGCGGCGCAGCCGGAGGCCAAAAGCAGGGCTTGAGCCACCCGCTGCCAAGTCTGTTCCAAAATAGTCTGCAGGTCCTCCCGGGAGCACCGGGCGGTCTCTAAAGCGGTGAAGAAAGCGGCAAGGCCAAGGTGGTCCCGGCCGGCCAACAGGCGGCACAGCTCCCCGGTCCGGGGGTCCTCCGCCGCAACCGCCTCTGCGTCACCGCCTACGCGCCACTGGGCGCAGCGGGAGCGTAGGGTGGGCAGCAGCACCCCGGCGCTCTTGGCGCAGAAGAGGAAGGCCGCGTGCTCCGGCCCCTCCTCCACCACTTTTAGGAGCACATTCTGGGCGCCTTGATCCAAGAGAGCGCAGTCGGGAAAGATAAAGATCTTCCGCCGCCCCTCGTTGGGCAGGATATAGGCGTCGGCGCGGAGGGTGCGGAGAACCTCCACAGAGATCATCTTGTGCTCAGAATCCGCTGCCGTCACCACGTCCGGGTGGATGCCGGCAAGAACCTTGCGGCAGTGTCCGCAGTGTCCGCAGGGGGCTTGGGCGTGGTTTTCGCACTCCATAGCCGCCGCCGCGGCTTGGGCCGCCGCCGTCAGATTGCCGCCGCCGGTGAGGATCAGGGCGCTGCCCCCGGCGTCCCGCCGCAGGGCCTCCAGCAGCTCTGTGGGTAGGTTTGTCTCCATGCTCCGCCCTCTCTGTCCGCAGATTCCGCCATCGGGCGGGTCTTGGCTGCAAAAGAACCAAAATTATTTTTATTGTACCACAGTTTGCCCCGGAATTGCAACCAATACCGGGGAAGAATTTTTCAATCGGCAGATGCCTGCTTTTCTCCCCCGCAGACAAGGAAAAAAATGCAAAAATTCTTCTCTTCTTAGCTTGCGCTATCAGGAAAAATCCGCTATAATAAAAACCTAATGTACCATCAGATGATAAGGAGCGAGGTGCCTGTCGGCGGTTCGAATGGGCGCTGGACTTCGTGCTCAGACGTGGCGGGCGTCAGCCCGCCTGTGTTCTGCGGCCTCGCCAGCCCCCATTTTTGCTCACCGACAGGTCCGCTTTTCGGGAGCGAAAACGGAGGCTGACCGGGGCGGACGAGACAGTCGGGCCGCCGCCCGGCAGCGAGGACAGCGCACCCCTTGCGGGGACAACGCCGACGGCGTTTGTTTTCACCCCGAAATGCCACATTGCCCCCTATCATCTGATGGGATGCTTCGCGGAAAGACGATACGATTCAAATACTTTACAGGAGGAAGACAGCGTGAGCAAAAAGTACGTGTATCTGTTCAGTGAGGGCAACGCCAACATGCGTGAACTCTTGGGCGGCAAGGGTGCCAATCTGGCGGAGATGACCAATATCGGCCTGCCCGTGCCCCAGGGCTTCACCATCACCACCGAGGCCTGCACCCAGTACTACGAGGACGGCCAGAAGATCAATGATGACATTCAGGCGGAGATCATGACCTATGTCACCAAGATGGAGGAGATCACCGGCAAGAAGTTTGGCGACAAGGAGAACCCCCTGCTGGTCAGCGTCCGCTCCGGTGCCCGGGCCTCCATGCCCGGCATGATGGACACCATTTTGAACCTCGGCCTCAATGAGGACGTGGTGGAGGTCATGGCCCGGAAGTCCGGCAACCCCCGCTGGGCTTGGGACTGCTATCGCCGCTTCATCCAGATGTACTCAGACGTGGTCATGGAGGTGGGCAAGAAATACTTTGAGCAGCTCATCGACCAGATGAAGGAGAAGAAGGGCGTCACACAGGATGTGGAGCTCACCGCTGACGATCTCAAGGAGCTGGCGGGTCAGTTCAAGGCGGAGTACAAGGCCAAGATCGGCCAGGACTTCCCCACCGATCCCAAGGAGCAGCTGATGGGCGCCATCAAGGCCGTATTCCGCTCTTGGGACAACCCCCGTGCCAACGTGTATCGCCGTGACAACGACATCCCTTACTCCTGGGGTACCGCCGTCAACGTGCAGTCCATGGCCTTCGGCAACATGGGCGACGACTGCGGTACCGGTGTGGCCTTCACCCGTAACCCCGCCACCGGCGAGAAGAAGCTCTTCGGCGAGTTTTTGACCAACGCCCAGGGCGAGGACGTGGTGGCCGGCGTCCGGACCCCCATGCCCATCAGCGAGATGGCCGACAAGTTCCCTGAGGCGTTCGCCCAGTTTGAGGGCGTCTGCAAGACCTTGGAGGATCACTACCGCGACATGCAGGACATGGAGTTCACCGTGGAGGCCGGCAAGCTCTACATGCTCCAGACCCGCAACGGCAAGCGCACCCCCGCCGCCGCGCTGAAGATCGCCTGCGACCTGGTGGACGAGGGCATGATCGACGAGAAGCAGGCTGTGGCCATGATCGAGCCCCGCTCTTTAGATACCCTGCTCCATCCCCAGTTTGACGCTACCGCCATCAAGCAGGCCCAGCTCATCGGCTCCGCTCTGGGCGCCTCCCCCGGTGCCGCCAGCGGCAAGATCGTCTTCTCTGCCGAGGACGCCAAGGAGTGGGCCGAGCGCGGTGAGAAGGTGGTTCTGGTCCGTTTGGAGACCTCTCCAGAGGATATCGAGGGCATGAAGGCCGCTCAGGGCATTCTCACCGTCCGCGGCGGTATGACCTCCCACGCCGCCGTTGTGGCCCGCGGCATGGGCAAGTGCTGCGTCTCCGGCTGCGGCGACATCAAGATGGACGAGGAGGCCAAGAAGTTCGACCTCGCCGGCAAGACCTACAAGGAGGGCGACTGGATCTCCTTGGACGGCTCCACCGGCAAGATTTACGACGGCGCCGTCCCCACCACCGATGCTGTCATCGGCGGCGAGTTCGGCCGCGTCATGGGCTGGGCGGACAAGTACCGCCGTCTCCAGGTCCGCACCAATGCCGACACGCCCCACGATGCCGCCCAAGCCCGGAAGTTCGGCGCTCAGGGCATCGGCCTCTGCCGCACCGAGCATATGTTCTTCGATGAGGACCGCATCCCTGCCATCCGCGAGATGATCTGCGCGGACACCTTGGAGCAGCGTGAGAAGGCCCTGAGCAAGCTGGAGCCCATGCAGCAGTCCGACTTCGAGGGCATCTATGAGGCTATGGAGGGCTGTCCCGTCACCATCCGCTTCTTGGATCCCCCTCTCCATGAGTTTGTCCCCACTGAGGAGGCCGACATCGAGAAGCTGGCCAAGGATATGGGCAAGAGCGTGCAGGACATCAAGAACATCATCGCCTCCCTCCACGAGTTCAACCCCATGATGGGCCACCGCGGCTGCCGTCTGGCTGTCACCTACCCGGAGATTGCCGCCATGCAGACCAAGGCTGTCATCAAGGCCGCTTTGAATGTGCAGAAGCGCCACGCCGACTGGACTATCGTCCCCGAGATCATGATCCCGCTGGTGGGCGAGGTGAAAGAGCTGAAGTACGTCAAGAGCGTGGTGGTGGAGACCGCCGACAAGATCATCGCCGAGGCCGGCTCCTCCATGAAGTATAAGGTGGGCACCATGATCGAGATTCCCCGTGCCGCCCTCACCGCTGATCAGATTGCCAAGGAGGCGGACTTCTTCTCCTTCGGCACCAACGATCTGACTCAGATGACCTTCGGCTTTAGCCGCGATGACGCAGGCAAGTTCTTGGGTGCCTACTATGACCGGAAGATCTATGAGAGTGATCCCTTCGCCAAGCTGGATCAGACCGGCGTGGGCAAGCTGGTGGCTATGGCCGCTCAGCTGGGCCGGGAGGCCAATCAGGATATCCACCTCGGCATCTGCGGTGAGCACGGCGGCGATCCCTCCAGCGTGGAGTTCTGCCACAAGGTGGGTCTGGACTACGTCTCCTGTTCCCCCTTCCGCGTGCCCATTGCCCGGCTGGCTGCTGCGCAGGCTGCCATCAAGGAGAGCAAGTAAGGGCTCGATTTCTGTCGTAGGGCAATGTGATTTATCCTGTGCAGGGCAATAACACTTAGCCTACGCCATAGAAAAATAAGACCTTGCGTCTGACGACGCGGGGTCTTATTTTTGTCCTCCGGACTATCCTTTCCCTGCCTAACACAAGGATTTTCGGAATATTTTGCACTATATCACCATGGAGTAGGGGCATCCGGCCCAAGGGCCGGGGTGGATAAACGACTTTGCCCCTTACAGAATAAATCACAATGCCCTACGACATGGTGATGTTCCTGGATGATGTTTTTGGGGATTTGGCATCAGGCTTGAAACGCCTGTGTATCAGGGCTTTCGAGCGATGACATTTCCCAAATTCATCAGCGTTAATTCCCCAAAAACAGGCTAACTTCGTTTTTGGGGGACGTTTTTGGGGAATTGGCAGGATGTTCCCACAAGGGAGGGCTGCAAGCATGAGGAAGAAAAACTTCAAGGGACGCTGTAAAAAGCGGGTGCTGGGCAAATGCGCTGAGGTGTGCCGGACGTATGATGCGATCCAGTATGCCTATGCTGACCTGCTGCAAGCATCAGACGAGATCAAGGAGATCAAGTGTAATGTCCTGCTGGATGGACCGGAAGTGGGAGAGTACACCTCTGATTTCGTATGCACCAAGGCAGACGGTGATTTGATGGTGCGGGAGTGTGTCTATCGAAAATTCCTGATGAAGCCCCTGACGGTGAAGCTGTTGGATGCTTCAAGGGACTACTGGCTCAGGCATGGGGTTACTGATTGGGGGGTTGGTCATTGATGAAGAAGTATGATCTGCTCCGGTCTGGTGAGCGTATCATCCGGGTACTGGAAGTACAGGTGGATAGGGTTCTGGTGATCGACTGCATCAAGAGGACGATGCCTGTTTGGGTGAATACCGCAGAATTGCAGTCCTATTCCGAGTGTACCACTAGTGAGATGTCGGAGGTCACTGGGGTTGTACCTGTCGGTGTGGATGATCTTGATGCAGACCAGAGGAAAACCATGTACGAGAGGTACACGACGATTGCTCCTGTCCTATCTTTCGTGGCTGATGACCGTATGCGTTCCCAGTTAATCTGCTCTGCGGCTGAGGAATATGGAGTATCAAAGGCAACCGTTAGAAGCTACCTCTGTCTGTATCTGGCATACATGGATGTGACTGTCCTTGCTTCCAGGCGTAGAGAGGATAAACGGGATCTAACCCAGGACGAGAAGAATATGCGGTGGGCGTTGAACAAGTTCTTCTATACTACGAAGAAACAATCTCTCAGGACAGTCTAGGGCTTGTTTGAAAAATAAATATTGCACAAACCAAATAAAAGTGCGAAAATAGAGCCATGAAGCGATATGAATTGACAAAAGCACAATGGGAACGCGTGAAGAAGTTGCTTCCAGCAGGGAGGACGGGGAAACGAGGCCGACCTCGGAAAGATGATCGAAATATGCTCAATGGGATGCTTTGGATCGTCCGCAGCGGAGCACAGTGGCGCGAATTGCCGGAGGCGTATGGCCCCTGGCAGTCTGTGTATGCCCGATTTGCCAAATGGCGGGACGATGGTACATTGGAAACCATATTTCGCGCATTGACCGCAGATGCGGATATGGAAAACCTGAGCCTGGACTCTACCTGCATCAAGGTTCACGAGAGTGCCAACGGAGGGGGAAAAAACGGCGGATAAGGCAGTTGGGCGGACCAGAGGTGGGTTGAACACAAAGCTGCACGCTATTGTGGATGGACTGGGGAATCCGGTTGAATTCATGCTGTCTGCAGGGAATGACCATGATTCAGTCCACGCTGTTGAACTGCTGGAAAAGGTAAAAATCAGCGGCAGCAATGTATTAGCAGACCGCGCTTATGAGGCAAAGACGATCCGAGCTTACATCTCGGAACAAGGAGCCAGCTATGTGATTCCGCCGCAGAGCAATGTTTCTGAGCCATGGCCGGTAGACTGGTGGCTGTATAAAGAGCGCCATTTGGTTGAGTGTTTCTTCCAAAAGCTCAAATGGTTCCGCAGGATCGCCACCAGATATGACAAATTGGATGCGTCTTTTCTCGCTTTCGTTTACATTGCCGCTATCGCTATTTTGTTGATTTAGCTCAGCCTTCACTATTTTTCAAACAAGCCCTAGACACTCTCTAAAAAAGTTTCATTATAAACCTTTAAGCGTTATAATGAGTAGGATTTACAACCAGATATAAATCAGCAAATGAAAGGAATTATTCCTTTCATTTTAATGAGCACTATATTGGCCTTAATGGACGCCCGTGAAATGAGCAGCCAGTTCCTTTTCAGAAAGCTACTAATCCAGGGAAGAATTCCTGTTTCGTTCGCCCCGTAATGACCTACAATCCTGTTTTACAGGGGAAGGAGGAAAAACAATGTGTAAGAAATGGATGGTGTTAATTGGTATTGTATTGTTGCTGGCCTCTTGTAACTATATACCAGATATTGTACCGCCAGTACAGAATCCCATCAGCATGGCAACCGAAGAAGAGGCGGTTGAAATTGTCAGGCAGGCATTGGAAAAGGCTATTTTATGCGATCAACTCTATCAAATGAATTTTGAGCCAGACCGCTCCAATATGAAGATTGATGGCATGCTTCCGATTGATTATGAAGCTTCGTCTCTATACGGAGATGTCGACCCCAGACAATTTCAATCAATGGAGGACATCCATCGCTATTTTCTCGACACATTTGAACATTCGACAGCCGATTGCTTGTACCAAGGAATGAAACAGCGAGAAATGCTTTGCAAGGAAATTAATGGAAAAATCTATATCAATCCCAATGGAGCAGGAGCAGCTTTTCCTCCAATCAAATGGCTGGCCGAAACCATTGAGCTGATCGAAGTCACTCCCGAACAGATTACGGCCAGATTGCAGACTTGCTTTTTGGGAATGGATAACGGACTCCAAACCCTTGTTTTAATCCGGGAACAGGGAAAGTGGCTGCTGACCAGCAGTTATCTCCTGCCAGCTTCCGAACAGCAACCACCCTCATTTGATCCTAATGACCTTGAGGCTATGTCTCGGTTGGTTCAACCTCTCTTTCGTGGCGCAAATCTCTATTCTAAAAGTTGGAGCTCTGCACGTGAGCTTTCCCCAGACGATCTGGTGAATTTCTGTGCGGCAAATAACCTACTGAATCTCCCACAAGATTTTGAACAATGCTATCTTCCTGGATTCGACCATCCGCAAGCAGAGCAGGTAGAAGCAGCGCTTCAAAAATATTTTGATATTGACGAGGCATTTCTGCGCAATTCGCAACAGTACGATCCAAAAACGAACACTTACCAATTAATAGGTGGGTTTGGTAGCTTGTGCAGCGGAGTCGCACTTTCTGCAAAACAGGAAGAACAGCTTCTTTTGATTGAGGTAGGAGTTCTTTATGAAATGAACCAGATAACGCCCCTTTCGAACGACCACATTGTCACCAAGGACGGCGTTCTGGTTCCGTTTGGCAGTTTACAAATCGAGATGTTAGGAGACTCTCTGTATCGATTCCACTCTTATTCTCTGAGGGAGCACATTGTTGGATAGACACCTTTTTCAAAAACAGGATCTCGATACAGTTGTATGACCATATCGAGATCCCGTTTTTTATAGTTTATCTGGCAGAAGGATTATAGCCGCCAATAATGCCTGTGTATTTTTCTTTCATACGCGCCCAACTCAAGTCGTAATAGCTGATCGTGTTATCATCCTTCACATTGCAGTCGTAAGCTTTAATACCACTAGACGACTTTGAAGCAACGATTAAGCCATGCTGCTGATCGCCGCCACGAGAAAATGTGACACGAGCGCCTTTTTTTATATTTTTGAATGCATCCTGAGGAGATACCTCTGAGAAAGAGACTTTTGAGAGGGAGGATCCCCTCCCATAAGTCGCATCCAACACCATGCGAGCAAAACCAATACAGCTATATCCTGTTCCTTCGGAATTTTGATAAGGGCCCGTCCATATCTTCCCGGCAGGAAGATCGGGAAGCGGATATTTTCCATCCCATGTTGCAGGGGTAACCCATGTTACATAAGCCATTATGCTCCTTCTTTCGTTTTATAATTTGTAAAGGAACCATAGAGATTTCCTCCGCGGCGGATTTCTATTTGTTTCGCCTTACATAGGGTATAAAGAAAAGAAGCAGCCGTTTGTAAACTTTTTGGGGAGAAAATAAAAATGTATATTCCAGAGTCGCATCAAAAACAGAATAAAATAAATCCCCTTTAGATAATGTCGTCAATAAATAAGGGGCCAAATAGCAATACAAGGGCATTGTAATTTATCCTAATCAGGGTACTAAACACCATCCTCCGACATAGAAAAAAGTGACCTTGCATCTCACGATGCGGGGTCACTTTTTTGTCCTTCGGCCTATCCTTTCCCTGCTTAATACGAGGATTTAGGAACATTTTGCGCAGTATCACCATGTAGTAGGGACTTCGGGGTGACAGTATTACGGGATAAACCAGTTTGCCCCAAGCAAAATAAATTACTTTGCCCTACGACATGGTGATATTCCCAGATTGGGTTTTGGGGGAAATTATAATGGGCTTGAAACCTTTGTAAATAGGGGGTTAAACATTTTCATTTTCCTCAAAAGAACCGTTTGGGGAAGTAAAAAAGCACAGAAAGCCTGTGGCTTTCTGTGCAAATAAAGAATCCTTATACTTTTTTTAATTCAAAAACATCCACCAATTGACGCAATGTATTTGCTTGTTGGAATAGTTTAACGCTAGCAGCCGCACTCTCTTCAGCCATTGCGGAATTTTCCTGAATGATGCCGGAAATCTGATTAACGCCTATCGTCAACTGTTCCAATGTATCTTTTTGGTTCTTCGAGGCCGTACTGATACGTTCCACAAAAACAGCAACATCTTTTGCCCCTTCAACAACATTCACCAGAGATTGTGCTGTTTCATCCGCAATGCTTCTTCCTTTTTTCACTGCTTCAATGGAGGATTCAATCAATGCAGCGGTATCTTTGGCAGCCTCTGAACTTTTGGCAGCTAAATTGCGCACTTCCTCAGCTACAACGGCAAAACCTTTACCTGCCGCCCCAGCCCTCGCGGCTTCTACTGAAGCATTCAGAGCCAAAATATTGGTCTGGAAAGCGATATCCTCAATGGCTTTAATAATCTTTACGATCTCTGTTGAAGTGTTCCGAATATCGTTCATAGCCGAAACCATCTTTTGCATTTCCTGATTACTGGTTTCAATCCATTGGCTGACCCGGGCAACGGTTGTGTTGGCCTCTTCCGCCTCCTGGGCATTGCTAATCACATCATTAGAAAGGCGTTCAATAGAGGCTGCCAGTTCCTCAATCGCTTCCGCTTGTTCTGACGAACCTTGGGATAAAGTTTGCGCCCCGGAGGAAACTGTGTCAGAATTGGAAGTCACTTGGTTTGCCGCTTCGATGATGCTATAAAGGGTGTGATTTAACGAATGGGCAATCCTTTCGATCGACGTTTTAATAGGGCTAAAATCCCCTATGTATTCTTCCGTGATACTGATAGCCATATTATTGTCAGCCATTTCTGAAAGCTGCTTGGAAATATCGTTGATATAGTTATTCAAAGTAATGCTTGTGGCATTAAAACTTTCAGCCAAGCGGCCCAATTCATCATCAGAATCTACCTGAACATGGATTTGCAGATTACCTGATTCGAGCTTTTCTGCTCCAGCCATTATATTGGCAATCGGTTTCAATGGTTTTTTAATGCTGTAATACATAATGGACAGCAACAAAATTCCTAAAATGCACACAGCCACTGTTAAAAGCGCTGTGTCTTTTATAATCTGCGCATAAAATTCGTTCTGATCAATAGAAAAATACAGACTCCACAAATTGCCGCTTTCCAGATCAACAGGAACAATAACAGAATAGCCCTGGTTTCCTGTAACAAAATTGTCAAGCTCTGCGTTTAACAAATAAACGCTCTTATCGCCTTTCCCCGACATGCCCGCTTTCATGCTTCTAATCTCGTCTGCAATAGGAGCGATTTGTTCATAACCGCAATCCTTTGCCAATTGGCCAACAGTACTTGTTTGTAAAGTATCCACTAATATGGTATTATCCTCTGACATGCAAACCATGTGGGTCGAAGAATAGCCGGCATTGGTAAAGTTTTGAGATTGCAGGTCATCCAGAGCGACATCACAACCGGCCACCCCTAAAAAATTCCCTGAAACATCATAGACGGGCGCAATTACGCTAATCATCATAATCGGCTTGCCTTGCAATTCATAAACATAAGGCTCCATGACATAAGGCTTGCCAGAGGATTTTATTTCGCGGTAATATTCCTTGTCAAAGTTATCAAAGGCATCCTCATGCTTTTCAAACACAAAGCCTGTTTTTGCTTCGTCAGGGTAGACCACAGCTTCATAGGCGATATCCCTGCCGGTTTCCTGATAGGTTTTTCCTTGGGCGTCAGCGATTGTATTTTGCTCGAAATAGGCAAATGCTGTTGTAAATTTGTCGTTTTGCTGCAAAATACCCACTAACGCGTTATCGATTGCCTGCCGTTGGAACGCTGGCGGCAACGCCGAAATATTCCGCAGAGACCCGGCAAAACCAAGGGTTTGTGAATAAGAGCTCTCGATATTGTTGGAAAGCGTATAGGCATTCTCGTACGCTGTCAGGACTAATTTTTCGTTTGTGACCTTCTTCAAAGATCGGCTGGATAAAAGGGCTGCTATGATGACGCTGAGTCCGAACAAAACAACGATCAGAATCGCCATTTTTATGATAATTTTTCTGGTAATGCTTTGCTGCTTATGTCTTCTTTCTTTTGTGTTTGGTTTACTGGCCATCAAACTTACTCCTTTATCTAATAGTCGGACTGGGAGTTGAAATAAAATACACAATCTTACAGCGCCCAATATCATGGTTCCTGCAATTCTATTTTTTATGATTTTATCCAATCCAGCGCCCAATCTTATCTAGTATAAAAATTCCTTCTCCGATTGTCAATTCATTTTCAAAAAATCTTATAGTTGTTACTTCACCTATTAAGTTGATTTTACCTCCGCTTTTCCAGCCACATCAATACTACTGATTATGTAACATCTAATATACCGGACTCTATCAACTTTTCCTTTTTCAATTTTATGAAAAGGAAATATTTATGCCCAATTTGCCGAAAAACCGAATGTTTGAGTTGAGAATCCACTGAGAAATAAGATAATAAAAGCCAGTACCCATAAATTGGGCGCTGGCCTTATTACAAGCTGATCTGATATATGTCCGAATCCAAGCCAACAAATCCTGTTCGTATTGGAAAGGTTTAGAGGCTCTTCCCCAATACCTCCTGGCAGCAAACCAAGCCCAGACGGAATATGGCATATGGCTTGTCAATTTCCTGCTGTGACAGGGATATTCTGTCCGGTAATCGTATCAGCACCGGGGGAGAGCAGGAACGCAAAGGTTGGGACTACGTCCTCAGGTGTCAGCAGGCGCTTGATCGGGCTGGACTCAATGTTCATCTGCTTGACCAGACCGGGAATCCGGAGGAACTTGGTGTCAATCACCGAAGGGGATACGGCATTTACCGTCACGTGCTTGCCGGCGTACTCGGCAGCCAAGCTTTTCATCAATCCAAACAGGGCATGCTTGGTGCAGGTATAGGCGGTAGAAAACGGCTTTTCTGGTTTTTGTACGATCATGGAGGAAAGCATATAGATGATCTTTCCGTATTTCTGTTTTACCATCAGCGGCGCAAATGTCTGTGATAAAATCACTGCCGAACGGAAATCAATCCCAATCTCCCGTTCAAACGATTTCCAGTCAGTTTTTCCGAATTTTACATTAACAAAAGAAGATGCTGCCAAATGCACAAAATGCTGCGGTGCAAGGCCGCTTTCTACGACTGTCCGCGCAAACCGTACGGTAGAAGTCTCGTCTGAGAAATCCGCTTGGATAGGGACGATCTTCTCCCCGAACTGCTCCTGTAATTCCCTCATCGGTTCCATGCTTCTGTTGTAGTGGCACACGATCCTGTCGTAATTTTCCGCCACTGCCCGGATTAGGCAACATCCCACATCACTGGACGCGCCTGAAACGCATAAAATCCTGCTCATTCTGAAACACCTACCTTCATCACTGCACGTAGTACTTTTATGCCCTTCGCATCCACAACCGAGACTTTCAGTGTGAGCTGGCGGAACAGATCATGTTTTTCGGTGACCTCAGCAGTAATGCTGAGGTCACCGCTGTTATATAACAGCAACGGCTTTACAAATTTTACGTTTACCTCGTGGATCAGGCTGCGTTCCCCCGGAAGGTAGACTCCCGCGACCGTGGAAAGGAAGGCCGCGGTGAGCATTCCGTAGACTACCCGGCCGGGCTGGCCTTTGCCGCGAGCAAATGCGGGATCGGTATGCAGGGGATTCTGGTCCCCGGTAATCGCGCGGAACATCTCCATATGTTCCGGTGTGATCCCCGCCTGAAAGGTAATTTTCTGTCCAACCGTAATTTCATCATAGGTAAACGTATTCACTTGGTCGCCCTCGCAAGGATGATATCTACCGCTTCTCCCACATTCGCCATACCCGTCACTTCGTTCATCGCGAACTTCATACCAAACTCCTCTTCAAATGCAACAATAAGATTGATGTGTTCCAGACTGTCCCAGTCCTCGATGTCGTCAGCGGTGGTCTGATCCTCCACCAGGATGCTTTCATCGTCAAAGACGTCCCGGAATACCTTGTTGATTCTCTCATACACGATCTCTCTTGTCATTTATTGTTTCCTCCTTAGAAAGTATTGATGTGACCGATCCACATGCTTCTCCCGCATGATTGACCGCAATATACCGGTTTTTTGGCGGATAGTCTGAGGGGATGTCCAGATGATAGGACCGGTTCCCCTGTTCATCCTCACAGTCCAGTGTAAATCCCTCCGCTGTATAAAAATCCTTTACCATTGCATTCTTTGCCGTTGGATAGTAGTGCCCCACGATCCGAGAGATTCCGCGTGTCTGGCACTGCCGGACCAGCTCGTCCATCATGGCGAATTCCATATCCCGTTTGAGTACCCGGCAGCTCATCAGCCAGAGGGTGATATCGCAGAGACTGCCCTCCGGCTTCTGGAGGATTTCCCCGATCGCAACCGATACCACCCCATTGTCACCGAACCGGTCCACCAGTTTTCCGTACAAGGTGATGTACCGGTCATCCTGCGCGACCGCTTCGATCTCGGCCTGTGTGAACCGCCGGGTAGTCAGGTTGAACTGGTTGGACTTATTGGTAAGCTGGGCGATCCGGGAAAGATACATGGGAGCAAATGCCTGTATTTCGGCCTGCATCCCGAGCGACTGGAGATATTCCCCGTAATCGGCGAACGACACCTCTGCCCGTGACCGGGCGGCGTTCTGCTGATACATCTCGTTGCGGGCAGCGTCGTCACCGGAAAGCTGCGTCACCTCGAAATATCCCATCCGATCGATCGCCCGGATGTAGCGTTCCGGCTGTTCCCCGATCTCAGGGACAGCCGCGTTCGGAATCTGCTGCCGGACGATCTCCCGTTCAGCAGGGTTGTCGTCTACGAATACAAAGCTCTCGGGCAACAGTGAAAGGGTATGTGCAATGTCGATGATATTCTGTGATTTTGGCTCCCAGTTCGCCTTAATCATGATGAAGTCATCCGGCTTGAGGGTCATGTCCGGGCGGTTCAGACCGGCCATCGCATTTTCAGTCTCGTTCTTGCTCACCACATTCAGGATGACGCCCAGCTGTTTATGCGCCTTGATATACTCCTGAAATTCGCTGTAGACCTGGCCCATCGAGGTTTCCTGCCCAACCTGCAAATTTTCCGCACCGTCGTCCCCGACGATCCCGCCCCAGAGGGTATTGTCCAGATCGAGGGCGAATGCCTTCTTGTTTTTCCCGTAAAGGGACTTGATGATATTGGCTACGCTGTGCGCCAGATAAGGGATCGCGGGCAGGGCAAGCGCATATTTATACATGTGCCAGTAGAACGGATCGCTCCACTGTTCCAGGCCGTAGCTGGCGGAAAGGTAGTTGACGTCGTTGATGAAAAAGCTGTCGTTCTCCTGCGAATACTGTGCAAAGCGGAGGTTCAGACGGGTCAGGAAGTGGACCCGCCCGTGAAAATCGGCCGCGTCCCGGTTCCCGAGCAGCCTCCAAAACGGATATTCAAAATTGTTCTGGATCACCGGGCAGGCGTAAACCTGGCGCAGACGGTCCCACATGCCGGAAAATTTAGCAAATTCTGCTTCCAGAAGTGCGTCCACCTCCTCCGCACACTCCGAAAGGAGCGGATACCGGGAGATATTCCGGTTGGAGGTATGTATATAGATGATGTCCGGACGGAACGCTTCCAGCTCCGGGTTGGGGAACATGGCGTCCTGCCAGTACTGCGCATACTCGCTCTCGTAAAAGGTGCAGCGGATGCCGTGATGAAGCAGAAACAGCTCCAGTGCGTCCTTGATGTCGTGGGTCGTCGATCCTCCAAGGATTGCGATGCGTTTGTCAATAAAATCTGCGCCGCTTTCAAGCAGCTCCCTTCGAAGCTTCTTCCGCTTGGAAAGCAGCTCTCCCGAAAATGGAGGGGTGAATTTTTCCTGCATAGAAATTTTCCCTGCCTTTCAATTTATAAAACGATAATATGTCCAACGCTGTATTTTCCGTCGCCCTTGACGGGGACGATCATCAGGCTGTCAAAACCAGCCGCCGCATCTCCATCCGAAAGTTCAATCTGGGTCGAACGGAGATTGTTTTGCTCCGGCTCCTGCCAAACCGTATAGAGCGCATATACGCGCTCGCCCCTGCAAAGCAGGATGTTATAGATGTCGTTTGCGTCCAGGGAGAGGTATAGGGTTTTCCCGTGCTGTACGTCATCGAACCGAACCCTCGCCTTCTGCCCATTCGGGATCTCAATCCCCTCTACGCGGCTTGTCCCGGTCACCTTGGGCGCAGAAACCTCCTCAGCGGAAATCTTCAGCTCAGGCAGGTTGGGAATCCCGCGCGTTGCCGCGAGTGATTGGTCAAAGGTATCGAATGCAACGCTGTCAATTACCTTGTGCGCAAAATTATCGTATACCACGATGTTCAGGCCGCGCGAGTTGACCGCATATTCAACGCCATCTACGATGATGGAAGCATGGTTGCTAGACTGATTTCCACCGCTTTGCAGGATAAAAGGTGTCCCGTCTGCGAGTGCCCCGGACGCCTGCAAGGGTTCTGTGCCCTCCGGTTCGCCCACCTGCTCCAACAGCAGGTTTCCATGATCCACCACCCCGAGATAGGCACTGCGATAGCCTCCCGCGGGGGTTGTCCGTAACCCCAGCTTGCGCAGCCGTTCTACAATTTCATTGTTCAGACCCGCTGATGCCTCATCCCGCGCCGCAATCAGGACCGAATACCGGGTCTCGGTGATGCTCTCCAGATACTTCCCCAGCATGACGCCATGATTGACCTTGTTTTCAAGATAATCCTCGTATTCCGACTCGTAGAGTGCTGCGGATTTGTAGTTCGCCTGTTCCCGACGGTCGGGCAGGTTGTACTTCTCTGCTACCACCCCACTGAGCCAGGTCGTGTATTTTTCTGCGCCGTACATAGTGAGATGAGAAATATCTCTCATATCTCCAATCTCGATTCCCATTTCTTCTAAATAGCCCGTTGCATTGATATAAT
Source organism: Anaerotruncus sp. G3(2012) (assembly GCF_000403395.2). Taxonomy (GTDB): domain Bacteria; phylum Bacillota; class Clostridia; order Oscillospirales; family Ruminococcaceae; genus Anaerotruncus. Next base: position 61,200 of record NZ_KE159675.1, on the reverse strand, counting down.
CAAATCCTGCTTTCGTAACCACATCCTGTATGTATCTGTAATACCCTGCATTTCCATCATTGTTAGGCGCTATCACAAAAAGTACTTGACCGTCCAGCTGACTGCAAACGCGCAATACCTTGTTAAGATTTTCCAGCTGCCAGCCATTCAATGTTCTCGGTTCAGCATCCAGCTGTTCTTTCCCTTGCGGCAGGGCAGTCCCCGCGACTGCACGCATCGAATAGCCCAGAAAATCATAATCCGCAGGTTTGAAATCTTTATACCCCAAACTTTTCCATCTGTTATGGAAATAAGCAATCGGGAAGTACCCCCAAAGTTTCTCCTCATCTGTATATTCCTCAAGAATATCCTTCATAGCATCCATTTTGTTTTTGGAAATCCTCAGATTTGTAATCGCTCCTTGTGCCCCTATAAAGTCATTTGAGGTACCTACCAGCCGCTGTGCATCTACGATATATAGTTTTGGATCTTTCTGTCTGGCCTCTTTAATCAAATAGGGCAACGCATCAGGAGCAAGCCGCTCAGACCCCATCATCTGTGATGCCACTCCATTTTCGTGGTATGCTACCACCGGATTCCAATTCCAGCATGTTGAACTTGCTCCCATGTAAACAACATCGACCTCGTCGGCAGGTGCTTCATAAAAATTTTTGAACAAATATTTGTGACTATCGGGTCCGTTTACAAATATTGCATTCACAATATCCCACAAAATAACCAACACCACCAAAAATGCCACCACTTTGATTCCCTGTAAAAACGTGTTGCGTTTCACCCACATCCTTTAAAAGCCTCCATAAATGAAATCTGCCGGATTATAGCCCGGTCCGTAACAGCCCAGAATCAGCACTGAAAAGAACAGCACCAAATAGGCTGCCCATCGGAATAGTAGATTTTGTCTGGCAACCAGCTCCCGGACGCTTCCATATCTATTTTGCAGCATAGAAACGATCAATACTACAATCAGGCCCACTACACAAACGTCAAAATCTTTCCGATCCAGACCCAAGCGAAAGATGGTATCGTCAAACAATACCCATGGATTCCAGTTGGTGAACACTGTCTTCCATGCCCGCAACCCATCGAGGAGGTCTGCCCGTCTGCCAAACGAAACCGAAATGGAGAACAGGCAAAATGAGCGCATCCGCTGAAAAAATACCCAGGACCATGTGTCTGTATTGATCTTCAACAGAGTAATTAGTTTATGGAAAACCGGTTGAAGCAGTAACCCTCCAACGATCATAACGAAAAAGAACAGGCCGCTGCTGAAAATATACTTCCAAGACCCGCCATGCCAAAATCCGACGCAGAACCATGTAATAAACATGCCGATATAAGTGGGGATGTCCCTTGAAGCGGATTTTCCCCACTTCTTTTTGCAGAACTTGCGCACACGGTTCATCCAGCCTGATTTCAAAACCGGATAAAGGACATAATCTTTCAGCCAAAAGCCTAGTGTCATATGCCAACGCCGCCAGATTTCAGAGAGACTTGTCGAACTGAAGGGACGACAAAAGTTTTCTGCAAGCGGTATCCCAAACATTTCTGAAATCCCAATCACAATATCCATGCAACCACTAAAATCAGTGTAGAGCTGTGCGACATAAACAAATGCACCGATTACCACCATGAGTCCGACATAGGTATCCTCCTGCAGCGGCAGCGGTTTCGAATCATAAATTGTTGAAACAGCTACCGCTAGACGTTCCGCTATCACCAACTTTTTGAACAACCCCCACAAAAAGCGCTGGATACCAAATTGGACCCGCTTCAGATTCCAGCTGGCATTCCCGAACAGGCTTCCTGCAATATCGTTGTAACGTGAAAATGGGCCAGAAGTGAGCTGGGGAAAATATCCTGCAAACAGGATCATTTTCAACGGATTTTTCTGCGGCGTCTCGATTGTCCCCCAATAAACATCCAATAGATAACCGATCAGAATGAGGGTAAAATAACTGATTCCAAAGGGGGCTACCCATTTCGGAAGTCTTAAACCATAGTCAATACCTGCAATCCTCCCTATGCTATTGATATTGTTAATAAAAAAGGAGAGCTCTTTATATAGGATTAACACTGCCACAACAAAAAACAATGTGAAAAATAGTATCCTCTTTTTTGTCTGTTCTTGCAGATTTTTCTTTAAACACAGTGCTGCCAGCCAGACGGTAAGCACATCCATTACAAAGATGGCGCAAGCTGCAATGTTACGGTATGTATTCAGAAACAGGAAATAGCTTGTCGCTATAAAAAGAACAATCCAACGCCACTTTGGAACACAAATCCAATAAAGTGTAAGGATAACTCCCGTAAATATAAAGAAATGTAAAGATACAATACTCATAAAGAACGATCCCCTCTCACAAGCTATTAAACAAAAGGTTGCCCCTTGTTAGGGATATATCTGACCGGGTATAATCTACAAAAATTTCTGGTGTGGAGAGGAATCGTTCGCAATCAAGTTCCTTTGTCTCTCCTAGTTAAGGAGAGACAAAAAAGTTCGAACTTTTTTGTCTCTCCTAGTTAAGGAGAGACAAAAAAGTTCGAACTTTTTTGTCATTATTGATTCGATTCTTCCTGTCAATGCTCATCCAAGGATGTCTCTTGCATTTTTGGATGCGAGCTCTGCCTACCCTTGGCGGAAAGCAAAGAACCTCTGCCCTAAATAATTGAGTCCCGTATATAGGCACATTCCTACCAGCATGGCTGTATTTTCCTGCATTTTGATGCTTTGTCCAACTAAGAGACAGATCGTCAACGGCTTGGCTATTCCATAGGCAATGATATAGCAGGCTCCTACGCTTACAGCAAATTTCCATACCTGATTCCAGGACCACCCTTTATTCTGGAAGGTGAAATATTTGTTGAGAAAGAAACTCACTATGCTTCCTACCACGTAATTGGCCGCTGAGGAGAACCAATAGCCCATACCTGCTAAGTTATATAGTCCAAACATAATCGCCATGCCCACGATTGTATTAACGATTCCTACCAGAAGAAATTTCCAAAATCTTATGTCAAACAGAGAGCGTAATCTTTTCAATTCTGACCTTCCATTCTATCGGTTTCTTTTACAATATAGATCGGTCTTTTCTTTGCTTCCAAGTAAGTTTTCGATAAGTATTGGCCCAAAATACCGATACAGAAAAGCTGGATTCCCCCAATCAGCAAAATTAGGCAAATTAAGGTTGGAAAACCTGCCACAGGGTCCCCATATAAAACTGTCTTTACCGCAAAATAAACTGCCATCAGGATAGCCGTTATACAAAATAAGATACCAGATAGAGACGCTATTACCAAAGGCATTGTCGAAAAGGCTATGATACCATCAATCGCATACAGAAACAGTTTCCAAAAGGACCATTTGGTTTCACCTGCCACCCGTTCCACATTCACATAATCCAACCATTTTGTGCGGAACCCGATCCAACCAAAAATTCCTTTGGAAAACCGGTTATACTCCCCCATAGACAAAACCGCATCCACTACCTGGCGGGTCATCATCCGGAAATCACGCGCCCCATCCATAATCTCTGCCTTTGAGATTTTATTGATGAGTTTATAGAAACTTTTCGCAAAAAAGGAGCGAATGGGCGGTTCCCCTTTTCGGGTGGTGCGGCGGGTTGCTACACAATCTATCTGATTGTCATTTTGCAGGATAAAGAGCATGTCCTTCAGCAGCTCCGGCGGATCCTGCAGGTCAGCATCCATTACCGCGATATAGTCCCCTGCCGCAGCTTTTAATCCTGCATAAAGTGCTGCTTCCTTTCCAAAATTTCTTGAAAAAGAAAGATAATGCACCCGCCCATCCAAAAGCTTTAACTCTTTGCAGATTTCCAATGTCCGATCTCTTGAGCCGTCATCAACAAAGATCAGCTCAAATTGAGAATCCTGCATTTGATCTGCTATTTTACAAATCTCTTTGTAAAAAAACGGGAGCGCTTTTTCTTCATTATAGCAGGGCACTACAAGAGATACTGTGTTCAATTATTCCACCTCCCGCCTATCGTCATCCCAGACTGTAATCCAGATATTCTCAATCTGTATCTGCGAATCTGACCTGTTTTGAATCAATACCTCCAGGTTTGGGATATCTTCCACTGCATTCAATTCAAACTCTATTCTCTCATTACTTTGCTTCAGATTATAGATATCTATTGGTGTGGAGCCATTATTGTAATGGCAAAAGACATTTGCGCTTTGCAGCCCTTTTCCAAGGACAGTTACCTTGTAGATGCCTTTTGGTGCAGCTACATAAGGGCCATAAGAAAGCCCTCCTGGTTCCAGATATCGGATTCCGTCCTTGTCCTCGCCATCACCTTTCATATACTTCTTATCCTGAAAGGTAACATCTATAAACAGAAGATCACGGACCTCCTGTTCTGTCATTTTTTGAGCGTTTAATTCACCAGTATACCCTATAAAAATATCATCCGCATGATACAGATTCCCTTTAAAACGCGCGGCCCGCAATCGTTCCTCTTTCTGTGTGAACAGATACAGATTATCATCCCTTGGATTGCTCCATGCTTCGTTTAAAGTCTCTTGGATCGTTCCATTTTTTATGCCCCTGGCAAAATAAAAATCTCCAATGTCTATCTGATGATTCGACGCCAGTTCCGTGATCGAGTAGAGAAGCGCTTGATCCCCGGGCTTGGTAAAAATAAAATGTTCTATCTTCTCTTCTTTCATCGCCTCTTCCCAAAAGGGGTCGCTCAGCATGCTTTGATATTGGACCTCTGTTGCAAAACGGTTATGGATACTTTTGAACCTGTCGCTCAGATCTATCACCTGTAATAAAATGCAGAACGCCAGTATCAATAGTTTCAAATCAATCCGTCTCCCCAGTTTCTCAGGCTGGTTGGCAGGCAGCGTACTGCATCGGTCCACAAAAACCCGATCCCCACAGATTGCAAACAGGACAAGAAAATATACCGCAGGCCAGACCAATCTGCCCGAAGCTCTGAAAATACTCCAAATTTTTTCTATTGCAGCGGGAATCGGAACCTTGGCCAACAGATGCTCTCCAAAAGAAATCGTCGGGGAAACCGCCGCCATCAAAGACAGTAGTACAATTAAAGTGTACGCGATCTTTTCAATCTGCCCAGCTGCCATCTCTTTATTGAGCTTGACAGATGAGAAATGAATCTCACTGACTGCATGGAGCAGCGTTACAAAAAGCAGAAACAGAACTCCTAAGCCTAAATACGCAAATCCTTCATATTGTCCCGTTGTATAAGTTTTTAAATCTTTTAAAAAGATTGACCATCCCATTGGATTAAAGAAGCTATTAAGAACCTGTATTCACAAGGAGAAAAGAACGTGGTAAAATAGAGATATGGAAGAAAAAGGACGGGAGTCGTACCCTAGCGACTTGACAGATGAGCAGTGGGAGGAGATCGCCCCACTATATGCCGAGATGCGCAACTGCACGTGGAGCAAGAGGGAATTGACGGATGCTGTGCTGTATTTGGTAGATTCGGGGTGCAA
>NZ_KE159675.1:52043-55023 GCF_000403395.2 Anaerotruncus sp. G3(2012) | reverse complement strand
AATCAAGCCCCACCAATGGGAAAGACTCCCTTGGCGCTGGGTAGTTGAACGCACCCTCTCCTGGCTCAATCATTCCAGACGTCTCAGTAAAGATTATGAGATATCCGTCTCATCTGCTGAGACTATCGTCAAAATTTCTCATTTCCATACCTTGCTTAAACGCTTATGAATACAGCTTCTAAGATTAAAGCTGTAATGCCCTAATCCACCAGCAGACGCATGCGAAGCAAATCCACCCAGCAGATAAACTGTGATAATCCCCATCGACAGGAATGAAAACAAGGGAAGCAGGCTTTCAAAAATTTTTTTGGATTTTACCATGCTGACCAAAAGAAAACCGCACAAAACCATTCCGACTATTGGCATAAAATAGAGATGTATCGAGCTGCAAAGAATTCCTAACAGCCCATATATTAGAACTGCATTTTTACTTTTATAAAATTTTTCTTCATAATATACGATGGGATAAATAGCCAGCAAAATCAGCCAATGAGCCGCCAAAGCTGTATGGGCAAACATTCTCCAAATATGGATAGGGCTTAAAATAAAAAAAGCTGTTCCCAACAAGATAAACGACTTCTTCCGCAAAAATTTTTGCAGAATTTTCGCGGACAGCATTCCCTGCAAAATAAAGCAGAAGATCCCCCAGAATCCAAAATACTGAAAATCATTTGGAAGTATTGGAGAAATTAGTTTAAAGAAAACTGCAAAAACAGGGATCGAATCTGTAAATATAACCGAAGTGTAATGCGGATACGCAAGTTGATCTGTCAAACCAATAGGGAATGTCCAATCTCCGTTCCGATACATCTTCCATCCCAGATAATGCTGTGACAGATCTCCCCCGCTCATCAGCCAATCTGTATAACAAGGATTTAATATTTTCGTTCCATATATTGTTATAAAGACAAATGCTCCTATGGTCCCTGCTATCAGTACTGTCATATTTTTGATCAGCCACTCTTTAAACTTTACCATCTTCTTTTTCCTTTCAGTTTCTTGTCCTCTTCAACCAAAAAGGATACGTTCCATTCAAGATCAGAAAGATTCATAGCTCTGAATTTAGAATCAGAGCTATGAATAGAACGGGCCCGTTCTATTTGTTCAACCATTCTGACCTATAGAATTTTAAAAAACCTCTCACTTCTATCTATCTTCGTAAAAATAGATTGACGAAAAGCGTAATGCTAACTCACGGTTGTCTGTACTCTCATGACGGCTTGACGGAGAAACTGCATTCGGATACTCCATGTCCAGTATCAACTGTCCATTTTTGACGCACTCTTCCGGGATTGTAAATTTAACTGGTTCCTCCACAGAAGTGATCTCCGCATCATAAAGGATTTGTCCGTTAGAACGAACAATCAGCTTTTGTGGCCCTGCATAGATATCCTTTAATTCAAATTCTCCCATTAAAGCGCCAGAAAAATCGCCCATAGCCAAAATGATTTGGCCAGCTTTTCCTGAGGACCATGCGGAATCCGTTTCAATATAGGAAACCCCTGAGGAGAAATATCTTGTTCCGTTACTTTCTTCTGTGAAAACGATTTTATCCCCAACGGAATAATTCCGAGAAAGTATTTCCGACTCCTTATCTGTTACCTGTTTTTCACCGATCACCATAGACTCAAAGGCCAATCCAAGTATTCTAGTATCATCCGCGTCGCGGGTCAGCTCTGGCTGGAGACTGCTTTTCGGCTTCAGCTGGCTTGCCAGCTGACACTCCCGATGCCCTACAAAGTCCAGATAGGAGTTCGCAATCGACAGGAACATATTGACGGTACCTGGCGTGTACTCCATTTCCACCAACTCTTCCCGCCACCGTTCCAGCGCACCCTGACGGATAAACTTATCCTCCGGCAGCGCCTGATAGAGACGGTTCAGTCCCCTCCGGTACCATTGCAGCGTCCCTTCCACACGGCCCCTGCTTTGGCAGGCATCCAAGAACTGCTCTATGCTTTCCTGCGTCAATAGAACTCCTGTTTCCATCCTTCTATGCTGATGCGTCGGGCGCTCTCCCTGTATATGCTGCCTCGTCTGGGGCACGCTGCTTCCTCCTTCCAAACATTCATCACAAAATTAATAACCTGTTTCAAAACAGGGGCGAAAAAAAGCGACTCCCACGATAAATGATCGAAGATCATGGTTATCATAGCATAAAAACCTTGATATGACAAGTGGAAAAGCTGTTTTTCTGCGCGACAGATAACGCCGGACAAAGCGTTCTTTCTCCGGCATATATTTGTTTGCCTTCCTTCTTCAGGCCGCACCTTTGGGTGCGGCTTTTTTCTGTTTTGGAGCGCTGAAAGACAGCGCCCCTTCATGCAGTGAATCTCAATCTATTAATTCTGTTGCATTTTCTTAGAACCTGTATTCATAATTAGAGGATGCCGGATGGGCGAGGGATTTTGCTGCCCTGCAAGGCGAAAAAACCCAGACAATACTTTGTGTATTGCAAGATTTTTCAACGCGCCAGGCCGGCAAAAGACCCGCTCAGACGGTGTCGAATGGTTGTGAATACGGGTTCTAACAGATCAAACCCATCCGTTCCATCTGTCGGACATGCTCCGCTTCGGTGGAGATGAGATAGAGCCGGGTTGTTTCAATACTGGAATGGCCCAACACATCCGCCAGCTTTGCCACATCCCGGCAAACCCGATAGAAGGTTTGGGCAAACAGGTGCCGCAGGTTGTGCGGAAAGACCTTGGAAGGTGCAACCCCCGCCTTTTCGCAGAGCGACTTCATCTCCGCCCAGATCTGCCGGCGGCTCAACCCTTTTCCGTTTCTGGTGAGGAATACCTCTCCGGAGACGATTTTTCTTTTTCCAGCGTATTTTTTCAGCTTCCGGCAGAGCTTCCCTGGGAGCAGAATCGTGCGAATCTTTCCTTTTAGAGCAATTTCTGTACGTCCTGCCCGGATTGCTTCCGCTGTGATATATTTTAGAACCTGTATTCACAAGGAGAAAAGAACGTGGTAAAAT
>NZ_KE159675.1:40813-50648 GCF_000403395.2 Anaerotruncus sp. G3(2012) | reverse complement strand
CCTGCTTGCAGGAGATATCCCCTCCATTCCCCCATACGTTCCCTGCTTATTTCCCGGTCTTTCAGCCATATGAAGAAATCCTTTACATCCCGTGAATATTTGTCAATGGTCGCCGTTTCCCGCTCCTCTTCCCGCAAATATCTCGAAAACTCCCTGATTTTCTCCACTGTCGATGTACGATATTCCATCCTCCAAAACCTCCGTTTCGATTCGTCATGGTCCTATCATACCATTTCTGCGGTACAGCGCAACCTGTAAGAAAAGACGGCGCGGCAGGGGCTTCACCTGTCTCGCCAAAATTTTTACTTCGGTAAGCGCAGTTGACTATTATACTCCTAAAGAAGTATAATATATTGGAGGAAGGAGGATCGCCCCTATGATCAGAAACCTTTACCATGGCTCCAACACGATTATTGACAAACCGAAATTTGGATATGGGAAACCTTATAATGACTATGGCTTGGGCTTTTACTGTACCGACAGCCTACAGATGGCAAAAGAGTGGGGAGCTTCTGTCAATCAAAATGGATATGCCAACTGCTATGAACTGGATTGCGATGGGTTATCGGTTCTTGATCTTAACGGGACAGCGTTCTGCCTCCTGCATTGGCTGGCAGTCTTGCTGGAAAACCGGGAGTTTGATGTTCCCTCTGGCCTGGCGCTGGAAGCCAAGGATTATATTCGCACGAATTTTTCTGTGGACTACCAGAGCTGTGATGCTATCATCGGCTATCGCGCAGATGACAGTTACTTTTCCTTTGCGCAGGACTTTATCAATGGGACCATTTCCTATCGCCAGCTCAACAACGCTATGCACTTAGGCAAACTTGGCCAGCAATTCGTCCTGAAAAGCAGGCAGGCATTTGAACGGATTCAATTTACAGGCTATGAAGTTGCAGAAAGCAAAGAATGGTATGCAAAGAAAATACTGCGTGATAAGTCCGCCCGCCGGGAATACTTTAGTGCGGAGCGCGGCAGACGACAGCGCGGCGATTTGTATATTATGCAAATCATAGATGAGGAGATGATACCTGGTGATCCACGCTTACGATAAGGTCTATCTGTCCAAAGCGCAATCTGCCCTTGGCCGGATGCTGGACTTTGCGGTGTACAGCCTTCAATATGATATCTCGGAGTTTTTCGACCTGTTTCTCTCGTCCGGCGTGGCTACACGTTTTGAGAAAGGCGACTACTCTGTGATCACAGGGCTATCCGGCGTGGAGCTTGCTTATACGGTTCTAACATTATCCGGAATACACGCAGACCGCATTGAGCCTCGGTATCCCATCGACCGCAGTGAGGAATTTTGGACAGGCTGGTCGCTGGCCTACTACCAATGGGAGACCGCACTTTATTTTGCGGATATTATCCGCCACATCCCGATCAAGATCGTTATGGGTCTGTATTCCCCCTATCACGAAATGGATATCCGGCAGTTCTGCGACAAGATGAACGAGCTGTACCGTACCTCAAACCCTGAAACAAATCTAAAACTGTTTCGGCAAAATACAGGACTCAGCCAAAGGGAACTGGCGGAGCAGTCTGGTGTGCCGCTTCGCACCATTCAGCAGTACGAACAGCGGCAGAAGAACATCAATAAAGCACAAGCCGAATATCTGGTAATGCTGGCAAAAACCCTGTGCTGCGAGGTGGAGGACTTGATCGAAAAAGTGATGTAAATGGCACCGCAGCGCTGTTGCTGATAACCTCTTATTGCTGCTTTTACTTGGCTCACCCTTTCTTGATGTTCGGGCAGGGTAGCAAAGTAACGTAAAGGCTCCCGTAAAGGGGGAGCCAACGAGAAAAAATCAACCGCAAGATACAGCAAACATGCAAAGAATATCTGCTGATAAGGGGAAAATGTACCCCCTAAATGCCATAAAAAATACCGCAGAAAAGAAACAGGAAAAGTTGGAAGCGTAAATCGACTGACACAGAGAGGGGCTCTGGAACTTGCCGTTCCAGAGCCCCTCTCTTTTTCTTTGTCAGTACTCTTTCAAAACGACGTTATGATCTGTCAGAATACGCTCGATCCGCTCAATATTTTCGGTAGACTGCGGCGCGGTCCTGCGGCCCATCTCAGCGACAAGGGCTTCCAGCACAGCTAAGATCACTGTGTCCCCGCTAATATGGTTGACAGAATTGGTGTCAATGACTGCGTCGGCAAATTTCGTAATCGGATTCAAGCTGGTGTTGGTGATCAACGCGATTGATATCCCCCGGTCATGGCACATTTGGGCCACGTCGATGGTCTTTTTGGTACAGGGCCATATCGAGATAACCAGCAGCACATCCCCAGGCTCCAAATAGAGAGAGACCCTGTCGTAGACATAATCCAAATCGTGGGCAAGCTGCATGACATGGGGATAAAAGCTATTCACTGCATACTCAAAATAGAGCGCCAGCGGCCGGCTGGAGCGCAGCCCCAAAGGGCATATTCTCCGGGCCCCCAGCAGCATCTGGAGAATCCGGTCAAACTGCTGCCGGTTGGATGGTGTTCCCAAATTTTCGAGCATACAGATCCCGTCCGACATCACTGCGCTGAAACAATCGCCGGCGGCATTTCCGGCAGGGTCATTAAAACTCTGCTTTAACCCCCGGTAGGAGGTGGTCGTACGCATCAACGCTGCATTCAGCAGATCTTTTTTAAATGCACTGAAGCTGGGGTAATCCAGCGTTTGAACCAAACGCATCACCGTAGTGGTTCCAACCCCAGCCGCTTCGGCCAGCTCGGCAACGGTCATCACCCCTACCTGCTCATAGTTCATCACCAGGTAATGGCATAATTTCTGCTGCTTTTTGGGTAAGACGTCTTTGATTTTTGCGATCTCATCAATGATATTTTCCTGCATCATCATCACCTGCGTATCCGTTTTGGTCGGTCCATGTCTATTATACCTGTGTTTCTGTCGCAGCGTCAAGGTCAAACCTGCTTCTGTTCCCCACCATTTGAACGGTGGTCTATGTTTGACGTAAAATAAGAATATTTGATCCTTTTTGCAGTCATATGGAACAAAAATAACATGTTTAATTTGTTTAAAGGAACAAATATTTTTTATTTTCAAAAATAGGGTTGATTTATTCCTTATTTGGAGTACAATGTACTTGTATTTCAACAAAACATCATGCACCGCTTGTCCAAAATCATTATTTTTAGAAAGGATGTCTATCTTATGAAACAGAGAGAAGTCATTTTCTACAGCGAGGGGACCCGTATGGTAGGAACCATCTACCTTCCCGACGACTACAAGGAAGGGGAGAAGCGCCCCGGCATCATCGCAAACTCCGGCTGGACCGGCGTAAACAAGGTCTACCCCGCGATGTTCGCCCGTCAGATGACCCAGTACGGCTATGTGTGCATGGGCTTTGATTACCGGGGTTTCAAGCCCTCCGGCGGCATCAGTGGCATGGACAAATACACCACCCTGGAGATGGAGGTGGACGACGTCAACAACGCACTCACCTTCTTTAAACACCAGCCCGAGGTGGACGCGGAGCATATCGCGCTCATCGGCTGGGGCGTAGGAGGCGCTGTGTGCGTCAATGCTGCTTACCGGGATAAGACTGTCAAAGCGGTTGCTACGCTGAATTCCTTCACCGACGGCCGCCGTTGGATGCGCATGGGCATGGGGAACGACAAGTTTTATAAGATGCTCCGCGCCCTGGAGGAGGACAAATATAAGCGGGTTTCTACCGGCGACCCTGTCCTGCGTCATCCCTACGAGTTCTATCCCAACATCGACGAATCCGGCGATTTCTATGTGGATCACACCCTGAAGGAGCTGAACGGCGGCGTAGAGGCGTCCATCGTCTCTGACAACAATGCCGAGCCGTTCCCCACCCCCATGTCCTCCGTGATCGCCGAATCGTTCGTCCGCTTCAATGTTCAGGACATTCTGCCTAAGCTGGCTCCAGACTGTGCTGTCTTTGTCGGCCACGGAAAGTACAACGAGCTGCATGACCGCGAGGAGGCCGAGGATGCCTACAAGCTGGCCAAGGAACCGAAAGCGCTGTACTACGTAGAGGGCAAGCACAACGAATGGATGTTTGACGGCGATCCCAAACTGGAGGGCCTTTGCGCCGCCATGAATACCTTCTTTAAGGCGCATATCTGACTGCATTCTTGCCCTGCCCGTTCCCCAAAATTCCGGGCAGGGCTTTGTTTCAGGTATATACAGCTGTAGAAAGGAGTCTTTTATGGATTATACGCACATGTCGTTTCTGTATGATTTTGCTTTCATGTCTCTCCTGCTGATTATCGCCCAGTTTTTGCGGTCCAATATCAAGTTTCTGCAAATGTTCTATATCCCCGCATCGGTCCTGGCCGGTATCTTCGGGCTGCTGCTGGGACCTCAGTTCCTCAACATCATTCCCTGGAGCGGCAGGATCGGTTCCTATGCCTATATGCTGGTATGCGTACTGTTTGGCGGCCTGTTTTTGGGCAAAAAAAGCGGGGCCGGCGCAAAGAAGACGTTTAAACAGGTGGGAGACTCTTTCTGCGTGAACATGGGTGCTGAATTTTTCTGTTTTGGAATCGCTATGCTGATCGGCGGCGCACTGGTCATGCTTCTGTTCCCTGAAGTATTTATTGAGATTTCCCTGCTGATGCCCTCCGGCTATTTAGGAGGCCACGGTTATGCCTCCACCATCGGTACCGCCCTGAACAACCTGCTGGGCCGGGAGGATGGCGTGGTCATCGGCCAGACCTTTGCCACCATCGGTCTGCTGACCGGGCTGTTCGGCGGTATCGCCTGCATCAATTACGCCACCCGAAAAGGGGCAACCCGCCTGGTCGACAAGGCGGAATCCCTGCCCGAAGACTGCCGCACCGGTATCGTCCCCCCCGGCAAGCGCGCATCCATGGGCGAAGAGACCATTAATCCCATGTCGATGGACCCTCTGGCCTGGCATCTGGCGCTGACATTGATCGCTACTCTGGCCGGTTATCTGTTTTATGACTGGTATAAGCAGTATCTCCCCAGCATCGAACTGCCTGTCATGTGCCTGACTATGATTTTCGGCGTCATCATCCAGACGATCCTGAACCATACACCTTTCCGCGACAGCGTGGACGAGCATGTGGAAGGGCGGATCGGCAGCATGGTTACCGACTATCTGGTGGGATTTGGCGTTGCATCCATCTCGATCACGGTGGTGATGGAATTTGCCGCACCCATCCTCCTGCTCTGCCTGCTGGGCACGCTCACCTCTCTTGTGCTGGTCTTTGTCGTTGGCCGCAAGCTGTTCCACAATTTCTGGTTTGAGCGCTCGATCTTCGTGTTTGGCTGGACCACCGGCGTTGTGGCGATCGGTGTCACGCTGCTGCGCATTGTGGATCCTGAAGCCAAGAGCGGTACCCTGAGTGATTATGGATATGCTTACACACTACAGTCGGTCGTTGAGGTCTTTATCATCGCCCTTACCCCCATCCTCGCGGTTTCGATGGGCTGCATCGCGACCGGGCTGATTGAAACGGCGATTGCCCTGGCGCTCTTCTTGGTCAGTGCTGTCCTGTTTGGTATCCGAAAGGAAAAAATGAACGAACTTCGCCCGGGTGAAGCTGAGGTGCTGAAACAATGACCGGCTGCCCCCGCGGCCTGAAAGGGGATGTTGCAATGCGTGAGATGTTAACAAGTTACAAATTGGCGCTGGTCCAGATGGATTGCATCTTGTTTGATGTCCAAGCCAACCTGGACAAGGCGGAGGGCCTGGTCCGGGAAGCCGCGGCCCACGGCGCAAAACTCATCTGCCTGCCCGAGGTCTTTCAGGTAGGGTATTTCGGCAGCCGCATCCCGGATATGATGCGCTATGCAGAGCCGGAGGACGGCCCCAGCCTGACCCGTATGCGCGCCTTGGCGAAAGAACTGGAAGTCCATATCCTCGCCCCTATTCTGTTTTCCACACCGGATGGCATAGAAAACGCCGCGTTCCTGCTGGACGACCAAGGGGAGCTCCTCGGGCACTACGCCAAGACCCACCCGGTAGGGGATGAGCGGACCTATCTCCGCCGCGGCTCCCGCTACCCCGTATTCGAGACAAAGCTGGGGCGGCTGGGCGTTGTGATCTGTTACGATGTATGTTTCCCCGAGACCACCCGTCTGCTGGCCCTGTCCGGTGCAGAAGTGGTGCTTGTCCCCGCCGCATGGCGCGCCAGCCACTATTTCAAGGAATGGTGGGACATCGACCTGGCCTCGAATGCCCTGGACAATCTGGTCTATATGGCGGCAGTCAACCGCTGCGGGCCTTCCGGCGAGGAGATTTTCGCCGGTAAAAGCCAGCTGCGCAGCCCCCTGGGAGAGCTGCTGTGCACCTGCGGCGTAGAAGAGGAAGCGATCCTTTACGGCGAGGTCGATCTGTCCCGCGTCGCAAAAGAACGGGCGTTCAATACGGTGCTCACCGACCGCCACCCAGAGGATTATCTGCCTCTGTCCGCACAGTAGGGATTGCTTGAAAACAGGTTCGAAAGTTTTACTCAATTTTTTTCAAAAAATTGCGGGGTCGAGGGGCAGAGCCCCTGCCGCCGCGCGCACGCGGCGGAACACTTTATCCTGTGAAGCGCATTTTTGGGGTGAATTGGCTCTGACTTGCAGTCAGAGCTAAGAGGGGGCTTTTTGTAAGAGAAAAAGCCCCCTTGCATAAGGAAATACTAAAAAGAGAGAGGGGAATTTATGTGAAAAGCAAACAGGAGAATATGAAGCTGCGTACCATGACCTTTTTCCCGCCGTTCCTCATCCTGCTGGCCTTTGTGGTGCTGAGCCTGATCAGCCAGGACGTTTTCCTCGGCGTCATCAACAATATCAACAACTGGATCATCGCGAATCTGGGCTGGGCGGCCAGTATTCTGGCTCTGTTTATTGTGGTAGTCGGCGTATGGGCAGGGTTCTCCAAATTCGGCAATGTGCGTATCGGCGGCGAGGACGCAAAACCGGAACTGTCCAACTTCGCATGGTTCACCATCGCCCTGACCACCACAATGGCTGCCGGCGTCCTGTTCTGGGGGCCTGCGGAGCCGATTGCGCACTTTCTCTATCCTCCCACAGAGCTTTACGGTGTGGAGCCTATGAGCGCGGAAGCGATGAAATTCTCGATGGAAACCATGTTTTTACACTGGACCATCGTCCCCTACTGCATCTATGCGGTTCCCGCGGTCGTATTTGGCTTTATGTACTACAATGCAAAAAAGCCCTATTCCATCGCCTGCCAACTGTCCCCGCTGCTGAGTGAGCGGGCTTATTCCCCCCGCTGGATGCAGATCATTGACGCTGTCACCCTGTTCGCCATCGGCGCCGGTATGGCCGGCTCTGTGGCGCAGGCCTTTATGAACATCTCGGGCGGTATCTCCAAGATCACCGGTATCCCTTCCGATGTCCGGATGTGGCTGGTTGTAGCCATCGTTCTCGGCTCTGTCACCGTAGCGACCGCTGTATCCGGCATCCAGAAAGCGATGAAGCACGTTTCCAACATCAATGTCTACGGCTTCGCGATCTTCCTGATCTTCCTGCTGCTGGTCTCCAACGCGCCTTTCCTGCTGAATCTGTCCACTGAAGCTCTGGGCGGCTTTGCCGGCACCTTTCTGGAACGCATCCTGATCACCGGCGCCTCTCAGGACAGCCAGTGGCCCCAGTGGTGGACCACCTTCTACTGGTTCAGCTGGATGGCCTGGGCCCCCACTTCCGGCGCATTCATGGGCCGCATCGCCTATGGGCGGAAGGTCAAAACCGTTCTGGGGATGTATGTGGGCGTGTGCGCCAGCATCAGCGCTATCTGGATGATCCTGGTCAGCGGCACAGCCCTGTGGGTACAGAAATCCGGACTGGCAGACCTGTGCGCCGCCTACGACCTGGGCACCGAAAATGTCCCTTATGAGATGCTCTCCGCCCTGCCAGGTGGAAAGATCATCATTCCGCTGTTTGTCCTTCTGGTGTTCCTGTCCACCGTTACTGCCTGCAATTCCAATACCATCGCCATGGCGGGTATTTCTACCCGGGGGATCAGCCCGGACAACCCGGAAGCACCGATCTGGCTCAAATGTATCTGGGGCTTTGTCGCAATGGCCGTGGGGTACATCATGATTGCCGCTGTGGGGGTCAATGGGGTAAAGATTATCGCAAACTTCGGCGGTATGTTCGCTGCCCTGATTATGATCGGCGCGGCTGGCAGTCTGGCGGTCCTGATTAAAAAACATAAAAAGTTTGACTTGACCCTCCCCGAAGCGGAGCGCAATTCCGAAGATTAACCAAAAAAGAGGGTGGCCGGTTTGGCCACCCTCTTTCCTGTAAGAGCCTATTCAAAATCTTTTGCAGGGGGCTTTTTCTCTTGTAAAAAGCCCCCTCTTGCCGCCTAAAGGGCAGCAATTCACCCGAAAAATACGCTTCTCAGGATAAAGCTTCCGCATCCTGCGGGACGCGGCCAAAGGCTCTGCCTTTGGAATCCGCAATTTTTCGAGAAAAATTGAGTAAAGCTTCAGATTTTAAACAGGCTTTAAGAGGCCATACAAAACTTTTTGTAGGAGGATTTTTATGGAACAGATTTTAGAACAGGCCCGGATCCTATTAAAAGGTGCTTACGATCTCCATATGCACGCCGCCCCCTCCCCGTTCAACCGCGCCCTGGATGACTTCGGCCTGCTTCAAGCGGCTGGGGAGGCTGGGATGGCGGGGATCATGCTGAAATCCCATTACGAATCTACCGCTGCGCGGGCGGCGCTGGTCAACCGGCACAGCAGTTCCACCGCCCGAGCCTATGGTGGAATCGCCCTCAACTGGCCTGTGGGCGGGCTCAACCCCTACGCGGTGGAGAATGCGCTGAAACGGGGGGCAAAAATCGTCTGGATGCCCACCCGGGACGCGCAAAATTCTCTGCGTTCCGGGAATATGCCCGGCGACTTTTTTGACCGAAAGGGCATTACCATTCTGGAAGAGCAGGGGACCCTGAAGCCGGCCGTCCTTGAAATTATGGATATTGTGAAACGGTACCACGCCACTTTGGCCACCGGACACATCAGCCCAGAGGAAAGCATTTTGCTTTGTCAGGAGGGTGTGCGCCGCGGTGTACGAATGGTATTGACGCACCCCGAATTTGACCGCACCCGGATCGACGCCCCCACCCAGCTGGAATTGGCCGAACGGGGCGTCTGGATCGAGAAATGCTGGTACAATATCGCGGAACACAACTGCACAGTCCAGGATATGGTGCGGCATATTCAAGCGGTCGGCCCGGAACATTGCTTCCTTAGTTCGGATCGCGGGCAGTCCGGTCGGGAACTGCCGGTAGAAGGAATGCTGCGGTTTCTTTCGGCATTGCTTGAAGAGGGAATCCCTTTTGATTCACTTTACACGATGACCCATACCATCCCTTGTCAAGTTTTAGGGATCAACTGAATATAACAAGCAACGGCAGGACACGGTTTAAATAGCAGCCAGTTCCTGCCGTTGTTTGTTGTCGTTTCAAATTTTCCAATACGATCCCAGTTTATCGTCCCCCTCTGTGACAGGTATTCCGCCTATGATGGTATCTGCGCCGGGAGAACAGGAATCTCGAATGAACGAGAACATTATGTTACAAATAAAAAAACTGTTATTCTGAATCGGTATTTTTCTCTACAACAAGCGCCTTTTGTAAAGCTATGATTTTGTCAATATGAGTTGACACAATTCACGCAAGGAATATAGGATCTAAGCAGCAGCCGCAGTGAGGGACAGATAGAAGCGCTCTCTCTTGACAGCGGGTGGAAGGCCGCCGTTGGCGGAGCAGATACGGCGGTTGTTCCAGTAGCTCATAAAGTAACGCCAAATAAGAGATCTGAGTTCCTCCACGGTCAGCTGTTCAGTGTCCA
>NZ_KE159675.1:0-40383 GCF_000403395.2 Anaerotruncus sp. G3(2012) | reverse complement strand
CCGCACCGCTTTCAGCCAGGCGTGGATCGTCCCTTTCGGGATGCCCAGCTCCTTCGCCGCTTTGTCTCCGCCGATCTCTCTGGCCAGCTTTACGGCCTGTACCTTGTACTCTTTATCGTAGCTTCGAGCCATTGCCTTTCCTCCTTCTTCTTCTCTTTTTTCTACTCCCTTGAGGAAAAGGTGTCAACTTTTTTTATACCATATCATAGAATACCGCCGCCGACAGGCTGAGGCTCCAGATCGACCCATCCTTGTTCCGCTTGCGGAATATCCCATTGTCCGACAGGAACACATCCAGGTTGGCAGCGTCCCGCCCCGTAGATTTGTCGGAGGCAAGGGGTGTGGGAAACATCAGCCGCGACGATAAAAGTTCGCTGGCGCTCATGCCATGCGCCGACGCCGCAAGCCGGAAATACGAATGGGAGAACAGCGTATCCCGCTTTTGCCAGGTCAAAAATCGTTTTGTCGAGCCCCATATTGATGAAGCCAGCAACATTTTCCCCAAGCACCCAACGGGGCCGCAGTTCGGCAATAACGCGGCACATTTCCGGCCACAGGTAGCGTTCATCCGCAAAGCCACGCCGCTTTCCTGCGGTGGAGAAGGGCTGGCATGGGAATCCGCCGGAGAGGATGGTGACGGTTTCAAGTCCTGTTTTCTCAAAAAACGCCTCCTTCGTGAATGTGGTGATGTCCCGGAATTTCGGTACATCCGGCCAATGCTTTTCCAGGATGGAATAGGGATAGTCCGCCCACTCGCATTGACAGACCGTTTCAAAGCCCGCCGCCTCCGCTGCCAGATCCAGTCCGCCGATGCCGGAAAACAGGCTGACATGGGTGAGGCGGTCAGGCATGGGGCTGATCCTCGTCGTCCTCGCAGTCCACATAGAAGGCGTCCAGCTCGCACAGCTCCAGGGCCTTCAGCCGGGCAAGGTCGGCCTTGTCGCCGAACACCAGGTAGCGGCCGGGGATGCTCCAGCGGTCAAACATCTGGTCGGCGATGTCCCCGTAGTGTTGGGCGGTGTCGATCAGATTCTCCATGTCCCGGCGATCCTTGATCTTTCCGGCAAGAAAGGCCAACTGGTGCAGCAGCCCATAGAGGTGGACTTCCTCGTCGATGTGCGCCTCGTAGGTCTTTTCCTCGATGACATACAGCTTTTCCTGTTCCATATCCTTATCCCATCCTTTCCTCAATGTTCCACCTCGCTGGGCTTGGTGGTAAGCAGTTTATAGAGCTCGGTATCCTTTGGGAAGTCATCCGCAAAAGGCAAAATGACATTGTTGAAGAACAGCAGCCCGTGGCCCGGCTCGGAGTTGGTCACATAGGCAAGCTGTTCGGACGAAATGTTCAGCCGCTCCGCAAGTATCTTCCGGTCGCCCGCCGCCTGGTTGAGCATATAGATGAAATCGCTGTTCTCTAGGATGTTTTCAATTTCCGGGGAAGAAAGCAGGTCTTTGGGGTTCTGGGTCGCCCCGGTGGGGATGCCGCCCCACTTTCTGAACCGTTTCCAAATCTCGGCGCTGTATGCCGCGGTCTGTTCTTCCTTCAGCAGAAGGTGGAACTCGTCCACAAAATACCAGGTAGACCGGCCAATGGCCCGGTTGATGGTGACGGTGTTCCACACCGCGTCCTGGACAATGAGCATCCCCGGCTTTTTCAGGTTCTTGCCCAGGCCCTTGATGTCAAAGCAGACTAGGCGGTTGGAGATGTCCACGGTGGTGCGGTGGTTGAAGAAGTTCAGCGATCCGTTCACATAGAGGTCCAGCGTCTGGGCCACCCGGTCGGCCTCCGGGATATGCTGGGACAGCAGGGCGTTCATCAGGTCGCCCAAAATCGGCATATTCTCCGGCCGGGGGTCGGCAAAGTAGGGCTGATAGATCATCTGCACCGCCCGGTCAATGACCGTTTTCTCAATGGCCTCCAGGCCGGTCTTGCTGCCCATGATGAGCTCACAGAAGGAAAGCACGAAGTCGGATTTCAGCGCCAGCGGGTTTTCTTCCTCGGAGTAGTTGAGATTGATGTCCAGGGGATTCACATAGTCGGTGCTGGACGGGGACAGCCGGATCACTTGGCCGCCCAATCGCTTCACCAGGGGCGAATAGTCGGCTAAGTCGGGGCGATTACTCGCCCTTTCTCGCCTAAGAACCGTACGTGAGCGTTTCCACTCATACGGCTCAAGCATTTCATCACTCTTTCGAGCGGCTCTCAAGATAGATTCGTTGGCAGTCGGCGTGAACATACGCCATATTTGCCACTTCTTCTTTTCCGCCACAGGACTTCGGCACTTTGAAGAAAATCTCCCTCTCGTCCAAAATATCCAGTGGCATTCCACAGTGATAGCAACAGCCGCCTTGATTCTTCCAGATTAGCTTGAAGCGTCCTGTCAGTTTCTTCATTCCCTGATTGAACTTGCGTTGTTTGAAATATTCCGTATCAAGGAATGGGTTGGCTGCTTCCCTTACTTTTGTGTGTCGGACAATCGGCGTATGGTCTACCCGTATCAGCTCTTTTGTATCCGTAGAGAATACCCAGTTTTGGTTTCCCCTGCGATGCCAATACTTCGTAGAAATCCACCATTGCCCTTTCTTCGGATGTCGTCTTTTCGCCCATCTCCACAGCAGTTCGTAGAGAATATAATCTAAATGTGCAAATGCTTCATTCGCACATACAGATTGGTGGTAATTCGTCCATCCTCGGATTTGTTGGTTTAGCTTCATAATCAGCACATCCTGATTCCATGCTTTTCCACGTTTCAGTATTGTGTCAGATAAGTTCCTCACGATTGTCTGTACGGATTTCTTTGACGGCTTCACAATCAGCTTTCCTTTGAATTTTCGGAATGTCCAGCCTAACATATCGAATCCGTCGTTGATGTGGGTGACTACCGTTTTCTCATCAGATAATTCCAAACCTCTTGTTTTCAGGAAGTCCTTTATCAGTTCCTTTGCTTCTAAGGCGATTTCTTCCGTTGCCGCTGTGACGACAAAATCGTCAGCGTAACGCACCAGATTGACCTTATGGGCGTTCTTGAACCGTAAGTCCACCTTCCCAAGCCTGTTGGTGTGGAATCTGTCTGATAATACTTTCTGCATACCGTCCAGTGCCATATTTGCAAGAATCGGCGATATAACGCCGCCCTGCGGAGTGCCGTCCTCTGTCGGGAACAGTTCTCCCTTGAAGATAAATCCTGCTTTGAGGAATTGTTTCAGAACTGATTTGTCCATAGGGATATTCTCGACCAGCCATTCATGGCTGATGTTATCAAAACAGCCTTTAATGTCGCCCTCTAATACCCATTCGGGCGATACTTTACGTGACAGTGCCGTAAAGATATATTCGCAAGCGTCCTGACAGCACCGTCCTTTCCTGAAACCAAATGATTTCGTGTCGGCGGTTGTTTCTGCCACTGGCTCTAATCCTAAAGCATATAACGCCTGCATTGCCCTGTCATACATAGTTGGAATCCCCAACGGACGTTTCTTTTTCTTATCTTTCTTCTCGATATAGACACGTCTTAACGGTTTTGCTTTGTAGTTTTTGTCTGTCAATGATAGGACAGCCCTCATCTTCATTGCAGGCGTTGACCAGATTTCTCCGTCTACTCCTGCGGTTTTCTTGCCTTTGTTTGTGGTCACTCGCCTTACGGCAAGTGCTTTTGCATGAAATGAATGTGTCAACAAGTATTGAAGCCGCTTCACTGTGTTCCATTTCTTTTCCTGAGTTGCCTTGACAATCCTGACTTGCAGCCTATTAACTTCCTGCTCTGCTTTCTTCCAGTCAATGGTTTTCCATTGCGTGGCAAGCAGCTTGCTGTCCGATAATCTCTCGGAAACTATTGTTCCCGTCGTTGAATTATTACCGTTCATAGGTTTACCCCCATTCTTTGTCATGAAATACCGTGGGATAAGTCTGCACCCTTTCAGGTCAGGGCAAATCTTGAACCCCTATACTCCGCCATTACAGCAGAGCCGTTCGCTTTTTATCCCATTCCTTTACCCTCTGCGTCATTTCTTCCCCTTGCGGGGTCGATACCTTAAATAAGGAACACATAGGGCTTACCAAGTTCCGCATAATAAATAATTGTGAATGCCTTAGACGCCATCTTTGAGCCGGGAGGAATCACGTCCATTTGTTACGGCGTCGCGAAAGTCACCGCAACCACCTCCGCACCTTTTGGTGTAAGTGTATCAGCCTTATTTCACTTATTCCCTGTAACGACTCTTACAATGGTTCACATTACATTCGTCATAGCACTCTTATCCTAACAGTACGCCCGACTTAGGCTGTCAGGTTTCCCATATTGTCCCACAAGCTTCCCACCTGAACGTTACCATTCACGCAGATTGTGGTAGGATTACCCCAAATGGATAGGGTAGCTGACGGCCAGCAATTTATTATGCGACTTCTTGTCGCACCTCGTCCTCCGGGTCGCAGATGATGACATTATCCTGGGTCATCAGCATTATAAAGGTGATCTCCCGCTTGGCGGCGAAGCTCTTGCCGCTGCCGGGCGTGCCCAGGAACAGGCCGTTGGGGTTTTTCAGACGCTTGCGGTCCGCCATAATGACGTTATTGGAAAGGGCGTTCATGCCGTAGTAGAGGGCCGCCCCGTCCATCCGCAGCTCCTTTGTCATAAAGGGAATGAAAATCGCCGTGGAGCTGGTGGTCATGCCCCGCTGTATCTCAATGGCGTTCTCCCCCAGCACCAGGGAGGACGTGAAGCCCTGCTCTTGCTGCCAGTCCAGCCGCTTCAAGGCGCAGTTGTATTTCTGGGCAATGCCGGAAATGGTGAACACGTCGTTCTCCAGCTTTTGCCGGGTGGGGGCGATATTCACCACAGTGAACGTCAGGAGGAACATTCTTTCATTCCTGGACTGGAGGTCGGCCAGGAGGGCCGCCGCGTCCTTGGAGTAGGTAATGAGGTCCGGGGGCAGAATTTCGTAGAGTAGGAAAGAGCCGCCTTACCGCATTACTGCGGCAGGTTTGCCCAGACCCCTCCCAGAACCGGACTTACACCTCTCGATGTATCCGGCTCGCCATCATTGTTTCAAACTATGGAAATTCAAGGGTGATGGATTTTATAATGACAGTCTTTGCATACGGCTAATGTTTTCCGCCTTTTGGCTATCATTACAATTTCCCATTGCTGTTTTCCTTTGAGGTTCTTCACTTTGTTTACATGGTGCATAGCAAGAGGAGTATTCGTTTTCCCGCATAACTCGCAGATTCCCGCAGACAATCTCTTTTCGAGGGTAGTCCTGGTTCCTGCGTGTCTGATTGCGCACTCAACAATCACATCGTTGAAACGATCACTGTCTTTACAGTCCATATACTTTGCGAAAGTCCGGTATTTCTGTTGTCCCTTGGCGGTGTTATACGGGATGCCCCAGTCACCGCTGCCGGTGCGGAACTGTTCCCTGATTTTTCTGCTGGTGCTTTTGTGTTTGCCCGCAAGGGTTTTCAGACAGCTATACTCCATAAGATAAGCGAAATAGTTCAGACTTGTGAAGTTGCTGGCAATGCTGTAGTAATTGCAAATACCTCTGAGTTCGGAGTTGTACGTATCTATGATTTCTAAATTCGTACATCTGTAAAGATACTTTCTTGCTATGTACTCGATTTTACCGTCATGCGTTTGCTTAATGATTGCTTTGTCGAATAGGAACGGCATGATTTTATCCGCGAACGGTACATTCAGTTCCACAGTATAATTCAATGTGCGCTTTAAGCATCTGTCGGTGGGCTTTACTTTACCGTCCCGTCTTACTCGAACATCGTAACCCAGAAATCTTGCGTATTGGTTGCTGTGCGTTATCAGTGTTTTTTCTTCGGACAATTCCATTTTGAGATGTTCACTGATAAAGTCCGAAAACTGCCGTTTTATGTGTTCACAGTCCGATTTATCACCCTTAACTCCAATGATGAAGTCATCTGCATAGCGGATATATTTCATCACTTTGTCCGTTTTGGAGGAGCAGGGGACTTTGCGCAACTCGGATTTTAAGGATTTCACTCTTTTCAGGAGTTCGACTTTTTTCTGCCCCGTCGCCGTTTTCAGCAATTTTTGCGCATAGTCCTTTTTGCACTGGATTTTGGCATATTCGGGAGTGCGAACTCTATCTCTCGGCTTGTAAAACGCCCTTGCAACCTTTTCTGCAAACTTGTCAAGCTCATTCAGGTATATATTGGAGAGCAGCGGCGATATGATGCCGCCTTGGGGACAGCCGGAGTATGTAGTATGATACTTCCACTCCTCCATATATCCCGCTTTAAGAAACTTCCAAATGAGCTTTATCAGCCGCGCGTCCTTGATTTTGGAGCTGATAACACCAACGAGTACCTGGTGGTCGATATTGTCAAAGCACCCCTTAATGTCGCCTTCTATGAACCACGATACGCCCGTAAATTCCTTCTTCAGAGCCTTCAGGGCCGTGTGGCAATCTCTGTGAGGACGAAAACCATATGAAAAATCTGAAAATGTCGGCTCATAGACTGCTTCCAATATCATTCTCAACACTTCCTGAACGAGCTTATCCGTAAAGGATGGAAGTCCGAGAGGACGTTTTTTTGTACTGCTGCGCTTCTTCGGAATATATTCGCGGCGCACAGGCTTCGGCATATAGGTTTCATCAGCCAAAGATTGTATGATTCTGTTGATTTTTTCTTCGCTGAACCCATCCGCTGTGTCGTCGTCCACGCCTTTTGTTGCCGCTCCTTTATTCCTGTAAAGTTTGTTGTACGCAAGATAGTACAGGTCGGGTCTTAGCATATAACGGTATAGTCTTGTGAAGATTTCCTCATTGTTTTTCCTTGAATTTCGCATAATTCTATCTAAAATCGCTGTCGTTGGTTGCATTGAGGTATTCCTCCCTAATCGCACTTTTGATTTTAGAGCCAATGACTGTTCTCCTTTTCCTGTTCTCCCGCATACTTGGTCGCCCTTTCAGCGGTAATCGAACCAGCAGCACACGAAGTCTGCCTGTGTGTTGAACCATTACAGCAACACCTTGGATACTATGAGAACTCCGTTGCCTTATTGGATATTCAGCGTCATCTCCCTTACCCTCGCGGGCTTGGAATTTATCACCTTACGGCATTTCGCATAGTCTTTTCAGACGTTCCAACTTAGGCAATCCCCAGTTAGTGTAATAAGTAGGCAAATGCGGATTGTCGGATATGCTTTCGTTTCGTTAAACCAGTTCTCTGGCTTATCTTATGAATTTGTTGATAACCCATTACACGACATGGATATGTAATGTTATTCATGCCGGAGGTTGATACTGTCACTATTCGACAGGTACATACACATTCCTCCGCCCGGGCTAAACGGGAACTTGAAACTCGCTTTATACATTCTGTAGGTTTATCCTCATATCCGCTTAACGTTGCAGTTCAGTCGTGCCCTTGTGTATAGGACAACTTACCGCTTCCCTGCCATGCTGTGGTCCCGTGTCAGCTTTCGCCTTTCGGTCAGGCAGGCCGTTTCCCGCGCTATCTTACGGGGTTGTGCCTTAGTCAACTCCTTATTTCACCCTATCTGGGCGCAACATATCGTAGCCGCTGCGCACCGCCCGCTTCTGCTCCTGTATCTTCATGGCGTCCAGGTCGGTGATCTTCCGCTTGACCATTTTGATGGCCTCGTTCTGGTTGATGCCCCGGATGTGCATGGTCACCATGATATTTCCGTCCGCCTCCATGAAGTCGGTGAGGATACGGTCATGCATCTCCGGCGCCAGAATTTGCAGGAAGGACACCGCCCCGTACCGCTTTCCGATGCGGAAGGTGCGGGTCTCCCCGAAGTGGAAGGAGGACGGAGAGATGAAGTCCTTCACCGAAAGGCCGCTGGCCGGGAGCCAGTCCCATTCAAAGGCGAACTGCCCTCCCTCCGGGTGGAGGATGTTGTAAAGTAGCTCCAGCCGTTCCTTTCCGTCCAGCACATGAGCCGCCGCCCCCATGACCTTGAAGCGGTTGAGGGTGTCGGTCTCAATGCGGGCAAACCGGGCCCTCGCTGCGGGAAGGTTCTCCGCCTCGATGGTCAGGGTCACATACTTGGTTTTCACATAGCCGTTGTTGCCCCGCTTGTACTGCATCCGCAGGATGTCCACCGCCTCGTCCCGGATGGGGTCCAGGTCGTTGCCCTGCCGGGTGATGCCGAACATTTCATCGGCGGCGCTGCCTCCGCTGCGGCTGTCCAAAGTGACCTGGACGCCGATGGAGGGATCGTAGCCGTTATAGAAATCGCAGAGGCTTTCAAAGATGCTCCGCTGGTCCTCCGGCCCCGCCAGGCGGTAATTCACATCCTCAAAGGCAATGGTTTTGGAGAAGGTTCCGCCCTCCAGCCTGCACAGGCCGTCGGGAAACATATTTTGAAACGGGATGCTGTCCTGCACGGTGTGGGCTTTTCCGTCGCCCTTTGCCTGCCGGATTACCACCTCGATCTGCTTGCGCTCGGCACGGGTGAGCTTACGCTTTGCCGGTCTTTCTGCCTTTTCTCGCAATCCGCTTCACCTCCTGTTCCAGTTGGGATTGCCGCACCAGGGCGGAATAGAGATTGTTGGTCCGGTAGATGCGCACCTTCGGCCGGATGAATTTGTTCTGGATCAAATGGCCCAGGAACACTTCCAGCGGCTGTCCGCTCTTCTCGTACATGGCGAACAGGAAAAAGGGCAGCATCACCAGAATCATGCACAGCGCCGCCGTGGTGGTCCCCAGGCTCGCCTTTGCCAAAAAGAAAAGCGGCACGCCTATCAGCGCCGCCGCTCCGAAACAGATCACTTGTCGTTTGGTCAGCCCGAACAGGACCTTGCTCTGTATCCGGCTCAGGTCCTTCGGGATCGTTACATAAGCCAATGTTTCACACCTCCTTTAGTGGGCACCGAACAGAGATTTTGCAAGGCTGCCGGTCTTGAACAGGGTGTAGCACAGCAGGACCGTATAGCCCATACAGCCCCAGATGGCCGCGGATATGTTGTCGCCGAATGTGGAGATGCCCTCCACCAGCACAGCATAGATGCCTACGCAGATCATAATGAGGAAGGCCTGGAAACCCAAGGCCAGCAAAGAGCGAAGATAGTTCTGCCCTGTGGAGCCCCATTCCCGGTTGACCATCGTGGCAAAGGGAATCGGTCCAATGGAGGTCACCAGATACACCTCTATCATTCTGCCGTAGATCACCAGGAAGATGCAGATGGAAAGAATCTGCGTACACAGCCCCACAAACACGCTCTGGAACCACAACCCCAGCAGGGCGCCCACGCTCCAGTCGGCAAGCTGGGTCTCCAGATCGCCCACTACGCCGGAGATGTCGATACCCGCGTCCGAGATGATGACCCCCGCCGACTGGCTGACCACATTCTGCGCCACATCGAACACCGCCATGACGATGTTCCAGGTGTTGGTGACGATCAGCACCGCACAGAAGGTCTTGAAAATCCACTTGAAGAAAATCCATGTGTCGAAGTCGTGGAGGTTGTTCTTCTCGATGATGAGCTGGATCAGCTCGTAGCACATGACGAAGGTGAGGATGATACCTGCGATGGGGACGATCACCGTCTCCGATAGATTGCGGATCATGTTGAAGATGCTGCTGTTCCAGGCGGCGGGCGTCATGCCGACCTCCCCGGCGATCTCGCCCACCTTTGTGTTCAGGGTATCAAACATCCCGGTCAGGTTTGAAATGATACCGTCAATGAGCAGTTCCTTGAACCACTCCTGGATCATATCCAATATCAAGGGAGATCACCTCCTTTGCGGGGGCTCCCGCTATGAAGCGAAAGCCCCCGCCGGGTTTGGAGAAACATCAGGTGGTGGACAGCAGACCGGACAGCAGGGGGATCAGGGTGATGCCGATGAGGGCAACACCGCCGCCCGCCATAAGCTGCTTGATGCCCTGGCTCTTGGAGGCAGGGTTGTCCTGGCCGTAACCTTCCAGAAGGTTGATGCCACCCCATACGCACAGGCCGCCGCCCAGAGCGATGACCAGAGTCTGCAAAACGTCGATAGCGCTAGTAAAAAAGCTCATATTCACATTTCCTTTCGTTCAGTTGAATTGTTGGGTTGAAGATCGGTGGCTTTCAATTCGTACAGATCGAAAGGCTCATCCGGCTTTACGATGGCCGGTCTGCGTTTCATGTACCGTTCAATGTCAAAGGTGTTTTTCTTGTCGGCGTCGGCAAGGTACTTGTAGCGGGGATGCTTCGTTATATCAAACTTGTCGCTGAAAAACGGCCGCACCCCTCGAAGCTGCAAGATGCATTTGCCTCCGTCCATCACCGCGATCTCGTCCTGTGTCATCAGCTCCTTTCCTAATTTCTGATAGTTGAGGCCGTGGGAAACCTGGCTGCCCCGGTTCTCGGATTGATTGAAGCTGTCGATGGTCTCCTTGCCCAGCAGCTCCGAGATTTCTTTCAGGGTGGATTTCTCCTTGCCTCCCAAAAACAAGGTGGTGTCGCAGTTGCCCACAATGGTATCTGCGGCATCCTTGTAGATGGTCTTTAACTGACTTTGGGACTGCAAAATAATAGAAGCCGAGATTTCCCGGCTCCGGATGGTGGCAATCAGCTTGTCAAAGTTGGGTATCTGCCCGAATAGCGATAGGTAAGACCTGAGCGGCGCGTCAGCGCCGCTTTCCGTCTTTTCCCCCGCTTCACACCGTGCGTGCGGCTTTCACCGCACACGGCGTTCCATCGACTTTGAAAGAATTGTAAATAGATACAGTTTTCAGTGAGCGATTGCGTTTAGATTGAGAATAAGCCTGCTATTTTGCGCAAAGTGTTTAACTTCGCACGCTGTCTTGTGTTTAACCGCAATGTTTGAACAAGGCGTGCAATTACCTCGCTATCAGTGGCATGGATTAAAATATGGACGGTCTCTGTAACCAGCACCACTACCTGACCCCGGCGGCGTCGGAGGGCTACCGTTCCACCCTGAAACCGGCGGCCTTCCGGGACAAATTTCCGTCCTCCAACCTGTCGACCCAGGTGATCCGGCAGGAGCAGCCCCGTTCCGAGAAAGCGGCGCTGAACCCGGATTGGGTGGAGTGGCTCATGGGATTCCCCCCGAAATGGACGGACGCATCCTATGGCGTGCCGAGCCCGAAGGAGTCCCCCGCATGACCGAGGACACCGACAACCGGGCGCTGCGGCTGAAAACCCTGGGGAACGCGGTCTGCCCGCCCCAGGCCTATCCCATTTTCCAGTACATCGCCATGATCGAAACCGGGGCCTGTGTCAATATCTGCCCCTATGGAACAGGAGGTGACACACCTTGAAAGAATGGAAAGCCCCCGAAAAGGAGGCACAGAAGATGACCCGTGGCGGGGCGGTATCCGTCAATCTGGTCACGGGCGAAACCACCCATCCCTCTGACCGGACACCGGAGCAGGACCATTCCGCCTCCGGCGACACAGGGGGCGCCGCGGGGAAAGTGGTGGACCGTGCGGAGCTGCACCGGGAACAGGCAGCAGCCAAAAAGAAGCGCCGCAAACAGCGCAGGGCCTATCGGGAGGGCGAGGCGGCGGCAAGCCGCCCATCCTCCCGATTGCAGTTTTCCGAGGCAGACCGGGCGGTGCCGGAACTGCAAGGGGCCATTCGCAAGTCGGATAAGGCGGCGGACCGACTGGACGCGGTCAGGGACGCGATTCCCAATAAGAGTCCGGGAAAGCCCCACGCCAATCCGCTGTCCCGCCCCATTCAGGAGGCGGGCGCAGCCATCCACGGCAAGGTCCGGGAGGTGGAGCAGGAAAATTCCGGCGTCCAGTCGGGCCACCTGGGAGAACGCAGCTTTGAGAAGGCTGTGGGCTACGGAAACCGCCGTATCCAGAACTGGCGGGCGGAACGCAAGCTGAAACCCTGGCGAGACGCGGCAAAGGCGGAGCAGGCGGCGGTCAAGGCCAATGCGGATTTCTACTATCGGAAAGCCGTGGCGGAGAACCCCCAGCTTGCATCCAATCCCATCTCCCGCCTGTGGCAGAAACGGAAACTGCAAAAGCAATATGCGGCGGCATACCGGGCGGCGGGCAAGACCGCCCAAGCCGGGAAAACAGCGGAGGCCACGGCAAAGGCGGCCAAGAAAACCGCCCAGGAGTCCAAGCGCACCGCCCTTTTCCTGAAACGCCATTGGAAGGGCGCGCTGATCGTGGGCGGCATCGGCCTTCTGCTGGTGATGCTGCTGGGCTCCCTGCAATCCTGTTCCTCCATGTTCGGCGGCGGGGTGTCCAACATCATGGCGTCCTCCTATCTGTCCGCGGATGCCGACATGCTGGCGGCGGAAGAAGCCTACTGTGCCAAAGAGGATGAATTGCGAGAGTACCTGGACACCTACGAGGCCACCCACAACTATGACGAGTATCACTTCGATCTGGACGAAATCGAGCATGACCCCTATGTGCTGATCTCCATTCTGTCGGCACTCCATGAAGGGGTGTTCACCATTGGCCAGGTACACGGCGACCTTCAAACCCTCTTTGACAAGCAATACATCCTCACCGAAACCGTGACCACGGAGACCCGCTATCGGACAGAGACACGGACGGACAGCGAGGGCAACCCCTATCCGGTTCGGGTGCCCTATACCTGGACCATCTGCACCGTCACGCTGGAAAACTTCGACCTCTCCCATGTGCCGGTCTACATGATGGGCGAGGAACAGCTTTCCTTGTACGCCACTTATATGTCCACCCTGGGCAACCGCCCTGATCTGTTCCCATCCTCCGGGTATGTGAACAAGTACATCGAGAACCCGCCCACCGCCTGGGAGATTCCCGCTGAATACCTGACGGACGAGCGGTTCAATACCCTTATCACCGAGGCGGAAAAGTATTTGGGCTATCCCTATGTGTGGGGCGGCAGCAGCCCCAGCACTTCTTTCGATTGCAGCGGCTTCGTCAGCTATGTGTTGACCAACAGCGGCCTGTGCAACACCGGGCGGTTGGGCGCCCAGGGTCTCTACAACATTTCCACCCCGGTATCCGATCCCCAGCCCGGCGATCTGGTGTTCTTCGTGGGCACCTACGACACAACCGGCGTATCTCATGTAGGCATCTATGTGGGCGACGGGATGATGCTGCATTGCGGCGACCCCATCCAGTATTCCAATCTGAACACGAGCTACTGGCAGTCCCATTTCTACGCATACGGCAGACCACCGTACAACTGATAGAGGTGATGAAGCATCAATATGGTTTCCTATGGGGGCGGCGCCAACAGCACCGCCCTTTTGATCGGGCTGCACCAGCACCGTATCCCGGTGGACCTGATCCTCTTTGCGGATACGGGGGCAAAGCATCCCCACACCTACACCTATCTGGAGGTGATGGACCGCTGGCTGAAGGACCACGGGATGCCTCCCATTACCAGAGTGTATAAGACCACCCGTGACGGAAAACGGCTGACGCTGGAGGATGAATGTCTGCAAAGTTGCAGCCTCCCGTCCATCGCCTACGGCTTCAAGCGGTGTTCCCTGAAACACAAAATCGGGCCGCAGGAAAAGTTCTGCAACCATTACCCAACCTGTCAAAAGGTGTGGGCGGCGGGCAAACGGGTGGTCAAGTTCATCGGCTACGACGCAGGCGAGGGCTACCGCAGCGACAAGGTGCTGCTGGGAGACCTGGCCGACCGAAAATACAGCAAGTGGTATCCCCTGATGGAATGGGGATGGACGCGGGACGATTGCATCCGGCAGATCGAGGCGGCAGGGCTGCCCCAGCCGGGAAAATCGTCCTGTTTTTTCTGCCCCAGCATGAAACCCGACGAGATCACCGCCCTACGGGAGCAGCATCCCGATTTGTTCCGCCGCGCCCTGGCGCTGGAGGACAACGCCCGGCAAAACCTGAAAACGGTCAAGGGCCTGGGGCGGAACTATTCCTGGAGAGATCGATTTGGAAAGGAGTTTTGCACACATGGCAACGGTTGAGAAAATCCGCAAGGACATCGAAAAGGCGAAGGAAAAAATCTCCGCCCAGCAGAAGCGCCTTCGGGAACTGGAGGCGCAGCTCACCGAGGAAGAAAACCTGGAGATCGTCCGCATGGTCAAGGCGGTGCGCATGGACAACAAGGAGCTGACCGCCTTCCTGAAGGCCTACGCCAGCGGCCTTATCACCCTGCCCGATGGGATGATGGAGGCAGAGGCGGCGGCGGAACCTGATGATGAGGATACGGAGGACAGTGACCATGAAGAATAAGAAAGTGATTCGGCTGTTTACGGCGATGCTGGCGGTTGTATTGTGCATGACCGCCTTCTCCGTCACCGCCTTTGCGGGCGGCGGGGATGGCGACTATTACACCGGGGAGCCCACCGAGACGACCCCGGAACCCACCGAGGAACCTGCCACTGGAGGCATGGAACCGGAGGGCCAGCCCCTTACCCCGGAGGGCAACGCCACGCTGGTGGACGATTATTACGGTGACAAGCAGCTTATCACCGTGACCACGAAAGCGGGCAACTATTTTTACATCTTGATCGACCGGGCAAACGAGGACAAGGAGACCGCCGTTCACTTCTTGAACCAGGTGGACGAAGCTGACCTGATGGCGCTGATGGAAGATGGGCAGATAGAGGAAAAGCCCGCTGCTTGTATCTGCGCCGAGAAATGCCAGGCCGGTACGGTGAATACCGCCTGTCCGGTCTGTGCGGTGAATATGAGCGAGTGCGCCGGAAAAGCGCCGGAGGTGGAGCCGGAGCCTGAACCGGAGCCGGAGAAGGAGTCCGGCAGCGGCGGTGCCCTGGTCCTGATCCTGCTGCTGGTGGCCCTGGGCGGCGGCGGAGCCTTCGCCTACATCAAGTTCATCAAGCCCAAACAGGGCGCAAAGGTCAGCGCCGACCCGGACGACTATGAGTTCGAGGACGAGGAATACGAAAACGAGGACGTTCCTGAACAGAAAGAACAGGAGGACCAGAATTGAGCAAATTGGTGATCTGTGAAAAACCGAGTGTAGCAAAGAGTATCGCATCGGCCCTGGGTGTCACATCCAGGGCCGATGGCTATTTTGAGGGCGGCGACTGGTTAATTTCCTGGTGTATCGGTCATCTGGTGGGGCTGGCAGACGCGGCCGCCTACGATGACCGATACAAGAAGTGGCGGTATGAGGACCTTCCCATCCTGCCCGACCCCTTCCGCTATGTGGTGTCCGAGGAAAAGGCTGCCCAGTTCCACATCCTCCGTTCCCTGATGGAACGCACTGATGTGACGGAGCTGGTCAACGCCTGCGATGCAGGGCGTGAAGGTGAATTGATCTTTCGGCTGGTCTATGAGGCCGCCGGATGTTCCAAGCCCTTCTCCCGCCTCTGGATTTCTTCGATGGAGGACGCGGCGATCCGGGAGGGCTTTGCCGATCTGCGCCCCGGCGCCAACTATGATCCCCTGTATCAGTCGGCACTCTGCCGCCAAAAGGCGGACTGGCTTGTTGGTATCAATGCGAGCCGCCTGTTCTCCGTCCTCTACCACCGCACCCTGAATGTGGGGCGGGTGCAGACGCCCACCCTGGCGATGCTGGCCGACCGGGACAGCAAGATCGTCCTGTTCCGCAAGGAGAAATATCATCATGTGCGGCTGGCGCTGGAGGGAGCCGAGGCGGTCAGCGACCGCATTGTTTCCCCGGAGGACGCCCAGACCATCCGGGATGCCTGTGATGGGCAGCAAGCCGTGTGTGTATCCCTGGTGTGGGAGAAAAAGACGGAGAAACCGCCCAAGCTGTACGACCTGACCACCTTGCAGCGGGAGGCAAACCGGGTGTTCGGCTACACGGCCAAGCAAACCCTGGACTACGCCCAGTCGCTCTATGAAAAGAAGCTGCTGACCTATCCCCGCACGGACAGCCGGTATCTGACGAGCGACATGGCGGAGACCGCCTCCGTGGTTCTGCATCTGGCGGCACAGGTACCGCCCTTCGACGCCTGCCCGGAGTTTTTCCCTGATGTTCTGGCGCTGGTGAACGACAAGGAGGTATCCGACCACCACGCCCTGATTCCCACCCTGGAGCTGGAAAAGGCGGATGTGCCTGCGCTGCCTGTGGGCGAGCGCAATATTCTTCTGCTGGTCTGCTGCAAGCTGCTGTGTGCGGCAGCGGAGCCTTTTGTGTATGAGACGGTCACGGCCACCTTTGATTGCGGCGGCCACACTTTCACGGCAAAAGGAAAGCAGGTGCTTTCCCAGGGCTGGCAAGCCATCCAGGAGGTGTTCCGTTCCTCCCTGAAGGAGAAGTCAGAGGATGAAGATACCGAGGGTGTCCTTCCCGCCTTGACCGGGGGGCAGGTCTTTGAGCCGGTCTCCGCCTCCGTCACCGAGCACTTCACTTCGCCCCCCAAGCCCTACACCGAGGACACCCTTCTGTCGGCTATGGAGAACGCGGGCAAGGAAGATATGCCGGACGAGGCAGAGCGCAAGGGCCTGGGCACCCCGGCGACCAGGGCGGCCATCATTGAAAAACTGGTGTCCGGCGGATTCGTGGAGCGCAAGGGCAAAAACCTGATCCCTACAAAGGCGGGTGTCAACCTGGTCACGGTGCTGCCGGAACTGTTGACCTCTCCCAAGCTCACAGCGGATTGGGAGCAGCAGTTGAACGAGGTGGCAAAGGGCCAGGCATCGCCGGAGGACTTCATGGACGGGATCGAGGCGATGGCGGCGGAGCTGGTGCGGAAATACTCCCACATTTCCGAGGATGGGCAAAAGCTGTTCCAGCCGGAGAAGGAGACGGTGGGCCTCTGCCCCCGCTGCGGCAAGCCGGTCTACGAGGGCAAGAAGAACTTCGCCTGTTCGGACCGTGCCTGCCAGTTTGTCATGTGGAAGAATGACCACTTTTTCGAGCAGCGTGGAAAGGTCTTTACCGTCAAGATCGCCGCCGCATTGCTCAAAAACGGAAAGGCAAAGGTCAAGGGGCTGCGCTCCCTGCGTACCGGGAAAACCTATGACGGGACAATCGTTCTGGCCGATACCGGCGGGAAGTATGTGAATTACCGCATCGAGAAATAAGTGTCGTGTTGTGCTTCCTTCGCGGCTCTATCCAAGAGTAATGGATTGCTGTATAATAAGGCTAACATCTTCCAGGAGGTGAATCGCCGTGAGGGATATGATCGCATACTGTGGGCTGGACTGTGAGAAGTGCGACGCTTATCTTGCAACAATCAATGACGATCAGGCATTGCGTGAGAAAACCGCAAAACTGTGGTCTGAATTAAATCATGCGCCCATACTGCCGGAGCATATCAACTGTCAAGGTTGCCGCGTGGATGGGATAAAAACGGTGTATTGTGAAAGCCTTTGCGGTATTCGCCAATGCGCCTTGCAAAAAGGCGTGACGACCTGCGGCGACTGTCCTGAATTGGAAAGTTGCCAGACGGTCGGCGCAATTCTTGCCAACAATCCCGCTGCGCTGGACAACCTGAAGGGATAGACTACATACCACAACAAAATAGCAGCCGCCGGTGGTGGCAACAAGCAGGAAACCTTTCCGGGTTTCCTGCTTTTCTTTTACTCATTTTCAGAAAGGATGATGTCTTTGAGCAAAACCGAACCCAATTTCATGGATCATTTGAAATCGCTGCTCCCCGCAGGCGGTGACGCAAGCGAACTGGAGGCAGCGGCCCAGGCGCTTGCCGGACTTTCCCCGGAGGACCGTGACCTCCTGGCCGCTGTCCAGGAGTCTCCCTTCCGACTGACCACCCTGGAACAGTTCCGAGAGTTTCCTGCGAATACCGAGTATTTCATTCTGGAGCCCAACATCAGCAAGGTGGAGGACGTGGGCTGGCGCTATCTGGCGCAGCATTTGGACGTCCTTCTGCCCCCGGAGCTGCTGGACGCCATTGATCCTGTTCCCTTCGGCAACCATGCCATGCAGGAGGAACAGGGCTGCTTCACCAGTAGAGGCTATCTCACCCTCTCCGGCGACGAGTGGGAACATGAGCGCCCCAGGGAGAGGCAAACAGAGAAAAAGCCCTCCATCAAGGAACGGCTGGAACAGAGCCGGAAAGAATGTGCCAATCAGAGCAAGGCGCAGACCCATCGGGAAAAGCCTGCGCCGGAGCGATAAGGAGGTGTCGCTATGCCCCATTATGACTATGACAAAGATTATCCCTTTGCCGCCTTCATCACCAACTTGGGCAAGTACAACGAGGGCGCCCTTGTGGGCGAGTGGGTGAAGTTCCCCACCACGGCGGAGGAACTGAAGAAGGTCTTTGAGCGCATCGGGATCGGCGCGAAGGATGACTTCGGGCAGACCTATGAGGAATGGTTCATCACGGACTACGACTGCTATGTGGACGGCCTCTATGACTTGCTGGGTGAGTATGCCAACCTGGACGAGCTGAACTACCTGGCCTCCAAGCTGGACGATATGAGCCAGGATGAATATGAGCGGTTCCAGGCGGCCATGGAGATCGGCGACCACACGGGCAGCATCCAGGAGCTTATCAACCTGACGGAGAACCTGGACTGCTACGATATTTACCCCGACATCCACGACCACGACGATCTGGGACGATATTACATCGAGGAACTGGATGCCATGCAGGTGCCGGAGCATCTGCGCAACTACATCGACTATGAAGCCTACGGGCGGGACATCGCCCTGGAGGAAAGCGGCCAGTTCACCGACCGGGGCTATGTGCGGGACACCGGGGACAGCTTCCATGAGTATTACGATGGCGAGCGCGGCAGCATCCCGGAGGAATACCGGGTGATGACCTTCCAGGACGACATCCCCGAAGAAGAAATTTCGGAATGGGCCATGGACCTTGCCTACGATATGGACGAGTTTTTCCGGCAGCACGACCCGCAGTATGCCGCCGAGCACCCGGAGGAACACGCGGCGAAGGAAGAAATCTACGAAAACCTGATGGCCGGGCACATCTCCGCCCTGGACGAGAAGCTGGCCGCCCTGGGGCAGACCCAGGAGGACTATCTGCCTTCGGAGATCGAGAAATTCAAGGACGCCACCGGCTATGAGGAATTTCTGGATGTGGACCCCCAGGCGATTCGGGAGGCCATTGAAAACCCGGATCAGTCCCATGTGGACGAAATGCTGTCCTTTGCGGAGCAGGCAAACCGGGAGTATGAAGCGGAACTGTACGGCCAGCCAGCGGCGCCGGAGAAGTTGACTGTCCTAGTGGTGGAGCCCATGAAGGAACCCTATGTGAAGGAGATCGACCCCGGCCTCCATGCGCTGCAAGCGGAGGTGGGCGGCGATATTGCCGCCTCCTATCCGTTTGACGATCCGGTGGGGCTGGTGCTGAACGATGAAGGCAAGCTCATCGGACTGGACCTGAACCGTTCCCTCCGGGACGAGCATGGGGAGATTTACGACATTGTGGCGGGCACCTTCCTGGTGGTGGGCCTGGGACCGGAGAGTTTTGCGTCCCTGGCCCCGGACATGATCCAGAAGTACACCGAGCAATTCAAGCGGCCGGAGCTGTTCGCCAGCATCAACGGGCAGATCGTGTCTGTCCCCGTGGAGCCGGAAAACCCGCTGCGCACGGCGGAAATGACCCTGGAGGATGACTACGGCATGATCGACGGGATCATCAACAACGGCCGCCGCGGGGAGGAACTGGAGAAAGCCCAGGCCGAGGCGCGCAGGACCACGCCGGAGAAAAAGCCTTCCATCCGGGAGCGGCTGGAGGACGCGAAACGGAAGTGCGCGGAACGGAAAAGCCCGGACAAGCCTGCCCCGCAGAAGAAGCCCCCGGAGCTGGGCGACTTATGAGCCGGAGCAAGAAATGGCGGCTGGAATGGGCGTTCTTCCTGAGCGAGAACGGCAGACGCCAGTATAACAAGCTATGCAAGGGCTGTGTCCATCCCTGCAAGCAAAGTTTCCGGGCGGTGGTGTTGTCCTGTCCGCACTATCTTTCCCTCCGTTCCAAAAAACGCGGGAATTAGGGTTTAAAATGGGTGAAGAAACCGCCTGTGGCGGCTTTTCTGTGTAGGGGCAGTATGATTTCCCGTGTGGGGCGGCAAGGTGTTTCTTCATAGGGAAAACGCCGGATTTTCACATCTAGACAAAATGGGAGCGCCGTCATCGGATCAACATGGTCCGGTGGCGGCGCTTCTTTTCTTTTTGGTTGAACAACTCTGATTATCTCAAAAAAGCCCGGAAATACGGGCATTTCACGGGATATAAGAACTGAATTTACTACCGATTTACTACTTTCGGATTGAGCTTTGACACGCTTCTGCCTCCCGTGAAGCCCACCGCCCAAATAGTGACACATCGAAAATCGAATACGACACCGCAAACGGCGGCGTTCTCTTTTCCCCTTTGGGGAGATCAGGACGCCGCTTTTTTGCGCCCAAAACCAGAAAGGAGGCGACCGCCTATGTACTTTACTTCCGGCAGCGACCGGGCCTTTGAACAGCTCATGCAGACGAGGACGGGCGCAGATCATTTTGACAGCGGCGAGGCCGGAGCGCCGGAGGACTGCGGCACCTGCCGTTTCTACCGCCCGCACTGGAAGTACCAGTTTTGTGTGTATGAGGAATGTCCCTACCAGCCGGGCAAGCTCACCGCCCTTGACGGCGCGGTGAAATTTCAAGTGAAAGGAGTGGACGACGAGATGGCAGTTTTTCGAGTGGAGAAAAACCGGGGCTACACGGTGATGTCCAACCACCACCTGCGGAACAAGGACTTGTCCCTGAAAGCCAAGGGGCTGCTGTCGCAAATGCTGTCCTTGCCGGAGGATTGGGATTTTACGCTGAAAGGCTTGTCCCTTATCAACCGGGAGCAGATCGACGCGATCCGGGCGGCGGTTAAGGAGCTGGAACAGGCGGGCTATATCGTGCGTTCCCGTGAGCGTGACAGCCAAGGCCGCCTGCGCGGGGTTGATTACATCATTTACGAACAGCCCCAGCCTGTGCCGGATTCACCTACATTGGAAAATCCAACATTGGATAATCCAACGCAGGAAAAGCCTACGCAGGAAAAACCAACGCAATTAAATAAAGATAGATCAAGTAAAGACAAATCAATTACAGATGGATCAAATACCGATTCCATTCCTATCCTTTCCCCTCCCTCTCCTTTGGGGGAAGAAGCGGCTGCGCCGCCGGAACGGAAAGGAACGGGAGCGAAATCACAGAGCGCCGTAGAGATTTATCGGGAGATCATCAAGGACAACATCGAGTATGAACACCTTTGCCAGTACGCCAAGGGGATTGACCGGGATATGCTGGACGAGATCGTGGACTTGCTGGTGGAAACCGTATGCAGCGCCCGAAAGACCATCCGCATTGCCGGGGACGATTACCCCGCCGAGCTGGTGAAATCCAAGCTGATGAAACTGAACAGCTCTCACATTGAGTTTGTCTTTGACTGTATCAGCAAAAACACCACGGAAATACGGAACATCAAAAAATACCTGCTGG
Organism: Anaerotruncus sp. G3(2012); assembly: GCF_000403395.2. Lineage (GTDB taxonomy): Bacteria > Bacillota > Clostridia > Oscillospirales > Ruminococcaceae > Anaerotruncus. The sequence goes on along the minus strand of NZ_KE159675.1, from coordinate 19,036 downwards.
CGGTTCTGTTCAACGCCCCAAGCACCATCAACGGCTATTACACGGCGCTGGTGGCCCATGACATGAACACAGGCAAAATCTGAAAGGAGGACGACCCTATGAAACAGGGTGCTTTGATTTTTGACGAGCAGACAGACCGCTACGACATCCGCTTTGACCTTGCGGACTATTACGGCGGCCTGCACTGCGGAGAAACTTTTGATGTGATGGTGGGCGGCAGATGGAGGCCGACCCGCATTGAAATGGCCGAGAACTGGTATCTGGTGGGAATCCATGCCGACGACCTCTCCGGCCTGTGGGTGCGGATTTAAGCCATCCGCCTGCCTGCTGACTTTCCAAAGGAGGGATAGCAGTTGCAGGAAGAAGTAGACCAGAAAACCATAGCGTTAGCGGTTAAGACGGGCAAGCTCACCGCCCAAGTGCTGCAAGCGGCCATCCGAAAATATCTGGCCGCCCGGCAGAAAGGGACGGGCAAGGCCCATCACGGCCAGCAGAGCTTACGGCAGCTCAAAAAGGACGGTTCCGCCCTGTCCAACATTGAGATCACCGACGCCAACATTGGCTTATTTAAGCCCTGCGCCAAGAAATACGACATTGATTTTACCTTGCGGAAAGACCGCACTACCCATCCGCCCCGGTATATCGTGATCTTCAAATCCAAGCAGGCGGACAATCTGGAACAGGCGTTTAAGGAGTTTACGGCCAAGAAGCTCAAACAGCAGGAACGCCCCTCCATCCGAAAGACCCTTTCCGTCCTGAAAGAAAAGGCAGCGGCCAGAAGCAGCCAGCAGGCCAAGGAGAAAATCAAGGAAAGGGGGCTGTCACGATGAAACCGGAAATGAAAAAGCTGATAATCGCCAACCTGCCCTATCTGCTGTTTGTGTACCTGTTCGGCAAGCTGGGACAGACCTACCGGCTGGCGGCTGGGGCGGACTTGTCGGAAAAGCTGCTGCACCTTGCGGACGGCTTTTCCCTTGCCTTTGAAAGCGCCGCCCCCAGCTTCCACCTGTTCGATCTGGCGGTGGGCGTGGCCGGTGCGGTGGCATTGCGGCTGATGGTGTACTGCAAGAGCAAGAACGCCAAGAAATACCGCCGGGGCGTCGAGTACGGCAGCGCCCGTTGGGGCGGGCCGAAAGATATAGCCCCGTACATCGACCCGGTGTTTGACAACAACATCCTCCTGACCCAGACGGAACGCCTCACCATGAACAACCGGCCCAAAGACCCCAAGACCGCCCGGAATAAAAATGTGCTGGTGATCGGCGGTTCCGGCAGCGGCAAGACACGGTTCTTTGTGAAGCCCAACCTCATGCAGTGCGTGTCCAAGGACTACCCGACCTCATTCGTGATTACCGACCCGAAAGGCAGCCTGATCGGGGAAGTAGGCCAGCTCCTTGTGCGGTGCGGCTACCGGGTAAAAGTGCTGAATACCATTAACTTTTCCAAGAGTATGCGATATAACCCGTTTCGCTACATCCATTCGGAAAAGGACATTTTGAAGCTGGTAAACACGCTGATCTGCAACACCAAGGGCGAGGGCGAAAAGAGCGCCGAGGATTTTTGGATCAAATCGGAACGCCTGCTGTATTCGGCCCTCATTGGCTATATCTGGTACGAAGCGCCGGACGATGAAATGAATTTCACCACGCTGCTTGAAATGATAAACGCCAGCGAAGCCCGCGAGGACGACCCGGAATTTCAATCCCCGGTAGACCAGATGTTTGAACGGCTGGAAGAAAAAGACCCGGAACACTTTGCGGTGCGCCAGTACCGTAAATTCCTGCTGTCGGCAGGCAAGACCCGCAGCTCCATTTTGATAAGCTGTGGAGCCAGATTAGCGCCCTTTGACATCCGGGAAGTGCGGGAGCTGATGGAGGACGACGAACTGGAACTTGACACCATCGGGGATCAAAAAACAGCCCTGTTCCTGATTATGTCGGACACGGACACGACCTTTAATTTCATTCTGGCAATGGTGCAAAGCCAGCTCATAAACCTTTTGTGCGACCGGGCCGACGACAAATACGGTGGGCGGCTGCCCGTCCATGTGCGGCTGATTCTGGACGAGTTCGCCAACATCGGCCAGATTCCAAACTTTGACAAGCTGATTGCCACCATCCGAAGCCGGGAAATCTCGGCTTCTATTATTTTACAGAGCCAGTCGCAGCTAAAGGCCATTTACAAGGACGCGGCGGAAATCATTTCCGACAACTGCGACTGTACGCTGTTCCTTAGTGGCAGGGGCAAGAACGCCAAGGAGATCGCGGAGGTGCTGGGCAAGGAAACCATTGACAGCTACAACCAGAGCGAGAACCGGGGCGCACAGACCTCCCACGGACTGAACTACCAAAAACTCGGAAAGGAGCTGATGAGCCAAGACGAAATTGCAACGATGGATGGAGGCAAGTGTATTTTGCAGGTGCGTGGCGTAAGGCCGTTTTTCAGTGAGAAATACGACATCACCCGCCACCCCCGCTATAAATACCTCTCGGACGCCGACAAAAAGAATACCTTTGATGTGGACAGCTACCTGTCGTCCCTGCGCCGGAAAAAGCGGCGCGTGATAACAGAGGACGAACCCTTTGACCTCTACGACATTGAGCTGTCGGATGAAGATTTTGCCGCAGAATAAAGCGGCCATAGAGAAAGGAGCGTGACCGATGGGACACTCGGACGAATGGACATTTGCGGATTATTTCAAGTATGAGCAGGAAATCTACCGGGCGATCATTTCCGCTGCGGTTTTGTGCCAGTGGATCGCGGAACATGATAACCCGCCCACGGACGGGGAAGCCGAAGAACTTGCAAGGGAAATAGACCGCAGACTGTGTGAAGCATGGGGCGAAATTTTTTCGCTGGCTGTGCTGGAATGGCGGGACGGCCAGTAACTCCAGGCCGTCTGCGGATTGTGAGGCTGCCGCTGTGTACGGCGGCTTTTTTTGTACCCAAACACCATCACAATCTGAATTTATGGAGGTAAATTTATGGAATTTTTCAATAGTGCAGTTGATACTTTGCAGACCATCGTTGTGGGCCTCGGCGGAGCGCTTTGCGTATGGGGCGGCGTCAATCTTTTGGAGGGATACGGGGCGGACAACCCGGCAAGCAAGTCACAGGGAATCAAGCAGCTTGTCGCCGGAGGTGGCGTTGCCCTGATCGGCATGACCCTTGTTCCGCTGCTGTCCGGGCTGCTGGGATAACCCCATGTGTGTTAGAAAACCCTCCGCGCCCTCTCTGATCTGGGAGGGCGCGGGAAAGGAGGTGTCCCCACATGATCGGTGATTTAATCGGGGAATGGATCAAAGGAATCCTGATCGACGGTATCATGGGCAACCTGTCCGGCCTGTTTAACACGGTCAATACCAAAGTCGGGGAAATCGCGTCGGATGTGGGCAGTACCCCGCAGGACTGGAACGGCGGCATTTTTTCCATGCTGCAAAACCTGTCCGAAACGGTGATCGTCCCCATTGCGGCGGCCATTCTCGCCCTTGTGATGTGCTATGAGCTGATCGACATGATCGTGGAAAAGAACAATATGCACGACTTCGACAGCTCCATGTTCTTCCGCTGGATTTTCAAAAGCGCCTTTGCCATCCTCATTGTGACGAACACATGGAATATCGTCATGGGCGTATTTGACGCCACCCAGCAAGTCGTCAACCAGAGCGCCGGGGTGATTATCGGAGATACCAGCATTGATTTTGACACGCTGCTCCCTGATCTGGAAAGCCGCCTTGAAGCAATGGACATCGGGCCGCTGCTGGGCCTGTGGTTCCAGACCCTTGTTGTGGGGCTGACGATGAACATTCTTTCCATCTGCATTTTCCTTGTGACCTATGGAAGAATGATTGAAATTTACGCCGTGACCGCATTGGGGCCGATCCCCCTTGCCACGCTGGGCAATGCAGAGTGGCGCGGCATGGGCCAGAACTACTTGAAATCCCTGCTTGCGCTGGGCTTCCAAGCCTTTTTAATCATGGTGGTTGTCGGGATTTATGCGGTGCTGATCCAGCAGATCGGCACAGCCGACGACATATCCGGCGCAATCTGGGGCTGTATGGGCTATACCGTTTTGCTTTGCTTCTGTCTGTTCAAGACGGGAAGTATCAGCAAGGCCGTATTTACTGCCCACTAAAGAAACGAGGTGACTTTTTATGGCTTATGTAACTGTCCCCAAGGATTTAACCAAGGTCAAATCCAAGGTAGTATTCGGGCTGACGAAACGCCAGCTCATTTGTTTTGGCGGTGCGCTGCTTATTGGCGTCCCGCTTTTCTTTTTGATCCGGGGCCGCGTCCCGACCAGCGCGGCGGCGCTCATTATGGTGTTCGCCATGCTGCCGGGCTTTCTGCTGGCGCTTTACGAAAAACACGGCCAGCCCCTTGAAGTGGTGGTGCGCCAGATCGTCGAGTGCTGCTTCATCCAGCCCAAGGAACGGCCCTACCAGACCAACAACGCTTATACCGCCCTTGTGCGGCAATCCCAAATGGAAAAGGAGGTCAACGCCATTGTCCAAAAAGCAAAAGAACGAAACGAGCGCAAAAGCGCCGGTCAAGCTCACCCGCGCCGAAAAGAAAGAGATTCAGGCCGTCATCCGAAAGTATAAGGGCGACGGCAAGCCCCATTCGGCGCAGGCCAGTATTCCCTATGAGGCCATGTATCAGGACGGCGTGTGCCGGGTAACGCCCCGCACCTTTTCCAAGTGCATTGAGTTTACGGACATCAGCTACCAACTGGCGCAGGCGGACACCAAGACCGCCATCTTTGAAAACCTGTGCGACCTCTACAACTATCTGGACGCCTCCATTCATGTGCAGTTTTCCTTTATCAACCGTAAGATCGACCCCAAGCAGTACGCCAAGAGCTTTGAAATCCGGGCGCAGGGGGACGACTTCGACGACATCCGTAGCGAGTATTCCGACATTTTGCAAGACCAGCTTGTGAACGGGAACAACGGACTGATGAAGCGGAAATTTATGACCTACACCATTGAGGCGGACAGCCTGAAAATGGCCCGCGCCAGACTGCGCCGGATCGAAACCGACCTTTTGGGCTATTTCAAGAGCATGGGGGCCTCCGCGTGGGGACTGGACGCCAAGGAACGGCTGGAAGTCATGCACAGCATTTTCCACCCGGACGGGGAACCGTTCTCCTTTGACTGGAAGTGGCTTGCCCCGTCGGGGCTTTCCACCAAGGACTTTATCGCCCCGTCCTCGTTCCGCTTCGGCAATGCCCGGATGTTCGGGCTGGGCGGCAAATACGGGGCGGTGAGCTTTCTGCAAATCCTCTCCCCGGAGCTGTCGGATGAAATGCTGGCCGACTTTCTCAATACGGAAAACGGCATTGTGGTGAACCTCCATGTGCAGGCCATCGACCAGAGCGACGCCATTAAGACGGTCAAGCGCAAGATCACCGACCTTGACGCCATGAAGATTCAAGAACAGAAACGGGCTGTCCGCAGCGGTTACGATATGGATATACTTCCCAGCGACCTTGCCACCTACGGGCAGGACGCCAAGGAACTGCTAAAGACCTTGCAGAGCCGGAATGAACGGATGTTCCAGCTTACCTTTTTGGTGCTGAACACCGCAGACACCCGGCAAAAGCTGGAAAACGATGTGTTCTGGGCTGCCGGGATCGCCCAGAAATACAACTGTTCCCTTGTGCGGCTGGACTACCAGCAGGAACAGGGGCTTATGAGCAGCCTGCCGCTGGGGGCCAGCCACATCCAGATTGAACGCTCCCTGACGACTTCCAGCGTGGCCGTGTTCGTCCCTTTTGTGACGCAGGAGCTTTTTCAGGGCGGCGACGCCATGTATTACGGGATCAACGCCAAGACCGGCAACATGATTATGCTCGACCGCAAACGGGCGAGGTGTCCCAACGGGCTAAAGCTGGGGACACCGGGAAGCGGCAAAAGTATGAGCTGTAAATCAGAAATTTTGAGCGTGTTCCTCTGCACCCCGGACGATGTGTATATCTGTGATCCAGAGGCCGAGTATTACCCCCTTGTGAAGCGGCTGCATGGGCAGGTGGTGAAGCTGTCGCCTACCAGCAAAAACTATGTGAACCCGTTGGACATCAACCTGAACTACTCCGAGGATGAAAACCCGCTGGCCTTGAAATCCGACTTTGTGCTGTCGTTCTGTGAGCTTGTCATGGGCGGCAAGAACGGGCTGGAAGCCATTGAAAAGACGGTGATCGACCGGGCGGTACAGGTGATCTACCGGCCTTATCTGGCAGACCCCAAGCCGGAAAATATGCCCATCCTTGCAGACCTGCACAAAGCCCTGTTAGACCAGCATATCCCGGAGGCCGACCGGGTGGCGCAGGCCCTTGACCTGTATGTGTCCGGCAGCTTAAATGTGTTCAACCACAGAACCAACATCGACATCAAAAACCGCATTGTGGCCTTTGACATCAAGGAGCTGGGCAAGCAGCTAAAGAAAATCGGTATGCTCATTGTCCAAGACCAGATTTGGGGGCGCGTCACCCAAAACCGCAGCAAGGGCAAGGCGACATGGTATTTCTGTGATGAGTTCCACCTGCTTTTGCGTGAGGAACAGACGGCGGCCTTTTCCTGTGAGATTTGGAAGCGTTTTCGTAAGTGGGGCGGGATTCCCACAGGTGCGACGCAGAATGTAAAAGACCTGCTTTCCTCCCCGGAAATTGAGAATATTTTGGAAAACAGCGACTTTATCTGCCTGCTTAATCAGGCCAGCGGCGACCGCAAAATCCTTGCGGAACGGCTGAACATTTCACCCCAGCAATTACGGTATGTGGACAATTCCGAACCCGGCGAGGGGCTTCTCATTTACGAAAATGTGATCCTGCCCTTTAAGAACCCCATCCCGAAAAACACCCAGCTCTACCAGATCATGACGACCCGGTTAGGCGAGGGGGCGACGGTATGAGGCACAAGGAGGTGAAGTCATGGAACCCTTAAAACCCCGCGACAAGGTAACACAGCACATAACCCGCGACGGCCTGACGCTGGATAACCAGACCACCGGCGAAAGCGTCAATGTGTCCAGCCGGGAGGCCGAGCAGGAATACACTACCCAGCCGGAGGGCGCGGCGGAAAAAATACTGGAACGGGAGGACGAACTGCACGACCGCCACAGGGCAAAGAAAGCGGCCAAGGACGCCGGGGAAACTGTGGCGCAGGCCACCGGCCCCGTTTCCCGGTTGCAGTTTACCGCCGAGGAACGGGCCTCCCCGGAGCTGGCCCCGTATATCAAAAAGACGGAAAAACGGGCGGATAAGCTGGAAGCGGCCAAAGAAGCCCTGCCAAAAAAGCGCGTCGTCACCAAGGAAACCGTCTATGACGAGGCCAAGGGCAAGGCCAAAAGCAGGCTGTATTTTGACAAGGTGGAGAAAGCCCCTCCCCAGCTCAAACCAAACCCGGCCAGCCGCCCCATACAGGAAGCCGGGCTTTATCTCCACGGAAAAATCCATGAGGTAGAACACGAAAATGTGGGCGTGGAGGGCGGCCACAAGGGGGAGGAACTGGCGGAACGGCAGGCGGGCCGCATGATCCGCAGCGGCGTCCACCGCCACAAGCTCAAACCCTACCGGGCCGCAGCCAAGGCCGAGCGAAAGTCCATCGCCGCCAACGCCGAGTTTGTGTATCAAAAATCCCTGCGGGACAACCCGGAGCTGGCGCAGGCGGCAAAGAACCCCGTTTCCCGTTTCTGGCAGAAACAGCACATCAAGCGGGAATATGCCAAGGCAGCAAGGGCGGCGGGCCAGACCGCACAGGGGGCTGCAAGCACCGCCAAGACCACGGCTGCCGCAGCCAAGAAAGCCGCAGAGAAAAGCAGACAGGCCGCGTCCTTTGCCGCCCGGCACTGGAAAGGGGCGCTGATCGTCGGCAGCGTGGGCCTCATGCTCCTGCTGGTGATGGGCGGCCTGCAATCCTGCACCGCCATGTTTGGCAGCGCCGGGACGGGCCTTGCCGCCACCTCCTATCTCTCCGAGGACAGCGATATGCTGGGAGCCGAAGCCGCCTATGCCGCGCTGGAAGCAGACTTGCAGCACGAACTTGACAACTACGAAAGCCTGCACCCCGGCTATGACGAATACCGTTTCGATCTGGACGAGATCAAGCATGACCCCTATGTGCTGACCTCCATCCTCTCCGCGCTGCATAACGGCGTGTTCACTTTGGGAGAGGTACAGGGCGACCTTGCCATGCTCTTTGAAAAGCAGTACATCCTGACCCAGACCATCGAAACGGAAACCCGCTACCGCACCGAAACGAGGACGGACAGCGAGGGAAACACCTACACCGTGGAAGTCCCCTACACCTATTACATCTGCAATGTGAAGCTGGAAAACTTTGACCTGTCCCACCTGCCCATCTACATTCTCACCGAGGAACAGATGGGCTTTTATGCTGCCTATATGCAGACTTTGGGCAACCGGCCAGACCTGTTCCCCAACGGCAGCTATCCCCACGCCTCCACCCCGAAAGAGCCGACCTACTATGAAATCCCCCCGGAGGCGCTAAAGGACGAAGCCTTTGCCGCCATGATCGCGGAGGCGGAAAAGTATGTGGGCTATCCCTATGTGTGGGGCGGCAGCTCCCCAAGCACCAGCTTTGATTGTTCCGGCTTCATTAGCTGGGTTATCAATCATTCCGGCTGGAATGTGGGACGCCAGACGGCGCAGGGGCTTTACAACATCTGCACCCCTGTTTCCCCGGAGCAGGCCAAGCCCGGCGACCTTGTATTTTTTGTCGGCACTTATGACACTGCCGGGATGTCCCATGTGGGGCTGTATGTGGGAAATTCGGTCATGCTGCACTGCGGCGACCCTATTTCCTACACGAACCTCAATTCAAGCTACTGGCAGCAGCATTTTTATTGTTACGGGCGTTTGCCTTAAACGCCAGAAAGGAGTTTTTGACTATGGCAATGAACAAATTGGAGCGCATTGAAAAGGATATTGAGAAAACCAAGGGCAAGATCGCGGAGCTGCAAAAGCAGCTTCGGGAGCTGGAAGCAGCCAAGACCGAACAGGAAAACTTGCAGATCGTCCAGCTTGTGCGCGGCCTCAACATGACCCCGCAGGAGTTCGCCGCCTTTGTGCGCGGCGGCGCGTTGCAGGCGGTCCCCGCCCCGATCCCGGACTTTGAACAGGAGGACAGCGCCCATGAAGAAATCTAAACTGTTCCGCACTTTGACGCTGGCTGTGGCCGCTGCGCTCTGCATGGCGACCACGACCGTTACCGCCTACGCCGGGGGCGCTGACCCTGACCCGGTGCCGCTGCCGGAAACCACCGAAGCCCCCGCAGAAGTGCCGGAGGAAACCGAAGAACCCACCACCGGCGGCATGGAGCCGGAGGGCGTACCCGTTACCCCGCAGGGCAACGCCGCACTGGTGGATGATTTTTTCGGGGATAAGCAGCTTATCACCGTTACCACCAAGGCCGGGAATTATTTTTATATCCTGATCGACCGGGCCAACGAGGACAAGGAAACGGCGGTGCATTTCCTCAACCAAGTGGACGACGCCGACCTGCAAGCCTTGTTGGAGGACGGGAAAAAAGAGCCGGAGGTCTGCAACTGTACGGCCAAATGTCAAGCCGGGGTCGTCAATACGGCCTGCCCGGTCTGTAAAAACAACCTGACCGCCTGCAACGGGCCGGAGCCGAAGCCCCAGCCGGAGGAAGAAAAGCCGCAGGAGGAAAAGCCAAGCGGCATGGGCGGCCTTGTGGTGTTCTTTGTGGTGGTGCTGCTGAGCGGCGGCGCAGCCCTCTACTTCCTGAAATTCAAAAAGGAAAAAGCCGACACCACAGGCAATGACGATCTGGCCGAGTATGACTTTGGCGAGGACGAGGACGACGAGGACGAAGCCCCGGAGCCGGACGAGGATATGACAGGTGAAGATGGAAATAAGGAGGACGAAGTATGAGCTATCAGTTAGTAATTGCAGAGAAACCAAGCGTAGCCCGCAGCATTGCGGGCGTGATCGGCGCGGACAAGAAACAGGACGGCTATATGGAGGGGAACGGCTATCTGGTGAGCTGGTGTATCGGCCACCTTGTTTCCCTTGCCGACGCCGGGACTTATGACGAGCGTTTCAAAAAATGGCGCTATGACGACCTGCCGATTCTGCCGCAGGAATGGCAGTACATCATTCCCGACGATAAGAAAAAGCAGTTTGACACCCTGCGTTCTTTGATGGAGCGCCCCGATGTCACCGGCCTTGTGTGCGCCACCGACGCCGGACGCGAGGGGGAATTGATTTTCCGTTTCGTCTACCAGATGGCGGGCTGCAAGAAACCGTTTCAGCGCCTTTGGATTTCCAGCATGGAGGACGCGGCCATCAAGGACGGTTTTGCCCACCTGAAACCGGGAACCGACTACGATAACCTGTATCAGTCGGCCCTTTGCCGGGCGCAGGCGGATTGGCTGGTGGGGATCAACGCGACCCGGCTGTTCTCCATCCTCTACCACAAGACCCTGACCGTGGGCCGTGTCCAGACGCCGACCCTTAAAATGCTGGTTGACCGGGAGGCCAAGATCAGCAGCTTTCAGAAAGAGAAATATCACATCGTCCAGATCGCGGCGGGCGGCATGGAGGCGGCCAGTGAACGCATGAGAAACGCAGACGACGCCAAGGCCCTGAAAGCCGCCTGTGAAACGGCGCAGGCCGTTTGTGTGTCGGTAACACGGGAGAAAAAGACGGAGCAGCCGCCCCGCCTCTATGACCTCACCACCTTGCAGCGGGAGGCCAACCGCCTGTTTGGATTTACCGCCAAGCAGACCCTTGACTATGCCCAGCAGCTTTACGAAAAGAAGCTGCTGACCTATCCCCGCACTGACAGCCAGTATTTGACCGATGATATGCTGCCAACGGCGGAAAGCCTTGTGTCCGGCCTGTGGCCGCTGTTTCCCTTTGCGGCGGGGCTTGACCTGTCCCCGCAGTTTGGCCGGGTGCTGAACAGCAAAAAGGTAAGCGACCACCACGCCATTGTCCCGACAATGGAATTTGTGCAGAAAGGCTTTGACGGGCTGGCCGAGGGGGAAAAGAAACTGCTGTCCCTTGTGTGCTGCAAGCTGCTGTGCGCCGTGGCCGCGCCCCATGTGTACGAGGCTGTCACCGCCACATTCACCTGTGCCGGGAACACCTTTACCGCCAAGGGAAAGACCATCCTGACCCCCGGCTGGAAAGAGCTTGACCGCCGCTTTAAGGCGTCGTTCAAAACAGACGCCGACGACACCGCCCCGGAGCCTGCGCGTGAACTGCCGGAGATCACCGAGGGCCAGACCTTTGACAAGGTAACTGCCGCCGTCACCGAGCATTTCACAGCGCCGCCAAAATCCTACACGGAAGATACCCTGCTTTCCGCTATGGAGCGCGCCGGTGCGGACGATCTGCCGGAGGACGCCGAGCGGCAAGGATTGGGAACCCCGGCCACCCGCGCCTCCATCTTAGAAAAGCTGGTACAGATGGGCTTTGTGGAGCGCAGGGGAAAACAGCTATTTCCCACCAAGGACGGCCACAACCTTGCCTGTGTGCTGCCGGAGGTGCTGACCTCTCCCCAGCTTACGGCACAGTGGGAAACGGAGCTGACGGCCATTGCCAAGGGGCAGGCCGACCCGGAGGGCTTTATGGCTGGAATTGCAGAAATGACAAGGGGCCTGATCGCAAACTACTCCCAGATCAGCGAGGACGCGCAGAAGTTGTTTCAAGCCGAGCGTGTGCTTATCGGCAAATGTCCGCGCTGCGGGGAAAGCGTCTACGAGGGCAAAAAGAACTACTACTGCGGAAACCGAAGCTGCCAGTTTGTCATGTGGAAGAATGACCGATTTTTTGAGGAACGGGGCAAGGCGTTTACCCCGAAGATCGCCGCCGCACTCCTTAAAGACGGAAAGGCAAAGGTAAAGGGCCTACGCTCCTTAAAAACCGGCAAGACCTATGACGGGACGGTGCTTTTGGCCGATACCGGCGGCAAGTATGTGAACTACCGCGTGGAACAGAGGGGCAAAAACTAAAGACAGCAAGCATAGGGAGTGTAGCCACACTCCCGGCAAAATCCCTGACCCGGCGCACCTGCCGGGCCGGGGATTTTCTCTTTGGGGAAGCCCCAAACCCCTTGTATCCAGCAAATTTACAATTCATCTATTCCAAGATACACCGTGTCATAGTATAATAAAGCCAACGATAATATCCATTTGAGGTGATAAGTGTGAAAATATTAGTTAGTGCTTGTATTATGGGAGTGGATTGTAAATATAATGGAAAAAATAACAAAAATCTGGCAGCTATCAACTACTTAAAAGATAAAGAAATTATTTGTATTTGTCCAGAGCAATTAGCAGGTATGGCTACTCCCAGACCTTGTGCAGAGATTGTGAATGGTGTAGTAACAGACGAAAATGGAAATGATGTTGATTTGGAATATAAACGAGCAGTATCAATGGCACTATCCCAAATTCAACATGAAGATATTGAGTTAGCTATACTACAATCCAGAAGTCCTACCTGCGGAGTAAACCAAATATATGATGGTAGCTTTACCGGAAAGTTGATTTCTGGAATGGGATTATTTGCAAAGGCATTAAAAGAACGAGGAATCAAAGTTATTGATGTTGAAGAAGTAGAAAACTTTAATTTGTTAGACTGTTCCCAGCTTTAATCAATCTAACCCAAACTTTCAAAATTGAATATCAGCCACTTATTATCGGCCCACCCAGCAGGAAATCTTTCAAAGGTTTCCTGCTTTTCTTATGCTATTTTTCAGAAAGGATGTGAACCCCAAATGTCTTACAGTTCCTACGACCACGACGATTTAGAACCGGCCAGCACTATGCGGATCGAGCGCCGGATTTACTTTGAAAGCGGCAAGGCCGATCTTTCCGAAATGGTAAAGCTGCCCCTTGCGGAGCTTCTTTCCCTGCGGGCGGAAAGCGCCGCCGCAGAACAGGAAGTGTTTGACCGCCTGAAAGAACAGGCCGCCGCATGGGAGGAACAGGCCGGAAGAACCCTGTTTCTGGACAAAGCTCTTGAATATGCCCGGACGCTTCCCGTCACCCACACCGCAAACCAGTGGGAGGCCCCGGACGAATACCGCCATATCCGCAGCAACATGGTTTACCAGATGGATTACTCCATTTCCGAGAACACCCGGTATGACAGCGCCGCCCCAAAATCCGTTCCCTACTCGTGGACGCTCCGCTGGAGCCTACGCACTAACGCGCCGGGCAGCTACCGGCAGGCCAAGATCGCCGGACAGGATCGGAAAGTCTTTTCCAGCCGGGAAGAACTGGACAAGTACCTGAATGGCCGGATTAAAGCCCATGAACATTACTTTACCGAAATTTCCCCGGCCATCCCCAAGGAATACGCCGACTATTTCAAGGTCAACGGCTGCCTGCTCCCCGGCTACACCATTGAGGGAGAGGAACCGGCAAAAGCCGCAGAGCTTCCCGCGCAGGAAGAAACCGCGCAGCCGCAGCAGACCGCAGCCACCCCGGAAAGGAGGGAACCCGTGAACGAAGTATTTTCTATTTTTCTTGATAACCGCGCCGAGGCGCAGACCGGCGGGCCGCATGGCTACTGGCTTTCCCTGCCGACTTCCGCTGAACAGGTACAGGAAGCCCTAAAGGAAATCCACATCACCGCCGACAACCAGCAGGACTTGTTCATTGGCGGCTTTTCCGCCCCGGAGGAAAAACCGCTGGAACTGCCGGAGGATTTAATCAAGGCCGCCAGCGTGGACGAACTGAACTTCCTTGCCGTCCAGCTTCAAAGGCTGGACGCCGTGGAGCTTGCGGAGCTGAACGCCGCCATGCAGTCCCCGGCAAAAATGCAGACCATCGGGCAGCTTTTGGACTACGCCGAAAACACCGATTGTTTTGTCTTAATCAACGCCAAGGACAACCGCAGTCTGGGGGAATATTATCTGAATGATTCCGGGCTGTTTGTCGTTCCTGACCCGTGGAAACCGGCCATTGACACGGAACGGCTGGGAAGTTTTATCGCCAACGAGGAACAGGGAACCTTTACCGATTACGGCTATATTCTGCGAACCAGCGACAAATGGCAGCGCGTCCATGAGGGACAGCCAGTGCCGGAGGAATACCGGGTGATGGCCTATCCTGCGCCGGAAATTCTGCGGGAGGAAAGCAAGGTACAGCCGGAGGCGGCAGCGCCTACAAAGGCCCCGCAGCCTGTTACCCCCATTCTCTTAAACGGCCAGAACAGCGCCGAGCGCATGAAAGAGATCACCGACCGGCTGGAAACCGGCATACAGGAGCTTTTCGAGAGTGAACGCTACAAAGCCTATCTCACCACCATGTCCAAGTTCCACAGTTACAGCTTCAACAACACCCTCCTGATCGCCATGCAGGGCGGACAGCTTGTGGCGGGCTACAACAAGTGGCGGGACGATTTTCACCGCAATGTGAGGAAAGGCGAAAAGGCCATCAAGATACTGGCCCCAGCCCCGTTCAAGGCAAAAAAGGAAGTGCAAAAACTGGACGCACAGGGCAGGCCGGTGATGGGAAAGGACGGAAAGCCTGTTACCGAAGTAAAGGAAATACAGGTTCCGGCCTTTAAGATCGTTTCCGTCTTTGATGTGAGCCAGACCGAGGGGGAACCGCTGCCCTCTATCGGCGTGGAAGAACTGACCGGCGGCGTGGAACGCTACGGGGAGTTTTTCAAGGCGCTGGATCAGACCTCCCCGGTTCCCATTGGTTTTGAGGACATTCCGGGCGGTTCCCACGGCTACTACCACCTGACGGAAAAGCGGATCGCCATTCAGGAGGGCATGAGCGAATTACAGACCCTAAAGACGGCCATCCATGAGATCGCCCATTCCAAGCTCCACGCCATCGACCCGGAAGCCCCGGCCATAGAGCAGGCCGACCGTCCCGACAGCCGCACCCGCGAAGTGCAGGCCTTATATCCATGTTTTTATAATGTTGATCTTTTAAACTATTTCCCATAAATCCTCACTTTCTTGTACAAAAGATGAGCATTATCAGATACGCTATTCTTAGGTTTTCCCCTCAGATGGGAATCCGGAAAGGAGCGCATTTGATATGCAAATAAACTATTTAGATGCTGTTTCATCCGTTCTCAATATGATGAAGCAGCCTGACAGTGCATGTAAAAATATAGACATGCATAGAACCTGTTACACTACATTTTTCAAGTACCTGATGGATAATGACATTCCTTTTTCTATGGATGCCGCACTGGACTGGCTTGAGATTAAGAAACTGGAAATTTCCTACGAGGCGTGTTCCCAATATAGAAACGCCCTGTTCCGCCTTGAGCATTACCTGCTCTTTGGAGATATCGAAAGTCCTTTCTGCCGCTCAGAAGACAGTTTTTTCTGCCGTAGCGGGATGTCGGAATCCTTTTTCCGCCTGACATATGAGTTGGAGAAATACTATGCGTCCAACCAGAATCCCAGCTATTACCATACGTATTCCGTTGCCACAAAAGAGTTTTTCAAGCTTGCGACTTCCCTTGGAATTACAGAGCCGGAAGCAGTCACCATAGATACTCTTATCGAATACTGGAATACTTACTGCAAATCCTGTGGCTCTCCCGACAGATGCCAGAACGCCGTATGCGCCATGACGGCGCTTATGAAATACCTTCACCTCCGGGGTGATGTGCCGGAGTGTTATCAGCTGGTTCTTTTTGGCGGTAACGCTGAAATACTGCCGGGTATGAGGCTTCCAAAAACAGGCGTCGCATTTCATCCCAGTGTACCCCTTGAACATAAAGCGGAAGAATATCTTGACGCTCTGAATGATTGGAAATACATGGAGTCATCAAAAGCTGTTTACCGCAATGATTTCACCTGGTATTTTATGTTTTTGGAACTTAACCGTCTGGAACATTCACCAGAAACTGTAACCCTATGGATAGATATGCTTCCGGATTGTCCGGATCAGGCCAAAGCCGGCAATTCCATATCGGCCCGCCGTTCACACACGATCAGAATGTTTGGGAAGTATCTCCAGGGCACAATGGAATCTAACATAACTGCAGGCCAAAAGCGTGCGTCCGACCAACTCCCGTCATGGAGCAAAACCATTCTTGATGGTTTTATAGAGAGCCGCAAGCGGGATGGGATGGCCAATAATACACTTACCATGTGCAGATCTGCCGGATGCCGTTTTTTCAAATATCTTGAAGACAACGGGATAGATCATCCAATGTCCATAACGCCGGATGTGGTGAAAGCATTCCATAACCAGGATGTCCACTCGACCCCGGAGAGTAAAAATGCATATGGGTCTAAACTCCGCCAGCTTCTGCGGTACATGGCCGGCCAGGATCTGGTTTTGCCAACACTTGTTTTTGCGGTATCCGCAGGCTGCGCTCCCCATCGCAGCATCGTTGATGTCCTGAGCGATGATATGGTTAAGAAAATATATGAATACCGTGAGAAAGCCTCCACCCCCATAGAACTCAGGGACACAGCCATGGTTATGCTCGGACTCCGGATGGGTATCAGGGGCGCAGACATCCTAAAGCTCCAGGTAAATGATTTCGACTGGAAAAATAAAACGGTCTCCTTCATCCAGCAGAAAACAAGAAAAGCAATCACGCTTCCAGTACCGACAGACGTAGGTAATTCAGTGTATAAATACATCATGGATGGGCGTCCGGAATCGGCTGCCGCAGGTAACGGATATATATTTATCCGCCATCAGGCGCCATATATCCCGCTTAAAGTTACAACGGCATGCCGCGGGGCTTTAAAAAGAATACTTGCCGAATATGGTTTTGAACTGTCTGCCGGCCAGGGCTTCCATATGACACGGAAGACATTTGCCACAAGAATGCTCCGGGCAGGCAACAGGCTTGATGATATTTCTAATGCCCTTGGGCATGCACGTCAGGAAACTGCTGAGGTATACCTCGAACGTGACGAAGATAAAATGAGGCTCTGCCCTCTGGAATTTGGAGGTGTCTTATCATGACATACATTTTTGAGAGCGGCCTGGCACATCATATCGAAGGGCTTATACAACAAAAACGGGCTGATGGATATGCCTATCATGCCGAAGAAAAGCTGTTAAAACGCTTTGATACTTTTTGCGTACAGAATTATCCGGAACTGACAACAGTTACTTATGAAATGGCAGCCAAATGGTCCGAAGCCAGACCTTGCGAAGGAGATGCCTATCACAACCGCCGTATGTCGGTCGTGAAAGTGCTGGGTGAATATATCCTTTCCCTCGGCCAGGAAGCATACATCCCTAATTTTTTCTGCAAGGCTTACCGCCCGGCCCTTTACATCCCGTCAAAAGATGAGGTTAAGGAGCTGCTGCGGAAAATGGATATCCGCACATCCCATAATTCAGAGCAGCTAAGGCTCGACAGGGAGTGCAAGATTCTTTTTCTCCTGTATTTTTGCTGTGGGCTGCGTCTGTCAGAAGGGCGGCTGCTAAAGTGGGAACATATAGACCTGGAAAAAGGGATCCTTACTATCCTTGGCTCAAAAGGCAGCAAAGACCGTCTTGTATACCTTCCGCAGGACAGCCTTCCAGTACTTAAAAGCTATAAAGAATGCCAGGAAAAGCTTTTCCCCGGAATTGACTGGGCTTTTCCAGGAAAAGACCCGCATAAGCCTGTTTCGTGTTCCGGAGTAGAGTCAAGTTTTAACCGTCATTGGGCTATGCTTCCAGCTGCCGGGACACTTGCTAAACACCCGACGCCCCACTGTTTACGCCACGCTTTTGTAGTGGAGAGGTTTAATGAGTGGATGCACCAGGGAATTGATACAAACACTATGCTCCCATATTTAAGCAGATACCTTGGACATAAAAGCCCTGATGAAACGTATTATTACTATCATCTTGTAGAAAAGGCATTTGATACTATCCGGGAGAAAGATACAGTGTCGGGAAAGGTTATTCCGGAGGTGGTTCCCTATGAAGAATAAACCAGAAAAGATACGGTCTGGCCAGCTGTTCTTTTCCCAGACATGGAACTTTCTAAATGTCTATTTGGTAAAGCAGGCCGGACGCAGTCAGGCTACAGCAGAATCCTATAGGGATTCCCTTACAATATTTAAAAACTATCTTGTAGGTGAATTAGGTAAGTCCATAAGCACCTTTCAGTTTTCCGACTGTACCAAAGAATGTATTTATAACTTTAGAGAGTATCTGCTTGCAAATGGCAGCCAGCCATCAACTGTAAATGTAAGAGTCGCGGCTATCCGCGCCTATCTGAACTATGCCTCGGATATGGACATATCCATCCAGTCGGTTGCTCTGGCAGTCAGCCAGATATCACCCTGCAAAACCATAAAAAAGGAAAAGCCTGTTCTGTCCGAGGATGCACTTGCCGCAATACTGTCCGCACCGCCGGATACGAAGTTTGGTGTACGGGACCGTGCTATTTTGATTCTCCTCTACGATACAGCTGTAAGAGTCAGTGAGCTGCTCAACATCCGCTTATGTGATGTTGCAATGGAATCAAAATATCCCAATATTTTCATAACAGGCAAAGGCAACAAAGAGAGAACCATACAATTGACAGCTAAAGCGGCTGGACACCTTAAGGAGTATATGCGTGTATATCACAGCAATTCTTCTAAAGAAGCCTACTTATTTTCCACAACGATAAAAGGTGTGGCAGACAGGATGTCCGTTGGAAATGTCCAGAGGATTATAAAAAAATATGCAGCCCTGGTAAGCGAGGCAGGGATCAGCATTCCAGATTCAGTCCATTGCCACATGTTCCGGCGGACCAGGGCCACAAATCTTTACCAGGATGGGATCGCCATTGAACTTGTCTCTACAGTGTTAGGACATGCCAGGACTGATACAACCAAAAACTACTATGCAAAGCAGTCTGTTGAACAGCTTCGGGGAGCAATGGAATCTGTTCCAACACCCATACCTGATGAAGCGGCAATGTGGGAGGGCAGTGAAGATGAAATGGCAAGGATTTGTGGATTGCGCTAACGAATAATGCTCATCTTTTAGTAGTAAAGTGCCTTATTTCTCAGCATTCTTTAAAATGATTAACATTTTGGAATGCTGAGTATAAGGC
>NZ_KE159674.1:50701-347654 GCF_000403395.2 Anaerotruncus sp. G3(2012) | reverse complement strand
CATACTTCACAAAGGCACTTATAACAATCATATAACCCATACTTAGAATTGTAAAAATTACTCATATGTCAATTATGGGATACACCCAGCTGATCCAGTAGCAGCTGCTGTCTAATATTAAGATTGCGGTTATTGACCAGCCCTGCAAATTTGTCCATATCATAGTCCATAATCTCCAACCAGGCCCGGATAGATGACCCAGCCTGGTCAAACACATACTTTGTGAGATTGTCCAAGTTGTAATCCAGACCGCCCTTGTAGGCCATCGGGATTTTATCCGCGTAACCTAAAAATTTAGACCACCAGGTAGTCATAACAGATCGTTGGGGGTTGTCCTCATCTTTGGACTTGACATACCGCAGCTGATTGGACATGATCCCAAAGTATGCAGCGGAGATACTGCCGGTAGACCTCCAAGCGGAGATAAAACTATCCGCCGCATTATCACGGAGCTGATACTCAAGACGTATCCATTTTTCGGGGACATCCACCACCGATCGACCGGCGCGTAACCGCTCCATGGTCTTGTCGTATATCCTAAGACGCATCCGGCTGGATGGCGCGCCGAAGATAATAGACCTCTCCTTGGTGCCGATACTAACCAGATAATCCCTAAACCGGGAGACATAGCGCCCGGAAAAGGTGTAGGAGATCAACTTATCCATAGAGAGCTGGCCAAAGGTGTCGCACGCGATGTCCAACCGTGAGATGTTATGTACTTTGTACGCCCGTATCTGCTGGATAAGAGTGAGCCAGTCCAAATCTGGATACAATGTCTCATACAGGCGGCAACCCTGGCCGGATAACTGGATTAAGACCGTGTCGCAGCCGCCCCAGGCAAGCGTAATACCCCCGCCGACGTAAGCATACATATAGCCGTACAACCCCTTTCGCGCCATCAGCTGTAGATTGCCAAAATGCCAATCGTGACAAAGACTAGTGAGCACATCGGTATCTGCAAGATACTCGAGACCGTCCACATCCTCCCCCCACTGCTCAAGGTAACAACGTGCACCAACCGTAAATGTCAGGTAATCTACTAAGATTTTTGGTTGCAAGCAAATCCCTCCTAAATGTGCATTGTAAGCTGGTCTATAGACAAGACCTCTGTTGTTTGTGCCCCCGTGCTACATAACGAGGGCTTAAACTCGCCGCACTACCCGCAACAAGTTCTTTTTCCGGCTGGATTTACCATTATATGGCTCTGCCCGGCGGTTCCTTTCCCGGCTGCCCCCCTTTTTTTCGGCGATTGAAAAGTTGAAATCAAAGATTCCAACTTTCCAACACCGCTACTAAGGGCATTGAAACTGTTAAATATTAGCAAATATTTAACAGTTCCAACCCCCTCTACTAGAGGGCTGCCGCCCTCTTCCCACCGACAAGGAAAAGTGGAATATCAAAGATATCCCACTTTACCATGACTGTGGGAATTCACCCGCTCAATTGAGAGAGAGAATAATAAATTATTTTTTTAGGGTACCGTTCGCCCCTCACTTTGTAGAGACTGACAAGAATTCCCTTGGCAAAACCTGCAAAGAAAGTGAAGAACAGAAGCCATGCCGCCGGGCAGAGCCATAGTAGGTATGTAAACCAGCCAAAATACTCATATCATCGCTGATCACGCGGAATAAACTCGCGCCCCTTAAGACGCTCGATTACCTCAAACGTATCATAGCTAGATCGCAGCCGATTAGATTGCACAAAATAGCAAGTGCGGATTGGCTTGCACCTTTTTTTGACATTATAGGCGCTGTCTCCGGATGTATCATATTCCGCGGCGTCGTATTCCCGATACCAGGTGAGACGCCCCAAAAATGTCCGACAAACCATAACGCTAAACGCCTGCTCCCGTATCTGCTTAACCACTCGATTGTATACTTGAGCGGATGCAATAATCTTGACCCGCTGCTTGCGCTGCTGGCTGATTTGGGAGAGCAAAGTTTCGGGGAAGTCCTTCCACTCCTTCGCGGAGTATTCGCCATGGATTTCATCAATCGCAAAAACGACCCCTCGTTCCTCATTGCGGATTTCAAAGAAATCTTTCCAGCTGGACATTACGTGTGTTGCGTTGGAATAAGAAAAGTTTGTAACAATAAAAGCGTCCGGAAACCGCTGGTGAACCATGTCCAGATAGTGCACCATGGATATTGTTTTCCCACTCCCCTGTCGGCCGACGAAGATTGTAAACCCGAAGTAATCAAATACATCTGACCGGGCCTGCCGAGTGAGAAAGTCCCAAACCTTCCAGCGCAAAAAATCGTAAGGACGGAAGGAAATCTCGAGAGACTCGAGCCGATCGGCGGTAAGGTACTCGCCATAAATACGATATCTGACGATAAACACCACAAAAAACAGGACAACCCCAAGTATCGCCAGCCCGAAAAGAGAGCCAATGAAAGACAAAATGCCGGAAACCACTGGACCAAAAATCTTGACCGCGATTGCAAACATATCCACATTAGCCATTAAGACACCCCCGGAATTTTGCGGACTACCCACATAATGACCGACCAAATCGCCCGCAGGTTGTAGCAGATAATAATAAGCAGCAAACAAGTACCCACAACAGGGATAGAGACAGCGAGGTTGGCAGCGTGTATCAGATCGACAAAGGACTGGACATAATCCCGCATAAAAGCAAAATCCGGCAGCCTGGGAAACAAACTAAGGACAAACAAAATCAATGCCTTTAAAAGCTCCATTAACAATTTGACAATCATAAAAGCACCTCACCCATGCATTGATAAAATATAAACCATCCAGAAAAAATGCCAGAAGAAAAAGACCAGGCTAAAGAAGCCATAGAAAAACCGCCAGAAGAAAAGTAAGCTATCTGCATACAACCGCAAAAATCGTATAAACCTATCCAAAAAAACATCTCCTTACTGCTCAAACAAAACCACGATACGACGATAACAAGCAATGGCCGTATAGACCAAAATAATCATTGTCAAGACCGGTTTTAACCATTTAAAATATGGCCGGGCGTACTCAATCACGTCAACCTTGATGGCCGGAGACCCTGCAAACATCTCGTTAGCGTCGATATGCCACCACAAATTAGTAGTTACAATGTTGTCATCCTGTAGCTGTGCAAATGCATCCCGCATGATCTCATAGAGCTGGGATAAGCCGCCAAACTTATCATCAGCAGCGGATTTGATCTCCTGATACCACTGCTCATAGTAACCAGTGTCCGGGACGATCAAACTTACAAGCTTATCCCAAAACCCATTAAGCCAACCCATAATACCGCTACTCTCAGAGGTAGTCTGTCGATCATCAATGATCGTCCATCTCTCCGCTGGTACATCAACCCGGCAATCGCTGCCATCATCTGATAACACATCAAGCGTGATCGCAGTCCGGATGATCTTACCCAGCGGCATTTTTGCACTGGGAATAGTCGATATATTGGCGTGTTGCATAAATTTAAGCGTCGGATAATGAAAAATAAATACATCTGCGTGCAACTGCTCCCGACAAAGCATCTCCCCTCCCGAAAAATCTACTTTAAGCGTATCCCGCGGAGCATCGAAAAGAAACATCATGATTGCCGGATTGCCTTGGCTCAAGGTGTTACCGCTCGTATAGGTCAACATCCCACGATTGGTACCAGTAGCATTAAACGCCTGCTCATATAGAGACATATCGCCATCTGGCAGCCCATACCCGGCGATCTGGAAAATGCCAATCGCCATGGTAGACCCGTCCTTGCTGTTGTACTGATAACATACAGAGGAATCTAGCGTCATAGCAGCAACCGACAGAGGACAGATGGAAAGAAGCAGCGCCGCCAGAAGAAGTGCAAAGAATCTCCTCAAACGAAGTCCCCCCTACTGCCGCGAATAGTGCTTGATAATCCGCAAAATCAAATAGATACCCATAATGGCCGCAAGTACCAGGAACCCAACAAAAACCGCATTGCCAATGTGTCGACGCACCCAGCGGAAAAACGTTAGCCAAATACTAGTATTATATACAACGTACTCTGGATTCCCGGTCGGAACTTCTGGTTCCTTCGGAGGATCTACAGGAACTTCTGGGACACTGGAATCCGGTTCATCCGGGGTGATATCATCATTTACAATAAGAGTATAAATGTCAGACAAGATATAAGATGTCCTCGGATTACGCTCGTCGGAAACCAAAGACTGAGCCGAGCGATAAAGGGGGCTACCAGAAGATGTAACAGAATTAGACCTATTATTAGTATTAAAAATGGAAAGAGACCAACCGGAAGAATAAGAAAAATAAAAGTAATATCCAGGAGAAGAAAATTGAAGACATTGATTACCTACATTATTAGTATAAGTAAAACCCGTAAAATCCGAAATCCGATTTGCGTAAACCCAAAAACTAGAAGAACCTAAACAAAAAATAACTGCATAGTCAGGATCATTTAACCAATCTTGCATTACCAATTTCCAAGCCTCTTTTGCTTCTTCGCTGGCACCATCAAAAGAAACATCTATGTCAAGGACAGTGCCAGTCCTAGAATATCCTTTGCCCCAACCAGAAGCAGAATATTTAGAAACACACTCATCATAAGTTAAATTAGAAACCTCAGCAAAAGACGGGACCGAGAGAGCCAGGACGCACACCAGCGCGCAGCCCAGCGCCAGAAGCCGCTTTAAAAAATCTTTTGTCAACATTTTGTCACCCCTAGATCACTTAAAATAAGCCTTAATAGATTTGACCAAAGCCGATATAGCAATAATGATGGCAAGAATAGCAATCGCAGGAAACATCGAAACACCAATTCTGAAGCGAATGAAACGAGAAAAAAATCAAGAACTGATACATCCCAAGGCACATAGACGCTAATAACAACCACCTCCGTTATTTATGTGGCCATGCAGCGTTTCCGCGGATTTGCTACGCAAAATACCGCGGAAAACGCTTGCATGACCTATATAAAAAAACAAGGACGGTTGTTATGACCGTCCCTGTCCCCCGCTCCCGCATCAGCTCAGGAACTTTTTAATGACTTTAGGAATAAGCGTTACACCCAACAGAATTGCAAAAAGCGCAATGCCAATCGGGATGATCACCGCAAGGTTGGCTGCCACACCGTCAACAACCGGCTTGAGCATCTCTGTCGAAATGGCCACAGACTCAAGACCGGCGGCAACATCACCTGCACCCGGCGTGCTGGAAGAACCGGAAGCAAAAGCCGGAACGGAAAGCGCGGCCGGCAGGATCGCGGCTCCAACAGACACAACTATCTGCCGTTTGACCATCGGGAAAAAACCCTGAATCTGATAGACCTTGGTACTAAGAGCAGTACGCATGATATAACCTCCTTAAAAAATCTATATCAACCCTCACGGGCCAATACCTAATTATCATGGAATGCTGATTTGACAAAGACTTTGTAAAACCACCAGCAGACAAGTGCAAAAACGATAACCGCATATGTAAGCGGGACAAGCCCATAAAGAAAAGTGTGAAAATCATCATGCAGACAAAGGACAGCTAAACGCCAATCGCCACTATCAGCAAATCGGGCAATGCCGGAATCCACATAATGCACCTGTTATCCCCCCTGCCAGACATCTACCGTAAAGTCGTTAAGAGTGATCTCTTCGCCGCCATCTACGAGCAGCGAAAAAATGGAGTCGCTGCCGTCCACGCCATAAACGTTAGTCATAAAGATATACGCAACGACCAGCATAACAGCGACCATAACCAATCTACCCAACGTATCACCCCCAAAAAAGATAAATTGTAGAAAATACCAGAAGAGCACCAGAGAGACCTAAAATCCACTGACAGGCTGCATCAAAAATATCATCCTCGCTATCGTCGCTTCGGGATAGCTGCCGATCCGGCCCAAAGTATAAGCCAAGGTCGTCATATTTCCGAGCCATCAAGAAAAGTCAAGTCCAACGACACGGCCACGATGGTCAAAATCAATTTCTATCTCCATGCCGAGATAATCCGAAATATCAACTCCTTCCGGAATCATCTCTGGGCGGAGAAAAATACTGGCTGTCTCCTGACCCGCCGTAATGGACCTGGATTCGTAAGCTGTGAAAATTTTTGTGCCAAGAATCCGCTCACCATCCTTAGAAAAATCGACCTCGGAATAACCCAGTAACATCTGTTTCATACTCTACACCCTTTCATTTGATTAAATTTTATGCTAAACATTGTTTAACAAATATAATTATATCACGCTAAACATTGTTTAGCAACAACATTTGAATAAAAACATCCAAAATGATAAAATTTGTACAAAGGAGGTCAAGAATATGGAGAAAGAAAAGGCTACCAATCAAATTGGAATAAGAATAACCGACACTTTGAAAGAAAGAATCAACCAAAGAGCTGCTGAAGAAGGAAGAACACCGTCTAACTTTGTTATCAATATTGTTACAAAATATCTAGATGAAGTAGACAATGCAAAACGATTACTAGAAAAAAAATGAGGTAACTGACATGAGTGAATATCTTGACATCATAGAAACAGCAATAGACCAAGGATTCATGGAAGCTTTCCAAATGATACTCCCCTACCTCCTAATTATTTTCCTGTTTATCGTCGTCATTTCGTTCCCACTTGCGATCTTAAGTAAAAAGCTAGACAAGCTGGAAGAAGAGCGCAAGCAAAAAATTTGGGATCAGCGCCACCGCAGAAGAGACCAAATCTATTTTGAAGAACGGGAAAAGTATGAAGAACGCAAAAGACAAAAACGGCAAGAACAAAAGCAAAAGCGCTCTTGATTTCCTGCCGTTCATTCGTTATAATATAAGTACAGGGACACCACAAGACGGTAGCCTGAGGTATAACTAAAAAATAGCCGCTACCTTTGGCCGAGGGCGGCTATTTTTTTATGGTTCTGAGTATTTCCAACAGTATGTATAACATAATGATGTAATATACCAATTCCATAGCGTCACCCCCTTTCACGGGAGTGGCCACCGCCCTGCTTGCAGGTGTCCCTGTAAAGAAAATTATACCATCCAAACGAATTTTGTCAATAAACAAAGAGGACTGGAATTTTTCTTCCAGTCCTTCTTACATAATTTTCATTTAGCGAAATTACTTGTCTTTATTTTACATCACTCCCCCAAGGCTTGTCAAGCCATTTTTATTTTACCTTTCCAAAATTGTTCTGTTGAGAAATGGAAAAATTGCCGGAAGCATAAAAGCTGCCGGCAATCCCGAGAGAAAAATTTCCTATTTTTCAGGCTTTCCAGAAGTCCCCGCCTTTTTTCTTAAATACGCCGGCCAAGGATCGGGACCCAATGCTGGTAAAAAGCACTGTAAGTTCCGTTATCGAGCGTCTCCCTGATTTTTTCCATCAGCGTATTATAGAAATAGAGGTTATGCATCACGCCGAGCCGGGATGCAAGAATCTCGTTTGCCCGAAACAGATGCCGGAGGTATCCCCTGCTATGGTTCTGGCAAACAGGACAGCCACACTGCGGATCAAGCGGTTCGCTATCGGTTTTATATTTCTCGTTGTGCAAAATCCGGATACCCTCCCAGGTGAATAGGGTACCGTGTCGGGCGTTGCGGCTTGGCATGACACAATCAAACAAGTCTACCCCCCGATAGACCCCTTCCAGTATATTGACCGGCGTACCGACCCCCATCAGGTATCGAATTTTTTCTTTCGGCATATATGGTTCTACCGCCTCAATCGTATCATACATCTCCTGCGCGGTCTCTCCCACTGCAAGACCTCCAATCGCATATCCATCCAGCTCAAGCGCGGCGATCTCCTGCATGTGGCGGATACGCAGACTGTGATAGGTCGAGCCTTGATTGATACCAAACAATAACTGGTGTGGATTCAGGGTATCCGGGAGACTATTCAGCCGCGCCATCTCGGTTTTGCATCGCGCAAGCCAGCGGGTGGTGCGCTCGATTGACCGCTCGGTGTATTCAAACGGCGCAGGGTTCTCGATACACTCATCAAAAGCCATCGCAATGGTGGAACCAAGATTGGACTGGATGCGCATACTTTCTTCTGGCCCCATAAAAATCCGATGCCCATCCAGATGGCAGGCGAAAGTCACGCCCTCCTCTTTGATCTTGCGCAGCTTCGCCAGAGAAAAAACCTGGAACCCACCGCTATCGGTGAGGATCGGACGTTTCCAGTTCATAAATTTGTGCAGTCCGCCCAACCCACGAATTACGTCGTCTCCAGGCCGGACGTGTAGATGGTAGGTATTACAAAGTTCCACTTGGCATTTCAGGTCAACCAGATCTATAGAAGAGATTCCCCCTTTGATTGCAGCAGAGGTGCCAACATTCATAAAAGCAGGCGTCTGCACCGTCCCATGAACGGTTTCAAACTCGCCGCGCCGGGCATGTCCCTCCTGTTTCAACAGCTTATACAATATAACTCCCCCTTTTTGAACCGTCACCACCGGGTTCCCATGCATTTCCATACACAGAAACAGGGCGCAACGGCGGCACCGCCACGCCCTGCATGGTTTTCATTTGTCATTGATGCTGTTGGTATTATACTATATGCCAGTTTCCCAAGTCAATGGCTGTGCAGATTTTTTCCATGTGCCCCAGATAGGCAGATCGAAAATCATTCGAGGTGTCTGCGCAATTCTTCGATTCCTTCCCCAGTCACACTGCTGATGTGGACAATCGAACCGACTCCCGCCAGCTTCAGGAACGTTTCAGCCCGTTCTACCTCTGCTGGATTCCTGCATTGATCTATTTTGGTAACAACGCCAACCATTGGCTTTTGGAACATTGCCTGTATCCCTGGGGCAAAGCGGCACTCTGAATCCGTAGAATCTTGAAGAAGCAAAATAACATCTGCTTCCACTCCACTCACCACCAAAGCCCGGTAAAATGCTCTGTTCTCGACATATTCTCCTGGAGTATCAATCGCAGTCCCGCCCACTAATTCGATCGACTGCGTTTTTTGATATTGCAGCTCTTTCTGAAACAATCGTTGACATAAGGTCGTTTTGCCACAGCCAACCCGCCCGATTACCATAATCTTTTTCATAGTGGTTCCTCATGACTGAGTGATTTCGGTGGGCGTAAACTGGAGCGTTTTTGTCAGAACCTGCACTACCTCGTTTAACGCTGCATGGACGCTGGACACATCCCCGCAGACTACCAGAGAACCACTGAATCGGTCGACAAAGACAATCTCCACTTCCGCTGCCTTGGTGGCTACATCTGCTCCGATGATCGCAGCTTCACTAGGCGTGATGGTCAGAATGCCCAGCGCACCCCGCTTCTGGCAGACCACCCCCAATTTGGTATACAGATCCGGATTGGGATTGGCAATCAGATGGGCCATCGTGACCTGTTTTCCGGGAACATATTCCTGAACCATGCGCTGTTTTTCTTCTGGCACCACAATTCCTCCCTCAATAGAGCGACTGGAACACTTCCGGTCTGGGGCTGGGAATCACCACATTGCCCATCAGCATACCGCTGTCCGAAGCGATCCCCGCTCCAGCGTGTATCGCCTCCCGTACCGCAGCAACCTCGCCGGTGAGCACCACAAAGGACTTTCCTCCAATCCCCAGCCCAAGACGCAGGTCTACTAATTCCACATCCGCTGCTTTTACCGCCACATCTGCCGCTTGAACAGCCGCGGTGACACTGAAAAATTCCAATACTCCCACCGCATTGACTTCACCTGGCTCGGTAGCCTGATTGATCGCCTGGATCACCTGAGGATGGACCCGGGGAATCACGACCGAGTCGACCACACAGGCTCCACCAGCCGATTGTCCCGCTTCTATCGCGGCCTGAACGGCAGCTACATCGCCGGACAGCATCACATGATATTTTCCGGGGCAGGCCGTTCTGGCAAACACCAGATTCACTTCAGCCGCCTTCAGCATGGTGTCGGCAGCCTGAATTCCCTGTGCAATGCTGTTTAGCTCTAAAAATCCAATCGTCTCCATCCGACCTTATCCCTCCTTCCGTATTACGATGGCATCTCCAACCGATACAACCACACCATCTATGCTGGCGTGCAGGTTGGCGCTCAAAGCCCCTTCTGGCGCAGCAGCAATCAACTGACCGGCCGAGACCTGTTCCCCCACCGTCACCAATACAGTTGGTGGTGCGCCAATATGCTGCCGTAACGGCAGTGTCACCTGATCAGGTGTCTCCTGCATCAAACCGGCAGTTCCACAACGATCGTAATATTCCAGTACACCTGCCCGAGCGGCAACCCGTTTGGTAGGTGCTTTTCGTCCTTCCCGCCATAGGGATGGTTCCTGCTGTCCCTCTCCTTTGTTCCAGCGCACCTTTTCTCTGGCCAGCTCTTGCTTAAGCATCGCGTTGACCCGCCGGGGCTGTAACTGCATCGGACAGGCAAACGTTTCGCAGATGCCACATTCGCAGCATAATGCCGCACTTTTCAGGATGCGGCTGTCCGTTGTGTTTCCATCCAATGCCAGCGTCGCCATCTGGCGCATAATCCGATGCGGTTCCAGCGGATGTCCCAGAAGATGCCGGGGACATAAATCCGTACACCGGCGGCACTGGATACAGGACGATCTGGCACGCTGATACATATGCAGAAGGGTGATCTGTTCCTTTCTGGCGGGAAGGCTGTCAATGGGCAGAATCAGGATGCCAGATGTGGTCTTAATCACTGAGGCTTCCAGCGCTTGATCCCTTGTGAGCCGTCTTCCCATCATCGGTCCCCCCGCAATGGCCATCCAGTCTCCCTCCGGGATGCCTCCCGCCAGTTCCAGACATTGTGCAAAAGAGGTTCCCAGAGGTACACAGATCACTGTAGGCTTCTTCACCATACCGGAGACCGTAAGATATTTATGGGTTACGTTCTTCCCTTCCAGTGCCAGAGCTATATTATACATGGTCCCGACATTGGAAACGACACACCCCACATCCAGAGGGATGCCTGCCGGCGGGATTACTTGCTGTGTCACCTCGGCAACGATCACCTGTTCGTCTCCCGCAGGATAAAAACTCTTCATTTTGTGGATCGAAATAGGTGCATCCTGTTCCCGGATCGCCCGCTCCAGAGAAGCGATCTCCTCCTGATAGCTGCCTTTGAGAGCAATCGTACACTGCTGCGCCCCGACCGCCTGTTTGACTGCTGTGGCAGCAGATACAATCTGTGCGGCATGATGGATCATCAGATACCGGTCGGTCCGCAGAAGAGGTTCGCACTCCGCTCCATTTAAAATCAGATGATGGATGTCCCCTTTCAGTTTGGCATGGGTGGGAAATCCAGCACCTCCACAGCCCACGATACCCGCACGTTGTATGGCAGAGATCACATCCACCCCATTTTTCTCACTTGCCGGCCTGTTCACGATCCACCTCCAGACTGTCGATAATCCCCACAATCGCGCTGTCCACCATCCGCTCGTCTCCTCCACAGGCCCGGCGGGCAGTGCTTCCGCTGACCACCAATACCCGCTCCCCGATCCCGGCGCCGACCAGGTCGGCCGCTACATACTCCGGAGCGGTTTTACGTCCACCGCGCTCTTCACGCACCACCATCAATTTTAATCCACTCAGGCTGTTCTCCTTTTTCGTAGCCCAGACATGGCCAACCACTGTGCAGACTGTCATTGTTTACACATCCCTCATTCGCGTTCTATGCAGATTCCCGACTGACGGAATACATCCATCGCCGAGGGAGTTAGGATCGTCTTTCTGCTGAGTGTCAGCGACCCTTGGCACTGCGCTGTCAGACGGCGCGCCACTTGTTCGGTCACCAGTTTGGGAATCTCCACCGTCTCCTTTTTTGCCTCCTGTATTTGTTTCCCGGGGAATATCGGGAGTGGCTCCCGCTCTCCTGAAAGGATGATCGCCCGGGTCTGGCTATCCAGAGCACAGGCGTTAGCCTCATCCAGATCAATATGGAGTGCTGGTGTAAAGGAATCCTTCACCCGTATCTCGATCCCCTCAAAAGTCAGAGGACGGCTGCTTTCCATCCGGACGCTGACAAGCTGGCCATCATGCAGCCCCCTGCGGACAGCCTCATCTGGCGGCAAATGGATATGCGCTTTTGCGACAATCGCGCTCCCATCTGCCTGTACCATCCCGTTCGGGCCGATCAGATAGACATCCGCCGCCCCTGACAGGTTTCCAGACAGGCGCACCGGGGCCTGTATCCCCAATACCCGGCAGTCTGACCGAGACAGCTCCACCTGAACGGCTGACCGCTCGGGTCCCAATACCGCCACATTGGAGAGCTCTCCCTTTGGGGTAACCACCCGAACACGCTGTTCACTCAAAAATTCGCCTTTCTGGGATAAATCCCTGCGCTTGGTGAGTGCTGCCCCTTTCCCAAACAGGGCTTCCACCGACTCGCGGGTCAGATGGACATGACGCGCAGATGCTTCCGCAGGTATTTCATTCCAAACTGCGCACATCTGCTGCGGTCCTTCCTGTTTTTGAAGACAGTGGGCTACTACCTGAGCAACGATGCTCTGTATCTCCTGCTGTGTCATTCTTTTCCCTCCTTTTGCCGGGCAATCTCCCGGCACATCAGGATATAAATGGCACTGGACAAGCGGTTCAGCGCCTGAACCAGATCCTGACGTTCCGACCCGAATGCCGAAACAGCGGCCAGTTCACACTCCCTGATCTGGGTTCGCAGCCGGTTCAACAGAAGCACTGGTTCTCCCATCCGGTAGTTTAACACCGGATGGGGAATTCCTAGCCGCTCGGGAATGTGATGAGAAAAATCCCGGATCTGCTCCGCATCCATCTCGAACAGTTTTCGATCTTCCAACGGCCTGTCCTGTACTTCTGCTCCCAGAATCGCACGAATATAGCTCAGGACGTCCTCCAGCGCTTCCGCTATAGGGGTTCTCCCAGCTTCAGCAAGCAGGAACTGGGTTTTCAGCAGCTCGGCCTGAAACGAGTCCAGCGCTCCGCGCAATGCAATGCGCGGATGGATTTTCTCCACCAGCAGATTGCCCCGCAGATGGGTCATGTGCTCCGGTTTTTCGGCATAGGTGATGCCGGTTGAGGCATCGCGGTAGGTCGCAGCTCCCCGGTTCACAACTGGCTCTCGGGGCATTTCCTGCACGTTTTTTTTCTCTGTCAGGGTGATTTTTCGATCCTTTAGAAATTCCCGCGCCAGCGGTGTGACATAGGTACCCGGTTCCACACTGTACTCCCGTACCTTCCCAGTCAGACAGGCACTGCGCAGATCGGCTTCGGTCAAGATTTTCATGTCACAGCCGTTTTTAGTTCAGGGTAGGCAGAATCAGCTCCACCTCTCCATGCGGACGGGGAATCACATGGACGGAGACCAGCTCACCGACCTTCGATGCCGCAGCTGCTCCGGCATCGGTTGCCGCTTTGACAGCACCGACGTCTCCCCGCACCATCACCGTTACCAGACCGCCGCCCACATGGACTTTACCGATTAGGTTCACATTCGCTGCTTTTACCATCGCATCTGCTGCCTCAATCGAACCAACCAGCCCCTTTGTCTCGATCATACCCAAAGCCTGTAAATTTTCTGCCATTTTCAGTTCCTCCTGTATCTCATTTCATTTCTGTATACTGTATAGACTTATGGTGTTCTATCTGTCCCCACTCTCAAGAGAAGGGAGAATCCGCTCGACTTCCTCGTGCGGGCGGGGTATGACATGTACGGATACCAACTCCCCCACACGGGAGGCCGCTGCCGCGCCCGCATCGGTAGCTGATTTTACCGCCCCGACGTCCCCGCGCACCATGACAGTCACCAGACCGCCGCCTACATGGACTTTTCCGATCAGGTTGACATTGGCTGCCTTTACCATCGCGTCAGCCGCTTCAACCGAACCTACTAACCCCTTGGTTTCAACCATGCCCAAAGCCTGAAAATTTCCTGCCATCATCCATTCCTCCTTAAACAATTACGCCATACCCAGCCGGGCCAGCACTGCCCGGGTGATCGCTTCTACATCTGCGCTGGTCACCGGCTCCGACGACTGCGGGGATTTTTCCAGCATCGGAGCATTCTGACACGCTGTTTCGGGCACCGGATGGTTTCCTCGGATCTCCTCCAGCTCCCGCACACCAAAGGCCACCCGCCGGATATTCACCAGATGTCTCGGTGTCACATTGTCCGAGGTCGCGCTTCCTCCCACTGCGCCGCATCCCAGTGTCAGCGCCGGGGCAAGATTGGTGGTGGAACCTACGCCGCCCAGTGCGCCGGGCGTATTGACCAGCAGACGGGAAACCGGCTTTTTTCTGGCAAATGCCCGAATGACTTCCTGATTCTGTGCGTGGATAGTCATAGTGTGACCCGCCCCTTCATTTTGCAGGATTGCAACACACAGGTCGCACGCCTCTTCCCAACTGTCCTGGACATAGTACCCCAGAACCGGGCACAGCTTTTCCCGCGCATAGGGATTCTGTCGGGAAACCTCCGTCTGCCTCGATAGGAGCACCCGGGTTTCATTCGGAACATTGACTTCCGCCATCTTTGCGATCTCCACCGCCCGCTTGCCCACAATCCGGGGATTCATCGTACCGTTGGCCCGCAGCAACAGCCGGGAAACCTTTTGAGACTGCTCCTCATCCAGAAAATATCCGCCCTGCGCTTTGACCTGCTGCTCCACCTGCTGCGCGATGCAGGACAGGGTGACAATCGACTGTTCTGACGCACAGATGGTGCCGTTATCAAAGGTTTTGCTGTCGAAAATATGCTTGACAGCCAGAGGGATGTCAGCGCTCTGGTCGATGAATGACGGACCGTTTCCTGGCCCTACCCCCAGCGCCGGATTTCCCGAACTATAGGCTGCCCGTACCATTGCTTCGCCGCCGGTAGCCAGAATCAGGCTCACATCCCGATTTTTGAGAAGGGCGTCGGTCGCCTGTACCGTAGTTAGGCTGATACATCCTACCGCACCTTCGGGTGCGCCTGCCTTGCAGGCAGCCTCCTGAATCAACTGTACAGTTTCACAGATGCACTTTTTGGCCCCGGGATGCGGGCTGATGACAATGGCATTTCCTGACTTCAGGGAGATCAGTGTTTTATACATTACGGTCGAGGTCGGATTGGTCGATGGGATCAATGCAGCCACAACGCCGACCGGCACCCCGATTTCCCAAATTCCCTGTCCCTCGTCCTCCCGGAGTATCCCTACCACCTTCAGATCCTTGATCGACTGGTGGGTCACCGTACTGCCCAACAGATTTTTCAATATTTTGTCCTGCCAGTTGCCAAAGCCGGTTTCCTCGCAGGCCATCTTCGCCAAACGTTCAGCATTCTGGGCACAGGCTTCTGCAATCGCTGCAACAATGGCATCCAGCTGGTCCTGAGAATACTCTGCCAGCTGCGCGGCGGCTTTTTTTGCCTGTGCCACCAGATTCCGCACCTCCTGAACCGACTGTAGGTCGCGATCCAGTGTCATGTTAACCACTCCTTCATAATGGAAGCATTTGAAAATAACGGGTCTGATTCTTTTCAAGTCTGCGGCGTTCCTGCCGCAGGAGGCTACTTGTAGCAAGCCTTGCTTCAGGTATTTTCTCATTAAAACTTTTGAGGAAACTGTGCCGCATCACACACCGCTTGTGCGAAAGCATCGCACGCCGCTTGACAAGCGGACTGTTCTCCCGTCAGTAGGCCACCGGCAAAATTTGTCTCAGTAGGCGGGCCATAAAATACCGACAAATTTACCTCCGCCGCCTTCAGCGCTGCGTCCAGCCCCAGAAGGGCTTCCATCGGCGGGGCGATTAGGTAAGCCATTGATGTCCCCACCTCCACGCCTGCCTGATGGGACAGGTAGAACCCTGTACTGGAAATGCAGTGCGCAAAGTAGACAACCGAATCATCCGCACAGGCGCTGTAGAAGCACCCGCCATGCCGTATAAACTCCGCTGCCGCATCCAGACCAGCCCGTACCTGCTCGGGGTCTGGTCCGGAAAGCACACCGATGAACTCTCCTGCCAGCCTGGTGCTGGCATTCGACGCCCCAGCATACATACTCCGAGCATAGGCAACATGAACATCTGCTTTCTTGGTGGCCTCATCCAGAGCAGTATAAGATACGTCATCACAATCGGTGGTCAGAAAGCCCAGGCTCCTGTCTTCCGGCCGCAGATTCAGATGTTTTCGCAATATAGGATCGGCATTGGGCAGCATCCGCAGTCCCAGCAGGGATACCGAAATTGGATCGCCCCTCATCTTCTCATCCTTTCCGCAGGTCTACGCCGCTGGCTTTTGCTTTCAATATCATCTCAATCACATCACAGAGATAGGCCCCCGCTTCCACGGCGGAAATGCCGTTCCGATGGATATTCGATACCACTGTGCGTCGAGCCTCGGGCATTCCTACTGTGGCCCGATAGGCCAGATAGGCGCTCATGCTCTCTGCTGTCCCCAGTCCGGGCCGCTCCCCCAACAGCACACAGGTCACCTTGGCATCCAGAGTCTGCGCGATATGGTCCATCGCCGCCACCCGGCCAAACCGGACAAAAAACGGTGTGCCTACTGTCAAGCCTCTGGCTTCCAAACCTTGCATCAACACCGGCAGGATATTAGCCAGATTTGCCTGTATAGCAGTAGAGGACAAGCCGTCGCTTGTATAAATCTGCACATCCGGGCTCTTTCTGCATCGCCGTTTGATCTCTTCCAGCGTCTCGAGGGAAAACTGGCGCCCCAGATCTGGTCGGGTCAAAAACTGATCCTTGCTTGTGCAGCAGGTCTGCACCGAAAAGAGTCCCAGACGTTCCAGTAGCTGTTCCGGTACATCCATCATCACGGCGTCTCGAGCCGCCGCATGGTCAGCCCGCAGGGTCAGCAGCGTCTGTGTCTTTAGTCGAGGACCTGCCCGCCCCACCCCAATACGCGCTGGAGTGCTGCGCATCATCCGCTCTAATGATTCTCGATCTTGTGGGGCTTCTAACAACGGGACGGCCTTTATATCGGGTGAAGTGATGTCCACTCCAGCCTCTTGGCAGACCATTCTCCCCCCGTCCGCCTGTGAAGCAGATTTTTCCTTTCTAGGAGGCTGGAATGGAGGTGGTACCGGAGAGCCAGCCTTTCCATTGGTTTGGATGGAGGAGGGGTTCGCCGTTAGTTCTGCCAGCACTTCCTGTACAATCCGTTCCATCGTTTGTGCTTCCAATCCCGCTCACCTACCTTTTGTAAAAATAGTGGGATCTCCTGCCCGTCTGGTCAGGCGCCCATCTTCCATAATCCCCATCTTTTCCAGCCACTGCTCAAACTCCGGAATCGGCCGCTTCCCAAGAATGTTTCGGATGGTTCCGACATCATGATAGGCGTTGCTCTGGTAGTTAAGCATAATGTCATCACTGGTAGGTACCCCCAGAATATAGTTGATTCCCGCTGCGCCCAACAGGAGGGACAGGTTTTCAATATCGTTCTGATCTGCCAACATATGGTTGGTGTAACAGCAGTCGCACCCCATCGGCACACCGGACAACTTGCCCATAAAGTGATCCTCGAGACCTGCACGAATGACCTGTCTGCTGTCGTACAGATATTCCGGCCCGATAAAGCCGACCACCGTATTGACCATAAATGGTCGGAACTGCCGGGCATAGGCGTAACAGCGTGCCTCCATCGTCACCTGATCCGCTCCATAGTGGGCGTCCGAGCTGAGTTCGCTGCCCTGCCCGGTTTCAAAATACAGCACATTCGGTCCAGCTCCGGTCCCATGCCGGCGCAGCAATTCCTGCGCTTCTATAACGGTGTCGGTTGTAAAACCAAATGCCTGATTGCCCTTTTCGCTGCCCGCGATCGACTGGAAGATCAGGTCGGTCGGCGCCCCGTTTTTCACCGCCTCGATCTGGGTGGTGATGTGCCCCAGCACACAAATCTGGGTGGGGATTTCGAACCGGTTTTTGATTTCATCAAACCGCTTGAGCACCTCGCTCAGGCTGGATACCGTATCATTGACCGGATTCAGACCAATCAAAGCGTCACCGCAGCCGTAACTAAGCCCTTCAAACAGTGATGCAGTGATCCCTTCCACGCTGTCGGTGGTATGGTTGGGCTGGAGACGGGTAGCCAGTGTTCCACGCAATCCGATGGTGGTGTTGCAGCGGGCCGGAACCTGGAGCCGGGATGCCGCATAAATCAGGTCCAGATTGCTCATCAATTTGGCAGTACCCGCCACCATTTCCGCAGTCAATCCCCGGGAAATATCCCGCAGCTGGTTTTCGGTTGTCTCGTTGGACAGAATCCATTCGCGAAGCTCTGCCACCGTCCAGCCTTTGATCCGGTCATAGACCACCTCATTCAAGCTGTCTTGGTTTATTCTTGTCACGTCGTCCTGCTCGTATGGAACAACCGGATTTTCCCGCAGGTCTTTCAACAGCATATCTGATAAGGCTTCTTTGGCCGCAATGCGCTCCATATCCGATCTGGCAGCTACACCCGCCAGGGTATCCCCGGATTTTTCTTCATTGGCTTTCGCCAGCACCTCTTTTACACTGTCAAACACAAAATTTTGTCCTGACAGCAGCACCCGATAACTCATAGGGGGTTCCTCCATCATCCGAAAATCAATGTTTTGACGACCACTGGTATGGCCAGGCCATCCACTACTGGGCGTCCCATATCCAGATAATCGTTCTGCTCCAGCTGCACTGAGTCGATCACGACCAATCCCCTTTTTGGGGAACGAAGGCGAATCTGCTGTCCAAGCGCTTTGGCCATATCCCGTTCCACTGCCAGAAACAGCGCTTCCTCCGGATATAGCGCCTGTTCACAGGCTCGTGAGAGTGCATCTGCCAGCTGTCTGATTTCCTCATACGAGGGATCCGCCTTGCCCGGCAATGCCAACAAAAAACGTCGGCTGTCGGTCTGCTTCATAAACCACGCGATCCGCTCATGCAAAATCATCCAGTCTCCCTGGATGCAGCGTGTCTGTTCCCGGTCTGTCAGCTTGAGCACTGGCAGGTTCTTCTGGGGAAGCAGATCGGGGTCGTAGGTGATGGTACTGCCCGATACACTGGTCGTATAACTGCCCGCCCCCACCACAGTTGCGCGAATCGTCTCCTGGGCATCCACCATCCGGAACCGCTGGAACAGGCCGCTTTCACGGATCGCCTGACCCAGCAGGACACCAATGTCCCCATACTGAAGTGCATCCTGGCCGCTGTGACGGATACAGTCTGCCACACCGCCGGAAAAGCACACCGCCTGCACCGGATAGGGCGGCACGAACTGGCTGCTGCCAGCAGTCTGTATCTTATGTAAGAGCGGAGATTCCTCTCCCAGCAGCAGCTGTTCCAGCAGCTGTGCCATCCTCTGGCAGACCTGCCGGACATCCACAGGCGAAGCCGGAAGCCCTTCCGATAGCTGCAGCCCCAGACTTTCCGCGATGCAGCGGGCACTTGGACTGCAATAAGTCACTGTCCATTCGCTGGACAGGCAAATCTGTCTGCCCCCGATATCCAGACAGCCTTTTGCTACTGTGCGTCCATCCGGAGCAAACAGGACAATGTTGCTTGTCCCCCCTCCGATATCCAGATTCGCGGTGTAACAGCCATTTACTTTTGCGTATTGCTGTGCCCCACTGCCCTTTCCGGCCACGATTGCCTCCAGATCGGGGCCTGCTGTGGACACGACAAACTCCCCTGCAAACCAGCTTAACTGCTCCAGAACAATCGCAGCATTCTCTTTTCGGGCGGATTCCCCTGTGATGATGACGGCGCCTGTCCGGGTGTCCGACGGAGAAACCCCTGCGCTGTCAAATTCTTTTGCAACAATCTCGCCGATGCCCTCCCCATCCAGAAAAATGCGGTCCCGGAGCGGGGTGCGGTAGATTCTGCTTTGATAGACCAGCTCCTTGTCTACAATGGATACCCGTGGTACAGAGAAATAGCTGGCCGTGTTCTCCATCGTCAGCTTGCTGAAGATGACCTGTGTCGTAGAGGTCCCGATATCGATCCCCACGCTCAGCATCTCCTCAGACGCCATCTTCAACACCTCCCCAGACAACATGCGCATAGCCAAACGCATTCACAAATTTCCTGAATATGCTTGACTATGCGCACAAAGGGCATGGAAATGCCCTTTGTGCGGCAACTGATAAAGAGAAAAGGAAGAAGAAACCTTGTAAGTTGTCAGTCCGCGGTTAAATGGTATATAACTCGGGTCTGCGATCCTTGTAAGCGGGCAGCTTTGCGCGTACGGCCTCTACTCGGTCCAGATCAATACGAGCCACCAGCAGTTCTTCGGCTTCACCGCCGCTGGCGATGGGGACACCCATCGGATCCACCGCTACACTCTCTCCAATCGTGTCTGCATTACACTGGTCACAGGCCAGCATATAAACCGTATTTTCAATTGCACGTGCGGTAATCAAGGTGCGGAAATGGTGGCTTTTCAGTTTACCTGCCATCCAGGCTGTGGGCATCACAATGATGTCAGCACCCTTAGAGCGCTGATAGCGGGCAACCTCTGGGAAACGAACCTCGTAGCATACAAACAGCCCGATTTTTCCAAAGGGTGTTTCGATAGGCTCAAAGAACCGGTCTCCAGCTTTGATGGTGTCCGACTCCTTATAGCCAAAAGCGTCATAAAGGTGGGTTTTGCGGTAGGTGGAGACGATCTCCCCTTCCGAATTGATTACCAAAGTGGTATTGTAATTGCGATGATCGTCCGATGCCTCTACCGCCTCGTTCATGCCGAAAATCAGCCAGATCCCATGCTGACGGGCTTGCTCGCGCATCTGGATAACAAACGGGCCATCCAGCGGTTGAGCGGTTGCGAGGGCAATCTCATGAGCGGTTCCAGAGGGAAAAAGGCTCATATAGAGTTCGGGAAAGATCACCACATCGGGATGGTATAGAGATACGGCTTTCTCGATCGCCTTTTTTGCCTTTTCCAGGTTGACCTCGGGCGACCCTTCCGAAGCCATTTGAGCCATCACAAAGGTGCTTTGACGCTGCACAAAAAATCCTCCTTCAGAAATTAGTCTACTTTCATCAGTTCCCCGATCTTCCCCTTGACGCCTTCTTCCACCAGACGATCGAAGTTGACCAGATCGGACAGATATTTACCTTCCGCAAAGCTCTTTCTCCACAGGACTTCGTTGCGGTCAGCGGCCTCCGCTTTCTCAACCAGTTCTTCGAAGCGCTCTGCTGGAGCTACAATAACGCCATCCACATCTCCATAAACGATGTCACCAGGGCAAACAACCGCCCCACCACAGTTAACAGGGACATTGTATTCTCCATCAATCCCTTTTAGGGTGTTGGTGACAGCAGCGCGCCCTGTGGAGAACAGCGGGAAGCCCATCGCTTTGATCGGACGGGTATCCGTGTTGGGGCCGTCTACTACAATACCTGCCAATCCAAGGCTGCGGGCAGCCTGTACAACCATTTCACCTACACAGGCCACACGTTTGTCACCCATGCGGTCGATCACAACCACAGATCCTTTGGGTGCACGCTTCATGGCGTAGTAGAGCATCGCATTGTCGTTTCCAGGCAGGCGGATGGTGAAAGCCGGGCCAATCATCTTGATGTCCTCGCTGATTGGCTTGATGCTGGCATCCATAAAGCCACCCTGAACATGGTGTCCAATCTGTGCGGGATCGGTTTTCAGTGCACGTTCAAACAGTTTCTCGAGATCCATAAAAAATACCTCCTGCAATCATCAATCTTATTGTTGTTATTCATACCGTCCCGGCTTTATGCCAGGAATGTGGAAAATACAAAGTTAGGCAGCCAAGTGCTCAACGCAGGGATAAAAGTCACCGCCATCAGCGCTACTCCCAGCGGAATATAAAGAGGAACCACATTGCGGATTACACTTTCCGACGGAACTTTTGCAACACGGGCTACCGCATAGATGCAGAGTCCGAAAGGAGGGGTCGACAGGCCAATCATCAAATTCAGCACGATCATGACGCCAATGTGCAGCGGGTCAAAGCCCAACATATTGGTGATCTGAAGAATGATTGGAGCCGCCAGAATCAGTGCACTGTTGCTCTCCATGAACATCCCCATAATCAGCAGCACAAAGTTAATAATCAGCAGGACAACAAAAGGATGCTCCATTGCGCCGCCAAGCAGCGACATGATTCGATCAGGGAGTTTTTCGAGCATGAGCGCCTTTGTAAAGGTACCGCCAGCCACCAGCAGAATCAGGATGGAAGAGCAGGACTTAATCGTGCTCCAAACCGAATTCCATAATCCCTTGAAAGTAAAGGTCCTGTGCAGGATTCCCAGTGCAATCATGTAAAGAGCCGCCATCGCGCCGGTTTCGCCGGGGCTGAACACCCCCATCAGCATGGTGATTAGGATCAGCACCGGTGCCAGCATAATGGGGAACGCATCCAAAAACAGCTTGCTTGTCGTCTCAGTTTCTTCCGGGCGCGGAATAGGCTCATGGTTGAAGTGATTTTTGTGGGTAAACAGAACCCATACAAACAGACAGCCGCTCAGCACTACACCAGGAACGAGCCCGGACAACAGGGACTTCGTGCTGGATATACTGGCAATGGTGGCATACAGAACCAG
This sequence comes from Anaerotruncus sp. G3(2012), assembly GCF_000403395.2. Classification (GTDB taxonomy): domain Bacteria; phylum Bacillota; class Clostridia; order Oscillospirales; family Ruminococcaceae; genus Anaerotruncus. The sequence goes on along the minus strand of NZ_KE159674.1, from coordinate 325,225 downwards.
TGGGATACTGGGCGGGAATACCGGCCCGACCGTACTGGCTGCGATCGTCATGGCAGAGGCATAGCCCCGATCATACCCCTCGCCGTCCATCTCCTCTACCATCATGGGGCCAAGCCCACAAACAGCGGAGATCGACGCTCCGGACATGCCTGCAAAAATCAGGTTCAAGATGACCGCGATCTTGGACGAATAGCCTTTTTTCCCTCTTGATATTGTGCGGGCAAAACGGAAGGCTCGCTCGGTCTCGCCAAATTCGGTAACCAGATTGCCCATCAACAGGAACATCGCCACTGCCAACATGTTAAAGCTATACAAAGACTGATAAAACGAATAAGTAATAGTAGACAAGGTGGTGCCGGTCGCGATAAAGTAAAATGCGGCGGGCAGGCCCATAGCCACTACAATCGGTGCACCGACGCCCAACAGGACGACAAACCCAATCAACAACGCTGCGATCACTTCTGAGCCCCCCTCTCCTTCACCATTTTTACCATGTTGATGACCGTCTGAATCATCCAGAACAGGATGCCGAGCAGCATGGCATAATACAGATAGCGGATCGGAAACTTGCTTGCTTTTGCCAGCGTGCGCTGAACTGAAGGAAGCATCAAACAGCCGCTGTAAAGGATGATACCGCTATAGACCAGCGTCAGCAGCTTACCTACCATTGTCATGCCGAAGGACAGTTTCGGAAAGACAGAAAATAAAATCTCTACCTTCAGGTGCTCATCTCCGGACTCGACCTCTGCCAGTGCCAGAAAGACCATCAAAATCATGCCAACCTGTGCAATCTCTTCGCTCCATGTCAATGCGATCCCCAAAAAGAAACGGCAGAATATTTGTGCGATGATGCAAAAGCCAATCATCAGGCAGGACAATCCGGAAATGCTGGTTACTATTTTCCTTGCATAATTCCATAGTTTACTTGCCATAATAGTTCTCCCATCTGTCTGTTCTCAGATTCATCAGTGCTGAACCGATTTGATGAGATCTACCATATCGCCCCAATCCTCTGCAAAGGCATCGTACATGGTCATACCTGCTGCCTGAAACGCTGCAATGTCCAGACCGCTCTCTTCGTCGATGACCGTCATACCATTATCAATGCAGGTCTGCTTGTACTCTTCCTCAGCCTCAGCGATCTGCCCATCCATCCAAATGGAAGCCTCATATGCTGCATCCCAACATGCCTGCTGCTGACGCTCAGAGAGCTTGCTGTAGGTGTTGTAGTTCATCCAAAGGCCGTGGTTTGTCGGCATGTGGTTGGTCATGACCAGATACTTCTGAATTTCGTACAGGGAGTTGGTGCAGATAACGCTCAGAGGATTTTCCTGGCCGTCGATTACGTTGGTGATCAGAGCGGTGGATACTTCCGAGAAGTTCATTGGGGTTGCCGCCGCGCCAAAAGCCTGGAACAGCTGCAGATACAGGTCGCTGGGAACAACACGGATTTTGGCACCTTTCATATCGTCCAGCGTCTTGATCTCAAAGTTGCAGGTCACCTGTCTGTAACCGGAGCAGAAGGAACCCAGCAGAATTGCGTTACTGTCTTTCAGACTTTCATTGATTGTCTTCATCGGCTCACTGCGATAATCAAAGGTCGCTTGGCGGTGCGCCTCGTTCTCATACAGATAAGGAGCATCGAAGGCACCCAGCCGGGAGTCCAGGTCAGATGCGGAAGACGGTACATACTGAGTAAAGTCACAAATCCCGCTCTGCAGCGGCTCCATATCGTAGGCAGCCAGTGAAGCGTTGGGATAAATCTCTACTGTCAGGGTTCCATCAGTTTTTTCATTCAACAGCTCGGCAAACTTCTGCGCCCAGGTAATGACCGGGGTACCCTCTGCGTTCTGGTCGCTGAACTTCAGCGTATAGGACTTTTCTTCTTCGGCAGCCGCGCTGGAAGCGGGCGCTCCAGATGTGGAACCGCTGCTGGACGGGGTGGAGGAACCACTGGAACAACCAGCGAGCCCCAAAGTGAGAGACAGGGCAAGACCTAATGCAAGAATCTTTTTCATTTCGAATCTCCTTTTCTTCCATAGTTTCTTCAGTTTACCCATCTAGTATTCTGCATATTGTATTTGGTATACCAAAATATAGCGAAAACCTCCTCTCTTTGGCAAATACTTATATCCATTCCCTCTAAGGATGATATTTCGAATTCGGTATACCAAAACCACATCAATAATGTACCATATTTCAAAAAATAATACAAGCTATTTCTTTTACTTGATTCTCTTTTTGTTATCTTTCACGAAAATTTTTAAACTTTTATGGTAAGAACGCTCGGTCTTCAAAAGATCAGGTTTTCTTCGTGATCTACCCTCAAAATATTGGGAATCTTTTTTAGATGGCTTTCCCAGGTAGCAATATGTTCTTTCAGAGTTTCCCTTCCCACATCGTAGTCCTTTTTTCTCAGACACTCCAGCAAGCGCATATGCCTGCTGGGATATTCTTCAATCGGCAGATCTCCATATTGGAGCGAAAGCACCGAAGTCCGGATGAGTTGGTCTCCCAGATCAGAAATCATCTGAATCACCTTGGTATTTTTGGAGATGCGGGCGATCTGAATATGAACTTCGATGTCCTTTGTCATCAACTCATAATATTCGGCCGGGTCTATTGCTTTGGTTGTTACACGCATTTCGTCTGTCAAATTCTGGAGCATCTCAATATCCTGTTCTGTGATCTTTTTGATCGCCAAATCATAGGACATCAGTTCCAACGGAAGACGAATTTCCAAAAGCTCCTGCACCGTTTTCCAAGTCAACAGGCTGATCACCTTCTGTTTGCCTTTCTTGGCAATCCAGCCTTCCTGTTCCAACGTTCTCAATGCATCCCGGATCGGGGTCCTGCTTACAGCCAAAGAATCCGCCAGCTCCCGCTCATTCAGAGCCTCTCCTGGTTTGATCTGATTGGTCACAATGAGCTGTTTCAACTGTCGATATACTTTTTCTGAGTAGGTTTCATTTTTGTCAATCGCTAAAAGCTGTACGCTCTCCACACCGTTTGCCCTCCATTAAAACCATAAGCCTTATTTATAATTTAGTATACCATATTTCAAATTCCTGTCAACAGTTTTTGGTATACCAAAAATCGCTCTCCCATTCCCCTGCCAGTTTCACAGAAAAAAACAGATACAATATAATGGTAAAGAACGAGAGTCAAAGGAGCTGAAACTACAATCTATAGGATCAGCATTGCATCCCCGAAACTGAAAAAGCGATACTTTTCAGCAACAGCTGTTCGATATGCCTGCATCGTATGTTCATAACCTGCAAACGCACTGACTAACATAATCAGGGTGCTCTCCGGCAGATGGAAATTGGTTATCAGGCCATCCAGAACTTTGAACTGGTATCCTGGATAGATAAAGATGCTGGTGTCCCCTTCATCCGCGCGGATCTTCCCCCATTTGGAGGCAACCGATTCTAGGGTTCGGCAGCTTGTTGTTCCAACTGCAATTACACGACCGCCATTTTGTTTGGTATGGTTAACCAAGTCAGCAGTTTGTTTGGAAATGGAATAGTGCTCCGAATGCATATAATGCTGGGTGATCTCCTCAACTTTGACCGGGCGGAACGTCCCAATCCCGACGTGCAGCGTCACTTCCGCAATATTGATCCCCTTTTCCCGCAGTTCATCGAGAAGTTTAGTGGTAAAATGCAGTCCTGCGGTTGGTGCTGCAACCGAACCGAGTTGTTTGGCGTATACGGTCTGGTAACGCTCCCGGTCACGCAAAGCAGCAGTAATATAGGGTGGCAGCGGCATAGTTCCAATCCGTTCAAGCACCGGATAGATGCTTGTCCCCTCATATTCCATCCGAACGAGCCGGTTTCCGCCCTCGACTACCTCAAGAACCTCTGCGGTCAACAGGCCCTCCCCAAATACAAAACGTGCACCAGGCTTCGCTTTTTTTCCCGGCCTCACCATCACTTCCCAAATATCCTGCTCCTTCTGAGCGAGCAACAGGAACTGCATTGCCCCGCCGGACCCTTCTTTGATACCGAACAGACGCGCAGGAATGACTCGTGATGTGTTGATGACCAGCGTATCCCCCGGTTTCAAAAACGCTGGAAGATCATAAAAATGCTGGTGGTGAAGTTTGCCGCTCCCCCGTTCGAGACAAAGCATCCGGGAATGATCTCGGGGTTCGACCGGAGTCTGCGCGATCTGCTCTTCGGGGAGATCGAAAAAAAAGTCAGATTTTTTCATGGGTTCCTCCAATATTCTGTTGCATTAAACAATTTATCACAGCAATCGTCCAAATTGATTGACATACGGCTGATGAGATGCTAATATAATTTTGATAAACCAAACCGGTAGAGGCGCGTCTTTCATCAGTAACCGGGCATCAGATTGCCAAAGTCGTTTAAAGGGCCGGAGAAAGGGACAGACGCCGAAGGGGATGCGCTTGGCGGGCGCGCCTCTGGGGGTATTTCCGAAAAGGGGTGCCACTGTCATCATTGCAGTATGATGGAGCGCTATGGGGAGGCACAGGCAATGGGTATCTGCTGTTGCCGCGCGTTCAACTGACGAATCCTATTATATTGTAAAATACGCCGGTTTTCAACCGGTTTTTTTATTCTTCCAGCGAAAGTGCGCCGCGGTCTGGTCGACAGCCACACATTCGCGGATCGAGCGGAAAGGAATGTTTAGAGATTATGAAGCAGTTTAGAGTTGGCGTCATCGGTGCAACAGGCATGGTTGGGCAACGGTTTGTCTCTCTCCTGGAGAACCATCCGTGGTTTCAGTTAAAGGTCGTTGCTGCTTCCCCGCGCTCCGCAGGGAAAACATATGAAGAAGCGGTCGGTTCCCGCTGGGCAATGCCTTTTCCGATGCCGGAGTCTGCAAAAAATCTGATTGTGCTGGACGCCTCCAAGGTGGATCAAGTCGTACCCCAGGTGGATTTTGTCTTCTGTGCAGTTGATATGAAGAAAGAGGAAATCAAAGCCCTTGAGGAAGCCTATGCAAAAGCAGAATGTCCGGTCATCTCGAACAATTCCGCGAACCGTTCCACACCGGATGTTCCGATGATTGTTCCCGAGGTCAATGCTTCCCATACAGAGATCATTCCTGCGCAGCGGAAACGGTTGGGTACCAAACGTGGCTTTATCGCGGTAAAATCCAATTGCTCGATCCAAAGCTATGTTCCTGCCCTCCATCCGTTGATGGAAGAGTTTGGGGTTTCTAAAGTGCTGGTCTGTACTTATCAGGCAATTTCCGGAGCTGGAAAAACATTCGAACGGTGGCCCGAGATGGTTGACAATGTGATCCCCTATATCGGTGGTGAAGAGGAGAAAAGCGAGCAGGAACCGCTCAAAGTCTGGGGTAGGATAGAAGGAGACCAGATTGTCCCTGCCACTTCCCCATCGATCACTGCACAATGTCTGCGGGTCGCCTGCTCAGATGGTCATATGGCCGCAGTGTTTGTCAGCTTTGATCGAAAGCCGACGATAGACCAGATCAAGGAAAGATGGGCACAGTTTGCAGGGGATCCCCAGAAACTGGAGCTTCCCAGCGCGCCCAAACAGTTCTTGCATTATTTTGAGGAGAACGATCGTCCGCAGACCAAGCTTGATCGGATGCTTGAAAATGGTATGGCGGTTTCGATGGGCCGTCTGCGGGAGGATTCCCAGTATGATTACAAGTTTGTTTGCCTATCCCACAACACCTTGCGTGGTGCAGCGGGCGGCGGCGTTCTTTTGGCCGAACTGCTTGCTGCAAAAGGATACTTCGACTGACGCAGAGAGACTTGAAAACCTCTATCCTTTTTCCATCTGAAAGTTTTGTAGAAATACACTAAGGATAGATTCTTTTGTGGTATCCAGATGGAATAATGATATAGTGATATCGTAAAACATCATGTTGATTTTTGCTCGAAAACATGGGAAATTTGGGGTTCTATGCTAAAATCGGACAGCTACAAGCAAAATAGAACATCTCATTTGGGTATGTTTTCACATTTTGAGGAGATCAGGTATCACTTTTGGCAAAAGTGCAGTTGTTAATGGTAGTTTTAAAGCTCTGTATTCCCTCTTTGGGGGCTTTTTCCGGTAGAAAGTCTGCTTGAAAGGCTGTCAATCTCTTCTACTTGACAAAGAATTTGGCTCTTGCTTTCCGACAGGGTTGAGGAGATTTAAAAATCTATGATTTTGCGATATTTGGTAAAGAAATGCAGGAATACAAAGTGTATTTTTCCCAATGATATGATCCAGATTGGAACCATTTTCAGCGATATTCTGCGGTGTAAAGTGCCATAGGTTGGCAAACATATCCTGAAGGTTTTTCAGTAATTTGATGATAGAAAGGTTGTCTGTAACAAATGAAAAAAAAGACCATCTTTACCGGTGCTGGCGTTGCGATCGTTACTCCTATGCGTCCTGATCAGTCGATCGACTGGGAGCTGTTTGGCAAACTGATCGACTACCAGATTGAGAATGGTTCGGATGCGATCGTCGTGGCAGGCACAACCGGCGAGGCATCCACATTCACTGATGAGGAGCATGTGGAGTCGGTACGGTTCGCCGTTGAGCATGTAGCTGGGCGGGTTCCGGTTGTCGCAGGTGCGGGGAGCAACCACACCGACTATGCTGTTTGGCTTTCCAAGGAGGCCAAACAGGCGGGCGCAGATGCTCTGCTGCAGGTTACTCCCTACTACAACAAAACCTCTCAGGCAGGCTTGGTCCGGCATTTCACTACCCTTGCGGATGCGACTGATCTGCCAATCATTCTTTACAACGTTCCAAGCCGTACGGGTATGGGAATCCAGCCCAAGACCTATCTGGAGCTTTCCAAACATCCCAATATTGTCGCAACCAAAGAGGCGAGCGGCAATCTCTCTGCGATTGCGGAAATCCGGTATCTCTGCGGCGACGCTCTCGACATCTATTCGGGCAACGACGACCAGATTGTTCCGATCCTCTCCCTTGGCGGAAAAGGGGTCATTTCTGTTCTGTCGAACGTAGCCCCCCGCCAGACGCACGAAATCTGCCAGCTCTACTTTGATGGAAAAGTCAAGGAAAGCGCGGCACTCCAGATTCAGTTGTTGGGCCTGATCAATGCATTGTTCTGTGATGTCAATCCAATCCCGGTTAAACATGCGGTGAATCTGATGGGTTGGGATGCCGGTATCTGCCGTCTGCCGCTTGCCGAACTTTCTGACGTGCAGAAAACACTGCTTGAACAGGAAATGAAACACGCCCATATCATCTGATCTTCTACTGTCTTTAAAAAGATAAAAGACAGGGAATACAGGATGGGCTGGGGAACGTCCTGGACTGGCTGCATATTTTTGACGATGTTGATGGTTCTAATCTTATCTGGACCAAATATCAATCAGAAGGATATGCCGAGTTTGCAGGAAGCAATAGTAGGAGGTCTAAATGAAAAGGATCATTTTATCAGGTTGTAATGGAAAGATGGGGCAGATGGTTGCTGCCTGTGTGAAAGACCGCAGTGACTGCACCATTGTTGCAGGAATTGACATTACAGGAAATAACAGCCGTAACGCATTTCCTGTTTTCACCAAACCGGCTGAATGTGAGGTAGACGCAGATGTTATAATTGATTTTTCCCATCCCAGCACACTGGCTCCCCTGCTCGCCTATGCGGTAGAACGTCATATTCCGGCAGTGATTGCCACCACCGGGCTTTCCTCCGATCAGATAGAGCAGATTCAGCAGACTTCCAAACAAGTCCCCCTCTTTTTTACTGCCAATATGTCTCTAGGGGTCAATCTGCTGGCGGAGCTGGCGAAAAAAGCAGCGGAGGTTTTGGGGGGACAATTCGACATTGAGATCATCGAAAAACATCATAATCAGAAGATTGACGCTCCCAGTGGCACTGCATTGATGCTGGCGGATGCGGTTTCAGAGGTTCTTCCGGAAACACCACAATATATCTACGACCGCCATGCAGTACGAAAAAAACGCTCCTCCAACGAGATCGGTTTACATGCGGTACGCGGCGGCACGATTGTCGGAGAGCATGAGATCATCTTCGCTGGACGCGATGAAGTTTTGACCCTTTCCCATTCAGCAGCAAGCAAAGAGGTTTTCGCTGTTGGAAGCATCAACGCCGCGCTTTTCCTCTGTGACCAGCCAAATGGCCTGTATAATATGGGCCATATCATTTGAAAGGAGCTTACTTATGAACGGCGTATCCAAAATTTCGGTCTGTGACGAGATTGCACTAGTCAGTTTCCAGCGGATTCCGAGTGACATTGCAACTCTTGCTTCGATTTTCACTCGTCTGGCCAACGCCAAAGTCAATCTGGACATGATCAGCCAGACCGCCCCGCAAGGACATCTAATCGGTCTTTCGTTTACTCTGCGTTCGGAACAGCTCGTCGAGGTGCTTGAACTGATTAACCAGTTCCGCGAAACCCATCCTGATATCAAACCGATGGTAAGCAACGGAAACTGTAAAATCCAGCTTTATGGTGAGGAGATGCGGGAGATGTACGGTGTCGCTGCTTCGGCAATCGAAGCCATCTCCGAAATAGACGCCGAACTGACCCTGATCAGCACCGGTGAGGTAGAAATTTCTCTGCTGGTGCCCAAAAGCAGCTGTGATGCTGCCGTCAAGGCTTTAGAAGAAAAGTTTTCTGTCAAACCAGAATATGGAATATAACTATAGATTCAAAAACAGGGTTGCTTAAAAGCAACCCTGTTTTTTAAAAAAAGCTGACCTGTGAAGTTTCGGGCAGATCTCCCAGCGCACCGGAAGTGCGCAGCATCTCGATCACTGACTTGGAAACCCCGGCGCGGTTGGAAATATCGTCCGCAGAGATGAAAACATCCTTCTGCGCAGCTTCCCAAAGGCTTTTCGCTGCGGCCTCCCCTACCCCTTTCAGCGCCATAAAAGGCAGGCGAATCTTGCCATCCTCTACCTGATAGACATTGTAGTGGGATTTATAGAGATCGACTGGCAGAAAACTAACCCCACGGGCCTGGCATTCATAAATAATCTGCAATGTTGTCAGGACGCTTTCGTCCTTTGCCGTACGCTCGTTACCCATCTGCAAAAGGCTCTGCATCCGCGTCTTGGTCAACTGCTTGCCCACAACGGCAGCTTCTGCATCCAAATCCCCGCCGCGGACGGTAAAGACAACTGCATAGAACTCCAGCGGACGATGCACCTTGAACCAGCCGAGGCGGATGCAGGCGATAACATATGCCGCCGCGTGCGCTTTCGGAAACATATATTTGATCTTGAGGCAGCTGTCAATATACCATTGTGGAACCCCATGCTCCTTCATAGCCGTCATATGCTCCTCAGTCAATAGCGTTGGCGCCTTTCCCTTTCGGGTGATCTCCATAATCTTAAACGCCATCTTGGGCTCCAAACCCTTGTGGAGCAGATAAGTCATGATACTGTCACGGGTACCGATTACATTGGAAATCGTACAGGTTTTGCTGCGGATCAGCTCCTGCGCATTGCCCAGCCAGACATCGGTTCCATGCGAAAGCCCAGAAATCTGGAGCAGGTCGGAAAACTGCTTGGGCTGGGATTCAATCAGCATCCCGCGCACAAAGTTTGTTCCCATTTCGGGCAGCGCGAGTGTGCCAGTATTGCATTCGATCTCCTGTTCAGTCACGCCGAGCGCCTCAGGCGATGTAAACAGACTCATTACCGCGGGATCGCTCATCGGGATGTCATTCACGTTGATACCGGTCATATCTTCCAAATATTTGTACATGGTCGGCACATCGTGTCCCAGCTCATCGAGTTTCAGGATGGTGTCATGCAGGGAGTGAAAGTCGAAATGTGTGGTGGTAATATCCGAGTTGGGGTCATCCGCCGGACGCTGTACCGCGGTAAAATCGTAAACCATGTTAGTTGACGGAACAACTACCATGCCGCCTGGATGCTGACCAGTCGTGCGCTTGACGCCGGTACACCCGATCGCCAAACGTTCCTCCTCGGCGCGGGTCATGACCAGCCCCCGCTCCTGCGCATATTTTTTTACAAACCCATAAGCAGTTTTCTCAGCTACCGTTGAGATCGTCCCGGCCTTAAATACATGGGTTGGCCCAAACAGTTCTTCGGTATATTTATGGATATTGGCCTGATATTCACCGGAAAAATTTAGGTCAATATCGGGTGCCTTATCGCCATCGAATCCAAGAAACGTCTCAAACGGGATGTCATGCCCATCCTGTTTATAGCGCGTCCCGCAGATTGGACAATCCTTCGGCGGAAGATCAAAGCCAGAACCATACTCCCCTTTTTCATAGAATTCACTGTGTTTGCAGTTAGGACAGTAGTAGTGCGGCGGGAGCGGGTTGACTTCCGAGATACCGGCCATAATCGCAACAAACGAAGAGCCAACCGATCCACGGGAGCCGACATGATAGCCGTTTTCCTCACTCTTAGCGACCAGCTTCTGCGCGATCATATAAAGCACCGCAAAACCATGCTTAATGATGGAGGTCAGCTCCCTGTCAAGACGGTTAGAAACCAGATCAGGAATTTTTCCTTCATATCCATACATTTCCATCGCTTTGCCCCAAGTGATCTCCTGAAGCATCTGTTCTGAACCCTCAATTGTCGGGGTAAACGTTCCATCCGGAATCGGCTTGATCTCCTCTACCATATCCGCAATCCGGTTTGGGTTTGTGACCACCACCTCATATGCCTTTTCTTTCCCCAGATATGTAAATTCTTCCAGCATCTCGTCTGTAGTCCGGAAATAGAGCGGCGCTTGTTGGTCCGCATCCGAAAAGCCCATGCCCGCCATCAAAATCGCGCGGAATTTCGAGTCTCCCGCGTCCATGAAATGCACATCTCCCGTTGCTACTACCGGCAGATGCAGCTTTTCTCCTAGCTTGACAACTGTTTCATTGAACTCTTTTATCGTGTCAAGCCCTTTAACTTTACCTGTCCGCACCATAAAATCATTGTTTGCTAATGGCTGAATCTCAAGATAGTCATAAAATTTAGCGATTTCGCATAAATCTCCCCAACTTTTCCCCTCTATAATTGCCCTGTAAAGTTGTCCGGCTTCGCAGGCACTCCCAATCAACAACCCTTCCCGATACTGCATCAGCTTGCTTTTGGGAATCCGTGGACGCTTGGAATAATACTCCAAATGCCCCAATGAAACCAGTCGATAGAGATTTTTCAGGCCAACGTGGTTCTTTACCAGGATAATCTGATGAAAGGTTGGAGATTTTTTCACATCAACGGCTGCCAGAGAAGTATTGATCTGCTCGATCGCCCTGCAATTCCGTTCGGAACGGAAAATGCCGATCATTTTCTGAAATATTTTAGCGAGCATCTCTGCGTCGTCGCAAGCCCGATGATGGTTGAAATTTCCAAGCTCCAGATGTTTTGCAACAAGGTCCAGTTTATGCTTTTTCAGTTGAGGAAACAGTGAACGCGAGATCGTCACCGTGTCGATCGAGGTAAACTGATAGGGCATCCCGGAACGTTTCGCAGCCTGCTTGAGAAAACTGGTATCGAACGGCGCATTGTGCGCAATCAGCACCGCTTCCGCCCCTCCGCAAAATGCATAGAATGCCTTCAAGGCTTCCCCTTCCAATGGTGCATCCCGCACATCATCGTCGGTGATCCCAGTCAGTTCGGTGATCTTTGGCGGGATCGTACACTCCGGATTTACAAACGTATTAAACCGGTCGACGATCTCCCCTCCCCTCAGCTTGACCGCACCAATCTCGGTGATCCGCTCGGTCGCTGCCGAAAGCCCAGTGGTTTCGAGGTCAAAAACAATCAGCTCTCGATCAAAATCCCCAGTCGCTTCTCCCTGCATAGCATGAACCATATCATCGACAAAATAGGCTTCCACACCATAAATCACCTTTATTTTGCCGCCTTTTTTGCGGATGCTGTTGACAGCATTCATGCAATCCGGGAACGCCTGTACTACGCCGTGATCGGTAATCGCAACCGCCTGATGTCCAAATTCATAAGCCCTCTGAACCAGTTTCGCAGCCGGAGTCATCCCGTCCATCGCAGACATGTTCGAGTGCATATGCAGTTCGACCCGTTTCTCCTCTGCAAGATCCCTGCGTGGAATCTTTTTCACCGTTGCGATACTGTCAGGGCGCAACACACTTTCGTGGTCAAACCGGTCGTATTCCACCAGACCATGCATGACAACTGTATCACCATTGCGTAGTTCATCCAGCCCTTTAATCTTTTTATCCATCCGGCCGATAATCTTTGCGCAGTAAGAACCCGTATAGTCGGTAAAATAGACCGATAAGATCAGCGTTTTCTCATCCCGGCTGGTTCTCCGGTCGATCTTGAATACGTCGCCCCAAACTGTGACATTTCCACTTTCCAGGTTGACCGAAGCCATCTCGGTCGGACGCCCCTTGGGAGGATTTCCATAAAGAGTTCGCATAGACCCCTGTTCAAATGGAAGGTTCTGCGCATCAAAGCTCAGTCTGGACGGTTCTGCTGCCGGGGCATCTGTACCCTTACTCGCATCCATTTTCCGGGAGCAAACCGGTTCAGCGGGCGGTTGATAGAGAATCGGCTCCGGCTGGACTTTTTCCATGGTTTCCTGATAAATCTCACTGTCCGATGCGACATCCAGAACTCCATCAAACTCAACCTTGATCTCTCTGCCAAATTCCGCATAGATCACATCCGAGATTTTGCGGGGACAGTGAATCTCTTCCAAAAATTCCTTTCCGCCGTGGGTCAAATAGATTCGCAAGGTCCCATCCATCAAATCCGATCCACAGCCATCAAAAAAGCCGTTTACCGGAACCCCGCTTCCACCCAGACGTGCAATGATCTCAGGCAGATAATCGCAGGTAAACAATTCGGGTGGATAATGCGGGCAAAGCTCCACTTCCTGCACCTGCAACGCTGAAGCGAGCGTCCTCTGGAGCTGGCTCAACTCCGCATAGGGGACCCTTCCTTCCGGCATAAGCTGTATACGGACCACCCTTTTGGAGCCGTCGATTTGTACTCTGCTTATCTCCGCACCAGCGATGGGATCAGCTGGTGAATCGGGCAGATATTCCCCAAAAACATCAATAAAATGTGCCAAACCTTTTTCACAACCTTATCCGAATCTTGCATTGGAATCGACGAACGATTACATCCGGTCGATCTCGTCCAGAAGAACCTGCAAAATTTTGTCTTCCGGGTATTTGCCGACGATTTCCCCTTTTTTGAAAAGCAGCGCTTCCCCGGCTCCGCCCGCGATTCCAATATCCGCTTCGCGTGCTTCTCCCGGTCCATTTACAGCGCAGCCCATCACAGCGACCTTGAGAGATTTTTTACAATCCGCGAGCTTGTCCTCCACCTGTCCAGCCAGAGAAATCAGGTCGATCTTTGTACGCCCACAGGTCGGACAGGAGATGATTTCAACCCCTTCTCTGGCAACTCCAGCCGCTTTAAGGATGTCGCGTCCTGCCCGGACTTCTTCAATTGGATCTGCTGTCAACGATACCCGGATGGTATCCCCGATCCCGTCACAGAGCAACGATCCGATCCCAACCGCACTTTTTAGCAAGCCCATACGGCTTGTACCAGCCTCGGTTACGCCAAGATGCAGCGGATAATCGGTCTGCTCCGCTGCCAGACGATAAGCGCGAATCATCGACGGCACATGGGAGGATTTGATTGACAGAACGATGTCAGAAAAGTCGAATTTTTCAAGTAGCTGTGCATGGTAAAGCGCACTGTCAACCAATGCTTGTGGCGTAGGTCCTCCATATTTTGTAAGAATCTGCTTTTCCAAGGAGCCTGAGTTGACGCCGATCCGAATCGGGATTCCCGCATTACGGCAGGCATGTGCTACAGTTTTGATGCGGGATTCCTCTCCGATGTTACCAGGATTGATCCGGATTTTATCCACTCCTGCGGAGACGGACTCCAACGCAATCCGATAATCAAAATGAATATCCGCAACCACAGGGATTTTTACAGCCTGCTTGATCGCTGGAATCAGCCGCACCGCTTCCAAATCGGGGATAGCGGCCCGAATGATTTCACATCCGGCCCGCTCCAGTGCAACTGCCTGCATAACACTGCCTGCAACATCCGCAGCAGGCACGTTCAGCATCGATTGTACGGTGATCCTGCTTCCCCCACCGATCACGCCGTCTTTTAATTTTATTTCTTTTGACATTCTATTCCGTCCTTTAAAAAAGTCTGACAACATCATTGAAAGTGACCACCAGCATAATCCCCATCAGCAGGACAAATCCTGTTGCATGGATCAGCCCTTCATATTTGGGATTGACCGGCCGTCGAATCACCAGCTCGATCAGCAAAAAGACCAACCGCCCACCATCCAGAGCCGGAACCGGCAGAAGATTGAACACCCCGATATTGATCGTAATAAAGCTGACCAGTAACAGCAGCGTTTTGATGCCGGCTGTGCTCGCCTGACCGATCACAGTGGAAACTCCAACCGGTCCAGAAAGCTCCGACATAGTAAAGTTCCCTGTGATCAGGTTTAAAAATGACATCCAGACCTGCCGCACAATCGAGAACATCCACAAAAAGGAATACCGCACGCTGCCCCAAAATGTTTTGGATGTGGTGTAGACATAGAAATCCAAATTGATCAATCGGGTCCCATCATCGAGTGTTTCCATCCCGAAATCGACAGCTGGAATTTCCAGTCTTCGCCCGTCACGAATCACTGTAAAATCGACAATCCCATCTTTATCGCTAATCATCGAAAATGTGATGTCATTCGAGGTAAAAACCCTGCTTCCATTGACTCCAATGATTCGGTCATTTACCTGTAACTGACGGTTGCTTGATGCATTCTCATGGAATTCCGAGATAATGGTAGTCGGCAGGCTGGTCCGAAGTGCCACCAGAATGGACAGAATCACCAAACCCAAAATCAGATTCATCAGTGCCCCTGCACAGACAAACGCAATCCGCTTCCAGAGCCGCACGTTACAAAAGGCCCTTGGATCAGAACTTTCGGCATCTTCCCCTTCGACCGCCACAAAGCCGCCGATCGGAAACAAGCGGATCGCATATTTTGTTTCGCCCCGCTGTTTCGACCAGATCGCCGGTCCCATGCCAATCGCAAACTGGTTTACCCTCATTCCCGAAAGCTTTCCGACTGTAAAATGCCCCAACTCATGCACAAAAATCAACAGTCCAAATACCAGAATTGCCGCAACCACCTGAATCACAATTTCCATAGGTCAAGTATCCTCACCAATTCAAAAAATGTCCTGCTACTGCGCAGGAGCGGGGTTACAGCCCCGCCATAGTCATAGTATTCTTACCCGATCCCGCAATATTCCAATACCATCTCACGGGCAGTCCGATCTGCTTCCAGCACCATTTCCAGCGTATATGCCTGCTTTTCTCTTCCATCAAACCGTTCCAAAACCTCATGTACACAATCTGCGATCTTTGTGTAACGAATCCTGTTCTGCAAAAATAGTGCGACCGCCTGTTCATTCGCGCTGTTGACTGCACATGGGAACAGGCCGCCCATACTCGCTGCGCGCATGCAGTCCGCCAAACAGGAAAAGGTCTGCAAATCCGGCGGCTCAAAGGTCAGCGAGCCCATCTCTGACAGCGAAAGCCTGTTCGCCGTACCGGGAATCCGCTTCGGGTAGGTCAAAGCATATTGAATGGGAATCTCCATATCCGGAACCCCCATCTGTGCGATCACTGATCCATCGGCATATTCCACTGCGGAATGCACGACACTCTGCGGATGGACAATCACTTCGATCTGATCCGGGGAAATGCCGAACAGCCACATCGCTTCGATGAATTCAAGCCCCTTGTTCATCAAGGTAGACGAGTCAATCGTAATCTTTGCTCCCATAGACCAGTTTGGATGCTTTAACGCATCTTCCAATGTAACACGTTCCAACTCTGCTTTGGAATATCCTCGGAACGGGCCTCCTGAAGCCGTGAGCAGAATTCTCCGGGGCGGGTTTTGTAAATTTCCCTGTAAACACTGAAAAATTGCGCTGTGTTCGCTGTCCACCGGGAGAATCTTCACTCCATTGGCCTCCGCAGATTCCATCACGAGCTGTCCTCCCGCAACCAGTGTTTCCTTGTTGGAAAGTGCAAGCGTCTTTTTCGCGGCGATCGCCGCGAGGGTCGGACGTAGCCCGATCATCCCGATTACCGCATTGCATACGATCTCTGTCTCATCCAGGACGGTAAGCTCGCAAAGGCCATCCATCCCTGTTAAAATGTCAATATCCATGTCTGCAAGACGGACTTTCAGATCCTTGTACGCATTTTCATCAAAAATGGCAACACGGCGAGGGGTAAATTCCCTCGCCTGCTGTTCCAGAATGTCTGCGCTGCGATTTGCCGCAAGTGCAGTGACCTCATATCCCGCACGCTTGCAGACCTTTAATGTCTGGGTTCCGATCGAACCGGTAGACCCCAAAACTGCAACTTTTTTTTTCAAGTCGGTCCCCCCATTTATGCCAACACTGCAAGCGGCAGATAGCGGCTGATAATATAGACCAGCGGCGCAACCATCAATGCGCTGTCAAACCGGTCCATCACACCTCCATGCCCTGGCATAATCGACCCATAGTCTTTCACACCAAACTGCCTCTTTACAATGGAAGCCGAAAGATCTCCTACAATACTGACAGCCGATAAAAACGGCATGATACATGCAATCGCCAGATAGTGGATCTGTATTGGGTATCCCGCTGCCGCAGAAGCCAGACTGTACATCCATGAGATCAGCAGCATTGCGAAATCGGCAAAAATCATTCCGCCAATCGCACCCTCAACCGTCTTTTTAGGACTGATAACCGGTGCCAATTTATGTTTGCCGAACGCATGTCCGGCGAAATAAGCACCTGTATCCGACAGCCATGCACTGCCAAGTGAAAGCAGGACATAAAAAATCCCGAGCGTTGTGCCATTCCAATCCCGCTGGTAAACCAATGTAGAGAGCGAAAACGGGATCATCAGGCTAAAAGTGAAAACCACTGCAACCTGCTCGACATGGATTTTTTTATGATTGCGCAGCAACACAGAAAACAGGACAAGTACATAGAGATAACAGGTAAGCGGTATCACTCTGCTGAGAAGCCGGCTGGACAGAAACGGGATTGCAATCGCGAAAATGGTCGCCGGAATAGACAATGGACGGAAATTCCAGCAGCCGGTCGCAGAAAACATCTCATAAACCGCCAACCAAGCAAGCAGTGCAACAACGATATTGACAACAATGGTATCGAAAAGCGCCAGAACCACAGCCAGTAAGATCAAGCCAACCGCAGAACTGATAACTCTTTGTTTCATAGGGTACGCTCCATTCTTTCCGAATTTGCCCATAAACAGGCAGGAATCGGAAAATCAAACGCCGCCAAATCTCCGGCTGCGTTGCAAATATTGCAGGATCGCCTGATCCAGATGGTTTGGCGTAAAGTCCGGCCAGAGCACATCCATAAAGACCAGTTCTGCATAGGTTGACTGCCATGGCAAAAAATTAGAAGTTCGCATTTCCCCGCTTGGCCGCAGAATCATATCTGGGTCGGGCTGTCCACAGGTGTACAGACAATCAGAAACCATCTGCTCACTGATCTCGGATGGGGAAATCGTCCCCTCCGCGCACCGCTGTGCCAAGGTACGAACTGCCCGTACAATCTCATCCCGTCCACCATAGTTCAATGCAATATTGATGTGGATGCGATCGTTATTCGCGCTTTCCGCCTCGATCCGCTGCATCTTTTCCTGTAAATCCGAAGCAAGAGGAGTGCGGTCTCCGAGAAAACGCACGCAGGCATCCTCCTTTTGCTTCTGGAAAGCTTCGTCCAGATACCTGCGCAGGAGATCCATAATCGCCTTGACCTCATCCTGCGGCCTTTTCCAGTTTTCGGTGGAAAGGGCGTAGGCAGTAAGGTATTGGATGCCGATTTCACGGCAATACTGCGCAATTTCACTAAAAACCTTCGCTCCCTGCCGATGCCCCGCTGTACGCGGCAGGCCGCGCTTGGCAGCCCATCTTCCATTTCCATCCAAAATCAAGCCGATGTGCACCGGCAACTTCTCTGTGGGAACCTGCGCAAGCAGCCCTTTTGCCATGACGTTCCTCCGTTCGTTAGATTTCCAGAATTTCTTTCTCTTTTTTCGATGCGATCTCATCGATCCGCTTACAGAATTTATCAGTTAGCTTCTGCATATCCTCTTCCAAGGTCTTCTGCTCATCCTCACTGATCTCACTGCTTTTTTTCTGTTTCTTAAAGGTATCATTCGCATCCCGACGGATCGAGCGAATCGCTACTTTCGAATCCTCTCCTTGCTTGCGGATCTGCTTGCAGATATCCTTTCTGCGTTCCTCCGTCAGCGGCGGGAAAACAATTCTGATTACCATGCCGTCATTAGATGGGTTGATACCAAGGTCGGACACCTGAATCGCCTTTTCGATGGCCTTTAGGGTAGATTTATCCCAAGGTTGGATAACGAGTATACGAGCTTCGGATACGGAAACCGCAGCCAGAGATTGAATTGGGGTCGGCGTGCCATAGTAATCGACAGTAATTTTGTCCAGAACAGCCGGATTGGCACGCCCTGCGCGGATCGAAGCGTAGTCCGATTCCAGAATACGGATGGTCTTTTCCATCTTTTCATTGTAAACCTGAAGCTTCTCTTTCATGGTTAGTCCTCCTTCACAATCGTACCAATATTTTCACCCTGAATAGCCGCCAGAATATTGTCCGGGTCCGCCAGACTAAACACCAGAACCGGTATTCCATTCTCTCTGCACATCGCCGCTGCGGTGCTGTCCATTACTGCCAGTCCCTTTTCAAGCACTTCCTGGAAAGTCACTCTTTCATACTTAACTGCATTTGCGTTTTTATTTGGGTCACAGTCATAGACACCATCTACCATCGTGGCCTTCAACATGATGTCCGCATCAATCTCCGCGGCACGAAGGGAGGATGCCGTATCAGTTGAGAAAAACGGGTTTCCTGTACCGCATCCAAAGACTACAACCCGCCCCTTTTCCATATGCCGAATCGCTTTGTTCCGAATGTATGGTTCAGCAATCTGCTGCATCGTGATTGCTGTCTGTACACGCACTTCAACCCCATGCGTTTCCAACGCATCTGCCAGTGCCAGCGCATTCATCACTGTCGCCAGCATTCCCATATGATCTGCACGTGTGCGATCCTCCATCTGGCTGCTGCTTCGCCCTCGGAAGAAGTTGCCGCCACCTACAACAATCCCAATCTGCGCTCCAAGATCCACACATTTTTTAATACTTTCGCAGATCGAAGAAATCACATTGTAATCAATCCCAAACTTCTTCTCACCGGCAAGAGCCTCTCCGCTCAACTTGAGCAGGACCCGTTTATACTTGATTGGCATAAACTACCTCCATAGAATGTTTTTTCCACGGTACAACTGGCTTCCGCATACTCTATTTATTTTACAATAACCACCCGATAAAGTAAAGATAAAAAGACAGATTCTTTCCAAAATAATCACCTTTTGCAGGTAGAAGTAGAGATGTCTCAAAAAAAGTGCTAGATTGGAGCGGAAAGTAAGGTCATAGAACTATCATGATTGAGAGAGCAGTTCTATACAATAAGTGAAATACTGGAAATTCAAGTGTACTTATGATTCAGATCAAATCTCAAAGCTATTGACGTTACCCTCTAAAATTATGTATGATAGATAGAAAGGATCATGAAGAGAGGATGTTTGGAATGTACGATGTTTTCCGCGCCGGTGTTGAACCCGGCGGCCTTACAATGGATTATGAAATCAAGATTCTGATCTGTTATATCCTGCGTAGCCTGGGGCATCCAATGCCAATCTCTGCGCTGATTGAAGTTTTCGTTTCCGAAGGGATCGGCAACTATTTTGAGGCTGCAAGTGCAGCTTCAGGATTGGTTAAGAGTGGACACATAGAAATTCTGTCTCCCAGTCCATCCGAGCCTGATCAATGCTATCAGATCACCGATCTTGGGCGCAACGCTGCCGAGACATTCGAAAAGACACTCCCCCTTTCGATCCGTGAAAAAGCGGTTGCTGCCGCACGAGATTATTTTCTGATCCGGGAGCACCGAACTCACAACAAAGCGGAAACCCGCAAGGTGGAGGATGGGTATCTACTGACCCTCACAATCAGCGATATTGGAAGCGACCTGCTGACGCTGACCATTCTGCTGCCAGATGCAGAAACCTGCCGAAAGCTTCAAGATCGTTTTTTTAAAGACCCAGTCACTACCTATAAAGGCATTGTTGCGGTTCTGACTGGAAATTTTGAGACAGTCGGCGCACTTCTCGAAAACCAGTGATTTGACAGCTTGTTCAGAATCTGGTATCATCTTTTTTCATAAGACTTGAATTGAATTCGGATTAGGGAGGTATCTTCATGCTCCATCAATGGATGTTCTGGATTATGCTGCTGCTCTGCGGCTTTCGGCTCAGCGGGCTGACGTTTCTCCTCTCGAACGACCTGGATCGCCTGCCGACTGTTATCTACTACTCTGCGGGCGTAGCCATTTTCCTGGGACTTGTCCTTCTGTGTAAGCGAATCATCCTTTCTTTCCTGAGGACCCGCGACCTCGTTTTCTTTTATGTAATACACGCGGTCTCTGTCCTGCTCAATCTGATCGTGATGAAAGCATCTCGTCCGCTTGTCGTCTACAACACGGATCTTATTGTAACCGGTACTCTTTTTGATATCCTGATAAGTATCGTGCTGGTCATTGAAGCAGCTGTGGAGCACCAACATATCCGTCTCGAACCTGCCGAACCCGCTGAGCCAAACGAATCTATATAATCCGCAGGAGAATGCCATGTTCATTATCCTCTCCCCAGCCAAAAATATGCAGTCATCCCGTCTGGAGGGGTTGACTCTGTCCCGCCCACGTTTTCTCGCGCAGACAGAACAGCTTGTCGAAACTCTCCGCAAATTTAGTCCATGGCAGCTTGAACGCCCCATGTCAGTGAATCCCGACCTTGCGCTCAAGGCATTCGACTCCTTCCAGTCGTTCGACCCAGATGCAGAAGGAACTGCTGCGTTACTCGCTTACCACGGCCTGCAATACCGCAATCTCGATCCGCAATCGTTCAGTCTTGCGGACTTTGCTTTCGCAAACGATCATCTGCGTCTACTCAGCGCATTTTATGGGGTTCTCCGACCAACCGACGGGATTCTTCCCTATCGGCTGGAATTTCTCTGCAAACTGAAATTTGGCGGGCAAAATCTCTATCAATTCTGGGGGGATCTGTTTTATCGAGACCTGCTTTCCAGCGGAAAGACGGTTATCAACTTAGCCTCTGCGGAATATTCCAGAACGGTACAGCCCTATCTAACCCCGCACGACCGGTTTCTTACCTGTAATTTTCTCGTGATGAAGAGAGGAAAACCCAGAATGCTCGCTACTGCCGCAAAGATGGCACGCGGGCGGATGGCACGTTATATTGTGAAAGAGCGAATCGACGATCCAGAGGGCTTGAAGGACTTCTGCTGGAATGGATATACGTTTATACCGCATCTATCAGATGAATCTACATATACCTTTTTGCAAAGAGAATAAGAAGTAAAAAAGACTGCGGTAGCAGTCTTTTTTGTTTCAATAATGCTTATAGGCAAGGATGCTGGTCACAGACGAAATAACCACCAAGGCACACCCGGCAATCAACAGATAAGGGATCGCTACAACATCAAAAAACAATCCTGATCCCTTGCCGGTATAGCACTGTATCGTCAGGATCAGTCCGCAGCCAGAGGCAAACAGCCAAAAACTGTCGAACAGCAATCCGCCCCTGCTCCCTCCGAGGATCAACTCCTGCACCAGCAGGACCACCGATGGCACCGCAAGCACAAGGGTGCGGATCCACCAATTCCGGTCGATTTCCGGTGGAACCGAGCCGCCATATCCAAACATGACCATCAGCTGAAAGGCAAGCGCCGCCAGCAGTGCAAGGCATCCAAAGATACCCAAAACCATTGCGCAGATGCCTGCCGCACCGGCCGGTGCTTCTAGTAACGGATCCTTGCCTTTATGCCGTTCCTCCCGCGCAAAATAGTTATTGACAAGGGATTCTCCGCAGTAGCCGCAGGAACGCGCCCGCCCACTGACCGGATGCCCACATTTCGGACAGTTTATCATCCCATCATCCCTTTCGATCTCCTCATCGTCTACTGTTCAAATATTCCAGCTTTAGTGTAGCACAACCGGACGCTCTTGACAAGAGATCGTTCTACAAAAGACGCAGGCACATAGCACTCTCTGCGCCTGCGTCTTTTGTCTTTAATTTTCGGTTTACTGCTCCAGCAACTTTTCAACTCCTGCTAACTCGACGCAGAGGCAAAGCAGTTCCACCGCCTGCTGGAGCTCGGAGACGGTCGGATAGGAAGGTGCGACGCGGATATTACGATCACGCGGGTCCTTTCCATACGGATAAGTCGCACCTGCGGAGGTCAACACAACACCTGCATCCTTGCACATCTGAACCACCTTTTTGGCACAGCCGTCGAGCACATTCAGTGAAATAAAATATCCGCCCTTCGGCTCAATCCATTCGGCAATCCCTTTTCCAGCCAACTCATTATTGAATGCATCCAGTACCGTCTGGAACTTCGGACGCAGTTCCGCCGCCAACTTTTCCATATGCGCGAGCACACCGTCCAAATTTTTGAAGTACCGCGCATGGCGCAGCATGTTGACCTTGTCAAAACTGATCGTCTGGATCGTCAGCAGATTTTTCATGTTCTCCATAACCGCAGTTGAACATGCAAAGGCCGCAACACCAGCACCTGCATGGGAAATTTTGGATGTTGATGCAAACATCATTACTCGGTCAGGATCTCCCGCTGCCTTACACTCCTCCAGAATATTCAGGATCTGCTGCCGCTCCTCGGGATGCAGGTCATGCACTGCATAGGCGTTATCCCACATAATCATGAAATCACTTGCAGCGGTCTTCATGCGCGCCAGACGCCGCACCGTTTCGTCCGAATAGGTTACACCGTTCGGATTGGAATATTTCGGAACACACCAGATACCTTTAATCGTAGGATCAGACGCTGCCAATCGTTCAACCACGTCCATGTCCGGACCGTTTTCATCCATCTCCACTGGGATCATCTCAAAATTGTAACGCTGGGTAATCGCGAAATGGCGGTCATACCCCGGCACCGGGCAGAGGAATTTTCGTTCAGGGGTCTTCCACCACGGCTCCGCACCCGGCCGCACCCCATGCAGCACCATCTTACCAATCGCATCATACATCATGGTCAGGCTCGAGTTGCCGCAGATGAACAACTCCTCGGGGGCAACGCCCAACATCTCACAGAAGATCACTTTGCAGTCGGGAATACCGGTAAAATCCCCGTAGTTACGGCAGTCGGTACCATCGGCGGACAGACAGGAGGTCTTGGAATTGACCACATCAAAAAGGCCGTTTGCGAGGTCAAGCTGATCGGATGAGGGCTTTCCACGCGACATATCGAGCTTCAAGCCCCTGCGTTTAAACTGCTCATACCGTTCTGTCAGCTCGGTGCGCAGGGTTTCCAGCTCTTGCCGGGAAAGTTCGCTGTATCTTGCCATAAGTCGATAACCTCCATCTTTTATTTTTTATCATATAACATTTTTATTATACATGAAAACACCAGTTCCCGCAAGCTGATTTAGACAATTCACACAAAAAATCTTCTGCGGATTGTGAAACCATGACTTGTGAGCACGATTTTTGCACCGCTTTCTCGAATACGGGACACCGATTCCAAGCAGGATTTCCGATCTTCAAAGATCAGCGGCGGCGAGAGAGCTGGCATCCGCATCAGTGCATCCCCAACCACAATGGCTTCCCCCGCGATCACTCCTGTCGAACCAGCGGTATGGCCCGGAAGCTCGATCACCTGCGCATCCACCCCGTAGGCATTCAGACGCATCCCATCCGAGAGCAGGATTTCCGGGGAAAACGGCTCCAACGGCTTCTGCATCAGCTTTTGGGAAAAGTAGCGCAGCATCTGCCCACGTACGCCCTGTGCATTGAGCGGACGGGCGGACTGATGTTCCAACAATGGCAGGTCCGCCGGATGGAGCGCAACAGGTACCTTCAACTCCTGTGCAAGAAACGCTGCATTTTTGATGTGGTCAAAATGGGCATGGGTCAGCAAAATCAACCGGACATTCGCATCCTGAACCTGTCTGAGAATCTGCCCCGCATTCCTCATTCCTGTGTCGATCAGCACCGAGCCCGTCTCTCCTCGTAGTAGCCAGCAGCAGGCCGTCCCTGCCGGAATCCGCTCAATCACCTGCATAAAAAGCGCCTCCCTGTCAAAAACCGCGCGCGGGTAAACTACCCGCGCGCGAAACACAAACTCAATATTCTGCCGAACCGGTTGTCCGCGGGAACGGAAGCACGTCCCGAATATTCGAAACCCCAGTGATATACATAATCAACCGTTCGAAGCCCAATCCAAATCCAGAATGTCTGGCACCGCCATATCTGCGGAGATCAAGGTACCAGCTGTAGTCCTCTTCTTTCAGGCCAAGCTCTGCAATTCGGCTGGTCAGCACATCAAGCCGCTCTTCACGCTGGCTTCCGCCAATGATCTCCCCAATACCAGGCACCAGCATATCTACCGCTGCGACCGTCTTGTTATCATCATTCAGGCGCATATAAAACGCCTTGATTTCCTTTGGATAATCGGTCACAAATACCGGCCGCTTCATTAGCTCCTCGGTTAGATACCGTTCATGCTCGGTCTGGAGATCACATCCCCAGTAAACCGGGTACTGGAACTGGTCTTTGACTTTTTCCAGCTGCTCGACCGCTTCGGTGTAGGTCAGGTGTGCAAACTCCGAATGGACGATCCCGTTAAGCCGCTCGATCAGCCCCTTGTCATAGAAATTGTTGAAAAACGTCATCTCCTGCGGGCACTGCTCAAGTACATAGGAGAGTACAAATTTTATCATATCCTGTGCAAGGTCCATGTTATCCTGAAGATCCGCAAATGCAATCTCCGGCTCGACCATCCAGAATTCCGCTGCATGGCGGGCCGTATTGGAGTTTTCTGCGCGGAAGGTCGGCCCGAACGTGTAAATATTCGAGAATGCCAGCGCCATACATTCCCCCTCCAGCTGCCCGGAGACGGTGAGATTGGTCGCCTTTCCGAAAAAGTCCTGCGAGTAATCTACCTTTCCGTCCTCGGTAAGCGGCGGGTTCAGTGGATCAAGGGTGGTGACCCGGAACATCTCCCCTGCCCCCTCCGCGTCACTGCCGGTAATCAGCGGGGTATGCACATAAACGAAACCGCGTTCGTTGAAAAACTTATGGATTGCGTAAGCCGCGACCGACCGCACCCGGAACACTGCTGCAAAGGTATTGGTGCGCGGACGCAGATGCGCGATCGAACGCAGGAATTCAAGCGAATGGCGCTTCTTCTGGAGCGGATAGTCCGGAGTGGAAGCCCCTTCAATCTCCACCGCGTCTGCATGAAGCTCAAACGGCTGTTTCGCATCCGGGGTCAACAGGATCGAGCCGCGGACCACCAGCGCACTGCCGACATTGAGTTTGACGACCTCGGAAAAATTCTCAAGTTTACCCGCTTCAAGGACAACCTGTAAGTTCTGAAAGGAAGAACCATCGTTCAGCTCGATAAAGCCGATCGACTTGGAGTCCCGGATCGTTTTTGCCCATCCGCAGACGGTTACTGGCGCACTGGTATATTCCTGTACTGCCGTGAACAGCTTTTTGATCTCTGTCCTTTTCACAATATGACCACCTTTTCTGAAATCTGCTTTTCAATCTGCCAATCAGCCTGGAGGCCAGGCAAGGTTGCGCTGCGCGAGTACATGGAAGTGCAGGTGCCCGACCGTTTGTCCCGCCATTGGGCCACAGTTGTTGACCACGCGAAAATCATCCCCGCAGTCCAGTCCCTTCGCAAGCTTGGCAATTACTGCAAAGATATGCCCAACCACCGCGCAGTTTTCCTCGGTGAGCATATTTGCGCCCGAAATATGCGCTTTGGGCACCACCAGAAAATGTACCGGCGCCTGCGGATCAATGTCATGGAATGCATAACACCGGTCATCCTCATAAATCTTTTTGCTCGGGATCTCTCCCGCAATGATCTTGCAAAACAGACAATCGCTCACAGCCGATCCCTCCTGATTATTGAATAAATTTGCCCACAATCGCCGGAAGCTGTGCAACCGCTTCGTCGATCTTAAAAATCTCGGTAGTGCCGCCCATTGCGGAGTCCGGACGACCGCCACCCGATCCACCGCAGAGTGCGGTGAACTCCTTGACGATCCTGCCGGCGTGAGCACCTTTCGCGACCGCATCTTTGCCGCAGCAGACAAGGATGCTCGCCTTTCCGGCATTGACTGTGGTCAGAACACAGATTGCTGCCGGATTCCGGTCACGCGCATGGTCTCCCATCGTGCGCAGCGCTTCCACCTTCGCGCCGTTGAGAGAGATGCTTGCAATCCGGATGCCGCCAACCTCCTGCGCACCATCAAACAGGTTGCTCATCTGCACCTCGGCAAGTTTGCTGTTGATCCCGTCCAGCTCCTTCTGAAGGGCTTTCATCTCACTGTTGAGCGCGGCCGCCTTGACGGGAAGCTCAGCGGGATTGCCGACCTTCAGCGCCGATGCAGTCTCCTGCATCAGCTTTTCCTGGTCGGAGATCAGCTTGAGCACATTCCGGCCGGTGACCGCCTCAATCCTGCGGATACCTGCCGCGACCGAAGATTCCTTCACAATTTTGAAGAGGCCGACTTTTGCAGTATTGTCCAGATGGGTGCCGCCGCAAAGCTCGATTGACTCGCCCGGCACGTTGCAGACCCGTACGGTATCGCCATACTTTTCCCCAAACAGCGCCATTGCCCCGAGCTTTTTCGCTTCGTCAATCGGCATCTCCCGTACCTCCACGTCGATCGCGGAAAGTACCGCCCGGTTGACGATCTCCTCGACCTTCTCCAGCTCCTCGGGCGTAACCGCAGAGAAGTGGGTGAAGTCGAACCGGCAGATGTTGTCGTCGTAGAAGGCGCCCGCCTGATGCACATGATCTCCGAGCACATTACGCAGTGCCGCCTGAAGCAGATGGCAGGAGGTATGGTTGCGCATAATATCGCGGCGGCGTCCTGCATTGATCGCCGCAGTGACCGTGTCCCCCACCTTCAAGGTTCCGGCAGTCAGCTCCCCTACATGTACAAAATGTCCACCTTTGGATTTTTTGCAGTCAAAGACATTGAAAAAACTGCTGTCACTTTTGAGCATACCGCCATCTCCGGCCTGACCGCCGCTCTCAGCATAGAACGGGGTAATATCCAGCACGATCGAGCCAAGCTCGCCATCCGATAGCTCTTCCGCCCGCTGGTTATCCTTGATGATTGCCACTACTTTGGCTTTGGCGGCAAAGTCGGTATAACCCACGAAATTGCCATGCTCTTTCACGTCTGAGAGGATGTCCTCCTCCCAGCCGAGATCGCCCATCGCGGCGCGGGCTTCGCGGGCGCGCTGCTTCTGTTCCTCCATCTTGGCGATGAACTCTTCTTCATCCAGCCCGATTCCACGCTCTTCCAGGATCTCTTTGATCAGGTCGACAGGGAACCCAAAGGTGTCATAAAGTTTAAAGGCGTCCGCACCCCGCACCGTTTTGTTCTCTATATCAGAGTCGATCTTGTCGATAATTGCGTTGAGAAGCTCGATTCCCTGGTCGATCGTGCGGGCAAACCGCTCTTCTTCCACCTTGATGACCTTGATAATATAGTCTTTGTTCTCGACCAGATTTGGGTAGGCATTGGCATTTTCGCGGATCACCGTTTCAGCGACCTCATAAAGGAACGGGCGGTCGATCCCGAGCAACCGTCCATGGCGTGCAGCGCGGCGGAGCAGGCGGCGCAGGACATAACCGCGCCCCTCGTTCTGTGGGAGGATGCCGTCCCCAACCATAAAGGTAGTCGAACGAATGTGGTCGGTGATGACCCGCAAAGAGACATCCGTTTTCTCATTGGTGTGATACTGTACCCCCGCGATCTTTGCAATATGGCTCATGATGTTCTGGACGGTATCTACCTCAAATAGATTGTCCACCCCCTGCATGATGCAGGCAAGGCGCTCCAGCCCCATACCGGTGTCGATATTCGGATGCTCCATCCGCTCGTAGTGGCCGTTCCCATCCCCGTCAAACTGGGAGAACACCAGATTCCAGAACTCGACATAGCGGTCACAGTCGCAGCCGACACCGCAGGTAGGTTTGCCGCAGCCGTATTTCTCACCTCGGTCAAAATAGATCTCAGAGCAGGGGCCGCAGGGGCCGGAACCAATCTCCCAGAAATTGTCATCCTTCCCGAGACGGACAATATGAGTTGGGTCTACGCCGACCTCTTTGGTCCAGATTTCAACCGCTTCGTCGTCGTCCTCATAGACCGAAACCCACAGCCGGTCCACCGGAAGTTCGAGCACCTTGGTGATAAACTCCCAAGCCCACGCGGTTGCCTCGTGCTTGAAATAATCCCCGAACGAGAAGTTTCCGAGCATTTCAAAATAGGTGCCATGACGTGCGGTTTTTCCCACATTTTCAATATCCGGGGTACGGATGCACTTCTGGCAGGTGGTGACCCGCTTTCTGGGTGGGGTTTCGATACCAAGGAACCATTTTTTCATGGGGGCCATGCCCGAGTTGATCAATAGCAGGCTTGCTTCATCCGCAGCCGGCATCAAAGGGAAGCTCGGCAGCCGCAGATGTTCCTTGCTTTCAAAAAAGCTGAGGAATTTTTCACGCAGTTCATTGAGTCCAGTCCATTGCATTGTCTCTATCGCTCCTTTAAAATTGTGACAAAATAAAAAACGCCCCCGCCCCATAAAATGGGACGAAAAGCGTAATAAACACCTTCCGCGGTACCACCCATATTGCGCAATTGCGCCGCTCAAGAGGATTAACGCTCGCACCGCGTCCGGCTCCGCGCCGGAAGGCTCAGGGATGGCTTCCACCGGGGTTTTGCAGCGGCCTCACAGCCCAAGGGCCGCTTCTCTGGGGCAAACATGCGGTGGTTAATCCCATCATCGCCATATGCCAAACAGTATATACCCTAGCTCTGGAAAAGTCAACCGTTTACGCCTGTTCTGTGCATTTTTTCGCGCTGCTAATGCCTGATTTTATGAACACTTTGTCAAAATGCCCAACCATCCAGACGTTATTGCGTTACGACAGGGTTTCCGTCCTTGTCGATCAATGGCGTTAAGCCTGCTGCATTTCCATTCCTGTGGAACATATAATTGACACCCGTCTCTGTGTCGACCCAGATTTCAATTACATCAATGATACCCTGGCTGTAAACTTTTTCAAAACGATCCATAAAAAAGCCTCCTGCCAATCCCAAATTGATCGCTTTATTTTATCATTTCCAGTTTTGAGTGTCAATGTGGGACTGGTAAAATTGGCCTATGAACTTCAAATATGCTTTTTAATCCATTCCAGTGCGCCTTTTTCCAGCCTCGATACCTGCGCTTGGGAAATCCCGATCTCTTTTGCAACCTCCATCTGTGTTTTGCCGACAAAAAAGCGCAGGGACAAAATCTTTTTTTCCCGTTCTCCGAGACTCTTCATCGCCTCCTTGATCGCGATTTCGTCCATCCAGTCGCTCTCACCATTTTTATCCCCCACCTGGTCCATCACAAAGATGGTGTCCCCGCCATCCGAATAGACCGGTTCGTAGAGGGACATCGGTTCGACGATCGCCTCGAGTGCAAGCACGACATCCTCCTTCTTAACCCCCATTTCCTTTGCGATCTCATCAACCGTCGGCTCCCGGGAGTTGCGGTTCATCAGCGCCTCTTTGGCCTGCATCGCCTTATATGCCATGTCCCGGAGTGAACGGCTCACCCGCACCGCGTTGTTGTCCCGCAGATGCCGCCGGATTTCCCCGATAATCATCGGCACGCCATAGGTAGAAAACCGGACATTTTGGTTCGGATCAAAATTGTCGATCGCTTTAATCAGGCCAATACATCCCACCTGAAACAGATCATCGAGGTTTTCCCCCCGGTTGGTGAATTTCTGCACGACCGACAGCACCAGCCGAAGATTGCCGTTTATCATCTCGTCCCGCGCCGCCTGATCTCCCGCACGAATTCTTTTTAGCAGTTCGATCTTTTCCTTTTCCTTCAGGACAGTCAGTTTGGAGGTGTTTACCCCGCAGATTTCCACTTTATTGATATACAAATCCCGCGCACCCCTTATACTCTCTACATTCGAGAAAAGTATGGGCAGTGCGCGGGAAGATCATGCAGGATTTTTCAGTTTCCAATAGTTTCTTGTATTGCAAAATCTTCGGACTTGAAGTTGTGGTAATACCGTCCTGACCGGGCGGTAAAACGCAATACACAGTAGTCTGGGTCATCCGGGCCCTGCGGATAGTAGGCCGTATCCCCTTCCCGCCAGATCCGGTAGCGGGACTCAGAGTCGGTCAATATCTCTATGGTACCGGTCAACAGCGCACCTCGGAAAAAACGCCGGTCACAGAAATAAAGGCAAGCCGCAGGATTCTCGCGGTACTGCGCCACATGCAGCGACGAGATGTTTGTGGTCAGCCAGAAGGTGTGAATTCCCTCCCGTTCGCGCGGTTGGAGCATCGCCTTGACGCTCGGGAACCCCTCCTTATCAATCGCGCCCAAAAAGCAGACCGACTGTTTATCCATTAGATTTCCAATGGTTTTTTCTGCGTCTCTCATAAAAAAGGCCCCTTTCTTTTCCTGAACTATATTTCTTGTCCCACAGGGCACAGTCAAAAGTGGGAGAAAACTTCTGATGCGATTTCCCAGGCAAAAAATCAGGCAAGACCTGAATCCCTTACAAGAATATGGTAAAACGCACGCCGCTTCCGGGCAGGTTTTCTACAGATACTTCCCCACCATGCAACTCCGCTACCCGCTTGACGATCGAAAGCCCCAGACCGTTTCCCTCTCCTCCTCGGGAAGGATCGGCCTTATAAAACTGCTCAAACAGATGCGGTCTGCTTTCCTCCGGAATGTTGTCCCCATCGTTGCAGATGACAAACACCACCCGCCCCCCTTTCTGGTGCAGAGCCAGGGAAATCCGTCCTCCATCCGGAGAAAACTTTACCGCATTGTCGATCAGGTTCGCCCACACCTGCATCAATAACGACTCATAACCTGCAAAATAAATTTCATCCAGTTCGAGGTCCAACTCCAAATTTTTTCCGGTCCAGCCCGCCTCACAGAGGGCAAGCGCATGCCGAATCTGCTCGTCAATCCGCACTGGATGCCGCTCGGATGGGATATTGCCTTTATCCAGCCGGTTAATCATCAGAATGTTCGCCACCAGAACCGACAGCCTGCGGGTTTCGTCGGTGATCGTCCCCACATATTCCCTGCGTTCCTCTGGGCTGCAATCCCCCTCAAGCAGTTTGGCATATCCTTCGATGGCGGTCAGCGGCGTCTTGAACTCATGTGAGATGTCCGAAACAAAGTTGCTGCGGAGCATCTCAACACTGCCAAGCTCCCGTGTCATGGTGTTAAAACTCTCGATCAGCGAACCAATCTCATCCATGCGCTTTGGGGCGGGAATCCGGACGGTAAAATCCCCTGCCGCGACCTTACGGGTTGCCTCGTCCAGCATACGCACCGGCACCAGCAGGCGGTAGCCACCGATCATCGCGGCGATAAGGCCGATCAGCAGGGTAAGCAGCAGCGAAAGCAATTTGGTCTGACGGGAGAGTCGGAAGATCGGTTCCATGTCCGCCTGAACCAGGATATAGCTGTCCTTATACCGGTTGAGCATCGCATGAGGTAGACCGTTCCCACTGGTCCGGGAGAACACAAGGTAGCCATCAGCCGCGAGCCTTCTCTGTTCCTCTTTGTCCAGCTCAAGCGGGGAAAGATCATCCAGTATCCGAAGCCGGAGACGCTCAAAACTGAGCAGCTCGTCAATGTCCGAAAGGGGCAGGTGGTGCTGTTCCAGATAATCCGCTACAGTGTCAATACTGGACAGCACCTGATTTTGTACATCGCCGGCGAACGCCCGTCTGGAGAAATGGGAAAACATGACTGTTGGGACCGCCGTAGTGACCAGCATTATCAGACAGAGCAGACCCACAACCTGA
This sequence comes from Anaerotruncus sp. G3(2012), assembly GCF_000403395.2. Taxonomy (GTDB): domain Bacteria; phylum Bacillota; class Clostridia; order Oscillospirales; family Ruminococcaceae; genus Anaerotruncus. The sequence continues at coordinate 293,177 of NZ_KE159674.1, read as the reverse complement.
TGGTAAACCGTACTGCGGCGTTTGCAGCGCTTTTTCATGTACCCTTCTGCACCCCTTTATAGCCAAGGCCCCGAATGGTGGAAATCTCCAGATCCGGTACCTGCTCGAACCGCTCCCGCAGCCGCTTGATGTGCACGTCTACGGTACGGGGGCTGGTTTCACTGTCAAATCCCCAGATTTCATCCATCAGCTCCTGGCGGGTAAAAATCCGGTTGGGATAGGAGAACAACTTGTAAAGCAGGTAAAATTCCTTTTGCGGAAGCACGACTGTCTCCCCCGGGAGCCGGACCTCGAGCGTATTATAATCGAGTGTCACCTCGCCGATCCGTATTTGATTCTCGCTGTAAATCCGGCTGCGTCGGAGCAGCGCCCGCACCCGCAGAACCAGTTCTTCCAGATCAACCGGTTTGGTCATATAATCGTCTGCGCCCGCCTCAAACCCTTCTTTTTTGTCCACGAACTCGGTTTTGGCGGTCGCCATCAGTACCGGTATCTCCATCCGATTTTCCCGGAGCTGCCGAACCAGCGCATAACCGTCCATCCCCGGCATCATGATGTCAACGATCATCAGGTCGACCGCCTGCTCCCCCAGCAAGTGCAGAGCCTGATCCCCGGTTTCGGCAAGCAGGGTGGAAAACCCTTCCCGGCGCAGATAAATATCGATCAGCCTGCGAATTTTCTGGTTGTCATCCACGACCAAAATTACCGCCATACGATTCCTCCTTTTTCAAAAATTCCTGCTACCATCCTACCAGAAAATATGATAGAATGATAGGGGTTTTCTCAAAAACACAAATATAACACCTCGTTCACAGATTTTTCACACAAATGGTTGCACAGTCCATACTTGGTTCATAATCCGGCTGTAAACTATATCAGAATTATAAGGGAAGCGTTTGAAAAGAACCAAACTGATTCTTTCAAGCCTGCGGCGGGAGCGCCGCAGAGGACTGTTGCAAGCAGCCCTGCTTCATCACCTGGCGCGCTTTGCGTGCTGGCGGACTTTTGCCTGCCACTTCAAAACGGATACCCGTTTTGAAGTGTGTTGAATATATCTCAATAAGTAAATAGGAGGTTCTCCCATTGAAAAAGATCACCGGAGTACTTTTGTGCTGCGCAGTTGTTGGCGGCGTTGCCGCTGTCGGGTTCCTGTCCCGCATGGGTCCCGACGATACCGCCCCTGTTGCCGCGCAGCTTTCTGAAATCAACGTCAGTGTCGCCAAACCTATCCGCGGCAGCCTTGCCCAGACCACCTCTTTTATCGGTACGGTGCAGCCTGAGGAATCGGTGCAGGTGTTCCCTAAGGCAAGCGGCACCGTCCTGCGCACCTATTTCGAGATCGGGGAACCAGTGCAGAAAGGACAGCTGCTTTTTGAGATTGATCCCGAGATGGCGCAGCTCCAGTATAATGCGGCCCGCATCGCGGCAGATGCACAGCTGGGCAGTGGGTACGACACCCAGCTCGTCACGATGAAGTCCAGCCTGAACGCCGCCCAGAGCGCGCTCAACACCGCCCGCGACAACCTGAAAAACCTCAACGACGGGGTCGCGGACGAGATCGAACGGCAGCAGCGGAATGTCGAGAAGTTTGAGAAGGAGATGGAAAATCTCGACCTCGAGCTTGACCGGATTTCCGGAATGTCCGCCGAAGAACTGAAGGCGACTTACGGCGCGGACGCCGATCGGGACAGACTTCTTGTACAGAAGGAAAACGCCCGCACCACTGCCTATGAGCAGTATGTCTATGCGCGTGATAGGGTAGACGAGTTGGAGGACGACGATGATCCGCAGCTTCGCTCAGCACGCACCGCTTACCGCAACGCCAAAAACAGCTACAATGCCGCAAAGGAGGCCTACGACCTGACTGCTGGCGTCTCCCGTGAGGATGCGGAAGCGGTCTCAGAAGCACAGCTTCAGATCCAGGCCAAGTCGATCGAGTACACCCGGGTCACCGCGCCGATCTCCGGGATCATCGAACAGAAAAATGTGTCTGAACAGAACCCCGCCCCTTCCGGACAGCCTTCCTATGTGATCTCGAACAAAAGCATCATGACTGTGCGATTTGGGGTTTCCGAGTCGGTGATGCAAAACCTTTCGATCGGTGAGGAGATCGAGATTGAAGCAGGCGGTCAGACAACTGTCGGCACCATCACTGAAATTCCCACTGCGGTTGATGCACAGACCGGCCTGTTCAATATTAAGGCGAGCATAGACGGCGAACAGATTCAGCTACATACCGGCGCCACAGTCAAGCTCTACGCCGCCACCCAGAAGGCAACCGACAGCATCATCCTGCCGATCGACTGCCTCTACTACGATGCTGAACAACCGTATGTTTATCTCTACCGGAACGGCAAAGCGGTCAAGACTGAGGTTCAGACCGGTGTTTCGAGCGAAACCGAGATCGCAGTTCTCTCGGGCCTCTCGGAAAATGATCGGGTCATCACCTCATGGCATCCCCGCCTGTTGGACGGTGCGGAGGTTGTCGTACAGGGGGATGAAAATGCGGTGGTCGCGGTTTCGGCGGCAGTTGGCGCGGCCGAGAAGGATACCGATGCCAGCTCCGGAGAAAGCTCCGAAGCGGAAGAAACCGCCTCCACTCCGGAGGATGTTGTTTCCTCCGAATCGGAACCTATCTCTTCTGCGGCTTCCTCTGTCCCACAGGAGCAGCTCTCCACCGAGCCGAACCGGACGGTCCGCCGGATGGATGGCGACAGCTCTTCTAAATCCTCATCCTCCAAGAGCAGTTCCTCTGCCGCTCAGAGTTACGCTTCGGGGTTGAAAGTGATGCAGGGAGGCTCTAAATGAATCTGACAAAACTTGCAATCAAGCGGCCGGTTTCAATGATTATCATTGTATTTGCGCTGCTGGTCTTTGGCGCAATGTCGATTGCAACTACCCCACTTGAAATGACCCCCGATATTGAAATGCCGATGTTCGTGGTTATGACCACCTACCCAGGCGCAGGACCGGAGGACGTGGAGGAGCTCGTCTCCAAGAAGGTCGAGGACGCCTGCTCGACACTGAACGGGCTGAAAAATGTGCAGTCGGTCTCACAGGAAAATGTTTCCCTTGTGATCCTTGAGCTGGAATATGGGAGCAACATGGATATTGCGCACATGGACCTACAGGAAAAGATCAACCGATACAAGGGCCTGCTGCCAGACAACGCATCTGACCCGATCATTATGGAGATGGATGTCAACGGGATGCCCAGTGTCGTGCTTTCGGCGAGTGCAACCGGCGATATCAACCTGCTCAACTATATCAACGAGAGCATTGTCCCCGAATTTGAAAAACTCTCGGGTGTTGCAAGTGTCGATGTAGCGGGTGGACAGGAAGAATATATCAGTATCCAGCTGATGGAGGACCGTCTGCGTCAGTATGGCCTCGACATTGACACGATCAGCGCACTCCTCTCCGCTGCCAACTTTTCGATTCCTGCCGGTGATGCGGACATGGGTACCCAGTCGCTCGCGGTGCGGGCCGCTGTCGAATACAAGACGGTGGAATCTCTACGTGACGTCCCGATCCCCCTGCGCAGCGGCGGTGTGATTCATCTTTCGGATGTTGCACAGATATTCCGCACCTCCCGTGATGCGGACAGCATCAGCCGATACAATGGTGTGGACAATATCAGCCTTTCGATCACCAAGCGGCAGAGTGCGAGCACACTCGACGTCTCGCGGACAGTGCTGCGGGAGGTGGGGCGGCTCAATGCCGCTGATAGCGGCGTCCGCCTTGACGTGATCTATGACAGCAGCGACATGATTGTCGATTCGGTCAAGACAGTATTCAGCACATTGATTCTCGGGGTCCTCCTTTCAATGCTGGTGCTCTTCCTCTTTTTTGGGGATATCAAAGCATCGCTGATTGTCGGAAGCTCGATGCCGATTTCCCTACTGGTTACTGTCATCCTGATGAAGCTGATGGGATTCTCACTCAACGTCGTTTCACTGGGCGGTATGGTCATTGGTGTCGGCATGATGGTCGACAGCTCGATTGTTGTAATCGAGAGTTGCTTCCGGCGCAGCAGTACAGAACGGCAGGATTTCAAAAAATGTGCAATCGAGGGCGCCGGGTTTGTCGCAATGTCCATCATTGCCTCAACGATTACCACCGTTGTTGTGTTCCTTCCGATCAGTGTAATGAAGGGTCTTTCTGGCCAGCTCTTCAAACAACTCGGGTTCACAATTATCTTTTCTCTGACCGCCTCCCTGATCTGTGCGCTCACCCTCGTGCCGCTCTTCTTTTCGATGTTTAAACCGGTCGAGCGGCGGGAAGCGCCTATCTCTCGGTTTGTACGGAAGGTCGAGGTCGGTTATGGAAACCTGCTTCGTCACATTCTTCCGTTTAAAAAGACGGTGGTTCTGGTTTCCATTCTGCTTTTGGTTGGTTCGCTCGCTCTGATCCCTCTGATACACGTTGAGATGATGCCGTCTGTCGATGAAGGAACCATAGCGGTCAGCGCCGAGCTGCGTCCCGGGCTTCAGGTCGGACGTGTCGATGAAATTATGACCGATATTGAACAGCTTGCGGCAAATCATCCCGACGTGGAACGATACTCACTCAGCACCGGCGGTGGAAGCATGATGATGGGCAGTTCGGGTGGGGCAACCCTCACCGCCTATCTGAAAGGTGACCGAGAGATGTCCACCAACGAGGTAGTCGAACAGTGGAGACAGGAAACCAGGGAGATGCTGGACTGTGAGATCAATGTAGAATCGTCCAGTAGCTCTATGGGGTCGATGGCCGGAGGTGGTGACGTAGAGGTCAACCTTCAGGGCAACGATTACGATCTGCTCAAAACGACTTCCGCCGAGATCGAATCGCTGATGCACCAAAATAGCGGGATCGTCCGAGTGACTTCTACTGTCGCAAAAGGCAACCCGCAAGCCAAGGTCGAGATCGATCCGCTCAAGGCCGCATCCAAAGGATTCCAGCCTGCGCAGATTGGTTCGCTGATCTATAAGGTACTTAGCGGCAGTGAGGTCACTACCCTCTCGCAGAATGGACAGGAATACGAAATCTGGGTCGAATATCCGCGTGGACGGTTTCAGACAATCAGTGACCTTTCCGGGCTGATCCTGATTAACGCGGCTGGACAGCAGGTCCCGTTGCTCGATGTTGCAGAAATCAATTTCTCGGACAGCCCACAAAGTATCACCCGCAAAAATAACCAGTACATTGTTACAGTTACCGGGCAGCCGACCGAAGCAGCGAAGTATACCGCCAAAGCCGAGATTCTCGCACAGGTGCAGGCAATGCAGCTGCCCAACGGTGTGACATTGGCTTCCGGTTCGATGGATGAACAGATGATGCAGGAATTCTCTGCACTCGGCATGGCAATCGCAATCGCTGCGCTGCTTGTGTTCATGGTTATGGCGATGCAGTTTGAATCTCCCAAATTTTCTCTGATGGTGATGGTCTGTGTCCCGTTCAGCTTGATCGGCTCATTCGGCCTGCTCTATCTCACCAACAGTACCCTGAGCATGCCCTCTCTGATGGGCTTCCTGACACTAGTCGGAACGGTGGTCAACAACGGCATCCTGTTTGTCGATACCACCAACCAGTACCGGTCCAGCATGGATATGCAGACCGCTCTGCTCAATACCGGCCGTACCCGTCTGCGCCCGATCCTGATGACCACTCTGACCACCGTCCTTTCCATGGTGCCGATGTCACTCGGAATCGGCGACGGTGCAGAGATGATGCGCGGAATGGCAGTTGTTATCATCGGCGGTCTCTGCGCCTCCACTCTGTTGACCCTGCTGCTCCTGCCGACCTTCTATCTCATCTTTGAAGGAAGAAACAAAGGAAACTTAAACAACACCCTACCCCCACCCGCGCCGGTATCGGCTCCCGCGATTGAGGACACCGCCCTCTTCAACTAACGATTCGCAAAACTGAATCGGTCAAAAGCAAGCCCCCTCTGCCAACGGCAGAGGGGGCTGTGTGCATTTCAGGACTATTGCAGCACCTTTTTGACAATCTCCGAAAATTCCTCCTGCGAAACAAGCCCATGATGCTGGATCGCCAAGGATTTCACGTGATCCAGTATCTCCATGCATTTCGACTTTTCAGGAATTTCCATCCCCAGCTTTTCCAGGTAGTGTTCGACAGTTGGCAAGCCACTCCCCTTGCCAAGCAGAATCCGGTTGTCCGGATGCCCGGTCAGTTCCGGCAGATAGGGGGTCAGCTCCAATGGGTCGGTTGCCTTGACATTCTGATACCAGCCGGTGATAATCCCCGACTCGATGTCCATAATATCATCTCCAACAATTCCCCTGTTAGGGCGGACCGGCATCCCGGAAAATGCCCGCATCTGTTTGGAAAGTTCATAAATTTTGTCGTATTTCAGTCCCAGATCGACGTCGTACATTGTCAGGAGCGAGAGCGCTACATCTTCATAGGCTGTATTACCCGCACGTTCCCCGATTGCCGAAATGGTCGTATGCGCCACATCTGCCCCAGCAGCCAGCGCCATAATGGTATTGGCACTGCCAAGGCCGAAATCATCATGGAAATGTACCTCGACCGGTTTATCCAGATAGCTTTTGACCGTACGGATCAGGTATGGGATTGCATTGGGATTCAAGCCGCCAAATGTGTCCACAATCGCAAGGGCATCCATGTGCCCCTCGTCCGCGACCCGCTTAATCAGTTTCATCGCCCAGTTGATGTCCGCCCGGCTCATGTCGATCGGGAAAAAGACGGTATAAAGCCCCTTTTCCTTCGCAAATGCCGTCGCTTCCACCGAAAGCTGGATTGCTTTTTCCAAATCCCAGCGGTAGGCTTTTTCGATCATATGGTCGCTGGACGGGATTTCAATGACGATCCCGTCTACTCCCAGGTCTGCGGCCCGTTTTACATCATCTTTAACGCACCTGCAAAAAGCGAAAATCTCCGGACCGAGGTTCCTTTTGACGATCTGGCGAATGGCTTCCTCGTCGTCCGGGGATACTGCCGGCATTCCTGCCTCAATCCTATGTAGCCCGATTTCAGCCATCCTCTCGGCTAGAGCGATTTTCTCATCCTTGCTGAAGATCAGCCCAGCCTGCTGTTCTCCATCCCGCAGGGACACGTCATGAAGTTTGATATTCTTTTTAAAGTGGTAGGTTTCTTTTACTTCGTCCGCAAAATTCCACGGACTTGTGAACCATTTCTCGCTCTTCCATGGTGTTGTACTCATTCTATAGTTCCCCCTTTCCGCATCGGCTCTTTAGATTAGGCCCTCCTCGTTCAGAATGTCGACCACCCATTCCGCTGCCTTTCCGCAGACACTCGGACAGATGTCATCATGTCCGCCGGCGTTGATAAAGTCGTCGCGCTCCCCTTTCAGAATGTCGTAGGAACGGCCCATCAGTTTAGTCTGAACTGCGGAACAGTCACCGCCGCATTCCCCATACTCTTCCTCAAACCTGTCAACCAGACGGCGGGAAAGCTGGAAGGTCTTAAAGCGGATTCCTTCCGGATCCGGGAAATCCGAGATGTCACGTCCGACAAAACAACTTAACGCCATGATCCCTCCGGTAAGTGCGCCGCACGCATATCCAGCGCCTGCAAGCCCCGCACCAAGCCCGGTAGCGGACTTGAAAACATCGTCCGAAATCCTGCTGCCAATCGTATTTTTGATTGCTCCTATGACACACTGGGAGCAGCAGCCATACTCCTTTTCATAAAAATAAGCGAGATCATAGGCCAGTTTTTTGACAGAATTTACGTTTTCCATCGTTCTATCCCTCCGTAATATAAAAATTTTAACATAGAATATAATTGAAAATAACCCATTATTTTGAAGCATAGGTTAAAAACTGATCGATGTGCAGAGCACGTTTACTGATTATCAACGCTGGAACCAAACTGCTGTAAGCGGCTCCCCGCGGCATCTCCGCCTCGAGACTGTTGAAAATATGGGAGCCGCTTTTTTCAGCCCATCAAACAACCACTGCCCTTATCTGGGAAGCGCCTGCCTTGCAATGATGCCGCCATCGACCAGCATTACGTCACCAGTGATGCCGCGTGCATAGGAAGAAGACAGGAAAAGAGTACATCCAGCGACATCTTCCGGCGTTGTGAGGCGTCCGAGCGGGATATACCGGCAGAATGACTGCACCTTTTCCTCGGTATTCAGACGCACCCGACACATTTTGCTGTCCACGACGCCAGGTGCAATCGAGTTCACAGTAATCCCGAACTCTCCCAGTTCCAAAGCAAAAGATTTGGAGAGCATATCCAGAGCCGCCTTGGTCGCGCCGTAGACGATGCGGTTTTCAGCCGCTGCAGAGCCGTTCAGACTGCTGATATTGATGATCGATCCACTGTCGCTTTCCTTGAGCAGAGGGATCATCGCCTTGGTCAGCAAGAACGCTCCGATCACATTTACTGCCATTGATTTTTCAAAGTCGCTCTTTTCGGTCTCAAATACCGATTTCCGGCAGAGAATCCCTGCAACATTCACCAGTACGTCCACCCGTCCATAGAGTTTCCCAACCGTTTTAACCGCCTGCTCGATTGAATCTTCATTGGTGATGTCGGTTTGTAGAGGGAAAATATCCGCTTCCGGGAACTGTACTTTCAGATTCTCTGCCGCTTCCAGATTCAGGTCACCGAGAATGATCCGGCAGCTTTCGTCTACAAAGCCCTTGACGATCGCGCTGCCAATATCCCCTGCCCCGCCGGAAATAAAGATCACTTTATTTTCAAGATGAAATGCCATAGATTTCCTTCCTTTCTTTGATCATAAAAACAGCATACTTGCCGCCGGCACAAACGCAACCAGCATGAGAACTCCGATCATAATTAGGACAAATGGAATGATATTTTTTATGACCTGCTCGATCTTTACATCATAAATACCACAGATACAGAACATGTTCAGTCCTAGCGGAGGCGTGATCGTGCCCACGCAGATCGAAACCACCATGACCAGACCAAACTGCACCAGGCTCAAACCTAATGCGGTAGCAATCGGAGCCAGCAGTGGAGCGAGGATTACAAGATAAGCGTTCCCTTCCATGAAGGTACCCACGATCACCAGAAAGACCAGCATAATCAGGATGATCAAAATTTTGCTGGTGGTAACCGAGAGAATCCCGGTTGCGATCGACTGTGGAATCTGCAAAATGGTCATCTGCCAGCCGAATAGCGAAGAGGTCGCGATAATGAACATAACTGTAGCTGTGTTTTTCGCTGAAACCAGGATGATCTCAGGGACATCACTAAGGCGGAACTGCTTATAGACAAAGCATCCTACAATAAATCCATACAGACAGGCAACCGCAGCCGCCTCAGTCGGGGTAAAGAATCCACCGTAAATGCCGCCCAGAATGATGACCGGCATCAGAAGCGCCAGAATCGCGTCTTTGAAGGCGACCCAGACTTCCTGAACGCTGGGCCGGGTGTCCAGTCCCTTGTACCCACACTTTTTCGATTTGATCATGATGTAGATAATCAGTGCCACACCGGAAATCACCCCAACCTCGATTCCCGCGGTGAACAGATCGGAGACTGACGCACCCTGCGAAACCGCATAAATAATCATCGGGATGCTCGGTGGGATCAGGATGCCCAGAGAACCCGCAGTGGAGATTACTGCACCGGCAAATCCCTTGTCATAGTTATTCTCTTCCATAGACGGCATCATGATCGAACCGATCGCAGCTACTGTCCCAGTGGAAGAGCCGCAGACTGCTCCAAAAAACATGCATGCGATAGTCGAAACGACCGCCATACCGCCAGCAACATACCCGACGAGCGTCTCAACCAGACGGATGATCCGTTTGGAAATGCCGCCGTATTCCATCAGTTTGCCGGAAAGCATAAAAAACGGGATCGCCAGAAGGGTGAACGAGTCGGTCGCGGCAAAGACCCGTTGTGCGACCGCACTGAGCGGTGTACCTGCGACAACCAGCGAAACCAGCGCAGACAGTCCTGTGCAGAATGCGATTGGGACGCCGAAAGCGACCAGAATCATGAAGGAACCCAAAAGAATCAATGCCGACATACTATTCTCCTTTCTCCTCAGAATTTGGCTTTGCAAAGAAATTGCAGATGTGCAGGAGGAAGTGGATCGCCATGAATATCCCTCCAACCGCCATTCCCGCATATGCATATTGCATCGGCAGACGCAAGGATGGAGAAATCTGTCCATATTGAATCTGTGTCCGCATGATGATAGCCGTAAAATAGACAAGGATAAAGCTCAGGCCCAGGCAAAGAAGATAGGTCAACAGCTCGACTACTCTCTTCATTGCGGGAGGAAAGATATCGACCAAGGCTGTAACGCCGATATGGGCTTTGCCGCCTGCGGCATAGGCAGCAGCGATAAACGTAAGCCATACAAACAGGTATCTAGACAGCTCGTCCGACCAGGCCATCTGGGCATTGACAGTGATCCGGTTGAATACGGCGATCAACACGACCAGTGTCATAGCGACAAAAAGAATCTGCAAAAAGATTTTTTCCACTGTGTTGAGGATGTTCTCAATGGTTTTGAGCATAATCACATACACATGTATGCTCCACACCCAACAAAAACGAGTGTAAACATACGCTCCTTTCGCTGTTTTTTAAGAAACGGTCCAAACCGGGTCTGATGGAAGCTGCGGCAGACAGGAAGATGTCTGCCGCAGTTCCGCTCCGGTCTGGTTACTTGTAATTTTCCGCAGCAGCTACAAATTTATCAATCAGGTCCTGTCCAATCTCGCCTGCAAACATCGCATAGATATCTTCGGCAGTCGCCTTAAATGCATCCTTATCCGCATTGTTGATCTCGCAGCCATATTCCTCAAATACACCGATTGCTGCCTCCTCGGCAGCCAGATTGGTCTGTCGGCAGACATCGCGTCCACCATGTGCGGCTTCCACGATGATTGCCTGTAGCTCCGGAGTCATCTGATCCCAGAGGGTTTTGGAAATCAGCAGCGGGGTGCCGGTGTAGAAATGCTCAGAAACCGAGATGTATTTCTGAACCTCATACAGCTTCTGGGAGAGGATGATCGAAAGCGGGTTTTCCTGCCCGTCAATGGTCTTGGTCTGAAGCGCGGTGTAGACCTCGCCAATCGGCATCGAAATCGCGTTGCCACCCCAGTAACCAATTGCCTGTACGTGAACCGGGGTTTCCATAGTACGGAATTTTTTGCCGGAAACATCCGCAGGCGTGTTAATCGGATTGATGCTGTTGGTGAAGTTTCTAAAGCCGACCTCGTAGAATCCAAGCCCTACCAGACCTTTGCTTTCCAGCATTCCGAGCATCTCCTCGCCCAACTCACCATCGAGCGTATCCCATGCCTGGTCTCGGCTGGTAAAGATATAGGGAAGGTCAAAAACCTGATACTGCGGTACGAAGCTGGTGAGCTGCGAAGTCGCCGCCAGACACATCTCAAGCGTACCCAGCTGAAGCGCTTCGATCATTTCGCGCTCGGAACCCAGAGAAGAGGACGCGTGAATCTCCACCTTCACTTTGCCGCCGGTCTTCTCTTCCACCGTCGCTTTGAACTGTTCCAAGCCCTTATGGTAGCCATGATCCGTTGCAACGCTGTGTCCGACATTGATGGTCATTTCGGGGAAATCCGCAGAACTGTCCGCCGCCGGCGCAGACGACGCCTGTGACTGTGCTGCCGGTTGGCTGGGGGTCGCCGCACTGCTCGCGGGAGCGGAAGAGGCCGCACCCTGCCCACAAGCTGTCAGAAAAGCCGCAACCAGGATTGAGGAAACCAAACTCAGGGTTCTTTTCTTCATCTTCATTGTAATTCCTCCAATTCGTATCATTTCTATGGAAATCTACTCCCGTCTCGGAATCAGGATTTCAGATTCCGAGGCTGTTTCCGCCCCTGTTTAACCGGATCAGCCGATGAATGCACCGCCATTGATCGCGATGACTTCTCCTGTGATCCATCCGCTCTCATCGCTGGAGAGAAAAAGCAGGAGATTCGCAATATCGGTTGGGGTTCCCTTGCGTTTGAACGGGATCGTGCTGAGAAGACTGTTCATCTGCTCTGTTGTGTAGTTTTTCTCAAAAAGAGGAGTCACAACAGGGCCTGGCGCAATCGCATTGACATTGATGCCGTCTGCCGCTACCTGAAGGGCCAGCGCTCTTGTTATGCCTACAACTCCGCTTTTTGATCCTGCATAATCGACGGCGACCATCCGACCGGTCTGGGCGCAGATTGATGCAAGATTGACGATCTTTCCGCATTGTCTTTCAACCATGTGAGGAATGATCTCGCGGCAGCATAAAAAAGTTCCAGTCATATTCACATCAATCAGACGCCGCCACTGTTCCAATGTCAAGTCCTGAATCCGCGAACTTCTTCCGTATCCTGCGCAGTTAATCAGAATATCCACTGTATGCATCTGTTCCAGAGCTTGAGAGAATGCCGATTTTACACTCTCTTCCTCTGAAACATCCACCTGCATCACATGTGCCCGACCTCCAATCTTTGCGATCTCTGTGGCCACCTTTTGTGCTGACTCGGCATTGATGTCCAAAAGTGAAATTTCTGCCCCTTCCCGCGCAAAAAGAAGCGCTGTTTCCTTGCCAAATCCGCTGGCACTTCCAGTGATAACCGCTTTTTTACCTTCCAGTCTTATTTTTCATCCCTTCCTTTCTTCCTTCCTCTTCGTCCATTGTATCGTTGCCCTTCTTTTATGTGGTTTGTTTGAGTTGATTAATCATCAATCCATCAGACCACAAAACCAATATACACTCTATTCACCCTAAAAGTCAATGTTTTTTTATTTTTTACTATTTTTCTAATATTAAATATTTTATTTTAGCTATTTCGACGATTTATTTTCATTTATTTTTTCAATAAGATTTCAAATTTATATCAAAAAAACAGATTCCACCCATATCTAATGGTTAGAATCTGTTTTTTGATATGCAATAAAAATGATTTACCAAAAATCCTGCCCCATATGGGACAGGATTTTATACTTACTTGCGTTTTCCGAACAACCGGAGCAGGTAAAGAAAGATGTTCATAAAATCGAGATAAAGGGCAAGGGCGGAATAAATCGCCATCTTGTCAAGCATCTGCGCATTGCCCTCAAACAGATAGTAATAATCTTTGGTACGTTTTGCGTCATAGGTAGTAATACCCATGAAGAGCGCCAGACCAACAAAGCAAAGCACAGTATCCAAACCCTGCAAATGGAAAATCGTCGCTACAAGCTGCATCACAAGCAACGCAATTAAGCCGGCCAGAATGACCCAGCGGAAGCCGGAAACATCCCGTTTTGTAACCAGCCCAAACGCTGCCATTGTGCCGAAGAAAACTGCTGCGACACCAAACGCAAGAATTACGCTCTGTGCCTGGTACATCAATAAGACTGCCGAGAAGGTCACCGCACTAAGAAGGGAGTAACCAATAAAAATTGCCTTGACCTTTCCGACTGAATATTGTGCGATCCGGCTTGTGAGAAAACCCACAAGAACCAGTTCCCCGATTAACAGAGCAAGCGGCAGCCACCAAGTCATAAACACAAACCAGACAAGGCCGGTCGCGATCAATGCGTAAGCTGTTGTAAAGGTGAGGGCCAACCCGAGGAACATCCATGCATAGGTCTTCGCCACATGTTTATAAAGCGGGCTTCGATTCTTTTCCAGCTCCAATGCGCTCAGATCAGCGGGGTCAGTGCGATACTCCATACGATCAATCCTTTCTATACCCCTTATCGGGAGTTGATTTTATAGTCAAATTTCACCAAGACAGCAATCTGCCTTCACGTGCATCGACTATAACGGCTGATTGTTTCTGTCCCATACGCTCCCAAGTAGTCGCCGCTATCTATAGTATACCCCCAAATGGGCCGCGCGTCCAGCCCCAAATAACAGGTAATTCCAACAGTTCCGCCTTCTCAGCCAAAAAAGATGCCAATACCTCCGACTTTTCTGAAAGGTCAGCGGCCAATTACCCGGATTTGAAGCCCCTCCATCACATCCAGTGCCTTCCGGTTCATCTCTGGGTCAGCGCAAGAGGTGCACGCCGCATCCACAACGACTTCCGCCTCTGGAAGGGAAGCTTTGATCAATACTGCATTTGAAATGACACAGATATTGGAAACCAGCCCACACAGCTCGACCCGCTCAAACCCGTTTTTTGCCACATAGTGTGCCAATTCTGGAGATCCAAAGGCAGACTTCTCGAAGCAGGGATCATCTGCTTCCCGCAATCCGGCGACTTTTCCATAAAGGTCCCAACCTTGTGTACTTTTTGTACAATGCGGGATCGGCAGCAATCTTCCCTCCTGCGTATCCAGATAATCTGCCCCATGCGTATCAAAGGTGAATGCAACCTGTGCACCCTCCGCTCGATATTGGAAAATCTTCTGGCAGATCGGTTGTTCGAGCTGTTCTGCCCCAGAAAAACCGAGGCTTCCGTCAACAAAATCATTTTGAAAATCCACAACTACCAATAACTTTTTCATCGAACAACCTCTAAATTTCATAGACCGAGACCTGATTGTTAATCATTGCAACCGAAATTCTGCGGGGCGGATTGGTCCCTTCGATCAGACAGGAAGCTGTTCCAAACGCCGCCGCAAACTGCACCGACCGCTTGACATCATATTTGTAATCATTGGCAATGATGAAGCCCGCCAGTGCAGCATCCCCGGCGCCAATCGTCGACTTGATCTCTGAAAGTTCGGGGACATCTGCCTTATAGATATGTTCCCCGTCTGTATAGATCATTCCCTCTGCGCCTAAACTGGCGAGAACATGGGAAGCTCCCGCCTGCGCCAGCTCGTGTACAGCCTCTTTCATCTCTTCAAGTGTATGCAGTTCCCTGCCAACGAGCGCACAAAGTTCTTCATAATTCGGCTTTACTACCCAGGGACGTACTCTCTGGATAATCTCAAGCGTTGCAGAGCGGGTATCAAGCGCGATAATCCCGCCCGCCTCCTTGATGAACGCACAGATCTCACAGAGGATTTCGTCCGTGATGCCGTCCGGCATCACCCCCGCCACTACCACGAGCGTTGCAGGTTTGATCTCTTCGGAGAGCACCCCCTCCAGTTCGTTGATGGTGCGAAAACTGATTTTCGGGCTTTTCCGTACCAGACGGGTTTGCTGTCCATCCGGTGTGATGATGCTGATATTCTCACGGATACGCCCTTCGGCGTAGATCACCCGCGTAGTGACATTCTCATCCTTGAGCCGCGCAAAATATCGCCGACTATTATCCTGCCCTGCAACAATCAGCGCAGTATTCGCAATCTCGTAACTCTGGAGTACACGTGATACATCGACCGCCTTTCCTGCCGCGTCATAAAGCTCCGATTGTACCACATGTTCGCTACCGGCTTCAAAATTATCTACATAGCAGGTAACATCCGCCGCCGGGTTGAGCGACAGGGTTATGATTTTATCAAACATCATTGTTCGGTCACCTCTTATGGCTTCATCTCTCACTGTCTGTTTGGTTCTCGTTCTGGGACTCCAGCTCCGATTCAGCCTGATGCGCTGGTTCTTCTGCTGCGGAAACTGTCTGGTTCCCGTCTGCTGCCGGCGGCTGTTCCGATGCTGCAGAATCTGCTGGCTGCTCCGAAACCGGCTCGGTCTGTGCAGTCACCTGATTTGGATCGTGCGCCGCATGGCTGCTATAGATCGAATAGTCCGGTTTTTCAGGCATCGGCTGCCCAGTCATCATTGCTTCAAACTCGTTTGCTGCCATCTTCTCATTCTCAAAGAGGAACTGCGCAACCTTATGCAGCTGATCCATGTGCTCGGTCAGGATATCCCGGGCGCGCTCACGGGCAGTGTCAATGATCCCACGCACCTCCGCATCAATTTCTGCGGCAACATTCTCGGAATAACTGGGAGTGCTGCTGAAGTCACGTCCAAGGAATACCTCGTTGCTGTCGTGCCCATAGACAATCGGTCCAAGCTTCTCCGAAAAACCATAACGCATGACCATATTGTGCGCCACCTTGGTAGCACGCTCGATATCATTGGAAGCACCAGTCGAGATGTCCTCGAGCACCAGCTCCTCCGCCATCCGTCCGCCCAGCAGAGTGACAATATTTTCCGCCATCTCCCGCTTGGTGACATAGGATTTGTCCTCTCCCGGCAGAGAAAGGGTATAACCGCCCGCCATCCCACGCGGTACAATCGAAATCTGATGCACCGGATCCTGTGTCGGCAGATAATAGGTGCAGATTGCGTGTCCCGCTTCGTGGTAAGAGGTGAGCTTTTTGTCTTTTTCTGTGACCACATGCGACCGTTTCTCCGGTCCAGCGATGACCTTAATCGTCGCTTCCTCGATCTCAGCCATTGTGATCGCTTTTCGATCCTTCTTCGCCGCAAGCAGGGCCGCTTCATTGGTGAGGTTCTCGAGGTCTGCGCCAGTAAACCCAACAGTCGAGGACGCGATCACCCGCAGGTTAACATCCGGTGCGATCGGCTTATTTTTGGTGTGAACCCGCAGAATCGCCTCGCGGCCTTTGATATCCGGATAGCCAACCGCAATCTGACGGTCAAACCGCCCGGGGCGCAGAAGTGCCGGGTCCAGAATGTCCCTTCGGTTGGTCGCGGCGATGATGATAACACCTGCATTGGTACCAAAGCCGTCCATCTCAACCAGCATCTGGTTAAGGGTCTGTTCCCGCTCGTCGTGTCCACCGCCGAGACCCGCGCCGCGCTGGCGTCCCACCGCGTCGATCTCGTCGATGAAGATGATCGATGGGGCATGTTTTTTCGCCTGCTCAAACAGGTCGCGCACACGGGACGCACCGACACCGACAAACATCTCCACAAAGTCGGAACCGGAGATCGAGAAGAATGGAACCCCCGCTTCCCCTGCGACCGCCTTGGCAAGCAGGGTTTTACCGGTTCCCGGAGGCCCCATCAGCAGGACACCCTTGGGAATCCGCGCACCGAGCGCATTGAACTTGGAAGGGGCCTTCAGGAACTCGACGATCTCGACCAGCTCCTCCTTTTCCTCGTCCGCACCCGCGACATCCGAGAAAGTGACTTTCGGGCCGTCCTCAGGGGTACGGGGCTTGGCCTTGCCAAAACTCATCATACCGCCTGCGCCGCCACCGCGTGCCTGCCGCATCATCATCACATAGAAGAAGATCAGCGCACCAAGCAGCAACAGCGAAGGGAGCAGATTGACCCACCACGGTGTCTCACGCGGACGGATGATGTCAAAATCCATGGGCGCATCCGGGTGCGCCTCATTGTAGCTCCTGACATAGGACGGCGCTCCGTCGTACTTGTCGTAATAGACATCGTTCAGGAAAAGGGCGGTATTTGGCACCTTATATTCCAGCGTTTTTTCCTTGCCTTCTTCGCCGGTGAATTTAACTTTGAGCATACCAGTACCGAGATCCAGCTCGAACGCTTTGACCTCCTGCCGCTCAAAATAACCAACCACCTCCGAATAGTTCACGGTGCTGGCGGGCTGCTGCATCGATGAGAAGAGCACCATCGCCATCAGCATCAGCAAGAGAAAGACCGAAATATAAATGCCGATGCCCTTTGTTCTTTTGTTCAAATCTGTTTCACTCCTGTCAAGCTGCGATCAGAGCGCGCTTATTTTTCATAGACTTCGGGCTTCAGCTCGCCGACATAAGGCAGGCTGCGGTATTGCTCGGCATAGTCCAGCCCGTAACCGACCACAAACGCATCCGGTACCTCGAACCCACAATAATCCGCCCTGATGTTTGCTTTACGGCGGGAAGGTTTGTCAAGCAGGGTCGCGATCCGGATGTCGGTTGCGCCGCGTTGAAGCAGCATCGTCTTCAAATAGCTGAGGGTGAGTCCGCTGTCGAGGATGTCCTCCACAATCAGGATATGGTAGTCCTGCGGATTGATGTCAATATCCTTGATTATCTTAACCACCCCGGAAGTTTTTACGCCGGCATGGTAGCTGGAAACCGCCATAAATTCCATCTCACAGGGGACGCTGATCTGGCGCACCAGATCAGCCATAAAGACAAACGAACCCTTGAGCACACCGAGCACCAGCAGCTTTTTGTCCCCGTAGTCAGCCGAAATTTTTGCACCCAGTTCAGCGACCTTTTCCCGAATCTGTTCCTCGCTGACAAGCACCCGCTTTATATCCTGCTCCATTGCCGTTGCGATTGCCATATCCTTATTCCTCCGTCTCTTGCTCCAAAATTAGAAAAGCCAGAACTCTCCTGGTCCTCCTGTCTATTTTGACACGCTCATCCACGCCCGCGCCCTGTGCGAACACGACCCCCTCATCGTCCGCGATAACGCAGAGCCGGTCGCGCCCGGACAGGCCCAGCTCGGAATAGAGCTTTTTCAGCGACTTGCCGCAGCCGCGCCCCGCCTGATGGAGCCGGTCTCCCGACTGTCTGGAACGCACAAAAATATCATTGCTTATTTTATCATAATCGACCGCGTTTTTTAAGCCTGAATCGCTATTATTCTCAAAAATTTCATAATCTTCACAGTTTAGTATTGAAAATGTGATGGATTTTCCCTGCCCAAGTGCAAAACACTCTCCATCCAGTCGGTTTTTGGGGAGCGCATGAGGAACAAGCGGCTCGGATTTACGACGTTCCCGCCGTTCCGCACGCAAAACCCCATTGCGCAGGGCTATGTAACGGTCACTCCCGACCTGGAGCACATATCTGCGGCTGCTGGGATCGAGCATCCCATCCACCAAGGCGATCCGGTCGGACGACCGTTCCGCGCCGCACTGTTCGAGCAGACCGGCGATCACCCTGCTGCGCAGTGCCGGATCGAGTGCACGCAGCTGCTCTGCATCCAGCCCGTCCCCTGTAGAAATCTGCTGAGTGGCAAGCGCGGCCTGCCGCTCAAGATAGGCAGCATCCCGCCGAAGATGCGCAGACATCCGCCCGATCGCCCCCAGCAGATCCGGGTTGACCCGGTCAAGGCTGGGGATTACACTGCGGCGAATGTGGTTGCGGGTGTAGTCGCTTGAAAGATTAGTGCTGTCGGTGACATAGCAAAGCCCATGCCCCGCACAATATTCTTCAATTTCAGTACGGGTACAGGAGATCAACGGGCGGATGACCCAGCCGTCCCGCACCGGCGGGATACCGCAAATCCCAGCGATCCCAGTACCGCGTGCGAGGTTGAGCAGCACCGTTTCGGCGTTGTCCGAAAGGGTGTGTGCGGTCGCCACCCTGCCGCTGTACTGTTCCGCCAGTTCCGCGAAAAACGCATACCGCGCTTCCCGCGCCGCTGTCTCGAGGGAAAGACCCTGCGACCGCGCGTCCTCGGCAACCTGTACCCGCTTCACATCAAGCGGAACCCCATATTCGCGGCACATAGTGCATACAAACTGCTCGTCCCGGTCGCTCTCCTCACCGCGCAGGCAATGGTTAAGATGGCAGGCGCGGATTTTGAGGTTCCAGCCGGAAAGCGAGCACAAAAAATCGAGCAGAGCGACCGAATCTGCGCCGCCCGAAACGGCGGCGATCACCGTGTCACCCTGCTTTAACATTCCATATTCTATGATTGCGGCCAATGCCTTACGGTTCATGTCGTGATAACTCCAAATTGGTAAATCTTGTGTATCTGCTGTCCCAGCCGAGCTTGACCACCCCGACCTCGCCATGGCGGTTTTTCGCAACATCACAGTTGGCGATATTGCGCTCCTCCGCCTCCTCACGGGCGTAGTAATCTTCACGGTAGAGCAGCAGGACGATATCTGCATCCTGCTCGATCGAGCCGGATTCGCGCAGATCGGAAAGCATCGGCTTATGATCCGCGCGGGATTCGGGTCCACGCGAGAGCTGGGAAAGGGTGATCAGCGGGACATTCATCTCTTTTGCCATAATCTTGAGATTCCGGGTGATCTCCGAAACCTCCTGTACGCGGTTTTCGATCCGACGTCCCGAGGACATCAGCTGCAAATAGTCGATGATGACCAGATCAACCTGCTTGAGCCGGCGCAGCTTGGCCTTCATCTCCCCGATCGTGATGCCTGGGGTATCGTCTAGGTAGATGTTCGCTTTGGAAAGCACCTGGGACGCCATCGCGATCCGGACCCAGTCATCCCCCGAAAGCTCCCCTGTACGCAACGACTTGCCTTCCACCAATGCCTGCGATGAGAGTAGGCGCTGGGCAAGCTGCTCACTGCTCATCTCAAGCGAAAAGATCGCAACTGTCTTTTGGGATTTGGTTGAGACATTCTCTGCGATGTTGAGCGCGAACGAAGTCTTTCCCATGCCGGGACGCGCCGCCACGAGGATCAGATCGGTGCGGTTCAGGCCGGTAATCACCTTGTCGAGCGCTGGATAACCAGTCGAAAGCCCCCTATACCGATCGCGGTCCTCTCCTGAAAGCCTCTGCAGCGTCTCATAGGTCTCGGTAATTGCGGTCCGAATATGCTTGAATGCACTTGTGTTGCGTCCCTGCCGAATCTCAAAAATCCGCTGTTCCGCGCTATCTAAAAGCAGATCGGATTCGGTCTGCCCCTCCTGCGCCATCTCAATAATCCCGCGTGATGCGGTGATCAGCCGCCGGACATAAAATTTTTCACGCACAATCCGGCTATAAGCCTCGACATTGTTGGAGGATGGCACCACCTGCGCCAGATTGGTCAAGTAGATTTTTGCGTCTTCATCGGTCTCAAAAATCCCTTCGGTTTTCACCGCATCAAGGATGGTGATGAAATCCATGGTCCGGCTCTGGTTGAACATGTTCATCATCACTTCATAGACTTGCTGGTGCTGGGGCCGGTAAAACGCCTCGGGGCGCAGGTTTTCCATAACCTCCCCGAAGCAGGCCGGGTCAATCAGGACTGCGCCAAGTACGCTCTGTTCCGCCTCCAGATTATAGGGCATCTGCTGTGCGCCCAGTTCAATCTCTGCCAACCTCCGGCCTCCTTTCGGTTTTCAAGTGTTTTTTATGCCTCGCCTACCTCGATACGGAGCTGCGCGTTGATGCCCGGATGCAGCTTTGCCTGCGCGGTATAGCTGCCGAACGCCTTGATTTCGGTATCGAGCGAAATTTTGCGCTTGTCGATCTCCGCGTCAAACTGCTTTTTGATTTCCTCGGAAATCTCCTTCGCGGTGATTGAACCAAAGAGCTTTCCATTCGCGCCTGCTTTTGCGGTCAGCTTGACGGTTTTGCCGTTGAGCCTGTTCGCAAGCTCCTGCGCAGTCTGTTTCTCTACTGCGGCATGGTGCTCTTTCGCCGCCTGCCTAGCTTTCAGTTCGTTCATCGCCTGGGCATTCGCTTCAACCGCCAGCCCTTTGGGCAGGAGATAATTGCGGCCATACCCATCGGATACATTGACCAACTCACCCTTTTTCCCACTTCCGGGGACATCCTGTTTCAGAATTACCTTCATTGTCCAAACTCCTTTATCGTATCACAATATTGACCAGTTTTCCCTTTACAACGATCTCTTTGACGATCGTTTTTCCCTCGATCAAAGCTGCTACTTCGGGACAGGCCTTGGCAGCTTTCAGCAGTTCCTCATTGGCGCTGTCAGCATCCACCATGATACGCGCCTTGATCTTGCCGGAAACCTGCACCGCGATCTCGACCTGTGCATCTTTGCACTTGGCCTCATCAAATTTCGGCCATGCCTGTCCAGTAATCATCCCGCCAAACCGGGCCTCCTCCCACATCTCTTCGGTGAGATGCGGCGCAAACGGATTGAGCAGCAGGAGCAGCGTTTTCAGCTCTGCACGCGTAATCGAGCCATGATTGCTGATCTCGTTGAGCAGGGACATCATCGCCGCAATGGCAGTATTGAACTTGAGAACCTCAATATCCTCTGTCACCTTTTTGATCGTCTTATGGAAGCTTCCCTCCAGCGCGGAAGAATAGCTGTCCCCTTCCTGGAGAATCTCAAGCAGGTTGTAGATACGGTCCAGGAACCGTTTACAGCCTTTGATCGAACTCTGGGACCAAGGCGCACTCTTCTCAAAGTCACCGATGAACATTTCGTAAAGGCGAAGGGTGTCCGCACCAAACTCCCGCACAATGTCATCGGGATTTACGACATTGCCACGTGATTTGCTCATCTTCTCCCCATTCTCTCCCAGAATGGTTCCATGGCTGGTACGCTTTGCATAGGGTTCCGGGGTGCTCACTACTCCGATGTCATACAGAAATTTGTGCCAGAACCGCGAATAAAGCAGGTGCAGAGTGGTATGCTCCATACCGCCATTATACCAGTCGACCGGCATCCAGTAGTCAAGCGCCTCTTTTGCCGCGAGTGCACTGGCGTTATTGGGGTCGCAGTAGCGCAGGAAATACCAGGACGAACCTGCCCACTGGGGCATGGTATCGGTTTCCCGTTTGGCAGGCGCGCCGCACTTCGGGCAGGTGACGTTGACCCAGCTGTCGATTGCAGCAAGCGGAGAATCCCCGTCACCGGTCGGCTCGTAGCTCTCGACCTCCGGCAGTCTGAGCGGAAGTTCGCTTTCATCCAGCGGGACATATCCGCAATGATCGCAATGGATAATCGGGATCGGCTCGCCCCAATACCGCTGACGGGCGAACACCCAGTCACGCAGCTTGTAATTGACCTTCGGCTCGCCTTTCCTGTTCTCACTCAACCAGCCGATGATTTTGGTTTTTGCTTCCTCCACCGAAAGCCCGTCCAGGAAATCCGAATTGACCAGAGTGCCGGTCGCACAGTCGGTGAATGCCTCCTCCTGTACATTGCCGCCCTTGACCACTTCGATGATCGGCAGGCCAAACTTTTTAGCAAATTCCCAGTCGCGGGTATCATGCGCTGGGACCGCCATGATCGCGCCGGTCCCATAGGTCATCAGAACATAGTCGGAAATAAAGATCGGGATTTCGGTATTATTTACCGGATTGATCCCCATAACGCCCTCAAGTTTAACACCGGTTTTCTCCTTGACCAGTTCGGTGCGCTCGAAGTCGGACTTGCGTGCCGACTCCTCCTGATAGCTGCGGACCGCATCCAGATTCTGAATCTTGTCCGCCCATTTTTCAATATAGGGGTGCTCCGGAGAGATGACCATATAGGTCGCGCCGAACAGGGTGTCCGGACGGGTGGTGAACACGGTAAGTGGATCACCAGCGGTGGTCTGGAAATCGACCTGCGCACCGGTGGAGCGTCCGATCCAGTTACGCTGGGAGGTGCTGACCCGGTCTACATAATTTACCGTATCAAGATCATCAATCAGCCGTTGGGCATACTCGGTGATCTTGAGCATCCACTGGCTTTTCACCTTATGGACGACATCGCTGCCGCACCGCTCACAGACACCGTTGACAACCTCTTCGTTCGCAAGTACGACTTTGCATCCGGTGCACCAGTTGACCGACATCTCCTTTTTGTAGGCCAGCCCCTTTTTAAAGAGCTGCAAAAAAATCCACTGGGTCCAGCGGTAATAAGCGGGATCGGTGGTATTGATCTCGCGGTCCCAGTCGAACGAAAGCCCCAGGCTTTTGAGCTGGGTTTTAAACCGCTCCACATTCTGCCGGGTGACGATCTCGGGATGGATGTGGTTTTTGATCGCATAGTTCTCGGTAGGCAGGCCAAACGCATCCCATCCCATCGGATAGAGCACGTTGTAGCCCTCCAGCCGGCGCTTGCGGGCAACGATGTCCAACGCGGTATAAGAGCGCGGATGCCCGACATGCAGCCCCTGCCCGGAAGGGTATGGAAACTCGACCAGAACATAATATTTCGGTTTGGTGTAGTCATTGGAAGCAGCGAACACTTTTTTTTCTTCCCAAATCCGCTGCCATTTCTGTTCAACCTTGGCAAAATCGTACTTCAAAATCTGTACACTCCCTGTTATGGCGCGCCCACAGGCGCTTTTTAGTCTGTTTTCAGCCCCAGATCTACCCGCGGCGCATCTGCCCAGAGCCGCTCAAGCGAATAGAATTCGCGGGTCTGGTCCAGAAAAATGTGGACGATTACATCATAGTAATCCAGCACAATCCACATCGCGGACTGATATCCCTCAATCCGGCGCGGCTCAAAGCCCAGGGCGGTCATTCCCTCTTCTACCGCGTCGGACAGTGCCTTCACCTGTGCATTGGAACCACCCGATGCAATCACGAAATAGTCGCCGATCGTGGTCAAATCCCTGATCTCGATCGCTGTGATCTCTTTTGCTTTTTTGCTGTCCAGCAGTTCAGCTACCTTCTGCGCCATCTCTCTGGATGTCATAGAATCACCTCCATTTTATTCCTGCTGCCTGTTACACCTTACATCAAAACTGTGTATAGTGGTTATAAGCCTCAAAACTGTCGATACTGATTCCCTGCCCTCTGCTCACGAGGTCCCCCAGTGCATACTGCATCGCATACTTCATCGCAGGCTTGAGAGCGGTCTCCGCCAGCTTGCGCATATGCTCGATCTCCTCATACTGCCGGTCGGCGCTGGTCAGGTCGGCAAGATATACCACTTCGTCCAGATCGGTCATCTTTCCGCGGGCGGTCGTGTGATAGCGCACCGCATCAAGAATCTCCGGGTCGGTGATCCCCGCCTTGCACTTCATATAGCCGCATGCCGCCATACCATGCCAGGTCTTGGGCTGGGAGCGTTGTACATCGTCAAGAATCATACCATACTTCTCGATCCAATGCAACTGCTCTTCCGGTTTCATCTCTTTGCAGACGTCGTGCATCCATGCCGCTGTGACCGCCTTCAGCTCATCACAGCCGTAGAGCCGGGCGAGCTTTCGTGCCTGCGCAACCACACATTCAGTATGTCGGAACCGCTTTTCCGAAAGGTTTTTCTTAGCCAGCCTGCGAAGTAAGTCCAGATCGTATTCCAAAAAAGACACCCCTTTTCTGTTTTGATGGCTCTATTTCATGCGTCCAAAGCCGGACGCACCGTCACAAAACATGCCCTTCCCAAAATAACGCGCTCCGGCCGTCCGGTAGTACCACCATCAACGCAGCAAAATGCCTCTCATTGACGGGCAAAATCCGCCAGCACCCAGAGCATACTTGATGGCTATGTCGCCTGAGGCAGGGCGGCAGTCAATAGCCTCCTGCGGCGACCCCATCGGAGATTTGAAAAAATCAGAACACTTCTCTTCAAGTACTTCCGTGATAAAGCTGCCGTTCAGCGATATAAGCGGCAACCGCAGGTGGGACAAGCCGGTCGATCGGCAGGCCTAGGTGGATACGCTCCCGCACTTCTGTAGAAGAGACCTGAACCGGGTCTATGTCGATTACACGGCACCGCGCCCCCAGGCTTTCCAGATACCTCCCGTAAGTCTGAAGCCGCCCGAATAAATTTGGCTCCCGCTCCCCCACGCACATCACCGCAAGCTCGAACAGCCGCTCCCAGCGACGCCATTCGGTCAGCGTCAAAAACATATCGCTTCCGGTAAGCAGGAACAGTTCATCCTCCGGCCAACGGGCGTGCAGGGCTTCCAGCGTATCCACCGTATAGCTGGGCTCTGTCCGGCACAGCTCAATATCGCTCACCTCAAATTCCGGCTGCCCCGCAAATGCCAGCCGGCACATCTGAAGGCGATCCTTCCCGTCCGCCAGCTCTGTGCTGACTTTATGCGGAGGGATGCGCGTGGGGATAACCAGCATCCGGTCGAGGTTCAGCTCGGAACGGTAGGCACACGCGAGCTTGATATGGCCGTTGTGGATCGGGTTGAACGTCCCTCCAAAAATCCCTGTACGCATATTAGTTCAGCTCAATCACCGGTTTTTTGTCATTGCGGCGGTAGAGCACAAATTTTGAACCGATCACCTGAACGGTTTGGGAGCGGGTTGCATCTGCGAGCTGCTGTGCAATCTCTTTCACCGGCTCAGGCGAGGTCTCAAGCACCCGAAGTTTAATCAGTTCACGCGCGGTCAGCGCATCATCCACCTGCTTGACCAGCATCTCGTTGACGCCGCCTTTTCCCACCTGCAGGATGGTATCAGCGGTGTTCGCCAGCCCTCTCAGTTTTGCCCTCTGTTTGCTTGTCAGCATATTGATTCTCCTAATTCTATAAATTTATCCTTGTTTTTCCAGATATGCAGCCAGTCTGCGCAGTGCTTTCCCCCGATGGCTGATCGCGTCTTTTTCTGCGTCGTCCAGCTCGGAAAAGCTCTTTTCGCCGACCAGAAAGATCGGATCAAATCCAAATCCATTTTCCCCGGCTGGCGCATAGCCGATCTTGCCTTCGCAGGACTCTTCAATATCCAATCGCTGCCCGTCCTCATCAATATAACAGATATGCGCCACAAATCGTGCCGTACGTTTCTCGTCCGGGACTCCGTCCAGTTCGGCGAGCAGACACTGTATCTTTTCCGGATAAGGGGTCTCTTCCCCTGCATACCGCGCCGAATAGACTCCCGGCCTGCCGTCCAGCGCATCGACACAAAGTCCGGAATCGTCTGCAACCGCAGCTCTCCCGGTCTGCCGGTGGACTGCATCCGCTTTGAGGAAGGCGTTTTCAGCAAAAGTAGTGCCGTTTTCCTCCACCGACAGCCCAGGGCACACCTCTTTTTGTGCGGCCGTTTCCAACCCGAACGGAGCAAAAATCCGACCGAACTCCCGCAGCTTTCCAGCGTTGCCGGTTGCCACAATCACCTGTTTCACAGCTGCTCCTCCTGACCGCTGCCGAACAATGCGTCGGCGAACTCTTTGGCGTCAAACGGACGCAGATCGTCGATCTGCTCCCCCACCCCAATATACTTGATCGGTACCTTCAATTCCTCTTTAATCCCGATCACCACCCCACCGCGCGCGGTCCCATCCAGCTTGGTCAGGATGATACCGGTAATCCCTGCCGCTTCCTTGAACTGACGGGCCTGATTGAGCGCATTCTGCCCGGTGGTTGCATCCAACACCAGTAGCACCTCTGTTGCACAGCCGGGTGCTTCCCGCTGGATCACACGTGAAATCTTGGAAAGTTCATCCATCAGGTTTTTCTTGTTATGCAAACGTCCCGCTGTATCGCAGATGATGACATCTGCACCGCGTGCCTTTCCTGCAAGGATCGCATCATAAACCACCGCCGCAGGGTCGGAGCCCTCATCATGCCGGATCATCTCAACGCCTGCACGATCTGCCCAGACCTGAAGCTGTTCGATCGCCGCAGCACGAAAAGTGTCCGCCGCACCGAGAAGCACCTGCCTGCCGTCCGCCTTGAGGTTCGCCGACAGCTTCCCGATCGTGGTAGTCTTGCCCACTCCATTGACCCCGATCACCAGAATCACCGACGGCTTGGTTGAAAGATCAAGTTCCTGCCCGCCTTCCAGCATCTCCGCAACGATCTCTTTGATCAGTCCGCGCACCTCCTGTGCATCGGTGATCCCCCGCTTCTTAATCCGAGTACGCAGTTCCGCACAGATGCTCTGTGCAGTCACAATTCCGACATCCGAAAGGATCAACGTCTCTTCCAGCTCCTCAAAAAGCGACTCGTCAATCTTTGTAAACGAGTTGAGCAGTTCGTCTACCGCGCGCGTCATCGACTCGCGGGTTTTTTTCAACCCTTCCGCCAGCTTCCCGAAAAATCCCATAATTCCCTCCTATAAACTCTTTTCAACTGATCCCCAGTTTGCTCTCGATCTCGCCCACATTCAGTTCCAAAAGCTTGGAAACGCCCTCTTCCTGCATAGTCACACCATAAAGGACATCCGCTTCTTCCATCGTGCCGCGGCGATGGGTAATTGCAATAAACTGAGTTTTGCCGCACATTGTTCGCAGATACTGTGCATATTTTACAACATTCACGTCATCCAGCGCCGCTTCAATCTCATCCAAAAGTACAAACGGGGAAGGCCGTACCTTTAAGATTGCAAAATAGATTGCAATGGCCACAAACGCCTGTTCACCGCCTGAAAGTGCTGCCAGATTCTTGATGATCTTTCCCGGAGGCTGTACATAAATTTCGATCCCGGAATCCAGAACATTTTGCGGATCGGTGAGCGAAAGTTCTCCCCTTCCTCCATCAAAAAGCTGTGTAAACACCTGGGCAAAATGTTCGGAAATCTGGCTGAAATT
Organism: Anaerotruncus sp. G3(2012); assembly: GCF_000403395.2. GTDB lineage: Bacteria > Bacillota > Clostridia > Oscillospirales > Ruminococcaceae > Anaerotruncus. The sequence goes on along the minus strand of NZ_KE159674.1, from coordinate 265,269 downwards.
CTCGGTAAAGATCGACTGCATATCCATCGTGAGTTCGTCAATCAGGCGATTCAGCTCGGTGCGGGAATTCTCAATATCCTCAATCTGACTTTTCAAGAACCTGTAACGCTCGGAGACCTCCTGATATTCCTCCACCGCTCCCACATTGACCGTTCCCAGCGCCTTAATCCGGCTCTTCAGCTCATTCAGGCGGCGCTGCGCTCCATTGATATCCGATACCGGCCTAGACTGTTCCACTGCCTGCGAACGGGTGATCTCATATTCATCCCAAAGCCGTCCAATAATCGCGTCATAGTCCGATTGCAGGGCGTTTTTCTTTTCCTCCAACCGCGCCAATTCCCGTCCGGCCTGCTCGCGGCGTCCCGTGACCTCCTTTTCCTGCGCACGCATCCCATTTGCCTGTGCTTCACAGGCATTGCGTCTTTCCATTCTGGCTGCAATCTCCTGTTGGAGCGATGCAGCCTGTTCGGCATAAGCTGCATGGCGTGTCTCCATCTGCACGATCTTCTGGCGGATGCGTCTGTTTTCTGTCTCCAGCTCTGCCCGCTGGTCATGCAGCAATTGTATATGCATCTGCCGGTTCTGTTTCTGTCCGGCCAGTTCGGCCGCCATCTGCCGTACTGACCCGATCTCATTCGAGAGCGTCGCAATATCCAACCTGTATTGTGCCAGTTTTTCTGTAGCCGCTTCTGCCTGGCCAGCCAGCCCTTCCCGCTTGAGGCCGGCCTCACTCAGTTCCTCCGCGAGGGAGGAAAGCTGGAGACTCAGCTCCTTTTCCAAATCACCGCTCGAAAGACTCTGCGACTTCAATTCCTGTAATCTTTCCGTAAGCTGTCCATATTCCTGAGCCGCCTGCTTTTTTGCGGATACCGCCTCTTCATAGGAACGTTTTAGCTGGTGGCTCCGGGCTTCAAAGCGAATCCTGTCCTCCTGTGCGGTGGAAAGTTCCCCCTGAATCCCTGCCATTTTGGCCTGCAAAGCGGAAAGATCCTCCTGTAGCCCCTTTAATTCCGCATCCATGCTCCGTATCCGCTCCTGACAGGACTCCGCCTGTCGGTTCAGGGCGTCTATCTCCTTTGTGCGGCTCAAGATGCCCGCACTTTTGGCAGAATAGCCGCCGGTCATTGATCCGCCGCTGTTCATGACCTGCCCATCCAGCGTCACAATCCGGAACCGATAGCTTGCACGTTTCGCAACCGGAAGCGCACAGTCCAGATCCTGCACAATCACGACTCTGCCCAAAAGCTGACGGATCACCCCCTCAAATTCCGGTGCATAGGACACCAGGTCCGAAGCAATCCCGACAAACCCTTCCATTTCCGGGAGCCAGCTATCTGTAAGTCTATTTCCCTTTACCGTAGAAATCGGAAGAAACGTGGCACGTCCAGAGCGGGTATTTTTCAGCATCGCGATTGCACGTTTGGCGACCGGCTCATCTTCTACAATGATATTCTGCATCGCCGCGCCGAGTGCGATCTCGACCGCGAGCGCGTGTTCATCCGAAACCGAAATTAAGCGGGATACTGGGCCGTAAACCCCCTGCAAAGCCCCCTTTTCCGCCTGAGACATCACATACCGGACGCTCTGCTGGAATCCTTCCAGATTGTTTTCCATCTCCTGCAAAAGTTTGGCCTTTTGCAGATACCCGCGTGCCTGATCCTCCTGACTGCGTCGGTCCGCAGCAAGCCGGTCGTATTTCTCCTGCCTGCCCCTGTACTTGATCTGATAACCAGTCTGTGCATTTTCAAGTGTCTGTATCCGGTCGGCGATCTCCCGCAGCAATCCCTCGCAATCGGCGGACTCCTGTTGAATCCTTGCAATGTTTTCGTCCTTTACAACCGCACTGTCTTTGAGCATTTGCAGGCGCAGGATCGTTTCATCAATCAGTGAACTGCTCGATGCCGAGGAAAGTTTGGCTTCGTTGATGCTCTGTGTCAAACCAAAACGCCGCTCTTTTAGCGCCTCGATCCGCTGCCCCAACGCTGTCCTCTGCTCTACGAGCGCCTGCGCGCGCATCTGTTCCTGCTCCTGCCCAGACTGCAATTCTGCCAATCTGCACTCCTTCTGCGCAACCTCCTTTTCATATGTAGCAATCCGATCCCTAAGTTCTTCGTCGGCAACATCCGACTGCTCCAGTTCCTCCTGGATACGGCCAATAGAGGCCTCGTTATGTGAGATGTCATTTCTCATAACAGCCATATCCGAGACCTCTTGTGCGGACTGCTCCTCAATTTCCCGCACCTTTGTCCGGAAACCGTCCACCTCTACGGAAATCTGCTGCATCTGCACAAACAGACGGTTGATCTCCTCTTCGATCCCGTCCAGCTCTTCCTGAATTTCATCGTGTTCTTTCTTGCAAAGCAGGATTTTGTCCTCCTGCTCCCGCAGCGACTCCTTTGACCGTTCGAGCGTTTGTACCCAAAGGGAGATTTCCAGAGTCCGTTTTTCCTGGGAAAATTCCAGAAACTGCATCGCCTTTTCTGCCTGCTCCCGCAGCGGTTCAACGCGTGATTCCAGCTCGGCGAGAATATCCTTGAGCCGAAGAAGATTCTCCTCTGCTCCCTCCAGACGGCGCTGGGCCTCCAATTTCCGATACCGGTATTTGGAGATTCCCGCAGCTTCCTCGAAAATCTCCCGGCGCTGGCTGCTCCTGGCACTGACGATCTCTGCAATTTTCCCCTGCCCGATGATCGAGTATCCGTCCCGGCCAAGCCCGGTATCCATAAACAGTTCGTAAATGTCTTTCAGCCGGACGCTTGCCTGATTGATCCGGTACTCACTCTCGCCCGAGCGGTAGAGTTTGCGCGAAATAGTTACCTCATCGCTTTCATACGGGAGCACTCGGTCCGCATTGTCGATCGTGAGCTGTACCTGCGCATAACCCTGCGGCTTGCGGTTCTGAGTGCCTCCAAAGATGACATCCTCCATCCTGCCGCCGCGCAGCGTCCGGGTCGACTGCTCGCCCAGAACCCACCGCACCGCATCCGCAATATTGCTCTTGCCGCTTCCGTTTGGACCGACAACCGCGGTAATTCCATCATTAAAGGAAAGCCGTGTCCGGTCGGGGAACGACTTGAACCCTTGTATCTCCAAACTGCGAAGCCGCAAATTCACACTCCCTTTAACCTGACCGCAAGCCCGGACATCAACCGATCCTGCTCTACCTTTATATGATACCCCAGCGCGCGCAGTTTTGCAATGCCCTGTCCGCCATGTCCGCAAACTTTTGAAATGCTTTTCGGAGAAACGCAGGCAGTATACGACCCCTGCGGCTTTCCGGACAGCAGGGACAACAGCCGTTCTTCCATCAGCCTTCCCTCACACAGTTCGCGGAAAGCCGGGTGATGCGGGCCTGCGATCTGTCCGGCTGCGAGCTCCTCCTGCGCATGCAGCCCCATCCGGATCACACGGATTCCCTGCCCGTCAAAAAACTCCAACAGCTGTGCCCCCAGCCCGACTGCCTGTTCAAGGCTTTGGGGATGATACATTCCCGCGCGGTAAAGCGCCGCAAGCCGAGTCCCCTCCAACACAACGGTGGGGTAAACCCGCATCGTATCGGGCCGAAGTGCCGCCAGGCGTTTCGCTGTCTCAAGGTCGGACTGCTCATCCGAACGATAAAGGCCGGTCATCATCTGAAGTCCAAGCGAAAAACCGGCATCCTGGATCAGCACAGAGGCCCGCTCCACATCCAAAGCGGTATGCCCTCTGCTATTGGCACGAAGCACCGCATCCGACATGCTCTGTGCTCCCAATTCGATCGAACGCACTGAATAACGCGCAAGCAGTCCCAGAACCTCCCGGTCGATCGCATCCGGGCGCGTGGAAATCCGGATACCACTGAACACCTCACCAACAAACGGAGACGCAGCCTCGAGCAGTTCACACATATATACCCGGTCGATCGCGGTGAAACTGCCGCCGAAAAATGCGATTTCCGCATCAGGGTACCGGCCGCGCAGCTGTCCGGCGACAGTCTCGCAGAGCTGCCGAACCTGCTCACTGGTTGGGGGCTGCTCTGCCCCCGAAATGTGATGTTGGTCACAGAAGCTGCACTGATTGGGGCATCCCAAATGCGGCACAAAGATGGCAAGATTGGCGTGCCTCATCTCCCCATCAGTTTCAAAGCCTCTTTTGCGGCGGCCTGTTCCGCACTCTTTTTGCTTCCGCCCACGCCTGTCCCGATCACGTTGCTGTTAAGGTGCACCTCAACCACAAATCGTTTGTTGTGGTCCGGCCCAGATTCATCCACCAGCACATAGCTCAACCGTTCCTCGGGATTTTTCTGGGTGATCTCTTGAAGCATGGTTTTATAGTCGTTGAACGCAAAGTGATCCTTGTTTTCGAGGGTGCTGACCACAAACTGCAGGACAAACTTCCGCGCTGGTTCGATCCCACCGTCAAGATAGATCGCCGCAATGAATGCTTCGAACGCATCCGCCAGAATGGAAGGACGGGTGCGTCCCCCCATCATCTCCTCGCCGCGCCCCAGCTTCAGGCAGTCTCCCAGGTGAATCTGCTCCGCAAACTCGCAGAGGGATTTTTCGCAGACGATCGCGGCCCGTAGCTTTGTCAGCTCGCCTTCCGGCAGATGGAATGTATGGAACAGATAATCGGACACGATGACCGAAAGCACCGCATCTCCCAGAAATTCCTGCCGCTCGTTGTTTGAAAGCGTATGTTTGACCTCGTTGGCATAGGAGGAATGGGTCAGTGCGATGTCAAGATATTTCTGGCTTTGAAAGGTGTAACCCGCCCGCTGCTGCAAGGAATCAATCCTGTTTTGACTCTCCATCTTTCCCTCCTCAGTCCTGCTCGACTGCACGCTGTTTCATCTGCTCCAGTGAAGATTCGATCTGCGCGATAACCCCTCGTTCGGTATACTCTTTGGCCTGCCGGATCGCATTTTTGAACGCCCGCGCATCCGAACTTCCATGCGCCTTGATGACTGGGCGCGAAATTCCCATGAGCGGCGCCCCTCCATACTCCTTATAGTCCATCTTGCTTTTGAAGTTAGAAACCCCGCCCTTTACGAACAGGTATCCCAGCTTGGAAGCGGCGCTCTCCATGAAAATCCCTTTTAGCTCGTTGGCGAACCATTTTCCAAGGCCCTCGGTCAGCTTGAGCACCACATTACCGGTAAACCCATCGCAGACCGCCACATCACACGCCCCCTGCGGCAGATATCGCGGCTCCACATTTCCGATAAAATTGATCGGTGCATGTTTCATCTGCTCATTGGCATTTTTTTGCAGGTCTAATCCCTTGTTATCCTCCGCACCGATATTGATGGTGCCAACCCGAGGGGACTTCACTCCAATGATATGCTCCATATATGCACTGCCCATAATTCCAAACTGCACCAGCATTTCAGGGCGGCACTCCTTGTTTGCGCCGATGTCGATCAGCATATAACAGCCGTTGGCATTCGGGATAATCGTTGCCAGCGCGGCGCGTTTGATCCCCTTGATCCGCTTGACAAAGAGTGACGCGCCAACCGTCACTGCGCCGGTGCTTCCTGCGCTGACGTAAGCATCCCCCTCCCGGTTTGCAAGCATCTTCAGACCGACCGCGAGGGTGCTGTCATCGTAGGATTTTACCACTTCTGCAGCGTCCACCTCGACAGGCATAACCTTTTCCACATCAATAATCGAAATCCGATCGAGCGAGATATTGTTTTTTCCGCAGACCTCCCGGATCGTCTTTTCACTGCCTACTGCAAGGATATCCACTCCATACTCCCTGACCGCCATCTCACAGCCCTGCAAGATCGCAAGCGGGGCATTATCCCCGCCAAAAGCATCCACTATAATTCTCATCCTACCAATTCCCCCTGTTCCTGTAAAACCTGTCTCAATGCTGAAAGCCCGCGTTCCGCAATCTGCCGGTAACGCTCCTGCTTGTCCCGAATCCGTTCCTCCAGCGGAGACAAAAGTCCCATATTTGCACCCATCGGCTGGAATTCACCGCAGGCAGCCCCAGAAATATATCCAGTCAATGCGCCGCACATACTCTGCTCTGGAAGCACCAGCTCCGGCCTACCCTGCATCCTGCGCGCAAGCTGCTTCCCTGCTAGGATGCCCGACATCGCTGATTCCATGTATCCTTCTACACCGGTGAGCTGTCCGGCAAAAAAAATTCGGTCGTTTTCCCGCATCTGGAAAGTCCTGTCAAGCAGGCGTGGGGAATCAATGAACGTATTGCGGTGCATCACCCCATACCGAACAAATTCAGCATTTTCCAGTCCAGGGATCATCGAAAATACCCGTTTCTGTTCGCCAAATTTCAGATTGGTCTGGAACCCGACCAGATTGTAAAGCGTCCCTTCCCGGTTTTCCCGCCGGAGCTGCACCACCGCCCATGGACGGTGACCGGTGCGCGGATCGCGCAGGCCGACCGGCTTCAGCGGGCCATAACGGATGGTGTCGGTCCCCCGCCTGGCCATGATCTCGATCGGCATACAGCCTTCATAAACCTTTTTTTCCGGCTGGTCAAACGTATGCAGCGGCGCAGATTCCGCATCCAGCAAAGCCTCATAGAATCGCTCATACTCCTCCCGATTAAACGGGCAGTTGATATAGTCGTCCTCCCCACGGTCGTACCGCGCGGCGAAAAAGACCTTCTCCCGATCAAGCGAATCGAATGTCACGATAGGAGCAGCGGCATCGTAAAAACGCAGCAGGCCGCCGCAGAGGGTAGAAATCTGCTCTGCCAGCAGGTCAGATGTAAGCGGACCGGATGCGATTACTACTGGCCCATCTGCAGGCAACCCAGTGACCTCCCCGATAACGACTTCAATGTTTTCCCGTGTACAGATTTCCTGGGTCACCAGCTCGGAAAAGGCATCCCTGTCAACGGCAAGCGCTCCGCCTGCTGCTACACTCGTTTGCAAGGCACAGCGCACAGACAGCGAACCCATCATCGCCATCTCTGCCTTGAGCATCCCTGCTGCGGAACCGATCCGCTGCGCCTTGAGCGAATTGGAGCAGACCAGCTCTGCAAACTGTTCACTGTGATGGGCAGGGGAAAACTTTTTTGGCTTCATCTCATACAGCCGGACGGAAATCCCTGCATTGGAGAGCGCCCAAGCCGCCTCGCAGCCGGCCAATCCGGCTCCAATCACATGCGCTGTCATTCCTCGGCATCGTCCTTTGCAGATTTTTTCTTAACCGGCCGGCTGTAGTCACAGCCCTCCTTCAGGCAGTGGATCAATGCGCCGCGCCCGGTCTTCTGGAAAAGTGCCGCGCCGCATTTGGGGCATTTTTCCTCCAAGGGCTTATCCCATGTCATAAACTGGCACTGGGGGTTGTGCTCACAGCCATAATAGCCCTTTCCGTTTTTGGACTTTTTAGCCAGCACTTTTCCACCACAAACCGGACAGATTCCTCCGGTTTCCTTGACAATCTTCTTCGTGTTCCGGCACTCCGGGAATCCCGGGCAGGCGAGGAATTTCCCGAACCTGCCGGTTTTAATCACCATTTTGCGGCCGCAAAGCTCGCAGACCACATCGGTTTCCTCGTCCGGCACCTTGATACGGGTGCCATCCATATTCTTTTCCGCCTGTTCGAGCGTCTCGATAAACGGACCATAAAAATCCCGCAGGGTATCCACATAACTGGCGTGCCCTTCTTCCACCTCATCCAATCCTTTCTCCATATTGGCAGTGAAGGTCACATCCACAATATTGGAAAACTGCTCCTCCATCAGCTTGGTTGTTACCTCGCCGAGAGCGGTCGGTTTGAGCGCTTTGCCTTCCCGTTCAACATAGTTGCGGCCAAGAATGGTGGTGATCGTCGGCGCGTAGGTGCTCGGACGCCCAATTCCGTTTTCTTCCAGAGTCTTGATCAACGAGGCTTCCGTATACCGCGCAGGCGGTTGGGTGAAATGCTGGTTCGGTGCCAGCTCCTTGAGGTTGAGCAGCGCGCCTTCTTCGAGTGGGGGCAGCGCTGCCGAACCTTCCTCTTCACTCTCTTTGGTGTCCTCATAGAGGACCGTAAACCCATCAAATCGCACCGTAAATCCCGATGCTTTAAACACACAGTTTGCCGCATTGATGTCCACAGCTACGGTATCGAGCAGTGCATTGGCCATCTGGCTGGCGATGAACCGTTCCCAGATCAGTTTATAGAGTTTGTACTGTTCCGCAGACAGGCTCTTTTTGATGCTGTCCGGGGTTAGTGCCGGATCAGATGGGCGGATCGCCTCATGTGCATCCTGCGCATTCTTTTTAGATTTGAACACACGGCGGGTGCTGGGCAGATAATCCTTCCCATATTTTCCAACGATATAATCTTCGGCCTGCTGCGCCGCCTCGTCTGAGATGCGCAGCGAATCGGTACGCATATAGGTAATCAGACCGGTGGCACCTGCGTCCTCCAGCTCAACCCCCTCATATAGCTCCTGCGCAACCTTCATCGTACGGCGGGACTGGTATCCCAGCCGGCGGGATGCCTCCTGCTGAAGTGTCGAAGTGATGAACGGCGGCGAGGGGGATTTGCGGCGCACCCCCTTCTTGACCGTCCCTACCAGATACTCGGCATTGTCGAGCATTGCTACAATCTCACGGGCGCGCTCTTCATTCGGAATACTAGTTAGCTCGAGCTTTTTGCCATCAACCGAATAGAGCTTGGCCGGAAACGGCTTTCTGGCATACCCTTTTGCGGCGAGCTTTGCGTCGATGCTCCAGTACTCCTGCTGCTGGAATTTGCGGATTTCTTCCTCCCGATCCATGATAATCCGCATCGCAACCGACTGCACCCGCCCGGCAGAAAGCCCCCGGCGAACTTTCCGCCAGAGGAACGGGCTGATCTTGTAACCCACAATCCGGTCCAGAATTCGGCGTGCCTGCTGCGCATCGACCAGCTTGGTATCGATCACACGCGGATGCTCCATCCCATATTTGACACCAGTTTTGGTGATCTCGTTGAAGGTGACTCGGTTCTCCTTGGTCATATCTACCCCGAGCATCTGCGCCAGATGCCATGAAATTGCTTCCCCTTCCCGGTCAGGGTCGGTCGCAAGGTAGACTGCGTCGCTCTTCTTTGCCTTTTTTTTCAGCTCCTTAATCAGGTCTTCCTTCCCCTTGATGTCCACATAGATCGGCTCGAAATCGTTGTCCACATCCACACCCAGCTTGCTTTTGGGCAGGTCGCGGATATGCCCCATCGAAGCGATCACCTCATAACCCTTTCCGAGATATTTCTGTATCGTTTTTGCCTTTGCAGGCGATTCCACAATCACCAGGTTCGCCAAAATAAACCCCATCCTTTCTTAGGAACTTCTATTCGAGACGTGTCATGGGGCACGCCGTATGTATCTTTTTCCTGGGAGCTGTTCCGCTAAATCTGCCAGCTCCAATTCAGTCAGTATAGCCAACAGTCGTGCGACTGGCAGCCCAGACGCATAGGAGATGGTATCAAAATCGGTTGGTTGCTGGTTGAGCAGCTGAAAAACCTTCGCTGCCTCCGGCGAAAGATCACATTGTTCCGATTCCAGCTGCCCAGATGGAGTCGGTGTTTTCTCTACAGCCGGTAACGGCCTTTCCGATTTTTGGGAAACTCGCGCCGGTATCTTTCCGACCATCCCCCGAGACTCCTGTTCCAGCAGCTCCGACAGCTTTTCCAGCCGGATACAGGGAGGGTACCTGCCCTGATATTCTTCCAGGATGCTTGCAAGGCCCAGCACCATCTTGCCGCCATCTGCGATCAGCCGGTTGCAGCCTTTCATCTTCTCATCGAAAATCTGCCCTGGAACCGCGAACACATCCCGATTCTGAGAAAGCGCATGGCGCGCAGTGTTGAGCGCACCACTGGTCTCGGGCGCCTGTACGACCACTACACCCGCGCTGATACCCGAAAGAATCCGATTGCGGACATTGAAATGATACCCATAAGCACGTACACCAAACGGGAATTCAGAAATTAAAACGCCGCCCTGATCCAGAATCCGGCGTTTCAAGCGGCGGCTGGCCTGTGGATACCCCACATCCATGCCGCACGCCAGCATACCGATCGTCCTGCCACCGGCCTGAAGCGCGCCTTCGTGTGCTGCGGTATCAATACCGACCGCCAACCCGCTCACAACAGTGGCTCCCACGGTCGCCAGACCGTAACCTAAATGCTGTGCCGTTGAGATGCCATATGCATCGCAGTCCCGCGTGCCGACCATCGTGATCGCCAACTCGTCATTGATCCCCTCCAGCTCGCCCAATACATATAATACACAGGGCATACAGTCGATATTTGTCAAACTCGCAGGATAGGCTGGATGATCCGGCGTAACGACTGCGCACCCGAGCCGTTTGGCACGATCCTGCTGCCAGCGCGCCTCCTCAAGGGAGGATCCCCGAATCCGCTCGATCTCTTTCGGCGCAAATCTCCCGGTCGCAGCGAGCGCCTGCTCCGTCATCTGATAGAGTTTTTCAGGCGAGCCAAGTTCACGAATGACCCAGTCAGTTTTGATGCTGCCAATCCCAAGTGCCTGTTGCAGCCAGATCCAGAATACGCAGTCCTCCATGATGTCCCTCCTGTTGTCCGTCACTCTAATCTGAAAACAGTTTCCCGCTTTCAGGCATTTCGAGGATAGCCAGACCTTCCGCACATCTCCCACAGGAAAATCCCCGCCGCCATAGCCGCGTTAAGCGACTCGCTGTCCGGGCGCATCGGGATCATCACAGCTTGACCACATCTTTCGATCAGATGCCCCGGAAGGCCGTTCCCCTCGTTCCCGATTACAACTGCACAACCGTTCCCCAGGCCAGCCTGTTGGAGCGGAACCGCCTGCCCGTCAAGCGCGGCGGCACAGACCCGGATGCCTGCCTCCTGTAACCTGTCGATTACCTCCGTCAGATCATCCGAAACCTCGAGCGGAATTTTAAAAATACCACCCATCGTTGCCCGTAACACTTTAGGGCTGTACAGGTCAGGGCAATCAGATGAAAGGAATACCCCATCCAGCCCAAACGCCGCAGCTGTACGCAGGATCGTCCCGATGTTTCCAGGGTCCTGCATCGAAGAAAGCAGGATATATCTTCCATCCTTGCCTATTTTAACAGTTTGCATCCGATTGTCAAGCATCCGGAAGATTCCGAACACCCCCTGTGGGCTGACCGATTGGGACAGCTTGTCCGCAACCGGTTGGGAAATCTGGCAGAACAGTTCAAACTGATATGCGAATTTTTCAAGCTGTTCATACCGGTCCCATGCCTCTTCGGTGACAAACAGCACAGCCGGTCCACAGCCTGCCGAAAACGCCTCGCAGGTCATCTTCAGCCCCTCGGTGACAAAAAGCCCCGTCTGCCTGCGTTCTTTTCGGGAGCCCGCAAGCTGCACATATCGTTTTACTTCCGGGTTTTCCCGGGAAGTGATCTCTCTGGAATGCATAAAACGCCACCTTTTCTGGAGATAGTCTGTATTTCCATACATTCAATGGGCGTATTTCATATTCAAAGCGGCTTTGAATATGAAATACGCCCGTCGTCAAAGACGCGGGCGCATACGAAACGGTTATTTAAAGCGCTGCTTTCGCCTTTTCGACCAATGCAGTAAATGCCGCAGCATCGTTGATCGCGATCTCGGACAGCATCTTTCTATTAAGGGTTACACCGGCTTTGTTCAGTCCGTTCATGAAAGAGCTGTAATTGACACCATTCATCCGGCAGGCAGCCGAGATTCTGGTAATCCACAGGCGGCGGAAGTCACGCTTTTTCTGCTTTCTTCCGATAAAAGCGTAGTTACCGGATTTCATGACCTGCTGTTTTGCCATTTTAAACAGCTTGCTCTTTGCACCAAAATAACCTTTTGCAAGCTTCAGCGTCTTTTTTCTTCTTTTGCGCGTCATCATTGCGCCCTTAACACGAGCCATATCCTTTTACCTCCGTTATATTTCAGCGATTCAAAGTTATTTATAAGGGATCAGCAGCTTGATGGTTGCCGCGTTTGTCTTATCCGCATAGGTTCCCTGACGCAGCCGGCGTCCCCTCTTGGTGTCCTTTTTGGTCAGGATATGACTTTTGTACGCATGAGCGCGCTTGACCTTCCCGTTTTTAGTGAGTTTGAAGCGCTTTTTTGCGCCGGAATGGGTCTTCAGCTTAGGCATTTTATTTTCCTCCCTTAGTATTGGTTACAGGCTTTGGAGACACAAACATCACCATGCTGCGTCCCTCCATCTTGGGCTGTTTCTCGACGACCCCGACAGCAGCAACCGCATCGGTGAATCTCTGCATAATGTTCACACCAAGCTCGGGATGCGCCATCTCACGGCCTCTGAAACGCAAGGCAGCCTTCACCTTGTCCCCCGCTTCGAGGAATTTGATCGCGCGGTTGACTTTTGTGTTGAAGTCGTTGGTGTCGATATTCAAGGAAAGGCGTACCTCCTTGATCTCGATCACCTTCTGATTCTTCTTTGCTTCCTTCTCACGCTTTGCCTGCTCAAATTTGAACTTGCCATAGTCCATGATCTTGCACACAGGCGGTACCGCTTGAGGAGCGATCTTTACAAGGTCCATATTTTTTTCAATGGCCATATTCTGGGCGACCGAGATCGAAACGATCCCGAGCTGTTCTCCGTCGGTGCCAACCAAACGGACCTCCTTATCCCTGATCTCCTCATTGATGAGCAAATCCTTCATGCGAATGCAATACACCTCCAAAACCTATTCATAACAAAAATAAAACTGAGCGCAGACAGCTTTGCCCACACTCAATCAAAACACATCCTGTCCCTCAGAAAAACTGTGGGCAGTTTGGTATTGACCAGCCGCCTTTTGGCGACGAGGTGAGAACAGATAAGCTGTTCTACTTTATTTATGATGTTGATCATAACACAATCGTGGAAAGCTGTCAAGCCCTTTTCCGTGATTTTCCGGGGAGGAGTTCAATCCTCCTCGGTCAGAATATGAAAAAGGCCTTTGGATTTTCCTCCTGCCTCGTAAGGCGGAAGCTCGTGGTTGACAAGGATGGTATCTTCCCCGATCACCTCAATGTCTGTCCACCGGATCACGACATCCTCTTCCCGTCCCAGCAGCCCAAACAGCCGCAGCCGTCCTTTAATCAGCAGCGCGGTTGCTTTTGCAGTCGCGGTATCCAGTTCCACATCTGCAACTGTTCCCAACCTGCCTCCGTTTCGCACATTGATCACATATTTTCGCTTCAGATCACTGACCCGACAAAACAAGGTGTTCCCTCCCCTATCGTTCTATTCTGTTCCTTTCCTATTCTATTCTGCCCCATCTTGCAATATCTCTGTTTTCTGAAAATCCGGAAAAGTTCCCCGGCGGAGCCTTTCCCAAGATTGACTTTTGCAAAAAAATCCTTTAGAATAGGAACCTGTAAATCCCTTTCCGCTTCTGCAACAGGTGTGGAATCCCGGGAGGGAACAGGGGCTGTCTGAAATGTCTATATATCGTCTTTTCTGATATTTTCAAGCAGTTTCCGGGACAAACAATGCGATGAGGTGTTGAAATTGCAAAGAGAAAAATTCTCCTCCCGGCTCGGCTTTCTGCTGATTTCGGCGGGATGTGCCATCGGTCTGGGCAACGTGTGGCGGTTCCCATATATCACCGGACAATATGGCGGTGCGGCATTTGTGCTGATTTATCTATTTTTTCTGCTCATCCTTGGTCTGCCGATCATGGTTATGGAATTTTCCGTCGGGCGCGCCAGCCAGAAAAGTGCCGCTCTTTCCTTCCACATACTAGAACCAAAGGGCACCAAATGGCATCTATACGGATATGGTGCAATGATCGGCAACTATATGCTGATGATGTTTTACACCACGGTCTGTGGCTGGATGATGATCTATTTCATTAAGATGGCTTCTGGGGAATTTTCCGGTAAAAGCTCTGCCGAAATTGGTGAAATGTTTGGTGAGATGCTCTCCCGCCCAGGTCTAATGTCCTTCTGGATGATCGTTGTGGTCGCGCTCGGATTCGGTATCTGTTCGATGGGCCTGCAAAATGGTGTGGAGCGGATCACCAAATTGATGATGCTCTGCCTGCTTGCGGTTATGGTCGTTCTGGTTTTCCGGTCGGTCACCCTGCCGGGCGCTGCCGAAGGTTTGCAATTCTATTTGATGCCTGATTTCAGGAAGATCGTCGAGCAGGGGCTTGGTACCGTCGTATTCGCCGCAATGGGACAGGCATTCTTCACCTTGAGCCTCGGAATCGGTGCTATGGCAATTTTCGGCAGTTATATCGACAAAGATCGCTCGCTGACCGGGGAATCTATCAGTATCACGCTGCTTGACACTGCGGTCGCATTGATGGCTGGTCTGATTATCTTCCCGGCTTGCTCCGCATTTGATGTCAGCCCGGGTGAGGGTCCCAGTCTGATCTTCATCACCCTACCAAATATCTTTAATACCATGGTGGGTGGTCGCCTGTGGGGTTCTCTTTTCTTTGTATTTATGACCTTCGCGGCTCTTTCCACTGTCATCGCGGTTTTCGAGAACATTGTTTCATTCGGGATGGATCTTTGGGGTTGGCCGCGCAAAAAAGTGGTCCTGTTCAATCTGTTCCTGATTATTCTGCTCTCCCTCCCCTGTGTGTTGGGTTTTAACCTTCTGAGCGGGTTTCATCCGCTAGGCGGCTCCTCCAACATTCAGGACCTCGAGGACTTTATCATCAGCAACAACCTGTTGCCACTCGGTTCCCTGGTTTATCTGCTCTTCTGCACCCGGCGCTGCGGCTGGGGTTGGGACAACTTTATCAAGGAAGCCGACAGCGGTAACGGCATCAAATTTCCGCGCTGGATTCGTGGATATGTCTCCTATGTGCTCCCATTGATCGTCCTGTTTATCTTTGTACAGGGCTATTGGTCCAAGTTCTTTGCGCCGCTCTTTCGCGCCTAGTCGTAAAGTTCGTTAAAAAGCGCCTGTGTAAACACAGGCGCTTTTTCTTTATAGCAAACTTTTTAAAAGGTAAATTATCTGCTATCTGCGGCAACAGGGGGCTTTTGATGGATGAAAAGCCCTCTTGGAGACATAGAAAAGAATCAATTTTTAGAATCCCAGCGATTCCCCAACAATAATTACTTTGATCCGTCCCTTAATCCGCTGCTGCCCTAAAGTCACATAGCTACAGCACATCCTCTCGTCGCTGTGGCAGTCGCGGCAGGTGCCGATAATCTTGCAGGGCGTTTTGGTATCCAGACGCACCGCATTCGCTGGAGCGCTGACCTCACGCACCCGTTTACGCGCTGCCTCCAGATTCGGGACGATCTTATTGTACCCCGCCACGACAATTACGCTCTTAGGACCAAAAATCATTGCGGAAACCCGATTGCCATTCCCATCCACATTGTAAAGCTCGCCCTCTTCGGTCACAGCATTGGTTCCGGTCAGATAGGTATCGCAGAAAAATGCTTCCCGGAACACCTTGTACAGATCCGCATTTGGGGCATAACGGTCGAGGTAATTGTATCGCCCGGATTTCAGATGCTCAATCACGCCGCATTCTTTCAGGGTTTCCGACCCCCCAACAGTCACCGTCTCCCCCTCTGCGCAAAGTGTCTCAATCAGCGGAACTACCTCCGCTACAGTCCTGACATAATACGCATCCATCTTGTTATTTTGGAGATTTCCGATCGTTCGATTGACCCGTTTCTCCAGAACGATCTGCAAGTGTTCATTCATAGACATCCCCTCCTTTATTTCATTTTACAATGAATTTGTTCAATTTTCAACACCAATCGAAATCTTAAAATAGATATAGCAGCAACATATAAACGATAGGCCATCCAACTGCTCCCCTAATTTATCCCCAGATACACCCTCTATGACATCTTCTGGTTGCATCCTAACAGTCTTCAAATCATCTCAAGATTCTTCCAGAAGTATCTTTTATCCCCAATTGAAAAGTATAATATCCACAAAAATATGAACTTATACTCATGTATATTATGGATAAATAATGAACAGATAATCATATACCTTTATAAAAAACGACAAAATTCTACAATCAGAAGTCGATTTTCTGTATATTATATTTAATCTCCTTTATTTTTAATTATAGAAAGCAGATAAATAATATTCTATCTGTTACAAATCTATAATACAAACAGGAGGTTTACACCATGTCAAAAGTAGCATTATTTGATCACGAAAAATTTAGTAATGCAATCAGGAAATCGAATCTAAAGCAGGAGCGGCTTGC
This sequence comes from Anaerotruncus sp. G3(2012), assembly GCF_000403395.2. Lineage (GTDB taxonomy): Bacteria > Bacillota > Clostridia > Oscillospirales > Ruminococcaceae > Anaerotruncus. The sequence continues at coordinate 249,122 of NZ_KE159674.1, read as the reverse complement.
GGAACATCTGAATATCTCCACACGTCATGTACGAAATCTGAAAAGTGGAGGTACTTCCGTTTCCGCTCCTCTTCTCTATAAAATCAGTCAGGAATTCCAAAAACCTATGGAATACTTTCTGATCTTTCGAGAGGAGGATGAGTCAATCAAATGAGACAAACTATAGGCATATTGGCTAATGCTCTCATAGATGCCTTTGGCTATCGCAAGCCAATGCAAGTCACCGAGATCATGATATATCTGTCGCCCAATTATAGTGAGACCGGATATTCTGTATACCCAAAATGCAAAAACACTTTGGAGCGGGAATTTATTCGTTTCTGCGAACGTTGCAGCCAAAGGCTAGACTGGTCAGGTTACCGAAATGCCGAACTTGTATATCCCAAACCACACATTAAGCCTATGCTCAGTTAGATAGTGCTCACATAAGGGCATCGAGAATAAGAGTGAAATAGATAAAGGACAAAAAGATAACATCCAGTTTAGTATAGCGGGTGAAAATGGAGCGCGGCCTTCCGGCCCATCGCTGTAGTTTCCAGTGGGCAGCGAGAATATTACCCCATCTCGATCAGATGCGAAGACCATATGCTTGCGACCTGCGGGTCAAAAAGGTGGATGGTCAGCTGAAAATTGATCGGGAATGCTGGATTCGTGTTCCGGCCAACTATCAGACAGATTACCCCGAGCGTCTGGGTGAGGAAGGTCTCCCCTGTTGGCTATTTGTCGATTATGGCAAACCCTATTAAAACACATAGCATAAAGAACGTACCAGTTGCCATTTTGAGGCGACTGGTACGTTCTCTGGCAATATTCAAACTTCCTTTTATGCCTTGAATGAGATGTTTCCTTTTTGGATTTTACTCGAGTTGCCTATAGCATTCAAAACGAAAGGGTTGCCGCATAGGAAACCTCCCTCATTTCTACGTTTACTTAATGGCAACTCTTATAATTCAATTGGAAAGAAAAACGTCAAGAGTGCCTCGGTATCCCGCGCAACAAAAACGCTGGCTGCCTCTTCTTCGGGACCGACCCCATATCCATATGCCGCCGCGATAAAATCCACACCCGCCTGTTGCGCCCCCTCCCGATCATATTTTGTGTCTCCAATCAATACCGCATCCTGTTTTGAAATTTCACCGAGCTGTTCAAGTACCCGGTCGATGATCTGCGCTTTGGTCGCCGAATCCATCTCATCGCTCCTGCTTCCCACGCAGACATCCACCAAATCCGAAATCCCAAATCGGGAGAGCAGCAGCTTTGCCATTTTTTCCGGTTTGAGGGTCGCGACGCCAATTTTGATGTTCTCTTCCCGCAGGCGGCGAAGCAGTTCAGGCAGTCCATCATACGGTTTGGAACGATAAACACCGTCCTCCTCATAATCTACGCGGAAAAACTGGGTTGCCAGCTCCGCCTGTTGTGCATCCATCCCTGCAAATGTTTGGAATGAATAATAGATAGGAGGACCCATAAAATGCCGCAGAATTTCCTTCGGCGGAAGCGGCATCCCCATTTTTCGGAATGCAACCGCGATAGAATGAAAAATCCCCTCCGAGGTATCCACCAACGTGCCATCAAAGTCTAATAAAACCGCCCGATACTGCAAAATTACACCCCGCCTGCCCTTCAATTTTCCTGTTCCTGTAACAGTTGATCCTGTTCCTCCAGAGCAACTGCCTTATTGATCGCGTTGATATAGGAACGAATACTCGCCTCAACAATATCGGAAGAAAGCCCGCGTCCGACCACCTGATGTCCATTACAGGTGATCTTACACACCGCCTCGCCGAGCGCGTCCTCCCCTTCAGTGACCGCCTGCATGGTCCAGTTTTCCAGCTTGGCCTGCATCTTGACAATCCGGTCGATCGCCTTAAACGAAGCGTCGATCGGCCCTTCTCCGCGTGCAACATGCTCATACTCCTGTCCATCACGCACAAGACGCACGACCGCTGTAGCCGAAATCATCGGGCCGCTGTTTATCACAAAACTCTTGAGAGAATAGGTCTCGCGGATCGCCAACGCACCTGCACCGATCAGGGCTTCCATGTCCTTGTCGGTAATCTCCTTTTTGCGCTCCGCAAGTCGTTTGAATCGCTCGAATGCGGCCACGATCGCCTCTTCCGACATGCTGTACCCCAGTTCCGCGATCCGATCGGCAAATGCATGTTTTCCTGAGTGCTTACCAAGCACCACCCGCTGGTTGCGGTAGATGCCGATATCCTCCGGCTTCATAATCTCGTAAGTCTGCGGCGACATCAGCACCCCATGCTGGTGGATCCCGCTCTCGTGCGCAAACGCATTCACGCCGACGATCGGCTTGTTCGGTGCCAGACCCACACCGTTCATCGTTGTTAACAGCTTGCAGGTGCGGTAAATCTGCTTGGTGTCTATATTGGTCTCACACTGGTAGTAGTCCCGTCGGGTATGGAGCGCCATCACAATCTCCTCGAGCGCGACATTTCCAGCGCGCTCCCCGATCCCGTTGACAGTACATTCGACCTGATCTGCACCCGCGTGGATGCTGGCGAGGGTGTTTGCCACTCCCATACCGAGGTCATTGTGCACATGCACCGAAAATTTCACGCTGGGGTCACATAGATTGGATTTCAGATAGCTGACCAACTCGTGCATTTCGGTTGGGGTAGCATAGCCGACTGTATCCGCAATATTGACGGTGGTTGCCCCCTCTTGGATCGCCCTGTTAAACAGCCGGAGCAGGAACGCCCGGTCACTGCGGGTGGCATCCTCTGCCGAAAATTCCACATCGTCGCAGAGGCTCTTGGCATAGGCGACACATTCGGCTGCTGTTTCAAACACCTGTTCCTCGGTCATATTCAGCTTATGTTCCATATGGATTTCACTAGTCGCAATAAACAGGTGCAGACGGGGATGTCTGGCCTTGCGGATTGCCTCCCAGGTGCGCTGAATATCCGCTTTTACACATCTCGAGATCGCTGTAACCGCTGCATTCTGTACTGCGGCTGCAATCGCCTTTGTCGCCCGGTAATCTTCATTTGAGGAAACCGGCAGGCCCGCCTCAATAATATCGACTCCCAGCCGGTCGAGCTGCTTGGCCATCTGCACCTTCTCGCTCTGGTTCATACTGTATCCGGGAGCCTGCTCCCCATCCCGAAGCGTGGTATCCAAAATCAGGACCTTTCTCATATTGATTTCCTCTTTCCTACAAAACCTTGAAAAACCTCCGGCCCGCGATGGAGACGGAGGTTTTCCCTGTAAGAACCTGTTTCGTATCCTCACTGACACTCCCCGCCGCGTACGTACGATGCCAGAAAGCCGCGTAACACTTTAAAGTCCATCAGCATACCGCTCAACCGAGCAGCGCTTTATGGTAAACCTTTTTGCCTTTGCGCAGGATGACATGTCCCTTCTCAAATGCCTCGGCAGAAACCGTCTGCATCACATCGGTCACCTTAACGTCATCGACCGAGACACCTCCCTGCTGCACCAGACGGCGCGCCTCCCCCTTGGAGGGAGCAAGTCCACATTTCACCAGCAGATCAAGCACTGCGATCTTTCCGTCGGTCAGGTCGCCGGAAGAAAGGGTGGTCGACGGCATATCTGCGCTGTGGGTGCCTGACGAGAAGATCGCTTTCGCAGCATCCAGCGCTTTATCCGCTTCCTGTTGCCCATGCACCATCTTGGTGACCTCGTAGGCAAGGATCTCTTTGGCCTTATTGAGCTGGCTGCCCTCCCACTGTTCCATTGCTTCGATCTCTTCGATCGGCAGATAGGTCAGTAGCTTCAGGCAGCGTATCACATCATCGTCCGCAACATTGCGCCAGTACTGGAAGAACGCATAGGGGGAGGTTTTCTCCGGATCAAGCCAGACCGCCCCATTCTCGGTCTTCCCCATCTTTTTCCCCTCTTTGGTGGTCAGAAGAGTGAAGGTCATGCCATAGACCTCCTCACCGGTCACCCGGCGGGTCAGGTCAATCCCGCCCAGAATATTTGCCCACTGGTCGTTCCCGCCCAGCTGCATCCTACAGCCATGGTTCCGGTAGAGATGCAGAAAATCATAGCTCTGCATAATCATATAGTTAAACTCGATAAACGAAAGGCCGCGCTCCAGCCGGGTTTTGAAACACTCATAAGTGAGCATCTGGTTGACCGAAAAATGGACGCCCACATCCCGCAGCAGCTCAATGTAGTTGAGTTTAAGCAGCCAGTCCCCATTGCGAAGCATCAACGCGCGGCCATCCGAGAAATCAAGGAACCGCTCCATCTGCCGTTTGAAACACTCGGCATTATGGTTGATCTCCTCAACGGTGAGCATCTTACGCATATCGGTCTTGCCGGTGGGATCGCCTACCATCGTTGTTCCGGTGCCCAACAGCGCAATCGGAAGATGTCCTGCCCGCTGTAGATGCCCCATCACCACCAACTGAAGAAAATGGCCGACATGCAGGCTGTCCGCTGTTGCGTCAAACCCGATGTAGAAAGTGACCCGCTCCTGATTAAGCAGCTTCTCGATTTCTTCCGGATGGGTCATCTGCGCGACAAGACCGCGTCGGGTTAATTCTTCAAATACTGTCATCAATCTTTCCCCTTGTTTTTCAATTTGCATTCTTGTATGAAAAAGCCGTTTGATTGTATCAGTATAGCACGCCCATTTCACAAATACAAGCCCCTCAGAGGGTTTAAAATCACCCGGGCAGCCTCTAGTTTCCTGCATCCCGCAGCATTTCTTCCGCATGCCGCAAAGCGATTTCACTGATCTTTTCCCCGCCGCTGATCCGCGCCAGTTCCCGTACGCGTTCCTCTCTGGACAGCGGCCGGATGGTAGTAAACGTGCGGTCCTCCCGCGCGGCCTTGGAGATAAAAAGATGGTTGCGCGCAAACGATGCCACCTGCGCGAGATGGGTAACCACGATCACCTGCCGGTTCTCCGCAACCTGCGCGAGCTTTTTGCCGATCTTCTGCGCAGCGCTCCCGGAAACACCAGTGTCCACCTCGTCAAAAATCAGTGTCTGGATGTTGTCCCGGTCAGCGAGTACGTTTTTGATCGAAAGCATGATCCGGGAAAGCTCACCTCCGGACGCGATCTTTGCCAGCGATTTGGCCTGCTCACCAACATTGGTGGCGATAAACAATTCCAGCTCGTCCGCACCGTCCAAAGACATCTCCTTGTGCTCCTGACACACCGAAAGCTGCACCGATGGCATGTCCAGAAAGATCAATTCTCCCTGTACCGCCTTCACAAACAGCTTCGCCGCTTTGGTGCGCGCCTGTGTGAGCCTTTCTGCCTGACTTCTGGCCTTTTCCTCGAGGCTGGAAAGCTGGGCGGACAGCTTTTCAATCCGCATATCCGAAGTTTCAATCTCCTCCAGCTCGGCTGCTGCGCGTGCACCAAACTCCAATATCTCCTCGATGCTTGACCCATACTTTTTTTTCAGGTTGTAGATCGTGTCCAGGCGCCGCTCGATCGCGTCAAGCTGGGAGGGGTCGCAGTCGAAATGGTCGATCAGATCCTGAATTTCCCCTGGAAATCCCTCAAGTTCGTAGGAGATGTCTGTCAGCCGTTCTGCAATCGGCTGGGCTGCTTCCATATAGTTTGCCGCCTGTGTCATATTTTCCGCCAGCTCGGAAAGCAGGCTGGTCAGGCTCGGGACTTCCTCCCCACCTTCCAGGATCGCAAGGCTACCGCCCAGCGCCTGTGTGACATGCAGGGAATTCTGAATCAGCTTGCGCTGTGCCCTCAGTTCTTCCTCCTCGCCCGGTTGGAGTTCCGCCGCTTCGATCTCGTTGACCTGATAGGAAAGCAGGTCAATCCGATGTGCTTTCTGCGCCTCGTCGGTGTTGACCGATGCAAGCTCCCGGCGCACCAGCATATAGTCCCGATATGCCGCCTGATACTCCCGCACCAGGCCATCCAGCTCCCCATAGCTGTCGATAAAACCGAGATGCTTTTGGGGGGAAAGAAGCTGCTGGTTGTCGTGCTGCCCATGGACATTGATGAGCAGCGCAGAAACCGAACGCAAAATCGCAGCTGTCGCGGGCCTGCCATCAATCTTACAGGAGGATTTTCCATCTGCGGAGATTTCCCTGTGAATCAGCACCGCGTTCTCTTCGACCGGATACCCCGCCTCGGCGAGCGCCTGTTCCGCTGCCGGAGAAAGCCCTGTAAACAACGCGGAAATTGTCGCGCGCGTCTCCCCGGTCCGGATCATCTCCTTGGAAACCCGCTCCCCCAGCACCGCATTGATTGCGCCGATCAGAATGGTCTTTCCCGCACCGGTCTCACCGGTAAACACGTTCAGGCCCGGCTGCAGACCGATCGACGCTTCGCTGATGACTGCGACATTCTTGATGTATAATTGAGAAAGCATCCCTTTGTTTCACCTCATTCGCCCTGAGAATCAGGCCCCGGCCTGGGCCATCATTTTGCGGAGCTGGGTCACCAGTTCCCGCGCGTTCTGTTCGTCCCGCATCACCATAAAGATGGTGTCATCCCCTGCAAGCGTCCCGACCACACCGCTCCAGTGCAGCGTGTCGAGCGCAGCACACGCTGCATTCGCCATACCGGTATAACATTTAATCACAAGCATGTTTCCTGCCGAATCAATTTCCCGCGCCGCCTCCGAAAAGATCAGTAGAAATTTGTCAGAAATTTCGCTTTTTGGGGAGCTGGTGTGCGCGGTATAATGGTATTTTCCGTCCGCAGTGAGCGTTTTGATCAATCGGAGTTCCTTGATGTCCCGCGAGATGGTTGCCTGTGTTACAGGAAATCCGCTCTCACTCAGAAGATTGAGCAGTTCGTCCTGCGTATCAATCGGACGAGAGCTGATAAGTTCCAATATCTTTGCGTGACGTCTTGCTTTCATGCCTATCCCCTCGATTTCAATTTTTGGCTCAATATATCTGTGAAATTTTTTTCCGGAAACTGGATAAATCGTGCCACCCTTTTCGCCCGTCTGATCCACACCTCTGCCTTCCCATCCAAAGATGCCGCCCGTTCCCCATCAATGTTCAGTGCCGCCCGGTCACTGCCGCTGCTGAACCGGCAGCAGATCCGCAGTTCTACATCGGGCGGAAACAGGATCGAACGGTCATTCAGAGAGTGCGGACAGATTGGTGTCATTAGGATAGTCGCAATCCCGGGAGCGACCACCGGCCCGCCAGCAGAGAGCGAATAAGCGGTTGAGCCAGTCGGTGTCGCAAAGATCAACCCATCCGCGCGGCAGGTGGCGATCACCCCTCCCTTACTCGAAATCACAAGGTCGAGCAGACGCGCCGTATCTCCTCTGGTAATCACCGCATCGTTCAGCGCATACAGGGTCGGGCCTTTCCCATCGACCTGCACTTCGAGCAGCATCCGCTGCTGAATCGTATAATCCTCCTCCGCAAGCCTGCCCAGAAAATCGAGTTCATTCGGCTCGATCTGTGCGAGGTATCCAAGCCGCCCTGTGTTGATGCCGAGCAGAGGTTTATCATACCGCATCGCGTGCTTCGCCCCATGCAGAATTGTCCCATCCCCGCCGACTGTCAGAACAAGATCGCATTCCGCAAGAAGCGACTCCAGGCCCCCGGTTTGCAGGCCACCGAACCGTCCCTCATATTCCGTCAACGCCAGCGGCTGACAGCCACAAAGGATGAGCTGACGGATAATCTTGGGGACAAGTTCCGCTGTATTGTGTTTTGTAAGATTCGGCAGCAATAAAACCTTTTTCTGCATCATCTGTCCCCACTCTGCGGATGGTCGAGCTTTTCGTGCGACTGACGCACAACCCGTTCGATCTCCTCCCCGTTGACCTGATCCTCCCCACCTTTTTTCAGATACATCAGATATTCAATATTTCCCTCCGGGCCTTTCACCGGGGAGAAATCCAGCCCGCAGACCGCAAATCCATTTTCTCGTGCATATCCACAAGCGTTTTCCACTACTTCCATATGGGTTTTGCTCTCACGCACTACCCCATTTTTCCCCACTTTTTCTCGACCTGCCTCGAACTGCGGCTTGACAAGGCAGACCGCCTGCCCTGTTTCGGAGAGGAGGCGCCCCGCAACCGGTAGCACCAGCTTGAGTGAGATAAACGAAACATCAATACTCAGGAAATCTATCGGTTCCGGAACCTGCTCTTCGGTCACATATCGGATATTGGTACGCTCGAGGTTGACCACCCGTTCATCGGTTCGCAGTTTCCACGCAAGCTGACCATACCCCACATCCACCGCATAGACTTTCGCGGCACCATTTTGCAGCATACAGTCAGTAAATCCACCGGTTGAAGCGCCGATGTCCATGCAGCACTTTCCGTTCAGGCCGATCGGAAATACCTGCATCGCCTTTTCCAGCTTGAGACCACCCCGACTGACATAAGCCAATGTTTCTCCGCGCACCTCAATCGCAGCATCCTCCGGTAAGTCGGCTCCAGGTTTATCAGCCTTCTGGTTGTTCACATAGACCTGTCCCGCCATGATAACCGCTTTTGCCTTTTCTCTGCTCGGAAACAGTCCGCGCTCCACCAAAAGAACATCCAGCCTTTTTTTCATTCAGAATCGGCCCCCATTTTTCAGAAATAGAGCGCTGCAATCTGCTCTTCGAGTGTGTCTGAATCCAGGCCACACCGGTGCAGCGCAGATGCGACCGACATCTGGGGCAGAAACGGATTCTCCACCGCTTGGATGGTCATACGGCCGATATAGCCCGCATCCGAGAGCCGGGACAGAAAATGTTCCCCGATGCCGCCGCTGCGGATTCCCTCCTCCACAAAAAGGATGGTCCGGTATCTTTTCGCCAATGCGATACACGCTTCCGGAAGTGGTGCGATCTGGTGGAGCTTGAGCAGATCGACCGGTTTCCCCCGCTCTGCGAGACTCTGCGCCGCACGATAGACCTCCCCGAACTCCCGTCCGTAGGAAATTACCAGCGTCTCCCCCCCGTATTTCAGGTGTAGCCATTCCGCGGGTTCTTCCGGCAGTTTGGGTGAAAACGTCGGTTCGCCGCCACGTGGATACCGCACTGCCACAAGCCCATCGGTTTCGTACAGTGCCTTTTGCATCGCATAGCGGAGATCGGCAAAGGTCGCCGGGGAATAAACTGTCGTTCCAGGGATTTGACTCAGGAATGCCGCATCAAACATTCCCTGATGGGTTTCCCCGTCATCGCCGACCAGCCCCGCGCGGTCTACCGCAAGCAGCACATGCTGCTGTTCAATCGCAGCATCGTGGATTAACTGGTCGAATCCCCGCTGCAAAAAGGTCGAGTAAACCGCAAATACCGGTAGCATCCCCCCTGCCGCCAGACCACAGGCAAAAGTGACCGCATGCTCCTCCGCAATCCCCACATCAAAAAACCGGTTTTTCGGCTCAAACTGCTTCGCAAAGCCATCCAGACCGGTTCCTCCCTGCATCGCTGCGGTGATTGCGCAAATCCGGTCATCCTCCTGTGCCAGCCGCACCAGTTCCTGCCCAAATACCGAAGAAAAATTTTCCGAAGAGGGCTTCAATTCCCCACTCTCGTAATCAAATTTCCCGACGCCATGGAAGGTCGATGGATTTTTTTCCGCATAGGGGTAGCCTTTCCCCTTGATCGTATTGATATGGACCAGAACCGGCTTTTCCAGCGCTTTTGCACGACGGAAGGTCTGGACCAGGAGTGGGATGTCATGCCCGTCCACCGGACCGAGATAGTCAAAGCCAAAGTCCTCGAACATGTTGCTGTGATAGATGGTCTGGCGCAGCAGGGCCTTCGAATTATAGATCATATCGCGGGCCGTATTTCCGACCAGCGGGATTTTGAGCAGTGCCTGTTCCACCGTATCCTTGAGCTGGGCGTACCCTTGAGTGGTGCGTTTTTCCGCAAGATACCGCGCCAAACTGCCCACACTCTCGGAAATCGACATATGATTGTCATTGAGCACCACAATCAGGCGGTCCCCGCTTCGGCCCGCGTTGTTAAGCGCTTCATAGACCATCCCGCCGGTGAACGCACCATCTCCCACGACCGCAATCACATGGTGCCTGTCCCCTGTCAGGGTTTTTGCCTTCGCAAGTCCATACGCCGCAGAAACCGATGTACTTGCATGTCCCCCGATGAATGCGTCATACTCGCTTTCGCTCGGACGCGGGAATCCCGAAATACCGCCTTCCTGGCGGATTTTCGAGAAATTCTTCAGCCGACCGGTCAGGAGCTTATGGGTATAGCTCTGATGGCCAACATCCCAGACAATCTGATCCTGCGGCAGGTCAAAAACAGTATGCAGAGCGACTGTAAGCTCCACCGCCCCCAAATTTGAGGCGAGATGCCCTCCTGTACTCGAAAGCGTACGGATCAGCCGCTGGCGAATCTCCCAACAGAGGTTTTTCTGCTGTTCTTCGTTTAGTTTCCGCAGGTCCTGCGGAAACTTTAAGGTATGCAACAGGTTAAAATTTGCCAAATCAAACACCTCTTTCGGCTCAAAAGACCGGCACGACCAGTGCAATCACAATTCCCAAAACCGCCCCACAGAGCACCTCCAGCGGTGTATGTCCAATAAACTCCTTCAGAGTTTTGGGTTGCTCGGCCGGACGGTCGGACTCTCCCCGTGTCAGCGCATCCAGTTCCTCCCGAAGCATCTGGAACACCTCTCGAAAGTCCACCGCCATCCTGTTCAACACCTTGGCCTGCTCGCCCGCCGCACGACGCACACCCATCGCATCATACATCACGATCCCCGCCAGCACGACAGCAAGTGCAAACTCCGGGGAAGTAAAACCCGTTTTGCGCGCCATCCCGACCGCTACCGAGCATACAAGGGACGAGTGGGAACTTGGCATCCCGCCGGAGCCGACCATCCGCTCCCAGCTGACCTTCCTGGACGGAAGGTAGGCCAGCAAAGTCTTGATAAACTGGGCGGCAAACCAAGAGAGGAACCCAATATTGATGATATAATTTCCCGTTAAACTTCTCAGAAAATCCATCCAAACGCCTCCTAGATTGTCCGTACCATCAGTGGTCCCGCGTCAGGACCAACTCTGCCAGCCAGAGCAGAAATCCATTATCCGGGAGCTGTTCCACACTCCGCATCGCTCTCTGAATCTGCTCCGCAGCTCGCTGACGCGCTCCATCTATCCCAAACAGGGTTACATAAGTGGTCTTTCTGTTTTCTCCGTCGCTCCCGACCGGCTTTCCCAGCTTTTCAGCATCGCCCACTACATCCAGGATGTCGTCTGTGATCTGGAATGCAAGTCCGTAAGCAGTGGCATAAGCGTCTGCGGCGCTGTGGATAGCCTGCGGCGCATTTCCGGCGATACAGCCGAGCGCTGCCGCCGCGCGCAGCAATGCACCTGTTTTCAGTGCATACAGGGTGTCCAGCAGTTCTGCGCTGATCTGCCTGCCTTCGCTTTCCAGGTCGATCACCTGCCCGCCGATCATCCCAGCGACGCCTGCTGCCTGTGAGAGAATCCGCACCGCTTCCAGCCGCGCAGATTCCGGCAGATTCGCAGATGCTGCCGTTTCAAATGCCAACGTCAGCAGTCCATCCCCAGCGAGCAGAGCATTGGCCTCCCCGAATGCCTTGTGGCAGGAGGGCTTTCCGCGCCGGAAATCGTCGTTATCCATACAGGGAAGGTCGTCATGAATCAATGAATAAGCGTGCACCATCTCCACCGCACAGGCAAGAGACATTGCACCTTCTGGATCTGCATCCGACATCCGCCCAAATTCGAGAACCAAAGCAGCGCGCAGGCGTTTTCCAGCATCGAGCAGGCTGTATCGCATCGCCTGAAAGACTGCCTCCTGCGGGTCTCTTCCGCTGGTTTTCAGGCAGGCATACAACGCCTGGTTCGTCCTCTGCGCGTCGTCTCTCAGCTGTTGTTCAAACCGGTTCATCCCCTGCCTCCTTTGGTGCTGTCAGTTTTTCCACCTTTAATCTGGCCGTCTCCAGCTTCCCGTTCGCAAAATCAATCAGCTTTACCGCTTCTCCGTAGAGCTTGATCGACTCATCTATCGAAATTTCACCGTTCATCCGCGCCAGAATCTCTTCCAGCCGTCCAACGGCTCCTTCCAGTGTTATGGATTTGCTCATTGTTTTTTCTCCTTTATCCCACTCACTGTCGAATAGACCTCACCGTCCGTCAGCCGGGTGACCATCTGATTTCCCACCTGCACCTGCGCAACCGATAATACAGTCTTGCCCTCAACCGCTGTGAGACTGTACCCTCGTTCCAGCAGCTTCACCGGGCTGCGCGCTTCGAGCAGCTCTGCCAGATGCCGCAGGCCAGTTTCCGCATCGGACAGCTTCCGACAGGTGGATTTCCAAATCGCATCCTGTAAAAAAGACAACTTTTGTACATATTGGTTCAGGAGATGATCCGGGGCCAAAAGCCGGCTTTTTGCTGTATCTAAGCGGTGTTGGAAAAACGCGATCCTACCGACCGTCAGCTCCTCACATTTCCGACCCAGCTCCAGCAGATAATATTGCAGATCGGGCAGATTGGGCGCGACCAATTCGGCAGCTGCGGAAGGAGTCGGCGCGCGCAGGTCCGCTGCAAAGTCGGCAATCGTGAAATCGGTTTCGTGCCCGACCGCCGAAACTACCGGTATCGCACTTGCAGCAATCGTACGCGCGAGCTGCTCATCGTTAAACGGCCACAGGTCTTCTATCGAGCCACCACCCCGCCCGACGATCATAACATCGCACGCATTCTTCCGATTGAGCAGACGGATTCCCTCAATAATCGTCTGAGCTGCACCGTTTCCCTGCACCTGTACCGGCACAAGCACCACCCTTGCCACCGGATACCGACGGGAAAGGATATTCAGCATGTCCTGAAGTGCAGCGGCCCCTTCGCTGGTCACAATTCCGATCCGCTCGGGATAAGGCGGCAACGGGCGTTTGCGCATCTGATCGAACAGGCCCTCCTGAGACAGCTTCTCCTTGAGCTGCTCGAATGCGAGATGGAGCGCGCCGATCCCGTCCGGCTGCATGTCTGTCACATAAAACTGGTAACTTCCATCCCGCTCGTAGAGCGAGACCGACCCGCTGACCACAACTGCCATTCCGTTTTCGGGGGAAAACGCAAGCTGCGCCGCATAACTGCGGAACATCACCCCTTTGATGGCAGCGTTGTCATCTTTCAGCGTAAAATACAGATGCCCCGACTTATAATGCCGGGTAAAATTAGAAATCTCCCCCCGCACCATCAGGCCATTAAGCAGATGGTCTGATTGCAGGACCGACTTGACATATTGGTTAAGTTGGGAGACGCTCACCACCATCGGCTGGTTCATTTTGGTACACCGCCCGTCTGTGCGAGCATCGCCAAAATTGAGATTCCCGCTGCATTGTCAGAGGAGAACTGCGGCTCCGCAAAAAAACCGCCATATTTCCCCGTGATCCGCTCGCGAATGATCCGATTGGACATCACCCCGCCCGAATAGATCACCGGCAAGTTCCCCTCCGATTCCTGTATCTGTTCGGTCATGCGATCCACTACAGCAAGGATGCTTTCGATACAGAAGCGGGCGATGTCGCATGCAGGTTCTCCGGCCTTTTGCATCCTTTCACACTGGTTCTGGATACCGGAAAGCGAACAATCGCGGCCCTTCATTGCTGGACGGATCCGGAATCTCCGCTCCGATTGCAGTGCCAACGCTTCCAACTGCCGGCCTGCCGGGAATGGCAAGCCGAGCATCCTGCCGACCCGATCGACCGCCTGTCCCGCTTTCAGATCGAGTGATTGCGCAGCCAGCTCCACCGAAAAAATCCACTGCGGATCAGGTTGTACCAGCAGGCATTCAGTCGTCCCACCCGATAGGTGGAATGCCGCGAATCTTTGACCCAGGAGACCAAGCTGTCCCGCGGAAAAAAGCGCAGCAGCAATGTGCCCTGCCTGGTGAGAAAACCTGGAAATCTGTATCCCGCAGACCGAGGCAATCGACTCGGCTACCAGCTCTCCCACCAGAAAGCAGGGCATATAGGAGCCTTCCTGATCCCGCGGACGCACCGATACCCCCACACCGTCCAGCCGGACAGATTCCTGTGCCATCAATTCTCTGACCAGCGCGCCAAGCTGTTTCACATGTGCAAAAACCGCATCACTTTGGCGAAGTCCAAGCGTGCCCTGTTTTACTGGGAGCAGCTTTTTCTGCTGTATGACCTGACGTGCCTGGCTGTTATAAAGGGCAACGGAACTGGTATAGTTGCTGGTATCCAGCCCAAGATAGTATGCCATCGCTTTACTCTTCGACCCCGGAAATGACGGCCTCCGCCGCATCGGGAAGTATCTGTCCGGCATCCTGTTTCTCTGGGATCAGCTCGGGAGACTCTTTCCCTTCCTCGCGCACATAAGCACCAAGCACCCCATTGACAAAGGAAAAGTCATCATCGTTTCCGTATCTTTTTGCCAGTTCCACCGCTTCGTTGATGGAAGCGCCTACTGGCACTGTGTCCTCGTGGTCAATCTCCCAAAGACTCATCCGAAGAATCGAAAGCGCAACCCGTGACATCCGGTTGAGCTTCCACTTTTTTGAATATTTTGCAATCGAGGCATCCAGCCACGGCATGTGATCGGAAACATCCTTCGCAAGATGATATGCATAATCATCCACCTCAATGTTGCGCCCAACCACCGCCTGTTCAATGATCTCGTCGATCGTCTCATCCTTAAACGAACGTTCAAAGATCAGGGTAAAGGCAATCTCACGGGATTCGCTGCGTTTCATATCGTTTCTCCTAACTCCTGCTTCCCAGCCAGGCAGTTTCAAATGCGGCTTCTTTTCGGATTTCATTGCCAAAGGAGGTTCTTCCCACTATACAAACCAGTGCGTCTGTTTCCAACCTGTAGCAATACACAATACAACGCCCTCCCTTGTGGAGGGCATCTAATCGTTTTATTCCTGCTCTGCTGAGGAAAAAAGCAGAGGCGGTTCATCGAAGATGATGCCGGCAATGTTGATGTTGACCCGTGAAACCGCGATCCCGGTCATATTCTGTACCGCTTCCTTTACCGTTGCCTGCACTTTTTCCGAGACTTCCGGAATATTGACGCCTGCTTTTACATTGACATGGATGTCAATAATTGCAAGATCGTCATTCAACTCGATTAAGATGGGGCGGGCAGACTGTTTTTTCAGCAGCCATCCTTTGATGTTGGAGGTAAACGAAGCTAACGAATCGATCCCCTCGATCTCAAGCGCCGCATAACGCGCAATGGTTGCGATAACTTCACGGGAAATCTTCAGATTTCCTGCCGTCTGATTGCTCTCATGATGGTTGTGCATATCCATCCTCCTTTTATTTCTCTGCTTAAAATAGAAGCTGCGATGATTACAGCCTAGCTTTGCAATCGTTCTGATATAACTGGCGTAGGGGCGGGAGCAGATTCTGCCTGCGCATCATCCTAGCTATCCTAGCTATACTGGCCATAACTATGGCATAATAACTGTTTTGCAGCTATTACCATAATCGCGGAGCGATATGGTATAATTGGCCATCGGGACGGGAGCAGCCTCTGCCTGCGCATCGTCCTGGCCATAACTCGGGTATAATAGCTGTTTTGCAGCTATTATACCACAAATCTGTTGAGATAACAACACCTTAAGCTGTATCGTTATGCGCGAAAAAACAGGATATTCTGAGAAACAAGAAATAAAGAGAAGTGAAACATCTATTTCCATCAGACTGAACGCGAACTTCTCCACTTCAGATTTTGAGGAGAAAAAAATCGCCGAAAGCTTTCCAGCCCTCGGCGAATTTCTGCAATCGTAAATAAACCTTTCACAAAGCCTTTCCGGCCCATTCAGAAACGCCTGACCTTATCCCCCCCATCCACACGGTTAAAGATCAATACACATAAACTGAGATACCAATAAAGACCACCTGCAATACCACCATAATAGCGAATAGAGGCGCCATAAATTTATACCATTTATTCAGGGACACCCCCATCAAGCCACATTCCAGAGAACAGGCAGTTGGCCAGAACATATCAGAAAACCCATCTCCAAAGCAGTAGCAGAGCACCGCCGTCTGCCGGCTGATTCCCACAATATCCGCCACCGGCGCCATAATGGGCATAGTGATGGTAGCCTGACTGGAAGAACCCGTAATAAAAAAGTTGATGACATTCTGCAAAACCAGCATCCCCACTGCGGAAAAGACCCGATTGGAATAGCTCAACATGCGCGCAAGACCATAGACGATCGTATCGGAAATCATGGCATTCTGCATCGTGAGCAAAATGCCCCGCGTAAAGCCGATCACCAGAATGGAAGGCACTACACTTTTGGTGGAGGCTATAAAGCTCTGGCAGATCTGTGTCGCAGAATATCCCCCTACCACACCAGTAATCACCATCATCATCAGAAACATGGCGGCAATCTCGTCAATGTACCAGCCCAACTGGGTGGTACCATACAATAAAATACCGATGGTCAAAAAGAACAATACCAGACAGAGCTTCTGCCGCAGGGTAAACGCATCCTCTTCCCCATCCTTTGGAGCGGGAATCTGCACCTCATAAGGCTCACCATACAGGACAGATCTGGTTGGATCAGCCTTGACCCGACGTGCATACCGCATCACATACCAAATGGCCACCATCTGGAACACCACAAAGATGACTCCTCGATACCAAAGACCGGAATTGATTGGCACTTCCGCGATGCTCTGCGCAATCCCTACCGAGAAGGGATTGGTCAGCGCTGCGGCAAAACCGGTCGCGACTCCGACATAAACCATCGCTCCCCCCACCAGAGGATCATAGCCCAATGCAGTCATAATGCCGATAAACACCGGGACCAAACCATAGGTCTCCTCAAAGATACCCAAAGTCGCCCCCAGCAGGCCAAACAGAAGCATACACACTGGGATCAGAAGGTAGGTGCGACTGCCCAGACACCGCACCAACACCTGAATTGCTCGATTCAGCGTTCCGTTTTCAGTAAGAAGATAGACATAGGAATAGGCAAACACGATCAGGAACAGGATATTTGCCGCACTGACATAACCACGCTGAAGCGCCAAAAAAATATCAAAAAAACCGGGCCGAATCCCTTCCACATAGTGGAACGACTCCGGCAGCACCACCATCTTCCCACTTATCTCGTCCAATACCCGGTCGTATTCGCCGGCAGGGATCAGATAGGTCAATACAACAACTGACAGCAATATCATCGTCAGCAGGACATAGGTATGCGGCATTTTGATGCGTAACAGCTTATTTTTCAGATTATCCAAGCGGATACACTCCTTCGTCATAACCGGGGATCCTGTCAGAACCTATTCCTTTTCTTTAGCAGAGGGGGCTTTAAGCCCCCTCTTTTTACCGCCCAGAGGGCGGTAATTCACCCCCAAAAAAGCGGTTCTCAGGAAACGCGTTCCTCCACACCTAGCACTGATAGCCGCCTTCGACAATAGCGCTCAAAACGCTGCGGCTTGCAGTGCGTACGGCGGCGGGGTGCTGTCCCCGGCCCCGCGTTTTTTACTCTGGCCTAAAAAGCGCCGTTCCTGCGCCGGTTGGCCTTTGTACACCGCTACAGCGGCAGTGAAAAAACGGGTAAAACTTTGGACTTGTTTGCAAACAAAGGGATGGAAAGGTTTCACAGCTACTATAGTCAAAGCACTGCAAAATAACAGGTTACTTTGCAGTGACAGGTCTTTAAATGTGCAAAGAGCACACTTCCTTCTGTATGGAACCCGCATAAGGCCACTGGCAACAGCCTTATGCGGGGAAACCATGCAGTCCTCAGTTCCGCATTCTTTCAGAGAACCTACAACGCAGCCGATTTTTGGACGATCAAACCGCGGTACCCTCCAAAAATACCTGCTCCGGCTTTGCCTTGCAGGCGAAAGGATGCTCCGACCAGATTACAATATCGGCATCCAGCCCAGCTTTCAGCTGGCCTTTCCGGTCATCAATCCCCAGAACCTGAGCAGGATTGAGTGTAACTGCCTTCAGCCCCTCTATCTCATCCAGGCCATGACGTACAGCCAGTCCCGCATAAACAGACAGGAAATACAAGGGCGTCACATCATGATCGGCCGTAATGCACACCTTAATGCCTGCCTTATGCAATATGCCGGCGGTTTCATAGGTTTTGTCCCAGGTCTCATGTTTGGAACGGGGAGTCATGCCGGGACCCACAATCACCGGATAGGAGAATTCTGCCAGATAATCTGCCACAGGGATCGCATCGGTCCCATGGACCAGCACCATGTCCAGATCATACTCTTGCGCCAGACGGACTGCAGTGCAGATATCGTCCGAACGATGGGCATGGACATGGATCGGCATTTTTTTATCCAGCACCAAAAGCATATGCTCCATGCCTCTGTCTGTTTTAAAATAGCTGCCCGATGCCTGGGCTTCCTCTTTGCTGTGACGATAGTCCAGCGCATCCTCCAGGCATTTGCGGAATTGCCATGCCACGCCCATACGGGAAGCAAAGCCGTGTTTGGCACACTTGGGGTTCTCCCCCAGGCTGCACTTCATAGCTGCATACCGGCGCACCAGCATCCTGTCCGCCACCGAACCAGCCAGCCGGATCACTGAAGATACGCCGCCCACTACGCCATCGCTGCCCGGGCACACGCAGGCACAGGTGACGCCGGAACGCACCGACTCCGCAACTGCCCGGTCAAAAGGATACAGGCCATCCAGCACTTCCAGCTCAGGGGTCAACGATCCGGAGTAATCGCAGCAGTCGTCCCCCACATCGCCCATTCCTTCCTCACTGATACAGATGTGGCTGTGGGCGTCAATCAGTCCGGGAGTTACGTATTTTCCGGACGCATCATAGCAGGTTTCTCCCTCCCGGGGGGGAATCGAAGGGGCAATCTCCACGATCTTTCCTTCTTCCACCCGGATGTCCCGTACTGCAAATCCATTCTCCTCAAAGAGAAGAACATTTCCTTTTTGAATCAGCATTTCAGATTCTCCTTTCTTCCGTGAGACGCTGCAAAAAGGATACGGGTATCCCATATCCTTTTTGCCCTCTATTTTTGATATGCGCGTGAAAAACTGCCCCGCATCCGAAACCGCCGCTCTGGCAGTCCTTTCGGGAAGGGCGAAACAGCTTTCGGGATCAACAATAGCCGATCGCTACCGCAAAAGTCAGGAATGCAAACTCCAGCACAACAAAGATCAGGAAAAGCGGGGTTGCAAACTTGTACCACTTGTTGAGGGGCACTCCCATCAATCCGCAGCAAAGTGCGCAGCCAGTGGGCCAGAAGAAATCTGCGAAGCCGTTGCCGAACTGATAAGCCATAACCGCGATCTGCTTGCTGAGGCCAACCAGTTCCGCAGTAGGCGCCATGATCGGCATGGTGATGGTTGCCTGGCTGGTAGAACCGTTGATGAAGAATTTAATCAGATTCTGCACAATCAGCATACCATAAGCAGCTATGTACTTGCTGCCGCCTTCCAGCAGGCTGACCAGACCGTAGACGATGGTATCGGTGATGCAGCCCTGTTTCATTAGAATGGTAATACCTCTGGTAAAACCGACCACCAGCATGGAGGATACCATAGATTTGGTAGATTCAATAAATGTTTTACAGATTTCAGTGGCGGAATAGCCGCTGATGATACCGGCTGCTACCATGGACATAAGGAACAGCGCAGAAATCTCATCCACATACCAGCCCAGCTCCAGTACCGCATACAGCAGGAATGCGATGGTGCCGAAGAAAAGCAGCAGGCACAGTTTCTGACGTCCAGTCATCTTGACTTCGTTCAGGTCTTCCAGATTCTTGCGCTCCACCTGATCCATATCCAAGCCGTACAGAACCGACTTGGTGGGGTCGGCCTTGACCTTACGGGCATAGCGCATCAGATAGACAATGGTAACCGCCTCGAACACGAAAAATACCAGCCAGCGCATCCACATGCCAGAGTACAGGTCCACGCCGGCTACATCCTGTGCTACAGCCACGTTGTATGGGTTGGTAGTACCGGCGGCATAACCAATCGACACGCCCAGGAAGATGGTGGCTCCACCCACCAGCGAGTCGTAGCCCAATGCTAAAAAGATACCTACAAACACCGGGAACAGGCCATACACCTCTTCATAGATACCCATTGTGGAAGCTAGAATGCCCAGAATGAGCATCGTAATGGGAATCAGAATCTGCACCTGATTTCCCACCTTCTTTACCATTGTACCCAGCGCGGCGTCCATCGTGCCATTTTTGGTCAGCACATAGACAAAGCCATATGCGAAGATGATAAGGAACATGATATCGGCAGCTTCCACATATCCCTGCTCAAGAGCCAGGAACAGGTCAAAAAGCCCCGGGGCATCTGCCTCAATCGTCGTGTAGGAACCAGGTACAACAATCATTTTGCCCGACACCGGGTCCTCCACCCGCTGGTACTCGCCCGCAGGGATAAGATGGGTCAAAATGAGCATCAGGAACATGATTGAAATCAGAATGACATAGTTATGGGGCATCTTAAATTGAAAGCGTTTTTTCTTGGCAGTTTCCATACCTTCTCCTCATTTCTCTAAAGATTTTTTATGGTTACAGCGCGCTTCTTAACAAATTATACACATTCAAGTAGCTTGAATGTCAATGCAGAAACTGGTATAATGGAGAAAAACTTTTCGGTGAATCGCATGAATAAATTGTTTTCCATTCGTGAAATTGCACAACTTCTCAATGTCCCAGCTCCCACCCTTCGATTTTGGGAAGAAAAGGGGCTCTTTTCGGTGAAGAAAGGGGCCAACCGATACCGCCAATATACCGTTCGGGACCTGATGCGGATTGCCAACGTGATCTTTTTCAGAAATCTGGGCATTCCGGTTTCCAATGTACATGA
Organism: Anaerotruncus sp. G3(2012); assembly: GCF_000403395.2. Lineage (GTDB taxonomy): Bacteria > Bacillota > Clostridia > Oscillospirales > Ruminococcaceae > Anaerotruncus. Next base: position 228,362 of record NZ_KE159674.1, on the reverse strand, counting down.
GATGGAGGAGTGTACGCTTGAGCAGTACACCCGGCAGATAGAGGAGGTCCAGCTCCATCTGAAACAGAGAATCCGAAGCTATGGGCAGATGTACCGCCGCACCCAAAACCAGCTCCAGCATCTGGAAGCGGTTCAGCAGCTGATGCTGCTCGGTACCTCTGAGGAAGAAGTCCCCTTCGATGCGGTGGCTACCTTCGACTATTTCGAACAGGATAAGCTCATTCAGTACGTTCAGGACCCGTCCTGCTATGTGCGGTATTTCAATACAAAGGATATGTCTACCGAAGTCCGCAGCATCATCGTTTCCTCGTCATACAGTGGACAAAATCTGATTTGGAAAAAATGTCCTGGAACCCATTTTATCACCTTCCTGATCCGGGAAAAAGTGGACCGGGACTATGAAAGTGACGTAATCCAGACGCTGACCAAGCTCCAGACCCGCTATCAAACCGGCTGTCTGCTGGCCCGTTACCTGCTCACTGCGAAAGAGGGTGGTGAACGCATCGACTATCTGAAAGCCTATCTGGAAGTTGAGCCGCTTTCCGGTCAGCACTCTGAAAAAGAATAAGCCGTGTGCAACCTCCCGTCTGTATCCAGAGTGTATCTGTCGTCTGTGTATTTGATTTTCCAATGCTTCCGCTCTGAAACACAGAGAAAAAGCCCGCTTTTCAAGCGGGCTTTTTTGTGAACTGATTCTGGGACATCCCTAATTGATCTCGACGATCGAGATATTCTCCACGGGAATACTCGTTTCCTTGAGGATGATGTCCTTCATCTGTGCAACCTGCGCTGCTTCCAAACCGTCGGTCTTGACCACAACATCCACACCCTCGGTGTCATAATAGACCATGCAGTCATCGAACCCTTTCGCTTTAATCAGATTTTCGATCTTCCCTTCGGTTTCGATCGACTTTGCCACCTCGGTCGCTTTTAGGGCCATCTCCGCCTTCAGATCCGCGTCAATCTGGGCATCCTGCATCATATTTTTGAGCGTCTCGACCGATTCGTCCCTCGAGCGCTGGCGGGTGACCTTCGCCTCTGCAAAATAGGCTTCCCCGTCGCTATCAACCGATGAGTCCTTAGAATCTACCAGCTGTGCGTCCCCATAGTTTTTATCGCTTTCCTCAACAGCAGAAGTCGCTGTGAGCATGCCGTCTGCCTGCGCAAACTGGTAGTTGACATAGACCGCCAGTCCAAGCCCTACCACGAGCGATGCCAAGATAATCTGTTTTTTGCCAATAATCATATTCATACGGGGTTCCTCCTCACTTTATTAACTGATTTTTGTCACGCATACTTTATTGTAAGGGATGCCGAGCGCAGTAGTAACCGCCTGTGTCACCCGCTCCTGCACAACAACGCTCTTCGCGCCCTCGCAGACCACCACCACCCCCTGAATCGCTGGCTGCTTCCATGTTTTCAGCAGCGCTTCTTTTTTTCCGCTGCCCGCATCCATTACGATATACTTTTGTTCGGTGTTCTGCTGCTGCGTCTGTTTTTTCATCTCATCCCCCTCGTAGCTGTTGGTTTCGTTGGAATTCTGTGACTCTTCGATCGCATAGATATATTCCACACCATTGGCAGCGGTAATCATTACCTCGCATCTTCCCACCCCCTCGATCTTTCCGATCAGCCTGGTCAACCGATCCTCCAACTGCCCTATGTAAACCTGTGTGTCCAGCTCTCCGCCTGACTGCATCGGTTCAGACTGCTTTTTAGGGAGTACGGAAGAAAGCAGGATCATCAGCATCCCCGCTATCCCGAGGAAAAGAACGGCCTGATGTTTTCTTCCTCTGAAAAATGCGGTAACTTTTTTCTGCAAGACTGCAGACTTGCTGTTCCCATCCATGCGGTCACTCCTTTTTATATCCTATGAGCACGTTTACCCCCAAACGGTCGAGCAGGGCCTCCCGAATCTCCTGATGGCGCGGAAACCAGCTTTCATCCAGTTCCACTTCGCACTCACTAATAGATATGCCGCCTTCCCCGTCCTCATGTACATTTATGTAAATTTTCCGATATTCGACCCCCATATCTTCCAGAAGATCCGCTGCTGCCAGCCGCACGCTTTCGGATATGGCATCCTTCTGCTGTTCCTCTACCATCAGCCGCAGACGGTCCGCACGCCGGTCCGCCTCCTGCTGAAATTCCTCCTGTGTGGTAATGTCGAGGGTCAGCGGCACGAGCGCAACCGGTGAAAGCAGGCATACCAGAAAAAAGACACTCGATGTAATCCCAAACACCCGCTGCATACTCGATTTTGGCAGGATCATCTGTGTCAGCCCGCAGGCGACCGCAGCAGCGCAGATGCCAAAGGCCCATTGCCGAATCTCCTCCATATCAGTTTATACCCCCATCGACGTCATTAGAACCAGCGAGGTTGAGATAATCACCAGAAGCGCAAAACAGAGGATCACCGCAACCAGTACGCCCAGTGTTGCGGAAGAGCTTTTCAGAATTTCCGCAATCGGCTTAATCCCCAGCATCTCACTGACCGCGGATGTCAGGTTGACCGCCAGATACCAGGCCGTTGTCTGTAGAAAAACCGGCAGGAAAGTCAGCAGGGCGATCAGGATTCCAAAGGCCCCTACCGTCGTCCGCAGCAGACGCATATACCCCTGTGTCATTGCGAACGCATCCGAAAGTGCGCCTCCAATCACTGGAACGAAACTTCCGATCAGGAACTTGGCCGTCTTGGAAACCACCGTATCGCTCCCGGATGCAACCATTGTCTGGAGTGAAAGCAGCCCAACGAACAGGGTCAGCAGAAGCCCCAACGCCCAGCTCACGGTTGATTTGATGACGCGGGAAACCGCAGCAACGTCCAACCCCGGCGCAAGGCTCCCGGTGATGCAAAACGCCAAATAGATTCCCATGAGCGGAACCAACGTTCCGGAAACGATCTGTGAAACAATCTGGCAGGCCATAAAAAGGAATGCCGTATAGGTGGTCGCAGTCACCGGCTGTCCGCTCACCGTCACGACCGAGGAAAACACTGGGATAAACGATAGAAGGAAGGTCGAACAGTCCTCGATCGCACGAGCGGTCGTTGTGATGCAGTCGATGATCGGGGATGCAATCGCCGCCGCAATGCAGACCACCGAAACTGCCGTAAACACCGTGTTCAGCGTTCCATCCCACAGGGAAATTCTGAGGCAGTCGAGCAGAGAGCAGAGCAGGATGATTCCCAGCACCGAGCCAAAGACGGTCAGCGGCATCCGTACCCGCTCCCGCACAGCCCCCCATATCTCCTTGAAAAAATCGGATGGCGAGAGCGTAAGCAGCTTTCTATAATCCACTGCCTCGATCCCTACCCTTTCCAGCAGGCTCTTCGCCTGTTCCGGTGCATGGTCCAGCAGCTCATCCGCACCCGATGCTTCCATTTGCTGCCGGTAAACCTCATCCTCCTGTTCGGGGGCTTGCTGTGCGGAAAGTGTAATCCCACAAAAGCAGACCAGAACCATCGAGAGCAGCAGACAAAAAAACGTGCGTTTCATTCTACCCCTCCCTATCCGATCAGACTATTGACGATCGAGAGCACCTGTTCGAACAGCGGCAGGCTGACCAGCAGCACCGATATCTTTCCCGCTGTCTCCACCTTCGATGCAATCGCCGTTTCCCCCAGGTCGCGGCATCCGTCACAGGCGATCTGGGTCACAAAGCAAAGCCCCAGTGACTTGAACAGAATCTGCACATACTCTGCCTGCGCCCCGCTCGCTTCCAACAGGCCCCCGATCCGTTCAAAGAGCGGAGATGCGGAGCTGATCAGCATGGAGATGATGAGGATTCCCGACGCAAGTGAGAGCATCAGGGAATATTCCGGATTCTTTTGACGCAGCAGCACCGACAGTGAGACCGCCACAACCGCCAAGCCGGTGATTTTCAGCATATCCATCAGTACAGCCCGAATACGTTTTTGACCGTCTCGAACAGGGTATTGATCTGCACAATCACCATCATCAGTACAACGATCAGCCCCGCCAACGTGGTCATCATCGCCTGCTCCTCCCGTCCCGACCGGATCAGCACCTGGTTGAGCACCGCTACAATAATCCCGATCGCTGCGATTTTAAAGATCAGATCTACATCCATCCTGTCCGCCTCCCTAAATCAGAATGATCACGAGGAATGCCCCGGAAAGCAGGCCCATCGTTCGGTAGAGCCTTGCATATCCCTGGCAGCGGACGCGTGCCCCGTCCAGCTGGAGCTGGAGCCGTGACCGGATATTCCGAATCTGGGAGAGCTGGGTTTCGAGATCAAACTGTCCAAGGGTGTCCGAAAGCTCCGCCAGGATGCCTGCGTCCTCTCCGGAAAGACTTCCCGGTTGGTGTGTCACCGCCTGTTTCCAAGCTTCCGGAAATGGGACGCCCTGCCTGCAAAGAGAGGAACAGAGCGGCAGATATGCCGCATCTGACAGGGAATCCCGCTGTTCCAGCCGTCCGGCAATCTCGTCCGGCGGAGAGAGGCTATAGGAAAGCTCCCCTTCAAATGCATCCAGCATGGTCACCGCTGTTTCCAGCTGTTCCACCCGGCGCGAAAGTTCACGCGCCAGCGCCATCCCGATCGATGTGGTGCAGAACAGGATCAAAACCATCCCGCCTGCTTTCAACAGAGTCTGCATCATCTTTCCATCCTCCTGACTTCCCGAATATGACAAGGTTTGTCCGCCCCTTCCAGCAGAACCGCCTGCCGGAACGCACCTGTGTGTGCAAGCCGCCGATAGTTCGGCTTACGAAACAGTTCCTCAAAACTTCCCGCGTGGATCGAAGTCACCACTGATACGCCGCTGTTCACCGCCTCCGCAACCGCAAGCACTTCATCTGCGGCAGATACTTCATCGCAGATAATCACTTGCGGAGAGAGATACCGGATCGCTGTCCGCATCCCTTCCGCCTTTGGATAGCCTGAAAGCAGGTCACAGCAGGGTCCAAGCCGGTTGCCAACCTCCCCGCCCGATGCGCCGCCAATCTCACCGCTTTCGTCCACCACGCAGACTTTGACATATCTGCCAGTTTCCCCTTCGGAAAGCTGCCGGGCGAGGTCCCGCAGTAAGGTTGTTTTACCGCTGGCCGGTGCCCCGACCAGCAAAATCCCGCCAAATGGATCGGCAAGTCCCTTTTTTATAATTGGATCGGCCGCACCAAAGATTTCCCGCGCTACCCTCAGGTTGATGGAAGTGACATCCCGGACCGCTGTCAGTTTTCCTTCCTCGACCACCGCAGTTGCCGCAACGCCCGCACGATGCCCGCCCTTCACCGAGATATATCCAGACGCCATCTCCCGCTGATGGCTATGTACCGCCCAGCCGCACAGGCTAACCAAGCAGTCCTGAAGATCCTGCCTGCGTATTCGAAAGCCATCCGCCGGAGGCTGTGAAAACACCCCTCCCCGCTCGTCCACAAACAGAGGGTGTGCTGATGCAGTCAATCCCAGCGGTTGGCCGACCCGCAGGCGAATTTCACTCACCGTCCCGCCGATCCCCGATGGAATCCGTTCCAATACCTGACGTACCCGCTCTCCAAGCATCCCTGCCGCATGTCCAAAACGCTCGTCCTGTTTCATTTCGATCACGTCCTTTTTTTCTCTGTTCTCAGTCTATTGGCACGTCCAGCTTTTTAGAACCGAAAATCCTGCTATCAAAAATACAGAAGGGACACTTTCCATAAAGAAGCATCTCTTCTGCATGTTAGGAATGGCACTTATCCTGCTCCGCCTGGTTCTGAAAGTTATAAATCAGCCGGTCCTTTTCCCCGAACCTTAAAAAAGACCCCTCTGCGAAAAATTCCGTAGAGAGGCTCTGTTATCCTGCCTGTGTGAGACGCTCTACCGCCTCCTGCTCGCTCCCGACAAAAAATACATCTTTGCCGTTGTTGCTTTCATAGATGAAATCCTTGAGCGGCTTGCTGGTGTACCCGGAAAAATCCCCGATGATCGCCAATTTCGCATGGTAGTTGATAAATTTTTGCAGGATTTCCCCTGCAATCCCACTGCTTAACCGGAAAAAATCCTCCTCGACCGCCGGTTTCGGAACTGCGATCCGGCTGCATCCAGTCTCATACCGGACCGACATAATCAGGTCAACCGCCGATTGTTCATCTGACAGCAGAATCTTGTCAGACCCCATTACGGCTACTGCACTTTCCCCAAGCTCTTTTCGCTCGATTCGCACAATTTTTCACCTCCTTTCATTTAAGACCATCATGCTGCCATATTAAAAACAAACCGGCGGAAAATGCTCGCCGGTTTGTTTTTAATTGTGTCTGCTCTGGTTGTGTGCAAAAAATATCGGTTTACAGACCCCGCGTCACAGGATCACAGCGAAAATATTCTTCTTTCTGCTGGCTGTCCTGATAAGTTTACAGATCTTTTTACAATCCCTCATCCCGTCCGCAGCATCAGAAACTGGATTCCGCCAATCAGCAGCAGATGCGCCGGATAGAACCAATAAAAGAGCCATCTGCGCCATCCGCCCGACGGGCCGCGCTCGCCGTTATAGCGACTGAGCAGAAACAGCGCAAGGAACATACCGCTATCCGAAAGGTAGTACAGAAAGGTTTCCAAATTCAGGCTGAACTCCCCCAAATAGATCAGTGACTGGAATGGGCTTGTCCAAATACGGAGCACACCCACGCCCAGGAGGGTTATCAGCGCGTAGCCAACTGCCTGATTGCGGAAATCGCCTCGATAGAAATCGAACACAAGGATGATGATAATACCATAGATCGCCCAATCCCCCAGCATCCCCAGTGTGAACAGCAGCAGAATCAGCAGTAATTTCAACACAGAATTCTTCACATGATGGCGTACAGTGACCGCGAGGACGCCCAACAGGATGGTATAAATAACATTGAGCCGCAAGGGGTTGAGGCTCCCGACATCGCCGCCTGCATGGAAAAGCAGAAAGGGAAAATAGCTGATTCCTGCGAAAATCACCAGGCGCAGGATGTATCGTTTCAGATCACGGGTATGGTGGTATCCCTCAACGGCAAAATAAAACATGGTTGGCCCGGTGATCCGCCCGATGAAATGCATCGCAACCGCCAGAAACGTCCCATCCGGAACAAACGAGAAAGCAAGATGGTCGATCACCATTGCCACAATCGCGATCAGTTTCAGCTGCCATGCGTTCAGCCCGACCCGCTGTCCATCTGTTTGATATTGCTCCATAATTCCCCTCTTTTCGCAGTTGACTGCTGTCTAGTATATTCCATTCCCTTCCGGCAATCAAGCGGCAAATTGTGAATATTCCAGTCAGGATAGCCTCTGTCCGCTCTTTTTCAGCAGCATTTCATGCATCCACACCATCACCGCCAGAGAAAGAATCAGATAAACCGGAAACCATGCCACATTGATGTGGTTGGCAATCAGTCCAAAAAGCGGCGGCATTACGCAGGTTCCGATATATGCGCTCGCCATTTGCACGCCGATCACCGCCTGTGAACGATCGGCTCCGAAATGAGCTGGTGTAGAATGGATGATACAGGGAAAAACCGGTGCACAGCCCAGGCCAATCAAAATCAGGCCTACCAAGGTGAAAAATTCCCCCAGCGGGAGCAACAGAGCGATGATTCCGACAGCGATCACTCCCTGTCCCAGACGAATCATCTGCGGATCATCCATCCTGATTGTCAGGAAGCCGCTGAACGCCCGGCCAACAGTAATCCCTATAAAGAACAGGCTGGCAAAACCCGCTGCCTGTTCTGTGGAAAATCCCGCATGCAATGCCAGATAACTGCTCGCCCAGAGTGAAGTGGTCTGTTCTACCGCGCTGTAGCAGAAAAAAGCAATCATCACCTCTTTCGCGCCAGGGATTCTGAAAATCTCCCGCAGGGTGAGCGGCTTGTCGGGGGCTTCCCCTGCGCCTGCATCGGTCCTCTGCCCTTTCCAAAGCGGCAGGCTGACCAGCAGAATCGCAGTCAGAACGACCTGAAGTACTGCTATGCTTCGATATCCAGCAGGCCAGCCCTGCCCGCCAGTCAGGGCGTATCCCATGATATATGGCCCGATCGATGCCCCGATCCCCCACATACAGTGCAGCCAGCTCATATGGCGGCTCGCATAGTGCAGGGCAACATAGTTGTTGAGGGAAGCGTCCACACTTCCCGCTCCGACCCCATAGGGGATTGCCCAAAGGCAGAGCATCCAGAACGACCGGCTGACCGAAAATCCGAAGAGTGCAGCCGCAGTGAGCGCCACACTGAACGCTGTGACCTTTCCAGTACCAAGACTGCGGGAAAGGCGGTCGCTTTGCAGGCTGGACACAACGGTGCCAAGCGCAATAATCATTGAGATCACACCCGCATAAGAGATTGGCACGTCAAAGCCGGCATACATCGACGGCCATGCCGAACCCAGCAGGGCATCCGGCAGGCCAAGACTGATAAAAGACAGATAGATCACCACTAAAAGCAGATGTATCATACTTGCATTCCTCCTCGCTGTTTGCTATCATTATATCAGCAAAATTTGCGGACAGATAGAACAAAACAGCCGGTTTTATAGGAGAAAACCGCCAAACAGGAGGATCACATGGCATTGACAGCATGTAATATCAGAACCAGCCCACAGGGCAGAGAGTTAAAACTGCATGGGACTGCTCTGTTTCCGGTAGCCTGCTATTATGACGACCTGACAACCGAATCGCTCCCATGGCATTGGCACGATGAACTGGAGGCGCTCATTGTTGTTGAGGGAACGGCGGCTGTGACAGCGGGTACAGAGAGTTTTACAGTCCGGCAGGGGGAAGGCTTTTTCTGCAATACCGGGGTGCTGCACGCGGCGTGGAATGCCGGGCACGCCAGTTGTCTGCTGCATTCGGTGGTGTTTCATCCCCGGCTGGTCGGCGGCAGCATCGACAGCGTCTTCTGGCAGGACTATCTTCAGCCTTTGCTGGAAAATCTATCCTGCAAGAGTGTCCTGCTTGACGGCTCTGCGCAGTGGCATCGAAACGGGGTCATCTCTATTGAAAACGCATGGAAGTTTTGTATGGAGGAACCGTCCGGATACGAGTTCTCAGTCCGTACCGCACTGTCTGAACTGGTTTTTCTGCTCTCCAGCAACCGCCCGACAGTGTCCGTCCCTCCTTCCGAGCGGTCCCTGCGGGAGGCCGAGCGAATCAAGACTATGCTTCAGTTTATACAGGAACATTATCCCGAAGAGCTGGACACAGCACAAATCGCAGCCAGCGCCCGGGTAAGCGTGAGTGAGTGCCTGCGTTGCTTCCGTAACACCATTGGTGTCCCACCAATCCAATATCTCAAACAGTTCCGCATCCAGAAAGCGGCCGAGCTGCTCGCAACGACCGACTGGAAAATCGCGGAGACCGCCACACAATGCGGATTTCAGGATATGAGCTATTTTGCCCGAACCTTCCGTGAGCTGAAAGGCTCTGCGCCGACCGAATATCGTAACCGGGCCAGACTAGCCAACAGCCGCAGAGGATAACTCCCCTGCGGCTCCTGTTCGTTTCAAGGCTCCTTTTTCTTATCTGCGTGACCACTGTACCCCCTGCGGAGTATCTTTCAAAAGAATCCCCATCTCGTTAAGCTGGTCACGGATGCGGTCGGCCTCTGCAAAATTCTTTGCCTTGCGTGCCGCCTGCCGCTGCTCGATCAGGGCTTCTACTTCACTGTCCAGATCGTCCGACCCGCGTTGATAGAGCAGCCCAAGCACCCCGCACAGCTCGTCAAATTTGGAAATCGCGCAGGAGACCGCCTGTTTGGAGCGCGGTTCTGTCAGGAACGAATTGATGTCCCGCGCCATCTCGAACAGTGCAGCGATCCCGTCGGCGGTGTTGAGGTCGTCGTCCATCGCCTCAATAAACTGGGCAATCCGGCGTTCGAGCTGCTCCTGAAAGGCGCCCTCCCCTTCTGTGGGCCCATCCAACGCGTTTTTCAGCGCAAAGTCCAGATTGTTCCGGCAGTTGTGCAGCCGCTCAAGCGCGGATTTACACTGTTCGATCACTTCCAGACTATAGTTGATCGGGCTGCGATAATGCGCCTGAAGCATCATGAATTTGATCGGCTCATAACCGAATTTGTTCGCAACCTCCCGGGTGGTGAAAAAGTTTCCGAGGGATTTGCTCATCTTCCGGTTGTCAACATTGATATAGCCGTTGTGCATCCAGTAATGGACATACTCAACCCCGGTGCAGCACTCGCTTTGAGCAATCTCGTTTTCATGATGTGGGAAGATCAGGTCCTGACCGCCGCAGTGGATGTCGATGGTCTCCCCGAGGTGTTTTCGGATCATGGCGCTGCACTCGATATGCCAGCCCGGACGACCCTCCCCCCACGGGGAGGCCCAGCTCGGCTCGCCCGGCTTTGCGGCTTTCCAAAGGACAAAATCGAGCGGGTCCTCCTTGGCTTCGCTGACATCGATCCGCGCGCCCGATTCCAGTTCTTCCAGCGGCTGGTGGGACAGCTTCCCATATCCGGAGAACCGGCGGGAACGGAAATAAACGCTTCCCTCGTGCGCATAGGCATAACCCTTCTCCTCAAGGATGCGCACCATCTCGATGATGGTGTCGATGTTTTCGGTCGCGCGGGGATGGATATTCGCGGGGCGGATCCCCAGCCCTTCCGTGTCGGTCAGATATTCCCCAATATACCGCTCCGCAACCTCCTTAACGGTGATCCCTTCTTCGTTGGCTTTGTTGATGAGCTTGTCGTCGATGTCGGTGAAGTTCTGGACAAAAGTCACGTCATAGCCGCGATATTCAAGGTACCGGCGCAGGGTATCAAACACGCAAATCGGGCGGGCGTTGCCAATATGGATAAAGTTATAGACGGTCGGGCCGCAGGCGTACATTTTGACCTTGCCCGGCTCGATAGGGACGAACTCCTCTTTCTGTCTGGTGAGGGTGTTGTAAATTTTCATGCAGATTGCTCCTTTATTTTGTAAAATAGGTTACAGCTTGTGCGGGATTGGTTGTAGAAGACTGCAAAAATTCTCCGATTTAGAATAGCCTCGGATGCGGTAAGTTCAATAGCAAACAGCCTCTAAGCCGGCTCGCGGGCAGACTGGGAAAAAGGCCCCGATCCGGATGGTTCCTGCGTCTTTTCCAGCTCGCGCAGACGCTTTTCCATCCGACTGATCTGGATATTCAGCTTACAGATTTCCTGCGCAACCGGGTCCGGGATATGCACATGATCAAGCTGCCCGGTCGGCCTGCGGCCACCGATCCGCACCACCCGCGCAGGCACGCCGACCGCTGTAGCCTGTGGCGGGAGAGACTCAAGTACCACTGCGTTGGACGCGACCTTTGCGCCGTCACCTACCTTGAACGGTCCGAGGATTTTGGCACCGCTGCCGACGGTAACATTTTTTCCCAATGTCGGATGCCGTTTTCCCTTCTCCTTGCCGGTTCCGCCGAGCGTAACCCCCTGATAGATTGTACAGCCATCACCGACCTCGGCAGTCTCTCCGATCACCACGCCCGAACCGTGGTCGATCAGCACACCTCTGCCTATCTTTGCGCCGGGATGGATCTCAATGCCAGTCAGAAATCGGGCGAACTGGCTAATCATCCGCGCGGAGAGATAGCATTCATGCTGATAAAGCCAGTGCGCCGGTCGATGCAGCATGATCGCATGCAGGCCGCTCGAAATCAGCAGTGTTTCCAGGCTGCTGCGGGCGGCTGGATCGCGCTCCTTGACTGCGGCAATATCCTTTTTAAGCGATTGAAACATCAAACAGACCTCCTGTTTTCGTCTGTGGAACACGGCACAAAAAAGCCTTCGTCCGGCATTGATCCAGACGAAGGCGGTTAGGTTTCCGCGGTTCCACTCCGATTTATTACTCAGGGCCCGCTTCCGGCCTTTTCAGACGCAGATTCAGCCCTTTACCCTTAACGCGGGAAACGTGCCGCCATACTTGGGGAATCCCGTTGGGACGGCCTGCTCGCGGGTGCATTTCGCCGCAATCCCGCCGGACACGCTTTCAGCCGGTGACGCGTCCTCTCTGCTGCGGAAATCCTGCGGGTACTTCTCCCGTTCTATGCATTTGTTCCATCTAAGTCTATGCACAGGATACCATATTTGTGCCCCGGATGCAAGCATTTATTTCAGATCGGAAAGCAGGTCCCGGTTCTTCCAGACATAATTCCATCCTGAAAATACCGTCAGAATGACCACGATCAGCTGTAAAACAACATCCCCAAAAAAGAATGCCGGTGAATAGGAAGCGGGCGAGGGCGGCAGCAGATCAAAAACCACCCACATCGAAAGGAGCGCGTAGAGCACCCAGACAATCTGCAAGACTGTTTTGAGCTTGCCGTACCGATCGGCAGCGATCACCCTGCCCTGTTCGGCAGCGATCAGCCGTACCGAAGTGACCAGAAACTCCCGCGCAAGGATGATGAACGTCCCGAGCGTCGAGGCGCGCCCGGTTTCCAGAAAACAGATCAGCGCAGAAAAGACCAGCAACTTGTCGGCAAGCGGGTCCATCAGCTTGCCGAAGTTGGTGACCAGCCCGTCCCGCCGGGCAATATGGCCGTCCAGATAGTCGGTAAACGACGCCGCCCCAAAAATTGCGGCAGCGATCAGATATCGGTGGGGAATCCCATCACAAAGCATAAAAATCAGGAAAAAAGGGATCAGCGCCATGCGCATCACTGTGAGCCTGTTCGGCAGATTCATGCTTCCACCTCCAGCATCCTGCCCAGCAGGTCATATTCCTCGGTCCCGGTGATCTCCACAGCAACGTAACTGCCGGACGGGCAGTCTGCCGGGCCGGTGAAAAATACCTTTGTGTCGATGTCGGGGGCATCCATATAGCTGCGGCCGTACCACAGTCCGTCCCGGGCACGCCCCTCGACCAGTACAGTCAACCGCCTGCCAATCTGTGAAGCGTTAAACGCCTCAATCACCCGATATTGCTCCTCCATCACAACCTCTGCGCGGCGATGCTTTTTCTCCTCGTCGATCTGCCCGTCCATCTCAGCTGCGGGGGTGTCCTCCTCCGCCGAATAGGGGAAACAGCCGAGCCGCTCGAACTTTACCTCGCGTATGAAGGTGCAAAGCTCGAAAAAATCCGCCTCGCTTTCGGTCGGGAAGCCAGTAATCAGGGTGGTGCGCAGGACTACCCCAGGCACCCGTTTCCGGATTTTCCGCATCAGCGCGGTGAGCGAACCCGCATCCCCGCGGCGGTTCATCAGCTTGAGCAGCCGCCCGCTGACATGCTGGATCGGTATGTCCATATATTTGACGATTTTTTCCTCCCGCGCCATCACCTCGAGCAGCTGGTCGGTGATCCGATCGGGATAGCAGTAGAGGATGCGGACCCAGCGGATTCCGTCGACCCTGCAAAGCTGCTCAAGCAGTTCCGGCAGAGCGGGCCTGCCATAGAGGTCCTCGCCATAACGGGTGGTATCCTGCGCGACAACGTTCAGTTCGGTGACTCCGGCATCCGCGAGACGTTTCGCCTCTTCGACCACTTTCTCAACCGGACGCGAGCGGAATCCGCCGCGGATCAGAGGGATTGCACAATAAGAGCAGCGGTTGTCGCACCCGTCCGCAACCTTGAGATAGGCAAAATACGGGGCGTTTGCAAGGATACGCGGCCCCTCAAGCGGCAAGGCATACTTATCCCCAAACGCGACCGTCTTTTTGCCGTCGAGCGCATCGCGGATCGCCTGCAAAATCTCTTTGTTTTTGCCGATCCCGAGCACCACATCCGCCTCGGGGATCTCGACCGAGACCTCCTCACGATACCGTTCAGCGAGACAGCCGGTCACCACAACCGCCTTAACCTGCCCTTCTTCCTTCATCTGGCAGAACTCCAGAATCGTTTCGATACTTTCCCGTTTTGCATCCTCGATAAACCCACAGGTGTTGATAATCACCACATCGCATTCGGACGCATCTGCGCTGATCTCGTAACCACCCTCGACGATCAGGGCGAGCAGCAGTTCCGCATCCACCTGATTTTTCGAGCATCCGAGCGACACCATTCCAATCTTGACTGCCATAGGCACCTTCACTTTCTCTTGATTCGATCAACCGGCAAGACCTTCTCGTTCCTGGTCGTTCTCCTCGACCGTCTGCCGGCTGAACATCGCTGTCACTGCATAGACAAACTCATAGTCCTCAAATACTTCTGGCTGAAAAAAGCAGGAAGTATCGTAAGAACGCACCTCATCCTTTGCTGTGCAGACCTGGAGGACCAGCGGAATTTCCTCTTCATAGCGCAGCTCCTGACATCCGCTCAGCCATGACGTAACCATCTGTGTCCCCGTACGGTCGGGCGGCGCATTCGACCGATGGGCGGTTGCGGAAAAGGCATCCTTCCCCTGAAGTGCGAACCGATGCCCCGCTCCAAGATCATCGAACGATATTGCAATCCGTCCGCCATCCTGCTGAAACGCCCTTACCCCGTCACTGACCTGTTCCCATCTCCTGTCCTGCAAGCGATAGAGGCACAGCCTGACCGACTGCAGGGACGCATCCGCCCGGAAATCGTAAATCTTCTCGTTGAGGTCCGCGCCTGCGAGCTGTAAAATTGCTGTTTCCTTCTCGGTCAGCTCCGCTGTTTGCAGGTACATCTTCTGCGTCTGCTGTGTTTTGCCGCAGCCGGCGCAGGCCAGTATCAGCAGGCAGCATACCACTGCCATCCACCGCTTCATTCAGAGAGAACCTCCTTTTCCTGGAATCAATCATACTCACTTACGGTGAGCACACGGCGCACCTCTGCCGCTGGATACCCCATCCGCATCAACGCGGAGAACGCCCTCCGCCGGACCTTTTCGTCCTCATAGGCAAGCGGATATTTACGCGCGATGATCTCCCGCATCTTCTCCTCCGGGTCGGACCGAAGCAGCGAGGTGGCATATTCGATCTGCTCGTTGGTCAGGCCACGCTGCCGCATCTCCTGCCGAATCCGCAGAATCCCGAACTTTTTCCGTTCCGAAAGGTCGCGGGCAAACCGCTCGGCATAATCGTCATCGTCCAGCAGCCCCAGTTCCTCCATCCGCGCGACCGCCTGTTCTGCTGATTCTTCGTCAGTGTGGCGTTTAAGGCGGTCGGTGAGCTGTTTCGTGGTATATTCTTTGTAGGACAGCAGGTTGAGCGCCTTCTCCTTCGCTTTTTTCAGTTCGGCTTCGGCGGAGAGCGTCTCTAGGGATTCTGTATCCACCTCTGAACCGACCGACAGTCCCGACACTGCAAACACATCCGGGTGCATACTCAACAGGAACTCCCCTTCAACATAAAGGGCAACCCGCCCGCGTTTGGTCATCCTCACATCTGTAATCCGCATCGCTTAATCGGTCTCCACATCAATGTTGACTTTCTTGGCAGACGATTTTGCCGGCTCCGCCGAGGCATCAGCCTCCACCGGTTCCTCAGCCGCCACCTTTGCGCCGACCTTCACCGGCTTTTTGCCCGCTGTCCGGTTGGATTTGAGCAGTTTGTCCGCATTGGCGCGCACCTGCGCTTCGATCTCCGCAGCAACCTCCGGATTGGCTTTGAGGAACTCTTTTGCGTTGTCGCGCCCCTGACCGAGCCGGACGTCCCCATAGTTGAACCAGGAACCGCTCTTGTCAACGATCTCGAGCTTGGCGCCCAGATCAAGGATCTCCCCCTCTTTCGAGATGCCGGTGCCATACATGATGTCGAATTCTGCCTCCTTGAACGGTGGCGACACCTTGTTTTTAACCACCTTCACCCGGGTACGGCTGCCGATCATCTCGGTACCGGATTTGAGGGTTTCGGTCCGGCGCACGTCCAGGCGCACCGACGCATAAAATTTGAGCGCCCGACCGCCGGGGGTCGTCTCGGGGTTACCGTACATCACGCCGATCTTTTCACGGAGCTGGTTGATGAAGATCACGATGCAGTTGGATTTGCCGATCGCGCCGGTGAGCTTACGCAGCGCCTGCGACATCAAGCGGGCCTGCACACCGACATGGCTGTCCCCCATCTCCCCTTCGATCTCAGCCTTGGTGACCATCGCGGCGACCGAGTCGACCACCACGACATCGACCGCGCCGGACCGAACGAGCGCCTCGGCGATCTCGAGCGCCTGCTCACCGGTGTCCGGCTGGGAGACAAGCAGAGAGTCGATATCCACGCCGAGCGCCTGCGCATAGACCGGATCAAGCGCGTGCTCCACATCAATAAAGACCGCCGCGCCGCCCGCCTTCTGCGCCTGTGCCGCAACATGGAGCGCCACTGTCGTTTTGCCCGAGCTTTCCGGACCGTAGATTTCAATGATGCGGCCTTTGGGCACGCCTCCGATTCCGAGCGCGATGTCGAGCGACAATGAACCGGTCGAGATCGCCTCCACGTTCAGAGTGCTGTCCTGCCCGAGCTTCATTACCGCGCCCTTGCCGAACTGCTTTTCGATCTGGCTGAGGGCGGTCTCCAGAGCTTTCGCCTTCTCCTCCGCCGAAACATTGCTCCTGCGTTCTGTAACCGGTGCTGCCTTTTTTTCTGCCATTGTGTCTCTCCTCCATTACCCGGATAGTTTGTTTTTCATCTGTTGAAAAAACAGCAGTCCCACAAATCTGCCGTATGGTTGATTTTACAGAACCCATTATACAGGATCACATCTAAAAAAGCAAGCAGATTTGCAAACATATGTTCCTAAAATTTTACTTGACATTTGGCGAAAAACTGGTTATCCTGAATGTAAACCAAATTTTGAAGTATTGGTTTACAATTCAGGAGGTGTCCACCATGTCAACTGCCATCAGCACAAAAAAAATTGCGGTTTGTGCCATGTTCGCCGCACTCACCGCAATCTGTTCCCAGATCGCCATTCCAATTCCTCCCATTCCGATCAATCTTGCGCTCTTTGCAGTCCATCTCTCGGGAGCACTGCTTGGCGCAAAGTTCGGGCTGTTCAGCCAGCTTGCCTTTGTCCTGCTCGGCGCATTCGGCCTGCCGGTCTTTCAGGGATTCAGCGGTGGCATGGGCATCATCACCGGGCCAACCGGTGGTTACATCATCGGCTATCTGGTCGCAGCATTTCTGGTTGGGCTGATCTGCGAGCGCTGGGGACGCAGTTTCCGTAAGCTGTGTATCGCTATGGTGATCGGCGTGGCCGCCTGCTATGCATTCGGAACCGTATGGTTCATGATGCTGACCGGAAAAGGGCTGGTTGCTGCGCTCGGGATGTGCGTGCTGCCGTTTCTGCCCGGTGATGCACTGAAAATCCTCGGCGCTGCATGGTTGGTGCAGGGGCTGCGCAAACCGCTCGCCGCTTCGGGGTGGAACCTTGCGAACTGATCGAATCCCGCTGCGGCCGCATCACGGGCTTTGCCTGCGGCATTTCAGCGGGCATGGATACAGCGAAGCGTTTACCCGGCGGATGACCGGCTTGGTCAGTGAACTTCAGGAATCTCCGGAACAGCCGGTGATCCTCCATTCTCGTGCGGACTTCCTTTGCACCGCCTGCCCGCACCGCCGGGGAGCTGGCTGTGTCTCAGGAGAGAAGGTCGCAGCCTACGATGCAGCGGTACTCTCTCTCTGCGGTCTTGCAGACGGGGACTCGCTTACCTGGGAAACGTTTTCCCAGCTGGTCGAAGAGCGGATCATACAGGCTGGCCAGTTTCCGGAAGTTTGCAGCGGATGTCAGTGGTATGCCCTCTGTGAACCACTTACGCTATAAATAGACAGCGATATTCCCTTTGCCAGGGAATATCGCTTTTTTATCTGTCTGCTTGCCCAAAACAATCACCCAGCGTATAAATTCTTAAAACAACTCCAGGAAATAGAAATCATTGTAAATTTTAATCCATAAACATCCATTTTTTATGTGGATAAACGGTGAAAAGGATACTGGGAAACTGGTGGAATTCCCGTCTTTTGCGGGGATTCTATTGTGGAAAACTCAGTGGAAAGTGTTTATAACTGTTTGTATATGTCTTTTTTTCCCGTTGCTTGATCTTTTACTTTACATTTCTACAGGAAAATTGTATAATATTTTTGCTGAAATTTTTGTATGGTGAAATTAACACATACAAAAGCGATTCTATGTAAACGCTTTTAGGCATTTGCTTGCCTCAGGAGAAGATGAAGATTATGGCTATGAATAAACCGATGAAAGTGAGCCGGAGGAAAAAAAGCAACCTGATTCCGGTTCTGATTATGCTTGTCTTTGCGTTGCTCCTTTCCCTTCTGATCGCCGGCGCCTGGCAGATCTCGGCCGGTGCGCAAGGCGAGAACGCATCTTCCGACGCATCCCGTCAGCGTCTGCGCTCCTCCTCGTCGGAACCGGAGGAGAAAGAGGAATCCAGTGACGACGAACCGGAACCCGCCTCAGCGCCGAAACCGGAACCCGAGCCGGAAATCCCGGTTTTTGAGGGAGCTGTCCCTGCGTCCGACTGGGTATCCAGCGACTACTTTAATGATGCAGTTTTTGTTGGGGATTCGATCAGCACTGGAATCGAGCTTTACGGTGTAATGGATGGAACTACCGTACTCGCCGGTACAGGGGCCAACCTCAGCAGCATCTATACCGAGCCGTATGTCAAGCAGGAGGATGGTTCCCGCATTGCGATTATGGATGGGCTCAAACAGGCACAATTCCGCAAGGTTTACATCCTGCTTGGCGGAAACGAGGTGCGCGATGTTGAGAAGTCCCGTTTTATCGAGCGGTATTCCAGTTTTCTCGATGATGTGAGGGAGCTTCAGCCGGATGCGCTGATCTATGTGCAGTCGATTCTGCCGGTGACCCGGAACAATAATTATAATATGGATAACAACCGGATCGACGAATTTAATCAGGCACTGCTCACCCTCTGCGGGGAAAAACAGGTCTACTATTTGAATGTAGCGGAATGTATGAAGGACGAAAATGGGATGCTCCCGGATGCGGCTTCTCCTGCCGACGGGATGCATTTTGGTCCGGAATACTATAATAAATGGTTCGATTATCTCAAGCAGCACACTGTTTCCGTTCCAGGTGGGCCAGCAGCCGCTTCCACTACGAACGTTTCCGCATCCGAACCGGAAAACAGCGGCGTAGAATCACAGAATTAAGGAGTCAGAAAAAAGATGAAAAAACTGTTCGTTATTGCCCTTGCTATTATCACCTGCCTTTCGCTGGCCGCCTGCGGCGGAAAATCCTCCGATCAGAGCGGAAAACAGCCTGCTACCGCCGATGTGGTGGAGGCGGTAGCTTCCCAGCTCACCTTCAAGGATGAATTGATGACCCTTGAGGACAAGATGGTTGCAAATATTTATAACCTCGATGAGGAAAAGCTCGCGGAAAAAACTGTGCGGACAAGTGCAACCCGAGCTACCGCCGAGGAGGTCAGCGTCTTTAAAGTCAAGGATGCTGCTGACATCGGTATGGTACAGGATGCCATCAACGAGCGGATCGAAGATCAAAAGATCGCGTATGAAAATTACGTCCCTGCCGAGATGGCCAAGATCAACAATGCGGCAGTCTACACCAACGGCAGCTATGTCATCCTCGTGATGGCTGATGACACTTCAAAAGTAGAGGAACTGTTCCAGGCACAGTTTTGAACCGGGGCAGAACAGCCCGGTAACGGCTGTTCTGTTTTCCGCATTTTTATAAGTGAACGACCGTCTACAATCGTAGGAACTTGGAGGACAGCGGAAATTGCAGTTTTTATTTTTTCTGATTAGCTTTGGAGCCTCGATTATAGGCGCTATATGCGGGATTGGCGGCGGGGTGATTATCAAGCCCGCACTCGACGCATTCCAGCTTCTCGATGTAGCGGCAATCAGCTTCTTGTCCGGATGCACTGTTCTTTCGATGTCAGCGATCTCGGTTTTCCGCTCTAAGCATGGTGGGCAGAAATCGCTGATTGATCTTCGGACAGGTACTCCGCTCGCAATCGGTGCGGCAATCGGTGGAATCCTCGGCAAAGAGCTGTTTCAGCAGGTTGCCGGGCTATTCCCTGACCCCAACAAAGTTGGGGCGGTGCAGTCGATCTGTCTGTTGGTGATCACTGTCGGCACCTTGATTTATACCCTGTATAAAAACAACATCTCCACCCATCAAATGGATGGAACCATCATCTGTACGGCGATCGGCCTTGTTCTGGGAGTCATGTCCTCGTTTCTGGGGATTGGCGGCGGTCCGATCAATTTGGTGGTTCTCTCCTACTTTTTCTCAATGGATACCAAAACTGCTGCGCAAAACTCGCTTTATGTGATCCTCTTTTCTCAACTCACAAGTCTCGCCAGTACGCTTCTGACCGGCCAGCTCCCACAATTCAGCCTGTTCCTCCTGCTTTTGATGGTCGCGGGCGGCTTTGCAGGCGGCATCTGTGGTGGCAGGATCAACCGCAGGATTGATGCCAAAGCGGTCGATCGTCTGTTTATCGGGCTGATGGTTGTCATCATCGGCATCTGTATCTATAATACCATCTGCTACCTTGGATAATTCGGATCAGGCGATCCCATCAAATATTTGGAAAGGATGATTTCAACAATGAAAAAAATCGGACGGATGGTTCCTCTGCTTGTTTCGGTCTCTCTGTCTTTTGCTGTCGGGGTGTCTGTGTATGCCGTACCTGTTTCAGATGGGGTTACAGCTGTAAGAGGTCCATCAATTCCGGGGATAGCCGCTTCCAGTCCACACCCTGCTTCACGTCAGCGCAGCCTGTCTGAACAGTTTGAACAATTCCGTGTCTATGGGGTTATCTACGATTCTCAGCTTGATCAAGTTCTCTACAATGGACAGCCGGTCAAGGCATTTGTAGATTTCCATAGCAATGGCGAACCAAATGCGTTTAATATCGGCTATTTTGACAAAAGCTTGGATGACAACGCGCTCTTTTTGGTGACAGTCAAGGGGGAAGGCGGAAAGGTTGTGGGGATCGCACCGATGCCTGATGCATTAAAAGCGGATCTCTATGATGTGTATACCAATGATGACCTGCAATATGCGTCTGATACAGAAAAGGCTCCCTCTTTTGTACCCGCGAATGGAGACGACGTAAAGTATATCACCTTTGATGCAACTACAACCATTGCCGGTGGAATTACCTCCACCGACCTGCTCGATCCGGCGGAGCAGCGCCCGCAGGAACTGACCGACTGGCTCTCTGGAAAGCCTGATTCTGGTGCGGTCTTTGTAAAACGGACTGTTCTGGAGGACGGGAGCGCCGATTTCTGGATTTGTTGCAACAGCGAGAAACGGCTCGGTTGGACAATCGAAGCGCAGGGTAACTCGATCCGGTTTAACCTGCTCGACAGCACCTCTTTCCAAGGCAAAGGACCGACGGTTCTCCGTTGCAAAGCACCTGGTTCCTATACTGCAATTGAGGTTTTTTCGGGAAATCAGAAACTGCCAGTCACTGCACAATAACAAGAGCAGATTAAAAATCCCTCCTGGTGTCGATCATCCGGCACCAGGAGGGATTTTTCAGTCCGTGATTTTTCCCATTTTTAATACATCAAGCAGATTCTCAACGGGTCAGGCTCAAAATTTCCTGATAAATCCGTTCATTTGCGTCGATAATCGCCATCGCCTGCGCATTTCGCCCCAGGCGTTTGAGCGTTTCTGAATCTGCACAGAGCTTTTGCGCTGTCTCCCGCAGAAGAGCGGGGGTCAGGTCCTTTTCCTCAATCACAACCGCTGCATCGTGCTCCGCGAGCACCATCGCATTATGGTACTGATGGTTCTCCGCCACATTTGGGGATGGAATCAGGATCGAGGCGGTTCCGCTTGCCTCCAACTCCGAAAGGGTCATAGCCCCCGAACGGGAAATCACCAGGTCAGCCGCCGCGAGGCAGTCTGGCATATCGTTGATGTACTCCCTCACATCCAGATCATCGGAGGGTTTCACGCCTTCGGCCTCCAGCAGACCAGGAAACCGATCCTTCTCATAGGAGCCGGTTGCATGAATATGGTAGATATCGCCGCGCTTCTGTTCCCACGCCATCAATCCAGCGATCGCTTCGTTGATCCGTCGGGCGCCGAGGCTTCCCCCAAACGACACCACACAGATTTTCTCTGGCCCAATCCCCAGTTTCGCGCGGGCCTTTTCCCGGCTGGCAAACAGAATCTGTTCCCGCACCGGGTTGCCGGTAACAATATATTCCCTGCCCTGCGGCAGAAACCGCTTGGCTTCCTCGACAGAAATCAGCACTTTGTCGGCGGTACGTGCGAGCAACTTGGTTGTCACGCCAGGAAAGGCGTTGGATTCGTGGGTCAGAGTCCGGATTCCCAGCTTCGCCCCTTCCCGCAGGATCGGCCCGCTGACATACCCTCCTGTGCCGACGATCACATCCGGCGCAAACGATCGGATCAGCCTGCGTGAGCGTCCCCACGAGAGCGCAAGACAACCGATTGACCGGATGTTATAGCGGATATTGAACCAGTTGAGCTGACGCTGGAATCCCATGATCTCGATCGGCGCAAACGCGAACCCCGCGTTTGGAACCAGCCGCGCCTCCATTCCCTTGGGATTGCCCGCAAACAAAATTTCCGCCTCCGGATGCCTCGCCTTTAGATATCCCGCCGCCGCAATCGCGGGATTGATATGCCCTGCGGTACCGCCGCAGGCAAATAAGATTCTCATACCTTCCGTCCCCTACTTCCTGTTACTCCTTTTCAACTGTGCTGTATCTGGATACTGACAGGACAACCCCCATCTGCGCCAGAAGCATACAGAGCGCTGTTCCTCCGTACGAGAAAAATGGCAGACTGATTCCGGTGTTGGGGATCGTGTTGCTGACCACCGCGATATTGAGAATGGTCTGAACACCCACCTGTGTTGTCAATCCGACCGCAAGCATCGAGCCAAACCGGTCGCGGCAGCGCATCGCGATGGCGAATCCGCGCCAGACCAGCAGGACAAACAGCAGCAGGATAATCGTTGCACCGACAAATCCCAGTTCCTCACAGACGACCGAAAACACAAAGTCATTTTGCGGTTCCGGCAGATACAGGTGCTTCTGCCGGGAGTTTCCGATTCCGACACCGAGCAGCCCGCCTGACCCGATCGCGTAGAGGGACTGCAGTGTCTGGTAACCGGCTCCAGTCGGATCAGATGCAGGGTTGATCCAGTGTTCCAGCCGGCTCATCGCGTAGGGAACCGCATCAGGGATAAAGATGATAACGACAACCGCACCGACCAGGAACAGACCGCCCAGTGCAAACCATTTCAGGTTGGTCCCTCCAATAAACATCATGACAACGCCGATGCTCAGGATCAAAATAGTGCCTGAAAGGTGGGGCTGCAAAACCATCAGAAGTGCAATGATACCCATGATCGAGAGGAACGGCCACAGCCCATACCGAGGGTCGGACATCCGGTCGTAGTTCAATGAAATCAAGTGTGCGAACACCACAACAATCGTAAACTTTGCCAGCTCGGAGGGCTGGAAGGTGAATGTGCCAACAATCGGTATCCATCGTTTGGCCGTTGCCTGTGTGTGGTAAAAGAGCACCAGCACCAACAGAAACAGTGTCCCGCCGAGCAGGAGCAACGCGAATCTGCGCAGGATATGATAGTCGATCTGCGAAACAACCAACAGTGCCACTACCCCGACCACTGCGAACGCAAGCTGGCGGGTGATATAATGGAAGCTGTTTCCATCGTAGTAGTAGGCGTAAGCGTAGCTCGCCGAAAAAAGCATAATCAAGCCGATTCCCAAAAGGGTCAGGACCAGAATCAGAAAGATCAGGTCCATGCTCCCCCGCTCTGCCGGTTTGGACTTCACCCGTTTTTTGCGTCGGGGCGCACCAGCCGATCTTGCGCTTTGTGCATACTGCATCCGCATACCTCCTTTGGAACTGCTCACAGACGGAATACTGACCAGATTGCCAACAGGCCACCAACTGCGGTGACCAATGAAAATACCGTCACAATTTTAACCTCGCTCCATCCCGACATCTCAAAATGATGGTGGATCGGGCTCATCTTGAAAATCCGTTTGCCACCGGTCGCCTTGAAATAGCTGACCTGCAAAATGACCGAAAACGCTTCGCACCAGTAGATAACGCCGGTGAATACAAGCAGCAGCGGCAGCCCAACCTCAAACGCGAGCGCGACCACCAGCCCCCCGAGGAAGAGCGAGCCGGTGTCCCCCATAAAGACCTTGGCCGGGTAGAAATTCCAGACCAGGAATCCGAGAGTACCGCCCGCGAGCGCACAGGAAACCAGGCCGGCCTGTTCAAACCGCAGGATGCCGGAAATCACCAGCATGACCAGCGCATAGACAAAGGTGACCGAGGAAGCCAGCCCATCGATGCCGTCGGTGAGATTGACCGCATTGACAAAACCGGTGATGATGATAACTGCAAGCGGGTAGTAGAGGAACCCCAGCTCGAACTGTCCCAGGAACGGGAGCACCACCACGGTCGGACGGTCGCCCGCAAGGTATAGGGTAACCAGATAAAATACCGCGATAATCAGCTGCATCAGGTACTTCTGGCGGGCGGTCAGACCGAGGTTCTGTTTTTTTATTACTTTGATGTCATCGTCCAGAAAGCCCACTGCACCAAATGCCAGCGCCATCACCATCCCGCCGAACAGCCTGAGCCTGCCGGTCGAATCAGAAGCAAGTGTCGGATCCATGGTCAGCGCTGTGAGATACCCCACCGCCACCGCCAAGGTGATACCGGCTACAAACATAATGCCACCCATCGTCGGGGTGCCCTGTTTTTTCTTATGCCATGTGGGGCCAATATCGAGAATCGTCTGGCCAAATTTCAGCCTGCGCAGGTAAGGGATCAGCGGGAACCCCAGCAAGGCGGAAACCGCAAATGCAACCAGTACAGTCAGGATCATTGTTGTTGTGTTCATCTCTTTTGTCTCTCCCTTAGGTCTGTTTCATGTCTGCCGGGGCAGAGCCTACAGGCAGCGATCCCGCGGCCCATCAAAGCCTGGAAAATTTCTCATCCCAATTTGGGATGGCTGGCACCATCATGGGTTCGATGTCCGGCTATAGAACTGCTCGAGCACCTCTTCCAGCTTCATACCCCGGCTGGCCTTAACCCAGATCACGCTGCCCGGAATCGACTCCTGCTCCAGTGCCTTACAAAGCGCATCCTTGGTTTCGAACCAACGGGCGTCGACCCCGAAAGCACCCTCTACATAATACCGCCCCTGTTCCCCATAGGCGAGCAGCAGGTCAATCCCCTGCTCCGCCGCGCACTGTCCTGCCTCGATGTGAGACATCCGGCTGATCTCCCCCAGTTCGAGCATATCCGCGAGAACTGCAATCCGTCTGGATGCACCCTCCCATCTGCCGAGGGTCGAAAGTGCGGCCCGCATCGAATCGGGGGAGGCGTTATAGCAATCCTCCACAACGGTTACGCCGTTCCAGTCAACTACCTTCTGACGCATCCCGGAAGGGCGGTAGCCTGCCAGCGCCTGTGCGCAATCCTCTGGTGAGATGCCAAGTTCCCGACCGACCGCAAATGCCGCCAGCGCATTCAAAACATTATGGCGTCCCATGCATGGCAGGTACACTGGAATCCGCCCATCCGGATGCCGGAGGGTGAACCGGGTCTCCCCTGCCTGTTCGAAGATTTCTTCGGCCAGAACTGCGCAGCCGGGGTTCTCGATCCCGAAAAAGGTTACCCGCAGGCGTGGCATCTGTACCCCGGACAACAGGTCATTATCCCCGCAGAGCAGAAGCGGTGCTCCATCCGGCAGGGCATCCGCAAGCTCCATCTTGGCCTTCAGGATGTTTTCACGCGAGCCAAGCCGCTCGATATGGCTTACCCCCACGTTGGTGATGACCCCGATCTGCGGCTGCGCGACCGCTGCAAGCGTAGCGATCTCGCCAAGACCCTCCATCCCCATCTCGATCACCGCCGCCTGATGGCTGCGGTCAAGCCCGAACAGGGTTTTGGGAAGGCCAATCTCATTGTTCAGGTTTCCCTCGGTTTTGAGCGTCTTATAACCCGCCGAAACCACCTGCGCAATCATCTCTTTGGTGGTGGTTTTGCCGACGCTGCCGGTTACCCCCACGCAATGGATCGAAAATTTTTCGCGGTAGGCGCGTCCAAGTTCCAGCAGCGCGCGCCCGGTATCCTGCACATAGAGTATGCGCCCATTTTGCGCGGCATAATCCGCCCTGCGTTCCTGCGCAACCGCAAAAGCCGCGCCGTTTTGCAGGGCAGCGGCGAGGTAGTCGTGCCCGTTGAACCGTTCCCCCGCCAGCGCCAGAAAGAGGCAGCCTTCCGGGAGTGCGCGGGAGTCGGTGGAGACCTGCTCCACCGCTCCCTCAAACCGTTCTGTACTCCCAATCGCTTCCGCAATCTCCTGTATTGTCATACGTTCCATAGCTGTATCCCCTCAATACTGTCCGGCGGGGCCCCCGCGCAGACGGGTCAAAATATCCGACACGATCCGACGTTCGTCAAAACAGATCGTCCCGCCCCGCAATACCTGATAATCCTCATGCCCCTTGCCCGCTAGGATCAGCACATCGTCCTTCTGACAGGTGGTGAGCGCCCATTCAATTGCTTCGTACCGGTCGGGGATCACCTTACAGGGGGTCTCGGGATGCATCTCGATGCCTGGAAGGGTATCGTTGATAATCTGCATCTCATCCTCTTCCCGGGGATTATCCGAGGTGAGGATCACGAAATCCGCCAGCCGGGAGACGATCTCCCCCATCAATTTCCGCTTGGACCGGTCGCGGTCCCCTGCCGGCCCGAACAGGAGGTAAACCTTCCCTTTGGCGAACTTCTGCATGGTTGTGAGGATCTTTTCCAGGCCGTCGGGGCTGTGGGCATAGTCCCGGATCACAACAAAATCGGTGCCGGTCGGCAGCACCTCGATGCGTCCGACCACTCCTTCGCAGGTCGAAAGCCCTTCGGCAACCTGCTCGACCGGGAATCCAAGGGTAAGACAGGCGACCCCCGCAGCCATCGCGTTTGAGACCGAAAAATCCCCGGGGATCGGCAGCCTGACCCGCGCGATCTGATTTTTTCCCACAAAGAGGAACCTGCTCGAATCGGGCGCGGACTGGATGTTTTTGGCGGTGTAATCGGCGAGGTCATTGTCTGTCGAGAAGGTCAGCGCCTTGCAGGAGACCTCCTCCTGTAACCGGCGTCCATACGCGTCATCCAAATTGAGCACCGCTGTCCCGCACATCGAAAACAGCCGCTTTTTTGCCTGAAAATAGTTTTCCATCGTCTGGTGATAGTCAAGATGGTCCTGTGTCAGATTGGTAAAGATCGCTGTCTGGAAGGTCACCCCCGCTACCCGGTGCTGATCGAGTGCATGGGAGGAACACTCCATCACCACATATTCGCACCCGGCCTTCTCCATTCGCGCAAGCATACTGTGCAGGACCATCGGGTCGGGGGTGGTGTGCTTGGCGGGGAGCAGGATATCGTCGATCTCGTTGTGGATGGTTCCGATCAGCCCCACCTTTTTCCCTGCCGATTCCAGAATGTGCTTCATCATGTAGGTGATCGTCGTCTTGCCGTTGGTGCCGGTGACCCCCACCATTTTGAGCCTGCGCGACGGATTGCCATGCCAGCTTCCGCAGAGCAGTCCATAAACATAGCGGGTATCCGGGTGCAGAAGCTGACGCTCCAGCCCGAGATCATGCTGACAGACAACCGCCGCGGCACCGTCCTCCAGCGCCTGTCTGGCGCGGTCATGACCGTCGAACCGCCCTCCTTTGATGCAGACAAACACCATCCCCGGCTCAACCTGCCGGGAATCGTTGGTAACCCCGGTGATCTCGCAGTCCGCCACCTGTCCTGTCAGCCCAAGCCCCTCTATCAGTTGGTATAACCGCATGCAATCTGCCCCCTGTCTGCCGACGGTATCACTCCGCCGGCGCGCTTTCCGCAAATTCTACTGTCACAATGGTGCCCTTTTCCACCTCAATTCCTGCAAGCGGATTCTGGGCGATGACCGGTGAGCTGGTCCCCTCGATTCCCGAACCCATCATCGCGTAGTTGAGGCCCGCGTTGGTGATCTCCTTATTCGCCTGCCCGGCAGTCATGCCGACCACGTTCGGGACAAGCACCTTTCCATCCACCACATTTTCCTCGGTGTAAAGTACGACGGTCGCATCCTTTGGAATCGGCTCCTGATAGCCCGGCACCTGACGCAGCACCGTGGTCCCGCTGCCCACCTGGCGGTATTTCAGTCCCGCGATCCGCAGGATCGACTGCGCGTCGTGGATGTCCTTGTCGGTCACGTTCGGGGTGGATGTGGTAGTCTCCTCCAGCTGCTCCTGTGTATACTGGGGCTCAATCCCCATATACGGCAGGACATCCGCGAGGATCGAGCCGACAACCGGCGCGGCAACGGTCGAGCCGTATGCGTTGATCAGATCCGGCTCATCGAGCACGACCAGACATGCCACCTTCGGGTTGTCGATCGGCGCAAATCCATAGAACGAGAGGATATTTTTGGTGTTCTCGCTTCCGTCGAGGTTTCTGGTACCGATCTTTTCAGAGGTGCCGGTCTTGCCGCCGACCCGGTAGCCCGGGATCTGCGCCTGACGCCCGGAACCGTTTGCGACAACCTGTTCGAGCATCAGCTGCATCTTGTCGGAGATGTCCTTTGAGATCACCTGCCGCTTGACCACCGGCTGGGTGGCGGAAACCACGTTTCCGTCCTTGTCGACCACTTGCTTGACGATATACGGCTGCATCAGCTTGCCGCCGTTGACCGCCGCATTGGCTGCCGTAATCATCTGTAACGGGGTGATCGTGAACGTCTGCCCGAACGAGGAGGACGACAGCTCAGCAATCCCCATGTTTTCCACCTTGTGGTAAAGCCCGCTCGCCTCACCAGGCATGTCGATCCCAGTCAGCTCGGTCAGACCAAAATTGGAGAAGTATTCTGAGAACAGGCGTGACCCCATCAGCTGTCCAATCTGAATGAACGCCGGGTTACAGGAGTTGCGGACCGCATCTTCCAGTGTCTGCACCCCATGCCCCTGATGCTGGCTGCTCCAGATATGGCAGTGCTGGGTCTTATCCGCTACCTCGATATAACCAATGCAGTTGAAGGTGCTGTTCTCGGTGACCGCATGGCTTTCGAGCGCACCCGCCGCGGTGATGATCTTAAAGACCGATCCCGGTTCATACGGGTCGGAAACCGCCTTGTTGCGCCACTGGGCATACTGGGCATTTTGCAGTGCCTTCCGATAGGCCGCCTCCTGCGCCTCCTGCGTCAGGCCGCCTTCCTCGTTCTTCTGGTCGATCAGCGCGTAGATCGTGTTCAGGCCCATCACCTTGTTGAGGTATTTTGCATTCTTAATCAGCGTATCATACGCCGGACCGCTCAAAAATTTACGGTCGGTGGCCGCGTTATAATCGTACCAGAGCTGCCCTGCCGCGATCGCTGTGATGACCGGTTTGGCTTCCTCCAGCGCCTGAAGCAGGTTTTTGTCGATGATTTCTGTGGGATTGTTCGGGTCGAAATCGGGCTTGGTGGACATCGCCAGAATCGCGCCTGTTTCGACGTCCATCACAATTCCTACCGTCCGATCCCCGACTTTATGCTCATCCACCGCTGTTTCCAGATTTTTTTCCAGATAATGCTGGATCGTCTCGTCGATCGTGAGCACAAGCGAATTTCCGTCCTGTGCGGGCTGGGTTTCCTCATATTGGAGGCTCATCGGCTGGCCCTTTGAATCCCGGATCGCAAGGGTCCGGCCCGGCGTGCCTGCAAGCGTCTTGTTATAGTAGGATTCCAGCCCATAGGCGCCGTCGTTGTCCGCATTGGTGAACCCAAGCACCGTTGCTGCAAAGTTGCCGTATGGGTAGTACCGCCGGGTATCTCCCTCGAGGAAGATCCGCCCCTGCAAGCCGTTTTCAAGCACCTGCTGCATCAGCTCATCGGTCACCGGCTTTTCCACCTTGGTCTTGACCACCTCGTACAGGCTGTTTTTTTTGTCGAGCTTTTTAGCAACCAGCGCTTCGTCCACGCCCAGCATCTTGACCAGCATTGCGGTCACATTTTTGCGTTCCTCGTCGTCGTCGATCATGCCCGGCGCCACACAGACCGAAGAAACATCCGCGCTGGTTGCCAGAGCTTTCCCGTTTGTGTCGTAGATGGTGCCGCGCTTGGCGCCGATCCGGGTACTGCGCATCTGCTGATCCAGTGCGATCTGCTGATATTCCTCCCCCTGAAGGATCTGGATGCTGAACAACTGGTGCAGTACGATGCCGAACCCTAGGATAATCATGCCCGCCAGCACGACCATCATCCGGCCTTTCATCTGATAGGTTGGTGTTTTTGCCATAGCGTTTCCCTTTTCCTTTGTGAAAAATGTAAAATCTTGTCGTGTTCTCCCTGAAAAGAGAGGAAAGCAAGAAAGACCTACGGGCATTGCTGTCCCTTTCATCCCTCTTGCTTTTCTTCCCGCCTATGTCTGCAAATTTCTGTCCGCTTTCCATATGTATTTCATTTATCTTTCAGGTATTCCTGAACGTTGCTGATTGCAAGCTGAATTCGATCAGCAATCGTCTGCCGCGGGGACTCGCTCGTCAGTTCTACCCTGTCCCCCTCGTTCAGGTTGATATAGGTGATCTGGCTTTTATCCAATGGAGCCATCCCCAGTTTTTGCGTGGCATATTCCTCCACGTTTCGCAGCGAAACCTTGGATTCCAGCTCTGCTGCCAGGCGCGTCCCCTCGCTGATCTCCTCGTTCAGTTTTGTCCGCTCGCTGCTGATCTGAAGGGTTAATTCGGTCAACACCGCGCGATAGTAGAGCATCATTACCACAACCGCCACCCCAATCGCGATAACTGCCGCGACCTTCATTGCAGTTGCGAGACGCCGCCTGGCCCGTACGGACCGGCTTGGCCTCGTCACTGTGAGGGTAGGCTTTTTTGACCTCGCCCGCGGCGTCCTTGTGCGGAAATTGTCCAGATCATAAGCGGCACTGCCGTTGGAATACTGCCTCTGCAAAGCCTTTCGTCCTCCCCTTCCTAAGCCCCCGTATCCACAGCCATCTGGCTCCTTCTGATCGGGCCCTTTTTCGCCTTACAGGCGAAAAAATCACCCGTTTACCAGACTTCCTGTTTATCCATACAGGTTCTATCAAGATTGCCGCTTCTCAATCACCCTCAATCTCGCACTTTTACTCCGGGAGTTCGCCTGCTGTTCCTCCTGCGCCGCTTCGATCGGTTTGCGGTTGACCAGCCGACCAAGCGGTTGTTTCCCACAGACACAGACCGGAAAATCCGGCGGGCAGGTGCAGCCCCTGCAAAGCTCCGCAAACCGCTGCTTGACCATCCGGTCTTCCAGCGAGTGAAATGTAATAATCGCCATCCGTCCGCCCGGTTTGAGGCGTTCGAACGCTTCTGACAAAAACTGCGACAGGCTGTCCAGCTCTCCGTTCACCTCAATCCGGATCGCCTGAAAAACCCGTTTCGCAGGATGTCCGCCGCCCTCCCGGCGCGCTTTGGCCGGGAGGGAACTGCGGATCACTTCGACCAGTTCACCGGTCGTCTCAATGGGGTGCTGTTCCCGTCTGCGCAGGATGCCTTTTGCAACAGCCGGGGTATATCTCTCTTCCCCGTACTCCCGCATAACCCGGCAGAGGGCCTGAAAATCATAGGTGTTGACCACATCATATGCGGAAAGACCTGTCCTGCTCATCCGCATGTCCAATGGGGCATCATGCATATAGGAAAAACCGCGTTCGGGTGTATCGAGCTGAAACGAGGATACCCCCAGATCGAGCAGGATGCCGTCAACCGAGTCGATTCCCAGCCGGTCGAGTGTCTCGCACATCCTGGAAAAGTCGGTCTGCACCACCTGTGCGCAGGGATACTGCGCCAGCCGTTCAGACGCAACTGCAACCGCATCCGGGTCCTTGTCCAACGCGATCAGCCGACCGGTTGTCAGCCGTTTTGCGATCTCGCTCGAGTGGCCTGCTCCGCCTGCTGTCCCATCCACATAGATTCCGTCCGGCCTGATCGCCAGCCCTTCCATGCATTCGTTCAGCAGGACCGATATATGCCTGAAATTCTGTGTTTCCATCCTAAAATCCCAACTCATCCATCGCTGCTGCAATCGATTCGGACGTAAGCAGCGCATTGTTCTGTTCCCAGCGGGCGGTGTCCCAGATTTCAGCCCGGTTGAATACTCCGGCAATCGTGACATCCTTCTCAAGACCGGCATATTCCCGCAGATGCGCGGGCAAAAGCACCCGGCCCTGCTTATCCGGCTCAACCTCCGCCGCACCTGAAAAGAAAAAGCGGTTGAGCGGAGCGGACTTGGAGATTGGAAGTTCCCGCAGCTTTGCGGCGAGCAGCTCCCATTCCTCCATCGAGTAGACAAACAGGCAGTTATCCAGCCCTCTGGTAACCATAAAACGCTCTCCCAGCTCCTCACGCAGACGCGCCGGAAAGCTGATCCTGCCCTTGGGGTCGAGGTTGTGGCTGTACTGACCTGTCAGCATACCATCGCCCCTCCCCCTGCAATTTTCATACCATGTACTCCACTTTTAACCACTTCTCACCACTTTTACATCCTTATTATACTTGTTCATCTTGTAAAAAGCAAGGGTTTTCTGGGGATGGCAAAAATATCCGCCGATATTGCCGACGGATACGGGGATGTTTTTTCTATTAAAACGCGGGCAGAACATTCCCTTGTAAACCCTTGATGAACTCTGTTTTATCCTCGACTACCTAGTTTTAGATATCATCGGACACACAAGAATGCATAACACTCTGTTTTCCATATAGGAAACAGATATGAAAAACAATCCGTTCAAATTTTCTAAAAAATTTGAACGGATTGTTCTCTTTGAATCGTATTATAATTGAAATGGGAATTCCTGATTAACAGCAATGGAGGAAATAGCTATGCTTAAAAAAGTATTACCCAGCGTTCTGGCCGCCGCACTTCTGTTGTCCATCGGAACCACCAGCGCCTTTGCGGCTGGGCTTGGACAAGGCCCCTATTTCGTAGACGCTAATGGAGACGGCATTTGTGATTATGCCGGAACTGGATGCGGCGGGTACTTTGTGGATGCTGACGGGGACGGGGTCTGCGACTATGCAGGAACCGGATGCGGCGGGCACTTTGTGGATGCTGACGGGGACGGCGTTTGTGATTACGCCGGAACCGCCTGCCCTTACAGAAATGCTGATGGAAATAGCAACGGAGTCCGACCGCAGGGCGGCGCAGGATGGGGAAATGGCTGCCATAGAGGACGTTTCAGATAACGGATGAAAGGGCCATGCGGAGCGAACAAGAAGTAAACAGAGCTATCGAACGGTATTCAAATACCGTTCGACGGCTTTGCATGATACATCTGAAAAATGAGGCTGATACCGAGGACATATTTCAAACCGTGTTTTTGAAGTATGTCCTTAGTTCCGTTTCTTTTGAAAGCGAAGAGCACGAGAAAGCCTGGCTGATTCGCGTCACGATCAATGCCTGTAAAGACCTGATCAGGAGCTTTTTTCGCAGCCACACAGTATCTCTGGATGAGGTCATGGAACAGCCTGCCCTACTGCCGCCGGACAACAGGGAGGTTCTTGAGGCGGTGCTTTCTCTTCCAAAAAAGTACAAGGATGTTGTATACCTTCATTACTATGAAGGCTACACCGCTCCTCAGATCAGCCGGATTATTGGCAAAAACGTCAATACCATTTATACGCTCCTGACCCGTTCCAAACAGATGCTCCGAGAGAAGTTGGGAGGTGATGCGTATGATTCCCGGAATAAAGGAAGCGTTCGATAAAATTAACGCAGAGGACGAACTGAAGGCCCGTACCAGAGCTTTTCTTGCCAAGAAAACAAACAACTATACAGAATACCGTGTGCCAAATGTTCAGCGTCTAGCCGCTGCCGCAGCCGGTTTCCTATGTCTGCTGGCAGGTAGTTACTGGCTCTATTTTGTCCCGACAGCAGAAATCAGTATAGATGTCAATCCCTCTATCGAACTGGGCATTAACCGGTTCGATCAGGTGATTTCCGTACGCGGCCGCAACGACGATGGGAAGGAACTGGCGAGTTCATTGCACCTGCGGTTTACAAATTACACCGAGGCAATCCATCGGACGCTGGAAAGCCAAAAAATTATCACTCTGTTGTCCAATGATGAAATGGTGACGATCGCCGTCGTTGGGTCAGACGAAGCGCGGTGTGCGAAGATGCTTTCCAATATTAAGTCCTGCACTGCTGGTCAGGAAAATACCTATTGCTGCTATCTGACCCATTCAGATGAGGTTGCTGCCGCCCATGAAATGGGGCTTTCCTATGGAAAATACTCCGCATTTTTAGAGTTGCAGTCACTCGCCCCCGATATGACGCCCGAAGAAATTCAAGACATGAGCATGAGAGAGATCCGCAGCCGGATCAATGCGTTATCACCTGCTGACGAACGGGTGGCACAGGCGGACAGCGGCAAGGGCTGCGGGCATCACAATGCTGGTCAGGGCTATCGGCACAGAGCCGGCTGGTGGAATGCTGCTTCGTCAGATGAATAGAGCCGGACCGGCTGGTGACCGATCCGGCAGCGGCACAGAAACGGGTTATATTCAGATGTCAGTCCTGAAACAGCGCTGTGGAAAGATAGCGGTCACCGGTGTCCGGCAGCAATACGACGATATTTCTGCCCTTGTTCTCGGGACGTTTTGCCAACTGAATGGCGGCCCACAAGGCAGCACCCGAAGAGATGCCCACCAGAATCCCTTCTGTCTGGCCGACCTGCCGGCCAACAGAAAAAGCGTCCTCATCCGCTACCGGGATAATCTCATCGTAAATGGAACAGTCCAGCGCTTCGGGGACAAATCCCGCACCGATCCCCTGAATTCCGTGGGGGCCTGCGGTACCCTTACTCAACACCGGCGAAGAGGCCGGTTCCACCGCAACAACCCTGACCGCAGGATTCTGCATTTTCAGGTAGGCGCCTACACCGGTGATGGTGCCTCCAGTCCCTACACCAGCTACAAACAGGTCCACCTTACCGTCCGTATCTTCCCAGATCTCCGGGCCAGTGGTAGTCTGATGCGCCAAGGGGTTTGCCGGGTTCACAAACTGTCCGGGAATGAAACTGCCGGGAATCTCCCGGGCAAGTTCCTCCGCCCTGTCAATAGCGCCCGCCATGCCTTTTGTGCCTTCGGTAAGCACCAGCTCCGCACCATAGGCTTTCATCAGCTTGCGGCGTTCAACGCTCATGGTTTCCGGCATGACGATGATAATTCGATAACCGCGGGCAGCGGCTACACTGGCAAGTCCGATGCCGGTATTGCCAGAGGTCGGCTCAATGATGACCGAACCGGGCTTCAACAGCCCTTTTTGCTCTGCATCGTCAATCATCGCCTTTGCAATGCGGTCCTTGGCCGATCCCGCGGGGTTCAGATACTCCAGCTTTGCCAGAATCCGGGCTTCCAGATTTTCCAGCTGTTCTATGCGGGTCAGTTCCAACAGCGGGGTTTTTCCAATCAGCTGATCGACAGAAGTATAAATCTTGCTCATGACCGGTCCTCCAAACATAAAAAATAACAATACAGATGCGCAATCTTCTGCGGACAGAAAGATACTATTCAAGCGGGTATATCGGAATTATATACCCCTGTTTTCCATCTGTCAATTGCGGAAGATGGCTACCCCTCAGATATGCAGCAGGCTCCCGCGGTAAATCCCCGCGGGAGCCTGTTCAACTACCCCTTCAAAACCCGTCTGCATGGTTATGTAGACGGGTTCCGTCCAGTATTCTCGCCCAATCCGAAACTGATCGAAAGCGCCTGGTTGATCTGGCCCATCGAGCCGTCGTCCAGCCGCCCCATCTTCTCCTTGAGGCGTTTTTTGTCGAGTGTGCGGATCTGCTCAAGCAATACCACAGAGTCCCGGGAAAGCCCGCAGACCTGTGAATTGATCTCGATGTGGGTAGGCAGCTTGGATTTTTCCTTCTGGCTGGTGATCGCTGCGGCAATCACAGTCGGGCTATACCGGTTCCCGACATCATTCTGCACAATCAGCACCGGCCGCACCCCTCCCTGCTCCGAACCGACCACCGGGCTCAAATCCGCATAATAGATTTCTCCTCTTTTCACAGTCATTCCTATCACTCTCCGTGGATATTCATTTTGCATCTGACGTCCCTGCATCCCTGAAGCAGTTCGATTCTAGTTTGGGCGTGGGGCACGTCATTTAAACATCCGGAGTGAAAAAAGTTTCCGCACCCTTTTCATGATATGGGGCAGGCCCGGTTTTTGACAATCAAAAAGCCCGCACCATGCGGCGCGGGCGAATCCAAAAAACAGGGTCAGTCCTGAAGAATCGAGAAATTGAGGACTTCCATCTCCAGATCATGTTCCGGAAGCGAAAGTTGCAGCAGGTTTCCGCTCTCCCGGTCGAGCAGGAGGGAGAAGGTTCCCTGCTCCATACTGCCCTCAAACCGGACCCCCTCCCCCTCCTGCCGGACGTTCATTCCCTGGTCGTTCAGCGCGGCATTGAGCGCGGAGAGGATCAGTTTGGATGCCGCCTGCCCCGGAACACTGTCCGGCTCAAAATCGAACTTCATCTCCCCGTAACTGAGGGTCACCCGATCGGTATAAAAAGTCATCTTCATCTCTTTGAGGGTGTCTGGGGCATCAAATGTCACAACTGCGCAGTTCATCGGCTTTTTATAGATGGTCATGGTCGTTTCCATCCCCTGATACCGCACCTTTGCAGTTGTCTGGAACGGCTTTGCCAGCGTTTCGCGCGCCTGCTCCGCCATCTTTGCTGGGTCCTGCCGCTCCGCCGCATGACAGCCACAGAATACCATCAGAGCGGCCAGAACCGCCAGAATCGTCTTTTTCCACATAGCCCCACCCCGTTCGGTCAGATTCGGAAACGCCTTCCTCCGAAAAACGGCGGCTGGTTTCCTTTCTTCAACGTCCGTGGTCGGCAAACACCCGCGGCAGCATTCTGATGACATCCCGCGGCAGCATCCCATACTGGGAAAACTCATTCGCCGCGTAATCACCCGCCATCCCATGCAGCCAGACACCGCACGCCGCTGCAACAGCAGGTTCATGCCCCTGCGCGGCAAGTGCCCCGATCACCCCTGCCAGCACGTCGCCGCTGCCCGCCTTGGCCAGCCCAGCGTTGCCGGTGGTGTTGATGTAGACCTGCCCATCTGCTGCGATCGTGTTGGTGTAGGCATCCTTGAGCACAACCGTCACCCCATACCCCTCCGCGAACCGTTTCCCAATCGAAAGAAGATCCCTCCGGATCTGTTCAGGCGGCAGGGTAGTCAGGCGGGAAAGCTCCATCAGATGCGGTGTGAACACCACCGGTGCCTGCGCCTGTCTGATTATATCTATATTCTTAGCGACCGCATTTATGCCATCTGCGTCGATAATCAGCGGGCATTTTACCGTCTGAATCAGGTCGTAGACGATGTGACAGGCATCACTCCCGGTCCCGAGGCCGTTCCCCAGCAGGATCGCGGACGACCGCTCCGCTTCCTGTAGGATTGTGTCGATCGAATCGTACGAAATCGAGCCGTCCGCATTCTGGCGCAGCGGCATCATCACCGCTTCAGTCAGGTTGGGCAGCGCAGTCCGGCAGACCTCCTTGGTAGAGGCCAGGGTGACATATCCCGCACCGGTGCGCAGCGCCGCAAGCGACGAAAGCATCGCGGCTCCCATATACCGTTGACAGCCCGCGATATTCAGCAGCCTTCCGTAGCTCCCTTTATGGGTCTCGCGGCGGCGAGGCAGCAGGATGCCGAATACAAATTCCTCATCCACCACAGTATAAAGCGGCTCGATTCCCTCCCGCGCCTTGGGCGGGATCCCGATGTCCACCACAACCACCTCTCCGCACCAGGCCGCTGCTCCGGGGAGAACGGTCGCGGGCTTATCGCTGTCAAACACGATGGTCACATCCGCACAGACCGCGAAATCGTCCGCGGCACCGGTATCCGCCGCTACGCCGGTCGGGATATCCAGCGAAACCGTCTGCACCCCCACCCCGTTCATCAGCCGGCAGATGTCCCGATGTTTTTCGTCCAGCTCCCCATAGAAGCCTGTCCCATAGATGGCATCAACCAATAGATCGGTTTCGGCCAGCCGCTCCGCCAGGTACACCGGGTCCGCTTCGAATTCCACCACAGCGATCTCCATCCCGCTGAGGATTGAAAACATCGCCTGCGCCTGTTCGGTGCGGGGCTGCCCGTCGGTGAGCACAACCGCCACATTCGCGCCCGCCTCATGCAGCCGGCGGGCCACTACAAAGCCATCCCCACCGTTGTTTCCCCGTCCGCAGAAGATAGTAACAAACCGCCCCTCCACGTCGGTTATCTGCCGGATCGCGATTGCCGCTGCACTGCCTGCGTTTTCCATCAGGCGTTCCATGCTCAGGGCATATTCTGTCGAGTTGGCTTCAATGGTTTTCATCTGCTCCGCTGTTACAATCAGCATAACATCCCCCCATTCTGTCTTTTGGATAAAAAAGGGCTTTTCCCCTGCAAAAAGTCTCCTCCTGCCGCCCTGTAGAGTGCCAAGGAGGTCCGCTGTGGCTCTCCGGTGCGGCAAACGGAAGGGGGTCTGCCCCTCAACCCCGCCACCTTTGAAATGGTGGACGAAACTTTTGATGAAATACAAAACAAGTTTTCATTCCCCGGCAGATCGGGTGAAACGAACGGGCCGGACCGTTTGCCTTGCCGGGAAATGACGCCTTGGCCTGTAAGGTATGTCCATAGAGGGCCTGTGATTTTTTCAAAAAACAAGCCTTAAATAAGGATAGCATAAGAGAGCCGCGGAAAAAGGCAGATTTACGCGGACGGCAGGTTTTTGACAAATCGCTCGATCCGTTTCAGGGCCTCGAGCAGGTGCTTGATCGAATAGGAATAGGACACACGGACATGACCTTCACCGCTTGCGCCGAGCGCATCCCCTGGAACGACCGCTACCCGTTCCTTTTCGAGCAGCTTCATGCAGAATTCGTTGCTGGTCATGCCGGTCGACCGGATGCTTGGAAAGACGTAGAATGCACCCTCCGGCTCAAAACAGCTCAACCCGATCCGGTTGAACCCGTCAACCACCAGACGCCGGCGCATATCATACTCGCTGCGCATCGCCTCGATCGCTTCATCGCAGTTCTTCAATGCCTCGACCGCTGCATACTGGCTGGTTGTCGGGGAGCACATGATCGCAAACTGATGCAGCTTGATCATCTGCCGGATGATCGGCGCAGGGCCGGCTGCATAGCCAAGACGCCAACCGGTCATGGCGTAAGCTTTGGAAAAACCGTTGACCAGAATGGTACGTTCCCGCATCCCGTCCAGCTCGGCAATCGAGACGTGCCGTTCCGATCCATAGGTCAGCTCGGCATAAATCTCATCCGAAAGCACGAGGACATCGGTTCCGCGCAGTACCTCCGCGATCTCCTCCAGATGGTTCCGCCGCATGACCGCGCCGGTCGGATTGTTGGGGAACGGCAGGATCAGCAGTTTGGTTTTGGGGGTTAAATGCTCCCGAAGCTGTGCAGCGGTCAGACGGAAATCATCCTCAACACGGGTCGCGATCGGCACCGGGACCCCGCCTGCCATCCGGGTAAGCGGGTCATAACAGACAAAGCATGGTTCGGGAATCAGCACCTCTTCCCCTTCGCCGGGATTGATCGTAGCCCGGATGCACAGGTCGATCGCCTCGCTCCCGCCGACGGTGGCAAAGACATCGGTTTTGGGGTCATAGGAAAGGGTAAAACGGCGTTTGAGATAGTTGCAGATCTCTGTACGCAGCGTGATCAAGCCCGCGTTTGCGGTGTAAAAGGTGTGCCCCTTCTCCAGGCTCTCGATCCCTGCGCGGCGGATCTCCCACGGGGTTTTAAAATCCGGCTCCCCAACGCCAAGGGAGATCACATCATCCATCTCCGCCGCGATGTCGAAAAATCTGCGGATACCAGATGGTTTGAGGGCGGCGGCCGATCTGCTCAACAGCTTATCATAATCCATCACTGGGAAGTTACCTCCCGTTCATCCCGAGGGGCGTCTGCCATCAGCAGGCCGCGCTCCTTGTATTTTTTCAGGATAAAATGGGTACTGGTCGACTGTACCGCATCCAGCGGAGCCAGCCGGTGCGCCACAAACAGGGCAATGTCCTTGAACGTTTTGCCGCTGATCGTCAGCGCAAGGTCATAGCCGCCGCTCATCAGGTAGCAGGTCTCGACCTCGGGAAACTGCGAGATGGTGTAGGCGATCTCCTCAAACCCCATCGTTGCCTTCGGAGTCACCTTGATCTCGATCCGCGCAGAAACGAGATTATGTCCGGTCTTATCCCAGTCGATCAGCGCTTTGTAGCCCCG
Organism: Anaerotruncus sp. G3(2012); assembly: GCF_000403395.2. Classification (GTDB taxonomy): domain Bacteria; phylum Bacillota; class Clostridia; order Oscillospirales; family Ruminococcaceae; genus Anaerotruncus. Next base: position 188,185 of record NZ_KE159674.1, on the reverse strand, counting down.
GATGATCCCCTTCTGCTCCAGTCCGGCGATCGTGTCGGAAATTTCCCGCACAGTGACGCCAAGCATCACTGCAAGCTGCTCATGGGAAAGCTGCGCATCATCCGCAACCAGCTTTAACAATTTGATGATATCAATCTCTTTCATACGTTCACAACTCCTTTTTCCTCAATCTGGATCAACAGCGGATGGCGCTCCCGGTAGAAGGTATAACTCCCAAAGCCCGCATCCGCCAGAATCTGTCTGGCCTGGTCAAACCCGGCGCCCAGCGTATGTATCTGGTGGGAGTCCGAGCCAATCGTCACAAACTCCCCACCCAGTTCCCGAAACCGCCGGATATACGGCGCTGGCGGCATTGTATCCGCAAGCGGCCCGGAGAGGCCGGAAGTATTGATCTCCAGCCCTTTGCCCTCCTGTGCGGCAAGCCGAAGGATTGCATCCGTCAGGTCGCTGTATCGCCCGAGATCGACCGGGATCTTATGCCTGCCGGTGATGTATCGGATTGGATAGGTCAAATGCGCCACTACGTCAAATTCTCCCAGCTGCATCGACCGGAGCAGTGATGTGAAATAATAGGTCAGATAGCGGTCGATCTCCTGCGGTGTCCATCGGTCGAACGGATGGTAAAAGATGTCCGTCCCGTCCTCATCATTGTGAACTGAAAGCAGGATCATATCGAATGGGCGGCCTGCCACCTGACGCGCAAGCTCGGGACGGTGATGCACCCCCGAAATCTCGACCCCGGTATGCAATGTCAGACGGCCCTGAAATACCTTGGCCGCCTTGCCCACATCGAAGATTGACTGTGAAATCCGCTCTGCGAACTGCCCGGATTCGTACTCCTCCAGCTCGCAGTGATCGGTGACGCAGAATCCGGAAAGCCCTGCCGCTACGGCCTGTTCACACAGGAGCATCACCGAGCTTTCCGCATCGGGTGAATTGCTGGAATGCACATGACTGTCAAAAATTCTCATCTGTAACCCCCATCCTCTATCTTTGCTGGTTTTGTCTGAACCCTGATGAATCATGATATGCTGGTAATTTATTGTACCACCTTCCGCGCCGGTTTGCAATCCTGTCTTCCAATCCGTCTTTTTACCCGCTGAATCGTTGAAAATTCATCCAACCAGTGCTATAATTGAAACACTTGAAAAGAATCGGGATAAGCAAAGGTCCTTTCTTTAAGAATCTGTTTCGTATACTAGAGATTGTTTGAAAAAAGGAGGAGGCGTCATGCCGTATATCAAAGTGACCGGTGGCAGTTTAACCGCAGAGCAGAAGGAACTGCTCATCAAACGTCTCACGCAGGTGGCTTCCGAAATAATGGAGGTTCCGCCTGAATTTTTCATGGCTGTAATTGAGGAACTTCCTGACCAGAACATCGGGATTGGCGGCAGAACAATCGGCCAGATCAAGCAGGAATATCAAAGAAATACGGGTGATCTGTGATGAGTGACAGTGATCTGATCCGGGTAATCTCCTTCAACCTCAAGAGGGATTTCGGCATCCCGCTCAACCACACCCACAAATGGGGGGAACGCCGCGCGCTTGCAGCGCAGTTTATCCGGGAAAGCGGCGCTACCATCATCGGTGTGCAGGAGCTTCTGCCCAATATGCGCGAGGATGTCGGCCGCCTGCTGGATGTCGATTACAGCATCCTCGGGTTTGGGCGGTTCCGCGGCCTCAAGCCCAAAGACGACGAGCACAGCGATATTATCATTAAAAATCAGGAAGCCAAAGTCAGCCTGATTAAAACCTTCTGGCTTTCCAAAAGCCCTGAAAAACTCAGCCGCGCCTATTATGCGGTATTCCCGCGGATCTGTACGGTCGCGGAAGTTTACATTAAACGACTCGATCGGTCGATCCGGGTGTTCAATACCCATCTCGACCATATCTGCGGGATCGCGCGGCTGCTTGGGGTGCAGGTCATCCTCGACTATATGGAAAAATATCAGCAGCAGCGCCCTCTGCCGACCATCCTGATGGGGGATTTCAACTGCAAGCCCAGTAGCAAACCGGTTCAGTTCCTGCGCAACTACGCTGCTGATCGGAGCGGCTTGCACCTTACTGATGTGTACACCCGGTTTGATCCCTCCTGCCTTTCGAATACGCTGCACAATTTCAGTGGGAAAATCCGGAAGGGCGCCTGCCCGATCGATTATATCTTTGTTTCCGATGAATTCGAGATTATTGATTCCCAGATTGTAACCGATCCGATCAACGGGTTGTATCCGTCCGACCATTACCCTCTGCTGGCCACCCTCCGCCTGAAGGACACCCCCTCCGATCTGGAATATACTGAATAACGAGGTGATTGATATGCCGCAGATGAACAAGGGCGGTAAATTTATTTTTGGAAAGTCAGTCATACAACCGGATGGTGCCGTCCAAATCCCTGTCCAAGCCATTCAGGAATATCAAATCACGACGGAAGGCAGGGTGTATCTGTTTACGGGAAGCAAGGTCACAGGCGGATTCTGCGTCACCCGGAAAGGACTGTTGGAGCCGTCCAAGCTCGGCCACATTTTGACCGAGAACCCGGATCTGCTGCATTATACTGCGGCACCCGGCGTATTCTTGAGATACAAAGGGCGTTCCTACTGCTGGACCACCATTACAAACGATGGAAAAATCGCCCTGTCCAAAAACATGATGGATTTTCTGGAACTGGCGCCAGGAAACGCTCTCCTGTCCATCCGAAGCAGCGACATTGCTTTCACAATGGGCGTAAAAGGTCCCCTTTTGGAGAAAGCGCAAAACTATGAGGGGGAGATTCCGATATTCTGATGCATTTTTAAAGGGGAGCAAAGAGCTGCGGCATCCATCTGAAAAAGGAGTGCGTATGGGTGTTCTTCCACGAAAATCCTGCTTCTCAAATTATTTTACAAATTTCATAAATTTTTTCCCTTTTTAGGTTGACAACTCCATCTTTCTTTGCTATAATAATCAAGCGTTGTGAATCACTTCGTCAGCATGATCCATTAGCTCAGCTGGCAGAGCACCTGACTTTTAATCAGGGTGTCCGGAGTTCGAGTCTCCGATGGATCACCAAAATATGGGCCCGTAGCGCAGCTGGGAGCGCGTACGGTTCGCATCCGTAAGGTCGAGGGTTCGATCCCCTTCGGGTCCACCATAAAAATCATGTAAAGTTTTTTAGGCTTTGCGTGATTTTTTTGCAGGTTCGGAAATCAAAGCGGTCTTATTTTCAGGAAGGAGTTTTTTTATGAGCCTGAAAAAATGTCTTTTAACAGGTCTTGCGAGTGTCCTTGTGCTCTCTGCCGTCACTGTACCCGCTTCGGCGCATGGGCATCGCCGCGCTGTTGCAGTACAGCAGCGGACGGTCTATCCCACCTGCGCGGTTGCAGACTGCACCCTGTCCGGCATCCACACACATGATGGTATCTCCTGTTGCCGTCACAGCCAGCAAAGCGGTATTTGTGACTACTGCGGCAATGATTGCGGTGCACAACTATGCGCCGTGGAAGGTTGCGCTCTGTCGGGTGTCCACACCCATAATGGTGCCTCCTACTGTCATCACAACCAGGAAAATGGTTCCTGTACCCATTGCGGCACTTATTTTGGGGTACCGTCAACGTCCGCAGCCCCCTATTACGGCGGGCACCATGGCGGCCACTGTCGTGCATGGTACTAATTTCTCCGTCTCTTCAAAGGGTTAAAAGGGCATCCGCTTTCTGCGGATGCCCTTTCTATCTGCGATTTACGCTAAGAACTGATTGCAAGCGCAACTTCGAATCATGCGGCCTCTGTTTTTAAAGCACGAGAGGCATTGAGTACCGCGAGTATCATAACACCTACATCCGCAAAGATCGCCGCCTGCATACTGGCAAGACCCACTGCACCGAGCAGGAGGAGCAATCCCTTGACGCCCAGCGAAAAGACGATGTTCTGCTTGACAATTCGCAGGGTCTTTTTAGAAATCCGCATTGCAGAGGCGATCTTGGAGGGCTGGTCATCCATTAAAACAATGTCGGCAGCCTCGATTGCGGCATCAGACCCCAATCCCCCCATCGCGATCCCGATATCTGCCCGGGAAAGGACTGGGGCATCATTGATCCCATCACCAACAAACGCCAGCTTTCCCTTGGCGGACTTCTGTTCCAGCAGTTCCTCCACCCGCGCTACCTTATCTGCGGGAAGCAGGCCGGCATGGAACGAATCAAGTCCGAGTTGTCCGGCGGTCTGCTCGGCGACCGCCCTTGCATCACCGGTCAGCATGACTGTCTGACGGATTCCCATTTGTTTCAGTGCAGCGATCGCTCCGGCCGCATCAGGCTTGACCGTATCGGAAATCACGATATGTCCACCATAGCAGCCATCTACCGCAATGTGCACCACTGTACCGGTCAGATGGCAGTCATGCCACTGCACACCGGTTCGGTCCATCAGTTTCCCGTTTCCGGCATAGATCAGAAGCCCATCAACCCGCGCTTGCACCCCATGCCCCGAAAGTTCCTCCACATCAGAGACCCGGCTGCTGTCGATCGGTTTGCCGTACGCCTGACGCAAAGAACGCGAGATCGGATGGTCGGAAAAGCTCTCGGCAAGCGCCGCAAGCTCCAGCAGCCGGCTCTCTGGCAGCGTATCAGGGTGCACAGCTGTAACTTGGAATACCCCTTTGGTAAGGGTCCCGGTCTTGTCAAAAACGACAATTTCGGTTTCAGAGAGCGCTTCCAGATAATTGCTGCCTTTAACCAGAATCCCAGCTTTGGAAGCGCCTCCGATTCCGCCGAAAAAGCTGAGTGGGATCGAGATCACCAGTGCACAGGGGCAGGAGATCACAAGGAAGATTAGTGCACGTTCAATCCAGGTATTCCAGGAACCGCCGAGCAGAAGCGGAGGAAGCAGGGCGAGCAGAACCGCACCAATTACGACGACAGGGGTATAATAGCGGGCGAACTTGGTAATAAAGTTCTCGGCGCGGGCTTTTTTGCTGCTCGAATTTTCTACCAGATCGAGAATTTTTGATACGGTAGACTCCCCGAATTCCTTGCTGACACGCACCCGCAGCAAACCGCTCTGATTGATACAGCCGCTGATCACATCATCCCCCGCAGCGACCTCGCGTGGAAGGGATTCTCCGGTCAGCGCCGCCGTATCCAGTGAGGAACTGCCTTCGATGATCACGCCATCAAGCGGGATTTTTTCTCCCGCCTTAATGACAATGATATCCCCCACCGCAACTTCATCCGGATCGACCTGTTCGAGTGCACCGTCCCGCTCGATGTTGGCGTAGTCGGGCCGGATGTCCATCAATGCGGTGATCGACTGGCGGGATTTCCCGACCGCATAGCTCTGGAAAAGCTCGCCGATCTGGTAGAAGAGCATGACCTCCACCGCTTCGGGAAACTCGCCGAGCACAAATGCACCGATCGTAGCAAGCGCCATCAGAAAATTCTCGTCAAAGACCTGTCCATGTGCGATGTTGCGCGCTGCTCTCCAAAGAACATCCCAGCCAACCACTGCATAAACCGTAATAAAATAGAACAGCCGGAATACCCCGCTCAACGGGAGCAGAAACGAAAGCGCGAACAGAACCGCGCTGACCAGAATCCGCGTCAGCATCTTTTTTTGCTTCCTGCTCATCGGTATATCCCCTTCCTAACCGGATACCGGTTACAATTTGATGGCACAATCGGGTTCTACCCGTTTGCAGACCCGCACAATCTCCTGCATGATCTCGTCAAAGCGGCTGTCGTCCGCATCAACAGTGAGCTTCTGTGCCATAAAGCTGACAGCTGCATCGTTTACGCCGTTGATTTTTTTGATCGCAGCCTCCATCTTGGCGGCGCAGTTTGCACAGTCGAGATCCACCATTTTAAAATGCTTTTTCATCAGAATACCCCTCCATAATAATTGAATTATTTTTTTCCTTATTCTGCAACATGCTCCATCCCCTGGTCGATGATCGTGCGTACATGCCCATCCGCCAGAGAGTAGAACACGGTCTTGCCGTCCCGCCGGTATTTAACCAGTTTGCTCTTTTTGAGCACCTGAAGCTGGTGAGAGATCGCTGACTGTGTCATATTGAGCAGTTGAGCGATATCACAGACGCACATCTCCGATTCAAACAACAGATAGAGAATCTTGATCCGGGTGGAATCCCCGAAAATTTTGAACAGCTCGGCCAGATCAAACAAAATCTCGTCCTCGGGCATCTGCTGATTGACCTTATCCACAATCTCCTGGTGCACGTGCATCAGTTCACATCGTTCCGCACTGCTGGTTTCCGACATATCATATTCACATCCTTTCATATGAATGATTGTTCATGCGTTTATTATAATCCTTTTTCGAAAAAAGTCAATAAGGAATTTTGCTAAAAAACCTAAAAAATGCTGTGGAACCGAACGGCAGAAAGAGAGCCAAAGTGCCAACATAAACAGAGACGGACAGCCGATAATGGCTGTCCGTCTCTGTATTTTTTGTAAGTGATTTCAAAAGACTGCTCTCTACAGGTCAACCGCCAACAGGCGATGCTGTCTGAGCAGATGTCATCGTTTCAATAATGATCTGGTAAAGCTCCTCCGGGGAAACATTGATCGAGCCATACTCAACCACAAAACCATCCTGATAGAGGATACCCACGTTTCCATGATACTGCTTTTCATCCCCCGGCTCATCGGACGGGAGCAGCCGCGCCTCTAATATCTGCTGGGTAACCTCTTCCGCCCGGAAAATTGGGTTGTTCGTTGTATAGAAATACGCCTCTGGGATTGAGTCCGCATACGGGATTTCATACAGCCGCAGGTCGAATGTCTCCGGCTTGTCAGGATCTGCAAGATAGGCCGACCGTTCCTCGGTATAATCCTGGACCGAAACCCGCAGTTCTTTTGTGTAATCCTGACTGAAAAAACTGACTGAAAGCGTATAGGTATCTATGCCGCCGCCCGAATAGTAGGTCCCCTCCGGTGCGGATTTGGGTAGCCAGTTCCCCCAAGGCAGCTGCTCCCGCGCCTGTTCCAACGATTCCAGCGGCCGGTAATCGGGAGCTGCCATCTTGGGGGCATAGTCCTCACCCGTGTTCTCTCCTATGTCGCCCTCCGCACTCCCTTCCAGCGACCGTCCCATCTTTGGCTCCGGTTCATAGCTGGCTGGTATACCGGCCGATGGTTCTATCACCAGGTTGGCCCCCCCTGCGGGCGCATCCTCTTTCAACTCTGTCAGGGTATCATCCCCGATGGAAAACGACTGCGCCTCTGGCACTCCTCCAAACCCAGCGTCTAAAGGTTCAGGCATATCCTCAGGAAAAGCTACCGCAGCGTTCTGCAAACTAGCCTTCTCCTCCTGCCCGATCAGTGCCTCCGAACTTTTTTCCATACCATTCATCACTCTGACCGACCCCAGAACCACTACAAAACAGGCAGCAACCCCGACAAGCGCTCTCCAATACCGGTATCTCCGCGGTTTTTCCTCTTTCAGATCGAGATATTCCAGTTGATAGCGCATCCTGTCCGGCTGAAGCGAATGGGGGAGCTTGATATCCTGGTTGAGGGCATCAAACCGCCCGCGCAAAAATTCCAGATTTTCCTGCAATTCTTTTTCTTTTGCCACATTCACACGCATTCACTCCTTTCTGTCCTGCCTAGCTTTCCAACTGGGCGCGCAGCTTCTTCAAAGTGCGGTGCAGCTTGGAGCTAACCGTTCCCTGAGGCGCACCGAGGATTTGGGCGGTTTCCCGTACGGTATATCCCTGCACCACCGCAAGCGCGACAATCTGCCGTTCCTGTGCATTGAGGGTTTCCAGCGCATGCAGAAGTGCGATCTTCTGGGTAGACTGCGCTTCCACCCCGTCCCCCTCTTCTGAAAGGTCGAGGAAATCGTCAATGTCCAGCTGATTGCGCCCGTTTATGTACTGCCCAATCTTCCGCTTGCACCGGATCGACAGGATTCGCATAATCCATGGTTTAAAGCTGTTCTCGTCCCGCAGCTTTCTAATCCCCTTATATGCTTCGATGAATGTTTCGCTTACCACATCCTGTGCATCATGGGAATTGCCCAGCGAATAGAGCGCAACGCGATAGAGGTCCTCCGCAATCTGCTGGTAGACCTTTGCAAAGCTGTCCTTATCCCCAAGGCGCGCCTGCCTCACCGCATTTATGTCAACAACCATCTTATACCACCATTCTCCTGCCAAGCGGTTCACTTATATAGTGGCCCGCTGGCTCCCTTTTACTGCACATTTGTAAAATTTTTATAATCAAGGGAGCGCTGCACATAACAGCGCTTTCAAAAATGAAAAATGTGCCAGCAGTCCCCACCGGCACATTCAGTATAACACACTATGTTCCGTTTGCCTATGCTTCTATAATATCGGTCGGATTTTCCACTGTCAGAATTGCGTAGACACAGGTGGTCACCACCGAAAGAAAGTTCGCAAGCAGGTTGATCTGCGTCTGGGTCAGGTTATCGCAGAGGATATTTGCTACTGTCGCAGCGACATAAATAAACTGCGCTCCCTGCCCGCTTTTTGGCTGCGGAGCCTCGTTGGAAAGCCCTCTTGCCGTTGCGGCTGCGCCCTTCTGCCCCTTAATCGGGCCGAGACTTCCTACCGTACTCGCGGTTCCTGTCGCGCTCGTGCTGTCGAGCGCTCCTGCACCCGCCGCCCCTACCACGCCTGCCGAGCCTGTCTCCATATGCACCACCTCCCCACACAGTTTATGCAGAGAGGATCCTTTTAGCCAACCTTCATTTTAAGATCACCGCTTTTGATCCAGCCCATCCGGAGGAAGAAATGGTAGAACACCATCGTCAAAACCGCAGGCAGGATCACCTGCATGACCGCCATTTCCGCCAACAGGATCGGAAATGCCGTGTCTGCACCCATCGCAGCGACCGTTCCAAACTGTCCAACCAGCCCGCTAGTGCCCATTCCTGCGCCTGAAGCGGTGTTGGTCATCCCGAGCACTCGGGTCGAGATAGGGCCGAGGATTGCGCCTGCCAGCGTTGGAGGGACCCACAGCATCGGACGGCGCATGATGTTTGAGAACTGAAGCATCGAGGTGCCGACTCCGACGCTCACAAGCCCACCCCAGCCATTTTCTTTGAAGCCCATCACCGCAAAGCCGACCATCTGTGCGCAGCAGCCAACAGTCGCCGCACCGGCAGCAATCCCGCTCAGATCAAGCATGATGCAGAGAGCAGCCGAGGAGATCGGCGCAGTGAGCGCCATGCCGACCACCACTGAAACGATAATACCCATAGGGATCGGAGACAGCTCGGTCGCGGTATTGATGATCCCGCCGAGAAAACTCATGAAATCCTGGACATACGCACCTGTAAAATCACCGATCAGGCCACCTGAAACGATCGTGACAATCGGAGTGAGGATGATATCCACCCCGGTTTTCCCGGCGACCAGCGAACCGATTTCACTCCCAGCCACCGCCGCTATGTACGCGCCAACCGGCCCGCCTGCCGCGTAACCAATCGCACCACAGGCCACACAGGAGAAGGTAACCAGCGGTTTGGAGCCAAGCCCCCAGGCCACCGCGGTACCGATCGCCGCGCCGACCACCGGCGAGGAAGCGGACAACACCTCGGTGAGCACCGACAGGAAACCCAATCCCGGCAGCTTGGCAAGCTGAGAGATCACCAGACCGATGATGAGCGAAGAGAACAGCCCGAGTGCCATAGCGCTCATCGCGTCGATCAGGTAGCGTTTGAAAAACTTTTTGACCAGATCCATTGCATACAACCCTTTCTTACTCTGGCAGTTTGCCGAGGCAAACCCTGCATACCTGACCGGGTGCCGCGCGTACGCGGCTCCCCTGATCCGGATACAGGTTTCGTCCCGCGCCCTGTGGTTCCCTGCCATTTCATCGGTTGCGCAACAAAGCCATTTTTTGTTTTTAGACCCCTCCGGGCCTTTTGCATTCTAGCATAATTTACCGGGCCCGTCAACCAGCTTTTGAAGATCAGCGGTTTTTCGCGCCGATGTCCCGGCGCAGATGCATCCCCTCAAAGGAGATATTCTCTGCGGCAGCATAAGCCGCCCTGACCGCCTGTTCCCCGTCCGGCGCGGTACAGGTCACACCCAGCACTCTGCCGCCTGCGGTCAGATAGGAATCCCCATCCCGCTTGGTACCTGCGTGATAAACCGTCGCACCGGGGACTTGCCCTTCCGCATCCAAGCCGGAGATCTGCTTGCCGGTTTCGTATTTCACCGGATACCCCCCGCTTGCGAGGATCACACAAGCAGCGCTGTCCTTCGAAAAACGGACCTCGGTTTCCGCCAGCCGTTTTTCCGAAATCGCCAGCATGATCTCGAGCAGGTCGGTTTCGAGCAGCGGAAGCACCACCTGTGTCTCGGGATCTCCAAAGCGGCAGTTGTATTCGATCACATACGGGCCTTTCGAGGTGAGCATCAGCCCAAAATAGAGGCAGCCAGAAAACGGCCGGCCTTCCGCTTTCATCGCGTCGATGGTTGGGCGGAAAATCCGCTCCATGCAGGTCTGTGCAACTTCAGGCGTATAGTGGATGTTAGGGGCAACGGTACCCATCCCGCCGGTATTCAACCCCTGGTCGCCGTCCAGCGCGCGCTTGTGATCCATCGACGAAACCATCGGTACGACCGTCTCTCCGTCGCAGAACGCCAATACGCTGACTTCCGGTCCGGTCAGGAACTCCTCAACCACCACCTGGCTGCCCGACGCGCCGAACACCCGATCCTCCATGATGCTGTGCAGGGCATCCACCGCTTCTGTTTGATTCTGGGCGATAATGACCCCTTTGCCGAGCGCAAGCCCATCCGCTTTGATGACAACCGGATATTCCCCCCGCTGCTCGATATACGCAATCGCCGCTTTCGGGTCGGAAAAGACCTCGTAAGCCGCAGTCGGGATGCCGTATTTTTTCATCAAATTTTTGGAAAACACCTTGCTTCCCTCGATCTGTGCAGCCGCCTTATCTGGGCCGAAAGTCCGGATACCCGCCGCATGCAGCGCATCGACCATCCCGAGCACCAGCGGGTCGTCCGGCGTGACCACCACAAAATCGACGCCCTGCCCCTTGGCAAACGACACCATTCCTTCGATGTCGGTCGCCTTGACCGGCACACATTCCGCATCCGCCGAGATACCGCCGTTACCGGGCGCGCAGTAGATTTTTTCTGCCTTCGGATTCTCTTTGAGTTTCCGGATCACCGCGTGTTCGCGGCCCCCTGAACCCACCACCAATAGTTTCATTCATTTTCCCTCCATACAGCTCGCGGGGATGCGCAGAACGCATCCCCGCAGAGATTTTTCAATGATGGAACAGCCGGATGCCGGTAAACGCCATCGCAATGCCATATTTGTTACAGGTTTCGATGACATGATCGTCACGAATCGAGCCGCCCGGCTGCGCGATATACCGCACCCCGCTCCGATGTGCACGCTCTATGTTGTCTCCGAACGGGAAAAATGCGTCCGAACCGAGTGATACGCCATCCAGCGTGTCGAGCCATGCGCGTTTTTCCTCGCGGGTGAGAGGTGCGGGACATTCGGTGAAAAACTGCTGCCACGCTCCGTCGGCGAGTACATCCATGTAATCGTCCGAGATATAAACGTCGATCGTGTTATCCCGGTCGGGGCGGCGGATGTCCGCTTTAAACGGCAGGTTCAGCACCTTTTCATGCTGGCGCAGATACCAGATGTCCGCCTTATTGCCCGCCAGACGGGTACAGTGGATCCGGCTCTGCTGGCCTGCCCCCACGCCGATCGCCTGCCCGCCTTTGGCATAACAGACCGAATTGGACTGGGTGTATTTCAGGGTAATCAGCGCGATGATAAGGTCACGTTTTGCGTCCTCGGTCATCTCTTTTTCGTCGGTGACCAGATTTTCCAGCAGCGCCCCGCTGATCTCCAGCTCATTTCTGCCCTGCTCAAAGGTGATCCCAAACACGTCCTTATGCTCAACCGGCGCGGGACAATAGTCCGGGTCGATCTTCACGACGTTGTATCCGCCCTTACGCTTGGTTTTCAGGATCGCGAGCGCTTCCTCGGTATAACCGGGCGCAATGATCCCGTCCGAGACCTCCCGCGCGAGCAGGGTAGCGGTTTCCGCGTCGCAGATATCCGAAAGCGCGGCCCAGTCGCCGTAGCTGCTCATCCGGTCGGCGCCGCGCGCGCGCGCATAGGCACAGGCGACTGGTGAAAGCGCGAGGTCATCCACGAAATAAATCTTCTTTTCGGTCTCGGTCAACGGCAATCCAACCGCCGCCCCTGCCGGACTGACATGTTTAAATGAAGCTGCACTCGGCAGGCCAGTTGCCGCTTTGAGTTCCCGGACAAGCTGCCAACTGTTGAACGCGTCGAGAAAGTTGATATAGCCGGGTTTGCCGTTCAGTACCTCAACCGGAAGTTCCCCCGCCTGCATAAAGATTCTGGCTGGTTTCTGGTTGGGGTTGCAGCCGTATTTGAGTTCGAGCTGGTTTGCCATGCTGTTCCTCCTCACTGGTTTTGATTCACAATTCGTGTTTCGCAGGTGCCCGCCTCCACGTCGATATACCGCACAAAAAGCGAAACCTTGTTATCCGGGTTGAGCGCATTCCAGACCGCGTCGGTAAATGCGTCGATCCCACCGTCGATCCCGACGCAGGCCGGTTCCCCCTCAAACGACGGGATCGGGTTGCCGTCGCACCGGTAGGTGTGGATAAAATGCCCCTCTCCTGCAACCGGTTCCATATATTCATAGAAAAACCGCTGGACACTGTCCGGGTTGCCGTTCGCACTCTTGAGAATCGAGAGCTGATACCGGAATCCCTCAAGCGCACCCGAGATGCGCGGCGTGAAGTTAGGCGGGTCCGGCTCAAAAGTGCGGGTACGGAGCGCCTCTTCGAAGGTCCTGCCCTGCTGGAACGCTTCATAGACGGTATCCGTCTGGTCGCCGTTGGTCACGACGGTCACAACGCCGTCGGAGTATCCCCGCATCGGGGCTGACCCTGCGCCCTGCACAACGGGGGGCTGCTCCCCCGCGCGGATAAAAGCGATTGGCCCGTCCCCGGTTCCCGATTCCAACGACCGGAACACCCGCACCGGATGATAGATAATCAGGCTAGGGTCGGTCAGTTTGGCGGGATCGAACGCCTGGGTACGGATCCCCTCCCCGTCCTCCACAAAGACGCGGTTGCGGCTGTTCTCGCTGCGCCCCATGATGAAATAGGCGATTACCGCATGTTGGCCGTCGGCATGTTTTCCAATCACGATACCGCGCCCGGGATAGCTGTTGTTTTGCAGAAGCTGTTCCAGATTTTGTCTGTTTGACATCTCCATCCTCCGTCTCAGTTGGATTTCGCGTTGCAGACCAGCGCGACCGCGCGGGGCAGCAGTTCCCATTCGGCCTGCTCCATCACCCGCCGCTGCAACGTCTCAGGGGTGTCGCTCGGCAGCACCTCCACCGCCTTTTGCAGGATAATCTGCCCACCGTCGGTCACCTCGTTGACAAAATGTACCGTTGCGCCGGTCACCTTGACCCCATAGGTCAGCGCCGCCCGATGTACCCGGATACCATAATACCCGTCCCCACAGAACGCAGGAACCAGAGAAGGATGCACATTGATGATCCTGCGTGTGTAGTTGCTCACGATCTCGCTCCCAAGGATGTGCAGGAATCCGGCCAGCACAACCAGATCCGCATCAGCGCGCTGGAGCGCCGCAAGGATTGCCGCATCGTAGTCCTCACGCGCCTTATAAAAGCTGCGGGGGATGACCTCACAGGGAATCCCCGCTTTTTCCGCCCGTTTGATGGCGTAAGCATCCGGATTCGAGCTGATCACCTGAACGATCTCACCCGCACCCAGCTCGTCACGGGCCTGCGCGTCGATCAGCGCCTGAAGGTTGGTGCCGCCGCCCGAAACCAGTACCACAATCCGTTTTAACATAATTCGATCCCCTTTTCGCCGTTCTCAATCTGTCCGATAACCTTCGCCCGCTCGCCATGCGCGTTCAGGATCGCGACCGCGCGGTCCGCGTCCTCCCTGCCAACTGCCAGGATCATCCCGACCCCCATATTGAAGGTATTGAACATATCATGTTCCGGAATGCCGCCTGTCTTCTGAATCAAGTCGAAGATTGGCAGAACCTCGACTGCCGCACGTTCTATTTTGGCGCGCTTCCCATTGGGCAGGGCGCGCGGAATGTTCTCATAGAAGCCGCCTCCCGTGATGTGGGAGACCGATTTGACTGTCAGCTCCTCCATCACCGCCAACACCGGTTTGACATAGATTTTAGTCGGGGTGAGCAGCGCTTCGCCAAGGGTCATGCCCAGTTCGTCGTGATGTTGGGACAGCCCGCCCTTCTCGACATCAAATACCTTGCGCACGAGGGAGAATCCGTTGGAATGCACCCCGCTGGAGGCGATCGCAACCAGCGCGTCCCCCGCTTCGACCCGGCCAGGGTCGAGAATTTTGGAGCGGTCGACCGCCCCAACCGAGAACCCCGCAAGGTCGTATTCCTCCTCCGGGTAAAACCCAGGCATCTCGGCAGTTTCGCCGCCGGTCAGCGCGCAGCCTGCCTGCACACAGCCTTCGGCCACGCCCGAAACGATGGTCGCGATCTTTTCCGGGACATTCTTCCCGCAGGCGATATAGTCCAGGAAGAGGAGCGGCTTCGCGCCGCAGCAGATGATGTCATTGACGCACATCGCAACACAGTCGATCCCGACAGTATCATGTTTATCCATCAGGAATGCCAGCTTGAGCTTGGTGCCGACTCCGTCGGTGCCCGCACAGAGAACCGGATGCGGCATCCCTGTGAGATCCATCTCAAACAGGCCGCCGAATCCACCGATCCCGCCGAGTACCCCGCTGGTCATCGTTCGTGCAACATGCGCTTTCATCAGCTCCACAGCCTTGTATCCGGCGGTCACATCGACGCCTGCCGCTTTATAGGCGTCGGAATAACTATTCTGCATCTGTCTCTTCCTCCTGCTTCGCTGCGCTGATCTTTTTTTCAAACTTGTTTTTCTGCATCTTATCAGGCACCGCAATCGGGTATTCCCCTGAGAAACAGCCCACGCAGAACCCGCAGTTGGCGCCCTGGGCAATCTCCTTGACCCCATCAATGCTGAGATAGGTCAGCGAATCCACCCCGATCTGTTTGGCGATCTCGGGGACGGTCATCCGGCAGGCGATCAGCTTGTCCCGGCTGTCGATGTCGGTGCCGAAATAACAGGGATTTTTAAACGGCGGCGCTGTGACCGCAAAATGCACCTCGCGCGCACCTGCATCACGCAGCAGACGGACGATCCGCGCACAGGTGGTTCCGCGGACGATCGAATCGTCGATCAACACCACCCGCTTGTCCCGGACGGTTTCAGCAATCACGTTCAGCTTGATCCGCACCGAATCCTCCCGCTGGCCCTGGGTGGGCTGGATGAAGGTACGGCCGATATAGCGGTTTTTGATGAACCCGACCCCATACGGGATACCGCTCTCCTGGGAATAGCCAAGCGCAGCATCCAGACCCGAATCCGGCACGCCGACCACCACATCCGCCTCCACCGGATTTTCCCGATAGAGGATGCGTCCGGCACGCTGCCGCGCCTCATGGACGCTGACTCCCTGTATCACCGAGTCGGGGCGCGCGAAATAGACATACTCAAAGACACAGAAACTCGATTCGCCGCCGCAATGGGAGTACAGGCTATGCAGGCCGTTCTCATCGGCGATCACGATCTCGCCCGGCTCAACGTCCCGCACAAACTTCGCGCCGATGCTGTCGAGCGCGCAGGTTTCGGACGCAAACACCACGCCGCCGCTCGCTGTCTCGCCGATGCAGAGCGGGCGGAACCCGTTGGGGTCGCGCACCGCAATCAACTTTTTCGGGGACATAACGATCAGCGAATAGGCACCCTTAATCGAGTACATCGCCTTTGCAATCGCGTCCTCAATGCTGGGGGAGAGCAGCCGCTCACGGGTGATGATATAGCTGATGACCTCCGAATCATTGGTGGTGTGGAAGATCGCGCCGTTCAGCTCCAGCTGACGGCGCAGCTCGGGCGCGTTGACCAGATTGCCGTTATGAGCCAGCGCCATTGCACCCTTGCAGTGACGCACCACCAGCGGCTGGGCGTTGACCGCACTGCTGTTGCCGGTAGTTGAATAGCGGCAGTGCCCGACTGCCATGGTCCCCCATCCGAGTTTTTCCAGATTGTCGCGGCTGAATACGTCAGGTACCAGCCCCACGTCCTTATGGCAGACGATCAGCCCATCATCGTTGACCGCGATCCCGCAGCTTTCCTGCCCGCGGTGCTGAAGCGCATAAAGCGCATAATAAGCGCTGCTCGCGACATCCGACTGCTCTTTCTCGTAGATACCGAATACGCCGCATTCCTCATGGATTGTATCGAACATGCTTTCACTCCTATAAAATCAGGTTCCCGGGCGGATGTTTCCACCAGGATTATTCCCCCATCAGCCGTTTCATAATCTCGTGGTAGGCATCCTCCACGCCGCCAAGATCCCGGCGGAACCGGTCCTTGTCCAGTTTTTCACCGGTCTTGCTGTCCCAGAACCGGCAGGTGTCAGGCGAAATCTCGTCCGCGAGGATGATCGTCCCGTCGCTGGTTCTGCCGAACTCGAGCTTGAAGTCGATCAGCTCGATCCCAAGGTCTTTCAGATAGGCGGTCAGGATTTCGTTCACCTTGAACGCATAATTGGCGATTGTCTGAAGCTCCTCCGGGGTGGCAAGCTCCATCGCAAACACATGATAGTCGTTAATCATCGGGTCGCCCAGCTCATCGTCCTTATAGCTGTACTCAAGGACGGTTTTGGCAAGTTTTTTGCCCTCGGGCAGCCCGAGCCGTTTGGAGAGCGAACCGGCCGCAATGTTGCGGACAATGACCTCCAGCGGGACGATCGTGACCTTTTTCACAAGGGTTTCACGGTCGGAAAGCTCCTCGATCAGGTGGGTCGGGATGCCATTTTTCTCAAGCAGGCGCATCAGGTGGTTGGAAACCTTGTTGTTGATCATCCCCTTTTCGGCGATCGTGCCTTTTTTCAGACCGTTAAACGCGGTCGCGTCGTCCTTGTAATCAACGATGTAGGCATTGGGATCATCGGTTTTAAACACCTTTTTCGCTTTTCCTTCATAAAGCTGTTCCAGTTTTTTCATAATTATCGTCTCCTTCTCCATCTATCAATCTATCAGGACTGAAATTGTTCCTGTATCTTTGCATCTTTTTCAAGGACTTCCTGTTCCATCTGGTCTTTGCGCACAGTGAGCCGGTAGGCAACCTCTGCGTCAAACACCCCAATGATCTGGGCAGCGAGCAGGCCGGCATTCTTTGCACCGTCGATCGCAACGGTCGCAACCGGGATGCCGGCAGGCATCTGAACGGTCGCAAGCAGTGCGTCCAACCCGTCCAAGGTGGAGGACTTGACCGGGATCCCGATAACCGGCAGGGTGGTGTGTGCGGCGAGAACCCCCGCGAGATGGGCAGCCTTGCCCGCTGCCGCAATGAGCACAGCAAATCCCTTTTCGCGCGCATTGGCTGCGAACTGGCAGGCGATCGCCGGGGTGCGGTGAGCACTCATCACATGCACTTCGGTCGGAATCCCAAGCTCCTTTAGAATGTCTATCGCGCTTTTTACCACAGGCAGGTCGCTGTCACTGCCCATGATGACCGCCACTTTTTTTTCAGCCATTTTGACACATCCTTTTCTGCAAAAAAATGAAAACAGGCTGCGGTTTGGCCCGCAACCTGCAAAAATCCCGCAACTATCTCCGGATTCCCGGACAAACTGCGAAAATGCGTCCGAAGATGCAGCTATAGCGGTGCAAACCGCCATATCCCGCTGCCTGCCACATCATCCTGACGCCTCCCTTTTGGATCCTCTTTTTTAGATTCTACATGAAAATACCGATAATTTCAATTAGAAAACTGTAAACATTCAAAAGATTGGCGGGTTGGTCCAATCCTTATAGGATCATATGCCCATTTTTGTGAATTCGCACAAGGCATTCTCTGTTGATCCAGGACTTATATCGGACAGAGGCACACAATCCGAGGGCTACGCCTGCGCATCCTCCGCTTTTTCTGCACTCTCAAGCTGGGCGGGTACCTTGGCCGCATCCGCTTCCTCTGCCTGGGCTGTTTCTGTCTCCTGCTCCGTCGGTGCCTCTTGCTCCTGCTTTTTCTCCAGACGGGCACCACACCGCGCACAGTAAAGCGCACCTACGGGGTTCGCCGCCAAGCACTCGCTGCATTTCACGACATTTTTCATCTCGTCGATCCGGTTGGTCAGCTCGGCAAGCTCTGTCCTCTGAGACTCAATCTCAGCAATGCACATGCTAATCAGCTCTTCGTTCTCGGTCCCCGCCTTGTTCAGCTCGTAAATGATCTCACCCAGCTTGAGGTAGTTCGCATCAATATCCCCGCGAAGCTGCGAAGCCTGTATCTTAAGGCGGGTCAGCTCAACGACCTCCTCGGTTTTGTTTCCCGCTACCTTCGCCAGGTCTTTCGCCTTTGCAAGGACTTCATCCAGTTTTCCCATAAACACTCCATTCCGCCGCTTCGCCCCGGCTGTTTCATCCTTTACCATGCGTTTCCGCTGCGAAGAAAAATTTGCGGACGCATCGTCTGTTTCGTCTTTGTTTTGAAAATCCTCTTTTATTATAGCGCAAAGAAACAGTTGTTACAAGTAGGTTTTTGGGAACAGGCTCAATTTTCATCCCCGCCCGTAGAACTGCCGGATTTTCTCCTTGCGCGCCCGGACGGTATCAAACCGTTCGATGTACTCATACGGATATTTATAATTGAAAACCCGCTCGATCCGGCCGTCTGAGCGGCGGCAGAGCTTGGTCGCTCCTCCCGCGCCGACCGCCAGAACGGTGTGGGAATCGTCCATGATATAGATATTGTAAAGCCCCTCGGTACCGGGCTTCGCATACCCCACATTCTCCAAACTTGAAAGGCTCCCCGCCTGCCGATAAAGGTAGTAGGGGTTCAGGCCTGCACTGGTGATCCGCTGGCGCGCCTCATCCACCATGCCGCACACCAGATCCAGCTCCGCGCGTGCCTGCGGGAAGGTCAGGTCTGCCGCCCGCTTGACCGTAAGGGTATGTACGGTGATATTTTCCGGAGCGAGCCGCAGAACCCCATCAAGCGTCCGGGAAAACCCTTCGCGGGTATCGGTCGGAAGCCCGGCGATCAGGTCCATATTGATGCTGTCAAACCCTTCGCTCCGCGCCATCTGATATGCCTCCAGCAGCTGCGCCGATGTGTGCCTGCGCCCAATCTCCCTAAGTACCCCCTCTTCGAGCGTCTGCGGATTGATGCTGATGCGGTGCGCACCGTGGGACCGGATCGTCCGCAGTTTTTCCGCGGTAACGGTGTCCGGACGCCCCGCCTCCACGGTATATTCCCAAAGGCCGCTCAGATCAAACGAATCAGAGATCGTATCCATCAGCCGCGCGAGCTGCTCGGCTGTGAGGGTGGTCGGGGTGCCGCCGCCAAAATAGACCGTCCGCAGCCGCAGCCCCAGTTCGGAAATAATCCGCGCAAGATCGGCCAGTTCCTCACAGAGCCGGTCGAGATAGGCGGGGATCAGCTTTGCCGCCCGACCTATCGAATGCGAAACAAACGAGCAGTATGCACACCGGGTCGGGCAGAACGGGATCGACACATAGAGCGAAAAATCCCGCTCGGAAAGCCGGGAAAGCAGCGGTCGTTCGATCCGCGCGGTGTCAAGTGCGAGCTGGAACCGCTCCTCGCTTACCTGCCGCTCCCCGATGAAATGCCGGCGCAGGGCGGGTTCATCCAGGCCGTTTTCCATCTGGGTGAGAAACAGCCTGACCGGGCGAATACCGGTCAATACCCCCCATTGGGGCGTCAGGCCGGTCAACTGGGAAAGCAATCCATAGAGCAGGGCTGCAAATTTGTGTTCGAGCTGTTTGGGAGGATCCCCCGGTCCAGCGCGGTCCTCCAGAAGGATCACCACCGGTTTTTTGTCCTCCCAGCCCGCTGCATCAGCAAACAGCCCGCTCTGCACACGGGCACGCAGGCGCGCACGCAAAAGCAGGCGCTGCCCGTCGAGCAGGGCGTAAAGGTATTCCCTTTCCACCCCATCGTCAGGCGCACCCTCGATCACCTCGATCTTTTCTCCGAAAAAAAAGGTTTGTGCAAGCCGCTGCAGTTCGTAGCCAAACCGGTGGCCCTTAATATAGAAGGTCATCCGGCGACATCCTCACATACTGGTTATACCTGCGCTCCTGCTCCAGCGTGCTCTCCGGCCCGTGTCCCGGCAGGACCCGGTAGTCCCCCGGCAGTGCGGCGAGCTTTTTCAGGGATTTGAGCATTGTCTGGTAGCTGCCGCCATAGAGGTCGCACCGTCCACAATCCCCGGCAAAGAGGGTGTCCCCGGTGAACAGCACTCCCCCGCAGCGATAGGTGATGTCCCCTTTGGTATGACCGGGGGTCAGGATAGCGGTAAACTCCAGATCTCCGGTCCGGACGGTATCGCCATCCTTCAGCATCAGATCAGCCTCCATCAGATAGGGGTCCTCCCCTGCCGGGAACCGCGCGGACGCGAGGCTCTTGCTCCGGTCGGTGAGCTGCTCGGCGTCCTGCTCACTGATGACGATTTTTGCCCCATACTTCTGTGCAATCGCCTTGACTCCGCCAATGTGGTCATAATGCCCGTGGGTCAGCAGGATATATTCCGGCTTCAGCCCTTTGGCGTCGAGAAAGCCGATCAATTTTTCCGGCTGTGCGCCCGGATCGACCATCGCACAGCCGCCGCCCTCTTCTGAAATGATATAACAGTTGGTCCCGATCGGGCCAACCGGCTTGATGTAAATTTCCATCTTCCCGCGCCTCCCTTATTTTTTCATGATCTCATCCGTATCCAGCAGGATGGTGACCGGACCGTCGTTGACCAGCGAAATCTGCATATCCGCCCGAAAAACACCGGTCTGAACTGTCGCGATTCCGGTGTCCTTCGCCGCTGCGACAAACCGTTCATAGAGTGAATTGGCCGCTTCCGGCCCAGCCGCATTGGTGAACGACGGGCGCCGCCCATGCCGCGCATCGGCACAGAGGGTAAAGTTGGAGACGACCAGCATCCCGCCGCCCACATCGAGCAGAGAACGGTTGAGCTTACCGTTTTCATCCTCAAAAATCCGCAGATTGGCCGACTTTTCCGCAAGGAAGTCGGCCTCATCAACCCCATCCTTCCCGGTCACGCCGAGCAGGATTAAAAGCCCCTGCCCGATCTCGCCGGCAATCCTTCCGCCGGTCTCGACCTTCGCGGACGAGACCCTTTGCAACACTGCTTTCATAAAAACTCCGTTCTACTGCACCGACCGCGAGACGCTTTCCACGCCCGGGATTTTAGACAGGTTATTGATGATAAACTGGAGCTGTTCGATGTCGCTGACCGTAAAGGTCACAGTGACAATGTTCTCTCCCTGCTTGGCCTCCCGCGCGACCAGCGTGGAAATCGAAATCCGCATACTGGAAAGCGCGACCGAAATATCCGCAAGCGATCCAATCCTGCCATCGGTGAGAATCTCGATTGTGCTCTTGAAGCTCTCCTTTTTGGCCGACTCCATCGCCCATTCGGAGTGCACCCACCGTTCGGCATTGTTGGGGTCATTGAGCGAATTGACGACATTCTGGCAGTCCTTCTTGTGGATCGAAACTCCATAGCCCCGGGTAACAAACCCGATGATCTCATCCCCCGGGAGCGGATTGCAGCACCGCGCAAATTTGACCAAGCAGCTGTCCAGCCCCTCGACGATCACGCCGCTCGAGGCCCGTCTGTTCTTGCGGGGCGGTACTTTTGTCGCCAGAACCCGCTCGGTGGGGTCCTCAGGCAGGTTGGAGCGGTATTGACGGGTAAAATCATCCTTGATCCGCGGCATGATTTTGGAAAGCAGCACGCCTCCATATCCGACTGCCGCGAGGAAGTCCTCCACCGCTTCAAAATGCTGGCGTCTGGCAATCCCCAGCAAAAACTCCTTCAGTTTCCCGTCAGGCAGGGAGATCATATTCCGCCGGAACTCCCGCTCCAGCTCGTTGCGTCCCTGCTCAATATTCTCCTCCCGGCGCTCCTTCTTGTACCAGTTGCGGATCTTATTGCGCGCCTGTGAAGTCTTGGCAATCTTGAGCCAGTCACGGCTGGGGGTGTGGTCCTTCGAGTTGGTCGTGATGATCTCGATGATCTGCCCGGTGTGCACCTTGGTGTCGAGCGCGACCATCCGACCGTCCACCTTCGCGCCCACCATCCGGTTGCCGACCTCGGTATGGATTGCATAGGCAAAGTCGATCACTGTCGAGCCTACAGGCAGGCTGATGACCCGCCCCTTCGGGGTGAACACATAGACCTCTTCCGGGGCAAGGTCGCTCTTGATCGAGTGGACGATATCCTCGACGTCGTCCGCCTCTTTCTGGTTTTCAATGAGCTGCCGAATCCATGCGAGCCGTTCTTCCAGCTTATCCTTGCCCGAGATGCCCGCCTTATACTTCCAGTGCGCCGCAATGCCGTATTCCGCCGTATGGTGCATATCCCAGGTGCGGATCTGCACCTCGAACGGAATCGCTTCCTTATCAATAACAGTGGTATGCAGGCTCTGGTACATATTGGGTTTCGGGGTGGAGATATAGTCCTTGAACCGGTTGGGGATCGGCTGGAACAGGTCGTGGATAATCCCCAGAACATTATAGCAGTCCATCACCGAATCGACAATGATCCGCACCGCATAGATATCAAAGATCTCCTCAAACGCCCTGCCCTGCATATACATCTTCCGGTAGATGCCATAGACGCTCTTGACCCGCCCGTCGATGTGGATTTCGCTGTATTCGGACGAAAGCCGCTCCCGGATTTTCTGTTTGATCTTCTCGAGGAAGTTCTGGCGGTCCACCTGCTTGAGCGCGAGCATCCGTTCGATCTCGCGGTAGGCAACTGGGTCGAGGTACCGCAGCGAGCGGTCCTCCAGCTCCTCCTTGACCGCGCGGATACCCAGCCGGTGTGCAAGCGGCGCATAGACTTCCATCGTCTCAAGCGCCTTGTCACGGCGTTTCTGCTCGGGCATGACCTCGATCGTGCGCATATTGTGCAGCCGGTCGGCCAGCTTGATGATGATGACCCGCACATCCTGCGCCATAGCCAGCAGCATCTTTCGGACGTTCTCCGCCTGCCGCTCCTCACGCGAGGTCTGATAGCTGATCTGCCCCAACTTGGTCACGCCGTTCACCAACAGGGCGACATCGCTGCCAAACTGCCGTGAAATCTGCTCAAGCGGGATTTCGGTATCCTCCACCACGTCATGGAGAAGCGCCGCCTGAATGCATTCGTCATCCATCCCCAGATCCGCCAGAATCATTGCCACCGCGATTGGATGGGAGATATACGGTTCCCCCGAAACCCGGCACTGCCCTTTGTGGGCAGCGTTGGCCAGATCGTATGCATTGATGATGCTGTTTTTGTCATGGGGCTTGCCGCTCCTGTCCAGAAGATCGAGCAGGTCCTGTATCTCGTAATATTTCATTGCTATCACTCCTACGACGGGTTTCCAAATTCCCGCATTACGCCTGCAATGCGCGCAGAATTTTTGAACTGGAGATGTCCACCTTTTCCGGATTGCGCACCACCGATAGGCTTTTCCCGCAGCTGCTGGGGCGGCAGGTGATCAGCCGCATCTCGTCAAGAACATCCAGCGCAATCTTGAGTTTGCACAGGCTGGAGATGCTTTCACAAAGCCGGGCATAGAGCAGCTCGTCGGACGCCTCCAACTCTCCTCTGGAACGCAGGTAACGGTAGACCACCGCAATCTCATCCCGGTTGGGACATACCTGCACACGCACTGGTTTTTCGAGCGTCTCCCTACGGGCAATCTGCTGATAGAGCTGCTCGGAATGGTGAATCTGGTCGTAATCAATTCCCGCCAGATGGATGTCTCTGATCTTGACCGAGACGCGCAGTTCCCCATTCCATTCCCCTACATCGGCTGTCACCGCGAGGTCAACCGCGTCCCCGGCCGCGTAGGGAAAGCTCTGCTGGGTCATCCCGAAATAGACCGCATAAAATACGACACCGTCTCCCGAAAACCGCAGGCGCAGATGCTTTCCGTCGCCAATCGGGTAGATTCCCTGGAGGGTGCAGTTTTTCACGACAAATACCGGCGTCTCGTTGCCCGAACCAAACGGCTCCAGCATCGAAAGCGGCTGTACCCCCTCGACTGTGAGAACACGCGGGGAAATCGTACAGTCGATCCGGAGGGTCTGCTGGGGCATCTGCGGGTGGTGCGCCTCCGCCCACCTGTTGATTGCCTCGATGAAATCTGAAATCCTGTCGGTCCTGACAGTCAATCCCGCTGCCTGGTTATGCCCGCCATAGCGGGTCAGATGTTCGGAACAGGCATTGATCGCGTCAATGATCGAGAACCCCTCGATACTCCGCCCCGACCCGCGGGAGGTCTCCCCCTCGATTGAAAGAACAATGCAGGGTTTTCCAAACCGCTCGACCATCCGGGATGCCACAATCCCAACGATTCCATGATGCCAGTTTTCCCCGCAGATCACAATGACCCGGTGGCGGAGCAGCTGTTCGTCTGCGTTGATCCGCTCCATGATCTGCGCGACGATCTGATCCTCGATCTCCCGCCGCTTCTCGTTGAGCGCATTGATCCCGCCGGCGAGGGTATCCGGTTCATCTGCACCGCCCGCAAACAGCTCAATCGCCTGGTCCGCCTGATCGAACCGCCCGGCAGAGTTGATCCTTGGCACAATCCCATAGGCGATATTTTCGCATGTGAGGGCTTTGTCTGCCATCCCGCAAACCCGAATCAGCGCGGCAAGCCCTTCGTTCCCGGTATTTTGCAGCAACTCCATCCCCCGCTGGACAATCAGCCGGTTCTCTCCCGACAGAGGCACAATGTCCGCAATCGTAGCGACTGTTACCAGGTCCCCATATTGGTCAAGCATCATCTCATCGTCCGAGCCTTCGAGTGCGCAAGCCAGCTTGAAGGCTACGCCCACTCCTGCCAGATACTCGCACCCGCTTTCATCGTCCAGCCGGTGCGGGTCGACGACCGCAACCGCCCGGGGCAGAACATCGCGCGGCTTATGATGGTCGGTAACGACCACATCCAGACCGATCGAAACCGCATAGTCAACCTCCTCGAGCGCGGTCACCCCATTATCGACCGTCACAACCAGTGAAACTCCGTAATCGTGGATCTGTTTGAGTGCATTTTTATTCATGCCATAGCCCTCGCGATCCCGATCGGGGATGTAGTAGCAGACATCCACACCCATCGACTCGAGATAGCTGTAAAGGAGCACCGTCGACATGATACCGTCGCAATCGTAGTCTCCGTAGACCGCCACCCGTTCGCCATCTTTCGCAGCCTGCCGGATGCGCGCGACCGCTTTGTCCATATCCTTCAGCGACATTGGGTCGGTGAGACTGCTCCCTGAAAGAAACGCGCCTGCTTTTTCTATTGTGTCATAGCCTCTTGCCGCCAGCACCCGCGCCACCAGAAGCGGTAGTTTCAGCCCTTCCGCAAGGCGAGTGGCAGTGGATTCATCTGACTTTTTGAAACTCCAATGTTTGATGGGCACACCGATTCCTCCGTAGCTCTCAATTTACATTTGCCCTGTAATCCAGATTCCTTATGTATCCCCTGGAACAAATCGAACTTTCAGAAGTTCATCGTCGAATTGGGACTATTTTAACACTTTTTTCAATAAAACACAATAGAATGCTCCAAAAGTCCTGATCTCCTCCACACAGAACTGGAACAAAGACGCATTTTGTTTAAAACAGATCCACAACGACGGCTCCGCAGCCAACCGGATGGGTCAGAAAAACCATGCCGGCCTGATCGTAGAGCCTGCGCATACAATGCCGCGCGTGCGACCGCTTCTCAAACAGCCCAAATACCGCCGATCCGCTTCCGCTCATCATCGCACCAGCGGCACCGCCCGAAAGCAGCCTTTCATGCAGCTTGCACACCTCATCAAGACCCGCAACTTCCTCTAATACATTATACATCCCTTTAGCCAGGCCATGCAAATCTCCCTCTTTCAGCTTTCTGAGCAGCAGTTCGGTATCGGGACGCCGTACCGCACCCTGCTGGTCATATCGGCGGTAGCTCTCCTTAGTCGAAACGCCCGCCGTCGGTTTGGCGACAACAATATGACACTTTGGCAGGTCTGGCAGCCGGGTCAACTGTTCCCCAATCCCGCGGGCCCGCTGAATCCCGCCCATAATGCAGAACGGCACATCCGCACCAATCTCCCTGCCCAGCCGGCAAAGCGTCTCCATGTCCGCACCGACCTCGAACAGCGCATTCATTCCCACCAGAACGCCCGCCGCATCTGCACTTCCTCCGCCCATGCCCGCCTGCATCGGCAGACGCTTCTGAATATCAATCGAGATTGCAGATGCATCCAGTCCGAACCGGTCAAAGAAAAGACGCGCGGCAATATGAGCATAATTGGTATCATCGCTCGGGACGCGCGGCCGGTCACAGGAGATGAAGATTCCCTTCCCGGACATACGGGTGATTGTCACTGTATCCCGCAGGTCAACCGCCTGCATAATGGTGTCAATCTCGTGATATCCATCCTCGCGCACACCTGTAATATCCAGCGAAAGGTTGATCTTTCCTGGCGCATCCACAATTACTGTTTTTTTCAAAATCCGCCACCTGCCTTTTCCATGCTCAAATGGCTCCCACGCAGTGGCCCATAGCATGTCTGTTTTATATACCGGCCATCGGGACGGGCGCGGCCTTCCCTGTCATTCACATATCGTCCTGACCATAACCTGGTATAATAGGTTATTATACCATGGATCTTTCTAATTCTCAATCCTTTACAACTCTTTGGAAGAATAAGAAAAAGCCTTGAAAACAGTTTTGCTTTCAAGGCTATGTTATGTTATCTATGACGACTACAAGCGCTGTCTCCACACCGGCTGTATCTGTTCGCCAGATGCAGCTGATAAAAGTGTGGGGGCAATCAGGTCAAAAAAAGCCACAGCCGAAGTGGGCTTGTTCTTCGGGTCGTCCTGTGCCATCGGAACAAAATAAACCTGCTTGACATTCATTAGCCGTCCGATGTTCTGTGCTGAACCTCCAAGCGCATCATTGGTTGAAACTGCCAAGATAAGCGGATTCCCATTGCGTAAACTCGATTTCGCAGCCATCGTTACTGGTGTATCGTTGATTCCATTGGCAAGCTTCCCCAATGTGTTGCCTGTACAGGGCGCAATTAACAGCAAATCAAGCAGATTTTTAGGCCCTATTGGTTCTACTTCCTCAATAGTGTGCCATATTTTTCTTCCACAGATTTCCTCTACCCGTTCGATCCAATCAGCAGCCTTACCGAAGCGGTTGTCCGAGCAATAGGAGATCGGAGAAAAAATCGGATAAATCTCATAAAATTCAGTCAACTTCTCCATCTGCGGAATCACCGATGACCATGTACAAAAGGAACCCGTCATTGCAAACCCGAGCCGTTTTTTCCCCATCATACACCGCTCCTTTCGTTCAGGCAGTTGTCAATCGTCGACAGGATGATCTCCCCTGCGGAAATCGGCGCTGTTTTTCCTGGTAGAGAAAGCGCCCAGATGGTCTTTCTCTGAAGTTCCGCCGCAGCTTCGAGATCCACCCCCCGTGGCTTCGAATATTGTTGGCGGGAGTGGTGTGCAAGAATGAAACTGGACCTCTACTGGCTGACCCTGTGGCAACTGTTGACTTCTTTCCTTACGAGACCTCCCATGCATTTTCAATATGGCCTGCACCTGGTCAAACAGCTCCTGCGGTACGATCGGCGCATGTGTGTTTGGAACTGTCACCCATTCCTCTGGTGGCAGGCAGACCTTTTTTCCCACCTTGTGGCTGATCTTCCGCGTGCGGTTCTGGGTGAGATGACCAGCATAGGTTGGATTGCTTAAAATACGCCTCACCGTCACATCGTTCCATCCTACGGATGAGTCCTTTTTTCTTCCAGATGGCGGAGGAATCTGCCTGGCGTTGAGCGCTCGTACCACCTGGCTGATCTGCCCTGTCCGCAGATAAGCCCGATAGATCATCCGCACCACCGGTGCTGCCTGCGGATTAATCCGGAGCCTCCCGCGCTGCTCCGGGTCTTTCTGGTAGCCAAACGGCGGCACAGAACCAATGAACTGTCCCGTCTCTTTTCGAACTGAGAGCGCTGCCCGTACCTTTTTGGAAATGTCTCTCGCATACATATCGTTGACAACCGAAAGGAACGGTGCAAGGTCGTTCCCCTCCTGTTCTCCGGTGTCGATCCGGTCATTGACCGCAATATACCGTACCCCATGTTCTGGAAAGTATCGCTCGAGAAAATGCCCGGTCTGGATATAGTCCCTTCCCAGGCGGGAGAGATCCTTGGTAATCACTGTACCAACCCGCCCTGCTTCGATTTCCTGCACCATCTGCTGAAATGCAGGCCGCTCAAAACTGGTGCCGCTCCATCCATCGTCCACAAAAATTCCCGTAACCACGAAACCATGCTCCTGTGCATAGCGAAGCAGATATGCCCTCTGGTTGGCGATACTCTGCGATTCCATCTGCCGTTCGCCATCCTCCCGCGAAAGTCTTAGATAGAGCGCTGTTCCTCTTTGATCCACGCTGCTTTTCCTCCCCTGTCATCCAAGATGTTTCTCTCCTGCGGAAAACATTCCGCAGAAATCGGCGCATTGCGGCTTTACACCACTATATGCGGCAGGGAAGGATGTCCTTGCTGAAAAAAGCAGAAGGTCCGGGACGAAACTGTCCCGGGCCTCCCCGATCTGCCAGTCCGCTAAAATCGGACAAGCTGTTATTTTCTGTTCGTTTTGGCGGCCAGTGCGCCCGCAGCCGCGAGGGATGCGATCCCCGCCATAACAGCCGCATGAATCATATCGCCTGCACCTGTGCCCGGGTTCTCCTTGTCAGCATTGGTGGAATCACCGGAGGTGTTCTCCTGTGCATCCGAAACGGCGAACCCATCTTTGATCGGCTGATCGGTCACGACAAAAGTGTCCAGCTTGTTGGTGCGGAAATTGAGGGTGTTGTCCTCCGCGTTGAAGGTCGCGTTGATCCGGTACATCTTTCCATCTGCATAGCGGTATGTGTACAGCTTGGCGAAATCATCCGCAACGTCTGAAACATCCAGGGATACCTTGCCGGTTGCTTGGAAGGACGGCTTACCCGCAAACCGGAAGAACTTGAAGTCCTGATCCGGCAGCTTGGAGAGGATTTCCTTGATGCCCGCATTCGAAAATACCATATTTTTAGTCGGCTCGTCGGTCACATTGACAGTGAACTGCCAGCCGGCGCCCGCCAGGGTGACGTTCTTATAGTCGTTGAGTTTCGCAATTTTGTTGAACTGCTCCTTGGTGATGACCGGGCGGTCGTTGTCGATCTCCACAATGTCGCCCTTGTCCAGGTCGTTGATATAGTCGTCATTGCTCTCGTCGTAGCCGTAGGAGAACTTAACCTCCTGGCTGAACACCGAAAGATTGTTGGATTTGCGCACCAGCTTGACGTTGTATTTTACGTCGACCGGTTTTGCCGGAGTGGTGTCCTTCACCTCAACAAAGAGGTAGTAATTGCCTTTGTATTCCTCGATCTTGAAGGTTTTAACGCCCGACGCACTTACCCGGGTGTAGGTAAACTTATAGTCTTTGAGCAGCTCGTCGCTGATCGCCACCTGTTTTCCGCCTACCTCGACATAGGCCGGGAACCGGTACTCCTTACCCGGCTCAAGGATCGTCTCACTGAGCAGGCTGCCTTCGTCATCCGCCTTGAATACAAATGCGGAAGGCTCTACCGCAGGGGTCTCATCCTCGGAACTGGAGGAATCATCCGAAGAGGTGTCCTCGGACGAACTGTCAGACGAAACGTCCGACGAACTCTCATCCGAAGAAGTCTCGGAAGAGCTTACAATCGAAGAGCTGCTGGACTCATCGGACAGATCCTCGGCAAAAGCAGCCACGCTCATCGACATCATAGAAGAAACTGCAAGCAGCATCGCAATCGCTTTTTTCATGGTTTAGGTGCCTCCTGAAAGAAAAGTTTCGATCCGCAGCGCCCATCGTCGGGGCCGCTTGGAACGTGTCTCAGTATATCCGAGGCAAAGCGATTTTTCAAGAGGTTTTTGTTACCAGATTGTCATTTTTATTGTATTATTTTTATATAAAAATTCAACTTAGTTTATAAAAACTATCTATTTTTTATATTTTCAAAATATATGCAGGACAATCCGCCTGATCTATGGAATCTTCCTTCCATTCGCAGACATGCTTACTGCCGCATTTACAGATTCCCGTGGATACCGCCGGTTTTTGGAGGGGGAGGGGGTATTCCAGAAGGAGTTCAGTGCTCCTGCCGTCCGGATTCTAAAAGCTTCACCGCCTCACCAAGCTCCACGCAACGTGCATAGCGCCGGTTCCACATCATTTCATTATAATATCGATAGGTCTTTTCTGCGGCCAGAAACGCATTATCCTCGGTCGTATTGCAGCCTGCCGGGACGATCATCTCAAACCCATGCTCAAAGCCACATTTGACCGTCGCGTCAATACAGTAATCGGTCTGTAGCCCCACGATCATAACGCTGTTTTCCTGTTTCTCCCTCAGATATTCCAACAACCCACTGCCTTTAAAGGCTCTGTTGACCCGTTTGTCAAAAATTTTCTCCCCCTGCATGGGTGCGGCCTCTTTCGAGATTTCAAAACCAGGGACACCTCTTGTCAGCTCTATCCCATCATCATGCCGGACATAAATGACCTCGCCCCCCTGTTCCCGCGCAGTGGAAATCAGTTTTTTGACACGTTCCAAAAATGTTTTGCACCGGTACATCTTTTCTGTTACAAGCATTTCCTGTGTGTCAACCACGAGCAGAACCATTTTAACCCTTCTTATTTTAACGCCCGGATCATTGGTGTATGGTCATCCCCGGGCAGGTACCCCACTACCTCAACCTGTCCAAAACCGGCGGCTTTCATCGACTGTATCTCATGTTCGAGCGTGAGGGGTGTGTCAAAATGTATAGACCTGTCGGATGTAATCCCGTCGCGCAGCCGCCGCCTTTCGCACTCCGAAGCGCACAGCGTCTCGATCTCCTGCGTTTTTGCGACGTAATCACACTCCAGATAGACCCCGCCGGGCTTCAAACTGCCATACAGTTTGGAAAAAAGCTGGGTCTTTTTCTCTGCGGAGAAATGATGCAGCGTCTGGAAAGAAACTGCTGCATCAAAATGCGCGCTTTCAAACGGATGGAGAAAATAATCCTCCTGAATGACGGTCAGTGCCCGCCCGCCATGCTTCTGGACAAGTCTGTCGAGCATCTTTTCCGAAAGGTCAATGCCCGTCACTTGTAGAGACGGGAACCGCTGAAAGACCGTGTCCAATTCCAAGCCGCTTCCACAGCCAATATCGAGCAGTGTTCCGATCCCGTCCGGCAGCAGTTCCGCCATCCACTGGTAGTGTGCCTGCCATGGAGGTACACATCCTGTCCTTGAAAATGGTTGATATATCTGGACTTTCAGCAGATACCCCCGCAAATGTACTACTTGTTTACTACTTTTGCGGTCTGGACGATAACACCCGCCTCGGCACGATATGGACGATAAAGGGCAAGACACAGATAGACGTGCCTTGCCCTTTTTGCCGTTGTTGGCATTTCCGTCGTCGGATAATCCGACAACGGGAAAACCGACGTCGGAAAATCCAACACAATAAAATATAGATATAAGTAACTAAAGATAAAATCAAGTAAAGACTTATCAATTACCCATTCCTTTCCTATCCTTTCCGCTACCCTTCCCGTTGAGGAACGGGCGGCAAAGCCGCCGGAAAGGAATGGAACGGAAGCGAGACACAGGGAGATTAAATAGCAGCAGGGGGGTATCATGGGCGTTATCTGACCCACTGGAAGCGTACAGACGCGAAGCGGGTGTACGGTTTCTGCGGGTGTCGCAAGAGGGCCGTGGCCCTCTTGCGTGACAGTACAGTTTCACAGCCCAGCAGAAGCCGGGACAGGAGTGCCGGGGCGTTGGCCTCCCGCCCTGGCGTTTCCATGCCTATTTCTATGCATTTAGAACCTCATTTTTGAGGGTATAGGTCAAATCGTATTGCACCCTGTGTGACCGCCGCTTGGAAGTCTTGAAAATAGGGTGCTGAACAGGCCCTAAATGCGTAGGCTGGTGGGCTAATTGGGGACTATCAATTAAATTTGTTTTCCATCATTACTCTGATAATGCACACAGATGCACCGATTATGTTTCCACCAGTATTTTTTGATGTACGCCATGTTTTCAGGAGTAACCTGAAAAATTCAAATATAAACTGGAAATTATTGACCGTAATAAATCGCAATGGGATGAACGACAAATAAATCCTTTTCCTTTGTGGGTAACATAGATACTAAGGCCTGATTTACTAACGTTTGTAATTGTGAAAAAATATTTTCACTTGTAGCGTCACTTGTCTCACCGATTACATTGGTGATATAGCCTACACAAGTGATATACCCACCATGTTTGAACCCCATTGTTTGCGGATTATCCCTAAAGTACTTATCTTCCAACGGAATCAGATACCCATCATGCGAAACAAGCATCCGATCATAAGGAATCATTTGTCGAATAGCTTTGATGATTTCCGCTATATCATCATATTGTTTGTCATTAGCATCAAGCAGCTTTTTTATTTCTTTTTTTACATCTACACCGCCTTTTCTCTGTTGTCCACGATTCAATTCGCTCGAAACACTTTCATTTAATTCTTGTTCAATTTTTTCTCGCTCCGATTTTTTTAGGAAATCTATAAAAGAACCTTTCGAAAAGAGCCCCTCAATATACACCAAATCAACAAACTCGAACGCTTGGGTTAGTTCAACATAAGAACCCAAGTCTGCATTTTCTAAACTCAAGTCATATTCCCCACGTATTTGCTTGTAAGCAATATCAAATGCAGCGTCGTGCAAGGTTTTGGTTGCGATTTCTTTTAATACAGTTTGAGAATGCTTATTGAACGATACTTCTCCAGTTCCACTTAATTCTGCCTGTGCTTGCGCAAACTTCCATATCCCGCCACTTGCGGAGCCGTTAAACGTTAGACTTCCAGTTTTTCCACGTTCATCGCCACTGGTATCTTCATGTTCGCTGGCAGTTTCCAGCACAAGCCCTTTATCTTTTTGGGCAATGATTGAATTAACAATGTCTGTATCAAGATAAATAAATTGTTTCATTTCTTCTCCTTTTCTGTCGCTATTTGATTTATCGTATCAACGCCGCAATATAAGTATTTCGGTAGTCTGACTACGATAGAAGCCGTGAGTCTAATCTATTGGCGAACTTTGTGCAACTCTGGGCAACTACAGCCAACTACTAATATGTTACTCTACTTTCATAAATACGTCAAGTGATTAGGAAACCATAAAGGGTTTGGGACTATCCCAACAAGCAAAAACGGACACGGCCCGGCAAGGGCGGATTTGGACGTTTTTCGGGAGTGTGGCTACACTCCCTATGCTTGCTCTGAAAGCGTTCCCCTTAATTTTACAACGGGAGAAACAAAGTTTACTATCATTTCATATCCATTCCACATTCCCGTGTTACACTATTTCCAAAGGAGGCGAGTTAATGGCAACGTTACTGATTGTTGAGGACGACCGCAAGACCAACGATGCGATTTGTGAATACCTAAAGCCCACAGGCCACAAGGTTATCCCAGCTTACGACGGTGTGGAGGCGTTACAGCTTTTCCGTGAGAACAGCATCGACCTTGTTGTGCTGGATATTATGCTACCCCATGTCAGCGGCCTGTCCATTCTGCATGAGATACGGCGGACAAGCGCAACGCCCATTCTGATGCTTACGGCTCTTGAGGACGAATATACCCAGGTCATGAGTTTTGATGAACAGGCGGACGATTACATGACAAAGCCCTTTTCTATGGTATTGCTGGGGAGGCGGATCACCGCCCTCCTGCGGCGGAGTGGGCAGGCCCCGTTACCCCAAACGATAACCTTTGGTGATGTGACCGTTGATTTCTCCGGCTATACCGCCAGTGACCGCGCCGGGAAAATCGACATCATGCCAAAGGAAATTGATTTGCTCCGGCTGCTGGTGGAGCATAGGGGGCTGGTACTGACCCGTTCGCAGATTTTGGACGAACTGTGGGGCGCTGACTATCCGATCATCGACCGAACCGTGGACACTTATATCAAAAATCTGCGGAAGAAACTGCGGCTTGACTGTATCGTAACAGTCAAGGGTATCGGCTATAAATATGAGGTGCAGCCATGAAACGCTTAAAATTGTTTCCGAAGATATTTCTCTATACCATGAGCATCATGTTATTTGTCGTTGTTGTCACGCATGGGCTGATCTATCTGCTTGCCCCACAGATGCAGCTTGCATTGAGTACCCAAGATGATGTTGTTGTCAGCATCCGGCAGGAGCAGTTTGTGACCGAGGCAGTAGAAAAAGCCCTGCCTATCTCGTTAATCTGTTCCCTGCTGATTTCCGTTGTCTGTTCCCTCCTGTTTTCCAAAGCGATTGCCGACCCTATCAAGAAGATTTCTGCGTCAACCGAGCAGATGATGAAATTAGACCACGGAGCAAGCTGCCCTATCCATACAAAGGATGAAATTGGTACACTGGCGCAGAACGTCAATGATCTGTACTCTAATCTGCTGTCTACCATTGAACATTTAGAACGGGAAAAAGACGCTGTGCGTGATATGGAGCGGGCCAAGGTGGACTTCCTGCGGGCGGCGTCCCATGAACTGAAAACACCCGTGACCGCACTGAACGCCACCCTGGAAAATATGATTTTGGGCGTGGGGAAATATCAGGATTATGCTACTTATCTCCCAGAGTGCAAAGAAATGGTGGAGCAGCTTTCCGGGATGGTACATGAAATTTTGGAAACCTCCAAGCTGAACACTACCGATGAACCAGCGAAACTGATTGACATAGCGGAGCTGATGGCAGAACTGTGTGCGCCGTATCAGATGATTGCGGCAGCGCATCAAATCATCTTCTCTCTTGATCTGCCGGAACAATTTCCCGCGACACTTCCGGCTGGCCGATTTAGCAAGGCGGTATCGAATGTTCTTGCAAATGCTGTTGCTTATACGGAAGCCGGAAAATCCGTTTCTGTCTATATGGACGAAAACTGCCTAATCATTGAAAACGAATGTGACCCTATCCCTGATCGTGAAATTCGCCGCCTGTTTGAACCGTTCTATCGTCCAGACTTCTCCCGAAGCCGGGAGAGCGGCGGCAATGGCCTGGGCCTCTATATCGTGGATACGATCTTGACCTCTATGAATATTTTCTATGCCTTTGCACCGATGAAATCCCCGTTGGGGATGCGATTTACCATCCATCTATAAGCGTGAAAAACTCTCCAGCCGGGGAGTTTTTTCATTTCCACCACAATTCCATCTCCGTTTCATACCCATTCCACATTGGGATGCTATTCTACGGGTGCGTTCAGAAGAACAGCACAACAATATGGAGGTATCAAACATGAGTATTTTCAAAAGGGCGTTTCTATACGTCACACGAAAACGGGGGAAAACCATTCTCCTGTTCGCCATCCTTCTGATTATGGCAACCCTTGTCCTGACGGGGCTTTCCATCTGGAAAGCGTCGGAGGCCACGCAACTCGACCTGCGGCAGAGCCTGGGCGGCAAATTTGACGTTTTCGTAGATTGGAACAACAGCCCCTATGTAGTCAAAGAAACTGTCAAAGAGGAGTACGACGAGGAAACCGGCAAGGCAAGCAACGGCTTTATTATGTATTCCACCGTACAATTTACCCCGGAGAACATTGCCGCCATCAAAGGCGTTCCCGGCGTAAAGTATTGCAGCGCAAGGCAGGACAATCTTTTGCCGTTTGATGGGCTTTCCCTGTTTCCCGGGACAATCTCAACCGACGCAAAATATCAGGGATATACAAAGGCCCTGGGCGTCTGCAACACGGAAGATGATGAACTTTTCACCACCGGCACACTGACGCTGGCAGAGGGACGGCATATTACCACTGACGATACCCATGTGGCAATCATCAGCCAGGACTTGGCGGAAAGAAACGAGTTGAAGATCGGGGATTATCTCACCGCCCACAGTTACAGCGTGGAAGATCAGGGCTTTACCGGGCTGGAAATCAGGATACAAATTATTGGACTGTTTACCCCTCATGCGGTGGAACAGTTTGGGGAAACTGTCACCACCTATGACAAAATCCAGAACCGAGTGTTTGTGGATTTGCAGTCCTCGAAAGAGTTTGACGGCGAAGAAATCAACTATGGATTTTCCGCGCTCCATGTCACCATAGACGACCCGCAGGACATGGCGCGGGTCGTAGCCGAAGTCAAGGCCCTGCCGGGTATCGACTGGAAAGCCTTTACTGTGGAGATGGACAATGAAACTTACGAAAACGCCGCCGCTCCGCTGGCTACGCTGAATGAATTGGTCGTGACCCTTCTGGTGGTGATTATCGTTGTCAGCGCCATCATTCTGGCCTTGATATTGACCCTTTGGACAAAGACACGTATTCACGAAATCGGCGTGTTCTTGTCCGTTGGTATCAGAAAATCGGCCATCATCGGCCAGTATTTGATTGAGGTGCTGCTGATCGCCGTCCTCGCCTTTGGCCTGTCCTACTTCACCAGCAACGCCATAGCGGGACAAATCGGCAACCACCTGTTGGAGCAGAGTATGCAGACGGAGCCGGAGGATGATAACGATGTTGTAGCTGCTGCCGCGGTTGATGTGGGCGCGGATAATCTGCTTCAAAAGCCCCTGCCTACGGAGAACGGCATTCAGGTGTCCGTTGGACTGGACAACCTCGCCCAACTCTATCTGATCGGCCTTGCCATTGTCATTGTGGCCGTCAGTACATCGTCCATCACGGTCATGCGGCTGAAACCCCGTGAAATCCTGTCAAAAATGAGCTGAAGGAGGGACTATCATGCCTACATTGGAATTGAAAAATGTTTCTTACGCCTATGAAAAGGGTAAGGCGGTTTTGCAGAACGTCAGCGGGTCACTGGAAACCGGGAAGATGTATGCCATCCTCGGCCCGTCCGGGTCGGGCAAGACCACGCTGCTGTCCCTGCTGGGCGGGCTGGATGTGCCGACACAGGGCAGCGTCCTGTTTGACGGCGAGGATATTGCGGCAAAGGGCCTGGAACATCACCGCAGGAACCATATCTCGCTGATTTTCCAAAGTTATAACCTGATCGACTACATGACGCCTGTTGAAAATGTACGGCTCACCGCCAAGCTGGACGCCGCCCCTATTTTGGAGCGGCTGGGGCTGGAGCAGGACGAGATCACCCGGAATGTGCTGAAACTGTCCGGCGGACAACAGCAGCGGGTGGCGATTGCGCGGGCGTTGGCCTCCGATGCCCCGGTCATTCTGGCGGACGAGCCGACCGGGAACCTGGATGCTGACACCGCCGAGGAAATCACAGCGATTTTGAAAGAGAGCGCCCATGCGTTCGGTAAGTGCGTGGTGGTCGTGACGCACTCTGGCGAGGTGGCAAAGCAGGCGGATGTGGTGCTGGAAATCAAACGGGGACATTTGAAAGAGAGGGAAATGTGATGAAGAAAATTACTGCTATTTTGGCGTGTATGCTGGTCTGCTTCTTGCTGTTCACCGGCTGTACCAATCTGAAAGACGGAAGCGATCAGGACACAAACGTGGGGAACTCCGTGGAAATTGATGATACAGACATTGAGATCGACACCGAACCGGGGCTGGACACCGAGGACAATTCCGACAATGTAACCTTATCTGACGGCTTTACTTACAGCTTCCGCGACCCGGATAATGCGGACGGCATTGTAGTCACACCGAGGGAGTAAGAAAAAATTCCCGTTTCACACAGGTTCCATATTGGCTTTATATAGGTTCCACATGGCGGCGGTACTTTGGTAAAAAGTGCCGCCGCTGTGATTTTGGCGGCTTTGGGAGGTAGCCGCTATGTGGGTATTACACTGTAGACAACTAGGAAAGCAGTTGTCAAAAAAATCCCAGCCTCCACCGGGGACTATTGCGACCACGAGTACGTACTATACAGTGTAGGTTCTATACATTATTGTTCATCTTTTGCCCGGCGGGTTTCTGACCTGCCGGGCGATTTTTGTCGTTTTCTGCGGCCCGAAAATTTTTCTTCACTTTTATCTCTGCGGAAAGCGGTTTTGCGCGCAAAACCTGTGCCGCTGAACGCTCTGTTAGCGGAAAGGGAAAGTACCACCGCCATCCCCAACGGAAAGGGGGTGAGAAGATGGAAACCAACCCCCGCGACTATGGCGAACGGTGCAGGTTTGACGCCTTTTGCAAGACCGTTTTGAAGCATGAGGCAATCGACTACATCCGGGAAATGAAGCGGCGGGCTAACCGGGAAATGTCCTTGGAGCGTCTGCCCCAAACGGCGATGGACAAGCTGTGTTCGGCGGACGATTACCCCAGCGACAGCTATGTATTCTCGTACTGCGGCTATGACCTGCCGATCAGCAATGAACGGGTGGCCGACGCCTTTGCCAGTCTGCCGGAGCAGGAGCAAAGTATTTTGATTTTGCGCTTGGTTCTGGATTTGACGGACAGCGAGATCGGCGAGGCCCTTGGCTTGTCCCGGAGTGCCGTCCAGCGGCGCAGAACAAAATCGCTGAATGTCCTGCGGACGAAACTGACAGCGAGGAAAGGAGGTTAGCGCCATGAAGCACCGTAATTACAAAGGCCGTGAACTGCTGCCGCTGGCGGTGAGCGATGCGGCCCGCGCCGGGGATGCCGATGCCGTGGAACAGGTCTTACGCTACTACGAGGGCTACATAAACAAGCTCTGTACCCGGACGGTCTACGACGAAAACGGCTGTCCCCACGCCTGCCTGGACGAGTACATGAAAAGCCGTCTGGAAAACAAACTCATCCGCGCCATTCTCGGCATGAACTGATAACCGGCCCCGGTTGGGGGGGACAGCTTACCCTTTCCCTGTTCCTCCCGCCTGTGGACCTGGGCATTTCAAAGAAAGGCTGGTGAACTATGGCCGAGGAAATCGGCATTTCGGTAAAGGACAAATTCTGCCTCACCATTGAGGAAGCCTCCCGCTATTTCGGAATTGGAGAAAAGAAACTGCGAAAGCTGGTAAACAGCAACCTGGACGCTGGTTTTGTCATTCAGAACGGCGTAAAAATTCTAATCAAACGCCAGCGGTTTGAGCAGTTTTTGGATAAGCTATCGTCGATTTAAGCGCCGTACCTTACGAAAAGTTCCTGTAAGACATTCAGATTTATATGGAAATCGGGCCTCGGTTATGGTATAATATGATTATATCGTGCCGAGGCTCTTTTCACAGAAAGGAGCATAGACGTGAGCGAAAAGCGACGTGACAGCAAGAACCGCATTCTTCGCAGCGGAGAGAGCCAACGCAAGGACGGACGATATGCGTACAAATACATCGATGCCACAGGCAAGCCCCAGTTTGTTTACAGTTGGAAGCTGGAAGCCACGGACAGCACACCCCAGGGCAAACGGGACGGGCTTTCCCTGCGGGAAAAGGAGAAGCAAATCCGGCGGGACATTGAGGACGCCATTATTCCTCGCGGCGGGGAGATGACCGTTCTGGATTTGGTGAAAAAGTACCTCTCCCAGAAAACTGGCGTCCGGCACAACACCGAGGCCAACTATAACTTTGTCCTCAATATCATCAAGAAAGAGGACTTCGGCAGACAGCGCATTGACCGGGTGAAGCTGTCCGACGCCAAGTGCTGGCTTATCAAGTTACAGCAGGACGGCAGGGGGTACAGCTCCATCCACTCCATTCGGGGCGTTGTCCGGCCTGCGTTTCAGATGGCCGTGGACGATGATTTGATACGCAAAAATCCGTTTGAGTTTCAGCTTGCCACCGTCGTTGTCAACGACAGCGTGACAAGGGAAGCGATCACAAGGAAACAGGAACGGGCGTTTCTGGAATTTGTAAAGGGTGACAAGCACTTTTCCCGGTACTACGACGGCATTTATATCCTGTTCAAGACGGGACTTCGCATTTCGGAGTTTGTAGGGCTGACCCTGGCTGACCTGGACATGAAAAACCGCAAAATCAGTGTCAATCACCAGCTTCAGCGCAAGCGGAACATGGAGTACATCATTGAGGACACGAAAACCTCCAGCGGGACGCGGGAAATCCCCATGACGGACGATGTGTACCAGTGTTTCCAGCGCATCATCGTCAACAGGCCGAAACCCAAAACCGAGCCAATGATCGGCGGCAGGTGCGGCTTTCTGTATTTGGATAAGGACGGCAAGCCGATGGTGGCACTTCACTGGGAGCATTACTTCAAGCACATCTGTCAGAAGTACAACAGCATCTACAAGGTGCAGATGCCCAAAGTCACCCCGCACGTTTGCAGGCACACATTCTGTTCCAACATGGCAAAGAGCGGTATGAACCCCAAGACGCTGCAATACCTTATGGGTCACTCGGATATTGGCGTCACGCTGAACACCTACACCCACCTGGGCTTTGAGGACGCGCAGGCGGAGCTGGAACGGGTTGCCAGCGGCGGGTAGTAAAACGGGATAAGCACCCTTGATTTACTACCTTTTCTACTACTTTCGGGGTCAAAGCTGTGCTATTTTATGCCGGGATATGCCAAGAGAATGAGCAGGAGAAAATGTCGCAAAACACCTGCAAGGCCCGGAATATCAATACTTTCAAGAGGTTTCAGGATATGACAAGAATCTTATTCGTCTGCCACGGCAACATATGCGCCTCGTATTCGTCGATACGCAGGTCAAAAAATGTGTCCATCCCTTCCAGAGGCTCGTCCCTGGTCTGCTCCAACCATGCTTTCAAATCCAGATATGCCTGATCCATTGAACCACCTCCTGTATACATCAAACAGTTGTTTTTGAACGGCGGACAAAAGCATACAAGCACGCTTTACCTGATTCATAACCATGCAGGTCTGCTGGTTGTAGCCGGCTGCATCTCCTCGCTACAAGCTTCATGATAGCAGAAAATTCCTTCCTGATCAACCCATAAAATCCGACGGAATCCGCCCCTATCCGAAGCCAGCCCCGCCCGGCTTTGAAGCAAGGTCGATCAACAGGGCATCCGGCTTCATATTGGCAAGCGCCTCCCGCCCGAGAATATGCGCCGGGACAGTGTTCAAAATCAGTCCAGACTTTCCGATCTCACGGGGAAGCGCGTTGATATGTACCGCCCGACACCCTTCCGCCTCGATTTCCGCAATGTCCCCCTGCTTTCGCGCCGCAGCCGTTACCTGTGCGCCCATCCCCCGAAGAATCCGGATCAGCGCCCGCGCAATCCGCCCATGCCCTGTAATCAGGCAGTTCAGCCCCGATATCGAAACCGGCAGCTCTTCCAGCGCGATCGCAAGCGCACCCTCCGCGGTAATGACCGCATTTTTGACCGCCAGTTCTTCCCGTTCTAGGTAATCGCAGAGTGTTATTCCGTGTCGGTCCGCCAGCTCTGACGCCGCACTGCTGATCTTTCCCGCAAATACCTGTGCATCTGGCCTGAGGGCAGAAAAACAGTCTTCCAGCAAGAGCTTCTGATTGGAGAATGGTGCATGAACCGTTTTTTCATCGGTCGAAAGCGGCAGCGGAAAGATCACCACATCACAGTCGTGGAGGATGGCTTCCACAGGCCCGGTCCGAAACAGGGCAGGATCGACCGTCGTATTCTGTTCGAGCAGCAGCGCGCAGACCGTCTTGCCCTGGGCAGCGAGCAGATTCGCAATGTGAGCCTGACGCAGGTCCCCGCCTACAACGGCATAGGTTTTATATGGTATCATAAAATAACCCCCATAGGATTGATACAAAATCAGTATGCTCCATCCTATGAGGGTTGTGCGTTTGGGGTGATTGATCGGACATCCGATCAACCGCCCTCAGCCGCGTTTATCTTCTTTTTTTAGGACCGCCCATCCGCTCCTTTGGCCGGTAGACCCGGACTGTCCCGGTGGGAGGTTCCTGTATGGGGCCGCGTATCCGCTGATCCCGCATTCTGCGCTGACGCCTGCGGTAACGCATCCGCGAGATGCCGCGTACCAGCAGGGCCACTGCCAGCAGGAAGAACAGTACCCCACCAGCAATCCATGCGACGGGGCTCCGCACAAGACGCTCCCACTTGATATGGCTCCATACTGCCGCCCTCTGCGATTCCGGGTCTGAACCTTCGGCCGATACCGGGAGATCATCCGGTACCAGAAGGAACGGAAAATAGCCCACCTGCGGTTCCATAAATGCGGACACCGATTTGGGTGCCAGAACGGTAACCGCTTCCTGTCCGGGAGATTCGGTATTCACCTGCAAATTGAGCTGATCGACAGAAAGCAGGTCGGGGAGCAGAACCGGCATCTCCTGTGCGACCAGCGTACCGCCATCAACTTTCCGGTCCTCCACCCCATCTTTGGGGATGAATACCCGATGGAAATTGTCATATCCGTAGTCGAGCAGGTTGGTTGAGTCGATAAATTCGGCGTCCGCCACACCGTTAGACTTGAGCACCACACTGGTCAGCGTTACGTTATCCCGCTCGGCAATCGTAATCAGGGTGTTTCCCGCTTCCTCAGTCCAGCCTGTTTTCCCGGCAAATGCACCCGGATAGGTATCGTTCAGACAAAACATATACTGCCTGTTGTTCATCCGCCGGGTCTGCGGCTGTAGGTTGGTCGGCGGAATCTCGTAATGCTGCGTTCCTGCTAGTGTCCGGAACTCCTCATGGGCCAGTGCCTCCCGGGTAAAGAGCGCGAGGTCGTATGCGGTTGTATAGTGGTCGTCCTCCGGCAGTCCGTTTGGATTGGAGAAATGCGTACCGTCCGCGCCGAGTTCATCCGCCTTGCGGTTCATCATCTCTACAAAGCCGGGCAGCGATCCACCCAGATGCACCGCCACCGCATTGGCCGCATCGTTGGCCGATTCCACCATCATCGCGTTGACAAGCTGTCCCAACGTAAGCTCCTCCCCATAAGTCAGCGCAATGTGGGTGGAGCTGCGAGGGACCGTGTCAATCATCTCCGCTGTGATGGTCACCTTATCTGAAAAATTGCCCTCCTCGATCGCCAGCAGACAGGTAATCACCTTGGTCAAACTGGCAGGGTACATCCTCTGATGGGGATTTTTCCCATAGATCACCTGTCCGGTGTCCATGTCCATCAGGATCGCCGCTTCTGCATAGAGTTCCGGCGGCTGAAGACGCTGCCCTCTGGATGCCGGTGCACCGGCCTTCTGCGCAGAATTAGAGGAATGATCGTTCCCCTGGGAAGCTGTCCGATCAATTCCGGAGCCGGGTTCCTCCTCCCCAAACACCTGAATCGTACTGGCCAAAACCGGCTGCATAGAAAGGGAAACAAGCAGTATGAGTGCTGTCAAAAAAGAAACTGCTGCTTTCTCCACATAAGCCTCCTCCCTCGCTATAACCTCGGTGCGCTCTAACATGATAACAACCATTTTTTAACGATTCAGCCACAATCGCAAAACGATGCGGCTGAATGGACCACCAGGGCGGGGGGCAGGCTCTGCCTGCACATCGTTCTGACCACAACTCTGGTATGATATATTATACCAGATCGTAAAAAAATGGTTGTAAAAAAAACGTTAAAATTCCCCTGAAATTTTTGCTCCCGCAGAAAGCATCACGCCAAAGATCAGAAAACCAGCTTGGAGAACAGCCCACCTGTCAGGGCAGTTCCTGTGCACACGATGGCGCCGCCCCTCCTGGCTCCGATTTTCAAACAGCCCTCTAGGCATCCGGCGAGGATTCAGGCTGCTCCTGCTGGTGGGAGATATGCTCATGATAGGCTTCAAGAATGCTGTCTTCGATCAAGCGGCGCGCCGCAGTTGTGATCGGATGGGTGATGTCCCGGAAAACACCGTTATCATCCCTGCGGCTGGGCATCGCAACAAAAAGCCGCTCCGGGCCTTCGATCACTTTGATGTCGTGAACTGCCAGTTCACCATCAATCGTCAGCGAAACAAGTGCCCTCAGTCGGGTATCCTGATAGGTACGGCGGATTTTAATATCGGTGATATTCATGTTGTTCCTCCTCATGATGAAATGGTCTTACTTTTTGTGGATTCGTTATGGTATAGTATTCGGCATTTCTGCAAATCTTATACATATCCGCCGGTGCAGGCTTGCTTTTTTCACAAAATCGTCTTATACTACATACCAGTAGATCAAGAGATTATAGAGAAATTTTGGAGTTGAATCCGTATGTTTGATGGAGCCTTACTGAAAGATGCAAAACACATCCACTTTATCGGCGTTGGGGGATCGGGCATGTTCCCGATCGTGGAAATCCTCCTGGCACAGGGCTTTCAGATTTCCGGTTCGGACAATAACGAGAGCGACACCCTCGCGCTCGAGCGGGCCATGGGAGTCCACGTTCTTCCGCTGGGACAACGCGCCGAAAACATCGCCGGCGCTGACTTAATTGTCTACACCGCAGCCATTATGGACGATAATCCCGAGCTGCTTGCTGCCCGCCAAAGCGGCATCCCGACTGTGGAGCGGGCGGAGGTGCTCGGCTATCTGACCGCGCAGTATGCGAACTGCATCTGTGTCTGCGGCACCCACGGGAAAACCACTGTTACTGCGATGCTCACCCAGATGCTCCTTGAGTCCGGACTGGACCC
Source organism: Anaerotruncus sp. G3(2012) (assembly GCF_000403395.2). Classification (GTDB taxonomy): domain Bacteria; phylum Bacillota; class Clostridia; order Oscillospirales; family Ruminococcaceae; genus Anaerotruncus. The sequence continues at coordinate 143,539 of NZ_KE159674.1, read as the reverse complement.
CACTGCGGTGATCGGCGGAAAACTCCCGCTGATTGGCGGAAACGGACGTTCCGGAAAAAGCGATCTGATGGTCTGCGAGGCGTGCGAGTTTGCCGACCATTTTCTCCAGCTCTCCCCCGATGTGGCGGTGATCCTAAATGTGGATGCCGACCATCTGGAGTATTTCGGCTCTCTGGAAAACATCATCCATTCGTTCCACCGGTTTGCAGAGATGACCTCCCGGACGCTGATTGTCAACGGCAGCGACCCAAACACGATGCAGGCCATTGAGGGGATTCCCGGCAAAGAGGTCATCACCTTTGGATGGGAAGAAGCCTGCGACTACGCGCCTGCCAACCTGCGGCATGAAGGAGGGGTGGTCAGCTCGTTCGACCTTCGCTGTCATGGGCGCACCCTCACCCGCCTGACCCTCAATATCCCCGGCAGACACAACATCCTTAATGCGGTTGCTGCCTGTGCTGCGGCGATCCATGCGGGCGTCCCAGTGACTGCACTGGCGGAATTCCTCGGGCATTTCCACGGCGCAGGCCGGCGGTTCGAGGTGCTCGGCAAAGTGCGTGGGGTCACCATTGCGGATGACTATGCGCACCATCCCGCTGAAATCGCAGCCACGCTCAAGGCAGCCAAAGAGCTGGATTTCCGTAGGATCTGGGCAGTGTTCCAGCCGTTCACCTACTCCCGCACCCAGCTTCTGATGGACGATTTCGCGGCTGCACTTTCAATTGCTGACCAGGTTGTGATGAGCGAGATTATGGGGGCGCGGGAGAAAAATACCTATGGCGTCCATACCGGTCAGCTTGCTGAAAAAATCCCCGGCTCGGTCTGGTTCCCCGCCTTCCCGGAGATCGCGGCGTATGTCATGGAACATGCACAGGAGGGGGACCTGGTGATCACCCTCGGATGCGGGGATGTCTATAAATGTGCAAAAATCATGCTATGCCAATAATGTCAAATCCATACAAAACCGTATTTACTTCAAACGCGCTGCAAGATGTATCAAAACATCTTGCAGCGCGTTTTATTAGCAACAAAAGTATTTTTTATTCTTCAGAAGGGCCTGCCTCATAGACCACATCCGAATCTGCCTGTTCAGCGGGAGCGGACTCCTCATCCGAGGCTTCCAGCAGTGCACGAATCGAAAGGCTGACGCGTTTCTTCTCGGTGTCCAGCTCGGTGATCTTGACCTGGACTTCCTGACCGATCTCAAGCACATCGGAAGGCTTGTTGATCCGCTCGTTGGAAATCTGGCTGATATGGATCAGGCCATCAACACCCGGGATGATCTGCGCGAATGCGCCAAACGGAGTCATCGAAACGACCTTGACGTTGCAGACCGTACCGACATCGTAATCCTTCTTCATGATCTCCCACGGGTTGTCCTCGCTCTTCTTATAACCGAGCGAAATCTTCTTGTTTTCAGAGTCGATGTCCTTGATATAAACATCAACCGTATCACCGACATTGACTACCTCAGACGGATGTTTGATCCGGTTCCAGCTCAGTTCGGAGATATGGACCATACCGTCCACGCCGCCCAGGTTGACAAATGCACCATAGCTGGTAAGCGATTTAACCATACCGGTGAATTTCTGTCCGACTTCGACCGACTGCCAGAACTTCTCCTCCAGCTCCTTACGCTGCTCGCGCAGAACCGCACGAATCGAACCGACCGCACGTTTGCGCTGGCGGTTGACTTCGAGGATTTTGAACTCGACCTTCTTTTTCAGCAGATCCTCAAGGCTGTCGTTTCTGGACATGGTGGCCTGCGAAGCCGGAATAAAGACCTTTACCCCATTGGTCAGCGCGAGGACGCCGCCCTTGATGACTTCCACGACAGTGCCTTCCAGAATCTCGCTGGTATCGACCGCATTCATAACCTTCTCAAAGCCAGCAATCGCATCGAGCCGCTTTTTGGAGAGCATCACAGTTCCTTCCACATCGTTGACACGGACAACCAGAAGTTCCAGCTCGTCCCCAACCTTAACCAGGTCTTCAACTTTGGCGTTCGGGTCGTCGGTCAGCTCCGCAAGCGGCACGTATCCTGCGTGCTTGGTACCGATGTCCACCGAGATCTCGTTGGGCGCGAGACCCGTAACAACGGCGGTTACCTTCTCCCTGTTATATATCGTTTTGAAGGACTGCTCCAGCATCTCCTCAAAAGAAAGTTCATCCTGGTCTTTTAGAATCTCACTCATTGTTTTATGTACCTCCTTAATTATACCAGCCGGTGTAGAAGCCCCGGCTGTAACGCCAACACGGGAGTAACCGCCCAGATTCTTCCCTCGCAACTCGCCGGCGTCCTCGACCAGAAACGTATCGCAATACGATTCACAGATCTGCGCGAGTTTGCGGGTGTTCGAGCTGTGCCTGCCCCCTACAACCACCATCGCATCACTGACGGCAGCAAGTTCCTTTGCCTCTGCTTGACGTTTTTCAGTAGCAATACATATTGTATCAAATATTTCGAGCTTTGTACACACCTTTTTTAGTTTTTCTACAGATTTTTCCCACGATACGGTGGAAAAGGTGGTCTGAGCAACCAATATGTAGGCATTTTGGCGACCTTTTTCAATCTCTGGGAGCTTAGTTTCCAGATCTTTTTCGTCCGAAAAGGCAATATAAGGGCCATCGCAAAACCCAATAATCCCCTGCACCTCGGGATGGCTGCTGTCCCCCGCGATCAGGACTACACGATCCCGGGAATGCTCTTCCACAATGTGATGGATTTTTTTCACAAACGGGCAGGTGGCGTCGACCACCTTGCACCCGCATGCCTCCAGCTCCTCATAGACCCGCCGCGGCACCCCATGGGAGCGGATCACCACACACCTCCCGTCCCGGTTTTCCGCAGGGGACTGGATCGGCGGAATCCCCAGTCCGGCAAAATAGTCGACCATCTGCCGGTTGTTAATGAGTTCCCCCAGCGTATAGGTCGGCTCCCCCAGCTCCGCCTGTTTTTTGACCTTCTCAACCGCCCGCTCCACCCCAGGGCAGAAGCCGGCGGTTTTTGCAACTGTGATCCTCAAATTAGCCCTCCTCCAGAAGCTGCACAACCTGATCCATGATCCGGCGGCTTACATCCTTGATCTCACGCGGAGAATTTGCCCCCGGCGTGAACCCCAGCTCACTGTTTTGGAGCAGCTTGCCATACCGGATGACCACCCTTGTGCGGAATTTCAGCTCTGGCCCGAAGCAAACCGCACAGGGCAGCACATCGGTCCCCGTCTGCATCGCGATCATCGCAGCGCCCGACTTTGGACGGAGCGGTTTACCGTCCTTCGAACGGGTGCCCTCGGGGAACATTCCAAGTATCTTTCCCTCCCGCACGACCGTTTGGGCCCAGTCGAGCGCACCAGAATCCCCCTTGCCGCGTTCAACCGGAAAAGCGCCTAGGTGTTTGAACAGCCAACGCTGGAACCCGTTGCTGAACAGCTCCGCCTTGGCCATAAAACAGACCTGATTGCGTTTGACTCCGGCTACAACAAACAGGGGGTCAAAGTTGGTCCGATGGTTGGCCACCAGCATATAGCCGCCTGCCTTTGGAATATTTTCCCGCCCATATATCTCCACATGGAAGAGTATCCGGATTAAAATTTCACAGACGGCCCAGCCGATCTTATAAAGCATTCTTCACGCACGCCTCCCTTTCAAGCGCCGCGCGCACCTCATCCTGCGCACGCGCGACCACCTGTTCGAGCGTCAGTTCGGTGGTATCGAGCAGAACCGCATCCGCCGCCTGCCGCAGCGGTGCAATCGGACGGTTGCGGTCGCTGTCATCCCGCTCCTGAATCTCGCGGAGCACCTGTGCATAGTCCGAGGCCATCCCCCTGGCAGTCAGCTCGGCACAGCGGCGGCGTGCCCGTTCTTCGGCGGAGGCGGTCAGGAAAATCTTGACCTGTGCCTTGGGAAGCACCACTGTCCCGATGTCGCGTCCATCCATTACCACGTCATGCTCCACCGCCATATTTTGCTGGAGCGCAAACAGAAAGGTGCGGACTGCCGGAAGTGCGCTCACATGGCTGGCTGCCGAAGAGATTTCCGGACGCCGAATGTCTTCCGAGACATCGTACCCGTTCAGGAATACCCTCTGCTCCCCCTGGAGATAACGCAGCTCCAGCTTGACCCCGCCCAACATTGGCTCCACCGATGCTTCCGAATCAATGTCCACTTCGTGCGCAGTCATATAAAGTGCGATTGCCCGGTAGAGCGCCCCTGTGTCGACATAAAGATAACCCAATTCGTGCGCCAGCTTGCGTGCAACTGTGCTTTTTCCGGCTCCCGCCGGCCCATCAATCGCGATTGCGATCATATCCATTCCCCCATCTGACTGTCATTTTATTGCTATAGCCAGCACATTAAAAAACAGGCTGCTCGTTTTGAAGCGGCAGACAACAGTCCGCCGGCATGTTTCGTGTGCTTGATGGCTATGTAATCTGAAGCAAGGCTGCCGGAATCAGCCTCTTACAGAAATCTTGCCGCAGGCTTGAAAAGAATCAACGCAATTCTTTTCAAGTGCTTCCATTATAGGCTTTGTGCCGCCAGATATGCAGTGGCGTAAGCGATTTGCAGATTAAATCCGCCGGTAAAGCCATCGACGTCGATGACCTCTCCAGCGAAAAACAGCCCGCGCACCCGTTTGGATTCCATCGTTTTGGGGTTGATCTCCCGGACCGAAATCCCTCCCGCGGTGATGATCGCCTCATCGACCGGCCGGAATCCCGCCGGAGTGACCGGCAGCGCCTTGAGCAGCCGGACAAACGAGCGCCGCTGTTCCTTTGTCACCGAATGCACCTTGGTATCTGCCGGGATTCCCGAAAGCCGCACCGCGACCGGGATCAGCTTACGGGGCAGCAGATGATCGAGCGCATTGGAAAAGTCCCTGTTGCGGGCCTCCTCAAAATCACGCAGCAGGCGCGTGTCCAGCTGCTGTTCTTCCAGTCCTGGCTTGAGATCGATCTCCATGCGGTAATCGGACGGGTTCCCGTCCATATATGCCGACGCCGAGAGCACCAGCGGCCCGGAAACACCAAAATGGGTGAACAGCATCTCGCCCAGCTCGCTGAACACCGTTTTCCCCTTTGCATTTTTCAGGGTAAGCGTCACATTGCGCAGAGACAAACCCATCAGTTCCGCGCACCAGTTTTCCCGGGTAATGACCGGCACCAGTGATGCGCGTACAGGCACCACCGTATGCCCAAGCTGCCCAGCAAGCCGGTAACCATCCCCGTCCGAGCCGGTCAGCGGATAGCTCATCCCGCCGGTAGCGATCACCACTGCATCTGCCGGAAGACATTCTCCGCCCTCCAGCCGCACCCCGCAGACCGCGCCATCCTGCTGCAAAACCTCTATCGCGCGGACCTTCTGCAAAAACTGTGCGTCGCCGCAGAACCGTTTGAGCGCTTTGACAATATCCACCGCCTGGTCCGAAACCGGAAATACCCGGTTCCCCCGCTCGGTTTTGAGCGGCACTCCCAGCGATTCGAACAACTCCATGGTATCCTGTGCCGAAAACGCATGGAAAGCGCTGTAGAGAAACCGCGGATTGGTGTGCACATGCCGGATCAGCTCTTCGGGGGAGCAGTTGTTGGTGACATTGCACCGGCCCTTTCCGGTGATCTGAAGTTTACGCCCCGGACGAGCGTTTTTATCGAGCAGCGTGACCTCTGCGCCCCGCCGCAGTGCAAATCCTGCGCAGGCCATCCCGGCCGCTCCTGCCCCTATGATAACCGTTTTACTGCCCACCCTGATCCTCCCCGCGGGTCTCAAAGACCTCGTATTCTCCCCATATCCGTTCCAACAGCTCGTAGGTACGGGAAACTTCCTCCCGCTTTTTCAGCCCGACCGCCACGATCAGTGCATTGACCATTGAGAGCGGCGCAACAAGCGAATCGACAAACGAGATCATATCACTGCGCGCCATCAAAAGGAAATGGGCGGCATCGGCAATCGGGGCTTTCCCGGTGTCGGTCAGCGCGATAACCTTTGCGCCATTTGCGCGGGCATAATGCGCCGCCTGCACCGTCCGTTTGGAATAGCGCGGGAAGCTGAAACCGATGAACACATCCCCCTCCCCGATCCGCATGATATGTTCGAACATTTCGCTGCGGCTGTTGGTGTTGATCAGCCGCACATCCGAAAAAATGTGGTTGAAATAGAAGCTCAGGAAGGTTGCCAGCGCCGAGGAGGAGCGCACGCCAATGATATAAATTGTTTTGGCAGAGCAGATCGCGTCAACTGCGCCCGCAAAATCCCGCTCACTGGTCTCCTCAAGGGTGCGGCGGATCTTCTCAATATCCTTCCCGAGCACCCGCGCGAGCACATTCCCATTCTCCAGCTGATCGCTGGTCACATCCATCCGCTGTACAGTGGTCAGCTTGTTGCGGATCAACTCCTGAAGCGCCTTTTGCAGCTCCGGATACCCCGAAAACCCCACCTCGGAGGCGAACCGCACCACCGTGGATTCACTCACGCCCACGGTCGTCCCCAGCTTAAAAGCGGTCATGAATGCAGCTTTATCAAAATGATTGACGATATAGTTGGCAATCAGCCGCTGTCCCTTGGAAAACTGAGGGGACATCTGGCTGATAATGGTTAATAAATCTCTGTTCATAGAAGCCCCTTCCTGTTCTTTCCAATCCTGTTTTCCTTCCCCTAAGATGTGAAACAGATTTTCAGGATCATCCTGGCCATTTTTTCAAAACATATAGGTTCATAATAGCATAATTTCCTGCAAAACGCAAGAGGAAATCGGTAAAAGCGGATGAAAAATGCAGGATTTTTTGCATTCTCCTGCAATGGTATGTACTTCAGGGCAAAAGATTTCGCAAACAAGTGCTTATGGTCAAGAAAAAGCGTATTTTCAGATGAAGCGGTATAGCCCTGCTGATGCAAGGGCCATACCGCCTTTTTCTGTTTCTATGTATTCTTGTGTTTTTTCTACAGGCTTATCAGAAGGTTTCATCGGCGCCATTTGAACAGGAATCTGTTTTCAACAAAAATCGGCCTGACAGAATTTGCATTCTCCGCCTTTGAAGGTCATCATCGGCACCAAAACCCGGCTGCCTTCGAAGCGGTTCCCATTGATATCCTCATATGGCACCTTTTTTTCTTTCAGCCGCAGAATACACACATCCGCCTCAGTCCCTTCCGCCATGCTCGCCAGAGAAGGCCGGCCGATCAGCCTAGCGGGTGCGGCGGTCGCCGCATCAAGCACCTGGGGCAGGCCCATGCCAAAATCCAAAAACTTGGACAGGATGCGCGGCAGGCTGTGCAGCGGCTGCAAAAAGCAACTGGAGGTATTGATATCGCTGCTGATAATATCCGGCACAAATCCCTGTTCCACCGCTTTCCGGCAGGTCTCCAGATCATAGTTGCTGCGCCCGTTGGATGCATCAAACAGCACCCCGCGTTTCTGTGCTTCCAACAGGCCGGGCAACACTCTGCCCTGCGCATCCAGACAGGTATGTTCCCCGCGGTTCTGATAGATATGGCAGATCACGTCACCAGGGCGGAGCATTGCCGCCAGCTGATCCAGTGGAATCACAGGGCTGGTCACATGCACCACCAGCCGCGTTCCCACTTTTTCGGCGATCTCGACAGCCCGCCGCAGGGAAGTTTCTGCCTGCCCTCTGGCGACGATTCCGTTGGACATTCGGATTTTCAGCCCCACCAGATTGTCCGGGTACTGCTGGAACAGGCGGCATATCTTTGCCTCATCAAAGAAAGCCGGATCGAGGTTTTCCGGATACCGATCGGTCGCCTGCCCGCCGGACGCCACGAGAAGGCAGTTCAGGATTCGCACATCGCTGGATGCCATCACCGTACGCCGGTAGAGTTCGTAGGACCCTGCGCCGCAGCTCCCGCCATCCACCGCAGTTGTGACGCCGCAGCAAAAGGAACTCGCGTCCGGATTCACCCCATTTTCGGTGCCACGGTAGAAATAATGTACATGGTAGTCGATCAGCCCGGTGGTCACAATGCAGTTGTCGGCATCAACCACCTGCCGATAGCTTCTCTGCGGATCGGGACAGGCGATCTTTCCATCTTCCAACGCCACATCCCGACGCTCCAGGCACGCTTGGGCGGGATCGTAGACCAATCCATTCTTGATTAAAAAGTCCAAAGAAATGCTCCTTTCCAGTCCAGCCATTCTAGGGGGCCATTTGAAAAATCGAGTCAGCCTCTTTTGCTGCAAAATTGGTATCTTCCGCGTCAAAAGCACATGAAATACAGCGGGCATTTCTGCACTTTCCCTTGCAGCCGCTCACTTTTTTACGAAATACCCGTCCATTTCTCTATTTTCAAACCAGCTCTAACGAAACCCTTCAAAATATTCTTTTGAAGCCTGTGGCCAAAAAGCCGCGCAGGGAGCCCCTTTGGCCGCTCTGTTTTACATTGCATCGTCAACAAGTATGCCTGCGGGATTTGCCCGCTGCTTGAAACCAGAATCCGTTTCAAGTATGTTGACTGTATAAAGAGATCCTGCACTGTAAAAAGGGGCGGCTGATTCAGCGCGCCCCTTTTGCTCCATTTCAGGCTGCCGCAATCGCTTCCAGCAGTCCGTCTACCTTTTCGTCCCCCAGATTTTCACGAACCATGTCATAAACGACCTGGGCTTGCTCTTTCAGGGCTGCCATATCCTCGTCGCTGAAGGTGAGGATCTCGCAGCCGGCATCGATGCAGACCTGCTTATCGGCCGCGATCTCCTCATCAGCGGTGCCTGCGGCAAACTGAACCGCTTCATTTGCACATTCGTCTACCAGTGCGCGGGTGTTCTCAGGCAGGCTCTGGTACAGGCTGTTGCTCATGAAGAAGGTGATGATGTGGCCAAGATGGTTGGTCTCAACGATGTACTTCTGGACTTCCTGGAAGTTGTTTCCGACGATGTTCATATAAGGGTTCTCCTCACCGTCGATGCTGCCCTGCTGCAGGCCCATGAACACCTCGGTAAACTGCATCGGAGTAGCTGCTGCACCCAGCGCATTCCAATAAGCAATGTGGTAGTTGTTGGTCATGGTGCGGATTTTCTGTCCACGCAGGTCAGCCAGCGAATTTACCTTCTTATTGGTGCTCAGCTGACGGAAGCCCGCGTCCGAGTAGCCCAGCATATGCACACCCGCATTTTCGCAATAGCTGTTCAGCGTGTTGGCGGCATAGTCACTCGAAAGCACCGAACGCATCTGCTGTACATCGCTGAACAGGTTGGGCATATCAAACAGCCCCATCTCCGGCACAAAGTCCACCAGGTCGGTGGTCATACCGGTACCAATGTCAATCGAGCCTGCGACAACCGCTTCGGTGAACTCGGTCGTATTGCCAAGCTGCCCGCCGGGATAGATATCCACAGTGATGCTGCCGCCGGATTTTTCCTCGATCAACTGTTTGAATTTTTCAACCATCTTGTAGTTGGTGGTGGTCTCCGCAACCGTCATTGCCGCGGTCCAGTTGTAGGTTCCGTAGTCCTCACCGGTGGCCGCAGGCGCGGCATCGGAAGTAGATGCGGATGCTGCGGAAGATGCAGCCGGAGCTGCCGGAGCCGCCGCACTGCTGGAGGAGCCGGACGATCCGCAGGCCGCCAGACTCAAAGCGGCAGAAAGAGCAAGTGTCAAAGCAATTACTTTTTTCATAGTTTTTTCTCCTTTTGTTTGGTATAATAGAAAAGGCAAAGACCTTTTACACCCTTTGGAACAAGATTGTCCATTTGGATTTCGCAGAGAGTTCTGCATTTTCTGGCGCTTAAACCAGCATCATGCTTAATGGCGGACAGAAGGTAATCAGCAGCAGGCAGAGGATAAACGCGATCAGGAATGGAACAGTTGCCTTTGCCAGCTTAATCATGGGAATTTTGGTCATACCCGAGGCGACAAACAGGTTGATCCCCATCGGCGGTGTGACCATGCCGATGGCCAGATTTGCCGTCATGATGATACCGAAGTGAACCGGGTCCACACCGACAGCGGTTGCGATCGGCAGCAGGATCGGAGTCAGAATCATGATGTTCGGGATGTTGTCGATAATCATACCGCACACCAGCATGATAATGTTCATCAGCAGCAGGATCACGATTTTGTTGTCGGTCACACTGAGCACAGCTTTGGAGATCGTCTGCGGGTAGCGCAGCAGGGTCATGACCCGCGCAAACGCATTTGCCGCCGCGATGACAAACAGGATATTTACATAGGTCTTTGCACCGGAGACGAATACCCGTCCCAAGTCCTTGACACGCAATGTCTTATAGGCGAAAATACAGACCAACAGACCATAAATGACCGAGATCACCGCCGCTTCGGTCGGGGAGCAGATGCCGGAGTAGATACAGCCCAGAATCACAACCGGGGTCAGCAATGCCCAGAAGCTCTCCTTGAACAGCGGCAGAAAGCCTTTTGCGCGGATGGACTGGTAGTTTGCCATCAGCTTCTCGCGGTCCTCACCCTTGCGGATGCAGTAGATGTAGCAGTAGACCATCAAAGCAACGCCGATCAGCACGCCAGGAATGATGCCCGCGATGAACAGCGATGACGGGGAGGTATTCGCTGCCGCCGCATAGACGATATACGAGATGGAAGGCGGGATAATGACGCCCAGCCCACCGGCCACTGTCACGATCGAAGTTGCAAATACCAGGTCATAGCCCATTTCGACCAGGAAAGGGATGGTCATAGCACCAACCGCAGAAACAGTCGCAGGGGAGGAACCTGAAATCGCTGCATAGAACATGCAGGTTACGACCACCGCACAAGGGAAACCTGCACGTTTGTTGCCAATGAAGTAGGCGAAGAAGTCGAACAGACGCTTGGAAAGGCCACCTTCCGCCATAATCATGCCGGATACCATAAACAGCGGGACCGCCAGCAGCGTGAAGCTGTTCATGCCCGAGAACATGCCGCGCACAACATCAGAAGGACCATAGTTGAGGCCGCCAAGCAGGTTCGGCAGCATCGCCAGCAGTCCAAACACACCGCCTACCGGCAGAGAAATGACCAGAAATACCGCCAGCAGGAGCAGAAACAAACCGATTGCCATTATGCTTCCTCCTTTACACCCTTAAAATCGAGAATGATGATCTGAACCAATCGGAAGATACTGAGGGCAAAACAGAAGGTCATGACATGATAAAGCCCCGCAACCGGGATTTGCAACGCCGGGCTTTTCTGGTTGACGCTTGCCGCGTTCGCTGCGACCTCCAGCCCACCTTTGATGCAAAAGCCCATAAATACGATCATAATGGCATTGCAGACATAATTCAGGACATTTTGCACTGCTTTGGGCAGCATCACCGTCAAAGTGTCCACCCGGATCGCACTGCGGTGCCGGATGGAACAGGACAGGCAGAAAAATGCGCTCAGTGCAAGGCAATAGCAGCAGATTTCGTCCGACCAGCCCAGCGGACTTTTAAAACAATACCGCAGGATAACATTCGCAAACGACAGAACCGTCATGATTACCAGGAAGAATGCCAGGCAAACATATTCGAAGTTCTTGTCAAGCCATTTCAAAAATGACATGAAAAAATTCCTCCTCCGTTTTCGTTTTGCTTTGCAAGCTTTTTGAACAGTTTCTCTCCTCTTGCGTCATGGTTTTATTATAAAATTCCCATATAAATAAGTAAAGTTAATTAAATTTAGTTTTTCATTAAGTTTTTCTAATAGTTATATTCTTCACCTGGAATCCATACACAATTTGCATAAATCAGTCTGTCAACTATTTGTCAAATTGATAAAACAGGAATGATTGCTTGTGAAATAGTATAAACTTTTCTCTATTTTTTCTATCTTTTCACCAATGTTTTTTTATAGCAAAACTGGAAGGAAGCGATTGGCAATGGATTTAAAGCAGTTGGAATATATAGTTGCAATTGAAAAATATGGAACCATGAGCGATGCTGCGGTGGGGTTGTTCATCACCCCATCGGCGCTGAACCAGCAGCTGCTCAAGCTGGAAAAAGACCTGGGCATCCCGCTCTTCAACCGTCGCCGCCGCCATATGGAGCCGACGGAAGCCGGGCGGGTCTACCTGGATGCCGCAAAGCAGATGCTCGCACTGCGGCAGGCTACCTATGCCCAGCTGCAAGACCTCGCCAACTGCCATACCGGCTCCTACCATGTAGGGCTGACCTTCGAGCACAGCTCGGATATGTTCGCACGCATCTACCCGCCGTTCCATCAAAAATACCCCGGTATCTCGATCCAATGCCACCAGCTTCTGGTGCCGGAAATGCTGGATATGCTGCTGACGGGTCAGCTGGACATTGCCTTTGTCCTGGGGGGAAGACCGGAAATCTATGAAGCAGAGTATATCCCGCTGAGTGCGGAAAACCTGCTGCTCGGGGTGCAGCGCAGCCATCCGGTTGCCCAGCTCGCAGGCCCGGCAGACCAGCAGCCCTGCAATATCATTGACCTTTCCCTCCTGAAGGATGAAGCCTTCGCCACTGCTCTGAAAAGCTCCACGATGCGCACCGAGCTGATCGACCCGATTTTTGAACGGGAACAGTTCCACCCACGGATTATGATGGAATCCAGCTTTAACTCTTTCCTGCAACAGCTGGCTGCACTGGGCGTCTGCGTTTCTATTGTGCCACAGTCGCGCGTCACAAATCACCGGGACATTGCATGGTTTTATCTGCCCGGCTACCCGAGGTTCCAGTTCGGGGTGGCCTACCCCAAAAACTATCGCCTGAACCGGGCGCTAAACGATTTTATCGAACTGGCTCGGCAGGATGCGCAGACCTATTTGCAGTGCCCTCCACCGGAAATCTGATAAAAAAGAGCGAAACAACCGGCAATCGTTGTTTCGCTCTTTTTTATGGATTTTTCTGATATGGATTTTGATATTCCGGGCATAACCAGGTCTCGCTCCACTCCATCATCGTTTGGAGAACTGGGATAAAACTTTCCCCAAACGCGGTCAGGGAGTATTCCACTTTCGGAGGGATCTCCTTGTAAACCTCCCTGTGCAGAAATCCATCCTGTTCCAATTCCCGCAGCTGCTTCGTCAGGGTGGACTGTGTAATCCCATCCAGACGCCGCATCAGCTCCCCAAACCGCTGCACTCTATAAAAAGCCACATACCACAGGATCAAAATTTTCCATTTGCCGCCTATGACCGATTGCAGCCTGCTCATAGGAACACAGCGCGCGATCGTCTTTTCGTCGCTGAATTTGTTTTCTGCCATAAAAACCCCCTCTTTTTCCATCAAAAGTATACCCCAAAGCCGATGTCAAATCAAGATATGGGATTCGGCTGTTTAGGCTGTTTCGGCTGCTTCGGTATCCAAAATCATACTATCGCTAAAAAAAGACCGTACTTGAAATACGCGGGATGTTGAGATATGTTTGAGATACAGGAGTTGATCCGGACGATTCTGAACCACAAAACCAACAAAAGGAGCGATCTTTATGCACTATACTGGAACGATATGGCGTCCGCCATATGAAGCATCCTCCCTGCTTCTGGAAGTTACCGCAGGATGCACCCATCACAAGTGTAAATTTTGCACACTCTATGATGATCTGCCGTTTTCATTCAGGATGTCGCCGCTTGAGGTCATAGAGGACGATCTGAAAGAAGCCGAATCACGGTTGCAGTTATGGAAAGACAGGCAGATAACCCGGACTTTTTTGACTGGGGCAAACCCGTTTGTGCTGAAAACCTCACGGCTCATCGAGATCGCAGAGCGCATCCAGAACCATTTCCCAGGTAACAGGAGTATCGGCTGTTTCTCGAGGATAACGGATGTTGCCTTGAAAAGCGATAAGGAGCTTTTAGAGCTGCATGATGCCGGATATGACTATCTGACAATCGGGGTCGAAACAGGCGATGACAACGCATTGGAATTTATGAACAAGGGTTACCTGTCAAAAAATATTCTAACCGAGTGCAAGCGGCTGGACCACGCGGGAATCCACTACCATTTCTTTTACCTCACGGGGATTTCCGGCTCAGGCCAAGGGGAAGCCGGTGCGGAAGCGACCGCGCGGATCTGCAACCAACTGCATCCCCAAATCATTGGGGCAAGTATGCTGACGATTTATCCCGATTCAGAACTTTACGCGGAAATGCAAAAAGGGAACTGGCAGGAAGAAACCGAAATCGAAAAATACAAAGAATTAAAAACATTGGTGGAGCATCTGGACATTCCCGTTTGGTTCGGCGCGTTGGGCGCTTCCAACCCGATACCCGTTCAAGGCAGGCTGCCAGAGGATAAGCAGGAAATCCTGTCCATATTGAACGAGATTATTGAACGTGTGAGTGAAGAGGAATTGCGAAATTACCGCAAAAATCTCCGCCATTTGTAGAGGTGGGCCGATGCATTTCACTGAAAGGACATGGCGACCGCATTATGAAGCCAGTTCCTGCATCATCCAACTAACTTCCGGCTGCACCTACCAGAAATGTCACTTCTGCAATCTATATGCGCAGGAGCCATTTCGGCTATCCCATTTGTCGGAGTTTGAAGCGGATCTCGAGGAAATCAAAAAATATCAGCCCCATGCACGAAGAATTTTTTTGACAGGTGCCAATCCATTTGCATTGGGGTACGAACAGCTCAAACCATACCTGCTGACAGTCCGCGACTATTTGATTAAGTGCCAGACGATTGCCATGTTTGCCAGCATACGTGATATTAAAAATAAAGAACCTTGGCAGTTGAGGAAACTGCGGGCCATGGGGGTAAACGGGCTGAGTATTGGCGTAGAAAGTGGAGACGATGAAACCCTTCTGCTGGCGAATAAGGGGTATACTGCACAGGATATTTTAGAGCAATGCAGGAAATTGGAGGAAGCAGAAATTGAATACTATTTTGTATATATGACCGGATTAGCTGGAAACGGTTCCTGCTTTCGGAGTGCGGAAAACAGCGCAAGGCTGTTCAATCAGCTGAATCCACGCTTTATTTCTGTGACTTCACTTACCATCTTCCCAAAAACAAAATTTTTTGATATGGTGCAGCGAGGTCTTTTCACGCCTGCTGAAGAAAAAGAGCGTATTCAAGAGTTGCAGATACTGATTCAAAATTTGCAGATACGAACCCATCTGTTTGCAAACTCCAAATCTAATTTTTACCCCACTGCCGCATATTTGCCAAAAGAACGCAGTTTTATCATCCGGGAATTACAGAACATCATCAATACGGTATCAGAAGAGGAAATGCAGCGATACCGGAGCACGATGCAATCATTAGAATAAAACAGGATCATTAACAGGGGCGACAGCTCGAAATGCTGCCGCCCCTGTGGCTATTATTTCTGTGGTTTATTGTGCGTCTGACTGATAAGGAGAGATCGAAAACGCATTGCTCTGCGGCGGCAGGCTGCGGGTAGAAATCTGGCTGTGCTCGATATGCAGCTTGGTCTGCGGCTGGATTTCCTTCAGGTCGATTCCCTCCACCGTAGTCTCCTCATTAAAGTGAAAGACATAGGGCATCTGGCCATCAAAATCCGTCATCTCAATCGAACCTTCTTTGGGGTTCGAAGGATCAAAAGAAACAGAAAGAACAACGCCGTCGTAGCTCACCGATTCCTCCATATCAAAATCAGGAAGCTCATCACTGCCGGCCGGAACCTCGTCTGTATCGTTAATCTGTACCGCAACGGCCTCATTCTTCTCATTCAGGACATAAAAAATCTCCAGTTCTGCACCGTTGGCAAGCGCGCCATCCTCTATGGTGTAAGAGGTATCTTTGGTCAGCGCGATATTGAGGCTCCCATTGGCGTCTCCGCCGTGGGAGGGCTTCATGATAAGTACCGTCTCCCCAGCATCATTGACCGCAAAATCGTCCACTACTCCGACATAACGGGGAGCACTCATCTTCTCGAGCTGTTGGGAATCAGGAGATGCATCCGATTCTTCCGGAGTAGACTCGGAAGACGCCTTCTCGGAAGAGACCACCCCAGAAGAAACTGCTTCAGAGGACGGGGATGACGAGGCGGCGGGAGCGGATGCCCCGCACGCTGCAAGCGAGACCGCTGCCATCAGGGAAATTGCTGCAATCCAAAAATTTTTCATGGAAAGAACCTCTTTTCTATCTTTTTTGTCGTTGTAGGAATTTGCCTTACATGTATTAGGTGCATGGAACAAGCCAGATTACTGCATCCAAAAAACAGCCGGTTGAAAAAAGTCGAAAAACAGGATATAATATGCGCAGGGGGAAAACGACTCGCCTATTTTTCAGGTGGGCAGTTTCACATAATAGCGTTTGAAGGGACTGGAATTTATGCCTAAATTTACATATATCATAAAACGGATTGCCGGGATGGACTACGGCGCAATGGTGCGCACTGCTAAGACTGTCCATGAACGGACCGGAAAAAATACACTCGCGGTCCTGGCCGACATCATCTCCTGCGGCCTTCGATACCAGGCAGGTTATATGGATTATCTGGTCTTCGAGTTTTACACCCTGACTGCTGCCCAGCGCGCCACCTACATCACCCGCGGGGTAAATAACCGGTATGTCAGCCTTCTGAACCCGCGGGAAAACTGGCATCTGCTCGAGGACAAGGTCGAGTTTCTCAAACGGTTTGACGGATTCCATGGGCGGGACTGGGTCGATCTGCGTGTCTGCGGGAAAGAGGGGTTCGAAGCGTTCTGCAAAAAACATTCCCAGATGGTTGCCAAGCCACTCGACGGCACTTGCGGACGTGGCGTGGAATTCATTGAGCAGTCGGAAAAAAGTGAGATCGTAGGGCTTTACGAAATGCTGATGCAGGGCGGGCAATATCTGGTGGAGGCTTTCATTGTGCAGCATCCACTGGTCAGCCATATCTATCCGCTCTCGGTCAATACACTGCGGCTGGTAACCATCAAAAACCATGATACAGTCCATCTGGTCTTTTTCAGTATGCGGATTGGCAACGGAAAACGGGTGGACAACCTTAACAGTGGAGGAATGGCGGTCATTGTCGACATGGAAGCCGGCGAAATCTGCACCCCCGGAGCGGATAAGGATGGGAAAGCCTATTACACCCATCCGCTGACTGGCGTTGCACTGGTTGGGGCAAAGATCCCGTTTTGCAAAGAGTCAGCCGAGCTGGTCAAACAAGCCGCCATGCGGATTCCCGAGTTGGGCTATATCGCTTGGGACGTCGCACTTACCGAGAAAGGCCCCATCATCATTGAGGCAAATCATTTCCCGGGACATGACATCTATCAGTTTCAGGTGCATCTCGGCGCGGATAAGATTGGCCTTGCCCCCAGATTCGACAAGGCGGTTGAGGGGATTTGACCCCTGCCCACCTTTCTCTTTTTTTCGGCATCCTCTCTGCTGGAAAAAAGGAAGGATGATTGTCATTTTCCGAGGATACGCGAAGCAGAAAAAGCATTCCTGGAAAGACAAAACGACATGACCACAAATGGTCATGCCGCATTTGATAAAAACCATGGTTGTCCCCTTCACATTTGAAATGTGGAGGGGACAAATAAACTGGTCTTTTCCTGTTGACCGAACTTCTTCCACAGAACAGGGGTTGTGCGCCCACCGATGGTTTGGCATGTCATGTTTTCAGATAGCCAAAGCTCTCCGGCTTTTTCCCATCCGCGAGCTGTAAAAGCAGTGCGTAGCTCGCCTCCAGTTCCCCATAGGTCCCATAGCTGTTGCGATAAACTTCCTCGATCACCGCTCCATCAAACCCCTGCGATTTTAGCTGTGCGATCAATCCGACCAGATCAGAATTGCCGCTTCCGACGGTAAGACAGTCGCTGGCATCGTCCCGGTCACTGATATGCAGATGGGCGATCTGCCTTCCCATCGCGCCCGCCATTTCCGAGACGGAAAAACCTGCACGCACACTTTGTTTGACATCCAGCACAAAGCGTGCTTCCGGCAGGCAGTGTGCCATACTGCGGAAAAATGCGGGATTCCATGCCGCACAACGCGGCACATTCTCCTGCGCAACCGTAACACCCATCCGTTCTCCGGCCTCCATCACCCCTTGGAACCGCTCACAGTATTCCTCAACCGTTCTTTGTGTCTGCCTTCTGTCCCCGTGAAAGACCAGCAGGTCAGCACCCAACAGATTTGCCGCCTCAAAAAATTTTTTGTAAAGCTCCAGACCATCCTGATAACGCCGTTCATATGCGGAAAAAAACAGGAGCGGTTCCATTTCCGAGGTAAACGGATGAATCGAAACGATCCGCACCCCTCCCCTATCCGCAATTCTGCGCAGCTCCCGCAGATACGGCTTTTCCAGCTCGCTTGGCGCGTTAATGAAAACCTCCGCTGCTTTTACCCCCAGAACCGCCATCCGTTTCAGAGCGAATTCCGGTACTTCTGGATAGTATGAGGCAGTCGAAATTCCGGCAACCATAACATCCTCCACTCTATTCTGTCAAAACAGACCGCCGTGGGTGCCGGCGGTCTGTTCTCAGTTTCATTTCTGTTTGTTCTGCGCCGCTTTATAGTTCTGCCAGGTTGCCCAGAGAGGACCGGCAAGGCAAACCGACGAATAGGCGCCCGCAACCATGCCAATCAGCATTGGGAGCGAGAAAACGAGGATTGATTCCACATGATAGATGACCGAGATGACACAGACCGTTCCCATCGCAATCACGGTTGAAACCGTTGTATTGATCGAACGCGTCAGGCTCTGGTTGATCGAGACATTGACTACCTCGTCAACCGTCACCTTACTCCCGAGCAAGCGTTTATTTTCACGAATCCGGTCGTAGACCACGATAGTCGCATTGATCGAATAGCCCAAAATGGTCAGGGCTACCGCGATAAAGCTGTCCCCGATTGGGAACCGGAAAAGCACAAACGCTGCAAACACGTACATCACATCGTGGAGCAGGGCGACCACCGAGAATACACCTGCCGACCATCCGCCCATCCTGCGGAACCGGTAGGCGATATACAGGATCATCAAAACAGCTGCTGCTGCAACTGCTACCATGGACTTGACGAAGAAATCCCGCCCGATCGCCGGGTCAACATTGCTGGTCGAGACAACCTCTATCTTGTTGTCCGGGAACTTCTCCTGAAGTGCGGAGGTAATCGCAATCTGCTGGTCAGGGCTGATCCCCTCTTTCACCGACAGGTTCGCAACATAGTTGGTCCTGCCGGTCACGACATCCTGCTGCTCCTGCACCGAAATCTGCTGGCCAAAAGCCTGCTGAATCGTGTCCTCAAACTGGCCCTTGTCAACCGACCCTTCAAATGAGTAGGTTACCAGCGAACCGCCCCGGAAGTTGATGTCCAGCTCTACGCCAAACACCAGAGAGGCGACCAGCGTAACCACCAGCACGACACAGGGAATGGTAAACCAGAGCTTTCTGCGTCCTACAATATCACGCATCACTTCTCACCTCCAAACAGCCAGGGTTTCCGGAAGGCTTTATATTTCGAGATTGATTTTAACATCAGACGGGAAGCGGTGACCCCCATCAGGAAGTTGAAGATCACGCCGACAATCAGGGTATAACCAAACGAATAGATCGCGCCGGTTGCGGAAGGCCCAAACCAGCGGAAAATTGGGCTGAACAGATTGCCCAGAATGCTGTTTGGCGGTCCAAACGCGCCCATCAGCACCGCAGCCACCAGCACCATTGTGATATTGCCGTCAAAAATCGCTGCAAAGGTGCGCTGGAAACCCGAATCAATCGCGCCTTCCAGGGTTCTTCCGTTTTTCAGCTCCTCCTTGATGCGCTCCGACGTGATGACATTCGCATCCACGCCCATACCGATCGAGAGGATGATGCCCGCGATACCCGGCAGTGTCAGGGTGAACGACGGGGCATTCCCGAAGAAACCGGAAATGCAGGCTACCGAGCCGGCAACTTGTCCAACAAGCGCGATGCAGGCTACCACACCCGGCAGGCGGTAGAGCACAATGATATAGAGCGAAACCAGAGCGAATGCAACCGCCCCTGCCATAACCATCGCGTCACGCGCACCCATCCCAAGGGTCGGGGAAATCGAAGAGAAGTTCTCGGTCTCGAGCTTGAACGGGAGCGCACCGCCGTTAATCTTGTCCGCAAGGGATTTGGCCTCCTCCGCAGTGAATGCATACTGGCCGGAGCCTCCCGAGATGATCGCTTCCCCGCTCGGAATCTGCTGGTTGACGTTCGGTGCGGAGATCATGGTATCGTCCATCCAGATCGAAATTTTCTGCCCGACCAGGCGCCCGGTAGCGTCCGCAAACAGTTTCGCACCCTCGCTGGTCAGCTTGAGCGAGACAATATATTCGTTATTCTCCGGATTGATCCCTGCTTCGGCTTTTTCAACGTCTTTACCCTCAAGGATCACCGGCCCGCTGGTGTTCTCCCGGAAGGTCAGAAGCGCTGTCTCCCCCAGCTCTTTCACAGCGGTTTCAGGGTTGAAGTCGCTCTCCCCTTCTTTCCAGGGAAATCGAACGATAATGCGGTCCTTATTATAATCGGTATAAACCTCGGAATCGGTGATGTTCTGCGAAACCAGACGCACCTTGATGATTGATTCCGCGGCAGCCATTTCGTCGTCGGTCGCGTCATAATCGTCCGGCGGGCTGAATGTTACATCCACGCCGCCCCGGATATCGATGCCCCAGCGTATATCGCCCGCGCCCTTGATGAACGTGGTCTTGTTGTCCCCATAGCTGTACGAAAGCCCAAAGAACGACATCGCTGTAAGCAGGACGATAACCGCGACAACCACGAAAAACATCGGCTTGCCAACTTTTTTCATCTGCTTAATCCTCCTTGCACCGCGCCGCACAGCTGTGGGCGCGCCAATTGCCGCAATACGGCACTTTTTCTATTATAGGTGAAACTGCTAAAAAAGTCAATCAGATTTTGGAGCTGAACCCGTATTCTGCCTATGTTGCAAAGTAAAAATTCTGTGGTATGATAGGCAGGAAACCTGATTTTTGGTTTCATCTCAGAATACTGTCAGCGGAACAAAGACAGGAAAACCAAAAAGGAGTTGTTATCATGCGTTCCCCAAATCGGGCATTATCTCTTTTGAGATGCTATGGCCCGCTGGTGCTCGGCGCTTCCATTCTTTCGTTTGGGCTTTATAACGTGCACAGCCCGAGTGGGATCACCGAAGGCGGTGTACTGGGGATGACCCTGCTGCTTCACCACTGGTTCGGCATTTCCCCATCTATCAGCGGTTTCCTGATGGACGTGAGCTGTTATCTGCTTGCATTTCGGTTTCTGGGGACCTCGTTCGCCCGGTACGCACTCGTTGCCAGTTGTAGTTTTGCGGTTTCCTACGCATTTTATGAGCGGTTTCCACCGCTTCTTCCCGATCTTTCCGGACACCCGCTGACCGCTGCGGTAGTTGGAGGGCTTTTTGTTGGGCTGGGAGTCGGGCTGGTGGTGCGCAGGGGCGGCGCTTCCGGCGGGGACGACGCGCTCGCGCTGGTGATCTCCCATCTCACCCGAATCCCGATCTCCCGCGCGTACCTTTCCACAGACCTCACCGTTCTGGCGCTCTCTCTGAGCTATCTCCCGCTGAGCAAGATTGCCTGCTCGCTTGTGACTGTCACCATCTCCTCTTATGTGATCGGGAAGGTGCACACATACGGCGAACAGGCAAAATCTGAGCCGGCATGACAGTGGATCAAGCAGGGGAATAGATACCTGTGTGAAAAATATTACAGCAGCTCTAGATGTGCGCCACTCCGCTGCAAAATCCAAAGAACAAGCGGTCGAAAAAACAGAACATAAAAAGAGCACTCCGCGCCTTTTCAGGGCGCGGAGCTGTTTATTCCTGGATAGTGACGGTTACCGGCGTCTCCAGCGTCCCGACCAGATCGAGCGTCTGAGGGTCGACCGCGTTGATGTAAGCGGTCGCGGGATAGGCTCCAGGAGAGCCTGGGATCAGCTTGAGGGATGCCTTTTCTATGTACTGGTTGGGGGCGATAAACTGGGACTGGTAACAAACCGACTCGGAGCCCTCCAGCCGGATTTCGACCACCATCAGATACTGATTGACAGCCGGATTCCCAATCAGCAGTTCCCCATCCTTCCCGTTCCTGGTAAAGGACGGGGCGGTATTGAGCTGATACACGAAATCGGTTTCACTGGCTGGCTGCCCCACGTTTTCAGAGCCAGGAAGCCTGCCGATTTTGGCGGCGGGGTCCAAGCCCTCCACCTGATAGATCCGCTGGATTTCGTTTCTGTCGATCCCGCCTCTAAAAAAAAGAAATACGCCGAATCC
This sequence comes from Anaerotruncus sp. G3(2012), assembly GCF_000403395.2. Classification (GTDB taxonomy): domain Bacteria; phylum Bacillota; class Clostridia; order Oscillospirales; family Ruminococcaceae; genus Anaerotruncus. The sequence continues at coordinate 121,401 of NZ_KE159674.1, read as the reverse complement.
GATCAGCAGAATACAGAACAGCGAAAGTACCAAAACAAGGAACAGATTGGTGCGGGAGCGCGACCTGTATCTGACCGACATAAAAACACCTGCCTTAAAAAATTTTGCGTAGGATTTTGGGCCGAAACCACTCGACATAGAATCGCAGTACCTGGGTCAGCATGGAATCATACATCAAAAAGGTGAGATTTGCCATGCCTAGGACAATATATGTGGCATATTGTCCAAAACTGCCCCAGCCGTCAAGAAGGTCCGGGATGCCAAACACATAGAGGCAGATATAATAAAATGCTACAAGCACCAGATTAAAAAGTACGAGCTTTGCCAGATAGGCGAACGGGCGAAAAAGCCGTTGGAATACCGGGCGGATCATCGGATAATAGCCCAGCAGAAGAATGAACAACAGCTTTGCTTCCTGGTCAGGGATCAAAAAAAGGGAAAGCAAAGAAACCGAGAGATAAACCATCAAAGCTGTCCGAACACCATTCTCCTCTGAAACGGCAATCAGGACAATCCCCGCAAAGGCGGGAAAAACATAGGAAGAAAACGGGATCAACCCGGTCATGAACAGCATCAGCAGGCAGACCGCGGCGGAGAGCCCGCCGATTGCAACCTGTGTACTTTTTTTCATAGAGTGCCTCCAAAGCGGGATGGGATAGAAACCAAAGCCTGTTTCAAAAAGGATGTTCCGATTTTTTGACCAGGCTTTAGAAGCAGCCGCCGCAATCCATGCAGCAGTTGGCGCAGTAGAGCGCAGCACAGATATCACAGCAGCTGCATGGCGCAGCATTCATGTGCGTCGTATATCCGCCCTGGCCATAACGGGCCTGACCGGTCTGACGCTGCCAGAGAAGCTGGTTATAAGCCGCAGAATACTCCCTGTTCTGGGGATTCATTGCACACGCCTTCTGGAAACTCTGGAGCGCGTCGTCCAGCCATCCGCGGGAATAGTAGATGCTGCCTTTCAGAAAATACCACTCTGCATCCCGGCTGCCGGCCGAAACCCCGTCCAACAGTTCCTGTGCCTCGGCGAGCCTTCCCGCATTGATCATTCTGCGGATGTCCGCAAACTGGGATGAGCCGCCATAGCCGCCGGTATAGCCACCGCCGCCATAGGTGGAACCGCCCTGCCCGGCCTTGCGCTGTGCAAGGATCGCATCGTACGCCTGATTGATCTCCTGCATCTTTTCTTCCGCAAGGTCAGAGAGCGGATTGTTCACATAGTTGTCGGGGTGATACTTTTTAGCAAGCTCCCGGTAGGCAGATTTCACCTGCTCATCCGTTGCAGTGGGGGAAACCCCTAAGACCTTATAAGGATCTGTCATCTGCGTTTCGTCTCCTTTGGCAACAAGATTCGTTCAACGGTATCGCGAAGCCCCAAATAGACAATGTTGTCCAAGATCGGCTTATAATACTGCAAGTCAAGCAGGTCATATGTTTTTTCCAGCTCGGCGATCGTGAGGAACAGGGAGCCTTTCGCGTTCTCCCGGATGGCCGCGAGCTGTTCGTCCGAGGGGATAGCATCCAGATGCTCCCGCAGCAGAAAGGCGTTGTAGCTGCCCTGACGAACATCTTCCTCCAGATCGTCCAGCGCATCCGCAAGATAGACATACCGCCCCAGCAGATACCCAAACCGCAGCAGCACCCGTTTGCAGCCGGGTTCCTCCGAAAGCTGCCCGCAAAGCCCCGAAAGCGCAAGGGCGGTCGGCTCACTCGCCTGATCCACACTGTCACACCGCTCGCTTTCGATCAGACTCTGCCTGCTGATCGTCTCATAGAGGATTGAGGCTGTTTCGGGATAGACGTCCGCCGCTTTCCGGTAGGCAAACCATACCAAAGGCTTGCAGGCCAGAGAACCCAACCGCTGAACAAACCCGCCGTCGTTATAATTGTCGAGCAGTTTGAAATAGAGGGTCAGCATTGCGGCCCCCCCTGCGAACTCCAAAGCCCCGCTTTCTTCACAACACGGCGCTTTTTTCAGTGGGTTCAGCATACACCGCCGAAGCGAAAAATCCTGCGGCTTGTCTTGGAGTGACATCTGAAGCAGCGCAAGAAAGGTAAAATCATAGCTGAGGGTGAGCCGAGAGAATGGGCCGTATGTGCGGCCCAGCTGCTTACACAGTCCACAGTAAACCGCCTTGTAGGTTTCGTATTCACAAACCCGCATCTGCGGCTTAAAGGGCTTCACATATCCAAACATAGTGTGCTCCATTACAAGATACTTAACGATACCAGTTTACACGAATCAGCTTCCAATTTGTTTAATAAACTATGAATTGTCTAAAAAACCCTGTAAATTTGTAGCGAAAAGACCGCGCAGACTGTCACAACCGATCAGAACGCCGGATTCTTTTTATTCGCGTCTGTTTGAAACCGGCTGAGAACGTGTTTCACGCTTTCTTTGCCGAAGATACAAAACGAATTCCCTGCGTTTACAGAAGATTGAACAGAAAAATAGCAAGTCCCAGAAGAACCAAAATGACCCCGGTCGCCCGGTTTAACGTCTTTGGTTCTGCCCTATTCGCAAAGATTGCCGCAACTCTGGCCCACAGGAAGGTAAAAAGTATGCATAACGCCATAACCAACCAGTCCGGGGAGCCGCCAATCCGGAAATGGGAAACAGCACCAGTCAGTGCGGTAAACGTCATGATAAATACGCTGGTGCCGACGGCTGTCTTCAGCTCATATCCCAGAACGGAGGTCAGTATCAGGAGCATCATCATGCCGCCACCCGCTCCGACAAACCCGCAGATGAAGCCGATGAGGATTCCACAGGCAACCGACTGAACCGCCCTTTTCCCGGGGGCTGTCCGCTTCATCGCTTCCTTGGTGGTCATCACCGGTCTCACAATAAATTTGATGCCGAGAAGGAAGGTCATAAATATTGAAAAATTCCCCATCGCCGCAGAAGGGATCAGGCTCGAAACATAACTCCCAACGACGGTGAACAATAAAACGCTGCACATCATGAGGAATCCATTTCTGATGTCCAGATTTTGATTCTTTTTATAGGTGTAGGCGGATACTGCGCTCGCCAGCACATCAGACGAAAGTGCAATTCCAACCGCCATATAGGGCTCTATATGCAGAAAGCTGATAAGCATGGGGCTGATTACGGCAGCGGCACTCATCCCCGCAAAGCCGGTCCCGAGGCCCGCGCCCATACCGGCAAAAAAGGTCACTGCGATTGTCATAAGCAGTTCCATATCACATCTTCCCCTTCATCATGTTCGTTGTATTTTGATCAATCCTGTCCAATGTTCCAAGGAAATTCTGGTACTGTGCCGCATCAATGCCCTGGAAAAGCTGCTCCAAAAACTGGCTTTGAATGATATGTCCCTGTTCTATAAAAGGAGCGGCTTTTTCGGTACAGACCAAAATCGTTTTCCTGCGGTCTCCGGGCGCAGGCCTTCGCTCCAGCAGCCCTTCATTCACCAGGCGATCCACATTGATCGAAACAAGATTGGCCTTGATGCCTCTGATTTGCACAATATCCCGCGCAGTATTCAGGTTCGGATTGTTTGCAAGAAACATGAGGATGTCAAAAGCAGTCTGCGGAATCTGCGTCTTCTTGCAGATTCCCTTGCAGATCTGTCCATAGGCCCGCAGAATTTTATAGGGGAGTTCAATCCCCTTTATAAAGTCCATAGATTCACTTCCTTATTATTCAAAAATGAACTATTCAATTTTAGAATTACTATAGCAAAAACAGCATATCTTGTCAACCTACCATTTCTCGAAAAACGCTTTTAGAGTGGCCTTTTCGAAAAAACGTCGAATTTTCCTCCACTGGCACTTGACGAACCTTTCCGCTTCTGCTATAATTTACTGGTTAGTCACGGGATCATGTCCTGTAACTTCAACATCCTTGCTCTGTCCGTTCGAGGCAGGGCCTAAAGTCCAAAAGGAGGTGTTCAAATGGCACAGCTGAAAGCAAATTACGAGACTGTCATGGTATTCAGTGTGAAGAACGGTGAGGAATCGGTGAACGCTCTGGTTGAGAAGTTCAACACTCTGATCGCCGACAATGCGACCATCAACAAGGTGGATACCTGGGGGCAGCGCACACTGGCCTACCCGATCAACGACGAGACGGTTGGTCATTATGTAGTTGTTGAGTTTACCTCGTCCCCAGAATTCCCTGCAGAGCTTGACCGTATCTACAAGATTACGGACGGCGTTCTTCGCAGCCTGATCGTTGCGAAAGAGGAAGCAACCCAGGCGGAGGAAGCATAAGGACAAGGATGGTGTACGGCTATGTTAAATAGAGCGATCCTGATGGGCCGTCTCGTTGCCGATCCTGAACTGAGACAGACCCCAAACGGCATTTCGGTCTGTTCGTTCACCATTGCGATCGACCGCAACTACGCCAAGGACCGGGAACGTCAGGCTGATTTTATCGACATCGTTGCATGGCGGCAGAGCGCGGAATTTGTTTCGCGGTATTTTGCCAAAGGCAAGATGATTATTGTGGAGGGTTCGATTCAGACCCGCCTCTATGAGGATAAAAACGGCAATAAGCGCAAGGCGGTTGAAGTGGTCGCGGATAATGTGCAGTTCGGCGAATCCAAAAATGCCAGTGCGGGCGCACCGCAGGATTATCGTACTCCTGCGCCAACACAGGCTCCCCCTCAGCCCGCTGTTTCCTATTCGAGCGGTGATGTGGGCGACTTTGCCGAGATGCCTGCTGATTCGGACGATCTGCCGTTCTAATTAACTAGAGTATTCTCCCCCGCATTTTCCGCGGCACACTGAAGAAACCGTATAAGGAGGTTTGTGATTATGGCTTTCGAGAGAGAAAACAGAGGTCCCCGCTCCGGCGGCAGAAAAGGCAGAAAAAAAGTCTGCTCGTTCTGTGTCGATAAGCTCGGCCCGATCGATTATAAGGATGTCCCGCGCCTGAGAAGATACCTGAGCGAACGTGCAAAAATTGTTCCCCGCCGTGTAACCGGTACCTGTGCGCGCCATCAGCGTCAGCTTACCATTGCGATTAAGCGCGCCCGTCATCTTGGTCTGCTGCCCTATGTCAGCGACTAATTTTGCTGATAGATACTGAACGATTTTTATGGCTGCTGTTTCTGGAAACAGCAGCTATATTTTATTTGTTCACCCTTTTTGATTCTCTCCTAAGACTTCCCTTTTCGGATTTTTTTATTTGGTTTTTGTTCACACTGTTCACATCGGATACATTGATCGTTTGTGGATTTTATGGTAGTATTTTGAACATGGAATGTAAAATGAAAGAAGGACGATTATGAACTGGCTTAGAAGGATGATGTACGGAAGATATGGTTCGGATCAGCTCAATGTTGCGATGCTGGTCTTGAGTATTGCGCTCTTGCTGGTCAGCAGGCTTCTGCGAATCCGGATTTTTTATTGGTTGTCGTTTATTCTGTTAGTACTCTGCTACCTGCGGATGTTTTCCCGCAATATCACGCGGCGGCATGAAGAAAACCAGAAGTTCCTGCGCTACTGGTTCCCCATGCGTGAACGTTGGTACCGGATGACCGATAACCTGCGGGACTGCCGTACCCATCGCCATTTTAAATGCCGCAACTGTGGGCAGAAGCTGCGTGTTCCACGCGGCCGCGGAAAGGTAAGCATCACCTGCCCCAGATGTGGAAATCAATTTCTGGGGAAAACCTGATGAAATCCTGTAATTTTACCAAAAAACACCTTGGCGTATCTCTAAAAATATGGTAAAATCAGCACATACTGACCCGACAACCAGTACGGCCGTTGCTTACAGGAGGTGTGGATTTGCGGCGTTCTTTAACCTACAATGCCAAACATCCCAGCGATTTCATCCAATCCACCATGCTCATCTTTTCCCTCTTGCTGATCGGATATGGCTTCCTGTGCGATCCGCCCTGGCAGATCGCAATCGGGCTTTATCAGATCGTCACCACGCAGGCAGTCTTAATTACCGATTCCATGCTGATTGGTGGAGTTGGCGCGGCATTCGTCAATGCGGGGCTGGTGACGCTCATCTCGGTTTTTCTGCTTCGGATAGCCAAGGTCCCATTTTCCGGAATCAGTGTGGCCTGCCTGTTTTTGATGGCGGGTTTTTCCCTGTTCGGTAAAGACATCAGCAACATCTTCCCTATCATCATCGGGGGCTACCTCTACTCTCTCTATAAGCAAGAGCCTTTTTCCCGTTATATCTACATATCCCTTTTCGGAACAGCGCTCGCTCCGGTCGTCACCGAGATCGCTTCGATCGGGCAGAATGGCACCCCGCTTTTTCGCTATCTTATCGGCTGTCTGATCGGTCTGCTGATCGGGTTTGTTCTGCCGCCGCTCGCCGCCTATACCTTGCGGGTGCACCAGGGATACAATCTCTATAATGTCGGCTTTACTGCCGGATTGATCGGCATGGTGCTCGCTTCCCTGTTCAAATCCTTCGGACATGAGTTTGATTCCCGGATGGTTTGGAGCACCGGGTATAACCTGCCGTTTTCAATCTTCCTGTTTTTACTCTTTGGAATTATGGTTTTTACCGGCTTTTGGCTAAATGGGAAGTGCTTTTCCGGTTTTTCCCGTATCCATCGCCACACTGGCCGCTCGGTGGCGGACTTCATCCTGCTCGACGGTTACCCCCTCGTGCTGATTAACATGGGAGTGGTTGGTGGTTTCGCGACCGCTTATGTGCTGCTGGTCGGTGGTGATCTCAACGGTCCGACAATCGGCGGTATCCTGACCATCTGTGGATTTGGTGCATTTGGTAAGCATATGCGCAATATCGTCCCAGTGATGGCGGGGGTGGTCATAAGCTCTTATTTTATGGTCTGGAAGTTGGATTCCCCCAGCGTGCTTTTGGCAGCCCTTTTTTCGACCGGGCTCGCCCCGATCTCTGGGCAGTACGGCTGGAAATGGGGGATCCTTGCGGGAATCCTGCACGCTTCGGTCGTGCTCAACACCAACATTCTACACGGCGGATTGAATCTTTACAACAACGGATTTGCTGCGGGGCTGGTCTGTATGGTGCTGTTGCCGCTGATCGAGGCATTCCGCAAAGAAGATGGTGATTAGGGCTTGCTTGAAAACTGTAAACCGGACGATCATTTTAGCTTTCAGGCAGCCCCTGGATGGTTCAGGAAGCAGCGCTTCGCTGTTTCGCGATAAAAACAGGAAAGGAAGTGGTAGGGATGAATGCGACTATCAAAAAGATGACCCGAATTATGGATGAGCTGACTTATTTTTTCTTTAGTGTCGGCTCTCAGGGGATACGGATTAACCTGCTGCGGCTGGAAAACGGATGCGAACTGCACTTTTCAAGCGGATACAGCCCTTCGGAGCGCGCCCGGGTCAACGACCTTGAACGCTTTCTACAGGTGGAAGAATCCGAACGGGACCAAAGCCTGGAGGAATTTTTCTGGCAGCTCGCAGGCTCTAACCGTAACGGGGGCGGGCAGGACTCCGAACTGCATTTGATTGGGCAGATGATCGACCGCGCTTCGGTACAGATCACCGACGAACGGGTGGATCTGGTGCTTTTCAAACAGCGGGATTGACAGGGCTGGTACTTGCAGGAAAAAATGCGTTTTTCCTGCTTTTCCCGATACAGGAGACAAAAAACTGCATTAGGTTGTGTTTTTTGCAGGAAAATTTGCGGAAAAACGGAAGGATTCTAGCAATTTGTGCGAAACTGGTGTATACTGGGCTAGTAATTCACCGCCTGTGAGCGGGGTTGAAGAAGTGGAAGACCAAAATAAATAACGGAGGCGTTTATTATGGCAAGAGAAGTAGTACTGGTTGGCGCTGTGCGTACCGCGCTCGGCAGAATGGGCGGCTCGCTGGCGAATGTTCCGGCGGCGGAGATGGGTTCTATCGTGATTAAGGAAGCGCTCAACCGCGCCGGGGTCAAGCCGGAGGCGGTCGATGAGGTGCTGATGGGCTGCGTGCTCCAGGGCGCTTTGGGGCAGAACGTTGCACGTCAGGCCGCAGTGAAGGCGGGGGTTCCGGTCGACGTCCCTGCACTGACTGTCAATAACGTCTGCGGCTCCGGCCTGAAATGCGTCAACATGGCGGCTGCAATGATCCTAGCCGGTGAAGCGGATATCATCGTTGCAGGCGGCATGGAGAATATGTCGGCGGCTCCGTTTGCGCTGCCGCAGGCGCGTTACGGCTACCGCATGAACAACGGCACGCTGGTTGACACAATGATTAAAGATGCGCTCTGGGATGCGTTCAATGACTACCATATGGGCATCACCGCAGAGAATGTCGCCGAGAAATATGGCATCACCCGCGAGATGCAGGATGCGTTTGCCGCGCAGAGCCAGCAGAAATGTGAAGCTGCCCGGAAAGCCGGTAAATTTGATGAAGAGATCGTCCCGGTGCCGGTCAAGGTGAAAAAAGAGACCGTGATGTTCGATAAGGACGAGTTCCCGCGCGACGGTGTGACCGTTGAAGGGCTTGCAAAGCTCAAGGGCGCATTCAAGAAGGACGGCACTGTCACCGCTGCAAACGCTTCCGGCATCAATGACGGTGCGGCTGCGATCGTCGTCATGAGCGCTGAAAAAGCGGCTGAACTGGGCATCAAGCCGATGGCGAAATGGATCGGCGGTGCCTCCGCTGGTGTCGACCCGGCATACATGGGCATTGGCCCTGCCGCCTCTACCCAAAAACTGTTTGCAAAGACCGGACTCAAGATCGAGGATATGGACCTGATCGAGGCAAACGAGGCATTCGCGGCACAGGCACTGGCCGTTGGCATGGACCTGAAATGGGATCCCGCCAAGGTCAATGTCAATGGCGGCGCCATCTCGATTGGACATCCGGTCGGTGCATCCGGCTGCCGTATCCTGGTTACCCTGCTCTATGAGCTGAAACGCCGTGAAGCCGGTAAGGGCCTTGCTACCCTCTGCGTCGGCGGCGGCATGGGTGTGTCGGCGGTTGTCGAAAATATCAAATAAGGATTTTTCCAGCAGGCCGCCGGGAACGGCGGCCTACATCCCATTTCTTCCGGAACCGGTTCCGGGACATTGTTGTATGTGTGGCGGTTTTGGGCCGCGTATGTGTGAGAAGTATTTTTTTAGGAGGATTTGTGTGGAATTTGTAAAGTATGAGCAAAAAGGCTTTGTAGGGATCATGACGATCAACCGTCCAAAGGCGATGAATGCGCTCAATGCACAGGTGTTGGATGAGATGGCTGAAACGATCGACAACATCTTGATTGACGAAACCCGCTGCCTGATTATCACCGGAGGGGGAGAAAAAGCCTTTGTTGCGGGGGCTGACATCGCTATGATGCGTGAAATGACCCACGAGGAAGGCAAAGAGTGGAGCCGAAAAGGCAACAGTGTTTTCCGGTCGCTTACCACCCTGCCGATCCCGGTCATCGCCGCAGTCAACGGATACGCATTGGGCGGCGGCTGTGAGCTTGCATCCGCCTGTGATATTCGCATCGCGTCTCACAATGCTGTTTTTTCTCAGCCGGAGGTTTCCCTTGGCATCACCGCCGGGTTCGGCGGCACCCAGCGGCTCGCCCGTATCGTCGGGTTTGGCTGGGCCAAAGAGATGCTCTACACCGCAGGGCGGATCGACGCAAACACTGCGCTCCAGATCGGGTTGGTCAACCATGTCTATCCGCAGGAAAGCCTGATGGAAGAGGCGGTCAAGCTGGCGGAGCGGATCGCCGCAAATGCCCCGATCGCGGTTCGTGCAACCAAAATGGCGGTCAACCGCGGACAGGATGTAGGGAATCAATGGTCGCTGGAGGTCGAGTCCGACCAGTTCAGCACCTGTTTCGAGAGCGAGGACCAGCATAATGCCATGCTTGCATTCCTCGAAAAACGCAAACCAGGCGCATTCTTGAACCGTTAACGGTGAAATTTGAAAAATCAGGAGGTATCCGAAGATGAAAGTTGGAGTAATCGGCGCGGGAACGATGGGTTCCGGTATCGCGCAGGCGTTCGCAGTTACGGATGGATATGAGGTTGTCCTCTGCGACATCTCAGAGGAATTTGCTGCCGGCGGCAAGCAGAGGATCGAGAAAAACCTCTCCCGACTGGTTTCAAAAGGCAAGATGGAGCAGGCCAAGATGGACGACATTCTCGGCCGTATTACGACTGGGCTGAATGATAAGGTCGCCGATTGTGACCTCGTTGTGGAAGCTGCGCTCGAGCGGATGGATCTGAAAAAAGAACTGTTCTCAAAATTGCAGGGGATCTGCAAACCCGAGACGATCTTCGCGTCCAATACCTCTTCCCTCTCGCTGACCGAGATGTCCAAAGGGCTGGACCGTCCGGTGGTCGGAATGCACTTTTTCAATCCCGCCCCTGTCATGAAGCTGGTGGAAGTGATCGCCGGTCTCCAGACTACCCCCGAGACAATGGAAAAAATCTTCGCAATTGCAAAAGAGATCGGTAAAGTGCCGGTCGAGGTGAAAGAGGCGGCGGGTTTCGTAGTCAACCGTGTCCTGATCCCAATGATTAACGAAGGCATTGGCATCTATGCGGATGGAGTCGCTTCGGTGGAGGACATTGATACTGCAATGAAACTGGGCGCAAACCACCCGATGGGGCCGCTGGAGCTGGGCGACCTGGTCGGGCTGGATGTTTGCCTCGCAATCATGGAGGTTCTCTACGCTGAATTCGGCGATCCGAAATACCGTCCGCATCCCCTGCTCCGCAAGATGGTTCGCGGCGGTATGCTCGGCAGGAAAACAGGCAAAGGCTTCTACGATTACACCAATCGGTAATGTCTGCGCGCTCCATCTTTTGAAGTGGCTGACACCCCGCAGGTTTTGGGCCGTTGCCGGCAGTCCTCCGCAATGGATGCCATGGGCCTGCAAAGGATCAAAGCGATCCTTTGCACCTGCTTCGGCTGTGATCGGGAAGTAAAATATAGCAGGAGGAACGTATATGGACTTTGTATTGAGCAAAGAGCAGGAAATGGCGCGGCAGCTGTTCCGTGATTTCGCGGAAAAAGAGGTAAAACCGCTGGCGCAGGAAGTGGACGAGGAAGAGCGGTTCCCGAGTGAGACGGTGGAAAAGATGGCGAAATACGGCTTTCTTGGAATCCCGTTCACCAAGGAGCAGGGCGGCCAGGGCTGCGATTCGCTGACCTACGCGATCTGCGTGGAAGAGCTGTCGAAGGTCTGCGGTACGACAGGCGTTATTGTGTCGGCGCACACCTCGCTCTGTGCGGAGCCGATCCGCAAGTTCGGCACCCCGGAGCAGATCGAGAAATATCTGGTGCCGCTGGCGCAGGGCAAACACCTGGGCGCATTCGGCCTGACCGAGCCTGCTGCGGGAACCGACGCATCGGGCCAGCAGACCAAGGCGGTGCTGGACGGCGACCACTATGTCCTCAACGGGACCAAAATCTTCATCACCAACGGCGGCAAGGCGGATACATACGTGATCTTCGCAATGACCGACAAGAGCAAGGGCAACCACGGGATTTCGGCGTTCATCGTCGAGAAGGATTTCCCGGGCTTCAGCATCGGCAAAAAAGAGCTGAAAATGGGTATCCGGGGTTCGTCTACCACCGAGCTGGTATTTGAAAACTGCATCGTGCCCAAAGAGAACCTGCTGGGCAAAGAGGGCGAGGGCTTCAAGATTGCGATGACCACGCTGGACGGCGGACGGATCGGGATTGCGGCACAGGCGCTGGGCATTGCACAGGGTGCGATTGATGAGACGGTCAAATATGTCAAGGAGCGTAAGCAGTTCGGGCGCCCGCTGGCAAAATTCCAGAACACCCAGTTCCAGCTTGCGGACCTGCAAACCCGCGTGGATGCGGCGCGGCTGCTGGTCTACCGCGCGGCCATGGCGAAAGACACCAAAAAGCGCTTCTCCTCCGAGGCGGCGATGGCGAAACTGTTCGCGGCAGAGACCGCAATGGCAGTCACCACCAAGTGCGTACAGCTGTACGGCGGCTATGGATATACCCGTGATTACCCGGTCGAGCGGATGATGCGCGACGCGAAGATCACCGAGATCTACGAGGGTACCAGCGAGGTCCAGCGCATGGTCATCGCCGGCGCAATGCTGAAATAAGAGAAGGGAGCGCAAAGCATTGAATATTATCGTATGCATCAAGCAGGTTCCGGACACCAACGAGGTCAAGCTGGACCCGGTAACCGGTACACTGATCCGTGAAGGAATCCCGAGCATCATCAACCCGGATGACAAGGCAGGGCTGGAAGCAGCGCTGCGGATCAAAGACGAGAACGGCGCAAAGGTGACTGTCATTTCGATGGGCCCGCCGCAGGCGGATCTGGCGCTGCGTGAGGCGCTGGCCATGGGCGCGGACGAGGCGATTCTGGTGACCGACCGCGCATTCGGCGGCGCAGATACCTGGGCCACCTCTTCGACGTTGGCATCGGCAGTCAAGAAGCTGCCGTACGACCTGATTATCACCGGCCGTCAGGCGATCGACGGCGATACCGCACAGGTTGGCCCGCAGATTTCCGAGCATCTCGGCCTGGTTAACATCAGCTATGCGGAGAAGATCACTGTCAAAGGCGAATATGTCGAGGTTCAGCGGCAGTACGAGGACCGTTACCACGTCATCAAGGCGAAGATGCCCTGCCTGATTACCGCACTGGCCGAGCTGAACGAGCCGCGTTACATGAGCCCGAAGGGCATCTTCGATGCTTACCGGGAGAAAGAGGTTACCATCTGGACCCGTCCGGACCTGGATGTCGAGGATGGCAACATCGGCCTGAAAGGCTCGCCCACCCGCGTGTTCAAGTCGTTCACCAAGGCGCTCAAGGGCAAAGGCACCGTAGTGAATCTGGACGCGCAGGAATCGGTGGATTTCCTGGTCGAGAAGCTGCATGAGAAATTCATACTGTAAGGAAAGATGGTGGTAACATGAGTGTACAGGATTATAAAGGCGTATTTGTATTTGCGCAGCAGGTAGACAACAAGATCACCAGCGTTTCCTATGAGCTGATCGGCAAGGGCAAAGAGCTGGCAAACGACCTTGGCACCGAAGTGACCGCGGTGCTGCTGGGGCACAATGTGGAGCCGCTGTGCGAAAGGCTTGCAAAATATGGTGCGGATAAGATCATCGTGGTGGACGACCCGGCGCTGGAAGTCTACACAACCGAGCCGTACGTCCACGCACTGCATCAGGTGATTCTGGCCAAGCAGCCGGCGGTGGTGCTGTACGGTGCGACTGCGATCGGGCGCGACCTCGCGCCGCGTGTTTCCGCGCGTGTGCACACCGGCCTGACCGCGGACTGCACCAAGCTGGAGATCGACCCGGAGAGCAAAAACCTGATGATGACCCGTCCAGCGTTCGGCGGCAACATCATGGCGACCATCCTCTGTCCGGACCACCGCCCGCAGATGGCGACCGTCCGTCCGGGCGTTATGCAGAAGGGCGAGGTCAAAGACGGCGCTCAGGCGCAGATCGAGAAATTCGAGGTTGCAGACCTGGCGTCCCACAAGAATGTGGAAATCCTCGAGATCGTCAAGAAAACTGCGGGCAAGATGGACATTCAGGATGCGAAAATCCTGGTGTCTGGCGGACGCGGCATGGGCGGTCCGGAGAACTTCAAGCTGCTGGAGGACCTCGCAGAGGTTCTGGGCGGAACGATCTCGTCATCGCGTGCATGCGTAGATGCGGGCTGGGTCGAGAAAGACCGCCAGGTCGGCCAGACCGGTAAAACAGTCCGTCCGAACCTGTATATCGCGTGCGGCATCTCAGGCGCAATCCAGCATCTGGCTGGTATGGAGGATTCGGAAATCATCATCGCGATCAACAAGGACCCGGGCGCTCCGATCTTTGAGGTTGCGGATTTCGGCGTCGTCGGGGATGTACATAAAATCCTGCCGCTGCTGACCGAGGCAGTCAAGAAAGAGCTTGCAAAAAAAGAATAAGCCATTTTTTAGGGCGCTCTGCGAGATTCCTCAGAGCGCTCTTTTTTCCTATTTTAAAATTTTGTCCTCAACTTTTGATCCCTGCGGCTATGGATGAAAAATGCCACAATAATTCTACTTAAATTCCCAGTTCCTGTATCATTCGTTCCAGTTCCCTCCAATTTTTAATCATCTCTTGCAGACGCTCCCGGCCTTTTCCAGTGATCCGATAATATTTTCGCACAGGACCTCCGGAACACTCTTTGGTAAAGGTTTCAGTGTCTCCATTCTCATGCAGGCGGCGAAGAATCGCATAAACCGTCCGTTCCTGCAAATCCGGAAATCGCTCCGACATCTGGCGAAGCAGCTCATATCCATAAGGCTCCTGCTGCTCAACAAGCCAAAGCAGAGCCATTTCTACCACTCCTTTGAGCATCTGCCGGTCAATCATCTTTCCATCCTTTCTGACGCAGAAGCGCGTATCCTGCCAGAGCTATCCCCAACCAGAGCGGATTACAGCAGACCAATAGTGCTCCATGCATCTTTTCCGGATCATCCAAATAGTAGAGAAACTTAGAAAGCTCGTACAGCGCGGCAAATAATCCCGCATCGAGAAATGCCAGCCAGTCTACCCCTTCCCTCCCCCAGAGGAAGGAACACTCCCATCCAACCAATGCAATCAACATTCCAGCCACCACAAGCCCGGTTACGAGCGGCGCCAGAATGGATACAGAACCGTGTGGAATCCAGCCGTCTCCTTTTCGGGTAAACCACAGCGGAATGCAGCTGGACACAATCAAGGTCAAAATTGGGAATGCTATGCACCCTGCCAGCATGATTGCGCTTTTTTTCCAAGGGGGCTGCCTGACTGACCGTCCCCGGCCCTTTTTGACACAGAACCACTGAAGCAGAGGCAGGAACGGGATTCCATAACAAAGTACCGACGGTATCCACCAATCCCGGCGGATAAGCGGAAGACAGATCAAACATGCAAGCAGCGGAAAACTGCCCCATCCGATCAGGTTGAAAACCGCCTGCCTGCTTATGTCAGCATCCAACAAGCCTTTTCCCGCTGTTGAAAAAAGGAGTCCCAACGTTGCTGACAATGCAGCAGATACCAAAAGCGGGATGCAGCTTTCCAATATCATCCCGGCAATCGCTTCTGGCGCGTCAAGCCAATGCAGCATCTCTCCAATCTCCTGCATCGTGGAAAAAAGCCCAGCATACAGCATGGCGCTCCAAAAAATACGCCGCCCTCCCCAAACGATGGCAATCCCCCACGCCGCCAGCACAATGAGCATTCCAAATTTCAAAAGATGATGCATCATAGGACCCAACGACGCAGGCCCAAACGGCAGCCAACCGCTTTCTCCACCTGCGACCCGCAAAAGGACATGGATTAGCCCAGCCAAAATCAGAACCGGGACAATCGTGCACCCTGTCATAACCGCTAACCGTCTTTTTTCGGAGAGGAGACTCGATCTGGCATGACCGGTTCCAAGTAGAGTGATCTGTATCAACGGTACAAACAGAAGCCCATAGTGTAAGAAACGCGGCGCCTCCAGTATGCTCCAGCTGATTGGAAAGAGGGTCAGATATGCAAGAAGCAGGAAACTTCCCCAGACGATCAGGTCGAAAAGATGCTGATGCCCATAACTGCCGAATCTTCCTTCCGATTGAAGCTCCGAAACAATCTCAGCCGGCGTGCCAAATGCTCTGCAGAGCGTATTCTCATCGCGCCCCTCTGCGAGACCATCGGAAAAATATTCCCGATAGTCATCCAAAATCTCTTGTACCCGTTCCTCTGGAATCCGCCGTCGCAGCCTCGCTCGCAGTTCATCCAGAAACATTTGCTGTGTCAAACCATTCTCCCTCCTATACTGTATAATATACAGTAGTTTTCTCTATCTTATCATGGCTTCTCTGAAATTGCAAGAGGCCGGTGTGCATTTGCTGCATACCGGCCTCTGTCAATCTGTATTATTTCATATACTTTTTCAGCAGATGCGCCACTTCATCAACGTCAATCGGCTTGGCCACATGCGCATTCATGCCGCTGTCCAGACATTTCTTGATGTCCTCCGAGAATGCGTCAGCAGTCATGGCGATGATCGGAAGGTTTGAATCGCTGCGTTCAAGCGCCCGTATCGCTTCAGATGCTTGATACCCGGTCATCACAGGCATCCGGATATCCATCAGGATAGCGTCATAGAATCCAAGCGGGGATTTCTGGAAAAGTTCCACACACTCCTGCCCGTTTTCCGCGCGCTGCAACTCCAGGCCAAGGTCAGAAAGCAACTCCTCCGCAATCTCCCAGTTGAGATCGTTGTCCTCGGCCAACAGAATATGTCTGCCGCTGAAATGTTCGCTGCTCTCCAGGGTGTCCTCCTGTGCCTGCCACAGAGGGTCAACAAACTTCTTGAGGCCATAAAACAGCGTAGATTTAAAGAGCGGCTTGGAGATGAAACCACTGATCCCTGCTCCCCTGGCATTTTCCTCGATCTCGCTCCAGTCGTAAGCAGAAATCAAAAGCAACGGCACATCGTCGCCTGTATGCTTGCGGATCCGGCGGGCGGTTTCAATCCCGTCAATTCCCGGAAGTTTCCAGTCCAGGAGGATAATTTGATAGTCATCATGCTGACAATGGCGTTTTTTCACCATTTCTACTGCACTTTCGCCGTCCAGCGCCCACTCCGCGTTGACCCCGATCGACTCGAGAGAAGCGACTGTGCTCTCACAGAGCTGCTTGTCGTCATCCACCACTAGCATATTCCAGTTAGGCAGAACCATGTCCATCTCCTGAAGTTCTGCTTTTTCCATATCCAGAGTGACATGGAATTCGGTCCCTTTGCCGGGTGCACTGTTCACTGCAATCGTACCGCCCATCGCATCTACGATATATTTTGTGATCGCCATCCCAAGGCCGGTTCCCTCAGTTTTATGGACACGGGTATTGTCTTCCCTTACAAACGACTCAAAAACTTTTTTCTGGAATTCCTCAGACATCCCAATTCCGCTGTCCTTCACCTGTAGATGAATACGGACATATTTATCCCCTTTCGGGGACTCTTCCTCATAGAGTGCCACCTGTATGGAACCGTCCTCCGGCGTAAACTTAACCGCATTGGACAAGAAGTTCAGCAGAACCTGATTCAGGCGTACACTATCGCAATAGACATTCTCAGTAGAAATGTCATGAATGAACACATCAAAATGCTGCTTTTTTGCTTTCACCTGTGGCTGTATGATACTCACGATGCTGTCCATGACCTCCCGCAGAGAAACCTGATCCATATTGAGGGTCATCTTCCCGCTCTCGATCTTGGACATATCCAACACATCGTTAATCAATCCCAGCAGATGTTTGCTGGAAAGGGCAATCTTTTTCAAACAGTTCTGAAGCTGCTGGGGATTGTCGATGTTGGCTGTGGCAATGGCTGTCATTCCCACAATGGCATTCATTGGGGTGCGGATGTCATGGCTCATGTTAGAGAGGAACTCGCTCTTTGCCTTGTTCGCGTGTTCCGCGCTTTCACGGGCCTCTTCCAGCGCCACCATCTGTTGGTGCATCAGACGGAAATACTTCCAGAAAAGCAGCATCAGCGCGGCCAGAATCAATCCGCAGGCACCCAAGACCATCCATATCCACTGGCTGCTCAGATCGGTGACCATCTCACTAAGCTGGCCATAGGGCATGACCATCACCAGATACCATTCGGAATAGGGCAGCGAGGTGCAATAGACATGACTACGATCGCGTCCGATCTCGAGCACATTGGAATAAATCTCGTTTTTCGACATCGCTTCCTGCAGCTCGGACAGATATGCTTCGGCATCCGCGCCGCTGATCGTCGAAAACTCCGCCCGAATCCGGTCGAAATAACTCTCCCGGAAAACATCACTTCCCCGGATCACCATACTTCCGTCCTGGCGGATGATATGCAGGTTCACCAGATCATTGGTCTCCAGCGCGAGCGTATCCCTGATATAGTCAATCGGAAGCGCCGCCACCAGAGCGATACACACTTCGCCATCTGACATGGGATATTGTGAAGGCACACCCAGCAGCAGAATCCGGTTTCCCTCGTTGTCGGTACCTACCGCCACCTTCTCCTCACCGTTTCTCATCGACTGTAAAAACGGCGGCGGATCGGCTAGCTTCACCCCGTCCCCACAGATCATCTCAAAATTGCCGTCTTGGGAATAGAAAGCCAGCTCAACAAATCCTCTGATCCGCGCATTATAAGACAGCTCTTCCCGCAGGCTGTCCATACTAGCGGCTGTATCAGGCGGGATCATCTCAACCAAAGCCTCCATCTGTTCCAGACGCAGCTTCATCGTCGTGGCAAAATGCTGGGAAACCTGCTGGCTCATCCCCTCCATATAGGTCAACCCCACCCTGCTGATCGTGTCCGAACTTTTCCGGTTCATGATAACCGCCAAACCCGTAAAGGTTACCACGCAGAGGGTCAGCACCAGAATCAGACTGGTCTTCAGGAAACGAGTCGTTTCGTTTTTCAAATAAGATCACCTCAAAAGGTTATTTTCGCGTAGAGTTCTCATTCATCCAGCTGCTGGATTGCTCTGGCAGTCTGCCGGTAGTCGTCCGCTACCTTATCTATCAGCCCGGCAGCTTCCGCGCTCCAGCCGTATCGCAGCGCTTCGGTGAGGCGGGTGCTGGATTCCAGAAGCCTGCTGAACCCCAGATTCTGACACAGGCCCTTAAGGGTATGGGATGCGCGGAATGCCTCCCCATAGTCCCCCTTCTCAAGGGAACTGCAAAGCAGATCATAGCTTTTATCGTTGAGAAATTTCAGTGCAAATTTTTTTACCGTCTTTTCGCTGCGAAGGCGGGCTACTACCCCTTCATAATCTCCTCCAAACGCTGCATAGCATTCCTGTAATGTCATTTGGCATCCTCCTCTTCAGTCGATCCTGCGGCGGATTCGTGCGGATGATGAGCCGACGGCCTTCCTTCGCTTTCAATCGGAGAGATTCGGGAAAGAACATCCCGCATCATGTTATTATAAAAGCGATAGTATCCTCTGCCGTTTCGTTTCACTATGTAAAGCGCCTGATCTGCTGCATGGAACAAAGAGTCATAATCCGCGCCGAGCAGCGACGCTTCCGCAATCCCCATGCTGATTGAAATGTCCAAATTCCCGTAGTTGCCGGAAAGGAACGAGAAGATCCGCTTGATAATCGGCTCCACATCATCCCGATATTCCAGAAAGATCAGAAACTCGTCTCCGCCAATCCGGGCGGCAATATCGCATTTTCGGATCCTCTGCCGCAATTTTTCCGCCATATGTACCAGAACACGGTCGCCAAAATCGTGCCCATAGTTATCATTGAAAAATTTGAAGTGATCCAGATCAAAGATAACCAACGCGAACTGACTGTCAAGGCTGGACTCCATGCGCTTCACGATCTGCTTTTTCGCACTGGCATGGTTCAGCAGGCCGGTAAGCTGGTCGTGGGAAGCCATCCGCTCAAGTGTATCCATCTTAGCCTGAGAATCGTGGATATCAATCGCCTTTCCGATTGCCCCTGTATACTGTGGTGGATCATCGGCCGACCAGATCGACTGGATGATGATCCGTGACCATCTCCATCTTCCATGTTGGTTGACTTTAAAGACATGCGTTACCGTCGGGTTTTCGGGGGTGGTGGCATGCAGCGTCTCGATCATCCGCTGCCAGTCGCCCTCATTGAGCAGCGAGCGAACCCTTTTGTCGTTGAGCGGATCCATAATCAGCTCATCCAGCCCCAGCTGCTCGGCACCCCATGGGGTGATAGTCGCCATCGCGGGTGATACAGTATATTCGAACTGAGTTTCCTGCGTCATCTGCGCAAAGAATCTGTACTTCATCCGTTCATGCTCGAGCAGATAAAGGGTGCGTTCAGATGCCGCCAGCTCCTCATGGCGAACCATCTCGTCTGCGATATTGCGCATCTCCCGCTGGCTTGCCCGCGCCGGCGAATCGCTGCTCAGTTCCCTCTGGATGGTTTCGGCCGAATTGGTCAGGCAATCCAACAGCAGCGGATTGAACGTTCCGCACTGCCCATCCAGAATCATCTTCACCGCTTCCTCATGCGGGATCGCCTTTTTATAGACACGGTCGCTGGTCAGAGCGTCATAGACATCCGCCAGCGCCACAATCTGGGCGGAGATAGGGATTTCGTCCCCCTTTAATCCATCCGGATAACCCCGGCCATCGTACCGCTCGTGATGCCAGCGGCATATCTCAGCGGCAACCCTGACCAGCGGTTCATTCTGGTGAATTGGCATCTCTTTCAGCATGTTCGCGCCAATCATTGAATGGGTTTTCATCACCTCGAACTCCTCGGGCGTCAGCCTGCCTGGCTTATTGAGGATCGCCTCGTCAATCGCAATCTTCCCAATGTCGTGCAGCGCCGAGGCAGTGCTGATGAGTGAGATATCCGCCCGGGAAAGCTTATAGCGGTCAGACATCTGCATCAGCTCTTTGAGCATCAGCTCGGATAGAATATGAACATGGCGGACATGAAGCCCGCTCTCCCCATTTCGGAACTCTACGATCTGGCTGAGAATATCAATCATCAGGTTGCTGCGCTGCTCTTTTTCATAAATCTGATCTGCCACCAGACCCACCAGTTTTTTCTGCTTGGCATAGAGCAGGATGGTGTTGACCACCCGGCGGTGGACGATCAGCGCATCGAACGGACGGCTGATAAAATCGGTGACACCCATCTCGAACGCTCGCTCCATATGGGAGGAGCGGGTTTCCGAGGAAATGATAATCACAGGAATTTCCTCGATCCAGTGACGCTTGTTCATAACCGACAGCACCCCGAATCCGTCCATCTCGGGCATCACGATGTCGAGCAGAACAAGCGACAGATCCATTCCATACTTCTGAAGGGCTGCTACCGCCTGTACGCCGTCTTCCGCCTCCAATATCTCGTATTCCTCTCCCAGCATATCCGCCAGAATCGAACGATTCATCTCGGAGTCGTCCACAATCAGGATTTTCTGCTTCTGCATGTGCTGCAAATGGGATTCCCTTCCTTCTATATCAAAATATAAACTGGAACGAAACGAAAACCAATTTGGATGAACCATACATTGCTATTGCGCTGTTGCCCTTTTGGGGAATACCTGAAATCCGCTGCCCAACTTCCAATACTTATAAAATATTTTAAAAACAATTATTTTTTTAAAAACATCAGGCGCAGGGTAGCCACAATCCCACGTACCCATGTATTAAGATACCACAAAATATGCAGTTCCTGCAAGCAGTCGACACAGATTCTTTGCAGCAAATGATAAAAAAGGTGATATTCCACAAAAAGAGGGCCGACAAATAGTCCACTTTTATCCCAGGGACCATCTGCCGACCCAAAATATCCTGTTATTCTTTGGACATCAGGTCACAAACTGCATTAGAAAATGCAACCGGATCTTCGAGCGACATCCCCTCAATCAACACTGCCTGTGCATAAAGCAGACCCGCATATGCCTTCACCCTATCCTTATCCTCGGCATAGAGCTTCTGGAGGGTCGTAAACACTGGGTGGGACGGGTTCAGCTCCAGGACACGGTCTGCCTTGACCTGTCCTTCCGACCCGGGCATCGAGTTGAGTACCTTCTCCATCTCAAGGGTGATCTCCCCGCCGCTGCTCAGGCAGACCGGATGGGACTTGAGCCGGTCCGAAACCCGGACCTCCTTCACCTTACCGTCGAGCGACTCCTTGAGGAAGTCAAGCAGCTCTTTGTTGTCCTCATTCTGCTTTTTGGTCTCCTCTTTCTCCTGCTCGTTCTCCAGCCCGAGATCACTGTCTGAAACCGAGCGAAACTCCTTGCCGCCAAATTCCCGCAACATCTTGAGCGCAAACTCGTCCACATCATCGGTCAAGTAGAGGATTTCAAAGCCGTTGTCCTTGATCCGCTCGGTCTGGGGCAGGCGGTCGATTCTTTCCACTGTTTCGCCGCAGGCATAATAGATGTACTTCTGTCCCTCGCCCATCCGGTCGGTATACTCGGAGAGTGAAACCAGCTTTTTCTCCTTGCTCGAACAGAAGAGCAGAAGGTCGGAAAGCAGGTCCTTCTTCGCGCCGAACTCGTTATAGACGCCATATTTGAGCTGCAGACCAAAATTTTTGAACAGTTCCTCGTATTTTTCCCGCTCATTGTTAAGCATCGTGAGCAGTTCGGAGTGGATTTTCTTTTCCAGACGCCCCGCAATGATCTTGAGCTGACGGTCGTGCTGGAGCATCTCACGGGAGATGTTGAGGCTCAGATCCTGCGAATCAACCAAACCCTTCACAAAGCTGAAACAGTCGGGCAGCAGGTCCGCGCACTTCTCCATAATCAGCACGCCGGAGGCATAGAGCTGGAGCCCTTTTTCATACTCGCGGCTGTAGTAGTTATAAGGCGCGCGGGCCGGGATGAACAGCAGTGCGTTATAGGTCGCTGCGCCCTCGGTGCTGCTGTGGATCACCCGCACCGGGTCCTGATAATCAAAGAATTTGTCCTTATAGAAATTGTTGTAATCCTCATCGGTGACCTCGGATTTGCTCTTCTTCCAAATCGGCACCATGCTGTTAAGCGTCTCGTTCACCGTATACTGTTCATACTCGGGCTTGTCCTCCGGGCTGCCCTCCTTGACGCGGGTTGCAGGCATATCCATCCGAATCGGGTAGCGGATATAGTCGGAGTATTTTTTCACGATGCCCGAAATCCGATGCGGCTCGAGGAACTCGTCATAGCTCTCCTCGCCCTCGTTCTCCTTGATGACCAGCGTAATCTCGGTGCCATGCCCTTCCTTCTCACATTCCTCGATCGTGTAGCCATCCGCGCCGTACGACTGCCAGCGGAACGCCTGTTCCGAACCAAACGGCTTGCTCACCACGGTGACACAGGATGCGACCATAAACGCCGAATAAAACCCGACGCCGAACTGCCCGATTACGTCGATCTCATCGTTTTTCTCGTTCTCCTGCTTGAACGCCAGCGAACCACTCTTGGCAATGGTGCCGAGATTGCTCTCCAGCTCCTCAGCGGTCATTCCGCAGCCGTTGTCGGTGATCTTCAGGGTGCGGGCATCCTTGTCCACCACAAGGTTGATCGCAAAGTCCGCGCGGGAGAGGCCAGTTGTACCATCCGACAGCGAATGATAGTAGAGCTTGTCAATCGCGTCAGAAGCGTTGGAGATCAGCTCGCGCAGGAAGATTTCCCGATGGGTATAAATCGAGTTGATCATCAGGTCGAGCAGGCGTTTGGATTCCGCCTGAAACTGTTTTGTCTGCATAAAACAATCCATCCTTTATTCTCAATGTTTTAAAAAACAAAATAGTTAGCACTCATTTATTTCGAGTGCTAACTACACTATAATACAACCTGTTGGGAAAATCAAGTATAATTTGTGAACAAATTACCGGAATGTAATCACAGCCTCCCCGCTCATTGCCGAAATTTCGATCCGGTTGGGCTTGCCGGGTTGGCTCTGCTCCTCGCCGCCTGACCCGTCGATGATCTTCACCCGTGACAGCCCCTCCCACGAAGCCGCCTGTTCAATCTCATAGTCCTGCCGCTGCCCGTCAATTTCAAATATCACATCCCCGGACATCGAGGTGATGCTCGTTTTCCCGAGCGGTTTCCCCACAAACTTCAGGTCCCCGTCAACCGCATCGCAGGACAGCTCTGACGTTGTCACCCGCAGCAGGTTCAAATCGCTGGAAACCCCTGCAATCTCGGCATACCCGAGGTTCGAGTCCTCCACGTCGGCCCTCCCGCTGACCGTATTAAATTCAAAGGAATCGAACCGGCAGTTTTTCAGATGCAGGTCTCCCGAAACAGACGCATGGGAAAACTTCCCCGCCTCCAGCTTCTCTGCATTCATATCCCCATCGACCACCGAAAAAACAGCCTGTTCGAGCGCGGCGCCCTGCGGCAGATAGACGGTCACTTTCCCTTCCCAGTCCATCTTCTGGTTTGTAACGGCACCCATGAAATCTTTGAACCCGGTCTTTCTATCTTTTTCTTTCAGCTTCAGCTCTCCGCCCGACACAGACCACGATGTCCTGGCCGCGCTGCCGCGCCCTTTCCCCTTCAGGTCGGCTTTCAGCCCGTAGTGGTCGGAATAGACAACCTCAATATCCGCCGTTATCACCGCGATGTCGATCTCCTGGAACGCTTCCAGGTTCTGTTCATCAATATGGAACGTCTCGGAAACTGCGCGAACGTCCATCCCCAGCAGGATCCCCGCCAGTGTAAAAACGCCGCCCATCACCACCAGCGCACAGCACATGCTCCAAAATACTTTTACCGACTTTTTCATTTGTCAGACCTCCGTTTCATCCATTTTGCCGTCAGGCGGGAAATCCCGACTACCGCCATACGTGCCAGCCAGCAGGCCACCCAGAGGATTGCCGCGCCGAAACCCAGCGCAATCATCCCCCTGCCCACATAATAAAGCGTGCTGGCCGGGTCGGATACAAGGCTCGTCATCCCCACGACCGCGGAAAATATACCCACTGCCGCGGCCACCAGCCCGGCGGCCCCCAACCCAAGGAGAATCCCAAGCACCGAGACAATAACCGCGAAAAATACAGCCAGGATCGCGATCCCAACCGGCAGGGCGATTGGCGACGCAAGGACGATCAGCACCACCCAGCCGATGGGCCCCATTCCTTTTTTGCTGTCCGGCTGGTTTTCGAGCTGTTTGAACGCAAACTCCCGGATGATCTTGCCCGCTACCTCGGACGGGGACCCCAGCTCCTTGATCACCTCCTGTTCGTTTTCCGGGCCGGCGTCGTCAAAGTAGCCCTGATAATAGGCGACCGCATCCTCCGCGTCGCTCTGCGGCAGCCGTTTGAGCTTGGTGCGCAGCTGAAACATAAATTCATTCCTGGTCATCCCCGATACCCCCTAAAAGCAGTTTGTCCACGCCCTCCTGGAATGTTTCCCATTCCGAAACATACCGCGCCAATCGTTCCCTGCCAATGTCGGTCAGGCGGTAGTATCGCCTGTTCCGCCCATTGAACGGTTCATCATAAACGGTCAGCGCACCGTCCTTTTGCAGCCTGCGCAAAACCGGATAGAGCGTCGACTCCGAAACCTCGACAACCGATTTGACTGTCTGGGTCAGGACATAGCCGTAAGCATCTCCCCGGTTGAGCGTTGCAAGTACGCAGGCATCGAGCAATGCCGAGCCAAGCTGAAAAACCATGCAACCACTCCTATAAATAATATTATACAATGTATAGCATTGTCTTTACCTATATTATATGATGTATAATATAGTTTGTCAAGTAATTTCTATCAAAAAAAGACAGCGCACATTTCACTTTGAATTGATATGGGATTTTCCTCTGTGTCGATTGCCGATCGGATAAACCATAAGAGTTCAGACAGGGCCTAGATTATCTATTTCGTAGTATAGCTAATAAAAGATGTCATGGCTATCTCCATTCTCTGCATATAAATAGCCTATCATCCTATCATCAGAAACGCTGAAAAGAATCATCGTCAGTCTGCGACAGTACGATCGCAGAGGGTTGCTTAACAGCGGTAGGAACTTCCGTAGGAATGCGCCGCCCCCTTCACCCACCGTATCACAGAGCGCTCGAACTCGTTTCCAAGCGCCTTTCCGATTGACTTTCCGGGAGGTGGATGGTATGATTTTGATATCGAAGGAGACTGGTTAATGGAGGGATTTTTTCGGACACTTACTGACCTGAACAGCCTGTTGAGCGGCCTTGTCTGGGGGCCGGCGATGGTCGGGTTTATGCTGCTGGTTGGGATTTATTTCACCTCCGGCACCGGTTTTTTTCAGATACGGCATTTTGGATTGCTGCTGCGGGAAACGCTTGTCGCAATTTTTCTTGACCAAGAGGTGCATGACAAGCGGGACCCTCACTCGATTTCACAATTTCAGGCGCTTTCGACCGCACTTGCCGGGACGCTCGGCACCGGAAACATTGTCGGGGTCGCAACCGCGATCGCCGCAGGCGGCGTGGGATCCATCTTCTGGATGTGGGTTTCCGCATTCTTTGGAATGATGACCAAATACGCCGAAAACGTCCTCGGAAACCACTACCGCTACCGGGATGAACGAGGTGCCTGGGTCGGCGGTCCAATGGTCTATATCGAGCGTGGATTGGGCTGCCGATGGCTGGCTGTGTTGTTCGCACTCTTCTGTATGTTCGCTGCCTTTGGAATCGGAAATATGACTCAAGCCAATTCGATCGCTGGTGCACTCGAGTCCGCTTTACGGATCGCTCCCCTTTCGACCGGCATCGTTGTCGCCCTGCTCTGTGGACTGGTCGTACTCGGCGGGATCAAACGGATCGCATCGGTTGCCGAACGGTGCGTCCCGCTGATGGCAGTTGTATACACCGCGGGCGCAGCGGCGATTCTCTGGCTGCATCGAGACCGGCTTCCCGATGCATTCTCCGCAATCTTTCAGGAGGCATTTAGCCTGCGGGCAGTAGGCGGTGGTGCAGGCGGCTATGCGATGATGCGCGCTGTCCGGTATGGAGTGGCGCGCGGGATCTTTTCCAACGAAGCGGGATTGGGCAGCTCAGTCATCGTCAACTCGGCCTCCAATGTGAAAGAGCCGGTGCGTCAGGGGATGTGGGGGATCTTTGAAGTGTTTGCCGACACGATCGTTATGTGTACGATCACCGCTCTCGCAATCATCGTTTCGGGCACGCATCTTTCCGGCGCGGAAGGTGCAGGAATGTCGATTGAAGCATTTGAAGGAGCATTCGGACGGGCAGGAGGATTGTTTGTTGCCATAGCGATTGCATTTTTTGCATTTTCCTCGATCCTTGGCTGGTCCTACTACGGCGAACGGGTGGTTGAATACCTGTTCGGCAGAAAACTGGTCGGCATCTATCAGCTGCTGTTTATCGGGATGACCGCTGTGGGCTGTGTCGGACATCTCGAATTGGTCTGGAGTCTCTCAGATACTTTCAACGGGCTGATGGCCATTCCAAACCTGATCGCGGTTCTCTTCCTCTCCAACCAGGTATTCGCGATTACCCGCGATTATGTCCGGCGAGTCTCCCAACGCCGCCATGCCAAGCACGTCGGGCAGTGGAATCCCGGCCCAGAACCTTCGCCCCGCTCTTGGAGGCTGTTTGAAAAAGAAAAGGAGCTGTCCAAATGAACTACCGTGTCATCCTGATGGATGCGGATGATACCCTCTTCGACTTTCGAAGGGCGGAAGATGCCGCGATACGCCGTCTCTGTGAGCTGCACCGGATTCCGGATGCAGATGCAGTCGTCCCACTGTATTCCCGAATCAACCTTGCGCAGTGGAAGCGGCTTGAGCAGGGAGAGATCACCCAGTCGGAACTGCGGATAGAACGGTTCGCCGAGCTTTCCCACGCGCTTGGACTACCGCTCGATCCGGACGCACTCAACCGGGATTACAGCCGGGCACTCGGAGAAGGGGCCTTTCTGCGGGACGGGGCGCTCTCCCTCTGCCGCATCCTGTCCGAATCCCTGCCGCTCTACATCGTCACCAACGGCATCCTGGAAATCCAGACCAACCGGTTCAACCGTTCCGAACTGCGGCCCTATATCCGCGAGATGTTCGTTTCGCAGGAGATCGGGTATTCCAAGCCTCGGCGGGAATACTTCGATGAAGTGCTGCGCAGGATCGGAAACCCGCCTCGGGAGCGGGTGATTCTGCTTGGGGATTCCCTCAGTTCTGACATGCGGGGCGGACGGGCAGCGGGAATCACGACCTGCTGGTATTGCCCAGATGGAGGGACGCCCACTTCCGACTGCGATTTTTCTATCTCACATCTCTCTGAGTTTCCGTCTGTTATCGGCCTTTGAAGAAAAATTCAGGAAACTGGCTTGAAAAGATTGACAGCTTTTTGGTAGTATGCTATAGTAGGAGCGTCAAAGTGAACTGGATAGTCCGGGGGAGTAGTCGGCACACCTTAGCTGTGTGCAGTTAAATCAACAGCATTGGCTCTGATGGGCCATGGTTTAACTTGAAATGGCAAGACCTGTGTTTCATTGAAGTGGAACGCAGGTCTTTTTCTATCGCGAAAAAAACTGGGCATCCTTTTACAAGAGGGGAAACAGCAGGAATCTCCGGCGGTTCCTGTTCAGCATTCCCACGCTCAATAGAGGCAAACAATCCAGTCAAGTTGAAAGGGGAAAATCAAATGGATTTCTTACTATCCGGAATCATGTCGGTCACCTGGCAGCAGATCGTCATGTATGGTATCGGCGGGCTTCTGATCTATCTGGCGATTGCCAAAGAGTTTGAACCCGCGCTGCTCATGCCGATGGGCTTCGGCGCCATTTTGGTGAACCTGCCGCTGACCGGCGTACTCGATCAGGTTTTACAGGGTGGGATTGAGGCGCAGGGGATCATCCAATGGCTGTTCCAGACCACCATTGAGGCGTCCGAAGCGCTCCCGATCCTGCTGTTTATCGGCATTGGCGCAATGATCGACTTCGGCCCCCTGCTTTCCAATCCAAAGATGATGGTATTCGGCGCAGCGGCACAGTTCGGCATCTTTTTCACGATTTCTCTGGCGGCGCTCTTCGGCTTTGACCTCAAAGACGCGGCCTGCATCGGCATCATTGGCGCGGCGGATGGCCCCACTTCGATTATGGTTTCGCAGATTTTCAAATCCCAATATATGGGTGCTATCGCAGTTGCGGCCTATTCCTATATGGCGTTGGTGCCAATCATCCAGCCAATGGCAATCAAGCTGGTCACTACCCGGAAAGAACGCTGCATCCGGATGCACTACAATCCAAAAAACATCACCAAAACCACCCGCATCCTTTTCCCAATCCTTGTGACAATCATTGCGGGGCTGGTTGCACCGATGTCGGTTTCGCTGGTCGGTTTCCTGATGTTCGGCAACCTGCTGCGGGAATGCGGGGTGCTTAACTCACTCGCCCAAACCGCTCAAAACGAGTTTGCGAACATCATTACCCTGCTGCTTGGCATCACAATCTCGTTTTCGATGCAGGCAGAACAGTTTGTCACCTGGGAGACCTTCCTCATCATGGGACTGGGTCTGATCGCATTTATCTTCGACAGCATCGGCGGCTGCCTGTTTGCAAAGCTGCTCAACCTCTTCCTCAAAGAGAAGATCAACCCGATGATCGGCGCAGCCGGTATCTCGGCTTTCCCAATGTCCGCACGTGTGATCCAAAAGATGGCGTTGAAAGAGGATAACCAGAACCACCTGCTGATGCACGCGATCGGCGCAAACGTCTCCGGACAGATTGGGTCCGTCATCGCGGGCGGAATCGTTCTCTATCTGGTTCCGCAGTTTGTGAAATAAGGAAGGAGGGAAAAACGGATGTTTGGTGCACAGGCAATGGCCAACTTTATGATTTCCCTGGAAATCATGGGTCTGGGGATGGTTGGCATCTTTGCGGTGATCCTCCTGATCATCGGGATTGTCACCCTGCTGACCAGATTGGGCGGCAAAGCTGACCGTCAAAACACTTCCAAATAAATGGAGATACGAAAACCGGACTGACGGGACACACCCGACAGCCCGGTTTTTTACAGGAGAAGCATTTCCAGCTTCCCCATATAGAAAAAGCAGGCTTTTCAGCCTGCGATTTGCCGGACAAACGGCGGAGGAGAAAGACGGTTGCGCAGCATCCGGCCCAGTGGCATCACTGGGATACAGAGCAGAAACCAGAGGATCGCGTAAAGCGGACAGATCTGCCCAAACAGGTTGCCCTGCTCGTCCGAGTAATCCCAGACATCCAGCCCCAGCAGCTTGTTGACCACGCAGCCCGCCGCAAATTCGACCGAGGTGAGGATGGCACAGCCGGTCAGCGCGCGCCGTAAAAGTGAACGCCCCTGCATCCGCAGATCCGCCAGGTAGAGCAGCAGGAATCCTGCACCGCCTGCTATCCCCATCGACCAATGGGTAAATCCCCGCCAGAGCAGTTCGAGCGTCTCGTAACCGAGCGAACCAATAGCGCAGACGGTCAGATATTCCTTCGCCGGCCTCATGCTGCCGCCCCCCTGCCCTCATTGTCCCCGTTGATTCGACGGTAGACCTCCTGCTTTTTCTCCGCACTCAGATTCCAGATGAACTGGTAGGCGAACCACGCAATCAGCATCCCGATTGCGGGCAGGCCCAAGGTCAAAAATTTGATGCCGAGCAGCGTCCCTGCACTCTGCACCGCCAGATCGGCGTTATAGCCAACCAGGTCCAGCCCCAGCCCCGCTAAAAACCCGGCGAATGCCTGACCGGTTTTTCGGACAAAGCTGTAGGTTCCATAGATAATCCCCTCCTGCCGGTTCCCAGTGAGATACTGGTTGTAGTCGATGCAGTCGGAAACCATCCCCCAGACCAGTGAATTGGGGATATTCATAGTCAGTGTGGAGAGGAAGGACAGGACGATATACAGCCAGATGTTATCGGGCAGCAGGAAGGTCAGCCCGAAAAAGACTGCCGAAAGGAGGCTCCCAACCGCTGTGACCGCCTGTATGCCGAACCGCCTGACCAGCCTCGAAAGAAACGGGGCGATCAGCAGGGACGGCACCATACTGATGATCGTCGTGACACCCATCAGCGTGAATGCATTCAGGTTGTTTTTGAAATAATAGATCAGCATGGCACCGTTGATCATGGTGCCGAAGATCATCGCGAGAGACGCAACCGAGACCGAGATAAACGGGCGGTTCTGCCCGATCACCCGCAGGTATTCGACCGGCCGTACCTCCTCCCGCGCCTTGGGAGGTTCGGTCGATCTGATATTCTCCTGTACGGTAAAATAGGCGATCACATAGGAAACGATGCCGATTGCACCCATTGCCACCATAGCCATCAGATAGCCTTTCGCCTGATCCTCCGCAAAATAGCTGAGGATCAGCGGCACCAGCATCCGCGGGATGAGGTTTCCCACCGTACTGCCGATTCCGCGCGCCACCGAAAGCGAAGCGCGTTCGGCGGTGTCCTGCGTCATCACTGCGGCCAGAGAGCCGTACGGAATATTGACAAACGTGTACGCCATCCCCCAGAGAATATAGGTCGCATAGGCCCAGACCAGTTTCTGGATCGGCGTCAGCCCGGACGGCATAAAGAACATCAGAATGGCGCAGGCAATCACGATCCAGGAGCCTTGCAACAGAAACGGACGGAATTTGTCCGCCGGTGCTCCCCGCTGACGCCGCAGACGGCGCGCAAACATCCTGTCGGTAAGGACACCCATGAACGGGTCATTAAACGCGTCCCAAAACCGCGCCACCAGAAACAGCACACCCGCTGCCGCCGCAGAAATTCCTGCTACATCGGTATAAAATGCGAGCAGGAAGGAAGAGGACATCGCAAACGACATGTTGTTTGCCACGTCACCCAGCATATAGCCCAATTTGTTTGCAAAGGTAATCTTTTTCATAACTTTCAGCCTTTTCTTTTTCCTTGCGGTCAACCGCATACTGAAAGTATGGAGCGGGGGTATTGAAATATGCGGCACGCCTGAATTTCCCTGCTACGCGCGAAAGTTGGATGGAAAAAATCACCAATCAATGCAAGCAAAAAACGCCCCCACCCCATCAAAGGCCGTGTAGGTACGGCCTTTGATGGTACGGAGGCGCTCCTCTATGGAAATCTATCTATTGCATCAGCAAGTGGAACCCTGCCCAATCATAATTTTGAGGATCTCGGTGTCGGTTTCCCGCATACCCTCCGCCGCCATCCGGCCAATGCTGGCAATGGTCTGTTCCACGCTCTCCTTTACCAGGCCTTCCCCGGCCCCGAAGGTATTTCCGTCCATAGACATCTCATGCGCCAGAATGGCCGCATCCACCGATGCAGCAATCTTGGCGGCGCAGCTGCCCTTGGCACCGTCGCAGACGATACCCGAGACGTTGGCCAGTGTGTTGGTGATGGTGCGGCCTATGGTGTCATAGTCACCACCGTGGAGATAGGTGATCCCCGCCCCGCTGCCGCAGGCGGCGCAGACCGCCCCGCAAAACGCGGAAAGACGTCCAATCCCCCTCTTCTGGAGCAGGGCCACGAGATTGCTCACCACCAGAGCGCGGTACATGGTTTCGTCCGCGGCGCCCAGGTATTTTGCATAGACCACGATCGGCACCGAGCAGGTGATCCCCTGGTTTCCGCTGCCCGAATTGATGACTACCGGCAGGACACAGCCGCCCATCCGGGCGTCGCTGCCAGCGGCAGCCATGGCCCGGGCGCGGATGCGTACGTTATCCCCATAGTGGCGCAGGAGCGTCGCCCCCACCCTGCCGCCATAGATATGGGTCATCCCTTCCTGGGCAATGCGGGTATTGTATTCCACCTGCCGGGACAGCATGGGCAGAACCTCTTCCAGATTCACTGTATTGGCAAATTCCAGAATATCAGCCAGATTCAGCGCATCCAGATCGGAGGTTTCCTCCTCCTCGGCGGCCTCTACCGGCTCCTGATAGAAGAGCTTCTCGTCATCCCGCTCGATGCGGATGATATTGGTATGCTCGTCCCGGATTTCTGCCAGAGCGGTATGGCCGCCCCCTTCCATCCAGATGACAATGTGAAGGCGGGAGGGGGTGTCCAGCAGCTCCTCGGTACAAATCCCGGCTTCCAACAGTTCCCGGGTCTTCTGAAGGTCATCGGGCCCCACTTTACTGAGAACTTCAAGTCCGAGGCTGGGGTCTCCAGCCACAGCACCCAGAATGGCGCTGGTATTGATGCCCTTCATGTTGCCGGTGGTCGGGACGATAACGCCCTTGGCATTCTTGATGATATTCCCGCTGCATGCGGCCCGGATTTTCTCGGGCATGACTCCGAGCGCCTCCCGGGCTTTGGCGGAGGCCAGCGCAATGGCGATCGGCTCGGTGCATCCCAGGGCGGGAACCAGCTCCTCCTCAAGGATGCGGATATAGGTTTCGTAAGTGCTTTTTTCCAGCATTTTTTACACTCCTGATTTTGAAAGAATGTTTGGATTCCTCGTGAAGCCTGCGGCACTTTGGCCGCTGAGAACCGCTTCTAATAGCTCTGCGGCGCACTGCATAACCAGCAGCACAGCTTGCGTACTTTATATGATCCTATTCCTGTTTCCCGCAGGAGGCACAGCTCTTCTTTTCAGCGTCAGCCATACCGGCGAGGTCTTTCCGATAAGCGGAATACAGGGTATAGCCACCAGAAAGGTTGTGGACCTCATTGGCTCCGCTCTGGGCAAGGATCCGCTGGGCGACATACCCCCGCAGACCCACCTGACAGGTGATATAGAGCGGTTTGGAAAGGTCGATCTCATCAAGGCGCTGGCGAAGCTGATCCACCGGTATGTTCACAAAGCCGGGAACCGTACCCAGTGCTTCCAGCTCCCTGGGTGCTCTGACGTCGATGCAGACCGCATTTTCCGGGAGATTCTCCACGTCCTCGGCGTAGAAGGGGTTCATGGTCCCTTCCAGGACGTTCTGCGCCACAAAACCGGCCATGTTCACCGGGTCCTTCGCGCTCGAGAAGGGCGGCGCATAGGCCAGCTCCATCTCCTGAAGGTCATAAACGGTGAGCCCAAACCGTACGGCGTTGGCCAGATGGTCGATCCGCTTGTCAACACCGTCCCCTCCCACGATCTGAGCGCCCAGTACCTTCCCTTCATCAGGGGTGTAGAGCAGCTTCACGATCATCTGGCTGCTCCCGGGATAGTATCCCGCATGGCTGGCAGAGATGGTAAAGGTCTTGTGGAACGGAATTCCGGCGGCTTTGAGGGACTCCTCCTTTTCACCTGTGCAGGCTACCACCTGGTCAAAGAACTTCATGACAGAGGTGCCCTGGCTCCCTTTGTAACGCGCCTTTTTGCCGCAGATCACGTCTGCCACAATCCGGGCCTGCTTGTTGGCGGGGCCGGCCAGCGGGATCACCTGCACCTTGCCGGTAACGATGTTTTTTACCGTGGCGGCATCTCCCAGCGCATAGATATCCGGGACGCTGGTGCGCAGCTCCTCATCCACCAGAATCTCTCCCCGTCCGCCCAGCTCGACCCCGCTCCCTTCCAGAAACCGGGTCTCAGGAGCAACGCCGATACTGAGGATTACCATATCGGCGGGGACAGCAGTACCGTCATCCAGAAGGACGCTGTCTTTGGTAAAGCCGGAGCATTTTTTCCCGACATAGAGTCCGAGGCCCTTCCCGCGGATATAGTTATGGACGGTATGTGCCATATCCATATCAAGGGGAGCCATGACGTGGGGAGCGGCCTCCACCACCGAGACTGCAAGCCCCCGGTCTGCCAGATTTTCCGCCATCTCCAGACCGATGAACCCGGCTCCGATCACCGCGGCAGTCTTGGGAGCGGCTTGCTGGATATGGTCATAAATAGCATATGTATCGGGGATGTTCCGGAGGGTGAAGATGTGGTTTTCCTCCATCCCAGGCATCTTGGGCCGGATAGGGGAAGCCCCGGGGGAAAGAACCAGGCTGTCATAACTCTCGGTATAGGTCTCGTCGGTGGCGTGGTTCTTTACTGTGACAGTTTTTGCGGCGGAATCGACGCCGGTGACCTCATGCTGTACCCGGACATCTACGTTAAAGCGGGCCCGGAATGCCTGCGGAGTCTGCACCTGAAGCTTTGCCCTTTCGGTGATGGTGCCGCCGATATAATAAGGCAGGCCACAGTTGGCGAAGGAGATATACTCCCCTTTCTCAAAGAGGATAATCTCTGCTTTTTCGTCGTTGCGGCGCAGACGGGCAGCCGCTCCGGCCCCGCCGGCGACGCCTCCTACAATCAGTACCTTCATCACTGCATCTTCCTTTCTTTCTTGAAATGACAGAGGATTAGAACCTGTACCACACCTTTTCAGAATGCTGTTTCCTCTGCAAAAAGCCTCTCCCCGCTCTCCTCCGGGAAGCGGTACCGCCACGCAAAGGCCGCCAAAGCATTCCGCCGGTGAGAAGCGGGGAGACAGTCCGGAACAGGCTCTGGGGATTAGAGGTAGTGGGGGGTATTGGGGGTGAGTACCTCGCAGCCGTCCTCGGTGATGAGTACCATATCTTCGATGTTAAAGCCTTGCACGCCGGGGATATAGCAGGGGACCTCCATGGCCAGAATCATTCCGGCTTCCAGCGGGCGAGTGGTGCCTGCATTGATGACGGGGGCCTCGCAGGTGGCAGGGCCCATGCTGATGCTGTGTCCCTGATGCCCCCGGACATAGGCGGGGAACATCTCCTTCACATAATCATATGCCACATGATACAGATCACAGATCGGAAGTCCCGGTTTGGCAGCGGCTATCATCCTTTGCAGGCCCTCATAGAGGCGGTCTTTCAGCTTGTAGAGGACGGGGTCCGCGCCTTCCATCACCCAGGAGCGGGAGGTATCGGTGGTGTAGAAATCGAACTCGGCGTTGACGCCTGCGTCAAATTTTACCACATCCCCCTTTTGGATGACGCCATCCCCCGGAAGGGTGAGTCGGGAACCGGACTCCCCTGTAGAGAACATCGACCAGGCGCTCGGTACAGCAAGGCCGGTGGCATTTACCGTCCTGCGGAAGGTTTCCACCAGCTCCCGCTCACTGACGCCGGGCTTCGCAATCTTGCTCACAGCGGTGAACCCCTCGTCGGCAACCCGGCAGAGGGTGCGGAACATCTCGATTTCTTCCGGGGTTTTGACACTCCGCGCAAAGACAAAAAGATCGGAGATATTCTCAAGTTTCGCCTCGGGGAAAGCGGCGGCAATATCATTATAACACAGAACCGGAAGATACTCCATCTCCAGCCCCAACTTTTTGTCCGCCAGGTCCATCTCCCGAACCATCTTTTTTACCACGTCCAGAGAACTTTCCATCACTGCCGGCGGGGGGATCATGGCACCGTTGGCGATCTCGTCCCATGTCTTGAGCCCCACCCAAGTGTCATACTTTTTGATGATGAACCGCCCGGCACTCTTCTTCTCAAAGGTCGGGACCTCAAAATCCATGGTGGTAAGCTGGGTGGGGACATCCTCCCGGGCAGAGACCACCGCCACAGAAAATCCGGGCTGGCGGGAAACGGTATGCTGATGGCCCCCAAAACCGGTGACATAATGAAAATTTTCCGGGGAAGAGACGATCGCCCCGTCCAGACCCTTCTGGCGGAGCAATTCTTTGATTCGGCCTTCCTTTGGCAGCATAATGGTTGCGCTCCTTTCGTTTTTTGTAATGGCTTGGGGAAGCGGTTGCGCGCAGTTCCAATACACACAGCCGCTTCCCGGAAAGAATGAAAATGATCAGGCAGGATAGAACAGGGATGCACCCGGGCCAAGAGGCAGGCCAAGGAGATACCAGATCGAGAAGAGAACGATCCAGCCCAGCAGGAAGCAGATCGAATAGGGCAGCATGGTGGAGATAACGCTGCCGATACCGGCTTTTTTGTCATACTTCTGGAAGAATGCCACTGTCAGGACAAAGAACGGCATGAGCGGGGCAATGATGTTGGTGCTGGAGTCCCCGATGCGGTATGCAACCTGGGTCAGCTCGGGAGAGAGGCCAAGCCGCATAAACATGGGCACGAAGATCGGCGCCATGATCGCCCATTTTGCGCTGTCCACGGCGATAAAGATGTTGATGAAAGCGGTGAGGATGATGAAGCAGATAACCAGCGGCAGTCCCACAAAGCCGATGTCCTTGAGGAAGTTTGCGCCCGATACCGAGATGATTGTGCCCAGATTGGAGTAGTTGAAGCAGGTGGTGAACTGAGCAGCAAAGAAGATCAGAACCATGAAGCTCGCCAGGCCGGAGATACATTTGTTCATCAGCTGGATAACGTCTTCATCGTTTTTGATGGTGCCCGCTCCGATACCGTAGGCAATACCGGAGATGAGGAACAGCAGCATGATGAAGAAGATGATACCGCTCATGAACGGGCTGGAGAGGAAACCGCCGGTCTCGGGATTGCGCAGGAGGCCGTTGGAGGGAGCCACTGCAATGACGATCAGAGCGACATAGATCAGGCTGGCGATCCCGGCAAATTTCAGACCTCTTTTCTCAGCAGGGGTGAGTTCCTCGGTAGCGCCATCCACAGCGCCCTCGTATTTGCCCAGATGGGGTTCAACCAGCTTATCGGTGACGAAGGTACCGACAGCGGTGATCAGGAAGGTGGAGACAAACATAAAGAACCAGTTGCAGACCGGAGTAACCATGTAGTTGGGGTCCAGTGTCTGGGCCGCCTGGGTGGACATTCCCGCGAACATCGGGTCGTTGGTACCGATCAGAAGGTTGGCGCTCCAACCGCCGGAAACACCGGCAAAAGCCGCTGCCAGGCCGGCAATCGGATGCCGCCCGAAGGCCATAAAGAGGATCGCGCCCAGCGGGACCAGCACCACGTAACCGGTGGAGGAAGCGATGTTGGACATAATGCCAAGGAATACGACCATGGCGGTAACCAGTGTTTTTGGGGCGGAGTTTGCGGCTCTTCTCAGCATGGCAGAGATCATGCCGCTGCCGTCCGCCACGCCGACACCGATCATAATGGTGAAGACGGTGCCAAGCGCGAAGAAGCCGGTGAAGCTGCTGACCACAGTGGTGACCAGATGGCGGATCGAATCAGGGGTGAGCAGGTTGACTGCGTTTACCGTCTTTTCGACGATGGCGTTGCCGTTGGCGGTGTCAATCGTCTCGTAGGTCACCGATACCCCCAGCGAGCCGCAGATCGCAGAGATAATGATGACTGCCAGGGTAAGGATCAGGAAAATGGTTGCGGGGTTGGGGAGCGCATTGCCCACCCGTTCCACGGCATCCATGGCCCGGACAATGGCACCCTTCTTTTCCAGGGAACTGCCGTTTTTGTTTTTTGCCATAAGTAAGTCCTCCTCATTTTTTTGCAGTGCCGCCCGCCTCCACAAGAGGTGGGGCAGACGGGGCTGCTCTTTCACATCCCCGCCGGGCGGGGAGGGAAACTGACATTAGCGGCCCATACGCTGGTCCACAGCCTGTTTCAGCTGGGACAGGGCCTTTTCCACAGTGGAGCGGGGACAGGCAATATTCATCCGCATATACCCTTCCCCATCCTCCTTACCGAATGCCCGACCGTCGTTCAAGGCGAGGTGCGCCTTCTCCACCATGAAATTTGGAAG
Source organism: Anaerotruncus sp. G3(2012) (assembly GCF_000403395.2). Taxonomy (GTDB): domain Bacteria; phylum Bacillota; class Clostridia; order Oscillospirales; family Ruminococcaceae; genus Anaerotruncus. Next base: position 83,532 of record NZ_KE159674.1, on the reverse strand, counting down.
CGCGTCACCGGGGAGGTTCAGGCCCTTGCAGTTGAGCCAGAGCAGGTAAGTACACTCGGGCCTTGCCATCGTGATTTCCGGGATGTTTTCCCGAAGGAACTCCTCCACATAGAGGACGTTCGATTCCAGATGGGCCAGAAGCTGGGTGAGCCATTCCTCTCCATGCCGGAAAGCGGCTTCCACAGCCACCAGGCTGAAGCAGTTGTTCCGATGAACGTCCAGCGATTTCCAGAACTTCTGATACTTGGCGATCAGCTCTTGGTTGGGGAAGATGATGGTCGCCGCCTGGAGTCCCGCCAGATTGAAGGTCTTGGTTGCAGAAGTGCAGGTGATCGTGTTTTCCGCGATCTTCCCTCCCAGTGAGGCAATCGGGATATGTTTGTTCCCGAAGAGCATCAGGTCGCTGTGGATCTCGTCGCTGATAATCAGGGTGCCATACTTCACGCAAAGTTCGCCCATCCGGCGCAGCTCCTCCTCGCTCCACACCTTCCCTACCGGGTTGTGAGGATGGCAGAGGATAAAGAGGGGCGGACGGCGCTTGAGCGCTTCCTCAAAAGCGTCGAAGTCGAGCGTGTAGTGGTTATCCTGCTCGATGAGCGAAACGGTAAGCGGCTTTCTGTCCCAGTTTTCCACCGAGTCAAAAAATTCTCCATAAACCGGGGTGAGGAAAAGGATCTCATCCCCTGGCTGGGAAAACTCCCGAACGCAGGTACAGATGGCGGGGACCACTCCCAGGCTGAAAATACACCGGGCGGGGTCGGGCCTCCAGCCGTTGTGCTTCTCCTGCCATTGGCATACCGACTCAAAATAGGAATCTGGGCGGCTGGTATAGCCAAACATCCCCTGCCTGTTCCGGGCGTCCATGGCGTCCATGATCGGCTGGGCGGTACAGAGGTCCATATCGGCGATCCACATGGGGACCAGGTCCCGGCGACCGTACTTCTGCTCCATCTCGTCATACTTGACGGCGTTGTTGTCCCACCGGTCAATGGGTTTGTTAAAATCATACTGCATCTCTGCATGTCTCCTTTCGCATCCTTCCGGGATACGCTCTATAATACTGCATAAACTGTGCCAATTTACAAGGGATCAAAAAACTTTGTGTATTTGACTAAAAATTAACGATAATTTTTTATCAATCTTACAAGAGAACCTGACGAAAAGAAAAAAAGAGTGCGCTTTTGGGATGCTGGAACTGCACTTCCAACATCCTTTTTTCTCAACCAATTCACCTGTTTTTGTTTTTCAGACACCCGTATCAACCTGTTTTTTCACCATTTTCAGATCGCCAGCACCATCGAAAATGATCGAAGTGGTTCGGCTATAAAAAAAGGCGCCCAATCACCCTGTTATTGCAGCAGGCTCAGAACCTCAAATCCCAAAGGGGTGAGACGGCTGCCAGCCCGGCCCCGTCGCACCTCTATCATCCCCCGCTCTTCCAGATGGGCCAAGGCGGTACGGATCGTCTGTTCCGTGGCCGGAATCCCCTCCAAAGCTGCCAGAGCTGCCAGGCTCTTCCGGCCCATAGAGCAGCCGGTTTCCAACCGCTTCAGGATAAAGCGATAGGCTGGCAGACTCTGCCCCGCCTTCCATTTCAACCAGTCCACAGTATCCATTGCCGGTGTGCGGGCCACCGGAAAAACAGGAGAAATAGAGGGAACGGGCGGAAAATCGGGGGAAACAGGCGGAATAGAGGGGGCATCCGGATCGGGGGAAATCCCTCGCTCTTTGGCGCAGGCAAGAATGGTCGCTGGGAGGTCCTCCGGCTCGATAGAGGGCTTATCCAGATAGGCCAGATATTCCACACAGTTGTGCAGTTCTCGGACATTCCCCTCCCACGGATGCGTCATTAAAAGCTGCCAGGCAGCCGGAGACAGGCTGAATTTCTTCCCCAATCCATCCCGGACCCCTTCAAAGAGCAGGCGCACATCCTCCCCCCGTTCCCGAAGCGGAGGCAGGCTCAAGGGGAGCACGCTGAGACGGTAATAGAGGTCTTTCCGGAATCCCCCCCTGCGAATGATCGCGGGAAGGTCCTCATTGGTGGCGGCGATAATCCGCACGTTCACATAGATGACATCCACACCGCCCAGACGGACAATCTCCTTTTCCTGCAAAACCCGCAGGAGCTTCACTTGGAGCAGCGGACTCATCGCTTCGATTTCATCCAGAAAAAGGGTGCCGCTCCGGGCAGCCTCAAAGAACCCGATATGCCCTCCTTTTTTTGCTCCGGTAAAAGCCCCTTCTTCGTACCCAAAAAGCTGGCTCTCCAACAGGGAATCGGGGATTGCCGCGCAGTTGATGGCTACAAACGGTTCCCTGCTTCGGGCGCTGGCGGCATGGATGGCGTGGGCGAACAGCTCCTTTCCCGTACCGCTCTCCCCGCTGATGAGGACAGAGGCATTGCTGGCAGCCATCTTTTTGGCCAGTGCTTTCGCGGTGACCATAGCGGGACTCTGCCCCACGATACTGTCAAAGGTGTATTTGGTGCTGTGCCCTTTCCCCAATATCTGCCGTCGAATCTTCTGCTGACGCTTTTCCTCGTCCCGGAACCGTTGGAGAATGCAAAAAGCCCCTATCAGTTCCCCATTCCGGAATACCGGCTGAAGGCTTACGTTCACCGGACTGCCGCTGATCTCCACCAGTCGGGAACGGATGGCCTTTCGATCCTCAAAACATTCCTCAAAAGGAAGGAATGGGAGTGACTTCCGGGCCTTCCGATCCAAAAGATCATTTGGAGAGACCTCCAGGATAGCCTCTGCCTTGGAGTTGCAGGCAAAGATGGTGCCGTCCGAGTCCACCCCGATGACCCCGGCTTCCAGTGTCTGCTGAAAGAGGTCGAAGATACTCTCCACCTGAATGGACCTGTGAAACATCCGCTCAATGCTGTATGCGTGCTCCGCCAACGAGGAGAGGTAAGCCCGAAAATCCGGGCGGTCCAGCATATGTTCACATTTGAGATGAAAGGCCAGCTCGATAAAGGTGTTGGCGCTGAGAAGCCGGGGGCCAAGATCAATAATCTCCTCTACCCACTGGGGGACGTACCTCCGTTCCCCAGTGGTGATCGCACAGGAAAGATGAGGCGGTTCCGAGGCTCCCGGATAGTAAGGATGCAGCTGAATGTGCCCCACCCCCAACTGGTTGAGCAGGGCGATGGTCTCGGTAACCATGGGCTGGTTGATGTTCACCAACAGTGCATTGGTTCCCCGCGGCATGGCCATCAGACGGTGGAGACTCTCCCGGGTGATCCGCACTTCAGTGATCACCACTGCCCCGCTATTGGGAATTGTGTGGGAAATCTCCCGCCCAATCAGGGCACAGGTGGAGATGAGATAGACGTCTGCCGGGGCAATCTGGTCGATAGTGCCCCCCTGCACGCTATAGGTACTGATCTGAATGTGCTCCCCCAGAAAATTCCGCACCTGCTGGGCATAGAGCTCCACCGAATCAGCATCCCAGGTAGCGATGGCCAGATGTTTTTCCATAAAACCCTTCCCCCTTTTGTAAAATGGGTAAAAACAGGAGATAAAACGGTGGATATTTTCAGAAAAAGCAACCCTATTTCCTCCAAATCCACCTATTTATTATGACATAGGCGGTTCTGCCCTGTCAAGAAAGGAGGAACCGGGTATGGCACCAAAATTGCTGCTATCTTATATACAGAATGAATCATCGAAGCAGGAGCGGGAGCACACCCGCAGATCGTCCTGCCGGTAAGCCGGTATAACATCCGTTTTTTAGCCGTTATACCATCAGAGCCAGAAAGGAGACGGAATCATGTTGGAAATGAAGCTGCTCTATGAGGAAGCGCTGGCGGAAAAGGATGCGTTGGTGTCCTGCCGCCGCACCCTCCACCAGATGCCGGAGCTGGGGATGGAGCTCCCCAACACGGTGGCCCATGTCTGCAAGGAGTTGGATACACTGGGCATTCAGCCACAGAAACTGGCGGGCGGAGTCACCGCCTGCATCGGCCGGCCCGGAGGGAAGGTGTTCCTCCTGCGGGGGGACATGGATGCGCTGGAGATGCCGGAGCAGAGCGGCCTTCCCTTTGCCGCTGCCGGAGGATATGCGCATACCTGCGGCCACGACATCCATACCACGATGCTCCTGGGCGCTGCCCGGCTCTTAAAACGCCATGAAGCGGAGCTGCCCGGACAGGTAAAACTCATGTTCCAGCCCGGAGAAGAGAGTCTCCAGGGTGCAGCAGCCATGGTAGAAGCGGGGATTCTCGAGAATCCCAAGGTAGACGCGGCTTTGGCGCTTCACGTCTTTCCAGGGGTCAACCATGTTGGAACTGTGATGTGGCGGCAGGGGCCGGCCCTGGCTTCCTCAGACAGCTTCCGTATCACCGTCACCGGCAAGGCTGGGCATGGCGCCATTCCACAAAATGCGGTAGACCCTATCAACATCGCCGCTCATATTCTTCTGGCCCTTCAGGAGGTAAACGCCCGGGAGACCGACCCACAGGACCCGCTGGTACTCACCGTCTGCACCCTCCACGCAGGGCAGCTGCACAATTCCATCCCAGAGGCCGCAGTCCTCACCGGCAGCATACGGGCGTTCTCCAACCAGAATCGGGCTATGGCCAAAGAGCGGCTGGTGCAGATCTGCCAGGGGATGGCGGCGCTTTTTCGTGGGAGCTGTGAGGTGGAGTTCCTCGCGGGAACTGCTTCCCTCCATAACCAGCCTGATCTGGCCGCAGAACTGGCGGATTACACGGGGCAGATCGCAAATAAGATGGTGGAGCTTCCCCGGCAGATGGGCAGCGAAGACTTCGCCGAAGTGACCCAACAGGTACCCTCGGTCTTTATGGGCATCGGCGCCGGCGGCCCAGAGGAAATCTACAATCGGGCAGGCTCCCACCATCCAGCCATCGTTTTTAACGAAGAGGTCCTTCCGTTGGGTGCCGCCGTTCTGGCAGGATGCGCCGGGAAGTGGCTGGAGAAACACAGTGTCTGACCTATAGGAGAACCATTTCTCCTGTCAAAGGATCGCGCATATGGACTTTTATAAAACAAAGGCAGATAGACATATGTCTATCTGCCTTTGTTCGTGATGTACCTTCTGGCGGCAATTTTGGAAATTACCGTACCGGAACAATTTCGATCCAGTAGCCGTCCGGATCACTGATAAAATAGATGCCCATTCCGGGATTCTCGAAACAGATCACGCCCATCTTCTGATGCTTTTCGTGCAGCTCATCGAAGTTATCAGCCGTAAAAGCGAGATGATACTCCAGATCCCCGAGGTTATAGAGGGTTTCACGATCCCGTAGCCAGGTCAGCTCAAGGGTGAAGTCACTTCCCGCTTCGTCTCCGAGATAAACCAGCCGGAACGAACCGTCCGGCGCTTTTTTCTCCCGCACCGGTGTAAGATTCAAGGCATCCTTATAAAATTCCAGGCTCTTTTCCAGATCAAATACGTTGAAATTAAAATGGTTGAATCGAATCATAAATGCTCCCTGCTTTCTAATATTTCGTTTTTATACGCTTTTTCGACAAAATTTGAAGTCTGCCGTTACATTCCCTCGTTTTGATAGATAGAAACTACAGTACATCATCAAATGGAGGGATTCCTTGTGGAACGCTGTGTCTATTTTGTCGTCAGCCAGACCGGGACCTGTTTTTCCCGGCTGTTACAACTTTTTAACCGCGCCGAATATAACCATGTCTCACTCTCGCTGGACGATTCCCTCGACCGGCTTTACAGCTTTGGACGTCAGTGCCTCTATTTTCCGCTGGCGGCTGGGTTTGTCCGAGAGCAGCCCCACTATGGCATCTACTGCCAATACAGCGACACCCGCTGTGCAGTCTACCGGGTGCCGGTACGGGCGCGCGAATTCTGGAATCTGCACCAGAGCATCCGCCAGTTTGAGCAGCAGGAATGGCGGTTCCGCTACAACTTCGCCGGCCTGCTCGCGATTCAGGCAGGTATCCCCCTCCACCGCCGCCGGCATTTTGTCTGTTCACAGTTTGTCGCCTATGTGCTGGAACAAAGCGGCCTGCACCTTTTTGACAAGGACTATTCACTCGTCCGTCCGCAGGATTTCATGCGGATCCCCCATGCAGAGCTGGTCTATCAGGGACCGCTGAACGCCTATCCGCATCCAGGACATGCCCCCGCGCCGCTCTATTCTTCCTCCTGGGATCGGATGTATGTGATGTAGTCCATGCAGTAGTCATCCTGCCCGGCGACTACCCTGGACGCCGCAAGTGCTGCCTGCATGGCCGGACTGGCAGGATCCAGGATCGCGCTGGTCAGGCCCGCGGAGAGCGCAGCGGAGACGAATGCGCTGTTGATAAGCGAACGGCGGGGCAGCCCGAATGAGATATTGGAAAGCCCGCAGGTGGTCTGTGCATCCGGATAGTTCGCGGCAACGTGGCGCAGAGCGGCAATCGCATTTTTAGCACTCTCTCCGTCGGTCGCAAGTGTCTCAATCAGCACATCGACATAGACGCGCGAATCGGGAATCCCCGCTTCGCGGAGCTTCCCCATCAGCAGGTCGATTTTGGCGCATTTCTCTTGGGCCGTGTGCGGCATCCCCTCGCTGTCGATCGGTAGCCCGACCACCGATGCACCGCTCTCGCGTGCCAGCCGGGTCACCTCCTCGAATCGATCGGTGATAGTCGCCGAATTGAGGATCAGCCCCCTGCCCGCAGCCGCCTGCACACCCGCAGCCATTACTGCCGGATCGGTCGTATCGATCATGATTCCGCAGTCGCAGTTGTCCTTGACCAGCCCAATCACCCAGAGCAGGGTCTCCTGCTCTGCTTCCCCGCAGATCGCAGTGTTGATGTCGAGAAACTGAGCGCCGCCATCCGCTTGACGGCGGATCAGCTCTACCACCGCGCTCTCGTCCTTTGCCTGGAACGCTTCCAGCGTTTTGGGGATCGAGCTGTTGAGCTTTTCTCCAATTAAGATCATTTTGACTCCTCCTGTTCTTCCCGGCGGTGTATCCGCTCGATCAGGCCCCGCACAATATCCACTCGCTTGAGCGGGGTCATGATGTAAAAGCCGTCCGCCGCGTCATAGACCTGCTCCAATATGCCCGCACTGTATGCAATGGAAATTTCCGCTGCCTGTGCAGGCGTTTTATCTTTCAGGGACTGCATTACTGCATCCGGTATCTCAATGCCAGAGACCTCATTGACCAGAAACAGTGCATTTCTGTAGCCTGCTACCGGCAGGATTCCCGCAAAAAGCGCACAGTCGAGCTCCCGGCTCGCAAGCAGAAAATTTTTGACCGCCTGTTCGCTGAAAATCGGCTGGGAAAAGAGCATCCCCGCGCCGCGTGCGATCTTTTTGCGGGCGCGCTCCAGTTCAACCGGGAAATTCGCCGCGTTTACATTGAGCGCTCCCCCAATCAGAAATGGGCGGCCCGAAAACAGATCGGTATTCATGCTCGCAATAAACGAGATCAGATCGAACGAATTGAAGCTGAATACCCCCGGGTTCCGCATATTGCTTTGCACCGGCGGGTCTCCTGTGATGACCAGCACCCGGTTGATCCCTTCCAGTGCCGCACCGAGTATCCCTGCTTTAAGTGCAATGTGGTTTTTATCCCGACAGCAAAGGTGCGGCAGAACCTCAATGCCAACCTCCCGCCGGATCTTCGCCGCAATCATCAGGCTGTCCGCGCGGGCGCGGGAAAGAGGGGAATCCGACACTGTAATCATATCTGCTCCGCAGCTTTTCAACTCCCCGGCTGCCGAGAGGAGAAACGAACAGTCGCAATCCTGCGGAGGAGCCAGCTCTACCGCAATCACCTTTTTTCCCTTGCCGCCATGCGGCAGGACTTGGGATGCCACCGTTTTTTCGGAAACGGCCGTCAAACGCTCCGGGCGGGTCACACTGCACACCGCCCGAACCGCCTGTGCAATATGGCGGGGGGTTGTCCCACAACATCCGCCTAAAAGGTCGACACCCGCCTGATAAAGCTCCACCATCCGGGTTGCAAAATATCCAGCATTGTCCTCGAAGATCACCCGTCCATTGAGGGAGGACGGATATCCCGCATTCGGCATTGCAATGATCGGGCAGCCGATTTCTCCCAGGCTTTTGACCAGAGAAACCATGTGGCTCGGCCCACAGACGCAGTTAAAGCCAACCGCATCCGCATACCCATCCGCTGCCGCTATCCCTGCGAGTGCGCGGTGGGACAAGCCTCGCCGGGTATATCCATCCTGAGAAACTGCGAACGAAACCACGATTTTGGCTTCCGGCTCCCGCTCCCGAATCCGCTTCAGGGCGGGAACCAATTCCTCGTAGGAGGGAAGTGTCTCAAAGAGGAACGATGTCACCCCAAGATCAAGGAACCGTTCGGCTACGGTAAGATAAAATTGTTCCGCATCCGTTGCGCTGATGCCTCCGATATCCGCAAATACCTCCGCACCATGCTCTGCCGCTGCCTTCTGCGCAATTTCCAAGCCGGCCTGGAGCACCGTTCCAAGCTGCTCCGGGTCGGGCAGCGTCCCGGGATTTGCTGCGAATGTGTTGGTTTTGAGCGCCGTTGCCCCCGCCTTGAGGTACTCCCGATGGATCTGACCGACCAAAGCGGGATTCTTTAGATTGGCAAGCTCACAGGGAGTTTCGTCCCCTGTGAGCGAAAAATAATAGGTTCCGAACGCGCCGTCAAACCAGAGCGGCGCCTGAAATGCATGTCGCAAGTTGTTTCCTCCGTCCGAAAGCGGTTACAGCCGCTTTTATCGCCAAAACACTTAAAAACAAGCAGCGGGCAAATGTCCGCAAGCTTCGCAGGCCTAGTGGCCATGCAATCTGAAGCTGGGCTGCCAGAGAATGTCCTCCTACCGTAGGCCTGAAAAGAATCAAAAGGATACTTTTCAACCGCTTCGATGCTGTCCTTTTTTATTATACCATAAACACGGCAAACTGTCTAATGTGGGGCTCTCCGGTCAGGATAGCATCTGCTTTCCTATGTAATGTTCGACTTTCTCCAGAAAAGCACAAGCATTTACTTCCTGCTGTTCGGCTTCCTGCCTGGAAACTGTAAAGGGATCGTCATAGTTGCAGGCGGTACACAGGTCAAATACCTTCCTGACGATTTGAGAGGAGCTTTCATCAAAGAGCCCGGTTGTAACATAATGCTCCGTGAAGTTTTCGGTAACAGCAGGGCCTTCTTTGAAATCGAAACCGTCCAGGATCAAGACCGCCCGCATCCCATGGAAGATCGCGAAACAGGAGCGGCCAACGCTGGCCTCATAATCCCCGTCAAAAAGGATGTTCCTGGCCGTAGCCGCGCACTGCCGGGCTTTCCCCATACGATACCTGGCCAGTTCTATTTGATTTTCACTCGGCATGGCTAAACATCCCCTCTGCGTATGATCTTCTATTTCATTATACGCTATCCCCTTAAAATCTTCAAGTCAGGTATCCTGGATTTTACAGGATGTCTTTATTTTATTCAAAAGGAAGTGCTGCCTATGTATCTCACCCGCTGGATGTGCCCTTTGCGCCTGAAACACCGTGTCACCCACAGGGAGCTGGCCGAGGCCGCCCAGGTATCCCGCCAGCGTATCATCGAGATTGAGCTGGGGACCGACTACACCACTGAATACCAGCGTCAGCTGGTAGCCAAGGCTTTTCGCTCTGTTATAACAAAACGAGGAGCGGATGGCGCCCCTCTGGAAAAAGATTTTGAAAAGCTGGAATCCCGGCTTCTGGAATACGCAAAGGACGGTGAAGAGCTGCTATGAGCTATGTGACCTACCATATCCCCGCCAACTACACCGATGCCGGGCGGCTGTTCGGCCTGTTCCCCATCCGCAACACGGTGGAGGCGGCTATCATCGCCGTTCCCACTCTGTTTTTCTGTTTCCGGCTGCTGCCTTTCGCCCTTACCACAAATATCGTCATCACCATGGCCCTAGTAGTCCCATCGGTGGGCTTTGCCCTCATCGGCCCGGGGGACGACAGCCTTTCCCGGGCCCTGATTGCCTGGTGGAGATGGAAACGGAGAAAGAAAATCATCACCTTCCGGGGGACGCCCCTGGAGAGCAAAAAGCGCGGGAGGACTGTGTAATGGGACTGAAAGAACTTATCTTCGGAAAGCAGATCAAGCAGGCCCACGCCGCCCAGTACCGCAACAGTACCCAGGGCTGGCTCCCGGTGCTGGATGTGCAAAACGGCGTCATTGTCACCAAGGATGGACGGTATATAAAGATACTGGAAATCATGCCGGTGAACTTTTATCTAAAATCGGCTAGGTTGTGTCGTCAATAGAAATGTGCTATAATAGTCCTCAAAGTAGCAGGAGGGCAGAAAAATGGCGAGGGAACAGCATCGACATGATATAAGCGACAGAGCGTGGGAGAAAATCAAACCAAACACAATAGGCGAAAAAGGCTGGCGCGCGGGGTGGAAATCAGGCGATGGGCCGTACAAAAGGGGGCTCAACACCAAGATACATTTGGCCGTGGATGCGCATGGTATGCCGGTGCGATTCTTTGTCACTTCTGGTACCACAGCGGATTGCACAATTGCAGCGCGGTTGATCGAGGGATTTCAGGCAGAATATCTTCTGGCAGATCGAGGCTATGATACGGACGCAATCATCCTCAAGGCGGTTGACGAGGGAATGATACCGGTCATTCCGCCAAGGAAAAGCCGAAAACATCCTCGGAAGTATGATAAATATTTCTACAAACTTCGCCATCTCGTCGAGAACGCTTTCCTGCTTCTCAAAAGATGGCGCGGTATTGCGACTCGCTACGCTAAAAATGCCGCTTCTTTCGCTGCTGCTGTCCAAATACGTTGTATTGCTATTTGGCTCCTTCTTTATTGACGACACCGTCTAGGCGGCACTCCTTTCGATTTATACGAAAAACCAATTAAAATCAGAAAAATCCTTATAAAATTGGTTTTTCAATGAGACGGGGCGGCGTGAAGCGACGCCAGCACGCGCAGCGTGCGTATCGCCGGATTTTAGCCGGCGATTAGTATCAGAGATGATATTTACGGGGGCGGGTGGGTATGGCGGTCTATATAGGTCTCCTCCTCCAAACACCGAACCACATCCCGTTTGAGAATGCGGTAGTGAACGCCTATACGGAAACAGGGCAGCCTCTCTTCCGCGATCAGACGGTAGAGATACGATTCGCTGGCACGAATGAGGCGGCTGACCTCACCGGGTGTCAGCACCTCCGGCGGAGCTTCAAACAGGGAATGCAGGTCTGCAAATTTCATAAGGGGCTCCTTTCTTACATAGGCAGGATCAGCCTGGGATTGTGGACAGATCCGTTTATCTGATACTCAAAATGGAGATGAGGCCCTGTGCTCAATCCAGTGCTAGTGCCTCCCACATAGCCGATCACTTGGCCGCGCTGTACCTTCTCCCCTTCCTGGAAGGCTCCAAAGGAGGACAGATGGGCATGCATGGTGGTGATTTCGCCGCCGTGGTCGATCACAATGTGGTGGCCGAAGGTACGCATATTGGTGAGTTTCAGCAGCACAACGCCATCCATCGCCGCGTAAACAGGCGTCCCCGCATCCGCAGCGAAATCCATGCTGGTGTGGATCGGATCGGGGGCGTAATTGCGGGGGCCAAATTCGCTGGTGATGCTGCGATAATCGCGAATCGGCATCCCCGCAGGGCCACCGAAAAATTCCTGGTTATCCTGCCCGGCCAATGTATCGCGGATCGTGTTATGGGTTCCGCCGCCGGGATAAGCGCCGGAGGCACCGCCGGTAATGCCGCCCATAGGCAGGTCAGCGAACTCCCCAAAGTAAATTCGGGTGTTGTAGGACATCTCCACACTTTTGAGATACTCCCGGTCATCCTGCAAACCAAACTTATTCCGGAATTGCTCCACGCCTTTGTCATGGAAACGGTAGGTCATCTCCACATGGATGGTGGATTCCGGTTCCTTCTCATCACCGTCCGACCAGGTGACGGTAGAGGTTTCGGACAGCTTTTCAGTCTCGACAATATCGTGCCAGAAATTTACGCTGTCCACCGCTCTTTTGAAGTGCGCAAAGGATGATTCCCGCCAATCATCGGTATGAATCTCAAACATAGCAATAATCAGTACGCAGGCTTCCTGTACTTCTGCGAGAAACGCTTCCTCTACAGGGTCAAAGGTGTAGGTATAGGTCACATGGTCATAGCCGGAAAACTTCCCGCTGGCAATGCGCGCCTCAAAATCCGCTTCGATTTTTTGCTTTTGGTGTTGGATGTCCTTCTCATACGCCTCCCGAACATGGTCCTTAAACTGCCCATAAACCATTTCCGGGCCGGTGTTGTCGGCCATATCAACCGGCTCTTCAAAGAACATACTTGGAAGGGAGGAAAAGACCATCACGAGAAAGAACGCAATGACGATCACTCCCTTGATTACCGGTTTAGCCAATAGTCCTGCCAGCAGCCCGGCAACTGTCCCAAAAACCGTGCCAGCAGGACCACCGGCCGTCGTTCCAGCAGCGGCTCCAGCTCCTGTAGCAGCGCCGGTTCCGGCCCCGGCAGCAGAGGCCGCTGCAGTTCCAATATTAGAGGCGGCGTCATAAACGCCCTTTGCGGCGGGTCCCGTATGGATACCGCTATCCAGCGACTGCTCCAATCCATCTGATGTTCTGTTTTCCTCGGACAAATCTCTCCCTCCTTTCCATCTGTTGGGAAAAGGAAAGAGCAGCCCAAAAGGACTGCTCTTTTCCATGAATTTTGTTATTCGGTTGTTTTAACCTTTGTTTCCCTTATCAAAGATTTTCGGGAAACAGTTTTTTGATATAATCGGTGCTGCTGTGGACAATATGACTAACATAAACGGTATTGCCATCAATGTGGTAAAAGCAGAGGTAACGGCCCACTACCAGCATTCGGTAGCCGTCCAGCCGTTTACCTGGCAGCTTTGTACCCATTTCCGGGAAGTCTTCCAGCTTATCAATCGCGTCCAAAATGCGGTCGGTGATCTTTCTGGCGGATTGCGGCCCTACATTCAGAAGATGATAGGCAGCAATATCCCGCAGCTGTAGGCGCGCCTCTGTCAGCAGCTGGACCTTATGCTTGCTCATATAGGTCCTCCAGTTCAGCCCTCACCTGACCGGTGGTATAGGTGGGCGCGCCCGCCAACCGGTTTCTCTCGGCAGTGAGCAGCTGTTCCAGCAGCTTCAACTCGGCCTCTCGTTTCTCGTAGTCCTCAATAGAAAGAAAAATCATTTCCCCTTCGCCGTTTCGGGTGATATAAATAGGCTCGCCGCTCTCTTTGGACAGCTTTACCAGGCTGTCGTAGTCATTTCGCAGAGTGGTAGAAGATTTAATCAGCATCTATCCGGCCTCCTCTAAAGTTATTTTAATATTATTATACACGAATTTAGTTAGAACAGCAATACCATTTTCACCCATTGCGCTGCCTTTCCTGTTACCGCCATCTTTTTCGGCTATGTGCTGTATAGAGCCCAGCACCTAAGATTGCCAGGCAAAGCAAGCCAGCTGCCATTCTGATCCACTTCATTTTCTGTGCCTCCTAATTTCTTCCTTTTATTTTGTAGAAGATGGTCACGCCGATAAACACCAACACAGCCATCCCGGCGCCAACATAATAGGGAATATGGCTTCCCCCGGCAGATTGTGCTGCGGCTGTCTCCTGCTGCGGCGCAGGGGATTCCTCCGGTAACTCCGGTTCTGCCGGCGATGCCGGGATAGGCGCTTTATCGGCCTCATCCCCGACCGACTCGCTGTAAGCAGCGGGCGGGACAGGGGATTCCGCACCAGTCTGTGCAAAAGCTGTTACACCAGCACAGCAAAGCGTCATCATCACAAACAACAGGGCAAAAAGATTCTTGATTCGTTTCATAGGGTATCGTTCCTTCCTTTTATTTTTTCTTTGGCGGCGCTACGGCAGGGCCAGGTTCCGGATCAGGCCTTGATTTTTCAAACGCCTCGATCCGGCTGCCATCTCTGCGGAACACCTCCAGGCTAGCGGGGTTGTTTTTAGAAAAGCGCCTGATTTGATTGGCCGACTGCATTCCGGTAGAGATGGACGACGTTTCTATTCTTACCGGTCGTTGGATCTATTGGGGAGGTGGTCCCCTAGATCACGCCGTTGTCCACGCTGGAGAACTGCACCATGTGTGCCTCTCCTGTGTCCGGCCTGCGGTAAACGGTGTCGGTGGAGCCATCCGCCCTTTTCAGCATGGAACGCTCTACACCCTCGGCAGGGGTCAGCTGAGAAGCGCCAATAAGATTGGCGTCCTCTCCGGTGAAGGCAGGGAATCCGCCGCCGGAAGAGGTGCCTTTCTCCGGGTCAAACTTATCATGGGGCAGGCCGTGGGCCAGGTTGGACAGCCTCTCCAGCGTTTCATCATCCAGATTACGGAATCCGGCAGCAGCTCCCGTTTTTCCATGGTCTGCGCCCTGTTCCAATGAAATTTTCCCCTCCTGTACCTCTGTGGGCTTCTTTTGGCCGTTTTCTTCAACACCTCCTGTTTTGTTATCGGCTGCGGGCGGCTCCTCTATCGTAAACGGTCCTCCATCCATCCTGGAGCGGGCGGCCCGCATCACATCGGCGACAAAGCCTTGTTTAGCAGCGGTGATCCCCAAAAGGGTCACGCCGCCAGCGGCAGCGGGCCCTTGAACGCTGGAAGGGGGGAGGGGCATTTGTCTCTCCGCTTTCGCCCTTTCGGCTGCCCATACCGCTGATCTCATCTGCTGCGCTGCAGTCAACGCCGCTTGCTGTTCCGCTGCTCTTGCCTGCAATGAAGCCTGCGCCGCTGAAATATTTTCCAACAGCGGAGGCCATACCGGCCGCTGAGCGGATGGTCATGGCAATCCCCGCAATGGTACCGCACAAAGAACGCACCACATCGCCGGTGCTGGCAGTATTCAGCCCCAGGATACGCAGCAGGGTATCGGCTTTTTGGGCGAATTTCAGAAAGGCGTATCCCATAAGGAAGGTAAAAATGATTTGATCGCCGCTCTGTTCAAACACCGGCATAAAGCTGAGGAACAGTTTGATAGACCAGATATTGATGAGCAGCAGCATGGCCTGGGAGGCCACCAGCCGGCACCATGATTTCAGAATCTGCGCAGTGGATTTGAAAGCGCTGGTGGCAAAAACCACCGGCGCGCAGTAGAGGGCAAAATAAAATACAATATACCGCTCCACGCATTCCACTGTCAGTTTTAGAAATTGCCAGCCCATTACCAGCATGAGGATCACTGCCACAATATTCATAAAGGGGTTGGAAAAAACGCTGTGGAAGATGGCGGTCACCAGTGTGCTTAACTCAAACTGGTATGGGGTGGAAGCGGCATTTAAGAATATCGCATAGGGGTCGGCCATCAGCCCCAGAATCAGGTCGATGATAGAACGGGAATAAACGATCATCCCGAAAAAAAGGGCGGTCTTTCCCAGCATCTTCAGCGGGTCTTCCGCCTCCATATCCAGCATAACGCCGAAGTTGCGAAAGATTTGAAATACCAACATAATGAACAGCAGCCCCACCGCAAACCCGATGATCACATCATGGAAATCTGCGGCAGCGGGGAAGTATTGCTCGAAAGTATTTAGGTCAAATCCCAATGCGCCGAGAAAGCCATTAGGGCTTGTTTGAAAAATAGTGAAGGCTGAGCTAAATCAACAAAATAGCGATAGCGGCAATGTAAACGAAAGCGAGAAAAGACGCATCCAATTTGTCATATCTGGTGGCGATTCTGCGAAACCATTTGAGCTTTTGGAAGAAGCATTCAACCAAATGACGCTCTTTATATAAGCACCAGTCTACCGGCCATGGCTCAGAAACATTGCTCTGCGGTGGGATCACATAGCTGGCTCCTTGTTCCGAGATGTAAGCTCGGATCGTCTTTGCCCCATAAGCCCGGTCTGCTAATACATTGCTGCCGCTGATTTTTACCTTTTCCAGCAGTTCAACAGCGTGGACTGAATCATGGTCATTCCCTGCAGACAGCATGAATTCAACCGGATTTCCCAGTCCATCCACAATAGCGTGCAGCTTTGTGTTCAACCCACCTCTGGTCCGCCCAACTGCCTTATCCGCCGTTTTTTCCCCCTCCGTTGGCACTCTCGTGAACCTTGATGCAGGTAGAGTCCAGGCTCAGGTTTTCCATATCCGCATCTGCGGTCAATGCGCGAAATATGGTTTCCAATGTACCATCGTCCCGCCATTTGGCAAATCGGGCATACACAGACTGCCAGGGGCCATACGCCTCCGGCAATTCGCGCCACTGTGTTCCGCTGCGGACGATCCAAAGCATCCCATTGAGCATATTTCGATCATCTTTCCGAGGTCGGCCTCGTTTCCCCGTCCTCCCTGCTGGAAGCAACTTCTTCACGCGTTCCCATTGTGCTTTTGTCAATTCATATCGCTTCATGGCTCTATTTTCGCACTTTTATTTGGTTTGTGCAATATTTATTTTTCAAACAAGCCCTAAAAGGGCAGCTTATCTCCGGAAACCCGGATTTCCTCGACCTCATCGTTTCCGGTATTGGGCGGCTACTGTGCCGCCAGGGACTGTGGCTGTACCGCCTCTTTTCCACCGCCGGGGACATACTCCAGATCGTACAGGGTATAAAGGACCCCACTGGCGTTGCATTACAAAACTCCTACCTGGATACCTCCCTCAAAGTGAGGGGATAGCTTAACAACAATTTGCTCTTTTAGTTTACCGTATACGATATCTTGTTGTCAGCGTGATTTCGATACTGTATATAGTTTCCATCTGCTTTTCTGTGCCTCCTAATGGTATAGATGAAGCTGCAACAGCTCTATCCATTTCATTTATCATGGAGAATTTTCTGTATCTTTTTTCCCATGCTTATAGTTCGTTGATGGTGTCTGTTACAGCCATATCCCGTATCCGTTTGGCTGGGGCATGGATAGCGGCAAAGGTTGCCGAGGCGACAAACAGTACAACGATGAGCAGCCGGAAAACCGGTATCGTCCATACGGCATAAGCGAAGTGGTCTCGGATCAGTATGTTGAACAGTATCTTTCCGATAGCCAGACCGCCGGTGCATCCGATCACCCCTCCGGCTAGGGCGTAGGTAACGGCCTCGGCGGCGATCATTTGGGTCACCTGGCGGCCATCCATCCCCACGGCCCGCATCGCCCCATACTGCTTGCCCCTGGCGGACACGCTCATGGAGATGCTATTCATGATGTTCAGCACCGTGACCATGGCAATGATGGCCAAAAAGCTGTAAACGCACAGCACAAAGGCGATATAGGTTCCAAAGGTACGCTGTCCCCTCTGGTCCCGGAAGAGAAGCCCCTCGTCCAGCAGGTCGCTTATCGCGGCCGCGCTCTCGTCTGTCAGATCACCCTGCACCATGACAAGGGAATAATCACCAATACCGGTCAGCCGGAGGAAGGTCTCGTCGGAGGTAATAACAGAAACTTTGCCATGGGAGAAGCCGTCCCCGCTAAACAGGTCGTATTTCAACAGCCCTGCCACGTTCAGCGCCTCGCCATTTACCCAGATAATATCCCCCTTGTGAAGCGGAGCGTCCGGGTCGCAGATTGCCAGCACATAGCTGTTGTCCCCGTAGACTTTGGAGAGGTCGCTGCCCTTTTTCAGTACATCGTCCTTTTTCAGTGCATTCAGGTCGAAATCGTCAAAGGAAATGAGGTCAACGGTCTGGGGCAAGCCCTCCTGCCCCAGCTCTGCCGGGACTTCAAAGACGCTCCGGCGGCCAAAAACATTCTCTACCCCGTCTATCGCCCGAATGGCCTTTGCTATTTGCGGGGATACGCAGTTCATCCCCGACTCCCCGTAGATCGTGATGTCGGCATCGCTGGCAGACTGGGGCAGCAGATAGCCCACCCAATCCAGCAGAACAGAGAAAGTCAGAAACAGGATGATACTCAAGGCAAAGGATCCTGTCATCAGAACAAGATTCTTTTTGGCCGATACCGCATGATGGGTTCCAAGGGAGAGCTCAATAGGAAGGGCACCGGTACGGACCGCCCGCTGCGTCCGATCGGTACTCCCTGTGTTTCCCGAAACCGCCGCAATAGGAGACACTTTAGCCGCCTGTCTTGCCGGCATCCAAGCGGCGATCAGTACGGTGACGATCCCCATTACAATGCCACTGACGACCCCGATGGCGCTGACGCCAAAGAGTGGAATAGCGGTAAACTCCTCCTGGACCACGAACCGCAGAATAGCGCACAGGGTCCAGGAACTGACTGTTCCCAGAATGATACCGATAGGAATGGCTGTTTTGCACCAGTTCAGAGCCTCCAAACGCACGAACCGTGCAAGCTGCTGGCGGCTCATGCCGATGCAGCGCATCATTCCAAAAAACTTTGTCCGTTGGGCTACAGTGCTGTTGATGCTGCCTGAGATCATCAGAACCCCAGCGATCAGGATCAGGAGGAACAGGGCCCCGGCAATCAAAAAAAGGGATTGCCCCATAGAAGTGTCCATGATTGCCTGAAGGGTAAACGCCTGACCATGCTTTTTGGCAAGCCGGCTCTGCTCCATACGAACCGCCATATCAGCCATACTGAAGATAGCCGACACCAGGAACACAGCGAAGATGATGCAAAGGAGGGTCATGCGGTTCTGCCTCCGGCGCACCTTGGCAGAGATTGGGATCAGGCTGAGATAGCTTTTCATTCCCGGCACCCCCCAAGGTCGGTCAGTACACCGTCAGACACCTGGAGCACCCGGTCCGCTGTGTGGGCGATGCCGGGATTGTGGGTGATCATAATAACCGTCTGCTCGTACTGCCTGGCGGTCTTTTTCAGCAGAGCAAGGACCTCGCTGCTGTTTTGAGAATCCAGATTGCCTGTAGGTTCATCGGCCAGAACCAGGGAGGGCCGGGTGATCAGCGCTCGCCCGATGGCTACCCGCTGCTGCTGGCCGCCGGAGAGTTGGCTGGGCAGATGGTTCCGGCGCTTCTCCAGCCCCAGGACGGCCAGCAGCTCCTCCAGATACCTCGTGTTAGGCCGCTGGCGATCCAGTAGCAGGGGGAAAATCATGTTCTGTTCCACGGAAAGCTCCGGGATCAGGTGGAACGCCTGAAAAATAAATCCGATATTCCGGCGCCGGAAGACAGTGAGGGCCTTTTCCTTCATAGCGAAGGTATCCTCCCCCCCAATATAGACCCTCCCAGAGGTGGGGGTATCCAGCGCGCCGATCATGTTCAGCAATGTGCTCTTGCCGGAGCCGGATTCCCCAACGACAGCAACAAATTCCCCTCTGGGGACAGAAAAACTGACATCCTTCAAGGCGTGTACTGCTGCTTCGCCACCGCCGTAGGTTTTGCAGATGTGTTCTACTTGTAACAAGTCCATCTGTGTAATGCTCCTTTCCTTCATTGGACTGCGTAGACAGCATACCACGCAAACCTTACTGTCCGATAAATCGCAGATGACTATTTTGTCATGATTGGAAAACAGATGGTGAATGTCGTTCCGTGCCCCAGTTCGCTATGGACTTCCATGCTGCCCTGATGGGCCTCTATGATCGACTTTGCCAGCGGCAGACCGAGACCCACTCCCTGAGTATCCTTGGAAAATCGGCTTCGGTAAAAGCGTTTGAAGATATGGTATAGGTCCTCTGAATGGATACCGCTGCCGTTGTCCTCCACGGTGATCTGGGTTAGGCAGGGGGATTGCTGCCACCGAATTTGGATGCGGTCCCCCTGTGTTGTGTGGTCCAGGGCGTTCTTGACAAGGTTCCCGATAGCCTCCGTCAGCCATACCCGGTCACAAAGGAGGACGCTCTGCTCATCCCCCGCCAGAACAAGTTCTTTTCCCTCTTGCCCGGCCCGGAAGGAATATTGTCCTTTGATCTGCTCCAGCAGCTCCGAGAGGTTTTCCGGCAACTGCTCCAGGGTGATGGCCCCTGCATCCAGCCGGGCCATTTTCAACAGGCTTTGCACCAACGATTCGAGCCGGTCAAGCTCCTGCTCCGAGAGGCCTGTAAACTCTCGGACCGTATCGGCGTTGTCTGCCTCCTGCTGAAGGATGCCGTTATAAATGTTCAGCGCGGCGATGGGCGTTTTAAGCTGGTGGGAGATGTCGGAAATGGTGTCCCGCAGAAATTCCTTGGCCTGCCGCTCACTGTCGGTGTGGGCATCCGCAATGGCCACCAGAGAATTGACCTCATGAAACAGGCGGTACATGGCCCCTTCTTCATTACATTCAATGCCGCCCTCTCGCCGGTCCAGAATGTACTCTGCAATCTGGCGGGCAGCTTCCTCCATTTTCCGCTCCTGCTGCCCCAGGCGATGGCAAACCACCCACAGGGCGGTCAATGCACCGCACAACACGCAGCAGAGCAAAGCCACCGGCAAATTCATTGTGTCCTTCCTCCCGTATTCCATTTGTATCCCATGCGGCGGACGGTGATGACCCGTGCCGGTCTGGCTGGGTCATCCTCTATCTTTGCACGCAGGCGGCGGATATAGACCGCCAGCGTGTTGCCGTCCGTAAAGTCTCCATCACAGTCCCAGAGCCTCCCCATGATCTGCTCCGGGGAAAGGATAATGCCGGGATGCTCCATGAAAAAACGCAGGAGTTTATATTCCGTCGCTGTCAGCTCTATCGGTCCGCCGTCCTTATAAGCCCGGCCCTCCAGCAGCTGAAGGGTGATTCCGTTGGAACACAATTCTTCGGGTGCCTGCCGGAAATGCTGGCTCCTGCGAAGGAGCGCATGAATCCTTGACATGAGTACCGCCAGCTTGAAGGGCTTTGTGATGTAATCATCGCCGCCTATGTCCAAGCCCATGATGATGCTGGTCTCCGCATCCGAGGCGGTGAGGAAAATAATCGGGACCTGTGATGTCCGCCGGACTTTTTCGCAAAATGCAAAGCCCGAACCGTCCGGGAGGGAAACATCCAAAACAAGCAGATCATACTTTTCCTCTTGCCACAGACTCTCGGCTTCCTGGAGCGTGCGTGCGATGTCCAGGTTATAGCCAGCCTTTTGCAAGGCAAAGGAAAGCCCGCTGATCAGGCTCAGGTCATCTTCCAACAGGAATAATTTACTCATGGCGCTCCCTTCCTTTCAAGCGTATTTTACGCAAATTTCCTATCGCCCTATCAAGGTCCGTAAAAAGGCGGAACACAGCAGCACAAGAACAACCGCCGTGTTCCGCTTTTGTACTTTGGGCAAAGCGTAACCCCCAACATTTATCCCTATGCCTGTCCATGTAGTCGGCCACAGAGGTTTCCCCCGCCTTCCCCGGCAAAGGGGAGCAGCCAGTCCGGGATGACACCGTCATCCGCTCTCAAAAATCCCAGCGTTTTTTCCATGGGCCGCTCCTTCCCATCCCATACAGGAATAAACCAGTCCACGGAGTATTCTTCGCCGTCCCCGCCTGCGAAAACGGGCTTTTCCGGGTAACCGCCATTATAGGCCAAATAGTGTTCCCGCACCTCTGCGGGGATTTTTACATGAAATTTCTGCTCAACACGATCTAAGAAGCCGTATTCACAACCATTCGACACCGTCTGAGCGGGTCTTTTGCCGGACTGCCGCGTTGAAAAACCTTGCAATACACAAAGTATTGTCTGCGTTTTTTCGCCTTGCAGGACAGCAAAATCCCTCGCCCATCCGGCATCCCCTGATTATGAATACAGGTTCTAAATCTTTTTTGCCTTCCCGCTGGCGTCTAAAATCGGATGGTTGTACATCGTTTTTGCCTCCTCCTCAAAAAACAGGGAAAATCCCTGCCGTATTTTTACGCTGGTATTATAAGGGATAATGTTCAACGTTTTATCTGCTTTTGAAAAAATCAGAGCACTTCATGGTGGAAACACCAGCACCGTTTTGAAGCCCTTCCCCGGCTCGCTTTCCATCGTCATCGTCCCCTTGTGGGCCTCTGCGATCTGCCGAACCAGCAGGATGCCCAATCCGTGGCGCAGGTTCAGTTTTTCGTCTGTGCTTTCCATAGGGCGGCTGTCTGCATCCAACTCCTTCAGCTTTTCCGCCGGTACCCCCACACCATCATCTGCAACGGCGATGATCGTATCCGTTGCCTCCCCTGTAACCGAAACATCGATCCGGCAGCCTTGGGGATTGTGGGCGATGCTGTTTTGGATGAGATTGCACAAGGCTCGTTTCAGCAGGGCTTCATCCCCCTGGAGGGCGGCCGATTCGCTTTTGGGGCCAGCGTAAAATCCGATCTCATACCGCTCCTCCAGTCCGCCATCGAGAAATTCACAGACGGCCTGCCGGGCCAGCTCCACCGGATAGACCTTCTCCATCCGAAGGGGCTGCATGGAATACTCCAGCCGGGAGGCAAGGTTCAGATCGGAGATGAGGCTCCGCAGCCGTTCCCCCTGCTTTCGGATGCCGGCGGCCTGTTCCCGGACAGAGGCCGGAAGGTTCCCGTCCTCCTCCAGTTGCCCGGCAAAGCCCAAGATCACCGAGAGGGGGGTTCGCACATCGTGGGAGACGCCGCTGATCCAATCGGCCCTGGCACTGTCCTTTTTGGCGATAAAGACCCCTGCCTTGTTCAGCTGCCGGTTGATCTCCGACAGCTCCCCCTTTTCCGGGAGGCTCACCGGCTGGCCGGAGGCCACCGTCTCGATGCCCTGCAAGATAGGGGCGACCGCTTTTTCCACCCGCCCCATATTCCACCAGATCAGCAGGACCACCGCAATCAGATTGACCACGACGGCAACGGCAAGGCCGGCAAAAATGATCCGGATATAGGGCTCCTTGTAGGTGGAGCAGTATTTGACAAAGCTGTTTTTCGCTGTGCCGACTACCAGAAGCCCCGCCGGATGCTCCAATACAAAAACGGGATAGTCCCTTAAATACCACCGGCTGAATTTGGCCACATCGGTGGGGGTGTAGCGCCGGGGCAGTTCTTCCGGCAGGCGCTCCTCCCAGACCACCGCCCCAGTGTCATCCAGAAGCATGGCCCAGGAGTCGTTTTCCTTTAGCCCCTCCTCCAGCCCGACCGCCGCGGTCAGGCCGCCTGTTTCGTCCACGGTGACACTGTCCCACACCTCATGGATGGAGATTTCTGGGCCGTTGGAGGCTTTCCAGGCCCATACCAGCATCGAAATGTACAACAGCGCGTTGAGCAGCAGGAACAGGAGGATAATCCCCACCATGGTCAAAAAATATTTCCGAAAAAAGCGCTTTACCGTTTTCATTTCTCCGGCTCCTTCACCATCAGCTTGTACCCCAGCCCCTTTACCGTAAGAAGGGAGACGGGCTTTGACGGGTTCTCTTCAATCTTCTCCCGTAGATGCCGGATGTGGGTCATGAGGGTGTTTTCGTATCCCTGCCAAATGTCGCCGCAGGCCATCTGGCAAAGGACCCCGATGGTAACGATGCGCCCCGGATTCTCCGCCAGCTTTTGAAAGATGGCGTATTCCTTTGCAGTCAGCGGGAGCCGCTGCTCCCCTTTGACAGCCTCCGCCCGGTCCAGATCCACATAGGAGGCTTCCAATGTGACGATATTGTTCTCCTGAGAATAGACCCGTTTCAGGATCGCCCGGACCCGCAGCAGCAGCTCCTTGGGAAGAAAGGGCTTCACCAGGTAGTCGTCCGCCCCCAGTTCAAAACCAGCAAAGCGGTCCTCCGCCTCCCCCTTTGCGGTGAGCATCAGCACCGGGACGCTGCTGACAGCGCGAACCTCCTGAAGCAGCGCAAAACCGTCCAGGCCGGGCATCATCACATCCATAATGATGATACCCGGCATTTTTTTCGAGAGCAGCGCCAAGGCTTCTTCCCCGGAGGCCGCCGTGACCAGCTGGGTATAACCTGCATGAGAAAAGATAGAACAGATCATGTCCCGCAAGTCTTTTTCATCGTCAACGATAAGAATTTCTTTATCCAGCACAGGACCACCTCCTACCCCAATTTTTATTATAGTCCGGGGAAGAAAAAATGTATAGCCCGCAGGCGTAATCTCAAGGTATTCTCAAGGTTCTCTCAAAGAAAACGCAAGGATGGCGTGGTAAACTGGCAGCGTAAAAAGGAGGTAGCTGCCATGAGCAGATATATCATCGAAACAGAACGGCTCACCAAACAATATGGAACCCAAAAAAGCGTGGACGGGCTGGATCTTCATGTCCGGCCGGGCCGTATCTACGGCCTGCTGGGCAGAAACGGCGCCGGGAAAACCACCACTATGAAGCTGCTGCTGGGACTGGCCACACCTACATCCGGGGAGGTGTCCATCTGGGGAAAGCCTCTTGGGGGTAACGAAAAGGAGCTACTGCCCCACATCGGCAGCCTCATCGAATCCCCCGGCTTTTATCCCAACCTCACCGGAACAGAAAACCTGCGTATCTTCGCCACCCTGCGGGGGGTGGACGGCCGCGGCACCATCAAAAACGCACTGGAGCTGGTGGGCCTGCCCTATCGGGACAAAAAGCTGTTCTCCCAATATTCCCTGGGGATGAAGCAGCGGCTGGCCATCGCCCTGGCGGTGATGCACGACCCGGAGCTGCTGATCTTGGACGAGCCCATCAACGGCCTGGACCCCATCGGTATTGCGGAGGTGCGCTCCTTCATCCGGGGGCTGTGCGACGAGCGGGGCAAGACCATCCTCATTTCCAGTCACATCCTTTCCGAGGTAGCCCTGCTGGCGGACGACATCGGTATCATTGACCACGGCGTGCTGCTGGAGGAGGAGAGCCTTGGAGAGCTGGAAGCCAAGAGCGACAAGTACCTTCACTTCACCGTCTCCGACGGGGAGCGGGCAGCAGAAATTTTGAGGGGCGTTTTCCCCGCGGACCGGTTCATCCTGGAGGACCGCCACAGCCTACGGGTCAATTCCACCAAGGTTCCAGTAAGCAAACTCGTCTCCGCCTTTGTGCGGGCCGGCCTGGGGGTTTCGGAGGCGGTGACGGTGGAGGAAAGCCTGGAGGACTACTTTAAGCGGGTGACAGGGGGTGAAGGGATTGCTTAAACTGATCGGCTGTGAACTGGCGAAATTAAAGCGAAAAAAATTCATCTCCTTTGTCATCCTCTCCGCCTTTCTGTTTCCTCCCCCTCTGGCAGTGATGATGCTGACCCCCAGCATGGTGGCCCGGTACGACACCAAAGCCCAGCTGTTTGACGATTTTTACCAGTTTGTCCTTGGTTACGCAGTGGAGCTGCTCTTGCCCTGCGTCATCGCCGTCATCGCCGCCATGCTCTTTTTTATGGAGCGGGACAACGACACCTTCAAAAACCTGCGGACCATCCCGGTGACCGGTACCCAGATGATCTTTGCCAAGATCACGGTTTTGTTTCTGTTCGGGCTGATCTTCTGCCTGTCCTCGGCCACGGTCGCCATCCTCTGCGGAAGCCTCATCGCCGAGGTGGGCGGGCTCGGCTATAAGCTGTGGCTGGCAGTGAAGCTGGGGGTGTTCATCACGGCGGGGACCCTGCCCCTGGTAGTGCTGGTGGTCTTTTTCAGCAGAACCTATATCTTCTCCACCCTGCTCTGCATCTTTTACAGTGTGCTGAGCCTGACCGCCGAGGGCTGTTACGAGGTCATGCCCAAGTTTCTCTGCTGGCTGATGCCCATTCCCCTCACAAATCTTTGGTGCGCTGGGGATATGATCCGGCACGGAGCCCGGGAGAGCGTGGGCAGATTGCAGTATCTGATCCCCACAACCATGCAGACGGTTTTGATCTTGGCCGTGATGTCGGTCCTGTCTGTTCTGCTCATTGACCTGCTGTACAAAAAGAGAGGGGGAGAGTAGGATGGTGGCACTGATGAAAACCGAGCTTTGGAAACTGAAACGGTATCACATGATCTGGGCAGGGGTTTTTCTGATGCTCCTTGCCGTCCTGCTCACTGTATTTTCCACCACCGCCCTGGACGGCACCGTCTGGACCTTTCCCTTTTTTGCGGAGCAGGTGATGAAGGAAAATATCACCACCATTTTCCCCATGTGTATCGCCCTCATCACCGGGTACATCATCAGCCGGGAGGAGACCGATGACACGCTGAAAAACATCCTGACCATCCCGGTGTCCTTTCCCGTTCTGCTGCTGGGCAAGCTAGCCACCGGCATGCTGCTCTCGCTGTTTCTGGGGCTCGCCAGCACCATGTTCACTGTGGCCGCATCCTTTCTGCTGGGCTTCCCCGGCGGGACGCTGCCGGCCATCCTCCAGGCAGCGGCGCAGATCATCCCCAACTGCCTGTTTCTCTATCTTGCGGTTTTGCCTATCATCGCCATCGCCGCCCGGCTTCCCAACGGGCACCTGATTGGAGCGGTGGTCGCCTTTGTCTATGGCTACGGCGGGATGTTCGCAGCGGGGAACATGACCCTGGCCAATTTGTATCCCGTGACCGCAAGCATGGGGCTGGTTGGATACCGCAGCTATGACCCGGCGGTGCATTGGAATCCACTGCTTTGTGTGTTCAGTCTTTTGGCTACCCTGCTGGTTTGTGCTGTCCTTGTCGTGACCACCAAACAAGGCACGCCAACAAAAGCGGCAAAAAAATCGAAACAGGTCATCACGAAAAAAGGTTGGTAAGGAGTGAATTACAATATGAAGAAAAAAGTGTTCATTGGTATTGGGACCGCCGCTGTCCTTCTGGTCGGTTTGGTATTCTTTGGCATCTGGTTTCTGTCGGGGACGGGCAGTGCCGGCTATTACACCCAAATCGACAACAGCCGGATGGAGGAGGTTCACAGTCGGGGAGGCGTTGTTGATTTCAAGGGTGGCCTGCCATACTCCTATACTCTATTGTCCTACGATGAAAATGGCGGCGAAAAGGAGATCACCTTCGGAACCTCCAAGGAACTGCGGGAGGGTGCTTTCCTCCGCCTCACTGTCATGCCCGTCCGGGGCGTTTTGGAGTGGGCCGAGGTGTCCTATGAGGAACTCCCCCCGATGGTCCAAAAGCGTTATGCCGTAGATTGAACTCCGAGGTAAAAAGGGGTATTCTATTGGGGAGACAGCACAGGAAAGTTGATAAAAAGTAGGAATTTACCTGATATGCTGCCCCAAAGGAGGTGTACCCCATAGGAACCAAACTACTCATCGTGGACGACGAGCCGGACATCGTCGCCATGCTGTCCAGTTTTTTCACCGGAAAGGGCTACGAGGTGCTCACCGCCCAAAGCGGTCGGGAGGCCCTGCGGCGGGCGGAGCAGTCCCCGGACCTCATCCTGCTGGATGTGGCCATGCCGGAGATGGACGGCCTTGCCGTCTGCCAGGCTATCCGGGACCGCTTGGCCTGCCCAATTCTGTTCCTCACTGCCCGGATCGAGGACGCCGACAAGGTGCGGGGCTTTTCCGCCGGAGGGGACGACTATATTTTAAAGCCCTTTTCCTTAATGGAACTGGAAGCCCGGGTCCAGGCTCATTTGCGGCGGGAGGTCCGGCATCAGTCCCAGGCCCGGATCAAGTTTTCCGGGGAATTGTCCGTCGATTTTTTAGAACGGCGGCTCTTCTTCGGCAAGGAGGAAATCCCCCTCACCAAAAAGGAGTTTGACATCGTGGAACTTTTGTCCCAGAATCCCGGCCAGGTCTTTGACAAGGAGCGTATCTACGAAAAAATCTGGGGCTACGACAGCGAGGGAAGCAGCGGGGTGGTGGCGGAGCATATCCGCAGGGTCCGGGCCAAGCTGGCCGTCCACTCGGACAGGGCCTATCTGGAAACGGTTTGGGGGTGCGGCTACCGATGGAGCAGATAAGGCGCCGCTGGTGGGATCTCCCCCTGAGAAAAGCCCTGGTGGTGTACATCACCGTCGCTGTTCTGCTGGCCCTGGCCCTCTGCGAGATGACTGCCAACCTGTGCGACCTGGGCGTAAAGAAGATCCGTGCCGCCTACCCGGACAACATGGAAAAATACTACCTCACCAACGAGCGCGGGGAACAGCTGGGGGAGGGGACCTATATCGGCACCGATCCCTTCCCCCTGTCCCCGGAGGACCAGCGGACAGTGGACATCCTCCGGGCCCTGCCCACGGTGACAACGCCGGTGTGGTCCGCCCTCTGCATCCTGGGGGCGGCGCTGCTTTTCTACCGGAACAAGCTGAAACGGCCCCTGGCAGAGCTGCGGCTGGCCTCGGAAAAGATCTCCCAGAACGACCTGGACTTTACCGTCACCGTCCACAGCAGGGATGAACTGGGGCAGCTCTCCGCCTCCTTCGAGACGATGCGGGCCGCCCTGGCCCGGAACTTCTCGGAGATGTGGCGGCAGATGGAGGAGCGCAAGCGTCTCAACGCCGCCTTTGCCCACGACCTTCGGACCCCCCTCACCGTCCTCAAGGGCTACAACGAGATGCTCCAAGCCAGCGGGGAGGAACCGACCCGGGCCACCGCCATCACCATGGGGCGGCATATCGACCGGCTGGAGCAGTATGTCTCCACCATGAGCCAGCTCCACCGCCTGGAGGACACCCGACCCGAACTCCGGTCAACACCCCTGTCCCCCCTGGCGGCCTCCTTGGCGGAAAGCGGTAAGATGGTCTGTACCCAGGCAGGGAAGGGTTTTTCCATGGAGGACCGGACTGCTTCCCCCCGGCTTGCCCTGGACGGGGCCTTTGTCGCCCAGGTGTTTGGCAACCTTGTTGCCAACGCCGCCCGGTACGCCGGGAGCGCCGTGGCCCTCTCCCTGGCGGAGACCGACGGCGGGCTGCTCCTCACGGTGGCGGACGACGGCCCCGGATTTGCCCCGGAGGCTCTGGAAAAGGCTGCCGACCCCTACTTCACCGGGGAGAAGGGGAGCCACTTCGGCCTGGGCCTTTACATCTGCACCACCCTTTGCCGCCACCACGGCGGCTGGCTGAAGGTGGAGAATGGCCCGGCGGGAGCAAAAGTTACCGCTTTTTTCGGGACTGACTCCGAAATCAGATAGAAAATAGAAAATTCTGATTTATACTCTCCATGAAACCATGGGGAGTATTTTCTTCCCCGGAAAGGAGTTTTCTATGGAACTAAAGACGGTCGGGCTGACCAAGCGATACGGCCCGAAAACAGCGGTGGATCACCTGGGCGTCACCCTCACCAGCGGGGTGTATGGCCTGCTGGGCCAGAACGGCGCCGGAAAGACCACCCTGATGCGGCTTTTCTGCACCGTGCAGGAGCCCACCTCCGGCAAGATCCTGCTGGATGGCGAACCGGTCCGGGAGATGGGGGAGGAGTACCGAAGCCTGCTGGGATACCTTCCTCAGCACTTCGGCTACTACCCCGACTTCACCGCCCTGGACTTTCTTCTCTACATGGCGGCGGCAAAGGGACTGCCAGACCGGACCGCCAAGAAACGGGCAGGGGAGCTGCTGGAGGCGGTGGGCCTTGCCGGGGAGAGCAGGCGGAAGGTGAAGACCTTTTCCGGCGGGATGAAGCAGCGGCTGGGCGTCGCCCAGGCCATGCTCAATGACCCCAAGATACTCATTCTGGACGAGCCCACGGCGGGGTTGGACCCCAAGGAGCGGGTGCGCTTTCGGAACCTTATCAGCGCCTTCTCCAAGGATCGGGTGGTCATCCTCTCCACCCACATCGTTTCGGATGTGGAGTTCATCGCCGAGGAGATCATCCTGATGAAGGCTGGCCAGATCATCCAGTTCGGGAAGCCCCAGGACATCACCGCCGAGATTGACGGCTTTGTCTGGGAGTGCGGCGTCCCCACCGGTCAGGCGGAGCGGTACGCCGCCTCCTGGAATGTCAGCAATCTTCGCAACGAGGAAAACGGCACCACCGTTCTCCGGGTCATCGGGGAGCGCCCTCCGGTGGCAGGAGCAGCGCGGGTCCAGCCCAATCTGGAGGACCTGTTTTTGTACTGCTTTGGGGGGAATGAAGGATGAAAAAACTCATCGGCTTTGAACTGAAAAAAATCTTTTCCCGGCGGCTAACCCAAGGGGCCTTTGCCCTGGTGCTGCTCCTTTCGGCCATTCTCGGCTTTTCCACCTACCAGAACAAGTATGCCTTTGACGGTGCGGGCCGGGAGGGCACCGGCAAAGAGGCGGTGTCCATCGACAAGGCGGTGGCCGAAAGGTACGCCGGGACCCTCACCGACGAGAAGGTCCAGCGGATGCTGGCCGACCTGGTCCCCAAGACCGGGGAAAATGAGATAAACGCCCTGTATATCTACCACAACGCCACCCAGTCCGCCGTCTCCACCCGCTTTGCCGACCGGTATGGCGGCTGGAACGGCAGCACCGTGGCCGATGTGTTCGGGGAGGGAGAAGTCACCATCGGCTATGTAGACGGGTGGCTGAGCACCAGCCGGAATCTGGTGAAAATTCTGATCTTATTCTCCCTCTTTCTCATGGTGATGACCGCCCCGGTCTTCTGCGGGGAGTACGGCGGGGTGGACCAGATCCTTCTCTCCACCCGGTATGGCAGGACCAAATGCGCCGGGGCCAAGGCAGTCGCCTGTGTCCTGGCCGCTCTGCTCACCACGGTAGCGGTGCTGGCCCTGAACCTCGCCATGGCCTTCACCTTTTACGGTACCGAAGGGCTGGATTGCAGCATTCTGTTCGCCCAGCTCACCTACATCGAGGGAGGAATCCCTTTCAACATCACCTGCGGGACGATGCTGGCCTATCAGGCTTTGCTGGCCTTTACCGGGGCGCTGGGGGTGGTGGGCATCACCCTGGTTTTTTCCGCCGCCTGCAAGAGCCCCATGGTAGCCCTAGCGGCCTCCGCCCTCCTCTACGGCCTGCCGGTGCTGCTCCCCGTTTCGGAGGTCAGCCCCCTGTTCCGGCTGGTGGTGCTTTTCCCCACCTATCATGCCCAGTTCGTTTCCCTCATGTCGGTGGAGCAGATGGGCGGCGGGGCGCTGTATGCTCTTTGGGCAATTCCCGCAGGGGTGGCGCTGCTGGCCGGGGGGAGCGTTCTTGCCCGAGGAATTTTCGCAAAGTACCAGGTTTCCTGAAAACAAGCACACAAAACGGCGATAAAAGAGAGTCGGTTTTTATTATGGCAGCTACACCGATTCTGCAAACGATCCAGCTGAAAAAATACTACCAGCAAGGAGAACATATTACCAAGGCTTTGGATGGTGTGGATCTCTCTATAAATCCGGGAGAATTTGTGGCCATTATCGGCGCCTCCGGCTCCGGCAAGTCCACCCTGCTTCACATGATGGGCAGCCTGGATACCCCCATCTCCGGGGAGATCATCATTAACGGAAAGCTGTTCTCAGAAAAGAACGAATAACAGATGGCGGTGTTCCGCCGCCGTCACATCGGATTTATCTTCCAGAATTATAATCTGATCTCAATTTTGAACGCCTATGAGAACATCGTCCTGCTTGTACAGTTGGACGGAAGAAAAGAGGATCAAAGCCTGATGGAGGAAATCGTCTCTACTTTGGGACTGCAAGATAAGCTCCAGAACCTGCCCAGCAATCTCTCAGGGGGCCAGCAGCGGGTTTCTATCGCGCGGGCTCCGCTCACCAAGCCGGAGATCATATTGGCCGATAAACCTACTGGGAACCTGGACAGCAGGACCAGCGAAGATGTGCTTTCTCTGCTGAAAACCACCAGTGTCAAATTCCATCAAACCATTGTGATGATTACCTACAACAACGCCATTGCCCGGCTGGCCGACTGGGTGATCCGCATTGAGGACGGGAGGATCAAAGAATGAAGTACAGGAAAAAGAAGACCGGCACAGAAGAGGCCATTCAGGCGATCAGCCAGCGGGCCTACCGGTCAAACCGGGCATCCAACCGTCTGATTGCCACTGCAGCTATCATTGTGGTGGTTTTGATTACAGCCACTTGCAGCGTCTTTCTCAACCTTTAAAGTTTTTCCGCTCTCCAGGGCCTGAAAAGCTATGGGATCACTACCAATGTGATTTTTCCCGATCCCAGCGATGAGTAGCTGTCTCGTCTGGAAGTGTGGTGCGTCAAGCAAAGCAAAACTGCGAAAAAAACGCAACCTTGAAAAATACTGAAAAACAAACAAAAACCTAGTTTTACGGTGATAAGGAAGTATTCACAACAACTTATCATTAACGTTGACAAACAGGGTGCAAGCAAGAGCAGAGAACATATCACTTCTTCGTTAGATAGGAGGAGGCATTTTTGAATATTATATCCACAATTTTATTTGTAATCGGAGTTGTCATTTTGATTTTTAGCCTTTCCTTAAAAACGAGCAATTTTCCTGATGTACGCAAAATATTTTTGGAGCATTTTAGAGCCTGTTTTAAAACCGTTAAAGTAACTCGGACAGCTTATGCACCATAGCCTCATAGACAAACTGCTCAAACTCCGCCGTCCGAAGCGTCCCGCAGCCCCCGCAGCTCATATTGTCCGCCCGCTTGGTGCAATAAAGGTAGTGGGTTCCGGCCCGGTTGCCCAGGCTTTTCAGCGCCCGCCCACAGTGGCCGCATTTCATCTTTCCGGCCAGCCATGTATTTTTCGGCTTGCGCCCGCCCTGGAACGTGATATTCGCCATCAGCTTTTTCCTGCACCGCAGCCAGGTATCAGCGGGAACAATGCCCTCGCTGGGGGCCAGCACAAGGATTTGATTTTTCAAGTCCTTGTTTTTTCGTTCCTGCACGTCCCGGCCCTGGTAGAGATAGCAGCCGTTGGTCCCGGCGAAGTCCGCCGCCTCGTTCACCACCACGGCCCCCTGCCCCTTGAAGAACTCGTACAGCTCCAGGTCAGCCTGGGCGTAAATGGGGTTGCGGAGCATTTGAGAAATGAAGCCCCGGCGCAGCTCCTTGTCATACACCAGTATGCCCTTCCTGGGCGAAGTACCGGGCAATATCTCCGAATGATATGGTATAAAAAAAGTTGACACCTTTTCCTCAAGGGAGTAGAAAAAAGAGAAGAAGAAGGAGGAAAGGCAATGGCTCGAAGCTACGATAAAGAGTACAAGGTACAGGCCGTAAAGCTGGCCAGAGAGATCGGCGGAGACAAAGCGGCGAAGGAGCTGGGCATCCCGAAAGGGACGATCCACGCCTGGCTGAAAGCGGTGCGGGAGGG
>NZ_KE159674.1:49342-50026 GCF_000403395.2 Anaerotruncus sp. G3(2012) | reverse complement strand
AAGAGAGAGCGCTTCTATCTGTCCCTCACTGCGGCTGCTGCTTAGATCCTATATTCCTTGCGTGAATTGTGTCAACTCATATTGACAAAATCAGAATGACGTGGACGGCTCGGCGTACATTTCAAACATCAACCGGGCGATATTCGCCGTGTCGGGGTCCGGGATCATCATTTTCGTGCGTATGCCCTGGATGGTGGTGGGCTCCAGCTTGAAGCCGTAGGGAGCCGCGCCGCTCATGTGGAAACCACGCTGGCAACGGGAATAGTAGGCGTCCGTTACCCGCTTCTGGATCGTTTCCCGTTCAAGCTGGGCAAACACAATGCAGCTGTTCAGCATGGCCCGGCCCATGGGGGTGGAGGTATCAAACTTTTCCGTAGAGGAAACGAACTCCACATTGTATTGCTGGAACAGCTCCATCATGGTTGCGAAGTCCAGGATAGAACGGCTGATACGGTCCAGCTTGTAGACCACCACCCGGCGGATCAGGCCCCGCTTGATGTCGGCCATAAGCTCCTGGAAGCGGGGGCGGTCCGTGTTCTTACCGGAAAATCCTTTATCTTTGTAGTCCTTGAAATTCCCTCCCCGCAGCTCGTACTTGCAGAACTCGATCTGGCTTTCAATGCTGATACTGTCTTTACGGTCCACAGACTGTCTCGCGTAGATAGCGTCAATGCGATTTTCCAT
>NZ_KE159674.1:17700-44622 GCF_000403395.2 Anaerotruncus sp. G3(2012) | reverse complement strand
CCAGCTCCTTCGCCGCTTTGTCTCCGCCGATCTCTCTGGCCAGCTTTACGGCCTGTACCTTGTACTCTTTATCGTAGCTTCGAGCCATTGCCTTTCCTCCTTCTTCTTCTCTTTTTTCTACTCCCTTGAGGAAAAGGTGTCAACTTTTTTATACCATATCACACTGGCATTTCTCCCCCCTGTTGTCCGTATGCTTTTTATGGGACTGTCAGCAGATTGGGGTGTGTGGATTTACCGGGCGTTGACATTCCTTGTCATTAGCTGCCCTTGTGCGCTTGTAATCAGTATTCCTTTAAGTTTCTTTGCGGGAATCGGCGGAGCAAGCAAGGAGGGCGTGTTGGTAAAAGGTTCCAACTACCTGGAAATCCTCTCCCAGACCAAGTACGTTGTTTTTGACAAAACCGGAACCATGACAAAAGGCGTTTTTGAAGTAAACGGGATTCACCATTCTACCATTGAGAACGAGAAACTGCTGGAGTATGCTGCTTTTGCAGAAAGCGCTTCTTCCCACCCCATCAGCAAGAGCTTACAGCGGGCATATGGGAAAGAAATTGACAGAAGCCGTGTATCAGATATACAAGAAATCAGCGGAAATGGCGTAACTGCAAAGGTAGACGGTATGGAGGTTGCTGCCGGTAATGACAAACTGATGAAACACCTGAACATTCCTTATCAGGACTGCCATCAGACCGGAACGATTATTCACATGGCAATCAATGGGAAATATGCAGGGCATATTGTGATTTCCGATATTATCAAACCTCATTCCAAGGCGGCGATTACGGAATTAAAGAAAGCAGGCGTTGACAAGACTGTCATGTTGACGGGCGATGCAAAGAAAGTGGCAAATCAGGTTGCTTCCTCTCTTGGGATTGACGAGGTTTACAGCGAACTTCTGCCAGCAGATAAGGTTGAAAAAGTGGAAGAACTGCTGCGGGTGAAACTGGGCAAGGCAAAGCTGGCATTTGTGGGTGACGGTATCAATGACGCCCCGGTTCTTTCCAGAGCGGATATTGGTATCGCTATGGGGGCAATGGGTTCCGATGCGGCAATCGAAGCGGCGGATATTGTGTTGATGGATGATGATCCGATTAAGATTGCAAAAGCAATCAAAATTTCAAGAAAATGTCTGCGGATTGTTTATCAGAATATTACAATGGCACTTGTTGTAAAATTCGCCTGCCTTGCATTAGGGGCTGTGGGAATTGCAAATATGTATCTGGCGATTTTCGCAGATGTGGGCGTTATGATTCTTGCGGTGCTGAATGCAATCCGTTGTCTGTTTGTGAAAAAGCTGTAAGAAAGGAGGGGTTCCTTTGACGAAATATCAGGACAGTCAATGTTATGTCGGGTTGAAAGAAAGCGATTTGTACATTTTAACAGAATTTTTTAAGGTGCTGGGGAACCCTACCCGTATTCGCATCCTGCTTCTTTTAATGGAGCAGGATGCGAATGTCAGTGACCTGGCAGAACAGCTTGGAATGACCCAGTCTGCGGTGTCACACCAGTTGAATTTGCTGAAATCAAATAAACTGGTAAGACGGCGCAGGGACGGAAAAATGATATTTTATACTTTGGTGGATAAACATGTGCCGATGGTTATTGAAAAAGGGACAGAGCATATTCGTGGTCGGTGAAAATGAGGTGACGATAAAATGACAATGGATGAATTAAAACCAAAACAGAGCGCCTATATCCGTTCCGTAGGTGGAACGGGCGCACTTAGGCATCATTTACTGGATATGGGGCTTACCCCGAAAACGGAGGTTACGCTTCAAAAAATTGCGCCGATGGGTGATCCGGTGCAGATTGAGTTAAGAGGTTATGAATTGACTTTACGGCTTGATGAAGCACAAAAAATCACAGTGGAAAAGGTTCATACCAAAGCGGAAAAAATGCATGGCACACAAAGGGTAGCAGCAATAGAGCATCCAGGAGTCGGTGAACTTGGCAGGGCAAAAAGCTATCATGTCCATGATGCGGCAAATGAGATACCTGAAGGGGCGAAGATTACTTTCGCACTGGTGGGAAATCAGAATTGCGGGAAAACTACTTTATTTAACCAGCTTACGGGAGCAAATCAGCACGTGGGGAACTTTCCCGGTGTGACGGTTGACCGTAAAGATGGTACAATCCGCAAGCATTCAAAAGCAGTTGTTACGGATTTACCGGGGATTTACTCCCTTTCCCCCTATTCCAGTGAAGAAATTGTAACAAGAGATTTTCTGATGGATACGTACCCGGACGGAATCATCAATATTGTTGACGCTACCAATATGGAGAGGAACCTTTACCTTACCATGCAGCTCATGGAGCTTGGGATTCCGATGGTGCTGGCGCTCAATATGATGGATGAAGTCCGGGCAAACGGCGGTTCTGTCCGGGTAAATGAACTGGAAGAAATTCTTGGTATTCCGGTGGTGCCGATTTCTGCGGCAAAAAATGAGGGTATTGAGGAACTGATTGACCATGCAATCCATGTGGCAAGGCATAGGGAAAGTCCCGGCCGGGTTGATTTTTGTCCGGCAAGCAGTGATGAACATAATCCCATAGGTGCAGTACACCGGTGTATTCATGCGGCAGTACATATATTGGAGCCGGAGGCAAAGAAAAAAGGGATGCCGGTGCGCTTTGCCGTTACAAAGATGGTGGAAAATGACCGCCTCATGAAAGAGAAACTTTCCATTTCATCTGAAAAGGCTGACATATTTGAACATCTGGTATCTGTTTTGGAAACGGAAACGGGGCTTGACCGGGAAGCTGCTCTTGCAAACATGAGATTTTCGTTTATTGAAGCCTTATGTGCGAAAACTGTAGTCCGCCCCCGTGAAAGCAGGGAACATAAACGCAGTATGGCGATAGACCGGATTTTAACGGGAAAGTATACAGCGATTCCCTGTTTCATTGGGATTATGGCACTTGTTTTTGTTATGACATTCAGCTTTATTGGTGCGGCATTGTCCGATCTGATGGGTATGGGAATTGATACGGTGATTGCCCTGCTTGATGGGCTGCTTGGAAAGGCGCAGGTGAATCCGGTAGTTCACTCCCTTGTGATTGATGGTGTTTGCAGCGGTGTGGGAAGTGTACTTAGTTTACTGCCAACGATTGTGACTATGTTTTTCTTCCTCTCCATTTTGGAGGATACCGGATATATCGCAAGAGTGGCTTTTGTTATGGACAGGCTACTCCGCAAGATTGGTCTTTCAGGGAGAAGCATTGTGCCTATGCTGATTGGATTTGGCTGCTCGGTTCCTGCGATTATGGCAACCAGAACATTATCCAGTGAACGGGATCATAAAATGACAATTCTGTTGGTTCCGTTTATGAGCTGTACCGCAAAACTGCCGATTTACACTCTGATATGTCTAAAGGAACAGTTTTTAATAGAATTTAGCGCAAGAAAAAACAGCGGGAAAGTCACCAACAAAGGTGTTCATTTCCGCTGTTTTTATGCCTATGCACCTATATTCAAAGGTTCGGATACCAGCGCAGTAGATCGCCGCGCCCTTCGGCCTCGATCCGCTCCACCGCATACCGGAGCCACTCCTCCGGCGTGGGTATCTTCCCCGCGCGGGGTATCCTTTCCCATTGCGCCCGCTTCTCCGGGTCAGGATCATTCATCCCGGCCTCAATGCGGGCCAAAATAATCGCCCGCATTTCCTCCACCGTGATATTCCTTTCACGGGCCAGCCTTTCAAATACAGTTTCTTCTTCCATAGCAGCCTCCCGATTTTTTATGAATAGTATACCCGCCTGTCTACCACGCTATAACAGAACAACTCCCTTTTGGGCAATAGTCTATCTACCGATTATGACTATTATAGCACCCTTTTGGGAATTAGAATAGATACAGATAGGCAGGTGATGGCATGGATGCGCAGAAACGCATAAAACAGCTCATGGAGGAACGGGGCTGGACGGATTACCGCTTGGCGAAGGAATCCGGCCTTTCCCATTCCACCGTTACAAATATGTTCAACAGAAATAATGCGCCGACGCTGCCGACCTTAGAGGCAGTATGCAGGGCGTTTGGTATAACTTTATCGCAATTCTTCTCCGAAGGAAACGGCCCTGCGGAATTTACCGAGGAACAGCGCACCCTGTTTTCAAAATGGAGTACCTTAAACGATGAGCAGAAAAAAGCCCTGCTCGCCCTTATCAATACCATGTAAACGACGAAAAGCCCGCAGGCTCCGGAATAGAACCTGCGGGCCGTTTTTATGCCGCTTCCCATGCTTCTTTTTTAATCGTTACCTGTGTCCCATCACGGAAAGTAAAGGCCATCCGCTTATCCTCAAATACTGTTACCATATCTACTGTGGAATACCAAAGCTCCTCGTCAAATACTGTTACCAGATCGGCATACTGGCCCATGCGCTCCATGAACATCTGGATTTTGACCTTCTTGGCATTACGCTCCAAGCAGATGTCCTCAATTTCCGCCAGCCTGTTCCGGGCCTTTTCGAAGCGGGCGCAGTAGCCTTCATATTTGCGCTGGTATTCTTCCTGATCCTGCGCCTTATGCGCATTTTCAGAAATGGCCTTTTTTATCAGCTCTGTTACCACGTCGGCCTCGTTCTGCAATTCCCCACGTTCTGCGTCAAGGTCGGAGGTATCGGTAAGGGCCTCGATTACCTCGTTATATGCCGCCATTATTTCTGCCCGGTCATGCAGGATGGCATTGAAGGCGGAAAGGAAAGCCGCTTTGATCTCCGCTTCTGTTAAATGGGGCGTATGGCAATGTCCGCCCTTATATTTGTTGTTGCATTGCCAGATCAGGCGGCGGTACTCGGTGTTGGAATCCCATATTTTACTGCCATACTGGCCGCCACATTCCCCGCAGAAAATTTTCCCACTGAAAGGATGGGCGCTGCTCGTCCAGTGGCCGTCGGTCTTGCGCTGTTTCCATTCGTACTGCACAAGGTCAAATACTTCCGGCGGAATGATGGCCGGATGGCTGTTCTCTACATAATATTGCGGCACCTCGCCCTCATTTACCTTTACCTTTTTACTGAGAAAATCCACCGTGAATTTTTTCTGCAGGCGAGCGTCGCCCTTGTATTTCTCATTCGTGAGAATACTTTCCACGGTTTTACTCCGCCAGATAGTTTTCCCTCCCGGTGTAGGGATACCCTCGCCGGTCAGATAGGCAGCGATTGCAGAGGGAGCTTTCCCATAAAGGAACAGCCGGAAAATAAGCTGCACAATCTGCGCTTCCTTTTCAATGATCTCCGGCAGGCCGTTGTCGCCCCGTTTATATCCGAGGAACCGGCCATAGGGCAGGCTTACTTTCCCGTCGGCAAAGCGCTTGCGCTGGCCCCATGTCACATTCTCGGAAATGGAGCGGCTTTCTTCCTGGGCCAGCGAGGACATGATGGTAATAAGCAGTTCGCCCTTGCCGTCAAGGGTATGGATATTTTCTTTTTCAAAAAATACCTCAATCCCTTTTTCTTTGAGCTTCCGTACTGTGGTCAAGGTATCCACCGTATTGCGGGCAAACCGGCTGATCGACTTGGTAATGATAAGGTCAATTTTCCCGGCCAGCGCGTCGGCCACCATGCGGTTAAAACCTTCGCGCTTTTTGGTATTCGTTGCGGAAATGCCCTCGTCGGTATAGACCGCCACAAATTCCCATTCTTCCTTTGACTGGATATAGCGGGTATAATAGTCCACCTGCGCCTCATAGCTGGTAAGCTGTTCTTCATTGTTGGTGGATACACGGGCATAGGCCGCCACCCGCAGGCGCTTGATAGCCTCCCCGCTTAATACGTTGATGGGGAGCTGGTCTTTCTTGGCCGGGATTACCGTCACCCTCGGCGCTTTTACTGCTGGCATGATACAAGCCCCCTTTCCTTCTTTTTCATGCGGCGGGGAATATCCTCCCAGTCCCTGCTGATCTGGTGGCCGTCCCGGAATATATAAATAAGGGAGCCATCCATCTGCACACGGATTTCCTGCATTTTCTTTTCAAAAGCGGCAGGGTCAAATTCCGGCAGGCCCATGACCTCGGCTGCCACCTGTTCCATGACCGCCTCCGTGTAATGCTTCGCCGGGCAGAGAGCCTTGCCTTTTTGGTGCGTTGTCCGGCATATCCAGATTACATTTTCCCGCGCCATTCCGGGGCAGATAATTTTCCGTGTAAAGCTCTTACCGCAATTCTCGCAGAATACCTTCCCGGAAAAGGGGAATACCTTTCTTTCATAGGAACCGGAGCGGGGCTTGTAAATTGCTTTCCGCCGGGCGCGTTCCTCAATCACACGCCGTTGAGTTTCCCGGTCAAGGATTGGCTCATGGCTTTCCTCTACAAAGTATTGAGGCTTTTCTCCCTGATTGATTTTCTCTTTCTTTGTGAGCGGGTCTACCCGGAAGCTCTTTTGCAGGAGCAGGTCGCCCACCGTTTTTTCATTACATAGCAGCCCTATAATAGAGTTCCCGGAAAGGATGCCGCCATGCCTCCCACGGACACCGGCTTTTGCGAAAGCATCTTCCAGCTTATAGCGCCCATAACCGGCCAGATACAGGTCGGCGGCCAGCCGTAAAACCTCCGCTTCCTCCGGCACGATTTCCAGCCTGCCGTCCACCAGCCGATAACCGTACATAGTGGCGCTCCACGGGATTCCCTGCTCAAAGTTCGCCTTGATCCGCCATTTCTGGTTTTCGGAAACCGAGCGGGCTTCCTCCTCCGCATAGGCCGCCAGAAGGGTAAGCAGAAATTCCCCGTCCTCGCCTAATGTGTGGATATTCTGTTCTTCAAAATATACGTCCACACCGGCCAGCCGAAGCTCCCGGATCGTTTTCAGCGTGGTTACGGTATTTCTGGCAAA
The DNA here is from genome assembly GCF_000403395.2 of Anaerotruncus sp. G3(2012). Lineage (GTDB taxonomy): Bacteria > Bacillota > Clostridia > Oscillospirales > Ruminococcaceae > Anaerotruncus. The sequence continues at coordinate 37,795 of NZ_KE159674.1, read as the reverse complement.
GCGGGAAACGGATTTCGTGATAACCATATCAATCTCCCCGGCATGGCAGGCTTTTAAGAGCTTTTGAAATTCCGCCCGGTTTTCCTTCGTACCGGTCAGGGCCTCGTCAGCATAGACACCAACGTACTGCCAACCGGGCGTTTTCTGTATCAATGAATTGTAATAGCTGATCTGCGCCGACAGCGAGTGCAGCGGGCCTTCCCTGCCGCTGGATACGCGGGCATAGGCCGCCACGCGCTTTTCTTTCGGGGCCTGCTGCAATGTGGCAGGCGCTACTATTTTAATAATGCGTTGCATATTACGCCCTCCTTTCAGGACACTGATGTTATAGGAAGCCACCCGAAAAAGAAAGCCTTTTCAGAATAAAAACCCACCTAAAACCGGGTTAAACTTTTCTTTTAACCGGGCCTCAATGCGCAGGAAATCTTCTTCGTTTATCACGTTCTGTCGGAGCATGGAGCGGGCCACTGCAAGGGCCGCCTGATACTTTTTCTCCCGCTCAAACTGTTCCTTCGTCATGGCAGCCCCCTTTCTGGAAACGCGCTTTGATATAGCAGGCATGAGAACAATACTTCCGTTTCCGGTTCCCATAGCTTAAAAACTCCTTCCCACATTCCGCGCAGGTCAAAGGATAAAATGCTTTTCTATCTATCAGCTCCGGGTGGGCCTTCCACCATGCGCGGCGGCAGCTTTCGGAGCAGAATTTTCTCTCTTTCCGTTTTGGGGCTTTTGCCAAAGGCTGCCCGCAATGGCGGCAGACCTGCGGCGGCTCCTTGCTGGCAACGCCGGTTAGATCATTGCGCCTGCAGAAGCTCTTGACCGTATTTTCAGAAATGCCAAGGCGGGCCGCTATGGCGCGATAGCCAAGCCCCTCGCCGCGCAGATAACGGATATTTTCTTTTTGTGCGTCTGTCATGTTCCGCCTCCTTACAAAAATAAGGCGGCCCCGCAGAGCCGCCCAACCGCTTAGTTCGGGATTTTCAAGACCTGCCCGGCATGGATCACGTCCGAGGTCAGGCCGTTTAATTTCTTGATTTCAGGATACCGGGAGCCATTCCCCAGCTTCGCCGCCGCAATGGCCCACAAGCTGTCGCCTTTTTTCACCGTATAAGTGGCATAAGCAGCCTTGCCGGTATAGACTGCCTTGCCGCCCTCGTCAAAGACCGAGTATCCGGCATTTTCGTCGGCGCACCGCTTGGCGTTATCCAGTACCTTAAACGCGCCTTTCTGCGAAGCCTTGTCGGCCCAGTTCTTGCGTACCCGGTACAAAATACCGGAAGTAGAGCCGCCGCCATTGCCGCCGGAGGTGCCGGAGATCCTTTCCTTTACCGCCGCCCGGAAGGTGTCCATGTTCTTCCCATGCTTCGGGAACCAGTGCATGACATCCCCGTGATTGGAGGCAATGCCCTGCGCATGGCCCTCGCTGTGGCAGATGATATTTTTCTCGGTCAGGCCGTATTCCTTGCACAGGTAGGCGCAAAGCTCCACCGCCTCGTTGTAGACCTTGCCGAAATAGGAAGCGTCCGCCAGATTGTCCTCGCATATCTCAAAGGAGATATGGGTATCATTGCCGCTGCCTTTGGGGCCGGAGCCGCAATGCCAGCCCCGGTGGTTCCACGGGAGCGTCTGGTAGGTGGCGACGGTGCCGTCGGCCAGCTTCCCGATAAAAGCGTGGACGCAGACCTGCCGCCCGCCGGGCCGATCCTGATTCCAGTGGTTGTTGTACTGGTTCTTCCCCAAAAGGCCGTCGTCCGGGCCGACATAGCGTTTCAGGCTGGGATTGTTGGCCCCGGTAGAATGTACCATGATCCCTTTCGGGGTAATCGTGCGGCCTGCCTTGTAGCAGGCGTTTTCCGTCAGTATCCGTTTGTGCAGATTCATAGAAAAACCTCCTTCGGTTTCTGCCTCAAAAGCGACGACGCTGCCGGTGCCGTATCTATGCACCAGAGCAGCGCCGTCATAATAAAAGGCCAGTATTTCATGGTAGGGAACGCCGTTTCTTGCCGCCCACATACAGCCCACCTGCGACATTCCCACGCCGTGGCTCGCCTTCTTGGGGTTCTCCATGCGGGCGGCTTCATCCCACGGGTCGGCTTTATGCACATAATAGGGATAATCCCGGCTCCAAACCTCGCCGCTGCGCTTGCAGGTGCCGCCGTTGGAGGCGGAATAAAAGCAGTCCACCAGAGCGCCGCCATAGGTGAGCGCCTGCCCGGCGGTTTCCTTTATGGCCCGGCGGCTTCGCGGGCAGGTATCCATGAGGGAAGCCCGGAACGCCTGAAAGCGCGTGGTATCGTCAATCACGGCCCCCGCCGCTGCCCGTTTTGCGGCAAAGGTGCGGGCGGCCACAGCCTGCGCTTTGAGCGCCTCCATGTGGGAGCCTTCGCCGATCTCGGCGGGAACCACGCCGCAGAGGTATTCCTCCAAATCGAAGGAAACCGGCCCCGCACCGAAGCGAGCCACATTCTCGGCGCGGGTCATGGTTACGCTGATCTTCATTCGCCGTCCCCCTTACCACTCTTGTCGCTGTCCCGGTCATGGAGCTGTGCCAGCACGTCTTTTAACTTCTGCGGGATCGGCAGGCCGATCCGGGCGGAATTTTCCAGAAGGCTCACGCCCTCGTTGGAAATGTAAAAGAAGATCACCGCCGTGCGCAGCGCGTCCCCGGAGCCGATAATCTGTGCGTCGATCACATGGCCGATCCCCACCATAACGAAGATCAGAACCTTGCGGAAAATCCCCTTGAATCCCACCTCGCTGGATAAGCTCTTATCCACAATGGCGCACATTACGCCGGTCAGGTAGTCGATCACCACAAAGGCAATCAGGGCATAGAAAAAGCCGTCCAGCTCCCCGAAGAACCAGCCCAGCCCTCCTCCAATGGCGGCCATAACCACCTGCATCCAGTTCCATACATTCTTCATGTTTCAAATCCTCCTTCATATTTTGATATTGAAAAAGGACGCACAAGGCGTCCTCATTTCCGGGTATTAAGTTACCTGCTTCGGCAATGCCTGCCACAGCCGCATATCCTCCTGCCCCAAAGACCAGATGGCGATCCCCCGCAGTTTCCAGCGGTAAGCCGCCTCGTTGGCCCAATAGACCAGCGAATCCACGTCCTGATAATACAGGATGGAAAAGCCGTCCGCGTCCCCAAGGAACAGCCGGGAAATCCAGACATTTATATCCCTCGGCACGATCTTCGCCGTATAATCCTGCCCGCAGGAAAGTGAAAGCAGGTGGGAATGGAAAAAGTCATAGTCAAGGGAAATCTCCTCGCTTCTGGTGGCGGCTTCCTCCACGTCGGAGTTTACCGAGAACACCTGAAATTCGCTGTCCCACGTCACGCCGGAGCGGGCAATGCGCCCGAAGCTGGTGCGCCGCCCGTCCGGGTATGCCACGTCAAAACATTCATACGGCTCATAAACCCAAGCGTCCCCGGCCCGCAGAAGGTCGCAGACAATGGCCCGATCCGCCTGTATACCCGCATAGCCGGAGGTGGCGCTCACCGTGGCTGAAAACCGCAACGTATAGCTGGAACCGGAATATACCCGGACGCGGTTCCCGCGCTTTCGCATTTCCACCGTGTAGAGCGTCGGATCGCTGTGGATGGCGCTGGCCGGGGTTTTAGCAAAGCTGGCCGGGTAGCTTCCCAGCAAAGAGGAGCCTTGATACAGCTCCACCCGCTGGGTATCATAATTTAAGCAGCAGAAGATATTCCCGATAAAGACACCGGCCCGCCCGCCGCCGCTTGGCGAAAAGCCCAGCCGCGCCCGGATATGCAGGTCACAAAAGCCTTCATATTTCCACGCAAGCCGCCCGGAGCCTTCCAGCAGGGAATAGGGGCGGCTCTCAAAATAGCCCTCCCGCCAGACCTCCCATTTCCCGGAGAGCGTCGTCCAGTAGCTGTCCGGCAAAGGCGTTTCGTCCCGGAAGTCCTCATACCACACAAGGGCGGAATCGGGCTTTCGCCGGAGCATTTCACAGGTCAGCTTAAAGCCCTTATCCGGCGTGGCCGGGCTACCATTTACATCCAAGAATTGCCGGGGCGAAAGGGCAAAGGAAGCCTCCCCGGCGCTGGCAGATTCGGAAAATCCGCTGCATACCCGGAAGCCGTAAAACTGCACGCCGGGAACGCCGCCGCTAATCATCAGGGTATGCGCCCCCGCCGAGAGATTCAGGCCGGAAGCAAAGGAGAGCCAGCAGGTGCGCCGCCAGTAGGGCCACCATAACCGACTCTCCGAGAATGTCTTTGCCTGCCCATCCACCGTCACCCGCAGGACGTTCTTATCCCAAAAGGGGAAACACAGCCTCACCGCCAGATCATACGTCCCGCTTTGCGCAATGGTAAAACGGTAGGTGGCGGAGCTTCCTTCCCCCAGCACCGTCATAGAATCGGAAACCGACACAATTCCAGAATGGCTGTCCGGCGTGCCGCCGCCCCAGTCAAGGTACACGGTGCCAAAGGCGGCCTTCTGCTCCTTGCCGTAAGCGGTCAGATAATGCCTGCGGTTATAGGTTCCAGAAAGCAGCGGGTATTCAAAGCCTGCCGCGTCCCGGCCCTCCATGTAATCATAGACCTGTGGGAGCGCCCACGGCACCTTGTCGTAATCGTCCCAATAGGCCACAATGGGAATAAAGGGCTGGGGCGGCTTGTCGTCGGTAAAATTGTAGCCGCCGGTCATCCACAGCTTGGCGGCATAGTAGGTGTTGGAGGTTCCCCGGTAGGTCTTGCCGAGGTTCTCCGGCGTGTCGTATATCTGCCAGTTCCAGCCATAGCCCGGCAGGCCCATGAACAGCTTCTCCGGGTTCATGGCCCGAACCGCATAATCATAAATGCCTTCCAGCCAGCTCCGGGGCGATACCGGGCCGGGAGCGCTTCCAGCCCACGCCATCCCGTAAGACATAATGGAAGCCGTGTCGCAGTAAGCGTCGAGGTCGGCATAGACGCACCAGTTCTCACCGCCCACGGAGCCTTGCACGCCGGTCATGCCCGGCAGGCAGATATTGACGCGCTTGGCCGGGTTGTAGGCTTTGACGGTCTGGTAAATATCCCGGAACAGGGCATTTGCCGCCGCCCGGTTTTCATACCCACCGCCGCGCTCCAAATCAATGTCGATCCCGGCGCACCACGGGTATTTTTCCATGATACGGACAATCTCGGATAAAAAAGTATCCTTCGCCCCGCCGGTATTATTGCGCAGGGCTGTAAAAATACTGGCCGTCCCGTGGTTCATAATGGTAAGGAGCCAGCGGATATGAGGCCAGCGGTTAATATAAGTCATCATGGAGGAAATACTGGTGCCGGTTTCGGAAATCGTGCCGGAAGCGCTCACCTCAAAGGTGAAAATCCCCACCGTATCCAGCCGGTCGCCATAATCCCGCAGCGCCTGATACATCCGTGAATTTCCCATAAAGCTCCAAACCATGCACCGCTTGCCTTTCAGATAATCTCGCATAGATACTTCCTCCTTAAAAATGGCAACAAAAAAGCGCCTGTTTCCAGACGCTTCTTAAATGATAGACACTTATATAAAACTCACTTAAAATGTGCGCATATCTAATAATCTATCTGCTGAATCACACAAATTATCATAGTGTAACAACTTAATATCTTCTTTCTTTAATTTATCCCTTTGAAGTCGATATGTCTTTTCATCAAAATCACTTCTAAGCCCTGCAACAACTACATAGTGCATCCTTGTGGTATCATACTTCAAAAATTCTTCCGGTAATTCTCCTTTTCCCTTTATCCCCTCAAAATATTTCCCTAAACTCTGGAAATTTGCATCAAGCCAAGTCTGCCAATCAGATATTTGATTTATACCTTTTCGGAAAACCTCACCTAAATTTCCATCTTTCAAAGTTATTCTTCCATTTGACTTTTCAAATTCGATAAATACAAACTCATACCCGCCTGAACCTTTTCCAATTAACAAATAATCCGCCCGATACTTTCCATCAAAAGAAAACTCTGGAAATAAATATGCCTCATGATGCCCAAAATTAAATCTACCACACTCAAAAATAGAACCTATAATATGATAAGCTGGTGTTTTATTGATAAATCTCAAAACATCTAATTCAAGAGCATTTTCGCTATGCACTATTGCTTTGAATTTGTCATTAAGCACTTGTAAATCCCCCTGTTTCTTCATATCACATAAATTTATATGATTATTGGGAAACAAACTCAAATAATGCTTTACAGCGGTTGGATATGAATCATACATATTGATTCTCCCAATAGGCTGCCCTTCTGTTTCAAGTTTAAGGATAGCTTGATATTTTTCCAACTCGCTTGAAGTAATACTGCGATAATCCCTACTATATAAATTCATTTCAAGCTCTACCACCATTCCTATAATTTATAGCTCCATGCCTGCTCATTGACATTGAAATTATACCTTAAAACAACGCCCTTTTCAATGTGTTCACAAAATATCGCCTCCTTCCTGCATTTCCTGAAACCGGAACAAAAGCCTTGCCGACTTTTTATCTTCCAGCCTGACCGGATGTTTGCTGTCCCCGGCGGCGCTGTACTGGAAAAATCCATGCTTACAGGCAGGCTGCCCGTTCCTCAGACATTCCCGCGAGGAAGCTAAAAGGGCCACTTCGTCCCCGGCGGCGAGCGCCATAGGGAACGCCGCCTTATGCGCCCCGGCTCCGAGGCCCACGGATACGCTGCCAGCCGCCATATCCTGCACCGGGTACAGATAGCAGTCCAGCCCCGCCGTATCAGAGCCGAGGTTAAACAGCACCACCATTTCCGCCGAGCGCACCACGCCGTTATAGAACCGGGGCGGGACAATGTTTCCTGCCTCCCGGTATTTTTGCAGCAGGGTTTCCGTATGGATCACATAGCCCGTCAGCCGGTCGCCCTCCTGCACCATAAGATCGGTGAAATAGATCGTGCCGGTACAGTCGGAAACTAGCGGCTTCACGGTAACGCTCACCACGCGCTGATCCTGCTTTGTCAGAATGGTTTCCGAAAACCTTGTGAATTTTGCCGCCATGCCCGCCTCCTTACCCGTCCTGCGTCCACTGTATCTCGCTCACATGGCCCACCCAGCCGGTGGCAATGGAGCCGCCCTGCAGGAGCATATCCGTGAAATACACCTGCCCGGTACAGTCGGTGACGCAGAGCCGGACGGTAATGGAGCGCAGGCGCTCATAGCCCTTCGGGGACACGTCGGCGGCCACCTGTGTGAAAAATGCCATAGAAAGCCTCCTGTCTTAAAAGAGGTCGATAAACCGCGTTTCCGTGGAGCCGTCCTCATATTCAAAAGTAACCTCGATCCCCACCTGCCCGGCGGGGCCTTTCTTCAAATCCTCGGAGGCGATCTGCGCCGAGAAGGTATAGCTGCGGCGGCTGGCCGGGTAGACGGTCTGCGCGAGGCTCTTTGTCATGCCAAGCACGCCCGCCGCCTTAAAGCAGGCCGTACCGGAAACGCCGTTTTCTGCGTCCACCTCAAAGCCGGAATTGAGCCAGTAGTTCATGCCGCTGTCCGCGCGGGAATTGCGCAGGTGGTTGAAGGGTACAAGGTCTTTCACCTCCTGCCGGTCGATCACGTCGGTAGAGGCCAGCACGTCGGCGGCTTTATCCCATTGCGCGGAGGAATCACCCAGCTCCCGCAGGGTCGTGGATAATTCCAGCACCGTTTTCCACGGCTCCTGCAGGTTGTACTGGCGGCGCACCACGCGGGTTTTCACGGATAAATGCAGGTCTTTGTCATCCACCGTCACAATGTCGCCCAAATCCCACGCCTCATGCTCATAGCCGGTCAGGGCCGACAAGTCCATAGCCGACAGCACATAGGAAATCCGGGGCTTTGCGTACTGCGCCAGCCGCATCTGTGTAAATTCCAGCATCTGATAGGGGTTCGTGAAATTCGAGCAGTCCAGCGTGGAAATGCGCACCTCGTTTGTATAGGTAAAATCCTCCACATACTCCCGGTTGTTGTTGATGGAGGCAAAGGTCATGCCGTCCTTGCCGTAGGCATAGAGCCGGGTCACGAGGCTCCTCGTATCCACTACCCGCTGGATGGATTTCAGGTTCTTTTTATAGGCGAACAGCGCCCCGGTATCCCTGCCGCCAAAGGTCAGCAGGTGGACGAGGCGGTTCGGGCAGTCAAAGATCAGGTCGCCGCCGTGGATATTCTGCGTGGCCCGGAGGATGGAGAGGGCGTTTTTCTCCATACACTGCCATGTGCGCTTTGTAGTGACGTTCACCGTCCCCACCGCCCAGCCGGTATGTTCCAGCGCGTGGCGCATAGGGGCCTCGGCGGTGTCCGCATTGAAGTCCACGGTTCCCTTTTCCTCCGAAAAGGAAAGGTCATAAAAGGCCGCCTCCGCATACGCCTGCGTCACAATGCGCCCGTCGCTGTCTTTGGTATCCGTCAGGGTTCGGATTCGGTAAATGTCGTTTACGATCTGCACCTGCTTCTCATTATCCAGCATGGCCCGCTTGGGGTCATGGAAGGGCAGGGAAAATTCCAGCGTATCCGAGCCGTTGACCTCGCTCGTCACCACAATGTCAAAGGCATTTTCCAAGACCGCTTCCCACGCGCCGCCCTGATCCAGCACCACAGGCCGGGCAAAGCCCAACTTTTCATAAGGGGCCTTCGGTATATCATGGAGCTGTATTTCCAGCACCTTCGGGCTGCGGGCCGTATCCTCTGTGGCAAGCGTCACCCGGAACCGGATATACTGCCGGTTCGGGGATTGCAGCTCACCGTTCACGCCCACCGTCTGCCACGCCGACCATTCTTCCAGATCGTCCGAGGTGGCCGTTTCGATTTCCGCAATGGAAGTCACGCCCGCCGTATATTCGCTGGTGACGGATATCCGGCCTGTGCCGGAAAGGGCGCAGGGCGCGGCCTTCGTGACAAGCTGGCCGGTGGCCGGATACGCCCCGTCTGTATTCTGCCGCAGGGTAACGCTGCCCGGCTCCATAAGCGCGTCCACCGGGCCGCCCATATCGCCGCCGTTGGCGGGAAGGGAGGCTTTGAAATATTCTGCCAGCTCCTGCGCGGTAAAGGAAGAATCCGTATCCAGAAACCAGTCGTCGAAGCCGCCCGCGTAATAATACTGCTCCGCCTGCATCCCCATCACCAGATCGGCCACGCAGGAGCGGTTTAATTCCCCCGTCCATGAAAGGGCGGCAGAAGTCCATACCGTTCCGCTTCCCCGGTCGCCGACCACATAAAAGGCCCGCTTATTGTCCGGCTCGATCACCGCCGCGATAAAATACCAGCCGTTGTTCACAAAGGAGAAAGGCGGCGTGACCGATTCATCCAGTATCAAAGAGCCGGAGGCATTATAGAGCATGAGCCTCGGCTTCCCCCGGATCAGAGAAAGGTAAAAAATGGGCTGGCCCGGCCCCTGCCTTGTATTAAAAATCGGGCAGTAGGTATTCCCCACCGAGTAGGTGGTGGGGTTCATCCAGCCGCCCACAATGAGCCGCGCTCCCAGCCGGGCAAAAATGGAGCCGTCATTGACCGCCCGCAAACAGGTTTTCTCACTGGCAGGGTTGGAGATATTCATGCGGAAATACCGGCCCTTCTGGCCCTGCCGCATACTGGCCGTGGTGCCGCTCCAATGCACCACCGTAAAATCCCGGCCATTGCCGGAGGAATCGGCCAGCCGGTCATTGTTATCCGGGGCGGCCTCATTGAACCGCCAGAGGCCGGAAGCCGCATATTCCGCCGGAAATTCCCCGGTAAAATCCTCCTGCGCCGTCAGTATTGTTTTCACCGCCATAGCCTCACCTCCATCTGCTCTTGGCCTGTATGCGAAGCTCGGAAAATACCGCACTCCCTGCCGTCCCAATCTCCACCACGTTCAGGCCCCGCCGCAGGACGGGAAAATTCAGCTCCTGCAGGCAGGGCAGGCCGTTCCTTAACGTATTCCCGGCGCTGTCCGTCACTTTCGCCGTTACCAGCCCCGTGTCGATCACCAGCACTTCCCCGGCGGAAAGCGGGCCGACAATGCGGAGCTCCTCGCCGTTTGTCTTTATGGAAATGTAGCCGGAGGAAACCGCCCCCTGCAGGACATACACCGGCTCCGAGTCCGTATTCCCCACCTGCCGCATGACCTCCTGCGTCCCGGCCCCGGTCAGCACAAAGGCTTCATCATCCAGCGCATACCCGTAAGGGTCGGGGCATAAAAAGCGCAGGGAAAAGGAGCCAGCCGCCCGCAGGAGCCGTTCGCAGTCCACCGCATCCGACAGCCGCGCCTGAAAATACCGGTCGGGAACGTCGTCCAAGATAAGCTGTTTCAGTCCCTGCGTGGGGTCGAGCCACGCGGATACCCGGTCTAAGACGGATACCAGCGCGGCGAAGGTTTTCTGCGGGAAAACATTGCAGCTTATGTCAATGTAGCGCTCCCCGCTGTCGGCCCCGAAATCGGCAAGGCCCGGCTTGCCGGGGACGGTTTCCGTATTGCTCCGCACCGGGGGCGAAGCCTGCCAGCCCGTCAGGCGGGCCTTGACCTTCATGGATTGCGAGGATACCCCGCCATATTGAAAGCCCATAAAAAAGCCCTCCTTCGTCGTCACAAACTACATATCGCTCACTTCCGCACAAGTGCGAAAGCTCACTCATTCCGTTGTTCCTCCTCTCCCCACAAAGCCTTCCGGCTTTGCGGGGTTCCCCTAAGCAGTGATAATGCGGCCCTGTGCGCGGGAGCCGGTCTGCATGAGGTTATAAAGCTCCTGCGAAATTTTCCGTATATCCTCCTCGCTGCGCACGATCATCTGCTGTACCATGACGAGCGGGCCGCCGCCCGCCATGAAACCGGCCCCGCCGGATACGCCGCCGGACACGTTGGCGTTTGCATTGACCGAAAAATCCGTCGGGATCGAGGTCTGCATATCCTCGGCAAGCTGGTTCATCACGCCGTCAATGTCAGCGCTCATTTTCTCGGCGGCAGAAACCGCGTCCTTCCCGTTGGTGTCAATGGAACCGGCAAGGCCCTTCACCATCATTTCACCGATCCACGCCATTTCCGTGGACGGGGAATGGATACCGAAGAAGTCGCAGATACCGTCCCAGATTGACGAAATCCAGCCGGACACCTTATCCCAAATCCAGCCTGCAAGGCTCTGGATGCCAGACCACAGGCCCTGCACAATGTTTTTGCCAATCTGTACGATAGACACCGCCGCTTGGCCGATCCCTTTCAGGATAGCCGAAACGATCTGCGGCAGGGAGGCCACCAACTGCGGGATGGCCCGCACCAGCCCCACGGCCAACTGCACCACCAGCTTAATCCCCATCTCCACGATTTTCGGGAGGTTGTTTGTGATAAAGCTGATAATGGACGTGATAATCTGCGGCAATGCCGCAACGAGCCGGGGCAGCGCGTTCAGAAGGCCCTGCGCCAAGCCCTCGATAATAGAGAAGGCCGCCGCTAAAATCTGATCCATGTTGTCGAGCAGCGTAGAGCAGATTAAAATAATGGCCTCCACGATAGACGGAACCAGCTCCGGCAGCGCCTCGCCAAGCCCCGCCGCCAGCGTGACAATCACCTGAATGGCGGCCTCGGCGATCTGCGGCAGGTTGTCTAAAATCCCCTGCGCCAGCGTAAGCACCAACTGCAACGCGCCCTCGGAAAGCTGGGGCAGGGCTGAAACCAGCGCATTAAGGAGCGTTAAGACAATATTCGTCGCCGATTCGATCAGCACGGGCAGATTGTCTAAAATGGCCCCGCCGATACTCGTCACGATATTCAGGCCCAATTCCAGAAACATGGGCATCTTCTCTAAGATCACGTTGGAAACGCCCTCTATGGCGTTTCCGATAGCCACGCCGATCTGCTCAAAATCCCCGTTGGCTGCGTTGATCTCATTGCTGAGTGTGGAAAAAACGTCGGTGATCCCCGCCGACATTTCACTCGCCAGCGGAAGGAAAACGCCCTGAATGGAGCGCTTTGTCCCCTCTATGGCGGAATCGAGGTCATTGTATTTAATCTGGTTGATCTGCGAGAGCGCGTCGTAGGTCTTGCCCGCGCCGTCCTCCATGCTGGCAAGCACCGGGAGGACATTGCTCTGTAAATCCTCAAACTGCGTGCCGAACAGGTTGACCGCCGCCGTATTCTTGGCAATGGGATCATCCATGCTGTCAAGCGCATTGACGACCTCGAAAAATGCCTCCCTTGCCGAATCCCCGCCAGCGGCAAACCGGGCCGCCATAGCGTCCGCGTCCATGCCGAGGGCCTGAAAGGCTTCGGTGGTGGTATTGCTTCCGTCGATCACCCGCAGGTTAAATTCCTTTACCGCGTCGCCCACCTTATCAATCGAAAAAACACCGGCTTCGGAACCGCTGATCAGCCCGCTTACAAATTCGTCTGCGGAGAGGCCGAGGGCAGCGTACTGTGCCGAGTATTCGTTGAGGGTATCCAAAAGGTCGCCGTTCTGGTCTGCGCCGTTCTGTGCGCCCACGGCGATAATGTTATAGGCTTCCTCTGCGGAAAGGCCGAAATTTTTCATTAAGGCGTTGGCCGTCCGGGCGGATTCCTGCAGGTCATAGCCGAAGGTGTCCCGCAGGGCGAATCCGGATTCCGTGGCCTTCTGTAATTCCTCGTCCATGAGGCCGGTGGTTTTCTGCACCGCAGAAATGCCCTCCGCCACATCCTCCAAGCTGTCGCCGAAATTGTTTGTGTATACCCGGCGGGCCGTTTCGCCAAGCGCCTCCAATTCCGCGCCGGTGGCCCCGGTGGAGGCGGAAATCTGGTTGACCGCCTGATTGTATTCGTCGCCCAGCTTCACAAGCCCCACGCCTGCGGATACGGCGGCGGCACCGATAGCCACAACGGCGGCGGCCACCACCGCGCCAATCGTCTTTGCAATGCCGCCCAGCTTTTCAAACCGGTTCCCGGCATCCTCCGCCTTGTCGGCGCTTTCTTCCAGCGAATCGCCGAAATCGTCAGCTTGGCCGCCCGCCTCGTCCAGATGATCCCCGGCTTCCTCCAATGCCCGGTTGTTCTCGTCCAGCTCCTTTTCCATATCGTTTAAGGCCGCTCTGGCGTTGTTGAGCTGAATCTGCCATTGCTGCGTGCGCCGGTCATTTTCCCCGAAGGAAGCGGTGGCGTTTTGTAGGGCCTGCTCTAAGGTGCCGATTTTCTGTTTCTGCGTATCAATCTCTTTATTCAGGACACGGTTGCGGGCCGTGATCGCCTCCACCGATTTATCCTGCTTATCAAACTGCGAGGCCACAAGGTTCATCTCCGAGCCAAGCACCTTAAAACTCTGGTTGATCTCCGCAAGGGCCTTCTTAAATTCCTTCTCGCCCTCCACGCCGATCCGCAGGCCAAAATTGTCCGCCATGATTCCGCCACCTCCTTCCCGGAAAAATTAAAACTTATCTTCAAATCCCGTAAGGGATAATGTCGTCAATGAACAGCTCCCGCTTCGGCTTGGCGAGGCCGGTAAACTGCTTGTGGCACTCCCACAAATCCAGCAGATACCCGAAAGGCATGAGCCACGCCTCCTCCTCGGAACGCCGAAGCGGCACCGTTGCATAATAAATCAGCCGGGTAAACAGTTCTTCGTCGCTTACCCGACCGGCACGTTTTTTGGGTCTGCCTCGCTCTCTATGTGGCGCTTGGTTCCCCGGAACATGGCCTCCATGATCGCGTCCTTGTATGCCGCCAGCTCCAACGGGGAAGTGAGAAGCTCCACCTCCTCCGCCGTGAGCAGGGGCCTCGGCTCCTCCTTATGGCGCAGGTTGTATATCAAAAGGCTCTGGTTCGCCATCAGGACGATCAGCCAGATAATCTCATCCAGCGCCATCTCGAAATTTTCCGATTTCATCAGCTTCGTGCCGAGGTTTTCCAGACCGCCATAGCGGCCCGCGATCTCCTTTGTGGCCCTTGTGGTTAAAATAAGCTGGTACTCCTCGCCGCCAATCGTGATTGTTGCGGCCCTGTCCTGATCCACCATCATGCCGCGCCTCCTTCCGTTTCATAGACCGGCTCGTATACTTCCTGATACCAGCCGGAAATGGTGCTGGCCTGCACGCCGCTGTCGTCCTCGTTGACCTCCGCCTTCCACGGATGCTCGTTCTTCCCGTCCACCTTATTGCGGCGCAGGATCGTCCCCTCAATGGTGGGCGTGGAGAAGGTGATGGAATCCCCCTTCGTCTGCAGGTTCGTGCCGGGAACCGCAAATTTTACCCGGTACAGCCAGAAATAACGGTAAGTGCCGTTTGCCTTGCGGGCGCGGAAGCCCACGGCCACCGGTGCGCCATCGTTCTCGCTGGCGGAAATGAGGACGCCGTTTTTATCCGCCTTCGCCCCGGTCAGTGCCTCGGCGGAGGACACGCCTATATCGTCCACGCCCAGCGACAGGGTTCCGCTCTTAAATTCCTTTACGATCTCCGCCGCGCCGTCGTCGGCATACAGCGTGGCCTCGTTTAATTCAATCGAAAGCTCGGCGGTCATTGCCTTCGCCAGCATGACCGGGGTTCCGTAGGTTTCGTCGCCATTCTCGCCCTCGGTGATCGGGGCATAAAACAGCTTGTCAAGTCCAATCGTCGCCATGATCTAAACCTCCATTTCATAATGTTTTGCCACGTCTATGGCATAGTGGTGATAGCCGGTGTCGTCCTCATGGCCGATATACCGGCGGTCTGTAATGGTAAAGTCCGCCGCCAAAAGGGCGCGGACGATCCGGTTTTTCTGTCTGGTATAGCTGCCCTTTTTGAAGAAGGAAAGCCGGGCCTCCTGCACCTCATACTGCGGCAGGTCGTCAGCATGGAAGCCGAAGCTGTCCGAAAGGGGCGTGACGACCAGATATTCCTCCGGCGGCGTATCCTGAAACACGCCGGTTTCTATGGGGATACCCAAAGGGCCGAGCGTACCGTTCAAATCTTCCAGCAGGCTCACAGCTTTTCCACCTCCCTCTCAAAAGCGGCCTTCATGGCCTCGATACACGGGGCGCGGGCCGCCGATCTTGCCGGTTTCAGAAAAGGCTTGGCAGGCTGCCCGCTTTTCCCGTATTCGAGGACGTTGGCAATCATGGCATTGCTGCGACCGTCCGGGCGCGGCTCCGAAAAGCCCACCTTCACGTTGTAATTGCCGTCCCGGTCAATCTTGGCCGGGGATACGCCGAGGGCGGAAAGCAGTTCGCCGGTGGAGCGGGATTCCTCCTTTGTATCCCGGCCAATCACCGCGCCCAAATTCGCCCTAACTTTCTGCTCCACGACCTCGCCGCCCGCTTCCAGCACCTTCGGGATGATCTCGTCGGTCTTATCCCCCAGCCGGGAGAGCCGCAGAAGAAAATCCTCCGGCATTTTTACCTGCACCTTAGCCACGTCGTCACACACTCCTTATCCTTCGCTTCCGCATAAATGCGAAAGCTCACTCAATCCGTTGCTCCTCCTTTCCCCACAAAGCCTTCCGGCTTTGCGGGAGCCCCGGAGCCCACCACCTTTTTCGCTAAAATCTCCACATACATCCCGCGCCCCTTCACATCCTCCACGCTGGTAATGTCATACCGGCAGCCCTCACAGCGCAAGAACAGCTTTGTCGTCACCTGCAGGCCGGGGATGATACGGAACCGGAACAGGTCGGTGGCCTCCGAAAAGGCCGCCCGGTTGGCCCAGCGTTCGCTTCCATGCCGGGCCTCATGGTAGGCCCAAACCTCCGCCACCACCGTATCCTGCGGGGAGCTAAATCCCTCGTTGTCCTTCACGTTCTCGGTAAGGATTAGCTGGATGGGCGTGCGCATTTTTCCAAAGCTCATATCGTCGTCACAAACTCCTTTTCCCTCGCTTCCGCATAAATGCGAAAGCTCGCTCAATCCGTTGTTCCTCCTCTCCCCACAAAGCCTTCCGGCTTTGTGGGGTTCCCCTTATACCTTCCAATCCCGGTCAAGGCGCAAAAGAAGGTTGACCGTATTCCATACCTGCTGCCCGGCCTGAATGTTATCCGCAAAAAAGCCGCCGGTGCTGCCGTCCCGGCTTTCGTAAAAATGGGACGACAGCATGATAACGGCCTGCTCGGTGGTGGGCGGCATGGGATTGTCGGTATAGTAGCCCGTGGGGATATGCTGGTAACTCTCCGCATAGGAAAGGGCCGCCGTGATATAGCCACGAAGCAGCCCGTCGTCCTCGTTATGGGAAAGGATCAGATTGTCCTTTACCTTCTGCAGTAATTCCTCCATGCCGCCACCTCTCGTCGTCACAAACTCCATATCGCTTACTTCCGCACAAGTGCGAAAGCTCACTCATTCCGTTGCTCCTCCTCTCCCCACAAAGCCATCCGGCTTTGCGGGGTTCCCCCATTACGCAGATTTCTGCTGCATGACCTTCACGGCCTCCGGCAGAATGAGCCTGCCGTCCACGCGCTGGGTAGCGAGGAAGCCCACCTGCCCGGTAGGCGCATACAGCTCGCCGAGGCGGCGGAAGGAGCGGCCCTGCCGGTCGGCCACCCAATAATAGGACAGGTCGCCGAACAGGATGGATTTTACGCCAGCCGCGAGGGCGGGCATGAAAGCGGAAGTGTAGACCGGGCGGTTCAACAGGGTATCCGGCGCTCCGGCGGTAAGGCTGGGCTGCCACAGATACTGGCCGTTGTTGTCTTTGAGCTTGCGCAGGGCCTTCACGCTCGCGTCATTCATCACGAATACGGCGCTCCGGCGGTAAGGCGCTTTCAGGGAATAGAACAGGTCAAAGATTTCATCCGCCGTAAAGGCCGCAGCCGCCGCAGCGGTAACGCCCACCTCCGTGCCGCCCGTTTCCGCCAGCACGCCCAGCGGCTTGCCGGTGCCGTCGCCGGTAAAGAAGGCTTCCTCCTCCTTGTTGCCAATCCGGCGGGCAAATTCGCGGGAAATGTAGGCTTCAAGGTCAAACACGCTGTCATTCAAAAGTTCCTCGGATACCTTAATCATGGTGCCGAGCTTGTAGGCCCCAATGGATATCTGCCCGAAGCTGTCGTCGCTCTCCGGGATCGCCCCTTCCTCGTCCACCCAAGAGGCGCTCCCTTTGGAAGCCACCACGGGGATCTTCCGGTCGCCGGAGCTGGTCTGGATCACATGGGCCAGCGTGCGGAAAATGTTCTGCTCCTCCAATGCCTCCACCAGCGTGCGCTCAAATTCATCTGGCACCAGATAGCCGCCCTCAGAATCCGTCCCCACCTGCAGGGCGTTCATCACCTCCGGGGAGGGCATCTTGCTGCGCATCACATTCCAGAAGGATTTCCGGTATTCCGCCGTGGCCCGACCCGTCTTTTCCTCCCCGGCAGGGGCCGCAGGCTTGCCGGTGATCGGCGTATTGACAGCCCTGTTCAGCTCCGCATCCAATGCCTGCTGGCGTTCCAAGCGGTCAATCTCTTTTCCGAGATTTACCACGTCGGCCTCCATCTTTTCATAGGTCGCCACGTCCTCGGCGGACAAAAGGCCGTCGGCCCCGCGCTTGGAATCCAGAAATGCCTTCGCCGCGTCCCACGCCTTTGCGCGCTTGGCGCGCAGTTCCAAAATCATGCTCATAATTCGTTCCTCCTTAAAATTTCAATAATTGAAGCCGCTCGTAAAGCGGCTTTGCAGGTTGTTTCTGTTCGGTTTCCTCTGCCTCACGGGGCAGCTTATTCAACAGGCGGTTTGTCACCGTCCGCCGCGAGAACGCGAAGCTCTCCGGCTGGGGAGGGGCGGGATCGCCCGCCGCCTGAAACAGCAGGTCGTCGGCAAAGCCCAGCTCCACGGCCTTGTGGGCGGACAGCCATGTTTCCGCGTCCATAAGGTGTGAGAGCCGCGCCCGCGACAGCCCGGTCTTGATCTCATAGGCATTGATGATCGACTCCTTTACTTCGTCCAAAAGGGCAATGGCTTTCTTCATTTCCTCCGAATCGCCCATTGCCACGGTCAGCGGGTTATGCACCATCATCAAGGCTGTGGGAGCCATCAGGACGGTGGTGCCAGCCATTGCAATCACGCTGGCCGCGCTGGCGGCAATGCCGTCAATCTTCACCGTGACCGCGCCCTTGTAGTCCATGAGCATACTGTAAATCTGAGAGGCGGCCACGCAGTCCCCGCCGGGGCTGTTGATCCATACGGTAATGTCGCCCTCGCCGGATAGAAGCTCCGCCTTAAAGGCCGCCGGTGTCACGTCGTCGTCAAACCAGCTCTCCTCGGCAATGGTGCCGTTCAGATAAAGAGTGCGGTTATCCTCATTCCGCACCCAGTTCCAGAATTTATTCACTTGTCTGTCCCTCCGTTTCTTTTTTATTTGCAAAGGCCCCCGCGTCGGCCAGCTTCGTCATGGAGCCGTTTACCAGATACAGGTCGCCGCCTTCTTCCGCCGGGATACGGTCGAGGTTTTCCAGTTCCCTTATATCGTTGGTACTCATCCAGCCGTTCTGCCTCGCCACCGCATAACCGTTCATGCGGCTCTGGTAGTCCCCGCGCAGCAGGCCATCCACATTGAAATTGATAAAATACTCCCGTTTTTCCTCCTCCGTAAAAAGCCGCCTTTTCAGCGACTGCTCCCAGCGGCATATCCACGGGTCGAGGGTATATTTGACAAATTCAAGGCTCTGCTGCTCGATATTGCTGAAACTGGATTTTTCCAGATCGCCCACCATGTGGGGCGGCACCCGGTAAATGCGGGCAATCTCGTTGATCTGGAATTTCCGCGTTTCGAGGAATTGCGCCTGCTCCGGGGAAATGCCGATAGGCTGGTACTTCATCCCTTCTTCGAGGACGGCGATCCGGTGGGCGTTGCCGCTTCCCTGATAGGCCGCGTTCCAGCTATCCTTTACCCTCTGCGGGTCTTTGATGGTGCCGGGATGTTCCAGCACGCCGCCCGGCGCGGCCCCGTTGGCGAAAAACTTCGCCCCGTATTCCTCGGTGGCGATAGCCAGCCCCACCGCGTTCTTTGCCATAGCAAGGGGCGAGTAGCCCACGATCCCGTCATAGCCGAGGCCGGGGATATGAAGCACCTGCTCCGGCGGCAGGTAGACCTGCCCGTTTTCCGTATCCACCGGGGAATCGTCGGAGCCGCGCGTATAAAGGTAATAAAGATGGCCCGCGCCGTCCCGGTCAACCGTCATTTTGTTCGGCATCAGCGGATACAGCCCCACCACCTCGCCCCGCGCGTTTCGGATGATCTGCGCGTAGGCATTGCCATATAAGAGCAGGTGGCCCATCATGGTTTCCCGGAAATTGAACGAGGTCATCTCCGGGTTGGGTTCGTCATGGAGCAGCCGGTAAAGCGGATGATCCAGCGCTTTTTCCTTGCTGCCGCCCTCGGTATAGCGGTACAGGTGGAGCGGAAGCCCGGCCACCGCCTCGGATAAGATACGGACGCAGGAATAGACCGCCGTCATCTGCATGGCCGTCCGCTCATTCACCGGCCTGCCGCTGGTGGTGCGCCCGAAGAAAAAGCTGTACTGGCTGCCGCCCAGCGAATCCTGCGGTTTATCCCGCGCCTTGAACATACGGGAAAAAATATTCATAGGATCAGAAGCCCCCTTCCGTCATAAATAGAAGCGCCGGTATCCCCGCCGCCCCGGATGGCCCGGTCGAGCGCCATAATGGCGGCCACCGCGCCGTCTATCTTTTCTGTGGATTTCTCCTTATCCGGCTTCACATTGCCCGCTGGATCGGTACGCACATGGATGTTGTCCATCATCCAGCGCAGAACTGGATGGCCGCCGTGGGCGATCTTCTCGTCCAATGTCAGGCGCATAAGCTCCTTTGTTGGCGGGGACATATCCTTAAAGCCCTGCCCGAAGGGAACCACCGTAAAGCCGAGGCCCTCCAAGTTCTGCACCATCTGCGTCGCGCCCCAGCGGTCAAAGGCGATCTCCCGGATGTTGTACTTCATGCCGAGTTCTTCAATGAAAGCCTCAATAAAGCCATAGTGGACGACATTGCCCTCGGTGGTTTTTAGGTAGTGTTCACATAAGCACATCGACAATGAGAGCAAAAAAGACAAAAGCCAAAAAGATAATATCCAGTTTGTCATAGCGGGTAAAAATGCGACGAAATCGCTTGATACGGCGAAAAAGCCTCTCAACTTGGTTGCGCTGTTTGTACAGCTCTTTATCATAGTCCCAAGGATCTTTGCGATTGCTTTTTGGCGGAACAACAGGGATA
>NZ_KE159674.1:0-17500 GCF_000403395.2 Anaerotruncus sp. G3(2012) | reverse complement strand
GCCAATCTCCGTATTCTTTGGGCAGGCTCCTCCATTTGCACCCATTTTCCATTACGTACAGCGCCGCATTCAATACATCCAGATTGCTGATTTTTGCTGGTTTCCGCTGTTTCGGAAAGCACTCTGCGATTTGTTCGTATTGTTCTTTCTTCAGTTCCATTCCTTTATTATAGCATATCTTTGTTTGTGTGAACAGACCCTAAGAAGCCCTGCTTTTCCCACACATCATAGGGGACATGATCCCGGCGCACCCGCAGTTCCAGATTGTCCTCCGGTATCCAGAAGAACGGCAGGAGGATATATTTGTCGCCTTCGTATTCCGGCGGGAATACCAGCACAAAAGCGGTTATGTCCGTAGTAGAGGATAAATCCAGCCCGCCATAGCAGGCCCGGCCCCGCAAAGCCTCCGGGTCTGCCGCATAGGCGCATTTGTCCCACGCCTCCATCGGCATCCACCGGACGGCCTGCTTCACCCACTGGCAGAGCCGAAGCTGCCGGAACAGGTTTTCTTCGGCGGGGTTCTGCCTTGCGCTCTCGCAGGCCGCTTCCAGCTTTTCCACATCCACCGTAATGCCGAGGGAGGGATTGGCCTTTTTCCACACCTTCGGGGAAGTCCAGTCGTCGGCCTCGTCCGCCCCATAGATCACCGGGTAAAAGGTGGAATCCACCTTGCGCCCGTCCAGAATGTCCTGCGCCTTCTGGTGTACCTCATAGCAGATGGAGTTGGTATCATTGCCCGCCGTGGTGATAAGAAAATATAAGGGCTGCTTTCTGGCATCCCCGGAGCCGTGGGTCATAACGTCGTAGAGCTGGCGGTTGGGCTGTGCGTGAAGCTCGTCGAATACCACCGCATGAACATTGAGTCCGTGCTTGGTGTAGGCTTCCGCCGAAAGTACCTGATAAAAGCTGTTCAGCGGTTTATAGATCAGACGCTTTTGGGAAAGCACTGGTTTAATGCGGGATTTCAGCGCCGGGCATTGTTCCACCATGCCGCAGGCCACATCAAAGACAATGGAAGCCTGCTGCCGGTCAGAAGCACAGCCGTACACCTCGCCGCCATATTCCCCGTCGCCGCAGGTAAGCAGGAGGGCCACCGCAGCGGCCAGCTCCGATTTCCCCTGCTTCTTGGCAATCTCCACATAGGCCGTATTAAACTGGCGGTATCCGTTAGGTTTTACGATACCGAACAGGTCGCGGACGATCTGCTCCTGCCAGTCAATGAGGTCAAAATTCTGCCCGTACCATTCGCCCTTTGTATGTTTCAGGCAGCCGATAAAATTCACCGCCAGATCGGCCAGCTCCCGGTTGTAGGAGGAGCCGTCCGCCATAAAGCGGGTCGGCTTGTAGGTCTTTAACTTTCGCAATGGCAAACGCCTCCTTTCTGCGAAAATGGGAAGAAAAAAGGAACCTCCCCGAAAGGAAGCCCCTTAAAGATAATTTTTATGTTTTACGGGCCGGGCCTATTTCCCGGCTTCATACAGTACGTTTCTGGCGTAGGTAATGCGGAGGATTTCCTCCGGCGTATAGTCCGCGCTACTCCCGAAAAGTTCTTCAAACTTCCGGCGGTCTGCCGCTACAATGCTCCACGAATTATAGTGGCTGCCACAGTCCCCGCGCAGGGAGAACGCCTCCGTCTTGAAGCTAAACTCGGTTTCGTTTTTGCGTATGGTGACATTGACCGTCTTTGCCGAAGTCGCTGCCATTGCCGCAGAGATTTTTTTAATGAGATGCACCGGGTTTTTGGTATCCGCCAGAATGGCCCGGTATTCCTTCAAAACCGCGTCATGATACAGGAAATCGAACAGCATGTTTTCCTGAGAAGGGATTTGTCAAGGTGGTTTTCACCAAAAGAATAATATGAAGTAAAGCTATGTCTCAGGAGATACATTGTAACAGGAGATTTTCTGGTTTGCAGTTATTTGAATTGTCAGGACATATATCTTCTGACACTATAATGATTCATAGTGGTTCCTGATTTTTTGAGCCATAAGTTCCCGTCGCTTCTCTAAGAACTCGCCATATCGACTCTCGTCCATATCAAAGACCTCCAAAGGAATACAGTTCATTTGCAGATTTTTCATCAATACATCTCGATCCGTGATGGAACCACAAGTGATTATCCCGGTATCGCACTGGGCCAATGCTTCCCGAAAATACACTGTTGGGGCCTTCTTCCCAATAGATTTATTAACTTGTGCGTCTAAAAAAGCATAATTTGCGACTTGATTATATTTTCCTCTTTCATACCCCAGCGATTTAAGATAATCTTTGGGAAATACATGGTGGACGTCTGAGGCAGTTAAGAGGAGATCCCGAACCTGGAGATTATTAGACAATAGAGAAATATCATTCATCGCAACCTGCGCTGCCAAGTAAACGAGATAGGAAGGATTGTTCGTAGACGTATTACAGAGATTCTGTGGAATCGCCACTTGCCAAAATGTGTCGGACAATGTTGCCGCTTCAATGTCTTTCAAAGTTGAGACTACACCGTTTTCATTGATAAGACGAATATCCCGAGCAAAAGCCGACTCAGGAGAGGTGCTATATCGCCCTGTTAGCACAGATAATACATACCATTTTTGTACCAGCCTCTTCACTTCGCCCGGAGACACTTCGCTAGTTCGGGTAAGTATGAGATAGAGCGTATACGCAAAGTCTAAAGCCATTTGTGAACTGACCACCTTGCTGGAAACAAATCCTGCTCCTCGGAGAGCAGCCATAAACTGCTTGAAATTATACTCGCTGAATACATTCAGCACGCCCGCTTTCAGTTTTGCATAGGTGTCAGCAGTAATCTCTTCCCGGTATTCTTTTGTGTCGAAATCCCGGCCCGATAATAGGCTTACGAGATCAGACAATTTAGCGCGAGGAAACTTATGCATAAATGCCACTCGAAGAACATCATCATAGTCCGGGTCATAAACATCGTCTCGTTCATCTTTTAGCCATGAAATCTTCGGCCAATACTCAGTAGCAGCGAATGCAGTGTCCTCACGAGAGATGAACCTTGCAAAAGAGGGTTCTACCGCCAAGTGTGCAAAGTAATCGATAGCCTTGCGCAAGATGTTACCACCGTATATCTCATCCGAGGCAATTTTGGACATAACGAAGTCACCTTGGCTTAATGCTGTACCTTTGGAATTGATACGAATAAATATGTCTGTGACCACATCAATGTCCAAGTGCTCTGAAAGTTCAATCACACCAATGGATCGATTCCCAATAGCGCGAAGCTTAGTTATGATTTTGTCTAGCTTTTCAGGTTCCATTTCCGGATTATCAGCACAATATTGGGTGATAAACGCAAATACTGAAAAGTCGTTTTTGAAAATATCCGCAATGTCCGGTATCCATCGCTTGCTCTTGAGATGGCTTGAGTCTTGTACTGCAAAAATATCTGCTTCCGGATCATCAGAAAATGCTTGAAATGGGTCAAATGCGATTCTGACACGATCCTCTTTATAGCTGCTATTGATAACTGGTATTCCAGCAACAGCAGTCATTAAGGCGGTGACACGCTGTTGCCCGTCAATTAGGATTTTCTTCCCAGCAGAAACACTTCCATCTTTCAGCCGAACATTTGGATTTTTCCAGATAATCAGATAGCCGGTGGGATAGCCTTTATACAAAGAATCCAGAAGGTCCCGTACCTGTGTACGCTTCCACACAAAGGGCCGCTGAATTTCAGGAACCGCAATGTCTCCCGATGCAATCAAGCCTAAAATTGCGCTGACACTCAACGAATTAGGGGTGTACTTCTCTATTTCCATAATGTTTGATCTCCTTTTCGTTATTCGGCGAAGCATTAAGTGCAAACCGACTCAGGCATATCTACATATGTCATTTTATACTATAGTTCCCTCATGATCTCTACAAACTGCTCAAGTTTATACGCTCCATCAATGCCAAAATCCTTGTTCTTAAATACCATGAAATAGCGGTAATTTGGCCCAGCCTGGGCCTGCCACTGACGGCCAAGTTCCAGCTTCATCTTGCTGTCACTGTTGTCCCGGTCATCGCCCTTAAACTCGATCAATACCAGTTTCCCTGCCTTTGTCATAACCATAAAATCAGGATAATGATTGATATTTCCGTTGAGTCGGAAGCCCTTGCGCTCAATGATCCGATGCCACCACCTGATGTTACCAAGCCCCACCACGATGTCGATCAGGTTTCGTTCCTCCTGGTTCATATCGTCCTTCTCGGCATCGTACAGAGAATATGGGATTGTGTCAATCGTCTCGGCAGGGGTAATGACTTGTGGCAAGGCAAAGGACTCCCTGCATACCACTTTTCCACTATCCAGCCACTTCTTGAACTGGACTGCACGGTATGCCCGCTCCAGCCCGTCAATCTTGTCCTGGATTTTTCGTGCATAGGTGGGAATCGCTGTCTCCATCGCCGCCAACTCGTCCTCTGTCATGTTCTCCACCACGCGATGGACGTATGCGCTGATCTCCTGGGCGGCATAGCGGTCATTCCGATTGAGATGTCCGCAAATCAGCGCAACACATTGCTGCACCTTTTTCTCTGGCGGCAGCTTAGCCAACCGTTCCCGGATGTACTCGCTTTCTTCTTTGGAAGCCCGCATATACTTTGGAATTGCCTCGCCCTTCTCCTGAAGGTCTACCCGGTACATCTCGCCGGTGGCCAATTCAAAGCTGATTTGCGCATCCTGTCCGCTGAGAGAAAAACCTTCTGACAGATTTTCCGCCTCCAGCAGTTCATATTCCCCGCCAAACAGATCGGGCGTACCCTTGAGGAAAAACTGCGGAATACGCAAAGCGGACACTTCCTCTACAAACTGAGGCTGTATGGCGTTCTGGTTCAACATTTCTCCCAGTTCCCCTCCCCAAAAGCCAGAATTGCCGCTGTCTTTCATATCTGCATCGTAACTGTCCGCTTGACGTTGTGCGTCCCGGAGCATATCGCTGAGGGGAGAATCCGTTTGATCCGTCTTATTCTCCAGCGCCTGCTTTACTGCCTCTGTATCAACATCTTCAAACGAATCTGCCTCTGCGGCAGGAGCGTTTCCACCTAATTCTATCTGCTCTGCTTCATCCTGCTTAGGCGCGGGAGCTAGGGCGGTAGACTCGCCTACCCGGAAATCCTTCCGGCTGAATCCTGCCATGTTCAGGCCGCTCACAATACTGTCCAAAGTATTTCTGAAGTCATTGGAGCAGGTCAGCACATAGGAGGTGTTCAGCAGCGGGGAGCTGTGCCGTTTTGCATACGGCTGGCGGAGGATACGGCCTAAAATCTGCTCCACATCCACCCTGGAAGTTTTATTCGCCAGCGACGCCAAAATGTACGCAAAGGGGCAGTCCCACCCTTCCTTAAGGGCGTTGACCGTGATAATGTACCGAATGGGGCAATCCCGGCTCATGAGGTCTGTTTTCCCCAGTTCATCCACTTTGGAGGTCTTGACCGCGATTTCCTCTTTCGGAATCCCCATATCCACCAGCATAGCCTTGATCTTATCAAAGGTTTCGCTGTCCTCGTTGACCTTGGGCTGGGCCTGAAACAAGACAATGGGACGGATGTAAGCCCCGCCCGCCTGTTCCTCCGCTATGGCCTGCTGCTCGATGCTACCCCGGAGTTGGATGGCGTCCTGGATCACGCTCTGGCGGGAGGTGCGATTATACACCACCACCGGGAGCTTCACCATGTTCTCCTTTTTCAACTCCCGTGCATCCACATAGGAGAGGATATTGCTGTTCTTCCTGGGGGTGGCGGTGAGGTCCAGCACAAAGGACGGGTTCAGATTGTTCAGCATTTCCACGCTCAAATCAGACCCGGCGTTGTGGCTCTCGTCCACCACTGCCACAGGGGACAAATGCCGCAGCACTTGAATCAAGGCCGTATCCGGCGTGTCGGCCAGCAGTACAGAGTCATCCTTGAAATACTGAGCAAATTTCAAAAGATTCCCGTTCTCCTGGTAGACCTTGCGCACGTCTTTTTTCTTGCTGTCGATGCGCAGAGAAGCGTAGCTCAGCACACAGACCGTCAGCATTTCCCGGACGGTGTCCGGGGAGAACTGCTGGCCGCTCAGAAGCATTTCTTTTGTATACACCCCCACCCGTCCGGCAAAGTCCAAATTGAGCCGCAAGCGGTATTCGTGGTCCGGGTTGGACAGGTTTCGGGTGGTCTGGGTGAGAATGGAGTCCGATGGCACAAGCCACACAACAACCTGGGGCTTGTCCATGGGCATGGTGTCAAAAATGCGTTTAAGGGCGGTACAGGCCATAAAGGTCTTTCCGCCGCCGGTGGGGACTTTGGTACAGATGTGGGGAACGCCGGGAATGGCGGACTTGTAGGCCGGTACGCCACCCAGTCCAACAGCAACGTCCTTGTCCATCCAGTAGCCCTTCCAGGCGGCAAACATATCGCCGTCCCGGTTCAGATGGCCCAGATAGGAGGACAGATCGTCCATGACCTGCTTCTGATAGGTTTTCAGCTCCATAGCGCCGCCTCCTTACAGCTTCGAGATGTCCCGTGGGATTTTTTTGAATGTGATATGCCACCGTTCCAGTTCCGCTTGGCTCAGGGTGCATTGGTCGGCATAAATGGTATACCGGTCCGCTTTGGTTTTGATGCTCCCCAGAAAATCGCGGCTTAACGTGGTGAGACTGTCCCGCTCATAAAAGAAATAATAGGCACTGTCCAGATGAACGCCCATATAATAAGGCTCGTCCTCCTTAGATGGTTCTATCGCAGATTTTGTCTCCATGAAATAGACGTACTCCCGGATTTTCTCCGCGCCCACATCCTCGTTCAAATTGCCGTTGGGCAGGAGCAGGACGGGGCCGAGATCGTAGAAGGTGAAGTCGCCGCCTGTACCCGCTACAGCGTTCTTCCCTTCTCCGTAGCCGTCAATGACCCGCTTGACCCGTTCAGCGGTAATGCTTTCGGCGTAATCCATCATCTCCACCAGAATGAATTTGCGGTGTCCGCCGTCGGCTTTGTTCATGTTGAGAACGGTGTGAGCGGTGGTGCCGGAACCAGCGAAGGAGTCAAGAACTATGCTATCTGGATCAGAGGCAATCTTAAAAATTCGTGTCAACAAACGGATCGGTTTCGGATAATCAAAAACAGCTTTCCCTAAAATTGCTGCAACTTCTTGAGTTGCTTCCTGGGTATGTCCTACTTCGCTATTCGGCCACCAAGTCCATACACCTTTGCCTTCTTTTTCATGCAAGTATGTCTTTTTCCTTGGTACGCCACAACCATCAGAACCGAACCACAACCGCCCCTCAGAAAGTAAAGTATTATAAACTTCCTCCAAATGCCGCCAACACCTTCCTTCAGGTGGGGTCATTTTCATACCGCTTGGGGTTGTGATTTCATACATTTGATTTGGGCGCCAACCTTGAGCAGTAAAGTCTGACGAAACCCAGGGACCACGGGGGTCGTTATCAGGATTTTTGAATTTTTCGGCGTCCTTTCCCTCAATATCAAGTAAATTGAACGTGCTATCAATATCCCCATTTTTTGTATAAGCGACGATGTACTCATGACCATTACTTAGTTTTTTCCTTGCATCAGGCGAAGTCCGTTTCTGCCATATAAGAACTCCTGCAAACTTATTTGCACCAAATATTTCATCACATATCAGCCGCAAATTAGCTTGTTCAGCATCATCAATACTTATAAAAATTGCCCCATCTTCCGCTAACAACCGTTGGAGCAGTTTCAGCCGGGGATAAATCATGCACAGCCACTTGTCATGGCGGCTCAGGTCCTCGCATTCCTTGCCCACTACCTCGCCCAGCCACTTTTTAATCCTGGGGTCGTTCACGTTGTCGTTATAGACCCAGCCCTCGTTGCCCGTGTTGTAGGGCGGATCAATATAGATGCACTTGACCTTCCCCTCATACCGGGGCAGCAGAGCCTTGAGCGCCTCCAGATTGTCCCCACGGATAATCATGTTGTCGCTTGCCTCAGCGTTGTATGTATACTGCTCCTCCAAAACCCGGTAGGGGACTTCCAGGTGGTGGTTGACTACCTTGTCTTTTCCAATCCATTCAAGTGTGGGCATAAAGCGCCTCCCTTGTTGCTTTGGTACACCCTGTAAATTGATATAATGCAATTATACCAAATTTATAAAACGCTGGCAATACAAATTCCATTTGTCGAATAACCGGTTTATACCCGATTGACAATCCAGTAGAGCTCTGATAAAATAGGAATACTAAAAAATCTGGGAATCGGAGTACTTTGCGTGAGGTGATATATTATGGATCCTAATGCCGCTATGGAAGCAGCTGCCGAAAGTGCAAAGGCGTTTACAAAATTTCAAGAAATTATTCAAAAAATGTTTAACCCACATTGGACAAAGAAACAGGCGGACGCCGATGCTTATGCGGACGAAAGAAAACTTCAGACAATTAGAGATAATCCCGATATGGAAATTGTATACCGCGATGGCCTGTTAAACGCTCGGGAGAGAAGCCCCGAAGCTCTAGCGCATCGTGCAGAACAGAGGAAGCTTGCTGAATCAATTCGCCAAGAGGGCAACTTAGAAAATGTATTAAATATTACTGAGAATGAATTGCAGCAGATGATAAATATATCCGATGAACCAGTTGATGAAGACTGGCTAACACGCTTTTTCCATATTGCAGAAGATGTGAGTTCTGAAGATATGCAATTTATTTGGGGAAAGATACTTGCGGGTGAAATTAAGCAACCAGGTAGTTTCTCCTATCGGACACTTGAGACTGTTAAGAACTTATGCAAATCCGAGGCAGAAGCTTTTCAAAAAATTGCTCCACTTGTTTTAAAAGATGGCAGTAGCCGATTCCTGGTAACAGACTCCGATATTTTAGAGAAATATAACATAAATTTTAGTGTATTATCATCTCTTGGCGAGTGCGGCCTTCTTAATACCGATGGGTTTACATATCAAAACTATGAAATTGGTGAAAATACACGTCGCTTTCTTTTCACCGATAAATATATGCTAATGTTCTGCGGAGATAAAGCGCATAAAGTGGAGCTAAATGTTTATCATCTTACAAAAGCTGGGCGTGAATTATTAAATATCATTGAGTGCGAGCCCAATAGCGATTACTTCTTTGATGTTGCAGACTTTATATGGAATGATGAGAAAAAGAGAGAATTCTGCCTTAAAATTTATGAAATAGATCAAATCGCAGATGGAGCAATTAAAATTAGGAAATCTCCGCTTAAAGAGTTTTCCTCTCAGATGGTAAAACCGTAATTTTGATGTTCCTGCATTTCCCCCTCTTTTGAGCATACTCCACCAATTCCCGCGCATTACTGGCTGGATGCCACGCATAAGCGATCAGATAGTCGCTGTGATTCACCATATAGCGGTTGGCTCGAACAATAGCGGCCCGTTTGGGAACCGTCTCCATCCCCGGCGGATAGAATGTTCCATCGAAACCGGGCGGTGTTGGGGTAGGCCGGTCATACGGATGATAAGAGAGCAACAAAGTGAGCGTCACCCCCGGGTGGCGCTTTTTTGCTGCTTTGACGCACTTTGCTGCCAATGAATCAAAACGGCCATATCTACCTACAACGAACTCAGTCACACCATATTCAGTAATATGCCGCTCAATTTCAGCAGACAATTTAGGTAGAAGACTGTCCGGAGCCTCGCGGTGTCCAATGAAAAAGCAGGTTGACATTTCAATTCCTCCTTTACTATTCGCGATATATCGCAGATGAAGTATATCACACTTTTTGCATTTGGGATATATCCTATACGATAAATCGCAAATTTGGCTAAAATAACGGTATCACTATGGAAGGAGTGGTGCCGCAATGAATGCCAAGACGGCGGTTGCACGTCGTATCCATGCGTTGTGTCTGGAACGGGACATCGCAATTAACGCTCTTGCTAATCAATGTGGCATTGCGCCGTCCACAATTTACAGTATGTTAAACACAAAAAGTAAAAATCCCGGAATTGTTTCTATTCAGAAGATTTGTGATGGCTTGGAAATCAGTGTTCGCGAATTTTTTGATGATCCTCTGTTTGAAAATCTTGATCCAGAGGTAAAATAGCGAGCCAGAAGCATCACCGTTCCTGGCTGCGTTCTTTCACATGGCTTTGCCTATTCTGCTGTCCCTGCAACTGTTGGAGTTCCTGGCGGATAGATACTGACTCCGCTGTTTCGTCCAACATTTCGGCAACATCCATTTGGCTCTGCGCCAGCGTTCTGGAATCAAATTTCTTTCCATAGGTGGTTTGTAGTCGCTGGATCGTTTCGCACTCTTTAGCAGGACGGATGGCCTGACGCGCCGTATCGAGGTCTGTGGAGTCCATAGCTACTGTCTCCTGCTGCAACTCGGTATATTGTGCCAGTGCCGCTTCCAGTTGACTGGCATACTTTGTTTCCTGCTGGTCCAGCTTGTTCAAAGAGTTCTCCATGGATGTAATGTGCTGCTTAACCTCCGCCATACCTTGATCCTCTGCACAATTAAACTGATTAAGCAGAAGGGCCTTCTCACTTTTTAGCTTCTCAATATCTTCGGTCAAAGCAGTGATTTTCTGTGTTAACTCCCGCTGTCGAAATATCTGGATTGCTGGGGCTGCTTTCTTCTCGTCCAGCAACGTCCGACGCTCCTGAACCTTGACTTTAAGCTGTTTCATGATGCTCTCATATTTCCTAAAATCAGGCTTTACAATTTGGAGAGTGTCAGTAATTTTCTCCTTTCCGGTCCCAATGCGCAAAAGCTGATACCGGAAGATAATCATTTTCTGGCGTACAGTTTCCATCGCCTCTGCAATGGCAGGAACAGTATTCTTTACCGCATCCATCAACTTCTTAACCAGCGATTTCAACTCCCGCAGCAGAACATTGTCCGCCTTAATCTGCCGGTTCAGTTCACAGCGATCAGAAATAATACCCTTCTTCTCCATCGCACGGGCGGCAACTCCCTCATGAATAGTGGGTTGCTCATCCAGACCGCGCTCGGCGTGACTTCGGTGATCGACGCGCTCATCATGCCCGGAACGTTCCAGACACCGGTTCACCGCATCAGCCCATACTGCCCGCCAGAGGACAAGCTGATCTTCGCTATTCCAACGTGCAGTAATGGGGTTTTGTCGTCCGTATTTGGTGCTTTTCGGATATTTGGAGACGCGCTCATAGCCTTGTGTTTCTGCCTGAGAGGGCGGCATATACACCTTCTTTTTGCCAACTTTGTATTGATATTGCTTCTCCCATCCCTCGGACTGCGCCGACTTGAACTCCGCCGCAGTAAAGCCCCGTTCCTCGCCATCCCTGACACAAAGATACTCTTTCTCCGTCTTATGCTGCCATTTGCCGTCTTTGGTCAAAGGCCGTACAGTCAGCATGATGTGAGCATGGGGATTATGACCGTCTGTATCATGGATGCACACATCGGCACACATCCCCTCTGCCACAAAATTGGTCTGGATAAAATCAGTAAGTAGGGTAATCCACTCGTCCTTGTTCAGTTCAACCGGTAACGCCACTACAAACTCACGAGCGAGACGACTGTCCTTTGTTTTCTCTGCGTCCTCCACAGCGTTCCAAAGGACTTCACGATCTACCCACTCTGCAGGTGCCATGTCCGGCAGAAAGACCTGTTGCCAGACAAGCCCCTGCTTCCGAGTATAGTCATGCTGTACTCCGTCATAATCATTGTAAATCCGGGAGCAGCTCATATAGGCTGCTCCCGCGACGGCGGAACGGCCTGTTCCCCGACTGATAACTTTTGCCTCCAAATGATAAATTGCCAGTTTCTATTACCTCGTATAATAAGATTTCGTATAATAAGATTTGCAGATGAATTTAAAGTGAATCCGCATGGTTCACTCCAATTGGCCAACAGGCTATGAGATGCCCGTGATACAATAGCTGTAGGACAGCAGGGTCAAGTTCTCAATTACCTTGTCGAGCTGAAAGGCTGCTTCAGATGGAGTCCGTTCCCCTGAACCGGAAGTTAGCTGCAAACTCATTAGCTGTTTACCGGGAGCAGGGCCGCCCTTCCAGCAGTGAGGGCTATCGCATTGGCCCGCCCCGGAATGATTCTGATAAGCGAGGTTGCGGATGCTCCGGATATCATGGGTATCTCAAAGCCTGCTGGCCTGAAATCTCCACGCGGGGAGGTGAAAATCATGAACCCACTTTTTGTAGGCATTGACGTGAGCAGTAAGAACAATGTGACCTACCTGATGAAGCCTGACGGCAGCAAGCACAGCAGTTTTTCCGTGCAAAACAACCTGGGCGGTGCTAAACTGATGTCAGAGAAGATCGTGTTAGCAATGGAGACTATGGGGCTCAACGATGTGGTGATCGGCCTGGAGGCCACATCCATCTACGGGGACAGCCTGGTCTACGCGCTCCGCGAGGACAGGCGGCTGGGCCGGTATCAGAGGAAACTCCATGTACTCAACCCCAAGCAGGTCAGGAAGTTCAAGGAATCCTACCCGGACCTGCCCAAGAACGATTGGGTAGACGCCTTTGTAATCGCCGACCATCTCCGTTTCGGCAGGATCGGCAAGGAGGTCTACATGGACGACTATCGCTATAAATCCCTGCAAACCCTCACCAGGGCCAGATTTGATGTCGTACAAAACCTGACACGGGAGAAGCAGCACTTCGCCAATTACCTGTTCCTAAAATGCTGCGGCATGGCCCAGGACAAGGATATCGCCAACTCCAGCGCCACCACCATCGCCTTGATGGAGCGGTTTGAAACGGTGGACGAGCTGGCCTACGCCGACCTGGACGAACTCACCAAATTCATTGATGAAACCGGGCGTAACTTCGCGGACCCGGCGGCCAAGGCCAAAGCAATCCAGACCGCCGCCAGAAACTCCTACCGTCTGCCCATCACTGTGAATAACTCAGTCAATCAGGCGATGGCCGTTTCTATCGCCACCATGCGGGCTTTGGGGAAGCAGATCAAGGTCTTGGACAAGGCCATTGAGCAGCAGTTTGAGATCATCCCCAACACGCTGACCTCCATCCCCGGTATCGGCAAGGTCTACTCCGCCGGTATCATCGCCGAGATTGGCGATATCCACCGCTTCAGCTCCCAGGCGTCCGTTGCCAAGTTTGCCGGTCTTGTCTGGACACAGCATCAGTCCGGCGACTTCGAGGCACAGCACAGCAAGCTCATCAAGTCCGGTAACCGCTATCTCCGTTACTACCTGCTGGAAGCCGCCAACTCCGTGAGAAGATGCGACTCTGAGTTCCGGCGCTACTATGACCTCAAATTCAAAGAGGTCAATCAGTTCCAGCATAAACGCGCACTCGCTTTAACTGCCAGAAAACTGGTTCGGTTGATCTATCGGCTGCTGATGGACAACCGCCTGTATATCCCGCCGGAGAGTTAGGCCGATGCCTGCCGCTCTGACGTAATAGGCCCTGTTTCAAAAATTTGCAGGGACAGGGCTTGGGTTGGTGTTGCCTTTTTACCGCCAACATAGCCTTTTGTCCCCTATTTCCCTTGAAATTTTCTTGCATCACCTACTTGACTTCATACCATTAGACTCCGTCTTTCGTCTCCCGTCCCTCGTCCTTCGTCCCCCGTAAACAGCAAAAACCTGCCAGTGGCAGGTTTTTGCTGGCGTATGGAACAGGGCGGGGTACCGCGCTGTTCCATACGCACCGGGAATGACCGCAGTCATTCCCGGTAGGCCCCCGCAGGGGCCGCATCCGCCTCGCAGAGCGCACGGTGGCCGCAGGCCATACCACCGCCCACGCAGTGGGTGGTGAGTAAGTGCGCCCTTCGGGCCTGGAAAAGCGGAGCGCCCCGGCGAACCGGGACGCTCCTGCTTTGCGTACTCAATTTGTAAGTTCGTGCAGATATGTTTCCAACTCGTTCAAGCTCATGCTTACCGTCTGCGGCAGAGCCTTCTCCAAAACAGCCCCCTCCTGGATTAACCGCCGTGTCCGGGCTTTGCGCTGCTTCACACGGTCACGGGCCTGGGCTTCTTCCAAACGGTGTCGGGCCTGGATCAGTTTCTTTTCATTATCCGTCATAGTAACTCCTTCCCGGCCTTAACTGGCCTGTTAGCACTGGAAACGCCTGATTTTGACACCAAAATTCTGCAAGTTGGTATCATAAAGGGCAAAAAACAGCACCAGATACAAATTCCCTGTGTAAATACAAGAAATTTGGTATCTGGTGCTTATATTTTTGGTGTTAATTCAATTCGTTATGGTATCAAAATGGCCCGCTGTGGTATCAAAAACTGTCCACGAAATCCAATGCTGTATCGTCCGCTTCCTGCTGGTCCTCTTGGGTTGCGTTCTCAGTAGAAGCCGGTTGCGGTGGGATATTCTGCAACCGGTTGAGCAGCGTAGCCGCTGAACTGACAGGAGCGGCGTGATCGAACCCGGCCCGGATAGTTTCCAGCACCCGCTGGAGGAAAGCGTCCTCCTTCTCACGGGTTTCCAGATACGGGTCAGAGAACAGCCGCCCCCGGCGCTCAAAATAGTCGTTGACGGCGGCAATCACCGCCCTGCTGTAAGAGCGGTGCTGTCTCTTGTCTCTCTGCTGAAGGTACTCCCAGGCCGTCCGATCCGACTCTTTCTCCAGATTGAACCGAATATTGGTACTGACGATTTGTCCACTCATACCGTGCCGCCCTTCCTGGCGCGGAGCCGAGCCAGATATTCATACCCTTTGGCGGTGGCGCAGATGTCCTCGTTGATAACCACCCGGCCAGCGTCAAACTCTCCGAAATTTTTAATCAGACAGCCACCGCCGCCAACCACATATAACTTCATCAGTTCCGGGTCATACTCATGTTCCCGCAGGCGGCGAAAGATGCCCGCCACATACTCCCTGGCGGTCGTCTGAATCGCGGACAGGTAGCGGTCACTGATACTCGCCGTCCCATGACGGAGTACCTGGTCAATGATCGTCTCATCAGCAGCGGAACCATAGAGTTTCAGTAGATTCTCGCGAACCGCCAGCATACATTGGTGGGTTCCGTATTTCTCAGTGAAGCACTTTTTCTCCTGGGGACGGCGGTCATTGATATACATGACGTTCATCGTGCCGTTGCCGATGTCGGCCAGCATATTCACCCCACGGAAGTCCCGCAGATGGTCAGCAGCGGCGGCAAAGCCCTGGGGGAAAATGTCGGCCCCAACAAAGTCAACATGATACTCCGCACCCCGGAAATGAAAGTCCACGCTGTCCTTTTGCAGCAAATACTGCTTAAAAGCGTCCTTCTGCTCACTGACCCAGGTGAGGGGTAGGCCCGCCGCCAGATGGATACGGGCCGAGGTCTGCTTGCGGATGTTCAGCTCCCGCCCAATAGCAGCGAGGGTCAGAATGTAGTAGTCACTGTCAGCTATCTTGTCGGCAGTGAATTCCTTGTGCTCCTCTCCGATCAGATAGTAGCGTCTCTCATAGACCAGCAGATTGCTCTTGAAGGTCGGTTCCTTGTCGAAGGAGGCCACGCCGGTTTTGAAACAGCAGTTGGCAGTTTTGATGTTACCATAGCCGTGGTCGATGCCGATGATGATCGGCGTATTGTGATTCAAAATGTTCATAAAATTCCTTTCTGCTGTATAACAGCAAAGGGCGGTCCGCAGACCGCCCAACCTAAAACATTTCTTCTTGTAACCATTTCCGTTACGGATATGTAAAGTGGGAAAAGTTCCTATTTTAGATATCCGCAACGCTATGCGGGGTTAATTTGTTACGGATACATCAAGTGGTCAAAGTTACCACTTGATGTATCTGTAACGCGGCTGCATCTGCGTTACGAATAATCGTAGGGGAATTTATTTCCACTATGTCCAACCATAACACCTTAAATCGTGTTCCGTTACGATTCGAGCAAGTGGTCATCATGACCACTTGTCAGCCTGTCGAAAAGCGGCCTGTCTGGGAAAAATCCAGGCAGGCCGCAAAGCATAGAAGATACGTACAGGCAGAAAACAGCAGGAAAGAGAGACGCGATTGCCGTCTTGCTTTCCATCTGGCCAGCTTTTTGAGATTCATGGCAGCAAACTTAAGCCTCACCCATTTGGAGACCTGGGCCAGACCTCTATAAAGCGTATAGCGCATCCCATGTTTTTCCTTGGCATCGGCAAAGACCCGCTCAATGGTTTCCTTGCGTTTGGCATAAAGCTCTTTGTATTCCGGGGTGTATCTGGCGTCATCGGCCAGTTCTTCGTAGTCTTTCCAAACATGGCGCAGGACAGTTTTAACGCAGTTTTTAGAGTGGGTGCAAAGCTGCCGGGTAGGACATTGGGCACAGATCTTCGGATCGCTGCAATATTCCCGGTAACCGTCCCGGTTGGTGGTGCGGTATGCCAAGGGCTGGTATTCCGGGCAGATCACGCAGTCATAGAATTCATCATAAACATATTTCCACCACTGGTGCCCGCCTTTCATCGTCATGGGACGCTTATAGGCGGTGGACAGCACCCGGCCATCGATGAACACTTTTTTGCAGATATGTGGAGTTTTGTATGCGGAATCCGCCACAATGGTCTCAATTTGTGGAAAACTTTCGGTCACTTTGTCGTAGACATCGTCGAACGCCACGCTGTCGTGGACATTGCCGGGGGTGACCACCGTTTCCAGCACATAGCCATTCTTATCGCAGGCGGTATGGGCCTCATAGGCAAACTGCCGCTCATGTTTTCCCTTCACAAACATACCGCAATCTGGGTCTGTGGTGCTTTTTGTCACTGTTTTGAAGCCTGCCTTCTTCCGCCGCGCCAGCTTCTTTTTTGAGGTGTTGTCCCGCTTCTTTTTTGTGGGTCTGGGCGGATCGTCGTCGTCATCGAAGGGCTTCTTCCCATGGGCCTCCCGGTCTGCGTTGATCTCCGCCAGCAGCTCATCCCGATACCGCTTTGCCGCCGCCGGCACCTCCTGTTTGATTTTCTTGTTCAGATTTGCGCTGGCCTTGATATGAGTTCCGTCTATAAACACTGCCGCCGGAGACAGCGCCCCCGCTGTTCCTGCCTCATTCAGCACCCATTGGAATACCCGCTCTATCGTTTCCTCTGTGAACCGATGGCGGAAGTTATAGCTCACTGTGGAGAAATGCGGCAGTTCCTCGTTTAATGTATATCCTAAAAACCACCGGTACGCAATGTCTGTCTGCGCCCTGCGCAGCGTCCCCCGCAGCGACGGTATCCCGTCCAGATGTTGGAGCAGAACGATCTTGAACAGTACCACCGGATCAATGCTGGTCCGGCCTTCTTCCTCACTGTACAACGGCTCCACAATTTCATATACTTTCCTGAACTCTACCGCTCTGTCCACCTTGCGCAGCAGGTGTTCTTGTGGCACCAGGCTCTCTGTATCCACCAGTTCCACCACGCCCCGCTCCATTTTTCCCTTTTCCATCATTTTTCTCACCCTGCTCCATTTTACCTCATATATATGAAAAAGTCTGCCAAGAGGCAGACTTTTTCGACAGCCTGGCAAGTGGTCATCATGACCACTTGTTTTATCCGTAACACTCTGACGATACGCCCGCTGGCGGCAGGCATTGCTGCAATAGAGCGCGTCTGACCGC
>NZ_KE159673.1 GCF_000403395.2 Anaerotruncus sp. G3(2012) | reverse complement strand
GGGAACAGATGGCGGTCATTATGGCAAATTACGCGAAAAAGCTGGGCTATGACCTGCCGGCTGCCCATGATGCTGTGACGTTTGCGGACAACGCGCAGATCAGCGGCTGGGCGGCAAAGGAAGTCAAAGCCATGCAGCAGGCGGGCATCCTGGCGGGGAAAGGCGGCAACCGTTTTGACCCGAAAGGAACCGCCACCCGCGCCGAGGTCGCTACCGTCCTGCGGCGGTTTGTGGAGATTGTCATTGACCCGCAGACCGCCCAGGGCTGGATGCAGAACCACAGCGGGTCCTGGCAGTATCTGAAAAACGGCAAGCCTGTCACCGGCTGGCTGCAAGACGATAAAAAATGGTACTGGCTGGACAGTAACGGCTGGATGTTTGCCGGCGGTTTCAAACAGATTGACGGCAAGTGGTACTACTTTTATGCGGACGGTTCCATGGCGGTCAATACCGTGATTGACGGCAGGAAAATCGGGCCGGACGGCGCGGAAACAAAACAAAACTAAAAAATTCAAACAAACTGTTTTTTGAACCAAGCGTATCAGTCACGAGGTGGCAGGGGCAGAAAGCCCTTGCCGCCTTTCTTTTTTGCCGCTTTTGCGGGGAGGTGACAGCGTGGCGCGACCCTTTTGAGTTTCCTGATGCCGCCGGATGGCGGCATGGGCGAAATCTATCACATTTGATATTCCATAATTTCAA
This sequence comes from Anaerotruncus sp. G3(2012), assembly GCF_000403395.2. Classification (GTDB taxonomy): domain Bacteria; phylum Bacillota; class Clostridia; order Oscillospirales; family Ruminococcaceae; genus Anaerotruncus. The sequence continues at coordinate 534 of NZ_KE159673.1, read as the reverse complement.
AAAGACGCAGGCAACCCCACGGTTGCCTGCGCCTTTTTTTCTTATCGACAGTTTTCCGCAGCATCTTCTGTCCGATTTCGGAGGATTCTGCGGAAAGATGTCGAAGAAAATCCGGCTTTTCCGCGCTTCTGGCGCTGTCCTGCCGGATTTTTTTGAAAAAAGCAAAAAAATTTTGAAACCGCGCGGGAAATGGTATGCCGCCCGCGCCCCGCCCCCTCTCCGGGAATCTAAAACCTATCCCACTTTCAAATTTTCGGAGGTAACAAGATGCGTAATCAAGCGGAAAAAATTTTTTTGAACTTTTTTCTTAAAGGGCAAGGTTCGCTTGCCCTTTACCAGATACCATTGGTTTCAGAGAGCAAGGGAAAGGGGGTGGACGCATGAATTATGCAGAACGGCGGGAAGCGATTCTGGAAGTGCTGTGCATAAGGCGGCACGATACAGACCGCAACCTGGCATTTGAGTTTCAGGTTTCGAGAGAAACCATCCGGCAGGATATAGCTGTCCTCATGTGTTCCTACCCCATCGAAACGG
>NZ_KE159672.1 GCF_000403395.2 Anaerotruncus sp. G3(2012) | reverse complement strand
CCCAGCTTGGAACCGTCAACCGGGAAGCCTACCTGCGGAAAATGGCGCTGGACGGGTATGTGGTAAAGCTGGATTTGCCGGAGCTGAAGGAGCTGGTGTCCCTGATGCGCTATTCCAGCAACAACCTGAACCAGCTGACCCGTAAAGTGCATGAAACCGGGCGGGTTTATGACGCTGACCTGGAGGATATATCCCAGCGGCAGGAACAGCTTTGGGACGGTGTGCAGAAGATACTGGCCCAGCTTTCTAAGCTCTCCTGACCGGAGAGTTTACCCCATCTGCGGAGGGAGGAACGGCGTTCTTCGCCGCGCCTTCCTCCGCTTTTTCTTTTTGACGGTAAACTTGCCGGATGTGCCGGAATCATGGATAATAGCGGCAGAACAGGGTTTTACGAAAGGAGTGGACTGCTATGATGTCATTTGAACAGGTGATAGACATTTTTGGGGACTATCTGGCATTGGATACAGAAATGGAAGTCTGCAAAAGCCGGTATGGGTATATCCGGGTGGAGTTTCATGGGACAGGGGAATTACCCGGCTATTGCAGCGGCATGGTCTGCCGTACCCCAAAGGAGCTTTTTGACCTTCTGCTTTCCGATTATGAAAGCTATCTGGAAATCCAGCGGACAAAGGGACGCAGGAATGTGACGGAGGAAGATAAAAACGAAATTACCGCACTGTGTCAATCCCGTTTGGAGAAGTGGGAAAAAGGAAACGCCAGATAGCTTTGGGTGATTTACTTTTGGCATGAAACAGGATAATCCGATATAAAAATGTTGAATAAAAAGAAACAAGCGGTCTGCGTATGCAGACCGTTTTGTTATGGAGGGAGGATTCCATCATGGCAACCACACGCATCATGCCGCTGCACACCGGCAAAGGCCGCACCGAAAGCCAGGCGGTCAGTGACATTATCGACTATGTAGCCAACCCACAAAAGACAGACAACGGCAGGCTCGTCACCGGCTTTGCGTGTGACAGCCGAGTAGCCGACGCCGAGTTTCTGCTGGCAAAACGTGAGTACATTTCCACCACTGGACGGGTACGGGGCGCGGACGATGTGCTGGCCTACCATGTCCGGCAGTCCTTTGTCCCCGGTGAGATCACCCCGGAAGAAGCCAACCGGCTGGGCGTGGAGTTTGCAAAGCGGTTCACCAAGGGAAATCACGCCTTTGTGGTCTGCACCCATATCGACAAATCCCATATCCATAACCACATCATCTGGAACGCAGTCAATGTGAACTGTGACCGGAAATTCCGAAACTTCTGGGGCAGCACCCGCGCGGTCCGGCGGCTGAATGATACCATCTGCGTTGAGAA
>NZ_KE159671.1 GCF_000403395.2 Anaerotruncus sp. G3(2012) | reverse complement strand
GGTGCTTTCTGAAACAGTGCGGCCCAGCACCATTTCCGGGTGGTCCAGGAAATAGCGGTTGATGGTAAAATCATCTTCGGTCTGTCCGGTCTGCGTCCAGTCCGGGGCAATGTCAATCGGGCGGTCACGTTTTTGCAGGAAAATGATGTCGGATACCACCTCTGTCCCGGCATTGGCCTTAAACGCATTGTTGGGCAGACGGATCGCGCCTAACAGCTCCGCCCGCTGCGCCAGATACCGGCGCACCGTAGAATCCTTGGAATCCATCGTGTAGCGGCTGGTGACAAAGGCTACGACACCGCCTGGACGCACCTGGTCCAGCGATTTTGCAAAAAAGTAGTTGTGGATGTTGAAGTTCAGCTTGTTATAGGCCCGGTCATTGACGGAATACTGGCCAAACGGCACGTTTCCTACGGCTAAATCATAAAAATCCCGCCGGTCGGTGGTTTGAAAGCCCGCGATGGTGATGTCTGCTTTTGGATAGAGCTGTTTTGCGATGCGTCCAGTGATGGAATCCAGTTCCACGCCGTACAGTTTGCTGCCCCGCATTTCCTCCGGCAGCATACCGAAGAAATTGCCCACGCCGCAGGAGGGTTCCAGGATGTTGCCGGTCTGGAATCCCATTTTCCCCACCGCTTCATAAATGGCCTGGATAACGGTAGGGCTGGTGTAATGGGCGTTTAAGGTGGTCCCTTTGGCGGCTTCATATTCCTCCGGGGACAGCGTTGCGTAGAGTTCCGCAAACTCCTTGGCCCAGGCGGGCTTGCTCTCGTCAAAAGCGTCTGCCAGACCGCCCCAGCCCACATACCGGGAAAGGGTTTCCTGTTCTTCCGGCGTGGCCTGCCGGTTTTCAAACTCCAATTCTTTCAGGAGATTGATTGCGTCCATATTGGCCCGGAATTTTGCTTTCGGCCCTCCTTCGCCCAGGTGAATGTCGGTGATACGGAAGTTCCCGGCTGTCGGCTGGGGTGGGGTGGGTTCCGGTTTCTCTATGTGCAGGGTATGAATCTCCACATCATAGGGCAGGTGGTTCTGTTCGCCCGGATAACGGGTGACAGGGGTGGTAGTCATTCGCGGCGCTGGTTCCGGTGCGGGAGGATTCCCCAAATCCGGCTGTTTCTCTGCTGGCTGTTCCTTTAGCTGTGCCGGTTCGTGGGAGAATCCGTCCAGTTCCTGCTGGTAGAGGGCGCGGAGTGCGGCGGCAACCGGTTCCCAGCTTTCATACAGCGCCGCCAGAACCGTTTCATCCTCCCGCAAAATCTCTACTTCCATGCCTTTGTCGGTTGTTCTGTAATCTGCCGTATCCCCGGTTTCCAGCTGCATGGTTTCCACTGTACCCGAAAACCGCTGGGAAAGATGCTGGGCAACAGCCGGATTGCCTGCGCCGCTTCGGAGCAGTACCGCTATATCCTCCTTTGCCAACCCATCCAGTAAACCGCCATCCCCGGTCAGAGCCTCCCGTAAATCCGGGGAAAACTGGTCCAGATCGGCGGGGAGATAGTCGGTGATGGCGCTGTTGCGCGGGTCCTGCCGGATGGCGCGTTCAAACTGTTCTTTGCTTTCCGTCCGGTAAATGGGGTAGGCCAGCGCGGGGTCATTCAGCTGGACATAGCCCTGCTGCAAATCGGTGATGCGGTACTCGGTATTTTCCAGAAAAACAAAATCCCCTACGCCATAGGCCGATGCCAGCGGGTCGCGGGGAAGTGTTCCCGGTTCGTCCGCAGCGGGTGCGGCTGTTTCCTGTGCCGGTTCCTCTTGCCGGTCCGCCTTTATCTCTTGTGGTTCCAGCCCGGCCAGGAATTGCTCCGCAGCTTCTTCTCTTGAAAATGTCCGTACCGTTCCATCAGAGGCGGTATAGTAATCATTGGTCTGATTATCCCAGACAGCAAACGCATCTTCCGGGTCGGGAAACGCATCGCTGGTCATAACAACGGAAAAGCGTGGTTCTGCTTCATCGGCGGTAATCTGTTCCACATCAGCCATGACCTGCTGAATAAAGGGGTCATTGTCCAGCTTCTCCGGTTCCACTACCTGCCCGTTTACAATGCCGCGCTGGGCCAGATTTTCCCGGATTGCGATAGGGTCTATATCGTCCAGATTATCCCGTTCTGCCTCTGTAAAAAAGCGGTCCTCTTTGATAAGCTGGGCGATCCGGCGCTGTACCTTGGGCCAGGGCAGTTCCATTTCTTCGGGGCTTCCGGCACGGACAATAAACAGGTTTGTATGTTCAGGACCGCCGTACTCCCTGGACAGCCATGCGGCGGTATCTTTTTCCCGCCCATGCTCCTTCATATAGCGGACTACGGCCCGTTTGCTGTCCATATCGCCGTTCCATGCACAGAGGGCTTCGTCAATATCGTCCTGGGAGAGAGGGCGCAGAAGCTCATGGAGCTTTGGATAGGTTTCGGCAATCACCTCTTGATGCAGGCGGTGGCGGAACTCCGGCACATCCGAATACTGTTTGAGAAGCTGCA
>NZ_KE159670.1 GCF_000403395.2 Anaerotruncus sp. G3(2012) | reverse complement strand
GCGGTCTGGTAGTAATCACTGGCGGGCAGCAGCTCGATGATACAGGCATCCTCGTCCGCGTCGTACAGGACGCTGTAATCCTCGTCCTCCGCCAGCTGGTTGTCCGCCGCGATCACCTCGTCCGAACCGGCTTTCTTTACGCAGGTCACCACCAGCTTGTCATCGTGGATAAATCCGAACGGGATGGAAATCCTGTGCTCCGATACCGCATAGTCCTTGCCTTCTCCCGTCTTCTGCATGGCGGCGGGATCAAAAACGTTGCAGAAGAGCACCGGCTGACAACCGAACAGCTGAAAATGGCTGTACATGAATTCGCAGAGGGTGTAGGTTTCCCAGTCGTAGGAGAAGCCCAGCTTTTCCACCGCTTCTGCCCAGCTTGTGCAAAGGACCGGCGTATACGCTTTGCCCGGGCTGGATGCCGCGTGGGATGGGGCGACGCCCACCACATACGGGATCCCGGCATCCGCCACGACCGGCGTGCTGAGCGAGGTCGCCTGTTCGTACACGTGCACTCCGAGATTGGCCATTTAGTTCCCCTCCCTTCCGGCTGCAACCTTCTGATAGTTTACATATAGGGCGTTCCCGGGCTTTTTGACCTTGAGCCGGGCCTCCGGCAGGGCCGCGCCCGAGACGATCAGGGTTTTCACCAGCGGCTGTTTTTCAATCGCGCGGGCCGCTGCGGCGAGCGCTTCCTCTTTCGTACCCATGTAGATCGTCCCGCTCTGGATCAGGCCCGCAAGGTTGGGGCCGATGTAGCAGTAGAACCCGCTGTCATCCGGTTTGGGCCGGGCTTGAGATTTTTTAGCCATGACAAGCGACCCTCCTCGCTACTGCCGGAAGAATCCATGCGGAGATCATCTCTCCAGCATAATATGGGGCGGTATCCTCGGGATAGATGAAACTCTCCAACCCTGCCGTTCGATCCAGTATGAACTGTCCTCCTATAGCGCCTTTCTCCAATAGGGCGATCCGCAGCCGCTCCATCAGGTTGAGCAGGGCCAGCCCGCCCTCCTGTTCGTCCGGGTGATGCACACAGAAAATCGTACGGATTGAGACAGACGCAGTAGGGAGCTGCCCAGGAGCCTGCTCATCCTTTCCGGTAATCACCTGATGCAGAATATACGGCGCATTTTTCTTTGCCGCACGGCTGTCCGGCAGCCGGGTACTGTAGACCTCTGCTGTGCGGGGAGCAGGCTGCTCCCTGTCCTCTTTCTGCCGGGCTACCGGCAGAATCAAATCGTGAGTGGCTTCCTCTGTAAAAACCTTCAACTGTTCCAGCAAAACTACTTTTGTCATAATTACATCCCCCAACCGTTGAGAATTCTCAAAATTTCATGGTCAATATTCTTCTCGTAAGTCTCGGCCATTTTTTCCTCGATTTTGTCCATGACTCTCTCATTGGCATGCATCATCTGTACAGTGGACGGGCCGTAAAGTTCTCTTACCGGGAATCGCTTTGCGCCGACCCGCTCATAGATTCCCCTGTGCCGTCCCATCTGCGCCTGAAATGCCTGATCCAACGTTTCCGCTGTGTTGGTCCGTTTTACCTGGGTCACGACCCGCCCGCTGCTGTTGATCCGGGTGTTGAATTTGGCGAGTGGGATCACATAACCGCGAAACCCAAATACTACAGACACCCCACCGCCAGTCTCCCGGACTATGTGGTTGACATTCCGGGTCTGAGAAAGGAACTCACTTTGGCTGAGCGTATACTCTTCTGCGACCGCCCGCTTTGCAGCCGTTTTCCCGGAAGATGCAGCGCGGGCCAGGGCACTCCCCACCGCTTTATGGACGCCGCCACTAATTCCCGCCAGCAGTTTTGTCACGCGATCCAAGCTCTCTTCCGCAATATCCACCGTCAGACCCGCATAAACTGCCTCCTGATACTGTGATCTTATCAGCTTGCTCATTCGTCGATCGCCTCCAATTCCACCCGCAGCATCCCCAGTTCGCAGGCAGACGAAGCGACATAAAATCCTCGAAAGAAGCCGCTTCCGCCTTCCTCATCATTGATATAGATGCGTTTGCCCTTCTCCGGCTGGCATCCCCCCAGATCATCCCGCGCGCAATACAGAACGGCTGATACCAGATAGAGTCCCTGCACATGGTCGCTCATCAGCTGTCGCCGGTCTTTCTCCTCAAACCCCTCCAGCACGACGGGAATATCCTGATAACTCTCCCCGTCATACCGGACGGTGCGCAGCTCCGCGAACTCCTCCAGATTCAGGAACAGGCTAATGTCCTCCCGCATATGCTCTTTGAATGTTGCCATCCGCTCACTTCCTCCCCTTGCGGCCGACCGGCAGTTCCTGCATGCCGGGGAGCCGGTCCGGCGCTTCCTCCGGTTCGGCCTCCTCTCCGGGTTTCTGCTCTGGCGCCTGTTTCGGTTCGGTTTGCTCGAGCCAGCCCTCGCTCACATCCATCGCGGCCACCCGTTTTCCGTTGCCCGCGGCCACAATCTTCTCTTCCAGCTCCTTGGGCAGACGGACGGTCTTTCCCGCCGGGATCAGGTATCCGTTATGCGTCAATGGACAAAACAACCGGATCATCCT
>NZ_KE159669.1:13964-14563 GCF_000403395.2 Anaerotruncus sp. G3(2012) | reverse complement strand
TAGTGCTGACTAAAAAATAGCCGCTTCCTTTGACCGAGGGCGGCTATTTTTTTATGGTTCTAAGTATTTCCAACAGTATGTATAACATAATGATGCAATATACCATTTCCATAGCGTCACCCCCTTTCACGGGAGTGGCCACCGCCCTGCTTGCAGGTGTCCCTGTAAAGAAAATTATACCATCCAAACGGATTTTGTCAATCAACAAAGAGGACTGGAATTTTCCTTCCAGTCCTTCTTACATAATTTTCATTTAACGAAATTACCTGTCTTTATTTTACATCACTTCCCTCAAGTTTGTCAAGCCTCTCCATGATTTCGTTTAGCTTTTCCATAATTGCATCTCGTTTTCGGTATCGCCTGCGAATCTTTAAGACCATTCGCTTTTCCTGATGCGTGAAGAAATCGCACTTAATAGTTGGACAGCATCCACGCTGGCGCATAATTAGGCAGTGCTGCAACTTGTTATGATGCATAGTCATTTTAGGACAATCTATTCGGGTGCATACTTCACAAAGGCACTTATAACAATCATATAACCCATACTTAGAATTGTAAAAATTACTCATATGTCAATTATGGGATACACCCAGCTGATC
>NZ_KE159669.1:6453-9849 GCF_000403395.2 Anaerotruncus sp. G3(2012) | reverse complement strand
ACAGATCGTTGGGGGTTGTCCTCATCTTTGGACTTGACATACCGCAGCTGATTGGACATGATCCCAAAGTATGCAGCGGAGATACTGCCGGTAGATCTCCAAGCAAAAATAAAGCTGTCTGCCGCGTCATCCCGCAACTGATACTCGAGACGTATCCAATTATCCGGCACATCAGCCGCCGATCGGCCAGCGCGTAACCGCTCCATGGTCTTGTCGTATATCCTAAGACGCATCCGGCTGGATGGCGCGCCCCAGATAATAGACCTCTCCTTGGTGCCGATACTGACCAGATAATCCCTAAACCGGGAGACATAGCGCCCTGCAAAGGTGTACTTAATTAGATTATCCATGGAGAGTTGCCCGAAGGTGTCACAAGCTATGTCTAGCCGCGAAATATTATGTACTTTGTACGCCCGTATCTGCTGGATGAGAGTGAGCCAGTCCAAATCTGGATACAATGTCTCATACAGGCGGCAACCCTGGCCGGATAACTGGATTAAGACCGTGTCGCAGCCGCCCCAGGCAAGCGTAATACCCCCGCCGACGTAAGCATACATATAGCCGTACAACCCCTTTCGCGCCATCAGCTGTAGATTGCCAAAATGCCAATCGTGACAAAGACTAGTGAGCACATCGGTATCTGCAAGATACTCGAGACCGTCCACATCCTCCCCCCACTGCTCAAGGTAACAACGTGCACCAACCGTAAATGTCAGGTAATCTACTAAGATTTTTGGTTGCAAGCAAATCCCTCCTAAATGTGCATTGTAAGCTGGTCTATAGACAAGACCTCTGTTGTTTGTGCCCCCGTGCTACAAGACGGGGGCTTAAGCCTGCCGCACTACCCGCAACAAGTTCTTTTTCCGGCTGGATTTACCATTATATGGCTCTGCCCGGCGGTTCCTTTCCCGGCTGCCCCCCTTTTTTTCGGCGATTGAAAAGTTGAAATCAAAGATTCCAACTTTCCAACACCGCTACTAAGGGCATTGGAACTGTTAAATATTAGCAAATATTTAACAGTTCCGACCCCCTCTACTAGAGGGCTGCCGCCCTCTTCCCACCGACAAGGAAAAGTGGAATATCAAAGATATCCCACTTTACCATGACTGTGGGAATTCACCCGCTCAATTGAGAGAGAGAATAATAAATTATTTTTTTAGGGTACCGTTCGCCCCTCACTTTGTAGAGACTGACAAGAATTCCCTTGGCAAAACCTGCAAAGAAAGTGAAGAACAGAAGCCATGCCGCCGGGCAGAGCCATAGTAGGTATGTAAACCAGCAGAAAATACTAATGTCCTCGCTGGTCACGCGGAATAAACTCGCGCCCCTTAAGACGCTCGATTACCTCAAACGTATCATAGCTAGATCGCAGCCGATTAGATTGCACAAAATAGCAGGTGCGGATTGGCTTGCATCTCTTTTTAACACTGTAGGCGCTGTCTCCCGACGTGTCATACTCAGCTGCGTCGTACTCCCGATACCAGGTAAGACGGCCGCAAAACGTCCGGCAGACCATAACGCTAAACGCCTGCTCCCGTATTTGCTTAACCACTCGATTATAAACTTGGGCGGATGCTATGATCTTGACACGCTGCTTGCGCTGCTGGCTGATCTGAGACAACAACGCTTCGGGAAAGTTTTGCCACTCTTTTGCAGAGTACTCGCCGTGAATCTCGTCAATCGCAAAAACGACCCCCTGTTCCCCATTTCGGATATCAAAAAAATCCTGCCAACTTGACATTACGTGCGTTGCGTTGGCATAGGCAAAATTGGTGACGATCAGAGCGTCCGGAAACCGCTGGTGCACCATGTCCAGATAATGCACCATGGAGATTGTTTTACCGCTCCCCTGTCGGCCGACGAAGATAGTAAATCCGAAGTAGTCAAAGACATCCGTCCGGGCCTGCCGGGTGAGAAAGTCCCAAACCTTCCAGCGCAAAAAATCGTAAGGACGGAAGGAAATCTCGAGAGACTCGAGCCGATCGGCGGTAAGGTACTCGCCATAAATACGATATCTGACGATAAACACCACAAAAAACAGGACAACCCCAAGTATCGCCAGCCCGAAAAGAGAGCCAATGAAAGACAAAATGCCGGAAACCACTGGACCAAAAATCTTGACCGCGATTGCAAACATATCCACATTAGCCATTAAGACACCCCCGGAATTTTGCGGACTACCCACATAATGACCGACCAAATCGCCCGCAGGTTGTAGCAGATAATAATAAGCAGCAAACAAGTACCCACAACAGGGATAGAGACAGCGAGGTTGGCAGCGTGTATCAGATCGACAAAGGACTGGACATAATCCCGCATAAAAGCAAAATCCGGCAGCCTGGGAAACAAACTAAGGACAAACAAAATCAATGCCTTTAAAAGCTCCATTAACAATTTGACAATCATAAAAGCACCTCACCCATGCATTGATAAAATATAAACCATCCAGAAAAAATGCCAGAAGAAAAAGACCAGGCTAAAGAAGCCATAGAAAAACCGCCAGAAGAAAAGTAAGCTATCTGCATACAACCGCAAAAATCGTATAAACCTATCCAAAAAAACATCTCCTTACTGCTCAAACAAAACCACGATACGACGATAACAAGCAATGGCCGTATAGACCAAAATAATCATTGTCAAGACCGGTTTTAACCATTTAAAATATGGCCGGGCGTACTCAATCACGTCAACCTTGATGGCCGGAGACCCTGCAAACATCTCGTTAGCGTCGATATGCCACCACAAATTAGTAGTTACAATGTTGTCATCCTGTAGCTGTGCAAATGCATCCCGCATGATCTCATAGAGCTGGGATAAGCCGCCAAACTTATCATCAGCAGCGGATTTGATCTCCTGATACCACTGCTCATAGTAACCAGCGTCCGGGACGATCAAACTTACAAGCTTATCCCAAAACCCATTAAGCCAACCCATAATACCGCTACTCTCAGAGGTAGTCTGTCGATCATCAATGATCGTCCATCTCTCCGCTGGTACATCAACCCGGCAATCACTGCCATCATCTGATAACACATCAAGCGTGATCGCAGTACGGATGATCTTACCCAACGGCATTTTTGCACTGGGAATAGTCGATATATTGGCGTGTTGCATAAATTTAAGCGTCGGATAATGAAAAATAAATACATCTGCGTGCAACTGCTCCCGACAAAGCATCTCCCCTCCCGAAAAATCTACTTTAAGCCTATCCCGCGAAGCATCGAAAAGAAACATCATGATTGCCGGATTGCCTTGGCTCAGGGTGTTACCGCTCGTATAGGTCAACATCCCACGATTGGTACCAGTAGCATTAAACGCCTGCTCATATAGAGACATATCGCCATCTGGCAGCCCATACCCGGCGATCTGGAAAATGCCAATCGCCATGGTAGACCC
>NZ_KE159669.1:0-1428 GCF_000403395.2 Anaerotruncus sp. G3(2012) | reverse complement strand
ATACCCATAATGGCCGCAAGTACCAGGAACCCAACAAAAACCGCATTGCCAATGTGTCGACGCACCCAGCGGAAAAACGTTAGCCAAATACTAGTATTATATACAACGTACTCTGGATTCCCGGTCGGAACTTCTGGTTCCTTCGGAGGATCTACAGGAACTTCTGGGACACTGGAATCCGGTTCATCCGGGGTGATATCATCATTTACAATAAGAGTATAAATGTCAGACAAGATATAAGATGTCCTCGGATTACGCTCGTCGGAAACCAAAGACTGAGCCGAGCGATAAAGGGGGCTACCAGAAGATGTAACAGAATTAGACCTATTATTAGTATTAAAAATGGAAAGAGACCAACCGGAAGAATAAGAAAAATAAAAGTAATATCCAGGAGAAGAAAATTGAAGACATTGATTACCTACATTATTAGTATAAGTAAAACCCGTAAAATCCGAAATCCGATTTGCGTAAACCCAAAAACTAGAAGAACCTAAACAAAAAATAACTGCATAGTCAGGATCATTTAACCAATCTTGCATTACCAATTTCCAAGCCTCTTTTGCTTCTTCGCTGGCACCATCAAAAGAAACATCTATGTCAAGGACAGTGCCAGTCCTAGAATATCCTTTGCCCCAACCAGAAGCAGAATATTTAGAAACACACTCATCATAAGTTAAATTAGAAACCTCAGCAAAAGACGGGACCGAGAGAGCCAGGACGCACACCAGCGCGCAGCCCAGCGCCAGAAGCCGCTTTAAGAAACCTTTCGTCAACAATTTTGTCCCCCCTAATTATTTCAGATAAGACTTAACCGTTTTAACTAAAACGGATATAGCAACAATGACCGCAAAAACAGCAACAGCCGGAAACATGGAAACACCAATCCGGAAACGGATGAAACGAGAAAAAAAGTCAAGCACTGATACATCCCAAGGCACATAGACGTTAATAGCAGCCACCTCCATAATTTGTGCGGCCATGCAGCGTTCCCGCGGATTTGCCGCGCAAATTACCGCGGGAAACGCTTGCATGACCTCTATAAAAAACAAGGACGGCTGTTATAACCGTCCCTGTCCCCCGCATCAGCTCAGGAACTTTTTAATGACTTTCGGAATGAGGGTTACTCCCAGCAGGATTGCAAAAAGCGCAATGCCGATCGGGATGATCACCGCAAGGTTGGCTGCCACACCGTCAACAACCGGCTTGAGCATCTCTGTCGAAATGGCCACAGACTCAAGACCGGCGGCAACATCACCTGCACCCGGCGTGCTGGAAGAACCGGAAGCAAAAGCCGGAACGGAAAGCGCGGCCGGCAGGATCGCGGCTCCAACAGACACAACTATCTGCCGTTTGACCATCGGGAAAAAACCCTGAATCTGATAGACCTTGGTACTAAGAGCAGTACGCATGATATAACCTCCTTAAAAA
>NZ_KE159668.1:420894-424418 GCF_000403395.2 Anaerotruncus sp. G3(2012) | reverse complement strand
CAGACGGATTTACCGGCATGGAAGTCCGGGGCGATACGCTCACCGACAAAGAGAACGCCGGAGCCGCCCTTCTGGACGCCTGCAAGGAGGTTAAAGGCTCCGAGCCGGTGCAGGTCGGCAGCTACCGGGGATTTGCTATGTTTGTAACCTTTGACGCTTTTCAGAAGGAATATATGCTCCAACTGAAAGGCAAGATGACCCACCGTACCGCCCTGGGCGCAGACCCGCGCGGCAACCTGACCCGGATTGACAACGCGCTTTCCCAGATGCCCCAGCGGTTGGAAAGCGTCAAAGTCCAGCTGGATAACCTTTACCAGCAGCAGGCCGCCGCGAAGGAGGAAGTGGGCAAAGCCTTCCCCTATGAGGAGGAATTGCGGGTCAAGAACGCCCGTCTGGTGGAGCTGGATATGGAGCTGAACATGGACAGCAAGGGGCAGTCCCGTCCAGAAGCGGCGATTGCCAAGCGCGAAAGGCCCTCGGTGCTGGAAGGGCTGAAACGCCCCATCCCGCCCCGCAGCATGGAAAAGAAACCCAGACAACAGGAACAGGAGGCAAGATAATATGAACAGCAACGAAAAGAATACGGCCCTTTATGAGAAGATGGCCGCTGAACAGGATACCTTCCGGGATTGGCTGAAAAGCCAGTCCCCGGAGGAGGTCTTAAACCATGCCTATGAGTACACCGTCCGGGAGGACATTGTGATGGCGATGGAGGAACTGGAACTCTCCGATGCACAGGCACAGGCGCTTCTGGATTCCCCCTCCCCGCTGGCTGATGTGTACCGGCATTTTGAAAAACTGGAAACCGGCTATATGGATGTGATCCGGGAAAGCATTGAGGAACGGGCCAATGAGATGTGCAAGGCAAAAGAGGAACAGAGAGCCGCCCCGGTCTATCCCCACTCCGCCGCCTATGCGTCCGAGCATGGGGAGATGGCGCAGTACCGCGCCTCCCTGCAAGTCAGTCTTGCCTGCAAAGAAGCCACCCGGCAGGCCATCAGCGCCCACTATGGGGATAACCGCTTGAATACCGAGGCCGCTGTCAAAGAAGTGCTGGAACAGTTCGGGCCGGAGCGTGTGCAGGTTATCCTTGCCAATACGGTGCTGAAAAAGGAGCATGACGGGCGTATCTCCCGCGATAACAAAGCCTGGGCGAAAACAATCCCCATGCCGGAGGATGGCGGCGATCCCCGCCACAGTTATGCCCTGGTGGTGGATAAGGTCAACCCCGGTCTGACCGACCTGTTTTTGAAGCAGGCGCGGAAAGTCCTTCAAGCCCCGGAGAAAGGCTCCGTCCTGGAAAAACTCAAACAGGAGCCGCCGGAACGCAAACCCGCCGCCCCTAAGAAACGGGAACCGGAACGATGAGCGCGGCAAAGCGGAAACGGGAGGTGCAGGTGAATTTCCGGGTTTCCCCGGAGGAGCTGGCCCTGATTGAGCAGAAAATGGCCCAGCTTGGAACCGTCAACCGGGAAGCCTATCTGCGGAAAATGGCGCTGGACGGGTATGTGGTAAAGCTGGATTTGCCGGAGCTGAAGGAGCTGGTGTCCCTGATGCGCTATTCCAGCAACAACTTAAACCAGCTGACCCGTAAAGTGCATGAAACCGGGCGGGTTTATGACGCTGATTTGGAAGATATATCCCAGCGGCAGGAACAGCTTTGGGACGGTGTGCAGAAGATACTGGCCCAGCTTTCCAAGCTCTCCTGACCGGGCAATCTGCCCCATCTGCGGAGGGAGGAACGGCGTTCTTCGCCGCGCCTTCCTCCGCTTTTTCTTTTTGCCGGAATATCGGCTGATTCCAGCCACAACCCGGATTGGCCTATTGCTCTTTTGCTGTAATATATTTTTGGCTCCGGCTCTTAGGCTTATCAGGAATGGTCATTTTAAGTTTCCCAGATGCCAACAGCGGTTTCAAATAAGCCTTACTAAAATGAGAACGGTTTGTAATCCCAACAAATGACTGCATCTCATCCCTGCTTCTGGCCTCGGTGCAGAAGTCCAATAAAAGAGCCTGTTTTTGCGTCAAAGCAAGGTCATGTATGGTATCATGTGTGGTTTCATGTGTGGAACTACCACTCATGATGTAGTTCACATTTTTCAAAATCACCTTGAAATCCGATGGTGTTGAGAAAAACTCCGGTTTTAGATATTCTTCATACCCTGGTAGTTTTTCTGTTTCACTTACGATCTTACGCAGACCGCTTCCCCGCCGTTCCATATATTTCATACGGTGAAACAAGTCTGCAATGACTGGATTCCGGCGTACAGAGCGAATGGTATTGATGTCACATTCCTGAACAGGCGCACCCTCGAACATTCCACCTGGCGATACAATCTCTACCCGGTCATCGTACATATCAATATGAATCTCGCTGCCCAAAACGATATAATCCCGATGGATCAGGGCATTGACCACAGCCTCGGTTACTGCCCGCTCTGCGTAATCAGGTTTATCCACACGATACTGCGCTTCTTTTGCGAAACGGACTTTGGAGTTGTTTCGGATAAATTCACAGCCGCTTTGCAGGAGATAAATCAGACTGCCCTCATACTCCTTGTCATCCAGCGCATCATCAAAGATAGAGCCTTTCTCCAAACCATTCCAGCGGGTGCAGAATATCCGGGAGTTAAAAACAGTGCGCTGATCCGTCAGCAGCCTTCCGGCATTTGTGAGCATCCCATTTTTATCCGCAAGGCCAAAAGAACAGTAGTCCGGCAGTTCCATCCGCAGTCCTGTACGCTCCAGGTAGGTTGCTTCCAACAGTGTAAAGCTATAATCTTTCCTGGGGGCATCTGTCACCAGCGCGTCAAAGGACCGGTGTGTTCCTTTCAAAATCAGTTCGTTGACGATGTAATCAGGCGCAGCCACGCTTTCATTCCCAACCCGGATGTAGGCTTCCATAATACCGTCTGCCTTATAGTAATAGGGTGTAGAGGTCCCAGCTGGAATTTTTAAGGCAAGCATATCCTTTCCATCTTCCTGAAACGGGGTCAGCACAAATTGAGGGATGGGTGTAATCCGCTCTTTAATAAAGCGGCTGATGACCTCGGCATCACCTTGAATGTCGGGCAGGCCGACCGTATTCTGATTATCGTCAATGCCAAAGAACAGCGTCCCTCCAATACCGTTAGAAAAGGCACTGACGCTTTTCAGCCAGCTTTTTGGTTTTTTAATTTCAACGGCAACTTTGAAATCACATTCCGTTGCCTCTGCTATCCATTTTTCTATCATAAAAGGCACTCCTTTGAGGTGCAGAAAAATTTTATTTTATTATACCCGCCAAAAGGATTTATTGCAATAAAAGAAACGAGTTCAGAGAGGAGGATTCCATCATGGCAACCACACGCATCATGCCGCTGCACACCGGCAAAGGCCGCACCGAAAGTCAGGCGGTCAGTGACATTATCGACTATGTAGCCAACCCACAAAAGACAGACAACGGCAGGCTCGTCACCGGCTTTGCGTGTGACAGCCGAGTAGCCGACGCCGAGTTTCTGCTGGCAAAACGTGAGTACATTTCC
>NZ_KE159668.1:413948-416814 GCF_000403395.2 Anaerotruncus sp. G3(2012) | reverse complement strand
GCCTGCTTTCCCTGCTGGCGGATATGCAGGCGAATGATGCGGGGCGCTTTGGAACCGGCGCAGGCATCAATGGCGTTTTCCAGCAGGTTCCCCAAAAGGGCGCAGAACTCCGGCTGTGGGATGATGGTTTCTTCCTCCATCTGGACAGAAACCTCCATATCGGTCTGCTGCCTCACCGCCTGCTCCCCATAGTAATGCAGTACGGCATCCACCGCATAATTTTTGCAGAACCGGCGGACTGCATCCGGCGGCAGGCTTTCCCCATAGGCTTTCACATACTCCGCAACCCTGTCTATATCACCGCTCTCCACACAGCCCTGCAATGCCTTGAAATGCTGGCGCAGATCATGGCGGGCGCGCCGGGTGTCCTCAATGCTCTTTTGCAGGATGCGGTACTGGGCGGCCTGCATCTGCAAAAAACGGTTCTCCTGCGTCAGACGCATATTCTTTGTCAGCCCCCTTGCCATCCAGTAAAACAGCGCGTAACAAAACAGCAGCAGCGCCAGAAGCGCCAGCATCAGAACCGGATAAAACATCATAACCCGGTTTGTGTAAAGAGTGGAATATTCCTGGGGCCGCATGACAATGTTCAGGCTCAGGAACACCACCGGAAGAATCCAGAATACATACCATGTCCCTGGCATTTCAATTTCATCCAGAAGCCATCTTGCGGCATGGGTGGCCGGATACCACATAAGCCCCAGCAGCGTCCAGCAAAACAGGGCATAGGCCGCTGCCCCGCCCAGAGAAAAAACCACAGGGCCGCTTTTGGGCGAAAGCAGGGCGTCCGCCAGGACTGCCAGATTTCTCAAAGTGGAAAACGTCCCGCAGACCGCCAGAAATACGCTGACGGTTTTCCAGTAAGACAGCGTGATTGTCCGGCAGTAAAACAGGGCAGACAGCGCCAGCGAGGGAACCAGCCAGAGGTTCGTATCCCACCGAAATCTGTAACAGGCAGCGCCGCCCGCAACAGCCCACAGCAACAGAGCGGGGATTCCCCACAAAGCGATCCGTCTGCCCTTTCCATTCAGGTGTCCTTTCATGGGCAGATAACACAAAACAGCGCCGGGGATTATAACCGAAAGCTCCAGCATAGGGCGGAGAACGGTATCATTTCCCATCTCTAATGCCCTCCTCTCATCCGGGCATAAGTAAAAGCGAGAAACTGTTCCCGCACCTCCCGGTATTTTAACCGGCTGATTGGAACCGCTGTCCCGTTTTTCAAAAGAAAACGGTCAGCCAGCAGCTCCTCCACCTGCTCGAAATTGACCAGGACGCCCCGCGTACAGTCACAGAAATAGGGATAGTCCAGCAGCAAAGCCGCAAAATCCGCCTGCCGCATGGGGACGGTTATCTTTTCCCCGCTGGTGATATGGACTTCCACACAGCGTCCGCAGTATTCCGTATGGGTAATCTGGTGAAGCAGGAGCGGCTGCTGTCCTGCCGCGCCCGGAACCATCACGCACTGGTTCTGTTCCAGAAGCTTTGCCCCGCACCGGGTCAGGGCCTGTGCCAGCTTTTCATAGGAATAGGGCTTGACCAGGTAAAATGCCGCCGCCACATCATAGCTGTCCACAGCAAATTCCTTGGTGGTTGTCGTAAAGATTAGCTGGCAGGCATCGTCCTGCTCCCGGATTTTTTTCGCCGCTTCCATGCCGGTCATGCCGGACATATAAATATCCAGAAAAATCACATCAAAGGTATCCGGGGCAAAGCCTGCAAGCAGGGCTTCGCCGCTTTCAAAAACTGCCGGGGCCGGAACCAGGACAATCCCCTGCTCCCGCGCCCAGCGGCAGATAAATTCCCGCAGTTTCCCAGCGTCTGCGGAAAGGTCGTCTGCAATGGCAATTCGCATCATTTTCGCCTCCTAACACAAAAGACTTCGTTTGTCAAGACCCATTATACCATATTTTCAGCGTCCTGACCTACATCTCATGCAGATTTTTGACATCTCATGCAGAGCCTATTGACAAGAACGGGAAAAACGCTATGCTAAATATATAACCGATTCCTTAAAAGGGTCGGTTTTTTTGATGCCATTTTTTCATTTTTATATACTGCGGAAAGGAGGAGCCGGATTGAGGATTGCACTTTATAATGAAAACCCCGGAGAACTGAAAGCACTGTCAGGGCAGCTTGACCGGTGCGCCAGGGAATACCTGCGTTTTGCGGAGATCGTCCCCTATGCCAGACAGGAGGATTTTTGCAGCATGGTGCGGGACGGGCCAGATTTTGACCTGTTTGTGGTGGCGCAGGACGGCACGTTCAGCCTGGAGGTGGTGGAACTGCTGCGGGAGGAACGGCCAAAGGCGCGGATTTTCTGGTTTTCTGACCTGGACTTCGCCCTGCGCGCCTACCGCTACAACGCGGACTGGTTTGGGCGAAAGCCTGTTGCCCTGCCCGCCATGCAGAAAGCCTTTGGGCAGCTTCTGCGCCGCAGAGGGCAGCTTATGACGCAAAACACAAATGCTTTGTGAGCCGCCCGTCCCAAAACCAAAAAGCGCCTGCCCAGGGCGCGGGGTTTATCCAGGCACAGGGAATTGGGAACCATACATTTTTCAAAATATCAGGAGGGCATTTTATGAGAAACAAGTTAAGGAGGCCGCTGGCGTTCCTGCTGTCTGCGGTGATGATTGTCACCATGTCAGGAACTCCGGTTCATGCGGTGGCAGACAGAGGACAGCCGGAAACCGGGCTGTGCGAACACCACACCGCGCATACGGACGATTGCGGCTACACGGAAGAAACGCCGGGAACGCCATGCGGCCACGAACACACAGAAGATTGCTATATTGAAGTGACCGAGTGCGTCCACGAGCATACGCCGGAATGTTACCCAGAGGAAACAGAGGACAGCGTATCGGAC
>NZ_KE159668.1:410254-413938 GCF_000403395.2 Anaerotruncus sp. G3(2012) | reverse complement strand
CCCAGAGAAAAAACCACAGGGCCGCTTTTGGGCGAAAGCAGGGCGTCCGCCAGGACTGCCAGATTTCTCAAAGTGGAAAACGTCCCGCAGACCGCCAGAAATACGCTGACGGTTTTCCAGTAAGACAGCGTGATTGTCCGGCAGTAAAACAGGGCAGACAGCGCCAGCGAGGGAACCAGCCAGAGGTTCGTATCCCACCGGAATCTGTAACAGGCAGCGCCGCCCGCAACAGCCCACAGCAACAGAGCGGGGATTCCCCACAAAGCGATCCGTCTGCCCTTTCCATTCAGGTGTCCTTTCATGGGCAGATAACACAAAACAGCGCCGGGGATTATAACCGAAAGCTCCAGCATTGGGCGGAGAACGGTATCATTTCCCATCTCTAATGCCCTCCTCTCATCCGGGCATAAGTAAAAGCGAGAAACTGTTCCCGCACCTCCCGGTATTTTAACCGGCTGATTGGAACCGCTGTCCCGTTTTTCAAAAGAAAACGGTCAGCCAGCAGCTCCTCCACCTGCTCGAAATTGACCAGGACGCCCCGCGTACAGTCACAGAAATAGGGATAGTCCAGCAGCAAAGCCGCAAAATCCGCCTGCCGCATGGGGACGGTTATCTTTTCCCCGCTGGTGATATGGACTTCCACACAGCGTCCGCAGTATTCCGTATGGGTAATCTGGTGAAGCAGGAGCGGCTGCTGTCCTGCCGCGCCCGGAACCATCACGCACTGGTTCTGTTCCAGAAGCTTTGCCCCGCACCGGGTCAGGGCCTGTGCCAGCTTTTCATAGGAATAGGGCTTGACCAGGTAAAATGCCGCCGCCACATCATAGCTGTCCACAGCAAATTCCTTGGTGGTTGTCGTAAAGATTAGCTGGCAGGCATCGTCCTGCTCCCGGATTTTTTTCGCCGCTTCCATGCCGGTCATGCCGGACATATAAATATCCAGAAAAATCACATCAAAGGTATCCGGGGCAAAGCCTGCAAGCAGGGCTTCGCCGCTTTCAAAAACTGCCGGGGCCGGAACCAGGACAATCCCCTGCTCCCACGCCCAGCGGCAGATAAATTCCCGCAGTTTCCCAGCGTCTGCGGAAAGGTCGTCTGCAATGGCAATTCGCATCATTTTCGCCTCCTAACACAAAAGACTTCGTTTGTCAAGACCCATTATACCATATTTTCAGCGTCCTGACCTACATCTCATGCAGATTTTTGACATCTCATGCAGAGCCTATTGACAAGAACGGGAAAAACGCTATGCTAAATATATAACCGATTCCTTAAAAGGGTCGGTTTTTTTGATGCCATTTTTTCATTTTTATATACTGCGGAAAGGAGGAGCCGGATTGAGGATTGCACTTTATAATGAAAACCCCGGAGAACTGAAAGCACTGTCAGGGCAGCTTGACCGGTGCGCCAGGGAACACCTGCGTTTTGCGGAAATCGTCCCCTATGCCAGACAGGAGGATTTTTGCAGCATGGTGCGGGACGGGCCAGATTTTGACCTGTTTGTGGTGGCGCAGGACGGCACGTTCAGCCTGGAGGTGGTGGAACTGCTGCGGGAGGAACGGCCAAAGGCGCGGATTTTCTGGTTTTCTGACCTGGACTTCGCCCTGCGCGCCTACCGCTACAACGCGGACTGGTTTGGGCGAAAGCCTGTTGCCCTGCCCGCCATGCAGAAAGCCTTTGGGCAGCTTCTACGCCGCAGAGGGCAGCTTATGACGCAAAACACAAACGCTTTGTGAGCCGCCCGTCCCAAAACCAAAAAGCGCCTGCCCAGGGCGCGGGATTCATCCAAACACAGGGAATTGTGAACCATACATTTTTCAAAATATCAGGAGGGCATTTTATGAGAAACAAGTTAAGGAGGCCGCTGGCGTTCCTGCTGTCTGCGGTGATGATTGTTACCATGTCAGGAACTCCGGTTCATGCGGTGGCAGACAGAGGACAGCCGGAAACCGGGCTGTGCGAACACCACGCCGCGCATACGGACGATTGCGGCTATACGGAAGAAACGCCGGGAACGCCATGCACCTATGTGTGTGAAATCTGCAATCCGCAGGACAGCGGCGAAGCCGACAAGGAACCGGAAACAGGAATCGTCAAACAAGAGCATTGCTCTTGTTTGACCCTCTGTACAGAGGGTCAGATCAATCCTGACTGCCCGGTCTGCGGCGCAGAGGATTCCAGCCTGTCGGACTGCAAAGGGAAATCTGCGGAAGAAGATATGGCACAGCCGGAAGATACCAGCATCTGCAAGCACCATCGGGAACATGATGAATCCTGCGGCTACCAGCCTGCGTCAGAGAATGGGGAAGGCAGCCCGTGTACTTATGAGTGCCGCATCTGCCCGATAGAGGAATTGATTGCCGCCCTGCCGGATGTGGGGAGCATCACGGATGAGAATGCGGAGAAAGTGCGGGCGCAGCTTGAGCAGATACTTGCATTGTTTGCAGAACTGACCGGGGAGGAACAGGAGCAGCTTGACCTCTCCCGCTGTTATGCGCTGCAAGAGGCGCTGGACGGGGCCAACGACCCCGACCTGGCAGAGGGTCATGCCGCCCAACAGGAAGGTGATGAGGCCAGAGTGACCATTGGCGGCGTCACCACCTATTACACGGAGTTTGCCGAAGCCTGGAAAAAGGCGCAAGAGGGGGCTGCGGAAAATCCGGCCACCGTCACGCTGCTGAAGGATGTGACGCTCACCGAAACGCTGACCGTAACGAGCGGTCAGAATATCACCTTGACCAGCGCGAAAAACAGCGACGGCAATGACTTCACGATGAACTATGCCCCGGAGAAGTCTACCTCTATGAGCTCTGCCATTGAGGCCAACGGCGGCACGTTCGAGCTGAAAGGCGGCACAATCAATGTGGACGACGAGAGCAGCCACGGCGTGTATGTCTCCGGCGGCACGTTCAAGCTGACAGGCGGCGCGATCCGTGTGCCCGGCGATAGAATGCACGGCGTGTATGTCTACGGCGGCACAGCAAAGATTTCCGGCGGCGCAATCACGGTGAACGGCTATAGCGGCAGCGGCGTGAAAGTCAGCTCCGGCACGGCTATCATTTCCGGCGGCACAATCACGGCGAACGGTTCGGTGGGCAACGGCGTGATGGTCCAGTCGGGCAGCATGGCTGCCATTTCCGGCGGCGCAATCACGGCGAACGGTTCGATGGGCAACGGCGTGAATGTCACCTCCAGCGGCACGGCAACCATTACCGGCGGCACAATCACGGCAGACAACCGGGGCGTGGATGTCTCCAGCGGCACGGCAACGATTTCCGGCGGCACAATCACGGCAGACAGCCGGGGCGTGTATGTCTCCAGCGGCACCGCAACGATTTCCGGCGGCACGATCACGGCAGACAGCCGGGGCGTGTCTGTCTCCAGCGGCACCACAACCATTACCGGCGGCACGATCACGGCAGGCGACTGGGGCGTGTATGCCTTCAAAGGCACCACAACCATTACCGGCGGCACGATCAAGAGCACGGGCGGTGCAATTTATAACGAAAGCGGAACCCTCCTCGAAATGCTGGGGCAGACGGGCGACAGCCCCTGCGCCTACTGGCAGGGCAGCGAACTGGTTGCCTTGACGGAAGGGCAGAACGAGCTGCCAGCCGGGACGTATACGGTGAAGGAGTGCCAGCATAACGGCGAGGGCGTCTGCGAGTACACGCCGAATGAAGG
>NZ_KE159668.1:405227-410244 GCF_000403395.2 Anaerotruncus sp. G3(2012) | reverse complement strand
AGGATGCCGGCCTGTCGGACTGCAAAGGGAAAGCTGAAAAAGAAGATACAAAACAGCCGGAAGATACCGGCATCTGCAAGCATCATCAGGAACATGACGATGCCTGCGGCTACCAGCCGGAATCGGAGGACAGTGAAGGAAGTCCGTGTACTTATGAGTGCCGTATCTGCCCCATTGAGGACCTGATCGCCGCCCTGCCGGATGAAGTGACGGCAGACAACGCGGAGGAGGTCCGGGCGTGGCTCGACGAAATCCTTGCCTTGTTTGGTGCGCTTACCGGGGATGAACAGGAATTGGTGGACATCACCCCCTGCCTGACGCTTCAGGAGCAGCTGGACGCCGCCAGCGCCGCCTCGCCCCTGGCGGACACGATTACCTTAAACAGCCGGATCACAATCAACAGCGGCAACTTGAACCAGTACAACAACAAAGTGATCACCGGCGCCACAACGAAAGACCATCTGACCATCAGCGGAGTGACAATTAATCTGACGATAAAAGATTTAAGCATCCAGCTGCCGTATAGCGGTGATGTCAACTCGGGTTTGGTTCACGCCGGAATCAAGCTGGAAAATAACGCCACGCTGAACCTGACCCTGGAGGGGACAAATACGATCAAGGGCGGCAGTATGAACGCGGCTATCAACGTTCCGGCGGGCTGTACGCTGACCATCAGCGGCAGCGGTTCCCTGACGGCCAGGGGCGGAGACGGGTCCGCCGGAATCGGCGCGAACTTTGGCAGACAATCAGGGATTATGACAGTGGGCACCATCAACATCAATGGCGGTACCATTGATGCTTACGGGTCGAGCGGCGGCGCGGGCATCGGCGGCACACTGCTAGGCTCCACGGGCCGGGTGGTTATTAACGGCGGCACGGTGTATGCCGAAGGTTCCGGGTATTCGGCTAATATGGGGACCGCACTGTCGGCGGCTGGCATTGGCGGGGGCAGCCAGGGGAAGCTGGAGTCCATCACCATCACCGGCGGCACGGTAACGGCGAGGGGCCATAAAGTGAGCGATGCTGGCAACATTTCAGCCTCCGCCGGAATCGGTGCGGGCACAGATGCGTATGCCTACGATGACGGTGTGCGCGACTGCGGCGACATCACCATCACCGGCGGCACGATTGACGCGAAGGGCGGCGGCGATTACGCCATCGGCTTCGGGGCAAACTCCGGGAATCAGACAGGCGGCTCCATCCAGGTCTCCGGCAGCCCCTCCATCAACATGAACGGAGGAAAGATGAAGCCCGTACCCGGCGACTATATCTTATGTGAGCTGAAGGTCACCATCTATGACAGGAGCATTGTAAGCGATCAAAGCGCCACCCTCTCCTATGGCTGCGCGTCCTGGACCGGCACGCTGAAAAAATCCAACAGCGAGCCATATTGCGGCACGCTCACAGCAAGCAATCTGCTTGTGAAAGGGTCAGGCAGCCCGACGCTGACTGTGGAAGCCGGCGGGAAAACCTGGACGAAGGAGGTGTCCCCCCAGCCCAATTGTTCCGTCATAATCGGCAATCAGGATTATCAAAAATACAGCCTGACCGGCACGATTTACGACGGAAGGATCACCGGAGCCATGACGGCAGCGTCCGTTACCATCAACGGCGAAACGCACCAGGTAACACTGACACGAAAAGATTGTCAGGTTTCCTTCTCCCTGCCCAACCTTGGGGCGGCAAATGCAAGCGGAGCATTTCCCGTTACCGTGACAGCGGGCGGTATCACCTGGACCGGCACAACCTCCGGCGGCAGCAATAAAACGCTGACCATCGGCACAAGGCTGCAAAAGGTGCGCCTGAACTTCTGGGACAGCGCCATCAACAGGAATATTTCCGTACAGGCACAGGTATCCCGGCGCGGCAGTCCCCTGGGCGCCAGCGAAACGGTAAACGACGGTACTCTGCATCGGACGCAGAACGGGAATGGCTATCTGGAGATTTGGATGGTTCCAGGGGAGGATACCACCATTTCTGTGACGGTCCCCGGCCTGAATGGCGGGCAGGCAATCGAAAAAACCGGCCTGACCATCGAAGCCCGGGACATGGAGCTGGACTGGTACCGGGGCGTCAGTTCCGATACGCCAGCGCTGGACCTCAGCAAAGGCCCCATCACCTTTGACGGCAGCAAAGGCTCACTTTCTGTCACTTATTCAGATGGCACTGGGAAGCAGCATACCCAGTCAAATCTGAGCTATGACGCGCTCCATGTGATTACGCAGAGCGATTCTGCAGCAACCGGCAATTACATCGTTGTCAAAAATCTCACCCAGCAGCTTCATATTCAGGTGAACGGTATCCATATTGATCGGAATACCGACACAGACCCCTTGATCAGCGTTGAAGCAAACTGCACAGTGGAACTGCAGACCGAAGGGGAAAATACGGTTGCGGGCAAGTCACGTCATGCGCCCGTCTCTGTGGACCCAAGCGCCACGCTGATACTGGGCGGGACAGGAACATTGACCGTGGAGAATCGTTCAGAGCTTATTGCTAGGTCGGGTGCAGCGATTGGTGGAAAAAGCGAGCAAGATAGCGGCAAAATCATCATTGAGTCCGGCACGGTGGTGGCAACTTCCCGTGGAGATGGAGCCGCAATTGGCGGCGGATACACTAAAAAAGGGACGGTGGAGATCCGTGGCGGCACCGTGACGGCGACCGCCAACAATTACGCAGCCGCCATCGGCGGCGGATACCAGGGTGCCGGGACTGTAAAAATCTCCGGTGGTCAGGTAAATGCAACCGTTTCTGGATCTGGATACGCATCTGCCATTGGCGGCGGAAGCAATGGCAACGGAACGGTGGAAATTTCTGGCGGCATCGTGAAGGCGACCGCCAACGGAAACGGAGCCGCCATCGGCGGCGGGTCCAGGGGTGCCGGGACTGTGGAAATCTCTGGCGGTCGGGTGGAGGCAACCACTAAGTTTGGAGCCGCCATCGGCGGCGGGTACACGGGTGCCGGGATTGTGGAAATCTCTGGCGGCACGATAACCGCATCCAGTAACCGTGGCGATGATGTGGGCAACGGAGCTTCCGGCAGCGACGGCAGCGTAACCATCACCGGCGGCAGCATTAAAGCAAAAAAGAAACAGGTCCTTTCCCCCACAAACGGCAGCGTGGACGTCTCTCTGGTGGAGATCACCCTGCCGGAGGGCGCGGTCCCGGCGGACACCGCCATCACATCGGCGGAATATTATGGCGTGAAGGACGTATATCCCCTTGACGGCAACAAGCTTTATTTCTACCTGCCGCAGGACGAACGTCCCACTATCAAGGTTGGCGATGTGGACTATGTCCCAGATAGCCCCGGAAGCACAAATTATATCGCGGCCCTTTCGGTCACGCTGAAGGACTACCCGCAGTCAAAAGCGTATGATGGGAATCCGGTGGAGAATCCGACAACAACCCAGGTGAGCAGCAGCGCCGCCTATGATGAGATGACCTTTACGTGGTATCAGAACGGAACGTTGTTGTCTGATAAGCCCGTCAATGCCGGGAGCTATGCGCTGAGAGTGTCCAATGCGCAGGGCATCTATAGGGATTTTGCTGTAGAGGTCACGAAGCGGCCCCTGACTATCACGGCGCAGGCGCAGACCATCGACTACGGGACGGAAATTGCGCAAGATAGGTACACGGCCAGCGGATTGGCGGCGGGGGACGCGGTGGGCAGTATTTCTCTGAGCGCAGACCAGACCACGACCGGAACCCACAGCGGGGCAATCACAATCTCCTCCGCGCAAATTATGCGGGGAGGTGTGGATGTAACAGAAAATTATGACATCACATATGAGCCGGGAGATTTGACAATCAATCAAATTGCGTGCACCGTAAGCAGCTGGCCCACCGCCGCCGGGATTACTTATGGGCAGGCGTTGGGCGACAGTGCCCTGACGGGCGGGGACGCCAACGGAATCTTCGCCTGGAAGGACAGCACGATCAAGCCCAACGCCGGGACAGCGCAATTCTCTGTGACCTTCACCCCGAATGACACGAATTACAACACTGCCACAGCGGATGTGTCCGTAACCATTGCCAAGGCCACGCCCACCCTGACCGCGCCCACGGCTTCGGCTATCGAATACGGACAGAAGCTGTCCGACAGCGCCCTGACGGGCGGCACAGCGTCAAACCCCAACGGGAACGCCGCCGTTGCCGGAAGCTGGAGCTGGGCCAACGGAAACACACAGCCCACAGCAACCGGGACTTTCCCCGTGGCATTTGTCCCCATTGATACGGGGAACTACAATACCCCGGCAAATGTTGATACCAGTGTCACCGTGAAGCCCACCGAGCCGAAAATCACCCTGACCGCCACCCCCGCCCAGCAGATTGCAGGGGGGAAAGTCACTGTGGACTGCACGGTGAAAAATCCCCATGACGCCGCGTTTTCTGACAGCCTCCCCGATGCCAGCCTTACTTATCGGATCGGGAGCGGGGCGGAACAGGCTCTGACGGGCGATGGCTTCAATATCCCGGCTGGAACGGCAGTAGGCACAGTTATCACCATCACCGCCAGCACCGCCGCCGTGGACGGCAAGTACACCGCCGCCACCAGGACGGCCACCGTGACCGTCACCGACAAAATCCCCGTAGAGATCAGCGGCATCAGCGTGACTGGGCGAGTATATAACGGTCAGCCGGTCAACTATACCGGCACCCCGGTTGTCAAAGAGCTGGACGGCACAGTTGTCACCGACGCGCTGGTTTCCTACACATGGAGCAGCGTCACAGCCCCCGTCAACGCAGGGGACTACTCGCTTGTGATCGCTGTGGACGGCGGCAAATACATTGGCAGTACAACGATTCCCGTTGTGATTGAACAGGCGGAAATCAGAGTTACCGCCCCAAGCAAAACGATTTATGTGGGGGAAACTGCCCCCGTATTCTCAGCGGCAGACTGTAACATCACGGGTCTTGTTCAAGGTGAAAACCTGAAAACCCCGCCAACCGTAGCCTATGCCGAAGCCCCGGATACCTCCAAAACCGGCTCTGTGACGGTCACGGCCAGCGGAGC
>NZ_KE159668.1:402799-405217 GCF_000403395.2 Anaerotruncus sp. G3(2012) | reverse complement strand
CAAGGTGAAAACCTGAAAACCCCGCCAACCGTAGCCTATGCCGAAGCCCCGGATACCTCCAAAACCGGCTCTGTGACGGTCACGGCCAGCGGAGCAAAAGTCCCGGAGGGCGGCAATTACAAAGACCAGATTGTTTATGAAAACGGAACCCTGACAATTACCAGTAAACCCTTGCCACCTGCCAAATATACCGTAACAGTGCAGGCTGGAACCGGTGGCACAGCTTCCGCTTCCCCATCATCAGCAGAGAAAGGGACGAAAATCACCCTGACTGCCAAACCGAGTACCGGCTATCACTTCAAGGAATGGCAAGTAATCTCCGGCGGCGTAACAATCAGCGGCAACAGCTTTACCATGCCCGCCACAAATGTGACTGTCAAGGCAGTATTTGAAAAGGACAGCGACCCGCCACAAGCAACCCGATACAGCGTAACGGTGCAGGCCGGAACCGGCGGCACAGCTTCCGCTTCCCTATCATCAGCAGAGGAAGGGACGAAAATCACCCTGACTGCCAAACCGAGTACCGACTATCATTTCAAGGAATGGCAAGTGATTTCCGGCGGCGTGACAATCAGCAACAACAGCTTTACCATGCCCGCCGCAAATGTGACTGTCAAGGCAGTATTTGAAAAGGACGGCAGCACACCGCCACAGCCGACCCGATACAGCGTAACGGTGCAGGCTGGAACCGGCGGCACAGCTTCCGCTTCTCCAACATCAGCGGAGAAAGGGACAAAAATCACCCTGACCGCCACACCGGACAGCGGCTATCATTTCAAGGAATGGCAGGTCATATCCGGCGGCGTGACAATCAGTAACAACAGCTTTACCATGCCCGACACTAATGTGACCGTCAAAGCAGTATTTGTAAAAAACAGCAACGGCGGCGGAAACTCTGGCGGTTCCGGCAGCGGGGGAGGTTCCTCGTCCGGCGGCAACGGTTCTTCCAGCGGTGACAATGGTTCCTCCGGCGGCGGCTCCACGATTGTAGCACGTCCCGACGAAACCAAGCCGGACACTCCTACCACCAGCCAGACCAAACCGGCAACACCGGATAAAAACGGGAATGTGGCACTGGATAACGGCGCTGTCCAGTCCGCCATCAACGCGGCAAAGAACGATGCGAAAAAGAACGGCAATACCGCAAACGGCGTGGCGGTTGTCATTCCTGTCAGCCCCCAAAAGGGCCAGACCTCTTTCAGCGTGACAATCAAGGCCCAAACTTTGGATACCCTTGTCCGGGAGAAGGTAAAACGGCTGGAAATCAATATTGAGGGCGTAATTGTGGAGGGAATGGATGCCGGCCTGCTGAAATGGCTGGATACGGCATCAGCAAACGGCGACATTATCCTCCGGGTAAAACAGATTAGTCAGGCCAGCTTGTCCAAGGAGGCCAAAGCTGCCATCGGCACAAGGCCGGTCTATGACCTGTCGCTGGTGTATCTCGCCGGTGGAAAGGAAACGCCGATTACCGATTTTGACGGCCACACCATCGCTGTCCGTCTGCCTTATGCTCCGGCAAAGGAGGAACAGACCGGAAATCTCTATGCGGTCTATGTAGATGGCAAGGGCAAGGTGGAATGGCTGACAAAATCCAGCTATGACCCTGACCTGGGTACGGTTGTTTTTGAAGCCGGGCATTTCAGCATCTACGGCATCGGCTACAAGAACCCTGTCCCGGTCTTTACAGACATTAAGAACCATTGGGCGGAGGATAACATCATCTTTGTAGCCAGCCGGGGGCTGCTCACCGGTACTGGAAACAACCAGTTCAGCCCCAATATGGGCATGACGCGGGGAATGTTTGTCACCGCCCTGGGGCGGCTGGCAGGCATCGACCCGGACAGCTACAAAACCGGGAAATTCACCGATGTGAAAGCAGACGCCTACTATGCCCCGTATGTGAACTGGGCGGCAGAAAAAGGCATTGTAAACGGCACCTCCGCCACCACCTTTTCCCCGGACACCAATATCACCAGGGAACAGATGGCGGTCATTATGGCAAATTACGCGAAAAAGCTGGGCTATGACCTGCCGGTTGCCCATGAAGCTGTGACCTTTGCGGACAACGCGCAGATCAGCGGCTGGGCGGCAAAGGAGGTCAAAGCCATGCAGCAGGCGGGTATCATGGCGGGGAAAGGCGGCAACCGCTTTGACCCGAAAGGAACCGCCACCCGCGCCGAGGTCGCTACCGTCCTGCGGCGGTTTGTGGAGATTGTCATTGACCCGCAGACAGCCCAGGGATGGGTACAGAATCATAGCGGCTCCTGGCAGTACATGAAAAACGGGAAACCTGCCACCGGCTGGCTGCAAGACGATAAAAAATGGTACTGGCTGGACAGTAACGGCTGGATGTTTACTGGCGGCTGGAAACAGATTGACGGTAAATGGTACTATTTCCATTCGGACGGTTCCATG
>NZ_KE159668.1:362514-395750 GCF_000403395.2 Anaerotruncus sp. G3(2012) | reverse complement strand
ACCGATGTCATGTGCTTTTTGAACTTATTTAATGAATTTTACAGCCGGGACACCAGCAAGAAGGTCAAGGCGGTCAAGAGAGCCTGTGCCGAAAACGGAAAATTTATGGGAACCTACCCCGCCTATGGCTACCGGCGCGACCCGCTGGATAAGCACCATCTTGTGATTGACGAGGAAACCGCGCCGGTTGTGCGCCGTATCTTTGAGATGCGGGCATCAGGCATGGGATTCCACGCCATCGCGGTGGCGCTCAATGAAGAAGGGATTCAGCCGCCCGGTGTGCTGTACTACCAGCGAAAGGGCCAGAGCGACCCCCGCAGGGTCAACCACAAATGGGCTGACCAGACGGTTAAAAACATGGTCCGCAACGAGGTCTACATCGGGAACATGGTACAGGGCAAAAGCGGCACACTCTCCTATAAATCCCGCAAGCTCGTCAATAAATCGGAGGACGAGTGGATTCGGGTGGAGGGGACCCACAAGGCCATTATTTCGCGGGAACTGTGGGACACCGTAGCCAGTATCGGCAAAAAGAAGGTGCGGAAAAGCACTCCGTCCGATGGCTGCAAGAGCATCTTCACCGGCCTTGTGTACTGTGCCGACTGCGGTTTCAAAATGCGGAACCATATCGAAAAGTTCACCTATAAGGATGGCAGGCCGGGACGGTACAGTTCTTTCATCTGCGGCAACTACTCCCGCAGCGGAAGGGGCGCGTGTACCATCCACACCATCTATGAAACGGTGCTGAACCAGCTGGTATTGGAGGACATCCGGGAAAAGGCCCGCTTTGCGGAATATGACCCGGACCGGC
Source organism: Anaerotruncus sp. G3(2012) (assembly GCF_000403395.2). GTDB lineage: Bacteria > Bacillota > Clostridia > Oscillospirales > Ruminococcaceae > Anaerotruncus. Next base: position 394,939 of record NZ_KE159668.1, on the reverse strand, counting down.
TGATGGGCGAGATTCTCCGGCTGAAGGAGAAAGAATCCCACACCCGGCTTTTCTCCTATGAGCAGGAATTAAAATCCTCCTTAGCCCGTATTTCCGATTTGGAACGTCTGATGCAGAATCTCTACGAGGATAAATGCACCGGCTCCATCCCGCAGACGGTATTTCAGACCCTGATGCAGAAATATGAAGCGGAACGGGCAGAAAAGGCGGAGGCAGTCCCGGAACTGGAAAGGAAAGTCCGGGCGCACCTGGAAAACCAGGTGGATACCGACCGCTGGCTGGAAATTATCCGGCGCTATACCGAAATCTCGGAACTGGACGAAACCATTCTCTTTGAACTGGTAGACCGGATCGAGGTTGGCGATACCCAGAAGGTCAACGGGCAGCGGATTTGTGAGGTCAAGGTGTACTACCGCTATGTCGGGAATGTGGACGGGGCGCTGGCACAGAAAAGGGGGCAGGATTATGGCGAAGCAATATAAAGTCGGTATCTACTGCCGCCTGAGTGTGGATGACGCTTCCAATTCCGCAAAAGCGAAGGGCTATATTCCCAGCGATGAATCGGTGAGCATTGAGAACCAATATGAAATCCTCTCCAAATTCGTCATGCTCAACGGCTGGATCGAGGTCAAGACCTATCAGGACGATGGGTACAGCGGCGGCAATTTTCAGCGGCCCGGATTTTTGGAAATGCTGGAGGACGCAAGGCATGGCCTGATTAACCTGATTCTGGTAAAGGACCTTTCCCGTTTAGGCAGGGATTTTGTGGAGGTGGGCCGTTATACGGACGTCATTTTCCCTTCCCTCGGATGCCGGTTCGTGTCGGTTCTGGACTGCCTGGACAGCGAGGGGGACAACACCGATATGCTGCACTTCCGCAGTCTGATGAATGACTACCATCTCAAGGACCTGTCCAGCAAGGTCAAGTCGGTGCTTCATGCCAAGAAGAAAAACGGCCAGTATCTTGCCGCCTACGCTCCCTACGGATACCGTAAGAGCGAGGAGGACAGACACAAGCTGGTCATTGACGGGGAATCCGCCGCTGTTGTGCGGCAGATATTCCAGATGCGTCAGTCCGGCATGGCCTATGGGAAAATCGCCGCCGCCCTGAATGAGAAAGGGATTCTCCCTCCCCGCTGGTACTGGGCGGTCCATTACGGAAATGGCAGCTGCAAGTATTCCCGGCTGTGGGCTTACGCAACCGTCCGAAGCCTTCTGAACGATGATATTTATGTCGGTACGCTCACACAGAACTGCACCGGCTCCCGTTCCTATAAAGACAAGACCATGATAAGGAAACCGGAATCGGAATGGATTTCCCATGAGGGCGCGCACGAGGCAATTATCGGGCCGGAGCTGTGGGAGGCTGTCCAGAAAATCAATCAGGCGGCGAAACAGATTTCCGCTAACAATACGCCGCCCCAAGCATCTCTGTTTACCGGAAAGTTGGTCTGTGCGGACTGTGGGCATCCTCTGGTTGCCGCCCGCGAAACACAGCGCCGGAAAAATGGCACTGTCAAGCACTATACTTCTTATTTCTGCTCCCGGTTTGCCACTACCGGACATAGCGTTTGCTCATGGCACCGGATTTTTGAGATCAGCTTGAAAAACCTGGTGCTGAGTGAAATCCGGGCGCATGGCAAAGCGGTTGCAGCCGATGAAGCCGCTGTACTGGATAAGCTGAAACAGCACATCCAATCCGCAAGCGCCGCGCAACAAGAGGACTGCCGACAGGAAATCAGCCGTTTGCGGCGGCGTTTGGAGGAGTTGGAACAGATCACCGCAAAACTTTATGAAGATAAGGTAAGCGGGGCAATCAGCGGCGATTCCTTCTCGGTTCTGATTCAAAAGAACGAGCAGGAACGCATCCAGAAATCGGAACGCCTGGACAGTCTGTTAGCCGGGGAACGGAAAGCCCAGCAGGACATCGCCAATATCCACCAGTGGGTCGGAACCATCCGGCAGTATCTGGACTTGCAGGAACTGAACCGGGAAATCATTGAGGAACTGATTGACCGTATTGAAGTTGGAGAACGAACCATCATAGACGGTCAAAGACACCAGGACATTAAAATCTACTACCGCTTTGTTGGGCTGGTGTGATCGGGCAAAAAAAGCGCCTGACCGCATCAGCAGCCAGACGGAAACATTCTGTAACAGCAGCGATATTTGATTGTTGCACACTGATTTGTCGAATTGGAGAGAAATTAGCAGTTTACCCCTCCCAAATGCCTCGTGTTCTTGAATATGTTGCGGATTGCGGTAAATTCACTATCTCCTTTTGCGCTGTCCACTCCGTCATTTACGGCGATAAAGTGAACATCATATTCTGGAAATACCATTTCACTGATATGGACAAGATCATAAAACCATGCGGAGTTGCTGACAAACCAAAAGTGCGCCAAGGGAAAAATTTCCTTTTGCGCACTTTTCAACATCAGGAAGAAAATGAAGATATTTTACAAGCCAGCAGTAATCCTATCTGGTATAATAGGCATCATCAAGGAGGAAAGCCGCATGAAAAAAGAAGTACGAACGGTGGTCTACGATGATGAACTCCGTATTGAGGCTTATCGTTTTGAGGGCATCGTACAGCCTTTTCCGAACCATTTTCACGAATACTATGTGATTGGTTTCATGGAAGATGGGGAGCGTGTCCTGTCCTGCAAAAATCAGGAGTACACCATCAAAAGGGGCGATGTTCTTCTGTTCAACCCGGGAGATAACCACGCCTGTGTTCAGAGTGACGGCGGTACGCTGGATTATCGGGGCTTCAACATCACCAAGGAGGTTATGCTGGATTTGGCGGAGGAAGTTACCGGCAGACGGGTGCTGCCTGGATTTTCCCAAAACGTAATCTCTGATGAAGAAGTCACCTGCTATTTGCGCCCCCTTCATGAACTGGTAATGAAAGGTTCCAACGAGTTTGGGAAAGAGGAAACCCTGCTCCTCCTGACCTCTCTGCTGATCCAGCAATACGGCCAGCCTTTTGAGAGTTGTGTCCCGGAGTGCCGGGAGGAAATTGAAAAAGCCTGTGCCTTTATGGAACAGCATTATGCCGAGCGGATTTATCTGGAACAGATTTGCCACCGCGCCGGATTGAGCAAATCCACCCTGCTCCGGGCCTTTGCCCTCTCAAAAGGCGTCACACCGTACAGCTATCTGGAAAACATTCGCATAGGCAGGGCTAAAAAACTTTTAGAGCAAGGCGTTCCCCCCGTTGAGGCGGCGCTGCAAACCGGCTTCTCCGACCAGAGCCATTTTACCAATTATTTCAACCGATTTATTGGGCTGGCCCCCGGAATTTATCGGGACATATTCAGGGACACGGAGGAAATGCCGCATGAAGGGTAACGGAACAGTGGGCCATCTCTCCGCCCTTCTTACAATCATCATTTGGGGGACGACCTTTATCTCCACCAAAATTCTGCTGGCCGACTTCCAGCCGGTAGAGATATTGTTCTTTCGCTTCGTCATGGGACTGCTGGCCCTGTTGGTTGTTTATCCCCAACCTTTGAAAGGGACGAACCGGCAACAGGAATTGACCTTTGCCGCAGCGGGACTGTGCGGGATATGCCTTTACTATCTGTTGGAGAATATCGCACTCACCTACACAATGGCCTCCAATGTCGGGGTGATTATTTCCATAGCCCCGTTTTTCACGGCGCTCCTATCCCATCTGTTTCTGAAAGAGGAAAAGCCCCATGCCAGCTTTTTCATTGGCTTTGTAGTGGCTATGGCCGGGATCGCTTTAATCAGCTTCAACGGCTCCAAGCTGGAGCTGAACCCCGCCGGGGACTTGCTGGCACTGCTGGCCGCACTGATTTGGGCCTGTTATTCTGTGCTGACAAAGAAAATCAGCGGTTACGGCTACCACACCATTCTTACAACCCGGCGAATGTTCTGCTATGGCATCTTGTTCATACTCCCGACACTATTCCTGTTTGACTTCAAGCTGAATTTGATAAGATTTGCAAATCCTGTGTACCTGTTCAACATTCTGTTTTTAGGGTTGGGCGCATCGGCTCTGTGCTTTGTCACCTGGAATTTTGCGGTCAAGGCGTTGGGAGCGGTCAAGACGAGCGTTTATATCTATATGGTTCCCGTGATTACGGTAGTAACTTCCGTGGCAATTCTCCATGAGAAAATCACCGCCCTGGCCGCTGTCGGGACGGTTTTGACGCTGGCGGGTCTGCTCCTGTCGGAGAGCAAACTATTTTTGAGAAAAGAGGCAAAGCAAAATGGACTGGCAAAATGAAAAGTGCGTCATGGTCATTGACGAGAGCCTGCCCCTGGGTATCATCGCAAATACGGCGGCGATCATGGGGATTACCCTGGGAAAGAAAATGCCGGAGGTGGTAGGGGCTGACGTTACCGACCAAAGCGGCAACGAACATCTTGGCATCATAGAATTTCCTGTGCCCATCCTGCGCGGTTCACCGGAGATTATCAAGCAGATACGGGAAAAACTCTACCAGCCTGATTTTCAAGATTTGACGGTGGTGGATTTCTCCGATCTGGCCCAGGGCTGCAAGACCTATGGCGAATTTATTGAGAAGATGGGCCACGCTCCCGAAAGTAACCTACAATATTTCGGCATCGCAATTTGTGGCCCAAAGAAAAAGGTCAATAAGCTGACCGGGAATATGGCTTTACTGCGATAAACCAATATGTAGATTAGCCGGTGTTCCCTGCGGTTCTTACTATAAATGGCTTAGATATCGTCTACACAAGAAGTTAGGATTGTGATAGAATGGAACTATCTAAAAAGACCGGGGACAGAAAGATGGATGCATCCTATCACAGACATGATATAAACGATAAAGTGGGAATTGCTTGAACCACATTTGCCGGGACAACGAGGCCAGTGGGGCGGGATCGCTTAGGATAACCGCCGTTCTATCAATGCGGTGTTTTGGGTATTGCGAACTGGGGCGCCCCGGCGTGACCTGCCTCCCGATTACGGGAAGTGGGGCAGTGTTCATCAGAGGTTCATCCGTTGGCGTAGAAAAGGTGTTTGGGAAAAACTCTTGGAAATTCTGATCGATGAGCCGGATTATGAATGGCTGATGATCGACGCCAGCCACATCAAGGTACATCCCCACGCAGCGGGAGCAAAAGGCGGCAATCAGGATATGTCCAAGACAAAAGGGGGCTTAACACCAAAATACATCTGGCCGTGGATGCGCATGGTATGCCAGTCCGAATCCTTATTACAGAGGGTACCCGAGCGGATTGTAAAGAAGCTGTCCACCTGATAGAAGGCATTTCCGCAGAAACCCTGTTGGCAGACCGGGGTTATGACACAAATGATATCCTGTCCTATGCGGTTTCAGCGGGGGTGGAACCCGTAATTCCACCGAAGAAGAACCGTAAAGAACAGCGCGGCTATGATAAATATCTCTATAAACTGCGCCGCTTGGCAGAAAACTGCTTTCTATCTTTGAAACGCCGGAGAGGTCTTGCCACCCGCTATGCCAAGACCTCCGATGCTTTTATCGCCGCGATACATGTTCGTTGTATCGCTATTTGGGCTGCTATCCGTTCTTAACCCGTGTAGATGCTATCTAAGATGATAAAATAAAGCACATGAAAAGGCATGAAATAAGCGAAAAACAAAAGAAGGCCATCTGAGATGTAATGTATAAAGGGTGGTTTCACCAAGCCACTACATTACATTGGCTGACGGTTCATTTGTAGCAAAATGGCATAGGCTGGAAAGGCGGTGATCGACCAGCAGGAAGGAACCGAAACAGGAGCGTCCGGGGATGACCTGGGCGCTCCGCTCTCTTTGCCGGCCAAGGGCCGATGGTGGTACTGCCTGACGGCGGCTGTGCGCTCTCCGGGGGCGGCTCCGCCGGGGGTGTCCATCCCCTGCCGGTATATACCAGCAGACGCCAACGGCGGCTTGTGCATCGGGCGGAGTTGCGCCGATGCACTGAGGGCTTGGGGGCCGTCGGCCACCAACAAGCTGCGCCGGGTATACACCGGTGCATTGCTTGCTACTACTATTAATGCCTATAAACGGAAGTTGAATGTCATTCGCTTTTGCGGTATACTGAACTCGTGATAAATCGACAAATCGGAACATGAATGTTTGGAAAGGGAAAAGAAGGAAAATGAATGTTTCGTTATTCTCAAACCAATATCTTGTTCGAAAGATGTGCGCCAATGATGTAGCGGAAGTATACACATTATGCTATAAAAACAGTCTATACTATCAATACTGTCCACCGTTTGTATCAGAACAGAGCATTATGAATGATATGAATGCGCTCCCACCCAACAAGGAAATGTGCGATAAGTATTATCTGGGATTTTATGATGGGGAAAAACTGATTGCTGTGATGGATTTCATCATGGCCTACCCGGATGAATTAACAGCCTTTATTGGATTTTTTATGACGGATGTGTCCATACAGAATACTGGAACAGGGAGCAAGATTATCAATGGCCTGTGTGCTTATCTGTTCCGTATTGGGATGGCGAATGTCCGCCTTGGTTGGGTAAAAGGGAATCCTCAAGCAGAACATTTTTGGTACAAAAATGGTTTTAGAGAAACAGGAGTTACATATGATACCGAAAACTATACCGTAATTGTTGCCCAACGAGGTTTATGAATTCCAGTTTATCGGGGGATTTCATCTTTTGGGTGAAATCCCCCCTTGACAAATGTTCTCCTGGTGGAAAATCTGTTCCTCAAACTCAAAAACAACCGCCGCTTTGCTACCAGATATGAGAAGGAAGCTCTCTATTTCCGTGCTGTTGTCTGTCTTGCCTGGTAACTTTGACGGTTTTAAAACAGGCTCTAGAGCCTTGTTTTAAAATCATCAAAGTAATCAAACGGGGATACCGGAAAAGCACCTTTCGGTTCTGGCTGCTGGTACCGCTTTTTAGATGGATGCAGCCGCCGCAGCCGTCATGGCGTCCTCCAGAAACTGTTTGACACATTGCGGCATATAGCGGTTGCGTTTATAATAGAAGCAGATGTCCCGCCGGGCGGCTTCTCCTTCCAGCTTATAGTAGACCATGTCTGGATGGGGAAGTGTGCTCCTCACCAGCGTGTCACTGACAAACGCAGCCCCCAATCCGGCACAGGCCATATTGTAAGAGGTCAGCTGCTGGTCAAGCGTCAGGATGACGCGTGGAACAAATCCATGTTCCCGGCAGAGGGATAGGGCACGCTCATGGTTTTCGTCCCCCGGCCCCAGCAGAATAAACGGACAGTCCTGAAAAGCCTGCAGCGGTACGGCCGGGTAGCGGCGGTTGAGATAGGAGCCGGAAGCGATATTGTCGATGCTTTGCTGGAAAGCCAGAAGGTTCCCGTTCACCGGCCAGCTTTTGGGGACAGCCAGAATGATGTGTTCCTGTTGGAAAAGCTGGCGTTCGAACAGCGCTTCCGGAAAGCTGCTGTTTTCGATCACCAGATCAATCACCCCGTTCAGGAGCATCTCTTCCAAATGCCCTTCCCCGCTCTCCATCACATCGACTTCCACATAGGGGAACCGCTCCTTATACCGGGCGATCAGGGAAGGAAGCAGATAGGAAGAGATCATAGCTCCGCTGCCAATGGTCAAGCGCCCGGTTTTCAGGTTCTGGCTGTCTGCAAGATAGTGGGAGAAATTCTCCTGAATGGCCAGAATCTGTTCCACCGCGTGCAGGTATTCCTGCCCCACATCGGTGAGCTGGATGGGGGAGGTGCTGCGGTCAAAAAGCGGCGTGCCAACCTTGTCCTCCACCCTCTTGATGCTGTTGCTCAAAGCCGGTTGGGAGATATACAGTTTTTTTGCCGCGCTGGAAAAGCTCCGCTCTCTCCAGACCGCATAGACATATTCCATTCCACGAAACACAGCGTATCCCTCCCCGGAGATGTCCCTATTCCGACCCTGGTATACGGTGTATTATAACACGAACAGAATATTTCCGTCAATTTTATTCCTTCAAATAATTGTATTTTGCGTCGGGTTATGTCATAATATCGGTGGAACAAACCGCTCCGAGACCAATTCCGCAAAAGGAGATTCCGCGATGCGTGCGTATGAGCGTTTTCTGGAATATGTAAAGATCTGGACCAGCAGTGAACGATGCAGCGGGTCCGCACCGTCCTCCCTGCGGCAGTTTGATCTGGCGCATCAGTTGGCTTTTGAACTGCGGGAACTGGGGGTGGAACAGGTTGGGGTGGACAACCACTGTTTTGTCTACGGGTATCTGCCCGCTTCCGCCGGATGTGAATCCGCTCCCTGCCTGGGGCTGCTGGCCCATCTGGACACCCATCCGGACTGTCCCGGACAGAATGTCCGCCCCCAGATCATTGAACAGTATGATGGCGGGGAGGTCGTTTTGGGGGATTCGGGGCTGGTTCTGCGTCCCGCAGAGTTCCCGCATCTCCCGTCTCTGGCCGGGCAGACGCTGTTGACCTCCAGCGGGGATACCCTGCTGGGGGTGGATGATAAGGCGGGCATTGCCGAAATTCTGACCGCGCTCGAGCGGGTGACCACCGCAGACAGGGCACATGGGCCGGTCAGCGTGGTGTTTATCCCGGACGAAGAGATTGGCAGCGGAACCGCCCATTTTGATCTGGAACGGTTCGGTGCCCGATACGCCTATACCGTCGATGGATGGGCGGCCGGCGAGATTGAAACCGAGACCTTTTATGCGATACAGGCCAAAATCAGGATCCGGGGACTCGGCATCCATACGGGATATGCCAAGGGGATTATGGTAAATGCCCAGCTGCTCGCAATGGAATTTGCCCATATGCTTCCGGCGGAGGAAATCCCCGCCCGGACCGACGGTCGCGCAGGATTTTTCCATCTGCTGCGCTCCCGGGGAACCGTAGAGGAAGCCGAGCTGGTGTATAATCTGCGGGATTTCGAGCGTGATGGCATGGATCGACGAATCGGCCTGCTGCGGGAAGCCGCTCGCATATTGAACGGCCGCTATGGCCCGGATACCGTTTCGATCTCTCTGGTTGAGGAGTATGCCAACATGCGGGAAATCCTGGAACAGCATCCCCAGCTGATCGAAAAGGCCTGTACGGCCTGCCGGCTGGCTGGGGTCGAACCGGTCCTCCTGGCGGCCCGCGGCGGGACGGACGGTGCCCGGCTGAGCTTTGCCGGGGTTCCCTGTCCCAACCTTGGCATCGGCGGATGGGCGTATCATAGTCCACAGGAACATATCACAGTGGAAGCGATGGATCAGGTCAGCAGGATTTTGGAAGAGCTGATCTGCCAGTTTGGACAACCCTGAGTCTTTTAAATGGGCCCTTAGAGCCTGTTCAGCATTTAGGGGCAGTGAGGCAACGGAAGTTTGGGTTCCAGCCCAAACTTCCGGGGCGCAAGCGCCCTTCTTCGGGGGACTTCTCGGGCTTTCAGCCCGAAGCGCGCTTCGCGCGACGCCCCCTCAGTTTGCCTTACGGGCGAGGGGTCAGTGACCCCTCCCCGTAGGCCCCTCCCTTCCGGGCCGGGTGCCGCTTTTTTCCCAAAACCAAAGTTTTACTCGATTTTTTTGCTCCGGCCTAAGAGCCGGCGCTTCGCGCCGGTTGGCCTATGCACGCCGATCTTCGCGCTAAGAGCCGTTTCTTCGCAACGGTTGCGCTCCGAAACACTCGCTGCGGCTCGTAGTGCGGCGGCAGTTTTTCGGGTGAATTGCCGCGAAGCGGCAAGAGGGGGCCTTTTGCAAGAGAAAAAGCCCCCTTGCATAAAGGAATACGGAACAGGTTCTTATACTTCCTCCTGCTTTGTGCCGCCTGTACGCTCGATCTCGCAGGAAACCTGGATGTCATAGCCGCTTTTCTGAACGATCGACATCCAGTCCTCCTGATGTTTCTGGTAGAAGTCTGGGTCCTTCTGCCGGACAAGCAGCGAAAGCCCAAACAGGTCGTACCCCCATCTGCGGGAGGCATCTACTGCCTCCTGTATCTGGGATTCGACCAGCCGCTCCTGAAGCCTGGCAGCGTATGCGCGCTCCTCCTCGCCGAAGGTGAGGCCCGGAGAGAGTGCTGTCTCCTGCACCGCGCTCCGGATTTCCACTTCCATGTGGAATACAAGCAGGTCGCCCACCGCTTCGGGGACGATCTTTGCCCGATGGCTGACGGTGAGCGTGGAAACCTTCCCAAGCCGTTCGTCCCCAACGACCAGCGGCGCGCCGCGTATCCCCTTCTGCATCCAGCCGAATCCGCGTGCCGCTTCTTCTTCCATCAGAAACCCCAGATGCCCGCGGTCGAATACCGCGACGCCGGACACTTCCGCCTGTGCGGGCTTCTCCCCGGACGCTCCCTCCGATTCCGGCGTATCCGGGCTGCTCGCATCCGATTCCTCCGGATTTTCCGAGGCTTCCCCTTCGTCCGGCTGGGAATCCGGGGAAGGAGAGGTCCCGCCGCCTTTCCCTTCGACCGAAACAACCGCCAGTGTCCCCGCCAGATGGTCGCTTTCCGCCGCGTTTATCAGGTCAAGCAGGCGGCTCCGCGGGGCGCGTCCATAATGGTACGCCCCCTCCGTCATTTCGATCAGGCCTTCCGCATCCAGCCGGGGGGCCTTTTCCTGTATCCCGAGGATCTCGTTCGCGGTCCCCTCTGCGAGCAGGACGGTTGCCGAAGGGGTTATCATGCTGTTGGTATTGAGAAAATCGAGGGCCGGGGAAGCGTCCATCTGTGCGAGCGCCTGCCCCAAAACGATCAACCGGCAGTCCCCCAGAAAGAGCTGTTTGCCCTGCGAGACCGCTGCACGCGCGAGCGCATCGGTGATCGTGCGCCCTTCTTCCTCGATCACAAGCGGTTTGTCCACCGCATCCTCCCCGGAAGGCAGGTTGATCTGCATGGTCAGGCGGCAGCCGCCCGATGCAGGCAGGTCGATCCCGAGCGCGCGGACGATCCCGCGTTCGTTCAGCCGGACACTTTTCATACAGCCCCCCAGCAGGCAGGCGGAAAGAAAAGCCGCTGCAAGTTTCCTTTTTTTCATTTGATACGCCCCTTTCCGGCGGAGTTCCGCCCAAGGCTGGTGAGGAGCAGGGTTACCAGCGGCACTGCTGCGACCAGAAGTAAAAATGGCGCGGCGACCACCCAAACCTGCTCCGAGATCCGGTTCCAGAACTGCATTCCCTGCGCAGTTGCCAGAGACCAGATCCCCGAGACCGCCGCACAGCAGGCGCAGGACCTGCCAAATGCAGCACTTGGAAAAATCCGCCGCAGGCAAACTGCGGCGCAGTAGAGATACACGGTCAACCGCAGGAACGCTGCGAAAATCCACAGGGCGATGTGCAGCAGGTCAAGCCGCCCGAACCCGGAAAGCTGGGCCAGCGAGGAAAGGGTGTGCAGCGGGAAAAGCCGGGTTTTTGCGTAGTCCCCGAGAACGGTCAGCGTCAGGAACGAAAGCAGCTCATAGACCAGAATGGTCAGGACCAGCCATCCTGCGGCAACCCTGCCGCCAGCCCGGCGCGCCCTGGGGAGGAGCAGGATCAGTGCCGCCGCTTCCGCATGGTTGACTGCGGTGTAGAATATCCCTTTTCCGACTGCGGGGAGCCCGTCAAGCAGCGGGCTGGTGAGGTAAACAGGGTTGACCTCGGGCAGCAGCGCGCAGACAAAGAGGAGCAACAGGAGCAGAAGCAGTGAAAAGACCCACACGCTCATCCGGGAGAATGCCTCCAGACCGAGTGACGCGGCGTATCCGGCCGCCAGTGTCAGCAGGAGCAGGAACGCCCAGGGGGTGGAATTGGGGTAGACCGCACTGGCCATAAAAAAGGAAAAATGGCTGGTGGTAAACGCCGCCATATAGATACAAAACACCCCAAAAAGCAGCGAGACAACCAGTCCATACCCGCTGCCCAACTGAAATGCACAGCTGAGCAGGTCGGTTTGGGAGCGCCGGAGAAGCAGCAGGAACGGGATCAGCAGAATACCAACCGCAGCCCCTGCCAGCGGGATACAGAGCAGGGCCGTTGAACCGCTGGCAGCAGTCCGCGCCCGGGGGACAAAGGTGAACAGTGTGAACAGCCGGCTGATGAGCAGCAGAAAGACCAGTTGTGTGCCGGAGATCATACGCGGCTTATTCTCCATCGACATCCGCCCCTTTCAGATCGCTCCCGGTCAGGCCCTGTACCCGCAAATCCTCCTGGGAGAGGGTTTTCCAGCCCACCCGGAAGAGGACATCCCGCATCGCATAGAGTGAGAACGGCGCGGCAGGGCTGGTAGCCGGGACCCCGAGCGGGTTGACTGCGCAAAGATTTGCGAGTACCGCACAGAGCGCAAGCACGATCCCGAACAATCCCGCAACCCCGCCGATCAGGATGAACCCGAACCGCAGCAGGGTAATCGGCTCGTACAGGCTGGGGACGACAAACGAGCTGATTGCGGTCATTGCGACGAGCAGGACCATCGGCGCACCGATCAGCCCGGCGGTCACCGCCGCATCCCCGATCACCAGAGCACCCACAATACTCACCGCGTGTCCGACCGACTTGGGCATCCGCAGCCCCGCTTCCCGCATGATCTCATAGATAAAAAAGATGAGCAAAGCCTCGAACATGAGCGGCAGCGGGGTCACCGACTCGCTCTGCGCCAGCTTGAGCAGCAGGTTTTTGGGCAGCAGTTCGGGATGGAAGCTCCCAAGCCCCACATACAGCCCCGGCAGCAGGAACGAAAAGAGAAATGCCGCATATTTCAGCCAGCGGATAAAGGTGGCAAAATAGGGGCGGTGGGCATAGTCGTCGAAGCTCTGGAAATGCTCGTTAAAGAGGTATGGAACGACCAGCGCATAGGGGGTGCCATCGACCAGCAGGCCGATCCGCCCTTCCGATACCTTGGCACAGAGGGTATCCGGACGCTCGGTATAGCCCACCCCGGAAAAGATCGAAAGTGGCTTGGCATCCAGAAACGGCTGTAGATAGCCGCTCTCGAGCACCACGTCGATTTTGACCTGGGAAAGGCGGCGGCGCACCTCCTCCAGCAGTTCAGGAGAGACCGCCCCGCGCAGATAGACAAGCGCACCGTCGGTGCGGCTTTTCACCCCGAAGTTGACCATTTCAAAGGTGAGGTCAGCGGATTTGAACCGCCGCCGCACCAGCGCCAGATTGGGGCGCAGTTTTTCGATAAACCCCTCGCGGGAGCCGCGCTCGTTGGATTCGCCCGCAGGTTCCGAGACCGAGCGCCCGTCATACCCCTGAATACCGAATGCCAGTCCCGGTTCGACCCCTTCCGCCAGCAGCACCACAAAGCCCGACATGATAAACCGGGTCAGGTCGCCGTAGGTCTGGAATTCCTTCTGGTCGGGGGCGAGCAGGGACTGGTGCCGCACCCATCCGAGCAGCTTTTCGGGGGTCGGCTGGTCGAGCCGGAGTGCGGTCAGCGGTTCGGCGAATAGCTCGGCAAATACGGCGGTCGCCACCATACCCTCGCACATCACAACAGCACAGTCGATCCCGCAGACCGTAAGCTCGTTGACAATCAGGTCGCCGGTATTCCCCACCATTTCGCGCAGGTCGGCCAGGCGCTGCTGCAGCGTGGGGGCGAGTTTTCTGTCCAGCCCTGTGTCCGGCTGCGGCGGCTGGTAGGCGCTGTTTGGAACTGCTGGCCGCCGCTGAAAAATATCTGTAATCTTCATAACCATGCATCCTTTTTCAGAGATTGAGAACCTGCTTCACAGCGAATGTTTCACCAGATTTTTTGCTCCCTCCAGGTATGCCGCAAGCCTTCGGAAGGCTTTTTGGAGTCCCTGAAAAGGCGTTCAAACAGGTCCTGGGCATGTTTTTAGTATGCCGGCAACCAGTACCGAATATCCGCGAAACCTCCTGTGCAAACTAGTTTTCAGAATCGAACTGCAACAGGAGGTCAACCGTTCCCATGTTCATCGTATTTTTCCGGGTGCTGATCGTCTATATCATCATCATCGCCGGCCTGCGCCTGATGGGGAAACGTCAGCTCGGACAGCTCCAACCGTCTGAACTGGTCGTGACCATCATGGTTTCCAATATCGCAACCATGTCGATCGAGGATTCCAATGTCCCGCTGATGGGCGGCGTGATCCCGATTCTCACCCTCGTGATCTTCGATGTGATCGTGTCGGCGCTCACCCTCAAATCCAAAGCCGCCCGCCGGATCATATCAGGCACCCCGCGGGTGATTATCCGCGACGGCAAGATCGACCAGCAGGAGCTGAAAGAGCTCCGGTTTACGATCGACGATATGATGGAGCAGCTGCGCGGGAACAACATCTTTGATATCCGGGACGTCGCCTTTGCGATCGTCGAGACAACCGGCCAGCTCAGTGTCTACCAAAAGTTCGAGGCACAGCCGCTCACCGCCAAAACGCTGGGATTACAGGGCCAGCCGGCCGATTCCGCACCGCCGGTGGTCATCATCAGCGACGGTGTGGTGATCGACAGCGGCCTGCAATACTGCAACCTCCGGTACGAGTGGCTTGAAAAGACGGTGACCGACCACGGCTATAACACCAAGGACATCTTTCTGATGACCTGCAACCGGCAGGCGGATTATCTGATCGTGCCGGTGGACAAACATCCGGCAAAACGAAAGGAGGCGGGGAGATGAAGCGGCTCTGGATTGCACTTTCGGTGCTGGTGATGGTCTGGGGATTCAGCGGGGTATCGCTCTGGCACCTCACCCGCGCCGCCAACCAGATGGAAGCCACACTGGAGCAGATTTCCGAAGCGATTGACAAACAGGATGCCGCAAAGCTCAAAGAGCTGACCGCACAGTTCCAGCTTGAATGGCACCATCATGAGTCGTTCATGGTCCACTACATCCACCATGACGAGCTGGATACCCTCACTGGTGCCGTGGCGCGCCTGCCCGCGTACGCATTTTATGAGCAATATCCCGACCTTGCTGCTGAAACCGAGCGGATTCAGGAGCTGATCTGCCACATCTGGGAATCCGAAATCCCCAGCCTGAAAAATATCTTTTAACTTGACAATTTCGGGGGAATCTGGTATATTAAGGCTGAAAAAAGGATAAAGTTCTTTTGTTTATCGGGGCGCTTTCCCGGCTGTCCTCAAAATAGACAAGATCCACGAATTTTTTTCAAAAATTGGGTGGGTCTTTTTTGTTTTCCTGCCCGATGACGGAGGGATCAGTATGCATTTTTCAGAACAGGTTTGCGCGCTGATGCGGCAGGACCCAGGCGGACGCGGCCTGCCTGCCGGAATCCCGCCGCTTCCGGCGGATGCGGCCGCAGATACGCTGTTCGGTGCCGGGCGGACGCTGCTGCTCACCGGCTTTTCGATCCCCTGCGGCGGGAAAACTGGTGTGCGCGGGGAGACCGACGGCCCTTCGGGAACCGCCAACCTTGCCGCCGCACTCTCCGCGGTTGGCGGGGAGGTCTGTGTCGTCACCGATGCCGTTTCCTTTCCGCTGGTGCAGGCGGCGCTGGATCTGCGCGCACCAGAGGCAAAGCTTGTCCGGTTTCCGCAGGAACAGCCGGAACAGGCCGCAGAAGCGCTGCTTGCCAGCTTCGTGCCCACCCATCTTGTCGCGCTCGAACGCCCGGGGAAAGCGCTGGACGGCCATTTCCACAATATGCGCGGGGAACAGATCGACGCGATTGTAGCGGACACCGACCCGCTCTTCTCCCTTGCAAACCAGCGCGGGGTGGTCACCATCGGGATCGGGGATGGCGGGAACGAGCTTGGGATGGGCGGCCTGCGTCCTCTGGTCGAGCGGTCTGTGCCGAATGGTGCCGAAATCTGCGCCGCTCTCGCAGGCGACTATACCCTCGCCGCCGGGGTGTCAAACTGGTGGGGCTGGGGGCTTGCCGCGCTTCTATCGGTCCGCTGCGGCAGGCTGCTGCTCCCCTCTGTCGAGGAGGAAACCCGGATGCTGGACGCAGTCCTACAGGCCGGGGCGGTGGACGGTGCGCTTAAAAAGGCTGCCCGGTCGGTCGACGGTATCCCGCTGGATTTCCACCTGCGGCTTTTGCAGGACCTCACCGATGCGGCTGCACAGGAGCTGGCAGCTCTTGTGCCTCTTGCGTAACCCTGCGCTCCTCCCAAAAGAGAAAAACAGCCCCCGGAAACCGCTGGACAGACGGTTTCCGGGGGCTGTTTTTTCAGATGTTTTGCAGAGGCTTCCACACGGGGAACGCTCGGGCTCCCCGCCTGCCACAGCTCAGACGGTTCTGGGTTTTCCCATATCGTGCAGTTCCCGGCCCGCCAGAAAGGCCGAGAGCAGCGCGGCGACCCCGTCGGCAATCGGGCCTGCATACATCACCCCGTCGATCCCGAAAAAGCGGGGGAAGATCACGATCAACGGGAGCAGGAACAGGATCTGGCGGGTCATAGACATCAAAATCCCCATCTTTGCCTTGCCGATCGAGGTGAAAAAGTTGGCGGTCAGCGGCTGGATGCCGTTGAGAAACACCAGCATCATATAGATGCGGAAATACCGTTCCGCAAAGTGGAAATAAGCTTCGCTCCCTTCCCCAAAGATGGCGACAATCTGACGGGGGAAAATCTGAAAGCAGAGGAAAGCTGCTGTGCTGATCGCCGTGACCGCGGCTGCCGCGGTCAGATAGGTCTTTTTCACCCGCGGATAGTTTTTCGCGCCATAGTTAAACCCGCAGATCGGCTGACAGCCCTGTGCGGTGCCGATGATGAACGCCATCAGCACCACGTTGACCTTGGAGATCACGCCCACGCAGGCCAGCGGGATGTTCTGCCCGTAGTCGGACAGCGCACCATAGAAGGTCAGCGTGTTGTTCATCGTGATCTGCACCAGCGTCATCGCGAGCTGGTTAAAGCAGGCAGCCGCCCCCAGTGCGGCGATCGCCCGCATACAGTCCCCGCGCGGCCGAAGCAGCCGCCAGGTGATCCGCACCGAACGGAACCGCGGGAAATAGGAGATCGCCATGCCTGCGGAAACAGCCTGTCCGAGGACGGTCGCCAGCGCCGCGCCCGCAATCCCCATGTCCAGCCGGAAGATGAACAGCGGATCGAGGACCGTGTTCAGGAGCGCACCTGAAAGCATACAGTACATCGCATAGCGGGGGCTTCCGTCCGCGCGGATCATGTGGCTTCCTCCGGTGGTGAAGATGAGCAGCGGGATACCAAAAGCGGTGATGCCGGTGTATGACTGCGCGTAGGGGAGAACCTCTTCAGTCGCCCCGAACAGGAGCAGCAGCGGGTTGAGAAAGAGCAGGACAGCCGCAGCGAGCGCAATCCCAAAGAGCGCCAGCATCGCGATGCCGCTTCCTGCGATCTGTCCGGCGCGCTCCCGGTTTCCTCTGCCCTGTTCGAGGTTGAAATTGGATGCGGCCCCTACCCCGATCAGCAGTGCAATCGAGGTGCTGATGGTGGTCAGCGGAAATGCCACATTGGTCGCGGCATTCCCGAGCATCCCGACCCCCTGTCCAATAAAAATCTGATCGACGATGTTGTAGAGCGCGCTGACCAGAAAGCTGATGATCGACGGAACTGCAAACCGCAAAAGCAGTTTTCCGATTGGTTCATACCAGAGTGGGTTTCCCTCTACGGTACCCGCTTGTCCCATTTCATCCTCGTCCTCCTTTTTTCGATGCCCTGCGCGGGCGGGGCCGTCCGGTCAGACCAGGTTCTGTGGGGCCCCATCCAGCCAAGCCCGGATGTTTTCCGCCACGATGGCTGCCCGCTTGACCATCGACTCATGGGTCGCAAACGCGACATGCGGCGTCGCCAGCAGGTTGGGTGCGCCGAACAGCGGGTGGTCCTGCGGTACCGGCGGCTCCATCTCAAAAACATCCACCCCGGCGCCCGCGATCCTTCCCGCTTTCAGCGCATCCGCCAAGGCGGCGCTGTCCACGATCGGCCCGCGTGCGGTGTTGATCAGGACCGCTTCCGGTTTCATCAGCCCAATCAAGCGCGCATCGACCATCCCTTTGGTCTGTTCGGTCTGCGGCAGGTGGAGCGAAACGACATCACAGGTCGAGAACAGGGTGTCCAGGTCCACATAGCAGACTCCCGGCAGCTCCTTTCGGGTGCGGCTGTAGGCGTAGACCTCACATCCGAACGCGTTTGCGATCGCCGCTACCCGAGAGCCGATCGCGCCGGTCCCGACCACGCCAAACCTTTTCCCTTCCAGTTCGGGGCCGACCAGTCCATTTTTGGTGCCGCCGCTGCGCACCGCAAGGTCACAGGCTGTAATCCTCCGGTAAAGCCCGATCAACAGGCCGAACACCAGGTCGGCTACCGCTGCCGTTGAATAGCCCGCGCAGTTGCAGACGGTAATCCCCCGCTCGCGGCAGTAAGCAAGATCGACATGGTCAACCCCGGTGAATGCCACACAGATCAGTTTGAGGCTGGGGCAGTGCTCGATCACCTCACGCCGGTAGGGGAAGTTGGAGAGCACCACCGCATCCGCATCGCGGCTGCGTTCGATCAGGGCCGGGACGTCCTCCGCCCGGTCTGCGCAGGCGATCAGTTCTACCCGGTCGCCCAGTTTTTCCCGCATCATCTCCAGCAGCCGCTCCTGCGGCACGCCCAACGGCTCCAGAATGACAATTTTTTTCTTTTCCATCTGCCAGTCAACCTCCATCTAATAAATGTCCTAAGTCCATCTTAGCAGATCATTCCCGCAAATTCAACGCATTTTTCCCTTTCCTCCCTGCAAATCGTCCGACCGGTGCAGCATCCCATAACCGAAAAACAGCGGACAAATTTTTCACAGCAGGTGCGGTTCCCTGTGGAAAACATCCCCCGCACATGGAACCCGCCACTCGGCCGCCCTGCCATCCCGGTTTCAAAAAGATTGCGGGAAAGCAGTTGTATTTTCAGAAAAATTCCGTTATAATATGCGCAGCAACAAAACGGCTTTGCAGGGACAGAGTGCCCGAAGCCATACAAAAAGGAGGTGCCGCATGGCTGCATTTACGATTGTGACCGATTCCAACTCCGACCTTGTGCCCGGCTATGCTGCGGAGAATGAGATCATCGAGATGGAACTTACCTATACAATGGATGGGAAAACCTACCGCTGCAACGACCCGGCCTATACCCGTTCAGCGTTTTATAACGAGATGCGCACCGGAAAACTGCCGATTACCGCGCAGATTAACATTACGGATGTCAAAGAGCATCTGCGTCCCTGCCTGCTGGCGGGCCAGGACCTGCTCTGCGTGATGTTTTCCTCTGCCCTTTCGGGCACCTATCACAGCACCTGCCTTGCAGCGGAGGAACTGCGGGCAGAATTTCCCGAACGGGAAATCTGCGTGATCGACACCCTCAGCGCATCCCTCGGTGAAGGGATGCTGGTCATGCGTGCGGCAGAGCTGCGGGACCAGGGGATGACCCTGCGGGAGACGGACGCGGTGCTCCGCGGGGAACTGCCACAGATCGCCGCGCTCTTTACGGTGGATGACCTGCACCACCTGCACCGGGGCGGACGGGTTTCGGCGGCTACTGCGGTGGTCGGCTCCATGCTCAACATTAAGCCGATCCTGCATGTGGACGATCAGGGGCGGCTCACCGCAGTCGGCAAGGTGCGCGGACGCAAGGCCTCGCTGCTTGAGCTGGTCGATCGGATGGGCAAACAGATGGATCGGGAACGCTGCACCCGTTTTGCAATCTCGCATGGGGACTGCATTGAGGACGCACAGTTTGTCGCGAATGAGGTCTGCCGCCGCTACGGGCTGAAAAATTACAGCGTGAGTTATGTCGGCCCGACGATCGGCGCACATTCTGGTCCGGGAACGGTCGCACTCTTCTTTTTGGCGCACACCCGCTGAAAACCTGTTTCGCATTTTTGCAGCGGCCGGTGAAAAAAGCCGGCAAACTGTCCGGATACCGAAAAGTTTTTGCGGCCACCGCTGTAAATTATCGATTTTGGCTTGAAATTACAGCAGAATTTTGGTACAATAGATTCGCTTCAGGAGCGTAAGGAATGTGTGCCCAGACATGCGGGCATGCGGGTCCTGTGCGACAGAGCGCCGTGAACCATGTCAGGCGGGGAACCGAGCAGCATTAAGCGGTTGTGATGTGCGCCGCAGGTAATCTGCATGTCCGCATCTGTGGGCACACGTTTTATTTTCGAGTTTACCGGAAGGCGGTGGGAAGATGTATCAGGCATTATACCGGAAATGGCGCCCGCGGGATTTCGACGGGGTGGTTGGCCAGGACCATATCACCCTGACCCTGAAAAATGAGGTTGCGTCCGGGAAGTTTTCCCACGCCTACCTGTTCACCGGTTCCCGCGGGACCGGGAAGACCTCCTGTTCCAAGATCATCGCCAAGGCGGTCAACTGCCTGCACCCGTCGGACGGGAACCCCTGCAACGAATGCGAGGTCTGCCGCGGGATCGACGATGGTTCGGTCCTCGATGTGGCGGAGATCGACGCAGCGAGCAACAACGGGGTGGACAACATCCGGCAGCTCCGCGAGGAAGCCTATTTTATGCCGTCAGTGGCAAAATACCGGGTTTACATCCTCGACGAATGCCATATGCTCTCCCCGGGCGCGGTGAACGCCCTGCTGAAAATTCTGGAGGAACCGCCCGAACATGTCATCTTTATCCTGGCTACCACCGAAATCCACAAGGTTCTGCCGACCATCCTTTCCCGCTGCCAACGGTTCGATTTTAAGCGGATCAAATCCCGCGTGATCGCCGACCGGCTGCTCTATATCTGCGGGCAGGAGGGGCTTTCCCTCTCGGATGACGCGGCGCTGCTGATCGCCCGCCTTGCCGATGGCGGAATGCGGGACGCGCTTTCCCTGCTCGACCTCTGCGCCTCTTACAGCGGGGAGATCAGCGCGGAAACCGTGACCGAAGCAGCCGGGCTTGCCGGACAGGATTATCTGTTTGCGATTGCGGATGCGGCGATCGCAGGAAAGCCCGCCGAGGCACTCGCACAGATTCACGCGCTCAGTGAAAACTCGGTGGATTTTTCCCGGCTCTGCGAGCAGCTTGTCAACCACTACCGCAACCTGATGGTCGTCAGCACCGTAAAAGACCCGGAAGACCTGGTGCAGGCCACACCGGAAGACCTTGGGCGGCTCCAGACGCAGGCGAAAAAAGCCCGGCTCGACCGGGTGATGGATGCGATTAACCTTTTGCAGGATGCGATGGGCAGGCTCTCCCGCACCGCGTTCAAGCGGACCGAATTTGAGATGGCGGTAATCCGCCTGTGCAGCTCCAACCCGGTGTCTGCGTTGGAAGAGCGGGTCGCGCGGCTCGAACAGGCATGGAAAGATGGTGCTGTCCGCGCCGCTGTCCCCGAAGAACAGGCGGTTCCGGTGCAGAAGCCTGTCCGTACGCCCCGGACGAAACACGCATCTGCGGCCCCTCAACCGTCGGAACCTCTGCCGGAGACCGCTTCCAAACAGGAGCAGCAGCTCCCCGAGGTGGAGCCGTTCCCGAACTGGGCGGAGGTGCTTGAACAACTCCAGAAGCGAAACGGCGCCCTTTACGGCGCCATGGTCGATTCTCGGGCGTTTACCCGCGGGGAAATGATGCTGGTCGACTGCACCAGTGAGATGTTCCGGAGCCTGCTGCGTACCAGCGTAGCGGCAAAGGAGAGCCTGCGGGACGCGATTTTCGCAGTGACTGGGCAAAAATACAACCTTGGTCCGTATACCCCCGGTAAATACGCGGTTGCAGAGCAGAAACAGGAGAGCGACCCGCTCGCCGGACTGCTGAAAAAAGCGAATGAACTGGGCGTACCGGTTGAGGTCAACGAATAACATACCGGTTTTGCATCTAAGAACCCGTATTCACAACCATTCGACACCGTCTGAGCGGGTCTTTTGCCGGCCTGCCGCGTTGAAAAATCTTGCAATACACAAAGTATTGTCTGCGTTTTTTCGCCTTGCAGGGCAGCAAAATCCCTCGCCCATCCGGCATCCTCTGATTATGAATACAGGTTCTAAGAAGTTGCAGAACGGACGCCAAAAAGAAAGATTTATCAAACACAGATTCAGGAGGAAAACAGATCATGAAAGCCAGACTTCCGAAAGGGATGGGCGGTGGCCCGCAGAATATGAACGCGATGATCCGTCAGGCACAAAAGATGCAGGAGGACATGAAAACCAGACAGGAAGAGATCGAACAGATGAGCTTCAAGACCACTTCCGGCGGCGGGATGGTCGAAGTGGAGATCAGCGGCAAGAAGGAGGTCAAATCCATCCTGCTGAAGCCCGAGGTGGTCGACCCGGAGGACATCGAGATGCTGCAGGATCTGATCGTCGCAGCTGTCAATGAGGCGATCCGCACAGTGGAGGAGTATTCTGCCGCCGAGATGGATAAGATTACCGGCAGCCTGAACATCCCGGGCGTTTTTTGACCGATGGCCTACCATGTTGTGCCGCTCACAAAGCTGATCGAACAGTTTGAGCGGCTCCCTGGCATCGGGCGCAAATCCGCCCAGCGACTGGCATTCCACGTTTTAGCGATGCCCAAGGAAAAGGCGAAGCAGTTTGCCGACGCGATCCTCGAAGCACATGAAAAGATTAAGAAGTGCAAAATCTGTCAAAGCTTAACCGAGAGCGAATTGTGCCCGATCTGCGCGGATGACGCGCGTGACCGCAGCATAATCTGTGTTGTGGAGAATTCCCAGGATGTGATTGCCTTTGAGCGCACGCGGGAATACAACGGCCTTTACCATGTGCTGCATGGGCTGATTTCCCCGATGGACGGGATCGGTCCGGATCAGCTCTATATCAAGGAGCTGGTCTCGCGGCTAGGTTCGGACGAGGTGAAAGAGGTGGTCATGGCGACCAACCCCACCGTTGAAGGGGAAGCGACTGCGATGTATATTGCGCGTTTGCTCAAGCCGATGGGGGTCAAGGTCACGCGGCTGGCTTATGGCATTCCGGTCGGCGGAAATCTGGAATATGCCGACGAGGTGACCCTTTATCGCGCGCTTGAGGGAAGGAGTGAAATCTAGGAGATGTCTTTTCTGGACGGGCCGCGTGGTGCGGAGATCTGGCGGATGGTCAAATTTGGGATCACCGGCGTGGCGAACACCCTTGTCGATGCGCTGATCTATACCCTGCTGGCCGGTGCGCTGGGGATCAACGTCTATCTGGCGCAGGTCTGCGGCTATATGGCGGGAATGCTGAACAGCTATCTGGTCAACCGGAGCTGGACCTTTAAAACTTCCAGCCGGTTTTTCAGTTTTCAGATGGTCAAGTTTGTCATTTCCAACCTGCTGACCCTTGCGGTAAGCATTGGTATGCTCAAGCTGCTGATCGACTTTATGGGGTTCGGCACTATTTTTGCCAAACTGCCGACGGTCTGCGTCACCATCCTGCTGAATTTTATCCTCAGCAGGTTTTGGGTTTTCAAATAGTGCCGCTGTCTGGTATGAAACCAGGTATTCATGCATAAATCTGGAGAGGGGGAGTCTCACTTGGAAAAATTGCCGACCAAAACCATCAGCATCAACCGCAAAGCCCGCCATGAGTATTTTGTGGAGGAGAGCTTCGAGGCAGGAATCGAGCTGTTTGGCACCGAGGTAAAGTCGCTTCGCGCAGGCTCCTGCAATCTCAAGGATAGCTGGTGCGACATCAAGGACGGTGAACTGTGGATCAAACAGATGCACATTGCGCCATATGAACATGGAAATATCTTCAACCGGGATGCCTACCGGGAGCGCCGCCTCCTGATGCATAAACGGCAGATCATGAAGCTGATGGGACAGACCGCCCAGCAGGGATATACCCTGATCCCGCTTTCAATCTACTTTAAAGGCTCGCGGGTCAAGGTCCAGCTTGGGCTGTGCAAGGGCAAACAGCTCCACGATAAGCGCGCAGACATGGCAAAACGGGATGCCAAACGGGACATCGAACGTGCTCTGCGGGATAGACAACGGGGATCATTTCTGCTATAATGGTATTAGAAACGATGCGGCTTCGCCGTATCCTCATGGGGATGTAAAGGTTTCGACGGGGATCGTGAAGTACAGGCAGCGGGTAGAGGAGCATGCACCTCTTAAAAAGTATGACGTTTTCAAAATTAAACGACAACAATAATTTTGCTTTTGCAGCTTAATTAAGCTGCCGTCTGCCCGGGGAGGACCACGGCCCCGGATCAGGCGTCGATAAGTGGTGAACGGCCCGCCTGAGCGGCCTCGTAGGGCGGGATTGTATCAGGGGATACCAAACCGGAAAGCCTGTCGGGCGGCGTTCCGGTGAGGGAATCTGAAAAGACCGACTGCACCCGGAGAAGCTTGTAGGGATTGGTTTTCGGACGCGGGTTCAATTCCCGCCATCTCCACCACAAGAGAGCCAAGCGAACAGCACCACGATTTATTTCGTTGGCCCTGTGTTCGTATTGGCGATGCCGCTGCCGAAGCGGTAAAAAAGACCGTCTTAGTTTTCCAAAGAGGAAGCTAAGGCGGTCTTTTTTGCGTATAAAAACGGGATAGCGGGTCACTTTGACCGGTCCCCGCTATCCCCACCCACATCAGGGTGGCCGGGAACGCTCTGCCCCGGCTACCTTGATTGTAACAGCGCAGGGCAGAAAAATCAAGGAGGTTTGTCAAATGGAAACCATGAAAAATCAGGATTTGCAGGCTTTGGAGCAGATCGGCAGCATTCTCGCCGGCCTCGGCCCCGACAGCTACATTGCGGCGGCGCTGAAGCGGAGCTTCGGCATCCTCCAGCCTGACCGGGCCGCTTCCCAGAAAGCGCCCGCCCCGCCGGATGAATTGCAGCAAGTGCGCTTGCCGGAGCAGGTGGTTCGTGAATGGGAAACCTCCGCCGCCGATCAGCGTGAGGCCCTGCGGCATCAGCTGGCGGAAGCGGAGGCGCTGGTTGCGGCCCTGAAGGCCAAGCTGTATGATCTTACTGTTGCGGAATAATTATAGCGGGGGATGGCTCTTAATCTGAGCCATCCCCTTTGCTTTCGTTTGCGGCCTCTGCCAGCTCTGGCTCTATCAGATCCTCAATGCAGCACCCCAAGGCTTTAGCTACCTTGTTCAATTGGTAGACATCACGGGGAAGGCGTTTGCGCCTTGCCCATTGGTCTATGGTTACATACGGAATGCCGCTCTTTTGGGCCAGTTCCCGTCTGGAAATTCCCGCCTCTATGCACTTTTTGTCAATGGGGGTCATGTTTTCTGTAATCGGGATTTTCCGCATTGGCTCACCTCCCTTTTGTTCTTTATTATAATTCACTTGAATTGTTTTGTCAATCCGTCATTATGTCTATAACATAACCATTCACACGACCGATTATTTGTAACTACTGACACTTGTAATTCATTCATATGAATGGTATAATGTAATCACAGTAAAGGACAGGGAACAAACCTGAAAGCAAAACGGAGGTAGTCAAATGAAAAATCAAAAGGCTGTTGATTCTTATATCGGTTCCATCGGTGAAATCGCCACCCTGCTGGAAGACCTGAAGGGGTATGTAGTGGATAACCACATGGACATCGCCCCGGAGGATGTAAATTGGGGCCACGCCGGAAGCGCCCAGCACTTGTTGGCTCTGCTTAATGAAGCCGCCGTATTCGCTGGTATCCGGCACGAGAAATAAGGGAGGGTTTGGAAATGAAAGCGAATCTGATTGACCTGCTGAATGGGAATGGCTTCACCGAGAAGCCTGCCGAGAACGAGATTCTCCAAAGCTGCAACGGCCTGATTCTCCAGCGTGAGTGGTCGAAAGAAACCGAGGTTGTCTGGTATGGCAAAAGAACGGAGACCTTCAGCGTCCAGGTGTTCATCAACCGGAAATCCGGCATTTGCCATGTGGCTTTCTACAAAGATAGCCGGGAAATCAAAAGCCGCTGGTACGATACCATCGGAAAGCGCACCTACAATGCCATCGCTGAAACCGTCAAAAATGCCGGGTTTGAAATGTAAGGGAGGATTTGAAGATGAATCAGAAAACCGTTAGCTATCGCACCTACTCGCTGGCCCTGTCGAAGCTCCAAGCCGAGCTTGACCTTGACCGCACGATCACCGTCTATGATATGGGCAGCAATTTCGGCAACGAGCCGATTCGGTTAGGCGTAAACTGGAGCGCCATCGGAACCGTCCCAGCTTCGGAGGCTGTAGATTTCGCCCAGCGTCTTATGGATGCTGCCAAAGCCGCCGAAGGCTTCGAGTATAACGGGTATGTTGTTACTTATGGGGAGGGCTGAAAAATGGCGAGTTTGAGAAATTGTGCCAGATCCATTCGAGAAGAAGCGGCAGACGGTATCTGCTGGATCGCTCTCTGGAAGGAAGGCCGGTCGTGGAATGTTGATACTATCTGGCCGGAAGATATGCTCTACGACAAGGGCATCATGGTTTTGGAATCGGACTATCTGGAGCGGCTCCGGGAAATCGTGAAGGCCGATTCCTCTGCCATCTTGGTCAGTGGCGAATACTCCAATATCGGTTGTGCAGGGGATGGTTCTCTGCCGGATGTGCAGGTCCTGACCGATGCCCTCCGCTGGCAGTACGAGGATTGTCACCCTCTTATCACCGATTGGGAATTGAAGGAGGCGGTCTAAATGCTGACATGGGTGATTGTTGGTGCGGGGCTTCCCGATCTGAGGATTCGGGCAAGGTCTTTTGATGAAGCTCTGTCAAGGGCAAGGCTCCGGGATTCCGGGTATTGTGGCGGCTATGTGGCCGATGATGAGTAAGGAGGATATTGAATATGAAAATGATTAACAAAGCCACCGGCGAGGCTGTCTACTATAATCCGGTTCGGAAAGCCGGGAAGGATGTCTGGGTGATTCAGGGCATCGGCGGGACAGTGATCATCGGGCGGGACCGGCAGAAGAAAAAATCCCGCATCTTCACCCAGGAGGCTCAGGCGGAAGCCTACCTGAAGCGGCACGGCTTTGAGAACGAAGTGTACCGCTGAATGGCAAAGTAGAGGCGGCATCTGGTTCCCCAATACGGGGGCCACACGCCGCCTCTTTGTTTTGCCTTATACTTTCTCTACCTTTGCGGTTGCCGCCTGTCTTTTTTCCAAAGGAAAAAAGAGGCCCTTTGCGGCGCTTTGGTGTAAGTTTACCCTACAAAAATAAAAGCGCCTGTACGGGCCTCCCAGGGGCCGCACAGGCGCTTTGTGTAACAGGCGCATGGTGCGCCGCTTTTTTGTTTTTACGGAGTGTCCTTTGCGGAATCGGGGGTCAGGAAATCCGCCTTGATCCAGAGGCCGTTCCTCAGCCGGGCGCATCCCTCATGGATGGCGGTGATTGTGACCGGGGTTCCCAGGGGGAGGGTGCCGACCGGCCTCACCTCCATGAGAGGGCTGTCCGGGGCCATCCGAAGGACAGCCAGCGCCACATTGATCCTTGCGGTAAACGGGAGCGGGATTTCCTCAATGCGGGGAGCTTCCGGTTCTTCGGCGGCATCGGGAGCGCTGGAGGGAGTATCTCCCTGCGGCTCGGTATTAGAAACTTCCGGGGTTGCGGTCAGAACGGATTCCTCCGGGGACGGAGTTTCCGCCTTTGCGTTTTTCTTGCCTCGTGCCATCTCTGCTTACCTCCTATTACTTGCCGATCTGCCCCAGGGCCTCTTTGAGCTTGTCAAAGCCGAACATGGCGGCATAGGCCACGAAAAGCCCCAGCGCAATGGCCCCGGCGATCAGGTACCATGTGATGGCGATTTTGGCGATAGCGCAGACAGCGAAAAATGCCACCAGCGTCACGACCATGGAAATCCCCACCGCCAGAAAGTTGGTGGGGATTTTGTCGTAGGTAAGCCCTTTCAGAACCTGCACGATGATGTTGGTCACCACGGTCAGGATCAGGGCCGCTGTCAAGATTGCGGAGATGGCCATGGGGATGTGCTGGATGATGGTGTTCATATGATTGTCCTCCTGTCAAAATTCCTGGGGGCTTTCGCCCTCATCGTCCACATTGAAATTTGTGGCCTTTGCAGCCTCAAAGGTCACGCCGCCCTCGCGGTGGTCGCTTTTGGCCATGTTGAGATAAAAACTGCAGATCACGCCGTGCGCCGCCCAAGGGAGGCCCACCATGGCGGAGAGCCATGGAAGAGCGCCGTCAAAGCTCTTGAAAATGCAAAAGGCGGCGAGGGCCAGACCGCCGATGGTAACCGTCCAGAGGAGGCCCCGAATGTCTGCAATCAGGCGCTTGGAAAATTCCTGCTCCTGCTTGCTCTTTGCGGTTTTCCTCTTGGAACGCACAGCCCTCTTGCCTCGTGCCGGTGTCATACGGGGGTACCGGATTTTGTGGTGATGAACGCCTGGAATCCGGCGGCGGTCAGTTTCTGCATCTGCGCCTCAGCATTTGCCTTTTTGCTATAGGCCCCGACCTGCACTTTGTACAGACCATCTGCCTTGACCACATAGGTATCAAAACCTGCCGCCTTGATTTTCTTTGCATAGGCTGTTGCGTTTGCCTTGGAGGAAAAGGCCCCCGTCTGCACCCGATAGAGCGTCCCGGCGGCATCGGCGGTGGGAGCCTGCGCCCCGCCGTTCAGAGCGTCCATGTACCCCTGAACCAGCTGCTTGAATGCTTTCCAGTTCTTCAGGGCGATGTCCGGGTTGCTGCTTCCGAAGATATAAGTCGGACACCATTTCTGGTTCCTTACCGGGTTTGTGCATTGCCGGTCCACATCTGCGAAGTGTTTTCCCGCCGATTTGTTCACCCAGTAGGTATGGCTGAACAGCTTGTCAATGGTCAGCCCATGCTTCCAGAGGAGCCATGCCGCCATCCTTGCGGCGTTGTCTTTGGCCTTTTCGTCATGGGCTGCGGTATCCCCCATGATTACCTCCATGCTTATGGTGGTCATGTTGCCGCCGTCCGGGGTGCTGCCATCGCCAGCGTGCCAGCTCACCTCTGCGGAACCGACTGGATCATTGGCGCACAGGCCAGTTCCTGCTTTCAGGTTCTGCCATGCGCCGGTATCGTCCACATAGTAATGCACCCGCACCGATCCCATGTTTTCATTGTAGGTTGCGCGGGTGTACTGTTCCCCGTCATCATGTACATTGGCCAGATCCGCCGTGTTGTGGATAGTGACGCCCTGCACCTTTCCAGTGCCGCCGCTCAGGCGCTGCTGTTTTTTGTACAGGCTGCCAGCGGAGAAGCCGGCCTTTTGGGCTTTGGCCCCGTCTTTCCAGCGGATGCCATCAGGGATAATCTTTTCGCTGACGGTCACGCCGTTCATCTGAAAGACCTTGTTTGCTGTGAGTAATGCCATTTTTCTTTATCCTTCCTTTCGTTAGAGATCAGGGTGGTGGGCGCTCTTGTTCAGGTGCTTGTCCAGCATATTCAGGGCATCCTTGCAGGGGCCATCGCATCCCTGTTCGATCAGCCCCTGCAAAGCCCCACGGAGGCCATAGCACACCAGCGTCTGTTCTTCCTGAATCGCTTTGATGGCCTCGGTCTGCCTCTTGTTGCTCTCATAGACCTTATAGATGGCGATCACAGCTCCGATCAGGGCGCTCATGGCTCCGAGAAGGCTTGCGGCCTTGATGATGGTATCCACATCGATGTACATACGGTTCACCTCCCCTCTGATGGTAATTCCGGCCATTCGCCGCTGCCGATGAGCTTTTGGAAGCGGGTCTTGGTTCTTTCGATTTCATCTTCCAGAACGGAGGCATCGTGCTGGGCAAGCACCTTTTTCTGTTCCAGGATGATGCGGGCCATATCGGTGCAGATGCCACACAGTCCTTCGATGATTTGAAGGTTGCTCATGGGGTCACTCCCTTCATGGCATAACAAAAGGGAGGGCGGTTTTGCCGCTCTCCCTTTCAGGGTGCCAAATAAAAAGAAGATGGCGGAATCACCCGTCATCTTCTTCTTTGATTTTTTCGCTGTCCCGCTTCAGGAAAAACCAGCCCTCCGTCCACTCGGTGTCGCTGTACTCCCCGAAGATGGCCTTGCGGAGCTGGTAGCTGTCACAATGGGACATCAGCCCCATGTAGGAGGTGACAGTTCGCTGGGCACGGTCCAGGTCGATTTTTCCCTCTGCGTACAGGGCTTGGATGCGCTTCAGGTTGCGCTTCATCCGCAGGGCTGTCGCTTTCTTCAGCCGGATGTGGTCTGGGTATATGCGGTACTGGCAGAAGTCTATCCCGTGGGATATAGGCTGGATGAAGGATTTCTTTGGGTTCAGTTCCAGCTTCAGCTTTTCAGCCATGAATCCCTCGATCTTGCTGCGCCATTCCCGAAGCTGCGCCTTGCTATCCGAAATCATTACGATGTCATCCATGTACCGGACATACTGCTTTATCTGCAGTTTGCGCTTTGCGAAGTGATCCACCTCGTTCTGGTTGACATTCGCCAGCATCTGGTTTAAGAGGCTGCCTACGGCCAGCCCCTTATCTGCGACCATTTCATCTGGAGAAACCTCTTTGACGCCCTTCCCCGGCGGGAAGCCGAATTTCTCTCCCTCGGCGTTGACGAACATATCCATGATCCACATGAGCCATGGATCGTAGTTGCACTTGCGCCCCACCAAGTCGAGGGAAACCTGGTGATCTATTCTGTAGAAGAATTTGCTGGTATCCAGCTTTTGCAGGTAAAAGCGCTTTGCGGGTTTTCCGCTCGAATCAAGGCCAGCCGCTTTCTCGATGCGCCCATCCTGCTGCATAAAATAAAACAGGCGCTGGGCCGCTGCGTCCGATCCCCGGCCTTTGATGCAGGCATAGGAATCCTCGATATACCCCCGAACGAAAGCGGGATTGATAATCTGGTAAACTGCCCATTGCACCACCCGATGAATAAAGGCTTGCCACATAATCAGCCGGTCCACCGGGTCGTGGATCACCTTTTTGCGGTATGGCCCCGGCCTGTAGGTCATGTCGATCAAGCTCTTTTGCAGATCGTACAGGTTGTCCTCCAAATTCGCGGAGAAGGCGAGAACCTCATCCCGAAAGCGCTTGTTTCTCCGAGCGTGGAGGTAGGCTTGGTACAGGTTGTCATAGGCTGTGACCTTTTCTTTGATGTGTTTGATGGATTTCATGCCTAACTCCGAAAAAGTTTCATGTGTCACGGCTCTCGCCCGGTCTGGGCTACTGGCGGCTTCCATGAGATTTGATTTTCGCCATTCCTGGCCGGGGACAGGTCCCTTTATCCCCTCTGCACTGAAACAAAGCCCATAGGCTCTGAATATCCGGCTGTGAGGGTAAAGCGGCGCGGAAACCAACATTCCAGTTACTGTTCCCGCGCGGGTTATTCAGATTGAGCGCGAACACGCCAGCCCCGGAGGTGTTCCACCAATTGCCGCCGCGCAAAGGAAGCGCCGACCTGTTCCCAAAAAATTCATGTGTCACGGCGTTCGCCCGGCCTGTGGCCGGGTTACTAACGGCTTCCATGAGGGTTTTGTTTTTTGCCTATTTGGACGGCATGGAAACAGGCCCCTTTATCCCCTCTGCACTGACGCACAGCCCGTGAGCTTTGCGTATCTGGCTTTGAGGGTAGAGCGGCGCGGAAACCAACACCCGCAGCGGAGTGCCCGCGCGGGACAGCCAAGTAGAGCGCGAACACGCCAGCCCCGGACTGGTCGTCCCAATAGGAGCCGCCGCGCAAAGGAAGCGCCGGCCTGTTCCCAATTTCGGATAGTCCCTTTCGGCAAGGGGGCAGATCCCTTTATCCCCCATGCGCTGAAACAAAGCCCGTAAGCTCTGAATATCTGGCTGTGGGGGTGAAGCGGCGCGGAAACCAACATTGGAGTTGCTAATCCCGCGCGGGTTGTTGAAAGTCAGCGCGAACACGCCAGCCCTGGACACATTATCCCAATTGCCGCCGCGCAAAGGAAGCACTGATCTGTCCCCATGATTTTACTTTCGCTGTTTCTTTTGGCATCGGTAGCATAGCGGTCTGCCGAAATGCTCCATAGAGTATTTGTGAGCCTTTTCCGGTATCTCGGCATTGCAGTCTGCACAGTACCGCTTTTCGGCATCCGGGTTTGGCGGTTCAGCGTTTTCTCTTTGCGACCTGATCCAGCCTCCCACCATCTTGCCGATCTCGACCATCATCCCAGACCACACCTCGTATTTCTTGGGCGGCAGGTATTTCAGGTCATAGGCAATCCGAAGGTAAACCTTGAGCGCCGCTATCTCGACATCCAGTTCCTGAAGGGTGGTGCGCTTTGTGTACTTCTTGTTGGCCGCAATCGTCAGCCGCATGATTTTGTCCATGCAGTGCTTCATGTCTTGGGCCAGACTGAATTTTTGAGATTTCGGCATTTGCTCCAAGGCAGGGTATGCATAGAGGATCATGTCGTAGATTTTCTGCTGCACCAGCAGGTCTTTTTTCACCTTGATCGTTTCCTGCCCATCCGGTGCCTCTGTCAGTTCTTGATCATCCGGCATTTTCACCCTCCCCTCGATTTTTGTCTAAATATTCTACCACAAATTGCCGATAAAAACCAGCCCCCAATTTTCAAAATTTCGCGACCCCTTCGGGGTCAAAGACCCCGAAGGGGAAAACCGCCGCTACCGCGGCGGAAACCAGATCTCAAGAACCAGATTGCAGATTTTCAAAAGCGGCGCGGAAACCAACACCCGCAGCGGAGTGCCCGCGCGGGA
>NZ_KE159668.1:312887-362338 GCF_000403395.2 Anaerotruncus sp. G3(2012) | reverse complement strand
GCCGCCGCGCAAAGGAAGCCGTTCGTCAGCACCGTTATTACCCCAGAAGTTATCCCCAGCGTAGTCATCCGCTGTTGCGCCATCCTCCGGGAGAAGGGCCATCGCCTGCATATACTTCTTGGTGAAATCCGAAAGCCCCAGGGCTGTTGTGCTGGCAAAGAGGGCATTCCGGCTGCTGTCGCTCTGACTGGTGATTGTCACCGCCCACTGCCAGTGGTTGGAAACAAAGTCCAGTTTCACGCTACCAGCTGTGGTACCCTGGCCGTTCGGCGCAATGAAGAGGTCATTGTAATTGGTGGCGGCGGCGTTGATGGCCCTCCACTGGGTAGAAGCGGCGCTGGTATCGCATTCCGGATCGGCGGCATTGTTGTAAGGAATCACCTGCAGTTCGCCTTTGACCAGCCGCATCCCGGATACCCATTCCCAGATGTTGCCGTTCAAATCATAAATGCCGGAAATGTCCCCGGTATCGCTCCATGTGGCCGGTCCGGTGCCTGTGGCTACCCGGCAGGTTGCGCCGTTGTTATCCTTCGATGTGGGGATAGCGATTTTCAGCGTTTCGGACGCATCTTTCCCATAGTTGTTGTTGCCTTTGGGCATCGTTCCATTCTTCTTCGCCAGCAGGGCAAGGAACGCCCACTCCGCCGCCGTGATGAGATGGTGGCCGTCCCCTTTGTTTTTGCAAGCCTGCACCGAGGCATCGAAGGTGATGTAAGTGGTCGGGTCCTCGCCGGGGAGGCTGTATGCACGGTTGCTGTGAGTCTTTGCCTGGAATTTGCCGATGGCGATCTTGTCATGCTGGATGCCGTTGATCAGGAATGCGGGGTGGATGCTGCTATCCCCGCCTGCCAGAAGCGCACTCAGCGGCTGAGCAGCGCGTTCCACATAAACGCCGGGAAGCCCCCGGTCATCGGTGATCAGCTTATTGGTCGGGCAGACCATGGAAAGGGCCAGACCTGTCAAATCAAAATTAGCCATGATGTAATTCCTCCCTTACTGTTTTGCCAGCGGCAGATCATCCACGCTCCAAAGAATCAGGGTGACCTCGCTCATATCCAGCGGCAGTGCCTCACGCTTGACGCTGCTGCGGTTCTCGCCGTCCATCGTGCCGCCAGCGGCATCCTCACCCTCTGCGGCCTCGATCTCAGTTTCGACATAGGCGATGGGCGGGATTTCCACCTGAGCCACATAATAGCGGCCCTTGCCCACGCCGATCACCAGATTCCTATCCTCATCGGCGCAGATGTCCACCTGCACGGGCCAGTCCCGCTGGCGGGTGTCGCACCTGATGGAGAGGTCATCGTCCCCGAAGATGAGCTTGTTCCCGCTCTGCTTCCAGTCGATTTTGGTGCCGGTGTTCTTCTCGACCACCTGCACATTTTTCTTTGCGGTTGCCATTAGGTCATTCCTCCTTTGATTCTGACGGCCAGCGTTACGCTGGAACCGCTACCTGTGTATGCGATTTTAAAGCCGTTCAGGGCTTTGTCGCTGACGATAATTTCGCCCACCTGCCCATCGCTCTCCAAGACCTCAGCCTCTACGCTGTAAAACAGGTTTCGGCGGGTCTGGATCATGGCAACGGTGCGGGGGCTGTCCACGCTGGAGTTAAAGGGGTACCGCTGGGTATTGGTCAGGGTGATCTCATGCAGTTCCCCTTTGATTTCAGCATCCACGCTGGCCTCATGCTCATCGTTGTGGCGCTGCTGGTGGAAGTTCGCCCATGCGAGAATCTGCGCCGCCATGGTGGCATCCTGGATGCCATTCTCCATGTTGTTGAAGTTGGTCTGGTTTTGCGGAGTTCCTTCCTGGATGATTTCCCCCGGCACCTCTGTGTGGGTGAAGGTACCATCCGGATTTGAGGTTTCGCGGTAGCGGTCCTCGTATTCCGTCACCCGATCCTCCCATCTGGTTTGCCTGTACATGGTTTAAGTTCCCTCCTCATCTTCGTGCAGGTCGAATGTGAAGCGGTAGAGGACGCCCTCCTGCACACTTTCGATTTTGATGTCCTCTGCCTTTTCCGCCCAGAGCGCACCGCTTTTGTCGTAAAGCTGGACGGTGGTGATGGTCACTTCCTCTGTGGTTTGCGGGATGATGGGGAAGTAGACCGCCACCCTGCCATCCTTCATCCGTTCTTTGCGGCTGATCTGCGCCGTATGCCAGGTGGAGCCGAGGCGGTACCGGGCATAGGAGATGGTTCGCTCCGTGTACACCTTGTACCCTTCGATTGCCTTTTCGGTCAGCATTTTGCTTTGCCTCCTTTCCGAGATTTGGATTTACAGTAGGAAGTCCCGCATACCGGCACCCGGTAATGAAAGCCTTCCCCATCTGCCTCTGTGAAAAATGCGCCGGCCATTTCCACGCCGCCGGTCGAACGATCCGGGGTTGTCCCAGCCTCCATTTGGCCACTGGCCGGGGTGGTGTAGGGCCAGCCCTTTGCCGTTGCGGAGATTTTGATGCCCTCATCCTCTGGGGTGAGGGACATCGACCTTTGCGGCACAGTTCCCGCCTCTGCTTGTCCAGCTGGGACGGATGTGTACGGGTGACCCTTGCCCTCTGCATCCAGAAGGAGGCCGTGTTCCCGAAGCTCGGCGGAGGTAGAGCGCCGAGGCTCTGTCCCAGCCGCTGTGGCGGCGTAGGGCCAGCCTTTGGTGTCCGGCGTGACGGTTATCCCTCCATCACCTATGCCGCCCCCTGTGGAGCGCTGAGGGGCCGTCCCGGCCTCTATGCGCCCTGCTGCCTCGGAAGTATATCTGAAACCGTCAGTCACCGTGTCAACCTCTACGCCGCCATCCCCGAAAGCGGGACGGGTGGATCGGTTTGGCTGTGTTCCTGCAGGTGCAGAATCGTAAGGGTACCCATCTGCCTGTGGAGCAATTTCCACCCCGCTTTGCGCCACACCGCCGCTGGTACTGCGCCATGGAATGGTACCGGCCTCTGCCTGTCCGGCAGAGGCCGATGTGTAGTTCCATCCTTTGGCGGCACTATCCACCTGCAGGTCGCTGTGATCCAATCCCCCGCGGGTGTTGCGATAGGGCTGTGTGCCATTCATCGGGGCATCGTAAGCATACCCCTCGGCGGCAGTATCGATTTCCAGGTCGCTGTGTTCCAGCCCTCCACGGGTGCTGCGCCACGGGACGGTACCTGCATAGGGCTTGCCGGTCCAGGCGCTGCGGTATTGGTAGCCGTGGCCTTTGGTCTTAATGGTGATTCCGATATTGCACTGGTAAATGAGGCCGTCCATGTGAGCGGTCAGGCGCTTGCACTGGTTTACCGCCCTGCGGATTTCCGATGCGTTGGCTCGTTCCCTAAAGCGTGAGGTTTCGAGGATTACCTGGAAATGGTACGGCTCCCCGCCATAGGTGTACCATTCCTCGATGTAGCTGCCGGGGAACACGGTACTCAGCATCTCGTTGACTGCCTTGGGGGTTCCCATGATGCCGTAAAAAGCCAGCGTCCCTTTGATGAGCGCTCTTTTGGATTCGATGGAGTAGTTGTCCCGGTAAAAAGGGGAGCGCAGCTCCACGGCGAGATAGTCCAGAATCCTTTCGTCCAGGCTGTCAATGGCCGACATAAGGCGGGTGCGGTCTGCCAGCGCCATGATGCGCTGTTTCTCCTGCCGGATGGCATATCCGATGGAGATGGTTTCCGGGTTGTACCTCATGCTGTTGCTCAGCAGGTCAGTGATTTGGCCGTTGCGGAGGTCAGTCATCTTCCAGCCCCCCGTATGTCACCTTTTTGCTGCCCAGCCTTGCTACCTCTGTTTCCTGCACTGTGGCAAAGACCGGGGAGGTGAGCAGCACCCGTTTGGCCCCTGCTTCCCGCACCCGGCGGATCAATTCAGTCGGATTGATGTCCCTGCCGATTTCGGTCGTTTGCCAAGAGATGAAGTCCTGAATGGCGGCATCCACTCTTGCCTGTATGGCAGTTGCGGATGCCTGATTGGAGCGGGCGATGTAATAGGTCAGTTCTATGTCGAAGGGCTTTTCATCCGGTGCGGAAACGCTCACAAGGTCTGTCATGGGGCGAATACTTTCGTCCTGGTAGAAGTTCTCCAAGCCGCGGATTACTTCTTCACCCGGCATGGAGCCGTCCCGCATCAGGATGTAAATCACCGCCTCCCCTGGTTCAGGGCTTGTGGGAAGCACGGAGCCGATGTCGGTGTTGTAGGTCTTTGCCCAGAATGTATAAGCGTCCTGCGGCCCCGCCGTGCTGTACCCGGAGGGGGCGAGGTATGTCCGCTCTGCGAGGCTCAGGTCATCTTCGAGGTCTGTCCCCCCGGCGGTATCGGTGATATTTTCGATGCTCTCGACATAGGGCAGCGGGTCTACCAGAATGTTGATCTGCCCTTTGAGGAAGTCGTTGCCCCCTATGCCCTGAGTGGTGCAGACAGCCTCTGCATCCACATACTTGGAACCGGCGGCGGCTTCGGCATATTCCTCTGTTTGGAAGTACACGCCATTGCCATTGGTCAGCCGGGTACCTGCCGGGATACCGATGGCGTGATCCCTGGTTTCCGAGAGGGTGAAGCGGATCGTGGTTCTGGCCGCTGCCGGCCGCTGGCGGATGACACGCCGGTTCCCGGCGAGGTTGTCCAGAAATTCGCCGTAGCTGTATTTCAGCAGGTCCTGCTTCCCGGCCCTGTCCACATACTGCTCGATCTGGTAAAGGTCGAGGGCGATGGCGTACAGCTGAATCCGGGCCGGGTCTGCCGCTCCAAGGCTGACCGTCTTTCCGGTGACCTCTTTATATTTCTGCTCATAGTTGGTCACCAGCCTCTGCATCATTGCATCCAGCCTGTCCCCGTCAATGAAGGAAACATCCGGCAGGTCAAAGACCGACCTTAAAAGGCTATCTGGCATTTGCGATCACCACCTTTGCTTTCAGATGTCCGTTTGCGTCCGCCTCGAAGGTGACCTCTGTGACGATTACCCGCGGCTCCCAGCGCTCTACCGCCTCCATGGCCGCTACGGCAAAGAGGTTTTGCGCCAGATCCATCGGGTAGTCCAGGTAGGTGACATCAAGGCCGAAATCGCGGTAAAGGGGGCAGGTGCCTACCGGCGTTGTCAGGAGGGTCTGCACATTGCGGATGATCTCTTTGCGCTCTGCTTCGCTGCTGTCCCCGTAATTGAACGAGATTTCGATTCCTGACAAATCCATGCGGCTTTTCCTCCCCTCAGATGTATTCTTCCATGGTCACATTGACCTTTGCCCGTGCCAGTTCTCCCCGGTTGTAGACCACCTCCCATGCCTCGCTTAGATCGGTGATCCGCCACCGGTATCGGCCTACCCGCTTGCCGCCGACCACAAAGGCATAAACATCGCCCCTCTCGGCGTGTCTGGCCAGCATATCAAGGATGGCTCTCGGCCTCACGCCGTAGTTGCAGTCGAGGGTAATGGTGAAGGTCAGCTTTTGGAGGTTTGGCCGGAGGTATTCTGTCTGGTCTTTCAGGCCCATGCGGCTGTGCATTGCCCAGCTGGAGCCGACCGTGTGGTTCATGTCGCTGAAGGTCAGCACCCGCTGGTCGCTCACACTGAACACCACATCCGTTCCCCAGTTTCCGATAGCCATGAGCCGCCTCCTATTCCTTTGGTTTTGAGGTTTCACCGCCGCTGTCCCCATCGTGGATGTGTTTCTGCAGGCTGATCGTCCCGGCTATCACATCCCCAGTCACCTTGATGGCCGGGGTGTCTATGTTGATCCCGGTTTCCGCCTTGATTTCGATTTCCGGGACAGTGGCTTTTATTTTGGGTGCGGTGACCGTGATCGTGTCCGAAGTGATCACCGTGACCGCGCCGCTCTCGCTGATTTGGATGGCGGCATTTTCGCCCACCATGAAGGTCATGCTCTTGGTGGAGCCGAGTGTCATATCCCCGGCAATTCGCAGGGTGTAATCCTCCGATTTCTCATCGTATCGTTCCACCGCTTTTCCTGGGGTGTTGCAGTAATCCCGGCGGTCCAGGCCCTCGAAGCCCTCTATGGGCCTATGGCCATCGTGCCATACCGTCCCCAAAATAACGGCGGCGCAGGTGCCGTTGGAAAGGTGGGCCACCAGCACCTGTTCGCCTACCTCTGGATGCCAGTATTGCCGCCCCAGCACCAGGAAGGGCATCTCCGAGGTGGTGCTGTCATCCTTATCCTCGTAGGTGATTCTGGCGGTGCCGTTTGGGTAGTTAATGCTGGAGATTTTCCCGATTCTCAGGTAGTCCTTTTCCATGCGCCGCCTCCTATCCGGGATTGATCCAGTTGCCCGGAACCGTCTTTACTGTGCTGAGGTTCAGCATTCCCCCTGAAACATTGAACACCCAGTAGGTGCCGGGATGGCACATCCCGGTCGGATGTCCAGGCAGCGGCGATCCTGCCGCCGCCTCTGCGGCTGTGTAGTAGCCCTTCTTATCGCTGGTAACCGTGTACAGTTCCCCCTTTTGGGGTAGCCCTGCAGGTGTGCCGGGAGTTGAGCCTGAACCACCGCCGGAGGACCCGCCGCTTTGGCTGCCCTGCTTCTCTTTCTCAAAGTCGCAGGAAATGGAGGACGCCTCTGTGATGAGCGGCTCCACCAGCCGAAGTTCCAGGGCCATCTTATAACCGCTCCCCAGACTGTGGGTGATCTGCTCGATGAAGTATTTACCGGAAAGTCTTTTCAGGCCGCGGATTTCCACGCAGTCCGAAGCAATCAGCCCCGGCATGGCCATCATGGTGATGCTCATGGTGGTCATCCCCCGGTTCGCCTTGTTCAAAGCGGCCAGCGCTATTGCGGTCGCTTCAGTCAGGTTATCCGCCGGTTCGTTGCATTCGAGGATTCTGTCACCGCCCCCAGCGGTCACGGTGAAGGTCTTGTTTTTGTCGCTGTTGGTGTACTGGTACTTTACCCCGGTATAGGTGCCGGTGGTCTGGGTATTCCACGACCAGCCCGGTTCAAAGTCCGCCGGGGTAAGGATGGCCTTTGCCTTTTTGGCCTCATAGGTCCCCTCTGAAAAGACCACTATCCTGCTGTTGTAAATCTTCAGGGCGAGGCCGAATTTCTCCACCAGGCCGCAGTAAAATTCACAGTCATTCTGGTTATTTTGCTCGACCTTTTGAATGGCGATGTCGCTGGCATCGAAAAACAGGGAGATGCCGGACCGGTCTGCGATGGCCTGCCCGATTTCCTGCAGGGTGGTCTTTTCGTAGGTTTCCGTCCGCTTGGTGGCCTTGAATCCGCTGTTGTCAGCGGGGACTGCCACGGCATCCAGGCTCAGGCGGATAGGGCCTCCGGCAAAGCTGAAATCATCCACCCGGAAGGTACCGCACGGGAATCTGGAATTCTGCCCGTCCCCCCACCAGTTGAAGGTCTGGATGGTGGGCTGTAGCAGGTCCCCCTTTTGGGGGAACCATGCGCCAATCCATCGGTGATCCCGGTCGTTTATCTGGATGCTGATTTTATCGCTGGAGCCGGAGGCCACATCCGTGTACTGGAATGAAGCCAGATAGGGGGCAATCTGCCCGGAGGCGTTTGCGCCGTTGTAAAGCAGGGATACATTTGCCTGTCGCGGGAGCATACTATTTCCTCCATTCTGGCAGGTCATCGGTGGCGGTTGTTTCCTCTATTTCCGGGATGGCCACCGTCACCCCGGCGGGGAATACCTGATAATCGAGGAGGGGACGGTTTTCTCTGGCCTCCATCAAATCCTGCGCCCTCAGTACATTGCCATAAATCCGCAGGGCGATGGTGTCCCAGGTATCCCCCATGATGGTGCTTGTGGTTTTCATGGCTGCCCCTCCTATGCGAGTTTTGTCCGGTCGATGTCTTTCAACCATTGTTTTGCCATACGGTTGAATTCTTCCTGGGACATTCTTTCCGCCGCCTCCAAATCCTCACGGCTGGGGGCTTCACCCTCAAAATGGTATTGCGGCTGGTAGTGGATCACGATGGGAGGCTGGCCGTTCCCGCCGTCCTGCGGCGGCGGATTGTCCCTGTTTCCGCGAAGTTCGGCCAGCAGGTCTGTGATTGGGATCACATTGCTGCTTCTCATGGCATCTTCCATGAGGCCGTGCATCTGGCCCCAAAGCTCCGACAGCGGGATGATGGCCTCTGTCCCGGCCTCCCCGGCTTCCAGCAGGGTGGGCTGGTTTACAACACCGCCCTCTGCCAGCTGCGGAATAGTCGGAAGATTAAAGCCGAGTTGTTTCCCGCCCACGCCCGGCACCCAGTCCGGGATTGTGACGGAAATGCTGTTGATTTTTTCCAGGATGAAGTTGATGGCGGAAATCACACCGTTTATCGGGGCTTTTACCAGATTGGCGATGGCCCCGAAGATGTTGCTGAAAATATCCACGATGTTTTGCCATGCGGCACTCCAGTTGCCGGAGAACACATTCTGGATAAACTCGATGATCCCGCCGAAGACTGCCTTGATGTTGTCAATGGCAGCGGTAATGCTGGAGGCCCAGCCGGTGAAAATGGCCCCCAGGAATGGCACCTTTTCCTGGAGGAAGGTACCGATTGCGTTGATGGAGCCTTTCAGGGATTCCAGCGCTGTGCTTGTTATATTCCCGATGCCGCTCCATGCTGCTGAGAACACGCCGCCGAGCCATTCGCCCACAGCTCCGAAAATATTCTTGATGCTGTCCCAGAGGGTCTGGAAGTAATTGCCCCAGCTGGAGAAAACGCCCTTGATGGCCTCCCATGCCCCTGCAAAATCGCCATGCAGCACGGCTTTTACCGCACTGAAAATCCCGGCGATGGTGTCAAATACCGCTTGGAAAAACGCGACAGCTGTGTTCCAGATGCCCTTGATGGTTTCCCATGCGGTCTTGAAAAATCCGCCCAGCACGGCTCCGACCACCGAAAAGACAGCCTTGATGTATTCCCAGATGGTAGAGAACCACGGGGAAACCACAGCCCAGACCAGCTTGATTCTCTCCCACGCCGCCTTGAAAAAGCCGCCGAGAACCTTGACCGCTACGCCGAAAATAGCCTTGATGGCTTCCCAGATGGCGAGAAAATAGGGCTTTACAAAATCCCAGATGGTTTTGATCAGTTCCCAAGCGGCGGAGAACGCCTTGCCAATGGAGGTCAAGACCGCCCGGATTCCCGGCAGGACATTGGTCTGGAAAAAGGAAATAACCGCCGAAACGGCGCTTACAATCGTATTCCATGCCGCCTGCAGGTAGGGGGCTATCTTTGCCCAAACCTCTTTGACCGTTTCCCAGATATTTTGGAAAACCACTTTTGCCTTTTCCCAGAATGCCTGAAGGTAAACCTTGACCGCTGCGATGATGGCATCCACTTTTTCGCGGAACCACTCGCATTTGTTGTAGAGCAGAACCACAATGCCGATCACGGCGGCAATGGCTAAAATCACCCAGCCGACCGGGTTGGTGGCCATGAAGGACATAATGCTGGCCCCGATACTCTTGAGCACACCGCCAAAGGCAAGGACACCGCTTTTCAAGCCGGAAAAAGCCGTTTTTCCCAAGGAACCGATTGCCTTAAAGCCGCCCGTGAAAGCGGACAGCTTTCCCTTTACAGCCTCTGTGGCCAGCTCTGTCAGCTTGATTTTCCCTGTCAGTACCCCAAAAGCCGCCGAGGTTGCCGGGAGCTTCCCGTTCAGGACGGAAGTCACCAGACTGGTGCCTTTCGTCACCTGCTGGAAGGCTTCAAGCGTCTTTGTCGCTGCTGTGATCTTGCCGCCGAGGTTGGAGAGGGCAGTCAAGCC
Source organism: Anaerotruncus sp. G3(2012) (assembly GCF_000403395.2). Classification (GTDB taxonomy): domain Bacteria; phylum Bacillota; class Clostridia; order Oscillospirales; family Ruminococcaceae; genus Anaerotruncus. Next base: position 352,642 of record NZ_KE159668.1, on the reverse strand, counting down.
CTTGAATCCTGCGTAGGCCGCGATGATGGCCAGCACGAGGGTCTTATGCTCTGTGAGGAAAATACCGAGGTCTGCCAGCCGGTCCACCAGATTCAGAGCGCCGTCCACAATGGCCGGAAGCGCTGTCCCTGCGATGAAGTCGAGAACCGGCTCTCCATTGACCTTCAGGTCTGCGAAAAATGCGCCAATTCTGGAGGCCAATTCCCCCAGCTTATCAAAGGTGGCGCTGTGTTCACTGACCACCTGACCGATGCCGCTGGAAGCCATGCCGAAAAGCTCCACCGCCCGATCCTTGAATGCGATGATGTGCGGCAGGGCTTTTTCTGTGAAACTCTGCGCCGCTGCCGTGACCGCTGTCGTGATATGCGGGATGTATTCCGCCACCTGATTGATGGCGGCTGTTGCGTATGGGGCGAAGGTGGAAACCAGATTGATTTTCAGGTCATCCATGGCGGATTTCAGGCGTTCTGTTGCGCCCTGCCATGTGTTGGTGACCGTGTCGGCCATGGTGCCGAGTGCGCCGTCCGAATTGTAGAGGGCCTGTGTGAGCGCATTCCATTCGGTGACACCCTCTGCCGTGGTGGTGGTCAGGCCGGACATGAGAGCGTTTAGCGCATCGGTGTGCTGCTTCCCGCCGATTGCGGCGAGGGCGGCGTTGCGCTCTGCCTCTGTCATATCCTTTGTGGCCTCGTACACCCGCTGGATGGTTTCCTGCAAACCGATGAAGTTTCCGGCGCTGTCAAATGCGGATATGCCGAGTTGTTCCATCATCTTCCCGGCCTGTCCAGTGCCGGTAGTAAGATTCACAAGGACGGCGTTCAAAGCATTTCCTGCCTCGGAGCCTTTGATACCCCGGTTGGCCAGAACACCGAGCGCTGCGCCGGACTCCTGAATCGGCACCCGGAGATTTTTGAGGGTGCCGCCCACGCCGATGTAAGCCTCCATCAGCATCTCTGCTGTCTGGTTCGATTTGTTGTTGGCCTGTGCGGCCACATCGAGGTATTTGGGCAGGTCCTGGACCCCCAGTCCGAGGGCGCTCATGCTGTCCGTTACAAGATCGGAGCAGCGGGCCAGATCCATCTGTGTTGCCTCCGAGAGCCGGAGGATGGGTTCCAGACTGGCGATGGAATCATTCACACTCCATCCGGCGAGGCTCATGTAGCCGAGGGCATCGGCGCATTCGGAGGCAGATTTGGTCGTTGCCTTTCCCATCTCCAAAGCCGCCGCCCGGAGGGCATCGTACTGTTCCCCCGTGGCGCCGGCGATGGCGGAGGTATTGGCCATTGCCTGTTCAAACTCTCCGTATGTACCGACCGCGTCCGAGATAAACTGTCCGACCTGCAGAGCGCCCCAGGCGGCGGCTGCTACCGCCGCCGCCTGTTTCGCTACAGTGCCGAGGTTTGTCAGCTTGCCCTCTGCTTCTCCGATGGCGCTGTTGAACGAGGAGGACACCTGACCGGCGATTTTGATTGCGAGCTGGTATTCTTTACTTTTTGCGCTTGCCATTCGCTGCTGTCACCGCCCTTTTGAATGCATTGACCGTTTCCAGAAGTTCATGGATTGGCATCCGCTGAAACTGGATGTAATCCGAATGGAGGGAAATGGCCAGATGCATACAGATGTCCCGGAGCGCCTCCCCGTCACCCGGCCTTAATCCTCGCCGTAGAAAAAACTGGACACTTTGTTTTTCACCCGTGTGATGTCTTTCGGGGGAAGCCCCTTGAAAAACTCCACCGGCTGACCGGCCACCCGACCGGCGATGAAGCAGATATACTCCGAGGTCTGGTCCGGCAGCGGGGAGATGATGCCGCTTTTGAACAGGTACTTTTCGGCATCGATCATGTCCCTTGCGGTCAGATTTTCCAAACCGGCCAGATCGATTTCTGTGTAGGTCTGGCCCTCGAAAACATAGGGCTTGCTGAATTTGATCAGCGTGTCGCTCTCGGCGGCGGGGGTTTCCGGGGTTGCTGTGACGGTGGTTTTTTCTGTTGCGTTGCTCATAGTGCTTTCCTCCTATCAGGTGAGCTGGCGGGTTTTCGCCAGCATATCCACATTGTTGACCTTGAAAACGCCGTTGAGCTTGTCAAGCTCCAGGCGCTTTTGCCCGTCCATCTCGATCATGATGTAGGTCAGTTCGAGGGTGATGGCGCTGTCCATGCCCTCACGCTGCTTCACCGTGCCGATGGCGATTTTCTTGCACCGGCCTCGAACCACCACACGCATCCCCATTTCGTCTGCGTCCTGAGTGGCTTTGACCGTGTACTGGATGCTGCCCCGGAGCATAAGCTCCACGGCGCTGGAGGGATTGATTCCGGCGAAGTAATCCTCGCAGATACACCGGAAGGGGATTTCCAGTTCCATGCTGCCGTAATGGCCGACCACGATGGCCTCGTACTCACCGAGGATTCCGTTCCCGGAGGTGGTGGCCGTGGTGGATTCAAAGTCAGGGATCGCCACTTCCCCGGTGGTACCGCCCAGCCTGTTGCCGGTCAGGTACAGGTTAAAGTCCCGAATTACTTCGGGAATTCCTGCGATTGCCATTTCTCATCAACCTCCTAATGCATCGCTCAGGGCGTTCGGGTCGAATTCCAGAATGTTCAGGATGTCCTCCGCCGGGGGATAGGGGGTCAGGTACTGATGGAAAGTGATTTTTCCGTTCAGCAGATCCGTCACCGGATTTTCGTCTGCGTTGTAGACGATTTCCGCTCTGGCGCATTTCCCCTGGGAAACATAGGACGCACCACGGATATTCTCGGAATCCACGATGGTTTCGATGAGGCGGGGGTTCATCGGGTTATCGACCTTCTGGAAGTAGGTCAGGATGAAGCTGTTCCCCCACCAGCTGAAGAACCGGCGGCAGCAGAACCAGCGATCCTTGGGGTCAGTGCTGGCCGGGTAGACGGCGCTGTTGTTGCCCCAGGTCCGCCAGCCGTTGACATTGATGGCAGTGGTTACGCCGAAGCTGTTCACGGCGTTGCCCTGCACCTGATCCAGCAGCACTTCCTCTCCGGTGGCCAGCACGGTGCCGGTCGCTCCGATGAGCTTGTTGGAGGGGGAAAGGTTCGGCACATCATCGTTTTCCGCATCGACCTTTGCGATCAGCGCCCCCATGATGGCGCTGTACCAGAACCAATGGGAGCCTACGGCGATGCAGGGCCAGAGGGCCATGGCATGGGCGGAAACGCACCCAGCCGCCTCTTTGGCCACCTTGATGTCGCTGTATGCGGTGCATCCATCGGCGGTGCTGTCAATGTCGATGAGGCATTCGCAGGTGAAGTAGCCGTTGATTTCCTCGCATTTCGCAGCGAGGACGATGCCCACATCCGGGATATGGCTCCAGCCGGGGGCCAGCAGAAGGCCGGGGGTCATGCCGAATTTGGGATAGATCTGCTGGAGAACCTCGAAGCCCTTTGCGCCGCCGGTCGCACTTGCGCCGATGATGTCGCTGGGCTTTACCGCGGTCGGGTCGATGGAGGTGGATTCCACCACCAGTGCTTTGGCGGCTGCCCCTGCGCCCCCGGCGATCAGGGTAACCAGCAGATTGCCGTCATCGTCAAAGCTCAGGAGATAGTCGGTTTCAAAGCCCAGCGGGGTATCCTCGGATTCTTCGTCCGCACCTTTCATCTTGACGGTCACGGTATCCTTCAGAATGCCGGTGATGGGAACCACGGCCTCCATTTCCTCTACCGGGACGGTTGCGGCCTCGTTTTTCTTCTTGTGCTTTTTGGGGTCGAGGACATTGATGAAAATAACAGGGGCCACGCCGATCAGCTGAAAACTGGCGTACATGGCCTCGCAAAGCGTATAGTTTTTGTAGTCCGCCGAGTATCCCAGCTGCTTGACCGCCTCTGCCCACGAGTAGGCAATGAGGGGGGTGTTGGTGACCTTGTAGGGATCATCCGCCAGATTGATGGGTGCGGTGCCGAAAACTACCTGAAGCCCTGCGGTCCCCAAGATAGGGGCCACGATGCTTGTGGCCTGTTCAAGCACCCTTACGCCGTGCTGGTAAGGCATTACTCATTCGCTCCTTTCTGAATTTCTGCGCTGTCTGCCAGCGCTTTGGTATAAAGTCGGTAAATATGGCCGTCCCGTTTGCGGATTCCATCCAGCGCTTTCCTAAGCTCTGAAATGGGGACGCACAGGCCGGCCAAATACGGGAATGCCTTTGCGGCCTTTTTCAGCGGTTCCGGCATTTCCTCGTAGACGGTGTTGCGGGTGGCCACACTCGGAATCGTGGGGCCGACATACATGGTTTTCATGTGAACCTGCTTTCTGTCCGGGGTGCGGCAAGGTTAAAGGAGAGATTACACCCGCCGTAAAAGTACGGGTAGCTTGGCTCATCCTGCAGCACCCATGTGAACGGGTCCGTAAACTGAAACGCCCCGCCGCAGAGGGTGGGGTGTTTCTCGTAGTGCTTTTGGATGTCCTCGATGATTTCCAGGACGGTTTTGTGGCCGATGTTGCGCTTGTCGTTGTCATAGATGCCGATCAGGAGAAAAATATCTACCTTGTGCGGGGCTACCGGGGTAGCGATGCCGCCCTTGGAAAGCCGGACGATGATGTACGGGAACGGATCATCCGCCCCCTTTTCCCGGATGGGAAGGTCTTGCTCATAAACACCCAGCTTTTCCATGATGGGGTCGGCTGCCGGTTCCTCCGGGGGCTTTTCCGGGTCGTATTCCTCCAGATTGAATTCCGGGGTTCCCTGGATTTTAGGGGGCGGCGCTTTGTAGGTGCGCCCCTCAAAAAGCGCCTGCAGGTCATCCTTGACAACGGTTTGGAGTTCTCTCGCGTTCATGCCGTCACCATCCGTTCAATTTGTTTTCTCAGGTTGTCCTGGTAAATTTTGAGGATATCCTCCCTCAGCCCTTCATCGGTGATCTTGCCGCCCTGATAGACCTTTTCCAGCATTTTGGAAACAGACGGGCCATGCGCCGAGTGAAGCGGCGTTCTTCCTTTCCCGGTTCGCTGAAGCACGAGCCGGTTCCCGTTGTTCCCGGTCTGAAGGAATGCTTTGTTTCCGGCTTGGTTCACCAATTCCTGAAGGCCAGATCCTTTCAGCACCTCTGTTTTCACGCCGCTCTTGGGAGCGGTTGTGTGATACCGGGGCTGTGTCATTGGTGCGCCCTGCACACTGATTGCCGCCTCAAGTTTAGAAAGGGTTGCTTTCCTGACTCTGGTATGCTTATTGAAACCGGCATCCTTGACGGTATATCTCTTTTGCGCGTGCTGGGCCAGCAGTTTCCGGGCCGTGACCGCCGTATCGTTTAGGGCAGTGCGTATGGCTTTGGGAGCCTGCTTCTTTGCGCCCTCCAGTTTTGAGAGAACGAGTTCCAGGTCTTGGGGGTCTGCTGTGATGGCAATCATCGGCTGCGGTTCGCCTCCAGTGTAATGGCATAAATGCCGCACTCATCGGTGGCATCCACCACCTTATAAGTGCCGCCGTCCAGTTGCAGGTAGGTATCCTGTCCGGGGAGCGGCTCTCCGAAATCATCCGCTGCGACATAAAAGAGCAGCTGGCGGGTGTAGATGCCGTCCATGTTGGATTTCATCTTCTTTTCCCGCTCGATGTTCTCCATGTCATCCAGCACAATCACCATGATCTTGCCGTTTACCCGGTGCCTCTCCCCGAATTCCGCCGGGTTGAGGAAGATGTTGTGGACATCCGCTTTCAGGAGTTCTTTGAAGGTTGGGGTTTCCAAAGCGGCCGCCTCCTTTGCTCTGTCATCGGAATTTTACCGGCCAGATCGTCCCCGGTCAGCTCACCGCCTACGGCAATACCGGGAAGTCCGGGTTCCGCCGCTGCTCTTTTGGCCGGTACCCATGCGGGGGGATCGCCGTCACGCCATATGGCCGAGCCGCTCTCCACCCAGGCAGATACCAGCATCGGGTTGTCCGAGGGGAGAATGTCCCCCGGCCCGAAGCGGTGGAATCCGACCTGGATGAAATCGAGAGCGACCAGATCAGCCATTGATGCTTACCAGCACCGAGGCCCCGGCGGCATCGGCGGGGGCGGCAGCATACCCGGCCTTGATCGAGCCTTCCCCAACCACATCGGTGATGCCGGTCCCGTCAAAGTAGACGGTCTGGCCCATGGCAATGGCGGCGGTGCCAGTCTTTTTGATCTCGAAAACGCCGATCATATGAAGGCTGCCGGTTTTGCCGGGAGGGATGGGGCAGCCGGTCACGCCGATGCGATCCTTCAGGGCTACGACCGTGTCGTGCGGGATGAGATTGTCGGTTGCGTTGGTGTAGTCCAGCGCTTCCCCTCTCTGCAGATATTCAGCCATTGCTCTTTACTCCTTTCTCACTGCCCCAGAGGGCTGTTGATGATTTTGCCGGGATTCTTGATGGCCCCGCGGAAGTCCATCACATTGATGCCCCAGTCGAGGTAGATGTCCCAGACAAAGCCCAGCTGGCTGGGGGTTTCCATCCGGCGGATGGTCGGCACCTCCTGCCCGTTGAGGTAGTCCACCTCAATGAAGGCGGTGTCGGCGCTGTTTGCGGTCATGAACCAAGGCATCACATTCCCGAAGCCGCCGCACAGGGCGTTGATGGTGGGGTCCTCCACGATCTGCATATCCTTGTAGGCGTAGAGGGGATTCACCGCTTGGGTGTTGCCCTCGGTGTGGATGGTGGGGCTGTTGAACAGGGTGTAGATGTCAAAGGTCAGACCGGCGGGAACAATGATCTTGCCGGGGCGCACGATGATGGGCTGATCGAATTCATCCTTTTGGGTGGACAGCGCCATGATCATGGCCTGCACCGCCTCTTGGGTGATGCCGGTCCCGGTTTTCAACAGGTTCTTGTGGGCTGCGCTGAAGAGCGGGGTGCCATCGTAGATGTTGGGATTGTTCAGGAGAATCCGATAGCACTGGGTGTTGATGGTTCTCCGGGCAGCGGCGGCGTGTCTGGCCGGGATGCGGGTTACCAGATCAATGTCATCATTGATGAATGCCTGGCGGCTCAAAGTAAACTGTTTCCCGTAGGTCCTGATCTGACGGGTGGGCAGTTTGGCATCGGTGGGCTTATCGCCTTTCAGTTCGCCGCCCTCCGGCACTTCCAGAAAATCCCCGATAGGACCGGCCAGATAGTTGTTGTCATGAATCTTGAAGTCCTTCAGGCTGCCCTTGCGGGTCCAAAGGTCAAAGGTCACGGCGGCGGTGCGGTGGCCCTCCACATACGCCTTGTTGATGGCGTTGTCGAGGATGGTGGGGAATGCGGCGGTGGGGTTGTAATACTGCCGGGTGCAAATCTCCCGCAGAATCTCATCGCTGCTCATGTAACGAGCGCCGGAAACGCCGGAGCGCTCCAGGCAGGTAATTGCCAGATCCCGCAGGGACATGGCGGCAAACTGCGCCGAGCCATTGCTGGGCTTCTCCACCTGGACGCCGCCGCGAAGCAGGAGGCCGTCCACGGCATCCCGCCTGAATTCATCCTCGCCGCTGTCGGTGACATGAATGCCGGTGCCGATAGGGGCTTTGTCCCGCCGGAGTTCGTCCAGCACTGCGGCCCTGACCTGCTCCACGCTGAGGCCGTCATCAATGTACTTACCGGGGTCGTACCCGAAATCCCGGCAGATGGCAGAGATTTCCTTCACCCGGTTGCGTTCGGCTGTCCGGGCGCGTTCCTCGATTTCCCGCTGCTGATCCGGGGGCGTGGTGGGCGCACCGGCCGAAGGGGCCGGAGGTGCGGGAGGATTCCCGCCCTGCTGGCGTTCCTCATCAGCGATTTCCCGATTCAGCTGGTCGATCTGGCCTTGCAGGGTATTGAATTCCGCCGTTTCCTCGGCGGTCATCTCCCTGCTTGCGGCCTTTGCAGCATTGACAAGTTCCTGCTGGCGCTTCAGGGCCGCTGCGCGTTTCTGCTTTTTGTCCATAGTTTCTAACCTCCTATGATGTTTTTGTTGATTTGAAGTTGGCTCTCGTAGACACTCAGAGGGGTTGCTCTGGGCTGTTCCGCCTCGCGGCCCACGCCGACCGTGGCATCCGCTGGCACCGACACGATGGAAATCTCAAAGGGCCACCATTTCCTTGCGATTTCACACGGCCCGGTAAAGCGGCCATCGGCGCTTGTCTTTCCGGCCATTACTTCCTCAAGTGAATCGATCCGGTACCCGACCGACACGCCTTTCAGCGTCCCGCTGCGTACCTTCTGGTAGATGATTTCGGATTGCTCATCGGTGTCGAATTCCACCTCTGCATATCCCCGGTTCCCATCTACCCATGCCCGGTTGACCTTCCCGATCACGGCATCCCGGTTGTGATTGAACAGCAGACAGCCGATTTCATTCAGCCGCGCCAGATCAACAGCGCCGGGGCCGTGGTCCAGGATTTCCACGCCGAACCACCGCTCGTAGGGTTCCTCCGAAGAGAAGGAAAGGGTGAATTTCCGCTCGTTTCCTTCTCCCTCCATGCGCTGGAGGGTTGCGGCCATCAGCGTCCGCCGGTCATTCCTCCCCGGCTTCTCCGTCCGTGTCCCCATCGCCGTCAGGCTCCGGGTTCTGGCCTCCATCTGGGGGAACGGCGGGAATCTGCCCACCACCGGGGGGCGGGGCGGATTCGGCGGGTTCGTCCTCGTAGAGACCGTCCGATTTCTTTTGTCCAAGGATTACACCTCCTAAATCCACGCCGTGTTCCTCTCTGGCGTAGTCTAAAACTTCGCAGATGTCATCAATCTGCTTTCTCCAATCCGCACCATTTTCTGCGGCGATCTGTTTGAATGTCTTTTGGCCGGTCATCAGCGCGATCTTGGTGGCGGTGGCCTCTTTGCTGGGGTCGATCCAGTCCTTTGGCGGTTTCTCGAAGGAATGACGGAAATACTCATCCTTTCGATTCCAGAAGTCCGGGATGGAAACCGCCCCGGCCAAAACCGCCGAAATGATGAAGGTTTCATAGATCTCATCCAGAATTTCCGCCAGCAGTTCATCTTCCTCTGCGTAGGTCATCCCGTCCTCGATCAGCCCCTGCCTGGCGCTGGAGTAGGTGCATTGGCTCATATCCCTGGATGTGGCCTCATAGCTGAGGCCCTGCCCGGCTCCAATCATGCGGAGCATGAGCTTGACATAAGCGGATGCATCGGTGGATTGCCCTTGCGGGTTGATGTTTTGGATTTCATCGCCGGGGTTCATTTCCAGCATCATGCCGGGGGAAAGGGTTTTCCCGTCATAGGTCTGCTTTCCGCCCACGGTTGTGGTACCGGGCCTGCCGATTCCGGCGGTCGGCAGAGCGCGTTTGATGGCGATGCCGAAGCACGCCTCTATCCGCTGCTTGACCGAGAAGGCTGTCATGAATTCGTTGGCATCCCGGATGCGGGTGATGGTCTGGGCCATGTCCGACATTTCCCGAAGCTGGGAGGGTCGGCGCTTGCTGAAATAAAAAATGACATCTGCCGCCGGGAGGAATACCGGCTCCGTGATGCTCATCCCGTCCAGGGAATACTGCCGAATCCAATATCCTGCCGGGGCATTGTATTGGTCGTACTCAATGCCGCCAATCACCCGGTTGCCCTTGTGCTTTGGGGCCATCTGCGATGCATCCAGTTCATCCACCTCGAAAAGCTGCAGCTTGAAGGGGAGAACGCCGCCCTTGGTGTAGCGCTTCGCAAAAAGGACACCGCCGTCCACTTTTTTCCGGCGGACGGCCATGCGGAGCATCTGATTCAGGCTCTGGGTGCCGGTCACATCGCAGTTGCGCTTCTTGCACCATGTTTTCCAGAGCTTTTCGATTTCGCCGTTCAGTTTTTCACTTGGCGTATCGGCCTGAAGGATGAGGCCCTTGCCCACTACATTGCGGACGAATGGGCCAATTAGCGAATTCGCTATATCGCTGTTTCTTTCCAGATCCCTGGCTCTGGCCCTGACGGTGTCCCGGCTGTACCGGTCGGTGTATTCGGCGCTCTGGTTAAATACCCGCCAGTTGGCGTTCAGCCGGCTCCCGTTCCCGGCATCATAGTTGCGGCGCTGTTCCTCCATAATCTGCCGCCATGCTTCCCGTGTTGCCCCGGCCTCCGGATTGAACCAGCCGATGATTTTGTCGATGATGTTCATGCGCTCACCTCGAATCGAAAACAGCGACAAAGGTATCCGAGAGCAGCATGGAAGATTCGCCGCTTGCCAGCTCTGCTTCCAGTTCATTCCGCATGGCCCTCAAAAGGGCGAGATCTGCCCTTGTCACGCTCCGGCTGCCGAGCTTGTAGCTCTGACCGCCGAGCAGGACGGCCTGAATGGCCTTGTTTACCTCTGCCAGCCGCTGTTCCGCTGTATAGTCGTTCACAATTACTCGCCTCCTAAATCCACGATTCATGCTGCCCAATCCAGCTTTCTTCCGGGGCGTAGACTGGATCAGGCTTTTTCTCCGCCTCTTTGCGAGGCTGAACCTCTGCATCGTCCAGATGGAAATACCGAGCGCCCAGCACATCGGCGGCGCACATGGCATAGACCTCTGTATCGAGGTAGTGGTTATCCGCATGGGACGATTTCAGCACCCATTTCTGGATGGTGCGCTCGCCGCTTTTGACGCTGACCTTGTGTTCCGCTGTCACCTGTTCCGCATATTCCCGGTCGCATCCGAGGTAAACCATCCAGCTGCCGGTCCCGTTTTCTTTCCGCATTCGCCCGGCGATCATGTCCTTGTACTTCCCGGTGTCGATCATCACCAGATTCATGCCGTAGGCTTTGCTATCGGTGCGGTTCACCTTGGAGAGCCGGAAGTGGGTATCCATAGGGTGGGACGATCCCTTGCTGGGGAGCGCCCAGTCCGCATTCACTGAACAGAAATCATAGACCAGGTCGGTGTTGTCACCGCTGTCGATGAGGGCCAGCGCTACCACCATCGAATCGCCGCCATCCTCACGGGGGTACTGCAGGTTCATGATGTGTTCCACCTCTGCGAAGCTGTCCGCTTGGCCGTGGGCGATATTCTGGCTGGTCAGGTGGTTTCCCCATGCCCGGATAGACCAGTAGACGCTGGATTCCTGCACATCCACGCCGGCGGTCAGGAGCTTTGCCCACTTCGGGACCGTGAGTTCCGGCAGCGCTGTTTGGCGCTCCAGCACAAGGTCTGCATTGGTTTTCAATTTGGTGTCCTCCCACGGTTCTGCAAACCAGCTGTTGGTGAAGTTCTGGAAGGCATCTGGGTCATCCTTGCTGGTAAGGAATGCCTTTGCCATCTCGGAAAACCGAACGAAGGGGGAATAAAGGGTATTGATCCAATAGGCCACCCTCCGTGCCGGTTTCGCTCGTTCCTCCACTACCCGCCATTCCCCATAGCGGAGCATCTGCGGCTTGTGCTGGTCTGTAATGATGGCCCCGCATTCCTGGCAGATGTATGCGGCCAGCTCTGCCCGCTCCGAGTAGCCCATCCCTTCATCGGGAAATTTCACCTGCTTCCACTTCAGCTCTATAAATTTCCCGCAGTGGGGACAGGGGACAAAGTAGTGCTTTACGACATCCGCCCCTTCCATAGCTTTCCAGATGTGGCCGGTTTTCAGGGTAGGGGTGGAGGTCATGAATATTTTCCGGTTGTGGAAGGTCTTTGTCCGCTCTTTGGCCAGCGAGATTGGGTCTGCCTCTTTTTTGGATGCGCCGGGGTATTTGTCCACCTCATCCAGAAAGAGAAATCGGATCGCCTTGCTGGCCAGCTGGGAGGGGCTGTTGGAGCCGACCATGCTCAGGTACATCCCATCGAATTGAAGCTCTGATTTTGAGGATTCGCTTTCCCGGTACCGCCGCCGGAGTGTGGGCGCTGCGTAGATCATGGGGCGGAACCGGTTGACCACCAAGCTCTCTGCCAGAACATCCGAAGGGTACACGCACATGGTGGGCGATGGGTCCTGCTGAATGGCCCAGCCCAGCATATTGAGCAGGGCCTCCGTGCCGCCGACCTGCGAGGGTTTGACGAAGATGATTTCCTCTGTTTCGTAGTTGCAGAGTTCATCCATGATCCCGGCGAGGTATGGGGTCTTGTCATTCCGCCATGGCCCCGGCATGGCCGATGATTTGGAATCCAGCACCCGGTATTTTTCGGCCCATTCCGAGACCGTGATGTTCTCCGGGGGCTTCAGGGATTCGAGGGCCGCTTTTTGATAGGGCGCTACCGGGTATTTGCGGAACCGGGGGCTTCTACTTCTTGCCGCCATCCTGCTTCGATACTCCCGCCACTACGAAAGCGACCAGCAGGTTGCGGATTTTTTGGTGCAGTTCTTTTTCGATCCGCCGGGCTTCCAGCGGGTCGATGTATCCGCTGATTTCATCCGTCAGCCGGGCCGGGAGGCTCATGGCAAAATTCTTGAAGGTCACGAAGAACCGCTCATAGTCCATCGTGACTTCCTCCACCGCTATGTACTTCCCGGCGGCGATGTCGGTTTTCAGGCGGTGCAGTTCACCCTGGGATTCCTTCAGGGCGATGTCCGCTTTCATCTTTTGCTCCCGAAGTTCAAGCTCTTTTTCGGAGCGGTCTTTGCCGTATGCCTTGTCCGACAGGTATTTGACATACTGCTGAATGGTCGGCACGAGGTCATAGCGCCGTCCGTCCACCGTTTCGGTTGTGGGCAGGACACCCTCCTGCGTCAGCTGCTGGATGCGGCGGACGGTGACGCCGAAAAGCTGGGCGATGATCTCCACCCTGTAAAGTCCGCCCCCGGCCACATTTCTGTTGTTGTCCAAATAAAGGACCTCCCCTCGTAGAATTTCACGCTGAAGCTGTTCTATGGTCATGGCTCACCGCCCCTCTCCCTGAAGGGCGGCTTTCCTGTATGGCTCTGCGCCGGGTTTTTTGTTGAACGGGATAATCTCGGAAAAGAGCTGTATGTACTGTCCGACCAGTTCCCGGTCTACCGTGACTACCGTGTTTTCACTCCGTGGATTGGTGTTCACATTGGCGCTGGATTCGATGAGGCAGTCGAACCGTTCCCCCTCGATAGCCATCACTTTGGAGTGGTTGCGGAAGATCACCAGCCGACCGCCGCAGGCTGCTATGAAATCCAGAACGGCGGCGTAAACATCCGGATAGCTCCCTTTGAAAATCTCACCCACGAAAAAGTCCACCCGGTCAATCATTCCCCGCTCATGCCACTTGCGGAGATCCTTCACATCCTCACCGGCCATGCACCAGGTGGAAATGGCGGCATATTTGATGTGCTGCTGCCGGAGAACCATCTTGAAAAAGGAGAAGCTGTCCACATCCCCGGAGCTGAAGCAGTGGTAGCAATCGCCCTCCCTGAAATGCCAGTCGATGGCATCCTCCAGCGCCTTTTCGGATGCGGCCTTTCTCCAAAGCTGCCGAGCGCCCATCCGGTGGGAAACCTTGATCCCGCCCTGATCGGGCAGGGTGGCCGGGGCCGCTTTTTCCTGTTCGGGAATTCCGAGCGCTGCGCCGAGGTCGAAACCGTCAAGCGTCAGGTTGTCCAGCTCATTCATTCAGCAGCACCGCCTTTTTTCCGGTGTAGGCTTCCCAGCGCTGGACGATCACATCCACATTGCGCTCATCGTACTCCATGAGATAGGCTGTCCGGCCCAGCTGTTCCGCCGCCATGAGGGTGGTGCCGCTCCCTCCGAAGAAGTCACCGACCATCCATCCCGGTTTGCTGGAGTTGTTCATCAGCCGCCCGACCAGCGGGATGGGCTTCATGGTGGGGTGCAGGGCATTCCGGGCCGGTTTGTTTTCAAAGTGGACGGTGGTCAGGTCTTTGTACTGCCGGATGTAATTTTCGATGAAAGCCAGAAGTTCCTGCTTCTTCATAGCTTTGAAGTCCAGCTCATCTTCCAGCAGTACGGTGTCCTGGGTGCGGTCATTGATGAAATAATGCGCCGCCCCCTCTTTCCAGCCGTAGAGAATCGGCTCATGCCGCCATTGGTAATCCTGACGGCCCAGAACGAAGGCGTTTTTCTCCCAGATCAGGCATTGTGCCATTTTCAGCCCTGCATCGGCATAGGCTTGCCGGAATTGGAGGCCGGTGCTTTCGGCGTGAAAAACATAGATCGCGGCACCGGGCCGCATGGCTTGGTTCATATTCTGGAAAGATGCCAGCAGGAATTTGTAAAAGCTCAAGGCATCCATGTGGTCGTTTTCGATGGTGCTGTTCGCCCTGCTGCCCTCTTGACCGAGATAGCTTTCCAGAAATTCCGTCTTTGCGCCGTAGTCCACATTGTAGGGCGGGTCGGTGATGATGAGGTCGAGCTTTGCGCCGCCCATCAGCCGCTCCACATCGGCGGCATCGGTGGAATCGCCACACATGAGGCGGTGCCGGCCTAACTGCCAGATGTCCCCCTTGCGGGTGGTAGGGACATCAATGTTCTTTGCGGCTTCTTCCGGGTCGAAGTCATCCTCTGTGGCCTCTGGCGGAATGTCCAGTTCCTGAATCAAATCTTCCAGGTCGGGGCGCTGAAAGCCAGTCACCGAGAAGTCATACCCTTCGAGGTCAAGCTCCACCAGCAGGTCTTTCAGGATGGCGTTGTCCCACTTGCCGGTGATTTTGTTCAGGGCAATGTTCAGGGCTTTTTCCTTTGCCTTGTCCTGAATGTCGAGAATGATAACCTCTGCCTCGGTATAGCCCAGGTCCATCATCACATTGCGGCGCTGGTGGCCCTTGATGATGGTGCCATCGCTGTTGATCACGATGGGATCGGCGTACCCGAATTCGTTCAGGCTGTTGCGAATTTGGATATATTCCGGGTCATCCGGGGTCAGTTTCTTGCGGGGATTGTACTCTGCCGGCCGCAAATCAGCCAGCTTCCGCCGTTCAAATTTCACGGCCAGCCCTCCTTTTTTGGCCCCGGTATGGGGCCTGCGTAACGAAACGCCGGGAAATTTTTTGATTTCAGGGGAAAAACCGTCGGGCCTTCCTCGCCCCGCAGCCCGTCCTGGGGGTCAGTAGTACCTATGGCCATGCGGGGTGAGGCCCCTTTCCTTTCGCGCTCTGTCTGCTGCCCTCTGTGCATGAGGGAGCGCTGTCGCTGCTTGTCGCTGTGAATGTTTGCCTTGTGCTTATGCTCTTATAAAGCAAAGGCCAAAGCCTATTGAACACAGGCTCTGGTCTTTGTCCTATGTGCTATGCTGCATGGCCTCTCTGTACACGGCCCCCTCTGTGCGCCGCACACAGCCTGCACGGTGGCCCCCTGTTCTAAGGGGGTACACTTTCCCGGCTATGCCTCTGCTGTGGGCTGTTTTTTCCACAGGAAAAATGAGACGCTATGCGAAGGCGGGCCGTATAAACTCCCTATAAATCCAGCCCTTGCAAAACAGGGCCTTTACCGGGGCGCTTATATGGGGGTGCTTTCTGTGGCCTCTTTTTTCAGGCGCATGGATTTCTGAAAAAAGCGGGACTGAAAATCAGCCTTGCTGATATGGTGTATCCATGGGAGCCGAGATTTCCGGGGCTTCGCCAGCTGTGGCTATGCCGGGGGATTTTATCTCCGAAAAAATTCGGCGTTGAATCCTTGGTGGAAACGGGGCATAAGATTCGGGAGCCAGTTCCCAAAAACTGGCCCCCGGTGTCAATTCTGATTTTCGTCTATCGCTTTCCCTGAATCTTTCAGGATATAGAATAGCACAGATGCGCGGGACATTGGGGACAACTTTTCCGGTTTCATGATTTTTTCAGGTAACGGTAGCACATCTTTTTT
This sequence comes from Anaerotruncus sp. G3(2012), assembly GCF_000403395.2. Taxonomy (GTDB): domain Bacteria; phylum Bacillota; class Clostridia; order Oscillospirales; family Ruminococcaceae; genus Anaerotruncus. Next base: position 337,020 of record NZ_KE159668.1, on the reverse strand, counting down.
ACGCTGCCTCCTGTGTTGCCTCCGATTTTTGCCGCTACTTGATCCCAAGAAAGGCCATTGACAAAGCGATAGGTGAAAATCTGCCGCATAAGGCTGTCGCTGATTTCGCTGATGTACCGTTCCAGGCGGATTCGCTCGAAGATGCACCGCTTTCGCTTTTCCGCTATGATGTCCTTGAGATCAACGATTTCCGCTGCGTAAAGGCTCACCTTGTCCGCCACGCCGGTGCCGTGCGGCATCCCGGAAAGGTTCATCCCTCCGGGCTGGAGTTTTGCCTCCAGTTCCTCCAGGCGGCACTCATCCATAGCGATTTCACGCTGGAGGTAGTAAAGCTGGGATAGTTCTTTCAGTGTCATGGCATCCTCCTTGGGCATTCCCCGGCTGCTATTGCCGGGTTTTTTCGCTTGGGGCCAGAATGTAGACCTTGCCGCCGATGCACCTGATTTTCTGCACGACCTTGTCCTTGTCATCCCAGTCCCGGATTTTAATCCCCTGGCTGTTCAAGACGCCGATCATCGTGTCAATGGTGGCCACAATGGCGGTAGTGGGCAGCTTGGCCATCGCCGCGTTTGCCATTGCCGCCGCTTCATCCATCCGCTGCCTGAAGCCGCCCGGTTTTTGTTTTTTCATCGCTGCACCTCTCGTGTAAGTTCAAATCCTGCCAGAAACTTTTCTATGAGTTCCTGACCTGTGAGGCCAGTCACTTTTTCTAATATCAAGAGTGTTTCTTCCGCAGAGTTCAATCGCTGTAGCAGATCTCTGTGAACCTGTCCTACATGAATCGCGGTTTTGGTATGTTCGGATATTTTTTGCTTTATGATGATCATTCGTGCATCTTCTGGAAAAGAAACCACAGCGGCAAAGCCCCCGGCGGCGTTGATCTGCTTGATGGTCTGTTCCTGCAGCTTGGTCAGCTTCCCGATTCCGGGCCGCTTGACCTCGAATCCGAAAAAGCGACCGTCAATGATGGCGCAGATATCCGGGATGCCGCCCCGGCTGTATGGACCGGCAGCGGCTTTCCAGACGAAAGCGCTGGGGTAGGTATCCTTCAGCCATTTAATGATTTTGGCCTGATAGAAGCTCTCTTTGTGGGATGTAGCAGGTGTCACTTTCTCGCCTCCGCTCTTTTTAATAGACGCATGGACGAATTCCCGGATATGGCTCACAATTTCCAAGAGGCCCCTCATGGTGCAATCCAGAGCCTGTACTCCTATCTTGAAAGCTGTGAAGACTGGTATCCGAATCGCTTTATCATCCCAATACTCCGAGGCTCCGACCTTTCTGGGCCGGTTCCCGAATTCCTCGATCCAGTCCGGGAGGCTTTCGTTGATGGCATCGAATTCGAGGCCCCATTTCCGGCAAGCCTCCACAGCTATCTGAAGGAGCGGCCCTTCCCGGCAGGTCCAAAGAATAAGGCCAGCGCCGCTTTCCTGTTCCCGCTTTGCCAGTTCAATGACTGGCCAGTTTGGCTTCCCGATGAACGGGAAGGCATCGGTGCAGATGCACCCGTCAAAGTCGATTGCTATGGCCTTTCTCATCATGCGCCCTCCATCAGCGAGGGGGCTTCCTGAAAATCCGGCTCCCCGGTGACCGGTGCATCGGCCCACTCCCCGGCGGTATCCGGTGCAGGGTGGTCGGTGAACAGCTCCCGGTTTTCCTGTTCGCTCTCCATGAACCGGCTGGCCATCATATCCGCTGTCTGAAGGGCAAGGACGGCGGGATACTGCTCTATGCTTTGGCCGACCGCCGCATCGTTGTCCCTGTCCCCGTTGAAGCCCATATGGTGCCAGATGGCGTACATTTCCTGATTGGTGAGGGAGGTGTACTGTTTGATGATCATGGCGCTCTTGGGGCCGTGGCCCAGCGGCATTCGGTCGTTCACGGTATAGAAGGGCATCTTCTCCCATCTGCCGGTCTGTTCGTTCTTCACATTCCGGGTACTGGTTCCGTAGAAGTAGGTCTTGCAGATGTCGTGGAGCAGGGCCATGATAGTCACGCTCTCATCCGGGATGGTGTCCACTACTTTCCCGGCGGCGAGGTATTCCCAGCGGCTTTCATTCTGGTTCCAAAGCAGGAGGCCCCGCAGGGCATCCAGAACATTGAGGCTGTGCTGAAGCAAGCCGCCGGGGGTGGAGAGGTGATACTTGGTGCTGGCCGGGGCCGTGTAGAAGTCGCTCTTTTTGATGTACTCCATGAGCTTGTCCATACCGGGGCGCTGAATCTTTGCCAGTTCCGCTTCAAAGCGAGAGATATTCTTTTCGTTGTTCATGAGTTCGCTACCTCCATCATCAATGATTTTTCCAATCCAGCCTTTGGCCGCAGTGGTAGCAATAATCAGCTATCCCTGTTCCAGTAAATGTGCCGCCGCAGGAGGGGCATCTGTAATCGCTGGTATATCGGATTCCGCCACCGCTGGCCTTTATGGGCTTTTTGGGGGTGTGTTTCCCGGCCAGTGCTGCTACATCGCTGACGCTCAGGCCGGTATCTTCGTAGGCGGCGAGGCGGTCAATGGCAAGGCGGAACCGCTTCATCAAATCTGACCGTGCTGCATCTTCGCTCTGGTATGCGTCAGCCATTTCCAGTGCTGCCCCGGTTGGGGTTCGGATTGTCATTCTCTGCATGGTGTACCTCCATTCTTTCCAGTTTCTAAAAAAGGCGCAGGTTTAAGCTCTGATCCAACATATCCCATCGAAACTTGGGATCATCTGGGATGATGAAATGCTCATCTTCCATCTGAAACCGCTTGTCATAATCATGGACCGTATGTCCGCTTGATGTGAAAGTGACGGGGCTGTCATTGTCCCACTTGAGCATGAGCGCCCAGTATTCAGGATAATGTTGGCGCAAAAGGCGGAGTTGCTGAATTCCTTGATTATGACAAAACCAGCATCCACCTCTGGCGCTATAGGTGTATATCGGAGAGAGAAGCCCGTTAGCTTCGCACCACTCCCAACATTGCCGCTCCGTCCATCCCGCTTCTACCAGAGGGCTTTTCTTGTTTCCTATCAAGTTATGAAACCTTGATGGTTCATCCGCCGCTATCCCTATGTAGATACAATCTGCACCTTTTTGGGCTTTTCGTAATGCTGCTACTTTTAAATCTCGATTGCACCAAGGGCCTTTGATAAAGGGGAAGCCTCTGTTTTTTCCTGTCCAGTCGCCATTTCCACTTTTTCGCTTGGTGATTTTCTTGTAGAACAGCTCATGGTAAGTGCTTCCTGAAGTGATATGTTCCACCCTGATTCCCCAGCGCTTCTCAATGATGGCATCGGCTTTTTTCTTGAATTCAACCATGGGAGGAAGGTCTGCTGGGATGGTGTCGGTGGCCCATACCTCTGCATGGATAATCCTGTCAAGCGGCCATCCGAGCTGCTCGATGGCTCCGAGGCAAGCGAGACTGTCTTTTCCGTATGAAAGGCTAAGGACGCATTCCATGTGAACCTCCTTTGTGAAACCGCCCCGCCGCCGGGCAGGTGGCCCAGTGCGGTATGTACCCGATGCCGGTGGCCCTGTCTGGGCTGCCGTCCAGCTCACAGGCAATCACCTCCCCATTGGGGGTGACGATCCGGCGCTTGCCGCCAGCTGTCTGCCAGTAGGTCACCGGCTCTGGATCGCAGGGCATCGCTTTCCCGGTGGCCGTCTTGATCCAGATGATTTCCTTGCCGCATCCTCTGCATTTCGCCATGGTGCATCATTCCTTTCTGCAGGTGTTTTTTACCTGTCCGCACTACTGTTTTCAAAAATAGTAGTGCGGGGGAAAATCCTTGATTTATCGGGGTTTACCGGCTGCTTTGTCACCGCACTCCTAATTCTGAAAAACTAACCTCGTTTTTGAGTTTTTCGCAATTCTGCACGATCTGAATGTTGAAATGCAAAATTGCAATAAACCGATGTAATAGGTGTTTTTAGGAGTAATAGGAGTTAGGAAAGCCTACAAATCCGCATGGCTGCTTGATTTTTCGCCGCACTCCTAACCTAACTACTAACTGCACTCCTGTTTTCAGTAGTGCGGCACTGTTCATTAAAATGGCAAATCTCCGCATTCGTCATCGCTCATCTCACGAAATTGCTCTTGCTGGTATTCATAGCCTTTGGCTGCTGGCGGGTATTGGCCAGTATCCTCCATCTCATCTGCATCATCTATGGGGTCTTTTTGCTCAGAGATTTGTCCGATTCTAAATTCAACAAATCGGGCATTCCGATTGTCAAACCACTTCAAAACAGAATATTGCTTTTTCCCTGTGCGCTTGTCCACATCCACGGCGATGAGGCCCCGCTCTGCCAAATACTTCATGGTTTTCCGGGGGCTGTATCCCGCTTTGCTCAGGGCTTGATTCAGCATTGACGGGAAGATGTAGGCGGTGTTTCCAGTGTCGCTGGTAAAGCCGAGGCAGGTGCCGACCGCATTGGGGCCGAAATATGCCTTGTTTGACAGCACCCAGTCCACGATGAATTGGGTGGCGTTCTCATTGACATCCATGGTGTTGCTCTCCACCTGGTTGAGCAGAATGTCAGCCGCCATCTGCTGGGCCATGGCCCACGAGGTGGCCTCGCCGCCCCCGAAAAACCACTTGTCAATCATGGAATCGGCCAGTGCCACCGCCGAGATCCCGGCGATGTGGGAGCCGTTTTTCCCCTCGCTTATGTCCCGGACATAGGCCAGCATCCGCTCGTAATCCTTCACGATCTGGCGCTCATCCATAGCCAGTATCTGTTCAATGAAGGCCGGTCCCGCCCAGCCACAGTCCAGCACGGCCTGTTGGTGCATGAGTGAGGCATCGGTTTCGTTGTCAAACGGTCCGCCGTAAATTTCGAGGACACGGGTGCTGACGCCGGTCTGCGTGGTTTCGGTGCTGAGGGGTTCCTCGCCGGTGGCCAGCGCCACTGTCCGCCATTGGTACAAGGTCTGAAGGCCCCCGGTCTTGCTGCCTCTGATTTTGCCGGTGCCGCTGGAAATCATGTAGACGATCTTCTCCAGCGCCCCCTGCTGTGTCCCTGCCAGCTGCCGCTCATCAATGCCAAGGGGCAGATCGCAGTAAAACGAGGCCATCCGTTCGAGGCCGACCTGGGTGGCGTTGAAGCTGGCCATGAGCCGCTCAGGATCGCCCCAGGCCGAGAGCGCCGCTTTGAGGGCGGCGGTTTTGCCGCCCTTGGAACCGCCCCAGTTGTACACGAAGAATATCCTTTGCTTCAGAATTCGCAAAAGCGGGGCGGCAAAGGAAGCGGCCAGAATGAACCGGAATTTGTTCCTTGCCCGGTGCGGGGCCATCCGCTCGATCCAGCGCTCGAAGCTGCCGTTTTGGCAGTATGCCGCCGCCATGCTTCTTTGGGACGGGTCGATGTCCAGCGTGATCCCCTTGTCATGGCCGGGAAGGAACCGCCGCCCCGGCTGCCAGCCGAAGGTGGAGGTTGCATCGTTCATGGGTATCAGGTCTATGTTTTCCGCCTCCAAGGCTCCGAGAAACTTCACCACCTGCTTGGCGTTTTCGCTGGTAATCGTGCAGCCAAGGTCTGACAGGTCGGTGATCTTCCTGCTGGAGAAAATGGTGGAGCGGGGAAAGATGGCCGTGTGCCATTTATCATCCCGCTTGAAGGCAATCTCCATCTTCTCATCGCCGGTTTCGAGGCTCTTGAGGCGCTTGGTCAGGATGATGGGTGTCCGGCAGACGGAAACGGGGCGCAGGGTCTTTTGGTCGATGATGCTGATGCCTTTGTCCGAGTAGATGAAGCCCTCCGGCTGCCGCAGGGTGATGGGCGCTCCGGCTATGGCCTCCGGGATCACATACTCATCGAGGCTGATTTTTTCCGCCCCGCCCAGTGCCTGATGGATCAGCTTTGCGCCGTTGTCCCGCCCATTTTTGATGTAGATGTCCGATGGGTCTTTTTCGCCCAGCGCCTTGCAGTCCCAGCGGTAGACCTCCCCGGTGAATCCTCCATCGTGAAGGCAGCGGAACAGCTTGTCCGTGAAGGTCTGGCCCCCGGTATCCGGTTCTTGATGGATGTAAAGCCTCAGCCCCTTGAAATATTCGGTCTGGTCCGTTTTGAACAGGGTAGCGCCCGCTATGCCTATGGCCGGGATGCCCATGTGCCAGAGGCTTTGGGTGTCGCTCTCGCCCTCAACCAGAACGCAGTAACCGGGCTTTTGGAATTCCGGGAGCCGCCACACGCCATAGGGGAAAATCTTTCCCTTGGAGCCGTAGCCCCAGCGGAAGTCCTTTTTTGCATACCGTTTCCGGCACAGCACCTCTTGTCCATCTGCTCCGAAATAGGGAATCTTGAGGTAGGTCGTGCCGTCACGATCCCGCCCTGTTGACAGGCCGCAGGTTTCTTTTAGGAAGGCCGCAGGGAGCCTTTTATCTTCGCTGTACTGCTCCAAGGTGTACGATAGGACATCCCGGCTGGCGGCAGGGCTTTCCTTTTTGGCGGGTTTCGGCTTTTCACGGCTTACGCCATACTTCTCCAGAATTTCTTTGTAGGCCCTGGTGGTATCATCGCCGTATCCATGAATCTTTGCCCAGAAGGATATGAAGTTTCCTCCCTCATCCTCCGAGAAGCAATGCCATTTTCCTGTTTTCAGATCCACCGAAAAGCTGTTGTTCCTGTCATCGTGGAAGGGGCAGAGGCCGATCAGGTTGTCACCTGTGATTTTGTATTTTGCAACGGCAGCGGTGTACTCCGCCCTGTAATCTACGATCCTGTCGAGGTCCACACTGTCCCATGCCGCCATGTTTCACCACCGCCATTCCATTCTGTATATTTGGGCGGATGCCGCCCGAAAGCAGCACCCGCCTCGCTGGGGATTCCTGAAATTTTACGCAAAGGGGAGATCATCATCACTGGGAGGGGGCGCTTCCTCGAATGCGGCCTCATCTGCATCCGGATAGATGTCCGGCGCTTTGCCACGATCCGGGGCGGCGGTGTAATCGTCCAGGGTGATGGCCAGACTCTGGTACTGCTGCTTGATCTGGCCCCGAAGCTGCACCACCTGGGCGGCAACGGCAGGGGGAAGAAGGCCGCTCTTTTTCACCAGCACCTTGCTGTACGGGGTACCGGTGCTGTTTTTGGTCTTTTCCAGTGTGAAGGACACGATCATGCCGGTGTAGGGGGTGCCGCTGGCCAGGATCTTCGCCAACTGCTTATTGATGTCCTTGATGGAAGTGGGCGGAACCGTCAGCAGGTAAAGGTTCGGATCACCGTCCATCATCATGTAAATCCGGCGCATATTCTTGCAAGCCTTTCCCTTTTTGGGATTGCCGTTTTCGTCCACGCCACTCCCATACTGATTGAAGGGGCAGCTTTCGCACTGAGTGATTTCCCCGGTGCTGGGGTTGAATCCTGTCTTTCCGTCCATGCTGGAGCAGGCCGGAATCTTGGCGGCATCGTCCCCGCTCCCATAGGTGCCGGGCCAGTAGGCGCTCACCCGGTGGGTGAACACGATCACGGTATCGATCTGCTTCATGGGTTCGGCATCGTTCTCATCCTCCCCCTGCACCTCGAAGGCGAGGCCCCCGCCGCTGGGGACCTTGATCTGGCGGCAGGTAATCCCGCTTTCCGGGTCGAGGTCGGACAGCTCATCCTGAAGCTCTGCCATCAGTTCCGGGTCGATCCCCTCATAGCGGTTGACGATCTGGAAGCTGTCAATGACAGCGAGGGCGGTGGTCTTTTTTGTGGTGGCCATAGTCAGTTATCCTCCGTTTCTGTTTCTTCTATGGAATCCGCATCAGCGGGTTCGGCTTCCTGAAATTCCGCCTCTGCCAGAGCGGCTTCCAGCGGTGTGATGATGTCCTCTGCAGTTAATTCCGCAGTGTAGAGGTTGTCGAGGGTACGCCGCATTTCGGCGGCGGCATTGATCAGGATTTGGGCTGCCGCGGTGGCGCTGTTCACGATGGAGCTTGTGGCATCCACCGCATTGAAATTGGGATCAGCAAGGGTACCGAGAAGCCTGTCGGTGTCGCTCTTGATGGCCTTGACCGCGGCATTGATCTTCACCAGCTGTTCGGCGGCGATGCCATAGGCTTCGTGCCGGTTGCGGACAAAAGGCGGGGCGGTCTGGGCTTCCCGTGCGACCTGCTGGTGGTGTTTCTGGATCATCTCCAGGACGGTCTGGATGGAATCCTTCGCCACCGCCTCGATGGCGGCATCCAGCGCCGTGCGGGTATCGAGTTCCATCTGTTCGTATTCTTCTCGCATGGGTCAGGCTCCTTTCGGTTTCTTCACCGCCGCCCTCCGGCAGCCGATGTCGTTAAACTCATAGGTGCGGATCACCGCCGCCAGTTCCTCGGACAGTTCGCCGTGTTCCTCCACATAGGCGGTTATGGCGGACTGGAGGGTTTTGGCGTTCACCGTTTCCTTGATGATGCCGCCCAGCCCCTCGCCCCGGAGGGCGCTGAGGTAGTCATCGTAATCGAGGCCGGATTCGGCCAGTTCCGCATCCCCCTTTTTAGTGTAGGAGGTCTTGGGGAGCAGGCTGAAGCTGTGGCCGGCATGGACGAATTTCGGGGTGTCATCGTCCACCATCTGCTGAGCCATCTCTTTCTTCAGGGCCTCGATGGCGGCGTTGTTCTCTTTGGTCTGGGCTTCGAGCGCATCCTTGATAGCCCGGAGTTCCAGAAGCCGCTGGCCCATCTCTGTCAGTGTCATGCTGTTCATCCTTTCCTTTGTATTTGCTCCATGCTGAAAAGGAACATCACCTCAAACCAAAGCCCTTGGTAGGATTTCCTTCCCCGCATCATCGGTACGACCTTTGCCATTTCGGCGGCGATGTTGCGATCACATCCATAGCTCATGAGAAGCCTGATAAACCGCTTCCTGTTGGTGCAGCGCCATGCTTTCGGAAGGGCGATGTTCATGGACACAGCCATTGGAGCGACAGTGCCTATAAGCAGTGGTTCATCCGCCTCGTGTTCCGGTGTGATTTCCAGTGCATCCAGGTTTTTACGGCACACAGCCACCCGCTCATCGCCCATCCAAATCTCAAAATTGACCGGCGCTTGTTCTTCAGTCCCCATTCTGGCTTTCCTCCGTTTCGGGTTCCACCTCTGCCTTTCCGGTCACGGTTTCCCGAATATAGCGGTGAGGGACATTGCAGTTGATGGCGTTCTCCATGAATTCCACCTTTGTGCTGTCACGCATCAAAGCGTAGAAATCCGAAAACTTAACGCTTACCCGATCCTCCGGGTTGAAAACATCCATGATCCCCATGTGGTTATCTCTCCCTTCACTTTTTCTGCTTTTCCGATTCCACCCGGAGGCAGCGGCTGCCCCGGTATGCCATGCACCGCTCCCCGGCGCAAACATCGAAGCGCTCCATGATGGTGGTCTTGCCGGTGGTGTGACTGTAGTCTTTTTCGACCACCTTTTTGAACGGGCAGAGGGGTTTCTGCTTGTGTTCCATCATTCTTGGATCACTCCTTTCTCTATGTCAAAAATCGCCTTGAAGATAGGGTAAAACTGAGCAGGGACTACCGCATTGCCGAGGCATTTCAGCCGGTTCGCCCGGTCTGGAATCTTGCCAGTCACGCGGGGGATTCCGAGTTCCCAGCTTCCATCTGCCCATCCGGCCCGGACGCTGTCCATCCAATGGGGAAGCCCATCATGGCCTCCACCCACTCTGGATTCAGTTGTCCACCGTTCCCCGCCGCCATGCTGCGGCGTTCCTCTGTCGAGATCGTGCCGTCTGCCTCCAGCGCCTTGAGCTGTTGGTAATTGCCCGTCCCGCCGCAGAGGCCCGCCCCGGTCGTAGGTGTCGGATACAGCTTTGCCGCCTGGATCAGCTTCATAGCGTGTTGGGTCTGGCCATTGTATTCCTTGCCCTTGATGTCCCCACAGGTCGCATCGAATTGGGTTGGGGTCGGGTAGAGTTTTGCCGCTGTGGCCAGCCCCATCCCTGCCTTTGGGCCGCTCCCCGGATGGTTGTAGTTCCCAGTCACCGTGGGGGTAGGCCAAAGCGCCGCCGCTGTCTGCAGATCCATGCCGCCCTGACGGGTTTCCGTCTGCGAGGGGCCTGTCCCGCTGCGGCTGGTAGGTGTGGGCCACATCCGCACTGCCTCTGGCAGTCCCTGCTGATGGCTGTTCGGCCCTCTGGCCCTGTAATCCGAGGCTGTCACCGTGGGCCACAGCCTCACCGCATTGGCCAGTTGATCGGCGTGGTTGCGCTTGCCCTCCCTCTGCAGATACTCCATGCTGTTGGCCCCCTTGCAGTCCCTTGCCGCCGGTGTGGGCCACAATGGCGCATCGGTATCTCTTATGCGGGGCATTGACGCCGCAAGCTGGAAGTACAATCGCCCTTGCTTCGTAGCCTTGAAGTTCCAAGTCAGCCAGCACAGTGTCGAGTGCCATGTTGATGATTCCAGCAACATTTTCGCCAATAATCCAAGTGGGCTTGATTTCCGTAATAACTCGGAGCATCTCTGGCCAGAGGTAACGGTCATCCTCACGGCCTCGGCGCTTCCCGGCAGTGCTGAAGGGCTGGCACGGGAATCCACCGGAAATAATGTCAACTGTTCGTAGACCTGTTCGCTCATAGAAGCTCTCCCTTGTCAGTGTCCGGATGTCCCGCCAGCGGGGAACCTCCGGCCAGTGGCGTTCCAGAATCTTTGTGGGGTAGTCGGCCCATTCGCACTGGCCCACCGTCTGAAAACCGGCGGTTTCCGCGGCGAGATCCAATCCGCCGATCCCCGTGAACAGTGATAGGTGCGTCAGGCTTTCCATGGCCTGCCTCCCCTCAGAAGAATTGCTTCCAGCTGTCCACCACCGTTTTTGCCAGGTCCTCCTTTTTGGAAAGAGCCGCCAGCACCATGCCGTCTATGCTGTTTTCCACCTGCAGGTGTATGTAGGTGCAGGGGTGCCACTGTCCGATTCGGTGAATCCGGGAAAGGCTTTGCTCATAGGTGGCGTAGTTGAAATTCACGCTGTAATAAACGCAGGTGTCGGCGGCGGTCAGGGTGATGCCGGTCCCGGCGGTATCGATCTGCCCGATGAATACCATCGTGCCGGGGTCGGTCTGGAATTGCTGGACGATGCCGCCGCGTTCCTCTTTTTTGATTTCCCCGTAAATCGCCACCGCCCTTTTGGGCGGCTGCCCTTTGTGCGTCGAGGCTTTGAACACCTTTTCGCACAGCGCCTCGATCTCATGGATTTCCGGGAGGAACCGAGCGAAGATCACCAGCTTCTTGCCACCCTCGACCACATAATCCTGCAGGATGTCCGCCAGTGCATCCAGCTTCCCCCGGCTCACCAACTGGGGCTTGGTGGCTTCATCCTCCACCAGAAAGCCGCCGGTGAATTGCTGGAGGCGCAGGAGCCGGGTCAGGACGGTTGTGGCCGTGATAGTGCCGCCGCTGTCCAGCTCTGCATAGCTGTCCCGCCGGAGCCGGTCGTACAGGCTGCGCTCTTTTGCGCTCAGGGAAACATAGCGGCTCTCGAAGGTCTGTTCCGGCAGGTCGAGGGCTTCCTCTTTGGTCACCCTGTAGGCGATGCTGTGTTCTTTCTTGATCAGCTGGTCCAGGTCCCGATACCGGATGATCTGCCGCTGTTCAAAGCCGCCCATCACGCAGTACCGGTTTTTGAAGGAGTAGAAGTTCAGGCCAAAAACCGAGGGGTCGAGGAATCGGTACTGACTGAAGATGTCGATGGCCTCATTTTGCACCGGCGTTCCCGAAAGGATGAGCTTGTACCGGGCTTTGTCCCCCAGCTCGTGCATGGCCTTGCTTTGGGAGGCGTTGTGTGTCTTGATGCGCTGGCTCTCATCAGCTATGATGAGGTCGGCATCGTAGTCCAGCAGGGCCTCGAAGATTCCCTCCCGCCATGTGGATTCGTAGTTGATCACGGCCACCTTCAGGTGGGGGTAGGGGAAGCGCACCAGATCATGCAGTTCCTTCAGGCGCTGCGCCTTTGTCCCCAGCATCGTGCGGATGGTGTACGGAAAAGCGGCATAGTCCTGAAACTCTTTCGGCCATACGGCGCAGACGCTTGTGGGGGCCACAATCAGCACCCGCTTGATCTTGCCCATCTGGTACCCGGCCCCGGTCACCGCTATTGCGGTGAGAGTTTTGCCACAGCCCATCTCGAAAAGAAAGCCGAAGCCCTTTCCACACGGAGCGCTTTCACTGGTTTTCGCCTGTTTCATGCACCTTCGCCCCTTCCTGCAGAATAAGGCTGACAGCGGCGGAGGCTTTCTTTTTCGTCCGCTCGTTACGCGCCCACTCGATGTCCCGCCACTTTTTGGCGCTCTGGTTCAGATTGTTTGCGATGGCCATTGCGCTAAGGCAAGCCATGGCTGCGATGATGATGGCTGTCCAGTTCAGGCTGTTCAAAAATTCCAGCATTCTTTATCCCTTCTTTCATCCGTTATGGGTATCTTTTGGACATCGTCCAGGCTGCAAATAATCACCGAGTTCCTTGAGGCGATGTCCAGAATTTCAGCTTGGTAGAAAAACGATCCGTCTTTCCGGCGGCGCAGAATGCATCCGGTCAAGATGTACGGTGTGCCGCTTTCGCTGCCGGCTGGCCAGTATAAAACCTTCCGGTTCATGGCTCGTTTGACCTCTGCCAGTTCCATCCCGATCACCATCCCAACCTTTTGCCGCAGTTCCAGCAGTAGTTGTTTCCGGGGCGCATTTGGCGGTTGCAGTCAGGGCAAAGCCAAACACCGCCGAGGTTTTTCGGCCTGACCGGCACCTCGTATTTTTGGTGCATGGCCTGGTACTGCTTCGCCTGGGCGTTGTAGTCCTGCACCAGATCCCGCACCTGTTCAGGGCCGCTGATCCCCTCATCCTGCAGGGCGATAATGATGGCCGTTGCGGCCTCACAAGCGGCCACATCCGCCGCCCAGATTTCATCGGCTTCTGCGTCCGAACCGTCTATGAAGGATTTGGAGTTGTCCTTCAGACTGGAAAGCTGGGCCAGAATGGCATCCACAGGCATGAACCGTGCGCCCATTGAATCGGGGGAGGCTGCTCCATAGCCTTTAGGCTGTCGCTCTGCTTTCTTCTTTTTCACTGTGCCGCACCTCCTGTTGGCCGCACCCATCCGAAGGTCAGCAGGGCCATGTTCGCCCCCCTGGTTTGATGGGAGTAGAGCGGCATTTTTACCGGGTAGTTTGCAAGAGGCACGGGGGTGTCGTTGGTTCTCTCACGGTCTACCGCATCCTGCACAGCATGGAGGGATTGCCGCCGCTGCGCCGGAGCGGGTGGGAGCCGGACGATGCTGGCCAGCTTGTCCAGCAGTTCGATGTCCGCCGTGCCGATGAGGCGCTGCGTCTTTTTGTCCCACCGCATTTTGCCCCAGCTCTTGATGGTTCCGAATTGGACATTGTCCGCATCTGCGATGATTAAGGTGTTGCCCTGAAGGGCCATTTTCATGGCTTGACATCCTCTCTTTCTCCCTCTATAATGAGGGTGTTATCATTGGTGCTGTGGCACCGCTTTGCCATCCTCGGTGGTTGCGTCACCGGGGGTGGCTTTTTTAATCATGGCTGCCCTCCATCTCCTGCAGGTAGGTCTGGAGCATGGCAATCACTTCCTGGGTGTAGGTTGTTTCGTATGTACCTGCGTCCATCGCCCTCTTTGCGCCGGTCGGCCCCATGTTATAGGCCATCAGCGTTGTCGTGTCGGAGATACCGGAATCAAAGGTTTCTGCCAGTTCCCGCAGAAGGTCAACGGCCACCATGGCGCTTTGCACCGGGTCAGTCAGGTCGGTCACGCCGAGGCGCTCCATTCGGTCTGTGTTCCAGCGAGTATTGATCTGCATCATGCCGATGCTGTCACCGCCGTCACCGATGATGTCGGTCTGGTAGAGGCTTTCTTTCCAGGCGATGGCCATCACCGTGCAGAAAAGCTGGTTATCCCGGTCGCAGACATCGTAAATGGCCCATTGTGTTGTGGCATCAAGGTCGGCGCTGAGAAGCGGCGTGTCCTGCTTATCCCGTTCTACGCTCCAAAGCTCCCTTGCGTTGTCCATCGGCAGCGGGTCAGCTGTGGGTGGCGGAGCAGGGGGCGTTTGGATAATCGTCAGGGCCGGAGCATCCGCCGGGGGTACATTCGGGCTTTCTCCCTTCACCTCTGCATGGCCACTTATCAAAATAGCCACGCCCATGATAATGGCGGCGGAAGCGATAGCGGCGCTTTTGCGCTTACCGTTTTGCATTTTTCTCACCTCCCTTCGCTGCCCGCTCTGCTTTCCAGCGCTGGTAGTCGGCCTGGATGATGGGGTCTGCATAGGCCCGTTGCAGGTCGGGCAGCAGCGTTTGGGCGAGGATCATCCCCACCGTTGCCGGAATTTCTGCCGGGTTGATGGGGGTGCAGGTGCCGACTCGCACCGTGCGGGGTTCGCTCATTCTGCTATCACCCTCTCTTTTGCCGTTTTCAAGGTGCGGGGTGAGGGCGGCACCGCCGCCCTCATATGGTAACTTGGGATCGGGCTTTCGCAGGGAGATTCAGCTCTCGCTGCTGATCCAGCTTCCTCTGAAGTTGCATCCCCTCAAGAACCGCATATGCGATTCTCTGATCTTCAGTTCCGAGCGCTCGCAAAAACTGAAGCATTTTCGCCCCCTCTGTTTTGGTGTCCTGTACACTCCCGTGTGTGCGCTTTGCCACTGCCATTTCATTGCCTCCTTTCATGTGCTGTGCGTACCCTTATGTACGCTATGCGTCTATTATAGTGCGCTTAGCGTACTTTGTCAATGGATTTTCGTGAAAATTTTGAAAAGAATGTTGACAATGCGTACTTGCTCTGTTAGAATATGTCGTGGAGGTGATTCATCGTGTCCGTTTACGCTGGTATGAACATGGGGGAGCGTATTCTCTTTGTTCGCGAAAACTGCGGCGATCTAAGCCAAGAGGAATTTGCAAAAAGACTGGGAATGACTAAATCAGCTATCTCTGGTTATGAAACAGGAAGAAGGATTCCTACAGATAGCGTGTTAAAGCATATCGCCCGTGAATTTCGAGTTGATGAGGGCTGGCTCGTGGAAGGAAACGGTGAGCCGTTTGAACCAGATGACGGCGATGTTTTGGAAGAAATATTTCATCGTTTCAATTGCTCTGAATTTGAGCGGGCGTTTCTCAGGGAGTACCTATTCCTACCAGAACATGATCGAATTGAATTTAGTGCCTATTTGGAGCGGCTTTTCCGAAACACAGCCGATGCATTAGGCCTCGAAAAACACAGCACGGCGCCAACACCTGTTCTTCAATCTCCACGAGAAATGTCGCGGGAGGAAATCCACGCCGAGTTGGATCGCCAACTGGATGAGGAAAAAGAAGCGGCGGAAAATGCATCGGGCTTTGGACATGGAAAATCCGGCAGGGCTACCGGCTAAAATAAAAAAGCCGCCCCGGTGTTGACCGGAGCGGCGAAGGAGGTGTATGATGGGGGTAAAAAAACAAGGGCCTTTTGATGAATCCCAGGCCCAGCCTTGCGTGATCTATGCCCGGTATTCCTCTCATGCACAGCGGGACGCATCTATCGAACAGCAGGTGGCCGACTGTGAGGAATACGCCCAGAGGAACGGCCTCCGTGTGGTGAAAATTTACGCTGATCGGCATCTAACAGGAAAAAATGACAAGCGCCCCCAATTCCAGCAGATGCTGAAGGACGCGGCCCATGGTCATTGGTCCTATGTGCTATGCTGGAAACTTGACCGCTTTGCCCGGAACCGGTACGACAGTGCCACCTATAAATATAGGCTGAAAAAGCACGGAATTCGCGTGATCTATGCAAAGGAATCCATACCGGACGGCCCGGAGGGCATCCTGCTGGAATCCGTGCTGGAGGGTTCTGCCGAGTATTACTCTGCGAACCTCTCCCAAAATATCAAGCGGGGAATGCGCTACAATGCGCTGGCGTGCAAGGTGAATAACGGTTCCATGCCCTTTGGGTACTGCAAGGGGCCGGATGGCCGGTTTGCCATCTATGAGCCGGAGGCCGAGGTTGTCCGGGAGATTTTCCGAAAGGTGAGCAAGGGTACCCCGTTTGTGGACATCGCCAACAGCTTAAATGGCCGGGGCATCCATACAAAGAGGGGCGGTCTTTGGGGGAAAAACAGCTTCCATGCCATCCTACACAATGAGGCTTATATCGGGGTCTATCATTATTCGGATGTGCGGGTGGAGGGTGGAATGCCAGCCATCATCGACAAAGCCCTTTTCTTGGAGGTGGAGCAGCGCTTGAAAACAAAGAAAAATCCCCAGGGGCGGCACCGGGAAAACGGGGACTATATGCTGACCGGGAAGCTGTTCTGTGGCCTTTGCGGCAGCCCAATGATTGGGGTGGCCGGAACGAGCCGGAGCGGGGAGCTTTATTTCTACTACTCCTGCAATAAGCGCCGGGTGGAGCGGGCGTGTAAAAAGCGCCATGTGCGGCGGGACTGGATTGAGCGCCTGGTGGTTCAGGCTGCGCTGGATCACATACTCCAGCCGGAGGTGATCCAGTGGGTTGCGGACTCGGTCATGGCCTACCAGGAGAGGGCTGGGAATTCCTCGGTGCTTGCTGGTTTGCGGGACGATCTCTCCGAAAACCAAAAGGCCACCGAGAATGTTATGAAGGCCATCGAGGCCGGAATCATCACCGTCACCACAAAGGGGCGGCTGATGGAATTGGAGGCCGAGGCCAGCCGAATACGGGACGCCATCTGTTTGGAAGAAGCCTCCCTTACCCATATTGAACGGGATTTCATTGTTTACTGGATGGAGCAGTTTAGAGGCGGAAATGTGGAAAGTGCCGAGTTCCGGCGAAAGGTCATTGATTCCTTTGTGAATGCCGTCTATCTCTGGGACGATCACATTCGGATTGCGTTCAACTATTCCGGCAAGGGTTCCGCCGTTGACATGGATATAATAATGGAAACTGAGGCCGAGTCTTTTGCGGGGCCGGGGTGTTCGTGCAACGCCCCCGGTACTCCACCAAAACACACAAATCCGAACTCAGAAATGGGTTCGGATTTGTGTGTTTTTTCTTCATCAGATAGACATTAAACGAATACCCATCATTCAAAGGAAGGGTTAAAATGCCCATTGACAGCTTGTTTGCCAACTTGGAATATCCTTTCTCATTCCAGCAGGAATCCACGCCCAACGATTTCACTGCTGTTGGTGATCACCATAAAGGCATCCGGACTGTTGGCATGGATAAAATCGCGCAGCTGGATTGCCTGTCCCCGACGCACCGCAGTCAAAATGACCGTTCTGGTTTCCCCTGTGTAGTTGCCCTGTGCCTGACAGACGGTCGCGCCCCGGTTGAGGCTTTTGTGGATGAACTGGCAGATTGGCGCCGGGTCGGAGGAGACGATGGTGAAATATTTGCAGAGGTTGATGCTGTCGAGCACATTGTCGATCACGAACGCCTTGGCGAGCAGGCCCACCAGCGAAAACAGCCCGATGGTCAGGTCATAGAGCAGGAAGGAAAAGACAACCGTGGTGAAATCCACGATCAGAAGCGCCCGTCCAATGTCCATCCGGATGTATTTGCGCAGGATCATGGCAGCGATGTCGGTACCGCCGCTGCACGCCCCCAGCTGGAACAATTCTGCGGCCATGGCGGCGACTGCCACCGTGACCACCAGTGCCTCCAGTGCAGGTTCGGAAGTCAGCGGGCCTGAGATCGGAAGGGTCTGCTCCAGCACCTTATAACAGAGCGCGGTGCAGATAGTCACGTATACCGTACGAACCCCAAACGACCTGCCCAGGCAGAGGAACGCCGCAACCAGCAGGAGCAGGTTGATGGCGATATTCAGTGTGGAAAACGAGATACCGGTGGCAGTGGACAACAGGACCGCCATACCGGTGACGCCGCCAAAGACAAAATGGTTGGGAAGCTGGAACAGATGGATCACCACCGCTGTGCCGACACAGCACAAGGTAATCAGGATATAATCCAACAATACATTGCGGTTGGAAGAAACAGCCATATCAAAAACCTCCTGTTGCGTTTCCACCCTATTATAGAGGTCTTTTGCGGAAAAATCCAATTTCAAAATCATGATATGTATTATAACTTCCGCTGCACAACAGATTCGGGCTGGATTTTCAGCCAAAAGGACTGCGGACAAGCCATTTGGGCGGACTACATCACCAAAAGGTTATAACTATTATTTGCGTATTGGTATTAGACAATAGCCAGCTTTGACGTTAAAATAATTTTAGACAAAATGCACAGCGTTCCTGCGGGGTGGGCCCGTCCGCTGCGAACGCACTGTGCAGGCCGTTCCAAATGAACAAAAAGATGGAGGTAGAGTTCCGTGACAAGCGCATTACTGCAATCCCTGCTGAAAAGCACAGCTGGCCTGAGCGCCCTGCTGCTGGCGGGCATGTTCCTGCGAGCCAAGGTGCCTCTGTTCCGCAAATTCCTGGTTCCCGCCTCGGTCATCGGCGGGTTTCTGGGGCTGATGCTCGGTCCCGAGATTCTGGGGCAGACTGGTGTAGAGGTTATCTCGGAGGACTGGTCAGCCACCTGGTCCCTGCTGGCCAGCATCCTGGTGGTCCCCATGTTCGCAGGCACCCCCCTCGGCAACTTCCGCGACCGCAATAAAAAACGTGCAAGCGGCCGCCGGGAGGTTGGTAAAATCACCATCATCAGCGGCATCGCCAGCGGGGCGTTCGGATTCCAGGTCATCATCGGCGTCGGCATCCCTCTGCTCCTGCTCCAGTTCCTGCCCAACCTGAATTTCTATAACAACTTCGGCTATGAGATCTGCCAGGGCTTCAACGGCGGGCACAGCATGGCCGGTGCGATCGGAAACATCCTGATGGAAGGCGGCGTATCCCATTGGGAGCTGGCACAGGGCGTTGTAACCACCTTCGCCACGATCGGCCTGTTGGGCGGCATTCTGCTGGGTGTGTGGATCATCAACCGCGCTTCCCGCAAAGGGCAGACCGCGATTCTGAAGGATTCCGCAACCCTGCCGGCCGAGAGCACCTATGGATTTACCCCTGATATTTCCAGCCAGAACAGCCTGGGACGGGAAACCACAACCAGTTCTTCGATCGAGACGATCACCGTCCATCTGGCGGTCATTCTGGTGGACTGCGGCCTCGCCTACTGGCTGCATGGCCTTGCAGTCAAATACCATGTGATCGGTTTGCAGGACATCCCGGTCTGGCCCTATGCACTGATCCTGATGTACGGCGTCAACTATATCATCGATATCCTGGGGCTTCAGTGGATGATCGACGCCAAGGTAAAAAGCCACATCAGCGGCGTTCTGGCGGACCTTTCAATCACTGCTGCGATCGCGAGTATGCCCATCCGCGCTGTCATGCTCTATATGCTGCCGATCGTACTCATCAGCGCTGTCGGGTTTGTGGTGGTCTACTTCACCACCGTCAAGATGTTCCAGCTTCTGCTGCCGGACAGCTATCCTTTCGAGCGCGGCATCCTCAGCTTCGGTATCAATACCGGCGTTATGATGACCGGCGTTACCCTGCTGAAGATCTGCGACCCCAAATTTGAAACCCCTGTCATGAGCGATTACTCGCTGTCCTACGCCATCCGGCAGGCCATCGAGCTGATTACAACCCCTATCATGTACGGGCTGCTGGTGCGGGGCACCTCGTTCCAGATGCTGATTTTCGGCATCCTGTATGCGGTAGGCTGTTACATCGTGGTTGCGATTGGGCGGGTTCTGTACCGAACACCAAAATCTGCACAGCCAAGCGCTGTCAATTCATAACCGGAACGCACCTTTTGTGGCCCGGGGGTACACCTTTCGGGGATGTGCCTCCGGGCCGCCGGTTTCAACGAGAAAAGAATCATCATGAAATGAGGGACTGACGATGAGTGCTGTATTGGACCGTTTTCTGGACTATATTCAACTGGACACCACCTCAAGGGAGGAGAGCGAAACCTATCCCTCCAGCCCCAACCAACTGGAATTTGGCCGGCGGCTGGTTCAGGAGCTGCAAGGGCTGGGGCTGAACCAGGTCCGGCAGGACGAACACGGCTATGTGACCGCCATCATCCCCGCGACCCGGGAAGGCGGCCCGGTGTTGGGGCTGCTGACCCATATGGACACCAGCAGCGCGGTTTCCGGGGAACAGATCCAGGCCAGACTGGTAGAATATATGGGTGGGAGCATCCTGCTCAACGAGACCAAACAGATTGTGATGCGCAGCGAGGATTTCCCCTTCCTCGCCGACTGCATCGGGAAAACGCTGGTCGTGACCGATGGGACCACCCTGCTTGGCGCAGATGACAAAGCGGGTGTAGCGGAGGTCGTGACACTGGCCGAACGTCTGATGGCGCCCGATGCCCCGCCGCATGGAGAAGTCCGCATCGCGTTTACCCCTGACGAGGAGATCAGCGGCGGCACCCGCTATTTTGACATCCCGGGTTTTGGGGCGGATTTCGCCTACACGGTGGACGGCGGGCCGATCGGGGAGCTGGAATACGAGACCTTCAATGCTGCCACCGCCACCATTGAGATTTCCGGACGCAGCATCCACCCCGGAGCCGCCAAAGGGAAGATGGTCAACGCCGCCGCGGTGGCCTGCGAACTGCAATCCATACTGCCGCCAGAGGAACAGCCGGTTTTCACCGAGGGGCACCAGGGGTTCTATCATCTGCTGTCGGTCCATGGTGAGGTGGAGCACTGCACCATGAAGATTGCGCTGCGGGAGCATGACGGGGAAAAATTCCAGGCCCAGAAGGACCGCCTGAACGGAATCGCACAGACACTCAACGGCCGCTGGGGGGAAGGGACTGTCTCCATGACCATCCGGGACCAGTATTATAACATGCGCCCGGTGATCGAAAAACACATGGAGGTGGTGGATCAGGCGGTGTCTGCATTCCGCGCCTGCGGGATCGAGCCGCATATCCAGCCGGTGCGGGGCGGCACAGACGGCGCACGCCTGAGCCTTGCCGGGCTCCCCTGCCCCAACCTTTCCACCGGGGGGTATAACTTCCACAGCCGGTTCGAATGTATCCCTGTGGAGTCGATGGAATGCATGGTGGATGTGCTGACCAAACTCGTGTGCAGTTTTGGGGAGGAAGGTGTTTCCCATGTTTGAGACCACCTCACTCGAAATGGCTGATTTCATCCAACGCTCGCCCAGCTGTTACCACGCAGTTTCCAATCTGGCGGGGCAGTTTGAATCAGCGGGGTTCACCCGTCTGCATGAGAGCCGCCCGTGGGAACTGCGGCCCGGAAACGGGTACTTTTTCACCCGCAGCGGTTCTGCCCTGATCGCCTTTCGGATTCCAGAGGGTGATCCGGCAGGCTTCATGATTGCAGCCGCACACAGCGACGCACCTGCATTCAAGGTCAAACCGATTCCCGAACTAGCGGGAGAACATTACGTCCAGCTGAATGTGGAGCAATACGGCGGGGCGATCTGCTCGGCATGGCTTGACCGCCCGCTTTCGACGGCAGGAAGGGTCACCCTGCTGGAGGGAGACCGGGTGGTTTCCCGTCTGGTCAATCTAGACCGCGACCTGCTCCTGATCCCAAATCTGGCAATCCACATGAACCGGAAGATCAATGAAGGGGTGGCGCTGAATCCGCAGGTGGATATGCTCCCGCTGTTCGGTCAGGAGAACGCGCGCGACCTGTTTTGGCCGCTGGTCGCGCAGGCTGCCGGGGCATCCCCCGAACAGATTCTGTCGGCGGACCTGTTCCTTTATCTCCGGGAGGCCAGCCGCATCTGGGGTGCGGAGCGCGAGTTCCTTTCCAGCCCCCGCCTGGACGACCTTCAATGCGCATGGGCGTGCGCCAGAGGGCTGCTGGACTGCAGAGAGTCCCGGTCGATCCCGGTATGTGCGGTGTTTGACAATGAGGAGGTGGGCAGTGCGACCAAACAGGGTGCAGATTCGAGCCTGCTGCAGGATACGCTGCTGCGGATCAGTACAGGAATCGGGCGTACGGCAGAAGCGCACCAGATCGCGCTGGCATCCAGCATGATGGCTTCGGCGGACAACGGCCACGCCATCCACCCGAACCACCCGGAAAAGGCGGACAAAACCAATCATCCCCATCTCAACGGCGGGGTGGTCATCAAACACAGCGCCAACCAGAAATATACCACCGACAGCATCTCCTCCGGCCTGTTCCAGACGATCTGCCAGAAGGCGGAGGTTCCGGTTCAAGTGTTCACCAACCGGTCGGATGTAGCGGGAGGGTCCACATTGGGGAATCTCTCGAACAAACATGTTTCGCTGAACACGGTGGACATCGGCCTGGCACAGCTCGCTATGCATTCCCCGTATGAGACTGGCGGTGTGAAGGATACCTGGTATCTCCTGCGCGCATTGACCGCCTTTTATCAGACTGTCATTTCCTGCGACGGTTCAGACGCATATACGCTCGGATAAAGAGATCCGCCGTCCCCTCCCCTCTAAAACTTAAAGTTTTACTCGATTTTTTTCAAAAAATTGCGGGGTCGAGGGGCAGAGCCCCCGACGCGCTCCGCACTGCGAGCCGCAGCGAAGTGTTTCGAGCGCAACCCGCCGAAGGCGGGCTCTTGGCGCGAGATGAGCGCGGAACGCCTTATCCTGTGAAGCGCATTTTTCGGGTGAATTGCCGCCCAAAGGGCGGCAAGAGGGTGCTTTTTGCAAGTGAAAAAGCACCCTTTGGCGACAGAAACGACAGAAAGAGGAAACGCCAACAGCCGGACGGTTTTTACCGTCCGGCTGTTTTTGCAGCGAAAGAAGCTGCGGAAAACGCGTATAACAATCCTTACTGGAGGAGCTGGAGCACGCTCTGAGGCTGCTGGTTGGCCTGCGCGAGCATTGCCTGTGCGGACTGGGTCAGCACGTTGACTTTGGTGTACTCCATCATCATCTTGGCCATATCGGTATCACGGATACGGCTGTTTGCCGACTGGAGGTTCTCCGACGCGGTGTCGAGGTTATTGATGGTATATTCCAGACGGTTCTGGGTCGCACCAAGCTCTGCGCGCTGATCCGAAACCGCATCAATCGCGTTGCGGATCGTGTCGATTGCACTTGCTGCACCTTCACGGGAGGAAATGTCCACGTTACCAACACCGATGCCTTTCGAGCTCATATCATTGATATTGACTGTGATCTGGTTAAAGCTATCGGCGGTATCACCGATCTGAAGAACCAGGCCATTGCCAGAGATGCTCGCTTCTCCAGCCTTGAAAATAAGCCCATCCGTTGTATCATAGGTGACGTTCAGGCCGACTTCTTCGGTGATAACCGCAGCGGCATTTTCGCCTGCTGCATCTGCGTCTGCACCGAAGATGACCTTTACATCCTTATCCAGGCCGCTGACGTCTGTGCCATCTACTGCTACCACGTACTTTTTACCATTGACGCTGAAAACCGCTTTATCCGCGTTCGTACCATCGTATGCAGTAGGCATGCCCTTAACATAAGCGTCCTCGCCCTTTGTGACGTTGCTGATAGCAGATGACGCAGGAGCAGTGGAAGCTGTTCCATCGATCTGGTTTTCCGAAGATACACCCACAAGAGCTGCACCATTCGCCCCTGCTTCTTTCGCTTCGAACGTAAACCCATTCGTAATGTCACCGGTTACTTTGAATTTATCCTGCAGGCCGGATTCCTTCAGCTCTCCTGCGAATGCGTCATTGATCTCCTGAGTGGTCGGAGCTGCTGCTGTCGTGGCATTCAGTCCGGCAACCGCATACTCTTTGCCAGAATCGCCGCGAAGGACAAATTTCCCCTCGTCATTTTTCGCAACCGAAACTTTTAGCGTGGTAGCTTTTTCCTGTCCATTTTCAGTATAGGTGATAGTCAGGTCGATAAAATCTCCAACTACTGCACTTGCAGTAAAGTTCTTTTTAGCAGGAGCTGCAACATCGGCACTGTGTTTGGTCGCATCCACATCGGTCAGGGTGATGCCATCAATTTTTGCGTTCTTAACTGCCGAAGAGCTGCCGCCGCCCAGCGAACCATCCAGAAGTTTGATGCCGTTGAAGTTGGTGGACTCGGAGATACGGTCGATTTCGCTCTGGAGCTTATCAACCTCTTTCTGAAGCGCTTCGCGGTTGAGGTCGGCGTTGATACCGTTCGCCGAACGGGTTGCCAGCTCGGTCATACGGTTGAGCATGTTGTGAACCTCGGTCAGCGCGCCTTCAGCGGTCTGTACCAGCGAGATACCGTCCTGCGCGTTGAGCGAAGCGGTGTCCAGACCTTTGATCTGGGATTTCATCTT
>NZ_KE159668.1:246279-311896 GCF_000403395.2 Anaerotruncus sp. G3(2012) | reverse complement strand
GTGTGACATTGGCTATACTTTTTGTCACAGGTCTCTACTCTTTATATTCGCACGCTCCCAAGGAAACTAAAGCGGTTTTGAAAAAAAATCTTTAAAAAGTTTCCGGATGTGAAACCTCATATAAACCAGCTTTTCAAGCGGGTTTTGCGTTCTATACGTCCATAAGGTCACAGTTTTCGGGTAAAAATTTCGCTCTCTTCGAGCAGGGCTTCCACCGTCTCGATCCCCAGCCGGCGCAGCAGTTCGATCACATAGGGATTGTCGATCGGGGTTGGGAAAGCCGCTTCCTCTCCATAGGCTGCAACGTTTTTCCGCCCCTGTTCGGTTGGGATTACCCGTTTTGGCCCGCCGACGCATCCTCCGGGACAACCCATCCCTTCAAAAAAGTTGGCGCTGGCGGTCCCGTCGAGCACCTCCTGCATCATCTGCCTGCATGAGGGAACCCCATCCGCGCTGCGGACCCGTACCTCAACCTTTCGATGTGGGTTGAGCCGTTCCACCGTTGATTTCACCGCTTCTCCTACTCCGCCCGCATGTGCATAAATCCGGCCTGCGCGGGAGGAATGGTCCTTCTCCTCATCCGGCAGGGTGGATGGGTCGATTCCGGCGGCCAGAAATACCTCGCGGATTTCCTCAAAGGTCAGCACATAATCCACCGCCCCCACAAGGTCAGGTTCACGGGCTTCGGCCTTTTTGGCAAGGCAAGGTCCGATAAAAACGGTGAGCGCATCCGGGTGGAGAGCCTTTACCGCCCGTCCGCAGGCAACCATGGGGGAAACCGACGGGGGCAAATGCGGGATCAGCTGGCTGTAAATTTTGCGGATCATCCCGATCCAGATCGGGCAGCAGCAGCTTGTGAGCTGATAGTCCCCTTCCCTGCGTATATTTTTATCAAATTCAAATGCCTCTTTCAGGGTGAGGATGTCGGCAAAGAGAGCCACCTCCACCATACCATCAAAACCAAGCCGCCGGAATGCGCTGCGCAGCCTGCCGGGTGTGACCTGCGGGCTGAACTGCCCATGAAATGCCGGGGCAACAAGCGCATAGGCCAGGCCCTGATGGTTGCGGACTGCTTCAAGTGCGGCGACAATATCCTTCCCCGCTACAATCTTATGCCCCCGGCAGGCTTCCACGCAGGCGGTGCAGCCGGTACAGCGGGTCATGTCGATTGCAATGTGACCGCTTTTGTCCGGAACGGCCGCGTCAAACCCACATGCTTCTACGCAGGCAGGGGTTCCGTCCGGGCAGTCGCATTCCGCCAATTTCCAGACAATCGGATATTTTTGAGGGCTGAGCAGGCAGTCAAGCTGTTTGGGGTCATATTCTTCGCTCGCCCGGATCTGGCGCACCGCCTCGGGCAGGTTGCGCCGCACTGCTGCCGCCAGAAGTGTCTGATAAAGTTCGTCAAAAGTTGCCATAAAAACGCTCCTTCCGGTACTGGAAAACAGAGGCGGCATCAATTCCTCCTCTTTCGATTTCCAGAAGATAGCGTAACCACAAAGGGGATTTTTATGTAGAATCCTCGTTTATCGCTCTAAGAACCTGTATTCATAATCAGAGGATGCCGGATGGGCGAGGGATTTTGCTGCCCTGCAAGGCGAAAAAACGCAGACAATACTTTGTGTATTGCAAGATTTTTCAACGCGGCAGGCCGGCAAAAGACCCGCTCAGACGGTGTCGAATGGTTGTGAATACGGGTTCTAAAATATAGGTTCAAATGGCGGCGATAAAGTCAAATCCTTGCAGCATGGGGCATACAATGACCCATAAAAAGATTGTGTAATTATAAATTCTAATTCATCCTCTTTTTTACAATTTATTTTACAATTTTCAATTTAGGAAAAAGTGTAAGAGACATTGCGTTGCACTTTAAAATGTGCTAAAATAAGGATAAAATGTGCGATGTATTCCCTAAAACCAGTGGACGGGTTATGGAAGCAGGCCTTTTTTGATGGGCCTGTGAGCGGGCGGTAGAGAGGGAACATCTACAGAGTTTTTTCAGCGGGAGCGATTCGATGAGCGATTTGCAGCGTTTGGAAACAGTACTGGACCAGATTACCAATAGTATCATTTATGCTGTCCGGCAGGATACCCATGAAATCCTCTATTTTAACGCACAGGCTAAAAAGATGGCGCCGCAGATCGAGCGGGGCCGTATCTGTCAGGAGCTATGGGCGGAAACCTGTAAGGACTGTCCGCTCGAGAAGATCGGCGAAAAGGACAGACATGTTGTCCAGGGCTACAACAGCCCGTTTGGCGGCAAGGTCGATTTTTCGGCCACCCGTATCACCTGGGGCGAAGATATTCCGGCTTTTATGGTTGTCATTGACCCGCGTCGGATGACCAAGGAGCAGCAGAAATCGGAATTTGAGCTTCAGAGGACATTTGCTGCGATCTCGCAGGTGTATGAGATGATCGTCTCGATCAACCTGACGCAGAACACCTACTCGATCGCCGGGGCGGAAGGGCTTCGCTCCAAACGTGAGATCGCGCCCGAGGGAGATTTCGGGCGGTGGGTGTCATATGTAAAAGAGCGTATTCGTCCGAATTTCCGGGAGAATTTTACCACGATGTTCCAGAGGGAACGGTTGCTTGAGCTTTATCGCGCAGGGGATGCAGGACCTTATATGGAATGCATCGAGATCGTCGAGGACGGAACCGACCGATGGGTGATGCTCCGGGTGGTTTGGATGGATAATCCTTATGATGACGATGTTCTGGCTGTGGTGCTCTGCCGCAGTATCAACCGGGCAAAGCTGGCTGAAGAACGGCTCAAGGAGCATGAGCAGCTTGAACAGAAGCGAAGCCATTATCGGGTGGCGGTTGAGAGCACGCAGGACATCATGTTTGAATACATACTGGCAAAGGACACCTTTGTTGCCTATGAACCGCAATGGAAGGATGGCATGAAAACGATCAGCCGGGTCGAGCTTTCCGGCTTTCTTAGCCGGATGCAGGAGTATGGTCTGGTCCATCCAGAGTATGAGCAGCAGTTCCGGGATATGCTGAACGGCGGGGTAGTCGGGCAGTTCGAGGTTAAGATGCGTTCACCTACCATGGATGACTTCCACTGGTTCCGGATCAGCGGAGAGGCGATCTACGGGGACGGCGAGATCGTCATGATGGTTGGTACTCTGCGGGACATCAATGAATACAAAGTGATGGAGGAGCGCCGCCGGGATCTGGAGCAGGTTTGCAGCTTCACGGTGAGCCGGGACTATAACCTGGTCGCGACCCTTGATATGAAAACCGGCCTGTATGAGATCAGCTTCACCACCCTGCGTGCGGAGGTGTTCGGGGTTTCTCATTCCGGGGTCTATCAGACAGCTCTGGATACGATCGCGCAATATGCGCTCTATCCGGCAGACCGGGAGGAATTCTCCGAAAAACTCAGTGTCCATTCTCTTTCCTCCCTGCTCGAAAACGAGAAGGGGAAGGAAAAACGGTTTTATTTCCGTATCCGGGGAAATGACGGGGCCTATAGCTGGCGGTGCGTCCGGTATGTTTATCTGGACCAGTTCAGCCACAAGGTACTCTTTACTGTGCAGGACGTGCAGGAAGCCCGGGAGGCCAAAGATAAGGAAATGATGGCCACCCAGATGTTCGTGGCTGCGGTCAGGGGGCTTTACGACATTATCTTCGAGGCCAATCTTACGACCGATGCCCTCTATGAGCTTCGGTATAGCGACGAGGGAATTATCCGCCATCTGGTTCAAAAGAATCTGCGTGAGATCCTGGCCGAACGGGAGCGGTCGTTAATCCATCCGGATCATCAGGAACGGTACCGCAGCTGCATGGACATCGACCAGATGCCCCGAAAGCTGGAGGAGCAGCCGCACATCTATTTTGAGGTGCTGCGCAGAAGCAACAGCGGGGCCTACCACTGGGTTGCGATCCAGATTCAGCGTCTGGTGCAGGATAGCGACAATTACCGGGTTCTAATCTATATGAGGGACATCGACGCCACCCGCCGCGAAGATGAGCGAACCCGCCAGGCGCTGCGGGATGCATTGCTGCTTGCAGAGAATGCCAACCACGCCAAGACAGACTTTATCTCCCGCATGTCGCATGATATCCGTACCCCGATGAACGCAATCATCGGCATGTCGGCGATCGCCCGGGCCAATCTGGATGACCCGGAAAAGATTTCTGACTGCTTGAACAAAATCGGAATTTCGGCAAAATTCCTGCTTTCACTCATCAATGACATCCTGGATATGTCCAAAATCGAGAGCGGCAAGGTCCGGATTTCCCAACGGGAATTCCACCTGCGGAATATGGTGCAGGACATCTCCGCGGTGATCTACCCGCAGGCGGTGGAACACGGCCTTGCGTTCGACCTCCAGATCGACCAGTCGGTTCCGGCGGTCTGCATCGGGGATGAGCTGCGGCTCAACCAGATTCTGATGAACCTGCTCGGCAATGCTCTGAAGTATACGCTTCAGGGTCGGATTTCGTTTTTTGTGGAGCTGGCCGGTACGCAGGATTCTCGCGCGCTTCTCCGGTTCCGGGTGGAGGATACCGGCATCGGGATGAGTGAAGAATTCCAACGGAAGATTTTTGAACCGTTCGAACAGGAGGTTCAGGAGAGCGGGAAGGTGTTCGAGGGCACAGGGCTTGGTATGACGATCACCAAAAACCTCGTCCAGCTGATGGGCGGAAAAATCTGGGTGGAGAGCGAACGGGACAAGGGCAGCCGGTTCACTGTCGAACTCCCGCTCGAGATCGCCAAGAACAGCCTCGAATGCGCCGCATACACCGGAGAGGAAAACCTGAAAACGCTCCGGGTGCTGATCGCAGACGACGATACGATCGCCTGTGAACATCTCCAGACCATTCTGAATACCTTCGGGATCCGGGCCCATTGTGTCAGTTCAGGCACCGATGCGGTCCAGGAGATCCAGCAGGCGCGGCAAGACGGGAAACCGTATGATGTTGCATTTATTGACTGGCGGATGCCCGGGATAGACGGGATTGAAGCGGTACGGCAGATTCGCAGGGATGAAAACGCCCATACCCTGCTGATTGTCATGTCCGCTTACGACTGGGCTTCGATTGAGTATGAAGCCCGCACCGGTGGGGTCGACGAGTTTGTCAACAAACCGGTTTTCCCTGAAAATATCCGTTGGGTGCTGACCAAGGCACTTCGGGAAGACCCGAACTCTCTGCGCAAGCAGGCGGAGCCGGAATATCAGTTCAACGGTGAACAGATACTGCTGGTCGAGGACAATGAGATCAACCTCGAGATCGCCAAAACGCTGCTCGAGATGAAAAATCTGAAAGTAGATGCCGCCCGCAACGGTCTGGAAGCGGTCGAGCTGTTCCGTGATTCTCCGCCGGGATATTACAGAGTCATCCTTATGGACATCCGGATGCCGGTAATGGACGGAACCACAGCAACCCGGGAAATCCGTTCGATGGACAAAGCGGATGCCCAGACCGTACCGATTGTGGCGATGACAGCGAATGTCTTTGAAAAGGATGAGGAAACCGCTGAACAGATCGGGATGAACGGCTATCTGATTAAGCCGATTGATACAAAAGCCCTTTACCGGAGCATCCACCAGCTCCTTTATCAGGGCGTTGAGAAGCTGTTTTCTTAAAAATTTACATATGGGCATAGGAAAGGAGAAACAGGGCCATGCAGTTTGCAGAGCTTCTTTCGGAAATGGGGATTAATGAAGCCGAAACACTAGAGCGGTTTGGCGGTATCCAGATGCTGCTGGAAAAGATGTTGAAAAATTTTCTCGATGACCAAAACTTTGCCGGACTGAAAGAGGCAGTAGAACAGGGGGATGCAGAGGCTGCGGAACACGCTGCCCATACGCTCAAGGGGATGTGCGGCAACCTTGGAATGGCTGAATTAAGCCGGCTTAACGCGGATTTTGTTGACCGGCTGCGCGGCGGAGACGCCAGCGGGATGAAAGAGGACCTCGCCGGGATCGCCAGGGAATATGAGCGTATCGTGGGACTTTTGAAATCATATTACAAGGTATAGTCGGGACAGCGTGGAGGAGACGCACTGGCCGGAACAGGAGGGAAAGATGGAGCAGGATAAAAAGATACTGATCGTGGATGATTCCAAGATGAGCAGGGTAATTCTGAAAAAGCTTTTCGAGGAAGAATACGAGATCCTGGAAGCGGAAGATGGCAGGGTGGCGCTGGATATTCTGGAAGAGGAGTACCATTCGATAGCGGTCGTGTTGCTGGATAACATCATGCCCGAGATGAACGGGATTGACGTTCTCCGCAAGATCGCGGGAAAATATAAATACCATAATATTCCAGTCGTCATGATTACCGCAGAAACGAGCGAACGGCTCGGTATCGAGGTTTACCGTCTTGGCATCGCCGACCTGATCTCCAAGCCCTTCAATCAGGAGCTGGTCAAACGGCGTGTCCAGAATATCATTGAGCTTTATGACTACCGCTGCGAGCTGGAATGGACAATCGCCGAGCAGATCAACGAGATTGAGGAGCAGTCCCGCAAACTGCGCCGGTCCAACCAGTTCTTCATTGACACATTGAGCACAGCGGTAGAGTTCCGCAGCAGCGAATCGGGCGAGCATATCTCGCGGATACGCAATGTCACCCAGCTGCTTTTGGAAGCGCTGGGGCAGCAGGAAGCGCAGTACCGCTTCAACAGCGATATGATCGAGATTATCAGCAACGCGGCTGCCATGCATGACATCGGGAAAATCGCGATCCCCGACGCGATCCTCAATAAACCCGGACGTTTGACCCCCGAGGAGTTCGAGCTGATGAAAAGCCATACAACAAGGGGCTGCGAAATCCTCGAAAAGCTCTCGTCGGTGCAGCTCGAGGAGTACTATCGGTTTAGCTACGACATCTGCCGCTACCATCATGAGCGGTGGGACGGCAACGGATACCCTGACCACCTCAAAGGCAGCGACATTCCGATCTGGGCGCAGGTGGTATCAGTTGCAGATGTTTACGACGCGCTGGTGAGCAAGCGGGTTTATAAACCTGCGTTCAGCCATCAGACAGCGGTTGACATGATCCTCAATGGGGAATGCGGCGTCTTTAACCCGATGCTGATGAATATCCTGCGCCTGATCGCCCCGCAGCTTGAAAAGTTCTACGCCGGGAACGCACTGCCGGCAGATGAGCCGTTTGAATTCCGGTAAGCAGAAGCGCGAAGGAGGGAACATCTGTCCCCTCCTTCGTATTTTCCGCAAGAGCATCTTCATGAGAGAGCGGAGGAATTTTGATGAAATATCCTAACAATTCTATTCTGGTGGTGGGGCAGGCGAAGCCCAGCCGGGATGACGCAATCTATATGACACATGGGGAATTCTACATCAGCTTGGTGGTGGAGCGGGATTCCGGGTGGATTCTGGATGTCGAATGCAACACGATCCTTTCGGTGACGAGCGATTTTGTGGCATCCATGTTCGTGGGCAAGAACCTCAGAACCGACCTTCAGGTGCTCGAAGCAGAGATCCGCAGCCGGTACTTTGCGCTGACCCAGAAGCCGCTGATTGCCTGCATGAAGGATGCCTACCACCGTTATATAGCGGTAACAGGGGAAAATTGAGGAACCGTTTCCATCTATATTGAAAGATAGGGCTTTTTACAAAGAAAAAGCCCTATCTTTGTTGTTTTCAAAGCGACAATTCACCCTTTCCTCACTGCGAACCCCGGTAAGGATGCCGCTCTGTGCCATTTTTTAACAGGCGTATCTCTGGATACGGAACAACCACAGGACAATCAAAGAGGTGGCTTTTTTGTCAAAAGCCACCTCCGATGATAACGGATGTCAAAGGATCACTGCAATCCCTATGCGCTGGAAAGGATTGAGAGAGCCCTTTTATACAGAACAGAATTCTCAGGCGAACAGCGAGATGATGAACAGCAGGATGATGATCGTGATACCCATTGCGGCAGTCATACCGGTCTGGCATTTGTAAGCATCCTCTGTCTTCATGTCGGAGAACTGGGAGACAACCCAGAAATAGGAGTCGTTTGCGTGGGAAGCGACCATCGAACCAGCACCAATCGCCAGTACCACCAGCACCTTTGCAACCGGCGAGGTATAGCCCATCGTTTCCATCAGAGGGGCCATCATGCCCGCGGTGGTAATCATCGCGACGGTAGAAGCACCCATCGCCAGTTTGAGGATCATTGCGATAACGAACGGGATGATAACGCCCAGACCGGAATTGACCAGCCCGCCTACCGAGTCAGCGATTGGCAGGAGCTTCAGGATCGCGGCAAACGAGCTGCCTGCACCGGTGATCGCCAGAATCCCGGCAGAATCAGTGACACCCTGTGTAACCCAGTCGAGGGTCTTGCTTTTCTCGCTCTGCGGGATCAGTGTCATGGCCAGGAACACGCCCAACAGGAGCGCGACCACCGGGTTACCGATGAACATGACGATCTGGTAAGCGGCACCCTCGCCAAGCGGTTTGCTGGGGAAATCGACGATCGAGGCAATCGCGATCAGGATAATCGGGAGCAGGATCGGAGAGAAGCTATGCAGCGCGCCGGGCAGTTTGCCGTATTTCTGCTGCAATTCTTCCAGTGTATACTCGGAATTCGCAGGGATTTCGACCTTGCTGGAAACCACTTTCGCCCAGATAATCGCTACTGCCACCGCAGGGATCGAGACGATCAGCCCGATCAGGATGGTCAGCCCCAGGTCCGCATTCAAGGTACCTGCCATCGCGATGGGGCCCGGCGTCGGGGGAACCAGGCAGTGTGTGGCGTACAGGCCGCCGGAGAGAGCGGTCGCCATCACAGCCAGCGAGATGTTGGACTGCTGTGCCAGCGCGCGGCTGATTGGGGACAGAACCACGAATCCGGAATCACAGAATACGGGGATACCGGTGACATAGCCCATCGCACCCATTGCAAGGACGCTGTTCTTTTTGCCGACGATGTTCAGAATCGCGTTTGCCATGGTGAGCGCTGCGCCGGTTTTCTCCAGGATGGTACCGATGATTGTGCCGCAAAGGATAACAATACCGATACTTGTCATGATGCTTCCGAAGCCGCCTTTGACCTCATTGACAACCTTGGTGGGCGTAATCTCGGATTCCGGGAAGATCGCCCCCCAGATCAGGCCAACTGCAAGCGCAACCACCAGCATGACGACAAACGGATGCATTTTCAGTTTTGAGATAGCGATGACCATCGCTACCACCGACAGGATGATAAGCGCGAACAAGAAGAATGTTTGCATGTCTACTCCTCCTTTTATTGCAAGGCTCGAAGGCCCTGTTTACGTTTATAATGTTCCAAAAGCAGCCGGACCAGATATTCCTGCTGAAAACTGGTGCAGCCGGCAAGTCCCAGCGCTTCCAGGAGCCTGTGCACCCGGTATTGCAGGGTATTTTTATGGATAAACAGCGCGGCAGCAGCCTTGGATACACTCCGGTCGTTGTCGTAGTACCCCTGCGCTGTTTTCATCAGCACCTCCTGCTCACGGCTGGGAAAAGCGGCATTCAGCTTCTGATAAAAACTGTCGATGAACTCCGCTTCGGTGACCGCAGTATGATAAAGTATGTAATGGCATCGGGTGTCCAGCTCCCGGATGTCGTTGAACGGCTTCGAGGAGGTCAGGTCCAGAATCACAAGCTGCTCGTAAGAGCTGTGGACATCCCATAAGGTTTTGCAGGGTTCTCCCAGGCAAACGCGGTACGGAACACCGTCCCAACCGTCCAGCTGGCGCACAGCCTCGTCCAGAGCAGGGTTGCCATGGCTGCATAACAGCACGATCCGATCCTCCACAATCCCCCAGACATCCCGGTTCGACCGCAGAACCCCGCGGGAAAGCAGCCAGTTGATTAAAGATTCCTGCCTCTGCTCC
Organism: Anaerotruncus sp. G3(2012); assembly: GCF_000403395.2. GTDB lineage: Bacteria > Bacillota > Clostridia > Oscillospirales > Ruminococcaceae > Anaerotruncus. Next base: position 302,064 of record NZ_KE159668.1, on the reverse strand, counting down.
AGCATAGCTCTGGCGGGCGGCGAGATAATCGCTACCGTCAGCGGCAGTTCAAGATGGATCCGCAGCGATTCGAGCAGCGCTTTCGCATCCGCAAGCGCTGTATCCGTCGGGGCGAGCAGGTTCTGCAACAGCCGCCCCCGCAGCCCCTGTTCCGCCAGATGCGGAATGGTCATCGCTTCGAGCTGGTAGTATTTAGCGGCATACAGTTCCAAAAGCGGCGCCAGATATTGCAGCTCCTGCTGGGTACCAAAGATACCGACTGCGCCGATTACCGAGCCGTTCACGCGCAGAGGCATGTTATAGCCCTCTCTTGCGCCGGGATACTGCCCGAGCTGGTCCTTCCGGATGATGACCTGCCGGCCGGTTTCAATGGCTTCTTTCGCGCCCTGATGGAAGCTGCCGACCCGTTCCTTTTCGGTGGAAGCAACAATCGTCCCATTCACATCCATAATGTTGACGGTACGTCCGCCCAACAACCCGGAGGAAACCTCTACCAGCTCCTTGGCGACCTTCTCAATCAGCATGGGCGGCCCTCTCGCCTCATCTCAGAAAAACGCAGTCACCGGAGCCCATATGGCAGCTCTGAACCGCTGTATTGCCGCGGACCGCGCATTCCGCCCGCTCCCCCGAACAATGGCTTAACCCCAGAATTTCCAGCCCCATCTCCTGCAAACGTGAGATGGTGGAATCGATGCGGGCGCTCTCGGCTTCCTTGAGATGGGTGCCGCCAAAAACAGCGTAAACCGGTTTTCCGAGGGCCTGATGGACATGCTCGATCATATTCAGGATGCCGGGATGCGAGCAGCCCACCAGAACTGCCAGCCTGCCGTCGACCTCCAATGCCATGCAGATTTCATCCTCAAAGGCATCCGGGACAAACCCGTCCCCGACCTGCCGGACAAAGCGCTGCGGGATCGTTTCAAGCGCATGGGTCCGCGGGAACCCGCCCACCAGATGGACGCCGGGGAATATCTCGACCACCCCGGAAACCTCCCTGTGGCAGATCGCGTGCTCCTCCAGAAACCCCTCGGAAAACCCTGCGGACAGGTCGGTATAGCGCAGGCCGTCACAGGCGAATTTTTCCTCGAAAAAGCAGGGGCCGGTATAGAGCAGCCGGCTGCCGCCGCCCAGCTCCACCAGGGAGCGGAACCCTGCCGCATGGTCGTAGTGGCTGTGGCTCAAAACCACAGCGTCCAGATTGCGCACGCTCCGGCCGAGCCTTTGCGCGTTAACCCAGGGATTCGGCCCGGCGCCGCAGTCAAAAAGAATCCGGCAGCCCTCCCGTTCCACAAGGTAGGACAGGCCATGCTCGTGAACCAGAGCTCTGTGTTCCGAAGGCTCGTTGTCCATCAGGGCTGTGATACGTACCATTCCAAAACCACCCACTCTCTGAAATATTTATTGAATATTGCCATGAAACATTCGATTCCTCATATTTTATGTAGATATTATAGCCTATATTTCTCCAAAATGGAATACCCTTTGTTTGGTTTACAGACTAAAATATTACAAAATTTTGAACGCTGCTTTGTGCTGGAGATAAAAAACCACTGCTCTGCTGGAAATCCTTGCAATTCCGGGACAGCCTGTATATAATTGAGAAAAACGCAGGAGGGGATTTTGGATGATTCGCGCATTTTGGAAGAGCAAACTGGCGGTTGGTGCCGTAATGGTGGTCTGCCTGGGGCTGGCTGTGGCGGTCTGGGTGCGGGACCGGGAATATCCCGTTTACATTCCCGCGATCGCTTCACTGCTCCTGCTCGGCATCGGATATTTTGCCGGACGGCTGCTGGGAAACCTCGTGGCCGGAACCCAGAACACCCGCTGTCTGGGCCTGCTGCACCTGGACCTTGATCCACAGGCTTTTCTGGCAGAATACAAGCAGATTCCGGGGCGGCTGAATCCCAACAGCCGGGATTTCCCGATCGCCAGCGCCTGCCTGGCAGACGGATATGCCGCAGCCGGGGAGTTCGATCAGGCCATCGAGACCCTGTGCGGGGCTTTCCGGAATGTGAAGAAGGGCGATCAGGCGCTTCGGGCTTTATATTATAACAATCTGTGCGGCTACGCCCTTTCCAAGGAGGACCTGGTGTTGGCCCGTCAGGCGGAGCAAAAGCTGGAACAGATCGTGAAAGACTGCCGCGATTCCAAGTCTGCCCTCTCAGAAAATATGGCGCTGAACCTGCGGATTCACCAGAACCGGCGGGTCTGTCTGGAGGGCGGCAGGGTGGAAACCAGCTGGCTGGAGGAACAGCTCCCGCAGTCAACCTACCGGATGCGGCGGCTGGACCTTCTCCAGCTTCTGGCCATGTGGTGCCTGCGGAGCGGCAAAAAACAGGCTGCACAGGACTATCTGCTGCGTCTGCGGCAGGAGGCGGGGAAAACTTGGTACGGTTCCTGGGCTGCAGAGCGGCAGCTGGCTTCTGACGAGCCGCGCAGCTAAGCCATGAAATGGATTCCGGACCGCTCTGCTTGAATTTTGCCCGCATACGTGGTATAGTCAAAGAACCTGAAAGGGATCGTCTGCTTTTGTGGCTTTATCAGGGGATTTTTCATCCGCCTCCCCTTTTGGCCAGCTCACCTGTCAGGCCAGGGCCAAAGCCGACGGGCCTTTTTACCTTTCTATATGTGATCTTTTGGAGGATTTGATATGTCGTATCAGGAACAGCTTGCTCTCTGGCTTGCGAAGGCTGGGGAGGACCCCGATCTGATTCAGGAGCTGGAGCAGATCAAATCAGATGCCGGGCAGGTTTCCGACCGGTTTTACCGCAATCTGGAGTTCGGCACCGGCGGATTGCGGGGCGTCATCGGTGCGGGGACCAACCGCATGAATCTCTATACGGTCCGGCGGGCCACACAGGGGCTGGCGGACTATCTCAACGCATCCGGCCTGCCAAAGTCTGTGGCTATCGCACACGACAGCCGCATCAAGGGGGAACTGTTTGCCCGGGAAACCGCCCGGGTGCTCGCCGCCAACGGTATCACAGCCTTCCTCTATCCCCGGCTGGAGCCTACGCCGGCCTTGAGCTGGGCGGTCCGGTATCTGGGCTGTGGGGCTGGTGTGTGCATCACCGCCAGCCACAACCCCGCCCGTTACAACGGATATAAGGTCTACGGCGCGGACGGCTGCCAGATCACGCCGGAGGCTGCCGGCCAGGTGTTGGCCGCCATTGAGGGAATCGACTGTTTCGATGGTGTCCGCCTAGTGGATTTTGAGGAATCCCTACAGGCGGGGAGCATCCAGTATATCCCGGACGCCTGCCTGGATGCCTTTGTGGACGCGGTGCTGGCTCTGCGCCCCGGCAACGACGTTTCCGACCTGAAACTGGTCTATACTCCGCTGAACGGTACCGGGCTGGAGCCGGTCAAAAAGCTGCTGGCCAAAATGGGGGTCCGGGACGTGACCGTCGTTCCGGAGCAGGAACTGCCCGACGGGAATTTCCCGACCTGCCCCTATCCAAATCCGGAGATCCGGGAGGCCATGGAACGGGGGCTTGCCCTCTGTGAGCGGGTGCGGCCTGACCTGCTGCTGGGCACCGATCCGGACTGCGACCGGATGGGAGCGGCAGTCCCGGATGGCAGCGGTGGATACCGGCTCATTAACGGGAACGAAATGGGCATCCTTCTTTTTGACTACCTCTGCCGCACCCGGATCGAAAAAGGAACAATGCCTGAAAACCCGGTGGCGGTGACCACCATTGTCTCGACCGACATGGCCACGCCGGTGGCAGCGGCCTACGGTGTGGAGCTGCGCCGGATGCTGACCGGCTTCAAATACATAGGCGAGCAGATCGGTCTGCTGGAAGCTGCGGGGGAAGCCGACCGCTATCTCTTTGGATTTGAGGAGAGCTATGGGTATCTTTCCGGGGCGCACGTCCGGGACAAGGACGGGGTGAACGCGGTGATGCTTGCCTGTGAATGTGCGGCATGGTACCGGGGGCAGCAGATGACTCTGCTGGACGCGCTCCATGCACTCTATCAGAAATTTGGATTTTATCAGAACAGCCTGTTGAGCTGGGCCTTTGAAGGGCAGGATGGGATGCGGGAGATGAAATCCCTGATGGACTCTCTGCGCACAGCTCCGCCCGCCGAAATCGCCGGACAGAAGGTCCTCCATCTGGTGGATTATCAAAACGATCCCACCGGGCTGATTCCTTCGGACGTGCTCGAATTCCGGCTCTCCGGGGATACCAAACTGATCGTTCGGCCCTCGGGCACAGAACCGAAACTGAAACTCTACCTCTCTGTCCGGGGTGAAAGCGAGGCGGAATCTCTGGCGGCACTGGACGCGCTGACCGCCGGGGCAGCCGCACTTGTGGGAAAACAGGGATGAAGGAGGCCCCCGTCTATGTTGGCGGGTTTGTCGGAAAGGAAAATCCACTATGGAACGTCTTCAGATTCGAAATGAGACAGAAAAAGATTACGCCATTGTAGAACAGATCACGCGGGAAGCATTCTGGAACCTGTATGTACCGGGATGCGAGGAACACTATCTGGCGCATATTCTGCGGGGACATGCGGACTTTGTTCCGGAGCTGGATTTTGTCGCCGAGCTGGACGGTCAGGTGATCGGGAATGTGATGTATACCAAATCCACCCTGACCAGCCAGTTGGGCAGGAAAAAACAGATCCTGACGTTCGGCCCGGTCTGCATCCATCCGGACTTCCAGCGCAAAGGGTACGGAAAGGCTCTGTTAGAGCATTCGTTTTGCAAGGCGCTGGAACTTGGATATGACCTGATTGTCATTTTGGGCAATCCCGGCAACTATGTCGGCCTCGGTTTCAAAAGCTGTAAAAAATACAACATCTGCATGGAGGGCGGCATATACCCGTCCGCCATGCTGGCGAAAGAGCTGAAGCCGGACGCGCTCTCTGTAGAAGAGGGGCCATGGACCTATTCCGACAGCCCGGCCTATCACAGCGTCGACAGCGCGGAGGCGGAGCGGTTCGACCAACAATTTGCACCCAAAGAAAAACGGTATCAGGCTTCTCAGGAAGAATTTTATATTCACAGCCATTCTTTTATACAGTGAAGCCAGCCATCAGACAGCCAACCACCAAAAAACAGTTCAAAGGAGCCTGTCAATGAAAATGGAAGTTGCAAACTTAACCCCGCAAATTGCTGTGGCAAGCAAGAGAACAGCAGTAAGCATGCGCAATATCCACGAAGCCATAGGCGAGATGTGTGGGAAACTTTTGGCGTATTTATCCGAACAGGGCAAAGAGATGTCCGGACCTCCATATCTGAAATATACGAATATGAAGCCTGACTTTTCCGAATTTGATATTGAGTGGGGATTTCCTGTTGCAGACCCTGTCCCGGACTTTGGCGAGTTTTACATGACCAAAACATACGGGGGGAAAGCCATCCTCATGACGCATAAAGGCCCATACCCCACGCTCGAAAGGGCATACTCCGCAATTATGGCATATGAAAAGGAACATTCGCTGGAGAATACCGGGGTTTCCTACGAGATTTATTTAAACGATGCCGACAAAACACCCGCGGAGGAGCTGCTTACGCAAATCGTCTATCCCATCCGTTAGAGCCAAGTTTTAAAAATCCTATCTGCTATCTATAAAACCAAAAGTTTTGTCCATCTTTGTTTTGGCCTAAGAGCCGGTGCTCCGCGCCGGTTGGCCTTTACGCGCCGCAGAGGCGGCAGTCAAATGCGGTGAGGGGCGGAGTCCCCGCCGTTGATCTTGAGACAGAAAGAGAGGGGCTCCCATGCCACAAAAACAAAAGGGTATCCTTCTGATGATCCTGTCGGCATTTTTGCTGTCGGTAATGTCGGTGGCAATCCGCTGCATCAACGAGATTCCTGTCATGGAGCAGATGTTTTTCCGAAATCTGTTCAATGCCCTCGTCGCCTGGGTGATTCTCCGCAAAACCGGCGGCTCCTTCTTTGGCCCGCGCAGGTATCAGCTCCTCCTGTTTCTGCGGTCGGTCTTTGGATTTTTTGCAGTGTCTGCTTCGTTCTATGCGTCCGGACACGCCAATCAGGGCGATGTGGCAATCCTCCTGAAAACCTCCCCTTTCTGGGTCACGATTCTGGCGATGGTTTTTCTCAAGGAAAAACTGCTCCCAGTGCAGATCCCTGCGCTGATCCTCGCGTTTGCGGGCGCGGTGCTGGTTGCGCGGCCCGGCTTCAACTCCAATGTCCTGCCGCTGCTGATGGCGTTTCTGTCTGCGGTTGCAACCGGTGTCGCTTATACGCTGCTCAGCTATTTCAAGGGCAAGGTGGATACCATGACCATCACCATGTATTTCTCGACATTTTGTATGCTGGCGGCATTCCCCCTGATGCTGTTCAACGGATTTATCCTGCCCGACCTTCGCCAGTGGCTGTTCCTACTGCTCATTTCGGCTTCCGGTTCGTTCGGATTGATCCTTGTGACCTATGCCTATCAGATGGCGCCCGCAGCGGAAATCAGCATCTACGACTATTCGGGGATTCTCTTTTCCATCCTGCTCGGCTGGGCCGCGCTCGGGGAACAGATTCCCGCGACCTCGCTGCTGGGCGGGGCACTGGTGACCGGCGGCTCGGTGATGGTCTATCTGTACACCAACCGGCGCAGCAGAGAGTCGGCCGCCCAGCACAACGCCCCTTCGGAAAAAGCCGAGTAAAGCGCCTGAAAAAACGCCCTCTGGAAACCCAGAAGGCGTTTTTTTATTTGTTATTTCACAGAGAACCGGTAGATTGTAGCATGTGCATACCGGTCCCCCTTGCGAAGGATCGGGCTGTCCCACTCCGGATGGTTGACCGCATCGGGCGCATACTGCGTTTCAAGCGCGATCCCTGCCCGCTGCTGATACCAGCAGCCTTCCTTCCCACAACTGCTTCCATCAATAAAATTGCCGGTATAGACCTGCATACAAGGACTGTCAGTATAACACTCCAGCAGGCGTCCGCTCTCCGGGTCGTAGAGTTCCGCGCTCAGAGCGAGTGTTCCATCCGGATGGTCAAGCACCCAGTTATGGTCATAACCATTCCCGTAGATCAGCGCGGGATAGTCCTGCCCAATCCGCTCCCCAATCCGGTGAAACTCCCGGAAATCCATCGGCGTCCCCGCTACCGGCAGCACCTGCCCGGTCGGGATGCTCTCCGCGTCCGCTTCGGTAAACCGGCTGGCATACAGCTTAAGCTCATGTCCCAAAATATCTCCCGAGGCGTGCCCTGACAGGTTAAAATAGGAATGGTTGGTCAGGCTGCAAACGGTGTCCGCATCCGAAACCGCCTGATATTGCAGCTTCAGCGCATGATCCTCCGAAAAGGTGACCGCCACCGAAATCTCGAGCCGGCCGGGATACCCTTCCTCCCCATCCTCGCAGACACAACGCAGCGTCAAAACATCCTCGCCGTCCTGCTGGGAGACCTCCGCATCCCAGAGCTTGGATTCCAGCCCATGCACCCCGCCATGCAGGTGGTTTTTTCCGTTGTCGTTGCAGGCGAGCTGGTACGCCTTCCCATTCAGGGTAAACCGCCCGGCCTTGATCCGGTTGCAGCACCTGCCGATCATTGCCCCGAGAAAATAGGCATGTCCTTCATAGCCCGCTCCGCTGTCAAAACCCAGCGCCACGTCGGCAAACGCCCCGTTCCGATCAGGCACCCTGATCGAGACGATCGCACCTCCAAAATTGGTAATTTCCACCTCACTCCCCGCGCGGTTTCTGAGGGTGTAAAGCACCGCTTTTCCACCTTTGCTGGTGGTGAAAAATTCCCGTTCTGTGATAACTGCCATCTGACCCATCCTCCTCTTAGTCATGGAAACGCTGAAAAAATCGTTTGGACCTTCTTCAAGCCTGCGGCAATAAGTCTGCTTACGGCAACCCCGCTTCCAGTTGCCGCGCTGGCGGCTTTTACCCACAATTTTTAGCGGCATTCTTCTGCTGCAATGACCAGCAGGGTACCATCTGTGACGGTAATCCGCGCATATTCCCCCACAAATTCATTGCTGACGCCGATCGGCAGGCTGGGCGTCAGTTCCGCATCCCGAAGGGGGTATTGCAGCCCTTCGAGCGTGACACCCCGGCAAGGCCCGTCCCACGCGAACACCGAAAGATGCCATCCATCGAGCCTGCGCAGGACAAGGGTGCCGCACCGCACCGCCCACGCCCGGTTCCGGTTGGAGAGAATCTGTCCCGACGCGCCCTGCCGGCAGAGCCAGCCGAGCGCCTGTAGGTTGGCGACCGTGTGGTCGAGCCTGCCGCCGAACCCACCGACCAGCAGGAACTCCCGGAACCCTTGTTCCAGGCCGACCCGCAGCCCAAGCATGGTATCGGTATCATCCTTCTCCGCTGGGACTTTCTGCACCGGGATTCCTCCCGGCACCGGCCCACCCAGCGAATCGAAATCCCCAACCGCGAGGTCGGGACGTACGCCGAACTGTGCCGCTGTCCGGCATCCCGCGTCACAGGCGATCACAAAATCCCCCGGCCCCACCTTGACTTCGACCTGGTCGCAGTCGGAAAGCGGGCCGCCCGAAAACAGGATACATCTGTTCATCGTTTCAGCTCCCATTCTCTGATCTTCTTTGCATCCTCGTAAAGGGCGCAGTAGCTCGCGTGTCGGGACGGGTGTATCCTGCCTTCCTGCACTGCCTCAAGCACCGCGCAACCCTTTTCCACCGTATGGGAACAGCCGGTGAACCGGCAATCCCCGGTAAATTCGGCAAATTCGGGGAAACACTCCGCCAGCTCTTCCTTCAGGATGACCTCATACCGCTCCAGCTCGACTGCCGAAAAGCCGGGCGTGTCCGCAATATAACCATCCTTGCCGATCCGGAACAGCTCGACATGCCGGGTGGTATGCCGCCCCCGCCCGAGCTTCTGGCTGGTCTCGCCGGTCGCGAGGGCCAGCCGGGGATCGAGCCGGTTGAGCAGGCTGGACTTCCCAACCCCGGTATTCCCGGAAAAGGCACTGATCCCATGGGAAAGCGCTTCCCGCAGGCGGTCCAGCCCCTGTTCGCTCTGGTTGGAAACCGCAAGCAGGGGGATGCCTGCCATCCGGTAGACCTCCTCCATCCGGTCGGGAGCGCCAAGGTCGCTTTTGGTGATGACCAGCATCGGGGAAATTCCTTTGTGACAGGCGATCGCCAGCATCTTGTCGATTACAAACGGATTGGGCGCAGGGTCGGCGACCGATGCAACGACCACAAAGGTATCAAGGTTGGCTAGCGGCGGGCGCACAAGCTGGTTTTTGCGGGGCAGGATCGACTGCACCTGCCCGGTGGCCTCGCCGGTCGGCTCAACGGTCACCCGGTCACCGACCAGCGGGCTGACCCCCTCCTTGCGGAACAGCCCCCGCGCCCGACATTCGTATGTAGCGCCCTCCGACTCCACATAGTAGAATCCCCCGGTCGCTTTGACGATCAATCCGCTCTGTGTGTTCATACGGCCCCCCATTGTTCCGGCGCGGGCGGCCTCGATCCGGAAGCCGCCCGCGCGCCTGTAGACTGTAGCCCTCTCACTCGGAGAAGTCCTCTGTGAAATCCGCCAGTATGCGGTGTCCCTTTGCCTCAAAATCCAGCTCATAGACCTGATATTCCGCCCCATCGATCAGGATGCTGATTTCGGAAATCTGGTCCGGCTCCCCGGAAAAGACCGGTTTCCATGTCTTCGCCTCGGACGGGTTCACCTGCTCCCGCTGGATCTGGATGCCATCCTGAAGCGCAACCAGTTCGACCATCCGGTTGACCTGCTCAGGCAGCGGGATCATCACGGTCAGCCGGATGCTTCCCCCGCTGTTGCCCGCGACCTCCAGGTCGATCACCGTGTTCTGCTCGACCTGCGAATCCTGTGCCACCGACTGGTGGATAATCGTCCCCTGCGGTTCGTCGCTGCGCTCGTCATAGGTGATCTTACCGATCCGCAGCTTATAGTTATCCAGCAGGGTTTTCGCATCATTCAGGCTGATACCGGTCAGGTCGGGCACCGTTACCAGCGTCTCCTCCCGCCCCATGCTGACATAGAGGATCACCGTTTCGTCTGCGGCGACCTCTGCCCCCGCTTCGGGCAGGGTTTTGATAACCCCGCCGGACGGGATGCTGTCGTCAAACAGCATCTTCTCTTCGTAGTTGATGCCCCATTCGTTGAGCTGGGCGACCACCTGCGCGGAATCCTGCCCGACAAAGCTGGGCAGGCGGGTGGTGAGCTTACCAGTACTGATCTTGACCTTGATGGTCGAGCCGACCTTAACCTTACTGCCCGCGCGCGGCTCCTGGTCGAAGATCACCCCTTTGCCGTATTCGTTGTTGTATTCCAGCTCGGTGGGATCGAGGTTAAAGTTGGCGTACTTGGGGGAAATCTTCACGTTGTCCCATTTTTCCCCCACCAGGCTGGGGACGATATCGTCCTCGACCGATACAAACGGGTTGTTCAGATAGATCATCCAGCCGATAAACGCCGCTGAGACGATCACGAACGCGGCGGTCACCCCCGCCAACACCGGGATGATCGGGGCACGCCTGCTTCTTCTCTTTTTCTTTTTGCGCTTGTCTTTCACTGTTTTCTCCTTACGCGCGCTCTGGATCGCATCCGAATACCGGCTCTCGGCGGCAGGGCTTTTGACGTCGAGGTATTTGTATTCGAAAAGGATCGAAGGATCGCGCTTGAACTCGTCGATGTCGCGGAGCATCTGCGCCGCGCTCTGGTACCGTTTGGAGAGCTCCTTCTCCATCGCATGCATGGTGATTTCCTGCAGGCCCTCGGGGATCGAGGGGTTCAGCTCCCGGGGCAGGACGGCTGTACTCTGTATCTGCTTGAGCGCAACCGAAACCGGGGTGTCCGCCTCGAACGGGACCCGGCCGGTGAGCATTTCGTAAAGGATCACCCCAACCGCATAGAGGTCGGTGCGGGCGTCGATCGCGCCGCCTGCCGCCTGTTCCGGGCTGATATAGTGCACCGAGCCGATCGCTTTGTCGGTGAGGGTGCGGGTCTCGCTGCGGGCGAACCGCGCGATCCCGAAATCGGTGATCTTGATCGTCCCATCTGACAGCAGCATGATATTCTGCGGCTTGATGTCCCTGTGGACAATGCCCTTGTCGTGCGCGTGCTGGAGCGCCCGGAGGATCTGGACGGTAAAATGGACTGCCTCTTTCCAGCGGAGCACCTTCTGCTGCTCGATATATTCCTTGAGGGTGATCCCGTCGATATACTCCATGACGATCGACTGCATCCGGTCGGAAAAGCTCACGTCGTAGACCCGCATGACATTCGGATGGTTGAGCACCGCCATTGCCTTGCTCTCGTTCTTGAACCTGCGGCGCATATCCTCATTATTCATATGCTCTTCCTGCAGAATCTTGACGGCAACCACCCGGTTTTCGAGCACGTCGTACGCCTTATAGACGTTCGCCATGCCGCCGATGCCGATGATCTCCATGACCTCATACCGGCCCTCGAGCTTTTTGCCTAAATATTTATCCATCAAATGGTTCCTCCTACTTTGCGACGATGACGGCGGTAATGTTGTCGGCGCCGCCTGCCTTGTTCGCCTCGTCGATCAGCAGGAAAAGGTCCTGCTCGCTGGTACAGGTGGTAATCAGAGCGGCATGTTCCTCCGGCGGGGCATAGTTATATAGCCCGTCGGAACAGAGCAGAAGCTGTCCTTTGCGGAAGGCCCGTTCGGTATATTCCACCTCGGTGCTGCGCTCCACTCCCAGAGCGCGGGTGATGTAATTGCGCTTCGGATGGTTGCGCGCCTCCTGCTCAGAGATCTCGCCGCTGTCGATCAGCAGCTGCACCACACTGTGGTCCCGGGTCAGGCGCTGTGCAGCGCCAGGGTTCTCCCCATCATTCTCAAAGAGATAGAGACGGCTGTCTCCCGCGTGGATCGCGCAGAGCAGGTCTCCCTTCACCACAACCGCGATCACTGTTGTACCCATCCCGTCGAGCGATTCGTCCCGGCATCCCATCTCATAGACCACCGCATTTGCCGCAGCGGCTGCCGAGATCAGCAGCGACTTGACCGACCCGGCCGGAAGCTGCGGGGTCAGGCCGCGGGTCAGCGCCTGGCCGATCACCTCTGCGGCCTTGGCGCTCGCAACATGCCCGCCCTTCTCGCCGCCCATCCCGTCACAGACGATCGCAAAGGCGGTTTCCTCGTCAACCACCTTGTAGGCATAGGTATCCTGATTGGTCGCCCGAACCCGTCCCCGGTCGGTCCCTCCATAAATCTTGATCAATCGAAAGCCCCCTAAAAGAGATGTGTATACTACGTCGCCCGAAAGCCCGCACCTCGGAATTTTATATTGATAACCGCCGCGTCAGACATCGAGAGCACCGCCCCTCGACCGCGCAATTTTTTGCTCCGGCCTGAGAGCTTCCGCTCTGCACCGGTTGGCCTATGTACGCCGATCTCCGCGCTAAGAGCCTCATCCAGCGGCAGTGAAAGAAAAGAACAGATAAAAAGCGCACTTTGCCCCATCGGGGTGGGGCCTGCGGGGAGGGGCCGCTGACCCCTAACCCGCAAGGCGCATCCTGCCCGAGTGTCGCGTGAAACGCGATCTCGGCCCAAGAGCCGCCTGCGGCGGTTGGCCTCGAAACGCTCGCTGCGGCTCGCAGTAAGGCGCATCCTGCCCGAGTGTCGCGTGAAACGCGATCTCGGCCCAAGAGCCGCCTGCGGCGGTTGGCCTCGAAACGCTCGCTGCGGCTCGCAGTCCGGGCTGAAAGCCCGAGAAGCGACGGGTGTTGTTTTGGTCTGGAATTCAAAACAACATGCGCCCGGTGGCCCCTATCCCGTAAGACAGCCCGCAGGGTCGTCGCGGCGTATGCCGCGATCTCGGCCTAAAAGCGCTTGTGGCGGTTGTCCTCGAAACGCTCGCCGCGGCTCGCAGTCCGGTGCCCTCTGGGACCGAGAAGACCCAAGGAAGGCACTTGCGCCTGTAAGTTTAGTCCAGAACCAAACTTACGTTGTCTCAATCCCCGCCACCTTTTCAAAGGTGGACGAAACTTTTGGTTCTAAAAGCCTGTTCCGCATTTATTCCTGCAAGGGTTTTTTTTCACTTGCCAAAAGCCCCCTCTTGCCGCTTCGCGGCAATTCACCCGAAAAAAGCGCTTCACAGGAGAAAGCGTTCCGCGCTCATCTCGCGCCAAGAGCCCGCCTTCGGCGGGTTGCGCTCGAAACGCTTCGCTGCGGCTCGCAGTGCGGAGCGCGTCGAGGGCGCTGCCCCTCGACCCCGCAGTTTTTTGAAAAAAATTGAGTAAAACTTTGGTTTTGGGAAAAAAGCGGCACCCGGCCCGGAAGGGAGGGGCCTACGGGGAGGGGGCACCGACCCCTCGCCCGTAAGGCAAACTGAGGGGGCGTCGCGGCGTATGCCGCGCTTCGGACCGCAGGTCCGAGAAGTCCCCCGAAGAAGGGCGCTTGCGCCCCGGAAGTTTGGTCGGGAATCCAAACTTCCGTTGCCTTTGACCCCCTCGCCCGCAAGACAGCACGCAGGGGCAGCACGCTTTGCGCGATCTCGGCCTAAGAGCCGCCTGCGGCGGTTGGCCTTGAAACGCTCGCTGCGGCTCGCAGTCCGGGCCAAGGAAGGCGCCTTACGCCTGCAAGTTTGGTCTGGGGGCCAAAAACTTACGCTGTCTCAGTGTCCTGCCTGCGCAGCTGCCCGCAGGCGGCCGCAATATCTGTCCCCAGTTCCCGCCGGATGGTCGCGTTGACCCCCAGCCGCTCGAGCTGCGCCTGGAACGCCTCGATCCCCGCGCGCTTTCCCCGGCGGTACCCGGTTTCAGCCACCGGATTGACCGGGATCAGGTTGACATGCGCCCCCATCCCGCTCAGACGGGAGGCCAGCTCTTCCGCGTGTGCGGGCGCGTCGTTCACCCCTGCAATCAGCGCGTATTCAAACGAAATCCTGCGCCCGGTCTGCTCGAAGTAGTCCCGGCAGGCGTCGAGCAGATCGTCCATATTGTACCGCTGGTTTACCGGCATCGACTGGCTGCGGATGCTGTCGTTGGGCGCGTGCAGTGAAACCGAAAGGGTGAGCTGGAGCTTTTTCTCCGCAAGCGCCCGGATCCCATCCACCAGCCCGCAGGTGGAAAGCGAGACATGCCGCAGGCTGAGGTTGATCCCCTCCCGGGAGGAAAGGATTTCGAGAAACGCCATCACATTGTCGAAGTTGTCGAGCGGCTCCCCAATCCCCATCAGTACGACATTGGAAATCCGTCCGCGCAGATCCTGCTGGGCGGTATAGACTTCATCAAGCATCTCGGAGGCGGTCAGATTGCGCACCCAGCCCGCCAGCGTGGAAGCGCAGAACCGGCAGCCCATCCGGCAGCCCACCTGTGTCGAGATGCAGAGGGAGGCCCCATGCTTATACTGCATCCGCACCGCCTCGACACAGTTGCCGTCCCGCAGCTCATAGAGATATTTTACCGTACCATCTATGCTGGAAACAAGTCTTTTTTTGATGCGGATGGTGTTTATGTAGAATTTTTCGTCAAGCTGCCCGCGAAGCGGGGTTGGCAGGTCGGTCATTTCGGCAAAAGTAGACACCTGTTTCTGGTGCAGCCACCGGTAGACCTGCCGGGCGCGGAATTTTGGCTGGCCCATCCGGACAAATTCCGCTTCGATCCGCTGTTCTGTCAGAGACTTGAGGTCACTCTTTTCCATGCTGTTCACCGCTTTTTCAGGACGGATATGAAAAATCCGTCGGTATCCGCCGCTTCGCCGGTACAGGTGCGCTGAGATTCAAGCGTGAACTCAGGGTTCCCCTCGAGGAACCGCGCGACGGTCTGTTCGTTCTCCTCGGGGAGCAGGGTACAGGTCGAATAGACCAGACTGCCGCCCGTCTTTAAATAGTGTGAGGAGGTTTGCAGGATTTTATACTGAATTTCCGGAAGATTCCGGACCGATTCCCAACTTTTATACTTGATTTCCGGCCTGCGCCGGATCACCCCAAAGCCGGAACAGGGAACATCACAGAGTACCCGGTCAAAGCTGCCGAGTGCGGGGTCATAGATCCCCGCGTCTCCCGCGGACGCCCGGATACACTCGATCCCAAGCCGCTGTGCCCCCTGACGCACCAGCGCGGCACGTTTGGGATGCAGGTCACGGGCGACCAACTCCCCCTCGTCCCGCATCCGCTCGGCAGCGGTGAAGGACTTGCCGCCCGGCGCCGCACAGACATCCAGCACCCGCTCGCCCGGTTGGGGATCAAGCGCAGCGGCACAGAGCTGGGACGCCCGGTCCTGCACATGGAACAACCCCGACCGGAACGATTCCAGGCGTTCGATCGGTACTCTGCCCTCGACCGCGATACAACCGTCCGGCTCCGTTTCCACGGTGCAGGGAACCCCCTCGCCAGTCAGGATTTCCGCCAGCCGTTCGGGGGAAACCATCAGGGTGTTGGCGCGCAGATAGAGCGGCGGACGCCCGATCGACTGGGAGAGCAGCCGCAGGCAGGCGGGTTCCCCATAGGCTTCAAGCCACCGGCCGACCAGCCACGCCGGGCAGGAATATTCCACCGCGAGCTGTTCGGCGCGCCCACCGTCCACCGGGGGGATGCGCTTTCCATCCCGCAGGAAACTGCGCAGAACCCCATTGACAAAACCGGACGCCTTTGCCTGTCCGAGCGCCTTCACCAGATTGACGCTCTCATTCACTGCCGCGTAATCGTCCACGCCGTCCATCCAAACAAGCTGGCAAACCCCAGCCCGCAGCGTCTCCCGCACCTGCGGGGACAGGGCTGTGAGCGGCCGCGCACTGTACTGTTTCAGGATATGGTCGATGGTCAGCCGCCGCTCGAGCGTTCCGTAAAAGAGCGCAGCCGCGAATGCGGCGTCCCGCGCATCCAGACGGTTTTTCGTGGCCAGTGCGTCGATCACAAGGTTGGAATAGGCATTCTCCGTACTCTGACGCAGAAGCGCCTGCACAGCGGTTTCTCTCGCATTCTTCATCTGTTCCCTCCGGTTTCAGTCTCGGTTGCGGCTGCGGGAGATCAGTACCAGCCGCAGCAGCTGTGCCAGCGAGACCACCAGCGCGGCCACATAGGTCAGTGCGGCGGCCTTAAGCACCCGTTTGGAGCCGCGCAGCTCGGAGGACTCCAGAAACCGCTCCTTCTCCAGCGTGCGCAGCGCGCGGGCGGAGGCGTCAAACTCGACAGGCAGGGTCACGAGCTGGAAGATCGCCGCCAGCGAAAAGAGCAGCAGCCCGATGTTGCAAAGCGGCTGATAGCTCAGGATCAGCCCTGCCACAAACAACGGGATCGAGAGCTTGGAGCCAAGGTTGGTCACTGGGATGATCGCGGCGCGCAGCTGCATGGGGGCATATTTCTGGGCGTGCTGGACTGCATGCCCGCATTCATGAGCCGCTACCCCGATCGCCGCCACCGAGCTGCTGCCATAAACGTCGTCCGACAGGCGGATCACGCCGCTGCTCGGGTCAAAATGGTCGGTGAGTTTCCCCGCAATCCGTTCCACCCGGACCTGCTGGAGGCGGTTTGCATCGAGAATCCGCCGCGCAACCTGTGCGGCTGTGATCCCGCGCGACGAGCGGACTTTGGAATACTGGTCAAACGTGCTGGAAACCTGCATCTGAGCCCAGCTCGCGAACAGCAACGCCGGGACGACCAGAATCAGATAATAAAGGTCAAACATACAGCTCCCCCTTGTTTGAAGTTTTGAGGCCCTAAACGCTTTGCCAATCTTGATCGCCGGCCCAAGAGCCACCGCTTCGCGCCGGTTGGACTATGCACCGCTGCGGGATTGAGGGGCAAAACCTCTGGTCATTCCCCCAGCCGGGTGCCGGTTTCAACCGGATGCCCTCGCAGATAGTCGGCGGCGGGCATCCGGCGGCTCCCCTCGGGCTGGATTTCCACCAGTTCGACCGCGCCTTCCCCACATCCGACGATCAGCCTTTTCCCGTCGAGCACGATGCCCGGTTCCCCTGCGCCTTCCACGACCCGCGACCGGTGCACCTTCAGCACCTTGCCGCCCAGCCGGGTATGTGCTGTCGGCCAGGGGTTCATCCCGCGGATCAGGTTGTGTACCTCCCGCGCGGATTTCGACCAGTCGATCACTGCCATCTCTTTGGTCAGCATACTGGCGCGGCTCGCCTGTGCATCATCCTGCGGCGTGCGCGGGGCGTTGCCCCCGGCGATCAGCCGCACCGTTTCAGAGAGTGCCTCCGCGCCCAGCACCGCAAGCCGGTCGAACAGCTCCCCCGATGTTTCATCTTCCCCCACCGGAACCGACCGGGAAAGGATCATGTCCCCGGTGTCCATCCCTTCGGCCATGTACATGGTGGTCACACCCGCTGTCAGGTCACCGTTAAGCACGCTCCACTGGATCGGCGCTGCACCCCGGTACTTTGGCAGCAGCGATCCATGCACATTGATACAGCCGTATTCCGGCAGATCAAGGATTTCCTTTGGCAGCATCCGCCCATAGGCAACCACCGCGATCAGCTGGGGGGCCAGCTCTCGCAAAACCGCAAGCGCGGTACCGTCGCGGAGTTTTTCCGGCTGCCAGACTGGCAGCCCGTTGGCAAGCGCCAATTCCTTGACCGGCGGCGGCGCGAGCTTATATCCCCGCCCCTTGGGTTTGTCCGGCTGGGTGAACACCCCGGCGATCTCGTGGCCGTCTGCGATCAGGCGCGCCAGGCAGGGGACCGCAAAATCCGGCGTACCCATGAACACAATCCTCATTCGGCTTCCCTCAATTCATCCGGTGTCAGAAGGCGTTCGGCCCTGTCGGTAAAGAGGACGCCCGAAAGGTGGTCGATCTCATGGCAGCAGGCGACCGCGAAAAAGTCCTCCGCATCAAATTCGAACGGCTTGCCGAACCGGTCCTGCGCACAGATATGCAGCTTTTTGGGACGGCGCACCACTCCCCAGACGCCGGGTATGGACAGGCATCCCTCGGTGTCGCACTGCTCGCCCTCTTCGCTGACGATCTCGGGATTGACCAACTCCCATTTTCCCTCGCCGACGTCGATGACCACTGCCTGGCGGAGAACCCCCACCTGCGGCGCAGCCAGCCCGACCCCCTCGTCGACCATCGTTTCGTACATATCGTCAAGCAGCGTCCAGAGCCGTTCGTTGAACTCGGTAACGGCCCGGCTTTTTTTGCGCAGGCGCTGGTCGTCTTCCTTCAAGATATTGCGGATTGCCATTTTTCTGTTCCTCCCAATTCTGCTTTTGATCTTCATGCTGTCACATGGTTCTCTTTTGATTTTAACGAGCCGGCCCGGGCAGAAACTTCAACCCTCAGATCGAACTTTCATACCGCGGATCGACATAAAGCGAGACCGGACGGTTCCGGCTCTGCGCATGGTACCATCGCACCGTCCGCCAGAGAAGCTCCCGGGTGCGTGCGCCGAAGGTGCATTTGACCGCCATCCTCCAGCGGTACTTCCCGGAAATCCGGGGGATCGCGCTTTCACACGGCCCGAGCACCCGCAGCGGCAGGTCGCTGTATTCGGCGCTGGCAAACGCGGCAAACTGCGCCAGAAACTGTCTGGACGCGGCCTGCACCTCCGCCCGGTCGATCCCGGAAAACCCGATCCCGACCATGTCGCAGAACGGCGGATAGAGGTGGATGCGTCGGTTTTCGATCTCGCTTTCGTAGAAGCTGTCGTAATCCTGCATCGCCGCCAGCGCGATCACCGGGTTTTCGGGGGTGAATGTCTGGATATAGGCGCGTCCCGCCTTATCCGAACGCCCACTCCGCCCGACCACCTGTGTGAAGAGCGAAAACGCCCGCTCAAAGCTGCAATAATCCTGCGCATAGAGCGAACTGTCCGCCGAAAGCACCCCCACAAGGGTGACATTTGGAAAGTCCAGCCCTTTCGCAACCATCTGCGTCCCGATTATTATATCATATTTTCCCGCCGAAAAATCAGCAAAATGTTTTTCATGGGAAAATCGTGCCATAGTGGTGTCCATATCCATCCGGAGCACCCGCGCCTGCGGCAGCAGTTCCCGCAGCTCCTCCTCCACCTTCTGGGTGCCCGCTCCCGAAAACCGCCGGAACTTGCTCCCGCAGGTCGGGCAGGTCTCGTCCGGACGCGCCGTATAACCGCAGTAGTGGCACATCAGAAGCCCGTTTGCGGTGTGGTAGGTCAGGGCGACCGAACAGTTGGGGCATCCTGCCACGGCCGAACAGATCGAACATTTCACCAGCGTGTTGTACCCCCGCCGGTTGAGCAGCAGGATACTCTGTTCGCTGTTTTCGAGGTTCTGGCGAAGCTGGCCGATCAGTTCCGCCGAGAGGGAGCCGGACGCCGCGTTCAGCGCCTGCGTCGACATGTCGAGGATGGTGACATCGGGCAGCTTCGCGGCCCCAAACCGGTTTTTTAGCTGTATGAGATGGTACCGCCCCTGTTTGGCCCGGTAGAAGCTCTCGACGCTCGGGGTCGCCGAGGCGAGCAGCAGCAACGCATTATGGCTGGCGGCACGCACCCGCGCCACATCCCTCGCATGGTAGCGGGGGGACATCTCGGACTTATAGGTCGCCTCCTGTTCCTCATCCATCACGATCATCCCAATCCGCGCAAGCGGCGCGAACACCGCGCTCCGGGTGCCGACGACGATCTGTGCGCCGCCGTCCCGGATCCGCTTCCATTCGTCCATCCGCTCGCCCATCGTCAGGCCGCTGTGCAGCACCGCGACCCGGTCCCCGAAATACCGGTGGAACCGTTCGATCATCTGGGGGGTCAGGGAGATTTCGGGCACCATCACGATCACGCCGCGCCCGCTCCCGAGCAGGTGCTGGATCGTTCGGAGAAAGACTTCGGTCTTCCCCGACCCGGTCACCCCATAGAGCAGCGCGGCCTGCGGCTTTCCCGAATCGGCCAGTTCACAGAGGGTCCGGTATGCAGCCTGCTGTTCGTCCGAGAGGGAGAGCGCAGAGGCATCCTCCCGGGCCGTACGTACCTCATAGGGGCTGCGATAAACCTCCCGGGTGAAATAATGGGTGACCCCTGCCTTTTCCAGACGGTCAACCACCGTTTTTCCCACCCCTGCAAAATAACAGACCTCTTTCAGGGTAGCCTGTCCTGCCTGCGCGAGCAGCTCGACCACCGCCTTCTGCTTGGCGGTGATTTTTACATCGGTGATGTCCCCCAATTCGGTGATCCCGTCCGCCAGACGCACCATCACCAGTTTTTCGTCCAGCACCCGTTGCCGCACCTCCTGCGACTTGATCACCGCACCCGCTTCGCAGAGGGCGCGCAGGCTGGGGGACTCAGCATCCAGGCCGAGTGCGGCGAGCAGCGTCTCCTCCCGGACCGGTTTGCCCCGCCCGTTCAGATATTCCAGGATCTGCTGCTGTTCGGGCGGCAGGTCCTCGGGCGGGCCTGCGTCCTTTGCGCGCTCGTAGGTATATTTCAGTTCCACCCCGATGCCAGGCGGCAGCAGGGTGCGCACTGCATCATAATAGCCGCAGAAGGTATGCTCATGCAGCCATTCGACCAGTGAGAGCAGATCCGGGCTGAGAAGCGGCCGGGCGTCCACGAGGGAGGCAACCGGC
The DNA here is from genome assembly GCF_000403395.2 of Anaerotruncus sp. G3(2012). GTDB lineage: Bacteria > Bacillota > Clostridia > Oscillospirales > Ruminococcaceae > Anaerotruncus. The sequence goes on along the minus strand of NZ_KE159668.1, from coordinate 281,597 downwards.
TTGAGCCTGGAGATGTCCCCGGACTCGGAAAGGGCGAGCACCATGCCGAACCGGGTACGGTTGCCCGCGCCGAACGGGACGGTGACCCGGCATCCGGGGCGGACCGGCATCCCCTCTGGAATCAGGTAGGAATACGGCTTATCGAAATGAATGGTTGCGTTCTCCACCACAATCTGTGCTGTCTGCGGCATTCCTGACCTCCTCTGCTATAGGGCCGGGGGCCCTGCCCCTCGACCCCGCCACCTTTGAAAAGGTGGACGAAACTTTTGGTTTGAAAGAGAATAAGCGTATTGCTGGATTTTTTCAAAAAATCATGGGGCAAGGGACAGAGCCTTGATGCCGCGGCAGCAATCAGGTATTTTCTGCGGGAGAAAAAGCGCTCTTCCTCCGGAAAAGATACGAAGTTTGGAATCAGGGCCCAGTCTCTGTACGCAGGGCAAGCAGACGGGTCAGAACCTCATCCGCGACCTGATCTTTGCCCATGATCGGCAGCGGCTCCGCGCCCGCTTTGGTCAGGATGGTGACAATGTTGGTTTCGGTGCCAAATCCCGCGCCGGCCTCCTTGAGGTTGTTCGCGACGATCATATCCACCCGCTTTTTTTCCAGCTTGGCAGCGCTGTTTTCCACCATATCCCGCGTTTCCATCGAAAACCCGCAGAGTACCTGCCCGGGCACACGGTGTTCCCCCAGCCAGCCGAGGATGTCCCGCGTTCGTGTCAGCGCAATCTGCATCTCCCCATCCTGTTTTTTGATCTTGTCCTCTGCGGTTGTTGCCGGGCGGTAGTCCGCCACTGCCGCGCATTTTACAACCATCTGCTGGGCGGATGCACGGGAGGTCACCTCATCGAACATCTCCTGCGCCGTATGGACCGGGACAAATGTGACCCCGTAGGGCGGTTTCAGGCTGGTCGGACCGCTCACCAGCGTGACCGATGCGCCCCGCCGCTTCGCCGCCGCCGCGACTTCGTAGCCCATCTTCCCGGTCGAATGGTTGGTGATATACCGTACCGGGTCGATCGCCTCTCGGGTTGGCCCGGCGGTCACCAGCACCGAAAGTCCCGCCAAATCCTTGGGGGTCAGCGCATCCCGCACCGCTTCCAGCAGGGCGCCTTCCTCCGCCAGCCGCCCGCGCCCGGTATCCCCGCAGGCAAGATACCCGCTCTCCGGCTCAACCACCGCCACCCCAAACGCCCGCAGGGTTTGCAGGTTGCGCTGGGTCACCGGGTTGTCATACATCCCGGTGTTCATCGCGGGCGCGACGATCTTCGGGCACCGCGCAGCCAACACGGTTGTGGTAAGCATATCGTCAGCGATTCCGGCTGCCATCTTCGCGATCACGTTCGCGGTTGCGGGCGCAATCAGGAACACGTCCGCCTTTTTCGCCAGCGCAACATGCTCAACGTTATATTCAAAACCTCTGTCAAAGGTGTCCACCGCCACCCGATTGTTGACCAGCGTCTCGAAGGTCATGGGCGAGACAAATTCGGTTGCATTGCGGGTCATGATGACATGCACATCCGCGCCGGTTTTGCCAAGGTCGCTCGCAAGCTGCGCCGCTTTATACGCCGCGATCCCCCCGGACACCCCCAGCACGATGGTTTTTCCGTCGAACAAAACAGATTCCCCCTGTCTGAAAAAACAGGCCCTGTAATCTTACAGGGCCGTCTGCTTATTGGTCGATCTCCTGATGGACCTCGCCCATACGGAACTTTCCAGCGGAAAAATCCTCCACAGACTTCTTCACCGGCTTTTCCTCCATGATCTCATGCGAATCCTCGGCCTCCTGCGCCAGCTCGCGGGCGTGTTTTGCCACCGCAACTACAAATGCGTAGTAGTTGTCGCCCGGTTTGAGCATCGAAGCCATCGAGGGTCTGAGCATATTCATACGTTCTGTTCCACCTTATCTATCATATTTTTCATCCGGCGGGCCTCACATCTGGCGGCGATAATCACCGCGCCCAGACGCGCACGTGCCTCTTCCAGATCATCGTTGACAATGATGTAATCATATTCGGCCGCACAGCGCAGCTCGGTGCGCGCGGCTTCCAAACGCCGCTGCACCACCTCGGGCGGTTCGGTGCCGCGTCCGGAAAGGCGGTTTTCCAGCGTCTCATAGGAAGGGGGCATCACAAAGATGAATACCGCGTCCGGACAGACCTTGCGGATATGCGCCGCCCCCTGCACCTCGATTTCGAGCACTACATCCCGGCCCTGTGCACGCTGTTCCTCAACCATCCGGTGCGGGGTGCCGTAATAGTTCCCGCTATACTGTGCATATTCGAGCAGGCCGCCCGCGGCGATCTCCGATTCAAACTGCTCCCGGGTCACAAAATGGTATTCCACCCCGTCGGTTTCTCCCGGGCGCGGGGCGCGGGTGGTCATTGAAACCGAAAGCACCGCTTCCGGATGTTCCTTCAAATACGGGCCGAGGATGCTCCCCTTGCCCACGCCGGACGGACCGGAATACACGATCAGCAGCCCTTTACGCATCATCATCGACCTCTTCCTCATCATCCTCGTCATCCACCAGCCGGTTTGCAACGGTCTCGGGCTGCACTGCCGAGAGGATCACGTGGTCCGAATCGGTAATAATCACCGCCCGGGTGCGCCGCCCATAGGTTGCGTCCACCAGCGAACCGCGTTCCCGCGCATCCTGGATGATCCGCTTGATCGGGGCGGATTCCGGGCTGACAATCGCCACCAGCCGGTTTGCGCAAACCATGTTGCCAAAGCCTATATTGATCAGTTTCATACAAGCTACCCCTTATTCGATGTTCTGAATCTGCTCCCGTATCTTTTCGATGTCGCTTTTGATCTCGACCACAAGCCGGGCTACTTCGACATCCTGCGCCTTGCTCCCGATGGTATTGGCTTCCCGGTTGATCTCCTGCACCAGGAAGTCCAACTTCCGCCCGACGGCGCCGCCCTGCCCCAGAATCCCGCGGAACTGCGCAATATGGCTGCGCAGCCGCACCGTTTCTTCGTCCACCGCAATCCGGTCGGCAAACACAGCCGCCTCGGTCAGGATCCGCGCTTCGTCGATCTGCCGGTCGTCGAGCACCTCGCTGATTTTCGCGGTCAGCCGCTCCCGGTAGGCCGCAAGGGTGCGCGGGGACTGCTCCTCAACCAGCCCGACCCGCTGCTCAATCTGCGAAAGCCGGTCGAGCAGGTCGTCCTGGAGCTTTTCTCCTTCCAGTTCCCGCATCCGCAGGAACCGTTCGGCGGCCTCCCCGGTCACTGCCTGCACCGCTTCCCAGACCGCATCCTCGTCCTCCGGCGCGCGGCGGACGGTAAAAATCTCTGAAAAACGGGAGATCGACGAAACCGAAAGGTCGTCGGTAAGCCCATACTGTTTGCCGAGCTCCCGCAGGGCGTGGATATACGCCCCCGCCAGTTCCTGATTGACCTCTACAACCGTGTTGGCCGCTTCTACCGTCTGAATCTGGACGCCAACCTCCACCTTGCCGCGCGAAGCCCTGCCCTGCATATAGCTTTTCAGTTTTTCTTCCAGATAACCGCATCCGCGGGGGACACGGGCAGTGAATTCCAGAAAACGGTGGTTGACCGATTTGATTTCCACCGTGATGTCCCGCCCATCTATAATCCGCTGGGCGCGCCCATAGCCTGTCATACTCCGAACCATCTGCAATCCGCCGTCCTCCCACTGTCCCAAATTCAGACAATCTTTTATCTGTTTATTTTACCTTGAAAGTCTGCTTTTGTCAATCAATAGAACTCCTTGTCCCTTTTGAAATAAGTGTTGTTGGAATATAACTCCGGCGATTTCTGCAGAGGAACATTGATATGACAGATGCCCTGTGCTATAATCAGCTCGATAAATCGAAAGTTCTGGAGGCGTTTTAATGAAAAGAAAATGGATAATTCCATGTGTGGTGGCAATTTTTGTAATTGCAATTCTCTTTTATTCTAATATTCAAAAGGCCCATACATTCACACTTGCAGACAGAGGAAATCCGGTTAAGTCAGAGCAAATACAACCACTATTTGGCACTGTAAAAGTAAGCGGTGACTGTGATACAGACGTAGTTTTCACTGACGTTGAGACGGGTGAAGAATATGTGATAGGGTACATTACATCCGGTGTATCAGAAAAAATCAAGTTGCAAAAAGGCAAGTGGTACACGATAGCGGGTGGAGGGAATCTTACAGTAGGGCCAGTAAATGTTAGGATTGAATAAAGAGAAGTAATTTCCAGTTTATCGGGTAGTCATCCACTGGTGGATGACTACCCACTTTGAATATCTTAACGAATGGTTTAGCAAATCCGCGTTCGGCAACACCAATCTGAAAAGGGAGAACTCCTTTTTAACGGGTGCTGCATTCAGATACGGCTTACCTCAGAGTTTTCTTTACAACAGACAAAAAATATGATATAAAAGCAGGAATAATTATTAAAAGTTGTATGCTTAGGAGGGGTTTTATGCAAGATAACCTGTATTCCGCTCCTGTTCATCCGGAGCAGTTCTCCATCTTTATTGAGAAATCAAGAATCTTTGATAAGACGAGATCATCCATGCAAGAATATCTTACAAGCTGGTATAAAGATGATACAGATAGCTTTACAGAATGTATGCGGGCAGATTTGATCACGGTACTGGAGCAATACCATTTTTACAACGAGTTTGTTTCTATCACTAAAAATTTTAACTTTAACCCGCCTATTGACACGGTCTCCTGCACGATTCGCATTACCGATGAAGAGGATGATTGCTGTACCCGGTATCGGGCGATTTTTGATGCCCAGGTAAACATGATTGACGATACTATGGAAAGATAGTGGAACCCTCCAAATACCGCTAAGCTTTGATATTGGGATCGAAAAGACCGAGGCTCAGAGGCATCCGCCCAGAAGCAGAGGACCTATGCGCCTGCCCAGAGATACAAAAACGGGATGCGGTTCGCATCCCGTTTTCCAAGCAGACTAAAATCAGAACTTGCCAGCTTTCGCGGCTTCTTCGACCGCGACCGCACATGCGACAGTTGCGCCGACCATCGGGTTGTTGCCCATACCGATCAGGCCCATCATCTCGACGTGCGCCGGGACAGAGGACGAACCTGCAAACTGTGCATCCCCATGCATTCTGCCCATCGAGTCAGTCAGGCCGTAGGAAGCCGGGCCGGCTGCGACGTTGTCCGGATGCAGGGTACGTCCGGTGCCGCCGCCCGATGCGACCGAGAAGTATTTCACATCGTTCTCAAACGCCCATTTCTTATAGGTGCCGGCCACCAGATGCTGGAACCGGGTCGGGTTGGTCGAGTTGCCGGTGATCGAAACATCCACCTTCTCATGCTTCATGATCGCAACGCCCTCGAGCACATCGTTTGCGCCGTAGACGCGGACCTTGGAACGCTCACCATCCGAATAGGGGATGGTGCGGACCTCTTTCAGCTCACCGGTCGAGAAATCGTACTCGGTTTCGACATAGGTGAACCCGTTGATGCGGGAGATGATATAGGCCGCATCCTTGCCGAGCCCGTTCAGGATTACCCGCAGCGGCTCTTTGCGGGCCTTGTTCGCATTGCGGGCGATGCCGATTGCGCCTTCCGCGGCCGCGAACGACTCATGCCCCGCGAGGAAGCAGAAGCATTTGGTTTCGTCGCGCAGCAGCATTGCGCCGAGGTTGCCGTGGCCGAGGCCGACCGAACGCTGCTCCGCAACCGATCCGGGCACGCAGAACGCCTGCAGGCCGATCCCGATTGCTTCAGAAGCGTCCGCTGCCTTGGAAGTGCCTTTCTTGATCGCTACCGCAGTGCCGAGGGTGTAGGCCCAGACCGCATTTTCAAACGCGATCGGCTGTACACCTTTGACGATTTTTTCTACATCAATGCCTTTCGAAAGGCAAAGCTCTTTTGCATCCTCGAGGGAAGAGATGCCATATTCCTTGAGGCAGGCCTCAATCTTGGGCATTCTTCTTTCCTGTCCTTCAAACTTAACCATTGTGTTGCCTCCCTCTCCTCTTATTCTTCACGCGGGTCGATATATTTCGGCGCGTTCTCGTATCTGCCATAGGTTCCGATATTGCTCTCGAATGCCTCTTTGGGGTCTTTGCCGTGGCGGATGTCCTCGAGCATCTTGCCAACCTTGACGAACTTGTAACCGATCGCTTCGCCGTTGCCGTCTACCGCAACCGAGAGGATATATCCTTCCGCCATCTCGAGATAGCGCACACCCTTTGCATTGGTCGAGAAGATGGTCCCAACCTGCGAACGCAGGCCCTTTCCGAGGTCCTCAAGCCCTGCGCCGATCGGCAGGCCGTTTTCGGAGAAGGCGGTCTGGGTACGTCCGTAGACGATCTGGAGGAACAGCTCGCGCATCGCAACATTGATCGCGTCGCAGACCAGGTCGGTATTGAGCGCCTCAAGCAGGGTTTTGCCGACGAGGATTTCGCCCGCCATCGCCGCCGAATGGGTCATGCCCGAGCAGCCGAGGGTTTCCACCAGCGCTTCTTCGATAATGCCCTCCTTGACGTTCAGGGTCAGCTTGCAGCAGCCCTGCTGGGGTGCGCACCAGCCCACACCGTGGGTCAGGCCGGAGATGTCCGGAATCTGGTAGGCTTTTACCCATTTCCCCTCTTCGGGAATGGGGGCGGGACCATGCTTGGGTCCTTTGGCGAGAACGCACATTCTCTCCACTTCATGAGAATAGTTCATATCGGTACTCCTTTCGGTTTGTTGAACATGGGGCTTGACTATCTTTTATTATATTAGCTTCCCTTGGAATTATCAAGCGTTCCGGACCGGTTTTTGTTAAAAATTAAACAGTAAATTCCGATCCACTTTTGGCGTTTTTTGATACAAAACGGTAAATACTAATTCGCAAAGCGGGAAAACCATCCTTCCGCACATGTTTGGAACCCCAGCTTCTTATTAAATAGGGGACGATGAGCAGATTTTAACAATTTATTTACCTTGTTTTCCCCAAAAGGGTTTGACATTGACAGTTTCAAAGTGTAGACTATATAAGTTAAGGTGTCTTAATTTTTGATCGTTTTATCTTTGCTGATATAGTCAAAATACTTAAAGGCAAGTACTTCGATTGTACGGCTCTGAATATGCGGGAGCACAGGAACAATGAATCATATGAGGTGACAAAATGGGAATTATGCAAAAAATCTTCGGGACCTATTCGGAACGGGAGCTGAAACGGATCTACCCGATCCAGAAAAAGGTGCTTGATCTGGAGGAGAAATACCGCGCGATGAGCGACGAGGAGCTGAAAGCCTGCACCCCGGCGCTCAAGGAACGCCTGGCGAACGGCGAGACCCTCGACGACATCCTGCCGGATGCGTTTGCGGTCTGCCGGGAGGCGGCCGACCGGGTTCTGGGGATGCGGCATTTCCCGGTGCAGATCATCGGCGGCATTGTGCTACACCAGGGGCGGATCGCCGAGATGCGCACCGGTGAAGGCAAAACGCTTGTCGCGACTCTGCCGGCCTACCTCAACGCGCTGTCCGGCGAAGGGGTGCATATTGTCACCGTCAACGATTACCTCGCAAAGCGCGACTCGGAGTGGATGGGCAAGGTCTACCGGTTTCTGGGGCTGCGTGTCGGGCTGATCGTCCACGGGCTGGACAACAACCAGCGCCGCGCCGCCTATCGGTGCGATATCACCTATGGTACCAACAACGAGTTCGGGTTCGACTATCTGCGCGACAACATGGTTATCTATAAGCGTGAGCAGGTCCAGCGCGGACACTACTACGCGATCGTCGACGAGGTTGACTCGATCCTGGTGGATGAGGCGCGCACCCCGCTGATTATCTCGGGACAGGGGGACAAGTCCACCGACCTTTACCAGCGCGCGGACAAGTTCGCCCGCACCCTCAAATGCTTCCGGGTTGCCGAGAAGGACAACAAGGAGGAGCAGGACGATGTGGACGGCGATTACATCGTCGATGAGAAGGCCAAGACGGTCACCCTCACCCAGTCGGGCGTTGAAAAGGCGGAGGCTTATTTCGGCATCGAGAACCTGACCGATGCGGACAACATGCAGCTTCAGCACCACATCAACCAGGCGATCCGCGCGCATGGGATCATGCAGCGGGATGTGGACTATGTGGTCAAGGATGATGAGGTCATCATCGTGGACGAGTTCACCGGACGCCTGATGCTAGGGCGCCGGTATAATGAGGGGCTGCACCAGGCGATCGAGGCAAAGGAAGGGGTCAAGGTTGAGCGGGAGAGCAAGACCCTCGCCACCATCACCTTCCAGAACTTCTTCCGGATGTACAACAAGCTCTCGGGCATGACCGGAACCGCCCAGACCGAAGCGGATGAGTTCATGGAGATTTACAAGCTGGATGTCATCGAGATCCCGACCAACAGGCCGATCCAGCGCCACGACCACGCGGACGTGGTCTATAAAACCGAACAGGCGAAATTCAACGCGGTGATCGAAAAGATCATCGAATGCCACGAAAAGGGCCAGCCGGTGCTGGTGGGCACTATCTCGATCGAAAAGTCCGAGCTGCTTTCCAAAATGCTCGCCCGGCATGGGGTCAAACACGAGGTGCTCAACGCCAAGTACCACGAGAAGGAAGCAGAGATCGTTGCACAGGCGGGCAAGCTGGGCGCGGTGACGATCGCAACCAACATGGCGGGCCGCGGCACCGACATCATGCTCGGCGGAAACGCCGAATTCATGGCCAAGGCCGAGCTGCGGCGGGCCGGGTACGAGGATGATGTGATCAGCGAGGCGACCGGCTTCGCCGACACCGACGATGAGCAGATCAATGCAGCGCGCAAGCTGTTCACCGAGAGCATGGCCGCACACAAAAAGGTGATCGACGTCGAGGCCGAAAAGGTCCGTGAGGCGGGCGGGCTGTTCATCATCGGCACCGAGCGCCACGAATCCCGCCGGATCGACAACCAGCTGCGCGGGCGCGCCGGACGTCAGGGTGACCCGGGCGAAACCCGGTTCTTCATGTCGCTGGAAGATGACTTGATGCGGCTGTTCGGCGGCGAGCGGATTCAGAACATGATGACCATGCTCGGCGCAGAGGACGATATGCCGATCGAGGCGCGGATCCTCACCAACTCGATCGAGTCGGCGCAGATGAAGGTCGAGGCGCGCAACTTCGGCATCCGCAAGAGCGTGCTCCAGTTCGATGACGTCATGAACCGCCAGCGCGAGATCATCTACTCCCAGCGTGCCAAGGTGCTCGACGGCGAGGACCTGAGCAGCGCTGTCCGCACGATGGTCAAAGAGACAATCGACGATACGGTTGACCGCTACCTGGTGGACAAGGAGGTCCACGACCACTGGAATCTCACCGGGCTGCGGGACTACTTCCTCGGCTGGCTGACGGTCGAACAGGACCTGCGGTTCACCACCGAGCAGCTCGCGGAAGTGACTGACCAACAGGTCAAGGACATGCTCAACGAGCGGGCGATGAAGATTTACGAGGCACGCGAGAAGATGTTTACCCCCGAAATCATGCGGGAGGTTGAGCGGGTGGTCCTGCTGCGGGTGGTAGACACCAAATGGATGCAGCATATCGACGACATGGAGGAGCTGAAGCGGGGCATGTACCTGCGCTCCTACGCCCAGAAAGACCCGGTGGTTGAATACCGGATCGAAGGGTTTGATATGTTCGACGCAATGATCGAGTCAATTCGGGAGGATACTGTCAGGCTGATGTTCACCATCCAGCTCCGCACCAATGAAGAGCCTAAGCGCGAGCAGGTCGCAAAGCCCTCTGCTGAAAGCGGGAGCGACGGGAGCATCCCCAACCAGCCGGCCAAGCGTGAACCCGGCAAGGTGGGACGCAACGACCCCTGCCCCTGCGGAAGCGGGAAAAAATATAAAAAATGCTGCGGCAGGCAGTCGTAGAGGGCATAAAGAGCTCGAAAGATAAAAACCGGACGGTCATCGCATCCCGATAAATGGGATGCGGTGACCGTTTTTTCGTGAATTCCATTTTTTCCTTTGGAATTTTGATACACAGAATGGAGGCTGGCGGCTGCTTTCGCAGGCGGTAAAAAGCCCGCTGCGCAAGTGAACAGCCGTAGACATAAAGCCGGCTGCGCGGATGCGCAGGGCCGGCTGCGTATTGAGAAAGGATGGAACAACGATGAACAATACCTACGGCTATGCCCGCGTCTCATCCAAAAGCCAGTATGAGGACCGACAGATGATCTCGATGAACGGGCGGTTCCAGATTCTCCCACAAAACATCTTTATTGACAAACAAAGCGGCCGGGATTTCAACCGTCCGGCCTATCACCAGCTGATGTGCCGGCTCAAAAAGGGGGACCTGCTGATCGTGTGCAGCATCGACCGCCTAGGCCGTAACTACAGCGAGATTCTGGAACAATGGCGCAGGATCACCCATGACCTTGAGGTAGATATTGTGGTGCTCGACATGCCGCTGCTCGATACCCGGCAAAACCGCGACCTGCTCGGTACACTGATCTCCGATCTTGTATTGCAGCTTCTCTCGTTTGTGGCGGAAAACGAGCGGCAGAACATCCGGCGCCGCCAGCACGAAGGGATTGCCGCCGCCCAGATGCGCGGGGTGAAGTTCGGCAGGCCCACCGGAAAGCAGGCGCTGCGGGATCACCCGGTATTCCTGGCATGGTGTGAAAACCGGATTTCCGCGAGCCAGGCAAGCACACAGCTCGGGGTCAGCCGTCGGACGCTCTATCGTTGGAAGAACGAAGATACCTTCGATCTGGAAAAAGAACTCTGTACGCTTTAAAAGCCCACTTGGGCAATCGAAACCGTCGCCTTTTCCTCCGTTCTCAAACAGGCTCTAAGACGGTTTCGGACTGCAAAACACTGCCGCCGGTGCACAATATGTGCACCGGCGGCCATCTGTTTACTTTACGGTAGTCCCAGGGTAATAGTGAGTCAGGATGTCAACGTAATCCCAGCCTTTTGCAGCGTAAAGATTCGCGCCGGTCTGGCTCATTCCAACCCCATGTCCATAGCCATAGGTGGTAAACTGGAAGGAATCGCCGTCGCAGACCACTTCGAACGCTGCCGAACGCAGGCCAAACACATTCTCGCGCATGTACCGGCCGCTGACCTCGTCTTTGCCGATCCGCACCTTGCGGACATACTTGCCGCCCTTGCTGTAGCTCAAAATCTCGATCCAGTCTTCGGGGTCGTCGCTGTAATCGTAGATGTCCTCTTTCAATATCTTTTTGATCCGCTCGGCAACCTTGCTGGTACTCATAGTCACTGTCCGTTCGTAGCCGCCGGCCTGCTCGTCAACACTGCTGTCCACCGAGACCAGATATGGATAGGAGCCGCCCCAGGTGTCCTCCGAAGAGACGGTGATACCAGCACTGGTGGCATAGAACGGGGTAAATGCAAGGCTGCCGTTGTAATAGACCGCCTCGCCAATCACCGAATCCACCAGTTTTTTCATCCGGTCGTTTGGGGTCTTGACCCCCAACGCAGGGATCGTCCCGCCCCGGTTCTGGTGGAGGATATAGCTGTATGCGGCGACCGCCTGCGCCTTGATCGCTTCGTCGTTGAACGAGCTGCCCATTTCCGCCATCACCACCTGCTGGACGATCTCGGAGGCGGAGCCGGTGGTCTTTTTCCCGCTGATCGAGATGGTCAGTTCCCCGGCACTGTTCGGGCGGCCGTCCTCATCGTCCTCATCGTCCTCATCGTCCTCGTCCCCTTTCGAAGAACTGCCGGAAGAAGAACCGCTGGAAGAGGAGGACGCGGAACTGGATGGCTCATTTTCCAGCTTGTACGCCTTGTTATCCGCGTCGACCCAAAGTTCCTCGACCTCGGATTCGTACTCCTCCAAAACCTCCAGGATATCCGCCGCATCCTGAACAGCCTCCCGGGTCTGCTGGAGGTTGGTCCGCTGATAAAGGGTTTTCAATCCGTCTGAGGTGTCCTCCACCTCCCCGCAGAGGGAGCGGATCTCTTCGAGTGCATCCTCGATCCGGTCGGCAGCGGTACGCACCGCTTTGGCGGTCTTGGCGTCATAGGCTTCGTCCGAGGCATCCCGCGCGATCTCCCGCACCTCCCGCGCGTCCGAAACCACATCGTCGAGGGTCTGCTGATATTCCTCGGTCTTTTCCAGCGCCTCCTTGTTGCGGGCAGCGACATCCTCCCGGCTCGAGCTGCTGACCACCGGTTTTACGGGGACAGAGCTGGATGGTACCGGCCTGGAGCTGCTCGGTGCAGGCGTAGAACTGGATGGTGCCGGTGCGGAGCTGCTCGGCGCGGGCGCGGAACTGGATGGTGCCGGTGCGGAGCTGCTCGGCGCTGGCGCGGAACTGGACGATACCGGTACAGAGCTGCTCGGCGCAGGCGCGGAACTGGATGGTGCCGGTACAGAGCTGCCCGGCGCTGGCGCAGAACTGGACAGGGCCGGTGCGGAACTGCTCGGCGCAGGCGTGGAACTCGGTGCCGGTGCAGAACTGCCCGCTGATGGCGCGGAACTGGCCACCTCCATCGAGGCGACCGGTGCGCCACCGCCGGTCTGCCCGGCCTGTGCCGCGCTCTGGCTGCTGGCGTCGCGGTATGCCTCCGCCTGCACAAGTGCGGCCTGCGCACGCTCGCAGATACTTTCGATGTATTCGGTCGAACGCTCCTCCCGAAGGTCGTTGAGCACCCCGACATGGTCCGCGATCCGCCAATAGGCGTCCTCGGCCTTTTTCATCTCCAGTGCCGCCTTTTCGGCTTCACTCTGTGCGGAAGCTTCATCCGCTGCGGACGCGGCCTTCTGTGCGGCCTGCCGGGTAGCTTTCGCAGCCTGCTCCGCATCAACCAGCGCCTGCTTGATCGACTCGTAAGCCGCATAGGCGCTGTATTCGTGGTCGTCGAGCGAATCGGGGTCCACGACCGGCGCAAGTGCGTCGATCACATCCGCCGCATTGCCGGAAGAAGGGATGCTGTCCGCATCCTGCGGGGCCGACTGCCCGCCCTGATGGTCGGTGAAGCCGGAGGGCATCCGCGGGGAGGGATTCAGCGCATAGGAGGCGGACGGGGATTCCCCATCCCGCAAGCGGCGGGCAACAACAACTGTCCTCACATCCGCATCCCGGGATTTTGGCCCGTACTCATAGGAGCAGGTTGAAAGAGTGAGGAACCGGTCGCCCGGCTGGATTGCAATGTCCGAAGTGTAGAACGACCGGGCGGTGACCTCTTCGGTAAATTCGATAAACCGGGCAGGGTCGCTCAGGTCCTGATAGTCGTTGTAGTAGAACACGTCGCCATATTTGTCGGTCACATTGGTGATAAACACCGACACAATCTCATATTCGTTGTCCTCATAAACATCCGCAAACGAGATGGTCGGGTTAGCATTCAGGAAGTCCAGCCCGCCTTCCGCAGGTTTATAACGGGTCAATCCGGCGAACATCTGCCCGTCGGACATGTTGTGCCCATAGATCAGGTAGTTGTCCGATTCGGACGCGAGGCTGTTGCCCGCATCCAGCATCGGAGTCCCGTACCGGCTGGACTTGTTTTGGAAATTTGTATTGAGATAGCGTTCGTTGTCGTCCGCCTGCACCACCGGATAGCTGAACAGGTTTTTCCCCACCGAAAGCCACCCCACCAGGTCCTCGTTGGTTTGGTAAAGGTTCAGGAATTTGCTCTGGTACCCTGCCGGGAACTTCCCGCGGGCGACCGCCTCTTCCGCCTGCTGATCGTCCGCCCCGGTGAGATAGACCTGTCTCAGCTCGTCATAGAGGGCGGCGTTGGACCTGCCGGACAGGTAGTAGTGGATCAGGAACGCGGCCGATCCGAGAAAGACCACCAGTGCGGCCAGAAGAAGCAGCTTGCGGAACACCGCGCCGGGAGTATCCCCTTTCACCGGGAAGACTGCCGCATACCATGCGCGGTTTTGGGATGGAAGCACTGGTGCGGGTTTGCTGCCGCTCTCCCATTTCCGGGCGGAGACAAATGCATTTTCCTGTTTCGGCAGGGCAAATTTGGGATCAAGCGCTTCATCAACCGGGATGCCGCCCGGACAGCCGGACGTCCCCGCACAGAGCCGCAGCAGGTTGAGGGTATGCATCGCGGCCATGTGACGCACGTAATCCCCCGAACTATCCTGCGGCAGGAGGACCCGCCGCACCCAGACCTGTTTGCCGTCGCAGACCGCCGCATAAAGCAGGCCGTTCTTTTTGGGGTCCTCGCCGCGCAGGGCGGTATTGCAGGTGACCGCCACCCCAAACGCGGCGTTCTCCTGCTGCAATGCCCCATGCGCCATATGTACCGCGATCTGCTCGCTGACCGGGCTGTATCTTTTCAGCACCTTGTCCGGGATGCCGAGGGCGTCTTTTTTGACATGGCTCGCATAGGCCGACACGCTGTAGGCGACCACCCGACCGTCCGACTGCCCGGTGAGCAGGTCAGCGAGCAGGCCATTGGTGCCCGATTCCCCCACATTCACCTGTATCCCGCGTTCCTGCAGCAGCGCAGCGGTGGCTGCGGGCAGCCCGCCCTGCACATCCACCCCGTAGACACTGCCTCCGAGAACTGCCCGGATTTCAAACAGCACCGGGTTCAGCAGTTCGGCAGCCTCCTCCTTGTTTTCGGCGTTCGCGGTGATCCGCACCAGAAATTCGCCATTGGACGGGAACAGCTCGACCTTTGGATTTTCGGAATCCAAGTATCCCTCAAGCAGGGTGCGCAGCTCGGCTTCTTCGATCCCGAACAGGCTGAGGGTCCTGGTAAAAACCGCCGCCGGGGAAAATCTGGACAGATACGGCACAATGCTCTTGTGGAACATCGGCAGGAACTCGTCCGGGTTATCGGGGATCATCAGAAGGAACTGCCGCCCGGCCGAGATCGCGCATCCGGGGGTAACCCCCTTGACGCCCGGAAAGACGATCGACTGTTCGGGCATCATCGCCAGCTTGACCGCCTGCTGGGGCATCTGCCGCCCCGCGTGCAGGTAGGCTTCCCGGATTCTGCGCTGGCTCTCCTCATGCAGCACCAGACGCCGCCCAAGCCCTGCGCAGACCGTTTCTTTTGAGATGTCGGCAGGGGTCATCCCAAGCCCCCCAACCAATACCACGATGTCGCTGCGTCCGATCGCCCGACCGATCGCGCCGCGCAATCTGACCGGATCGCTGCCAGCCGCACAGACATCTTCGGTCTGTACGCCGCAGCCCTCCAGCTGCTCCGCAATCAGGTCTGCAACCGTATCCAGCGTCTGCCCGTCGAGCAGCGCCTGTCCTACACCGATGATTTCCGCTATCAAATCGTCAGCCTCCCTGTTTCGGCTCCCCATCTGTTCTGTCCTGCCGGGAGCTTCATCCAATGTTGCAATATTCGATCCCCGCGAACGCCTCTTCCAGAAGCTGTTCGTCCATCGCCTGCTCCGCTTTCAGCACCATCTCCAGGCGCGGCTTGGTTCTGGGATGCCGCGGGGTAAAAACGGTGCAGCAGTCCTCATACGGGAGGATCGAGGTTTCAAACGTATCGATCCGGTAGGCGATTTTGACGATCTCATCCTTGTCCATCCCGATCACCGGACGGAGCACCGGCATCTGGCAGGCCACGTCGGTGCAGGCGATCGCCTGAATCGTCTGGCTTGCGACCTGCGCCACGCTCTCGCCGGTAATCAGCGCACCGCATTCGTTCTCCTGCGCGACCCGCTCAGCCAGCTTCATCATATACCGGCGCATGATGACGGTAAACAGCTCTTCGGGGCAGTTATCCCGGATCGCCTCCTGCATCCTTGTGAACGGAACGACCGCCAGCCGGACCCGCCCACAGTAGGGGGTCAGCTTTTTGCAGAGGGTCTTGACCTTCTCGAGCGCGTGTTCGCTGGTATAGGGCGGGCTGACAAAATGCACCGCCATCACCTGCAGGCCGCGCTTGGCCATCATATACCCGGCGACCGGGCTGTCGATCCCGCCTGAGATCAGCAGGCAGGCCCTCCCCGAGGTGCCCACCGGCAGGCCGCCCGCACCGTGGAGCTGGTCTGCATGCAGGTAGGCGCCCGCCTCCCGGATTTCGACATAGACAGTCACATCCGGCTGGTGCACGTCCACCGCCAGATGCGGGAACGCCTCGAGCAGAACCCCGCCGAGTTCGTTGCAGAGTTCGGGGGATTTCATTGGGAACGATTTGTCCGACCGTTTGGCTTCGACTTTGAAGGTCCGGGCACGCCCGAGATCGTCCGCGAGGTAGGCGGGCGCAGACTGCCTGATCGCGTCAAACGACTTTTCGACCACCGCCGATCGGGTGAGCGCTGCCACACCGAACACCTTGAGCAGCCGGTCGACCGCCTCGTCCAGATCAACCCCCTCCTCCTGCGGCTCGACATAGATGGTCGACTGGGAGGAACGGATTTTAAATTTCCCGAGCGGCTCGAGCCGTCTGCGGCAGTTGCGCATCAGTGCATCCTCGAACATCCGGCGGTTCAGCCCTTTCAGGGCCAGCTCGCCGCATTTGAGCAGGATCAGTTCTTTCATCTTATGGTTTCCCTTTCTAAAAAGAGTTCCACGCTTTGCGAAGCGCGGCCAAAGGCCCTGCCTTTGGAATCCGCAGCCTTTGAAAAGGCTGGCGAAACTTTTGGTCCATTATAAAGCAAGGTATCAAACGAAAGTTTTACTCAATTTTTTGAAAAAAATCGCAGGGCCTCCGCCGCGCGCACGCGGAGGAACACCTGACTGGACGCCGGGTGCCCGCCTGAGAAGCGCATTTTGGGGGTGAATTGGCTCCGACTTTTAGTCAGAGCCAAGAGGGGGCTTTTTGCAAGTGAAAAAGCCCCCCTCCGAAAAAGGCCCGCGTACCTTCTAATGCGCCACCGAAGCGATCCCCTCTTCGAGTGCATCGGCAAAACGGTCGATCTGACCGGGGGTGGTGTCGTAGATCAGGCTGACCCGCAGGGCGCTGTCGATCACTGCGGGGGGCAGCCCCATTGCGGCCAGCACCGGGCTGGACGCCCCTTTTGAGCAGGCAGAACCGCTCGAAACATAGACACCCCGGCTTTCGAGAAAATGGAGCATGGTTTCCGAGCGGTAGCCGGGGACCGAAAGGTTGATGATATAGGGGGAACCATCGTCCGGCGAGTTGACCTGTACCCCGGGAATCTGTTCCACCCGCTTGAGCAGATGGGCTTTCAGCTCCTGCGCATGTGCGAGATTTTTCTGCACCTGCCCGGCGAGCTGACCGCATGCTGCGCCGAATGCGGCGATCATGGGCAGGCTTTCGGTGCCGGAACGCAGGCCGCGTTCCTGTCCGCCGCCATAGATCAGCGGCAGAATCCGCACCCCCCGCCGGATGTAGAGCGCGCCACTGCCCTTCGGCGCACAGATTTTGTGCCCGCTGACGCTCATCAGGTCAATTTCGGTCCGGGCAACCTTGAGCGGCAATTTTCCGAACGCCTGTACCCCATCGCAGTGGATCAGCGTCTGGGGGTTTTTCGCGTGGATGAGCTGCGCGGCCCGCTCGACCGGGAATCGCGCGCCGGTCTCGTTATTGACCATCATCATGCTGACCAGGGTGGTTTCCCCATCAACCGCATCAGCGACCGCCTGAGGGTCAATCCCACCCGATGGGCCGGGCCTCACCCAGGCCACCGTCCAGCCGGTCTCCTCCAGACGCTTCATCGCTGCGGAGACCGAAGAATGCTCCGCGGCCGTGGTGACCAGCTTTCTGCCGCGGCGGATTTTGGCGTTTGCCGCGCCGAAAACCGCCAGATTGTTGGCTTCACTGCCGCCCGAGGTGAAACAGATACATTCGCCCTGACACCCCAGCAGCCCGGCGGCAGCTTCCCGCGCCTGCGCCAGCTCCCGCGCGGAACTGGCACCCATCCGATGCAGGGAGGACGGGTTCCCATAGCACTCCCGCATCATCCGGAGGGCAGCGTCTGCCGCCGCATCACAGACCCGGGTAGTCGCGGCGTTGTCAAGATAGGCTTCCATTGGTTGATCGTTCCTTTAACCGCTTTCAGGCGGTTTTTATTTTCAAACAGCCTCCAAAGGGCAAGGGCGCCTTCCGGAGTGTATCGCACCTATTATACAACAAAATTCGCGGTCTTTCAACTTGGAGCCGGCATAAATATTTCCCGCTCCGGATGGAAAACTAGATAAAAAACAGGGAAAAGAGGGCGTGATCTTTTATGCAGATTTCTATTTCCAGGAGGGCTTTTGTGCGGGCGGTCAGCTATACCGCTGCGCTGGTCCTCGTGCTCGGCGGGCTGTCAGCCCAGCATTTTACAGAGGCGGCCGACTACCGGCGCCAGCTTGAGAACAGCTACGCGCGCTCACTGGGGGAGCTTTCGAGCTATCTGGCCAACCTCTCGACCGATCTGGACAAGGGGCAGTATATCGGCACAGGGGTGCAGCTCTCCCAGCTTTCCGCTCGGATCTGGAAGGAGAGCGGCGGGGCGAAATCCGCACTTTCTGCCCTGCCGGTCAGCGAGCTGCATATGGACGGCACTTATAAATTTCTCTCGCAGGTGGGGGATTATGCGATGGCGCTTTCCAAAAAAGTGGCGGCAGGCGGCGTGCTGACCCAGGATGAGAAGAAAAACGCCCAGGCGCTGCAAAAATATGCGGCTGGGCTGCGGGATTATGTTGATGAGATGCAGCAGAAAATCCGAGACGGGCAGATCGACGTTGCCGCACTGCGCACCGCCCATCCTTCCGGCGAGGAGGCCGAAGGCACCCGGGCACAGGGAGTGGCGGCGGGGTTTGAGGAGATCGAACAGACGATGACCGGATACCCCACCCTGATCTATGACGGACCGTTCTCCGACCATCTTCTGACCCGCCGCCCCCGTATGACCCAGGGGCTGGCACTCGTGACACCCGAGCAGGCGTTACAGCGGGCGGCATCGGCGGCGCGGCTCAGGCCATCCGATCTCACGCCTGCGGGTGAGGAAAATTCCAATATGCCGTCCTACCTGTTCACCGGGGAGGGGATTTCGGTCGGCGTGACCAAGGCGGGCGGCCTTGTGACCTACCTGATAAACGACCGGGAGGCCGGGGAGCAGCGGCTGAGCAAAGACACCGTGTTTGAACACGCGGACCGCTATCTGAACCTGCTCGGGCTGGACGGGATGCGGGCGACCTACTACGAGACAAACGATGGGATCTGCACCGTCAATTATGCGGCGACAAACGGGGAAGTGACCCTCTACACCGATCTGGTGAAGGTGGGCGTTGCGCTGGACGACGGTGGGATCGTCTTTTATGATGCGCGCGGCTATATCAACAACCACCGGGAGCGCGCACTTGAACCACCCGCAATCACTGAAGAAGAGGCGCTCGCATCGGTGAACCCCTCGTTGACCATCCTGTCCAGCCGGGTGGCGCTGATCCCAACCAGTGGACAGAACGAGGTGCTCACCTATGAATTTCTGGCGCAGTCGGAGGGCGGGCAGAAGCTGCTGACCTATATCAACGCCGCAACCGGTGCAGAAGAACAGATTCTTCTGCTGATCGAAACTCCCGGCGGTACGCTGACCAAATAAACAGGGCCCGTCTTTCCTTTTTTCACCTTCTATGGTATCCTTGAAGCAGGGGAACTTCTGATTTTTATGGCGGTGATCGTATGGCAAAAACTGGGCGGATTCAATATTTACACGACGAAACGACCCATGCGGAGCTGATCCTGTGTGAACATTCCAGCATCTCCTACCCCACGCACAGCCATGTCTCGGTCCTGACGGCCGGCATGGTGCTGGAAGGCGGGATCATCCTGACAGACGGGGATGGCCCTCGGCTCTGCCAGGAAGGGGCGGTCTTTGGAATCCTGCCGTACACGCCCCACAGCATCCGGGCAGATGGGCCGTATACCCTCCTGAGCCTGTGCATCCAAAGCCAGGGATTGCCGCCATCCGGAACCGGCCTTGCGCCGCCGCTCCCTGACATGCTGGAGGCCCGGATGGGAACAGCCCTGCCTGCGCCGCTGCTGGAATGCCTGGAAGGCCTGTGCGCGGTCCCACAGCCCGAAATTGACGATCCCTCGATCGAGCGGCTGAAAAGGCAGCTGGAACAGCACCCGGAATCCCGGGTCAGCATCGACGAGATGGCCCAAGCCGCTTTTGTAAGCAAGTACCATCTGATCCGGCGCTTCAAGCAGGCGGTCGGCCTGACGCCCCACCAGTTCCAGATGCAGAACCGCGTCCGGAAGGCGCAGCGGCTTCTGGGCCGGTCCGGCACCATGACAGAAGCGGCCCTGACCGCTGGTTTTTGCGATCAAAGCCACTTCATCAGGCTGTTTGAGCGGTATGTGGGATTGACCCCTTCAGCCTACCTAACCTCCTGTGCATCGCTCCGGAAGCTCACTCCAAAGCAGGAATAAACTTGGCAAACAGGCACAGCCCGTCCGGACCTGCGGTTACCCGGTGCGGCTGGTTGACCGGGAGGATCGAGATGACGCCCGGTGCATACCGCAGCTCGGTCCCGTTGTTGATACAGATGCCGCTGCCGGAGACCACCTCATGGGTTTCCACCTGTCCTGCGTGGACATGGAGTCCGATCTCCCGGTTCGGGGCAACCCGAACCAGATGAAAACTGAACTGACCGCCGGTCTGCTCCGAACAGACGAGCGGCTTGAGTGATACCCCTTCAAACGCAGGGTGTGCTGTCCATGGGATCTCCCCGAATGGGACCTCCGCATCCGGCAAAAGCAGCCTGCCGCTATGGTCGAACTTTTCAAACAGATTTTGAGATGCCATCCTGAACACGTCCTTTCTGTATGTTGGCGCAGTTGTCCTGCTCCACGAACAGTATACGCGATTCCGCAGGCCGCTGGATTGCAAAAAATTGCGGTTTGAAATGCGGCAGGACATCAAACGGGTTCTGCTGTGCAGAGATAACAGACAAAACCAAAAGGAGTGGTGCCCTTTCAGAACACCACCCCTGACCCGGTCGATTCTTATGCAGCCATCCGGCGCACCCTGTGTGCCGGATGGCTTTGTTTTCAGGAATCGGCGGACGCGGCAGACTGCTTATGCAGGATCACCAGCGCAACCATCAGCACAACCACCGAAGCAACCAGCGTCAACAGGACATTCGCATTGGTGAATCCCGCTACCAGATAGCCGACCACACAGCAGCAGGCCACCAGAATCGAATACATCATCTGGGTAGAGACGTGCTCAATGTGGTTGCAGCCCGCGCCGGTCGAAGAAAGGATGGTGGTATCCGAAATCGGAGAGCAGTGGTCCCCGAACACACTTCCCGCAAGGGTTGCCGAAAGCGAAACGACCAGAAGCTGGGGCGCAATTGCCGCACAGGCGGGGACCACAATCGGGATCAGGATGCCGAAGGTTCCCCATGCGGTACCCATCGCGAACGAGAGGAACGCCGCAATCATAAAGATGATCGCCGGGAGCAGCGCACCCGGGATGCTGCTTTTCTCAACCGAATCCCGGACGAACTCGCCAGTCATGAGCAGGTCGCGGCAGACGCCCGAGATGGTCCATGCGAGGATCAGGATGATATCCGCAGGAACCATGGATTTGACCCCTTCCCCGATGCCGCCCATGAAGTCGCGGAATCGGACAACCCCCCGCGGCACAAAGAGCAGGAACGCAACGACCAGTGCCCCGAACCCGCCGAGCACCAGCGCTTCGGCCGCCACACAGTTTCCGAATGCCGCGCCGATCGAATGGTAGGCGGGGTCTTCACCCCAATAGCCGCCGTTATAGAGCATCCCAAGCACCGAAAAGATAATCAGCGCGATCACCGGGATCAGCATGTCGTATACCTGTCCCTTTTCAGAAATCTTCATGCTACTTGAGCTGCTGGTGTCGATTGCACCGAGGTCCCCTCTCCTGGCACGCTGCTCGGCTTTCGCCATCGGGCCAAAATCGAGGTTGGTGCAGCTCAGAACCACCACCAGAAAAATAGAGAGCAGCGCATAAAGGTTATAAGGAATGGTGGAAACAAACGCGGCGAGGTCGCTCTCAAACGCGCCTGTGATCTGTAGGTTGGAGCCGACCGCTGCCGCCCAGCTTGAAACCGGCGCGATGATGCAGACCGGTGCGGCTGTTGCGTCGATGATGTAGGCGAGCTTGGCGCGCGAAACGCCATATTTGTCGGTGACCGGCTTCATCACGGTGCCGACGGTCAGGCAGTTGAAATAATCGTCGATGAAGATGAGCGCCCCCAGCGCGCTGGTGGCAAGCTGTGCACTGCGTTTGCTCCGGAGCTTCTCGGATGCCCAGCGTCCATATGCGCGGGAACCGCCCGCCATCGAAACCACCACGACCAGCGCGCCCAGCAGCGCCAGAAAGAGCAGGATGCTGACATCCATCCTCTGTGTCATCAGCTTAAATGTGATGTCCACCGTTCCAACAATCGGGTTCAGGCCTGTGTTCAGCGAATAGATCAGTGTTCCGGTGAGGATACCGACCAGCAGCGAGGAAATCACCTCTTTGGTAATCAGCGCCAGCGTGATCGCGATCACCGGAGGCAAAAGAGAAAGAATGCCAGCATAATAAGGTTCCATGATTTTAACCCCTCCATCTCAAGCTACTTGCCGCCAAAGCGCCGTTTCGCACAACCTCTGGCTTTGACGTCACAGGGAAACTACCTCTTGGTATAGAATCGCATAGAGCGTCTGAAAAGTCAACAGATTTTCGGTATTTTCTCCAGCTTATGCATAATTATTCATAAAATCCTCTGAAATCCGCACAGAATCCCCCTCTGTTTTGGACGTTTTTCCGGAAAAACGAGCTGTAAAAACCGTATCGGTGTTTACAAAATGCGCGAAAAACGCTATAATCGAACTACTGACAGTTCAGCCATGGAAAGGGAATGGCGAACCGTCCTGAACGCCTCGGAAAGGACTGGGACAGAGATGGAACAGCTGATCGTCCTCGGCACCGGAAACGCCATGTGCACCAAATGTTACAATACCTGTTTCGCGATTGACACCGGAGAAGGGGTTCTCCTGACCGACGCCGGAGGCGGAAACGGTATCCTTGCGCGCCTGGAAGCGGCCGGGATCGCCTACAGCCGGCTGCATCACATGATTGTCACCCATGAGCACTGTGACCATCTGCTGGGGGTGGTCTGGGTGGTGCGCAGGATTGCGACGCTGATGCGCAGCGGGGCCTATGACGGGGATTTCCGGATCTATTGCCACGCCGGGCTGGTCGAGCCGATCCGGGCGATCTGCGGCTTTACCCTGCAAAAAAAATTCACCAGCCTGTTCGACCAGCGGATCTGGCTCGTCCCGGTTGCGGATGGCGATCTTCTCAACCTCCTTGGCTGCGAAACTGTCTTTTTTGACATCCACTCGACCAAGGCCCCGCAGTTCGGGTTTACCTTCCGACTGCCCGGCGCAGGGCGGCTCACCTGCCTGGGAGATGAGCCGTACAACCCGCTCTGCGAGCCGTATGTCGCGGGGTGTGACTGGCTTTTAAGCGAGGCGTTCTGCCTGTACGGGGAACGGGAACGGTTCAAACCCTACGAGAAGCACCACAGCACAGTCAAGGACGCGTGCCAGCTTGCGGAGCGGCTCGGCGTCCCCAATCTCGTGCTCTGGCACACCGAGGACAAAAACTATGAACAACGGCAGGCGCTTTACACCGCCGAGGGCAGGGTGTATTATCACGGACAGCTGTTCGTCCCCTACGACCTCGACGTAATCCGCCTGTCCGAGTGACCGGGAGGACCTATGCCTGCTGCAAAACAAACCATCCTGCGGCTGCTCGAACAGAGCCGCGGCGTGTCCCTTTCGGGGGAGCAGATCGCCCAGGAGCTGAACATATCGCGGGCTGCGGTCTGGAAGGCGGTCAACCAGCTCAAAAAAGAGGGATACCGGATTGAGGCTGTCCAGAACAGGGGCTATCGTCTCGACCCGGACTCCGACCTGCTCTCCGCCGAGGGGATCCGCTCCCGCCTCCCGTTCAACCTCCCGCTCTTTCTGGAACAGAGCCTCCCCTCGACCAATCAGGCCGCCAAAAAACTGGCCATCGAGGGCGCTGCCCATGGCACCACCGTCCTTGCCAGCGGGCAGACCGAGGGCCGCGGGCGGCTGGGGCGTACGTTTTTCTCTCCCGTCGGCGCCGGGCTTTATATGAGCGTCCTGCTCCGCCCTGAAATCGGCTCGGCGGATGCGGTGCTGGTCACCATCGCGGCAGCGGTCGCGGTCTGTCTGGCGGTCGAGGAAACCACGGGCATCCAGCTTGGGATCAAGTGGGTCAACGACCTGCTGCTCGGCAAAAAAAAGGCCGGCGGCATCCTCACCGAGGGGATCACCGCGTTTGAGAGCGGCGCAGTCGAAGCAGTGGTCGTCGGGGTGGGGCTTAACCTCACCGATGCCCCCTTCCCCTCCGAGCTGGACGGGATTGCCTGTTCCCTCTTCGGAAGCGGGCGCCCATGTGTCACCCGCAACGAGCTTGCTGCCGCCATCCTGCGCCATCTGTTTTTCTTTGCGGAGGATTTCCCCGCCCGTTTGTACCTGGATGAATACCGGAGGCGGTCGACCGCGCTCGGCAGGCAGATCGAGATCTGTGGGCAGGGGGTCCCGCCCCGTACCGCGCGTGCCGTTTCGGTCGCGGATGACGGGGGGCTGACCGTCCGCTATCCGGACGGGCGGGAGGAGACGCTCCGGTGGGGGGAAATCAGCATCCGCCCGCTTGCATGAATTTCCGGGGAAACTTCTGAAAAGGCCCGGTATTTCTTGACAAAACCGTCGATTTGTACTACTCTTCACTTTGGAGTGTTTCGCCATGTTCTACAACCGGTACAAGCCGTTGGCCGCACACCAAAAAAACTGTCTGGAAATGAGGTAGACTGTATGAGAGGTATCTATTCTTCTGTCACCGATATACGGCGCAAGGTCTTTACCGAGGTTGCGCGCCTCGCCTACGAGGGCGGGGACTATTCCCGCATTGATGAGCTGCCCTATAAAATCCTGCCCGGGGAGGTCGCCAGCTATCGGGATTCGATCTTTCTGGAGCGGGCGATCATCGGCGAGCGCCTGCGTCTTGCAATCGGCCTGCCGCTGCGCCCGGTAGATGAACACGCACCGCTTTCGCAGGGAATCGATGAAAGCGCAATCGCGGAAAAATATTACGATCCGCCGCTGATTAATATTATCAAATTCGCCTGCAACGCCTGCCCGGATAAAAAATTCCATGTGACCGATGCCTGCCAGGGCTGTCTGGAAAATCCCTGCAAGGAGGTCTGCCCCAAAGGTGCGATCTCGATTCAACACGGCAAATCGGTAATCGACCAGTCCAAATGCGTCAAATGCGGCCGCTGCAAGGATGTCTGCCCGTATGGGGCGATCCTCAAGCTCGAGCGCCCCTGCGCCAAAGCCTGCGGCATGGATGCGATCGGTTCGGACGAACATGGACGCGCCACCATCAACTATGACAAATGCGTCTCCTGCGGGATGTGCCTGGTCAACTGCCCGTTCGGTGCCATCGCGGACAAGGGGCAGATTTTCCAGCTGATCCAGTCGATCAAGAAGGGGGACCGGGTGATTGCGATCGTCGCGCCCGCCTTCCTCGGGCAGCTCGGGCCCGACCTCACCCCGGAAAAATTCAACAGCGCGATGAAGCAGCTCGGGTTCGACAGCGTGGTTGAGGTTGCGATTGGCGCAGACCTCTGCACGATCGAGGAAGCGAAGGACTTCATGCGCTCTGTACCAAGCGAACAGCCGTTTATGGCAACCTCCTGCTGCCCGTCCTGGTCGGTCATGGCAAAGAAGCTGTTCCCCGACCTCGCGCCCTACATCTCCATGGCGCTGACCCCGATGGTCCTGACCGCCCGCCTGCAAAAGAAGGAGCACAAAAACTGCAAGGTTGCGTTCATCGGCCCCTGCTCCGCCAAAAAACTGGAGGCGAGCCGCCGCACCATCCGCAGCGACGTCGATTTTGTGCTGACCTTCGAGGAACTGATGGGGATGGTGGTCGCGAAAGGGGTGGACTTCAAATCCTGCGAGGCGAACAAGCCGCTGCTTGAGGCGACCGGCGCCGGACGCGGATTCGCGGTGAGCGGCGGGGTCGCGCAGGCGGTTGCCGACGCGGTCAAGCGGCTTGACCCCAGCCGGGAAGTCAAGATCGCTTCCGCACAGGGCTTACAGGAGTGCAAAAAGATGCTTATGCTCGCCAAAGCCGGCAAATATAATGGTTACCTGCTGGAAGGGATGGGTTGCCCGGGCGGATGCGTCGCCGGTGCGGGCACCCTCCAGCCGACCGCAAAATCTTCTGCGGCAATCGCAAAATATAAAAAGGACGCTGAGCTTCAGAATGCGCTCGACTCCAAATACGAAATCACCCTTACCCTTCTGGACTGACCGGAAAAAGACCTCCCTGGGCCGTTTGAAGGGCGGGAACCTGGTGGGTTTCCCGCGGGCAGAGGGTGGGCGCAGAAAAACCGCCCGGGATACATCAAGTATCCCGGGCAGTTTTAACATAGGCAGATGAGCGGCAGAAACTGCGGCTTCGCGGGATCAAATCCCATGTTCAAACGCAGTCCACGGATTGATAAACACGTTGTTTACCAGGAGGCTGTAATGGAGATGCGGCCCGGTCGAATAGCCGGTGGAGCCAACCGTACCGACAATATCCCCTGTTTGAACCATATCCCCTTCCTTCACATTCAGGGAATCCATATGATAATAGAAACTCTTGAGGCCAAACCCATGGTCGATCACGACCGTATTCCCGGTGAGCTGTAGGAAATCCGCAAAAAGGATTTTCCCGTTATTGGCGGCTGCAATTGATGTGCCCTGGGCGGCTGCGATGTCGATGCCGCTGTGCCGGGTCGAGGAGGCCGAACCGTTGGTATAGCGGATGCTGCCAAACTCAGTGGTGATCTCCCCCTGAACCGGCTGCATGAACGGTCCTTCCCAGTATTTATCAGGGCTTGCGAGCATCTTAAGCGGCTCGATCTTCTGTTCCCACTCCTGGTTTGCCTCGGCGGTATCGGTCGCACCGACGGTGTCCTCAGAAATCGTGAGGTTTTGAACCTCAAACTCCCGGTCAACAACCATAATGGTATAGTCGAAGGTCTTATCCCGCGCCTGAATCGAAAGGGTATAGTTGCCGGGCGCTTCATTATAGGAGATCGGGAGCAGGACGGTCAACCCGTCACCATCCGGATAGAACAGGGAGTTGTGCGGCAGGTCGGTGTCCGCAACGACCTCTGAGCTTTCCACATTGGAGATATGCAAAACCAGGACCTCACCCAGCTCAATGATGCGGTTGGAGAGCGAGACGCGCGGCGGGGACTTGGGCTGCTCCGGAACCGGGGTACTTTCCTCCCCGCTGGAAGCACCATCTCCGCTGCTTTCTCCCCCTGCACTGGAAGTGTCGCCGGATATCTCGGGCTCTTCTTTGGAGCTTTCATCCGACGACTCCTGTTCCGATTCTTCCGGGACCGATTCTTCTGACTCCGAAACAGAAGAGGCATCCTCCGGATTTTCCGGGGCGGAGTCGTCCTTTCCGCATCCGCCAAGCAGAACCGCAAATGCACAGAATATCGCCAAAAACCGTTTTAATATCATAATGCTCCTCCCATAAATATCATACTCTCACACAGGCTTCCCTGTTGGCAGCCGGCGCCCCATCCGCTTACACACTAAGAACCGGCGCGAAAACCAGTCCCGCCGGTTTTCGCCCTGACACAATATGCACAGACGTATGTTGTGCATATTATAACATCACTTTTTGAACAGAGTGTGAAATATGGGAATAAATCTTTCCCCGCGCCTCTCTGTGAACCCTTCTAAAAGCCCGAAAAAAGCTGTAAAATGGTCGAACCAGAACGTTCTTTGCGGGAAGTATTACAAACCGGTAACAAAAAAATTGCAAAAGTTACAAAACGGTTACAAAATAGATTGACTTTCTACCAGATTCGCGGTATAATAGGTTCAGCAATCAATGGAACGGAGGGTTCCAGTCGTTGACAGAACCGATTGCTTCCGGGCGGGCAGCTGTAAACGACAGGCTTTCTCTTTTGGGAGGCTCTGTCCGACAGCTTGGCCATCCGGGTTACAGCATCGCCTCCTGTGGACCGAGCCGGGACGGGTTCGGGCAGCGTTCGCGCTGAACAGTCTCGGAACGGCTGGAAAGTGGGAAGCGGCGCTCTGCATCCGCCCGCGTACCCAGCGCAAGCAAAGGCACGCGGACAAGTTCTCGCGAGCCTGACCCTGAGTTGGATTCGCGTGCGACAAATTGAACAGCCGGGTTCTGTGCAACGGGATCCGGCGGGAAGCATGTTTCACTGTATAGACCTTTGTGCGTTTCGGATACAGTGGTCAACAAAAGGCTGCTGTCTGGCCCGGAGGGGACAGAGGCTGGAGGCACAGTGTGATATGCAAGCCCACCCCGAGGCGGAAAACAGGCTGCAAGGCCGGTTGTAAGCTGCGGGTATGCGGATGTTCCCTCCGGACAGCCGCACACAACCCCCAAAACGGGACGGGTCTCTCCAACCGCCCTGTGCGTGGGTATATGGAAATGTAGGCCCCGCTGTGGTAACACAGCGGGGTTTTGTGCGTTTCCAAAAATACTGGCAGCAAAGGAAAATAATACTTAAAGTATATCATGTATCAGGAAATAGAGGAACCTTTTTCATGAAAGGCCCTAAAATTGGAATAATTCAGCAATATTGACGGGTTATATTGGATTTTCAGAGGTATTTATAGTGCAATATGAATAATTTGGAAAGCACGATACCTTGACATTGAATATACAAATAGTTATACTTGGAAACGTAACAGAGAGGGATTGGAGGACCCTGTTGGTTACGATTTCAAAGCTGGATTTTTCAAAGGAGGCAAATTACGAATGAAGAGAATCCTTTCCTGCGTGATGGCCGTTGCGCTGGTCGCCGGCATGGGGGTATCCGCCCTTGCCGCCGATGCGTATAACAGCCATGGTGACCTGACACTCTCTGGAAATGGGCTGGTATTTGACGAAGTCCGCCCGGACAGCACCTATTATATCCCGGTTGAAGACCTGGATTCCAGCATCACCTTTACCAAACGGGATGGCACCACCTATCAGGTAAAGGACAGCGGCGAAAATGCCAATGCAATCAACAAGCTGGGGGATGGAAGCCTGTTCAGCTTCAAGGCATCCAAAAAAGGAGAAGGCCGCTCGCTGATCAAATCGGTCGAGCTGGTCAACGGAAAGAATCTTGGCGGCAGCACGCCTGACAAGCGCACCGCTTATCTGAAGGTCATCACCGGCTCCACCCATGAGGCCGGAGAAAAAAAGGCGACCGTTGAAGTGACCTTCAAGCCCCGCAAATATGTCAATGCAGGCGACCTTGCAACCAGCGTTTACAAGGATATCCTGGTGGACAACGGCGTTTCGGTGGATACATACGACACCGCGGAATATGAGCTGACCTTCTGGATCAGCAATGACGAGATGTCGGGTTCCTCCGCCGATGCGGAAGCGGGCGACGGGTTTATCTTCAAACCCGAATCCAACGACGAAAACTATATCTCGTGGGGCGAGATGGCGACCCTCCGGTTTGATGCGAGCAGCGAAGCTTCCAAATTTTATGCCAAGCTCTCCACCAAGGCGGACAGCGAGATCTATCGCAAATATGCGGAC
Source organism: Anaerotruncus sp. G3(2012) (assembly GCF_000403395.2). Lineage (GTDB taxonomy): Bacteria > Bacillota > Clostridia > Oscillospirales > Ruminococcaceae > Anaerotruncus. The sequence continues at coordinate 252,105 of NZ_KE159668.1, read as the reverse complement.
CCGGTAGGCGCAGAGCTCTGGTTCTATACCTTTGTCGGCGCACCGACCGTCCCCTCCACTTCCCGCGCAACTCTGACACTGGGCGTGCCGTGGAATACCGATTCCGACAATGCCCTGAACCCGAAACACGTCTATATCTACACCCGCAATCCGGACGGGACCCTCTCGGATATCACCAGCGAATTTACTTACTATGAGAACTGGGATGATATTGAGGGTTGGAGCATTAAGACCCGCAAACTCACCAACTATATCGTTTCGGACACCGAGCTGGACCTCGATGCGGTGCAGGATGAGGTCATTGAGAAGGTCAGCCTGAAAAAACCGGTTCCTTCGACCGGTGGTTCCGACATGGTCACAGCCGCGATCCTCGGTGGGATCGGTACTCTGGCCGCTGCCGGTGCGGTTGCTTTCAAAAAAGTCTCCAGATAACTTCCTACTTTCAGTTGCGTAAATACCCGCGCCTGCCTCCACAGGCGCGGGCCTTTTTATGTTTTCCCCCTCTTTTCGAAAATTACGAGGAAGAGGGCCGTGGATGCGCGGGCTGCAAGCGTGGAGTTGCAGCATCGGTTATCGCCCAGGCTGGGCGCAGCGTACAGGCTGCGAACCACGGCGAGCGCTCCAGGCGGCCATTCCGGCGTACCTTGTAGCTCCCCCCCTTTTTTGTGGAAATGCACTTCCATGAAAATACGGCTTTCTGGGCCTGGGCGGGACAGATCCGGTTATAGGCCAGTTAAAGAGGAAGAATGGTTGTCTTTTTCAACAGTAAGCGGTAAGCCTTGCGGAAAACGCTGCCCGGTTCGCAGCCAGGCCAGTGAGAGGCTTTCGCAGCTCCTCCTGCCAGAATGCAAACAAGGACTCTGAAAAAAGAAAGCCCCCCCGGTGTAACCGAGAAGGGGAACAGACAACAACAAAGGCGCCTGCCTGAACCGGCAGACGCCCTCTGAAAGGATATGGGAAATCAGAATTCAGCCCGATGGCCAGCCGAAACAACAGCTGTCTTGATCTTGAACTGCCCAACCAGATTTTTCACGATCTGTGCCTGACCGAACAACTCCTCGCTTGCAGCAGCGCTCTCCTCGGAGGTAGCGGAGTTGGTCTGGACAACCTGTGAGATCTGCGCGAGGCCGACCGAGATATCCGAAACCGACATCTCCTGCGCGGCGGATGCATCGGAAATTTCACGGACCCTGTCGGTCACGATGCGTGCATCGTTAATCACCGCGTCGAGGGAATCCTGTGTGGAACCGGTCAGATCAACCCCGCGGGAAACCGCCTTCAGGGACTTCTCGATCAGGGCGGTCGTGCTCTGCGCTGCTTCCGCGCTCTTGGCAGCGAGGTTGCGCACCTCATCCGCCACGACTGCAAATCCCTTGCCTGCGGTGCCTGCCCTTGCAGCCTCCACCGCAGCGTTCAGTGCGAGGATGTTGGTCTGGAAGGCGATGTCCTCAATCGCCTTGATGATGTTGCCGATCTCCTTGGAATTTGAGCTGATCTCCTGCATGGCGCCGGACATATCCTTCATTGTCTGGCTGCAAACATCAATCTGTCCTCCCATCGCCGCAACCGCACTGTTGGTATCGCGTGCACTCTGAACGCTCTCCCCGATCTGCCCAGAGACGAGATGAACCCGCTCGAGCAGTTTTTCGATCTCGGTGGTCTGTTCGGTCGACCCCTGTGCGAGGGACTGTGCACCGCTTGCGACCTGCTCCGCGCCACGGGAAACCTCTTCCGAGGTAGCTGCAAGCCGGCTTACCATATCATTCAGCTGGTCAAGGATAATCTTGATCGACTGTTCAATCCGCACAAAATCGCCAATATAGTGCAGGTTGTTTTCCCGGGTCAGGTCACCTTCCGAAATCTCTGTGAGGGTGTCAGAAATATCTTCTACATAGGTACTCAAAGTCTTTACCGAGGAGTTGAGACTGTCGGCAAGTACGCCAATCTCATTCTCGCTGTGGATGTCTATCTGGAAATTTAGTTCTCCCTTCGCGAGCTTCTGGCTCGATTCGGTGATGATGGTGATTGGAGAAACAACGCTATGCATGATGTAGCGGATCAGGAGGATACAGACAATAAAGATCATCAGCATCGAGATAACAAACACAGTGATCGTTTGCAGCTCTGCATTCTGGAGCAGACGGGCATCATCGACAACCACTTCATTGATGATCGCAATCACCTCTTCCAGCTTGCCGAGCAGAGTGTTTACGTCCGCCTTAGTCTGGTTCAGGTAGATATCCTGTGCCCTGGCATGGTCGGTATCCTTACAGCCGAGGATTTCAGATGCGGAGGAGTGGATACGCTGGTGGATCGGCTCGATCTCATTCATGATCGCATCAATCCTGGGATCAGGGAGGGCTGTGCGGTCGGTATGATAAAGCCAGTTACCAAGCGAACAGCTGGTATAGTCGGTACTTCCGGTGAATTCGGTTCCAAAGCTGATCGAAGAGCTGAGGTTTTCGATCCAGTTCAGATGTGCTTTTTCCGCCGACAGAGCAATCACGTGGATTTCATTCGCCGTTTTGGAGGAAAGGGAGGAACTTCGAATATTGAGCAGTCCGGTAATGGTGAACACCGCGCTCAATACCAATGCCACAAAAATCACGATCACTCGCAGCCATACGGCCGTTTTTATCGATTTTTTCATAGAAAAACCCTCTCTTTATTATTTTATTTTGTTATGCCTTTCGCCTGCAACAGCAAAGACGTAAAATGGGGCAGTCCTGCCGAAGCCTCAATATCCGGCACCTACCATTTTACTATTATATATTAGGATTTTGGTTTGTGCAATCCTTAATTTTCTGAATCCCTGCTGTTTTTATATGTACCATTCTTCCGTTCCTCTATTTTCGGCAGAAGCTTCCCAAACAAAACCCCGGAACAGGCCCATTTTTAAAAAATTATGCAGGAAGATTTTTTACTTTTTCTCTTGTATTTCAAGCTATTTTTATTTATACTGAAAAGTAGATAATTGTTTACATAAAACAACCTTAAAATCTGGAATCTGGGAGGGAGTTTATCATGACTGGCGGCATTCTTCAGTCAGCAGCAGGATTCCCCCTGTATCAGCGAAATTCGATTCCGCGCAGAACAGGGGCTTCCACACCGTCTATGCGGCAGGGGTTCTCGCAGGCGCGGAGTCCCGTTCAGGTGAAGGCCTCCGCACCGAATCCGTCCTCCAACCGGGCGCCGGGCATTTCCGCAGGGGGGGACACCGGAGACTGGCGCACCAGTATGCCCGGTATGCCCGCGCTGTCCGGCGGAGAAATCGGCACCGGCAGTATGAGCGGACGCGCAAACCCGCTCGCATGGCAGCAGTCCGGCGCGGAGGAAGTTCAGCAGGAGGAATCGGCTGGTCCGCTTCTCCCCGGGCAGGAGGATGAGGAGGAGCCGGAAAACCTGATGGATCCGGAAAAATGTGAAACCTGCGAAAACCGGAAATACCAGGACGGTTCTACCGACCCGGGAGTTTCGTTCAAGACGCCTGGTAAGATCAACCCGGATGCGGCTGCAAGCGTTGTGCGCAGCCACGAGATGGAGCATGTGTTCCATGAGCAGGCGCAGGCCCGGCAAGATGGGCGGGAGGTTGTCTCCCAGAGTGTGGTTCTGCATACCGGTATCTGTCCGGAATGCGGCAGAGTATATGTCTCAGGCGGAACCACGCGCACGGTTACCCGTTCTGATGCGGAAGACCTGTTCCGGGTGGGGACGCCCGGCGCCCGCAAAGACGGACGCAGCCTTTTCGCTGCTGCTTAGAAGATCAATTTTAAAAGGGGAGCTTGTCTATGTCTAAAAAGGATTGGAGAATTGATTTTTCGCGCACCATTCAGGACCTTGCGCTGCTGTATACCCAAAATCACCTGCACGCTAAGGCGGAGAATGACGATCAGGTCAACCCATACTATGACCCGCAGGGAGCGATGGACTATATGCTGGAGACTTACTTCGAGGCAGTGGGCTATATCACCGGAAAAACCCAAGAATACGCACACATGTTTGAAGAACAGATGGAAGCCGAGATGGGCGAGGAATGATGTGCATGTCAGGCTTTTGCCCGCAATCCAAAAATAAGCGCTGTGTTTTTGGGTGCTGACGATAAAACACCGCCCCGGCTGTTGCAGATGCAGTCGGGGCGATTTTTTGTCCTGTTCATTTTTTGCCTTTCTCTTTGAGGTCCGAAAACCGTAGATAGCCGCTGCGGTACCGGCGTTCCAACGTCTGTTCATCCAGAAAAACCGCAATCTCCAGACGTCCGGTTCCAGTGTCAATCTGAACGCCCACATTGTCCGGCCCTTCATATCCACAGGAAAAAACAGGCGTTTTGATTTGGATAATAATTCCACGCCGATCCAGCTTAACCGCAGTGCTGCCGCAGGCGATATTGCTTAATTCGCAAAGGGCGGACTGCATCAGCTCATCCGGCTCCTCCAGATCAAACAGCATCATCCTCCGAATCAGGCTGAAGGACAGCTCTTTGGAAAACCCAAAGACCGCTTTCCCCCGCAGCTCTCCACACAGCTCGATTTCAACAAAGAAATCTCCCAGTTCGCCAAAATGGTTGGTCTCATGCAATGAGATCTGGCTGCGGGCAAAGCACGCCATCTTTTCGAGCACATCGGCCGTCCGTTCTGCAAACAGCCCGGTGCAGTGCTGGGACTGATGATGCATCGCCTTCTTGCGCGGACAGGCCACCAGCTTCTGGTCGCTGTCTGCCACATGATGGATCAGCCATGCAGTCAAGGTTCCGGCCAGATATTTGGTCATCCGCTGGTCATACCCGTTTTCGATCAGCTTTTCCTCGTATTCCTGTACCTTTCCGGCAAATTCGCGGTGCTGCTGGATATGCTCTTCCAGCCTGCTATAGCCGATTGCCCTCTGATAATCCTCTTCATCCTGAAAATGATATACCACATACTCTTTTAAAAAGTCAAGCGCTTTCTTGTAGGTTTCTTCTCCGGCACCGTCTCGCGCTGCCTGGACCAGAGCGCCAGTCATTTTAAAAAGCTTCTGATGCTGTTTATCAATCCGTTCAACACCTAGGCGGTAGCTTTCTTTCCACATTGCTCATTTTCCTTTACAGTCATTATTGTGTATATGGTTTTTTGATTCTGTCAAAAGCGTAGAGCGCTCTGACAGGCTGGACCATACCCCAGTATAATGGCGTGCCTGTAGTTATGATACCACAATCGCGAAGCGATGCGATATCATTGGCCATCGGGATGGGGGCAGGCTCTGCCTGCACATCGTCCTGGCCATAGCTCTAGTATAATAGCTGCTTTGCAGCTATTATATCATAATTCACCTAATGCGGCAAGCTACTTTTGTGGTGTTCTCATAAGGAATGGTAGGGAGCTGCCTCCTCGAGTTACATCCGATACCACCAACCAAAGCAATGTAAACGGATAAGAGCGGGCCGGTATAACCCATCCCGCCCCTTTAGTTTAGAACCCGTATTCACAACCATTCGACACCGTCTGAGCGAGTCTTTTGCCGGCCTGCCGCGTTGAAAAATCTTGCAATACACAAAGTATTGTCTGCGTTTTTTCGCCTTGCAGGGCAGCAAAATCCCTCGCCCATCCGGCATCCTCTGATTATGAATACAGGTTCTTAGGGTCTGTTCACACAAACAAAGATATGCTATAATAAAGGAATGGAACTGAAGAAAGAACAATACGAACAAATCGCAGAGTGCTTTCCGAAACAGCGGAAACCAGCAAAAATCAGCAATCTGGATGTATTGAATGCGGCGCTGTACGTAATGGAAAATGGGTGCAAATGGAGGAGCCTGCCCAAAGAATACGGAGATTGGCACGTGATCTATGT
>NZ_KE159668.1:193467-246004 GCF_000403395.2 Anaerotruncus sp. G3(2012) | reverse complement strand
AAAGCAATCGCAAAGATCCTTGGGACTATGATAAAGAGCTGTACAAACAGCGCAACCAAGTTGAGAGGCTTTTTCGCCGTATCAAGCGATTTCGTCGCATTTTTACCCGCTATGACAAACTGGATATTATCTTTTTGGCTTTTGTCTTTTTTGCTCTCATTGTCGATGTGCTTATGTGAACACTACCTAGATCATCTGCCCAGATCAGGGCTTACCCAGAGGACCAAACCCGCTGTCTTTTTCGCTGTCCTCCGGCTGCTCCTCGCAGTAATACTCTTTGATGGCCTCCAACAAAGCTGTCACCCGTTGATCTCGGATTTCATAGATGACATGCATCCCCTGCTTGCGGGACTCCAAAATCCCCGCCATGCGCAGATGCCCCAGATGTTGGGACAGCGCCGAAGCGGTGATATGGGGAGTAGATCGGTGAATCTCCCCTACGGCTAACGGCCCCCGCATCAACGCACAGAGGATCAGCAGCCGGTGTTCATTGGCCAGTATTTTGAGCAGCTCTGCAATCTTCTTTGCTCTTTCCTCCACAAGCAACATCCTCTTTCTTTTGTCTCAGTCTGCAAATGCCTTGCGTCATCGTCCCCATAGGGCAGTATACGCACCAGGACCGGGGGCGGAACAGAACCATGGTGAAAAGGCCCAAAACAGTGGATGTCATCATGACACCGAAAAAGCCAAACGCAAACTGGGCAATCCATGGCGAAACCATCCCTACCTCCGCCCATTGCCAGGGAAGCTTGAACGTCCACAGCAGAGTCACCGTCTGCCGCAGCGGTGCGCCTGAAAATACCATCCAGGTGCTGCGCAGCATCAGCCCGAACATCACCATAAAAAATGCCAGAAATCCGCCGCGGAACCAGTAGCTGCGCAGAAACCTAGGGGGCGGCGCATTTCGGGAAAGTCTGCGGCCCAGCAGCCCCAGGAGCTGTCCCCGTCCGCAATAGCGGTTGCAGTACACCTTGTTTCCGCCAATCACGGCCATTAGCAGGGGGATAAAGAAGAAGAACATGCCCAACCAGGCAAAAAGGATATTGCACAGCCCCAATGCCCAATAGAGAAGCTCTGCGGCCCAAAGGTAGTCATACCAGTTCCGTTTCATTCCACAGCCCCCCGTTGCACAATCGTAATCACATCTGCCGGGCAGATTCTGGTGCATTTTCCGCAGCCGATACAGATATTGCCGTCGATCTGAGCTGTCACACCCGACACAATGCGTATCGCGCCTTTTGGGCAAACCCGCAGGCAGCTCCCACAAGCCACACATTCCCTGCCAACCCGCGCCAGTCTTGTTGATGTTGCCATAATGCCTCCTTATAGTATTTAAGATAATTCTAATATACTATACGATTAAGACTCTGTCAATATGCCGGCTTCTATCACAATATCTATATCCTGATGGGCGTCCAAATCTCATTCATTCTCTGCAAGGCAAAGAGGCATAAAACGAAAAGGCACCAAGGCCTTGGTTTCTCAATAGCAGGCAGATTCAAATTGAGATTTTTTCCACTGTTTTCTCATCGAAAGCATAAAACCCGCTGTACAGCGTTTTCTGTACAGCGGGTTTTTGTTCCGTTGAAAACTTCAGCCGTTGCTTATTTCGCGTCAACCTCAGCCATATGCCCGATGAGCATGAGAACTTTGTTGGAATAACCCCACTCATTGTCATACCAGGAAACCAGTTTGACAAACTTGTCGGTCAGAGCGATACCAGCCTTGGCGTCGAAGATCGAGGTATGGGGATCGGTGAGGAAGTCGGAAGAGACGACCTGGTCCTCGGTGTAGTCGAGGATACCCTTCATCGGGCCTTCCGCAGCAGCCTTGACCGCTTTGCAGATCTCGTCATAGGACGCGGGTTTCGCGAGATTGACAGTCAGGTCGACCACCGAGACGTCAAGAGTCGGAACGCGGAACGCCATACCAGTCAGCTTGCCGTTCAGCTCAGGGATGACCTTGCCGACCGCTTTCGCAGCGCCGGTAGACGAGGGGATAATGTTGCCCGCGGCAGCACGTCCACCTCTCCAGTCCTTCTTGGAGGGGCCATCAACCGTTTTCTGGGTTGCAGTAGTCGAATGGACTGTGGTCATCAGGCCGTCAACGATCCCGAAGTTATCGTTAATAACCTTTGCCAGCGGCGCCAGGCAGTTGGTGGTGCAGGATGCGTTGGAAACAACCTTCATGTCCTTGGTGTACTTGTCCTGGTTGACGCCCATGACAAACATCGGAGCATCCGCCGAAGGAGCCGAAATGACAACCTTCTTTGCGCCGCCTGTGAAGTGGGCAGAAGCTTTCTCGGTGGTGGTGAACACACCGGTAGACTCTACCACATAATCCGCGCCGCACTCGCTCCACGGAATCTCAGCCGGGTTCATCTTGTCATAGACCTTGATCTCTTTGCCGTTGACGACGAATTTGCCGTCTTTAGCGGAGACCTCACCCTCGAACCGACCATGCATCGAATCATACTTGGTCATGTAGACCATATAATCAACATCGATGAACGGGTCATTGATCCCGACGACCTCAAACTTCTCAGGCTGTGCAACAGCCGCACGGAAAACAAGTCTGCCGATACGACCAAAACCGTTAATACCAACTTTAATTGCCATTGGAAACAACCTCCTGTAATTTTGATAGTTATATTCTATACCAATTCCTGAAAAACTACAATATCTTTGTCAAAGTTTAAACGATTTTTTTTATTTTCTTCAAACCTGCGTGCTTTATGTAAGGGTTTTTATTGAAAACCACCAAGTAATATACTATAATTGATTTGTCGGAATTCGTCGAATTTCGTCCGGCACCAAAAATCCCCTGCATATCCCAATGAGCGAATGAGAAGATAACAAAAGACCCCCGATACGGAAAGGAATATTACATGAAGCAGCAGCAGGACGACTTGTTCTTCCAACAAATCACCAGTATGTTTCAAGCCGCTAATACCCCCGCCGTCATCACAGACGGTTCTTTCTCGCCCCTCTGGGCAAGCGACGCCGCGGTACAGGCAATGCCCTGTCTTGCGCTTCCAGATGGAGTGCAGCTCCTTCTAAACGGCCATGCCCCGGACGAGGTCAAAAAGGAGATTGCTGCGCGCGGCTTTTTTGTCAGCATGAATCCGGGCGGGATGCTCTCGGAGAATGCGGTGCGGCTTTCCGCGCTTTCCCCTGGAGACCCTTCCCGCTATCTGGTGCAGCCGGTCTTTACCTCCCCAAGCGGAACCGGACTGCATCCCCAGGGAGCGAACCGGGTCCTTTCGAGCTTTTCGAGCCAGTACCGGCTGCCGTTGAGCAATATTTTTGCATCGCTTCATGGGCTGATGCATGTCTGTGCTTCCGCCGGAAGCGACTGCATTGAGGCGAGCGGGCCTTATTTTGAGTCCATCAACCAGAACGCGTTCCAGTTGCTGCGCAGCTGCGGGATGATCTTCGACTATACCTGCATGTTCAACGCAGTTGCCCCGCTTTCACCGCGCCCGGCAGACCTTTATCAATATCTGCGGGAGCTGCTTGGAGCGGTCTCGGTAGTACTCGAAAGCAACGGCATCCCCCTTGAATCTGATATTCCGGATGGCCCGCTGCCCGCGTCCTGCGATACCAACCGCCTCTCGATTGCGCTGCTCCAGATTCTCTCCAACTGTTCCCGGTTCACCCGGGAGGGAAACCGGGTGCGCGTACGGGTGCGGCAGGCCGGACAGCGGCTGCTCTTCTCGATTTCAGACCACGGTCTGGGCATTCCGGAGAATATCCTTCCCCAAGTGTTTGAGCCTTATTTCTCCTACCGACATGGGGACCATCCATTCTCCGGGAACGGTCTGGGGCTTCCCCTTGCAAGGCTCGCGATTGGGATGCTCGGCGGGGCAGTGACCCTCTCCTCCCAGCCGGGGGAAGGCACCACCGTCACTTTCACGATCCTCCTGCACGACATCAAAGGGACGCCCTCTGTGGAATGCAGCTCATCCGAATACCTCTCCAACCAGTTTTCCACCGTCCATGTTGCGTTTGCCGACAGTGTCCAATGCCCCCTCCGCTGACCCCAAATTTCAAGAAAATCCGACGCCTCTGTCCTGGCTCCGGATACAAAGAAGTATCCCTGAGAATCTGTTTCGCGTTTTTAAAGCAGGATTTCCAAGGGGGTTTTTCTTTTTTATGAGGACTTTTCCATTCCCCGTACAAACCGCCAAAAACGCCGCTGGACGGGGAATCCTGCCCAACAGCGTTTTTCCTTTTGGTATGATGGTATTATCCAAAGGAACCTCTTCTAAAAACATTGCAGCCTCATCCTTGCGCTTTCTGGGATTGCATCTGCTTGACTGCGAATAGAGAAAAAAGCTCGTAGCCGATAAAAACGCCTATGCAATACAGGCAGGTCCCCTCATGAGGCAAAAACCTTCCTATCCATGGGACGGCGGCTATTTCGTCCCACCCACATGGAAGGTGCTGAAATATAAAACGCAGAGGAACACGAAGCATCAGTTCCATCTCCCCATAAGGCAAGTCTACGAGCCTAGTACCAAGCGCAAAAAATCCGAGTATCAGTCCGAAGATCACCCAAAAGATCTGCTTGCGGGGCAATACCCGGTAACCGGTCCGGAAAAACGGCAGCTTATGTACCAGAAAACAGAGCAGCATCCCGATGCCAATGTTAAACAGGGCAAACGCGGCCCAGCCTAAAAGTTCGAACAGAATACCATAATATTGCTCATAGGTAGCATAAAAATAATTTAGCATAGACGCAAGAATCGAATTTACAAAGGTAAGTACATAAACCGCAATAACCAAAAGCAATAATTTTCCAATAAGCATAATATATTTTTTCATTACAAATTCTCCTTCTTATGCACAGGATCACAGGGCGCTAACACGACACCCTGTGATTCTGCTGTTTTATTTGGGATTGCGCCCGCTTAACCGCAAACATTGAAAAAAGCTCGTAGCCGATAAAAACGCCTATGCAATACAGGCAGCTCATCGCATTGGGTGAAAACCTGCCTATCCAATAGGGCAAGTTTATGATTCTGGCGTCAATCGCAAAAAATCCGAGCGCAAGTCCGAAGATGGCCCCAAAAATCTGCTTGCGGGGCAGCACCCGGTAGCAGATCCGAAAAAATGGAAGTTTGTGGAGTAGAAAACAGAGCAACACTCCAATGCTAAGATTGAACAGGATAAAAATTGCAAGGCTCAAGAAGAAAATTAGAGCGCCATATTGTGTATAGGTAACACCGAAATAATTATATATAGAAGCAAAAATTGAATTTACAAGAGTAAGTACGGAAACCCCAATAAATAAAAGTAACCATTTTCCAACAAACATAGTATATTTTCTCATTACAAATTCTCCTTCTTATGCACAGAATCACAGGGTGCTATCACGACACCCTGTGATATGGTTTGGCCTTTTTCCACTATATCAGAATAGCGATGTAATCTGGTGGTAACTTTACAGCTTGCACCGTCCGCATTCGCCTCAATGGTATTGAAGCCGGTCACTCCTGTAGAAGTAACGATGACCGAATGCTTGTTATCTATACGGATATGGGAACCTGTTTTAAGACCTTCCACAAACTTTTTGAGTCCCGCTTCAGCCTGTTTTTTTCATCTTCCGTATCAGTTTTATAAGTATAGCTGGTCGCACTGCCCCATTTTTTAGAATTGTTCTGGGCATAAACATATTTTGCATATCCCAGGCATTGGATCGCGCTGTCATATATTTTACAGTTGCATTTAGACGCGTTTACGCTATTCGCATCCCATGTGCAGACTCCAGCAGAGTGACATTTTTTCCCGTTTGCCGCATCGCAAGTGATTCCATTTTTTGTAAAATATGTTCCAGAAGTATAGCTGCCATATGAAAGTCTTGGATTGGAAAGGTGGCATCTATCTCTTCCCCCCAAGTTTCGATCACCTCGGTTTTTTCGCCGGTGGCAAGATCTACGATATACTCGAACTTTCCCGGAATCCCATGCTCATTTTCGGTATCGCCGGTTTCCTCCAGATAGCGGGTCCACTCCGGATTGGTAAGATAAACACCAATTTTGAGGTTGGAAATGGGATAAAATCTTTCAAGCGCGCTGTCCGTAAAAACGGGTTCGAGCTGGCGTGTCGGAATATAAAGGCGATAAATGGTATCTTTTTTCATAATGTAGGCCAATCGAGGCTCTAAAAAACCTCATCCAGTGTCTCAGAATCGGTATAAATCGTTTCCTCTTCCCCCGAATCCAAACTCCGCCTCACAATTTCATGACCATCCCGCCAGATATAGACATCTGTGCCAAAATACCAGATAGAGTCATCCTCTGATGCGGCGAGGGCTGCCCGACTGGTCGTCGGGTCACTTTCATCAAAATTGAATTCCTGCTCGGAAGAAAAGAATTCTTCTGCCGATGGCGCTGCGTCTGTCTCCTCATCGGCTGCAAAAGCTGTAAAAGATGTCGCCGAAGATAAGACCAGAAGTGTGCTTAATACCGCACAAATTGATTTTTTCCATATCTTTTTTTGCATAGCAAAATACTCCTTGTTAAGTAAGCTCTTTGATATTATTGTCCCTAAATATTGTTAACGGGTACATTTCAAAAACTCCATCTTCACCTTGCGGTATTTATCCTAATCTTTTATTTTCTGCTCCTTCTGATTAGAGTCGGCCTCCAGCTTTTTGATAATAACAAAATATCTTCCCCATCGTTGGAAATCTGCTGATAAGACGCATTCATGATACAATCATAATCTTGGGCCGGCAGGGATACGCTATAGAGCACACGAAAATGTTCCGTCTCATAAACTGTTAGATGCATATTTTCTGCATCTGCCTGACCCGTCAGCGCAAACTTCTCATTGGGGCTTAACCGGATCGTCATTTTTTGTGTCGGGGTCAATGGAGCATCCAGTGGATATTTTTTTATCTCTTGGCCTTCCAAGTACAGAAAGAACAGGCTGTCAGGTGCTGTGCTTCCAACCACCGGACGGATTAAAAATTTTGTTTCGTTCACCGAAGTAACGTTATATTCACCAGATGCCAACTGTGATAGTATTCCTGTCTGACCGTTGAAAGCAAACAGCCCAGATTCCCCCGAATCTTCCAATGCAGACAAAACAATGTGATCTTCTTCCAAAAAGTCAATCCCAACACAGAAAAAAGGCAGGCTTTTTTCATGCACCAGTGTTTCGCTGGGAAAGTCAAAAACCATCAACCGCTTTTTCTCCTTGTCCACATAAGCAATCCGATTGCCAGAAGGGGAAATACTTTCTGGGACTACCTTGGAAAAACTCGGAAGTTCAAATTTTCTGCCTTTCCAGGTCGCATTTCCCTGATCGTCAACCGAAACCATGCGATCTCCTCGAGGGTCGTTGGAAGCGTGTTCTCCGGGTTTTACCAAAAGATTGCTCCGAACCGTTTCTGTATCCAGATCGTATACGATACTGTTGCTTGTTTCATCACGAACAGACAGAAACCAGACAGAATCATCCGATAATTGCAGAGCCGGGGAGATGCTGTTCTCATCCAAACATTCGGAAAAATCAATAACCTTTACCGATTCGATAGGGGAAACATCTGAAACCTGTGCTGTCTGCATACAACCTGCTAAAAACAGAGCCATTGAAAAGGTGAAAATAATATAATGAAAATCACGCTTCAAAAATATCACTCCTTAGTGGTAGAGGGAATCCGTAACATTACAGATTCCCTTTATGGTACGCTTACCTATTTAGAATTTGTTTTTCAATTTCCGGAGTAATATTAAAATATTGTTTAAAACTTTGTACTGTTTGAACACTACGCGTAACACTAGTCATAGACACCCATTCTTCAAAAGCCGCTTGCCCGACATAGTCAATGAACGCCACATCCATAACATAATCTGGATTCAAAGTTTGGCAGTCCGAAATGGTTCTACTAGATTTTGAATATTTCCACTCTACATTTGGATAGAAAAGCTTCGGATCGACATGCTTGCTAACAGAATTAGCTCCCCACCAAGTTCCATCTTTAGAAACATCGAAATGCAAGTGAGGACCTGTTGAATTTCCTGTATTTCCAGTTTTGCCAATAGTATCTCCTTTGCTTAAAGAGTCTCCTGTTGCAATATTAGTTTTGTTATTTTTAATCGGGCGAGATTGGAAGTGCTGATATGTTACAATAAGCTTATTTTTTGTTCCCGGATCTGAAGTATTTGTTTTCAGCGCCAATCCATACCCAACTGTATCGCTAGGATACGGTTTTCCACTATCATTAAATTTTACAAAAGCAAGTTCTACTATACCGTCAGCCACACAATACGCAGTTGTTCCTTCACCAACAGGGATATCTATCCCCATATGAGTTCCACCAAAGTCTTGCGATATTGTTTTATTTGCGGTTGTCGTTGAATTTGATAAGAAATAGCGCCAACTAGTTCCAGCATAAGCACTGGCTCGCGATACAGCGAATGCATTACAAGTTAATGTGAACATCGATACAGTTGCCATGGCAACTGCCATCCATTTTTTCATCTAAAATCCTCTCTTGTAAAATTTTGTGATATTCTTGTGAAAATTTTGTAAATCCGGATTACAAATCCAGTATAGTTCTACATACAAGATTTGTCAATCCGTTTTCTTAAAAAAGATTATCTTTTACACAAATTTCGTTAAAATAAAACAATTTTATATAATAAAATTATTTTTAATGTATAAATACAATTGCTGTTTTTATATAAATAAATATTAAAATTACTGTATAAAAGCAAAGAGGAAGCCCCCGCCGAAAGGCGGGGGCTTCCTGAACCCTATGTAAAACAAAAAATTAGAAGAAAATGGTTTTCGATTGCGGAATTTTTGTATCTAAGTCAAATCCGGAATCAGGGCCGTAGCGACCATACGGCAGATCACGGAAAACCAAATCGGGAGTTCCAGCCCCTCCCCTCTATATCCGATCGTCTCGGTTTTTCCGCCGGTGACAAGATTTACAATATACTCGAACCTTTCCGGAATTCCATGCTCATTTTCGGTATCGCCGGTTTCCTCCAGATAGCGGGTCCACTCCGGATTGGTAAGATAAACACCAATTTTGAGGTTGGAAATGGGATAAAATCTTTCAAGCGCGCTGTCCGTAAAAACGGGTTCGAGCTGGCGTGTCGGAATATAGAGACGGTAAATGGTATCTTTTTTCATAATATAGGCCAATCGAGGCTCTAAAACAACCTGATCCATCCCCTCAGAATCGGTATAAATCGTCTCCTCTTCCCCCGAATCCAAACTCCGCCTCACAATTTCATGCCTACCCCGCTGGATATAGATGTCTTCCCCAAAATACCAGATAGAATCATCGTCTGATGCGCCAAGGTCTGCCCGACTGACCATCGGGTCGCTTTCATCAAAATTGAATTCCTGCTCGGAGGAGAAGAATTCTTCTGCCGATGGCGCTGCGTCTGTCTCCTCATCGGCTGCAAAAGCTGTAAAAGATGTCGCCGAAGATAAGACCAGAAGTGTGCTTAATACCGCACAAATTGATTTTTTCCATATCTTTTTTTGCATAATGAAATACCCCTTTTCAATCGTTTCCTATCTTGTGATATTTTTGTGAAAATTTTGTAAATCCGGATTTACAAGTTTTAGTATAGCTTTGCATTCCACGATTTGTCAATCGGTTTTATAAAAATCACAAAGCGGAAGCCCCCGCCTTTCGGCGGAGGCTTCCTGAACCCTATGTAAAACAAAAAATATGGAGGAAACAGATTTTACGCTTTTCTCGAGATTGCGAGTTTTGCTTTCTCGGCGACATTCTCGGGGGTGAGGCCATAGAGCTTGAGCAGGGCGCCCGCCTCACCCGAACGGCCGAACTCGTCCTGCACGCCGACCCGGACAACCGGAATCGGGCACTCATCGCAGATCGCCTCGCAGACCGCGCTGCCAAGCCCGCCGATGATGTTATGTTCCTCGGCGGTAACGATCGCGCCGGTCTCTTTCGCGGCCTTGATGACCAGTTCCCTGTCAAGCGGCTTGATGGTGTGCATGTCGATCAAACGTGCGCTGATGCCCTCAGCTTTCAGCAGTTCCACCGCTTTCAGCGACTCCTGCACCATCAGTCCGGTTGCAATGATCGTGACATCGCTGCCCTCGACCAGTGTGACACCCTTGCCGATCTCGAACTTGTAGTTGGAGAATCCGTCGGTAACGGTTTCGAGCGCAGTGCGGCCGGTGCGCATGAAGCAGGGGCCGTCATACGCGATCATCGCTTTGACAGCCTCGCGGGCCTCGTTCGCGTCGCAGGGGCAGAGCACAACCATCCCGGGGATGGTGCGCATCAGGCTCAGGTCCTCGATGCACTGATGGGTTGCACCGTCCTCACCGACCGTCAATCCGGCATGGCTGCCGATCACCTTAACGTTCAGGTGGGGATACGCAACCGAGTTGCGCACCTGGTCATACCCGCGCCCGGCGGTGAACATCGCGAACGAATGACAGAACGCGATCTTGCCGGTGGTGGCAAAGCCTGCCGCCATATCAATCATATTCGCCTCGGCGATGCCGATGTTAAAGAAACGGTTGGGGTATTTCTCCCCAAAATAGCAGCTCATCGTACAGGTGGAAAGATCGGCGTCAAGCGCGACGATCCTCTCATCCCCGCCGAAGTCCCGCAGGGCCTCGCCATATGCAACTCTGGTAGAAATTTTCTCTCCCATAGATCAACCCTCCAATTCTGCGATGCGCGCATCCAGTTCCGCATAAGCGGTTTTGTATTCCTCCGCTGTGGGACGCCCACCATGCCATTTCACGCCGCCTTCAAAGATCGAGACGCCTTTTCCCTTGACCGTATGGCAGACGATGACCGTCGGCTTGCCCGAGACCTTTTCCGCCTCGTCGAGCGCAGCATTCAGCGCTTCCACATCGTTGCCATCGGCGTTGATGGCGTTCCAGCCGAACGCCCGGAACTTCTCGTCGATCGGGTTGACCGACATAACCTCGCTCACTGCGCCGTCGAGCTGGAGCTGGTTGTTGTCCACAAACAGGACCAGATTATCCAGTTTGAAGTGAGCGGCCGCCATCGCAGCCTCCCAGATCTGGCCCTCTTCGATCTCACCGTCACCGGTGATCGCGTAAACCCGATAGTTTTTACCATCGGTTTTGCCCGCGAGCGCCATTCCGGTCGCGACCGAAAGCCCCTGTCCGAGCGAACCCGCCGACATATCCACGCCGGGGACATGCTTCATCTCGATGTGGCCGGAGAGGTTGCTGTCGATCTTGCGGAAGGTCTTGAGATCCTCGACCGGGAAGAACCCGCGCAGGGCCAGCGCCGAATAGGTGGTCGGGGTGCAGTGCCCTTTGGAGAGGACAAACCGGTCGCGGTCCTCCCAGCGGGGATTTTTGGGGTCAATGTGCATCCGGTCGAAATAAAGCACCGACAGGATTTCGGCGATCGAGAACGAGCCGCCGATATGCCCTGAATTGGCGCATTGGATCGCCTCGAGGGCATGCCGCCGCATTTTCGCGGCGGTCAGGTTGAGCGATTTTACTTTTGCAGCATCCATTGAACGGACCTCCAGTTTTCATAATCGAACGATTCCAAAAGAATCAGGATCGTTTTTTCCAGATTTTTGAATCTTTTTTCAACAGCATAGGATCATTCCTTGCGGGCATTCTGCTTGCGGTTCTTATACATATCAATATAAACCGCGATCAGGATGATGATGCCTTTGGCGACATACTGCCAATAGGAGTTGACGCGGAGCAGGTTGAGCCCGTTGCTGATGATACCAATGACCAGAACACCGATGAACATACCGCCGACCGTACCGACACCGCCGTACATACTGGTTCCGCCGAGGACCGCAGCAGCGATCGCGTCGGTCTCAAAGCCGATGCCGACCGCAGGCTGGCCGGAGGACATACGGGAAGCGAGGATCACGCCGCCGAACGAAGCGAGGAAGCCGCTGATCGTCCAGACCATGATCTTGACCTTTTTGATGTTGATACCGCTGAACCGCGCGGCAGTGGCATTGCCGCCAACCGCAAACACGTGGCGGCCGATCTTGGTTTTGTTCAGCAGCAGGTAAGCGAGGAACACAAACACGATGGTGTAGATCACCGGCAGCGGCAGGGGGCCAAGGAACCCGTTGCCCAAGCGGGTAAACGGTTCATTGGTGATCGAAACCGGCTGGCCGTTGGCGATCAGGTAAGCCGCACCGCGGCAGACACTCTGCATCGCGAGGGTGACGACGAACGGATGGATACCGGTGTAAGCGATAACCACACCGTTGATGAACCCGACGATAACGCCGATAATCAGTCCGAGGAATACCGCGACCGGGATCGAAACGCCGTACCGCTGCATGGAAACAACAGTGACAACGCCCGAAAACGCGATCAGGGCGCCGCCGGTCAGGTCGATACCGCCGAGCATAATCGCCATCATGACGCCGATTGCGAGGAACGCATTGGTCGAGATGGTGCGCAAGACGTTCAGAAAGTTCGCGGTGGTGAAGAAGTTATCAGCTGTGAAACTGAGGATTACAAACAGAACAAGGAAACCGATGAGGATACCGATATTCGCTTTGAGGAAGCGGACGATCGGCCCGAGGATAACGTGGTTCTCATACCGGTCGAGCAATTTTTCTTCCATTTAACTGCCTCCTAACGCATACTTCAGGATCAGGTCCTGCGAGAAGTCCTGATGGTCGAGGAATCCTGCGATCTCACCCTCGCGCATCACCGCCATGCGGTCGCACATATTCATGACCTCGTTCAGCTCGGAGGAGATCATGATAATCGCGATGCCCTGCGCGGCAAGGTCGTTGATGATCTTATAGATCTCCGCCTTGGCTCCGACGTCGATGCCGCGGGTAGGTTCATCAAGGATGAGGATTTTGGGATTGGTCGCCAGCCACTTGGCGAGCACCACCTTCTGCTGGTTTCCGCCCGAGAGGTTGCCGACCCGCTGGGTGATCGACGGTGTCTTGATATTCATGCTCTTGACCCCGTTTTCCACAATCTCCCGTTCCACCTTGAAGTTGACCACCAGATTCTTGATAAACTGGTCGAGCACCGCAAGGGTAGTGTTGAATGCCACGGTGTTGTCCAGGATCAGACCCTGCGTCTTGCGGCTTTCAGGCACAAGCGCCATGCCGAGCTTCTGGCTCTCGAGGGGGGTAATGTTGTCATGCCGGTGGCCAAACAGCTCGATCTCACCGCTGTCCCGCTTATCCAGCCCCATGATTGCCTGCATCAGCTCGGAGCGTCCTGCGCCGATCAGCCCATAAAATCCGAGGATTTCCCCCTTGTGCAGCTGGAACGAGCAGTCCTTGACCTGCTTGCCTGCCGAGATATGCCGCACCTCGAGCGCGACTGCCCCCGGTTCGTTAAAGGTACGCACATAGTAGTTTCCGAGTTCGCGTCCGACCATCATCCGGATCAGTTCGTCCTCATTGGTTTCGCTGGTGTTTTTGGTGCCTATGTAGGTGCCATCCCGCATGACGGTGATCCGGTCGGTCAGTTCGAAGATTTCGGACATCTTGTGCGAAATATAGATGACGCCGATGTTCCGTCTTTTCAGATCCCGGATGGTTTTGAAGAGGATTTCCACCTCTTTTTCCGAGAGAGAAGAGGTAGGTTCATCCATGACGATAATTCTCGCGTTCAAAGAAAATGCCTTGGCAATCTCCACCATCTGCTGCTGGCCGGTACTGAGATGGGAAACATGGCTGGACGGAGAGATGTCGAGACCCACAATTTCGAGATACGGTTTTGCCGCTTCGTACATTAAAGGCTTGCTCACCATGCCCAGCGAATTCTTCATCTCCCTGCCGAGGAAGATGTTTTCCGCAACCGTCAGGTAGGGTTCGAGCGCCAGCTCCTGGTGGATAAAGGCGATCCCCTTGCTCTGGGAATCCAGAACGCCATTGATCGTGACCGGCTCATCATCAAGATAGATCTGACCGGTTTCGGGTTTGTAGATGCCGCCCAGCACGTTCATGAGGGTGGACTTGCCCGCGCCGTTTTCACCGAGCAGGCCCAGCACCTCCCCCGCCTCAAGATCGAGGTTGACATTATCCAGCGCCTTGACGCCGGGGAACAGCTTAGAGACGTTTTCCATCCTCAAAAGTTTTTTCTGCATTCTTCCACCTCCGTAAACGGGAGAGCGGCTACCGCCGCTCTCCCGGGAATCCCCCACTCCGGGAAGCTGTTATGTTTGAGCTTACTGCCAACCGTCGGTGCCGTACTGGCTGACGTTGTCGCTGTTGATGATGAAGGTATCGATAACGATGTCGTGCTCAACCGTCTCACCCTTCAGAACCTGAAGCGCGGTCTCTGCGGATTTGGAACCGATGGTCTCGGGGGACTGTGCGCCGGTACCGGTCATGGTGCCTGCCTCGATCATGGCTTTTGCATCCGGGTTGCCGTCAACGCCGTAGACCAGAACGCCCTGAAGCTCGGGATGTGCCTGGAGTGCCTGTACGCAGCCCATTGCAGACGGATCGTTGACCGCGAAGAACGCGCCCAGATCCGGGGAACCCTGGAGAATATCCTCGGCCAGCGGCAGCGAAACACCGGTGTCGCCCTTGCCGTCCAGCTCCTGAACGACCTCGAAGTACGGATCATCAGACTTATAACCGATCGTGTCATAGAAGCCAGCCGCACGGTCGATACATGCCTGACCGGAAGGAGAATGCAGAACCGCAACCTTGGAACCCTTCTCGAGCTTCTCCATCATGTCTTTTGCAACGACAACGCCCGCATTGTAGTTGTTCGAAGCGATGATCGACTCAACGAGGTCAACATCGGTGACCGGGGTATCGAAGTTGATGACCGGGACACCTTCCCGCTGGCAGGCCTCGAGCGCGGGTTTTACGCCGGTGGAGTCCATCGGGGCGACGAGCAGCGCGTCGATGCCGGAAGCCAGCAGGTCGCCGATCTGGTCGTTCATACGGGACTGGTCGTTCTGGCAGTCGATAGTGACGATCTCAACGTTGTCCATCGAATCGGTGACCGATTTGACGCCGTCAAGCACTGCGAGCCAGAACGGGTTGTTCATCGTGGTGGGCGCATAGCCGATGGTGATTTTGTCACCGTCGGCTGCCGGGGTGGACTCTGCCGGTGCAGCCTCGCTCGAAGCGGCAGGAGCCGCGCTCGATGCCGGAGCAGCCGACGAAGCCGGTGCCGAAGAACCGCCGCAGCCGGACAGTGCGGTTGCGCCTGCCAGTGCCATTGCCAACAGGATGCTGCTGAATTGTTTGACTTTCATTGTACTTCCTCCTAATGTTTGTCTATTTCAGGCCCTATCCAGGGCCGGGTTGATGAGAATTTTATAAAACGGTTCCGAATGCTCCGCCATCAGTTTGACCGCGTCGAGCGTTTTTTCGAGCGGCAGACGGTGGGAGATAATCGGTGCGGTCTGGATTTTGCCGGTGCGCAGCGCCTCGAGGCTGGTCTCCCACGCATGTTTGGGGAACCGCTTGAACTCAAAGCTCCAGGTCCCCTTGATGGTGAGCTGCCCGCGCAGCAGCTTTTCATAGGCATCCCCCTGGATTTCCAGCGGTTTGGTCGGACGTCCGACCAGCCCGAGCACCCCGGAAGGACGCAGCACCCGCAGTGCCTGGTTGAAAACCGCCGGTGCACCGGACGCTTCAAATACCCGGTCCACACCGCCCTGTGCTTTCAGGAATGCTTCGGCATCGGTTTCCGCACTGTTGACCCCATACAGGCCCAGCTGGTTGGCAACCTCGATCTTTTTGGGATCGAGATCGACCGCATAGACAGTCTTTGCACCGAACACTTTGGCCCACTGGGCGACAAACACCCCGATGGCGCCCAGACCATAGACTGCGACGGTATCGCCATACGAAACACCGCAGTTTTCTATCACGTGGAGCGCAACGCTGATCGGCTCGAGGAAGGCGGTAGAATCGTCGTCCACCTCATCCGGCACAAACACAAGGTTCTGGGCCGGGACCCTGACGTATTCGGCGAACCCACCGTCGCTGCGGGAGCCAAGGAAATCATACGCTTCACAGAGGGCGAACGCGCCGACCTCGCACATGCTGCATTTGCGGCAGGGGATCAATGGGATGACCGCCGCACGCCTGCCTACGAGCGAGGGCTCGACATGTTTGCCGGTTTTGACCACCCTGCCGCCGAACTCATGCCCGGGGATGGTCGGGAAATGGTAGGTACCGGTTGTCAGCACCCGCGGGATGTCCGACCCGCAGACCCCGCAGGCCGAAACCCTGAGCAGGACGTCATCCGGCCCGATCTCCGGGACGGCAACCTGCTCCACCACCAGTTTTCCCGGCGCATGGAGCACCGCCGCCCGCATCTGTTCGCTCATTGGGCAAACCCCCTTCTTTTTCAATCTGCTTTCACATTTCACTCGATTTTTTCGCTATCCACAGTTTTGTCCGTCTCTGTTCCGGCCTGACAGCCGGCGCTTCACGCCAGTTGGCCCCTGTGCGCCGGGACGCTCGCAGTGGGGCGGCATCCTAAAGATGGCGGGGTCGAGCGGCAGAATGCCCGCGGGACTTATTCCAGATTCGCGTGTTTTTTCCAGAGCGCGTGCAGGTCGTCCAGACCTTTTTCCTGCATGACCAGCATCGCGACCGTATCCCCCAGAAGCAGCAGGCTCTGTTCAAACAGGCTGCTCATCGGCTGCTGCGAGGCGATCTCGCCCGGCAGGTTCAGCTTGGTGCGGCAGGGAACCCGGACAAACAGGTCCTCATATTCCGCCATCGAGCTGTTGGGATTGGAACCGATATGCGCAATTTTAGCGTTGTACCGCTTGGCGATTTTCACGATTGCGAGCGGGACCGCACTTTCTCCCGAGCCTGACCCGACCAGAAGCAGGTCACGGTCGGTGATGGCCGGTTCGTCGATCGCACCGACAAAGTTAGCCTCAATGCCGAGATGGTTCAGCCGTTTGGCGAGCGCCTGAAGCATCAGCAGCACCCTGCCGACCCCCACGACGAACACCTTTTCGGCATCACAGATCATCCGGACCAGCCGGCTGACCTCTGTTTCCTCCACATTTCCGAGCGCTCCGGCCAGCTCCTTCAGGATCAGGTCCCGGGCCTCGGCATAACCGCCGCTCATCCGTTCAGCTCCGCGCGGGTCTTCCAGGGGAAGAGAACCGCCTTGATCGTGTCCTTGCGCTCGACCGCCGCGAATGCCTCGTTAAACTCATCAAGGGTATACCGGTGGGTAATATAGTCAGAGGCCTTGACCTTGCCTTCGCTGATAAGCTGGAGTGCTTCGCGGTTCTGCCGCCCGAGGCTGGACGACGCGCCAGTCAGCATGACCTCTTTATAATGGATGATGTTTGCTTCGATATGGGAGATACAGTTGTCCTTGGGCAGGCCGCCAAAAAAGTTGACCCGTCCGCGCGGCGCCGCGAGTTTGATAGCGACTTCCTGTGTCTCGTGGGAAGGTGCGGCGACGATCACCACATCCGCACCCAGCCCATCTGTTTCGGCGAGCACCCGCTCGACCAGCGCGTCCCCCTGCTCGGTGAACACCGCATCCGGATGGAACCGTTCGGCGGCTTTCTGAAGCCTGCCGGGAGTGCGTCCCGAAAGGAGCACCTTTTTTGCGCCGCGCGCGCGGGCAAGCTGGATATGCATACAGCCCGCAGGCCCGGGGCCGATCACCAGCACCGTGTCCCCCTCGCCGACCATCGCGCGTTCCTGCGCATTGATGCAGCAGGCGAGCAGTTCGGACATACTTGCTTCCTCAAACGAGAGGTTGTCAGGGATTCTGTTGACAAAGCCATTTTTCACGACGTTTACCGGCGGGACGATATACTGGGCAAACCCGCCCGAGCTTGCGTAACCGATACTCGGCTGAGGGTTGACGCAGACGTTCCCCATGTCGTTTTTGCAGTATTTGCATTCACCGCATCCGTGGCCCGGCGCAACGCAAACCCGGTCACCGACCGCATAACCGGTCGTTCCCTCGCCCAACTCGACGATCGTACCGGCAATCTCGTGACCGATAATCCGCGGAAATGTCGCCCGTGGATCCCCTTTGGTGAAGATTCGCAGGTCTGACCCGCAGACCGCGCACGCCTCCACCCGGATTTTCATACTTCCGGGGAGCGTTTTGGGGTCCTCCACCTCGAGTACCCGGGCATCACGTATTTTTTCTACAACAGCAGCTTTCATCTGAAAACCCCCTTTTTATGCTTATAAGCCTCTTGGCGAGGCCGCGTGGTATCCTCACAGCGCAGAGCGCGACCAAAGGCTCTGCCTTTGGAATCCGCTGCCTTTGAAAAGGTGGGCGAAACTTTTCAAGAAAGACTTGGATTGGCTTTGGCTGCCGCCGCGGCGTGCGCAGGGCCAGCCGGCGCGAAGTCAGGCCAGAAAACATTTCATCGGATAAAACTAGTTAAATGGTATACAGGGTGGAGCCTGCTGGGTACAGCTTCAAATAGGTCTGATAGGCTTCCTCATAACGGGCGGCACGTTCCGGGTCAGGCAGGAACACGCCCCGTTCATGCAGCAGATCGCCGCCCGCCTCCCGCAGACTGCGGAACTGGCCGCTGCCCATCCCTGCAAGCATCGCCGCACCCAGACATCCCGCCTCCTCACAGGCCATCGAGACAACCCTCCGGCCGGTGATGTCGGCTTTCATCTGGAGCCACGGCGCAGACCGCGCGCCGCCGCCGATACACCGCAGTTCCCGCACCGAAATCCCACAGGACTCCATATTGGCGAGATTCAGCCGCCCCTCAAAGCAGGTCCCCTCGAGGATTGCCCGATAGAGCTGATAACGGTCGGTATCGAGTGTCAGGCCCGCAAACAGCCCCTGCGCTCTGAAATCCATCTGCGGGGTACCCGCCCCTGCGAAATAGGGCAGTGCAAATACCGAAGCGGGCTGATCCCGAAGTTCGGTGAGCTTCTGGTCATACTGCGCATAGAACCCTTCCTCCGGCGCATCCAGCAGTTTGGTGCGGAACCATTCCAACAGGGAAGCACAGGTGGTAAGGAAGGTCATGTAAGCGTAAAGCCCCTCCCCTGGATAGGGGTAAACCGGGATATTGCAGGCGAGGTTCTGCCGGGAGGCGGTGAGCCGGCTGCTCACACAGACGATGCTCTCGGTGGTGCCGAGCGAGTCCATCGCGACCCCCTCATCGAACACCCCTGCCCCCAACGAACAACAGATTTGATCGTGACTGCCGCAGAAGAGCCGCAGCGTATCGGGGTAACCGAGCGATGTCAGTACGGGGCCTGCGGTTCCGATCGGGGTCCCCGCTGCAACCGGTTCGGGCAGTTTTTCAACCGGTATTCCACAGAGCCCGGTCAGTTCCTCCGACCACCGCCGCGCACGCAGGTCGAAAAGCATCGTACGGCTGGCCATCGCATAGTCGATCGCGGGAGCCGCACCCAGCCGGAATGCTATGTAATCCCCGAAGCAGAAAAATTTCCACGCTTTTTCAAAGCCATCGGGGGCATGGTTGCGCAGCCAGAGCAGTTTCGTGGCTGAAAACATCGGATGGGACGGCATTCCGGTCTGCTCCATCACCCGGAACCGGTCGGTCTGTCCGGCAAACCAGCCAAACTCCTCCGCGTTGCGGGAATCAAATGTGAGGATCGCATTCATCAGCGGCTTGCCTTCCCGATCCACCGGGACGACCGCTTCCCCCTGTGTCGAAACGGCGAGCATCCCAACCTGTGAAGCGTCGGCCTGCCCAGCCAGCCGCTTCAGGCACCGGACCACCGCCTGCCAGACCTCTTCCGGGTCCAGCTCGAGCAGGCCCTTGGCCGGGCAGATGCAGGAATATGGTTCCCGCACACAGGCCACCATCCGTCTGCCGGGTTCAAAAACAGCCGCTTTCGCGCCGGAGGTGCCCACATCAATGCCGATTATCTGCATAACGTTCCCTCCGCCCCTTCTCAAACCGGGGCAAAATCAGATTCGTTCTTTTTCGAGTTCCCGGACCGTCTCATAGAACCGGTCCAGGCAGTTTTTATCCATATGCAGCGCCACATTCATATAAATACAGTCCAGCAGGACGATCTGCGTGATATTTTCGCAGGCCGGTTCATAAGAGTGGTCACGGCCGCGATACTCAAGATTGGCGTAGTTATAAGCGGTGAGGAAGAGGTATTCGGCAGCCTGCGCCAGCGGGGAACCTTCCGCGCTGGTGATCCCTACGGTGAACGCCCCGCGCTCCCGGGCGAGCTTCAAACAGTTGACCACCGATGCCGTCCGGCCGTAGTTGCTGATCCCGATCACCACATCCTGCTTGTCACACATGGTGGCGGCGACAACCTGCTCGTGCACATCACTGTAGCAGAAGGACGGGATTCCCAGACGGTAGAGACGGGTCCGGCCGCTTTCGGCAGTGATGTGCGAGCGTCCGCAGCCGAGGAAGATGACATTGCGCGCCTTGATAATCCGTTGGGAGACGATCTCCACCAGGGAAAAATCGAGCGCCTTGATCGTATCGGAGAGCATCTGCTGGTTGCTGCTGAATACCTTCCGACAGACCTCCTCGGTCGTGTCCCGCTCGGATGCCCCGCCGTACTCGAAGGTGATCTTGCTGCTGGGGGAATCGCTGGAAACCGGGCCGACGCTTTCGGTGAGCGAACCCGCAAGCTCAAGCTGGAACGACTTGAAATTCCGGTATCCAGCCTGTTTGACAAACCGGGTCACCGAAGCGATGCTCACGCTGCTCGCCGCTGCCAGCTCACTGATCCCCATATAGATCACCCGGTTTGGATTACTGATGATGTAGTCAGCGATCTGCTTCATAGCGGGGTTCATCTGCTGGTATTTATTTTTGATGCAGAGGACCACAAGCGGTGTTTCCGGCATAAAAAAGCTCCTTTGGCCGAGTATCGAAAAAGATTTTTATAGAAATCTTTTTCGTGGTAATTTTCTATCGGATAATTATTTACAAACCTATTATAAGATTCCGGAACCGGGTTGTCAATGCAATTTACAAAAAAAACATCCCAAACTATTTAATTTTAGCAAAATGCACGAAAGGAAATTGGAAACATATAGCTATCTTCCAAATAAAATTGCAGAAAAGTAAAATTCCCGCACCGGAGAACCCTGTTCCCCAGTGCGGAAAGAGATTTAAACCGATTGCCGCCATGCCTGCTGGCGGATCTGCTTGAGGGTTTTCATCACCGGATTTTTTGCGCCAAAATAGTCCTTCAGCTGGCAGTATTCGCGATATAGGGTCTCGTAGACCGCGACATGCGCCGGGATGGGGCGATAGGTCTTTTCCTGGATGCGGCCCATCGCCTGCGCCGCGTCGAAGATCGAGTCATAGCCGCCCCGTTCGGAACCTGCGGCAACCGCAGCGTACATCGCCGCGCCGAGGGCGGCGGTCTGCTGGGACGCCGCCACCTTGATCTCCCGGTTGGTAATATCCGCGTAAATCTGCATCAGGAGCGGGTTTTTTTCCACGATCCCACCACAGGCCCGGATTTCATCCACCAACACGCCCGCATTCTCAAACGCCTCCATAATCAGCCGGGTACCGAAGCCGGTCGCCTCGATCAGCGCCCGGTAAACCTCCTCCGGACGGGTTGATAGGGTATACCCGACGACCATCCCCGAAAGGTCAACATCCACAAACGGGGTCTTGTTCCCACTCCACCAGTCGAGGGCGAGCAGCCCGCTCTCCCCGGGGACGAGCTTTTCCGCAAGCCGGGTCAGATATTCGTGCATCCCGCATCCGGCCCCTTTGGCCTGCTCATGGTATGCGGCAGGGACACAGTGGTTGACAAACCAGCCGAAGATATCTCCGACCCCCGCAAGCCCGGATTCCAGCGCATAGTAGCCGGGCATGATCCCGCCCTTGACCGCGCCGCAGATGCCGCCCCCCGAATAGGGGCGGTCGCTTAGAGCAGCCTGTACGCTCGAGGTGCCGATAATCAGCATCATCTGTCCCGGCTTGGTGATCCCGCATCCCGGGAGCCCGGCATGCGCGTCGATGATGCTCGCCCCGACCGCCGTACCAGGCAAAAGCCCCAGCTTTTCCGCCCAGACCGGGTTCAGTTCCCCGATCCGGCTGCCCACCGGACAGATATCCTCACCGAGTTTGTCCTCCGGATAGGTTTCCAGCCGGGGGTCAAGCGCCCTCAAAAATGCCCGCTCGGGGTATCCCTCCCCTTCCAGCCACATCGCCTTGTACCCGGCGGTGCTTCCGGTGCGGCGGCGGGAGCCGGTCAGCAGGAAGGTCAGCCAGTCGGACGCCTCCAGAATCTGGTCGGCGCACTGGTAGATTTCCGGATCCTCCCGCAGGATCTGGAGCGCCTTGGGGAGGGTCAGTTCGGAGGAAATCTTGCCGCCATAGCGCGGGAGGTCGATTTCCCCGCGCGCGGCGAGCAGCGCATTGATCTCATCCGCTTCCGGCTGGGCGGCATGGTGCTTCCACAGCTTCACATAAGCGTGCGGACGAGCTTCAAATGCCGGCAGAAAACAGAGCGGCGTACCGTCCCGGTCGATCGGAAGAACGGTGGACGCGGTGAAGTCGATCGAAAGCCCGATCACTTCCTGGGGTGCAATCCCTGCCTGCCGCAGTACCGCAGGCACCGTTTCGGTCAGCACATCCAGATAGTCCTGCGGATGCTGGAGCGCCCAGTCCACCTCCAGACGCACGCCGCAGGGCAGTTCCCGGTCCATCACCGCGTGGGGATATTCCTTTACCGCCTGTGCAGCGATCTCCCCGGTTGCCGCTTCCACAAGCACTGCCCGTCCCGACAGGGTACCGTAGTCCAGACCGATCACGTATTTTGTTTTCGCCATCGTCAAGCCCTCCCAGACAAAGACTTCCTTTGCAATTTTTTTAAATATTTTTGGAATATTTTGATTTTTTTGAAGTATTTCGATTATAAAGCAGACCGCACAGAAAAGTCAAGCGAGGGAGCGGGAATGTTGGGTTTGATACGAATGTTTTCGCAAAACACACACAAAATAACAGTAATGACTTGTCAACCCGAAAAAGAAGCGTTATAATAGAAACAATATAACCGATCGGATTCGGAAATGATTTTTACGGGAGGTTTTTGCAGATGGGAAAGAACAGCTTCATCGCCATAGTCGCGCTTCTGATCGCGGTAGCGGGGGCTATTGTGGCGTTTGCAGCCTATTTCAAACGCCGGAAATGCGCACTTTGTGAAGATTTTGACGATGAGTTGATGGACGAGGACGCGGAAGATCTGGACTACTATGCCACCCAGGTCGAGAGTGACGATGATGCGCTGGAGGAGCAGACCCCCGATGCAGAAGCTGCTTCGTCGGATGACAAGGCCAGTGACGCGGATAAGAAGGACCCGGATGAAGAGGAATAATCGGGGACTTTCGTTTTTCTGATCTCAAAAGGGACAGGCGCTGTAAAGCGTCTGTCCCTTTTATCTTAGGGGCTTTCCCGTTTCTTTTGCAGGAAGCCTGTTCGCTTGTAAGAAAACCATATCCATCCAAAAAGGAAATTTCACCCAAAAACGCTTCTCAAGGTTTCTCTGCGAGATAGTCCGCCAGTGCAAGCCATTCCCCGTCGGCGTCGGTACCCTTAACCACCGCATACTGCTGGGTAACGCCGGCCAGGGTCCCAAAAATGTCCCCCTTGAGCAGGAGTCCGGACCGGTCGTCCGGCTGGTCCGCGCCGCAGCGGTAAACAGCAAACCGGTCGCCGCTCTGCTGCTCGAAGCAGATCAGCGTTTCAAAATCGTAGCTTTGGCAGTCTGCCACCGGATTAAACGGAAGACGCCGCAGTTCCGAGGTCCTCTCCTGCGCATCGACGATGCAGGTGTCCTCCTGATTACGCAGCACCATGTACCGGTCTTTGATTGGGCCTTGCGGCTGGCTGTACGCCTGGAACGGGACAACCTGCGGTTCCCTGCCCGAACCGGCGTCAGCGTCACAGACTACAAATCCGATATTTTCCATCCCGTCAGCCGCCTCCTGGCTGTCATAAATGGTCATTACCACCCTGCCCCCCTCGCAGAGCAGGCGCGGTTCGACCACCTGAAGGGCTTTTCCGGGTGCAAGCGTCTGCGGAATGGCAGAGTTGGCATAAAGAAGCCGCGCATCGCTGCCGTCCTGGTTTGCAATCCAGACCCCATCGTCCGCCTCCCAGACCAGCCTGTCCCCGGAGAGGTCGAACATTCCGCCGTCCTGCCGCCCATCCCCCTGAGCCGCAACTGATACCACAGCAGGCAGATCATAGGCCAGTTCCTCCGATGGGTTCTGACTGTTCTTATAGAGCACCCCATCCTGGAAAAAAAGGCAGTAGTCGAACTGCTCAAACGCGTTGGACGGGGAAATCCGTGTCAGCAGCCTTTCGCCAAGTGGAATTTGATAGAGCATCCCGCCGGTGTCGGTATTGTGTGCCTCAAGCATCCAGTAACGATCTGCTTGCCCAATGCCGCGCCAACCCAACAGCAGGATATCCCCTATCTGTACCATCGCATTTTCAATCGCCGCTGTTTCAGAGGCACCGGGAGCCGGACGCAGGATGGTAGCTTTCCCTCCAAAATCAGCATGTACCTCTTCGGTATGCTGCTCGATCAGCGCGGCAAACTGCTCATAGAGCACCCGATTGCCGGCATAAGCTTCGACATCCGGGAAAGCAGCATCGTCTGTCCGGCTGGATGCCCCATCCGCAGCGGATACCGTCTGTGAACCGCTCACCTCCAGATATGCGCCGCCCGGATTGGCTGCGTCGCTTTCCGACAGCAGAGAGACAGCAATCGAGGCCCATTGATCTTCCAGATCAATCTGTATGCTGATTGGGTCGCTTTCAGACGCAGCCATCTCCGGGACGCTGTCCAGCTTTTCCAAATCCGCGTCCGCCAGCAGTGCGGCAATCGAACGCCGCAGCTCCCAGCTGTCCGGGACCCGCATTCCTCTGACTGCATCCAACCCGACCGGCCAGGTCTGAACGGATGCCTCCGGATCACCCATCAGACCGGCGGCTTCACAGAGCAGGCCGTATTCTTCCGGCAGAACGGGAAATGGTTTTTCTTGTGTATCTGGCGCCCCGCTTGATACCGATGATTCCGGTTGACTGGTATGCCGCGCAGAACTGACAGACGGGATCTCGGGATCTTTCAGGATCAGGTCATCGGTTCCCGGCTCTGCTATGCCGCAGCCGCCTAGGGCAACCGCCACTGCCAGGGCTGCGCACCAGAGAGATTTCATTAACAGGACCTCCTCCATGTTATCATACTGGAATTTATAACATATTAACACATAGAATAACCATTCAAACTGCCAAAAGGGGACAGCCTGTCCCACACAACTGCCCCTGCCATCTGCAAAATATCATTTGTGCTCCCTTTTGGCAAAGTGCAGCACCGCAGCAATCCTGCATCCATTGTTTGCGGGGCCCGCCCTCTGCAAAAGAGGCGCCCAATGCCAACAGCAGCCGGACTTTTGTCCGGCTGCTGTTTTCTGTAACAGGGAGCCTCTATTTTACGGATTCACCACATTGATCGGGTTTCCATCCAGGAACGCGCGCAGGCTTTCAACCGCAATCCCCATCAACCTCTGGCGGCTCTCTTTGGGCGCCCAGCTGATATGCGGCGTAATCAGGCAGTTTTTCGCCTTGAGCAGGGGGTTGTCTCCCCGGATCGGCTCGGTCGAGACCACATCCAGACCGGCTGCATAAACCTTGCCGCTGTTGAGGGCATCCGCGAGATCCTGCTCGACGATGAGCGGGCCGCGGCTGTTGTTGAGCAGGATCACCCCGTCCTTCATTTTGGCGATGGTGCCCCGGTTGATGATCCCCTGGGTTTCAGGGAAAAGAGGGCAGTGCAGGGCGATCACATCCGAGCAGGCGAACAGCTCCTCCAACGGCAGATACCGCCCAATCTCCCGGCCTTCATCGGTCTCGATGCTGTCGCAGGCGACCACCTGCATCCCGAGTGCGCGCGCAATCCGGCCGGTGGTGCGGCCGATCCGGCCAAACCCGATAATCCCCATCGTCTTGCCGGCCAGCTCGATCAGCGGATAATCCCAGAAGCACCAGTCGGGGCAGGACTCCCAGCGCCCTTCATGTACGGCCGCATCGTGGTGCGCCACATGATGGCAGATCTCGAGCAGCATCGCAATCGCAAACTGCCCGACCGCATCGGTGCCATAGGTGGGGATGTTGCAGACCGGAATCCCCCGCTCTTTCGCCGCCTGCACATCGACGATATTGTAGCCGGTGGCAAGCACCCCGATGTACCGGACATTCGGGCAGCGGTCGAGCATTTCGCGGGGCAGCGGCGTCTTGTTGAGAATCACGATCTCCGCATCTCCGATCCGGTCAGCGACCTGCTCAGGCGGGGTCCGGTCGTAGACGGTCAGCTCGCCCAGTGCTTCCAGCCCCGACCAGCTCAGATCGCCGGGATTTTCCGTGTATCCGTCCAGAATCACAATTTTCAAGCAAATTCCTCCTGTCTTTTACAGCATCGCCCAGGCGCGGCGGATCACCCGTTTGGTATTCGCGAGGATGATGTCCTCGTCCTCATCGCCCCAGGGCTTGACCTCCAGCGAAAGCACGTACGGCTGTTCCGCGCAGAAGAACCCTTCCTCTTTGAGCACCCGGAAAAAGTCCAGAAGCTGGGGGGTATCGTTCGCGCTGTTGGGGAATCCGAAACGGGGGTGCTGGTCGCCGTACGCCTCACAACCCGATTGTACCACAGCATTGCCAATATGGAAATGGGTGATATACGGACGCAGCGTCCGGATGACAAACCTGCTGGTCTCGTAGGTGGTAGGGAAGTGGGAAAGATCGACCAGCAGTCCAAAATTGCTGTGGGTTGTCCGCATCTCGGCTGCAAACTGCGCCGCATAGGGAGCGGGGCCGATCAGCGCCGCCTTATCCATATCGTAGTCGAATACCTCCAGCTCGACCATCATCCCTTTGCCCGCCGCATAATCGCAAACCGCGCGGGTGGTTTTCAGGAGCTGCGCAAACGCCTCCTGTCTGGTCTCCGCCGACCATTTGCCCGCCAGGAAAGCGATCCCCCGCGCGCCGACGCTCTCTGCCTCGTCAACCGCTTCCAGAAGGGTGGCTTCGGCCTTTTTGCGTCCCTCCTCGTCGAGGTCATTCGGGTTGAGCTTCGGCCCGAGCAGCCGGGGCTGCGCGCCGTAGCAGACGGTCAGATGGCTCTGGGACAGCAGCTTAACCGCCTGTTCCCGGGTCTGCTCGTCCGGAAATTTCCCGATCTCGATCGCGTCAAAGAAATCGTCACAGGCGATCTCCCGGATCGAGGTGAGCAGCTCCTTCCGCGGATGGCTCATCCATTGGATGGTTCCAATCTGAAAATAACGGTGGATGGATTCGTTCATATCGGTTTCCCCTTTCCTAAAGCTGATTATGCCTTTTTACGCTGTAATGCAAGCCGCGCTTTTTCGGCGATCGCCTGCGCATCCAGATGATAGGCGGTCAGCAGCGCCCCATACGCGCCGCTCTCGGTATAGCTGTCAAGGCCCACGAATTCCTGTATGGTGGGGCGCCCCTGCGCGAGCACCTCTGCGACCGCGCTCCCAAGCCCGCCCCGGATGCTGTGTTCCTCCGCGGTGACGATGCATCCGGTCTTTTCCGCAGATTCGAGAACCAGTTCCCGGTCGACCGGCTGGACCGTATGCAGATCGACCACCCGCGCAGAAATCCCCTCCGCCTCAAGCAGGCCGGCGGCTTCGAGTGCGTGGTGTACCATCAGCCCGGTTGCCAGGAGCGAGACGTCCGCGCCTTCCCGCAGCAGGATTCCCTTGCCGGGCGTAAATACCATGTCCTCCGGATAGAGCACCGGCGCTTCGGCGCGGGAGAGGCGCAGATATACGGGGCCTTCGATCTCCGCGGCAGCGAATACCGCTTTTTCGGTCTCCACAGGGTCGCAGACCGAAAGGATCGTCATCCCCGGCAGCGAGCGGACGAACGCCATGTCAAAAATGCCGTGATGGCTTGCGCCATCGTAAGCATCCGAAAGTCCGCTGTAGGCTCCGCAGAGCTTGACATTCAGATGGTCATAGGCGATCATGCTGCTGATCGGATCGGAAGCGCGGGTGGTGAGAAAGACCGAAAATGTGTTGACGAACGGGATCTTCCCAGCGTAAGCGAAGCCCGCCGCCATCGCTGCCATATTGAGTTCGGCAATCCCGACGTTGAAATACCGGTCGGGGAACGCCTTCCCAAAGACCGCACTTTTGGTCGAGCCGCCCACATCAGCCTCGAGCACAACGACCCGTTCCTCCTGCTGCCCCAGTTTTTTGAGCGCTGCCCCATAAACATCCCGAATCGAAACCTTATCCGGCATTGCGATCCACCCCCAGTTCCTTCAATGCGCAGAGGCAGTCCTCCCGGCTGACCGGCTTTCCATGCCACGCGCTCTGGCCTTCCATGAACGAGACCCCTTTGCCCTTCACCGTTTCCGCGATCACAAGCGCCGGCGCATCGGACGCCTTCGCCCGGTTCAGGGCCTCCCGCAGGGCAGGGATGCTGTGCCCGTCACAGGGGAACACTTCCCAGCCGAACGCCTGCCAGCGGTCGGCAATCCGGTCCATCGGCATAACCTCATTATTGGTCCCGTCGAGCTGCACCCCGTTATGGTCGAGGATTGCAACCAACCGGCCCGGGCGGAACTTGTTAGCCGACATCGCGGCCTCCCAGACCCCTCCTTCCTGAATTTCCCCATCTCCCAACAGCACCCAGGTGGTGTAGTCCTGGCCGTCCAGCCGGGCGGCAAGCGCCATGCCGAGCGCTGCCGAAAGCCCCAGCCCGAGCGGGCCGGTCGAACAGTCGATCCCCGGTGTTTTGTGGGCGCAGGGGTGTCCCTGGAGCCGGCTGCCGTACTGGCGCAGGGTGGGGAGCCATTCCACCGGGAAAAATCCCCGGTGGGCAAGCGTGAGATAGAGCATGGGGGCGGCGTGCCCTTTGGAGAGCACAAACCGGTCCCGGGCGTTCCAGTCCGGCTGCTCCGGACGGATGTTCATACATTCAAAATAGAGGGTTGCCAGGATTTCACAGCAGGAGAGGCTTCCCCCCGGGTGCCCGGTCTGGATCCTGTGGAGCAGTTCAATCAGCTCGACCCGCATCGTGCGGCAGAGCGATTCCAGCTCCTGATCCCGTTGATCCGCTGCATGGCGCATTCTATTTCCTCCCTTTGGGCCAAAGGCTGGCTGAACCATCGGAATGGACGTCTGTTTTACAGGAGGCGGTGTCTGTTGTGCGGAATGTGCGGTGGGTTCCTGTTTCCGCCGCTTGTTCCCCGCGAAACATCTGTCCTTTTCCCCGTTTCCAAGCCAGCCCTGGAATCTGTTTTCTTCTTTGGGGCGTCAATCCCGCTCAGACCGGTGCGGGCAGGTCATCCGGCATCATACATTCGTAGGTCCGGCCCTGCATACTCTCCCTGAACTCATCCTGTGCCTTGAGCACCCGCTCAGGCTCGGTGAGCAGCCGCAAACCTGCGAGCGCGGTCACCTTGGAGCCGTAGAGCATCCCTTTCTGGCCGATCGAGCGCCCCAGGCAGGCCGCTACCAACCAGCTGTGCCCCGGCGCGCCGATGCTGTAGCAGGCGGTTTTATAGAAGGTGGTCGGTACGATATGGCCCACATCCCCGACATCGGTGGAACCGTAATCGTCGGCCTCGTCGATCGTCATAACCCCCGAATGAAGCTGGGTGTCCGGGTCCTTTGCGCCGGAGAACCGTACGCTCTCTTTCCAGAGGTCGGGCACCGTCTCATTGATTTTGCGGGCGTATGCGATCTCCTCTTCGGTCCACGGCTCCTGCGGGATCGCACGCATACATTCGTCGATCAGATCGGCAAGCTGGTGGTTGGGAAGGGTCGGATAGCAGCCGCCCAGCCGTTCTACCGTCAGTTCGGTTTCGGTCATCCATGCGGCCCCCTGCGCCACCTTGAGCATCCGCTCTTCGACCATCTTCATCGTCTCACGGGTCAGGGCGCGGTCATAGTACCAGACGGTTGCATGATCCGGAACGATATTCGGCGCACTTCCGCCATCGGTAACCACATAATGCATCCTCACATCCATCGGGACATGCTCCCGCAGATAGTTGATCCCCACATTCATCAGCTCCACCGCGTCGAGCGCGCTGCGCCCCTTCTCCGGATCACAGGCGGCGTGTGCGGTCTTGCCGGTGAAATGGTATTTCACCGAGTTCACCCCGGTGCAAACGCTGTAGGATGCGCGGGTATACCGTCCGGGATGCCATGCGAGCGCGCAGTCCAGCTCCCGGAATGCGCCTGCCCGCGCCATAAACCCCTTGCCGGTCAAAACCTCTTCGGCTGGGCATCCGTAAAAGACCAGGGTGCCTGAGAGTTTCTGCTCCTCCATCTCCCGCTTGATCGCCGCAGCACTGCCTGCCATGCCTACTGCGAGCAGGTTATGTCCGCAGCCATGCCCGTAAGCGCCCGGGACCTCCGGCTCCTGATATGGAACGTCCTTCTGGCTCTGTCCGGGCAGCGCGTCATATTCCCCGAGGAAGCCGATCACCGGATGTCCGGAACCCCACTGCGCACGCAGCGCGGTCGGCAGGCCGAAGCATCCCCGCTCGACCTGAAACCCCTCCGCCTCCAAAAATGCGGCGCAGGTGTCGCTTGCAATTTTTTCCTGATAGGGTCCCTCCGGATTCTCCCAGATTTTCCTGCTCATCGCGCAGAGCTGGCCCGACAGCTCCTCGATCGACGCAAATGCTTTTTCTCCCAGCATCATCATGAAACCTCCTTTTGCCCTTCCTGATTCTTTTTCTGCAATTTAATGATAATTTTTTGCTATTTATAAGATAACATTTTGCGATCAAAATTGCAATCCGGAACGATCGATTTTTTTGTTTTTCTCTGTTCCTGTCAAGAAAAAGCGGTCCTAATTGGTGGTTTTTCCAGATAAGCAACCGTGAGAAAAAGGGATGGCTTATATATCCTGCTAATTTCTATGAATATTTAATGATAAATTTATATCTTTATATTGACATTCCATTTCAAATCATTTAGTCTTAAAAAGGCGGAAAATGTGCGGCCAAATCACCAAACAACTGATAAGAAAAGGGGAATTTCAATGAAAACAAAAATTGGGATCATCGGACTGGGAACGATGGGCATGGGTATTGCGGAAAATCTGCTCAAGCGCGGCTATGTGGTGCAGGGCTTTGACCTGCTGCCCGAACGGATGCAGCTGCTGGAGCAGAAGGGCGGAACGGCAGCCCCCTCCCCCGCACAGGCTGCGGACGGCGCATCGGCTCTGATTCTGATGGTTTTCAACGGCGAGCAGGTGCAGGACGTCCTGTTCGGGCAGGACGGGGCTGCAAACGTGCTTCCCAAAGGGGGCAGTGTGCTGGTTACCGCATCGGTTGGATACGCGGCCTGTGAGGAAGCGGAGAAAGGGCTGGAACCGTTGGGCCTGCATCTGGTCGACTGCCCGGTGCGCGGTACCGCTGCAACCAGCGCTTCGGGTGAACTCTACCTGATGGTCGGCGCATCCCCGGAAGCGTTCTCCAAAAATCAGGAGCTGCTCAACCAGCTCGGCTCGACAGTCATACGCGTCGGGGACAAGCCCGGCATGGGGCAGAAAGCCAAAACCTGTATGCAGGCGTTTTTCAGCCTGATGTTCGAGGGAACCTGTGAGCTGCTGGCGCTCGGGACCGCATCCGGCCTGGACCCCCGCACTGTTTTTGAGGTGCTCGACGGGACCAGCGCTTCCAACGGCATCTTCCGGGCCACCGCCAAGCACGTCGCCGGCAGGGTGTTTACCGGCACCGGGAACCCGCTCTCGATCCTCGATAAAGACATGCAGATCGCCTGTGCATCCGCGTCCGCATTCGGGCTTTCCCTGCCCGCCCTCGAGGGTATCTCGTCCAACTTCCGCGAGAGCATGAAACAGTGCGGCAAGGAGGACATCTGGTCGGTGGTCAAAACACTGGAGCAGCCCGCCGGGCTGGAAATCCAGTTCGATTTCCCGGAATAAGCACAAAAAGGCTGACCGCCTAAAAAGCGGTCAGCGCTTCCTTTCCAGCTGGGGGACATACGCTTTTGCGGGAGGCTGCGCCGAAGTGCCGAGGAATACCTCCGGTTCCAGCACCACCTTTTTTACCGTATTGAACTGAATCTGATGCTCTTTGATCTCCTGAATCCGCTCCAGCACGATCCTGGCAGCGATGATTCCGGCGTCCACATAGCTTGCCCCTACCGCGGTGAAGTCCCGCTGATCCTCCCCCGACTGGAAGATTCCAAACGGTACCACACTGATATCCTCGGGCACCCGTTTGCCCGCAGCGGCCAGTTCATCCACAATGCCGCGCGCCATCGCGTAGTTGGAGGAAAGAACGGCGGTTACTTCCGGCATCTCGGAGAGCAGTTTCCGCGCCGCCTGCACGCCTCCCGACTTCTCCAGATTCCCGGAAAGGATATACTTTTCATCGGCGGGCAGCCCACGCCTGTGCATTGTATCCAGATAGCCCATCCGCTCCTCATAGGAGCCTGACGCCTCCGGAGGCGCGTTGACCAGCGCGATGTACCTGTGCCCCATATCGGCCAGAAAATTAACGCCGCAGATCGAGCCGTGGTAGCTGTCCAGAATGACCGAATCTACTTTCGACCATGCTTCGCACCAGTGCACCGCCACCAGCGGGAGCTGCCGGTGCTTCTCGGCGATCCGCGCCAGCTCGGTGCGGGCGGCAAGGCTGGTGATGACGATGCAGCCGTCCACCACCCCCCGCTCGATCAGTGCAGTGAGGTATTCATCAAAATAGGCGGCCTTTGCGCCTGTTTCACAAAAGATTGAGAGATAGCCATTCTCCCGCAGATAGTTTGCCGCTGCCCGTACGATCGCGTTGGCGTTGCGGGTGATGTCCTCCATCACCATAACGATCATCCGGGCGCGCTGCCGCTCGGTGAGTGCCTCGACCTTTTGTGGACGGTAATCCAGCTCTTTCATTGTGTCGAGGATAAACTGGCGGGTCTTTTCGTTCACGCTCGGATTGTTCGCTATCACACGCGAAACCGTTACAGGAGAAACATTGCACTTCTGCGCGATGGTTTTGATTGTAGTCTTCATGGTTCTTTCCCCTTTGGCGCATATTCAGCAGTTTTTTCTTCCCGAATTTCCCAAATCCTATCACAATTATATCAAAATGGTAACATTATTGCAAGTTATTAGAACCGCTTTTCCGCCCAAATTCGCCTTTTTTGTATGCTTTTCAACCATCTTGTCAAAACCACAGGTTTTGACATCCACAGCCGAGCTGTGGAGCCGGGTTCTATTTTCGGTGCTGTCGCCCGATCATCCGGAAACTGTGAACCTGTATTCATAATCAGATGATGCCGGATGGGCGAGGGATTTTGCTGCCCTGCAAGGCGAAAAAACGCAGACAATACTTTGTGTATTGCAAGATTTTTCAACGCGGCAGGCCAGCCAAAGACCCGCTCAGGCGGTGTCGAATGGTTGTGAATACGGGTTCTGTATTTCTATTCTTTTTTAATCCAACGAAGGAGGTCGTTCTTTATGAAAACTGGCTGCTGTCTGCTGCTGCTCGCCACCCCGGATGACCCGCTTGCCCGCAGAGCTGTCCCGCTGGCCGGGCAGTCAGGCTACGATTATGCGGAGGTATCGCTTGCGCGGCTGCTCCTGCTGGACGCCAGGGAAACCGCCGCCTACCGCAAACTGCTCGATGAAGCCCGCTTGCCTGCCGAGGTGTTTAACAACGCGATCCCCAAAGGAATGGCGTTGATCGGGCCGCACGCTGATCCTGTGCGTCTGGAAGACTATATCCACCGCTCCCTCTCGGCAGCCGAACAGATGGGGACCAGCCTCATCACGATGAGTGGGCCGAACCGCGCCACCGTTCCGGAGGGCTTCGACTGGGAGCGGGACGGCTTCCCGCAGTATCTGGAGTTCCTTCACCGGTTCGGGACGCAGGCAGCGGAACGCGGGGTCTCGCTGGCGATCGAGCCGATCAACGACGAGGAACACAGCTTTGTTTCCACCCTCTCGGATGCGCAGCGCGCAGCGGATGCCTGCGGGTGTGGGAATGTCGGTGTGATCGTTGATTTCTACCATTTCTGGAAACAGCAGGACAGCCCTGATTCGCTCATGCAGCTCTGCCGCGGCCAGAAGCTCCGGCATATCCATTACGCGGCATATCCTGAGCGCACCTATCCATTGCAGGACGATCTATCTGCTTGCCGGGATGCCCTCGAACCGCTCTTTTCCGCTGGATACCAGGGGCGGGTCAGCATCGAGGCGTATGCCCGGAACCCCGTTTCCGACCTCCCGGAAGCCTGCCGCCTGCTGCATAACCTTTTTTAAACTGTCCTACCTTTTCGAGGGTGCTTTTTCACTTGCAAAAAGCACCCTTTTGCCGTTCTTAGGCGGCAAATTACCCGAAAAACTGCTGCTGGAACGTCATGCATGGCCCGACCGGTGCGAAACGCCGAATCTCAGGCCGGAGCGCGGCGCTAAAATCTCGTCCATTTTTGCCCGGCCTAAGAGCCGCTTTGGCAGCTGCGCTCTGAAACGCTCGCAGTGCGGCGGTCAAAAACAGCGGGGCGTGGTGGCGGAGCCTTCATCGCCCTGCAAAATATCCCTACAGAAAAAGGGGGCCCAGCGGATTCCGTCCGGGTCCCCTTTTTGGAGCCTTCTTTTCGGGTCAGGCGTTTGCGCGCGATTTATAGCTATCCAGCACCGCGGCAAACAGGGTGATCCCTCCGGTAAACACGAGCTGCCAGAACGAGTTGATCCCCTCGCTGTTTAGCCCGTTGCGGATCATTGCGACCAGAAAAACACCTACAAAGGTACCGATGACACTTCCCTGTCCGCCTTTCAGGCTGGTCCCGCCGATGACCGCAGCCGCAACGCATTCGGTATGCAGCAGATCGGCAGTGCCCGAGCGGGCCGCACCCATCCGCGACATCAGCATCATGGCCGCTACCGCCGCCGAAACGGCCGAAATCATATAACAGGCGATCTTGACCCGCTTTACGTTGATCCCCATAACCTGCGCCGCAACGGGATTTCCGCCGCAGGCGTAGACCTTGCGCCCGAACGAGGTGCAATGCAGCACATAAAGCCCGAACAGCATGATCAGCAGCGCAATCCAGGTCAGATTGGAGATGCCGAACGTCTTGGTCCATGCGAACTGGGTGTAGACGCGGGGTAACCCATACTGGGTCTCCTGTTTGGTATAGTAGGCGACGATACCGCGCACCACATAGCCGGTCGCGATCGTCCCGATAAACGGGGGCAGGCCGATAATAACGACAAACAGGCCGTTAAAAAATCCGATCAGCAGGGCAAACGCCAGCATCATCAGCATCGACATGGGGATATTCCCGGTCGATGAGAGGTACAGGGTCGCAACCACACTGGAAAAGGCAATCTGGGAGCCGACTGACATATCGTTGTTGCCGCTGACAAGCACAAACGTGATCCCCACCGCACAGACCAGATAATAGGCTGACTGTTCAAACACGTTGACCATATTGCGGGCAGTGAGAAAATCCGGATTGATGATCGCAAAGGTTGCGAAGATCGCGATAATCGCGAGATACAGGCCGCAGTTAAGCATCAGTTTCTGTGGTGTCAGCCAATCACGGGAAAACGGAAGCCGCCGGGCCGGCTGGGCGGTAGTTCTTTCCATGCCGAAACCTCCTTCGTGCTGTCTGCACAGCAAGATTCACCCATTCCGGGAGCCGGCGGCGGATAGCGCCGCCGGCCCCGGTCAGGGGACTGGACACTCTGCCGCTCAATTATGCGGGAGGAAGCGCCCACAGCAGATTCTCCTTCTGGAGATAGTCCACATTGTGACGGGTGACGATCATGGTCGGGAGCTTGTTGTTCTGGCCCGCTACCGAAGTGTCACCGTTGAAGTAGTCCTGGCAGACCTTGAGCACGTCGCTTGCAAAGAGGTCGAAACGCTGGTTTGCAACGATATCGTTTTCGCCTGCCTGGATGCCCTTGACAACACTCGAGATACCGTCAACCGACGCGATGATGACATGGCGCGGATCCTCGGGCGGGAAGAGCATGTTCAGTTCCTTGAGCGCGGAGACGACCGGTGCAACCTGGTTGTCACCCACGACGAAGATGGCTTTGATGTTCGGGTTGGTTTTGAAGCCGTCCAGCACCGCGTTGTAAACCTTCTCGATGTTGGATTCTACGCTCGGCTCGCCGACAACCTTGAGGTGCGGCCAGTAGGCCAGCTCATCGTTGAGGCCGGACATACGGTCACGGACTGCGGAAGAGGTCATGTTGCCGACGCATTTGAGCACTTCCACCGATCCCTCTGCTGCGGGGTTGCCGTCTGCATCGGTCATGGTCATCATCGCGATCGAACGCGCGACGTCGCGTCCGCAGCAGACGTTGTCGGTTTCCAGGGTGAAGTAGATGTCCGCGCTGATCCGGCGGTCAACCGCGATTACCGGGATGCCCTGCGCCATGATGTTCTCAACCACCGGCGCGATTCCGTCCGGGTCAACCGAGTTGCAGATAATCAGGTCGCAGTTCTGGTTGGCGAGGTCCTGAAGCTGGTCGATCTGGCGTTCCAGGTTGCCCTCCGCCTGGAGCAGGATCAGCTCGTCAATCCCGTACTCCTTGTAGTGGTCCTGATAGTTCTGGACCAGCACCTGGGTTGCCTCCGCCGCAAGGCTCGACCAGCAGATGCCGACGATATTTTTGCCGTCGTCGATATTGGGGTTTTTGACCGCCCCGGCCGCTGCGCCGGAGCCGCCGCCCTGTGGTGCGGGGGCGCTGCTGCCGGAACTTCCGGAGCAGGCTGTGAGCAAGAATGTGGCTGCGAGCGCGAGCGCTCCCATTTTCAGCAGATTCCGTTTCATAATTGTCCCTCCATTTTTATTTTTCGGTTCAGGAATTCCTGTCCGTTGCGAGGCGCATCTCCCGTTCCCGCTTTTCCTGATATTTTTTCAGCAGATCCATGCTGACGGTGAAGAGCACGACTCCACCCCAGAACACATTGTAAAGATAGATCGAGACGTTGAACATCCGCAGGAGCTGATCCATCGAGGCGATGACGAACACCCCGAGCAGAGTGCCGATGATGTTGCCGCTGCCGCCCAGCATACTGGTGCCGCCGACAACCACCGCCGCCATACAGGAAAACTCCATCTGTGCGCCCATCCCGAACTGTGCGCCGCCGATCCGCGAAACGTTGATCGTCCCCGCCAGCCCGCAGAGCGCGCCGGTCACCAGGAAGGTGATCTCCCGGATGCGGAAGACGTTGACGCCCGAAGCGGCGATCGCATCTGAGTTGTTGCCGATTGCATAAACATATCGGCCGAACCGGGTGTGGTTCATGACCACCACGCTGATCAGGAAGAGCAGCAGGAAGATGAGCACGCTGATCGGGATATTGAACAGCCGGCTCTGCCCGAGCTTGGAAAAGGCGTCCGGCATCTTGATCACCGAGTCCCGCCCAATGATGATCGACGCCAGCCCGTTGCAGACCTGCTGCATCGCGAGGGTGGTAATCATCGAGGGCAGCCCGAGCTTGACAATCGCATAGCCGTTGAACGCGCTGACCAGCATACAGACGATCATCGAGCAGAGCAGCCCCAGCAGCATGCTTTCGGTCGCCTGGTAGACACGCACCACCAGAACGCCGCCGAGATAGATCTGCGCACCGACCGAAACGTCGGTCACGCCGGTGAGGATCAGCATGGTCATGCCGATTGCGGCCAACCCCCAGATCGCAGCCTGCGAGCCGAGCGACATCAGGTTGGAGATGGTGAAGAACACCGGCATCTTAATCAGCACAAACACTGCCAACAGCGCGATCAGGATCGGGGTCGCATTTTTGAACACAAGGCTTTTCACCCGATTGATTCCGCTCATACCGTTTTCCCTCCCATACATAGTCCGACGAGTTTTTCCTGTGTGGCGTCCTCGCGGTTAAACTCGCCGATGATTTCGCCGTCCCGCATGACCAGGATGCGGTGGCACATGCCGAGCATCTCGGACTCTTCGCAGGAGATCATGATGACCGAAAGCCCCTTGCTTACCATCTCGGTAATCAGCTCGTAGATCTCCGCCTTGGCGCCGACATCCACGCCGCGGGTCGGCTCATCCAGAATCAGCACCTTGGATTCGGTCATGAACCACTTGGACAGGACCACCTTCTGCTGGTTGCCGCCCGAGAGGGTGCCCGACCGCTGTTCCGGACCGGTCGCCTTGATGAGGAACCGGCTGAACGCATCCTTGACCAGCCCCATCTCCTTTTTGCGGCGGACATAGCCCGCTCCCGGCACGCTGATCCGGTCGAGGATCGGGAAGGTCAGGTTGCGCCGGATGTCCATTTTGAGCACAAGCCCCTCTTCCCGGCGGTTTTCGGTCAGAAAGCTGATCCCGTTTTTCATCGCCCGGTGCGGGGAACCCAGTTTGACCTTGTTCCCCTCAATATAGATTTCCCCCGAGGCGAGGTAGTCCAGCCCGAAGATCGCCCGCGCGGTTTCCGAGCGCCCCGCGCCCACCAGCCCGAACAGGCCGAGGATTTCCCCCTTGCGCAGGCTGAACGAGACCCCCGCCAGCTTGCGGTTGACAAGGTCTTTCACCTCAAGCACCTTCGGGGCGTCCTCCCCTGGTGCGGGCGGGAGCTGGGGGAAATACTGTTCCAGCTTTCGCCCGATAATCAGGCTGACCAGCTCGTCGTTGGTCGCGGCCTTGGTGTCCAGCGTGCCGACGTTCTCGCCGTTTCGCAGGACAGTCACCTTGTCGCAGATTTCAAAAATCTCGTCCGATTTGTGCGAGATATAGATGATGCACGCCCCGCCCGCCTTGAGCTTGCGGATGATCTCGAACAGGATGCGGGTTTCGCGGTTGGTCAGCGAGGAGGTCGGCTCGTCGAAGATCAGGATTTTCGCGTCGAGCGAGAGCGCCTTGGCAATCTCGACCTGCTGCTGTTCCGCGATGCTCAGTTCCCCGAGGCGGGTGGTCGGCTCGACATTCAGCCCCACCTCGTCGAGATACTTTTTCGCCATCTCGTTTTTCTTTTTATCGTCTATCAGGCGGAAGGGCCCTTTGACCGGCAG
Organism: Anaerotruncus sp. G3(2012); assembly: GCF_000403395.2. Classification (GTDB taxonomy): domain Bacteria; phylum Bacillota; class Clostridia; order Oscillospirales; family Ruminococcaceae; genus Anaerotruncus. The sequence continues at coordinate 207,035 of NZ_KE159668.1, read as the reverse complement.
GTTGGAGATCATGATATTCTCCGCCACGCTGCGCAGGTCAAACAGCTTCAGCTCCTGATGGATGAACGCGATTCCCGCGCGCTCCGCCGCCTTGGTGTCGTGAATCTGGACCTCCTGCCCGTTGATGCAGATGCGTCCGGAATCCTTGGTATAAAGTCCGCCGAGCACATTCATCAGGGTGGACTTTCCCGCGCCGTTGCCGCCGAGCAGCCCGTGTACCTCCCCGGACGCCGCCGAGAAGCTGACCCCCTTCAGGACTTCCACCCCGTAGAAACTCTTATGGATGTCCTCAATTACCAGATAATCCATATTCGCCATTGTCCAACCCTCTTTCACAGGACAACCTGTACAACCTCCCCGGAGGGCAGGGACTGTACGTCCAGATCGTATTTCTGGGTATCCTCCGCAAAGCTGCAGATGATCGAGGTTTCATTCTCGAGCGGCATGGGGGTCCAGTGCCAGACCTCCTTGCCGACGACCACCGCCTGCTTTTCGGTAATCAGGAACGCCTCCGCCTTCTGGTAGTCGGGCTGGTTCTTGCCGTCCACCTGTTTGTTCGGGCAGAAGACAATCACGATCGGGCCGGTCAGCGGGGTCATAAACTCCTCGGTCTTGAAATGCCGCTCCATGTTGACCGTCCGGAACGGGCGCTTGAAAAAGGTCGAAACCCCGATCTGGAAGATACCCGAATCGCACTGATAGAGACTCAGCTTCGGCCAGAAATTGAACCGGTCGGTTGGACGGTCGGGGGTGCCGTCGGTCGGGATGCAGATTGCGGTCCCGTAGGGGGCGAACGCTTCCCTTGTCAGAGGCTGCGCCTGTATATTCAGAACGCTCATGGTGGTGTCTCTCCTTTCGTTGTCAGGTCAAGCCTGATCGATATACTTTTTCAGAAAACGCCGGTTGATCCTGCACAGGCAGCTCATCTCGTTGCCCACGCGCACCTCACCCGCGAGGTTCAGCAGCATGTATCCATCACACTGGGCGATCCCGAACTCCCGTTCCATCCGGCGCACCAGATCGGTATAGCCGATCTTCATGGCCGCAGTCAGGTCGGAGCAGTTGGGCAGGCCGATCGAGCCGATCCATTCGTCGGTGTTGACCTGCGGGCACCCGACATAATGCGCCTCCTCCCGAGAGAGCAGGGTCACCCGGACCTTGACGGTCCCCTGGCACTCGAGCGCGCATCCGGTGATTTCGCCGTCGCCCTGGCAGGCGTGCACATCGCCGACCGAGAGCAGCCCGCCTTCGACATTGACCGGGAGTACCACCGTAGCACCCGGGCGGACCTCCGGCAGGTCGATATTGCCGCACCATTCCGACCCCTGATAGAACGAAGCCCGCCGGTCATATTTGGGAGCCACCCCGATCGAACCGACAAACGGGGACATCGGGATTTCCAGATGTGCGCCCGGCTCCTCGAGCTTCATGGTAATCTTCCCGTCCTTGAACGGGCAGATGCGGGTTTTGGCTTCAAGCGGCTCCTGGAAGGTGCCGAGTATGTCCTCCAGCACCCCTACGCCGCTCTGGATCGAGGTATAGCCGCCCTGGAAGGCCAGGCCCGGGGTGACTTCAAGGATTTCCACCGCGAGGCAGTCCCCTTCCTTCGCCCCTTCCACATAGACCGGGCCGGTCACCGGGTTGCAGCCGCCCGCCGCTTCGTAAATCTTCTCAAATTCCGGCCAGAGGTCGGTCTCCTTGCGGATCAGGCCGCAGTTTGCATCCTCGGTCTCAAAGATCACGGTGTCGCCCGACTGTATGGTTACTGCCGGCGGTGTCTTTTTCTCATAGGAAAATTGTCTCTGCTCGATACCGAGCCTCACTGTTTTGCTCAAATCTGACACACTCCCTTTCTCCACCGGCTCATTTCAGACGGTATTTTTCCAGCAGCTTGCGGTCGATCCGGCAGACACAGCTTCCCCCGTTGCCGACCCGCATCTTTCCCGCCAGATTCAGGATCATATAGCCGTCGCAGAGCGGGATGCCGTATTCCAGTTCCATCCGTTTGGCAAGCTCGACATAGCCATTGGCCATCGCATTGGTCAGGCGCCCGCGGTTGGCGATCGAGATCACCCCGATCCACTCATCGCTGTCCACCTGCGGCCAGGTCAGATAGGTAGACTGCTCCTTGGGGATCAGCCGGACGGTTGCTTCAATGATCCCCTGGCACTCGAGCGCACATCCGGTGATCTCACCATCGCCCTGTACGCCGTGTACATCCCCCATCGAGAGGAGCGCACCTTCGACATGCACCGGCAGCAGGACGGTCGAACCAACCTTGACATCCGGGCAGTCGACGTTGCCGCACCACTCGCGGCCCTTATAGAACGAGGCGCGCCGGTCGTATTTGGGGGCCACCCCGATGGTGCCGACGAACGGCGCTACCGGGATTTTGATATACTCCTCGTTGTTGTCCAGCTTATAGATAATCTCATCGTTTTCGATCTTGAGGATGCGGGTTTTCGCGCCCAGCGGCTTCTGGATCGTGCCGTTGATGTCCTCAAGCGAGCCCACGCCGCTCTGGATCGAGGTATAGCCGCCGCCCCGGGCAAATCCGGGCACCACCCGCTTGATCTCGACCGCGAGGTTGTCCCCCTCTTTCGCCCCTTCCACATAGATCGGTCCGGTCACCGGGTTGCAGCCGCCTGCGGTTTCGTAGATTTTCTTGAATTCGGGCCACAGATCGGTCTCCCTGGTGATGAGGCTGCAATTTGCGTCCTCGGTCTCCAGGATCACCGTATCCCCCGAACGGATGGTGGCAGCAGGCGGGAGATCCTTGTCAAACGCGAATTTCCTGTGCTCCATCCCCAATTTTACAATTTGGCTCACCGTTTCCCCTCCATTCCAAGTTGCTTGATCCCTGTCATTTGCGATGCCGCTCGAGCACCTTCCGGCTGATCTTGCACAGGCAGCTCGAACCGTTGCCCACCTGCACTTCGCCCATCAGGTTGAGGAGCTGGTAGCTGTCCAGCTGATCCATGCCGTACTCCTTTTCCATCCGGCGGATCAGCTCGGTATAACCGGTCCGGACCGCTTCGCTCAGGTTGCGGTAGCCCAGACAGGCGATTGCACCGATCCACTCGTCAGTGTTGGCCTGCGGCCAGTCGCAATAGTGCACCTCTTCAGCGGAAACCACGTCGATCTGTACTTCCACGACCCCCTGGCACTCGAGCGCACACCCGGTGATCTCGCCATCCCCCTGAAGGGCATGGATGTCACCGATCGAGAAGAGCGCACCCTCCACATGGACCGGCAGCACCACCGTCGTGCCCACACGGATGTCACAGATGTCGACATTGCCGCACCAGTCCTGCCCCTGATAGAACGAGGAACGGCGGTCCTCCTTGGGCGCTACGCCGATCGTCCCCACAAATGCCCGCACCGGAAGTTTCAGGTAATCATCCGAATTGTGCAGTTTGAAGTGGATTTCGTCCCCTTCAATCGGGCAGATTTTGGTACGCGGTTCCAGCGGCTGCTGGAGCGATCCTTTGCAGTCCTGCAACATGCCCAGCCCGGAATAGATCGAGGTATAGCCACCGTTCCGGATGAACCCCGGCACCACCCGCAGGATTTTTACCGAGAGGCAGTCCCCCGGATGGGCCCCCTCGACATAAACCGGCCCGGTCACCGGGTTGCAGCCGCCCCCCTTGGCGTAGAGTTTCGGAAACTCTGCCCAAAGGTCTGTCTCCTTGGTAATCAGGCTGCAATTCGCGTCCTCGGTTTCGAACACGACACGGTCCCCTGAACGGATCGTCGCAACCGGTTTTGCTTCCCGATCGAATGCGAACTTTTTATGTTCCATCCCAATCTTCAAAATTTCTCCCATGCCGAACCTCCCTTTCTGTCCTGACTTGTATCCTTTCTGATTCAAAATCGCTGCAAATCCCTACAGGCAGTTTTTAAAACTCTTTGGTCACTACAACCTTATCGCGGGTGATGTCTTTCAAGGTACGGCAGCCGGTCATACGCATCGCGTTTTGGAGTTCCCAGACCAGCTTCTGGGTATATAGTTCAACGCCGCGCGCCTCGCCGCCCTCGGCAACCACGATATACGGACGCCCGATCAGCACCGCATCCGCGCCCAGCGCAAGCGCCTTAAAGACATCCTCGCCATGTCGGAAACCGCCGTCAATAATCAGGAGCAGCTTGTCCCCGACCGCATTCCGTATTTCCTCGAGCACCTCGATCGTCGAAAGCGACTGGTCCATCGTGTTTCCCGCGTGATTGGAAATAACGATGCCTGTGGCACCCGCCTCGACCGCTTTGAGCGCACCCCGCGCACTCATGATCCCTTTGAGGATGAACGGTTTTTTGGTGATCGAAAAAATCTCCCGAAGCTGCTGTGCGGACTTGGGATAGGTTTTTCCCTTGCCGTTGACCGAAAGGTAGGCCAGCCCCACGCAGTCGATATCATGCCCGATCGCCATGACCCCTGCATCCTCTGCCATCCGGATTTTTTCCCGGATGATCTCGGGCGACCAGGATTTGATCGCCGGGATGCCCACTCCGCCATGCTCCCGCAGGCAGCGCAGCGGTTCGGTGTAGGCACCCTCACCCATCGTATCAGGGGTCCAGCCGAAGCAGCCGGCCGCCATCACCCCATCAAGCAACGCTTTGGTGAAGTCGTAATCCCCTGAAAAGTGGGTGGAGGGATTGAAGCTGGAGACATGCCCATACGCCCCCGACATAATTGGCGCACGAAACCGGTGCCCAAACAGTTCGACCGAGCTGTCGATCTCGCTGCCATCCCCGCCCTCATAGATCGTGTCATACACCAGACGGATCTGCTGTAATTTGTCATAGTTCCGGATTGCCGATCCGGAGCGTTCGGTCGGGATCATCTTACAGTTCTGGCTGTTGCAGATGCGGCAGGCGCGGCATTTTGGCATCATATACTGCCGGGCGTTCTGCATAACCCCCTCAAGCTCCTGTAGAACCTCTCTATAGTTCATCCTGTCCGCCGGACGTAGTGCTTCCACAGTTCACACCTCGACTTTCTTCATATTTGCACGTTTGATAACACTTGATGCTTTTTATGATATATTATTATCAAAACCATTTCAATCGTTAAGATAGACAAAAATCGCTTTATTTTTTCTACCTCGTCTCTTTTTTGTACTGTTTATACAAAATATTTTTGTATTTTCGACTATAAATCCGATTTTTTTCAAAAAACGCTTGACTTAATCTCCCCTAATTGTTATCATCTATGTTAAAAGTAGAGATTCTTTCGATCAATTTTTAATCAATTTTTGGATTTCAAAAAGGAGGTTTTTTCTATGTCAATCCGTCAGATCCCGGTACAGCCACTCACCCAGGAAGCCTTTGCGCCCTATGGTACGGTGATCGACCTGCCTGAAAAGCCCGAGAACTACGAGCTGCGCAGCTCCGACCGGTTTGACTTTTTCCCCAAGCTCTGCACCTATCAGTGCGATTCCGGCATCTTCCAGATCGGGGTATCCACCCTCTATCAGCGTCCCTACCGGACGGTCAACATGGAGCGTCATTACCACACACAGGAGCTGATGGTCCCGCTCACCAATCCCATTATTATTGTCTTTTCCAAGAACAAGGGTCTTGACCCGCAGGAGGAACCGGATATCAACGAAGCCGAGGCGTTCCTCATCAACACCCGGCAGGGGGTTGTCGTGGATACCGGCGTCTGGCACTGGACCCCGATGCCGGTCGGCGGGGATTCCAGGATCATCTGCAGCTTTGCCGAGAACACCTCCGCAAATGACGTGGATGTACATAAATATCCGGCGGGCGAAGTGCTGGAAGTTCTGGTGTAACCACGGGAGGCGTTGAAGATGAACAGTTCTCCCTTTCTGATCGGGGCGACAGTGGCGATGGGGGCGCCCGCCGGTTCCCCTTTCCCGATTGTCACCTCAGATTTTTACCAGTCGATCGACTGGCTCTGCAAAAAAGGGTTCGACAGCATCGAACTGCATATCCGCACCCCCGAACAGGTGGACGGTCCGCGCATGAAGGATTACTGTGTAAAAAAACCGATCCGGATCTCGTCGATCGGCACCGGCATGGCTTATGGAATGGAAGGGCTGAGCATCACCAGCTCTGACCCTTCGATCCGCGAAGCGGCGATCCAGCGCCTGAAAGGGCAGCTTGATCTGGGCGCACTGCTCGGCTGCCCGGTCATCATTGGATCGATGCGCGGCCGGATCGGCAGTTCCCAAACGTTTGAACAGGTGGACGCCTGGATGGTTGATTCGATGCGGGAGCTTGCCGATTATGCGGAAAAGGTGGACGGGGAGCTGGTCATCGAAGCGATCGACCGGTTTGAGACCAACTACCTCAAGACCGCAGACGACGTGCTCGGCCTGATCGACCGGGTCGGAAGCGACCGGGTTCTGGTGCATCTGGACACCTTCCATATGAATCTGGAAGAGCGTGACTGGCGCACACCCATCCTCCACTGCGGGAAAAAGCTTGGACATGTGCATGTGGCAGACAATACCCGCTATTATCCCGGCTGGGGCCTGATTGATTTCCGACCTATCCTGTCCGCACTCTCGGAGATTGGGTACCAGCGCAGCCTGACGATCGAGTGTTTCCCGGTTCCGGATGGTTACACCGCCGCCGAACGGGGACTCCGGCATCTGCGCGCCCTGATCGAAGCCTCCTCCAAAGACTGACGCGCCCCCCTCACCTGCTGGCCTGTCAGTCATCACGATAACGTCGGCAGGCATACAATGTATGCCTGCCGACGCTGCAATGTGAGAAAACAAAAGCATCATTCTGGTTTTTTCAATGCTTTCCTCCTAAAAAAATGGGCATGGCGTTTCCCGCGTCATGCCCATTTTTTAGACCCAACCGCCTGACAGGCCTTTTTCCTGCTTTTTTACGTGAATTGCAAGTGAAATTGCAAAAAAAGTTATGAAAATGTTAAACTTTGTGGAAATTAGACAAAGCGGAAGCAATGGCCATTGTAAAAAGCGCAGAGAGTTTCAGCTCTCTACGCTTTCTTTTTTTATTCTCCAGAAGAATTCTCGCTGCTTGATACTGTGCGATCAGGAATCTCTACATAGGTTATCAAATCCTCTGGATCAATTGTTTCAAGAGGGTCTTTCCATTCCACACCCTCCGCAACATCAAACCACTCGACGGAGCCATCTAAATCCATGGGTGTTCCGTCCGCATTAACACCTAGATTATATTCCTTGTCCGGAACAGATGTGTGCTGTATCATGTACGTGGTGAGAGGTACCCCAACAAAAGCGAACGTTGCAAGGAACAAAAGGCACAACAAACCATCGACAAGTATAGCCAATCTCCTAGAATCACGCAACAGACAACGAAAGACAATTCGGACGATTCCAAAAATTAAAATTAAAACTACAGTGGGAAGGATAATCTTTAAAAAATTAGGTAGAAGGATTTCCTTTAACATATCGTCAAGGACATCTGGGTTTATGGTTGGCAAATCTGTCATATAGCACACCTCAAACTGTCATAAATTTTGCAGGTACTCCATGAAAAGATCATTGGAGCACCGGAACCCCAGAATCTTTCTGGGATAGTTGTTTATCCAATCCTCGATCTGCTGCACCTCCTTTGCGCTGTAGTTTTCAATCGGCGTACCCTTGGGAATAAATCTCCGGATGATTGCGTTTGCGTTCTCGTTGGAGCCGCGCTCCCAGCTTGAATAAGGATGGCAGTAATAGACCTTTGTGCGCGGATTCTTTGTCCTCACAGACTTTTCCATCCCAGCAGTATCCATGAATTCAGAACCATTGTCCACTGTGATTGACTTAAAGAGAGCCGGAAAGCGTTTGCCGTATCTGCGCTCCAGCCTATTAAGAGCGGCCACCACTTCCGCACTGGTCTTGCGTTTCAGCTTTAAAATCATCTCCTGCCGGGTCAATCGTTCGGTTAAGACAAGCAGTGCCTGCCCAGCGCCTTTTGACTTTCCCACAACCGTATCCATCTCCCAATGGCCGATCTCCTGTCTAGAATGAGCAGCTTCCGGTCTATCCTCTATGCTTGTGCATAGGGGCTTTTTTGTTCTCACCGCATGTACTCTCTTGTAAGGCTGCTTCCGTTGTCCTTTGCGTAGCAGATGCCGGTTAGTGATCCGCAAAAATACCTGCTTGTCTATGTAATTGTAAAGCGTTCTGGTACAAATAGATGTCCGGAAGTGCAGTCCCTTTGTCCGGATTTCTCCCAATACTGCTGCAGGGGAATAGTGCTTCTCCGCTATTCCGCATTCAACGTAGGCCGCAAAGTCGTGATCGTTCCCGATCTTTAGCTGTGCACCCTTTGACGTAGCCTTATAATCATAATCCTTTTGCGCAATGTCCGCACTGTAGGCCCCTACCATCCTCCAATCGGTTTCCATGCGCTCATAGTGTCCCCGCTTCAATTCCCGGTAGATCGTACTGAGTGAGCAGCCGATTTCCTTTGCGATATAGGCAGGAGATTTCCCAGCTTTCCGATATGCTTCGATTTTGATTCTATCCGTATAGACCAGATGCCGGAATTTCCCCTTTGTCCCCACTGTCGTTCACCCTTCGCTGTTCGCCATACGTGTTTTACAATACCGTCCTTAGATTGCACCCGGAGATGCCGGTCAGCTTTTGTGCCATAGGCTCCACGGAAAGTAAATAGCTTTCGCAGGTTACAAACAGTTACAAATCACTCGCAGAGTATACCACAATCCACCGTAAAGGCCGATTTGTAACCATTTGTAACCTACGGTCTATTGACTGTCCGCTGCGCCTATGCCCTCCTTGCAAGCAAGGAGGGGGCAAGCCCCCACACCCCCCGCAAAGCGGGGCACTCCCAGCCATGCCGGTAACCTAGCGGGAAACCTATTTGCCATCCTGCATGTCCTGCTGAATTAAGTCTAACAGATAGGCACGTACACTGAGACCCTTCTCTTGAGCGCGTTTTTTAATCTGGTCAGCCTGCTCGAATTTTACTCGAAAACGAATTTCCTGCAAATTTTCTTTGATATATTTTGCTGTAGCACGCTTTTGCGCTTCCGACGCTGGCATAAGCGATCACCGCCTTTCACAGCAATTATAACACAGAATCGACAAAAAACGCAATGCAAAAAACCTACATATAAAGCGCTCTATATTTATGCAATATGCGAATTGATATAAGGCGCTCAATATAGTATAATAGAGACAGATAAAGAAACCGCCCTCCAAAAAGAAAGGCGGTGAGAATATGCAAAGTAAACGGCTTCGCGATCTGTTACATTTCGTTGTAACGCATCCCGGCAACCGCTACTTCTGCAAATACCATAGTGGCATATGGTATCTGCGGATAGGCGGATAAAGCCTAGTCGATAACCTTTAGCAAAAAGGCGGTTTCTTTATCCTCTATTAAGATAACATATCACACAAAATTTGTCAATCACCTGTCCTATCGGGTATACGGGGAGAAAGGAAACGCCATGACAGAATTTACAAAGGAGTCATTCAGGGCGCTTACCTTCCGAACAGATCATTCAATCAAAGCGATTTCAAAAGATTGGGCAAGTGAGATTCGCGAAGGGATTTCATGGGTGATCGTCTGGAAATCTGGTAGGAATTGGAATGCTCAGGGGCTATGGCTAAACCCGGAAACCGAAACATTGGAGCTGGAAGATCTAAAGTTGGCCCAAGCAATACTGGAAGAGGATCCGATGGCCATCATGATAAATGGCTACTACTGCGGAGGATTCGATGAACATATGACTATAAAAGAGATTGCAACAGCGATCCGCTGGCACTACGAAAATGGATACAATAGGCTGGATAACTCAACAGCATATACCCAAGTCCAACGTAAAGCCCAAAACACATTAGCTCTGACAACCAAGAAGTGAAGGGAGGGAAAAAAGATGGAGCAGCCTGTTTATAGTAAAATCTACCCAACAGATCAAAGGGATTACCGGTACAATTACACTACCCAAAAGCTCCAGCGCATTGAAAAGCGCATCCGATTTAAAGAGATCAACGGAATTAACTGCTCGGTCGTAGAATCCGAGGTTACCGCAGAATTTGACGTGCGCCACCAGCTTTGGGATAAGATGCCTGAATACTGGGTGCAGCTTTATGACAGCGAACCGCGCAGAGTTGCCGAATGGCTCAAATAGCGAAGGAAGCCGCCCGATCGGGCGGCTTCTGTTTACTCTCCGCGATCTTTACGCGGGGAGAATGGGATTTTTGCCATGCGTTCAATCTTCTCGAATGTATCGTAACATGCGCGCAGGCCATCAGACTGAACAAAGCTGGACTTGCGCAGGGGTTTCACCTTTTTCTTTAAGACAGCCGGATTTTCAATTACCGTTGCATATTGAAGCGCGTCATACTCCCGATTTTTGGTCAAACGGCCTGCCCACGTCGAGCAGCTGACCACCGTTGCGGCCTGTTCCCGGAGCGGCTTGGCAACACGTGTGAAAAACTGGGCGGTTGCCACGATCTTTACCCGCTGTTTGCGTTGCTGGGATACCTCGGATAAGAGCGATTCCGGAACGTCGTTCCAGCTTTTGGCGGAATACTCGGAGTGAATTTCATCAATCGCAAAGATAATGCCGTCTGTGCCGTTGCGGAGCGTCAGCATGTCCCGCCAGTCGGTCATGATGTGATCCGACCGGTAATACGCAAAGTTGGTCACAATAATGCACTTCGGGTATCGTTCTTTCATAAGTTCGAGATACCGCACCATTGAGATTGTTTTTCCCGCGCCCTGCCGGCCAACGTAAAAAGTAAAACCATACTCGTTAAATTCCCCCCGGTGCAGATCACGTTCGAGAAAATCCACCAGCAGCCAGCGGAACAGATCAAGCCACTTGTTGTGTATGTACGGCTGTCGCAGATCATCCGGCACGAGCTTTAAGGGATTGAATTTGTACCGGACAAAGAAATAGACCAACGCGCCGAAGATCAGGAGCAGGGCGCCGCCGAAAACACACTTGAACAGCAGCCCAAAGAATGCACCGATTGGAGCAAACATCTTGCCGAAAATGGCACCAAAATCTATCATTATGACACCCCCGGAATTTTACGTAATAGCCACATAAAGATTGACCATATAAATTTGAGATTATAAACCACAAGGACGATCAACAAACACTTACTGACCACTGGGAAGGACACAAACATATTCAGCAGCCGGACAACATAGAAGAGCGGAGACATGGAAACGTTCAGGCCGCTAAAGGATGGGAATTTTGGAAGCAGATTGATTAAAAAATGAGCCATCGAAAAAAAGAGGTTGCAGAAAAACTCAACGATCATGCTATCCCTCCTCAGTAAAAAAAGTGCGCAGCTTATGATAGCAGACGATCGCAGTCAACAGGCAAACGGCAGCAGTCAGAACATCCCGAATCAGCTTTAGGTAAGGCTGCGCAGGGGCCATAAATGCTACCCTTGTACCGCGATAACCGGAGAACAGAAAGTTGTTGGGGATGGTAAGGCTAAGGGAAACAGGAGGGGGATTGCTTAATGTTTTGAAAAAGCTGTCTATCATCTGGTACAACTCGCCCAATCCCGCAAACCTGCTGTTGATATGCCTGTTTAGCCGGGAGAGCTGATTGTTAAAGTAGTTGCCATCCGGGACGAATATGTCCCGAATGAAGCCACCAACATCCGAAAACCATGAAAGAACACCCCGACCAGAACCGTCAGCGGCAAAAGTCGGGACGGATGCGAAGGCCAGAACCAGAACAGCAAGCAAAATAACAAATATCCTTTTGGGCATTTTCGTTACCTCCTTCGGCGGCGTGATCTCCTGCCGCTACGCTCTTCGTATTCGCGGGCAAGCTCATCATAAATGGCCCGCCGCTCATGATACCGTTCTGGGTACATAGTCCTATACATTTCATCGACATCGTCCGTAACATGCCGATCGTCCAATTTACGTGCTCTAACGGCCAGCGGATAACGTGCCCGGAATCGTTCCTCGGCTTCGTAACTGGATTCACGATTTGCAACCTTGCTTTCAGCTGCAAGGTCCTCGTTGCGGCGCGTAAACTCAATTCCAGCAGTAGCAGATACTTCCTTGCGATACAAGGATTCTTCCAAAGCTCGTTCCGGATGCCGTTCGCGCATCTCCTGTTCGGTCTGATAAGACAGTTCGCGGCGACGGACAGATTCTTCCAAAGCTCGTTCCGGATGCCGTTCGCGCATTTCTTGTTCGGTCTGATAGGACAGTTCGCGGCGACGGACAGATTCTTCCAAGGCGCGTTCTGGATGCCGTTCGCGCATTTCTTGTTCGGTCTGATAAGACAGTTCGCGACGGCGGACAGATTCCTGCAAATCTCGTCCGGGATGTCGCTCCCGAAGCTCCTGTTCCGCATCAAATCCAGTTTCCCGATTGACAATCCTGCTTTCGGTTGCAAGTTCTCGGTTGCGGCGTGCAAACTCAATGCCAGCAGTTGCAGATATTTCCCTGCGATGGATAGATTCTTCCAAAGCCCGCTCGGGATGCCGTTCCCGGATTGCCTGTTCCGCTTGAAAAGACAGTTCGCGCTGATAAATTTTTTCGTTCAGATCGGCCAGAGGATTCCGAAGCCGGAAACGCGCTTTGGCAAGCATGTTAATTTCCATGTCCGCGACTTTATCATCAACAATGCTGTCAAGATGCCGTTTTCGATCTTCGGCCTTTATACGACGCTGAAACTCGCGTTTCCAGACGCCATTATAAAGGTTCAGCTTATCCAGGAAAAGCCGAATAAAAATCCCTGAAATCAGGGAGACAGAAGTCAAGACACCAAAAATCCGCAATCCAGTATTCGAAATGGCTCCGAATGTCAGCTCTAAACTTTTGGGCAATGCTTCCAGCATATCTGTTGTAAAGACTGTGCGCGGCATATCATAAGTTGGCGGAGGCCAGGGGATGTCAATTTCTGCAAAACAGGGGACTGCGCAAAACAAAAAACAGGTAAGCATCGTTATAAAAATAGCCGCCTTTTTCACCTGCTACCCCTCCTATTTGCCAAATTGGTGAATGATCTCTAAGGCCACGTATACCGCCGAAATAACCATGAATGCATAGATGCAAATATTAAAAATGGAACCAACATTCGCCCGGACTGTGAGAGCCATTTCATTGAGTGCGTCCATGGAAATGACTACAAATTCTTCGTAAATAGCGCATCACCCCCAATCATAATTGAACGGGTCTATCCACTCCACACCTTCCGCAATATCGAACCATGTAAGCGGGTCTTTCCATTCCACACCGTCCGCAATATCAAACCATGTAAGAGGGTCTTTCCATTCTACCCCCTCCGCAATATCAAACCATGTAAGAGGGTCCTTCCATTCTACGCCCGCAGCGACATCCGGAAACTTGCCGGAAGAACTCGAAGAACCGGAAGAATCTTTGCGGTAAAGGACATGAACCGTTAAATCCCTTTCAGGCATGATACCGGATACAATCGTTCTATCGGCTGTATAGCCTTTGATAGTCGGGGAAGTGATCTCGTAGCTGCTTCCGGCTGTGAGCGAGCGCGTGACCGATTGTGCGGCCTGTGAGCCGTTTTCGTAACGATAGTTGACCGTCAGGTTGTAGGTCTGCGGCTCGGGCGGTGGGACTGCCGTATAGGTGACTGT
>NZ_KE159668.1:0-193457 GCF_000403395.2 Anaerotruncus sp. G3(2012) | reverse complement strand
GATTGTGCGGCCTGTGAGCCGTTTTCGTAACGATAGTTGACCGTCAGGTTGTAGGTCTGCGGCTCGGGCGGTGGGACTGCCGTATAGGTGACTGTAACGGTCAAATCTTCCGCAGGCATCGTGCCGGATACGACCGGCTTGTCGGCTGTGTACCCCTCGATTGCGGGAGATATAATTTCGTAGCTGCTTCCGGCTGTGAGCGAGCGTGTGACTGGCTGTGCGGCCTGCGAGCCGTTTTCGTAACGATAGTTGATCGTCAGGTTGTAGGTCTGCGGCTCGGGCGGTGGGACTGCCGTATAGGTGACCGTTACCGTCAAATCCTCTTCGGGCATAGTACCGGACACAATCGGCCTATCTGCCGTATGGCCCTCGATTATTGGGGATGTGATCTCGTAGCTACTTCCGGCAGTGAGCGAGCGCGTGAACGGTTGTGCGGCCTGCGAGCCGTTTTCGTAACGATAGTTGACCGTCAGGGTGTAGGTCTGTGGCTCGGGGGATACTAAAATATCATCTGTTACAATTACACTGTTAACATCAGAAAGAGAAGCAACCGTAGGTGGAAAATTGTGCTGCAAATCTAGATCAGCTATACTTTTAAAAAAATAAATTTTAGTAGATGAAGGATATAGACAAATACCTTGCGTAAAACCTTCCGAGAAATGTCCATTAAAACCAGAAAAAAGCAGAGCGGAGTTCCTTAAATCAAACTGAAAACGAAATCCGGCCGTAAAATATGCATGATAATAGTTTCTGACATCAGTTTTATTTGAAATATGAGAAAAAGAGGATTTAGGAAAAGCATACAAGGTAAAGCAGGCAACAGAAGAAGAGGAAGCCTTTCCGAAAGAATAGAAAAAATAATAATCTGAATTACCCTTCCAATCTTTCATAATCTCGGCCCAAGCTTCCTTAGCGGCTTCCTTCTGTGAAGATGTAGAAGTATCAAAAGAAACACTCACAAGCAAATTGCCAGCCTCATCCAAATGGACAGTATCCCCAAAAGCCGCCGGCAATAATAACCCGGAAGCTGTTTGTGCTTTGGAAAAAGTAGTATAAGTCACGGCGGCAAAAGCCGGTACTGACACACCCAATATACAAACCAGCGCACAAAGAACGGCTATTACCCGTTTCCACTTTTTCATGAAAATCAACCTCCTTAATTCCAACCTTCCGCGATCTTTGGAATCCAAACGCTTCCGATTTCCGGCTGCATAGGGAAGTAGTCCGGAATACGTACATCTGATATATCAATACCAGCCATCGGGTCATAACTATAGTCACTGTCAGCAGGCGTAAAATCGTAGTCAAACGGGTCAAACACATGCCAATCATCGTAAATGCCGTTGTCGTCCTTGGGCGGAATCTCCCAGCTGCCGGAGGAACCGCCGCCGCCCCCACTGGGACCGCCGCCGCTCCCTCCCGGCTTCAGGTTGTCATCCGGCCAACCATCCCCATCGGTATCTACGTTGGTATCCGGTTTCCCATCCCCGTTTGCATCAATATCAAGGTCGGGTTTCCCATCTCCATCCGCGTCAATATTCAGGTCGGGCTTTTTGTCGCCATTCGTGTCAATGTTCACATCTGGTTTCTTGTCGCCGTTGGTGTCGATGTTAATATCTGGCTTGCCGTCTCCGTTGGTATCAATGTTGATGTCCGGTTTCCCGTCGCCATTGGTGTCGATATTGATATCCGGTTTTCCATCGCCATTGGTGTCAACATTCAGATCGGGTTTTCCGTCTCCGTCTGTGTCGATGTTTAGATCAGGCTTTCGGTCGCCGTCGGTGTCAATGTTAATATCCGGCTTCCCATCGCCATCTGTGTCAACATTCAGATCGGGCTTTCCATCTCCGTCCGTATCAATATTTATATCAGGGTCAGGTTCTTCGGGGTCTGGGTCTGGTTTGTCTGGATCAGGGTTATCCGGGTCGGGTTCCTCCGGGTCTGGCTTTTGATCGGTTGGCGGCATTGTCCCTGTACGGACAGGTAGCCACCAATCATAATATCGGTTGATTGTCTGCCCGTTAATCTGCCATTCGTGATCTTCTGGGTAGACATAAAACCGGCCGGAACCGCCGGAAGATGTCAAAGTATCCCTGTGCGGATACTGCCCCAAAGACCCAGAAAGCGGTGATGCGTCAATCACATAGGAAAAGCTCAACATAGTAAGATTCTCGTAAATCTTGTTGTTGCAAAGCAGTTTGTTATTGGCAGCATCATATTGCAGGAAGATATACTTTGTGCCGTTGGGCATCGGCTGAAAGTGCATTGGATGTGCAGTCCTTGGGTCGCCATAGTTGAATTCGGCCAGCAGAGCTTCGGCAGACAGGCTTTTCGGGAATTTGTAGATATAGATATAGAATTTCTGATCGTAGGTGTTCTCCTGTCGAAGCAAAACCATGTAAGGGGAATCCGTTAAGTTGTCGATGAAAGTTTTCTGTATCTCCGCATTGGTAGTTTCAAAGGTTACCTTGGTGTTGCCTGTGAGATTCACAAAGGAGGGAACTTCCGGAACGAAAGGTTTCGCTGTAGATGTGCCCGCTTCCGCCGCAAAGGACGGGAGCGAGCAGGCAAACAGAACAGATAATGCAGCGAGGAATGCAAACGTCTTTTTCATGAAGCACCTCGTTAACCGGCCAGCCAATGAATAATTTTCAGCAGGATGAAAATACCGCTTAAAATTAAAAATATCCAGAGAGCAATATTGAATGCTGGCCCAATCCATTGTTTAACCAGATCAATCCCGCCCTCCAATACGCCCACATTCCAAGGAACATATCCTGATCTGTCGGCAACTCGAGGAGCGATTTTGGATTCAATGTGCATGGACATGAGCATGATAGACGGATTAAGCATCTTTAACACTCCTATCTGATTTTGATTTGAAATAAATATAAACGATCTCGAACAAGACCGCGCCATACTTGTAGCCAAAGGCGCAGATCAGGCCAAGCAGGAAAAACAAAGCTGCAAGCATCCCAAACTGGCCTGCGATACGCTCCAAGACCGCTTGTGATGCAGTAAGACAACCACACATCCGGAAAACACCTCCTAAAAAATTGGCGGTGACCTGAAAGGCCACCGCCGCCGCAGCGCATCACAGGCGCATGAACCGGGAAACCAGACCCGGAATAATCCGGATACCGAGAAATACCGCCATAAGGGCAAGTCCAACAGGGAGTACGACCGATACATTGGCAATCACGCCCTGAACCAGCGGCTCAAGCATCTCCTCTGTAATGGCAATGGTCGGCAGATCCATAGTACAAACCTCCTTAAAATATTATTTGTCACCGCAGTGGCGGGAACAGTCAGAATCGGGAAAACCGGGAAATCAGGCTTGGGATAATCTTAATCCCGAAGAATATTGCTGCCAGCCCCAAAACAACCGGCAGCAAAACGCCGATATTAGCGACGATGCCATCCAGAAGCGGGGTCATGTCCTCCGGCGTGATGATCGCGGGAGGGACACCGGAATCTACAAAGACTTGTGTGTACTGCATAAAAATTCCTCCTTTCCATAATTTACAATCCCCCTTCAACGAAGGTATGATAGAACCAGCGCACAAACCAGATCAATAGAAGCAGGCTTGCAGTTACTGGGAATACTCCATAGAGAAAAATGTCCGAGTTGTGCCGCAGGGCGGTGAGATCGTCAGCTTGCTGATCGGTCAGGGTTACGATCTGGGCATTCCCCGAATCTTTCAGGGTTTCATGCATCCATTCCCAGTCCGGCTCAGCCCCAACCGTTGCGGTCGGCTCAACTTTGATGAATTCCGCCGCCGAAGCGGGAACCGGGGAAACTTGCAGGAACAGTGCGAGGAATACCAGAAGAAATGCGCCGGTTAGAAATACCCTTTGTGGGGTCAGGTTGTTATGATTCATGCGGGAAGCCCTCTTTTTCATCGGCGGTCTCGCCCCAATCCAAATCAAATGTCTTGTACTTGACCCGCATCCCTGCGGCGGGAATCTCGTATTCCTGCCCGTCAAACGATGCGTAGTCGATATTTAGAAATTCGGCTGCTACCTCTCGTTTCAGCGTCCTGCCGCCCGAAAGATAGAACTTGCCGAAAATTTTTGCATTGCCTTTGGTGATGTACTTGGTTACATACTTGACGATTGCAGAGCGTCCGTCCAGCTTTATGACGGTACTAAAGCCGTACTTCCAGCCCAATAGGTTATAGATGGTTTGTCCGTTTTTGGTCTTTTTGCCGCTGTCCGATAGTTTAAGTGTGTTCGCGTTGGCGAGCATGTGAAAATGGATTGCGCGTTCGGTTTGTCCGGGTTCCGGCTTGTGGTATTCGGGAAACAGGATGTAGTCCATCTGGTGCCGCTGTACCATGTTGGAGAGCCAGACCCGTAATTTTTTGTAAATCTTTTCGGGGTCGTACCGGTCGATTTTAGTTTTGTCCAGTGTCAGGGTGATGAAGTATTGGAACTCGTTGCAAAGCCCGATTTCAAACGCTTTGTCGATCGCCCGTTTCATGTTGTCATAGCGTATCCGTTTTTCTTCGGGTTCTTTCATCATGGTAATCGGGACAAACTTGTTTTCAAACGGCGACCAGATGGTCTTTCCTTCCACAAATTTATATGCCATTTCGCCTGTCTCCGGGTCGTATTCTTTCAATGATTCCTGATGCTTTGGCTCGGTTCCCTGCTTTTCTGCTTTCAAAGGGTTGAAAATTGGTTTTGAAAAGCAGGTGATCTTGATTTGATTGTTAGGGAAGTACCGGACTTTGCAGTTGTATTTAACTTCATAGTCCAGAACGGGGGCCGCTATGCAATCACTGAAAAGTGATGACATTATGAGGTAACAATCAAGTAGCGCCCCCTACGGGGGCGGCCTCTCGGACAATGGAAGCCGCCCGCCGTAGGCAGGGGCTTAATCCATAATCCTTGCAGTGAATCGACCGTCACGGTTCACCACGAGGTCGAGGTGGACAACTTCACCTGTGGAGCGTTCTTTGGTGGAATAAATGCTTCCAACCGCACCAGTGCTGTCGGCGCAGAACACCTTCCACATGGTTTTGTCGGGTTCGCCGTTTTTGCCTTTGAATACGGTTTTCTGGACGCTAAGAATGGTTGTTTCAATCATGCTGCAATTCCTCCTGTTTTCGTTTTGTTGGGGTTTTGAGATTTTTCTGGGCTTGTTTGACAAACAGATCACCCACTTTCACAAACCAGTTTCCGGGGTGGTAAGACCATTTCCCGGAATTATCCTGACAGAAGAAATATGGTGTACCATCCCGATAAACAATTCGCCCATCATAAATTTCGCCTGCCGTGAGCCTGCCGCGTTTATTGCGTGAGCAGACATAACCAATCATGGTTTTACCACCTCCAGAACGGCTTGTTTGATAACGCCCAGCGCGGACATCGGCTAAAATTTAAGACTATATGTAATATTCATGCGTTGGGCTGTATTCCAAATTCTTTTTCAGAAAGAGGAAGCGATTTAATAGGGGATGCCATCCATATCAACAGCAGGATCGTGCCTGTACTCGGGACAATTACAGCGACGCCGGAAGCAAGGCGCACATTCTTTGCGGCGAATACAGTCCTTACGTGCAAAGCCGAAGCGGTTATATGCTTTAGATAGGTTGGTTAAAATCAGGGTTTCCAAATCACAGTTTTTTTCAGTCGCGAGATTGTCCAACTCAAACGCGACCGATTCCGTAAAGTTCAGGGTTCGTTTTACCATTTCTTTTACAACTCCTTTTCTATTGACGGTGGATAAAAAAAGATTGCGAAAGAGGGACTTTTCGCTAAAAGTCTCTTTCGCAATTAATTTTACACTTTTCATTCCTGCTTTTTTACACATCTTTATTTGACATTTTGTACGGCAATGTTATAATGAGATTGTATGTTCTGCCGTATGGCAGGTGGAGTTTTGGAGATGCTAAAATCGTTATTTTCCTTAAAGGAGGCAACGATTTTGAATTCATTTGAACAAAACAACCCCCATCCGGACGAACAGCCGGTACCTGGAACCCCACAGGAACAGGGCGAGGAAGAGGAGCTTTCCGAGCAGGCGGACCAGATTCTCCAGATCGGAGGAGTCACCGCCAAAAAGGGCAAGCATACCATCCACTGCCTGACGATCATCGGGCAGATCGAGGGGCATTATATCCTCCCTGCCCAGAACAAAACCACCAAATATGAACATGTGATTCCGCAGCTGCTCGCGGTCGAGCAGGATCCCGAAATCGAGGGGCTGGTGATCATCCTGAATACGGTGGGCGGCGATGTGGAAGCCGGGCTTGCGATCGCGGAGCTGCTCTCCGGGATGCGCAAACCGACCGTCTCACTCGTGCTGGGCGGAGGACATTCGATCGGTGTGCCGCTCGCGGTGAGCGCCCGCAAAAGTTTTATTGTGCCCTCAGCGACCATGACCGTCCACCCGGTGCGGATGAACGGCCTGGTACTTGGTGTGCCGCAAACCCTCTCGTATTTTGACCGGATGCAGGAGCGGATCGTCAAGTTTGTCACCGACAACTCGAATATTACGCCCGAGCGGTTCCGTCAGCTTATGATGAACAAGGATGAGCTGGTGATGGACGTCGGCACCGTACTCGATGGACAGGCCGCAGTGGATGAGGGCCTGATTGATGCGCTTGGCGGCGTGTCGGACGTGATTGCCGCCCTTTATGGGATGATCGAGGAGGGGGCAGAATGATTCTCCATTCGATTGTTCCGCTTGAGCAGATCTTCCCGAGCGACGGCGGACTGGAATACAGCTACCGGAAAGCGCATAACAGTTATATACAGGGAGTAAAATCTGCTGGAAGATTCACAGTTTCCCGGCTGATTTCAACCGACCCGCGGCTCTATCTGGACCCGCACTATACGCCGGGGGCACAGATGCCGCCGGAGAACCGACAGTAAGGAGCTTTTTCATGACCATCTTTGAAGCATTCCTGCAGGGGCTGATCCAGGGGTTCACTGAATTCCTGCCGGTTTCCAGCTCTGGACATCTTTCGATTTTCCAGTATTTTACTGGAAACAGCAGTGAAACCGGATTCCTGTTCTCGATCGTCCTGCACGCAGGCACACTGATCGCGGTCTGCATCGTCTTCTGGCGAACGATCTGGGAACTGTTTTGTGAAGGGCTTTCCCTTCTGGTGGACCTTGTCACCCTGCGTTTTGATGCCCGCAGGATGTCCCCTTCCCGCAGGATGCTTCTGTTTCTCTTGCTCTCGCTGCTCCCGCTTTTCGGGATGGTGCTGCTCAAGGACCGGATCGCCGGGTTTTCCACCGATAACGACATCACGGTGGAAGGATTCTGCTTCCTGGTCACCGGCTGCCTGCTGTTGCTCTCGTCCAGACACTGCCGCGGGCGCAAAAACGGCAGAAACATGAATGCCAAAGATGCACTCGCGGTCGGGCTGGTGCAGGTCGCCGCCACCATGCCAGGCATCTCCCGGTCCGGCTCCACCATCTCAGTTGGGATGATCTGGGGGCTGGAACGCAGCTTCGCGGTCACCTATTCGTTTATCCTGGGAATCCCGGCAGTGCTCGGTGCGATCGTCCTCGAGGTGGGAGATGCCGTTCAGGAGGGGCTGACCCTCCCGCTGCCGATCCTGCTGACCGGCCTGATCAGTTCGGCCGCATTCGGCATCCTCTCAATCAGGCTGGTCCAGTGGATCGTCCGGGACAGTAAATGGAAATATTTTGGGTATTATACGCTTGTGCTTGGCATTGTTGTGCTGGTTGCCGGCACAATCGACAATTTCTCCGGGCACGCGATCCAGGGCCTGCTGTCCGGCGGATAAACCCGGCAGGGCTGACAGACCGTTTCAGGGGCTTTTTCTCTTGCAGAAAGCCCCTCTTGACGCCTTTGAGGCAGTTCTTTACCCCGGCAGCGGACAAGCCTTTTCAATATGGCCTATTCTCATTTTTCAGATAACCTCTGGATACAGAACCGGTCCTAAATCCTTTTGTAGGAGGGTCACTATGGCAACCAATCGCAAATCTTCGGCACGTTCTTCCGGCTCACGCGGCAGGAAACCTTCTTCCCGCAGACGTTCTTCCGCACAGCAGCGCGCACAGCATCAGATGCAGGCGGTCATCCTCTTTGCATCCGGCATCTTCCTTGCTGCGCTCACCCTGATTAAAGGTGCGAGCGCCTGGAACTGGCTCCACAATGCCCTGTTCGGCCTGTTTGGCGCAGGTGCGATCTGTGTCTCTGCCGCGCTGATCTACATAGCGATCCTGCTCACCACGGACAAGCCGTTCCAGATGCAGGCGGTCTTTTGCGCCCTTCTGGTCGCTTTTTTCTGTGGTGCACTTCAGATTTTCCAGATGGGCGTGCCCGAATCTATCGAGGACAACCTGCTGGAAATGCTGGTGGAATGCATCATTCAGGGGATCGCGGTCAAGTCCGGGGGGCTGGTCGGCGCAATCATCGGTCTGCCGCTGCTGCTCTGTTTTGGTAAGGTTGGCGCAGGAATCTCGATCGTCCTGCTGATCTTTGTCTTTTTGATGCTGGTCACCGGCGGCACACTGGTCGGACTGGCACACAGTGCATCCAAGCCGGTCCGCAAGATTGAGGAAACCTATGCCAGCCAGATGGAGCTTCAGGAACAGCGCCGGGCCAAACGCGCGGCAAATGCTCCGCCCCCGCAGGCCCAGCCTGCCCGCAAACGGATTGACATCCCGCTGGAGTGGGAGTCCCGCCAGCCCGAACAAAAACCGGAGGAAAACGCCCCGGCACAGGCAGCTGCATCACAGCCGGGGATTCCGGCGGATCAGCCGCAGCCGCAGAAGCCCCGGTTCGAAATTGATATCCCGATCGACGGGGATTTTGTCCCGGAGGGGAATGACCGTTTTTCGTCCAGCGTCTCGGACGAGCCAATGCAGTTTGTCCCGCCGCCGGAGCCGACCCTTGATGAGCTGGTCAGCAAGGCGACAACCGATTCCGGCCGCTTCACCTTCAAGGCGGATTTTGAGGGAATCCCGATCCTGTCGGACGACCCGGATGGGCCCGCCCTCTCGATGGGACATGCCCCCGCAATCCGTTCACCATTCGATCCTGTGGAAGAGGAGCTGCCTCCGGTTCCGGAACGAGAGCCCTCCCCCTACGACGGACTGATCCTGCCCGATGACCCTGATCTACTGTCCGACACCCCGGCTCCGCTGCCGGATAGCCCTGCTTCGGGCGAGGACGAGCTGGAACCGGACTATACGGTCAACCAGGCTGGCGGTACGCCGCCGGTGCGGGAGGACCCGCACGACCTAGAAATAGAGGAAGAACCGATCCCGCCCGAGCCCGAAGAGATGCCTGACCCGCCGGTCTACCGGATTCCGCCGCTGCACCTGCTGCGCGCACCGCGCCAGCAGTCGGACAACGATATCACCGACGAGATGAAGGCCAACGCCCAGCGGCTGGTGGATACCCTCGCCAGCTTCGGGGTGCAGACCCGTATTGTAGATATCTCACGCGGGCCGGCGGTCACCCGGTATGAGCTCCAGCCGTCTGCCGGGGTCAAGATCAGCAAGATCACCGGCCTGGCCGACGACATCGCGCTCAACCTCGCAGCCGCAGGGGTGCGCATTGAAGCCCCAATCCCCAACAAGGCGGCGGTGGGCATTGAGGTCCCTAACAAGGTGATCTCGGCGGTCACCATCCGGGAGATCATAGATTCGGATGTGTTCCGCGATTCGGAGAGCCATTTGTCCGCCGCACTGGGGCGGGACATCGCCGGAAACATCGCGATTGCCGACATTGGAAAGATGCCCCATCTGCTGATTGCCGGTTCGACCGGTTCCGGAAAATCGGTCTGCATCAACTCCATCATCATCTCCCTGCTCTTTAAGTCCACCCCCGAAGAGGTGCGGTTCCTGATGATCGACCCCAAGGTGGTCGAGCTGGGCATCTATAACGGCATCCCCCAGCTGCTCGTCCCGGTTGTCACCGATCCCAAAAAGGCCGCTGGAGCGCTTTCCTGGGCGGTCAGCGAGATGCTCAAGCGGTACAAGCTGTTCGCGGACAACTCGGTGCGCGACCTCAAATCGTTCAACAATCTGGCGGCCAGGACCGAGGGCATGGAAACGCTGCCGCAGATCGTGATTATCATTGACGAGCTGGCTGACCTGATGATGGCTGCACCGAACGAGATCGAGGACAGCATCTGCCGCCTGGCGCAGATGGCGCGCGCGGCCGGGATGCATCTGGTCATTGCAACCCAGCGGCCCTCGGTCGATGTCATCACCGGTGTCATCAAAGCGAATATCCCCTCCCGAATCGCGTTTGCGGTTTCCTCGCAGATCGACTCCCGCACCATCCTCGACATGGGCGGCGCAGAAAAGCTGCTCGGACGTGGAGATATGCTGTTTAACCCGGTCGGTTCCTCCAAGCCGCTGCGCGTCCAGGGATGCTTCGTCACCGACGAGGAGATCGAAGCGGTCATCGGATTTATCAAGAGCGACGCGTGTGCGCTGTACGACGACGAAATTGTCCACCAGATCGACAGCCATGTGGTTGCGGGCAAAGGCGGAAAGGGCGGCAGTAATGCCTCTTCGGATGCCGGAGGACCGGAGGAAGGCGAGGAGGACGAGATGCTGATGCCCGCGATCGAATGTGTGGTCGAGGCGGGTATGGCCTCCACTTCTCTGCTCCAGCGGCGGCTCAAGCTGGGTTATGCGCGCGCCGCGCGGATCGTTGATGAGATGGAGACCCGCGGAATCGTCGGGCCGTTCGAGGGGAGCAAGCCGCGCCAGGTGCTGATTACCCCCGAACGCTGGGCCGAGATGAAGCTCTCACAGGACAATTAAAGCTGATTTTGTGGTTCAATCTGCGGGACTCTGTCCGGGGCGACCGCCCGAGAGACACGGGTTTGGGCGGTGTTGATGCCCGGCGGCTAAAAATGGGCTTTTTCGATGGAAAGATTTTGAATGGCAGCTCCCAGTCAAAAGCGGGAGGATGTTCTAAAAACAGGAATGAGGTTTATCATGTTTCTACCCCTGACAGATGCGGATTTCCGTACACGCGGCTGGGAGCAGGCCGATTTTATCTGTGTCACTGGCGACGCATATGTTGACCATCCGAGCTTTGGTATTGCGATCGTCTCCCGCCTGTTGGAGTCGCTCGGCTTTAAAGTTGCGATGATTGCCCAGCCGGTCAAAGACGCGGATTTTCTGCGGTTTGGCGCGCCCCGATACGGCTGGTGGGTGACCGGGGGAAACATCGACTCGATGGTCGCTCACTACACCGCCGCCAAACGCAGACGCAGTGATGACGCCTATACCCCCGGCGGCAAGGCGGGCAGACGTCCCGACCGCGCTACTATCGTTTACTGCAACCGCATCCGCACCCTGTTCCCGGATGCGCAGATCGTAATTGGTGGGCTTGAAGCCTCGATGCGCCGTTTTGCGCACTACGACTATTGGTCAGATACCGTCCTGCCGTCGATCCTGCTGGACAGCAACGCTGACCTGCTCATCTTTGGGATGGGGGAGCATCAGACTGCACATATCGCGCGCGAACTGGCACAGGGCGTGCCGGCAGGCAGTATCCGATGCAGGGGGGTCTGCTACCTGGCCAACCAGCTGGGGCTCCCAACCGACGCGGTTTCCGTCGCCTCCTACGCAAAGGTTCGGGAGAACAAGCTCTCCTACGCCAAAGCAGCTTATACCGAGATCACCGAACAGGATGCGGTGCGCGGCCGCAAGATCATCCAGAAACATGGGGACGACCTCTATCTCGTCCAGACCGAACCGGCGCTCCCGCTCACCACCGAGGAACTGGACGCGGTGTTTGCGCTGCCGTTCGAGCGGATGTACCACCCCAGCTATGAAGCACAGGGCGGTGTCGCCGCGATTCAGGAGGTAGAATTTTCGATCATGCATAACCGCGGCTGCTTTGGAAGCTGCAATTTCTGTTCGATCGCATTCCATCAGGGCAGCACTGTCACCTGCCGAAGCCCTGAATCCATCCTTCGCGAGGCGGAAAGTTTTGTGCAGAATCCCCGCTTCAAGGGGATCATCAGTGATGTGGGCGGTCCGTCCGCAAACTTCCGGCACCCATCCTGCAAAAAACAGCTCTCCAAAGGGTCCTGCCCCGACCGGAAATGCCTTGCCCCGACCCCGTGTCCAGCCTTGCAGGTCGATCACAGCGAATACCTCGATCTGCTCCGCCGCCTGCGTCAGATCAAAGGGGTACGGCGGGTATTTGTGCGGTCGGGCCTGCGGTACGACTACATGATGCTTGAAAAGGATGACCGGTTTATGCGCGAACTGCTCGCCTATCACGTCAGCGGGCAGCTCAAGGTCGCACCGGAGCATTGCAGCCCCAACGTGCTCGACTGCATGGGAAAGCCCCATATCGGCGTTTACGAAAAGTTTGCCGAGCGTTTCTACCGGATTACCAAGGAGGTCGGCAAGGAACAGTACCTCGTACCCTATATGATCTCTTCCCATCCCGGTTCCACCCTGAAAGACGCGATCAATCTGGCGCTCTTTCTGAAAAAGCATCGGATGCGGCCTGAACAGGTGCAGGACTTTTATCCCACTCCCGGCACGATCTCGACCTGCATGTTCCATACCGGTTTGGACCCGTACACCCTCAAGCCGGTTTATGTCCCGACCTCCCAGGAGGACAAATGGCTCCAGCGTTCCCTCTTGCAATATTTCAAACCGGAAAATCGAAGGGCGGTGCTGGCTGCACTGAAAAAAGCCGGACGGGAGGATCTAATTGGCAACGGACCAAACTGCTTGATTCCTCCCGATCGGAACCACACCGCCCGTCCTGCCACGCCAGCGGCCGAAGCTGATCGAAGACAACGGAACGGAAAAAAGATCAAAAAGAACCAGTCCCCACCGCGCGGGCGGCGCGGCAGGGGCCGGTAAATGCCAAACAGACAGTCCATCCGGAAATCCGGGTGGACTGTCTGTCTTAGAATCTGTTCAGCACCTAAAGTTTTACTCAATTTTTTTCAAAAAATTGCGGGGTCGAGGGGCAGAGCCCCCGACGCGCTCCGCACTGCGAGCCGCAGCGAAGCGTTTCGAGCGCAACCCGCCGAAGGCGGGCTCTTGGCGCGAGATGAGCGCGGAACGCTTTATCCTGTGAAGCGCTTTTTTCGGGTGAATTGCCGCGTAGCGGCAAGAGGGGGCTTTTTGCAAGTGAAAAAGCCCCCTTCCAAAGATACGGAACCGTCTCTTAGAATCTGTTTGGCATCTTTTCCTGCGCATCACGCCGAAGCCCGGGAAGCGATAGGTGCGGTTTGGGTCAGGGTTCCCCCACCTCATAGCCCCAAGGAAGGCCCCTTGCGCCTGCCCCTGTCTTACTGCGCCTTGAACCTGTCAAGCGGCAGCAGCTTGACCAGGATCGCGATAGCGACGGTAGTGGTAATCATCTCACCAACCATAACTGTTCCGTTGACACTTAACGAATAGAGCCAGACCGGCGTCCCCTCCGGTGCATAGACGCCCCAAATGACGACGCCCGAAAGGAAACTGCAAAACAGCCGTACAAAGATCGCAGTGATCGTGCCAACCGATGCGCCCAGAACCTTCTTTTCCCCAAACCGGCGGGCTACTGTCCCAGCGACCCCGAGCGCCCCGAAGGCAAGCACATAATCGAGCAGGATTACAAGCACAAAGTTTCCGAACGTCTGCACCGGCGGCGGGTAGAATCCCTCCACCATCTGTACCAGGGAATATGCAAACGAGGTGAAAAACGCCCATTTTGGTTCATACATCAGGGAAATCAGGATGATCGGCGCCATACTTGCCGGGGTGACCGATCCTCCATTTGGAAGATGGAACAGCTTTATCATCGAGAGTACCAGGGCGAGCGCGATCATCAGCGCGCAATGGGTGAGCTTTCGGGTTTTGACAGTCACAAAAACCACTCCTTTTTGTTGATGCAACAAAAAACGCCACAGGCAATCCCTGCGGCGTAAACGAAGTTTCGCAACTGCTTCCTACGCTGGCATTACCCAGATCAGGTTCTAAGGGATCTGATCGGGACTACGATCAATCACAGCCGGATTCCTCCAGCACCCCTGCATGTGGCCTTTTTTGTTTTCTGTATTATACAGGATTTCGACAGATTTGTAAAGAAAAAAATCGCAAAAAGGGGATGCATATATTTTAAAGTTTATGTTTAGATACTTCACATCCCCAGTGGAGAAAGCGTTTATGGCCATCTGTTGTCCCGGGATGGAACCCCAACACCGTTCATCGCTTCTCAGATTCTCGAAAAGGCCCCCAAGGGGATTGGCTATGTCCCGGGTTTACCGCGCGGGGCGCCCACTATCTCTGCTCCTGCCGCCTGCGCCGGTCTAAAGACCGGCGCAGGCGGGAAAGGCTTCCTCTTATGGCTCCTGGGCAGGAGCCGGTTAGCCGATTCCGCCGAACACCACGCCGAGTACCACAACCACTGCGGCAAGCAGGACATAGAGATACTTGGCGAGAAAATCGAACCCGGGGAAGAGCGGCTTGTCCCGCCCGGTCATCAGCTCCTTTTTGATCGCCGGCAGCCCCAGCACCCAATAGATCATGGCTGCACCGATCACCGCACCGATCGGGACCACCCAGATGGTAATTGCATCCATCCATCTTCCGAGGTAAGGTTCATACTCAATGAACACCCCAGCTGCAAATGCGGTCCCGCCCACCAGCGCAAGCGCAGGGAGCCGATGCAGGCGCAGATGGCGCTGGGCCGCTTCGCAGACAACCTCGAACATATTGACCAGAGAAGTGGTACCGGCAAAGAGGATCGACAGGAAAAAGAGCACCGCAAAGAGCTGCCCGGCAGGCATCCGCGCAAACACCTTCGGCAGAGTGATAAAGATCAGCGGCGGACCGGCCTGCGGGTCAAGCCCGAACGCGAATACAGCCGGGATCACCGCAAACCCTGATACCAGCGCTGCCAGCGTATCCAGAACAGCGGTCAGCGCGGAGGCATGTGGGATGTCCTCCTTTTTGGAAAGATAGCTGCCGTAGATAATCATGCCGGACCCGGTGATCGAGAGGGAAAAGAATGCTTGCCCCATCGCCATAACCCAGGTGTAGGGGTCAAGCAGGGCGCTCCACTTGGGAATCAGCAGATAGGCATAGCCCTCCATTGCACCGGGCAGGAAAGCCACCCGCACCGCAATGACCAGAAACAGGAGAAAAAACGATGGCATCATAATCTTGTTGACTTTCTCGATCCCCTTGATAACCCCGCTGGCGAGGATCACCACCGCCAGAAGGATGACCGCGACATGCCAGGGGATATTGCCAAAAGGCCCGGTCATACCAGCAAAAAAATGTTCTGCATCCTGCGCGAAAAGGCCGCCGGTGACTGCCCCGGAGAGCGAGCGCAGCACCCAGCCGACGATTACCGCATAACCAATCGCGATGCCGAGCGACCCGAACAGCGGGATTGCGCCCAGAACTTTTCCACCCTTCCTGCCGCGGGATTCCATCGCGTAGTCATAGGAGCCAATCGGGCCTGTACCGGTCAGCCGCCCGAAGGCAAACTCACCGGAAAGCCCCACCGCACCAAAAAGTGCGACGAACAAAAAATACGGGATCAGGAATGCGGCGCCGCCGTACTGCCCAAGCCGGTAAGGGAACATCCAGATATTCCCCATCCCGACCGCGGAGCCTACCGACGCCATAATAAACCCGATCCTGCTTCGGAACTGCCCATTCTGCGGCTCGTGGCCACCCTTTATCTGTTGGTTTGACATATTGCACCTCTTTGACCATTTAAAGTGTGTTTTTCATTATAACGCATCTGTCTGGAAAAATCCAGTCAGAGGGCCAAAGAAATCCGATATGATAAGGCAAAAACACCGCAGCACCCTGCCGCGGTGTTTTTCCGGTTTTGCCAGACGAAATATTCCGGATTCTTTACTTTACGATCTCACCCATGACCTCGCCCGCACAGGCAGCGGCATTGGACTCATCGGTGTCGATATGCATGGCCGGACGGAAATCAGGATGGACGCGGCAGACAACGTCGCCAAAGACCAGCGAACGGCCGTTGGTGTCAATCTTGACCGAAACGGTCTCTTTATCCTTGACGCCCCAGCTCTCTGCGGACTGCGGGTCAAAATGGATGTGGCGTTTCGCAGCGATGACCCCTTCGGTCAGCTCGACCTCGCCGCAGGGACCGACCAGTTTGCAGGAGCCGGAACCTTTGACATCGCCCGATTCCCGGATCGGCGCATCAACGCCGATCGCGCGCGCGTCGGTCAGGGAAAGCTCAACCTGGGTTGCCGAACGGCAGGGGCCGAGGATCGAGACGTTTTTCTGGGTCTTTTTTGCGCCTACAACGTCCACCCGCTCCTCGCAGGCATACTGTCCCGGCTGGGAAAGTTCCTTTTTATAGTGCAGTTCAGCGCCCTTCCCAAACAGAATCTCCAGATGCTCTTGGGTAACATGAACATGGCGCGCGGAAGTTTCAACAATGAATTTTTCAGCCATACTGATTTCATCCTCCTGTAGTTTAAAAATTGGGGATTTCCTCCTTTTATTCTACCTTTTGTGGACACATTTTGCAAGTATTGTCATACAATTAACAATCTTCCCTTTCCGGCCCGCTTGTGCTATACTTGAAAAAACAATCCAACCAGAACGCAACCGCCAAGGGGGTAACCAACATGATCGAAAATTTTGACCAGCTCCGCGAGACGGTGCTCTCCTGCAAAAACTGTAAGCTGCACGAAACCCGGACCAATGTGGTCTTTGGGGTGGGAAACCCACACGCCAAGGTGATGTTTATTGGAGAAGGCCCGGGCGAAAACGAGGACTTACAGGGGATTCCGTTTGTCGGGCGGGGCGGGCAGCTTCTCGACAAGCTGCTGGCGCACATAGATCTTTCACGCGAAACCAATGTCTATATCGCAAACATGGTCAAATGCCGTCCGCCCAAAAACCGTGACCCCGAGCGGGACGAGATGGAGGCCTGCATGGGGTATCTGCGCAATCAGGTTTACCTGCTCCGCCCGAAGATTATCGTCTGCCTTGGACGGGTTTCCGCATGCTCCCTGATCGACCCCAAATTTAAAGTCACCCGGCAGCATGGCACCTTTTTCGAGCGCAACGGGATTTTGATGATGGGGACCTTCCATCCGGCGGCGCTGCTGCGCAACCCGGTCAACAAGCCGGATTCGCTCGAAGATTTTCTCAAACTGCGGGAGAAGATCGACGAGCTGGGAATTCCGGTCTGAGAACCTGTTTCGTATTTATTTATGCAAGGGGGCTTTTTCACTTGCAAAAAGCCCCCTCTTGCCGCTACGCGGCAATTCACCCGAAAAACGCGCTTCACAGGATAAAATATTTCGCTCATTGCGATGAGCGACCAAAGGCTCTGCCTTTGGAAACCGCAATTTTTTGAAAAAAATTGAGTAAAACTTTAAATTATGGAACAGAAGAACTCGCCCAGCCTGCCGGGGTGGGGCCTGCGGAGAGGGGTCGCCGACCCCTCTCCCGCAAGACAGCCCGCAGGGGCGTCGCGCTTTGCGCGCTTCGGGCCGAAAGCCCGAGAAGCCCCGAGGAAGGCGCCTTGCGCCTGTCAGTTTGGTCCGGAACCAAACTGACGTTGTCTCACTGCCCCCCGACCCCGCAATTTTTTGACTGCCGCCGCCCTGCTGGGCGGCTGGTTTATTTGCGTTATGCCAAAAAGCCTCCGTAAAAAACGATTCGCACAGATACAAAACAGGTTTCCGGACGAAAATACCGTTTTTTTATTGACAGAGCCACCGATTGACGGTATATTATAACAGATTAA
This sequence comes from Anaerotruncus sp. G3(2012), assembly GCF_000403395.2. Lineage (GTDB taxonomy): Bacteria > Bacillota > Clostridia > Oscillospirales > Ruminococcaceae > Anaerotruncus. Next base: position 175,735 of record NZ_KE159668.1, on the reverse strand, counting down.
AGTTGTATTTTGTGCCGCAACCTGCGGCGGATAGGAAGAACGGTATTATGAATATCAAACGTGAAGACCTGAGAAATATTGCGATTATCGCCCACGTTGACCACGGCAAGACCACGCTGGTCGACGGGATGCTCAAACAGAGCGGCACCTTCCGGGAAAACCAGGCGGTGCAGGAGCGGGTGATGGACTCAAACGACATCGAGCGGGAACGCGGGATCACCATTCTTGCGAAAAATGCCTCCGCCGAGTACAAAGGCGTAAAGATCAACATTGTTGACACCCCCGGACACGCCGACTTCGGCGGAGAGGTCGAGCGGGTGCTCAAGATGGTCAACGGGGTGTTGCTGCTGGTCGATGCGGCCGAAGGCCCGATGCCCCAGACCCGGTTTGTACTGAGCAAGGCGCTCGAGCTTGACCTTGCGGTTATCATCGTCATCAACAAGATCGACCGACCGGATGCGCGGGTCTATGAGGTGGTTGACGAGGCGCTCGAGCTGCTGATGGATCTCGGCGCAACCGACGCCCAGCTCGATAGCCCGATGGTATTCTGCTCCGGGCGGGATGGTACTGCAAGTTACTCCCCCGAAACCCAGGGGGTAGACCTCCAGCCGTTGATGGATACGATCGTGGACTACATCCAGCCGCCCGAAGGGGACCCGGACGAGCCGACTGGGGTACTGGTTTCGTCGATCGACTACAACGACTATGTAGGGCGGATCGCGGTCGGACGGATCGAGCGCGGCACCATGAAGGTCAACCAGCAGGTGACCGTCTGCGACTACCACGACAAGGAGTTAAACCGTCCGGGAAAGATCACTGCAATTTATCAGTTCACCGGTGTTGGACGTACACAGGTCGAGTCCGCCACAGTCGGCGACATTGTGATGTTCTCGGGCATCGAAGACATCAATATCGGCAACACTGTTTGTGCCCCGGGCACCCATCAGCCGATCCCCTTTGTCAAAATCTCTGAGCCAACGGTGGAAATGACCTTCTCGGTCAACACCAGCCCGTTTGCCGGACGGGAAGGAAAATTTGTCACCACCCGCCAGATCCGCGACCGGCTTAACCGGGAACTGCTCCGCGACGTCTCGCTCCGGGTTTCGGACGGGGATACTGCGGATTCGTTTATCGTCTGCGGGCGCGGCGAGATGCACCTTTCGATCCTGATCGAGAACATGCGCCGTGAGGGATACGAGTTCCAGGTGAGCACCCCCAAGGTGCTGATGCGGGAGATCGACGGCGAACAGTGCGAGCCGTTCGATGAACTGACGATCGACGTGCCTGCTGAATCGTCGGGTGCGGTCATGGAGAAGATGGGGGTCCGAAAAGGCGAGCTTCAGTCGATGGAGCCGGTCGGCAGCCGGATGAAGATGGTTTTTATCATTCCGGAGCGGGGGCTGTTCGGTTACAAAAGCGAATTTCTTACCGATACCAAGGGGGAAGGGATTATGAACACCCTCTTCCACGGCTATGCACCCTACAAAGGGGAGATTCCCCGCCGGAACAACGGATCGCTGATCGCGTTTGAGACCGGCGAGACGATCACCTATGGCCTTTATAACGCTCAGGAACGCGGTACCCTGTTCCTCGGGGCGGGTGAGCCGGTCTACGCCGGACAGGTGGTCGGCATGTCGCCCAAGAACGAGGATATTGCCGTCAATGTCTGCAAACGCAAACAGCTCACCAATACCCGCGCCTCCGGTTCGGATGATGCCCTGCGCCTGATCCCGCCCCGTCGGTTCTCGCTTGAGGAATCGCTTGAGTTCCTTGGGGACGACGAGCTTCTGGAGGTCACACCTAAGAGCATCCGCATCCGGAAACGCATCCTCGACCACGCCCAGCGTATGCGCGAACAGATGAAATCCAAATAAAACAGCATCTCACACAGAAAAGCCGCTCGGATTCGTCCGGGCGGCTTTTGAATGTTACCACATATTTTTTCAAAGAGTTTCTGAAACAATCGGGCAAATCTTCACAGGCATTGAGAAACCGGATAGCAAACACTATCCGGTTTCTGTGCTTATAGTCTTTTAATATTTGTCGTCGGCCATCATCACCGGGTCCATTCTGACCTCCTGCGCCCTTGGAGCATAGCTGTCCTGCACGCCATTGGTCTCCCGGAGTTTGAACTGCCCGACCAGACCTTTGAGGATCTGGGCCTGGCTGGAGAGTTCCTCGCTGGATGCTGCGCTTTCCTCCGCCGTAGCGGAGTTGGTCTGCACAACGCTGGAAATCTGCTCCATTCCGAGGTTCACCTGCCCGATCGAAGCGGACTGCTCCGCAGCCGCCTCTGCAATGCGATCGACAATCCCGGAAACGGTCTGAGTGCTTTCCACCACCTTGACCAGCGATTCCGCTGTATCGTTGGCGATCTGGGTTCCCTTTTCCACCGCGGTTACCGCGCCCTGAATCAGCGTGGAAGTGTTCTTGGAAGCCTCTGCCGACTTGCTCGCGAGGTTGCGGACCTCATCTGCAACAACCGCAAAACCCTTGCCCGCCGCGCCTGCACGAGCGGCTTCTACCGCAGCATTCAGCGCCAGAATATTGGTCTGGAACGCAATGTCCTCGATCGTCTTGATAATCTTGCCGATCTCCGACGATTTCTTGCCGATCTCATCCATCGCTGAAATCATCGACTTCATCTGCTCGTTGCAAACCTGGGTTTCCTCACCGGCCTCATTGGATTTGTCACGCGCTTCCGCCGCATTCTGTGCGGTCTGCTGCACCTGATCCAGAATTGCTGCAACCGTTGCCGCCAGCTCTTCAACCGAAGCAGCCTGCTCGGTAGCACCCTGCGACAGCGCCTGCGCGCCGGAGGACATCTGCTCGCTTCCTGCTGTCACCTGATCGGCAGAAGCATTGATCTGGCTGAGTGCACTGCTCAATCTGCGGTTCATCTTGCGGATTGACAGCAGAACGCCTTCGAACTCTCCAACGTAGCTCTCTTCCGCTCTGGTTTTGATCGCGAAATTTCCGCTTGCCATCTCTTCCAGGATGTATTTCATATCGGTAACAATCCGGTTGAGGGTCTGGGTCATCTCCATAAATGTCCTGGAAAGGACGCCAATTTCATCCTCGGATGAAACCTGAAGCTGAACGTTCAGCTTGCCGGCTGCAATATCCCTTGCAGCTGACACGATGCCATCTACCGGCCCAAGCACTCTCCTGAGCAGAAGAATGATGGTGAAAATAATCAAAACGAGTGCAAGCGCTGCAAGCGCTACCATCCAGAAAGTTGTGACGACGATAGATTCGTTAATATCTTCTGTCTCTACCGCTGTCAGCGACCACCATGTTTTGTCCGCAGCTTTAAGCGGGGTGAAAAACCGGGTAACCTTCCGACCGTCCTCACGGGTCGTCTCGATCTGGAAAGCCTCGCTCTGTTTCATCATGCTCAGCATGGCAGAGAGTTCCTCGGTGTCCGGGGTAAAGTCCGCGAGCGTCTGGCCGCTTCCCGCAGTAGGGTCGCTGTCGTAGATAACCAGCCCTGAGCTGTCGAAAATGGTAGCATACATGCTGGGATAGGTCTCACTGGTGGTATCAATCCGGTCAAAATTCCTGATCCGGATGTCAGCCGAGATAACACCCCATATCTCATTGTTATAAACAATCGGGCTTGCATAAGAAACGATCTGATCCCCATTATATTCATATGGACTAGTCACAGACGGGATTTTGGAGGTCATCGCAAGCTGATAGTCATCCAGCGCTGAATAGCTCTGGTAGGTACCCAGGGAAGGGATTTTTCCATCCCCAATCGTTTCAGATGCATAAAAGCTGTAATCGCGTATATTGCTCTGGAATTTATATGGCTCGAACATAACACCTATGCCGACTATATCCTGGCTGGATATTGCGCCTGTACGAGCGGTTTCACGCAGATAAAGCTCGATGTCATAAGTGATAGGATTGAGTACTGCGTTGTAAATCTGGCTCTGGCAGAGCGCAATCGCCGCAGGGTCAGTTGGGACTGTGACCTGTGCCTTATCCGCGGTTTTTGCGGAATCGTACGCCCGCTGCAGATAGCTCTGCATATCTGCCACAACCGTTTCCGCCTCATCCAGAATGGATTGTATCTGCATGGAATTGTACTTGGAAATCGCCATCAGTTCCCCATAGGTCGCAGTCGAAATCGCCGCTTTGGACAGAGAAATCGTGATTGCAATCAGAATGACCAGAATCACCGTTAGAACGCTGCCGATTGTCAGGGCGAGCTTTGGCGCCAGCTTCAGTTTTTTTAACATCGTTAAGCCTCCTCTAAAATATATCTGCAAAAAACACCGCTTACGAAATCATGCTGCCCTCTCTCTGCGAGCGACGAAGTTTGAACTTGGCCACGAGATTCTTGAGCATCTGCGCCTGCTGGGAGAGTTCTTCACTTGCTGCCGCACTTTGCTCTGCTGTAGCAGAGTTTGTCTGCACAACGCTGGAAATCTGATCCACCCCGACTGTAACCTGCTCGATCGCATTAGACTGCTCCGCAGCCGCAGCTGCGATCTGATCTACGAGATGGGAAACTGTCTGTGCGCTTTCCACTACTTTGGAAAGCGACTCTGCTGTATCGTTCGCAATCTGTGTCCCCTTATGTACCGCTTTGACCGAGCCTTCGATCAGCGCCGAAGTGCTCTTGGAGGCCTCTGCCGATTTGCTCGCCAGGTTGCGCACCTCATCCGCAACAACCGCGAAGCCTTTTCCTGCCACCCCCGCGCGGGCAGCCTCTACCGCAGCGTTCAGCGCCAGAATGTTGGTCTGGAACGCGATATCCTCGATCGTTTTGATGATGTTCCCAATCTCGGTCGATTTGTGTTCGATCTCGTTCATCGCCGAGATCATCTCCTGCATCTGCCGGTTGCAGACCTCGGTTTCCTTGCCCGAATCGATCGAACGGACGTGGGCCTCTTCCGCGTTCTGGGCGGTTTCCCGCACCTGGCGCAGGATGTCGGCAATGGTTGCGGCCAGCTCCTCTGTGGAAGAAGCCTGTTCGGTCGTCCCCTGTGAGAGCGCCTGTGCGCCTACCGAAACCTGCTCCGAACCGGAAGCAACCTGCTCGGCACTCCCGTCGATCCGCAGCAGTGTAGCCGTGAGCTGCTCCATAATCTTGTACATCGAAGCCGCAAGGGGCTGGAAATCTCCAATGTATAAATGTTGAGAATTGCTCTCAATCTCAAAGTTTCCATCGGCCATCTCACTGAGTCCCCAGCCCATGTCCGTGATGATATCGCGCGTGGTGGAAACAATCTTTTCGGTTGCCTCCGCGAGGATGCCTGTTTCGTCCTTCTTTTTGATCTGGGGAATAGGGGAATGCATATCCCCTTCTGCCAGTGCCCGCAGGCGGTCCGCACACTGTTTAATCGGCACCCCGATCCCGTTGGCCAGCCTGTATGCAATAACCGACGCCACAACCACCGAAACCAGCAGCAAAAGACCGGTGCAGATGATCGCGAGATTGGTGGAACCCAGAAAATCCGCCTGCGGCGCAGTGAGGCCGATGCTCCAGCCGTTGGTTCCCGCTGTTCCCGGGATAGGAGCATAGGCGGAAAATTTTCGGACCCCGTTGATTACATACGAGTCAAATCCGCTTTCCCCCTGCCGCATTTTGGTATGAATCTGTGCAAGCGATTTGAGGGAGGCGTCGCTTTGCGCCTCCTTCTCAATGTTCTGCACCATGATCGTCTCTATTGTGTTGTCAGCGATGGTCATTCCATCCGCATTGATCGCATAGGCGGCACTGTGCTCGCTGATATTTACTTTGGATACGATATCATTCAAAAAAGTTTCCGGCGGCACAAAATAGACCACCCCTACCACTTTGCTGCCCGGGACGCCGCCTTCCCAGAGCGGCGCAGACACAATAATCGAAATCTTTCCGGTGGTCCTGCTCAGGAGCGGGTCAGAAATACAGGTATTGCCCTGCATCGACTTGTTAAAGTAATCGCGGTCGGAATAGTCTGTACCGTCAAAAATGCTTTTTCCATCTGTACCGATGATATTGCCTCTTATAAATCCATGCGCTTCACACCACTGGTTGATGATCTCCTGTTTGGCTTGCGCACCCTGGGAAAAATCCGCCAGCCTTGCAACCGCGCCTGCATCTGTTGCAACATTCGCGTAGGAGATCAGCTCCTGCTCCACCCGCACCGCAGCGATCTGTGCGGTTTCACCCATCGTCTGTTCCAACAGCGTCCTGCTGCTGATATAGGTGAGGCTGACGCTTGTCAGGCCCAATATGGACAAAAGAACCAGTACCGTCATCAGCATATAAAAGAGTATCTTTCCCCGTATGCTTTTCATTGTAAATTCCTCCCCCGCGATGTCCTGCCTCGGGGATCTTTGCGACAATCGGAACACCGCTCTTTCCGCAAACAACTCCCAGCCTGCCAGCGCCGACAGGCGGCGTGCTCTTAAAATGGTTTTGTCTTCCAGCCGCAAGCTTTCCATTTTCAGCACCCGCACAGGCAAACAATCTGTTCTCTTGGGATTATAGCACATAGATGGGCAAAATAGCAATAGCGATTGCATAATTTGTCAATCAAAACGATCATATAAGATAAAAAAACAGTAGAAAGTTACAAAATTATATATGATTTAACGCTTTCCAGCCCAGATAGGCTCCCAGAAAAAAACAGCGGCAGCGCCCCAAGTGGGAATCGCTGCCGCTTCCTTGCCCTTTCTGGGCGGAAATTTTGGAAAAAACCGTTGTCTAATTCTCCCAAAAGATGCAGAACCGCTCTCAAAGCCCTGGGAACCCGTCCGGTCCCACCGGATACCCATTGGTGGCCAGTTCGAGCCAGATGTAATTGATCCGCTTTCCTTCCGCCGACCGGGAGCCGTGTGGGGTGTTTGCTTCGGTATATGAGAGCGAACCCGGCCCCAGATCCTGCTCATCCCCGCCCGCAATGTAGGTGAACGAGCCATCCGGCAGGACGTAGTACCACTGCACCAGATGTTTATGGACATGTTCCCCGATGAAGGTGGGACCCATCCCCTCATTCCAGCCCATGCTCCAGCGGCCGCAGGCCCTGCCTTCGATAAGCAGACGGGATGTCACATTCGAGCCAGCATCCCCGGTGAACCCCTCGGTATACTGGACGCACTGGTCAAAATTGCGGAACCGCGGCAGCTTGATGCACCAGTTGGCCATCGTTTCCCGGTCGTAGTCGTTCAGGCCGCCTACGATGTGCAGGAAATGCAGGTCCTGCGCACCCGCATGGAGCGCGACCCTTTCCCGGTCGTAGTCAGGGACGAAGACCCCCTGCTCGATATTCCAGCTCTGGGTTTCGGTGCGGACAAAACCGGTCTGGTTGGTGAAGAAAAACATCTGGATTTTCTCGCGGAAGGGGAAGAGCGGCGGCTCCCAGACACAGCCCGCCTTCAGGGTGCATTCAAACAGTTTGGCTTCCTCGTTGGCTTCCGGCATCAGCGGCTGACGGGACAGACCATTTCCATCGAACCGGTGCTGGACCGAGCCCCCTTGCAACAGACGGATTTTACTCATATGATCCTCTCCTTTCCCGAATCTCTCAGTCATAGGCCCGGTTGAGCGTGTACCAAACATGATGGATGCGCCCATCCGGCCCGCATTCGAAACGGAACCGGCTCCCATGCGGGATGTATGCAATGTCCCCTTCTCTGAGCGCGGCCTCCTCCTCATCGACCCACAGGGTACAGCCGGCCTGTTCCAGGCAGAGGATAAACTGGTCATAGGTGGGGAGCATATCCTCCGCGACCTTCGAAGCGCCGGGCTGGGCCGACCGGAACAGTCCCATGTTGTTCGCGCCCAGCTTCCGGTTCTCGATCAGCACGAACGCCCGGGTATTGGCGCCTTCCGCGTCGATGGTGCGCATCGTGTGTTCCCATGCCTGTGAGAACGGCCGGAAGCGCGGAAAAACCATGTGGCTCTTGCCGATCTGGTTACAGTCCTCCTCGTTCATCCGGCTGACAATCCGGATACATTCGAGAGGCTGGCTTCCCGCCTGAATGGCGACCTCCTCCCTGTCAAAATCCGGGACGAATAAAGACGGCTCGGTGATGCTGAACGCCTGTGTTGGGGTGGCCACATACCCGCCCGCTCCGAGGAAAAGGAACATCTGCGTCACTGCCGGACGCGGGAACAGGGGCGGCTTCCAGGCGTATCCGGCCTGTATGGTGCAGCGGAAGAGTTCTGCACGATCACAGGCCCCAGCGAGGACCGGGACCTCTTCGACCGGCCCCTGCTGGTTCCCGGCGGATTTTTTGCTGACCTGAATCATAAGCGAAAACCTCACTTTCTCAGCCGGACGCCAACCGTTTGTTTTTGGTGCCCGGACGTGGTATACTGTTAAGAACCCGTATTCACAACCATTCGACACCGCCTGAGCGGGTCTTTGGCTGGCCTGCCGCGTTGAAAAATCTTGCAATACACAAAGGATTGTCTGCATTTTTTCGCCTTGCAGGGCAGCAAAATCCCTCGCCCATCCGGCATCCTCTGATTATGAATACAGGTTCTAAGACAATAAAATGATATGGAATCCATATAAAGGAGCGGAGTGCGGATGACCCAGCAGGACATCGAAATTTTTTTCGCGGTGGTGGAGAAGCGCAACCTTTCCAAAGCGGCCAGCGCCCTCTATATGTCGCAGTCCACCCTTAGCCATCGGCTGGGGATGCTGGAAAAGGAGCTGAATGCAACCCTGTTCATCCGCCACAAGGGGCACCGCACCCTTGAGCTGACCCCCTATGGACGGGACTTCGTGCGGATTGCCGAGCGCTGGATGGCGCTTTGGGCGGAAGCGCAGGACCTGCACACGATGCATGGGAGCCACACCTTCTATATTGGGGCGGTGGCCAGCCTGATCCAGTACCTGTTCCCCTATCTCCTGCAGGAAATCTTCCGGAAGGAACAGCGCCAGATCCGCCTGATGGTCAAGTCGATGCAGTCGGCCGCGCTCTACCCCGCGCTGGAAAACCGGGAGATCGACCTCGGATTTTCGGTGCTGCCGTCGTTTTACAGCAATGTCATCAACCAGCCGCTGCTCAGCGAAGAAAACGTGCTGATGGTGCAGAGCGGTTCCCCGCTGCCGCCGGGGGAATATGGGCCGGATGTCCATCCCAGCGAGCTGGACCCCACTAAGGAAATCCTGTTCCAGTACCATCAGGACTACCGGCACTGGCGCAACTACTGGTTCGGGTACTATGCCGACCCGGCGATCGGGCTGGGGGATGCGCTGCTGGTCAAGGACTTCTTCTCAACCCCCACCGACTGCTGGTGTGTTGCACCGGTCTCAATGGCGCTGGAAATCCAGCGTTCATGCAAGGTTTCCATCCACCGGCTTACCAACCCACCGCCGCCCCGCACCTGCTACCTGCTGACCCACCGGATTCCGCGCACTGGTTATGAAGCAAGCATGGAGCTGTTCATGGATTACCTGGACCGGTTTCTCCGGAACGAAGCGGCAGCGGGGCACCTTCAGATGCTCACCTGACCGCGGCGCGCAGCGCGCGGGTGGCCTCCACGTCGAGGGTGCAGATGCCATCGCTGTCCCGGTTGACGGCCACTTTATACTGGTCGCGGGCCGCTTCGACCGAGACATACCCATCCGCTACATCGTCGAGCACCTTTTCGGGCGGGCGGCGGAGCGGGTCCCCATAGCCGCCCGAGCCGGGCGTCAGCGCGACAAGGATTTCCCCCTTTTCCATCCGGTTGCCGGTGCTCTTGCCTGGAAGCCGGGTGCGCGCCCCATCCATCTCCCGGAAGAACGCGCCGGTTGCGCCATCCCTGCCGCCCTCCAGGCCATAGGGGGCGAACTTCTGCCGGTCGCCGGTTGCCTTGCACTGGATGCCGTCGAGCAGCATCTCAAATTCGCGGTCGATCCCAAGCCCCCCGCGGAATTCGCCTGCCCCGCCGCTGTCGGTGCGCAGGCTGTATTTTTTAATCATGAGGATCGGGAATTCGGTCTCCATCGCCTCAATCGGCATGTTGGAGGTATTGGTCATGTGGACCTGCACCGCGCTCAGACCGTCGGCGTGCCTGCTCGCGCCCGAACCGCCTGCAATCGCCTCGTGACAGATCAAGGTGTTGCCCGGATGGCGCGGGTCCTCCCGGGTGAATACAGTGGTCTGGCAGGTGCTGTTGCAGCCTGCGAGCACCCGTTCGCTGGCGACCTCGGCCAGCGCGCCGAAGATGACATCGGGCAGCCGCTGGGCCGCATTGATCGTGAGCCCCAGCGGGGCCGGGTCGATCGGGTTGACCAGCGAACCTTTTGGCGCGACCACCTCGAATACCCGGAAGATGCCGCTGGTGGCGGGGATATCCGCGCCGAACAGCGCCTTGAGCGAATAGAAGCAGGAGGCGAGCAGGGTGTTGTACGAGATGTTCAGCGGCGCCTTGAGCTGTTTGCAGGTTTTGCTGAAATCAAAGACGATGCTGTCGCCCGAGATGCGGATATCCACCGAGATGGTCTGCGGGTCTGGGCTGTTGTCGCCGCCGTCGTCCAGATAGTCGGTGTACGAGTAGACCCCGTCCGCCACGCTGGCAATCGCTGCCCGCAGCCGCCGCTCCGAGTAGTTTTGCAGCTCCTCCATGCAGGCGGTCAGGCGGTCGCCGTATTTGGCGAACGCCTCCTCCATCCGGCGCGCGCCCACCCGGTTGGAGGAAATCTGGGCGGTCAGGTCGCCCTCCCGCTCCTCCCGGACGCGGGTGTTGCCCAGCAGCAGCTGGAACACATCCTCGTTGAGCTTCCCTTCGTTGCAGATGCGGATCACCGGGATCCGGATGCCCTCCTGAAAGATGCTGTCAGCGTAGCTGGAGGTCGAGCCGGGAACCATGCCGCCGATGTCCGAATGATGGGCCATGTTGACCACCCATCCGATGATTGCGCCGTCCCCAAAGACCGGCATTGCCACCACGATGTCGGGCAGATGGTTGCCGCCGCCGTGATAGGGGTCATTGCCGATGAACATATCGCCCGGACGGATTTTGGCCCGGTCGAAATGCTGGTAGATATAGGGGATAAAGGTGAGGAAGGCGTTCAGATGGATCGGCAGATAGTCCGCCTGCGCCACGAGATCCCCCTCCGGGCCTACCACCGCGGCAGAAACGTCCCGCCGCTCCTTGATGTTGGTGGAATAGGCGCTCTTGATGATCGAAAGGCAGGTTTCCTCCGCGATCGAGAGCATCAGGTTCCCCACGATTTCGACTGTAACCGGATCGACCGGATTCCGCTTTGTGCTCACTGTTCCTCGCCTCCCTTGTAATTGACATGCAGATTGAGGTACCCGTCGGTGAAGATGCTCCAGTGGGGCGGGATGACGGTTGTGCAGTCCATCTGCTCAATGATCATCGGGCCTTCCGCCTGCAGGCCGGGGACAAACCCGTCGCGGTGATAGACCGGCGTGGAGATGTAATCCTTCTCCCCGACAAACAGTACCTGCCGGATCTCCTGCGGCGCAGGCAGAGCCGCATCCGGCTCGAGCGGCTTACAGACCAGAGCGGGTTTTTCGACTTCTCCGACCGCAGACAGCCGGAAGTTGACCAGCTGCACATGGAATGCCTCGTTGCTGTACCCAAAATTTTTCTCGTGCGCCGCATGGAACTGCTGGATTGCCTCCCCGAGAATCTCCTCAGTGACCGCAGGCTCCCGCAGCGGGATGTTGATTTCGTAGTTCTGCCGCTCATACCGCGCGTCCACCGAGGCGGAGAAGCTGCGCTGTGCGGCGGGGATTTTTTCCCGGTCGAGCAGATCGCTGCCCTCTTCGATCATCTCCTGTAAAACCGTGTTGATCGCGGGGATGTTTTCGGGTTGGGCGAGCATGATGCGGGAACGTGAGAGGTCGAACCGGGTGTCGGCCATCAGAAGCCCGAGGCTGCAAAGGGTGCCGGGGTTGGGCGGAATCAGGACCTTCCGGATGCCCAGTTCCTCCGCGACCTCGCAAGCATGGAGCGGACCCGCGCCGCCAAATGCCATGAGTGCGAAGTCACGCGCGTCGTAGCCGCGCTCCACGCTGACGATCCGGATGGCGCGCATCATGTTTGAGTTCACGACGCTGATGATCCCGGCAGCGGCTTCCGGAAGGCTCAGGGAGGAACGGTCACAGATGCAGGTCTGGATCGCCTGTTTCGCAAGCTCCAGATCGACCTCCATCCGCCCGCCCAGAATCTTCTTCTGGTTGAGCTTGCCGAGCAGGATGTTGGCGTCGGTGACACACGGGTTGACGCCCCCGCGCATATAGCAGGCCGGGCCCGGGGTCGCGCCCGCGCTCTGCGGCCCCACCTTGAGGGCGCCGCCCTCGTCGATTCTGGCGATCGAGCCGCCGCCCGCGCCCAGCGTGATGATGTCGATCATCGGGATACGGGCCGGATAGCCTTCGACCAGCCGTTCGTTGCTCAGTTGGGGCTTTCCGTCCTCAATCAGGCTGACGTCGATGCTGGTGCCGCCCATGTCGAAGGTGATGATGTTCGGCAGGCCGCACAGCCCGCCCAGATAGGCCGCGCCGATCACGCCTGCCGACGGGCCGGAAACCGCGGTCTTGATCGGACAGTCGATCGTTTCGCTGATCGAGATGATCGAGCCGTTCGACTGGGTGACATACGGGCTGACCTTGACCCCGACCTTTTTGACCGATTCCTCGAAGTGACGGACATACTCCTTCATGACCGGTCCCAGGTAGGCGTTCAGGGCGGTGGTGCTCATGCGGGAATACTCCCGGAACTCGTGGACCAGCTCGTGGGAAACCGAAACGTAAGCCTCCGGAAAATGCTCCCGGATCAGCTCCTTGAGGCGGTTTTCATGGACCGGGTTGAGGTAGCTGAACAGGGTGCAGACCGCGATTGCCTGTACCTTTTGTTTTTTCAGATAGCGGATCACCCGGATGGCAGCCCGCTCGTCGAGCGGGGTTTTGACCGAGCCGTCGCAGAGGATGCGCTCGGGTACCTCGCATTTCAAACCTGCGGGGACGATGCTCTGTGCCTTGGGGCGGAGCAGGTCGTAAAGATTGGGACGCTTCTGCCAGCCGATCTCCATCAGGTCCTTGAGGCCCTCGGTGGTGATGATCCCGATGCGCGCGCCCTTCTTTTCGATCAGAGCATTGGTTGCCACTGTGGTACCATGCGCCAGGTAGGAAATCTGCTCCGCCTGCATTCCGAGCAGTCCAAGCAGCGTCTCGATGCCGGTTACGATCGCCTGGGACGGGTCCTGTGGGGTGGAACTGAGCTTGTAGTTGAAAATCTGCTCGGTTTGGGTGTTGAACACGGACAGGTCGGTAAAGGTACCGCCAACATCCACGCCTATCATGTAACTCATGGCTGTATCACCTTTCTTTCCATCTTGAAATCCTGTTTCATATCTGCCGCCCTCCGTTCGGGGAGCTTTTTTACTTGCAACATGCGCTTCACAGGAGAACGCGTTGCGTACCCTGTGGGGTGCGCTCAAAGGCTCTGCCTTTGGAAACCGCAGCCTTTGAACAGGCTGGCGAAACGTTGTAATGGATATGAAACAGAGGGGGTTCTTCCTGATTTTGGGCGCAAAAAGCGGAGGCCGACGCAGCAGCCGACCTCCGCCGGTGCAAAACTCGATCTTTCAACAGAGTTTTTGTCCCATTGTCTGGTTATCCAGTCAGGGTTTCATTGCTGTCGCATAGGCGATCAGCTCCGGATCGTTGAAGAAGGATTCCTCCTCAAGCTGGGTATAGAATCCCTGCATGTTTTCGATCCACTCGTTGCGGTCAATGTCGAGGAAGACTGCGCCTTCTTCGATCATCGTGGGGCGGTATGCTTCGAACTCCGCATAGCATTTTTCGTTGTACTCGTCCGCAGCCTCCTGCGCGCAGTCAAGCATGATCTGCTGCTGCTCGGGGCTGAGCGAGAGAAACGCCTCGTTTGACATGACGATGCAGTCGAGCGGGTACTGGAAGTTGACTTCCGCGATATAGGGCGCGTAGAGGTGGAACTTGGAGGTCGAGAACGACTCGCTGCTCGTCTCGCCCGCATTGACAACCCCCTGCATCAGCGCTTCGGGATACTCGTTAAAGCCGATCTGGTTGACGGTGCCGCCCCAATACTGGAACATCTTCGCCTGGAGCGGGATGTTTGCGACCCGGAATTTTTTGCCCTTGAGGTTTTCCGGATGGGTGATGTCCTCGGTGGAGATCAGCACGCGGGGCAGACGGACAAACTCATAGTTCAGGACCTTGAGGTTCGCGTCGTTTGCGAGTGAATCCAGCATCCCCTGTCCCTTTTCAGACGCCATGAATTCAAGTACCGAGTCCGCATCCTCGAACAGGAACGGGACCGACAGGATGCCGAGGTCGTTGCACCAGGTGGAATAGGAGTCGAGCGCGGTGGCAACGCCGCCCTGGTTGTTTGCCATCGTCGCTTCGATCTGTGCGGTGCCGTTGCCGAGCTGGCTGGCCGGATACCATTCGCAGACTACCGCGCCGTTGGTGCGCTCGGTGACATTGGCGCAGAACGTTTCCATCACAACGCTGCCGAGCTTGTCCGGCGCGCTCGAGTTGCCGAATTTCAGCGTAATCGGTTTTTCCGGTGTGGGGCCTGCTGCCTCAGGCTGGCTGGCCGGAGCCGACTCACTGGGCGCAGCCGCCGAGCTGGCGGGCTGGCTGGAAGCCGGTGCGCTGCTCGCGCTCGAGGAACCGCCGCAGCCGCTGAGGGCGGCGCCTGTTAAGCAAAGTGCCAACAACAGGGATAGTGCCTTTTTCATAAGAATATCCTCCTTTATGATTGGGTCTTGAAAATGGGTGCTTTGTGTTTTACATCAATCCCAACAGGGACGGGACTGCGGTGGAAAGCGCGGGGATATAGGTGAGCATCAGCAGCAGGACCGCAAGCGGGATCAGCAGCCAGAGTGCAGGCCGCAGCGCCTTCTCAAAGCTGACGTTGCAGCATTTGCAGGTGGTGAACAGCGCCGGGGCCATCGGCGGGGTGGTGCCTCCGATCATGGTGGTGAGCACCAGCACGACGCCCAGATGCACCAGATCGAATCCCATCTCAAGTGAAAGGCTCATGATGAACGGGGTCATCAGGATCAGGATCGAGCTGCCGCCCATGAAGCAGCCCTCGAACAACAGGATCGCATCCAGTGCGAGCAGCACCAGGAACGGGTTGCTCAGGCTCATCATACCGTCCAGCAGTTTGCCCATCAGGCCACAGGTGGTAATCATATTGTTGAAAATCTGCCCGGCGCCCATCATGAACAGGACCATCGTGGTGGTGGTCACTGAGGAGCGCAGGGTCTCCCAGAGGTTTTTAAACGAGAACCGGCGGTAGATGAGCGAAAGCACGACCACATAGACCGATGCCATCACGCCGCCTTCGGTAGCGGTGAACATGCCGCCGCTCATGCCGCCCAGCAGCAGCGCCGGTGCACCCAGCGCCGGCAGCGCCTTCACACCGCTTTTCAGCGCGGCCATCAGCGGCTGTTTCGGGGTGGTCGGTGCGATTTCGGGGTTCCGCTTGGCCATGATATAGCACATAACCATCAGGCTGGCCCCCATCAGGACGCCCGGGAGGAAACCCGCCATAAACAGGGTGAGGATCGAGATCGAGGTCATCGACCCATAGATGACGAAGCTGATGCTCGGCGGGATAATCGGCCCAATGCCGGCGCTGGTTGCGGTGACCGCGGCGGAAAAGCCGTCGTCATAGCCTGCGTCGGTCATCGCTTTGACCTCGATCGCGCCAAGCCCGCCCGCATCCGCGATTGCGCTGCCGCTCATGCCCGCGAAGATCATCGACGCCAGCACATTGGCGTGTGCCAGGCCGCCGGTCCGGTGCCCCACGAGCGCTTTCGCAAAGTCAAAGATGTCGTCCGAGAATCCGAGCAGGTTCATATAGGAGCCGACAAAGATAAAGGTGGGGATTGCCAGCATGGTAAAACCAGCCATCGCGTTGGACATGGTATTCGCAAACAGGCTGAAATTGGTCGCTGTCTCAAAGCAGTAGAGTGCGGTGGTGGTCATCATCGAGAACGAGATCGGCACGTCCAGCAGCATCAGCACCAGAAACAGAATCAGATAGACCCAGATGCTCATATCATATCCCCTCCTTCTCTGGCCTTTTCATCCTGCACATAGATGCGGAGGATCTGGCTCAGGCAGACCAGCACGAGCAGAATCCCCATCACGATCATCGGCAGCGCATAGTAGTAGACACGTCCGAACGGGAGCCCGCCCTGCGGCACCGCCTTAGCCTGTACCCGGTAGAGCCGAAGCCCGCCTTCTACCATCAGCACGCTGACCATCCCGCCCAACAGATAGGCCAGCGCATTAACCGCCTTTTTCACCTGTCCCGGCAGGAAGCGCAGGAAAAATTCCACCTGTGCGTGGCCGTTCTGACGGGTCACCACCACCGCACCGAGCGCCGCAAACCAGACCATAGCGGCTGTGACGCCCTCCTCAATGCCGAAGATCGGCGCCTTGAAAAGGGTGCGGCGGAAGATCTGGACCGCCAGCGCAGACATCAGCAGCCCCAACAATGCCGCTGCAATCCGCCACGCAAATTCCACCACCAGATCAATCAGGTCGCAGTAGCGCAGCAACAGCTTTTTGGTGTTCACTCGTATCATCTCCCTTTCGTTTTTATCGCGGCGAACAGTTTCACCAGCCTTTTTCAAAGGCTGCGGTTTCCAAATTACAAGAGAAAAAACTTCCTGCGGATGTGAAGCGTCCCCTAGCCGCTCAGGCCGTTGTCTTTCAGCCACGCGACATTCTTGCGCAGCGCCTCATCAGGGTTGAGCAGGTAACGCTTGTCATTGATCTCGAACGACAGGATACCGGTATATCCATTTCGTCGGATCTCCTCCAGATAGCGTGCCATCGGGAAGCTGCCGTCCCCCAGGGCAACATGCGCGCCCGGCCCGTCGGTGAAATGGATGTGGCGCAGGTCGCTGCCCAGATTTTGAAAATACTCGTCAACCGACTCGTCCATATAGTTCATCACGCCGATGTCCATCATGCTTTTCAGGAACGGGGAGTTGACCTCCCGGATCATCTGCGCTGCCTCCCGGCTGGTATTCACCAGATTGGCTGTGGTCGGGGTCAGCGGTTCGATGGTGATGACGACGTTGTTCTCCTGCGCGGTATCCGCCAGCTCCTCAAGGGATCTGCGGCTGTGCGCCCATGAGATTTCCCTGCTCTGGTTATGGTACCCGAATCCGGGGGAAACCAGCATGGTCTCGCAGCCCATCTTCCCGGCGATCCGCAGCGCCTTTTTCAGCATTCGGACGGTGCGTCGGCGGATTGGCTCCTCATCGATCGCAATATTCATCGGGTAGGCGCCCTGTGCCGGACAGAAACTGGACAGCTTCAGGCCGCGTTTCTGGCATTCGCAGATCACCTGCTCAACCAGCAGGCCGTCCACATCGTCCAGAAAGAAATGGGGCATCGCACCAAACAGCTCAATTTCCCGGAATCCAAACCGCTTTGCCGCATCCAGAAAACAGGTCAGCGGGAATTTGATGTAGTGGCAGTTCATCACCGCCAAACGGAACGGGGATTCCACCGGGATATACCGCGCTTGTCCGTTCATGTGTAACCTCCTCCTGCCTGCGGTCAGCTCCGGGGATAGCTGACCAGATAATCCCTCTCCTGCACATAGTGTTCGAACCAGATATAGTGAATATTCCTGCCCGGTTTGCACTGGAGCGAGTGGTCCAGGCCCGCCGGTACATAGCTGAAATCGCCGCTTTCCTGTTCCACTGTTTCCCCGTCCACCGTCAGGAGCATCTCGGTGTCCCCGAACGGGACATTCCACTGGGCAACCGCCGGATGGCCCTTTTCGAAGCACCCTTCGGGCTGGGTACTGTTCTCCGCAGACGCCTCGCCAACCCCCATCAGGACCCGGCAGAGCCGCTTGGTTGGAATGACTGAAAAGCTCCGGGAACTTGCGGATTTGCAGTCCTGGCAGTATTCGGTGCACTGGGACAGTCCCTTGAAGAACGGCAGCTTCATATGGAACGCATGGAACCGTTCGAGGTCCGCAGGCTTCTGCTCCACAACAAACATCGTGTACGTCATATCGGTTGCCGCGTGAAAGGTAAAATGGGAGTCCGGGTCAGCGACATAAAACGAGACCTCATCAATGCAGTACGCCCGCTCCGGGGTGATAATCGCGCCTTTGCCATCTGTCAGGCAGAACACCTGCAAGGTGTTTTCAACCATCTCCGGGCTGACCTGGCATCCTGCGTCTAGCCTGCACCGGTAGGCGCGCACCCCGCCTTGATAACTGCCCGCCAGAAGCTCGGCCTGTCCGAACCCTTGTTTCATCTCCAGCCGGATCGCATCCTTTTTCACATACGAAATTGCCATTTTCTTTCCCTCCATTGCCGGTTTCTACTGCAAAGTGTGCAGATTCTGTTGTATCCCCCTCTGCTTTTGTTATTTTCATTGTAGCATGGAACGAATCAGAATAAAAATACTGTTTTTTCGCATTAAATAACGAAAATATTGAGACCTTTTTTATCCAGATATCCTGCTGCAAGGCCAGATGCGGTTTTCCACGCCCATCCCTTTTCATAATTTCCAAAAAACTGGTGTTTTCAGAACGCAAAAAACCCCTCGAAACCCGAGGTTTCGAGGGGTTTGGAGCTAGTGACCTGGCTCGAACAGGCGACCTGCGCATTACGAATGCGCTGCACTACCGACTGTGCTACACTAGCAAAGAACGCCTATTTAGTATAGCAGTTTCGCTGCCGGACGTCAATATCTTTTCGGCAAAATTCTCCCGGATCCAAAAAAACCGTCTCTTCACAGCATCTCTCTTTTTGCCTCCCTCCAAAATTTCACAAAAATTATACCGATTCCTATTGACGGGCAGGGGGATACGCTATAAAATAAGCCTTATGACCAAACGGTTTCAAATTCCTATGCGGTTTTGGAGCCACTTCTATCCTATCAAATCCTTATGGAGGTAGCGCTATGCTGCTCGCAATCGACATCGGCAACACCAATATGGAATTTGGGGTCTTCAGTGGGAATGAGATCATTGCTTCGTTCCGCCTGGTCACCAACCGCGACATCACTTCGGATGAGATTGGGCTGTTTACCAGCCAGTTCTTTCAGGAGAACAGCCTCGACCGCCGGGACATCAGCGACATTGTGATCGCTTCGGTCGTGCCCCAGGTGATGTACTCGATCACCAACGCAGTCAAAAAATACTTTTATAATAAGGTACCGCTGATCGTGGGGGACAACCTCCCCTTTGACATTGTGAACTGCTACGACAATCCGCGGGATGTGGGCGCCGACCGTCTGGTCGCTGCGATCGCTGCATATAAAAAGTATGGCGGACCGTTGATCGTGGTCGATTTCGGCACCGCTACCACCTTTGATGCAATCGGTCCTGCGGGGGAGTACCTCGGCGGCGCCATCTATCCGGGCATCAAAATCTCGATGGACGCGCTCTTCACCAAAGCGGCCAAGCTCCCGCGGGTCGAACTGGTGCGCCCCGCGTCGGTGATCGGGCGCAATACCGTCACCAGCCTCCAGTCCGGGGCGGTCAACGGATATGTCGGGGCGGTCCGCAACATTGTCAGCCTGATGAAACGTGAGATGGGCGGTGACGTGCGGGTCGTCGCCACCGGCGGGCTTGCCAAACTGGTCGGGGACGAAACCGACATCTTCCTCGCGATCGACCGGTCGCTCATGCTCGACGGGCTTTATCTCCTCTATGAATCCTACCAGAAAAAACAGGGGCGGATGGCCCCCTAACAACTGTTTTAACGCAAATGGATACCATTGTGGGAGCTATGGCCCTAGCCTTCCGAAGGCGCTTTATTTGTTTAACAAATATTCCTGTTTGTATAAATTCAGCCAAAAACAACAAAACGCCCGCTGATTTCATCCATCCTGCGGGCGTTTTACAACTCTTTTTGGGAATTTGGGCAGCAAAAAAGCGGTTGCTGGCACAACCGCTTTTTATTGTGTTGAGTGTTGCAAGGCTGATCAGACCCTACGATTTTGAAACTGATTTTTCAGGAGGGTTTCGGGCCGTTTACCGTAGCCCTTAACCTTGATTACATTATATCCTGTCACGCCTCTGAAATCCTCCTTTTTCGGTTACAAAGTGGTTACAAAACGGTAACAGTTGCGAGCCAAAAATAACAAACCGGTAACAAGCTATCCGCGTAGGAGCATTCCCGCCTTTTCAGCTGATATAGTCCTCAATTAAGGCGGTAAGCTTCTGGTAATTCTCCACCCGGACCCCCCGCTCCAGTTCTTTCCGATCATATTCAGGGAGCGACTGCACATAAACATCAAACACAAGGTCCGGCTCGACCAGATCATCCGTAAAGACTGCGAGTTTTCCATCATAGGTGCGCAGCAGATATGGGTAACCGGAGGTATCCCTATGGGCAGGAGGCCGTGGTTCGCTGGAGGCGGCCAGCTCGGGCGGGGCTTCCACCGGGGATGCATGCGCCGCCGCAATCGTGATGATCGAGACCAGCACCACGCCGATCAGGGTAAGTAATATTGCATTTCTCATGGGGAACACCTCATCTATCATAGAATCCGAACACTCTTTGGAAGCCTGTGGCAGCGCTGTCCCGCATTACATATCCCATAGGCATCCTATAACATGCGGGGAAACACTTGTTGCTGGAAAACAACCTGCTCCTCTTTGAAACTGGCAGAAGCCGCCTAACCGCTTTCACGATACAGCGGCTGAACCTATTTTTGACGAGGTTTGGATGAAATATACAACCGGGCAACTTTTCCATTATAATATGGGCATTTCCCCGAAATTTCGTTTAAAAAATGGTAACACTTTATCATGGAAGTATGTTATACTATAATGGTTATTAAAGACCCCAGCCTTTTGGACAGGAGGAGATTCCTTACCGATGAGTGCTCACAAAAAACGACGTTCGGCCGGCAGTATCGTTGCCGCAGCGTTCGGGAACTTTTTCCGGTTTATCGCTGCGTTGATTATGGTCATGATTATTACTGGCTGTATTGTTGCATCGGTGCTGACCGTCTACATCCTGCGCTATATCAACGCGGATGAGCAGATCACGCTGGATGATGTGACGATGAAATACACCTCTATTATCTATGCGGGAGACGAGATCGACCCTGAAACCGGTTTGCCCAAGGAACTACAGCAGCTCCAAACCGCAGAAAACCGCATCCCGATCAAAGATTACTCAGAGATCCCAAAACATATGGTGGACGCGCTGGTTGCGATCGAGGACAAACGGTTCTGGGAACATCACGGCGTTGACTGGAAACGTACGATTGGCGCGACCGTCAACCTGTTCCTTCCCTCACGCGCCTCGTTCGGTGGCTCGACTATCACCCAGCAGCTGATTAAAAATATCACCGGCGATGATGACTACCGCATCGAGCGCAAGGTGCAGGAGATTTTCCGCGCCCTCAAGCTCGAGCAGCACTATTCCAAGGAGCAGATTGTCACCGCCTATCTCAATGTGGTGTTTTTCTCCAATCACGCCTACGGCGCCAAAGCGGCGGCAAACACCTATTTCGCCAAGGACCTTTCGGACCTTTCGCTCGCTGAGTGTGCGTCGATCATCGCGATTACCAACTACCCTACCTATTATAATCCTCTGCTCTATCCGGAGCACAACAAGGATCGTCAGGAGGACATCCTCTGGGAGATGCTCGACCAGGGGCGGATCACCCAGAAGGAGTATGAAGACGCAATCAACGAAGAACTGGTGTTCCATACCGAGGTCGCACAGGCGCAGGTTTCGCCGGTCTACAGCTATTTTGTGGACCATGTGATCGAAGAGGTCATCGACGACCTGATGAACGAGTATGGCTACACCTATGAAACCGCCCAGCAGATGGTCAATGGCGGCGGCCTGCGCATCTATACCACCATCGACACCCAGATGCAGGACTGGGTCACCCAGTATTACAGCGATGCCGCCAACTTCCCCGCAGTGGGCAATGCGACCTATCCGCAGTCTGCCTGCGTCATCACTGACCCGAACGGCAAGGTGCTTGCCATGGCGGGCGGCATCGGCGAAAAGAAGGGTATGCGCGAATTTAACCGCGCAACCGGAATGACCCGCCAGTGCGGTTCGTCGATCAAGCCGATTGCCGCCTATCTGCAGGCGATTGAAAACGACATTGTCACCTGGTCGACCAAGCTGGACGATACCCCGGTGAAATCCAGTGCCAAGGCCGCGGGCGGCGAGGAGGAAAATGACGAGGAAAGCCTGAAAAATCTGGTGGGCTGGCCGGTCAACCACTACCGCACCTATCTCGGCCCGATCACGATTGATGAGGCGATCCAGCGTTCTACCAACACCATCCCGGTCAAACTGGTTGAGCTGGTCACCCCGCGCAAGGTGTTCGATTTCCTGCACGACAAGCTCGGAATGGACTCTCTCGTGGACCGGTATGTCTCGAATGGCGTGGTCTTTTCGGACGTGGATCTCTTCCCGATGGCGCTCGGCGGCCTGACCAACGGCGTTTCTCCACTGGAAATGGCGGGCGCTTACCAGATTTTCGCCAACGGCGGCTATTTCACCAAGCCATATTCCTATACGCAGGTGCTCGATGCGACCGGTGACCTGATCCTTGAGAAGGACACCACCCCGCGCCGGGTGATCTCGGAGGAAACTTCGACCATCATTAACAAGCTGATGCAGCGGGTCACCGGAGGCCCGTACGGAACCGGTACGACCGCCCGCTTCCAGCAGGTGCAGGGCATCCCGGTTGCAGGCAAGACCGGTACCACCGACGATGACCGCGACCAGTGGTTCATGGGCGTTACCCCTTATTATGTTACTGCGGTCTGGCTCGGCTTCGATACTCCCGAGCGGATCACCTACTACAGTTACCCGCCGCCGATTATCTACCGCCAGCTGATGGAGCCGCTCCATCAGAACCTCGAACCAAAAGATTTCCCGATTTCCGACCTGGTTGAGGAAAAAACCTATTGTGTCGAGAGCGGCGGTATCGCGGGAGGCGAATGCACGACCGTGGCGACCGGCTGGTACAAAAAGTCCTATGACGGCGGCCCCTGCAATGCGATGCATGGGAGCAGCTCGATCAATCTGGATGACGAAGACCGCTCCACTGTCAAGCGCCCCAATCGACGCAAAACCCGGAGCGGACTCAACATTATTGACAACGATGACTAAATGAAAAGTATACGCCGGGCTGATGTATTTCCTATCCAGCCCGGCGTATGTTTTTTACATTTTGCAATTTTTTATTATAATTATACAAAAACTATGATACGTTTTTAACAATTTAAAAAATCGAAATTTGTCGATTGTTACAAACCCTTTCTTTTTCCACAAAATTTTTGATTTTTTTTGAGATTCTATGTAACTTATTCATAAAATAGAAACAAATCCAAAATCTAAGATGTGTGGAGGAGAATGTATGGAATTATCGCTTGACATGTATCAAACCGTAGCACTGGCCGTTATCTTTTATTTCCTGGGATGCTACATAAGGAAAAATGTATCTTTTTTCAGCAAGTTCTGTATCCCCGCTCCGGTCATCGGCGGGCTGATCTTCGCTCTGATCAACCTCGGGCTGAGGACGAGCGGTGTGCTCGTCCTCAACCTGACCGACACCCTGCAGAGTGTCTTTATGACCGTATTCTTCTGCAGCATCGGTTTCACCGCGAGCTTCCGCCTGCTGAAAAAAGGCGGTGTCCAGGTGTTCATCTTCCTGGCGGTTGCCATCGTGCTGGTTGTGCTCCAGAATGTGCTGGCTGTCCTGCTGGCAGGTGTGTTCAATCTTGATCCACTGCTTGGCCTCTGCACCGGCTCGATCCCGATGGTCGGCGGACACGGCACTGCCGGTTCGTTTGGACCGCTGTTTGAAAACGATCTGGGTGTGCTGGGCGCAAACACTGTCGCAATCGCTTCCGCCACCTTTGGGCTGATCGGTGGCAGCCTGATCGGCGGCCCGATCGCCAACCGACTGATCGTCAAGCGCGGCCTGAAACCGGTTTGCAACCAGTATTCCGAGCAGGAGGAAACCGTTCTGGAAGAGGTTCTTCCGGAAGTCCATGAGGTAGATACCGACCGGTTTATGAATGCAATCGCGATCCTCTTTATCGCGATGGGCATCGGTTCGATCGTCTATAACTTCTTTAAAAGCATCAATCTCACCTTCCCGACCTATATCGGTGCAATGCTGATCGGTGCGCTGATCCGCAATGTCTGCGACCTGAAAAAAATGAGCCTCCCCGAACGTGAAATCGAGGTTTGCGGCTCGGTTGGCCTGTCGGTATTCCTCGCAATGGCGTTGATGTCCCTGCGGCTCTGGGAGCTGGCGGCGCTGGCACTTCCGCTCGTCGTAATGCTGCTCGCACAGACACTCCTCATGGCTGTTTATGCAACCTTTGTCACCTTTAACGTGATGGGGCGCGATTATGAGGCTGCTGTCCTCGCTGCCGCAAACTGCGGATTCGGTATGGGCGCAACCCCCAACGCAATGGCAAATATGCAGTCGGTCTCCTCGAAGTTTGGCCCTGCACCCAAAGCGTTCTTTATCGTCCCACTGGTCGGAAGCCTGTTTATCGACTTCTTCAACTCCGGCATCCTGACCATCTTTATCAACGTCCTGCACTAACCTTGTCCCCCCTTCCGGATCGGCTGTTCCTTTGTGTCAGCCGGTCCTTTTTCTTTTTTTACCCATCCTTTTTTTGTTTTTGCCTTGCTCTCATGCCGCTCTTATATTATACTGGTTATACTGAACTGTAATGTAGAAAGGTCGTTTTAACAAACCTCTATCTTGCAATAGCTGACGGATGATTTTTGATAGTGATATACTTTGCTCATACCAATTCGACAAATCGGGATTTACGAAGGATGAATGGATATGGAAATTTTAGAGCAGGAGATTGCAAAGATTGAGGCATCTATTGACGAATATGATGAGGCCGATACACTTATAATGTATGACAGTATAGACGCTATTACGAATGCGGGCTATCAATCGGAAGCAGTTGAGCCATTATTACAGCTGTTCGAACGACATCCTGTAGCCTATTTTGGCGATCCTGGTGCAATTGTGCATTTTATCGAACAATTCGATGGGGAATACGAAAACGCCCTTGCCGCATCCGTAAAAAGAACCCCAACGAGTACAACCGTTTGGATGCTGAACAGGTGCATCAATGCCGGGGCCCGTACAGAGGAATTTATGGATATTTTGAAAGAAATCACCGGAAGGGCAGATGTAGATAAAGGCATCAAAGAAAGCGCACAAGAGTATTTGGACTTTCAAGCAAATCGTTAGATTCTAAGCGGCTCACAGTGCGGCAGCAGTAAAAAAATCCAAAAAAACTTTCTTTTTCTGAATGAAGGACTCTTATTCATCACCATTCGATGCCGTCTGATCGGGCCTTTTGCCGGCTTGCTGCGTTAAAAACCTTGCAATACACAAAGGTATTGTCTGCGTTTTTTCTCCTTGCAGGGCAGCAAAATCCCTTGTTTATCTGGCATCCCCTGATGATGAATACAGGTTCTAAAAGTTTCGTCCACCTTTTCAAAGGTGGCGGGGTCGAGGGGCGGAGCCCTCGAATGATTGAGGAGGGAACACTTATGGCATTGGAAGATTATAAAAAAGCCCTGCGTCTGGGACAAAAAGAGTACCGCAGCTGTGTTTCGCGCGGTGTCTACCCCTATCCGCAGGTATTGGACGACATCCTTGTCAACGCGCAAACCCGCGGGGAGGTCAGCCTGGGGCTGGTGGACCTGCCTACCGAGCGGATTTTCGGCACCAAGACCGCCGGACGGAAAACCGCTTTCGCACGCAATTTCATGCCCCTGCTCGAGGAGGACTCCGAGTTTGCCTCCAAATGGAGCGCCCTCTGTGACGCCCATCTGGAAGAGGGCATCCGCGATCCAATCAAGGCGTACGAGTTCATGAACCGGTTCTATGTGCTTGAGGGACATAAACGGGTGAGCGTACTGAAATATTTTGACGCGGTGTCGATCCCCGCAGTCGTGACCCGTATCCTGCCCACACCCAATGATTCAGTCGAAAGCAAAATCTACTACGAATTTCTGGAGTTTTACCACTATACCGGCATCAATTATCTCTGGTTCAGCCGGGAAGGATGTTTCCAGAGCCTGCTTGCCGCACTGGAACTGGATGCATCGCATGTCTGGGACGAAACCGAAAAACGGCAGTTCCGTTCGGCCTACATCAGTTTTTCCAAGGCATACGAGGCACGAAACGGCAACCTGCTGCCAATCACGACCGGCGACGCGCTGCTCACCTATCTGGATATCTACGGGTATCCCGCCCTGCTGCAAAGCACACCGAACGAGCTGAAAGCAAATATTGCAAAGGTCTGGGATGAATTCCTCGTGCTGGAAAACCAGAAGCCTGTCGACCTCTCCATGCAGCCCGCTGAAACGCCGCAGAAAAACCTGCTGCACAAGCTGTTCCTGTCGGCCGGACAATCCCATCTCAAAATTTCATTCGTCCACGCCAAGAGCACCGATGATTCGGGCTGGACCTACAACCATGAGATGGGGCGGCTTCATCTGGAACACGCCTTCCCCGGCCAGGTGGAGACCTGCTGTTTTGACCGCGCCAATGACCTTGGCGCAGACGAGCGGATCGCAGAGGCGATCGACGCGGGAAGCCAGGTAATCTTTACCACCACGCCGCGCCTGATCGGTGCAACCCTGAAAGCGGCTGTCGAACATCCGGAAATCCGGTTCCTCAACTGCTCGCTCACCTTCGCCCATCCGTCGATCCGCACCTACTACGGAAGGATGTACGAGGCGAAATTCCTCACCGGGGCGATCGCAGGCGCACTCACCGAAAACGGGAAGATCGGTTATATCGCCGACTATCCCATCTACGGGATGGGGGCGAACATCAACGCTTTCGCGCTCGGCGCAAAGATGGTCAATCCGCGCGCAAAGGTCTATCTGGAGTGGTCAACCGTCGAGGGGCGGGACGTCCAGCGGGCATTCCAGGAAAAGGGGATCAGCATTATCTCCAACCAGGATATGGTCCGTTCCCCGAACCCTTCCCGGCAGTTTGGACTGTGCCATGTGGATGGCGATAAATTGACCAGTCTCGCGCTCCCAGTCTGGCAGTGGGGAATCTTTTATGAGCGGATTGTCCGCAGTATCCTGGATGGATCGTGGAAATCGGAAGCATCCCCCAATTCCACCCGCGCGATCAACTATTGGTGGGGGATGTCCGCCGGGGTGATCGACGTATTCTACTCGCGCACCCTCCCGATCGGCACGCTGCGGCTGATCGAACTGCTCCGCCGGACGATCACCACCAGCGATTTCAACCCGTTTGCTGGGATACTCTATTCGCAGTCGGGCATGATACAAAAAGACCCCAACAACTGCCTGGCCCCGGACGAAATCATCCGGATCGACTGGCTGGCAGACAATGTGGTTGGCTCGTTCCCTGATCTTGCATCGCTCACCCAGTCGGCCCGCGATCTTGTCCAGATTCAGGGCGTGATCGGGAAGAACCTCCCGTCCAGCCAGAAAAACGGAAAGGAATTGGGAGGGCAGCGATGAATATTCTCGCAATTGCCGATCAGGAAAGCCGGTCGCTCTGGGATTATTATGAGCCGAGCAAACTCGAAGGGGTAGACCTGATCCTCTCCTGTGGGGATCTTAGCCCCAAATACCTGCTTTTCCTCGGGACGTTCTCTCCCGCGCCGATCCTCTATGTCCACGGCAACCATGACGATTGCTATGCTGCCGAACCGCCGGTCAACTGTATCTGTGTCGAGGACCGGCTCTATGTCCATAAGGGGGTGCGCATCCTTGGGCTGGGCGGTTCGATGCGGTATAAGCCGGGGACCAACCAGTACACCCAGCGCCAGATGGACTGGCGGGTGCGCAAGCTGTGGTTTCAGCTTCAGCGGTACGGCGGATTCGACATCCTGCTGACCCATTCCCCTGCCTACCAACTCGGGGATGGACAAGACCTGCCGCACACCGGCTTCCGGGCATTCAACGCCCTGCTCGAGCGGTACAACCCCCGCTATTTTGTGCATGGCCACACCCACATGACCTATGGGCGCAGCTACCAGCGGCGCTCCTCCTACCGGGATACCCAGATCATCAATGCGTTTGAGCGGTACCGATTTGAATATTGAACCATCCGCTGCGGCGAGATGTGGTTCCAAATAACATCGCCCTGCCGGTTATCATACCGGCAGGGCGATGGCCTATCTCTTTTATTCAATTCCAGGATCAGCAGCAGGGGGTGATCCATCCGAACGGGTCCGGGATCCGGCTCCACTGGATGTCGGTAAGGGTATTATAGAGCTTCTGGCTCAATTCTCCAATTTCGTTGTTGTTGATGACTGTGACGGTATCCCCAACCTTCAATTCTCCGATCGGGCTGATGACCGCGGCCGTACCGGTGCCGAATGCTTCTTTCAGCGTACCATTTTTCGCGGCGGTTTCCAGCTCCTCGACCGACAGCTTACGTTCAGTCACGTTCATGTTCCAGGACTTCAGCAGCTGGATCACCGATTTGCGGGTGATCCCGGGCAGAATCGAGCCGTCCAGTTCAGGGGTGACGATCTCATCACCGATCTTGAAAAAGACGTTCATTGCGCCGACCTCTTCCACGTACTTGCGCTCCACACCGTCAAGCCAGAGGACCTGCGAATAGCCCTGACGCTCTGCCTCCTCCTGTGCGATCAGCGAAGCCGCATAGTTCCCACCGGTTTTGCAGGCGCCCATGCCACCCTTCGAGGCGCGCACATACCGGGTCTCGACGTAGATTTTGACCGGGGCAAGGCCGCTCGCATAGTATGCGCCCGAGGGGGACAGGATGACGCAATAGAGATAGTTCACCGACGGATGTACGCCGAGAACCTCCTGATTCGCAATGACAAACGGACGGATATAGAGAGAAGCAGGGGCATCGGGCACCCAGTCCTTGTCGATCTCCACCAGCTTTTTCAGCCCTTCCAGCAGCAGCGCTTCATCAAGCTTGGGGATCACCAGGCGCTCACACGAGCTGTTCAGGCGTTTGAAGTTTTCCTCCGGGCGGAAAAACTGGATCTTCCCGTCCGCAGTGCGGTATGCCTTCATTCCTTCGAAGATCTCCTGCGCGTAGTGGAAGCAGGAGCTGGACGGGTCCATCGGGATCGGGCCATAGGGGACAATCCGCGGGTTGTGCCAGCCTTTTCCCGCCTCGTAGTTCATCAGGAACATGTGGTCGGTAAAGTTATGCCCGAACTTGAGCTTGTCCTGTGCGGGCTTTTGTTTGGGCGTGGTGGTCAGGGTCACTTGAATATCCATCATATACAACACATCCTGTCTCAAAAGTTTTCCTGCGTAATCATACAGCGATACTTTTTATATTTTAGCACGTTCATATACGGTTCGCAAGGGGGATTCTCCGGCTTTTGCCGGTCCACACGCCCTTCTCAGGGAACCTGAAACCACATTTGTAACCCTTTACCAGCATGGGGCCCCCTGAAATGCAGGGCTGATCCCTGTGTCCATCCTTTGGATTTCCAAGATTTTCTGGACTTTTCAACCGCTTTCGGAGTATAATGAAAAAAACAGAAAAAGGGGGAATGTCAAATGAAACACATCTTTCTAAATTTGAAGCGGTTTGACCTGCCGAAAGTATACGGCGGGGTTAACAGCCTTGCACCTTTGCAGGAATGGGGCGGACAGATCGTCCGGGAAACACAGGCGCAGCTTCAGAAGTATGACCCCAAGCAGGTTGAATTTGTGATGTATCTGCCGGAAGCGCACCTGCTCAATGCGGCTGCGGCGCGGTGCGAGGGCAGCGCGGTCAAGCTGGGGAGCCAGAGCGTTTACCGCGAGGATGCCGCTGTGGGCGGCAACTTCGGCGCGTTTACCAGCAACCGCCCGGCAGGGATCGTGAAGGCGCTCGGCTGTGAAAGCACAATTATCGGCCACTGCGAGGAGCGGCGCGACAAAGCGGGGGTACTGGCGGAAGCCGGGGTCACCGACCCGGCGGCGGTCAACCGCCTGCTCAATCGGGAAATCAAAGCGGCTGCGGCGCGCGGATTGCAGGTCCTCTACTGCATCGGGGAAACCAGCGAGGAGCAGCCAAACTGGCAGGAGGTACTCCGCAGCCAGATTGAGATCGGGCTGGACGGGGCAGACCGGAATGGTGCTGTGATCGCGTACGAGCCGGTCTGGGCGATTGGGCCGGGCAAGACGCCGCCCGACCGCGCCTACATCCAGATGATTGCACAGTACATTAAAGAGGTGTCCGGCGGGATGGATGTTGTTTATGGCGGGGGGCTGAAGGTGGACAATGCAGAAATGCTCGCTTCAATCCCCGAAGTGGACGGTGGACTGATCGCACTGACCCGGTTTACGGGAGAAATTGGCTTTTATCCCGACGAATATCTGGAAATCATCAAAACCTATCTCGGTTTTTAACGGTTTTTTATATAGGTATCCGAAAAGGCTGCCGGACAGATCGTCCGGCAGCCTTTTGTATCTCGGGGAGGGGTTAGGGGTATCTGAATTGGGAAAAAACAGGCCGGCATCCAGAAAACAGGGGAAATCCCCGTCCTTTTGCTATCCTCTGGAAGCACAGTTCCAAGCGTTTAGGAGACAACACTGTATATGTTTAGAAATGATCTATTATTTCTATTTTTCGATTTCGTATCATAAATTAAATTATATAATATGCACAATAAAAATGACAATCTGGTAACAAAAACCTCTTGAAAAACGCTTGGAGCTCTAGTATACTAAGACACGTTCCAAGCGGCCCGGACGACGGGCGCTGCGGATCGAAACTTTTTCTTTCAGGAGGACCTTAAACCATGAAAAAAGCGATTGCTATGCTGCTTGCAGTTTCTGCGACTATGTCTCTCGGCGTGACCGCCCTTGCGGAGGATGTAAACCCCCAGGACGTTGACAACTCCAGCTCTTCGGATGTTTCTTCTTCGGACGTTTCCTCGGATACTTCTTCCGACAACAGCTCTTCGGATGTTTCTTCGGAGGATACCTCTTCCGATAACAGCTCTTCGGACGTCTCTTCGGAGGACACCTCTTCCGACAACAGCTCTTCGGATACCTCTTCGGACGATTCTTCCAGCTCTGAGGACGAGACCCCGGTGGGCGACCCCTCTGCCCTGATCCTGCATTCGGCTGAGGATGGCACTGTTCTTGGCGAAGACCTTCTCGAGCCTGGCAAGGAGTACCGTTTCCCGGCCTATGTCGAGATCGGCGGCAAAAAAGTTGTGGTCAATGACGACCTGCTCAAGGACTTCAAGTTTAACTACACCCGTGTGACTGCTTCGGGCGTCAAGACCTTCAAGATCGAGGAGATCAAAGGGGTTTACTACCTGATCGTCGAGACCAAGGACACCACCCCGACCAAGCCGATCGACGTAAAATACAACGTCAAGCTGGTCCGCAAATCCAACAACATCTCGGTATTCACCCAGGAGGTCAAATTCTCCTACGGCTATGACGAGAGCAACGACGATTACATCAATGATCTGGACAAGGGCGACATCGTCGAGATCGACAACAACCGCCCGGTCATCACCAAAGAGCAGTTCAACAAAATTGCAAAACTCAACGACTATAAGAACGTCACCCTGGCGGGCGCTGGCTGGCAGTTCACTGTCAATGTGACCGACGAGACCACCAAGAACATGGTCTTCACCAACGCTGGCGTCAAAGAGATCATGGCAAAATATCCGGATCAGGACTTCAAGTTCTTCCGGTTCGGCGGCAAACCGTCCTTCAACTCGACCGGTAAGGTCGCGCTGGATGTCTCGGACATCGTGGACGACTACGAGAACCTGAACCTCTACCGCTATGCGAACGGCCGCGTCTACAAGCTGAACGCGTCCTACAATGCGGCGGATGAGACCCTGGAGTTCCGCACCAACAAGCTCGATACCTTCTTTGTCACCGACAAGGCGATCAAGGATGGCACTGTGATCGACGAGAACATCGTATCCGATGGCAACAGTGTCAACACCGACAAGAACAACCCGGGCACCGGTGCTGGCGACATGATCAACGCGGCTGTTATGGCAGGGATCGCTTCCCTCGCGGCTGCCGGCGCGATCGCAGCAAACAAAAAATCCAAATAAGTACCATTTGTGGTAACCCTTCTGCCGCCCCAGCCGGGGCGGCATTTTTTTGCTGTGACCTGCTCAATACTTTTTCGAGATAAAGTGAAACCCACAGACATTTGGCTGCCTGTGGGTTTCACTCTGTTTTTATTGTGCTTGCTGCGTCTGCCTGGAGTTCAGTCTCGCAGATCTTCCTCCCGCAACGTATAATTCGGAAATCTCGTATCTTGGTTTCTCAACATGGTTTGAGCAAAATCATGCACCGCTTCGGGCGGGAGAGAAAGCCATTGGAGAAAATGTCCCTCATTCACTTTTATGTAAAGCTCCTGATCATACCGTTCGTTGTAGTATTGGAGGATCTTGTCACACTCTCTTTTATTGCGGAGCGCAAGCAGAAGGGCACCGGAATAAGCAAGAAGCGCTGCCATGAGACAGGCAAGCAGAACTTTTAGAAATCTTTTTGTTTTCATCATCTTTTTGCTTTTTTATTACGGCCAATAACCTACAACTTTGTAGCTATTGTCTCCGTATATCATGTCTCCGTTCCGAAAATCCATTCTCCCCACCTGATAGGTCATTAGAGTAAGCCCTCCGTCCAACTGGGCGTATTTACCACTTCCAGAAGGAATAAAGGAAGTGTAGTTGCCCGAACCAGATGTGGAAATATCTTTTACCTGAATAAATTTTTTATCTTCATCTCGAATCGCATACACAGATTGTTTGAAATATGCTGTTCCTGTTTTTCCTCCGCTCTCAACTTTCTGTGAAATAGTCTGAGAATCTTTAAATATCGTGTTCAGCTCAGGATTCGCGCGGGATGCGGATGTTGGCAAAATCGTACCAACCGAATAAAACTCCAAAGAATCTATAATGCGTTCAATCTCCGCCTGCTCTTTTGCCATTGTCTCCACATTCTTGATAATCTCGAGGTACTCAGATTCATTGACAGTTCCTGTAATCGTTACCTCAAATTCCGTTTGGTATTGCTGATTGATCGTATTAACTTCTCTATCCACATCTGCCTGTGTATAATATGTACTTGCAAAAGCAGGAACTGCACAAAGATAACTGATAAGAGTGATCATCATCAAACTGATAAGCTTCTTTTTCATTGAAAAACCTCCTGTTTTTTGTCGTATCGCTGAGAGCAATCCAAACATTTGCCGCAAATTAGCCTTCCATATTGAGCGCTAAATAGAACAGTAGCCCATAGGAACCATCCTCCTTTTTTAATTTTATTTAATTTTACAATATTTATAATAAAATGTCAATATGAAAAAAATTCTTTATTTTGAAAATAACATTTAAATCATGCGGATGGCTTCCGAACCCTTTTGCAGCGCGACCATCCCTGTCCGGGCGACCTCGGCGATTCCGTAAGGGGTCAGCATCTCGAGGAGCAGGTCGACCTTCTCCGGGCGGTCGCAAAGCTCGACGGTCAGCGTGGTGTGCGAAAGGTCGACAATCTTCGCGTTCAGGATCGAAGCGATATCGATGATCCCGCCGCGGTTCTGCTGGTCGGCATTCACCTTGACAAGGACCAGTTCCCGACGGGTCGCAGTCTCCGCCGGGAGCATCCGCACCTTGATGACGTCGATCTGTTTATTGAGCTGCTTTTCCACCTGCTCGAGGGTGCGTTCGTCCCCCCTGGCCACAATCGTCATACGAGAGACGCTCCGGTCCTCGGTTTCACCAACCGCGAGGCTCTCGATATTAAACCCCCGGCGCGCAAACAGTCCCGCTGTCCGGGAGAGCACGCCCGCCTTATTTTCCACCAGTACCGAGATAATCCGTTTCATTCGGTCGCCTCCTTCGGGTCCACCAAACATTCGATCAGGGCGGGGCCATCTGTCCGGAGCAGACGCTCGACCGCCTGTCCCAGGCTGCCGTTGTCCGACACCTGCCATGCCGGGATGCCGTATGCCGCCGCAATCCCGCAGGCCGACGGGCTGCCCGAAAGGTCGACTGCGATCTCCCGCCCGCCGTACCGATTTTGCTGAATTTCCCGCACCAGACCAAGGCGGTTGTTGCGGACCACCACCAGTTTGACATCTACACCATGCTGCACCGCAGTGCCAAGCTCCATCATCGACATCTGGAACGACCCATCCCCGCAGACCGCGACCACCTGCCGGTTTGGGGCTGCGAGCTTGGCCCCAACCGCCGCCGGAAGCGCATAACCCATCGTCCCCATGCCGCCCGAGGTCAAAAAACGCCCGCCCCGCGCACGATAATACCGCGCAGACCAAAGTTGGTTCTGCCCCACATCCGCAACATAGACCGCATCCGGCTCCATCTTTTCCGACAGGGCCTCTACCAAACGCCGCGGGTCAGCCGCGCCCGGTTTTTCAGTGTACGGGCGCGGCTCCTGCTCCCGCAGTTCCCGCAGATGGGAGAGCCACTGCTCCCATACCCCGGAAGGCTTCTGCTCACAAAGCTGCTCGATGACTGCACCCGCATCCCCCACCAGCGGGATGGTTGCACCGAGGTTTTTGCCGATCTCGGCGGAGTCAATGTCGATATGCACCACTTCGGTGGCCTGTTCGAGTGCAGACGGGGAGTTTACCGCCCGGTCGCCCACCCGCGCACCGATGATCACCAGCAGGTCGCTCTCCTCGACCGCGCGGTTGGCCGAGCGGAAACCGCTCTGTCCGAGCATCCCGAAATAGAGCGGGTGCGCGGACGGGAAAACGCCGATCCCCATTAAGGTCGATACCGCAGGCATCCCGCACTGCTCGCAGAACCGGCACACCCGTTCTGCCGCGTCCGCCGCATGTACCCCGCCGCCCACGCAGAGGAGCGGTTTTTTCGCCGCGCAGATCGCCTGTGCCACCCGTTTAACCTGCACCGGATGCCCCTTGAACCGGGGCTTATAGCCGCGGATGTCGACCGAGGCGGGATAGGCGAACGGGAGGGACTGCTGCTGGACATCGACCGGCATGTCGATCAGGACCGGGCCTTTGCGCCCGGTCGAGGCGATATGGAACGCCTCCTTGAATACGCGGGGAATCTCCCGCACCTCCTTGACCAGATAGCCGTATTTGGTGAACGGTTCCGCCGCACCGGTCGTATCGACCTCCTGAAAAACGTCCCGGCCGAGCAGACGGGTCTCGACCTGCCCGGTGATCACGACCAGCGGGATCGAATCCATGCAAGCGGTCGCAACCGCGGTGAACAGATTGGTGGCGCCCGGACCCGAAGTCGCGATGCAGACCGCCGGCCGGCCGGTGATCCGCGCATAGCCGGATGCGGCATGTCCGGCGTTCTGTTCCGACCGCACAAGGATATGCTGGATTCCAGAGCCGCGAAGGGCGTCATAAAACGGGCAGATCGCTGCCCCAGGATAGCCGAATACGGTGGAAACGCCCTCCTGTTTGAGCGATTCCACCATCGCCTGTGCGCCTGTGATCATCCATCTTCCTCCTAACCTTCCGGATATGCGGATTCAAACATGTGGGTCAGCTCATCGAGCATCCGCCCGCTCTGCCGCTCAAATGCGGTCATGTCAACCGGATAAAGCCGTCCATTCTGAAATGCACCGGTGGTGCTGTATACCGGCGTAGACTGAAAATACGAAGGGTCAATCGACTGGTCATAAAAGATCAGGTCGGGATAGAGGTCTACCGCCTTGTCCGACGGATAGACCCAGCCGGTAAATTCCGCCGCATCGTTCTCAACCCCGATCCATTCGAGCAGTTCCCCTTCAAAGGTATCGCCGGTCGCCATCAGGAGCGGCGGTTCCCGCAGGAGGATTCCCCCCAGCGGCTCAGAAAGATTGTCCGCGCGCGCTTTTAACGCATCATAACCCGCGCGCAGGCCGCCAAACACCGTCTGGCCGTTTTCCGCGCCATCCTCCATTCCGTCAAGGATGGTCGCCGCGGTTTCGTAAACCTCCGACAGCGCTTCAAGGCTGTCCGCCCTGCCGAGCACCACCACCTCTGCGCCCATCTGTTGGAGCCGGACCGCATCCGCCTGTGCGAGCGGTGCGGAGGTGAAAACAACATCGGGTGAAAGGGCGGCGATCGCCTCGAAGTTGGGGAGCGAGGCGGAACCACACCGGTCCAGCCCTTCGACCGACTGCGGATAGTCGCAGAAATCGCTGACTCCCGCGAGACGGCTCTCCGCCCCCAGTTCACAGAGCACCTCGGTCAAGGCGGGGGAGAGTGAGACGATCCGTTCCGGCCGTTCGGGGATACGGATTTCCCCAATCGAAACCGGGAAATTCCGGTCGACCGGCTCGGGCGCAGAGGAAGAAACCGTCCCCTGCGGTTCCTCTTTTCCCCCCTTATCCTTGCATCCCGCCGCTGTCACAGCGATCGCTGCCGCCAGCAGCAGCGCCAATAAACCCGTATGCTTCACCCATACACCCCCTTTGGTTTCCTGTTCGCAGCACGCTCCCTGTCTCACGCTTCTACCGAAAATCGTCCTCTGTAACTGCGATTGATGGATAATGCGGGAGTTCGGTTAAATCCGTGTCGAGCGGCACGCTGTAAACCATGTAATAATGCTCCGGGTTTGCTGCCGCCAATGTGCGTATCTTCTGCTCTGCCAAATCCCTGTTCTTAGTGGCATACACCACCGACACAACGCCCGCTCTGCCCGATCCCATATCTTGTATGCTCCCGCACAGGATCAGTTTGAGCTGTTCTTCTCCCTCCAGCCCCTGCCGCACATAATCCGCGTATTCCATCGCTTTTGTCCCCCTCAGATTCCGATTTGCAATTTCAGATAAACCCTAATACTGTTTCACGAGTTGTGAAATAAGCGCTCTACAGGTCTGCATCTGGATGCAGGCATAGAATTTTTCGGTGACTTCCTTTCCCTGCCCTACCGTTGTGGCATTCTTTGCGTCCTCTTCTGTCTCCCAAAGGACAAAATCCGTCCATGTTTGATCCTGTAGATAATGCTCCCACGAGAGAAACCCCTTTGCCTTGGATATGACCTCGTCATGCAGCTTTTGGGTGCATTCGATGAATTCTTCCTTGGTCACATTTTTCCTGAGCTTGTAGGAAAAGATCCACGCTGTTTTCGCCATGCTTGTTTCTCCTTTCAAGTTTGGATGGTTTGCTCTGATTTTATCATAAACACCTGTCCGGTTCAATGCATACCCTTGAAAATATGCGTTTTGGACCAATGCGGACAGAACAAGCGGCCCGGATATTGTGTATCCGGACCGCTTTTGCATGGCGGCAGAACCGCACAGTTTATACCGAAGGCTCCTTCTGGAAGTCCTTTGCCATTGTCTTGACCAATACTGCCTTCTGGGCGTGCAGACGGTTTTCCGCCTCGTCGAAAATCTCGTTGGCGTGCGCCTCGAACACCTCGGCGGTGATCTCCTCTCCCCGGTGCGCGGGCAGGCAGTGCTGCACCATCACATCCGGCGCGCATTCCCGGAGCAGTGCGTCGTTGATCTGATAGCCCTCGAACGCCTTTTTGCGCAGTTCGGCTTCGCCCTCCTGCCCCATCGACGCCCAAACGTCGGTAAATACCACATCCGCACCCGCAGCGGCCTCCTTCGGGCTGGACACCAGTTTGAACTGCCCGGGATAGCCCTTCGCAAACGCAAGTACCTGCGCATCCGGCTGGTAATCCCCGGGGGTCGCAACCGAAACCTTCATCCCCACTTTCAGCCCGCCGACAATCAGCGAATTGGCCATGTTGTTCCCGTCGCCGATATAGCAGAGGTTCAGCCCTTCCAGGGAACCTTTGTATTCCCGCACAGTCAGCAGGTCGGCAAGGACCTGACAGGGATGGCAGAAGTCGGTCAGCCCGTTGATGATCGGGATACTGCCGTATTTGGCGAGGTCCTCAACCTCCTCCTGCGCAAAGGTGCGGATCATGATACCATCCAGGTAACGGGAGAGCACCCGCGCAGTATCCTCTACCGCTTCCCCGCGCCCGATCTGCAAATCCCGCGACGAGAGGAACAGCGCAGACCCGCCGAGCTGCCCCATCCCCACCTGGAACGAGACGCGCGTACGGGTGGAGGATTTCTGGAAGATCATGCCCAATGTCTGATCCTTCAGGTAAGGATGGCTGATCCCATGTTTCAGTTCATATTTGAGCTGGTCGGCAAGGTTGAGAATCTCGATAATCTCCTGGCCGCTCAGGTCCAACAGTTTCAACAGATGTTTCATTGTCCCAACACCTCATTCAAAATTTCCAGTCCCCGGTCGATCTCCGCATACGAGATGGTCAGCGGCGGGAGCATCCGCAGCTTGGCCTTGGCAGTCAGGATAATCAACCCATGCCGCAGGCATTCCGCCGCGGTCGGCCTGCTTTCCAAACCGTCCAGCGTGATCCCCAGCATCATCCCTTTGCCCTCGACACTCACCACATGCGGCATCTCAAGCACCCTTCTGGTGAGATATGCCCCCTTTTCAGAGACCTCGTCGAGCAGCGTTTGGTCGAGCCGGCGCAGCACTTCATTTGCTCCCGCACAGACCACCGGATTGCCGCCGAAGGTGGTCCCGTGGTCGCCGCAGCCGAACACCGATTCACACTTTTCCCCGAGCAGGACCGCCCCGATCGGCAGTCCGCCGCCCAGCCCTTTGGCAAGGGAGGTCAGGTCGGGGGTAATCCCGTAGTGCTCGGAGCAGAGCAGCTTCCCGGTGCGGCCAACACCGGTCTGTACCTCGTCGATCATCAGCAGGATGTCCTGCTCGGCACAGAGCTGCGCCGCCGCGCTGACAAACTCCTGTG
The DNA here is from genome assembly GCF_000403395.2 of Anaerotruncus sp. G3(2012). Classification (GTDB taxonomy): domain Bacteria; phylum Bacillota; class Clostridia; order Oscillospirales; family Ruminococcaceae; genus Anaerotruncus. The sequence goes on along the minus strand of NZ_KE159668.1, from coordinate 137,016 downwards.
AAAGCGGCACCACGCCGCCTTCCCCCTGCACCAGCTCGAGCAGGATGCCGCAGGCCGTCCCATCCGCAGCGGCCCGGAGCGCTTCCACATCACCCGCCCGCACGAACCGGAACCCTTCGGTAAATGGATCGTAATACTGGTGGAAAATGTCCTGTCCGGTCGCGGAAAGGGTGGTCACCGTACGCCCGTGGAACCCGTTTTCCAGCGCGATGATGGTATGGCGCCCCTTACCGTATTTGTCATGGCTGTATTTACGAGCGGCTTTTAGAATCCCCTCGTTTGCCTCCGCGCCCGAGTTTGCAAAAAACACCTTTTTCGCAAAGGTGCGCGTGCAGAGGGTTTCAGCGAGCCGGACCATCGGCTCGGAGTAATAGAGATTGGAGATATGCTGCAATTTTCCGGCCTGTGTGCAGACCGCTTTCACCCAGCCATCATCGCAGAACCCAAGCGAATCCACGCCGATACCGGTCGAAAAGTCGATGTAGGTTTTGCCGTCCGCACCGGTGCAGACGGCCCCCTTGCCGCTGACCGCCTCCAGGTCGAACCGCGCGTAGCTGTGCGCAATATACTTTTGGTCCAGCTCCTTGAATCCCATTCTGATTTCCCCGCTTTCTATTTCCGTTTGCGCCGGTTGTATTTCTCTTTTGCAAAACCATATGCCTCTTCAATATATGGGAGCAGCTCCCGGAAGGTCTGCTCGCCCGGACTGAGCACTGCAATCCAGCCCATCCACGCATAGACAGGATGCGGGATCAGGCGGTCGAGCGCGGCGAAATCATACGGCATTTCAACCACCCCGCCCGCCGGCGGGCGTTTGGGCAGTTCCCCAAACAGCGCCCGGAAGGATGGTTTGCGCAGCCCCAGATTGACCCGGTAAACGCCCTCCCTGTCAAGCTGAGATGCGCGGTCATTCTCCCCGTCCTTCTCCTTAATGGTCAGGATATACACTCCACGGGGCAGCGTTTCACCGGGGTTGTAGTAGATCCCGCGTTCCCCCCAGCTCTCCCGCAGGACCACCCCTTCCAGATGTTCCATGCAGTATGCAAGAATCGAATCCGGTGTAACCAACAAAAACCGACCTCCTTTAGCAGAATCCTCAGCCGAGGAACATGGTACCGATCCCCTCGTTGGTCATCATCTCGATCAGGATTGAATGGGGGATTCTTCCATCAATGATGAACGCGCGGCTGACCCCCCGTCGCACCGCCTCGACACAGCATTCGACCTTGGGGATCATGCCGCCCGAGACAATCCCCTGCCGGACCAGCGCGGGCAGCTCGCTGCACCGCACTTCCGAAATCAGGGTGGCGTCGTCGTCACGATCCCGGAGCAGGCCGCGGATATCGGTGAGCGAAATCAGGTTTTCGGCGTGCAGTTCGGCGGCGATCCGGGCAGCAGCAGCGTCGGCGTTGATGTTGTAGACGGTGCCGTCGGTTCCCACGCCCAGCGTCGCAATGACCGGGATATAGCCCGCCTCAAGCACATCGAGGATCGGAGCGGCATTCACCCCCGCTACCTCCCCGACCAGGCCGAGATCCTCGCCCGACTGCGCTTTCTCCGCGTGGATCATCTGCCCGTCGATCCCACAAAGCCCGACCGCCCGGCCGCCCTTGCGCTGGAGCAGGCGCACCAGCTCCTTATTGACCTTGCCGCAGAGGACCATCTGCACCACGTCGAGCGTTTCCTGATCGGTATACCGCAGCCCGTTGACAAACCGGCTCTCTTTGCCGGCCGCCTTGAGCGCAGCGGAAATCTCCGGGCCGCCCCCGTGTACCAGCACGATCCTGATCCCGACGAGCGAGAGCAGCACAATGTCGCTCATCACCGCCTCTTTGAGCGCGTCGTTGACCATCGCATTCCCGCCGTATTTGACCACAACGACCTTGTTGTAATATTTTTGCAGGTAAGGCAGCGCTTCCGCAAGCACTGCCGCCTTGTCGGTGTTGCTGATGTTCATATCCAATCCTCCAAACGTGCAGATTAAGTCCGATAATCCCCGTTGATTTTCACATAATCATAGGTCAGGTCGCAGCCCCATGCGGTCGCCTGCCCGACCCCCTGATCCATGTCAATCTCGATATGGATTTCCGATTCCAAAAGCACCTGTTTGGCGGTCTCCTCGCTGAACGCGACCCCCGCGCCCCCTTCGCAGACCTGCACTGTCCCGGCCTTGGAGGAGAACTCGACCGCAATCCGGCTGATGTCAAAATCCGCATCGGTATAGCCGATCGCGCAGAGCACCCGTCCCCAGTTGGCGTCCGCGCCAAACATCGCCGCTTTCAGCAGGTTGGAACAGACCACCGATTTCGCGACCTTTTTGGCGGTCTCCTTGTCGGGCGCGCCCAATACTGTGCACTCGAGCAGTTTGGTTGCGCCTTCGCCATCCGCGGCAATCAGTTTTGCAAGCTGGCGGCAGACCATGGTCAGCGCCTGCACAAATTTGAAGTACCCGGCGTTCTCGCTCTCGATCCGGTCGTTTCCCGCCAGGCCGTTCGCCATGACTGACATCATATCGTTGGTGGAGGTGTCGCCATCCACCGAAATCATGTTGAATGTCTCATCTGCAACCACCTTGCATGCCTTGCGCAGCATCTCGGGGCTGATTGCGGTGTCGCTCGTGACAAAGCAGAGCATGGTCGCCATGTTGGGATGGATCATCCCGCTGCCCTTGGCGATCCCGCCGACCGTACAGACCCTACCTTCAAGGTCAAAGCTGACCGCCACCTCCTTGCGCAGGGTGTCGGTGGTCATAATCGCCTCGGCGGCTTCGGTGCCGCCGTCCGCACGCAGCGCTGAAACAAGCGAAGGCATTGCTTTGGTGATCGGTTCGAGCGGGAGCGGACGTCCGATCACGCCAGTCGATGCGATAATGAAATCGTCCTCTGAGAGTTTCAGAGCATTGGCCGCGCTTTCACACATCGCGTGCGCGATAAACTCGCCGTCCGCGTTGCAGGTATTCGCATTGCCCGAGTTGCAGAGAACCGCCTGGGCAGTCCCGTTTTCCAGATGCTCCTGTGTGACCAGGATCGGAGCACCCTTGACCTTGTTTTGGGTATAGATCGCGGCAGCAGCGCAGGGAGCTTCGCTGACGATCAGTGCAAGGTCACGCTTGGTGCGGTTGGCGCGGATGCCGCACCAGATACCGCTGGCCTTGAACCCTTTGGCAGCGCAGACACCGCCATCGACAAATTTAAATGACATCGCTGTTTCACTCCTTTATAATAGAAACGCTTATTTTTTAGTGGGTTGGCAGTCCATTCAAAACGCGGGCGGAACCATCCGCAGGCCAGCGGCCTCCTCCAGCCCGAGCGCGAGATTCATATTCTGGATCGCCTGGCCAGCCGCCCCCTTGACCATATTGTCAAGGGTGGAAACCACGATCAGACGGTTGGTGCGCGGGTCAGTGTGCAGGGAAATGTGACAGTAGTTGGAATATTTCACATTTTTGAGGTTGGCAACCGCGCCCTGCGGGAGCAGCTTGACAAACGGTTCCGACCGGTAGAAATCATCAAACAGTTTGCGGACCTCCGGCTCCCCGAACCCACCGGTGAGCTTCATATACATGGTCGAGACGATCCCCCGGTTGACCGCCAGCAGATGCGGCACAAAGGTGACCTGCACCGGCCTGCCCGCAAGCTCCCCGAGCACCTGCTCGATTTCGGGGGTATGTCGGTGACAGGCAACCTTGTAGGGCGCGAACGCCTCGTTGCATTCGGTGTAGTGGGTGTTGAGGGCAAGCCCGCGGCCCGCACCGGTCGCACCGGATTTGGAATCGATCACCAGTGTGTCCGGATCAACCGCGCCCGCCCGGAAGAGCGGCGCAAGCCCGAGGCAGACCGAGGTGACATAGCAGCCCGGATTGCCGATCAGCCGGGCATTTTTTAGACGGTCACGATGCAGCTCGGGAATCGAGTAGACCGCCGCTTGATGCAGGGCTTTGTCGGTGTATTCCTTGCCGTACCACTGGCGGTAGTCCCCCTCGTTTTTCAACCGGAAATCCGCGCCCATGTCGATAAACAGGGCGCCCTTGTCATACGCTGCGCGCGCGATTGGCTCCGAAAGCCCCGCAGGCATCGAACCAAACACCACGTCGCAGGCATCCACAACCGCGCGGTCGTTGGTCAGGACCCGATCAAAAATCCCGGTGAGCTGGGGGTAAACCTCGCTGACCGTCTGTCCCTCGAAGCTGACCGACGATACCGCCGCAACCTCCACATCCGGATGCGCGAGCAGCAGCCGCACCAGCTCAAGCCCGGCATACCCGGTCGCACCGATCACGCCAACCTGAATCTTTCCCATGCGCAGTCCCTCCTAACCCTGTTTTTCCCCGGACGCCCCGTCAAGAAACGCCCGGATCTGTGCGATCTGTTTCTGTACCGCCTTGGGAGAGGGGCCCCCTTCGCTCGTACGCCCGTTGACGCAGGTCTCCAGACTGATCGCCTGATAGATGTCCTCATCGAAGATCGGGTTTGCATTCTGGTAGGACGCGAGCGGGAGGGTTTCGAGGGTCAGCCCCTTGGAGATGCATTCGGCCACCAGCCCTCCAGTGCATTTATAGGCATCCCGGAACGGCACCCCTTTTTTGGTCAGATAGTCGGCGCAGTCGGTCGCGTTGATGAATCCGCGCGCCGCGGCATTGCGCATGTTCTCCTTGAGGACGGTCATGGTATGCAGCATCGGTGTAAAGGTCGAAAGGCAGAGCTTGACCGTGTCCACCGCGTCGAAAACCGCCTCTTTATCCTCCTGCATATCCTTGTTGTAGGCAAGCGGCAGCCCCTTCATGACGGTGAGCAGCGCCATCAGGTCACCGTAAACACGCCCGGTCTTACCGCGCACCAGTTCAGCAACATCGGGATTCTTCTTCTGCGGCATGATGCTCGAACCGGTGGCAAACGCGTCATCCAGCTCGATAAACTTGAACTCCCACGAGCACCACGCGACGATCTCCTCCGAGAACCGGGAAAGGTGCATCATCACCATTGACAGCGCACTGCAAAGTTCAATGCAGAAATCCCGGTCGGAAACCCCGTCGAGCGAGTTCGCGGTTACGCCGGAAAAACCAAGCTTCCGGGCGGCCAGCTGCCGGTCGATCGGGTAGGTGGTCCCCGCCAGCGCGCCGCTGCCGAGCGGCAGAAAGTCCATCCGGGCACAGGCATCCTGGATGCGCGAGAGATCGCGCATAAACATATTTGCATAGGCCATCAGATGGTGCGCAAACGTCACCGGCTGGGCGCGCTGGAGATGGGTATATCCGGGCATGACCGTTTCCAGATGCTCCCCGGCTTTGTCCGCCAGCTCGGCTACCAGATCGAACAGCAGGGAGGAGACCGTTTTCATCTCATCGCGCAGATAGAGCCGGATATCGAGCGCGACCTGGTCGTTGCGGGAACGCGCGGTGTGCAGCCGTTTTCCGGTATCCCCGATCCGCTCGGTCAGCACCTGCTCCACAAACATATGGATGTCCTCGGCGTTCGGGTCGAACGGGAGTGCACCCGATTTCAGATCGTCAAGGATGCCCGCCAACCCGTCACAGATCCGGTCTGCATCCACCTTTTCGATGATCCCCTGTGCGCCGAGCATCTGCGCATGTGCCATCGAGCCGGCGATGTCCTGTTCAAACATCCGCGCATCAAACCGGATGGAGGAATTAAAGTCGTTTACCCGGTCGTCCACCTCTTTGGAAAACCGTCCTGCCCACATTTTCATTCGTAAAATTCCTTTCTCACTGTCGGAACGGGTTGGAACCAAAAAGGCCGGGCAGAGGGGCGAACCCGCCGCCTGTGCCACAGCCCCGTTAACCGTTTTTCATCAAAGTTTTACTCGATTTTGCAAACCCTCACTTGATCTTCTGCTCGTCGAGCAGCGCCTTGACCTTGATCGGCAGTCCGAACAGATTGATGAAACCTGCCGAATCCGCCTGATTGTAGATTTCATCCTCACCAAATGTCGCCATCTCTTCCGAGTAGAGCGAGTGCGGAGAGGTCATGCCCGCGTCGATGATGTTGCCTTTGTAGAGCTTCAGCTTGACCTCGCCGGTCACGTTCTGCTGGGTGCTGTCCACAAACGCGCTCATCGCCTCGCGCAGCGGGGTGAACCACTGGCCATTGTAGACGATCTCGCTGAATTTAATCGCCATCTGCATCTTGTAGTGCTGGGTTTCCTTGTCAAGGCAGATTTCCTCCAGCTTGTTGTGGGCGTGATAGAGGATGGTGCCGCCCGGAGTCTCGTATACGCCGCGGCTCTTCATGCCAACCAGCCGGTTTTCTACCATGTCGATCAACCCGATGCCGTTCGCGCCGCCAACCTCATTGAGCTTGCGGATGATGTCGATCGGCTTCATCTCCACACCGTCCAGCGCGACCGGGACGCCCTTCTCAAACCGCAGGGTGATGTAGGTCGGCTTGTCAGGCGCTTTCTCAGGGGAAACGCCCATTTCGAGGATCTTATCGTAATCCGGCTCATTCGAGGGGTCCTCAAGGTCGAGGCCCTCGTGGGAGAGATGCCAGAGGTTTTTGTCCTTCGAGTAGTTGGTCTCACGGTTGATCTTGAGCGGGATGTTGTGTTCTTCCGCGTAGGCGATCTCCTTTTCGCGGCTGTTCAGCTCCCAGAACCGCCACGGGGCGATGATGTCCATCGTCGGGGCAAATGCCTTGATCGCCAGTTCAAACCGGACCTGGTCGTTGCCCTTGCCGGTGCAGCCGTGTACAATCGCGTCAGCGCCCTCTTTCTTGGCGATCTCGACCAGCCGCTTGGCGATCAGCGGGCGTGCAAACGCGGTCCCCAGCAGGTAACGGTTCTCGTAAACTGCGCCCATCTTGAGCGAAGGGATGATGAAATCATCCACAAACGGCTCAGTCAGGTCCTCGATGTAGAGTTTGGATGCGCCTGTTTTGAGCGCTTTTTCCTCAAGCCCATCCAGCTCACTGCCCTGTCCCACATCGGCCGACACCGCGATAACCTCACAGCCGTAATTTTCTTTCAGCCAGGGGATCAGAACCGATGTATCCAAACCGCCCGAGTAGGCGAGAACAACCTTTTTATACTGCTTCTTTTCCATTACAATAAACCTCCATATGGTTAATCATTCACGATATGACCTATTATACATCATATTCATACAATTTCAACCCTTATTTTTGCATGAATATTCATCTTATTCGATTTTTTATTGGGTAACATTGCACAAAAGGGGTTCTTTTTTCCGGGAAACGTGGTATACTGTACGGGGATATTCTATCGAAAAGGGGAATTGCATCATGAAGCAGCTTTCTATCTATGACATTACCGAAAACCCGTTTTCCCTGATCGGGAAAAAATGGGCGATGGTGACCACCCGTGTCGGTGACAAAACCAACACGATGACTGCGTCGTGGGGCGGCGTAGGCATCCTCTGGAACAAGCCGGTGGTCTATATCTTCCTGCGCCCGCAGCGGTACACCCGCGAGCTGGTCGATGCGTCCGAGCGGTTTTCGGTCTGTTTCCTGCCAGAGGACTACCGCAAGCAGCTGCAATACTGCGGGTCACACTCCGGCCGGGACGAGGATAAGCTGGCAGCCTGCGGGTTTACCGCTGCCGAGCTGGACGGCGCGCCGGTGCTTGAACAGTCTGATCTGGCGCTCACCTGCCGGAAGCTCTACTGTCAGCGGCTTACCCCGGACAGCCTGATTGACCAGTCGATCGACCAGGTCAACTATCCGGAGAAGGACTATCATTTTCTGTATGTCGCTGAAATCCTAGGCGCATATGAAAAAGCATAAATGCTGACAGGCAGAGACAGGAGAAAAGCCCACCGGTCGACCGGCGGGCTTTTACGTTTTGCCGAGGTGACTGCTGTGAATGACCTCCTTATAGAAGCCCTTCGGTTGCCCGCCGATTTTGAAGGCATCCAAGTCTTCTGCCTGATAGGGCCGCTCATAGCTCATGTATCTCCAGGAACTGCGGCCGTAATCCACGAATACAATGTCGCCCTGCATTTCCGGAAAGGGCGACATTGTAGCAGATGGTTTTTTCAGGCTCGATCCGCAGCAGCATTTCGTTATAGCCAGCCATGAACCAGCAAGGTTTGGCTGATCCGATCATTGTCATTTTCCTCTGTCATGGAAAGACCTCCTAATCGAAAGATAAGGAATAAAATCCTCTATAAAGTTCTCCTTGACAGAAAAAGTTGCATATTCACTGCACATGACACGCAGCTTAAGAAAAAATTTTATAAAAAAGGCAGGCACCCTTGGTGCCCGCCTCTTTTTTGGTGCGGGCGACAAGACTTGAACTTGCACGGTTTACACCACTAGAGCCTAAATCTAGCACGTCTGCCAATTCCGCCACGCCCGCTGGTATAATCCTTATTATACTCATCAGGGCGCTAAATGTCAACAACATGGTTTTTCGTTCGGTACAAAGCAGCTATTAAAAGATTCCGGCATCCGTAAAAAGCGCAGCGAGTTTTTGGAGCGATTGCCGCGCAGCCTTCAGTCTGCGGCTGACAGTCGAACGCTCAACCCCAAGCAGCTCGGCAATTTCCTGCTGCTTTTTGCCTTCCAAATAGTAAAGCCGGATCGAATCCCGCTGGCGCGGCGGGAGGGATTTGATTGCGGCTGACAGGAATTTGCGGTACTTTTCCCGCTGTCTGGAATTGTCGTTGGCAGAGATAGGCCGGCTGCTGAGCTGTGAGAAGTCCTGCCGCAGCTGGACGGTGCGCCGTTGTTCAAACAATCAAAACTCCTCCTCGAAAATCAAAGTCTGGTGAGATAGCCGTGGTTCTGAAAAAATCAGCCGGGTTCTTTTGCATCGGCGGAGCAATACCCGTCCAGATGTTTTGCAACAACCCGCAGGTCATGCAGTTCCGTATAGAGTGTTTCGATCCGTTTCTGGAGCGAAGCAGCCTCCTGGCCGTATGCCTGTTCTGCTGCCTTCTTTAGTTCAGCGATCCGCTTTTGAATCCGTCCGGCAGCTTCTTCATATTGACAAGCGAGCTGGTGTAAATACATCGGTTAGACCCCTCCATTTTCCACAAACTGTGTAAACATATGTTCTTTTTATTAGATTATCACACGATTCGTGTTTTGTCAAGGGAAATTCAGAAAAAAAGATTTACAAATTACACAGTATGTGATAATATAAAGATGTGAGGTGAGTCAACATGCTTGGAGAAAAATTGAAAATGCTGCGCAAATCTCGCTGTATGACGCAGCAGGAACTGGGGAAAGCGTTGGGAATTTCCACCAGTACAGTCGGCATGTACGAACAGGGCAGGCGAAGCCCGGACCATGCCACCCTGCTGAAGATCTGTCAGCTGTTTGAAGTCTCCAGCGATTCGCTGTTGCTGGACAGCCCCGTACCCAGTGAACAGCAGGCCGCTTTACAGAGCAATATTGACCTGAATGACGTTATAGAGGACTTCCGAGCCCACCTGCTTTCCCAGCAGGGCCTGATGTTTAACGGGATGCCGCTTTCAGAAAGCGACATCGCGCAGGTGGTAGATGCGATCGAAGTGGGAACGATGGTAGCGGTTGAGAAACTGCGCCGCCGCACAAACAATGGCGGGGAAGCCTGACAACAAGACCATAGGGAGGTTTTCATGGAACGGTTCAAATCGGCTGCGGATGCGTTGGTCGAGCGGTTCCACACCGCTGACCCGTTCGCCCTCTGCGGCTTTCTGGATGTGGAACTGCTTGAGCTGCCGCTTCCTGCGAGGATCCGCGGATTCTATGCCAGTCCGCTTGGGGTACCGATCGTCTATCTCAACAGCGGACTATCCGACCCCAAGGAACGTGCAGCAGTCTGCGCGCATGAACTGGGTCACGCGCTGCTGCACACCGGATACAACTCTTTCTTCCTGAAACAGAGCACCGATTTTGTCACTGCCCGCTACGAGCGGGAAGCGGACCTCTTCGCAGGGTTTCTCCTGCTCGACAGGCAGACCCTCGCCGACTGCCGTGCCAATGGCTGGACGGTGGAACAGGTCAGCCGGTATACTGCGCTGCCCCCAAGGGTGGTGGAACAGTGCCTGCGGGAGCGGGGACCCGTCTGATAAGAAAAAACAAGGGCGACACTTCGGCGTCCCCTGATTGGGGGGCATGAACTGCTGCATCCTGACCGGAAGCCCGCACATACGCCCGAATAAGCCTCTGGAGGCAGCGTCCGACAGTCCGAGAAAATCCTGAAAAGCCCCTTCTTTCTCATTTTCCGGATTTTTCTTGACAAATACGGCGGAGTATGCTTTAATAAATTTAGACACAATCATCACACAAAATCGTTGACAGGGAAGTAAAACGGTTTGCGCACCCACAGAGAGCCGGCGGTGGTGGAAGCCCGGCGGAAGGCGGAACCGATAAAGTAGCCCTTGAGAGCGTATGCAAACAGCAGCATTCTGCCCAGTAGTGTACGACGCGGGGAGCGCGTTACAGCTCCGGGATGTGTTTGCATCCGCAGAGTGGACGTGCTGTGTGCGTCAATGTAAGGTGGTACCGCAGGATACAATCCTGTCCTTTGTGAAAACAGAGGACAGGATTTTTTGTTTGTGTCAATGTATCGGACTATGGTTATGCGTGAAACGGAAAAGGAGTATGGTTATGTCGAAAAAATCAGCGAAGGGGCGAGGGCATTTTACCTCATCCATTGGGTTTATCATGGCGGCAGCCGGGTCTGCAATCGGCCTGGGGAATCTCTGGAAATTCCCTTATATTGCAGGCAGCAGCGGCGGCGGTTTCTTTATCGTCTTTTACATCCTGTTTGCCCTGATTCTTGGTGTCCCGATCACCCTGTCGGAGATGGGGATTGGGCGCAGCACCCAGCTCAATGCGATCGGCGCGTTCCACAAGCTCAACCCAAAATGGGCATTCGTCGGCGCGATTGACGTGCTCTGTGCGTTCACCATCCTTTCCTATTACAGTGTAGTGGGTGGCTGGGTGCTCAAATACATTTCCGTCTACCTGCTGGGCGGGGATTTTGGCGAAAGCACCTCCACTTTTTTTGGAAATTTTGTAGGGCAAGGGTTCGAATCGGCAGTCTGGCATATTGTATTTCTGGCATTCTGCGGGCTGGTAGTCATCGGCGGGGTCGCTGCCGGCATTGAGCGGGTCAGCAAATGGATGATGCCTGGCCTGTTCGCGCTGCTGATTATCGTCGCTGTGCGTTCGGCACTGCTGCCCAATGCGGTGGAAGGGCTGAAGTTCCTGTTTGTGCCCCGCTTCGAGATTTTCAGCTCCTTTTCCGAGCTGAGCAATGTGATTGTGCTTGCGATGGGGCAGGTGTTCTTCAGCCTGAGCCTGGGGCTTGGCATTACGATCACCTACGGCAGCTACTTGAAAAAGGAATCGAATATGCCCAGAAATACCTATCTGATCGTAGGGCTGGACACCCTGATCGCTGTACTTGCAGGTATTGCAATCCTGCCGGCGGTGTTCTCGTTCGGTTTTGAGCCGACCGCCGGACCCAGCCTCATCTTTGAAACCCTACCCGCGGTATTTGACTCGATGTTCATGGGGCGGCTGTTTGGATTGCTGTTCTTTGTACTGGTCTTTTTTGCAGCGGCGACCTCCGCAATCGCCCTGTTTGAGGTGGTTGTGGCCTATTTCATCGACCATTTCCACTGGAAGCGCCGGAATGCGGCCATCATCCTGGGCAGCCTGATGGGGATTATCGGTATCTTCGCACTGCTTTCGATGGGTCCTATGCCGAACCTGACCATCGCCGGCATGAACCTGTTCGATGCGCTCGGATTCCTGACCGATAAAATTTTGATGCCGCTGGCCGCGCTGTTCACCTGTGTCTTTGTCGGGCATGTCTGGGGCATTGATAAGGTGACGCAGGAGATCGAACAGAATGGGGTGCAGTTCCGGATCAGAGGGTTCTTCACTCTGATGATCAAATTTGTTGCACCGGTCCTGATCCTGGTCATCTTTGTCATAGGTCTGATGCCTGCGTAAACTGACGAAAAGGCGTGGCTCTGTTCCGCTCCGGTTTGGAGTCTGCCCTGCAAGCTGTACTTTTGAAGCATCCGCTGCGGGACCGGGAATCAGCGCCCCCGCAGCCTGCCGCATGTTTGAAAAACAGCCCCCGCCTCTTTGCAGAGGCGGGGGCTGTTGTGCGAAGGTCAATAATAATTGGTGTGGACATGCTTGCCCATGATCTCAAGGTATTTTGCGAGATCCTCAATCAAACGCAGCTTGATCGAAAAATCAATCGACATCTCCGGGTTCTGATGCGCGGGGTTCATCGCGCGGCCCACAAACAGGTTGACGTCGGTTGCCTCCTCGAACAGCATCTGGGCAATCAGCGATGCACCGTCTTTTTTGTCCAGCCACTCGGTGTATTTATCTGACGCCGAGGCGTACTGCTTGGCGATTTCGACCACCCTGCCCATCGTCAGCACCCCCTCGGTGCAGAGATCCACCCCTTTGATGAACCCGATCGGCGGGATGTTTGCATCCAGATAGTCCAGACGGGTTTCGACCGTTGTATTGAGATACCGTGCGACCAGCGAAGAGGTGGTGCCGCCGCAGACGATCCGTTTGCCGCCCTGCGAGAAAAACTCCTCCATGACCCGCTCATCGTCCTCCTTGTTGACCGGCGGGCCAATCATCAGGTTGACAAGCTGGCGTTCCCGGATACGCAGCACCGCGATCGTGGTATCGTCACCCGGCTTATCCATATACAATTCCCGGCAGGCGTCACTGAGCATACTCGCGATGGATTTTGCCGACATCTCTTTTTTGCAGTGGGTTTCGGCGTATTCGATCACATTCGGGCGTTCCCATCCGAAATTGAGCGACTGCCCGATCCCGGCATGGATCACCCCGTCGCTCATTGCGATGAAGATGTCCCCGAGCTGGACCTCAAAATGGGACTCCAGAATCTTCTTTCCCGAAATTACCCGCTCTTCCCGCTCATACTCATAGTTTTTGCCGTTGCGAAGCACGATAATGTCCGGGTTGTCGTACTGGATCAGGTCGATCTGGTTGCCGTCGTGCACCTTAAGGATCGAGAAGGTCGCATAGGCGACCTGCCGCACCGAACAAACCGGCAGGGTCTGCGCGATGGTGGTGACACACTCCTCGATCGACATGTCCGAATCGATCATGGTTGCGATAATCTGGGAAGTCAGGGTGGAAAGGATGTTGGCCTTTACACCGCTGCCCAAACCATCCGCCAGCACCATGGTAAAGTCACCCTTTGGGTTCTGCGTCTTGACCATCACCCGGTCGCCGCAAAGTTCCTCCCCATATTTAATCAGGCTGATGAAGCCATTCTCCATAAACAGTCTGTCCATCATGTTTCCTCCGACAGAACCGTATTCTTGATCTGGGTCAGCGCCACCTTGGTTTCGGCGGTCGTCTCGCCGAGCAGCGAAGCGATCTCCTGGACGATCCGCATCTGCTTTTCGATCACCTTGTCGGTGATCTCGATCGTCTGGTCGCGGCGGGTCTTATACTTTTCGTGGCGGTTGTGCTCCGAGGTGATGTCCTTAAGCATCCCGAACAGGAGATGGTGCTCCTCGTCCCGCACGATCGAAAGCTCAACATGCTTGTCGAACTCTGGCAGATAGATATGCTTGTCGATGACATCGTTCCCCGTGTCCAGTACATCCTGGAAATAGGTCGGGTCCACCAGCTCAATAATCATCGAGCCAATCAGTTTCTGGCTGCTGATCCCAAACAGATGGCTTGCCGGCATGTTCATCTTCTGGATGCAGAGGTCCTCGTCAAGCACAATGATTGCGTTTGGGGTGATGCTGAACACGTTGTTTGAGAAGGATTCGGCCTTCTCCCGCATGAACGGCAGGCACATCCCAACGTCCGCCTTGCCGTTGAACACCGCAACCGCCTTGTCCCGGCAGGTCGGATAGCCGCAGCTTCCGCAGTTCAGCTCGTGTTCCGGGCGGGTCTTGCCCATCTTGGCAAGGATTTCGGTGAGCTGCGCCTCAGACGGGCGGTGCTCCCGCACCAGCTCGACCGGCAGCGGACGCATCAGACCGAAATCCGGCTTGATGCTGAAATCGGTCCGCCTGGAGCGGTCGGGCTGGGCATACTGGTTGACCCGGCGGCGGCTCCGCAGGATCGAATCCTTATACTGGCGCGTGAACGGGCCGTTGATGCAGCTCCCCTCACAGGCGCTCATCTCGACGAAATAGCCGTTCAGGCTGCCGTTCTCGATCTCCTTGATCGCATTGATGCAGTTTTCCACCCCGTCAACCGGCAGGTATTCATAACCGCTCTCAAAGTCGAGGTCCATACACTCGATGATTCCGCCCGTCTTGGGGAAAAACCGGGACAGACGTCCATCCCCCTCGGGCTGTCCATCTGCCTCAAGCGCTTCCACCTTGATCTCGCGCCGGATGAGCCACTGTTCCAGCTCGTCAAAGGTCAGTACACAGTCTATGTAGCCGGGCAGCTTGTGCATCTCCTCCTTCTTGGAGATACACGGGCCGATAAACACAACATACGCATCCGGGAATTCCGCCTTGATCTGGCGCGCGCTGGCGAGCATCGGGGAGATGACCGGTGCGACGTACGGCAGCGCAGCCGGATAGTATTTCTGGATCAGGGAGACGACAGTTGGGCAGCAGGAAGAGATGATGACCTCCTGCTGATGCTCACGGATCATCCGCTCATACTCCCGCTTGACGATATATGCGCCTTCGGCTGTCTCGCGCACAGCGAAGAACCCCAGCTTTTTCAGCAGCGTCTCGAACTGCCCGATCCCATCAACCGGGAACTCGCTGATGAACGAGGGGGCCACGCTCGCGACCACCTTTTTGCCGCTGCCGATCGCGCCGATCACCTCGGTGAGGTCGTTGCGGACCTTCTTGGCATTCTGCGGGCAGGTGACCACGCACCGTCCGCAGAGGATGCAGTCCTGATTGATGATTTTGGCCTGGTTATCGGCAAAGCGGATCGACTTCACCGGGCAGACCCGGATGCATTTATGGCAGTTTTTACAGTTCGCTTTTTTCAGGCTGAGTACGTCGGTCATTCCTCACTGCAGCTCCTTCATCACTTTTTCCCTGAAAATTTCTTCGGCATTTTCCGGGTTCACACCGGTCACGATCTCATCGTCGATCCGGACCGCGACCCCCTGCTGGCATTTCCCCAGGCAGAACGATGCACTGAGGTTGACCTGTTCCGCAAGCTGGTTCTGTGCGATCATCCGTTTAAAGACATTGATAATATCGTAGGAACCTTTGAGGTGGCATGAGCTTCCAATACACACAGAAATATTCATACAAACACAAATCCCCTTCCCGCCGGATTCCGGCTTTCAGGAGCCGCCCGGGAAAAAACCCAAACCGCTCCAGTCGTATGGTTCTGCTTTTAACTATTTTGACTATAGCATACTATAAAGTTCATCTTTTTTCAATTCTGCATCCGGAAATTCTCCATCCAAATTTTTGTGATAATTTTGTCAATTCTGATGAAACCCGCCTTCTGCCGCTCCACACCAGGAGAGGTGCCCCATGGCCCCGGGCCTTTGGCTGCCGCCGCAGCGTGCGCGACATGAGGCGGTATCCTCCGGGCGGACCAACCTCCGGAGAATCTTTCCAATCTATCACTTCAAAAGCGCGCGGCGGGCCAGATAATCGGGCATCAGGCGCGCCATCTCCGCATGAAATCCCGCCTGATGGTTCGGATGCAGAAAGTGTACATATTCATGCAGCACCACATATTCGAGCGCTGCGCGGGGTTTCCCCATCAGTTGTTTGTTCAGGGTGATGTAGTTTTTCGCCACATGGCAGACCCCCCACCGGCTTTTCATCCACCGCACCCGGAGAGCGGGCTGGGCGGGCAGGTATGCCGCAAACAGCGGATAGATGCGGTCACTCACCTCTCCGAACACCCGCTGGCATTCCTCGTCGGTATAGCTGTCCTGCACCTGTCCTGCGGCTTCCTCCCGAATGCGTACCCGTTCCTGTGCCTGCTCAATCCATGCCTCGTGCGACGCCACAAACCGGTCGATCTCCCGCAGCGGGGTGCGGGCGGGCGCTGAAACGCGCACCGCGCCCCCTTCCCCTACCCGCAGGTTCAGGTTTTTCACCCGTTTGCGGGTCAGCTCATAGGTGATGCTCCCCACAGTCCGTTGGGTGCCGGGCTTCTGCGCGGTCATTTCAGCCGCTCCTCCGCCGCATGGATGATCGTTTTCATCGTCTTGATCCTCCCATACCGCTTATCGTTCGATTCAACGACCGTCCAGGGCGCATAGCCGGTGTTGGTGCGGGCGAGCATCTCGTTGACCGCTTCCTCGTATTGGTCCCACTTGTCCCGGTTGCGCCAGTCCTCGTCGGTGATCTTATACTGTTTCTCGGGAATCCGCTGGCGCTCGATAAACCGCCGGAGCTGCTCCTCCTGGTCGATCTGGAGCCAGAACTTCAGGACGATTGCCCCCCAGTCGGCCAGACGCCGCTCAAACCGGTTGATCTCGTCATAAGCGCGGCCCCATTGCTCCATGGTACAGAACCCCTCGATATGCTCGACCAGGACCCGGCCATACCAGGTGCGGTCAAAGATGGCTGTATGTCCATCCCGCGGGAGGGCGTTCCAGAACCGCCAGAGGTGCTGATGGTTTTTCTCGACCGGCGAGGGTGCACAGATCGGGATCACCTCATAACCGCGCGGGTCGAGCGCCTGCGTCACCCGCTTGATCGTGCCGCCCTTGCCCGCGGCATCCCAGCCTTCGAATGCGAGGATGAGCGGGATGCGCTTCTGATAAAGCCGGTTTTGCAGCTCGAACAGCTGTTTCTGGCAGCGTTTCAGCTCTTGTTTATATTCTTCGATCGAGAGGGTGCGGCGGGCGAGGCTCACCTCCGAGAGGGGCGGCAGCGGACGGGACGCCAGCTCCTTCGAGATGCGTACCCCCGCGAATTCGGGCATGTTGTCGCTCTCCCGGCGGGCAATCGCGCCCTCCAGGGCGGAGATCACCGCGGCCAGCACCTTGTGCACCGCATACCGTTTGTCCTCCGCCTCCACCAGCGTCCATGGCAGGTCCAATTTGCTGGTTCTCTCGAGCATCTCCTCGAACAGCTCCGCCTCTTCCTCATAGTGCCTGTTCCGGCGCCAGTCCTCCTGGGTCACCCGCCAGCGGGTCGCCTTTTTGGACTCCAACCCCTTGAGCCGCCTGCGCTGCTCCTTCCGGGAAACATGCAGGAAAAATTTGAGCAGGACTGCGCCGTCATCAACCATCTGCCGCTCAAAATCTACAATCTCATCAAACCGGCGCTCGATCTCTTTCCCGGACAGCCCCCCGCTCTCCCGCTCGGCCGTAACCCCATAATACCAGCTCCGGTCAAAAATCGCGATCTCCCCATAGAGCGGCAGCCGCTTCCAGAACCGGTACATCCACGGATAACGCAGGTCCTCCGCGGTCGGCCCGACAATGTTGTGCACCGAAAAGCCGCGCGGATCCAGATTCTGGATCAGACGGGAGATCATCAAGCCCTTTCCGGACGCCCCCCAGCCCTCAAACAGGATGATGGTCGGGATTTTCAGTTCACGTGCCCGCTGCTGTAACACACTCAGCCGCCGCCAGAGCATCTCCTTACAAGCGTTCCACTCCTCTTTTTCCATCTTCAAGTGCAGGTCCAGTTCTTCCAACATAGCATAGCCCCCTTTGGGTGGTTTCGTTTTCCCCATCTTGTTTTTTGAACTGCTCCAAACGGCAGGCCACCAGCGAAAACTCCGCCGGTTCCCCGCACAAGGAGACGACAAACCCGTTCACGACCCGGGTAGAAATCCCCGGGATGGACAGGGTGTTGATCTGCCCAAGCGGCAGAGAAAGCCCACGCCCATCCCGTTTGAGGTACGCCTCCTTGCGGGTCCAGACCTCGAGGAACTGTTCCGGGCTGTCGATGCAGGACCGCTCCTCCGGCGTATAATACCGCTCTGCAAGCCGCTTCCAGTCCCGGACCTTCCGGCCGAGCGGCTCCACATCCACCCCGACCGGGAACGCCGACACCGCACAGGCGACCGCGCCCCTGGTGTGCGAAAGGCTGATTCGCAGCCCGCCCTGTTCCAGTTCGGGCTTTCCATGCGCGCCATAAACCAATGCCGGCGGTGTAGCAAGCGCCAGCGCATGGGCGAGCAGCTCCCGCGCCGCAGCGGACAGGTCCCTGCGGTCGGTGCACGCCAGCCAGACCGTGTTCTGCATCCGTCCCCTCCTTTGGGCAATCCCTACAACAGAAGCCGGGTTGCCATATAGTCCTATTGTAACAGGATTCGGCGGAACAGTCAATTTTTGTTTGCCGTTGGGATGGGCATTCTGCCGCAATTTTTTTGATAATAGATGGGTAAATTTATGCAAAAGAATCGCTGCACACCATTTTTCGGCGTGGACAGGGGCGGACAGCTTTGTTTGCGGGGGATAGGGCCGCGACCATATCCCCAGGCGGGCACGCACAGCGGGGGATTTTTGCCAAGGAAATCCCCGACCCAAAAAGACAGCGCCGGTTCCGGGAAAGGGCGTTGCGTGATCCGCGCGATTGTTGTATAATCGAAGCATCTGAAACAGAGGCGGAACGATTCTGTTCGAGCCTGCGGCAGACCCGCATTTTTCAGCGGTTTTACGATATGCGGTTTCAACATCAATCGACAGGAGTTTTTGAAATGCAAGTCAGACTGATCGCACTGGACCTGGACGGTACCACCCTTTGCAGCGACCACCTCACCCTGCCCGAGCCGAACCGGATTGCGATTGCGCGGGCCGCGTCGCAGGGGGTGCAGGTGGTGATTGCCACCGGGCGGATTCGCGGACGGATTCCCCAGCAGCTGCGTGAGATCCCCGGGCTGCGCTACGCGGTGACCTCAAACGGCGCCGCGGTCTGCGACCTTATGACCGGGGAAACCCTCTATTCCAATCCGGTACCGCAGGATCTCGCTCTGCGGGTGCTGCGGGAGATCGCGCCGTTTGGACTCTACACCGAGCTTTATTGCTGCGGCTGCTCCTACGTTGACCGCCAGGGGGACGCGATCCTCTCGCGGATTCCGGTTTCCGAGGGGCGCAGGGCGATGATCCGTTCAAGCCGGGAACAGGTGGAGAGCCTGTCCGCGCTCGCCGCCCAGCCGGATGCCTGCGTGGAAAAGATCAATCTGCCGTTTATCCCGCCGCACCAAATCGAAGAGGTCTGGGCGCTGCTCGGCTCGATCGGCGGGCTGGCGGTCACCTCTTCGGTCGCGGGGAACGCGGAGGTCAATGCCGCGTCCGCCAACAAGGGGGACGGGCTCTCCCATCTGTGCGGACGGCTTGGTATCCGCCCCGAGGAGGTCATGGCGGTTGGGGACAACGGAAACGACCTCGAGATGCTCCGGTTTGCCGGACTGGCGGTCGCCCCGAAAAATGCCCTGCCGGAAATCCGGGAACTCGCGGACCATGTGACCGCATCCAACGACGACTGCGGTGTCGCACAGGCGATCGACCGGTTTGTCCCCTATACAAAATAAAAGGGAGCGGGAAACCGTCCTGTTTTCCCTTTCGCTGCGATTTTTAACCTCTTAAAAGCAGGCTGCCTCCCATTCAGGCTTCTATCCATTTGCGACAGAAAACCAGCCAGTTGCGCAGCCGTCCTTGGGAAATGTGCAGGGCGAACGAGGATTAAGGATAGGGGCAGAAACAGAGCTTGAAAGGGGGAGCTGTATGCGGATCATCGGGAACATGGGCTGGTTCAACCGGATGGGGCCTTTCAGCGGCTTTACAACGGGGCGCCGGAGCGCGCCGCAGGGCGTCAACACACTGGAAGACCTGCGTTCCGGGAAGTTCAAAAATTCTTATGGCGTGGAGGGGATGTGCGTTACCGGCAGGTCTGGCTGGAGGAAGATCATCGATGTGTCGGACGAGATGAAGCAGCACGTCTTTGAAGATGTCAAAAACAGCTATTATAAATACAATGGGATGTCGGGGGATAACGAAGCGGAATGGGACGCCTACTACCGAACATTGAACGAATACTATAAAACCCTGCCGGTCGAGGACCGGCTGTCTGCCTGCTGGACGTTCAACCAGCTGCATCTGGAGATTTCGGGGAAGGTGACCAGCGCGATCAAGGCAAGCATCCCCGGCTGGTCCGCCGGGCAGCCGATCCCAACCGACCTGCTGGACCGGATTTTTGCGGGCATCTCCGCCGGCGGCGGGCTGGACCGGACCGTCTGACAGGATGTCTCGAATGATTCGGGTGGCGGTCTGTGACGATGAAAAACCGGTCCGGGAATACCTCGCCGCCCTGATCCGGAAGCAGGGACGGCGGTGCAGGGTCCTGGAATACAGTTCCGCTTCTGACTGCCTGGCGGAAGCGGATGTTTTTGACCTGCTCTTCCTGGACATCGGGATGGAGGCGTCCGGCTGCGATATGGACGGCATCTCGCTGGCAAAGCAGATCCGGGGCCTCCCGATAGAACCCCAGCCGCTCATTGTCTTTGTCACCGGGCATGAGCAATACGTCTTTGACGCATTCGACGTGAATGCATTCCAATACCTGCTCAAGCCGGTTGATGAGCAGCGGTTCGCGGAGGTCTTTGGACGGGCGGCTGAACACATCCTGTCCCGGGACGAACGTATGCGGAAGGCCAATCCCCTCGTGATCCAGTACGCGAATACCAGCCGGGCGATCCCGCTGGACGACATCTACTACATCGAGAGCAGCAACCACAAGGTCGTGCTCCACATGAAGGACGAAAAGTGCGCGTACTATGCGAAGATCGGGACGCTGGAGGAACAGCTGCAGGGACGTTTTTTCCGCATCCACAAGGGCTATCTGGTCAATTTCACCTATGTGGACGCCTACAACAAAACCGAGCTGACGCTGGTGAACGGGGAAAGGCTGCTGATCTCAAGATACAAATATGGGGCGTTTATCAAGGCGTATCTGCACTTTGTCAAACAGAGGCTGGACGATGAATGAGACAACCTTCCGATGGGTTCAACATGGCATACTGGTGGTTCTTCTCCTGCTCTATGCCGGAAGTTTCGCGGCTTTCTTCCATCCGTTTCTGGCGGCAAGGTCGAGGCATACTCTCCGGCAGAGAACCGCTGCGGTTTTCTGTATCTACCTCGCCCCCTATCTGACCGGGCTGGTGGCCGACCTGCCAAACTGGTCGAGCATGGCATTCATCACACTGGCGATGTCGCTTCTGTCAGCCCCTCTGCGCCTCAGCCGGCAAACCATCCTGCTCCTGTCGGCCGTTTTTTTCAGCGCCCGCAACCTCTGCGCGCTGGCCATGGAAAGCCTGAACTTCCTCTGGAGCCAGCGCCTGTCCGAAATGAACGACGCTGAACAGATCTTTCTGCGCCTGACAATCCATTTTCTGCTGCTTATGCTGGTGCAGTTTGCCCTGTTTCTCGCTGTCCTCTTCCTTGCGGCGGGTGTCCTGCACAGAAAGGAGCTGCACCTAGGGGTGTGGGAAACCTTCTGCCTTCTCCTGATCCCGGTGACCGGGATTCTGGTGGGCAGCATCCTGTTCACCATGCTGATCGGCGTCAAGGATGGGGTTATCTTCCAGCTTTACGAACAGCATCCCCTGTTCATCGGGTTGGTCCCTCTGGTTGCGGGGATGTTCTATGCGGGGACGCTGGTTTCCATCTTTTCCTATCAGGAGATGGCGCGGCTTCAGGAGGAAAAAAACACCTATTTTCTTGAAAAGCAGCAGATTCGTGCCATGCAGGAACGGATGGAGGAGGTGGAAGGGTTTTATACCGGCATCCGGCGGATGAAACATGAGATGCGGGGCCATCTGGCCAACATCCGCGGGCTTGCGCAGAGCGGCAGCTACGGGGAGATTGAGCAATATATCGGGCGGATGGACGAGAGCATGAAGGTGTTTGACCTGACGGTGAAAACCGGCAACCCCATCACCGACGTCATTCTGAGCGACCGTCAGCGGCAGGCGGTGAAGCTGGGGATTTCCTTCCAGGTGGATTTCCGGTATCCGCAGTCGGAGCGGTACGACCCCTACGACATCGGCATTATCCTCAACAATCTGCTGCAAAACGCACTGGAGGGCTGCGAAAAGCTCCCGGAGGACGCCCGCTACATCCGGCTGCTGGGAAAGCAGCAGAAAAAGTTTTTCCTGATCGAGGTCAAAAACCCCTTTGAAGGGGAACTGGAAATCGACCGGGATTCACGGCTTCCACATTCCACCAAAGGGGGCATGTTCCACGGAATCGGGCTTTCCAACGTCCGGCGGGAGGTGGAAAAATATATGGGGGAAATCGAGATCAAAACCAGAAACAACGAGTTTTGCGCGACCGTTTTATTGCAGGAAAGGAGTGTTCCAAAATGATTGATACCAACTATCTGGCGCAGATTTACACCAATGCCCTGAACAGCCAAGGGACACAGCTGCCAGCCCCGCGGCCCGGCGGGTTCCGCGAGATGATTATGAAAAACAACGGCCTGGAGGTGCCTGGTACATCCAAGCCGGAGGATGTTTCCAGCCCCGGCAAGGACATGACGCTGGAAGAATATAAACAATATCTCTATAAGCAGATTTCACAAATCCCGATCCACCCCACCCGTTCGCAGGAATCCCGGTCGATTACGATTACCGATGCGGGCTTCCAGGCGCTGAAAAACGACCCGTCCTATGAGGCATGGGTCCTCAATGACATCAAAACCAGCTGGGCACAGCCCGACCAATGGGCGGCATCCTGCGGCGGCAGCTTCAGTACCCTCCGCTATGGCGCCATACGGGAGGAGCGCCGCGCCAGCAGCTGGTATCCAAACGGCCTGGATGGAAGCGCAGAGCGGATTTTTCAAGTCAGTTCGCAGGACAGTTTCTGGAAAACACGCGGTCAGACCCGTCCGGCAGGCCAGCAGCAGGTCTCGCTGCGCACCCTTCTGGAGCAGAAAAACGGGCAACAGGGAAACCACCAGACAAATGGTCAGCCGTCCTCCGATATGCTCGGCCTGCTCGGGGCAATGGGGATGTTTGGTTCGTTCGGATCGTTCGGCTCCCTGGGTTCACTCGGTTCTTCCGGTTCCCTTGGCGCAGGCGGTCTGGGACAGTTTTTTGAATATTTGATGTGGAAATAAACAGGAATCCATCTTCGTATCTTTTACAGGGAGGTCCGTTGTACGAACCCCCCTGCGCAAAGATTCCGAACCCTTTGAAAAGGAGCGGCCTATGAACAGAATAGACAGGATGATCGACACAGCCTCCCATCTTGATGCAGCTGCGCGGATGCATAGGGAATCCGCGCAGAGCCGGCCGGCAGTGGGTCAGACGGGCAATTTCCTTGACGCAGTGGCACAGCAGGCGGCCGGCGTAACCGGCCTTTCGGCGGCAGAAGAGGCCGCCCAGACACAACCGGTGTCTCTGGAAAGTATGCTCCGGGCGAAATATCCCGGACTGGTTTACCATGTGTTCGACGCCGGAAGCAGCTACTGGCGGAGCCGGAACGATTACCCCCACTACCTTCTCTATCAGGAGGATCTGGATACCGAGGCATTGGAAAACTGGAGGCCCAGCGGCCCCAACCCTGCCTACGAGGAGTCCAGCGCAATCCGCAAACTCGGTTCGATCCCCGCAGGGAAAACAGCGGTAGTCATCCATCCGGCGGTGCAGGAGCGGATGGAGCGGGAGCCGGAATATGCCAAAGAGATTCTGTCCCGGATCGACGCGTGGTTCACTTTCGATATTCTGCGCAATGAAGCCATCATGCCGGGCATCACCGCCCGTTCTTCCCGGTGCATCGCCATCGGAGAGGACGGCAGCATCGCAAACGTGCAGGCGTTCAGCCATCCGCGGATCACCTGCTCTGGAAGCGGCCCGGACGACGAAGAACCGGATTTCTGGGAGCTGCGCCTCAGCCGGCACATCTATTTTATGGAGCTGTGGAAGAAAAAACAGATTGCGCACAGCCTGCTGGCTTCACAACCGTCCGCCGCTGTGGGAGCGTCGCAGGCCGCAAAGCTGCAGCTTGCCCAACTGATGAACGGAGAAGGGCTGGCGGAACGGCTCGGGGATACGATCGCCGGGGTTTCCGTCGAATCCGTTTTTGCATCTACCCGGGCGGAGGTCTGGGGCGTGCAGCTTCCAGGCTGAAAAAAGAAAAACCATGTATAACCGGCCTCGCAGATACCCAAACTGCATATAGAAGGTATATCCGGGCCGGGCATCGGTGACAGAACGGTTACAGCGGGTGCAGCGCTCGGTTACAAACTGGTAACAAATAAATTACAATCTGATTACAAATATGAAAATTTCTTTAATAAAATCTCCGTTTACCTCTTGATTTTTGAAAATAATATGGTATATTATAAATATGGAGATCGAAAATTGATGAAATTTTGTATTGTTTATCAGAATAGTTACAATTTGTAACTTTTGAAAGGGGCAATAGCAATGAAAAAGAAACAAAAATCCATGAGCGCTTTCACCGTAGGATGCATCACTGCTGTTGTATCTTTCGTTCTGCTTTCCATCTTTGCAGGTGGTCTGGTCAGCTTTTCCCCCGAGGTGGG
Source organism: Anaerotruncus sp. G3(2012) (assembly GCF_000403395.2). Lineage (GTDB taxonomy): Bacteria > Bacillota > Clostridia > Oscillospirales > Ruminococcaceae > Anaerotruncus. Next base: position 112,574 of record NZ_KE159668.1, on the reverse strand, counting down.
TGTCTTCCGTTACCTCCAGGAGGTCGTTGTCTACGCGTTCACCAACAAGTTCGCATATAAATTTGCCGCCTGCCTCTTCCTCGGGCTGGGCGGGAGCTTTGTCAGCGGGATGATCTCCTATGGCAAGCAGGCCAAAATGCGCAAGCGCGCTCGTGCAACCAGAGTCCAGTTCCAGTCTCAGCCCGAGTCGAAGAAATCGGGCATGAGCAAGACCGCATAAGAGCTGTCATCCACCTTGCTTTTCATTTTTTTCTCCTAATTCATAAAAACAGCCCGGCATACCAGAAACATGCCGGGCTGTTTTTATGCACTAACCGATCTGAAAAATAGCAGCGATCCTGCCAAGCAGCAGCAGAACCGCAAGTGACCCAAAACAATAAAGAAGGATTTTCCACGTAGGCGGGGCCGGACGCTGGAACATCGACATCGAAACCACCTCCTTCGGGCCTGCAAAGCCTCCTGCCAAAAGCGTTAAAGACAGTATACCATATTTCCTGGAGAAAGCAAAGAGGGCGATACGCTCCCGGAAAAACCTTTAAAACCGGCAGCCTCCATCCATAGGCTGCCGGTTTTAAGCTGGCTGCTGCACGATCTCTGCAAAATGCTTATCATCGAAGCAGTTGAAAAGAAGCCAAGCAATCCCTTTCAAGCCTGCGGCAGGATCGCCGCAGACGGCTCCATAAGCAGCTCTGCTTCAAATTTTATATAGCCGCCAGGCACGCAAAACGCGCTTGTGGGCCGCTTCCTACACTTCGTCAAAAACGAGTGCTCGTTTCGATGCTTGCGGCTATACGGCCTCATAAAAGCAGGCGACAAAATCCATTTTCTTACGCCTGCTTTACTACCAGGGTGGGAACTACCGAAAACACCTGGTTTTCCGGGACCTGGGAACCGATAGCGCCGACAATGAACATCTTCCCATCCTGCTGGGAAACCAGTCGGATCAGCTCGGTATTCTGCTGCCCCTGCGCAAGCCATTTTGCTCCGCCCAGATTCTCCGGCTGCACCGCTGCTTCGGTCAGGCCGACCGCAACCTGATTTTCTGCAACAACGCCGCTGTTGCTCCAGCTGGTCCCCTGTAGATTGCTCAGATCAACACGAGCGTTGTCCACGTAGATCACGACAGGCACGTTGGAATTGTTCGTCACCTTAATCTCAGGGGAAACGACCTTGTTATCTGCCGGCTGGCTCTTGCTGATGTCAAATGGAATGTAAGAAGGCATGACAACCGAGATGATGGTCGGTTCCACATGTCCCACCAGTTCGATCTCCTTGCCTCCCGAAGTTTCAATTACAATGTCGCCGCTGCCGCTGTCGCGGTAGGCGCGTGAATCTGCAAAAACCGTCTGGCTGCACGCAAATACCATCGCAAGTGTCAAAATAAAAGATACTGCTTTTTTCATGAATAGGCCTCCTTTTCCTCGGTCACTGATTTTGTACGGTCAGCGTTACCGCCGCACCCGTCTGACCGATTAAATCCTGTGTCTGCTCATCGTATGCCTGTATGTAGACCGTAGCCTCATAGACCCCCTCGGCAAGAGGCTGCTCCAGCCTGATCCGTTCCAGATAAGAACCCGGTTGTATCGCCTTTGAGGTGTACAGCGTTTTTTGCCCTTCATTCAGAACAACCTGTGCTACAAGCAGTTTTGCGTTGTTTTTCGGGTTTTCCAACATCAGATTGCCTTCCTGCGTTTTCGGGTCAAACAGCGGACTGGTGTTGATCGAAAACGCAATCAAGCCTTTATCCAGTTCATTTTGCAGCTCTTTCAGCCGTTGCTCCCGGTCGATTCCCGGCATAATGCCCACGGTTGCATTATTTTCCAGTTCCAGACTGTTGCGGCTGGGCAGCATCTGCAGGAGCAGAAAACAAGCGATTCCTAATACCACAACTGCTCCGGCCAAAAAGACCAAAATAACTGTTTTTTTTCTGCTTTTCATGTTGTATCCCCCTTTATCGTGCAGAGTATCCTTATTTTAACATGGATTATGTGGGAAATTATGTCGTAATATGTCGCAATGTCAGGTTTTATTTTAGCAAATATCCTGCAAAAAGAGATATATTGAAAAACCTGTATTGACATCCCCCTGAAATTGTTCTATCCTATTATTGACTTATGGTCAATAATAGGATAGAAGGAGGTCATATGATGGCGCGGCCTGTCAAAAAAACTCCCGAACAGTGGAAAGAGGAGATCCTGTCCGCTGCAAAAAAGCTGTTCCTTTCCAAGGGCTACGAGGAAACGTCTGTCTCGGACATTATGGAAGCCGTGGGTGGGGCAAAGGGGATGTTCTACCGCTTCTTCCCCACCAAGGAAGCGGCAATGCATACATTAGGCGACCGCATGTTTCTAGAAAACAATCCTTTTGAAGCGGTGCGGAATTGTCCCAACCTGAACGGCCTGCAAAAAATCCAAAAACTCCTTGCTGTTGACCGGTCGGACACCGAGCGCGAAGAGATCAACACACAGGCAGTATCCATCCTGAAAGACCCGCGCATTCTGGCGGCAGCGGTCGAGGCAAACCGGCGCATCCTGACCCCGCTATGGTTCGAACTGCTCGAGGAGGGGCGGATGGATGGTTCGATCCGAACCGAATACACCCGGGAGCTTTCCGAACTTCTGCCGCTCATCAACTTCTGGCTGATGCCTTCGGTGTTCCCCGCTACCAACGAGCAAACCCTCCACAAATACCGTTTTCTCATGGAGGTGCTTGCCGCGCTTGGGCTGCCGCTTCTGGACGAAGCATCTGCCGCCCGAACAGAAAACATCCTCAAAAAAATCACATCGGATGGAGGGGAGCAGACATGAAACGAACCCTATTCGCAAAAAATTTTATACTTTTGATTCTGGGCCAGGCCAGTTCTTTGTTTGGGAATTTTATCCTAAAGCTGGCACTGTCCATGTACATTCTGGAAATTACCGGTTCAGCCGCCATATTCGCGGGGATTCTGTCCGCCGCTACGGTCCCGGCCATCCTGCTGTCCCCTTTTGGCGGCATCCTCGCGGACCGGGCCAACCGGAAAACGATCATGGTGGTTTTGGACGCCGCAACCGGTACCGCCGTCCTTTGCGCCACCCTTCTCCTATCCCAGAGCAACGCGGTTGCTGTGATCGGTGCCCTGCTCGTGATCCTCTCTGTCCTGGGTGCGTTTGAAACCCCTACGGTACAGGCGTGCATCCCACAAATGCTGACCGGGGATGATATCGTTCGAGGAAATGCCGCTGTCAACCAGGTGGCCTCGATCGCCTATCTGGTCGCTCCCGCGCTTGGCGGCATCCTGTATGCGGCAGTCGGACTCAAGCCGGTCCTGTATGCAAGCACAGCCTGTTTTTTGTCAACCGCCTTTTTGGAATGCATGATCCGGCTGGATCCCCCGCATTCGGAGTCCCATGCGGGCGTCCTTTCCACCATAAAGCAGGATTTTTCGGAGAGCATCCGGTTCCTCCGCAAAGAACAGCCGGACATCCTGAACATGCTGCTTCTGACCGCCCTTTCCAGATTTTTTGTCATGGGGATCACAATCGTCGGCCTGCCTTACCTTGTACGTACCGTCCTTGGGCTGGATGCGGCCTGTTATGGCGTAACAGAAAGCCTGCTGGCGGTTGCCGCCATCGGCGGAAGCATCGCTGCAGGGCTTCTCACCGGGAAACAAAAATACTGCAAGCTGTCCCTGGTTCTGGAGGCACTCGGAGGCTCCATCCTCATTGCTGGGATTGCCTTTGTCCTGCCAATCCCTGTCATGGCAAAATATGCGATCAATACCGCCGCATTTTGTGGGATGCAGGCAGCAATCAGTATTTTCTCGATCTTTGCGGTCTCGCGCATCCAGCAAAAGACGCCAAACCATCTGCTCGGAAAGGTGATGGCCTATACAGCAGCAATCACTTTATGTGCGCAGCCGGCCGGGCAGCTGTTATATGGATTTCTGTTCGACCGGTTCCGATATGCCGTTTCCCTGGTCCTCATCCCTACAGGCGTGGTTGTAGGGGGCATCGGCCTGTTGGAAGCGGCATCTGCCCGAAAGGCAGACAAAAAACCGGCATAGCTGCAAGCCATGCCGGTTCCCGAAACGGAGCGTTTTATTGAACCAGATCGCGGGTATCGCGGGCGATCAGCAGTTCCTCGTTGGTCGGAATCACCCAGACCTCGGTTTTGCCGGAGGAAACCTTCATCTCCGCACCGCCGCGCGCCTTATCATTCAGCTGTTTGTCGATCTCGATCCCGAGGAAGCCCAGCCCCTCACAGACCTTCTCGCGCAAACTGGTGTCATTCTCCCCGATGCCGCCGGTAAATGCAACCGCATCCACCCCGCCGAGCGCAGCGGCATAGCTGCCGATAAACTTGCTGACCTGATAGCAGAGAATCTCATCCGCCAGCTGTGCACGCTCGTTGCCCGCGTCAGCCGCCGCAGTGAGGTCCCGTTTATCGCTCGAAACACCCGAAATGCCGAGCAGGCCGGATTTCTTGTTGAGCATATCGTTGATCTGCTGGGCGCTCATCTGCTCTTTTTCCATCAGATAGGTGATGATCGAATCATCGACCCCGCCCGAGCGGGTACCCATGATGAACCCATCCAGCGGGGTGAAACCCATGCTGGTGTCAACGCTCTTCCCGTTTTTGACAGCCGAAAGCGAGCTGCCGTTGCCCAGATGGCAGACGATCACCCGGCTGTTCTCCTTTTTGACCTGACCGGAGATGTCAAACAGCCGGCCGCTCACATACCGATGGCTTGTCCCGTGGAATCCATAGCGGCGGACATGGTATTTTTCATAATACTCGTAGGGGATGCCAAAGATGTACGCTTTGGGCGGCATGGTGGCATGGAACGAGGTATCGAACACCGCGACCTGCGGCACCTCCCCGAATACCTCCTTTGCAGCCTTGATCGCAAGGACTGCCGCCGGGTTGTGAAGCGGGGCAAGGTCGGAAAACTCCTCAATGCTTTTGAGAACCTCGTCATCAATTACGACCGACTGGTTGAACTTTTCGCCGCCATGGACAACCCGCTGGCCGATCGCCGTGATCTCGCCGACATTTTCGACCACCCGGTTTTCCCCTTCGGAAAGCAGCTTGACCAGCTCTTTGAACGCTTCGGTATGGGTGGGGAAATCCTTTTCATAGGAAATCTTGACATCGGAAGCAGTCTTATGGGTGATTACCCCTCCAATTCCGATCCGCTCACAGTTTCCCTTTGCGAGTACCTGCTCGCTTTCCATGTCGATCAGCTGATACTTGAGCGACGAACTTCCGGCATTGATGACCAATACTTTCATTTGTGACCCTCCGTTTGTTTTCGAATTCCCTGCCGCTTGACAGGTATCTCTCTTATTTTATATTATTACACTAAGAAAGAAAAAACAAGTGGAAGATAGAAAATTTTTGCATCGGAAGCAGGAGGGGGAGATTTTATGGCACAGATGGTGGTTGCAGGCATCGTTGCTGAATACAACCCGTTCCACAACGGGCACGCTTACCTGATCGAAGCGACCCGGGCGGCGGGCGCTACCCATATCGTCGCGGTGATGAGCGGGGATTTTATCCAGCGGGGCGGGCCTGCCTGCGCTCCAAAAGCGGTGCGCGCAAATGCCGCGGTCGCCTGCGGCGCAGACCTGGTGGTTGAACTGCCGCTCCCCTATGCGATGGCAACCGCTGAACGGTTTGCATTCGGCGCGATCGGGGTGCTCGACGGATTGGGCTGTGTAGGGGTGCTCTCTTTTGGGAGCGAAACAGGGGATCTCGGGCTGTTGGCCAGAGCAGCGGAGGCGGTTCTCTCCCCCTGCTGTGATGAGTTGACCAAACATCTGCTCGCCGAAGGGGTCACCTACGCGCGGGCGCGTCAGCGGGCGGTGGAAACCCTCTATGGGGAAGCGGTCGCCGAGGTGCTCTCCTCACCGAACAACACCCTTGCGGTCGAATACCTCCGGCAGATCTTCCTCCGGGGCCTGCGGATGCAGCCGTTCACAGTCCAGCGGAAGGGCGCACTGCACGATGCAGGACAGGCTGACGGCAGCTTTGCATCCGCATCCCTGCTGCGCAGCCTGCTCGACCTCGAGCCGCTCGACGCGATTGCCCGGTTTGTTCCGCCAGAGGCGATGGAGGTCTACCGGTCGGCGGAGTCGGACGGGCTGTTCCCATTCCGCCCTCACAGCCTTGACACAGCGGTTCTGTCAGCGCTCCGGCAGATGGCTCCGGAAACGCTGGCTTCGCTGCCCGATCTTTCGGAGGGTCTGGAAAACCGTCTTTACACGGCGGCGCGGCAAGCGGTCTCGCTGGACGGGCTGCTTTCGCTGGTCAAAACCAAGCGCTACCCCCTTTCACGTATCCGGAGGCTGGTCTGGAACGCCTACCTCGGCGTTCCGGGCAACCTGATGCAGCTCCCGCCACCTTATGTCCGGATACTCTCGTCCAGCCGGCGCGGGGTGGAAATCCTGTCGAAATCCAGCCGTACCGCACAGCTTCCGGTCTCCCATTCGGCTGTACGCCTGGAAGAAAAAGGGGAAGCGGCCGCCCAGATGATCCGGCTCTGCGCACGCGCTTCCGACCTTTACGCGCTGGGACTCCCGGCTGTGCAGCCCTGCGGTGGGGACTACACTCATAAAATCTCCGTAAAATAAGCGAAAAGCATAATTTTTTTAAATAATGTTGTATTTTTTTGACGGAAGTGCTATAATGGTAAGCACAGAAACCGAGGAAGTGATGAATGATAACGACAGGATGGAGGTTTTCACATGGAGAACGCGATTAGAATCAAATCCAGGCTCAACTCCGCGCTGGAGATCAATGCGATTCCCGGCCATTTTGCAACCAGCCATTCCCACATCAACTATTATGTTGGCATCTCGAAGATGAAGCACGAACATATGATGGCGCGTGAAGCTGGGATTACGCTGGCGAATAACTACGCCTATGTCCATTCGATTGATACCATTGTCTGCATGGATGGCAGCGAGGTGATCGGCGGGTTTCTTGCGCAAAAACTTTCCAAAAACGATATGCTCAACTATAACCGTCAGAAAAACATCTATGTCATCACCCCCGAGATCAACAATAATGGGCAGCTGATCTTCCGCGACAACCTCGAACCGATGGTACGCGGTAAGGACATCCTGCTGCTGATCGCTTCGATCACAACCGGACGGACCGCCAAACATGCGCTCCAGTGCATCAAATATTATGGCGGGGTCGCGCAGGGGATCGCCGCTGTGTTCAGCACTGTTGATGAGATCAACGGCCTGAAGGTGGCGCATCTGTTCTCTACCTCGGACATCCCCAACTACGAGACCTACTCCGCAAAGGACTGCCCCCACTGCGCCGGGAACGAAAAGCTGGACGGGCTTGCCAACAGCTTTGGCATCTCCCGCATGTAGCATCTGAGCCAGAAAAAGGCGTGCCGGACGGCACGCCTTTTTTTCGACTGATTATGAATACAGGTTCTAAATTACATTATGGGAAAGGATCTCAAATTCCAGGGGATCATCCAGCTTCACGCATTCCGCCACCAAATCCAGACCCATATAATCCTTTTCTCTGCCTCCCTCGTCACCTGTGAGGCGAAGGTGGAGGAAAATCTGATAATACCTGATAATTTCCGGACTGTCCATGGGGAGCCATTCCTCTACCCACTCTTTTCCGTTGTGGTACTTATGCCGCAGATTCCCCTCCTTGACCTGGTAGGGCTGATGCTTTTTATCCCGATACACATAGCCGTAGGACGCATCCCCTACATAGTAATTCCCTGTGAGGTATCGGATATCAGGGAAAGAGTCTACCTCAGACATGAGATCATCGCTTTTTGGGTCCAAATAGTTCCGTAGGATGATCCCCTCCGCCAAGGACAGCATCTCATCCCAGCGGGAAGCCAAGGCTTGGTACTCCTCCTGGGTGATACCGTCATCCAACTGGATGCGGGGCTTCCTCTTGTCCTCCCAGGAGATATAGACGTTTCCGGTGTTTTCCTTCTCAAAGATGATCTGATGGGGACGAACGCCAATCTTCTGACGCCGAAAATGCTTCAAAAATTCCATGGTGAAGTGATCCCCTTCTTTTGGCAACCTATTTTACCCGCTGCGGCGGGAATCCAGCATCTCTGCCCCTGAAACCCGCGATCCTCTGAAAAAATCAGACAAAAACTTTGGACACGAAACAGACTTTTACTCATAAAACTGCTTTTCAATGTAAAACCACCATGCGATGACGCCGGAAACCGACAGGAGTACCATCCCCGCGGGGAACATCCACCCTCTCCCGAGCCGGACGGGCTCCTCTGCAAAGATCAGCTGGGAAAGTACCGTGGCATATAACCCAACCTGGCAGAGGGCATACGGTATCCGGCCATGCACCGGGCCATGGTAGAGAAGGAATGGCAGGAGCACACTGGCATAGACTGCGCCGACGAAAAACAGGTAGGGCACGTTCCCGAACTCCAGCGTCACCCCTGGGAAAAAGCTGTATTTCTGCGCCAGAAAACTGCCCAGGCCCAGCAACAGTGTGACTTCCATCAGCCTGCCCGCTGTCAAAAGGTATTGGGCGGCGACGATCTGCGCCCGGCTGACTGGCAGGGTATGGAGCCACCGGTTGTCCCCGCCCTCCCCGCTGCAGCCGATCTGGCTGACCATCCCGGTCAGGAACAATGCAATGAAAATCCATCCGACGACCTTCCGGTTCCACATTGCCGACAGCAGCAGGGCCATCTTCAAAATGGCGTTCCACCACACATATCTGTGGCGTTCCATCAGGATAAGGCTCCAAATTCCTCCCATATGCACCTTTCCCCCTCTCTTGTCAGCTCGTGAACTGCCTGCGGCGGTAGAGCGGCACTGCAACCGCGTAGGAGAACAGCAGGACCGCCAGCCCGGAGGGGATCAGCCAGATGCCGCCGGCCTGCGCGATATGGTTCATCCACTGGTTATCGAGGTAGGAGATCGCACCCATCCCTGCAAACGAGAGAAGATAGATGGTCATTACGAGGTAACGAGCCCTGATTGAGCCGAGCCATAACAGACAGGGCATCACAACCCCCACAAACATCGCGCCGCCGAAAAAGAGTGACAGGACAACACCAAAAGAGATCTGGTAGTTTTCCGGGATCTCAATCAGGCAGTTTACCAGCCCTCCGGAAAGCCCGATCAGCAGCGGCAGTACAACCAATTCCGCCAGCGAAACCAGATATTTCGCCTGCACCACCTGTACCCGCTCGACCGGGAGCATCCCAATATGATACTCCCCTTTGCTCTGTTCGTCGTAGGCAGTGGGGGTATAGGTGAGCAGATAGAGCAGGATGAAAAAGAAAAATCCTGCGCTTTGTATCGCGAACGCACTGAAAACCATCAGTGCAAGATAACCAAACAAAGCCTTTCGGATGCAGAGGAGCTTATACCCCTCCATCCGCACCAGATTCTTGACATTCTCCATCTTCAGTGCCCCCTTTCCGCCTGTGTATAGCCGAGGAAGATATCCTCGACTGTTGGTTTTTCGTAGACCGCCTCGTCCCCCAGCAGGCTGAACACCTCATCCGGACACCCGGTCAGGCCGGTGAACCCAAATTCCGACCGCCGCAGATTCACAAACAGCGGTTCGGTTTCGGGCGTCAGCAGATGCAGCGGGCCTTTGACCACCCGGTTTCCCTCGCAGATACGGTCCTTTTCCCCCGCAATCAGCAGACGCCCATGGTGCAGGAACTGCACATAGTCGGCAATCTTGTCAAGATCGGATGTGATGTGGGTCGAAAAAAAGACGCTGACCCCCTCCCTTTGCAGCTCCTCCGTGAGGATATCCAAAATCTCCTGCCGCGCCAATGGATCAAGGTTCGCGGTCGGTTCATCCATCAGCAGCAGCTTCGGGTGGTGGGAAAGCGCTATGCAAATCGAAAACTGCTTCTGTTTTCCGGTCGAGAGATCCTTGTATTTCTTTTTCCCGTCGAGCGAAAACCGGTCACAGAACCTCCGGTAGAGGGCCTCGTCCCAGTTTGGATAGAACGGCGCGTGCATCCGCTTGAGGGTTTCCAGCGTGGCATGGGCGAGATACCCCGGCGTGCTTCCCACATATCCGATCTGCGCGCGGACCTGCGGCCCTTGCAGATGCGCATCCAGCCCCAGAATCCGGATCGTCCCTTCGTCCGGGTAAAGCATATCCATCATCAGTTTCAGGGTAGTGGTTTTGCCCGCACCGTTCTCCCCGATGAACCCGGTGATATACCCCTCCGGAACCCGCATCTCCGGCAGGTCCAGACAGAAGCCTCCCTTTTCAAACCGCTTTTTCAGCCCGCTGATCTCTATGACATACATCTGTTACGCCTCCCTGTACAATTCCTCTATGATCTGCTGGAACTCCTCCAGACCCAACCCAATGGCTTTCGCAGCGCCGACCGCCTCTGCGAGTTTTTCCTCAATCTGGCTCATTGCCACCTCGCGCAAACGGTCGAGATTCGCCAGCGAGACAAATGTCCCTTTCCCCTGTGTGGTCTGGACGAATCCATCCCGTTCCAGATCATCATAGGCGCGCTTGGCGGTGATGATGCTCACCCGCAGTTCCCGCGCCAGATACCGGATCGAAGGCAGCGCCTCCCCCGGCGCCAGTTCGCCCGAAAGGATCGCACGCTTGATCTGTTCCTCAACCTGCTCGTAAAGTGGCTGCGGCGATGTGTTGGAAATGATGATATTCAACCTGCCACCCCCGTGTGTTCTAACTGTATCTATATTATATACACAGTTAGAACATATGTCAAGTGTTTTTACAAAAAAAGAGTGCCGTTTTGGAATTGTCCCAAAACGGCACCCCGAACAGCAACAGACACAAACCCTCCTCTCAGTCGGGCACAGCCTGCCGTTTTTCTTCTATTAGACGGTTCGCAATCTCAAATGCTTTGATCCTTCTTCTGGTCAGCGTGACCTGTGACCGATATCTCTCCGCATGTTCTTTTGATTCCAGCGTTTTGACTGTCTCCCGCAGCTTGTGCAGTATCGAGTCAATCTGCCGCTTGGCCTCCCTCAAATCGTCTTCTGTAAACTCCACTCCGCCCCTCCTATGCCTGAAAAACCTTCCGTGCACCGGTCATTGCGACCTTTGCAACCACTGTACCGAGATCGTCACAAACCTCCACATCATAGAACGCGACGCTCTTTCCCTCCCGGATACGTCTGGCCTCGGCGGTCAGGACACTCCCCTTTGAGAACCCAATAAACCGGATCTCACTGGTGAGCGAGACGGTGGAAACGCGTTCCTCGGTATTGGCCGCAACCCCAAATGCAAAATCCGCGAGGGTGAACACCGCCCCGCCCATGACGTTCCCAGCGGCATTTTTGTGAATCTTCCCCAGCGGCATGGTACATTTTGCGTATCCCGGCTCCACCTCGTCGATCACGATGCCCGCTGCCTCTGTCGCAAAATAGTCCTCTTTGAAAATCCTGCGGGCATTTTCCAGATAGTCCATCCCGTCACTCCTTTCTGTATCTTAAACCAAACATTTCGCCTATCTCCGCTCCAAAACCCTGTCTGCTGTCAAAAAGTTTTACTCAATTTTTTTGCGCCGGTTGGCCTGTGCACACCCCTGCGGGCTGTCTTGCGGGTTAGGGGTCAGCGACCCCTCCCCGCAGGCCCCTCCCCGGCAGATTGGGAGCGCTTTTTTACCCGATCATTGTTTAAAAGTCTCGTCCACCTTTTCAAAGGTGGCGGGGTCGAGGGGCAGAGCCCCCGCCGCGCTCCGCACTGCGAGCCGCAGCGAAGCGTTTCGAGCGCAACCCGCCGAAGGCGGGCTCTTAGCGCGAGATGAGCGCGGAACGCCTTATCCTGTGAAGCGCATTTTTCGGGTGAATTGCCGCTCAAAAAGCGGCAAGAGGGGGCTTTTTGCAAGTGAAAAAGCCCCCTGACGCACCCCCGGATTTTCTGCCCAAGCCGTTAAATCTTTGTCACATCTACCAGTTCCACATCGTCGATCGTCTTCTGCATCTTGAGGCAGTTCGCGAGCGCGTTCGCGGTGTCAAGGGAGGTCAGGCAGGGGATCGAAAGCTCGACCGCCTTGCGCCGGATCTGCACCGAATGGCGCGCCGGAATCCGCCCTTTTGACGAGGTGGAGATGATATAGTCGAGCTTGCCGCTCTCGATCAGGTCCATGATATTGGGATGGTCGCCGTCCATCTTGCGCACCGTGTTGGCCGCGATCATGTGACGGTTGAGCACCGACGCACAACCCGGTGTTGCATAGAGGTGGTACCCGAGCTTCTCGAACTTCTCCGCAATCTCAAGCACCTCGATCTGGTCGCTGTCCTTGACGGTAAGCAGCAGGTTGCCCTCATCCTTATGGTTGAGCTTGTAGCCCGCCGCAGTCAACCCCTTGAGCAGCGCTTCTTCGAAATTATGCGCAATACCGAGCACTTCGCCAGTCGACTTCATCTCAGGCCCGAGCATGGTGTCAACATCGTGCAGCTTCTCAAAGCTGAACACCGGCACCTTGACCGCCACATATTCCGCCTCGGGGTACAGCCCGGAGCCGTAGCCCATATCGCGCAGCCTGTGTCCCAGCATGACCCGTGTTGCAATGTCTACCATCGGCACGCCGGTGACCTTGCTGATATAGGGCACCGTACGGGAGGAACGGGGATTGACCTCAATGACATAGACGTCCCCATTATAAACCACATACTGGATATTTACCAGCCCGACCACCTTGAGCGCCCTGGCCAGCCGCCCAGTGTAGGCAATCAGGGTAGCTTTGATCTTCTGGGAAAGGGTCTGCGCTGGATAGACCGAGATCGAGTCACCCGAGTGGACGCCCGCCCGCTCGATATGCTCCATGATGCCGGGGATCAGGTAGTCCTCCCCGTCGCAGATCGCGTCCACCTCGATCTCCTTGCCCATCATATATTTGTCGATCAAAACCGGGTTCTCAATCAGGTGTGAGGTGATGATCGCCATATATTCGCGTACATCCGCGTCAGAGTAGGCGATAATCATATTCTGCCCGCCCAGCACATAGGATGGCCGGAGCAGCACCGGATACCCCAGATCGTTTGCAGCCGCTACCGCCTCATCCGAGGTCATGACCGTATGCCCCTTCGGACGTGGGATGCCGCACTGTTCAAGTACCTCGTCGAACCGCTCGCGGTCCTCGGCAGCGTCGATGCTGTCCGCACAGGTCCCCAGGATGTTCTCCCCGCGCTCCATCAGATGCTTGGTCAGCTTGATTGCGGTCTGCCCGCCAAACTGCACCACAACCCCCCACGGTTTTTCGGTCTCAAGCAGGTTGTCGATGTCCTCGGGGGTTAGCGGGTCAAAATAGAGCCGGTCGGAGGTGTCGAAATCGGTGGAGACGGTCTCAGGGTTGTTGTTGGCGATAATCGCTTCATACCCCTCCTCCTTGAGCGCCCAGACACAGTGCACCGAGCAGTAATCGAACTCGATCCCCTGCCCGATCCGGATCGGGCCGGAGCCAATGACCAGCACCTTCTTTTTGCCGGACGGATGGTTCTCCAGAAACTCCGCCGCTTCGTTTTCCCGGTCGTAGGTCGAGTAGAAATAGGGGGTCTCGGCCGAAAATTCAGCGGCGCAGGTGTCCACCATCTTATAGGAGGCGTGCCGCTTCCACGCGTCCGGGATCTCCTGCCCGGAAATCCGATTGATCGTCCGGTCGAGGAACCCGTACTTTTTCGCGGTCTCATATTTCCTTTGGGTCAGCGCGCCATCCGCGAGATACCGTTCCAGGTCCACCAGGTTGCGCAGCTTGCAGGTGAACCACCGGTCAATCTTGGTAATTTCAAAAATCTGATCGGGGGTAACCCCGCGTTTCAGCGCCTCGTAGACCACAAAAATCCGTTCGTCGTCGCAGTTGTGGAGCAGCGCAAGGATCTCTTCGTCCGATTTGTCCGCCAGCTTTCCATAATCGAGGGTATCCAACCCCAGCTCGATGCTGCGGACAGCTTTCATCATCGCCTGCTCGAACGAACTGCCGATCGACATGATCTCGCCGGTCGCTTTCATCTGGGTTCCGAGGGTGCGTTTTCCGTAGACAAACTTGTCAAACGGCCATTTGGGGAACTTGACAACAATATAGTCAATCGTCGGCTCAAAGCAGGCATAGGTCTTGCCGGTGACCGCATTGACGATCTCGTCAAGGGTGTAGCCGATCGCAATCTTAGCAGCGACCTTGGCGATCGGGTATCCGGTGGCCTTGGAGGCCAGCGCGGACGACCGCGAGACACGCGGGTTGACCTCGATCACCGCATACTCGAAGCTGTCCGGGCGCAGGGCAAACTGGCAGTTGCAGCCGCCCTCAACCCCAAGTGCCTGTACAATATTGATTGCGGCGGTGCGCAGCATCTGGTACTCCTTGTCCGCGAGGGTGACCGCAGGCGCAACAACGATGCTGTCGCCGGTGTGGACGCCGACCGGGTCGAGGTTTTCCATCGAGCAGACGGTGATGATGTTGCCTTTGCGGTCGCGGATGACCTCGAATTCGATCTCCTTCCAGCCGGAGATGCATTTTTCAATCAGTACCTGGGTGATCGGCGAGAGCCGCAGGCCGTTGCGGGCAATCTCCCGCAGCTCCTGTTCGTCGGATGCGATGCCGCCGCCGCTCCCGCCGAGGGTAAACGCCGGGCGGACGATCACCGGATAGTGGATTTCCTCCGCAAAGGAGACTGCGTCCTCGACCGTCTCCACCACCTTGGAGGGGATACAGGGCTGGCCGATCGACTCCATTGTGTCCTTGAACATCTGGCGGTCCTCCGCCTTGTCGATCGTTTCAGGGTCTGCGCCGAGCAGCTTGACCCCGTTTTCCGCGAGGAACCCCTCCTTGGCAAGCTGCATCGAAAGAGTCAGGCCGGTCTGCCCGCCGAGCGTCGAGAGGACGCTGTCCGGCTTCTCGTGTTTGATGATCCGTTTGACCACATCAAGGGTCAGCGGCTCGATGTAGATTTTATCCGCCATCGCCTTGTCGGTCATGATGGTGGCAGGGTTGGAGTTGATTAAGATGACCTCCAGCCCTTCTTCGCGCAATGCGCGGCAGGCTTGTGTGCCCGCGTAGTCAAATTCAGCGGCCTGTCCAATCACAATCGGGCCTGAGCCGATGACAAGTACCCGTTTTACATCAGAGCGCAGCGGCATTTCAGCCCACCTCCTTCGCGGATTTTGCAGCTTTCATCAGGTCCACAAACCGGTCAAACAGCACGCCTGTGTCCTCCGGGCCGGAATGCGCCTCTGGGTGGAACTGCACAGTGAAGATCGAACCATCCCCATACTGTACCCCTTCGCAGCTCTTATCGTTCGCATTGATGTGGCTCACCTTTCCGACCGATGCGGGCAGCGTCTCCCCCAGCACCTCATAACCGTGGTTCTGGCTGGTGACATAGGTCAGCCCGGTTGCAAGGTCGATCACCGGCTGGTTGCCGCCCCGGTGCCCATACTTGAGCTTGGCAGTTTTTGCGCCCTGCGCGAGTGCCATCAGCTGGTGCCCCAGGCAGATGCCGAAGATCGGGATACCCAGCCGGGCGATCTCCCGGAGGTTTTCGATCGCTTCGGTATTTTCGGAAGGGTCGCCCGGGCCGTTGGAAAGCATAATCCCATCAAAGCCGCCCTCCCGTAGCTGGTCCGCGGCGACTGTCGCGGGCAGGACGGTGACATTGCACCCACGCAGCAGCAGCGACCGCCGGATATTGCGCTTGTAGCCGTAGTCGATCAGCGCAACCTCATACTGCGGGTTCTCACAGGTATATTTTTTCGGCTGGACGGCTGTGACCGTCCTGACCGCATCCCGGATGGCAAAAGCGCCGATCCGCTCGAGCGCTGCCTCCCGGTCGGTGATTTCCTCGGTGGTAATCATCCCGTTCATCACCCCGTGTTCCCGGATCTTGCGGGTCAGAGCGCGGGTGTCGATGTCATAGAGACCGATGATATCGTGTTTTTTGAGGAATGCGTCGATTGTCCCCTCACAGCGGAAGTTGCTGGGGCATTCGCACCACTCCCGGACGACATATCCTTTGACGTATGACCGGTCGGACTCCTGGTCCTCCTCATTGACCCCGTAGTTACCGACCAAAGGGAAGGTCTGGGTGACGATCTGCCCGCAGTAGCTTGGATCGGTCAGCGCCTCCTGATAGCCGGTCATGCCGGTTGTGAACACCACTTCACCGATCGTGGTGCCCTGCGCGCCAAACGACAGCCCTTCAAAGACTGTCCCGTCTGCGAGCAGGAGCGTCGCTTTCTGTTCGTTCTGTAAAATCTGCATAGGTATCCTCCATTTCCAAACAAACCCTGTCACATCTTTGCAGGGGGCTTTTTCTCTTGCAAAAAGCCCCCTCATCTGCCCCGACGGACCCCGTCAGGGCAGATTCACCCCAAAAAAGCGCTTCCCAGGACAAAACGTTCCGCCGTGTGCGCGCGGCGGCGGGGGCTCTGCCCCTCGGCCCCGCAATTTTTCGAGAAAAATTGAGTAAAGCTTTAGATACCCGCGGGGGAATGGATCGGCGGGATTGCCGAAGTGATGTCATCCCGCATCCGGATTGCCTCCGCACGCGCGGCCTGCGCAAAGTCCCTGCCGTCCCCGCCAGTTTTTTTCCAAGCAGTCAGCACCGCGCGGGAGGAATTCACAATCCCGCCCAGGCCGTTCTGGTCAAACGCGCCCGCTACATCCTTGGCGCCGCCTCCCTGTGCGCCGTATCCCGGCACCAGAAAGAAGGTATGCGGCAGACGGGCGCGCAGCTCGGAAAGCTGCGCCGGATAGGTTGCGCCGACTACGGCTCCAACCTTAGAATAGTCGTACCGGCCGATCTTGCCTGCACCCCACCGCTCGCACATATCGCCCATCGCGGCATAAACCGTCTCGTTTTCTCCGAGTTTCCGGTCCTGAAGCTCACCCGAGGAAGGATTGGAGGTCTTGACCAGCACAAAAATCCCCTTGTCTGGGTTGTCCCCTATCACCTCCAGCAGCGGTTTAATCCCATCGGTGCCGAGATACCCATTGACCGTCAGCGCATCCCCGCCGAACGGGACACACCTCTCCCCCTCAATCTCGATTTCCCCGAGGTGGGCGGCGGCGTACGCCTGCATGGTCGAACCGATGTCGTTTCGCTTGCCGTCGGTGATGACATACATCCCTTTTTCCTGTGCATACGAGATCGTCTCGGCGAGGCACTTCACCCCTTCCCATCCGAGCAGCTCATAATAGGCACACTGGGGCTTGACTGCCGGGACCACATCGCAGATCGCGTCGATGATCGCTTTATTATAGGTGAGATAGGCGTGTGCGGCGCCGCGCAGCGTTTTTCCATATTCCGCAAATGCTTCTGCCTTTACCTGTGCGGGGATATAGTCCAGTGTGGGGTCCAGTCCCACGACGGTCGGGTTGTTCCGCTCGATGATCCTGCGTATCAGCTTTTCCAAATCTCTTCCTCCATCTCAATCGTCGTCCTGCTGCCGGTAGGTGAACCGCCCGCCCAGCAGGGTGTATTTGACCCTGCCGGTGACCTCCATCCGGTCAAAGCAGGTATTTTCGGATTTTCCATGCAGCCTGGTCCGGTCGACCGTCCATCGCTCCTCCGGGTCGAACAGCACCAGATCGGCGGGCGCACCGGCTTGCAGAGTCCCCGCCTTGATCCCGAGCAGCCGGGCGGGGGAAAGGCTCATCATCTCGATCAGCCGCACCAGCGGGATAATGCCCGGGCGAACCAGATGGGTCAGGCAGAGGGCAAGCGAAGTTTCCAGGCCGATGACCCCGTTTGGAGCGGTCTCAAACACCGCCTTTTCTTCTTTCGCGTGGGGGGCATGGTCGGTCGCGATACAGTCGATCGTCCCGTCCGCGATCCCCTCGAGGATAGCCAGCCGGTCGGATTCCTCCCGCAGCGGAGGGTTCATCCGGAAGTTGGCGTCCCGGGAGAGCAGCTTCTGATCGGTCAGCGTGAAATAGTGGGGACCGGTTTCGCAGGTCACCTGCGCACCCCGGCGCTTGGCGTCCCGGATGAGCGCCACCGACCCGCTGGTCGATACATGGGCAATATGCACCCTTGTCCCGGAGGATTCCGCGAGCGCCACGACTGCGGCGGTGTTGCAGTCCTCGGAGGCGCGGTCGATCCCTTTGACCCCAAGCTGTGCGCTGACCCGCCCCTTGTGCATGATCCCGCCGTCCACGATCTCAAGGTCTTCCGCGTGGCTGATGACGCACAGGCCCTGTTCCTGCGCCTCCCGCAGCGTTTCCAGCATCAGGCGGTTGTTCGGCACCGGGCGCCCGTCATCGCTGACCGCCACCGCGCCCGCTTCCCGCAACGCGGCGAGATTGGTGCGCTGTTCCCCGCGCAGCCCGCAGGTAATCGCCGCCACCGGACAGACCCGCGCTTTTGCCGCTTTTGCCCGCCCGAGAATCTCCGCGACCACCTCGGGGCTGTCGCAGGCGGGTTTGGTGTTGGGCATGCAGGCCACCGCGGTGAAGCCGCCCGCGGCCGCAGCCGCGCAGCCGGTCAAAATATCTTCCTTATGGGTGAAGCCGGGGTCACGCAGATGTACGTGCATATCCACCAGCCCGGGGGCAAGGCAAAGGCCCGTCGCATCGAGCGTTTCGCAGTCCCCGGAATGGGCAGGAACCGTCCCGGCCGCGGCGATTACGCCGTTCTCAACCAGAAGGTCCCCCATCTGGTCGGTCCCGCTGGACGGATCAATCAACCGCGCCTGTTTGATCCACAGCCTGTTCATCGTTTCCTCCTTTTTCAGTCAGACACAAAAATACCCACCCATCAAAGAAATGGGCAGGCGTTTCATCAAGGGTGAAAAACAGAATAGAAAACCAGACCCGCTTGAATACAAAACTGATTCATCCGTCTGCCGGGCATACCTGACTTCCCCTTCCTCTTTTTCGGTTTGGATAATTATACAATATTTTTTCCGGTTTGTCTATCCGGCAAAATCCTCTTTTTTCGTGGATTTCGATGTGTTTTTTTATCCAAAATCCCAGTAATCCGATAAAAAACACCCCTGCCTTCTGTTTCCATAGCGCCGAAGATGTATTTTTATACGAATATTGCACTGTTTATGCACTCAATTTGTAAAACATTTCCTTTTCGGGAGCCTGTTTCGCATCTTTTGCAGGGAGCTTTTTCCTGAATAAGAAACACCCTGCAAGGAAGGCCGCAGGCATCTCCGGCTCTACGCTTGCGACCCGCCGGGCGGTTCCTCCGGCTCCAAAAGCGGGGCGCGGTTCTCCTTGGAGAGGGTGAACCCCCGTCCTTTTACCTCGCTGACCCGGTTGATGACCATAAACGCATTCGGGTCGATCGAGAGGATCAGCTCGTTGAGCCGGGGCAGTTCCCGGTTGGAAACCACCGTCAGAACCACCGGCCGGCAGGTGCGCAGATAGCCGGTCTCCGCATGGATGAGGGTGGACCCGCGGTCGAGGGTCTGGATGATCTCCCGGTTGATCTGCTCATACTGCTCGCTGACCACCTTGACCTGTGTGCGCGCCTGCCCAAACAGCAGCACCTTGTCCAGTACGGTGGTGTAGATCAGCACCATCAGCAGGCCGTATAACACCTGTTCCTGATCGGCGAACCGCATCTGGAACAACAGGATCAGGAAATCAAACCCATACATCGAAAGGGAAACCGGGATGCCCAGTTTTTTCCTGAGTACGAGCGGCGGGATGTCCATACCTCCGGTGGAAGCCCCCGCCTTGATGACGATACCGATGCCCAGCCCGATCATCAGGCCGCCATAGACAGCGGCGAGCATCCGGTCGGAGGTAAGCGCCTCGAGCTGAGGAAGCCGCTCGAGCACCCCGAGGATGAGCGGATAAGAAACCGTACTGAGCAGGGTCGTCAGCGCAAACTGCCTGCCCAGCACTGCCAGCCCCACCAGGAACATCAGCAGGTTGAAGGCCGAGACAAACAGAGTTACCGGCACCCCGGCGCCGTGGTAAAAGACCAGCGCCAGACCGGTGCTTCCACCGGTGACCAGTCCGGTGGGGAGGATAAATGCGGTCACCGCCAGCGCATAGACCGCATTCCCAAGCAAGATCAACGGCACCGTCCGGAGCCATTGCAGATGTTTTTCCGGCATCATTTTCACACACTTCCTTTTTTACTTTCAAATATAGATTGTGCTAATGCGGTAAAGGGGGAAACAAAAAGCGGACGTCAATCGACGTCCGCTTTTTTCGATTCAGATGTTTTATTTCTCCCTCGCATTAGACCGCTCCATTCTCAGGATTTGTTTCGTCCCCTATGACGCGGAGGTTTTTTACCCCAATCACCACCTGGACATCCTTGCGCAGCCCAACCGGCACAAACCCCTTTTGCTGTCCGGTGGGGCACGTTTCCCCCTCAGGGATCAATCTGTTCCATGCCTAGCCGAACCCCTTTTGCGCACAGCCCATCCAAAGCGCTCCCATCTCTTTTTATAAACGGCACAGCCAAAAACGACGAAATGCTTTCAAGCATGTTCATACAAAACACGGAGGAAACAAATACCGGATGTTTTTTATCATATCAGATTCGCCGCAGGATGTAAACCCCCTCTCCTTGCCAACAACAGGGGCTCTGTGTTAAAATAATCCTGCCGGATGGGCTTTCCGCCCTCCCGCAATCCAAACCAACTGGAGGGACTTTTATGGACCTTTCGATCCGCAGGATATGCCCCGCTGACCTTGATACGGTTACGAAAATCGAGGCGGCCTGTTTCCCGCCCGCCGAAGCAGCCAAAAGGGAGACGATGGCCCGCCGGATCGCGGCCTTTCCGCACAGCTTCCTGATTGCCGAGCTGGAAGGGGCGCCCGCCGGCCTGATCAACGGATGCGTCACCAGCCAGCAGACGATCACCGACGACCTGTTCGCCGATGCCAGCCTGCACAATCCCGATGGTGCTTACCAGTCGGTATTCGGGCTGTGCGTGCTGCCCGAATACCAGCGCCGCGGGATTGCCGCCCAGCTGATGCGGGCATTCTGTGAGCTGGCACGCGCGGACGGACGCAAGGGAGTCATCCTGACCTGCAAGCAGCATCTGATCCCCTATTACGAGCAGTTCGGCTTCGAGAACCTTGGGGTCTCCCAGTCGGTGCATGGCGGCGCGGTCTGGTATGACCTGCTGCTCCGCTTTTGACAGGGGCCGGACATCATGAATAAGACCCTGCTTTACCTGCTCTATTTCTGCGCCTATTCGACCGTCCTGCTCCTGATCGGCAAAAGCAGCCTGCGGGACGGGAACACGGTCGGACAGTTTTTTCTCGGCGGACGCCACCTCAGCCTCTGGCGGTGCATGGCGACCTTCTCCGGGACCTGGGTTTCCGCTGCCAGCATCCTGAGCCTGACCGGAAGCGTCTACGAGAGCGGCTACAACGTCATGCTCTATTCGGTATTCCCCTGGTTTATCGGCGCATTTTTCCTCGTCGGGATCAGCGACCGTCTCTACGACAACGAAATTTTGACCATCCCCGAGCTTTTTTATAAGCGGTTTGGCTCCAAGGGGCTCCAGGTGGCCTATGCCGCAGTCTTTATCGCGGTGTACATCTTTTATCTGGTCATCCAGATCAAGGGGTTCGGGGTGGTCGCTTCCACCCTCTTCGACATCCCCTACGGCATCTCGATCCTGCTGGTCTATCTCTTCATCCTTTACACCACCTTTGGCGGTTACCGGTCGGTCACCCGCAGCGATGTCTTTAACCTGATCCTGCTCGCCATCAGCATCGCTGTGCTGTTTGTCACCATCACCTCGCGGGCGGGAGGCGTGCTCGAAATCCACCGTTCCGCTGCCGGCATTTCGGGGTTCGCCCACCCTGGGACCCCCTATCCGACCGAACCGGGCGGCCTGCTCCGCCCATTCGGGGAAGGGCTGTTCACCCCGCTGATGAACCTGAGCATGTTCTGCGGCTGGGGGCTGGGGCTCGCCGCAAATCCCCAGTACACCATCCGGATGCTCTCGGCACAGAACAAAAAAACGGCCCGGCGCACCGTCCTCTGTTCCCTGGGGTTTCTGGCGCTTGTCTATTTCTCGTTGATCCAGATCGGGCTGGGGATGCGGGTGCTGATCCCCACCCTGTCCACCGTCTCCAAAACCGACGAAATCATCACCTGGCTGATTAACAACCAGCTTTACAGCGCCTGGAGCGGTTTTTTCCTCTTCTCGATCATCGGGGCATGCGTCTCAACCGCCAACTCCCAGCTCCTTCTGATCGCCTCTTCGTTCGCCTACGATATTGCACCCGCAGTCAGCCGGCGGAACCTCTCCCGCGAATCCATCCTGCGGTTGAGCCGGCTCGGGATCTTCGCCGGGGGCACCCTCTCGATGCTGCTCGCGATCGACCCGCCCGACAGCGTGATCTCGTACGGAGGCGACATCTGGGGAGTGGTCGCCGCCACCCTTTTTCCCGCAATGTATGGCACCTTGCTCTTCAAAAAGGTCAACCGTACCGGGGTCTGGGCCAGCCTGCTTTCCGGGCTTGCTTCGATTCTGCTTTTTTACCCGCTCTATTATGCGGGCCTGCTCCGGTTCCATCCCTCGATGCCCTGCGTGGCGATTTCGACAGCGGCGCTCGCGGCGGGGAGCCTGTATGCGCGCGGAAAGGGGGCAGGGGATGAAATTCCGGCTGAACATCGAGCATAAAATTATGATCCCGTTTTTGACCATCGGCATCCTGACCATCCTCTGTTTCGGCACGATCATGACCTGGAACGGCTATGTCCAGAAGATGGAGCGGGAACGCGCTGCCGCCGCATCCAGTCTGCGCGCCCTCGAGCTGGACGCCGGGCTTTCCGGCAGCGGGACGCTCCTGCTACAGAAATACCGCCTGATCCAGAACGATTCCCTCTATCTCTTCGATGCGGATGGCGTTCTGCTGCTCGGCACACAGCCGCCCGACCCGGATGACATCCTGCTTGAAACCGGCCTCCCCGCGTTCGGCTGGCGCGCCTGCTATGCCCTAGACCGCACCGCCTTCTGGAACAGCCTGATCGAAGAACAGAAATATATGATCCTCGCAACCATCGCCCTGCTGATTGTCATTGTGCAGGTGAGCCTTTTCGTTTCCTATAATATCTCCGAACCGCTCCGGCAGCTCAGTGAAGCCTGTAGAGTGGTGGCGGTGGGCGAGCAGCCGGTCCGGCGTTCCCCGCAGGTGGATGAATATGCCGAACGCAGCGACGAGATCGGGCAGCTTGCCAATGCATTCCAGCGGATGCTGGCAGACATTGCAAGCCACACCGACGAAATCCTCCGGATGAAGCTGCTCAACGAGACGATCGTGGAAAGCCTGCCGCTTGGGATCGTTGCGTGCAGCCCTGAAAAGGAGATCATCTGCATCAACTCAAAGGCGGTCGAGATGCTCGATCAGACCGGATACCTCTGCGGCGGGCAAACCCTGCGGCAGATTGTAGATGGGATCATCGTCAGCCCCAAGGTTCTGCACGACCCGATCCGCCTGCAAAATGCCGACGGCCGGGCGGTTGACTATGAGATCGGGGTCTGGCGGCTGCGTACCGCCGACGAAGGGGAGGGCGGCACCCTCTGCACCCTCGACGAGATCACCTACAAAAAACGGATGGAGGAAAAGCTGACTGAAGGGGAAAAGCTGGCCTATACCGGCCAGCTCGCCGCGATGCTTGCGCATGAGATCCGCAACCCGCTGGCCGGCATCCGGGCCGGAATACAGGTCATCAGCCGGCGGCTCGAGAGCGACCGCGACCGGATGCTCAGTACCAGCATCCTCGGGGAGGTCGACCGGGTCAACCGGCTGATCGAGGACCTGCTCCACCTCTCCCGCAAACGGGAGAGCCAGAAGGTACTCATCAACCTGCCCGCCCTGTTCGACGAGCTGCTGCTCCTTTATGCCAAGATCGCCCAGAACAACCGCATCCGGATCACCGCCGGGGTGCAGGGGGACCCGCCGCTCTATGCCGACGAATCGGAAATCCGGCAGGTGCTTGTCAATCTCATCAACAACAGCATCAAATCGCTCCACAGCGGTGGGGAAATCGCGCTGGAAGCCCACAGGGAAGGGGATTCGACCGTCCTCACTGTCTCGGACACCGGGGATGGGATGGACGAAGCCACCCTGCGGGGCGTACATGCTTCGCTGGAGGAGGGGCGTACCGGCGGCGGGCTGGGGCTTTCGATCGTCTCCCGCCTGCTCGCCCAGAACAACGGCTCTTTCTCGATCGATACCGCTGCCGGGCAGGGCACCCGCATCACCATCATCTTCCACACGGGAGGGACATCATGAAATATAAGGTACTTGTGATCGACGACGAATTTCTGATCCGGGTTTCGCTCGAAAACGGGCTTTCCGACCTCGGCTATCTGGTGGAAACATCGGACAACATCCGGGACGGACTTGCCGCTGCCGAACGGTTCCGGCCCGACTTCGTCCTGCTTGACAACCGGCTGGGGGATGATCTCGGGATCGACTATATCGAGCCAATCAAGCGGATCGACGAGGACATCCAGATTGTGATGATGACCGCCTACGGCACCGTTTCACAGGCGGTGGCTGCGATCAAGAAAGGCGCGTTCGACTATGTGCAGAAGCCGTTTGACATCGACGCGATCGAC
Organism: Anaerotruncus sp. G3(2012); assembly: GCF_000403395.2. Lineage (GTDB taxonomy): Bacteria > Bacillota > Clostridia > Oscillospirales > Ruminococcaceae > Anaerotruncus. The sequence continues at coordinate 88,061 of NZ_KE159668.1, read as the reverse complement.
CTTCAGATCCGCCGCAGCCTGGTCCAGCTCAAAAACCGCCGCAGCCTTGAACTGCTCAAGGGCGGCAAGCCGCGGGAGCTGGTCGGCGCCAGCCCCGCCATCCAGCTGATCCGCAAGCATGTCCTGCTGCTCGCCAAAAACGATAATGTGGATCTGCTGATCCGCGGGGAGACCGGCACCGGCAAAGAGGTGGTCGTCAACATGGTGCACTACTCGAGCGGCCGCAGGGATGATCCGCTGGTCAAGATCAACTGCAGCGCTATCCCCGAAACGCTGCTCGAAGCCGAGCTGTTCGGGTATGAGAAGGGCGCATTCACCGGCGCGCTCAAAACCAAAAAGGGCCTGTTCGAGCTGGCGAACGGCGGTACCATCTTTCTGGATGAGATCGGCGAGATGCCGCTGACCATGCAGGCCAAGCTGCTGACCTTTCTGGAGGACCGCAGCTTCAAGCGGGTGGGGGGCCTGACCGACATCGAAGTCAATGTGCGGGTGATCGCCGCTACCAACCGCGACCTTGAAAAGGAGATTGTGAACGGCCGGTTCCGTCAGGACCTGTTCTACCGGCTGGATGTGATGCAGGTGCAGATTCCGCCGCTGCGGGAGCGCCGGGAGGACATCCGGGTGCTGAGCGAATATTACTTAGAGTATTTTAATCGAAAATTCAACAGAAATATCACCTCGATCGACCCCGCCTTGATGGAGCAGATGAACCGCCACGACTGGAAAGGCAATGTCCGGGAACTGCGCAACGTGATGGAGCGGTGTGTCCTCTTCTGTGAAGGGAGCACCCTCACCGGTTCGATCCTGCGGGAAGGCGGGCCGCAGATCAGCCCCCCGGGCGCATTTCCGCTCAAAGACCTCTCGGAAGGCCCGGTCGACCTGCAAGCGGAGATCGACCGGTTTGAACGCACCTATATCGACAAGGCGCTCGCGCTCTGCGGGGGCAACCAGTCAAAAGCTGCCCAGCTTCTCGGCTGTACCCGGTTCACCCTCAAGCGCCGCCTGGAAGCCTGACGGTATCCGGCAGGTCAGGACTATTTCAAAGCGCTTGGACAGGGATTTCGGACAGGCCGTCCCATTTGCAGGATTTTTTCAAAACTATGCAAATCCGTTGGACTGCCCGCCTTTTTGCATCTATCCCTCTGGATAGGGATTCCCAGTTGGTGCAGAGATGCGCAGGTGTGCATGACCGCACAGCCAACATGTGCGATTCTGCACATCTTTTTGCTTTTTTTGCAGCAAATCCTTGTATTTCCTGCGCCGGAAAATGGTATAGAAAAATTTTATACGCCGCTTCTGGCGGGGGTTTCCGGATATTTCTGCTTTTGCTCCCGAAAACTGGCACTCAATTTGCTGTTTAATTTAACCAACAAACACAAATTCTTAATTTTTTAAGGAGGGTTTTTTATGTACAAAGTAGACCTCAACAGCGACCTTGGTGAGAGCTTTGGCGCCTATACCATTGGTATGGACTCCGAAATCCTCAAGTACGTGTCGTCGGCAAACGTGGCATGCGGCTTCCACGCTGGCGACCCGCTGGTCATGGGCAAGACGGTCGAACTGGCAAAAGCTGCGGGCACTGCTATCGGCGCGCATCCCGGGTTCCCGGACCTGGTTGGTTTCGGACGCCGCAACCTGGCAGCTTCCCCCGCCGAAGCAAAAGCAGATGTGAAATACCAGCTCGGCGCACTGCTCGCCTTCACCAAATCGGCCGACGTCCGCCTCCAGCATGTCAAGCCCCACGGCGCACTCTACAACATGGCTGCGGTTGACATGAAGCTCGCGCTCGCGATCTGCGAAGCGGTTGCAGAGGTGGACAGCAGCATCATCCTGCTCGGGCTGGCCAACAGCAAGATGCTCGAAGCGGGCCGCGAGGTTGGCCTGAAGGTTGCCAGCGAAGTATTCGCGGACCGCGCCTACCTCGAGGACGGCAACCTCGTCCCCAGACGTCAGGAAGGCGCTGTCATCCACGACAAAGACCTCGCAATCAAGCGGGTAATCGGCATGGTTACCCAGGGTAAGGTCGAGAGCATCACCGGCAAGGAGATCGAAATCAAGGCGGATTCGATCTGCGTGCATGGGGACAATCCGTCCGCGCTCGAATTTGTCAGCAATATCCGCACAGAGCTTCAGAAAAACGGCGTAGAGATCTGCAACCTTGACGCGATCGTCTGATCCGGACGGTCCCAACGATTGTAACTAGGAGGGTACATACATGAGCAAAGAGAACACTACCAATGCGGCTCCGGTGAAAAAGAGCGGCGGTGCGCTGTTCGGCGCAGCGTTCCTGATGGCGACTTCGGCGATCGGGCCGGGCTTCCTTACACAGACTTCCACCTTTACCTCGCAGTACCTATCGTCGTTCGCGACGGTTATCCTCTGTACCATCATCCTCGACATCATCGCCCAGGCCAACATCTGGTCGATCATCGGTGTTTCGGGGATGCGCGGGCAGGACATCGCCAATAAGGTGCTTCCCGGCCTCGGCTTTGTCGTGGCCTTCATGGTTGCGCTCGGCGGCCTCGCATTCAACATCGGAAATGTCGGCGGCGCGGCGCTCGGCTTCAATGCCCTGCTCGGTATCCCCGAGAAGGTTGGCTGTATCATTGCGGGCGTTATCGCAATCTGCATCTTCCTTTCCAAAAACGCCACCGGCGTGATGGATAAGGTCACCAAGGTGCTCGCCGGAATCATCCTGGTTTCGATCGCGATCGTCGCGGTTGCTTCCAAGCCCCCGGTCGGCGAGGTTGCCGCCAAAGTCTTTATGCCGGATAACCCGTCCACCCTGCTCTTCCCGATGATTACCCTGCTGGGCGGCTCGTGCGGCGGTTATATCGCATTCTCCGGCTCCCACCGCCTGATCGACGCGGGCATCAGCGGCCCGGAAAACATCCAGCATATCCGCAAGAGCGTGCTGACCGGTATCGGTGTTTCGGGCACCGTCCGCATCCTGCTCTTCCTCGCGGTTCTGGGCGTCTGCACCGCGGGTGGTGCTGCTGCCGCGGCACAGGTCGCGGGTGCGTCCAACCCTGCGGCCGAGGCGTTCCGTCTGGCGGCCGGTGAGATCGGCTACCGCCTGTTCGGCATCGCGCTGCTCTCCGCCGCGATCACCTCGGTCATCGGCGCAGCTTACACTTCGGTTTCGTTCCTCAAGACCCTGCATCCGTTCATTGCGCAGAACGAGAAGTGGTTTGTTATCGGCTTTATCGCTTTCTCGACCCTGATTATGGCGATCCTCGGCGGCGCTGCCAAGCTGCTGATCGTCGCAGGCTCGCTCAACGGCCTGATCCTGCCGATCACCCTCGGCGTCATGCTGCTTGCCAGCCGCAACAAGAAGATTGTCGGCGAAAGCTACAAGCACCCGACCTTCCTGATCGTCGCGGGCGTGGTCGTTGTCTGCCTGACCGGTTTTGTCGGGCTGAAGTCGGTCCCGAACCTGCTCAACCTGTTTAAATAAGACCCGGTGATCCCTGCTGCTGTGGCGCGCATCCGCGCGCCACAGTCCGCATATGGGAGAACCCATTCAGAATGGAGGACTGCCAACCTATGGATTCTGTAAAATTTCTGTTGACCGGCGACACCTCGGTTTCGGTGGAGTTCGGCAATGAGATCAGCACCGCCATCAACGCCAAAATCCGCGCGTTCAACATCGCGCTCCAGGGCAGCGGGATCAAGGGCATCGTCGAAACGGTGCCGAGCTACCGCGCGCTGATGGTCCATTACGACCCTGCGGTCATCCGCTATGAAAAGCTGGTCGAGCAGATGCAGGGGCTGATGGGCGATCTGGACAAGATCGAAATCCCCCCGAGCGACGTGCTCGAAATCCCGGTGCTCTATGGCGGCGAGGAAGGCCCGGACCTCGAATTTGTCGCCAAGCACAACAACAAGACCCCCGAAGAGGTCATCAAAATCCACTCCTCAACCGAATATCTCATCTACATGCTCGGGTTTACCCCCGGCTTCACCTATCTGGGCGGCATGAGCAAGGAGATCGCCACCCCGCGCCTGCAAAGCCCGCGGGTGAAAATCCCGGGAGGTTCGGTCGGTATCGCGGGCGAGCAGACCGGTGTTTATCCGATCGACTCCCCCGGCGGCTGGCAGCTCATCGGCCTGACCCCTGTGAAGATGTACGACCCCAACCGCGCAGTCCCTATCCTGCCCGAAGCGGGACAGTACATCAAATTCCGCCCGATCGACCGCAAGGAGTTCGAGCAGATTCAGAAGCAGGTTGAGGCGGGCGCCTACGAGTGCCGCCGCTATCCCAAAAAGGAGGAGCAGAAATGAGCATTCGTATTATAAACGGCGGGATGCTGACCACTGTACAGGATAACGGGCGTATCGGTTACCAGCAGTTTGGCGTGCCGGTCTCGGGAGCGATGGATCCGCAGGCCGCTGCGATCGCAAATATCCTCGTCGGCAACGAGGATAACGAGGCGGTGCTCGAAGTCACCATGCTCGGTCCGCGCATTGAGTTTCAGGAGGCCAACTGCATCGCAGTCACCGGCGGCGACCTCACCCCCCAGCTCGACGGGAAATCCTTCCCGATGAACCGCGCGGTTGCAGTCCAGAAGGGGCAGGTGCTCTCGTTTGCGGCTCCCCGTTCAGGCTGCCGCGCCTATATCGCATTTGCCGGCGGGCTGGAGATTCCACAGGTCATGGGCAGCCGCTCGACCTACCTCAAGGCGAAGATCGGCGGCTTGGAGGGGCGCAAGCTGGATAAAGAGGATATCATCGCCTTCCGCGCACCCACTGCCCAGCTCCCGAACATGGAAAAACGCGCGGTCGCAGATGCCGAGACGTTTACGAAAACCGACGTTACCCTGCGCGTCGTGCTTGGCCCGCAGGATGATGCATTCACCGAAGCCGGCATCAAGACGTTCCTTGGGGAAACCTACGCGGTAACGGTCCAGTCCGACCGGATGGGCTGCCGTCTGGACGGCCCGGTGATCGAGCATGTCAAGGACGGCAACATCATTTCGGACGGTATCTCGTTCGGCGCGATCCAGGTCCCATCCGAGGGCAAACCGATTATTATGGTTGCCGACCGGCAGACAGTGGGCGGCTACACCAAGATTGCGACGGTCATTTCAGCGGATTTCAGCAAGGCCGCACAGATCAAGGCGGGTGACAAAATCCGGTTTGTACAGGTTGGGATTACCGAAGCGCAGGACCTCTATCTCGACCGCAAAGCCTACCTGCGTGCACTGCGTGAAGCGCTCTCCCACACCTATGACCCGTCTGCCGGACCCGCAAAACAGCCGCCGCGCCCTCAAAAATATGCCTGCCTCCCCCGGTAAACGGGGATCACTCTCCCAAAACCAGTGACCGAAAGGAGCATAACCATGCCGCGTTTTGACATCACCCCCTATGTTGACATGTCCCCCGCCGAGGTGCGCCAGCGCATCCGTTCGGGTGAGATCACCTTCCCCACTGCGGGCATGTGCCGCGGATACGCACAGGCCAACCTCGTGATCCTGCCGCCCGAATATGCAGCAGATTTCAAAGAATACGCCGAAAAGAACCCGTTCCCCTGTCCTGTTCTTGAGATTATCGAGGGGACTCCGGAAACCCATGCTATGGGCGAGGGAGGAAACATCGTAACCGACATTCCCGAATATTTCATTTACCGGAACGGGGAGTTCAGCGAAAAGGTCAACGACGCCTCCGCGTTCTGGAAAGAGGGGTATGTCGGGTTCCTGATCGGGTGCAGCTTCTCCTTCGAGGAAGCGCTGATGAAAGCAGGCATCGAAATCCGGCATATCGCGACCGGACGCAACGTCCCCATGTACAAGACCAATATCCAGACGGTCAAAGCCGGACCGTTTGAAGGCCCCATGGTTTGCAGCATGCGCCCTATGACCCCGGAAAACGCCCGCCTTGCCTATGACATCACGGTCAAATTCCCCAACGTACACGGTGCGCCGGTGCATATGGGGGACCCATCGGTGGTTGGGGTCGCAGATATCATGAAACCCGACTACGGCGAAGCAGTCGAAATCCGCGAGGGGGAGATTCCGGTGTTCTGGCCGTGTGGCGTCACGCCGCAGGCAGCGATCGAAGCAGCAAAGCCCCCGATCGTGATTACCCACTCGCCCGGCCACATGTTTATCACCGACATTCCCAATGCCGAGCTGAACGATTACTTGCAGGCGAAAAAACAGTCAAAATAACTGTTTGTCAAACCGTCCACGTGCAGGCGTGGACGGTTTCCGTTTGGAGGTGCCCTGCCTTTATTCTCCAAGCACCTGTTTCACAGCCCCTTTCACCCCCATATCCTCCCTCCTGCCACCACACCGCAAGCCGCGCGGCGAGCGCTGAAAAAACCTTTTGACACCGCTTGCAGGCTGTGTTATACTGTCCAGACAGGCAGTTATTTTTTTGAAATTTTAAAGAAAAGGAGCATCCCAATCATGCGTCTCCTGCGTCATACAGCGCCTGTTGAAAACGGGATCACTGAAGGCGTTATCTGGAAGCAGCTGCTGTTTTTCTTTTTCCCCATCCTGCTCGGGACCTTTTTCCAGCAGCTTTACAATACAGCAGATGCGATTATCGTCGGCAAGTTTGTCGGCAAAGAGGCGCTTGCGGCGGTCGGCGGCACCACCGGTACCCTGATTAACCTGTTTGTCAACCTGTTTGTCGGTGTCTCATCAGGCACCACCGTCACGATTGCACAGCATTTCGGCGGGCACAACTACGACGATGTACGCCGGACGGTACATACCTCGATCCTGATGGCGGTCGTGGGAGGACTGTGCATGACCGTTCTCGGCCTGCTGGTCTCCCGCCCGCTGCTCACCGCAATGGGCACTCCTGCCGACATCATGGATCATGCGCTGACCTATCTGCGGGTCTACTTTTTCGGCATCGTCGCGGCCTTCCTCTACAATATCGGTTCGGGTATCCTGCGGGCGGTTGGGGACACCCAGCGTCCGCTCTATTTCCTGATGGCCGCCTGTCTCACCAACATCTTCCTTGACCTGATCCTTGTGGTGGTCTTCCGGCTGGGGGTGCTCGGGGTTGCACTGGCCACCCTGAGTTCGCAGATCCTCGCCGCCGGGCTGGTGATCTTTACACTGATGCACTCCAACCAGGTCTACCGGCTGTTCCCCGAGGAGCTGAAGTTCACCCCGCACGTTCTCAGAAGCGTGCTCAAGGTGGGGATTCCGGCTGGCTTGCAGTCAAATATGTACACAATCTCCAATATGATTATCCAGTCGGCGATCAACACGTTTGGCACCAATACAATCGCTGCATGGACCGCATTCGGTAAGATTGACGGTTTCTTCTGGATGATCCTGAGCGCCTACGGCATCTCGGTGACTACCTTTGTCGGGCAGAACTTCGGTGCGCAGAAATACGACCGTATCCGGCAGAGTGTGCGTATCTGTCTCGGACTGACGCTGGGAACCGCTGTCTTTTGCAGTTTCTTCCTCTATTTCTTCTGTGAACCGATCTTTAAAATCTTTACCGACGATCTCCTGGTGATGACCGAGGGGATGCAGATGCTGCGGTTCCTCGTCCCGTTCTATGCCACCTATATCTGTATCGAGGTGCTGTCAGGCGCGATCCGCGGCGTTGGGGATTCGCTCGTCCCGATGATTATGACCGGTTGCGGGGTCTGCCTGCTGCGGATCGTCTGGGTGTTTGCCGCCCTCCCGCTGCGGCATGAGATGACTACCGTCATGTTCAGCTATCCGCTGACCTGGTCGATCACATCCCTTCTCTTTGTCATCTACTATCTGCGCGGCGGATGGCTTCGGCGCAGGATCGCCAAGTGTGGTTATGAGCCGGAATCCCCCACTCCAAAAGAAAGTGCACCCGTATCCTCGGACTGAGAACCCGATTCGCCCTGTGCACCAGAACCTAAGCAATGTAAATGGCCTTTTTGCCCGAATCGGACTTTTCATCCCACACAAAAAAGGATTGGAGCTTATGCCCCAATCCTTTTTATTGCCCTTTTTCAAGGGAACCGAAGCTGGGCGTCCTCATATCCCGTCCGATACCCGCGGGTAATCTCCTGCATCCGATAGAGGATTCCCTCCCGGTCACAGGCTGCTGAGAACCGCTCCCACAGCTTGGCAGCGCGCGGACTGGCACACTCGTAACGCCTCCCGTACCGCCTGGCATAGGTCTGGGCAAGCCCCTGTCCGGGGAATCGGGTCTCCAACTCCCGATAATACCACTCCCGCTGTCCGTCCCGCATAGTCATCCCGAACGCCGGATAGATAAAACGTGCGCCCGCCCGCTTTGCTTCCCGCACAATCCCCAGCACATTTTCTTCGGTATCTTCGAGAAAGGGCAGAACCGGCATCAGCAGGATGCCCGCAAACAGTCCAGCCTGACGGAGCCGGGCAACCGTATCAAACCGGCGGGAAGAGGGCGGTGCACCCGGTTCCACTTTCGCGGCGAGGGAATCGTCACAGGTGGTGACCGTGACTTTGCAGAGTACCGGCGCCTGCGACGCAATCCCCTTCAGGATATCTATGTCCCGTTCGATCAGGCTGCTCTTGGTCGCGATCGCTGCCCCGAATCCGTACGCTTCCAGCAGTTCGAGTGCATGGCGGGTCAGCTCCAGCTCCTCTTCAAACGGATTGTACGGGTCACTCATTGCACCGGTCCCAACCACCCCCTGCCGCACCTTGCGCCGCAGATCGTCCCGGATGATGCGCAGTGCATCCTGCTTGGCGCGCACCCGGTCGAACTCCTCGATTTGATAGCAGCCACTCCGGCTGTCACAATAGATGCACCCATGGCAACAGCCTCGGTAGATGTTCATATTGTAGTCGATTCCAAACCAGCTTCCCGATGCCTTAGTGCGGGTGACGATCGTTTTAGCGGGGATGTATTCGATCATTTTTCTGTTTTCCACCGTTTGAGGGTCGGGAAGTATGTCAGCATCTGCTGCTTCGCTTGCTCCCGATCCGGATATCGCCCTGCATCCTCCCCGATCTTCAGGCAGAAGTCGACCATCTGCTCCATCGTGCAGTCTGCGAGAAATTTCCCGTCCTTGTAGCAGTAGACGCAATAGTCCTCACTGCGGCTTCCGTCTGTCTCGGTACCATAATCCTCCTCTTTCTGCATCGGCATCCCGCAGCTCTGGCAGAAATCTGGGATTCCAACATAAATCTCAATTTCCATCCCGTCCGGACCGTCCCCAACATACCGCTCGAAATCGCACGCAAACCTGCGGGGGATCGGCTCCGCCCAGATCTGTTTCCAGAAGCCGCCGACATCGCGCGCAGGGTCGCCCCGGAATGAGAATTTTGCGTAACTGCCCGCAGGGATTTCCACCACCTGGAATCCATCCGGAAGCGGGTCCCCTGGATAGTATTTCCGCGCCGCGACTGCGTCATATTCTCCGTCAATCCCACCCTGATAGTTGGTGTATACCCCGTAGGTTTCCCCACGATCCGGCTGGATGGTAAACAACGCTTGCCAGAGTTCTCCTATTTTCTCCGATTTTTGATTGGTGGTGCGTGCACAGGGGCCTGCTACAGTAATCTTCGGGAGCCTTACAACCTCATAATTCATTCAGAGTGCCTTCTTTCCTGTTTTTGACCCTATTTTATCATCCAATACATGACACCCTGTGTCAGGTTTCAGCGGTATTCATAAAGTTCACAGATTTTTTTCGCCTGTTCCGCCAATGCCTGCCCAAGTGAAGGCGGAGAGATCACCCGCACATCCGGTCCGAATGAGAGCAGAAATCCCAAAATCCAACGATCGTCCGGGTAGCTTGTGCGTATCGTAAAGCCGCCTTCTGGCTCATGGGTGACCTCTTCCCTGCGAAAGGTATGGTAAATGCGAAATCCCACCCGCTCGGTGAACCGCAGGACCAGGTCTGCCTGTGGACAGGAGGCGGGTTCCAACTCGGACGGCGGATTCCCGCGCAGGGGGAACAGACGCCCAGTCAGACATAGATTCTCGATCCGCGAAAGCCGGAACAGCCTCCATTCGTTTCTAAGCAGGCAAAATCCCTGTAGATACCAGTTCCCGCCCTTGAACCGCAGCCGAACCGGTTCGATCTCGCGGTCACTTCGGTTTCCGTCCGCGCTGTAGTACCCGAATGAGACCGTCTCGCGCCGCAGAATCGCCTGCTTCAGCATCTCGAACCGCTCCCGCTCAACTGCGTCGCTGCCCCACGCGGAAAAGTCGACATCTACCCAGTCGACCGCTTCCCGGCGGAACAGCCCGCCCAACCGTTCCAGCATCTGTCCACATTTTACCGCATCCGCCGCCTGCATCCCGCGCAAAGCCGCAAGAATCATATCCTGTTCATCGGCCGAAAGCAAAGACCGGTCGAGCACAAACCCTTCGGTCAGGCGCACACCACCGCCTTTTCCCCGTTCGGCGTAGATCGGGATTCCCGCTGCTGAAAGGGCGTCCACATCCCGGTAGACCGTCCGCACCGAAACTTCGAGTTTCTCCGCAAGTGCAACCGCAGTCATTCCGCCCCGCTCGATCAGCAGATACAAAAGCTGAAACAACCTTCCCTCTCTCATCGCTCTTCCTCCCTCACATGTACTGTCGCCCTCGTCCCCGCCTCCTTTGACTGATTCCAAATATTTTAAAAAATCACAACCGACAAAGGCGGCTCTTAACGCGGAGGTCGACGGGCATAGGTCTAATCCGCGCAAAAAGCGGCTTTTAGGCCGAAGCAAAGGCAGACGCGAAATGCGTCTGCCTCTCTATTATTTCTGCCTCTGTTTTTCAAATACAGATACCAACGGCCGCGCAATCAGTGCACAAAGCACACCAGCAACCGCGGCTTCCGCCAGACCATTTGTAAAAACAACCGCCATCAGCACACCAGCCAACTTTTCAAAAGCGACTTCCCGAGCGGCGGCGTACTGCTGCCCAAACAGGAAATAGATGCTGCCCATCACCAACGCAGTATTGGTCATCGAACCAGCGAGACCCGCCGCGACACATGCAACCGTCTTGGTTTTATTAAACCGCGCGATCGCCCGGTAGACCAGCGCGGCCACTACACCGGTGAGGATACGCGGGATAAACGCAATCAACAGCGCCTTGAGACTGCCCGCAGTTTCACCGGGCGCGGGAATCAGCGGGGTAAATACGAACGAAACCACCGCCGGTTCGATCGTATTTTTGATGACGCTGGTCAGCCCAAATACCGCTCCAAGCACCGCCCCAGCCTTCGGGCCGAGCAGAATTGCACCGATAATCACCGGGATATGAACGGTGGTGGCCTTAATCACCCCCAATGGGATGAAGCCAAGAAATGGAACGAACGCGACGACGCACACAATCGCCGCCATCAGGGACACCTGGACGAGATAACGGATGTTTTTTGTCTTTTCCAAAAAAATTCCTCCTGCTGTCACTCCCGCAAAACGGTCGGGATGCAACGCATTTATTTTTTGGACTCCTGCCGGTTTTTCTCATAAAGGAGGTAAAGCCCATCATGAAGCAGGTTCGGCCGAAAGAGAATTCCGCCCCCGCAGAGCGAAACCACCGCCCGCGCAACCTCTCCACCGGTTGCAACTGTCGTGACAGACCCGCCCAACATCTCCGTATACCGGGATACCATCCCTTCTACAGCGCTGGTCGTTCCATAGAGCACGCCGGAACGGATCGCATCCGCAGTGCTGCGCCCGAAAAGAGGCGCTTTCGCCGCGAACGACACCTCTGGAAGCTGTGCCGCACTTTGGCAAAGATGCGCCATTGATTCCTCAACGCCCGGCAGGATGGATTTTCCAACCAGAGCGCCATGCGTGTCGATTGCAGTAAAGGTGGTGGCACCTGCAAAGTGGACCACAACAAGCGGAGGCGTAAACTCCCGCAGGGCAGCCACCGCATTGCAGATGAAATCCGACCCCACCGACGCCGCGCTATCCCATCGGATGTCAAGCCCGGTTTTGATGCCCGCACCGACGGTCAGCGTTTTTCCGCCATTGATCAGATGGTCCGCAGCCTGTTTCAGCCGACTGGTCAGCGCCGGTACCACAGAAGAGATCACAGCGCCATCAATGGCGTCTGTGTCGATTCCGCGGAAGCGGAGCACCTGCTGTATCTCCGCGGCATATTGGTCGGCTGTACCGAGCGGATTGACTGCGATCGAGCTGGATACAAGCAGTTCTGCTTTTTCATAACAGCCGAGTGAAATTACGCGGTTGTCGATATGTACCGTCAGGATCATAGCCAATCCCCCCTTTTCTGGTTCGGTATGAAGTCCATATCTATTATATCCGGAGCGGCCGCATTGTCAACTATCTCAATCCAAAAAGTTTTACTCAATTTTTTTCAAAAAATCGCGGTTTCCAAAGGCAGTGAGGCAACGGAAGTTTGGGTTCCAGCCCAAACTTCCGGGGCGCAAGCGCCCTTCTTCGGGGGTCTTCTCGGGCTTTCAGCCCGAAGCGCGCTTCGCGCGACGCCCCCTCAGTTTGCCTTACGGGCGAGGGGTCGGTGGCCCCTCCCCGTAGGCCCCTCCCTTCCGGGCTGGGTGCCGCTTTTTTCCAAAATTAAAGTTTTACTCAATTTTTTCCAAAAAATCGCGGTTTCCAAAGGCAGTGAGGCAACGGAAGTTTGGGTTCCAGCCCAAACTTCCGGGACGCAAGCGCCCTTCTTCGGGGGTCTTCTCGGGCTTTCAGCCCGAAGCGCGCTTCGCGCGACGCCCCCTCAGTTTGCCTTACGGGCGAGGGGTCGGTGACCCCTCCCCGTAGGCCCCTCCCTTCCGGGCTGGGCGCCACTTTTTCCCAAAACTAAAGTTTTACTCAATTTTTTTCAAAAAATTGCGGTTTCCAAAGGCAGGGCCTTTGGTCGCTCATCGCAATGAGCGAAATGCTTTATCCTGTGAAGCGCTTTTTTCGGGTGAATTGCCGCGATGCGGCAAGAGGGGGCTTTTTGCAAGTGAAAAAGCCCCCTTGCCTCGTCCCATCCCCAATAAAAAAAGAAACACAGCGGATACTGGAGAGACATCCGCTGTGTTCTAGGGCCGTGATTAAAATTTTGTGGGGGTCTCCCGACCCCCGGGAAAACTTAATTAGGTCTGATTCAGCCTTGCGGCAGAGTGCTAACGATCAATTAGCGGCCAGTGCCGGGGTTGACTTTACCATTGTTGGTGCTGTCGACCACAACATCATCAACCAGGTCTGCAGGGGTTGCAGTGGTAACGATGTAGGTGCCCAGGTCACGAGTTCTGGTGGTCAGAACCTGATCGCCATCCTCGTTCTCACCAGCGGTGAAGAGGTTGGTGACATCCTCGATGCGGCCGTCAGCAATGGCCTCAGCAATCGCCTCTTCGGTGGTTGCAGCCAGAGCAGCGGTGTCAAGGACTTTGTAGACCTTCAGCTCGTCGAGATCGACCTCGAGCTCGTCGTCGTCATTTACAAACGGGTTGTAGATGGTCAGAGTCGAACGAGAGGTTGCAGAGATCTTCGGAGCGCCAACAAAGTTGAAGATGAACGCATCGGTGTTGCGGAACATGTCAGAGTACCACTCGTTGTTCCACTTGGTGGACAGCTTGACAAAGAACTTGTCAGTGTCGGAATCAGCATAGAACTCAACTTTCGCGATGTCGCGGTTCTCATCATACCAGATGATCTCGTTGTCTTCGTTCTTCTGCGGTTTGATCATGACGCCGCCGGTGCCTGCTGCCCAGTCGGAATCGCCAACCCACTCATCGTTGCTGACCCAAGTCTCGCCGATATCCTCGAACTTCTTGGTGTCGCCCTTCTTCCAATCCATGAAGCCTTCCTCTTTGACTTTCACACGCAGATCGAAGAGCAGCTTGTACTCATCATCGGTCATGTTCTCTTTGAGTTTGACTTTCAGGACACGATAACGGCCCTTCGGCAGAGTGATCTCCTGGTTGTCAACAGCAGTCAGAACAGTCGAGCTGAAGCTCTCCTGGGTATCAGTGATGCTCTTGACATACTTGGAGCCCTCAACCTTGGACAGGTCGAACTCGATGTCAGAGGGTTTGTAGAACTGGTCACGGATGACAAAGTAGATGGTCTTGTTCGGGAGAACACCATAGGAATCGTTGCCTACGCCGCTCTCATAGAACGCTCTGACATCTTTCTTGTCGCTGTTGTAGCCGAGGAAGATATCGTCCAGGGTCAGATCTTCAATCGCACCCAGAACAGTACCATCAGCAGTCGGGGATTTCAGTGCGTTAACCTCAATCTCACCATCCCGAAGATCATCTGCCTCATAGATGTGGTTGATGGTCGAAGCACCTTTCCACCAAGCCTCGGTGCCGCCGTAACGAATTTCTGCATCCCAGCCGTTGACAGCTTCAATCTTCTGTGCCAGCTTGCGAGCCTGCGAAACAACAGTAACACCATTGCCGCCCGGAACGCTCAGCTTAACACCATCGATGGTAACAGTTGCATTAGTCTTCGTGGTTGCAAGGACAATTTTACCGTCTGCGCCCTCTGTTGCAGCCTGCTTAACAATGGTTGCAGTTTTGATCTCAGAATAGCCACTATCCAGCGCATCGCTTGCAGCGAAAGCCGGAACAGCCAGAGACATTGCGCAAGCAGCAGCCATGGTCAAAGATACTAATCTTTTCATGGTAAACTACCTCCTAGTTTTAAAATCAGTTTCAATCGTAGGACCGTTCCTTTCCTGCTCTCTCCAAAACATTCCAGAACCGTATCCATATGCTTATTATAGCGGCAAGATTTGCATTTGTCAAATCTATTTTTCGCCTAATTTTATTCTATTTTTTGTGCATCCATACCAAAATATGCTGCTATTCTTTGCATAGGCACCCTGTTAATCTTCGAAATGTCCGCATTTATGCCATCATCAGATAGATAGAACAGAGGGTAAGCAGGCTGTTCGCAAGGGCATGTGCGACGCCAAGCGCAAAGATGGAACCCAGTTTCAGCTTTACCCGCACAACCGCGGTCAGCAGAGAGAGAACCAGCGGAGAAAGCAGATAAACCCCAAGCCCGCTGGTCACAATATGCGGAAGGACAAACAAACAGGTCATAATCAGAACCGCTCCCCACTTGGAGCCTGTCGCTTCACGGCACCGGTCAAGCAGATAGCCGCGGTAGACAAATTCCTCTGTGGGGCCGACAAACAGGAACTGATTAAATAAGGTGAACAGCATCAGGCCGCGTGTCGATCTCGGTGGATATGGGTTCACCATAATCACTCTACCCTGCGTTAGGGCAGGTAAAAGAAAGGTAATGAAAAAAATGAGAAGCCCTAGCCCAATTCCCAGAAGCAGCTGCCAGAGCAGCGCCCATTCCTTAATTTTGTATGGGGCCATGCTTCTCCGTTCGATTTTGGTCACCATCAGCCAGGTTACAAAATACCAGACCCAGTTGGCCGCCATCATAATAAAATTTTGCAGAGTTGTGTCGGTGGTCATCCCACCCAGTTTCTGTACCACCCATGCACTCAAAAGCGGGTATAAGGACATCAGCACAATGTCCCGCCAGAGTACCGATTTTTTCAGCGGCATCTCGATTACATTGTTTTTTTTCATAAATCCTCCCACAAATCAGCGGGCCGCGCCCATCAACGGCACCTTTACCACCGATTCCACATTTTCCGCCCAGCTCAACAGCGTGTTCACGCCCGACCGGGTAACTTCACCCTGATATTTCAGCTCGTCGATGTCGGCTTTCATCCCGTCGATGTCTTTTCTCATTACGTCAACCTTGTCCTCCAGGACAATCACCCTGTATTTCAGGTCCTTGATGTCCGCTTTGACCTCCGCCATGTCCTTTTTCAGCCCGGAGACATCGTTTTCCAGCCGCCCCAGCCGTTCATGAACCGGCGCCAGCTTTTCGTCAAACTTTTGGTCCAGCTTTTCATCCAGAGTTTTTCCGAGCTTTTCATCCAGAGTTTTTCCGAGCTTTTCATCCAGAGTTTTTCCGAGCTTTTCATCCAGAGTTTTTCCGAGTTTTTCGTCCAGCTTTTCATCAAGCTTCTTATCCAGAACTTTTTCCAGCTTTTCCTCAAGCCTCTCATCAAACATTTTTTCCAGCTTCTCGTCCATCATCTTGCCGATTGCTTCGAGCAGCCTCACTTCGTCCATCTTTACCCATCCTTTCTCGACACTTCCGTTCATCGCTTATCCCATATTATAAAGTACTTTTGATTATAACACATATTGGGAAACCGCGCAATCAGGCTTTCCCTCTATACATTATAGTTCCTCTTCCGGATTGATGATGCCTTTGAATACGGTCATAATCAGGATTTTCAGGTCGAGCAGGAACGACCAGTTCTCAATATAGTAGATGTCGCACTTGATCCGCTCAACGATCGAGGTGTCCCCCCGCCATCCGTTCACCTGTGCCCAGCCGGTGATCCCCGGCCGTACCAGATGCTTGAGCATATAAAGAGGAACTTCCTCGCGGAACTTCTGTACAAAATATTCCCGCTCGGGCCGCGGCCCAACCAGGCTCATATCCCCTTTGAGCACATTGAAAAGCTGCGGCAGCTCGTCAATGCTGCATTTGCGGATGAAGGTCCCGAACGCGGTCCGGCGGCTGTCGGCGCGTCCGCCCCAGGTAGTCATGTCCGCGTTGCCGTCCACCCGCATCGACCGGAACTTGTACATCATAAATTCCTTCTTATTCCTGCCCACCCGCAGCTGCTTATAAATCACCGGGCCGGGGGAGGTCAGCCGGACGCCGACCGCTGTCACCAGCAGCAGCGGCGAAAGCACCACCAGCCCCAGCGCAGAGGCAACAATATCAAACGCGCGCTTGAGAAAGCTGTACAGGAAATTGTCCAGCGGGATATGCCGGATGTTAATCAGCGGAAGCCCGTCAATATCGTCTATGTAGGGTTTGGACGGAAGATATTTTGTATAAAACGGCAGAAGGTTGGATTTGACCCCTTCGTTTTCGCAGACCTCTATGATCTCAGCCAGCAGCGGGAATTCATCGTAGTCAAGCGAAATGATGACCTCGTCGATCTCCTCCTGGTCGAGCAGGCCGGCAAGATGCGAGATCGTCCCCTTATATAGAATGCTGCGGTTCCCCACCTGGCGCACCTTGTCGCTCAGGTAGCCCTCGATCTGGTATCCAAACTGTTTGTTGGATGTGATCCGGTCGAAAAAATCCCCTGTCGATTCGTTCCATCCCACCAGCAGCAGATGCTTGATGTTATACCCCTTTTCCCGGAGCACACGCAGCGTCTTGCGCAGGCTCACCCGGATCAGGGAAGTCAGGGTGGTATTCAGCGCTGAAAAGATCACGATGGTCAGGCGGGAGACATCTACCTCGCGCAGAAAAAAGTTGAGCACAAAGATGAGGACAAGCCCCACCGCATTTGCCTGCACGACCCGCCGCACCTCGCTCAGCAGCGACTTGTAGCGGAACGGGTCGTAGAGGTTGAACTGGTAGTAGAGCAGCAGGTAGAGCGGCAGGATCACCACCAGCAGCTGCATATAGTAGCCCGGCCCGATCCCCGGCCTGCCAAAAAGCAGGTCAAACCGGATATAGTAGGCGACCGGCATCACCAGTATGGCGATCGACACATCCGCGAGCTTCAAGAGCCAGTTGAGCAGGCGTTGGTTCTCTTTAATCATGTCCTGCCTCCTAGCTGAAAATCGTCAGGTAGGGCACGAGGTCGAGCCGGTTGGTGTTGAGCAGGAAAAAGAAATAAAGCACGCTCGCCGCCATCAGCATCCCCATCGTGAGCCGGTACATCTCCTGCGCAGTTTTGAGATTGTCCCGTTTGCGGACATAGCTGCCGCCCCGTTTTTCGTACTTCTGCCCCGATGTATCCGCTGCTTCCTTTTCCCACTCGGGCCGGATCATGCATTTGACCATCTCGGGAATCAGCAGCATCGCCGCCGGCAAAAAGATCAACGCGACCCGCTGGAACACAAAGTGTTTCACCGTAATCACAAACAGCAGCCCCGCATAGACCGAAAAGTTAATCAAGACAATGTTCCCAGGGTTCCGCTCGAGCAGTTTCCCCTTGAGAACAACCGCCAGCGCCCCGACGATCACCGGGATCAGCGCGGTGTTGAAGTCGCGGCCCTGCATGAAGTAGCTGCCGGGCATATATCCGGCATATTTGGGGACAAACCGGATGAACAGTTCCACAAGCGGCTCCGCAAACAGCAGGACGCAGACCGTCCCCCCCAGATAGAGCGGCAGGGTGATCTTGTTCACCGGCAGGGTTGCAAGGAAATAGATGGGTACCATGATCCAAAGGCTGGTGTGGAACAGCCCAGCAGCCACCGCGATCAGCATATAGGGGACGATTTTGCGCTTTTGCAGGAACGGAATGCCAAACAGTGCAATCGAAATCGCAAGCTCCTGCCGCAGGGTGCAGAGCGCATATCCGAAAAAGTCGAAGGTGATATAGACAAACACGCTCAACCAGACGATTGACGAATGTTTCCAGGTCCAGGCCATCCGCAGTAGGATAATCAGCGAGGACGCAATTCCCGCAAAAACCAGCGGGCTGTCGGTGAAGATGCCGACCAGCAGGTTGAGCACCCCATAGCCGGGTTCCGATTTGTAGGCATTTGCGGGGGATGTCAGCCATGCAAGCCCCTGGCCGTCGGTCTGGTTGAAATAGTTCTTGTAGGTAAATTCGTAGTCAATCCCCACCTGCGGCGCGCGCAGAAGCGCCATCCCGACCATGACTGCGGTCAGCAGCAGCAGGAATGCAAAATCCAGTCTGCGGGACTGCCTGCGTTCGCAGACCAGCCCAAACCCTCCGGCAAGTACGGCCAGCAAGATATAAGGTAACAATTCCATTCCTCCATCTTCGATCAATTCTTTTTGAGATCAGTTCCGCGCGCGGATGAGGGACAGCGTCCGCTTTGCCCAGATTGCAGACAAGACCGCCCACGAGACCGGACGTGGATACAGACCACGATAATGCTTATTATAGAACAATGCCATCGCATCATAAAACTGGCGGATCACCCGCCTTGACTTGGTATGCAGGCCGCTCTGCCCTTTGAGATGGGTCAGGCTTGCCGCACCATAATAGACGATCTCATAGCCCGCCTGTTTCACCCGGTAACAGAGGTCGATGTCCTCCCCATACATAAAAAATGTCTCATCGAACCCACCTGCCTGCTCAAACACCCGCCGCGGCATCATCAGAAACGATCCCGCCACCGAATCCACCGGCGCAACCGCATCCTCCGGCAGGAAGGTCTGGCGATAGGCCCCATACCTGCGGCTCTTCGGGTGGCGCCTGTCCATCCCAGTAAAATAGTACAGGGAAGCCATCGGGGTGGGGAATCCCCGCTTGCAGGCATGGTCGAGCGTCCCGTCCGCCAGCAGGGTGCGCGCCCCCAGTCCACCCGTCCGGGGATTTTCTTTCAGATAGGCTGTACAGGCTTCGAGCGTCCCCGGATGCATAATCGTGTCGTTGTTCAGGAAAAGCAGGCAGTTCCCCTTGGCTGCTGCCGCACCGGTATTGCAGGCATGACCAAACCCGTGGTTCTCAACGTTCCGCAAAACGGTTACGCCAGGCCGGCCTGGAAACTGCTCCTCTGGACGATCTCCATTTTCAACCAGCACAATCTCAAACGATAGCTGCGGTGATACAGCAAAAATAGAGTCAACCGCCTGTGCGGTCAACTCCTTTGCGTTATAGTTAATCATCACAATCGAAAGTTCAGGTCCGGCCTGCATAGCACCGCCCACCGTTTCTCTGGGAATTTCTTTTAAAAACCTGTCTCACGGCGTTGACCAGCAGTTTCTGCCGTCTCTGGTCACAAAACAGATTTTTACTATGATAGCCCTCCAGCATACCAGGCATACAGGTCCTAAAATCCCAAGCAGGAACGCTGTGGGCAGCCTTCTGCGGCAAAGGCACCACAGAAAGCCAAAGAATCGAAATGGCCCTTTTAAAATACTTCGATTATACTATATCCTCCCCATAATGACAAGTTTTGTTCCGCCATAAATTTTGAATTTTTCGTGACCTGACGGTTTCTCCCGCACCGGATTTCCTGTTTTTTGTCCGCCGGACTCCCCTGGTTTTACCCGCATATCTGCCAAATTTTTTTGAGCTTTTCCGTTTTACCGCTTTTTATGAGGCGGGGCGCCCATTGCACCAAACCCAACCGCCTCCATAGAATGTGATAAGGGGACTTCGGTCCCAACCTAAAATTTGGAAAAGGAGAAGCAGGTATATGGAATGTAATCTGAAGCCAGGCGCCGATGTGATTGTTGTCCAGCAGCAATGCCCCGACAACATGCCCGCCCTCGCCATGCTCTACTCCCCATGGCAGGAATGGGAGGACGTCTATGAACTGCCCGAGGCAATCCGCCGCGGCACAATATTCCCCGGGCTGGATAAACCTTTTTTGGAGGGGGCGTGTTCCTGTGTGTGAACGTCATCGTCTGCTAAACCAGATCCGTATGTGCGATTTTGCGTTGACTGAGGTGGGCCTTTATCTCGACAGCCATCCTTTCTGTCAAAAGGGACTCGCATACTACCAGAAGCATCGCCAGATGCGCGACGAAGCCGCGGCCGCATATCAGGCGCAGTTCGGCCCGCTGAATATCCGCTCGAACAATGACCCTGACAGATGGACCTGGGTAGACAGCCCGTGGCCCTGGGAAATGGAGGCGTAATACATGTGGCTGTATGAAAAAAAACTCGAATACCCTGTAAAAATCAAAAATCCCAACCCCGCACTGGCAAAAGTAATCATTTCCCAGCTCGGTGGCCCAGACGGTGAGCTCGGAGCCGCAACCCGCTATCTGCAGCAGCGTTACAGTATGCCATCTTCCAAGGTGAAAGGGATCTTAACTGATATTGGTACGGAAGAACTCGCCCATATCGAGATGATTTCAGCAATCCTCTATCAGCTCACCCGCAATCTCTCAATCTGCGATATTAAGAAGAGTGGGTTCGATACCTATTTTGTCGATCATACCACCGGGGTTTATCCGCAGGCAGCATCCGGGGTACCGTTCTCGACGGCGACGCTTCAGGTCACTGGTGACGCGCTTGCCGATCTTTACGAGGATCTCGCTGCGGAACAGAAAGCCCGGCTGTCCTATGACAATATCCTGCGGCTGATCGACGACCCGGATGTGCGCGATCCCATCATATTCCTGCGGGAGCGCGAGATCGTCCACTTCCAGCGTTTTGGAGATGCGCTGCGGATTACACAGGACGGCCTGAACTCCAAAAACTTCTATGCGTTTAACCCGAGTTTTGACACCCACTGCAACCCGCCTGAGGCAATGCCGATCGGAGCAGCCGCCTGTCCGCAGACAGCGGAAGAGGTCGTTGTTGTTCCACCCTGTGGCTGCGGTGCTCCATCGGAACCCGCTCCATGTGCAAAAATGCCGGAGCAGCCCTCCTCCCCGAATGGGTGCGGATGCGGATGCGCGCAGCCACACCCCATGGGCAGCTGTAAATTCCCGTTTGCGCAGCAGCCCGCCCCTTATGCCAAACGAAATAAGCGTGGCGGCTGTGGATGCGGCTGATGTAAGAAACTCGCATATATTAGAACCGCCTGTGCAACCTCAAAATTGCACAGGCGGTTTTTCGTTTATAAGCGGTGCTCCCCTTTTTCAGGCGGGTAACTATCGAAGCTTCTGCGCAAAATCCGCCAGTGCTTCAGAAATCCTGATCTGCTGCGGACAGACTGCCTCGCAGCTGCGGCAGCCGATGCAGGCAGCGGGGTGTTTTTCCTCCGGTACAGCCATCAACGCCATTGGGGCGATAAATCCGCCGCCGGTAAAGCAATGTTCATTATAAAGCTCGAGCAGCATAGGAATGTCGAGCGACTGCGGGCAGTGGCTGGTGCAGTAACGGCAGGCGGTGCAGGGAACCGATGTCTTTTGCACCATACTGTCGGCAATCCCCAGCAGGGTTTCCATCTCCTGCTGGTTCAGCGGATGCTCGGCTTCAAAGGTGCTCAGATTCTCCTCGAGCTGCTGCATGTTGGACATACCGGAAAGGGTCACCGTCACACCGGGGATCGACTGAAGGAACCGGAACGCCCACGCAGGGGTGGTTTCATCCGGACGCAGGGCCTTGAGCTTTGCAGCATCCTCTTCCGCAAGCGACGCCAGCTTCCCGCCGCGAAGCGGCTCCATCACCCAAATGGGGAGCTGATACTCTGCCAAAAGCGCGGCCTTGTTCTTGACATCCTGAAACGACCAGTCGAGATAATTCATCTGCAACTGACAGAACTCCATCCCTTTTCCGTACGCCTTGAGGAACCGCTCGATTACCTCGCGGCTGCCGTGGGCGGAGAAGCCGAGGTGCCGGATACGGCCGCTGCGCTTCTGTTCGGTCAGATAGTCGAATATCCCATATTTCGGGTCCAGATAGGCTTCAATGTTCATCTCGCAGACATTGTGAAAAAGGTAAAAATCGAAGTAGTCGACCCCGCATTTTTCGAGCTGCCTTTCGAAGACCGTCTTCACCTGATCCATATTAGAAAGGTCATAGCCCGGGAACTTGGTTGCAAGATACCAGCGCTCACGCGGATACCGTCCCAATGACCGTCCAATCGCGATCTCCGAGCTGCCGCTGTGGTACCCCCAGGCGGTATCATAGTAGTTAATCCCCCGTTCCATCGCGACATCAACCATCCGGTCCACCGCCAGCTGGTCGATCTTCGCATCATCGCCGCCAATCACCGGGAGCCGCATGGCGCCCATCCCGAGCGCAGACAGTTGGAGGTCCTGAAACTGCTTGTAGATCATCCTGTCTCTTCCTTTCTGTCATCGGATAAAATTCGTTCGCACATTCCGTTCGGTCCGCGGAATTTCCAGACCTTGCTGTCTGCCCGCCTGGATTGATTTCAGCAGCCATGCCATATTTCTGCCGATATTCCGCATGGTCTGAAGCCCCTCCAAATCCTGACGCACCTCTTCCGGGGTCTTCCCATAGACCATGTTCCAGTAGGTGGAGGAGACAACCGGCATCTGGGAGATGGTAAAGTATTTATTGAGCACATCGAAAGAAGCTGCCGTACCGCCGCGCCTTGCCGACAGGACCGCTGCGCCTGGCTTATGGGAAAAAGCGTCTCCGCCCGCATAAAACATCCGGTCGAGCACAGCCAGCATCTGACCGGTGGGATGGGCATAGTATACCGGTGAGCCGAATACAAACCCATCCGCTTCCCGCGCTTTTTGGAGCCAGTCGTTCACCATGTCGTCCTCGAATATGCATTTCCCCTTACCGGCGCACTGCCCACACCCGGCGCAGTCCCGCACTGGATGGGCATCCATCTGAAGTGTCTCGGTTTCAATCCCTTCCTCGTTGAGGACCGATGCAATCTCAGACAATGCGGTGTAGGTGCAGCCGTTCTTTCGGGTGCTCCCGTTCAGCAGCAATACCTTCATAAAATTCCTCCTTCTGCCTGTCCCACAAGGGACGTCCTGTTTTCCTGAAAACCTGTTTCACAGCCTCGGATTACCGGACCAAGGAACGTCTTTTTCGCCTTCCGTTTCCAATTTTCTCTGAACGCCATGAGAGGGGTTCGGCATCCAGCAGGCGTTGTCCAGCGGAGGAAGTCCTGGCACAGGCGGCCTTTTGGCGCATAAAACAGGTTCTCAGGCGATAAACCCGCCGGCCACCTCCTTTTGTATTATTTTACAGGCTGGAGCCAGCTTCAAGTCAAGTGAATTTTTTATGAACGGACTTTCGCAGAAGAAGAGCCCCTCTTTTCCGGAGCGTAGGGACCAGCTTTTCAGAACAGGCGAAGCTGATCGGCTTCAGGGGTCTTATGTGAGAAGGTCTTCGCCGTTTCCTGCTGCATCCGGTCGGTCGGAAGCTGCTCCAAAAATGGGGACGGCTCCTTCCCGCAGACCAGGATCAGTTCCTCCTTCGCGCGGGTCAACCCGACATAGAACAGCCTGCGTTCCTCCTCAAGATCGACCGACCGCCGCTCGGACTCAAGCGGGATGCTCCCCTTGCGGACACCGCAGAGAAAGACCGCCGGGAATTCCAAGCCTTTGGCGCCGTGGAGGGTCATTAGCGTGACCGCTCCCGCGTCGTAAATCCGCCCCGTCGGGCTGCGCATCAGGTCGCTCTCCTGCCCAAGGGTCAACACACGCAGAAAATCCCCCATCGTCCGATGGAACACCGCCATCCGGCGGAGTTTTTCCAGAGCGGCTGCGCCGGTTTTGGGCGGGTGAAGCTGTGCACAGAAGCTGTCCAGCAGGTTCCATGGCTTGCCCTTGGGAAGCTGCGGCATCCATTCCTGCGCCGCCCCGAAGAACGGCACAAGCTGCGGTAAACCGTCAAACCCAGCCGCGACCTGTTCCAGATGTCCTGCCGTCATCCAGCCTGACCCGGCCTCCGCCATCCGCCCCACTGCAAGAGAAACCTGTTCCGCCAGGTCGGGCGGGCAGTCCCACAGCCGCCGCAGGCACCCTTCCAGCGCGGGACGGTCCCAGCCCCCCTCCAGAAAGCGGAAAAAGTCGATGACACCGCGCACCGTCCTGTCCGAAAGGAACGGCTCCCGCCCCGCCACTACATAGGGGATGCCCTCTTTTTTCAGGCAGGCCTCGAGCAGCTCGGACTGCCGGTGGGTGCGGTAGAGTACCGCAATTTCTGAAAAGCTGCGGGGGTGTTCCCGTGACACCGCGGCGCTGCCCTGTGCATCCAGCATATCGACCCCGCCCACCATGCGGTTGATCTCCTTTGCCAGAAAGATGCCCTCGGAAAGCTCGCTGGGCGCGGTTACCACCCGGACCGCAGCACCTGTCGGACGCTGGGCCTCCAAAACGCGCGCCTCCCCGGGATTGGCAGAGATGACCAGCAGGGCGCTGTCCAGAATTTCGGGGGTGGAGCGGTAGTTTTTCACCAGGCGTATTCTCCGCAAGCCGGGACGGTCGGACAGCAGCCGGTCGAAACACCCGGCGTCCGCGCCCCGGAACCCGTAGATCGACTGGTCGGGGTCCCCGATCACGAACAGGCTTTTGCTCCCCCGGCTCCATGCGCAGATCAGGTCGTATTGAATCCGGTTGATGTCCTGAAATTCATCCACCAGCAGATAGGCAAATGGGTTGGACTTTCCCTTGGTTTTCCCGGCGGATGCCTGAAGCTCCTGCTCTTTCAGCAGAAGGTCGTCGAAATCCAGACAGCCCGACCGCTGTAACCGCTCCTGATAACACGTGAACGCCTCTTCCGGAATCGCTGAATGCTCCTCCGGCAGGCCGTTTTTGCGTCTGGAAAGCTCGCTCAGAAGCATCCGGGGCGCATTTTTCTTTTTCGACAGCCCCAGCTCCCGCAAGACGGTTTGCGCAAGCTCGATTGCTTCGGATTCGTCCACCAGCCGAACCGGGCCTTGCTGGGAGAGGCGTTCCAGACAGATCGCATGGAAGGTCCCGACCGTCAGCCCCTGAACCGCCCGTTTTCCTCCGAGGCGCACCTCCAGACGCTGCCGCATCTCGGCTGCCGCTTTATTGGTGAAGGTGACCGCGGTGATCTGAGACGGCTTGACCCGGCGCTGCTCGATCAGGAACGCGATCCGTTCCACCAGTGTTTTGGTCTTGCCGGTGCCCGGCCCGGCGATCACCGCGACCGCCGGCTCCACCGCCTCGACCGCTTCCTGCTGTTCCGGATTCAGCGAACCAGCGGGCAGCATATCGGGTTTCACAGATGCCTGCTGTTCGGAGGCAGCAGGGGCGGGATGATCGGTCAGCGGCTTGCCGGACACCTCCTTTTCCACCGGCCGGACCACAAAGAGCGAGGTCTGTCCATTCAGAGACTCGATCTCACTGGGGCTAAGCAGCCGGATGATCCCATATTCCCCGTCGTACCCCGGAATCCGCTCGACCCTGCCCTCCCGAAGGCGCCGGATTCCCTCCGCAATGCAGGGGCCTGCGGCCTGTTCGATCCGCTCAACCGGCATCTGACGGAGGATGGAAAATTCGTCCCCGAGCGTTTCGAGCATCGAAAGATACTGCGCATCCACCCGCTTGCTCGAAACCGAAAGCCCAGTGGATGCAGCGATCGTCTCAGGGAGCGGAACAAGGCTTTCAAACGGCTTTGCACCGTTTCTGACCGCGCCTTCCGCCCGGTCAGCGAGCTGCTCCACCCGATGCTCCACCCCGATCGTCAGCTTTTTGCCGCAGACCGGGCATTTTCCGTCGTACTTCTCTGCCTCGGAAGGTTTCAGGCAAAGGTGACAGTTCCGGTGGCCGTCATAATGGTATTTGCCCTCCTCCGGGAAAAACTCGATCGTCCCCCCAAACCGCTCGGGCGTTCTGCCCTGTATCGCATCGGCCATTGCAGCATAGGAAAACGGGATGTCCAGAAGGTTTGCTTCCCGGCCCAGTTTGGCTGGGGAGTGGGCGTCCGAGTTGGAGACCAGCGTATAACCGTCCAGCGCGGAGACCCGCCAATTCATCGGAGGATCAGAGGAAAGGCCGGTTTCAAGCGCGTGGATATAGGGCGTCAGGTCCCCAAAGCACGCCTCAATCGTGTCAAACCCAGAAAATGCCCCAAACAGGGAAAAATGCGGCGTCCAGATGTGTGCTGGGATAAAGACCGCATCCGGGCAGCTCTCGAGCGTGATCTCGAGCAGGTCCCTGCTGTCCAGCCCGAGGATCGGACGCCCGTCCGAATGCAGGTTCCCGATCGCCTCCAGCCTGCGTGAAAGGGTTTCCGCCGCTTCCAGGCCGGGCAGCAGGATCAGGTTATGCACCTTGCGAACCCGTCCATCTTTTTTGTAGATCGAGCTGATCTCTCCCGAGATTACAAAGTGAGGGACCTGCTGGTCCCCCGTGACGCCGGACGGACGCCGCAGTCCCTCCCGCAGGGTGTAAAGTCCCTCCCCGTTGGGGACCAGCTTCTCCGCAAGTTCGGCCCTCCACGCCGGATGGGTGAAATCCCCGGTTCCAACCAGCCCGATTCCCTTTCTGCGCGCCCACAGTTCGAGCAGTTCGGGAACCGCGTCCCGGCTGGTGGCGCGGGAATAGCGCGAGTGGATATGCAGATCTGCGATTACCATAAGCGGTCTCTCCTGTCTGTTGACAGCCGAAGCTGTGAAGTATTCCGCACTCTGCGGAGCGCGGCGGGAGCTCCGCCCCTCGGCCCCGCCACCTTTGAAAAGGTGGGCGAAACTTTTTGAATAGAGAAATTCCATCTTTTCAAAAAAGCAAGGCGTAAAAGATGCAAGCGGGCCGGGAAATATCCCGGCCCGCTTCCGGAACCCGCTAATGCCCCCGGTGCTTCTCCCGCTTTTTCTGCTGCCGCAGGTCAAACCGGCGGGCCTTTTCCGCATCCCGCTCTGCGCGGGAAACCAGCCGCCGTTCCTGTTTCTGCTGCTCCCGCTGAAGTGCAAGGGCCTGCTGGGCTTTGGTGCCAACTCCGGTATCCTGAAGCTGTTTTTGAATCTGCCGCTGCATCCGTTTGGGATTTCTGCTGCCTGTCCGCAGGCCCATCTGCGGAACCGGCGGGCCAAACCGCAGCCTGCCCCAGTTCTGGAGCATAAAGGCGTAGACCTCATAGTCCTTTGGCTCGGACCCGAATGTGACCTTGCACGCCTCAAGCCCGGCATCGGTGAAGCGTTCGTAAACGCCCACCCAGAACGGGCCTTCGAAAAAAACGGTAAAGCTGGATACGGTGCTGTTCATCCTGTTTTCCTCCTTAAAGATGTTTCCCACGGAAAACGGACAACCAAGGAGGCAGGTTACTGACGGCCCACAGGCCGCGCCCGGACTACCGACCGGGCTGTGTTTTTATTTCCGCGTTTTTGACTGGCTCAATTCTATCTTAGTGGGTTTTTCCAGGGATGTCAAGATTGCAAAACCGGCACCACCTGGCAGAGCCAGATGATGCCGCCGGAAAACTTGGATCGAAATTTCACTTCATTTCTATTTGCCGTTTTCATTCTTTTTCCAGAATATGTCCCACGAATCGTTGGATACCTTTTCAACAGTTATCTCTTTGCAGACGATTTGTGCCGTTAATATGGTCAAGTCCATGGACACATCGTAAAACCCGTCAAACTCTTTGCTTTCATTCAGGGTAATATCCTGCCCATAATAACCAAGCTGAGGCTTCTTCATCTCCCGCACGCGGGCAACGCCTCGCCAGGTTGCATCTGTTTCATATGCGACACGATGGCATGTCAAAAAAGAAAGTTTCCAACTTGTGTCCTCATCATGATAGAGGAACAGATCCACCTCATCGCCAAAGAATTTGATCTGAAAATCCAAAACCGGTAAATCCCAATATTCTGTTTGGTCAATCTTTTCCTGTATCGTTTTAAGCATAACATGATCTTCTCACGACAAAAACCTATTCCTAAAAACCTGGTTCGCATCTAAAGTTTTACTCAATTTTTTTCAAAAAATTGCGGTTTCCAAAGGCAGAGCCTTTGGTCGCTCATCGCAATGAGCGAAATACTTTATCCTGTGAAGCGCTTTTTTCGGGTGAATTGCCGCGAAGCGGCAAGAGGGGGCCTTTTGCAAGTGAAAAAGCCCCCTTGCGTAAAGAAATACGAAACAGTTTTTCTATTTTAGGGTGGACTCGAACCCTTCCCAGCACATATATTCACAGGGAGTCTTGCAGCGGTCCTATTTTTACGGTTGGTTCAAAGGCTGCAACAATGTCAACCAGCTCTTCGCCAGTGACGACACAATAATGTTTCAGCTCATCCGCCTCATAAAAACCGCAGCTCTCCTCGACGCACCACTGTACCAGTTTTGAATTTTTGACTTCAAACAAGGTTTCGTCTCGGAAAAATGACCGGTCAGAATATTTTTGCTGGACGGCACCCCAAGTACCCATCCGCATTCCCTCGACTGTATTCCTTACCAACACAGGGATACCGTCAAAAAAGATTTCAACGCTGTCCTTTTCATCCCCGAGCACAACTTTCGTACCTTCACAATCCTGAATCAGCTCTGTTACAATAAATTCCCCCTTCGGTATCCCGTATTGTTCCAGCTTGATCCACTCTTCCTGCATCTCCGGTTCCCTATTGTTTTTCTCCATATCTGATCTCACGCCCCCTCCCGTTCCGCATTTCAAGCGTTGGGCGCCCGTCATCCCTAAACGGAAAAATCTCCTGAAAGATAGGGGCTGGTTCTACATGAGATCAGACCAAAAAGGTACATATTCAATATGAGCGATGTCCAAAGAAGATTGCTTTTGATCGCCAAACTCTATATTGAAGTATTCTTCAAGATTCCCACCATAGTAAATGACATCAACCCCATGCACTGACAAAACCGGATAGTTTTCCAAGCTACATAGCGGCATATAACGATGAGAGTAGATCGGGATCAGTCTTGGAGCATCTGGTATTTTTCCCCGAATAAATGCAACACGTTTCGCCTCATCTTCCGGTTCATCTCCCCAGTCGTCACACCAGTAGACCTCACCCGCCCAGTCATAAATTTTCTTTAACGGTGACTCCATAAGCTCTTTCAGAAAACTGATATTGCTTTCACTGAAATCTCTCCAATCATAAAAAGCATCTGACATTGGGAGGACACTTTGAAAAAACACCTTTAACGGCTCCGGAAATTCTATTCCGTAAACCTCCCTGATCCGATCCAGTTCCGCTTGGTTTAGCCCTCGAGTCAGCTGAATCCCCCTTTGTTCCAACAGCCTGATCGCTTTTTCATACATAAAGTACTCTCCTCTTTCTACTACATCCGAGTAAAGGTATTATAATGGTCATCTGTGTACCAAGCCGACCCGTCATCTCCCAAGACCATCCTTTCACTCCCTCGGTTCTGGCCCTTCACACTGGGATTGACATCATATTCCTTGTAGGATACACCCTCTGGCAACTTCTGCGCTTTAGGGTTGGTAGGATTGTTGTGGTAAGTCCTTCCTCCCTTATACCCTTTGGGAGGCGAGCCTTTGTTATTCCGTATCTGTCTCAGGACATCATAGGCTTTTTTCGGAACGGACGGCTGCGGCCGGGGAATGGGGGCCGCCTTTATCGAGCGAGCCAATCCATACAATGATGCTCCAAAAACAACATCTATGGCGATTGAAGTCGGATCGTAGATATTCCTCAGCTTTTCTTCCGATGTCATGTTTTCACTGCCCATAGATTCACCTGTGCGCACACCTACCCCTGAAACTCCGCTGAGCAAGGCTGCTTCTCCCAAGGAAGTTGCCGCTGGAGCAGCCACGGCAACAACCCCGCCGGTCACCGCGCCAATCGTCGAGCCAAGCGCCGCCTGTCCAACCGCAGAACCCCAGCTTCTCACCTCTCCGTCCGCCTTGTCTTCCATAGCAGCCATCGCAGTTGCGCTGCCTCCTGCCGCGACCGCTCCAAGCCCCACTCCAATCGCCACCGCGGCCGCTCCGCCCGTCGCCACGACCAAAGCCACCGCTGCTGCCGCAACCACGACGGTTGCGATCGCACCCAGAGCGATATTCAGCCACCATCCTCCCTTGTCAAACGGCTTGGGGGCATCGTTAAAAATGGCGTATGTCTGGAACTCATAACCGCACAGCACCCCCTGTGCGCCCAGGATATCAAACTGATAGGACAGGGTCACGCTGGCGCCCCCGCCGCCGGTCGGTGGGTTGCCGGGTCCGCCCCAGGTGCCTTTGGGTGTGACCATCGACTCCCGCGCCTGCACCTCTTTCTGGGTCTGGATGGTTTGCAGCTCGCTCGGCGTGCTCAGTACCACCACCGGGGCTTCCAGCTGCACATCCCCTTTGGCGGTTATCCGGGTCGAGAGAGGGCTCTCCATCAGTACACAGTTTACATCATCCATCAGGATGTGTAAAGGGGTATCCTTCCCGCCTGTTCCCACAAGGCCCATCTGTTCCGGAAACCAGTAAAGCCGCTTGCCATGTTCGGTGGTCAGATACCGCTGGTTAAAATCCCCCATGTCCGGACAGGTTGCCCCGTTGGTTCTGG
This sequence comes from Anaerotruncus sp. G3(2012), assembly GCF_000403395.2. Classification (GTDB taxonomy): domain Bacteria; phylum Bacillota; class Clostridia; order Oscillospirales; family Ruminococcaceae; genus Anaerotruncus. The sequence continues at coordinate 57,271 of NZ_KE159668.1, read as the reverse complement.
GGCTGTCGGACGCGCGCGCCTCCCGTTCGTCGCTGCCTGGGATATAAAGCGATACACGGGTCCCCACTTTGGGCATACAGTACATCAGGCTGCCGGTTGCGGGAGCCCAGTCGTATGGATAAGCAGCCTTGCCTCCCGCCCCGTCGATATCCAGACGGAGCCACACCTGTTCATGATCGGTCTTTTCGACCGTCCCACCCAGGCTCATCCCGGTGATCTTTTCATTATAGTAGGTCCGTTCCCCGACAAGGGCCGGCTGACCCAGCGTATAGATGAAAACCAGCTCCCCGCGTTCAAACCGCGCCCGCTGCCCGCAGACCAGGTAACTTCCGCCCCGGAAGGATGCAATATCCCCGATCCGGTGGTTGGCAGTATCCTTCACATGGTAGCTGAAAAACTGGCTCCGCCGCCAGCCGGCGTCCCTGCCGCCCATCTCGTAAAATCTGGAACTGACATGCGAGCGGTATTCCAGCTCGGGCAGGGTGCAGGGGTCCCCGCCTTCCCGCATCCCGAACCAGAACCACGGTTTTCCGTTCCGGCATTCCGGCACCAATGCACTGTTGAAATGGCTCGCAAGCCGCCGGCAGAACGCCCAGTCGGTTTCCCGGTACTGGATCAGCGGGCGCCCGATCGGGTGGTTCTTGCCTTCGGTGCAGATCACCGCCGCCCCCGGCATTCCTTTCACCACCTCGCGCACAACATCCGCATAGGTCATAGACACATCCTGAAACGAACGGCTGTGCTCCTCCTGATCCAGCTGGCAGCTGCCCGAAAGCGCCGTGAGCCTCGCCTCATAATAACCGTCCCGATGGCTGATTTCCGCCTCGGTGATAATCCCCTGAAAAAGCGGCGCATCCTCGGCCAGCACCGTAAGCCCGGTTCCCTCGAGGGACGCCTCCACGCCGCTGAAAGCGGCGTCCTCCGGGACGATCCCGGTAATCCGGACCCTGCCGTGGTGATTTGGCCGGATGTCCAGCTCCAGATCGGTGACCGACGACAGGGATACCGCGCCGTCTACCCGCACATTCTGATAGGTATATACCGCCATGCTCCCACTCCTTGTCCTACTCGATATACTGTATCCATTTAATGACGCCGCGTCCCAGACTGCTGAGAAAGCCCGACCGGAAGAGCTGCGCCGGCGTATAGACTTCGGAAAAACCGTCCCATGGGTCGAACAGCCGCACCCGTCCCTTCTCATCCGGCATCAGAACAACCGAATGGGTCTGCCCGGACTCCTGGAGATGGTTCCCAATCATCCAGTTCTGGTTTTGAATCTGGATGCCGAGCGGTTCCGGATGCGCCTCCAGCAGGGGGATGGGGCTGTCGTACTGCCCCAGGCTGGCAACCCGGATTTCACAGGTGTTGAGATCCCCGGTCACGACAAAACGCAGCGCATCCATCTTTTCCTCATCGCCGCCGGGCCAGTCGCCCTCTTCCCCGCGGCGGCTCCCGGCATTCATCACGATTGCCCGCTGCCATGCGTCGATGTAAAACCCATCCTCCCGTTCACAGGGATGGCAAAGCCCCTCCGGGTCCCGGGTGAGGACGCCGCCGGTCAGTTCCGGCGGAGAGACAAACCCCATTGCCCGCTGTTCGGGGTCTGGCGCAGGGCACTCGATGGTGAATCCAAAGCAGGGATGCTGGTTTTTATAGTGCAGCCCCACAGTTTTGGCGGCTGCTGCCCAGCACCAGTTGCTGCGGTTTTGCAGATAGAACTTCGGGCGCACTGCCCGGTCATTTCCCGGATTGTTTTCCATCTCCGCCTCCTGCCCCTGTTACCGGTGGTTTCTGCCCCGCTTTGCCGGCCGTATCCGCACGTGGAATGGCCGGCTGCTTCTGGGCACCCTGTTTCAATGTGCTTTCTGCCTGCTTCTGCGCATCCCCCCGCGCCTTTTCAGCGTTGGGGATTCCCGATCCGGGATGTGAAGGGCCTAAACCGCTATCCAACGAGGGGTCTGGACAGATATCCGCCCGCCCGAGTTCCAGAGCCGTTGCCTGATCCACCTTTGGGGGATTGGGCTTTGGATTTTCTGCGGCATCCGTCCCTTTCCGCCCAAGCTCCAGAGTGTATGGGCTGCCCTCATCAGAGCGATGCTTCTTCAAAGCTTCAGACGCTTTTTTATGTGCTTCTTCCCGTTCGGTTTTGTGGTTTGGGGTGCCCGATTTGGCATTTGGCCCGATATTGACCTTCCGGCTGACATCCAGAACCGATGCCCCGTCATCCACCGATTCGTTCATCCCATTGGATTCCCACCAATGACCCGCTGCAGTCCAGGGGTAGTCCTCACCCACGCAGTCCTTGCCCTTTTCCATGATGCTCGGGTCTCCCTCGCCCTGACTTTCCATATAATCGGAAAACTTCTGGTAATTGTTTTTTCCGGTAACCTGAATATACCCTCCGCCGCTGTAACGAATAGCATCCTCTTTGCTTTCGTTTCCAAGCTCTTTGGCTTTTTTCTGTTTGTCCCAATAGAGCCTGGTGAAATACGCCTCGCCGCCCAGTTCCTTTTTCCACTTGCCGTAGCCGCTTTCCACGCTGATCTGAGCCAGAAAATGGGCTAGACGGTCCTCGGTCGTGATGTTGAACCTGTGAATCGCTTCGCGCAGATCCCGGATATTTTTATCTGTCAGGTATTTCTCTTTCCAGCCCATGTCCAGCAGGACCTGCTTCAAAAATGCTTCCTCATCCTCTATCGAGCCATACATACTGCCTCGTCCAGCCTTTTCTTGCATCTTTTTACAGGTATCTGCTTCTCCTGGGGCGTCAGTCTGCCCCTGCCCTGAGTCCTTCGGCTCGATCAGCCCGCCCATTGAGCAGATCAGGAATGAAAGGGTGGTCAGGGAATCCTCTCCCGTTGGAGCAGGGGCGTCCGGACTTTTCATGTTCGCAATTGCCCGATCTATCGGGTTCTTGCTTCCGTTGTCCACAATCCGGGTCTGGGAATAGGTATCCCACCATCTGAACCCGACAATGATCGGCATACAAGGTTTTTGAGTGACCTTGCACACGCCGAACGGCGGGATGTTCATCCCTTCCCCTGGATCGCAGTTGAGCCGGTGGACTACCGGTTTGCCGGTGATGTAGACCCCGTGATCCTGTAGGAGGTTCAACTTGCGGGGGACTGAGCCCATCCGGCATTCAAGGGTTGCCCCGCGCACCAGATATTCCAATGATCTGCCGGTATTTTTGCTCAGGTATTCCTCCATCTTCTGTTTTGCGTTCTCTTTGGATTCCTCTTTTTTCGATTTATCCTCTTTGGGCTTACCCTGTTCAGGTTGGTTCTCTTTGGATTCATCGGGCCCAAATACGTGCTCCTCCAGCATGGGCCGCACCTGCTCGGGTCTCTGAAGGGTATTTTCTGACAAGATGGCTTCGATTTCTTTTTTACTGTCCATGCTGTTCCTCCTGTCGGCATTCCAAAGATTCTGTAACGATCTCCAGCGGGGTAAGCCCGATGCCGCGCGCACCCCGTTTCAGCAGGCTTTCCACCAAGTCCAGCCGGGCGGCGACATAAGTGTTTTTCGAGCCATCGAGAAAAAAGAGGGCCTGCTTCCCGAGTTTTTCCGCCCGGAGCACCCCGCGCCGGAGCACACTGCGGTCTGCGTTCCACTCGCTCTGGTCAGACAGACAGTCCACCGCATCCAGAATCGGCAGGTGGTAGACCTCGGCTGCCTGGTTGGCCCGGTCGAGCAGCACCAGCTCCTTGAAGATGGTCTTGGGTTCATACAGGCAGATCACATCCTTCCCCAGCTGGGTCACCAGGAAGAAGGGGAACGAGAGGACATCTGTAAACACCGTATCCGGATTTTCCCGGATCAGCAGGAGTTCCCGCTGGGGCAGCCGGTAGGACCTCCCTTTCCGGATATAGCGCGGGTCGATCTTATCCCGCCAGTCCAGCAGGTCCGGGGCGGTAGTATACTGCGGATCGGTATGCAGCAGGAAATACTTCACTCGAACTTCCCCCCTCTGGCCGCGGCAATCTCCACAAGCTGCTCCATATAGATACCAAAATGAACGCTGAACTCCTGTTCCAGCGAGAGCGAAAACAGCCCATTCTGCTCCAGTATGCCCGGCAGCACCTGCTGCAAAAACAGGCCAGCCGCCGGATGGAACCCGTTGACGTACATCCGCCGGACCTCCTCCAGCTCGAAAGCCCGGATCCGCACCAGCTCCCTGCCGGCCTGCTCCGCAAAGCAGGCCATATCCTGTTCGACCTGCCGGAACAGGAATTCCGGCGCCCAGTAGAAGCAGGACTCGGTCGGGTCCAGATACAGCTCGCTGTCATAGAGTGCAAACTCATATTCATAGCTGCGTGTCACTGTGCTGCTGAACAGGGAGGAAACCACCAGATACCGGAGCGCCTTTTTTTCCCCGCGCTCCTGCTGCTGTCTCACCGTCTCAACCAGCCCGGACACCCTGCGGGACAGCCCGCCCAAAATCTCCTCCTGCTGTTCTGTAAACGCTGCCAATGCGAGGCTGGCCGCATTTTGATAGCAAGGGGTCAGATAGGTCTGCGCGGCCTGCCGCAGCAATTCCTGCCTGTCCATTTTTTCCTCCTAGTCCATGCGGATCTGGGCGCCTTTAAAGACGACCTTGTCCTCCAGGAATGTCTGCGTCTCCCCCTGCAACAGCTGGATTGATTTGGGGGCAATCACCTTGAGGGTGGAGTTTACGCTGGAAATGTCGATCAGCTCATCCGACTTGATGTGGATTGCCTTGTTGCTCAGGATACGGATTCCCTCATTATCGAGCAGCTCGATCGACATGCCCGCATTGTTGGTGAGGGTCAGGGAATCCGGTGTAAACAGGATTTCCTTCCCATGTGTATTCATGATGGATTTGCAGTCCGGATTCACCCGCTCGTCCGACGCGGAGGACTGTAGATGGGTAGAGCTGATGACATAAGCTTCCGATTCGTCGCAGCCGGGGAGATAGAACCGCACCGCATCCCCCGGTTCGGGCATACAGTACCAGCCCGTTCCATCCGGCGTCGAATAGACGGTACTGTACGGATACCAGTTTGCGCCCGCATTCTCCTGGTTCTCGTCCCGGTCGATCGCGATCTGCACCCGGTCTTTTTCCACCGCCACAACGCTGGCGGAGAGGGACGCCCCAACCGACCTGAAGTTGTAGGCTTTGGGGAGCTGTGCGCCGTTTTCGCTTTTCAGGTAGTAGGTGTGGTACAGCTCGCTGCCTTCCAGACGGGTTTCCACCGCGCTGACATACAAACGGCGGCCGTTCAGGCTGACCCGGCTCCCGAGGTCATAGATTTCCCGGGTCTTGACGATGAAATAAACGGCATCGCTCTCCCGGATGCCTGGCACCTGTTGGTTCTTTTTGCGGATATATTCGTCCACCCGCTTCTGCATCGAATAGAAGGGGGTGTCGATCTGCGCGGCCTCGGGCAGGTCTGGCAGGCCGAAGAAATAGCGCACCCCCTGGGTTTTGCAGTCGGGGATCACGACCGTATGGAAATGGGAGGCCAGGCGCCGGACGAATTCCCAGTCGGTCTCCTGATATTGCAGCACCAGCGGCGGAATGGCTTCCCCCTTGCCCTTGGTCATAATGAAATTCCCGTCCGGATAAGGGGTGGTGAACGAGGAAAGGACCTCCTTATACTGGATGCCCGGGTCCTGATAGCTGCGGATGTGCGGCATGGTGTCCATCAGGTAGCTTCCGCTGCGCAGCTCCGCAGTCAACAGCCGGACGTCGTTCTGGGCGGTGACGCTCAGGCTGGATACGATCCCATTCAACAGGATTTTTTCTTCCCCGCTGTCGTCGATGGCGACCGCCTGCGCCCAGAGTTCGTTGAGCGCCATCTCCACATAGGAGTCCTCCAGCTCTGGCGGGATATGTCCCGAAAAGCGGACGACAGCATGTTCGTTTTCCTGTTTGAGCCCTTCGAACGTGAGCACATCCAGAAGCTCAAACGGTTTGACTCTGATATTCATATCACGCATGACGGCATCCTCCTGCCGCGGGGCATCTCGCGGCCCCGCTGTTTTTTGACTGCCCGGCGTCTTTGGGAGAGAGGGTTTTCCCTCATAAAAACCGCCTGCCTCCCTTTGGGCGGCAGCTTACCCAACAGATCCCCTTCCCAGGACGGGCATTCCGCGCTTTGTGAAGCGCTGCCTTTGCAAATCAAAATTTTTTGCAAAATCGTGTGAATTTTCAGATCTTGCCTGAAAATAGAGAAACGATAAAACCGGTTTTCAGACCGCCGTACCGGTCAGGTCCCGGATCGACAGCAGCACCTGACGCACCGCAGGCTTCCATTCGTTCATCAGGCGGAACCGGCAGTTGAACCCGATGTGGAACAGCTTCCCGCCGATCGGGGTGACTGCCATTATGTTGTAAAGCTGATCGTCCAGCCCATAGGTTTTGTAGTCGAACCAGGCGATCTGGCTGTTGCCGAGCGGTTCCGTTTCCCGGTCATAGAACTGGAACGCCGGATTGACCTTTTTGAGCGCGTCCGCGGCCTGCCGGGCCGTCGGCGCGGCTTCCTCCCCGGAAAGCGGAGCGGGAAACAGGCTAAAGGTAAAGTTCACCTCGGTGTCCAGGCTGGTACGGATCAGCTGCGGCCGGTTTTCCGACTGGTACTTCGCCCGGACCAGATGCGGCGGCATGGGTACGAACTCCGCCGGCTGCATAATCTCCACCTTCCCGTCAAACAGCTCGACCGGTTCGAATTCGATCAGCTTATGGTCGATCAGGAACCCGGTCTCGATCGAGGCGTGCAGCTCCTTTTCCCGGAGATGCCGCAGCTCGATGATCTTTTCGTCCATATATTCCACGCTGTCACCTCAATCCACAAAAATTTCCCGGCTGCGCCGGTGCTTTCCCGGCGGGCGCAAACTGCCGCCGCTGCGCAGATTGCGCAGGATCAGTTCCAGATGGCGGAAAAGGGCCTGGTTGTCGAGCGGTTCCCCATCCAGCTCCAGCTTGACCCGCACATACTGCTCGATCAGCAGCCGCGGTACAGCGGTCGGGCGGTCGAGACAGAGGGAGCAGAATTGCAGGTCATATGGGTCGGCAGCGCGTTCCCCCAGGACCGACCGCGCGAAAAAACGGGTGATCGCGGGGGCCAGCGTCGGGCCGCCCAGCCCGCCCCAGGTGGCGTGCAGGAGGTTCACCGTGTCAAACTCGGTTTCGATGTCCTGAAAATCCTTGTAGTCATCCCGCAGGCGGAACCCCGGCTGGAGCTTGAACCGGCAGAGTTCCAGCTCATCCTCCCCGCGTTCCAGATTGCTGTCCAGAAACGGCTCGGCGGTATAGTCGATGTAATCCTGAAACACCTGCTTTTTTTTCAGCCGGAACTTGAGGCTCACAAACTGTCCCGAAGGGCTGTAGGGCACCTGCTGGATCTCCGGGAACAGGTAGAGGAAACCCCGATGCTTCACCAGACCGGGCGCAATCTCGATGCAGTCGGGGCGCACTGAGATACCGCAGCCAGTCAGGAATCCGTCGGCATATTCGGCATATTCCACCTGCATAAATCCGAATGAGCAGTCCCGCAGCGACCAGAGATACTCCTTTTTTAGAATCCGGTACCGCTCAAACAGCGGATAGATGTTCTGTATCAAGCCGTTTTCCCTCCCTGCGGTTACTTGGCCCCATCAAAGAAATCCAACACCCAGCCGTCCTGCTCGAACGGGAAAAACTGTTCCCTGCCGAGCATCAGCCGTTCGGCGTTCCGGTAGACCGGAACCACCAGATAACCCCAGCGGAGCGGCCTGGCCCAGACAAAGAACCGGACCTCCCGGTCCACGATATCGTCTGTATCCCGCTGGGGAATCTTCCCCTCATAGCGCGCGCGGATCTCCTCGTCGGACACCTCCCGGAACTCCTCCAGGCCACAGTGGCAGGAGAAGCTGTGCCGCACCCGCCCATCCATATCCTTGAGATAGAGCTGGAGGGTCAGGTCGTCCATGTTGCGGGAGATATGCCCTGCGTCCTCCGACCGCTGCAGCCCATGGATCAGCGTCACCTCGCTGCCGGTGTGGGTATAGGCGGTGATGCGGTAGGGCAGGGCGGGCGGCTCGCTCCGCACCGACACATCCGCAAAGCCGTATTTGCGGTCTTTGAGATAGTTCAGCGCGCCGTTGACACAAGCTGTCTTGAGTTCGAGGTCGTCGGCCGGGCCGCCCGCGCTGCGCCTCGAACGGATCATCCGACCGGGGACAAACTCCTTGAGCGCGTCCCGGAACAGCTCGATCCGGCAGGACTGCCCGGTCAGCCGGATGATTGCATAGTCCTCGAGTTCGCCGCTCTCGTACATCGGCTCAAGAAACCGGCGGACAATCCCGTAAATATCCCCCTTGAGCAGCCGGTTGATCTCATGGATGCTGAACCCGATCTCCGGGAACTCCCGGACCGTCTGAAGCCCGCTCGCGGTGCGGACGGTCAGTTTCCATCTGTCCACCGGGAGACAGGTGCCGGATGTATCCTCCGCCGGTCTGGAGGAGAGCGCTACCTGTAGAATCGGGCGGCTGTAGAACGCCTTTTTGATCCGTTCGGCGGCATCGAAGAGCAGGTAAAAGTTGTTTTTCACCTTGTAGTAGTCCGCCCGACTGAGGGTCTCGTACTCCCGGAAGCGGGTCGGGACCACCTGCTCCGCCGCATGGTACGCCGCATCCAGCTCCTGATAGAGCGGTTCCGCGCCGTTGGCGTCCACATACCGGAACACGTCGAGGTCGAACGCCTCGAGAAGCGCCTCCGACCGTCCGGCGGGAAGCTCCCCGAGCTGTTCCGCCAGCCGGACCTTCAAGAGCTGCATGATCCGGTAGGTCAGATTGTTCCCGCCGAAATCGGTGTCCCCGTTTTCGTAGGCGGCCTGAAGGTCGATCCGGTAGGATACCCGGCGGTTGCTCACCCGGAACCGGCAGGAGCAGAGGTCGGTGGTCCCCCCGCCGCAGTCGAGCACCAAAGCGCGGTACTCGGCGCCCTCGCGTGTTTTCCCCTGTACGATCATCCCGGAGATGGTGTTGTAAAGCACCGACATCCCCTCGTCGAGCATCCCGTCCTGCTCCACCGCATAGTTGGGCAAAAGGTCGGAGAACAGCTGCTGGAACAGATGCTTCTGTTTGGCCGGGCTGGAAAGATGGATGCGGGAGACCCGGCATTTGAACCGGCTGCAAACCTCCCGGATCAGGTATTCAAAATAGGCGCGGAGGATCTGTTTGCGGGGGATGGATGCCCTGCGGCCCTCCCGGTCGGCGATCTCCTCGCTTTTTTCAGGATCGCGGACCCATCGTTTGATATCGTAAAAGACGCAGAACCCCTCGTCAATATAGCTGGAACCGGCGAACCGGACCGCCTCATATCCGAAAAGGAACCGGGGCTGACCGTTCCCGACCGAGCGCACCCCCACCACACTGGGCAGCAGCGGCGTCTCCCGAAAATCCTGTGTGACATCGTAAAACACCGCATAGTTGGGCTGGTTGGCCAAAAGCCCGAGCTGGCCGGGCTGCATCCCGATCCGCTCAAAATACAGGTCATCCAGATAGACGCCCGCTGTCGTGCTGCTGGTGCCGAAGTCGATCGCGAGCGGGATGTTCAGTTCCACCGGCTCCCGCACAGAAAAATCGAGCAGGGGAATCCGGTATACATTCAGGTGTTCCGGCAGATAACCGTAGTCACCGTTGTAAATCCGGTAGAGGATCGCCGAGTGGGCGCGGTCCATGCAGTAAAGGCTGTAATCCCTGACCGGGGATTCCCGGCAGGGCAGTTCTGTGGACTTGGTCAGATAGAGCAGATCGGTGTCCGTACCCTTGGCGACAAGGTTCAGAATCCCGCAGATCTGCCCGCCGCTCACCACCAGCACATTGGTGCCCGCCAGACGGGCGTCATACGGGATGGTGAGCCGGTCGTAATAACCGACGGCGCAGCCCTGATAGACGGCAATACTGGCGTTGCAGGTCAGTCGCACATCCGTCTGAAGATGCAGATGCACCCGTGAGACCATCCGCTGGAGCGCTTCCATCCCTTCCGCACTGTGCCGGGTAATCAACAGATGTTCGTCCGCGCCGCGATACCGCAGGATCACCCGGATCAGGTCGTCCTTGTCGAGCGGGTCGGTCACACCCGAGATGATCCGTTCGGTGCGGCAGATCTCCCGGAGCTGATGGGTGGTCATCAGCTCCAGGTCCTGTTTCGCATACCGCCTGGGTTTCCCCCCGGACGAAAGCCCCTCCCGGGAGATGACATATCCATATCGGTCCATGAATCCAACCGCCCTCTCAAAATAGTACCATTTCGTCGAGTTCCATTGTCACATCCACATCCACGATCCCAAAATGACGCTCCCAGAACAGATGGGTGGTGAAGTTCAGCGGCAGGAACACATTGATGAGGAAATCCACCTTCTGCTGTTCACAGCCGGTCTCCGGGTGTCCGATGTAGATCAGCAGCTCCCGCGCCGTATCGTTGCTGGCGTAGACCAGGGAATTCGGGTAGACCGCCCGCATCGCCCTGCGAAACAGGGCGACCGAGCTGCCGCACTGGCACAGACGCAGGATGCAGGAGAGCACCGGCCGCAGCTCCGGACCTGAAAACTGCCGGATTGCCTCCGCATACCGCCCGCCGCAGACCCCGTCCTGAAAATCCTTCAACAGAAAGCGCAGGTAATATTCCTCCCGGCAAAGCCCCTGGCGCAGGTCGAGCTGGACCAGATACTGCATGACCACATCGAAAAAAACCTGCCGGGTTTGCTCGAGGCCCTCGGTGTTGATGTCGAACAGCCGGCTGAAGATCGAGGAAAACCGGTAGAGAGGGTTCGCCTCCACCACCGGGTCCTCCAGCAGGCTCTGGTTCAGGTTTTCAAACGCAGCCTCCATATAGGGGCTGCTGACCCGCGCGGGCGTATACCGCAGCTTTTCGCGCGGGACGCCGAGCTGGTCCGCCCGGAGCGCAACCTCCCAGAGATAGTTCATACGAGCACCCCCGTACAGCGGTATTCGCCCTCATCCAGCTGAATCTGGGAAACCACAAACTGCACCATCGCATCGTTGAGATAGCAGGACGGGTCGTTCGCCGTAAACTCTATGTACAGAATCCGCCGTTTATCCAGTGGGAACAGCTCATCCTTGGCGAACCAGTTCATGTCGTCAAGCGGCGGGCAATCCGCATCCGCATCCAGCAGGCTGAACCCCTTGACACGGATATACTCCTGTATCTCCAGCTCTTCCACCCGGCGGAACAGGTCCGCACGCGTGTGCAGCCTGCCCCCCAGATGGTTGATACAGCTGCTCAGGAAGGTCTGTTTTTTCCGGTTGCTCACAACCGGGTCCGCGTACCGCAGGGAGTGTGTGGACGGCCCCGGCACCACCCGGTAGCCGACCCAGTTTTCGAACGTCTCGCTGGGGGAACGCAGGAGAATCCTGCCCGGCTCCCGGCGGATGCCGGTGATCTCGGTGTTCCGCTCCACCAGATAGCCGTTCTCCTCCCCGAACTCTGCGATGGGCAGTTCGTGCTCGTAGTCCCGGCTGTCGATGCAGGGCATGACAAAATCTTTGCTGCTGAAGCTGATCTCTTCCAGGTTCCAGAGCGGAATCTGGTCCGGCTGTGCAAACTGCTCCCATTCCTCCAGATCGACCTGGAATCCGAGCCATTTTGCGTCCGGACCCGGCTCCTCCTCCACAGCCTCCAGAGAGAGGTCAAAAAACTTGTCGAGATAACAGGAGTTGACCGTCGTCCAGGGGATCGCATTGTAAAGGAACAGGTCGTAAAGATGGGAGAGCGCGTCCCGATACCGCCGGGCACGCGTCAGACGGAACCGGGCCGGGCAGCTTCCCTGATCGGTTTGGATGCTGCCGCGAAAGACCGCTCTTTCCCCAAGCCTGCGGCAGGCGGCCGCATCACAGCGGAAATAGCGCGTTTCGAGCGGGCAGGCATCCCCCTGGCCCGCCGTTTCGAGCACAGACGCAAGATCGGGCGCCGGCGGAGCGAGATCGTCCATACAGATCGGGAACAGGGTGGTGTTGGTGGGATCGTAGTCCCCGCGGCTGATGACCGTTGACTGGATCGCATACCGGCTGATCTCGTTTTCAATCTCGCTGTAAACCCGCTCCTCCAGCCTGCGGTATTTTTCCTCGGTTACCCGCATAACACGGAGCAGGCCGTCGAGCAGGACCGTTTTGGCGAACCGCCGCTCGTCCCAATCGTCGATCTCTTTCATCCGCTCCTGTATGTAGGCTTCAAAGTCGAACGGATATTCAAACAAACGGCCATCGTCCGTCCCCGCCCGTTCCGGCATCCCGATTCCCCCTCCCCGCTTTTCTCCAGACGAAACAGTCTCGCCAGCCTAAGAGCCGGCGCATTGCACCGGTTGGCCTATGCACACCGCAACAGCGGCAGTTTTCCGGATGAACTGCCGCTCAAAGGGCGGCGAGGGGCTTTTTACAGGAGAAAAAGCCCCTTTTGGACGCTCAAAGATACCGTAGCTTTTCCTCAATCTGCTTCTTGAGGCTGCTGCGGGTATTCCCCTTGAGCGTGGTACCCCGGCTGCGGATCACCGCAATGTCTGCCAGTGCCTGATTCAGTTCCGCCTTCTGCCTTTCGACCGGTTTGTTTCCATACAGCCGGTCGAATTCCTCCAACAGGTTTTCAATGGAATCCAGCGCGTAGTATCTCTGCGACATAAAAAATCCTCCTGACATTGTTGATCTCAGAATCCTCATTCAGAATCGAGAGAGCCGGGTGGACGGGAACTTCTGCCGCCCCGCAAGGTGAAAAACGCAGGCAGTACAGTTTACATACTGCGCGGTGTTTCCGCGAAGCAGACCGGTAAAAGACCTGCCCAGGCAGCGCCAAACGCTTGTGAATATGGGTTCTGGTTTTTATGAAAGGCTTCCATCCGGTGTGCCCTCCGGGGTACCGTCATCCGGGCCATCCCCCGAAGCAGGCGGTTTTCCCGGACTGCCTGCCTCCAATGCTTTGCGCGCGGTCTCGATCCGCTCCTGCATATTCGAGACCAGCGTCTGCTGCCCAAGCTCCATATAGATAGCCCGCGCTTTCCGATAGGCGTCGATCGCGTCCTGATACTGCCCGTCAGCCATGGCGTTGTCGCCATCCGCCGCATAGGCGTTCGCTTTGTCCGCCTGGGCCATCCCCTGCTGGACCCGGTCGATTTTGGCCTGCACGTCGGAAACCCGCTGATAGAGCTCCAGCTCGGAATAGATCGTCCGGGCCTGATAATACAGGGAGATTGCCCTGTCGTATTCTCCCGCATACAGGGCCGCGTCCCCCTGATCTTCATACTGCTGCGCCTGCGCATACCGCTCTTTCAGGTCGCTGACATCGGTTTCGACCTCTTGATCGTAGGCATTGGTACAGTCGGAAATCCGGTCCTCCATCTGGTCCACCAGTTTGTCCATGCCCAGTTCCTCATAGCAGTCCCGCGCATCCCGGTAGTACCGTCTGGCCTTCATGTATTCTCCGCCGTCATAAGCCTCGTCCCCTTTTTTGACTGCACTCTTGGCCGTACGCAGCAGCTCCTGCCGCTCGCCGATCGTCAGCCGGTTGATTCCCCCGACGTTGCCTGCCGTGGTCTTTCCAGAGGTATTGGCGGTACCGTTTGCCTCCGCGACCGCCTGTGCCGCTTCCGGATCGTCCATCTCCAGCTTGTTTTCCATCAGATCGGCCATCTGCTCCATGCCCAGCTCCGCATAAATCCCTTTGGCCTTGTTGTAATATTCCTGGGCCTTCTGCGGGTCCCCGCTGGCCAGAGCCTGTTCGCCCGCCTTGGTGTATTTATCCGCTACATCCTGAAGCATCTCACTTTCCTGCCCCTGCTTGTTGGCGAGGTTCAGCTTCTGGTCCACATTGGCGGCGCCCGCGCCATCCTCGATCTCATCCAGCTTCTGCTTGGCCATCGTATAGGCCACCGCCGCGCCCTCGGCATCCCCCTCCTGCATGGCCTTGTCCCCCTGCGCGATCAGTTCAGCAGCCGAGGTGCTGGCTTCCGCTTTTTTCTGCGCCTGCTCCTGCGCTTCCTGCTGGGCTTCCTTGTCCGCATCCGCCTGATCGGAAAGCGCCTGGTAGACCTTGTCCAGGCTTTCGGAAGCGTCCTTCCTGCCCTGCGTGAAATAGATGTCTGCCGCCAGTTTTTTGGCCTCTTTGTATTTCTGCTCGGCCGCCTGATAATTTTCCCGGTCGGAGAGCAGGTCGCCGTCCGAGATCAGGTCGTATACTTCTATGTAATCCTTTGTCTGCGCAAGATTTTTTTCGATGTATTCCTTACCCATCTGGCGGGCGCTCCGCGCCCGGTCGAGCGCGGCCAGATAGGCCTGCTGTGCGTCCTCATACTTGCCTTCCGCCAGCAGTCCGTCCGCGTTGATGATGCTGTCCAGCAGCTTCTGACAGGCGTCGATGTCCGCTTTTTTCTCCTTGTCCCGGAGCTTTCTGGCCAGTTCTCCAGCCTTTTCTGCCTCGGACTGCGCTTTTGTAAAGTTTTGATCCTTGACATAAGCGGACATACTTTCCAGATAGGCGTTCATGTCCTCCCGTTTGTGGGCGCGGCTGCGCATCACCAGCCAGACCACCAGAATGATGATCACAAGCACCAGGAATACGACCACCCCGGTGATAATCCAGCGTTTGACCCGCCGCCGGTGGTTGGGGTCGGTAAACACCTTATCGACAAAGACCACCGCGAGCGTGTAATTTTCCAGCTCGCGGGGCTGCTTGGACATGAGCATATCCTCGGCATCGTCGAGGGTTTTCTGCGGGTCGTCCTGCGCCTCGGAAAAGATGTCATCCAGCTCGCCGGAGTCGAGGTTTTCCCAGATTCCGCGGGTATAGAGCACGATGATGTCGGTATCGGTCAGCTTGAATTTTTTGGAGATAAAGGGCCGGAATTCCCTTGGCTGCCCCAGATAGGAATACAGGTTGTTGCGCTCATCATGCCGGGCAAGCAGGTCCTGTGCAAGCCGGTCGGCCGCGACAAGGTCCTGACTGAGCGACATATCGGAGGACTGCTGCCAGAGCATCCCTTCACGGTAGAGCCGCAAGCGGGTATTCCCGGCGGAACCATAGCGCATTTTGGCATAGTCGGTGACCACCACCGTGATCGACGCCTTGAGCCGGCTCTTACTATGCGCCTGGAGGAGCGCCTGGTTGGCGGCGTAGAGGTAGCTTCGGATTGCGCTTTTTTTCATCGACGGATGCTCATGAAACTTGAGGATCACGCTCTGGATGGCAAGTTTTGCGCTTTCCGCCCCCGGGAAATCCTCGATCCCGTCCGCAATCACATAGCAGGCAAATCTATCCAGCTCGACAAACCCGAAGTAATCGTTGTTTTTCAGTTCGCTGCCCGCTTCGGAGATGAACGCGGTATGGAATTCGCTGTTGAGCTTCCTCATCTTGTTACCTCACCGGTGTTTCTTTTTCTCCCCTGCTGCGGGAACGGCAGGGCGCATCGTTCATCCTATCCCCTGAAAGCCGGCTCCCCACCAGGGTCAGGGCCGGACCAGCAGGATACTGGCGTTGTCCTTATCCTCGACCGGGCATCGGTTGATCCGCTGGATGATCTCCAGCGCCTTGTCCTGGCAGCTCCCCTTGCCCTCGAGTACCTCCTCGATCTCCCGCCATGCCAGGCAGTCGTAGACCCCGTCGCTCATCAGGACAACCGTATCCTGTGCATCCAGCGTGAGCGGGGTATCGAAAAATTCGATGTCCCGGAACCCATCCTGCCCGACATAGTTGTAAAGCCGGTGCCGTTCCAGCATCGCGACCGCGTCCTGACGGGTGAGCCTGCCGCGCCGGAACTCCCGCTGGGCGAGCACATCCACCGTATGGCCCTCGCTCACCGGGACCAGGTCCCCCCTGTGGAACACCGCGATCCGCACATCCCCGGCCAGCGCGTAATAGAGTTTGCCGCTGCGGATCATGGCAGCGGCGACACTCGCCGACCCGCGCTGCTCGTCCACCGTTTCTAGAATCTGCCGGTTGGCGGCGTGGAACGCCTTGCGGAAGTAGTACTGCGGGTTGTCAAATGCGTTGTAGTCCAAAAACAGGTCGGAAAAAATCTGCACTGCGATCCGGCTGGCGACCCTGCCCCCGTACCGTTTGCCCATACCATCCGCGAGGACCGCCAGAATACCGGCGTCGGTGACCTCTGCCGCACAGTTGTCCTCCTGCACCTCCCGGTGCCCGATGGTCATGCATTTCCCGATGTCGGCAGCCGGCTTCGCCGGATATCTCTTCGGGCGGGCGCGCAGGACGATCAAAACGACCAGAAGTGCGGTAAGGCCAAGGATCGCGATGGCATGGACCGGCAGATTCAAACTGTTTCCCTCCCGAATGATTCGCGTCTATTTCAAAGTCATACGCAAAAGTTTTGTCCGCCTGTTCAAGGCGCCCCTGCAAAAGCTCCCGCAACCCGGATTCTTTATGCGTCCTTCTGATCTTCCCACATAAAATGCTCCCCGCAGAACGGGATAAACAGGAACTTGCTTTTCCCCAGCTCGATGATGTCATAGGGGTTGAGCACCTGCGGCGTATAAACAGCGTCGTCGTTCAGATAGACGATCCCGTTGCTGTCCCCGGGCAGCAGCACCGTCTGCTTCTTTTTCGGGTCGAACACCACGATCCCATGGTTGCGCCGGGAGATCGCGTTGTCCCCAAGGATCTGGATGTCCATATCATCCGCCCGGCCGATGAAGTTCTTGCCGGTCTTGATCTTGTAGTCCTTCCCCTGCCGCGCGCCCGAGATACAGACGATCCATCCGCAGACCGGCTCGATCTCCTCCAGGAACAGCTTTTCCTCGATCTCCTCTTCGGTGCGCGCACCGGTCTCCTGCCGCTCAGGGGTAGCGGTTTCAATGTTGCAATAAGGGCAGACGGTGCCATATCTTCTCGATGAAAACAGATGCCCGTTCTGGCAGCGGATCATGTTGCTCATGCATGTTCTTCCTCTCTTCTGAAAATTACCGGATTGCCAGCCTTGTCAGGCCGCCGACAAAAAGGATGTCCCCTTTTTCCAGCCGGCAGGGCTTATCTGCGGAGAGCCGGTACTTTTTCCCGTCCGCCGCTTTTTGTACGGCAATCCCGTTGCGGGAATTGAGATCCTCCACATACCAGCTTCCAGCGGTGTAGTTGAGCACAGCGTGTTCCACGTCGATCATCCCTGCATAGACGGTGTTGTCAAGGTTGACGTCCACGTCGTTTTCCCCGACATCCCGGCCGATCAGCATGGCGGTCCGGCCGTAAAGGTCCCACACCGCCAGCTCGGTCCCCTCCTCACTGAGCAGCGCCAGTTCGGTGATGCCGCGGCTGGTGCCATTCGGGGATGGCAAAACAGGAGAGCGGTGGTCCCTGCGGACCGCAAGGATGAGGTACCCCAGCGCAGTCAGGCCGAACACCAGCAGGGCGGCCTGGCGCAGGGAAGACGGCTCGAGATAGCACCATGAAAGGATGCCCGCCGCAGCCGCGGTCGCAACGATCGACCAGTCCAACATCCAGTTCCTGTTCATCTTCCCACCCCTACTTGAACCCCATAAAACGCTCGAACATCTGGCTCATATCCAGCGGGTTCTGTTTCTTTTTGGAACCGCTGCCGCTGAGCTTTTCCTCGTTGGTGATCTCCCCGGTTTCCGGGTTGAACCCGAAGAAGGATTCGAACCCCCGGCCCATGGATTGTGCCATATTGGAAATATCAAAATTCGGGTTCACCGGCGCCCTGGACGCCTGCGGACGCCGCGGAGCTTCTGCCGCCTGTTTTTTGCGGGCTTCGGCTGCGCAGTCGGCGTCGTACCGCCCGCGCGCGGATTCCTCCCCCAAGACCGAATACGCCTCGTTGATCTCCTTGAAACGCGCTTCAGCCTGCCGGTCGCCCGGATGCAGGTCCGGGTGGTTTTCCTTGGCAAGCCTGCGGTAGGCTTTTTTGATCTGATCGGCTGTCGCCGTTTTTGCTACTCCCAATATGCCATAATAGTCTTTCATACTGCGGTACCGCCATTTCCTGTTTCATTTGGAGCGCCAGAAAGGGGGCGTGCCCGGATTTTGCCCAGACACGCCCTTTTTGCCGTTTTATACAGCGGGGTATCCGCCTTCCACTGCTACATTGTTCAGCTTGTCCTTTTTCTGCTTGAGCATCAGTGTAAAGGTGCCGGTGCCTTCCACATCGCCGAAGTGCTCCTGATAGTCCACGACAAACGCGTTCGGGAAGGTGTATTTGCGCTCCATGATTCCGCCCTGGATCACCTCAACGGTGACATTGCGGTAGCACGCTGCCTTCTCGGCCGGGACCGCGGACCAGAGGGCCATCTGACGGGTGCTGTCGAACGGGTCGCCGTCCACAGCCGAAAGAATCTTGCCCTTCAGAATCAGGGTGCTGCCCACGTCTTTTGTGCGGGCATCCGAATTCAGCGGGATGTCGGTGGTCATCCGTACTGAACGGACACACTCCTTTGCGATCTCAAAATCCCCGCCGCCGCCAGAAACTGTTACTCTCAGAGACATTCACCATTCCTCCTTTTCTTATTCGCCTGCGAAGCCGCCTTCCAGCTTGACCTGCCGGGTCTGATCCTTTTTCTGCTTCATGTGCAGATAGAAGGTGCCCACGCCGGTCTCGTCGTCCAGCTCCTCGGTGTAGTCCATCACAAACGCATGGGGAAGCTCAAACTGGCGCACCACGTTGCCTGCCGCGATGACATCCAGCTTTGCGCTGCGGTAGCAGAGCGCGTCCTCAGACGGCAGCCGCGACCATTTGGAAACATTCAGGGTGCTGTCCGACTCCTGCCCGCCCAGCGAGAAGAGCATTTTGCCCCAGATCTTCAGTTCCATGCCGTAGTCGGTCGCGCGGGCGTTGCTGTCGTGCGGGGAGAGCGAAGAGAATTCCGCGTTGATAATCGCCCGCTCGTCGAACTTGATCGGGTCTCCTCCGGTTACTTCCAGTCTAAAACCCATAAGATTTCCTCCGTTTCTAAAAATAATAATATCGTCAAAGCACCTGGAAACAACAGGCTGGCTCCAGGTGGTCTGATCCTGAAGGTGAACCCTCTGTCCACCAGAATGCCGGCATTACGCGCGCTCCGATGCGGTGCTGCGGTTGATCTCCACATCCAGATTCCTGACGTTCCCGTTGAAGGTGATGTCAAGCGTACAGATGCCGTTGGCCTCGTCGATCGAGAAGGTAACGTCATCCCCAGGCCCAAGGATCGCGTTGATATACTCCTTATTTTTCACCCACTGGCTCTTCTGGCTGGCAGGGTTGTTTGAGAAGAAGCTGATGATGTTGTCCTGCTTGAAGTCGCCGGTGGCATGGCGCAGAACCCGTTCAATATAGGTGGTAACCTGCGTTTTGTAAATTGGCTCGTAGACCGAACCGTCCAGCAGCAGGCTGCGGGCCTTGTAAACCATGATGTTGGTGACCTCAATCCCGTCGAGCAGCGCGTTTTCCGAGCTGAACACAAACCCGAAGCTCTTGCGGTTGATATCCGCCTTGATGCTGTTGGTAAAACCGGTGATCTCCTTGGCCATCGTCGTATGTACCCGCAGTGCGTGGTCCTCTGCCTCAATGTCGAACCGCACCCCCGGCAGCTCCATATTGACATTGCGGCGGAATTTCTCCTTGAGGTAGTCCGCCGACTGGTAGGCCGAAACCAGGCCGGCCGCAATGAATGCCGCCCCGATGTAAACCCCGTCGATCCAGAGCTTCATGATGTCCTCTTTTTCTTTGGACAGCTCAACGACATTGTCTTCGGTGACCAGCATCTTCTTGTCGAGGATCACGCCGGACTTGTCCTTGGGGATGATGGTAAAATTGGGGATACAGGGAATCGCCATCTCGCTGTACGGCTTCCCGATCAGCGGCGCGCATCGCTCCTCGAACTTTTCGATTCCTTCGGTCGCCATATAGTTGAAGGTGGTCTTGTCTCCCGTTTCGTAGCAGAAGAAGCACTGCACCTTGTAGTCGTTGAGCACCTGGAGGGTGCGGGAGAGGGACTCCATGCTGACCAGCCCGGTCTTTTCAACCTCCTTGTTCCCCTTAAACCGCTCACGGGTGAGCTTCATCTTGGAATTCTGGTTCAGGGAAACCGACGGGATGATGCAGTACCAGACCGTATTGTGGAAATCGTTTTTGGCGTTGGTGGAGTTGAGGTAGGTTTGCAGGCGGACGATGTTGGTGGTCTTGGCAAGCATCTCGTTATTGGTGTTCGCAATCAGCATCGAAGGGCGCATGTCCTTGACCTTTTTCCGCGGAGTCTGCTCGAAGAACGCCCAGACCCCCAGGATTTTCTCGATCAGCGGTTTGACTGTCTTGATGAAATCATCCTTCGCGGCCTTATAGAATTCCAGATAGGAGTTGTAGTTGGCGACCTCCTGTGCCACGTCGATGGTGGAAACCATCGTGGAGGGAAGCGGGCAGAAGGTGCGGGATACCAGCGCTTTGACATAGGTGCTGCTGCTGTCCCCGTTCAGTGCTTCGTAATCCTCCTCTACCGCTGCGATGAGGCCGGTGTTGATGTTGTCATCGAGCGTTGCGAGGGCGGTCGTCTCGGCTTTGGGCGCTTCCAGCACCTTGAGTTCGCCGTTTTCCCCCATGCTCAGCACGCCAAGCGCAAGGGGCGTATTGTCCTGCTGCTGGGAGCCGTCCCCGAGCAGCAGACGGGTCTTGATGTCCTCGATCGCCAGCGGGAGCATGGCCATAACATTGTTATAGTTCACCGACGCTTCCTCAAACATGACATTCAGTTTATCCGCAATGTCCAGCTTGTGCGGGTCCCCATCCTCAAGCTGGGCGTACTGCTTGTAGACATGCCGCAGCTCCTTGCGCTCCTGCCGGATGTCATCCATCACCTTTTTGGGGGAGATCAGATCGGTCAGGTTCTCGAACTTGAAGTCCACATTGATGATGCCCTGCGCACGCTTGGTCTCGATCAGGGTCATGAGCATCTTGAGGAAATCGTTCTGCTGGTTGAGATGGATTTCGGTCAGCATCTCTGCCGGGATGGTCTCCGGCTTTTTCAGGGTGTACATCACCTTCTGGTTGTTCGCATTAAAAAAGTTGTAGACCACCGGATCAAACTTTTCGAGGAATTCGTCAAAGCTGTGCACCAGCAGATGCTCATTGATCTCCTTGATTACCTCGTCGCTCAGGCTGTCCAGCCCTTTTACGTCCCCTACAAGGGTAATCAGGTCGAGCTTTTCCGGGTTGATCTCCTCGATCAGCAGGGTCCGGTTGGTCTGGTTGATGATGGCCATAATAACCTCACGTCCTCATTTAGTAAATATAATACCGCAATCTCCTGAAGGAACCAGAACATAACGGTTGTTTCACAGCCGGCTTATGGGCCGTCGGCGGCAGAATCAATCCTGTAGAAAAGAAACCGGCTTAACATAGGCATCCGGAACCGGCTCCCAGTATTTGCACCCGGCAAGCTGGATCATCCGTTCCAGGAAAAATCCAAAAGAACAGTCCAAAGGATAAAAGAGCTCAAGACAGGAGATGTCTCCGAAAAACAGGTATTGACCGCTGCCAAGCCGGTTTCCGTCGATCAAAATGGTGTCGTCATCAAAAATTGCGATCGGATAGACCCCTTTTACGAGCAGGCCCTCAAGGGCAGAAAGACAGTCCGATACCTCCTCCACAGAGAAAAAACGGGTACCACCGAAGCTCTGAAAGGTCAGCCCATTTGACTCCATCCAAAATCGTTTCAGGTCTTCCGCAAATACGATCTGATTTTTTTGGGATATACGCTCAATTTCTGCTGCA
The DNA here is from genome assembly GCF_000403395.2 of Anaerotruncus sp. G3(2012). Classification (GTDB taxonomy): domain Bacteria; phylum Bacillota; class Clostridia; order Oscillospirales; family Ruminococcaceae; genus Anaerotruncus. Next base: position 35,552 of record NZ_KE159668.1, on the reverse strand, counting down.
CCCGCTCCGGGATATTTTCTATAACAACGACCCAAAACCTCACCATCTGAAAAAATTTCATGATTTCCATTTAATATATCTATACAAGCCATTAGACTTTTAATGTCCATGCTAATTCACCTCTTGTGAGCGATAACGGGAGTCCGTGACAACTTTTATAGAAAAAATATTATTTTAAACCTGGAGCGATTGCCTAAAAAGAAAATCAGTAGCCCGCAAACCAAGACGTGAACTCTCTATGTTTTGTCTCAGGCATAGGAATTAGATTGCTATAGTTATTTTGTCCTCCATATGCCCTTGGACGCATATGATGTACTTGCCAGTTATCCCAATTTTGGGTTTTTCCGTTTAGATAAGTTTGTTCAAACCATTTCAGATATTTCGTACGATCACTACTAGTCCAGCTAATTGACGTTGTCTTATTCCAAATTTAGAGACGGTTCTGGAACTGTGACACCACAGTCAGAATTTGTATATGTAGGATATATAACCCCAGATTTAAACCCCAGATTTATTAAATAATTTTGTTCCAGAGGCATTATCAAATGTATTTCCATTTACCTTGGCCCCTGCCTTAAAATAAGCTGTTTTAGCTGTTGCTTCAATGTACTTACTTTGTCCGCCACTAATCACAAAAGATTTATTGAGAATTTCCCCTAGTTTCGATTTGTTCATCACCTTCTTTGTCGCAGGATGCCATATGTAATCTTAGAAATGCTGCGCTTTTTTATCGTTTCTCGTTTGGCCGCACGTTTTTGTATTGCAGGATCAGTTCGCTGTCATCGGTAAAGGTAATGGAGACCTTCTCCTCAAAATGCACCGGAAAAACGCGGCCCTTCATCATGAGGTCCCGGTTTTTGAGCACTGTGCAGTCGGAGCTATTCTCAAAGAGCAGGGAACGGTCCGGGCCTGGCAGCAGGTCGATTTCCCTGGCGCCCACATCCCCGAAGTCGATCCCGCAGGAGGAGAGGATGTAGTGGAGCCGGACCCTTTTACGGGACTGGCGGTAAAGCGGGAACACCTGCGGCGGAATATCCCGGTCATCCGGCGCGCGGACAATATAGAGGTTCAGCTTCCCAGAAAAGTGGTACTCTTCCGAGGGGGGAGCCGGCGATGCTTCGGTCTGGAGCCCGGCGCCTCCCGCCTTCTGACGTCCTCTGCGGAGGATCAGCAGCAGGACGCCGCCCAGAAGGGCGACCACCGCGATCAGCGGGCGGTAATCCGGTTCGGGTTCCGGGGGCGGCGGCGCCATCGCCGGTTTATCCTGATGTGCAGTGACTGGCGTCAGCCCTGAAAAATTCCCTGCAATCCCCGAAAAATCCGCTTCTACGGTATAGTTGCCGTCCGGGCTGTAGGGGACCTCCACCTGAATGGCGCCATCCCGGACCGCTGCCCGATAATCCTTCCCGTTGACGCGGAGCGGGATCGCCTGATTTTGAAACAGTTCGCTCGCAAACAGGCTGGCCTCCGGGTTTCGTTCGGTTCCGGCATGGATGGTGACGATCGCTCCGGCAGGTTCCGGCTGGGACTCGGTCAGTTCCTTCTCCCGATAGGCCGCATCCACCTGTAGGCATACCTGATATTCCGGAATCAGCCTGGCATGGATTTCCCCCGAAGAAGCTGTGGTAAACGAGAGCCCTACCGAAGTCTGTGCCGGACGGGTCAACTCTGCCACCGCAAAATGGCGGCCGGTAACCACACGGATGTCCTGAGCGCTTGCGTCTGTGGTGATGTTGGACAGCGGCTGATCCGAGGTGAGCAGGATTTTGGCGGACTCCATATCTGTGTCCGGCAGGGTGATGTGCAGACGCCCATCCCGGGCGCCGCCGGCACCCACAGAGAGCTGCCCGACCCCGAGATCGGAAAACAGAAGCTGTTCCGCAGCCGCTTCAATCTCAGACTGGCCTTTTGCATGGTAGACGCTCCCCCCGGTTCTCCGGGAGGCGTCCAGAATTTTGAGCGTTTCCTCTGCCGCGGGGGTGTTCAGCAGGATGGTGTGGATCGTGATGCCCTGACCGGCTGCCTGCCCGACCATGGCGTCAAACTTTGCGACAGCCTCCTCGGTCGCCGCTGTATGGCTCATGACAATTTCTCCGTCCGAAAAAACCACCACCTCTTTTGCTTCCGCTGTTTCCGAAAAGAGGGAAAGCGCGGTTTCCAGACCTGCACCTGCATTGGAATATCCGGTGTATCTGGTCTGCAAAACAGTATGGTCAAATTCGGACAGATCTGCCTGAGGGCCTATGAAGCTCTGTACGTCTGTCTCATAGCTGACAAACCCGACATCATAGCCGGCAGGCAGGCTGTACGCCATCTCCCGGATCATGTCGGTTGCCATATTGTTTTGAATATGGTTCATCGAATTGCTGGCATCCAGCAGAAATATCACTTCGCGGGAGCTGTCGGGACCTGCCGCCGCTGCGGGCAGCAAAACTGTACCCAACAGCAGGACAACAGCAAGAAAACCGGCGGCGATTATTCTTTTGCTGATATCCCTCACCCCTGTTTCCCGTCTGTGGGATAGACGGAAAATATTTTTCAAGCCCAGACGACTAGTTTATAGTTTATTGAATATTTTTACTATTCTATCAGTAGTTAAGCATACTTTTCGTCATTTGTCAACATAATATTTTAAAATTTTGCTCGATATATGTTTTTCTTATATATATGTAGGTAAATAAATGACAGGTGCTATGAAAATACGATCAATTTTATGGAAACAACAGGATAGAACGATTGGTCTGTCAAACGAAAAAATGCCCCTCTGACCCGAACCGGATCAGAGGGGCGCGGCCTGGAGACCAGCATGAAACTGGTGGGTTCAGGGAATAGCAAAACAACAGAAGCCCGGTCGAAAAAACAGGGCCTCTGCTGTCAGGAACACATCTTTCGGTTAAAAAAACCGGAGCAGGCTATTAAAAGTCTGCTCCGGTTGGCGCGCTTGGAGGGACTCGAACCCCCGACCTACTGGTTCGTAGCCAGTCACTCTATCCAGCTGAGCTACAAGCGCAGGAAACTGTTGTCTATATTACCTCATTTTTTACGGTTTGTCAACCCCTTGAAACGGCAAACTTTGAAATTTGTGCCGTAATCGCGCGGCCGGAATCTTTAAAATGCGGAAATTCTGCACCGGTCTCTTTTGACTGCTTGCATCGGCACCTGTCATTCTGTGCAGCATAGCAAAATTCTGGATTTTAAACAGACATTTTTTGCGGCAAAATGGAGGTTTTATCCTGCAATTTTCACAAAATTGGATTTCTTTTTTTCAATTGCCTCTGTTCCCTCTTTCTGGTATACTAAGTTTATATATCCGAAATCTCTGATAGAAGGAGGCTATGATGAACAAAAACCTATGGCTCAAAATCAAGGAGTCGATCTCCTCGGTGCTGCCGATCAGCGTGGTTGTACTGATCCTGCACCTGACGATCGCGCCGCTCCCGCTCGGGACACTCATCCTCTTTGCGGTGGGAACTCCCTTGCTGATTCTTGGCATGGGGCTTTTCACGCTGGGGGCTGACCTGTCGATGATGATGATGGGGGAGCGGGTTGGCGCACAGCTCACCAAAAGCCGGCGGCTGACCTTTCTGATCTGCATCGCTTTTATTATGGGCGTGATGATCACGATTGCCGAGCCGGACCTCCAGGTGCTTGCCCAGCAGGTGCCGTCGGTCCCAAACATGACCCTGATTCTGGCGGTCGCGTTTGGCGTCGGCGTGTTTCTGGTGCTCGCACTCCTGCGCATCCTCTTTCAGGTGAGCCTCTCGCTGATGCTGGTCGGGCTTTATCTCGCCGTCTTCGCGATCGCCGCGTTTACTTCGCCCGATTTCCTGGCAGTCGCGTTCGATTCGGGCGGCGTCACCACCGGGCCGATCACTGTGCCGTTCATCCTCGCACTGGGGCTCGGTGTGGCAGCTGTGCGCGGCGACGCCGGTTCCCATGACGACAGCTTTGGCCTGATCTCGCTCTGTTCGATCGGGCCGGTGCTCACGGTTCTGATCCTCGGCATGTTTTTCAATGCAGAGGGCGGTGCGGCCTCCTCTTCCGCCCCGGCTGCGGTGGAAAACGCGGGGGACATCTTCCGCCTGTTCGCGGAGTCCCTGCCCCATTATGCCAAGGAAGTACTCATTGCACTGCTGCCGATCGTCCTCTTTTTTCTGGTTTTTCAGCTTGCGGCACTTCATCTGCCCAAAATCCAGATGATCAAAATTTCGGTCGGCCTTGTCTATACTTATATCGGGCTGGTGCTGTTCCTCACCGGCGTCAACGTCGGGTTCATGCCGGTCGGAAACCTGCTTGGCGCGAAGATTTCCCAGCTCAGCTACAACTGGGTAATCATACCGATCGCAATGCTGATTGGATTCTTTGTTGTTGCGGCGGAACCGGCCGTCCATGTCCTCAACAAACAGGTCGAGGAGGTCACCGGCGGCGCCATCTCCCGGAATTCGATGATGGCCGCCCTTTCAATCGGCATTGCCTGCTCGCTGGGGCTGGCAATGGTCCGGGTCATGACCGGGGTAAGCATCTGGTATTTCCTGCTGGGCGGCTACGCGATCGCGCTCGGACTGTCGTTTGTTGTGCCGAAGATCTTCACCGCAATCGCGTTCGACTCGGGCGGTGTTGCATCCGGCCCGATGACCGCCACCTTCCTGCTCCCCTTTGCGATGGGAGCGTGTGAAGCGCTCGGCGGCAACATGCTGCGCGATGCGTTCGGCATCGTGGCCATGGTGGCGATGACGCCGCTGGTGACCATCCAGTCGCTGGGCGCCGTCTTTAAGCTGAAAACCATACTCGCCGCACCTATTGCCATGGCGGACGAAGAACTCGAGATCATCGAGCTTTGAGGAGGGGATTTTGATGCAGAATACCAAGCGCGCTCCGGAAAAGGTCTCCCTGATCATCGCGATTGTCGACCGTGGGAAAGGGAAGCGGCTGACTGCGCGGATGCATGACGAGGGGGTTCGGTTCGACCTCTGCCTGTTGGGGCATGGAACGGCGGACTCCTCCCTGCTCGACTATCTCGGGCTGGGCGAGACCGAAAAAGACATCATTCTGGGCGGGATTGAGACCGTACGCGCCCGTCCGCTGCTGCAAAAACTCAAGCAGGAATTTTCGATGGAACGTGCGGGCGGCGGGATCGCGTTTTCAATCCCGATCGTGAGTGTAGGGGGGGCGCAGACGCTGGGCTTTCTGGCGGGACACGAAGAGGGGGAGCTAAAGAATGAGCGATAGAAAATGTGCATTGATCGTTACGATTGTCAACCGCGGACACAGCGAATCCGCGATGGAAGCGGCGAGGGCCAGCGGCGCGACCGGCGGTACCGTTCTGAATGGACGCGGTACCGGCCTGAAGGAGGTCGCCAAATTTTTCGGGATCACGATCACACCGGAAAAAGAGGTCATCCTGATCCTCACCGACGAGAAACAGAAAAAGCCGATCATGCAGGCGATCGCCAAAAAAACCGGGCTGAAGACCCGCGGCAGCGGGATTTCCTTCGCGCTGCCGGTGGATTATGTGGTTGGCGCCCCTTATTTCGAGGCCATGTTTGAAGATGCCTGACCCTGTCATATCGTACCGGAAAAAGGGCGCTTTCCCACAGGGGAAGCGCCCTCCCTTATTCGGTCCAAGGTTGCAGGAACGGGCACGCCTGAACCTGCGGGCCTTGCCGCGGGGGTGTCCCATCTGATCCCGCCCCGAAGCCGGACAGGCGGAACCCTCCTTGGAAACAGCCTCTATTTTTCACATTGATTCCCTGATTTTCCTCGGGCAAACAGGGGATTCCTGCATAGAATTGGATACGGCTTACAAATTCCCGGGCATCTGCGCAGATTTGCCCTCTGGTTCTCGCGAAATTCCTTGAAATCTGCGGACCGGCGTAGTAAAATAAAAAAGCGGTCGCTGCCGCGTTCCGAAATGGGAGCAAGGGGGAAAAACATGAAGCCGTTTTTGCTGGCGCCATCCTATCAGGATTACCTGTGGGGTGGGGAGCGCCTGAAACAGGAATACCACAAACAGACCGACCTGTACCCGCTCGCTGAAAGCTGGGAACTTTCGGCGCATCCCGACGGCCCGAGCGTAATCGCCTCGGGAGAGCTTTCGGGGATGCCGTTTTCACAGTTTGCGGCAGAATACCCGCAACTGTTGGGACATGCCTATGCAGGCAAACAGGAATTCCCGCTTTTGATCAAGCTGATCGACGCGGAAAAAGTCCTCTCGATCCAGGTGCATCCGGACGACGATTACGCGCGGGAATTTGAAAATGGCCAGCAGGGCAAGGAAGAGATGTGGTATCTGCTCGACTGCAAAGAAGGCGCCTCCCTTTATTTTGGGTTCCGTGAGCAGATCAGCCGGGAGGAGTTTGGGCGCAGGCTCTCGGATGGGACGATCACCGAGGTGCTCAACCGCGTACCGGTCAAAAAAGGGGATGTCTTTTTCATCGAAGCAGGCATCATCCATGCGATCGGCGAAGGGATCGTCGTTGCTGAAATCCAGCAGAACTCCAACCTGACCTACCGTGTGCACGATTTCAACCGCCTCGGGCCGGACGGAAAGCCTCGTTCCCTCCAACTGGACAAAGCGCTCGCGGTCACCTCGCTGGTTCCGTCCAAGCCACAGCAGCAGGCCGCTGCTGGACCGGTCCGGGAACAGCCCGGGCAGTTCCGGGTGAAGCCGCTCGTCAGATGCCGCCGGTTTTCGGTTGACCTCGTTCAGGTGGAGGCCGCATATACCCATCCTGTCGACCCGGCGTCGTTTGTTTCGATCCTCTGTGTCGAGGGGGCCGGAACCTTACGTTGGAAGGAAGAATCGCTTTCCATGCAAAAAGGGGACAGCATATTTGTGCCCAGCGACTGCGAACAAGTCAGCCTCATGGGGACCGGGGAATATCTGTTTACCTACCTGTAATCATACATAAAAACAGAAAAGAAAGACAACAAAGAAAACCGCTGTATCCATACTTATAAGAACCCGCTTTTCGGACGTTTCATCCCTGTGGATACGGCAAAGACAAAAGACAGCCTGCATATTCGCGGGCTGTCTCTGCTCTTTTTCAGGGGAGGAAGATGATGATGAGCCGGACGGTAAAAGGCTATCTTTTCAGCATTCTGTCGGCGGTGGTGTTCGGCAGCCTGCCTGCAATCGCAAAACTGATCTACGCGGAGGGGCTGAACCCGCTCAGCCTTGTTTTTTTCAGGAACGCACTGGCAGTCCCGGTGTTATTCGGCATCCTCCGCTGGAAAAAAATATCCCTTCGTCTGACACGCAGACAGGCGGTTCAGCTCTGCCCGATCGGGCTTTTGTGCGGGCTGATTACCCCTGGCCTGCTTTTTTTATCCTATGTCTATATCTCTTCCGGTATGGCAACCACCATTCATTTCAGTTACCCGGTATTTGTGCTGCTCGGATGTGCGCTGTTCTTCCGCGACCGGATCACCCCGGTGCGGGCGCTCTGCGTCCTCTCCTGTACTGCGGGTATCCTCCTGTTTTATACGCCCGGGGAATCCGCCAACCTGTTCGGCATGGCGATCGCCTTCATCTCCGGGATCACCTACGCGGCCTATATCATCGCACTTTACAGGAGCTGCCTACGGGAAATTTCCCCGTTCCTGTTCAGCTTCTACATGTGCCTGGAGAGTGCGGTGCTGCTGCTCGCCGGGCTGCTGCTTGCCGGGCAGTTCACCCTCCCTGCGACTGCGCTCGGCTGGTTCGCTACACTGGGGCTTGCGGTGGCCGCTTCGATTGTCGGCGTGGTCCTTTTCCAGATCGGCGTCAGCCTGATTGGGCCGCAGAACGCTTCGATTCTAAGCACCTTCGAACCGATTACGAGCATCACGCTGGGCGTCCTGATCTACCGGGAGCCATTCGGACTGAAAACAGCATTGGGCGCGGGTCTGATCCTGCTTGCGGTCACCCTGCTTTCGTTGGCGGAAAAACGCAAGGGAAGCCCTGTGGCGGAATCCTAGCCGGCGGAGGGGACGGGTTGCAAGTTTCCGGCGGATGTGATAGAATGAAGGGTAATATCATCAGAACGATTTGGAAGGCGCCGATATTGTGATTACGATTCTTATGGCAACCTACAACGGGGAATCCTATCTTGCGGAACAGATCGAGTCGATCCTCCGCCAGACCGAAACCCGCTGGAAGCTCATTATCCAGGATGACTGCTCCACCGACCGGACCGCGGCAGTCGCGCAGGAATTCGCGGGGCAGTATCCGGAAAAAATCCGCCTGATCCGGCGGGACAGCCCATCCGGATCGGCAAAGAACAACTTTTTCAGTATGCTCTCGCTGGCAGATACCCCTTACTGCATGACCTGCGATCAGGATGACGTGTGGCTTCCGGAGAAAATCGCGCTCACGCTGGAAAAGATGCGGGAATTGGAGTCCGCCTGTGGGGCGGACACGCCGCTTCTGGTGCATACTGATCTGAAGGTCGTGGACAGCAGGCTGAACGAGCTTTCCGGTTCGCTCCTGTATATTCAGGACCTGTCCGCCAAACGGGACGCCCTCCATCAGCTCATCGTTCAAAACATTGTGACCGGCTGCACGATGATGGTCAACCAGGCGCTGCTGGCGCGGTTTGTCCCGATCCCGGAGGCGCAGAACTGTATTATGCACGACTGGTGGCTCGCCATACTCGCGGCAGCGTTCGGAAAGATCGGATTTGTGGAGACACCCACCATCCTTTACCGGCAGCATGGCAGCAACCAGGTCGGCGCCAAAAATGCGCACAGCCTCTCCTACAACTGGGCGCGGTTCCGGGACCGGGCCGGCGCAAGGACGGTCCTGCGGGACACCTACCGGCAGGCGGGGGAATTCCTGAAGGTTTACCGCGCAAAGCTGGACACACAGCAGGTCCGGCTGCTGGATGCCTACAGCGGCGTCCCCCTGTATCCGAAATGGAAGCGGGTCTGGGTCCTGCTGCGGTACCGGCTGTTCAAAAAAGGGTTCAAACGGAAACTTGCGCAAATCTTATTTGTATAGAAATGGATGGGGCTTTTTATGAAAGGAATTGTTCTGGCAGGCGGCTCTGGGACCCGCCTCTATCCGCTCACCATGGTGACCTCCAAGCAGCTCCTGCCGGTTTATGATAAACCGATGATCTTTTATCCGCTGTCCACATTGATGCTGGCGGGCATCCGTGACATCCTGATCCTGTCAACCCCACGGGACCTGCCGAATTTTGAGCGCCTTCTGGGGGATGGTTCGGATTTCGGCATCCAGCTTTCCTATTTGGAACAGCCCTCGCCGGATGGTTTGGCACAGGCATTCCTGCTGGGCGAACGGTTCATCGGTGGGGATAGCTGCGCAATGGTTTTGGGCGACAACCTGTTTTACGGGAGCGGCCTGATCCGGCATCTGAAAAAAGCGGCTGCACAGCAGAGCGGCGCCACTATCTTCGGCTACTATGTGGAGGACCCCGAGCGGTTTGGGGTCGTGACGCTGGATGCGGCGGGAAACGCGGTTTCGATCGAGGAAAAACCAAAAAATCCGGTTTCCAACTACTGTGTAACCGGGCTTTACTTTTACGATCAGACGGTCTGCGAAAAGGCCAAGAAAATCCGGCCCTCCGCGCGCGGGGAGCTGGAGATCACCGACCTGAACTGTGCCTATCTGCAGGAGGGGACCTTACAGGTCACTACGCTCGGGCGGGGCTATACCTGGTTTGACACCGGGACAGTGGACGCGCTTGCACAGGCGTCTGACTTTGTTCGTATGATCGAGAACCATCAGGGGGTGAAAATCGCAGCGCTCGAGGAAATCTCATACACCAACGGCTGGATTTCTAGGGAACAGCTTCTGTCGGCAGCGGACCGCTACGGCAAAGCGGCTTATGGAAAACACCTGCGGGCGGTGGCAGACGGAAAAATCCGGTACTAGGGTCTGTTCACACAAACAAAGATATGCTATAATAAAGGAATGGAACTGAAGAAAGAACAATACGAACAAATCGCAGAGTGCTTTCCGAAACAGCGGAAACCAGCAAAAATCAGCAATCTGGATGTATTGAATGCGGCGCTGTACGTAATGGAAAATGGGTGCAAATGGAGGAGCCTGCCCAAAGAATACGGAGATTGGCACGTGATCTATGTCCGGATAAACCGCTGGGCGAAAAAGGGAGTTTTGGAAAAAGCATTTTTGCGTTTGCAGCAACTGGGAATCATAAAAATCCAAGTAAACGTGGTCAGTTTGGATTCCACCTGCATCAAGGTCCATCCTGACGGAATGGGTGCACTGAAAAAAACGGAGCGCAAGCCGTCGGAAGAACACGTGGTGGGTGGAACACCAAACTTCATATGGTCGCCGCATCTGATCGAGATGGGGTGATCTTTTCGCTGTCTGCCGGAAACCGTGGAGATGGCCCTGAAGGCCGTACTCTTTTGCAGCAGCTCGGTCCGGCGGATCACCCGGTTTACCTTCTGATGGATCGGGCCTACGAAGGGGATGAGACAAGAGCTTTGGCAGTGGAACTTGGCTATATCCCTGTTGTTCCGCCAAAAAGCAATCGCAAAGATCCTTGGGACTATGATAAAGAGCTGTACAAACAGCGCAACCAAGTTGAGAGGCTTTTTCGCCGTATCAAGCGATTTCGTCGCATTTTTACCCGCTATGACAAACTGGATGTTATCTTTTTGGCTTTTGTCTTTTTTGCTCTCATTGTCGATGTGCTTATGTGAACACTACCTAGAAGCGGGGGATGCAGTCTCCATAGCTTCTGGGGAAAGAGATTTCGTCTGCCTACGGGATGGAGACACCGGTGTTGAGGATTAGAGAGGGATATGGGATGAAAACAATAAAAAAGCTGTGGAACTATTCCTGCTTCGACTGTTACGCTTTTGGGATACTAATTGCGGTTGAACTGTTGATGTCGTTTACCTTTCTGGGGTATCTACATATTCCGCCTATTTCCGTTACCATCGCATATCTCCCCATTCTGGCGGCAGGCTGCCTTCTCAGCCCTGCGCACTCTGTAGTCATTGGGTTTACCTTTGGAATCGCCAGTATGTATAAAGCCTCCTCATCCTATGTGATGCCGGCAGATGCAATATTTTCTCCCTTTTTAAGCGGAACCCCGGCCAGCAGCCTTTGGTTGAGTGTCGGGACAAGGACGCTGTTTGGGCTGATCATTGGGGCCGCGTTTTTAGCCGCGAGGAAAACAAAGCGCAATCGTCTGTGGATCGGGGTGGTTGCTGCGATTTCTCCCAAGGTGCATTCGCTGCTTGTTTACGCTGCGATAGGGACTTTGTTTCCAGAACTCGGGTACCGTTACAGCTCGGCGCTGCACTGGGAATGGGATGATGCAGTCTTTGCGCTCATCTGCGTAGTCACCGTTGAACTTCTGTGGACAGCCTATCAAAGCAACACCATGCAAAACATCCGTTTTTGTATTGATCAGTCGGTCGACAACCCCTACTCCTCCAAAAAAATGAACCTGTTCTTTGTGATATTCGCCTTTTTTATCCTGTTTATGGCAATTTGTGCAACCTTCTATTTCTCTCAAAGAGAATCTTATATGCTCAACCAGCATGGGTTCGCGGTATCCGATCAGGTCTCTTCTGATCTGCTGCACTTGCAGATCCAATTCTTGGTGGCTTCTCTGTCACTGAATGTGATTTCTGTGATCCTTTTGAGCTGCATCTACAAGTATATGTCGTACAACGGGTACCAGAGAGAGATGGACGAGCTAACTGGTGTAATGGGAAGGCGCATGTTCCTTTATCATTGCGATAAAATGCAGAAAACGTGCAGCACAACCACCCAAAAAACCGGCTGGTTTTTGTTTGTGGATGTAGATTATTTTAAGAAAATCAATGATACCTTTGGGCATCCGGTTGGAGATAAGGTCCTGAAAGAGATCGCGATGCATCTGCAAGTGATTTTTGGAGAGGATGGAAAGGTGGGAAGGCTTGGCGGGGATGAATTCGCCGTTATCATCGAAACGCCAATGCCGCCGCAGGAACTGGGTCAACGGCTGGAACGGTTCCTGAACCTGATCTCCGGCATACTGCCTGAGCAAAAAACGAGCTGCAGCATCGGCGCCTGCCAGTTTGTTTTTCCGCAAACTGTGAAGCATATCTTAACCGAAACGGATAAGATATTATACCAGGCAAAGGAGAACGGACGGGCCTGTTACAGGATGCAGGCGCACCCATGTCAGGAACCCGTGACCTGCGGCGGGAACGGTTAGGCCCCCTGGCCAGCTGTTTGTGTATCGTCTGGGCGGGTTATCTGCCTGCCCGGTTGAAAAAACGTTGATTTCTATGACTTGCGATAGGAGGCGGTCAATATGCAGGTGATCCCAACCGGGCTTCCTTCGGTTTATATCCTGGAGCCAAAAGTCTTTGGGGATTCCAGGGGTTGGTTTATGGAAACGTGGTCGGAGCGCGACCTGGAGCGGGCCGGGCTTCACTACCGTTTCGTGCAGGATAACCAGTCCTTTTCCGCGCAGAAAGGAGTGCTGCGCGGCATCCACTTCCAAAAGGGGGACGCCGCACAGGCAAAGATCGTCCGGTGCAACAGGGGGGCTGTTCTGGATGTGGCGGTCGATCTCCGGAAGGGTTCCCCGACCTTTAAAAAATGGGTTTCGGTGGAACTCTCCGCCGACAACAAGCGGCAGCTTCTCATTCCGCGCGGGTTCGGCCACGCATTCCTCACGCTGACCGATTCGGTAGAGTTCCTGTATAAGGCCGACCGGTTTTATACGCCCGAGGCGGACCGGGGCATCCGTTGGAATGACCCGGAAATTGGGATTGAGTGGGGCTGTGAGAATCCAGTCCTGTCCGAGAAGGACCGGAACGCTCCCTCCCTGAGCGAAAGCGACGTCGATTTTATCTATGAATGAGGGGCTTACAATGAAACGATTGATAACAGGCGGAGCCGGATTTATCGGAAGCAACTTTATCTACTATCTGCTGGACCGCCACCCGGAGGACCAGGTCGTTTGTATGGATGCATTGACCTATGCGGGCAATCTGGAAACACTGGCGGACGCGGCTAAAAATCCGCGCTTCCGGTTTGTAAAGGCGGATATTGCAGACCGTCAGTCGGTCTACGCGCTTTTCGAGGCGGAAAAGCCGGATGTGGTGGTCAATTTTGCGGCGGAGAGCCATGTTGACCGGTCGATCAAGGACCCGGAAATATTTTTGCGCACCAACGTCCTCGGTACAAGCGTACTGCTCGACGCCTGCCGGATTTATGGAATCCAGCGGTTCCATCAGGTTTCCACCGACGAGGTCTATGGAGACCTGCCGCTCGACCGCCCGGACCTCTTCTTTACCGAAGATTCCCCGGTCCGCGCCAGCAGCCCTTACGCTGCGTCCAAAGCGTCCGCAGACCTGCTGGTACAGGCCTACCATCGCACATTCGGCGTCCCGGCCACGATCTCCAGATGCTCCAACAACTATGGTCCCTACCAGTTCCCGGAAAAGCTGATCCCACTGATGGTGGTGAATGCGTTTCAGGATCAGCCGCTCCCTGTCTACGGAAAGGGGGAAAACGTCCGGGACTGGCTGTATGTGGAGGACCATTGCTCCGCGATCGACGAAATTCTGCTGAAAGGGACCGCCGGCGAGCTGTATAACATCGGCGGGCACAACGAGCGCACCAATCTGGAGGTGGTCCGGACGATCCTGCATGAGGTCAGGAAACCGGAAGAACTGATCCAGTTTGTGCAGGACCGCCCCGGGCACGACCGCAGATATGCGATCGACCCTGCAAAGATGCAGAAGACATTCGGGTGGGCGCCCAGGACCGCGTTCAGCGACGGCATCCGGAAAACCATCCGGTGGTATCTGGAGCATAAAATCTGGTGGGAGCATATCGCCAATGGGCAATACCGGCAGGCACGCCTGGCATCCGATATCGGCCGCCCAATGGGGGAGGGGCTGTCTTGAAGGTGCTGGTGACCGGTTCCCGCGGACAGCTGGGTAGCGATGTCTGCAAAGAACTGGAAACACGTGGAATCCCATATTGCGGCGTTTCGACCAGAGAATGTGATATAACGGATGCAAAAGCAGTGGATGCCCTTTTGGAGTCCTGCCGCCCGGATGCCGTGATCCACTGCGCCGCCTATACCGCTGTAGAAAAGGCGGAATCCGAGCGGGAGCGCTGCTGGCAGGTCAATGCGGACGGTACACGCAGCCTTGCGCTGGCCTGCCGCAGGACCGACGCGAAGCTGCTCTACATCAGCACCGATTATGTCTTTTCCGGCGAGGGGGACCAGCCGCATCGGGTGGACGATCCCACCGGCCCGCTGAATGTGTACGGTGAGACCAAACTTGCCGGGGAACAGGCGGTCAGGGAACTGCTGGAGCACCACTGGATTGTCCGTACTTCCTGGGTCTTTGGGAACCATGGCAGCAATTTTGTGAAAACCATGCTCCGTCTCGGGGCGGAGCGGGAGGAAGTGCGCGTGGTGGATGACCAGGTCGGCTCCCCCACCTATACGGGTGATCTGGCAAAGCTGCTCTGCGACATGGCTGCGGGTGACAAATATGGGACCTACCATGCGGCAAATGCGGGGTTCTGCTCCTGGGCTGAGTTTGCCCGGGAGATTTTCCGGATGGCTGGCCTGCCGGCGAGGGTGCTCCCGGTATCGACAGCGGAATATCCATCCAAGGCCGTCCGGCCGATGAACTCAAGATTGGATCAGAGCGCACTGCGAAAAGCAGGGTTCCAGCCCCTGCCGCATTGGAAGGACGCATTAAACGTATTTTTCAGTCGGGCCTGACTTTTCACCAAAGAAGTCCGGAGCGGGTATCCCCCTGCTCCGGGCTTTTTCAGGTTTCTTTTTGGCAGCCTGCCTCAAAAGCTGCCCTGAAGGAAAGGCCGGCAGCTCTTCCGAACAAAATCTCCAAAAGCGGATTGCGCCAACCCTCCTAAAGATGTTACAATATGAAAAAGGAACACTGAAAGAGGCCAATGAAAGGGGATTCATTATGACTGTCAGAGAGATTCAGCCGATTCTGGATGCGACCGTCTACTGTGAAGGTGCATCGTTCGATGCTGCGGTAAAGACCGCATGCGGCAGCGACATGATGAGCGATGTGCTCGCCTATGTGAAGGACCAGAGCGTCCTGCTCACCGGCCTGCTCAACTCGCAGGCGGTGCGCACTGCCGAAATGATGGATATGCTCTGCATCGTCTTTGTACGGGGAAAATGCCCGGACGAGTCGATCGTCCGGCTTGCGCAGGAACGGGGAATCGCTGTCATGAGCACCAGATACCCGATGTTCGCTGCCTGCGGCAAACTGTACGAAAAGGGCCTGAAAGGGGGGGAGGACACGGATGTCTGATGCAATCCGTCTGGAATATGAGGTTCCCGGGGACGATTTTACCCGGGCAGGAGAGGCTTCGAGCGATGTCAAGCGGCTGCTGAAAAAGCTGGGCGTAGCGCCGGGGGCGGTGCGCCGGGTGGCAATCGCGCTCTACGAAGGGGAGATCAATCTCGCCATCCACGGCGGCGGCGGGCAGATCGTGGTGGAAGTTTCACCCGAGGAGGTCTCCATGGTGCTCTCTGACCATGGGCCCGGCATCCCCAATATTGATCTGGCGATGCAGGAGGGCTGGTCCACCGCCCCGGACAGTGTGCGCAACCTGGGGTTCGGGGCAGGCATGGGTCTGCCGAATATGAAACGGAATGCCGACGAAATGACGATCGAGAGTGAGGTTGGCGTGGGCACAACGGTGCGGATGAAGGTGCAGGTCGGCTAAAAATCCTGTTTTTTCGTTCAGGTTTTACTCGCTTTTGTCCCAGCTTAAGAGCCGTCTGCGGCAGCGGGTTTCACACTTCGGGCTTGAACGGCAAGAAGAGAGGGCGTTCCCTGCAAACGAACTGGGCAGGACCCCAAAGTGAATGTATGTGTGGATTTTTATGGAATGGAGGAATTCAGGATGGAGCGAGGAACGTTTTTCCACTCGGTGACGCTCGACCGGGAGAAGTGTCACGGCTGCATCAACTGTGTCAAGCGGTGCCCCACCGAGGCGATCCGGGTGCGCAACGGCAAGGCACAGATCATCACCGAACGATGTATCGACTGTGGAGAATGCATCCGGGTCTGCCCACATCATGCGAAACAGGCGACCTTTGACTCTTTTTCGGCGATCGACCGGTTTCCCTATAAGGTTGCTCTGCCTGCGCCCGCGCTTTACGGGCAGTTCAATAACCTCGATGATGTGGACCCGGTGATCGGCGCACTCGAGCTGATGGGGTTCGACGAGGTGTTCGAGGTGGCGCGCGCGGCGGAGCTGGTTTCGGATGCAACCCGCCGGTATATGGCAGGCTTCCAGGTGCGGCGGCCGGTGATCAGCTCGGCCTGTCCGGCAGTACTGCGGCTGATCCGGGTACGGTTTCCAGAGCTGCTCGATAACATCCTGCCGATGCACGCCCCGATCGAGGTTGCCGCGCGGCTCGCCAAGCGGGAGGCCGCTGCCAAAACGGGCCTGCCCCCTGAACAGATCGGCGCATTTTTTATCAGCCCCTGTCCCGCTAAGGTGACCGCAGTCAAGATGCCGCTGGGCACCGAGAAGAGCAGCGTGGACGGTGTTCTGGCGATCCGGGAGGTGTATCCCCGTTTGATCAGCCTGATGAAGGACGTCCCCGTCTCCGCGGGCGAGCTTTCAGGCGCGGGCCGGATGGGAATCGGCTGGGGAAGCAGCGGCGGGGAAGCTGCCGCTGCCCTGCGGGAACGCTATCTCGCTGCCGACGGGATTGAAAATGTGATCCGGGTGCTCGAGGACCTCGAGGATGAGAAGTTTTATGACCTGGACTTTGTGGAGCTGAACGCCTGCTCGGGCGGCTGCGTGGGCGGGGTGCTCAACGTCGAGAACCCGTATGTAGCGCGGGCCAAGCTCAAGCGGATCCGGAAATACCGCCCGGTTTCCTGCAACCGCCTGCCGGACGACGACCTCTCCCCCTACCAATGGGACCTCGCCGTACAGTATGAGCCGGTACTCGAGCTGGATGCCAACCTGAAAGCCGCAATGGAAAAGATGCGCCAGATGCATGAGATTGAGGAACGGCTCTACGGGATGGACTGCGGAAGCTGCGGCGCGCCCTCCTGCAAGGCGCTTGCCGAGGATGTGGTGAGGGGCTTTGCGGAGGAGAACGCCTGCATCTTTAAGCTGCGGGACGAGATGCGCGCGATGGCCGACGGGCTGACCCGGCTCGCGCGGGCGCTGCCCAGAGCGTCGAACAGCGAGGACAGCCGCGAAAATAGTGAAAAGGAGAAAAGCCGATGACAGTAAAAGAGGTTGCAGAGCGGCTGGGGTTCTCCCTTCTGGCTGGGGAGGAGTCGTACGGGCGGGAGGTTGAAAGCGTCTACTGCTGCGACCTTCTCAGCTTTGTGATGGGCCGGGCGCCTGCGGACAGCGCGTGGGTGACTGTGATGGGCAACGTCAACGCGATGGCGGTTTCAACGCTGGCAGATACCGCCTGCATCGTACTTGCCGAAGGTGCGGCGCTTGATGCGCAGGCAAAAGAGAAAGCTGACCAGAACGGGATTGCGGTGCTTGGAAGCAAACAGCCGGTCTACGAGGCCGCCCGGGCCATCGACCAGCTGATCCGCGGATGAGGCCGGTATTTTATGACCTGCATATCCATTCCTGCCTTTCCCCCTGTGGGGATGCCGATATGACAGTGAACAACATCTTGAACATGTCTCTGCTCAAGGAGCTGGAGATGATCGCGCTGACCGACCACAACACCTGCCGCAACTGCCCCGCGCTGATGCAGGCCGCCGAAGGGACCGGTCTGGTCGTGGTACCCGGGATGGAGCTTTCGACAGCCGAGGAGGTGCATGTGGTCTGCCTGTTCCCTGCCCTGGAAAACGCGATGGCGTTTGACCGGTATGTCTACGACTGCCTGCCGCCGTTCGCAAACCGTCCGCAGATTTTCGGGGAACAGACCATCCTTGATGCGGAGGACCAGCCGGTCGGGACGCTGGAGAAACTGCTGGTCAACGCAACCTCGATTGGGATTTCCTCGCTGCCCAGCCTGATGCGGGAGTACGGGGGGCTGTGCTTCCCTGCCCATATCGACCGGGGGAGTTACAGCGTCCTTTCCAATCTGGGGGCCCTTCCGCCCGAGTGTGGATTCCGGGCGGTCGAGGTTGCTGATCCGGCCCGTTTTTTTGCGGACGGGCAGCACGCCGAAATCCGGGAACAGTATACGGTCGTGGTCAGTTCGGACGCGCACTACCTCGAAAACATCTCCGAGCGGGACCACTGTATCCATCTGGAGACAACCGATTTTCATGGATTGGCAGGGCGGATGTTATGAACCTTCGTAAACTGGAACTTTGGATTGTCGCGGCGCTGCTTCTCGGATGTGGCATCTGGGGCGCACTGCTCTACCTCCCCCGGTCGGGTGAGCCGGTGGCAGTACTCTCGGTCGACGGGCAGACCCTGCGTACCATCGACCTCACCCGGGCTTCAGACGGTGTTTTCAGCATCCAGCCCGAAACCGGCAAGGCTGTAGCGTTCGAGATACAGGATGGCGCGATCCGGTTTCTCTCGTCTGACTGCCCGGACCAGGTCTGCATACAAGCTGGATGGGTTGCGCGCCCGGGGGAACGCGCGGTCTGTATGCCTAATCGGACCGCCCTGGTCTGTTATGCCCGCGAGGAGGCCCCGTCGCCTTAGAGCCTGTTCAGCATCTAGGGGTTGTTTGAAAAACCGAAACGACCGTCTTTTTCTCTATTTTCAAACAAGCCCTAAAGTTTTACTCAATTTTTTTGCTCCTGTTTTCCATAATTTGGTGAATTTCCGCGAAGCGGCAAGAGGGGGCTTTTTGCAAGTGAAAAAGCCCCCTTGCATCAATAAAATACGCAACAGATTCTTGGGGCGGCAGCCTGCGTGGGCCGGAATGTTTTTCTTGACAGCAGCGGCAGAACGCGCTATACTTATTCGCGTGAGAAATCACATTCTTTTTTTGCGCTGTTGCTTTTATAACAAAAAGCGGTAAAGCGTTGAATTGTAAAAACTGGAGGAATTTTGAATGAGAAAGACTTCTAAACCCTTCATGCTGGTGCTTGCGCTGGCTCTGGCGGTATCTCTGGGCGCCTGTGGCGGCACCAGCAGCCAGCCGGCGGCTTCCTCTGCCGGTACGGAGAACAACCCGTCTCAGGCTTCCAGCCAGGCAGCGCCTGCTGATCCGACCGAAAAAAAAGACGCCTATGTAGTCGGTATCTCACAGCTGGTTACACATCCCGCACTGGATGCAGCCACTGAAGGCTTTCAGGATGCGCTTAACAAATGGCTCCCCGGCCAGGTGACCTTTGATTACCAGAATGCGGCCAATGACCCCGCTACCTGCGCGACGATCGCCAATTCCTTTGTGTCCAAAAATGTGGACCTTATCATGGCGAACGCAACCCCGGCGTTGCAGGCAGCTGCAACCGCGACCGCAGATATCCCGATTCTGGGCACCTCGGTCACCGAGTACGGCGTCGCGTTTGGGATTACAGATTTTTCCGGCACAGTGGGCGGCAACATCTCCGGCACCTCTGATCTGGCCCCGCTGGATCAACAGGCGGCCATGATCAAAGAGTGGTGTCCGGATGCAAAGAACGTCGGCCTGGTCTACTGTTCCAACGAGGCAAACAGCCAGTATCAGGTAGACACCGTCCAGGCAGAGCTGGAAAGCCTGGGCTACACCTGCACCCAATACCCCTTCTCCGACTCGAACGATATTGCGGCTGTTGTCCAGACCGCAGCCGACAACAGCGATCTGCTCTATGTACCTACCGACAATACCGCTGCCTCCAACACCCCGATTATCGATAACATCTGCCATGGCTCGATACCGGTGTTTGCCGGCGAGGAAGGGCTTGCCGCCGGGTGCGGTGTTGCAACCCTTTCCATCAGCTACTATGATATCGGCTACAAGACCGGTGAAATGGCCGCAAAAATCCTGACGGGCGAAGATGACATCTCTACCATGCCGATCGCGTATGCGCCGGAATTTGTGAAGAAATATAACCCTCCGATGTGCGAGGCTCTGGGCCTTACACCGCCGGAAGGCTACGTTGCAATCGAAGCTGCTGCATAATGTCAACCGGCGAAAGCTGCTGACCCATGGCGGAAAAGGGGTTCCCCTTTTCCGCTATTGTGTATAACGCGGGTTTGCCTGAAAGCGGCATCAATCATATGGAGGAGGAGATTCCGATGATCTCTTTTATTGGTACGCTGCCAGGGGCCATATCCCAGGGATTGATCTGGGGAATCATGGCGATTGGCGTATATATCACATACCAGATTCTGGATATTGCGGACCTGACGGTGGATGGGTCGTTCTGTACCGGGGGCGCTGTCTTCGTGGTATTGTTCGGCTCTGGTGCAAATGTCTGGCTGGCGCTTTTTGCCGCGCTGCTGGCGGGAATGGCAACCGGCATAGCAACCGGTCTCCTGCACACGGTCTGTGGAATTCCCGCGATTCTGGCAGGGATCCTGACACAGCTCGGCCTGTGGTCGATCAATCTGGCCATCATGGGGATGAAAGCCAATGTTGCGATCAATGTCACCAATCCCGAAAATCTGGATAAACTGCTGGTCTCCCTGCGTTTTGTGCAGGATGTGGCCAAGGGCACACGACCTTTCACCCGCCACCCGATCTTTGTGGTGGGCCTGTTTACTATCGCAACGATCGCGGTCCTGTATTGGTTCTTTGGCACCGAACTGGGCGCCTCCCTGCGTGCGACTGGTGCAAACCAGAACATGGCCCGCGCACAGGGCATCCATACCGAGCGCAACAAGGTCCTGGGATTGATGCTTTCCAACGGGCTGGTTGCATTTTCCGGGGCGCTGCTGTCCCAATACCAGAGCTTCGCTGATGCCAGCATGGGCAAGGGCGCAATCGTGATCGGGCTGGCTGCGGTCATTATCGGGCAGGTACTGTTCTCGAAACTGTTCCACAACTTTGCCCTGCGGCTGCTGGCGGTCTCGATCGGCTCAATGATCTATTATGTCGTCATACAGGCGGTGGTAAGCCTGAGCGGAATTGACACCAACTATTTAAAGCTGATTTCAGCTGTTATCGTAGCCATTTTCCTGGCAATCCCCTATTGGAAAGCCCGCTCCTTTTCCAAACCCGTAAAGAAAGGAGGCAAAGTCCATGCTTGACATCAAAAATATCTTCAAGACCTTCAACGCCGGCACCGTCAACGAAAAAACTGCTCTGAATGACGTTTCCCTGTGCCTGAAGGACGGCGACTTTGCCACTGTGATCGGCGGGAACGGCGCAGGCAAGTCCACCCTGCTGAACGCGGTTGCCGGCGTATGGATGGTCGATTCGGGCAGTATCTCGATTGGGGATACCGATGTCACCAGCCTGCCTGAGCATAAACGTGCCCGCTATATCGGACGTGTCTTTCAGGACCCGATGATGGGGACCGCCGCCACCATGCAGATCGAGGAAAACCTGGCGCTGGCTGCACGCCGCGGAAAGGCCCGTACCCTGCGCACCGGCATCACCAAAAAGGAACGGGAGGAATATTACGAACTGCTGAAAATCCTGGATTTGGGGCTGGAGGAGCGGCTGACTTCCAAGGTGGGGCTGCTCTCCGGCGGTCAGCGACAGGCGCTGACCCTTTTGATGGCGACCCTGCAAAAGCCGCGTTTGCTGCTGCTGGATGAGCATACCGCTGCGCTGGACCCCAAAACAGCGGCAAAGGTCCTGGATACGACCGAACGGATTGTCCAAAAGGACCATCTGACAACGCTGATGATTACGCACAACATGCGGGACGCCATCGTTCATGGCAACCGTCTCATCATGATGCATGAAGGAAAAATCGCTCTGGATATTTCCGGTGAAGCGAAAAAGAAACTCACAGTGGAAGACCTGCTTGCAAAGTTCGGGCAGGCAACCGGTTCGGACGAAGCGGATGACAAACTGCTGTTGGGCTGAAAAACGAAACTCCCCCTGCTGCCGGTTCAGGCGCAGCAGGGGGAGTTTTTTGTCCGGGGAAAACCGGGCCGGGATTGTCCTTCCCGATCCCGGCAAACGAAACAGGCTCCTATGCGTTTTCGATCATCTGGACCAGCGCCTGCTTGGGCTGTACACCCAATACGCGGCTGACTTCTTTCCCGTCTTTAAAAACGATCAGGGTCGGGATCGACATGATCCCGTACTGGTCGCGCAATTCGGGCTGCTCGTCGATGTCTACCTTTCCAACCACCGCTTTGCCATCCATCTCGCTGCCGAGCTGCTCGATCACCGGGCCAAGCATCTGGCAGGGGCCGCACCACTGCGCCCAGAAATCTACAAGCACGACACCTGTGCTCTCAAGTACGCTGGCCTGAAAGGTATCTTTCGTAAAATGTTGAACTGACATCTGGAAATTCCTCCTGTACCCATAATGTTTTACTGCCTTTATTATACACCAAAAAAGTATATAATCAAGTCTTTTTTTGTTTTTTTCTATTTTATCCTTTTGGGCTCGAAAATAGTATCGGTATCTTTTGCAGCACCCATCCGTCCAAAAGGAAAAGGCATTCCAGCACAGCCCAAAAAATTTTCATCTTTTTCTCGAAATTGTCAGAAAAGGTATTGACTTTTTGAAAAGTTGAAGTATAATATGACTTGTGACTGAAACATATTGCCCGATTGTGTAATGGTAGCACGACAGACTCTGACTCTGTTTGTCTGGGTTCAAATCCTAGTCGGGCAGCCACTATGTTTCAGTCACTTCTCTTCGAGGTGTGGCTCAGTTTGGTAGAGCGCTGCGTTCGGGACGCAGAGGCCGCAAGTTCAAGTCTTGTCACCTCGACCATCCTGAAAGACCTGTTGATCAGTTTAGAAGCTGATTTGCAGGTTTTTTATTTGTCTCCTAAACTTTTTGTGAAGCCATTTCCCGTCTCTGTTCCGAGCAAGGCCCCTCTGCCAGCAACCGGCAGTCAGAAGCCCTGCATTTTCCACAGGATAAAGCTTGCAGCTTTGCGCCGGATACATTATAATGGAGAGGAATTCTGTCGAAAAAAGGGGAAATTGCAAACATGAATTGGAACAGAGGCACGAAGCGGATGCGGGCACTGCTGTGCGCAGCAGCGGTATGCGCAGGGATTTTGCAGACCGGCGCCGCCTATCCGGAGGGGCTGGAGCCTGTGCAGCAGGGGATCGCGCAGGAAGCCGCCAGCCTGATCCCGGTGACCAGCCTGTGGAATCTGGCGGAAGACTATGACATTGACGAGGATTTTCTCCGGGAGATTGCAGACCTGGACGGGCTGACCCAGCGGGAGCTGACAAGCCTGGCGGTTGAATACCAGCTGCCTGCGCAGTATGTCCAGCGTTTTGTGGACAACATGTTCGTCTTTAAAAAAGGGAACGGATACGAGTACATACCGGTTGACCCTTCGCTGCGCAAAAACAGCTATGACTGGGACTATCTGAAGGACAGCAGCCGGGACAAGCGGTATGACGACGGGCTATTCACTGGGATCAAAATGATCGACGTATCCGCATTCCAGGGGGATATCAACTGGAATGCCGTCAAAAACGACGGTGTAAACTATGCTTTTATCCGGCTGGGCTACCGGGGGTATACCGAAGGGAAACTCCATGTTGACAGCAAATTCCACCAGAATATGCGCGGCGCGGCCAATGCGGGGGTGCAGGTCGGGGTCTACTTCTATTCGCAGGCGGTCAGCCGGGCTGAGGCCATCGAGGAGGCGGAATTCGTACTGGACAATCTGGGGGACTATCAGCTCAGCCTGCCGATTGTATTCGATATCGAGGGCGCCCAGACGACCGCCTACCGCACCTACCGGATGGGGGTACAGACCGCCACCAATATCGTCAAAGCATTTTGTGACACCATCCGGTCCGCCGGCTATGACTCCATGTATTATTCCTACAGCAAATTTCTGATCGAAAATCTGGACATGGCCCAGTTGGAGGGATACCCGCTCTGGATGGCACAGTATTATCAGGTTCCGTTTTTCCCGTATGATTTCAAAATATGGCAGTACAGTCCAAAAGGACGGGTGGCAGGCATCCCAAACAGCGTTGACCTGAACCTCTTTTTCTACGACTACAGCCAAGCCTGACCGAAACCGTTCCGGGTGCAAAAGCTGCATCCGGAGCGGTTTTTTTGGATTTTTCACAAACAGGCGTTAGAAAACTGTGGATTTTCGATGCGTATTGCGCTATACTGAGAGCAATGGCAAGAGGTACATGGAACATTGTACAGAGGGGGCGATACCATGCGTTGGTTGATTCGGAATCTGAAGATCAGAGCAAAACTTTATCTTCTTGCAGGGTTGATGCTGGTAGGGATGCTGGCTGTCGGGGTGCTTTCCCTGCTGATGATTGGGCGGATGAACGACGAGACTGCGGAAATCTCCGATGTCTGGCTGAACGGGGTCAACGAATCCCGCATGATGAATACCATCATCGCTGATTTCTGTCTGAACGAGCTGCGGTATGTCACCGCAACCTCGGACGAAAAGCGGGAGGCGAGCAGTGCCAACATGGCGCAGCTTCAATCGGAGATGGATGCACTGCTGCTGGACTATGAAAAAACACTGATGGAGGGAACCGACCGAACCAGTCTGGAGCAGGCAAAAAAAGAATGGGGAAACTATCTGGAGATTCACAGCCATCTGCTCCGCCTCGGGCAGCAGGGCCGGTTTTATGAGGCACGCAGCGTGCTGGATGAGGAAGGCAAGCCCGCTTACGACATCCTGAGCGCGACCTTTCAGGAGATGACCGACGCCAGCACCATGAATGCGGAGCAGGCGAAGCTGTCCTCGGAGCGGGTTTATCAGTATATGATCTGCATTATGGCAGTGTTGATCGTGGCGCTAGCAGTGATCGGCATCCTTCTGGCAATGGCAGTCACCCGAGGGGTGCAGGCGCCGGTTGCAGAGATCGAAAGGGCCGCAATCGAGATGGCCAAGGGAAACCTCGATATTGAAATCCGCTACCAATCAAGGGACGAACTTGGAGTGCTTTCGGACCAGGTACGGGAACTGGTCCGAAAGCTGCGGGCGATCATTGAGGATGAAAACGCGTTTCTCGCTGGCATGGCGGCAGGGGATTTTACCGTCGATTCCTCCTGTGAACTGGAATATACCGGTGGGTTCCAGCCGCTGCTGGCCTCCATCCGCTCAATCGCCGGGCAGTTGAACCAGACCATGTCCCGGATCAGCCGGAGCGCGGATCAGGTGGCAACCGGTTCAGGCCAGGTCGCGGAGGGCGCACACGCGCTGGCACTTGGGGCAAGCCAGCAGGCCAGCTCGGTCGAAACGCTTTCCGCCACAGCGGCTGGCATCTCTGCGCAGATCTCCCAGACCGCCGAACACGCGCAGCGGGCGCGCTCAATCGCCAACCAGGTTGGCGATTACATGGAAGAATGTAACGGCAGGATGCAGCGCGTGACGCAGGCGATGGATGAGATCACCCGCAGTTCAAACGAGATCGGCAAGATTCTCAAGGTGATCGAGGACATCGCGTTCCAGACCGATATTCTGGCGCTGAACGCCGCCGTGGAAGCGGCGCGGGCCGGTTCGGCAGGCAAGGGATTCGCCGTCGTGGCGGACGAGGTGCGCAATCTGGCGGGCAAATCGGCCGAAGCCTCTAAAAATACGGCACAGCTGATCGAAAGCGCGATCCATGCCGTACAAAATGGTTCGCAGATTTCGGATGAAACTGCGCAGTCACTCCAGCAGGCAGTAAAAGGTGCAAAAAAAGTTGCTGAAACCGTCGACCTGATCTCGGAAGCAAGCAGTTCCCAGGCGGAAGCAATCTCCCAGATCACCCTCGAAATCGACCAGATTTCCGGTGTCGTACAGACCAACTCGTCGACCGCCGAGCAATCCGCAGCGGCAAGCGAGGGCCTTTCGGATCAGGCGCAGATGCTGAAAGAGCTGGTTGAGGGGTTCCGTCTCCGACAAACAGACCGGGAACACAGCCATTCCGCCCCCGGCGGGTATCGGGCTGCTGTAAAACGATGATGGAAGCAGGCATCCCGCTTTTGGGGCCGGGGTGCCGCACGCCTGCCTGCAAAACCTGTGCAGGCCCGGCAAAAGCGGTATAAGACGGTTTGTCCGCAACATAGACTGAAACCAACAATGCGTTTCAGGAAGTGATGCAGATGAAGCTGATAGATAAACTGATCCTGCCGGTTGCGCTGGCGCTGATCGTCTCGGTCGCCGGGATCGTCGCGCGTGTAGCGGTCGCCGCCAATGCCTCGGCCCAGCCGGAGGGGATTGAACTGCCGATTGTGATGTACCATCACATCCTGAAGGATCAGTCCCGGCTGAACAAATACACCATATCGCCCGATGAATTCCGGCGCGACATGCAGTACCTTCAGGACAATGGCTATACCCCGGTATTGATGCAGGACCTGCTCCTGTTCGTGCAGGAGGGGGTGCCGCTGCCCGACAAACCGGTCATGATTACCTTTGACGACGGATATGAGAGTTTCCATGAATACGCTTATCCGATTCTGAAAGAGTTCGGCTTCAAGGCGGTCTTTTCGGTGGTCGGCACCTATGCCGACCAGTATACCCGGGTAGACGACCACCACATCCGGTATTCCCACTGCACATGGAACCAGCTTGCGCTGCTTCAGGAGAGCGGGCTGGTGGAGGTACAGAACCACTCTTATAATCTCCATCTCAACGAGAACGGACGTCATGGAGCAAAGATGAAGCGTGGGGAAAGCCCAGTCCTCTACCAGAAGCTGCTCTCGGAGGACCTCTCCCAGATGCAGAAAGCCTGTCAGGAGAACCTGCGCGGCTGGACGCCCACCACCTTTACCTACCCGTTCGGGCAGATCAGCCCGGAAGCACTCCCGGTCCTCAAACAGATGGGCTTCTCGGCCGCCCTCACCTGCCAGGAAAAGCTCAACTATCTGACGGGTGACCCGGAACAGCTTTACCATCTGAACCGCTTTAACCGGCCGCACGACCTGTCTCTCGCTGATATTCTGGAGAAGGCCAGGAACGGGAAATCATAAAGATGATATCCAGAATGGTGGAATCAAAACGATAAAGTGACCTAAAATCGACGAGGGAAAACCATGGTTCTTTTAATTACCGGTGCTTCTCATACAGGCAAAACCGTATTGTCACAAAAGCTGCTTGAAAAATACAAGTATCCGTATCTATCCATCGACCATTTAAAAATGGGGCTGATCCGAAGCGGGAATACCGGACTAACCCCTGAGGATGACGACAAATTGCAGGCCTATTTGTGGCCTATTGTTCGGGAAATTATAAAGACCGCTATTGAAAATAAGCAAAATCTCATCGTTGAGGGCTGCTACATTCCTTTTACCTGGAAAGAAGAGTTTGCCGAGGAATATCTCAATGACATTCACTACTACTGTCTTTTGATGAGCCGAAACTATATTGAGCAGCATTTTTCTGACATAAAAGAACACGCGAACGAAATCGAGCAGCGCCTGGATGATACAGGGTGTACCATCACGTCTGTCCTCGCGGAAAACGCACATTATTCTGAACTGTGCCAAAAATACGGCTGCAACTATCTCTTGATTGATGACTGTTATCAGGTTGATATTGATTTATAATACTGGATTTGCCGCAGGGTTCCTTCCCAGCGCCGATTGGGGAAAATAAAAGAAGCGTGCTTTGAACCAAAAGCACGCTTCTTTTTTTGGAATCCATGCAGCGCTCACACCCTGCCAAATTCAGACAGGATCAGCCCAGGGTTGCGGTCGGTCGCCCAGCGGATATTCCACTCATCGGTGAAGAGCAGCAGATACCGGTCGCGGAAGTCCTGCACCACCTTGGTATCTGAACTTAAGTCGAGCTTTTTGGGGTCGACCTCCTCATTTTCAATCCAGCGGATATACTGGTAAGGCAGCCCCTCCATCCGGATATCAACATTGTACTCATTTTTCAGACGGTATTCAAAAACCTCAAACTGTAGGGTCCCCACCACCCCGACAATGACCTCTTCCATACCGGTAAGCGGTTCGTGGAAGATCTGGATGGCGCCTTCCTGCGCGATCTGGGTGGTGCCTTTGACAAACTGTTTGCGTTTGAGGCTGTCGAGCTGGCGCACCCGGCAGAAATGCTCGGGGGCAAAGGTAGGGATGCCGCCGAATGTGAACTTTCTGCCCGGCGCGCAGAGGGTGTCCCCAATCGAAAAGATGCCCGGGTCGAACACGCCGATAATGTCCCCTGCATACGCCTTTTCGATGATCTCGCGCTCCTGCGCCATCAGCTGCTGGGGCTGGGCCAGCTTGATCTTTTTGCCCCCCTGCACATGCAGGACCTCCATGCCTTTGTCGAACGCGCCCGAGCAGATGCGCATAAACGCGATCCTGTCGCGGTGGGCCTTGTTCATATTCGCCTGAATTTTAAAGACAAACGCCGAAAAATCCGGGCTGAACGGGTCTATCCGCCCTTCACTGGACTCCCGCGCAAGCGGCGGCGGGGTCATCCAGAGGAACTCCTCCAGAAACGGTTCCACGCCGAAGTTGGTGAGCGCAGACCCGAAAAAGACCGGTGAGAGCCTGCCGCTCTGCACCTTTTCCATGTCAAATTCGTAGCTTGCGCCGTCGAGCAGCTCAATGTCATCAACCAGTGTCTCATGCAGGGCTGGCCCGATCAGTTCGGCGAGACGGGGATCGTCCAGCTCGAGCTTCTCCTTCTCCACCTGCCGGACTCCGTTGGCCAACCCATCCGAAGTAAACTTGATGATCTCCCGTTTGCCGCGGTCGAACACCCCTTTGAATTCCTTGCTGCATCCGATCGGCCAGTTGACCGGATAGGTCTGGATGCCCAGCTCCTGCTCGATCTGCTCCATCAGGTCAAACGGGTTGCGGGACTCGCGGTCCATCTTATTGATGAAGGTAAAAATTGGGATATTTCGCATGACGCAGACCTTGAAAAGCTTGCGGGTTTGCGGCTCTACCCCTTTTGCCGCGTCGATCACCATAACAGCCGAATCCGCCGCCATCAGGGTGCGGTAGGTGTCCTCCGAAAAATCCTGATGCCCAGGGGTATCGAGGATGTTGATACAGAAGCCGTTGTAATTGAACTGCATAACCGACGAGGTGACCGAAATCCCGCGCTGCTTTTCAATCTCCATCCAGTCGGAAACCGCGTGACGCGCCGTTTTTTTCCCCTTGACCGAACCTGCAAGCTGGATCGCTCCCCCATAAAGCAGGAATTTTTCAGTCAGGGTGGTTTTTCCCGCATCCGGATGCGAGATGATTGCGAACGTCCGGCGGCGTTCAATCTCTTTTTGATAGTTTGACAAACTGATTCCTCCGCGTACTCAAAATGCTTCTATTACTATATCATCTTCACCGAATCCATGCAACTATATTCTATGCAAAATTCCGCCCAAACCAGGCGCGGCTGTCCTGCGGATTTTCGGCCAGTTCCTTATAGAAGGAACGTTGCAGGTTATCCCGGCAGTTCAGGCGGGGTGAGTACCATTCCGCTATAGCGGTAGCTGCGCAGGTAATCCCCTGTGAGGAAGGCGCGGTTCGGCTCGCTCTCGTGGAAAAGGTTTTCCAGCTTTTGCAGATTGATCCGCGACGCAGTCATGTTTGGCTCATGGGTTTCGAGCATCGAAAGGATTCCATTCCGGTCGGGGGTGATGTCGAACGGCGCGAGGATCGCTGCACGCGACTTCTGCTGTTCTCCGGTCAGGCAGGCATGGAGCAGATAAAGCCCCTCCTGCTGGGCACGGCAGCGAAGCAGATCGTGCATCACAGGGCCTCCACCTGCATCCGGCACCGCGACAATCCTTGCCCCCTTCTGCCGCGCGATCCGGAAACATTCGAAGTAGTAAGCATCCGATCCCAGCACCACCGCGACCTTTCCCATAGGGGTCTCGACGATCTCCATCTGATCGGAAACTGTCACTCCAAGAGCTTCATCCAGCCCAAGCGCTGAAGTCTTGTCCTGTGTCCCGGCCGTATTGCCCAGCGGGTCAAATACCATCGAACGGTTATAGATCTGCCCCTCCTCGTAGTAGGGGCAGCTCCCCGCCACTACATAGAGATGCTGGGAGCGTGCAATCGCACTGAAGGTATAAAAATATGCCTCCTGGAGATACTCCCCAAACGCCTCCGCATAGGCAGCAACCTGGTCAGGATGCAAAACGATCCGGCCGTCCTTGGAGAACCGCTCGGCGACCACCTTGTTGAGCAGACGGTCAAACCCCGGGATCATCGTGCCCGCGAGCAGACCAACATATTCCGGGTAAACGACCATCTGTGCGCCCGCTTCCGCGGCAGCACGCGCATGTCCCAGCATCTCGCCCACATATTCCCGTACACCGGTATAGGGATGAATATTGAGCTGGACCGCTGCCACCCGCACCGTTTCAGGCGCGATATATTCCAGATTGTTTTTGGGATATTCCCCCGCCTCCTCAACCACCCGCAGGATTTTCTTTGGAGTGACGCGGTAGGTCATCAAAAACGAAAGCAGCTCAAGATAGATGCCTGACATCCCTGCTCACCTCCCCAATCCAAGTTCTTCTGCATAGTTTTGGATCAAGCTGGCATTCATCCGCTCCATGACCGGAAACCCTTCGCGCACCTGATCGAGACGTTCTAGATTTAATCCAAACCGGCAAGGGGAATTCCCGGTGTGCCGGACAAGATATCCGTCTCCCGCCCGGGTGACCGGCGCGGGGCAGCAAACAGTGCGCGCCCCTCCCGACAGGTTGACAACATATAGATTATTGGTCTGCGCCGCATTCCAGACGGATTCCATAATCCGCCCAGAGGTTTCTGTCACCGGGTCAATATGCTGCACTGAAAAAACCACATCCGCGCCCTTGAGCGCTGCCGTCCGTACTGTCTGCGGGTGGAGGATGTCGGTATCCACACAGAGATAGAAGCTGCCGAGTTCGGTACGGGCCAGTTCGATCTCACTCGCCGCTGCCAGTCCAGCGGTGCGCAGCGGCAAGGAGAGGTGCAGCGCAGGTTGGCGCAGCACCGGTTCCCCTTTTGGGCCGAACATACAGAGACAGAGATTTCCGTCCAGCTCGAGCAGGCCGCTGATGAGGTAGACTCCGTATTTTGCGGTATATTGGGTATATTGGTGAAGCTGACGGGCAACCTCAGCGCGATCCCGCCGAATGGCCTCGTCAGTGAAAAGTACGAGGCGGGCGTCCCGTGAGGGCGCTTGGAACGGCGGCAAAATTTCAGTGATAAAGCTCTCCAAGAGGAATTCTCCTTTGCGTGAGTGTCATAGTTTTAGTATACCGCAGTCAAACAAAATTGACAAGTAAGAAAATAAATGTAGAAAATGAAATATAAAATTTATATTTTTTAATATATTGAAATTATATATATTATGATATAGTTAATTATAAATTAAAAATGGAGGTGATCGTTTTGTTGTAAAATGGGAGTTAAGGTCCACCAATCGTATCAAGAAGTAATGTTTAAGGAGTATTGACAATGAAAAAAATATTTAGTAGAATTTTAGCAGTTGTTATGATTATGAATTTAGGGGTGTCCTCGTTTGCTTCCCCAGTAGATTACAATACGCAAGCGAAGATTGCGGTTGACCGTATTAACGCAATGTATGAAACAGATATAGTCATAGATATATATGGGCATTCTGTGGATGCCCGTCAGTATGATGAAACGATCGAGTTTCTAGAGGAATTTGCAGAAGATCAGTATCGAATTAAAACGGAACTGGAGAATATTAAAACCTACACAATAGGGGAATTGTCATATCGTGCCAATCCAGAGCTCGATATGGCATATGAGAAATCTCAGCTTTGGGAAAAAGAAATAACAGATTCGTTGAGATCAGTGCTCATTAAGCAGACTTTAAAAGCTATCTTAGATAGTGACAGAAGATGGAAGTCTGTTACTTCTATAAAAACGATTTCTGGCAATAATTCTACAACATGGACTTCGACAAGCCAGCCCCGATATGCATATTTAGACCAAGGCATTACTTTAAAAACTTATCAAACCGGTAGTGTAAAGTTTGATGATAGACAAGGGATTACATGGAGTTCTAAAAGCGTAACCGTTGAATTTTATTGGCCATTCTAACATCAAGAATTGGGGGCGCAGTGATGAAAAAAGCTTGTATGGCGCTCGGTGCACTTTTCATCCTATTTTTTCTGGTGATTGGAAGCATCTTTTTGATCAATCAGTATCGCCGTCAAGAGATATTGCGTATTGAGCGGGAATTTACAGAAAAAACAGGAATTGATTCTCATTATGAGATGGATCCTGGCTTATTTCGTTTGCGTCCCTCTCCCCAAAAATTCAAGGATTGGCTTTACATTGAAATTGGTCGGGATCAGATTTTACACGGAGACTATCCAAAAGAATTAAAAGATGAATTTCGGAATTACACAAAAGGATCAAAAGAGGATTAGAGTGAAAAAGCATGCGTCAAAATGCATGCTTTTTCACTATCGCCATGATTTCCTTTGCAAAACAACTCCTCTGTCTGAGTCCAAATCGCACAGCACTACATACAACGCAAACCATACCGATAATCCAATCTCTTTTAATATTTTACATTAGAAAAAGAAACCTTGTAAATCACCAGAGTGACTTTACAAGGTTTCTTATGGAGCTGATAATCGGATTCGAACCGATGACCTCATCCTTACCAAGGATGTGCTCTGCCTGCTGAGCTATATCAGCGTTTACAGGTCGCCCAACCTGTTAGAGAAAGTGGCAGGGGCAGAAGGATTCGAACCCTCGGCACGTGGTTTTGGAGACCACTGCTCTACCAGCTGAGCTATACCCCTATTTATAAACAATCAAGGGGAAGAACCCGATTGATGACTCAACTTGATGGTGGGCCATCAGGGACTCGAACCCCGGACCAACCGGTTATGAGCCGGTGGCTCTGACCAACTGAGCTAATGGCCCATAAAAGTTGTGCCGCCACCGAAGTGACGGCGGTACATTTGGCTCCCCAAGTTGGACTCGAACCAACGACCCTGCGGTTAACAGCCGCATGCTCTACCGACTGAGCTATTGAGGAATATAAAGCTGGCATAGACCTATCTTCCCAGGCAGTCACCCGCCAAGTATTGTCGGCACTGTTGAGCTTAACTTCTGTGTTCGGAATGGGAACAGGTGGATCCTCAACGTAATAAACACCAGCCTTTGGTGACCCGTGCGGGAATCGAACCCGCGTTACCGGCGTGAGAGGCCGGTGTCTTGACCGCTTGACCAACGGGCCGCTTTGGTGCGCCATCAGTCCGAGCGCCCGATCAATTTGCCAGTGGCAATTTGATCAGTGAGGAATCCCTGTCCAAGAGCACAAGCCTGCGCTGTGCGATTGGCGGTTTATCTCCTCCTGTCGGACTTCTAACCGAGCATTCCTGCTTCGGTTACGATGCCGCCCTTAATGGTGCGCCATCAGGGACTCGAACCCGGGACCCGCTGATTAAGAGTCAGCTGCTCTACCAACTGAGCTAATGGCGCGTGTAGCTTTCTCAGGTTTCCCTGATTGGAAGCTGTTCTCTCACCGCTTCCGCGCCGGATCTTCTCTAAGATGCTTTACGCACCCTCAAAATCGAACAATGAAAACTCATATCCTCAACCATTCTTCTTCGCTTGGTCAAGCCCTCGACCGATTAGTACCACCTTGCTGCACGCCTCACGACGCTTCCACATGTGGCCTATCTACCTTGTAGTCTTCAAGGGGTCTTACCTGCTTATGCAGTGGCATATCTTATCTTGAGGCCGGCTTCACGCTTAGATGCCTTCAGCGTTTATCCGATCCGCACTTAGCTGCCCAGCTATGCCTTTGGCAAGACAACTGGTGCACCAGAGGTGCGTCCATCCCGGTCCTCTCGTACTAGGGACAGCTCCTCTCAAATATCCTGCGCCCACGACAGATAGGGACCGAACTGTCTCACGACGTTCTGAACCCAGCTCGCGTACCGCTTTAATTGGCGAACAGCCAAACCCTTGGGACCGAATTCAGCCCCAGGATGCGATGAGCCGACATCGAGGTGCCAAACCTCCCCGACGATGTGGACTCTTGGGGGAGATCAGCCTGTTATCCCCAGGGTAGCTTTTATCCGTTGAGCGATGGCATTTCCACTCACATACCACCGGATCACTAACTCCAACTTTCGTTACTGCTCGAGACGTCCCTCTCGCAGTTAGGCTCGCTTTTGCGTTTACACTCAAAGGCATGGTTTCCGTCCATGCTGAGCGAACCTTTGAGCGCCTCCGTTACCTTTTTGGAGGCGACCGCCCCAGTCAAACTGCCCACCTAACAATGTCCCCCGACCGGTTTCACGGCCGCAGGTTAGAATTCCAGTACCTCAAGAGTGGTATCCCAACGTCGGCTCCACGAATACTGGCGTATTCGCTTCTCTGCCTCCCACCTATCCTGTACATGAAATACCGAAATCCAATATTAAGCTACAGTAAAGCTCCATGGGGTCTTTCCGTCTTGTCGCGGGTAACCGGCATCTTCACCGGTACTACAATTTCGCCGGGCGGGCTGTTGAGACAGTGTCCAGATCGTTACACCATTCGTGCGGGTCAGAACTTACCTGACAAGGAATTTCGCTACCTTAGGACCGTTATAGTTACGGCCGCCGTTTACCGGGGCTTCAATTCAGAGCTCTCACTCCTCCTCTTAACCTTCCGGCACCGGGCAGGTGTCACCCCATATACGTCATCTTTCGATTTAGCATAGAGCTGTGTTTTTGCTAAACAGTCGCCTGGACCTATTCTCTGCGGCTCACTCTCGTGAGCACCCCTTTTCCCTAAGTTACGGGGTCAACTTGCCGAGTTCCTTAACAACCCTTCTCCCGTTGGCCTTAGAATCCTCTTCCTGTCTACCTGTGTCGGTTTGCGGTACGGGTGCCTGAGATATTCACAGGGCTTTTCTCGCCTGTATCCAAGTATGCTTCCCTACTATGTTTCGGTCCCTTTCGCCCGGGGCAACCAACGCCCGGGTCATACCCTTCTACAGTGTCCTCCTGCTTAAATCTTTCGGCAGCTACGGAATCTCTACCGTATGTGCATCGGCTACGCCTTTCGGCCTCACCTTAGCTCCCGGCTAACCTGGAGCGGACGAACCTTCCTCCAGAAACCTTAGACTTTCGGCCATTATGATTCTCACATAATTCTCGCTACTCATTCCGGCATTCTCACTCGTATATAGTCCACATGCGCTTACGCTCATACTTCACCCCATATACGACGCTCCCCTACCATTCCTTGCGGAATCCCAAGCTTCGGTTACACGTTTAGCCCCGTTACATTTTCGGCGCAGAGTCACTCGACCAGTGAGCTATTACGCACTCTTTAAATGAGTGGCTGCTTCTAAGCCAACATCCTGGTTGTCTTCGCAACTCCACATCCTTCTCCACTTAACGTGTATTTGGGACCTTAGCTGTGGGTCTGGGCTTTTTCCCTTTTGACCACGAGACTTATCTCACGTAGTCTGACTGCTGTACATCAATTATCCGGCATTCAGAGTTTGATAAGGTTCAGTAACCTCTCGGCCCCTAGCCTATTCAGTGCTTTACCTCCGGTAATCTAATACAACGCTAGCCCTAAAGCTATTTCGGGGAGAACCAGCTATCTCCGGGTTCGATTGGAAT
>NZ_KE159667.1 GCF_000403395.2 Anaerotruncus sp. G3(2012) | reverse complement strand
GCGGAGCTGTTCCAGTTCTGCCTGGTAATTCTGGGCGTTGTTGCTCTTGTGTTAGACGCAACAAAAAAGAAATAACCGCCACCCTCACAAAGTGACGCGGTTATTTCTGCACACTCAAAGGGGCTGACCGTCTGTCGGCAGCACCTTTCTTTATATTTATTATATACTGTAATCTGGACGCTGTCAAGCGTCCTTTTTTGATTGACTGGAGCGCTTCCATGAGAGAATAATGGCCCGGCTTTGCCCACTTGGCCTAAGCCGGGCCACAAGGCTCCTCTTCACAGCGTTCGAACCGATCGGCGCACAAGGCTTGCTGGGGAGCTCGGCCCGATCGAGCACTGTGTAGTGGGGTTTTGCGGCACAGCCTGGGGCGAGCGGACAGGGCCGGTCTGGACAAAAAACAGGTTGAGGCGGGCACTGACATGCGTGTCTTTTCCACCCAGCCAAAGGCGGGCACCCTTCCGGGGGTTCCATAAGGGGGATACCCCCTTATGTGTGCTTTTTACCTTGCTTTTTGCACAAGCAAAAAACAAGCCGTCCGCCCGGACGGGACCGGGCATCCTCTGCCGCTTGCGGCACACTTCTCAAAAAAGGTAAGGTACAGCACCGCTGTACATCCCCCGCCATCGTCTGGGGGCATCCAAGGGTGCAAATCAGCCCTGAGCATGAGCGCTTGTCTGGGGGCGCGGGGTTTTTTAAGGGGCGTCGCCCCTTGAATGCACTTTTGGTCCCTTTTCGTGCATCCGAAAAGGGACCCGCCGCGCGGGGGCGGATTCCCCGCATCCCCTGCCGCCGGAAGGCGGACACCTATTCAAAAAAGGGGGAGAAAAAGGAGGGGAAGACCCCCCTCCTTTTCTAAATCAACCTCTCCGGTTTGATCGGCAGCTCGCTGCACCAAACCCCGACAGCATTGGCGACCGCGGCCGCGATGGCGGGTCCGGGGGTATTGATAACGATTTCGCCGATCGACTTTGCGCCGAACGGGCCGGTTGGCTCGTAGCTGGGCATGAACTCGACACGGATGTCGGGAAGGTCGAGGCGGGAGGGGATTTTGTACTGCATAAACGAGTCATTGAGCATCCGTCCATGAGCGTTGTACTGGATATCCTCCCAGAGCGCCATGCCGATCCCCTGTGCAACGCCGCCCTGTGTCTGGACGGTGGCAAGGTTGGGATTGACGACCGTACCGCAGTCGACAACCGCGACATAATCCACCACCGAGACTTTACCAGTTTCGGTATCGACCTCGACCTCCGCAAAACCGGCCATGAGCGGCGGCGGGGAAACCGGGCTGGAATGGGTGGCGGTGCACTGGAGCCACTCCCCGTCGCCGACGACCAGCTGTTGCGCGAGGTCGGAGAGGGAGATTTTGAGGTCGGGGTCGGTCTTGGAGACGACCTGCTCGCCATCGAACATCACCTGCAATACCGGCACGCCCAACCGGTTGGCGCCCTGCTGGCGGATTTCCGCCGCAAGTTTGGTGCTCGCCTTGACCACCGCCATCCCGGTAAGATAGGTGGTGCCGGAGGCGTACGACCCCTTGTCGAAGGGGGAATGGTCGGTGTCCACCCCGTCAACGGTGACCCGGCTGACCGGGCAGTGCAGCACCTCAGCCGCCATCTGCGCAAGGATGGTGTCACAGCCGGTGCCCATATCGGTGGCGCCGATCATCAGGGTATAGAACCCGTTGTCGTTCAGGCGGATCACAGCGGAACAGGTGTCGATATTGGCGATGCCCGACCCCTGCATACTGATTGCCATCCCGACCCCGCGCACCGTATGGCCGTCCACCCGCACCGACGGGAACTTCCCCTCCCAGCCGATCAGCTCCCTGCCCCGCCGGATACAGTCCTCCAGCCGGCTGCTGGCAAGCGCGCCATCCCCGTACGCCTCCATTGGGTCGCCCACCTTGGGGATGTTGCGCAGCCGCAGCTCTACCGGGTCGATCCTGAGCCGGCCGGCCAGGCGGTTGGCCAGCGATTCGAGCGCGAAACAGCCCTGTGTCGCGCCGTAGCCGCGGAACGCGCCCGCGCCCATCGTATTGGTATAAACCACGTCGTACCGGAACCGGAACGCCTCGGGGGTGTAAAGGGCGATCGACTTCCCCCCCACCAGCCCGATCGTGGTGGGGCCATGCTCGCCGTAAGCGCCCTGGTTGGAAAGCGCGTACATGTCGATGGCGCGGACCCGGCCGTCCTTGTCCGCACCCATCCGGACGGTCACCCGCATCTCGTGGCGGCTGTTCGACCCGGTAAAGCTCTCCTGCCGGGTAAATGCCATCCGGGCGGGCCTGCCGGTTTTCATCGTGACCACCGCCGGAAACAGCTCGCTGCACATCGTCTGTTTGGCCCCGAACCCGCCGCCGATCCGCGGCTTGACGACCCGGACCCGGCTCTGCGGGATGCCCAGCGCCCGCGCGATCTGCCGCCGGCAGTGGAACGGGATCTGGGTGGAGGTCAGCACGTTCAGCCGGTTGTTGTGGTCCAGCCAGGTGTAGGTCCGGAATGTCTCCATCATCGCCTGTGCCACCGCTTTGGTGTGGAACGTCTCCTCAACCACCACGTCGCATTCCGAAAAAACCCGTTCGAGGTCGCCGCCCGACCGCTCCCCCGATGCCACGAGGTTGCGCTGCGGGTCCCCGCCGACCGGGAAATTGTTGAAATAGTCCTGTTCCGGGTGAACCACCGAGGGATGATCCAGCGCGGTTTCGTAGTCGAGCACCGGGTCCAGCTGCTGATAGTCCACCCGGATCATCCGCAGCGCCTGGTCCACGACCTGCTCGCTTTCGCCCGCCACGATCGCAACCGGGTCCCCCACATACCGCACGAGGTCTTCGAGGATATACCGGTCGTACGGGCTTGGCTCGGGGTAGCTCTGGCCCGCCTGTGTAAACCGGATTTTCGGGAGGTCGTCGGCAGTGAGCACACAGGCAATCCCGTTGAGGCGCCGGGCAGCGTCGGCCCGGACCGCCATGACCCGCGCGAACGGGTGCGGGCTGCGCAGCACCTTGACGGTCAGCGCGCCGGGCGGGATGAGGTCATCGGTATAGACCCCCTTGCCGGTGGTGAGGGCGCGTGCATCCAGCTTGGGGATTCTGCGGTTGACTGCGTTCATCGGTCTCCCCCTTTCAGGAAGGACATCACTGCGGCGAGCTGGGAGGTATAGCCGGAACAGCGGCAGAGGTTGCCCGCGAGATAGGCGCGGACCTGCTGTTCATCCGGGTTGCGCAGCTCCCGGCGCATGGCGAGGACGGTCATGACCAGCCCCGGGCTGCAAAACCCGCACTGTTCGGCGCCGCGCGCCGCGAGGAACCGTCCGAACTCCTCGGCCTCGGGGGTCACCCCTTCGATGGTGGTGACCCGTTTCCCCTCCGCCCGGGCGGCCGGATAGGTGCAGGAAAGCACCGGGTGCTCGTCCACCCAGACGGTGCACAGGCCGCAGTTGGAGGTTTCGCAGCCCCGCTTGACGCTGACGAATCCCTGTTCACGCAGAAAGTCGAGCAGCATCATATCCGCGGGGACGTGCCTGTCGAACTGTCTGCCATTTACGGTCAGTTTGATCCTCATTGTTTCCCCTCCCGATGCAGAATCTCTTCAGCCGCCCGCCGGACCAGCACCTGTGCCACCTTGCGGCGGTAATCCGCCGAACCGCGCAGGTTGCCCGCGTAGCCGAGCGCCTCTACGGCCCGGGACGCTGCCTGCAAATCCCCGGCGGCAAGCGCGGCTTCCGCTTCGGGCACCCGCACCGCGCGCATCGGGCGCGCCCCAACCGCGACCGACCAGCCGGGGCCGCATCTGGAGACCGCCGCCCCCACGGCCGGGAAATCGGTGGCTGTATTGCGCATCGAACAGCAGGCCGCGTCCCGGCCGTCCAGCCGGATCCTGATGCCGGTCAGGATGTCCCGCGCCTCCCGGTTCCGGGGCAGCGCGAAAAAGGCTTCCAGCGGCATCCGGCCCGCGTGGTACAGCTCGACCTCGGTGTCAAGCACCGAAAGGGCGGTCAGCAGGTCGGAGAACCCCGCCCGCATCCAGACACTGCCCCCAACGGTTGCGCAGCTGCGGAACTGCACCCCCACGATCCGTTCGACCGACCGCGGCAGGATCCCCCCGAACAGGCCGCGCAGCGCCGGATCGGTCTCGAGCTGCCGCAGGGTCACCATCGCGCCGATCTCCAGCCATCCGTCCCGCTGCTCAATCCAGTCCAACCCCAGCCCGCTGAGGTCGATCCCCGTCCAGAAGCGTTTGCGCGTCATCTTCAGCCATCCGCAGCCGCCCAGAATCACATTCGATTTGTTCTTTTGCAGCGCACTGTACGCTTCCTCCAGCGTTTGCGCCATCAGATAGGTCTTGATTGTATACACGTCTCGTCTCCTGTCCCTCGTTTGATACGTCTGTTGCTTTTTTTCGTGCAGCGGTGCACTTTACTTCTTTGTGCAGCTGCGCAGCACCTTGCCTTTTTAAGAGGTGTGCCGCTTGTCAGCGGCACAGGATGCCCGGTCCCGCCCGGGGTAATGGCTCTTTTTGTGCAGCTGCGCGGCACCTTGCCTTTTTAAGAGGTGTGCCGCGAGCGGCAGAGGATGCCCGGTCCCGTCCGGGCGGACGGCTTGTTTTTTGCTTGTGCAAAAAGCAAGGTAAAAAGCAC
>NZ_KE159666.1 GCF_000403395.2 Anaerotruncus sp. G3(2012) | reverse complement strand
GCAAAAAACAGGTCGGGGCGGGCACTGACATGCGTGTCGTTTCCACCCAGCCAAAGGCGGGCACCCTTCTGGGGGATACATAAGGGGGAACCCCCTTATGTGTGCTTTTTACCTTGCTTTTTGCACAAGCAAAAAACAAGCCGTCCGCCCGGACGGGACCGGGCATCCTCTGCCGCTCGCGGCACACCTCTTAAAAAGGCAAGGTGCCGCGCAGCTGCACAAAAAGAGCCATTACCCCGGGCGGGACCGGGCATCCTGTGCCGCTGACAAGCGGCACACCTCTTAAAAAGGCAAGGTGCTGCGCAGCTGCACAAAGAAGTAAAGTGCACCGCTGCACGAAAAAAAGCAACAGACGTATCAAACGAGGGACAGGAGACGAGACGTGTATACAATCAAGACCTATCTGATGGCGCAAACGCTGGAGGAAGCGTACAGTGCGCTGCAAAAGAACAAATCGAATGTGATTCTGGGCGGCTGCGGATGGCTGAAGATGACGCGCAAACGCTTCTGGACGGGGATCGACCTCAGCGGGCTGGGGTTGGACTGGATTGAGCAGCGGGACGGATGGCTGGAGATCGGCGCGATGGTGACCCTGCGGCAGCTCGAGACCGATCCGGCGCTGCGCGGCCTGTTCGGGGGGATCCTGCCGCGGTCGGTCGAACGGATCGTGGGGGTGCAGTTCCGCAGCTGCGCAACCGTTGGGGGCAGTGTCTGGATGCGGGCGGGGTTCTCCGACCTGCTGACCGCCCTTTCGGTGCTTGACACCGAGGTCGAGCTGTACCACGCGGGCCGGATGCCGCTGGAAGCCTTTTTCGCGCTGCCCCGGAACCGGGAGGCGCGGGACATCCTGACCGGCATCAGGATCCGGCTGGACGGCCGGGACGCGGCCTGCTGTTCGATGCGCAATACAGCCACCGATTTCCCGGCCGTGGGGGCGGCGGTCTCCAGATGCGGCCCCGGCTGGTCGGTCGCGGTTGGGGCGCGCCCGATGCGCGCGGTGCGGGTGCCCGAAGCGGAAGCCGCGCTTGCCGCCGGGGATTTGCAGGCAGCGTCCCGGGCCGTAGAGGCGCTCGGCTACGCGGGCAACCTGCGCGGTTCGGCGGATTACCGCCGCAAGGTGGCACAGGTGCTGGTCCGGCGGGCGGCTGAAGAGATTCTGCATCGGGAGGGGAAACAATGAGGATCAAA
Source organism: Anaerotruncus sp. G3(2012) (assembly GCF_000403395.2). Taxonomy (GTDB): domain Bacteria; phylum Bacillota; class Clostridia; order Oscillospirales; family Ruminococcaceae; genus Anaerotruncus. The sequence continues at coordinate 3,593 of NZ_KE159666.1, read as the reverse complement.
CTGACCGTAAATGGCAGACAGTTCGACAGGCACGTCCCCGCGGATATGATGCTGCTCGACTTTCTGCGTGAACAGGGATTCGTCAGCGTCAAGCGGGGCTGCGAAACCTCCAACTGCGGCCTGTGCACCGTCTGGGTGGACGAGCACCCGGTGCTTTCCTGCACCTATCCGGCCGCCCGGGCGGAGGGGAAACGGGTCACCACCATCGAAGGGGTGACCCCCGAGGCCGAGGAGTTCGGACGGTTCCTCGCGGCGCGCGGCGCCGAACAGTGCGGGTTTTGCAGCCCGGGGCTGGTCATGACCGTCCTCGCCATGCGCCGGGAGCTGCGCAACCCGGATGAACAGCAGGTCCGCGCCTATCTCGCGGGCAACCTCTGCCGCTGTTCCGGCTATACCTCCCAGCTCGCCGCAGTGATGTCCTTCCTGAAAGGGGGAGACCGATGAACGCAGTCAACCGCAGAATCCCCAAGCTGGATGCACGCGCCCTCACCACCGGCAAGGGGGTCTATACCGATGACCTCATCCCGCCCGGCGCGCTGACCGTCAAGGTGCTGCGCAGCCCGCACCCGTTCGCGCGGGTCATGGCGGTCCGGGCCGACGCTGCCCGGCGCCTCAACGGGATTGCCTGTGTGCTCACTGCCGACGACCTCCCGAAAATCCGGTTTACACAGGCGGGCCAGAGCTACCCCGAGCCAAGCCCGTACGACCGGTATATCCTCGAAGACCTCGTGCGGTATGTGGGGGACCCGGTTGCGATCGTGGCGGGCGAAAGCGAGCAGGTCGTGGACCAGGCGCTGCGGATGATCCGGGTGGACTATCAGCAGCTGGACCCGGTGCTCGACTACGAAACCGCGCTGGATCATCCCTCGGTGGTTCACCCGGAACAGGACTATTTCAACAATTTCCCGGTCGGCGGGGACCCGCAGCGCAACCTCGTGGCATCGGGGGAGCGGTCGGGCGGCGACCTCGAACGGGTTTTTTCGGAATGCGACGTGGTGGTTGAGGAGACGTTCCACACCAAAGCGGTGGCACAGGCGATGATGGAGACATTCCGGACCTACACCTGGCTGGACCACAACAACCGGCTGAACGTGCTGACCTCCACCCAGATCCCGTTCCACTGCCGGCGGCAGATCGCGCGGGCGCTGGGCATCCCGCAGAGCCGGGTCCGGGTCGTCAAGCCGCGGATCGGCGGCGGGTTCGGGGCCAAACAGACGATGTGCAGCGAGCTGTTTCCGGCGGTGGTCACGATGAAAACCGGCAGGCCCGCCCGGATGGCATTTACCCGGCAGGAGAGCTTTACCGGGTCGAACAGCCGCCACGAGATGCGGGTGACCGTCCGGATGGGTGCGGACAAGGACGGCCGGGTCCGCGCCATCGACATGTACGCGCTTTCCAACCAGGGCGCTTACGGCGAGCATGGCCCCACCACGATCGGGCTGGTGGGGGGGAAGTCGATCGCCCTTTACACCCCCGAGGCGTTCCGGTTCCGGTACGACGTGGTTTATACCAATACGATGGGCGCGGGCGCGTTCCGCGGCTACGGCGCGACACAGGGCTGTTTCGCGCTCGAATCGCTGGCCAACCGCCTGGCCGGCCGGCTCAGGATCGACCCGGTAGAGCTGCGGCTGCGCAACATCCCCAAGGTGGGCGACCCAATGGAGGCGTACGGGGATGGCGCGCTTGCCAGCAGCCGGCTGGAGGACTGTATCCGGCGGGGCAGGGAGCTGATCGGCTGGGAGGGGAAGTTCCCGTCGGTGCGGGTGGACGGCCATACGGTGCGCGGGGTCGGGATGGCAATCAGTATGCAGGGGTCGGGCATCGCCAATATCGACACCTGTTCCGCTGTGATCCGCCTGAACGACAACGGGTTCTATACCCTGATGATCGGCGCCACCGATATGGGCACCGGCTGTGACACCATCCTTGCGCAGATGGCGGCTGAGGTGCTGCACTGCCCGGTCAGCCGGGTCACCGTTGACGGGGTGGACACCGACCATTCCCCCTTCGACAAGGGGTCGTACGCCTCCGGCACCACCTATCTTACCGGGATGGCGGTGGTCAAGGCGAGCACCAAACTTGCGGCGGAAATCCGCCAGCAGGGCGCCAACCGGTTGGGCGTGCCGGTATTGCAGGTGATGTTCGATGGCGAGCAGGTCGTCTCCAAGACCGACCCCGACCTCAAAATCTCCCTCTCCGACCTCGCGCAACAGCTGGTCGTCGGCGACGGGGAGTGGCTCCAGTGCACCGCCACCCATTCCAGCCCGGTTTCCCCGCCGCCGCTCATGGCCGGTTTTGCGGAGGTCGAGGTCGATACCGAAACTGGTAAAGTCTCGGTGGTGGATTATGTCGCGGTTGTCGACTGCGGTACGGTCGTCAATCCCAACCTTGCCACCGTCCAGACACAGGGCGGCGTTGCACAGGGGATCGGCATGGCGCTCTGGGAGGATATCCAGTACAACGCTCATGGACGGATGCTCAATGACTCGTTTATGCAGTACAAAATCCCCTCCCGCCTCGACCTTCCCGACATCCGTGTCGAGTTCATGCCCAGCTACGAGCCAACCGGCCCGTTCGGCGCAAAGTCGATCGGCGAAATCGTTATCAATACCCCCGGACCCGCCATCGCGGCCGCGGTCGCCAATGCTGTCGGGGTTTGGTGCAGCGAGCTGCCGATCAAACCGGAGAGGTTGATTTAGAAAAGGAGGGGGGTCTTCCCCTCCTTTTTCTCCCCCTTTTTTGAATAGGTGTCCGCCTTCCGGCGGCAGGGGATGCGGGGAATCCGCCCCCGCGCGGCGGGTCCCTTTTCGGATGCACGAAAAGGGACCAAAAGTGCATTCAAGGGGCGACGCCCCTTAAAAAACCCCGCGCCCCCAGACAAGCGCTCATGCTCAGGGCTGATTTGCACCCTTGGATGCCCCCAGACGATGGCGGGGGATGTACAGCGGTGCTGTACCTTACCTTTTTTGAGAAGTGTGCCGCAAGCGGCAGAGGATGCCCGGTCCCGTCCGGGCGGACGGCTTGTTTTTTGCTTGTGCAAAAAGCAAGGTAAAAAGCACACATAAGGGGGTATCCCCCTTATGGAACCCCCGGAAGGGTGCCCGCCTTTGGCTGGGTGGAAAAGACACGCATGTCAGTGCCCGCCTCAACCTGTTTTTTGTCCAGACCGGCCCTGTCCGCTCGCCCCAGGCTGTGCCGCAAAACCCCACTACACAGTGCTCGATCGGGCCGAGCTCCCCAGCAAGCCTTGTGCGCCGATCGGTTCGAACGCTGTGAAGAGGAGCCTTGTGGCCCGGCTTAGGCCAAGTGGGCAAAGCCGGGCCATTATTCTCTCATGGAAGCGCTCCAGTCAATCAAAAAAGGACGCTTGACAGCGTCCAGATTACAGTATATAATAAATATAAAGAAAGGTGCTGCCGACAGACGGTCAGCCCCTTTGAGTGTGCAGAAATAACCGCGTCACTTTGTGAGGGTGGCGGTTATTTCTTTTTTGTTGCGTCTAACACAAGAGCAACAACGCCCAGAATTACCAGGCAGAACTGGAACAGCTCCGCATATGTAACCATAAGCATCACCCCCTTTCTTCAAGGGGG
>NZ_KE159665.1:1270-8404 GCF_000403395.2 Anaerotruncus sp. G3(2012) | reverse complement strand
GTTATCTTTTCCCCGCTGGTGATATGGACTTCCACACAGCGTCCGCAGTATTCCGTATGGGTAATCTGGTGAAGCAGGAGCGGCTGCTGTCCTGCCGCGCCCGGAACCATCACGCACTGGTTCTGTTCCAGAAGCTTTGCCCCGCACCGGGTCAGGGCCTGTGCCAGCTTTTCATAGGAATAGGGCTTGACCAGGTAAAATGCCGCCGCCACATCATAGCTGTCCACAGCAAATTCCTTGGTGGTTGTCGTAAAGATTAGCTGGCAGGCATCGTCCTGCTCCCGGATTTTTTTCGCCGCTTCCATGCCGGTCATGCCGGACATATAAATATCCAGAAAAATCACATCAAAGGTATCCGGGGCAAAGCCTGCAAGCAGGGCTTCGCCGCTTTCAAAAACTGCCGGGGCCGGAACCAGGACAATCCCCTGCTCCCGCGCCCAGCGGCAGATAAATTCCCGCAGTTTCCCAGCGTCTGCGGAAAGGTCGTCTGCAATGGCAATTCGCATCATTTTCGCCTCCTAACACAAAAGACTTCGTTTGTCAAGACCCATTATACCATATTTTCAGCGTCCTGACCTACATCTCATGCAGATTTTTGACATCTCATGCAGAGCCTATTGACAAGAACGGGAAAAACGCTATGCTAAATATATAACCGATTCCTTAAAAGGGTCGGTTTTTTTGATGCCATTTTTTCATTTTTATATACTGCGGAAAGGAGGAGCCGGATTGAGGATTGCACTTTATAATGAAAACCCCGGAGAACTGAAAGCACTGTCAGGGCAGCTTGACCGGTGCGCCAGGGAACACCTGCGTTTTGCGGAAATCGTCCCCTATGCCAGACAGGAGGATTTTTGCAGCATGGTGCGGGACGGGCCAGATTTTGACCTGTTTGTGGTGGCGCAGGACGGCACGTTCAGCCTGGAGGTGGTGGAACTGCTGCGGGAGGAACGGCCAAAGGCGCGGATTTTCTGGTTTTCTGACCTGGACTTCGCCCTGCGCGCCTACCGCTACAACGCGGACTGGTTTGGGCGAAAGCCGGTTGCCCTGCCCGCCTTGCAGAAAGCCTTTGGGCAGCTTCTGCGCCGCAGAGGGCAGCTTATGACACAAAACACAAACGCTTTGTGAGCCGCCCGTCCCAAAACCCAAAAGCGCCTGCCCAGGGCGCGGGGTTCATCCAGGCACAGGGAATTGGGAACCATACATTTTTCAAAATATCAGGAGGGCATTTTATGAGAAACAAGTTAAGGAGGCCGTTGGCGTTCCTGCTGTCTGCGGTGATGATTGTCACCATGTCAGGAACTCCGGTTCATGCGGTGGCAGACAGAGGACAGCCGGAAACCGGGCTGTGCGAACACCACGCCGCGCATACGGACGATTGCGGCTATACAGAAGAAACGCCGGGAACGCCATGCGGCCACGAACACACAGAGGACTGCTACACCGAAGTGACCGAGTGCGTCCACGAGCATACGCCGGAGTGTTACCGGTCGGAAACAGAGGACGGCGTATCGGACAACGAGGCTACCCCGGCAAACGCCAAGGAACGGGAGCCGGAAAACTGCCCCCATATCTGCGATGGGGAAAGCGGCTGTATTACAGAAAAATCAGACTGCCGGCATGAGCACAAGGTGAATGGCGGCCTGGGCCGTGACAGCGAGTGCGGCTACACCGAAAGTACGCCGGGAACACCATGCACCTATGTGTGTGAAATCTGCAATCCGCAGGACAGCGGCGAAGCCGACGAGGAACCGGAAACAGGAATCATCAAACAAGAGCAATGCTCTTGTTTGACCCTCTGTACAGAGGGTCAAATCAATCCTGACTGCCCGGTCTGCGGCGCAGAGGATGCCGGCCTGTCGAACTGCAAAGGGAAAGCTGAAAAAGAAGATACAAAACAGCCGGAAGATACCGGCATCTGCAAGCATCATCAGGAACATGACGATGCCTGCGGCTACCAGCCGGAATCGGAGGACAGTGAAGGAAGTCCGTGTACTTATGAGTGCCGTATCTGCCCCATTGAGGACCTGATCGCCGCCCTGCCGGATAAAGTGACGGAGGATAATGCGGACGAGGTGCGGGCGCAGCTTGACCATATCCTCGCGCTCTATGGAGAACTGACCGAGGACGAACAGGAGGAAATCGACTTGTCCCGCGTCACCAAGCTGCAAGGGGCGCTGGACAATGCCAACGCGCCGATGATGGCAGATGGCCGTACCGAACGGCAGGACACCGACGAGGCCAGCGTGACCATCGGCGGGGAAACGCTGTACTACGCCACGCTGGAGGAGGCGTTTGCCGCCGCCAATGGGCAAACCGCAGCCATCACCATGCTGACAGATGCGGAGTGCATACACAGCGGTTCCGCTGGCTCCCCTCTCAACATCACCGGCGGCAACGTCACACTGGACTTGAACAGGAAAACCCTGTCCGGCAAGGGCTATGGAGTAGCTTATGGGATCATCAACGTCAGCGGCGGCTCTCTGCTGGTAAAGGGAAATGGTAACGTGAACGCGAACAGATTTGGTCTATCCTGCCGCAACGGCGGGACGCTGACAGTCGCGGCTGTAAATATAGGCTTAGGTTCGGATTTTTCTGACGCCATCGCGGGTGTTACGAATCAAGGCGGCACCGTTATTCTAAACGGAACCGAAATAACCGGAGCGGCTTCTTCCGGTCAAATCTATCAATATTCCGGAACCACCACGATCCATAACGTGACCGCGACAGGGGCAACGGAAGACTGCCCTAAAAGCGTGTTGTATTACAACGATGGTACGCTGACGATCAACGGCGGGACGTTTGATAAAATTGTAGTCGAATCTGGCAACTACGGTGATGTCCAATCCGTCGCGGAGCTGCTGGGCGAGGGCTATACTTACAAGAAACAGGACGGCACCTGGGCCACGGCCGATGATCTGGTGGCTATGGAAATCTCCAACGTCACCGTTGCAAAAATCCCTCTCACCATCCATCCCCAGGGGGATACGTCGTGGTATTACAGCACCCAGCAAACGCACACGCTGGCCATGAACGCTGCCTCGGTGAGCGGCGGCACTGTCACCTATGTGTGGAAAAACGGCACTGAAACGCTGGACTGTTCAGAGGACACCTGCACCGTCCCCGCCGATACGCCTGTGGGGAGTTATACCTATATCTGTGAGGCAACCTGTGACGGCTATACCCTGTCCCATACGTTTTCATTTGAAATCAAGCAGTCCGGCACCCAGTTTACCGGGGACGGCGAGGTAAAAACCTACAACGGCGATACGCAGACTACTACTTTCACCGCCGATGACACCATCACCGTCAAGGCCACGCCCACCGCAACCGGGGAGGCTCCGGCCAACTCCGCTATGTTTGCGGCCAGCTTCACCGGGCCGGGCGCGGGCCAGATGGCGGTGTTTGTGGGTGATACGCAGGTGTCCGCTCCCGCAGACAAAGGTGCGGACGGCACCTACACCATGACCGTCAGCGCCGCCGATGTGCTGGTTGCGGCAGGAGGCCCAGGTACGGGAATCACCCTGACGGCGAAATTCGTTGGGAATGACAATATGGCGGACGGCGCGGGGACGGTGGATGTCAGCATCTCCGCCGTAGCGAAGATTGAAAATGGCAGCACCACCACCTATGTGGGCAATTTGGACGATGCGTTCAAAACGGAAAACGATGGCGCGACCATTACGCTGCTGAAGGATGTGACGCGAACACCAGTACTCGACATCCAAATCACCTGCAACCTGGACCTGGGTGGGCATACCATCACCTGCACTGGTGGAACAGCTATCGGCATTTGGAGTAACGCAAATGTGACCATTCAGGGTGCGGGCGAGGTTGTTTCTGCAAGCGGCACCGCTCTTGATGTGGGGGGAAATGTCACGCTGAAAGGTGGAACCTTTACCGGTGGGGGATCGCAATTTGCTGGTGTAAATGTCAATGATGAGAGCGGATCTCTATCCGTCACCGAAAATGTGACCATACAGAACACAGGCGGCGGTTATGGATTGGCCGTCAGCAATGCACAGTCTGTTCAACTCTCAGGTGGAAAATACTCCGGGACGGCGGGGGCAATTGTCATAGTGAGCCAATCCTCCTCTCTCACCCTCGGCGGCCTGCTGGCCCACAGCGGCGACACCCGGTACGCCTATTTTGACGAAAGCGGCACAACCCCCTTTACGGGTGTGCTGGGCAATAAGTCGCTGACCGGCACAGTGACGGTGAAGAAGTGCAACCATACCGGCGAGGGCGTCTGTGAGTACACCCATGCCACCGGCACCACCACCCACCAGCAGACCTGCCTTGCCTGCGGCAAGAAATGGGACGAAGAAAATTGCAGCTACACTAACGGCGGGTGTGCCTGCGGCTCTACGCTGGCGGTCACACTGCCTGATAATCTGGATTTGACCTACACCGGCACAGCGCAGACACCCGAAGTTACTGTTATGGTGGATGGAACAGCCGCACTCGCAGTAAATACCGATTATTCGGTAGCCTACGACAACAACATCAACGCTGGGAATACGGCAAAAGTGACCGTCACAGGCACAGCTTTTAACGGAACAGTGGAAAAGACTTTCGCTATCAAAAAGGCTACACTGACCATCAAGGCCAGCGACCAGACCATCACCTATGGTCAGAGCATCACCGAGGGAACAGGGCAGGTAACTGCCACTGGGCTTTGCGCTGGTGATAGTTTAAGTAGCATTACCCTCGCCGCCAGCACCAGGAATGTACCCGGCGGCACCATCGAACTCTCCGCCGCTCAAATCAAGAACAGCAGCAGCGCAGATATGACCGCCAATTATACAATTACTTATCAGCCGGGAACGCTGACCATCAATAAGGCAGCAGCCCCCGCCATTACCTGGCCTGCCGCCAATGGTCTGACCTATGGGCAGAAACTATCCGAGAGTACGCTGAGCGGAGGCAGTACAGAATACGGCTCCTTTGCATGGACGAACCCGGATACCGTTCCAACCGCTGGGACATCTGGATATAGCGTGACCTTTACGCCAAGCGATTCCACTGTGCAGAATTATGAACCTATCACAACCATAACGCAGGATGTGAATGTCACTGTGGCACAGGCTACTCCTACCGTCACAGTAGAGGTAAAAATGAGCGACAGCGCAAAAGGCAGGGTGGCAGATTTGCTTGTCACCGTTACCGGCGCACAGAACGGCGCGGCTCCTGCGGGCAGCATCATCCTCACCAGCGATGGATTAAGCGAAACCCTGACCTTGCAGAACGGGAAAGCTGCCTATAAATGGGAAAACCTGTCCGACAAGGAGTATACGGTCACAGCGGCATACAGCGGCGATACCAACTACAAAGAGGCTAACGGCCAGTTGTCCTTTGACGCGGCAAAGAAAAATCAGGAATCCTTTGCCATTTCCCCGGTGGAAGCAAAGACCTACGGTGATCCGGCGTTTGACCTCGCCACCACCGGCGGCAACGGCTCTGGCGCGGTCAGCTTTACAAGCTCCGACCCGTCCGTTGTCAGCATCAATGACAAAACTGCGACCATCCGCAAAGCCGGAACTGTCACAATCACCGCAAGAAAAGCAGCGGACAACAACTACAATGAAGCCGTGGCAGCCATTTCCGTGACCATCGGAAAAAGGCCGATCACCCTAGATGGTGTCGTCAATAAAGAAGGAGCCAAATAGCAATACAACGTATTTGGACAGCAGCAGCGAAAGAAGCGGCATTTTTAGCGTAGCGAGTCGCAATACCGCGCCATCTTTTGAGAAGCAGGAAAGCGTTCTCGACGAGATGGCGAAGTTTGTAGAAATATTTATCATACTTCCGAGGATGTTTTCGGCTTTTCCTTGGCGGAATGACCGGCATCATTCCCTCGTCAACCGCCTTGAGGATGATTGCGTCCGTATCATAGCCTCGATCTGCCAGAAGATATTCTGCCTGAAATCCCTCGATCAACCGCGCTGCAATTGTGCAATCCGCTATGGTACCAGAAGTGACAAAGAATCGCACCGGCATACCATGCGCATCCACGGCCAAATGTATCTTGGTGTTGAGCCCCCTTTTGTACGGCCCATCGCCTGATTTCCACCCCGCGCGCCAGCAGCGTCAGGATGTACTTTGATATGGCTGGCGTCGATCATCAGCCACTCAAAGTCGGTGTCATCTACCAACGCTTCCAGAATCTTTTCCCAGATTCCCTTGTCACGCCACCGGCAGAACCGGCGGTGTACATTCTTCCAGTTTCCATACGTTTCCGGCAAGTCCCGCCAGGGTGCTCCGGTGCGCAAAATCCAGAATACACCGTTGATAAACTGCCGCGTATCTCGGGCATTGCCTCCGCGCGTCCCTTTTTCGCCTATTGTGTTTGGTTTGATTTTCTCCCACGCTCTGTCGCTTATATCATGTCGATGCTGTTCCCTCGCCATTTTTCTGCCCTCCTGCTACTTTGAGGACTATTATAGCACATTTCTATTGACGACACAACCTAACGGCAGACAGCTTTACCGTGGTAAAAGGCGCGGCTATGCCGACACTGACCTATCAGACGGCGGGGCTGGTGAACAGCGATACTTTTACGACAGACCCAACCATGACAACCAGTGTATCAGATACCAATACCCTTGGAGAATATGCCATTGTCATCAGCGGCGGCATACTGACCAACGGGGACAGCTACCAGATCACCTATGTAAACGGCAAGCTGACTGTAACGGATAAAATCCCCGTTCAATTAACCATAGCAGCAACTCCTGACTCTCTCGCTGGCGGTGGAACAGTAACGCTGACCATCAGCGGCCTGCCCTCCGGCGGAGAGGCAACGGTAAGCTGCTCTGACAGCAGTATCAATGTTACCGGCAGCGGAACAAGCTGGAAAGCCACCCTGCCTAACGAAACGGCAACATATACCTTTACCGCAAATTATAGCGGTGACACTCAGCACAGCAGTGCTATGGCCACTTGTACAGTCAGTGTAACCAAGCGTACTAACGGCGGCGGTTCCTCCGGCGGTGGGAACGGAAACTCTGGCGGTTCCAGCAGCGGGGGAGGTTCCTCGTCCGGCGGCGGTTCTTCCAGCGGTGACAATGGTTCCTCCGGCGGCGGCTCCACGATTGTAGCGCGTCCCGACGAAACCAAGCCGGACACTCCTAC
>NZ_KE159665.1:0-1260 GCF_000403395.2 Anaerotruncus sp. G3(2012) | reverse complement strand
CTGCTTGTGAAATTAAGCGCCCAGCTTGCCGGGGACGACCTCGCCACGATTGACAGCATTCTCCGTCAGTTTGCTCCCTGAGCATCTATCTATTGAACCTTGAAAAACAGCAGGACAGGCTCCTGCTCATAGTCAGTATGTAAGTGACTGCATCCTGCATCAGCCATTCCACGCCACGACCGCCTGCGGCCAGGGACAGCGAAAGGGGGTGAACCTTTTGTTCCTGCCCGTCAAACCGATCACATCAAAGGCACGAGCGATACCGGCATGGCTGTCCGGTGTATGGCAGCGCCGCAGACGCGGGATGCACCGCAGACACCCGTATCGCAGGGTAAAAGGGAGGTACTGTGGGACTGGTATGGGCAGCTTCGTCAACTGCCGCCGCCGTCTGTCGGTATCGCGCCGGAGTGCCACACCGGGCTTGCATACTCCCGTGCCGGGGATGAGCAGTAAGGCGGTCATGCCGCCTGATAATACGGCACAGATTTTTAAGAAAGGCATGAACGAGGAACCCGCGCCGGTCACATTCCCTCACAGAATAGGGGCGCAAAACAGACCGCGCGGGCTTCTCCTTTCTTGCGGGATGCAAGACTTTACGCCACCAGGCAAACCGGCGGCGCAACGTGTTTCATCCGGCAGGAGAAAAACAAATAAAGCGGCTGTGGCCGAAAGAGGTGATAAAAATGCAGGTAAACATTGACCGTATCCAGGTCAATCCGGGACGGCGGGAAGCCTTGCCGGATGCGGTGCGCGAACTGGCGGACAGCATTTCGGCGGTGGGGCTGTTAAACCCTATCACGATTGACCGGGACTATATCCTGATTGCCGGACTGCACCGGCTAGAAGCGGCAAAGCTGCTTGGCTGGGCGGAAATCGAGTGCAATGTCAGCAGTTTGGAGGGCTTGCAGGCGGAACTTGCCGAGATAGACGAGAACTTTGTGCGGGCCGATCTGGAAACCCTGGAGTTTGGAAAGCTGCTTCTGCGGCGCAAGGAAATCTATGAAATGCTGCATCCAGAAACAAAATACGGCGTATCCCAGGCAAAAGCAATGAACCGTGCCAGAGGCAGCAATGATTTTGTCAATATGAGTTGACACAATTCACGCAAGGAATATAGGATCTAAGCAGCAGCCGCAGTGAGGGACAGATAGAAGCGCTCTCTCTTGACAGCGGGTGGAAGGCCGCCGTTGGCGGAGCAGATACGGCGGTTGTTCCAGTAGCTCATAAAGTAACGCCAAATAAGAGATCTGAGTTCCTCCA
>NZ_KE159664.1:16133-26125 GCF_000403395.2 Anaerotruncus sp. G3(2012) | reverse complement strand
AATGGCCGGAGGGCGCTACTGCGGATCAGGCGCTGGCCCAGGCGGTCTACCTCTGCGAGGAATGCGACGCGGTTATCAGTGAAGCCGACCGGGCGGAGATGCTCCGGAGCTGCCGGTGGAAGGCGGTCGATACTAACGGGAGCCGCCGCAGGATTGCGTTCCGGCTCAACGTATTCTATTCGCCGTGGGTGCGGCTGGGGGAGATCGCGGCCAGCTGGATCGAGAGCGAAAGCGCGCCCGAGCTGCGTCAGAATTTTATCAACTCCTGGCTGGCCGAGCCGTACAAGGAGATCGACCGGCAGATGGATGCCGAAACCCTGCTCGAAACGCGGCAGGGGCAGTACCCGGCAGGGAGGGTTCCGCCCGATACGGTCATGCTGACCGGCGGGGTGGATGTGCAGAAGCGGTGCCTCTATTGGACGGTGCGGGCGTGGCGGGTCAATATGACCAGCTTCAACGTGGCGCATGGGCAGGCGTTCTCCTGGGGCGAGCTGGAACGGGTCATGAACGCCTGGTACGAGGATGCGCAGGGCGGGAAGTATCAGGTGAACCTGTGTCTGGTGGACGCGGGATACGAGACCGACACGGTGTTCGACTTCTGCGCGGTCAACAGCAGCTGGGCGGTGGCGAGCCGCGGGTCATCCTCCCGGATGCAGAGCAAATACCGGGCGGGCCGGATCGAGCGCAACGGGATGGCGGACGGCCAGTTGATGCTCTGGGTGGACACCGACTTCTACAAAGACATGATCTTTTCCCGGTTGTTCCGGGAGGTGGAGAATGGAGGCTGGTTCCTGCACGACGGGTGCGACCCGGAATACGCCGAGCAGATCACCGCGGAACACAAGGTGATCGAGCGCAGACGGGGACATCTGGTCAGCCGGTGGGAACAGAAGGTTTCGGGCGGGGACAACCACTACCTGGACTGCGAGGTCTACGCGGCCTGTGCGGCGGATGTCTATGGGCTGCGCACCATCTACAGCAGGCAGGCACAGGCGGAACAGCCCCCGCCGCAGCCGGAAAGCCGTCCGGAGCGGCCCCGCAGGCATGGAAAATCATTTAGACGGAGGGGATCGGTATGAGTGAACTGTCGGAACTCAAGGAGCGGCGCGCGGCCCTGCTGAAAGCGATCAACCGGATTGAAAACGGGGCGCAGGAATACCGGCTGGGGTCGCGTTCGCTCAAATATGCGGACCTTGGGACGCTGTATGCGCAATACGAGCAGCTTACCGGCCGGATCAGCCGGATGGAACGTCCGGCGTATACGGTGGCGGTGCTGGGACGGAGGCGGGGCGGATGAAACAGAAGATGAGCCTGCTCAACCGGATGCTGCTGCCGATCGCGCCGAGGCTCGCCTGTGAGCGGGAGGCATGGCGGCGGCACGCACAGCGGAACTTCTACGCGGCAGCCGACCGCAGCCCCCGCAGCGCGGGGATGGCGCAGTCAAACACGACCGGGGAACAGGCCAACCAGGGGGCGCGGGAGATCATCCGGGCGCGCGCCCGGGACCTCGAGCGCAACTCGGACGTCATGAACAGCCTGCTGCTCGCCTTCGAGCGAAACGTGATCGGGAGTGGGATCGTCTTACAGGCGAAAATCCGAAGCGCGGACGGTACGGAGGAGGAAACGCTCAACAGCCGGATCGAACGGCTGTGGCGCAGGTGGTGCAGGCCGGGCGGCTGCGAGGTTTCCGGCCGGTTCGGGTTCCGGGAGGTGCTGGCGCTCTGCCTGCGGAGACGGCTGGTGGACGGCGGGATCCTGGTTGTCCGGTCCTACTTTGAGGGCCGGTACCAGCTCCAGCTGCTCGAGGTGGATGACCTGGACACGGCGGTACAGGGGCATGAGGGCCGCCGGGTGATCGGCGGGATCGAAGTGGACGACTACCGGCGGGCGCTGGCCTACCACATCCGGGTGTATGACGCGTGGGGGTTCCCGGTCGAAACCCGCCGCATCCCCGCGGACCGGGTGAGCTATCTGTCCTGCCTGACCCGCACCAGCCAGATCCGGGAGATCTCCCCGGCCGCACCGTCGGTAGGGCGGGTGGACGACCTCAACGAGCTGCTGGACGCGGCGGAGGAGAAGGAGCGGGTGCAATGCCATTTTTCGATGGCGATCAAGAAAACAGAGGGAACGCTCAGCGGCGGCCTGGCCGGATTGGGCAGAGGCTTCGGGCAGGCGCAGCGGGAAGAGGACCGGGAACCGCCGGCCGAGCTGCTGGAGCAGGGGATGGTGGTCTATCTGAACCCGGGGGAAGAGGTCCAGCCGATCTCGCAGGCAGGCACCAGCTCGACAGTCGATCCGCTGGTGCGCACCGCCCAGCGGCTGGCGGGCAGCAGCGTGGGGCTGAGCTACGAGGTGGCGTCGCGGGATATGTCGCAGGTGACCTACTCGTCCGCGCGGCAGGGGCTGCTGGAGGACCAGAAAACCTACAGGGGCCTGCAAACCTGACTGATCGACCATCTGTGCGAGACGGTCTATGAGGAGTGGCTCGACTGGATGGTGTTGAGCGGCCGGCTGGAGCTGCCGGGATACGAACGGGACGCGGAGCGGTATCAGGAGCATGTGTGGCTGTGCAGCGGCTGGGACTGGATCGACCCGCTCAAGGAGGCGAACGCCAACCGGATCGCGCTCGAGACCGGACAGACCACTATGCAGGCGCTCTGCGCGGCCCGCGGGACCGACTGGAAGGAGGTCGCGGAGCAGCGGGCACAGGAACAGGCATATCTGGAGCAGCTGGGGCTGCTCGACAACGGAGGGATGAAGGATGGCAAAGCAAATGGACAGCCCGCCCGCAGCGGGGCAGCTGGCGCACCGGAGCGCACAGCTGGAATGCCGGGCGGTCGAGGGGCAGCCCGCACAGTTTGAGATCTCGATTTCAAGCGAGACGCCCGCGGCCCGGTGGTACGGCAGGGAAATCCTCTCGCACGACGCGGGGGCGGTCGACCTGTCGCTCCTAAACCGGGGCGGTGCGCTGCTTTTCGCGCATGGTCGGGACGTCAACTATGGGCTGGTGCCGGTCGGGAGGATCGTGCGGGCGTGGCTGGATGAAGAGAAACGGCAGTGCCGGGCGGTGATCGAGATGGACGAGGACGACCCGGACAGCGCCCGGCTCAAAAGCAAGCTGGAAAAGGGGATGTTGAGCGGGGTGTCGATCGGGTACCGGCTGCTGACCCCGTACCAGCAGCTGAAGGCGGGCGATACCAGCGCAAACGGGCGGTTTTCGGGGCCTGCGTATGTCGCGACCCGGTGGCAGCCGCATGAGATCAGCTTGGAACCAATTCCCGCCGATCCGACGGTCGGTGTGGGCAGAACAATGGAGGAGGCATGTGAAATGGCATTGAAAGAGAAGCAGGAGGGAACAACCCCGGCGGAAGGGCAGAGGACACAGGAGCCGGTACCGGCGGTTACGCCCCCTGTGCCGGATGATGCGGCACTGACACGGGCGGTACAGGCGGAGCGGGAACGCACGACCCGGATTGACGCGCTCTGCGCCCGGTTCGGGGTCGACGACAAGACCCGGTCGCAGTACCTGTCGGAGGGGCAGACGGTGGATCAGGTGCGGGCGGCGATCCTCGAGCGGCTGTCGGCGGAGCGGACCCCGGTGGCGGCAGGGATCGGGCGCGAAACCGGCGTTACGGTGGATGAGCTGGACAAGGTGCGGGCGGCGGCAGCGGACGGCCTGCTGATCCGGGCAGGGTACGCACCCGAAAAACCAGCGGACGGCGCGGGGGAATTCGCGGGAATGTCATTCTCGCGGATCGCGGTGGAATGCCTCTCCCGGTCGGGGGTGGAGGACGCCAACCGGATGAGCGCGGAGCAGCTGTTCCGCCGGTCAATGACGCCGGACAGCGCGTTTGTGTCGATCCTGTCCAACGTGGCCAACCGGATCGTGCTGGACAGCCGGGACACCGTCCCGACCACCTTCCAGCTCTGGACCAGCAAGGCGAGCGCGTCCGACTTCAAGCCGACCGAATTCTACGAGATCGGCGAGGCGGGCGAGCTGCTCGAGGTGCCGCAGAACGGGGAGCTCAAGGAAGCGCGGCTGTCGGATGCAGCGGTTGCAACCCGCCGTCTGCTGACCTTTGGGCGAAAGATCACCTTTACCCGCCAGTTGTTTATCAATGACGACATCGGGCTGGTGTCGCGGACGCTGACCCGGTTCTCGCTGGCGGCACAGCGGGGGATCAATACGGCAGTGTACGACCTGCTGAAGCAGAACCCGGTCATGTACGACGGGAACCGGCTGTTCAGCGCGGCGCACCGGAACCTTGGGACCGGCGCAGCCCCCTCGACCGCGACGTTCGCCGAGGCGCGTAAAAAGATGCGCACCCAGCGGGACATCAGCGACAACGCTTACCTAAACCTTTCGCCCGCGTATATCCTTTCGAGCGCGGCGGACGAAACCGAGGTTGAAAAGCTGCTGACCTCGCTGGCCGACCCGGGGAGCGGCAATTCGGGGGTGGCCAACGTGTTCCGCAACCGGATGCGGCTGATTGTGGACGCCGAGCTGGACGTGGACAGCGGTGCGCAGCCCTACTACTTTGTAGCCGACCCGCGCATGGCGGACACGATCGAGGTCTGTTACCTGAACGGGAGCGAGACGCCGATCGTCGAGAGCCGGATGGCGTTTGATGAACTGGGCGTGCAGTACCGGGTCTATATCGACCGGGGGGTCACGCTGCTGGGCTACCGGGGCCTGTTCAAGAACCCGGGCAAGGCATAAGGAGGGATTCGGATGGCGGAATTTGTACAGAAGGGCGAGAGCTTAAACTACCGCAACGAGGGCAGCGAGCTGATCCGATACGGGGAAGTCGTGGTGCTCGAAGAGCGGATCGGGGTGGCGGGCATCGACATCCCGGCGGGAAGCCTTGGTACGGTCGGGGTGAGCGGGGTCTATGAGATGCCCGCGGAGACCGGGACCGCGTTCCAGATGGGGCAGACACTCTGGTGGGATGCGGAAAACAAACGGCTCACCGCGACGAAGGCGGCAAGCGGGGCAATCCTCGCGGGATATGCGGCAGAGGCGAAGGCTGCGGAATCCGCGGCCGCGCTCTGCAAGCTGTGAGGGGGCGGCAGGATGATCCGGTTGTTTTGTCCATTGACGCATAACGGATACCTGATCCCGGCGGGAAAGACCGTCTGTCTGCCCAAGGAGCTGGAAGAGAAGATCGTGGCCGCGGGCAACGGCAAACGAGTGGTTGCGATGGATGTGAGCGAGGATTGGTTCGAGGGAGACGATCCGCCGACAAAAGAACCAAAGGAGCAGGAATCCGCAGAGGAGGCCAAACCGGAGGAATCGCCAGATTTACTCCCCGGCGTGCAGGAACTGCCGGTCGGCCGCAAGGGAAGGAAGTGAGCAGGTGCCAACATTCAAAGAACAGATGCGGGAGGACATTGGGCTGTTCCTGAATCTGGAGGAGTTTGCGGAGCTGCGCACCGTGCGGTATGACGGGGAAAGCTATCAGGACATTCCCGTTGTACTGGAAGGGCCGGTGAACGAAGAGCGGGAACAGCTCCGGGACGACCACGTCCAGGGCCTGCACCGGGTCAGCGCGGTTCTTCACTGCGCCGAGAGTGACCTGGGCGGCAAGCTCCCAAGGCAGGGCTGCCCCTTGCAGATCAACAACTGCAAGGGTGGCGGCGGCTATTTCCGGCGCTATTACGTTGCAGCAGCGGCCCGTGAAATGGGGATGCTGCGCATCGAACTGGAGGCGATCCAGGATTGAGGTTTGATAATATCAGCAGAGAGGCGCGCAGGCCCGCGGGCCGGGGGACCTGGGAAGGACCGGCGAGCGCGGACATTGACGTAACGGTAACAGCCGGACAGAATGTGCTGGATCGGGCGGCGGGCCTGCTGGCCGGTATTGAGGGCGGACTTGAAAAAGCAATGAAAAGGGCCCTGTCCAGAACAACCTCCTATCTGCGAACAGAGAGCACCCGAGCGATCCGGGAGCGGTACGCGATTGCTGCGGCAGGCATCCGGGCCAACGAGAATGTCTCAGTCCGGTACAGTTACCAGAACGGGGTACAGGTATGTATCACCTTCGCCGGGTACCGGATCCCGCTGCACCGGTTCGACGGATCCGGCCCGATTAACCCTGCCTACGATACCAGCCGCCGGATTCCTGTGATGTTTGGCCCGGACAAGTGGCGGCTGCTGCATCCCGGCAGTCCCGCCTATGGACATGTCCTGAAAGGGACATCCGCCAAATCCTTCCCGAACGCGTTCGCCGCGCGGATGAAAACCGGACATGTCGGCATCTTTGAGCGGACCGGCGGCATGACCTCCCGCAGCAAGGATGAGATCGAGGAGTTGTTTGGGCCTTCGGTCGCCCAGATGCTGGACAGCCCGGAGGTTTCGGAGAGGCTGACGGCAGGAGCGGAGCAGGCGTTTGAAAAGCAGCTGGACCATGAAATCATGGCGCTTATGAATGGATGGGGATGGTGACAGAATGACAAGGATTCTTTTACTCGAACAGCTGAAAGCCTTCACGCTTGAGGCCACAAAAAATATCATTTTGCCGGTGCAGATGCAGGAAGAGGACACCGAACCGCCCGCGCCCCGGCCCGCCAAGGTGTTCCTGACCCGCCTGCCGGACGGCAAAGTCTACATGCGGGACGCCCCCTACATTCTGCACCAGGTGATTACCTGCAAGGATGTGCACCAGCCCGGCAGGCCATGGCCGGATTCCTCCGCTGTTGTCCGCTCGGTATTCTGCGTATACCACCCGGATGAGCAGGAGGGCGGGCTGGCCCTTCTAAACCTGATGGAGCGGATGCGGATCGCCCTGATGCAGCAGGTGGTCATCGGCAAACAGTTCACCCTGAATTTGCAGGAAGGGCTGGAAAGCTTGATCTATCCCGAGAACTCTGCCCCGTTCTATGCGGGGGAGATGATCTCCCAGTGGAAATTAAAGTCGGTGGAAAGGAAGTTGACGCAATGGCAAGAAAGATAACGGCCCGACCCAAGCCGGATGACGGCGGGTTCTACTGCTACATTGGCCCCAACCTTGCGGGGCTGATCCAGAGCGGGACGATCTACATGGGTACGAAAGAAGAAGCGCTCGCCGCAGCGGCCCGCGCGATTGAAAAACAGCCGCTGGTAAAAACCCTGATCGTCTCGGGCGCGGCCCTGCCGGAAGCCCGGCTGAAGGTCAAAAAGCCCGGTAACGCCCTGTATGCAAACTACCGGAAGGTAGCAGCCGGAAGGGAGGGGAAGTAAATGGCCAATCTTGGAGTGCACGTGTATGAACAGGCAACCTCGCTCAGCACGCCGGTCGTGACGGATGCCGGGATCCCGTATGTGGTGGGCGTCGCCCCGTCGCACGCGGCGTCCAATCCGGGCAAAGCGTATACGCCGGTCCTTTGCACCAGCTGGACAGAAGCGGTGGAAAAGCTGGGCTTCTCCTACGACTGGGAAACCTACACCCTCTGCGAATTCATGTACAGCCATTTCCAGCTGTTCGGTTGTCAGCCGGTGATCTTCTGCAACGTGTTCGACCACACCAGAATGCAGAAAGCCGGGGAAGGCAGGGACTATGCAGTATTGGAGCACAGGATTTTCATACCGTTCGGGTTTGTCCACGATGACAAGCTGCTTGTGACCTGCGTCAAGAAAGCTGATTCGGATAAGGTTATCACGGCGGACAATCTGCTGGTGGAAGATGAGGATTACAGCGTCCTGTACGACGCGGACGAGGATGCCTGCATCATCGAGCTGCTGCCCGCCAGTGATTACTACCAGACCGCGGAGACGCTGCATGTCGAGGGGCAGGTTGTGGAGTTTGGCCAGATCGACGAAAAGGACATCATCCGGGGGCTTGGCGTGATCGACGAATGTATGACCGTCGTGGGAGTGATCCCCGACCTGATCTGCGCCCCCGGCTACTCGCATCTGTCCACCGTCGCGGCGGTCATGGCGACCAAGGCTGCGGGGATCAACGGCCTGTTCCGCGGCAAGGCGCTTATTGACATCGACTCCGGCCCGGACGGCTGTACCGAATATTCCAGCCTGACCTGGCACAAGAACAAAAACAACTTTATCGACGAAAATCAGGTTGTCTGCTGGCCAATGGTCAAGCTGGGAGATTACCGGTTCCATCTGTCCACCCAGATGGCGGGCCTAATGGCCAAGGTGGACACCGAGAACGCCGGATGCCCGTACGAGTCGCCCTCCAACAAGGCGCTCAAGATCGACGGCTGCTGTCTGGCGGACGGAACTGAGGTCAATCTGACCTGGGAACAGGTGCAGCTGATTGCCGGAAGCTACGGGATCGTGACCGCTCTCAACTTCATGAGTATGGGCTGGGTGGCCAAGGGCAACTATGTGGGCTGCTACCCCGCGAACACCGACGTCAAGGATTATTTCATCCCGGTTTCCCGGGTGTTCGACTGGGTGGGCAATACCCTCATCCGAACCTTCTGGTCCAAGCTGGATAAGCCCATGACCCGGAGGCTGATTGACAGCATCCTGGATACCTGCAACCTCTGGCTGGCAGGGCTGGTCAGCGCGGAACGGCTGCTTGGAGCGCGGGCGGAGATGCTCGCGGAGGAAAACCCGCTGCTGGATCTCATGGCGGGGATCCTGCGGATCCATATCTACATCACGCCGCCCAGCCCGGCGCAGGAGATCGACTTCACGCTGGAATATGACCCGGACTATGTGCAGGCCGCACTATCCGAATAAGGAGGGACGGTAAATGAGTCAGCAGGCAGCAGCCTATATCAATCTGGAAGTCTATGAGGACAGCGTGAACCTGTTGGGGGTTGCCAAGGTACAGCTGCCCACCATCGCCTATCCGACCGTGTCCATCAGTGGCGCGGGGATGATGGGCAACATGAACGTCCCCCTGATCGGTATGGTGGACGCCATGAGCGCGACCATCAACTTCCTGACCGTGACGCAGGCCGCCGCGAGCCTTGCGGCCCCTAGACAGCATCTGCTCGACCTGCGGGTAGCGGAGGAGTTCTGGGAGGTCGAGAAGGCGGAGTCGGGTATGTGGGCGGAGAAATACGTCATGCTGGTGCAGACCAAGAGCATCGCGCCGGGGACGGTCGCGCCCATGTCGGCCGCGGATGTGTCCGGGGAGTTTGAGGTCTATTACTATGCCGCATACCGCAAGGGAAAGCGGCTGTGGGAGATCGACAAACGCAACATGCGGTGTATCATCGGGGACGTTGACTATATGGCAGATGTGCGCCGGGCGCTGGGCAAGGCATAAAAAACAGCCTCCCCGGCAAGGGAGGCTGTAAAGGGGTTATTGGACGCCGAGACGTTCTTTCAGGGCTTCCTGTAAGACCTGCGAGAAGTTGACGCCCGCCTGCTCCGCCCGGGCGTTCAGCCAACTGGGCAGCGTAAGGGTTTTTTTAACGGCGCGGGAATCATTCCTTCGACGGTATTCGTCCGTATCCGCTGCAACAATACTGACAAACTGCGGGCTTTCCACCTGAGGGACTTCTGTAGCGGCGGGAATAGGTTCCTTCTTGTTCTCGGCATCCCATAGCCACATGGATGCAGCATCCTCGGCCATAAAGACCGCATCGGCCAGATTTGTACCGAAAGTACGACATCCGGGAAGATCGGGAACCTTTACGTCAAACATTCCATCTTCAATCGGGGTGAAAATTGCAGGATATGCGTATTTCACGAGATACACCTCCTAAAAATTTTTGAGAAGAGGTGCAGGGCTTATTTCAGCCCTGCATCCTCCAGAATTCCCCGTGCTGTAAATTCAGGGACTTCTTTATGTCGGGGGATCGCAATCTTGATCCCCGGCTTCTGGGGGTGGGTGGCAAGGTCGTGACTGCCGCCGTGGGAGATGATCCAGCCGGCTTTTTTCAACGCCTTGTCGATGTCCTTGCGTTTCATCTTTCCTCACCTCCTGATTCTATTATAGCACGTGCAAGCACGTGTGTCAATAGAAAAAACACGTATCAACACATATTTTTTAAAGGAGAGATTTCAATGACTCCAGAAACCAAACCGAAGTTTCAGG
>NZ_KE159664.1:14834-16123 GCF_000403395.2 Anaerotruncus sp. G3(2012) | reverse complement strand
TCCGCACTGGTTGCGCCGGTTGGCGGCGCAGACAACTCTCCGGTGAGTATCCAGGTTTCCTTCAACATTCAGGGGAACGCGACGCCCGAAACGGTGGCGTCATTACAGGAATTCGGGGACGATTTTGCCCAGCGGGTACAGGATGTGGTGTCGGGTATGCTGGCGGATCGGGAAAGGCGGCGGATGGCATGAAAAGCTATATAACAACTCAGGGAGACATGTGGGACAGCATCGCGCAGGACCAGATGGGCAGCACCGATCATACCGGGCTGCTGATGCGCGCCAACATGAGGCATACTCTGCTGGGGGCTTACATCTTTCCGGCGGGAGCAAGGCTTGTAATTCCGGATATCCCGCAGCGGGCAAGCGGCGGACTTCCGCCTTGGAAACAGAAAAAATGAACCCGCCCCGGGTTTACGGGGCGGGTTGTCAGGAGAACTGCTGGATGAGGGCGTCCTGTAGGACTTTAGAACAGTTGATCCCCTTCCGCTCAGCCATAGCGGCCATCCATGCGGGGATGGATACATTTTTTCGCACCGCGCGGGTGTCGGTCTGTGCCCGGTAGGCAATCGTATCAACGCTGACCAGCGTCAGAATATCGTCCTGGCCGTGGGAAACCCCAGGCTGCGGAGTAGCCGATGGGATGGGAAGGTTCTGATCCTCCCACACCACCAGACACCCGCTCAAAGCATCGGTGATCTGGCTGACCGCGTCCTCAATGTCCCGGCCGGTGGTGATGCAGCCGGGAATGTCGGGTACGCAGGCATAGTACTTGCCCTCTCCGGGCGTAATGACCGCAGTATAGGTGTAATGCATCATATGCCTCCTTGTTGGCTCGGAAAAGGGGAAGGGTCATTTCTTTCCCTTCCGCTTTCCCATCTGGTTTTTGTCGATCTTCGCTTCCTTGAGGATGTATCTCATGTCGTCCTCGTCAAAATCGTGTCGCTTCACAGGGATCGTAAGCCTGGTTTCGGGATGGAAGTAGATATCGTGATTTCCTCCATGCCGGGCGAGGAGAAACCCGTGTGCTTCCAGAAGCCGGATCGTTTCTTTTCGTGGGTTCATAGTTTCCCTCCTGACAATTATATTATACACAATATTACACATTTTGTCAAGATTAAAATACATAATTTTACACAATAAAAAGAAAGGGAGGCAGCAATGAGCAATCGGAATATGGCCCGCCGGACGGTGGCGGAGATTGCCTTTGACGGGGTGGACATCACCAAGTCTATTCGACCGTATCTGCTGTCGGTCTCCTATACCGACAACGAGGAGGACGAGACCGA
>NZ_KE159664.1:0-14824 GCF_000403395.2 Anaerotruncus sp. G3(2012) | reverse complement strand
ATGGTCAAGCTGGGAGATTACCGGTTCCATCTGTCCACCCAGATGGCGGGCCTAATGGCCAAGGTGGACACCGAGAACGCCGGGTGCCCGTATGAGTCGCCCTCCAACAAGGCGCTCAAGATCGACGGCTGCTGCCTGGCGGACGGGACCGAAATCAACCTGACCTGGGAACAGGTGCAGCTGATTGCCGGAAGCTACGGGATCGTGACCGCTCTCAACTTCATGAGTATGGGCTGGGTGGCCAAGGGCAACTATGTGGGCTGCTACCCCGCGAACACCGACGTCAAGGATTATTTCATCCCGGTTTCCCGGGTGTTCGACTGGGTGGGCAATACCCTCATCCGAACCTTCTGGTCCAAGCTGGATAAGCCCATGACCCGGAGGCTGATTGACAGCATCCTGGATACCTGCAACCTCTGGCTGGCAGGGCTGGTCAGCGCGGAACGGCTGCTTGGAGCGCGGGCGGAGATGCTCGCGGAGGAAAACCCGCTGCTGGATCTCATGGCGGGGATCCTGCGGATCCATATCTACATCACGCCGCCCAGCCCGGCGCAGGAGATCGACTTCACGCTGGAATATGACCCGGACTATGTGCAGGCCGCACTATCCGAATAAGGAGGGACGGTAAATGAGTCAGCAGGCAGCAGCCTATATCAATCTGGAAGTCTATGAGGACAGTGTGAACCTGTTGGGGGTTGCCAAGGTACAGCTGCCCACCATCGCCTATCCGACCGTGTCCATCAGCGGCGCGGGGATGATGGGCAATATGAACGTGCCCCTGATCGGCATGGTGGACGCCATGAGCGCGACCATCAACTTCCTGACCGTGACGCAGGCCGCCGCGAGCCTTGCGGCCCCTAGACAGCATCTGCTCGACCTGCGGGTAGCAGAGGAGTTCTGGGAGGTCGAGAAGGCGGAGTCGGGTATGTGGGCGGAAAAATACGTCATGCTGGTACAGACCAAGAGCATCGCGCCGGGGACGGTCGCGCCCATGTCGGCCGCAGATGTGTCCGGGGAGTTTGAGGTCTATTACTATGCCGCATACCGCAAGGGAAAGCGGCTGTGGGAGATCGACAAACGCAACATGCGGTGTATCATCGGGGACGTTGATTACATGGCGGATGTGCGCCGGGCGCTGGGCAAGGCATAAAAAACAGCCTCCCCGGCAAGGGAGGCTGTAAAGGGGTTATTGGACGCCGAGACGTTCTTTCAGGGCTTCCTGCAAGACCTGCGAGAAGTTGACGCCCGCCTGTTCCGCCCGGGCGTTCAGCCAACTGGGCAGCGTAAGGGTTTTTTTAACGGCGCGGGAATCATTCCTTCGACGGTATTCGTCCGTATCCGCTGCAACAATACTGACAAACTGCGGGCTTTCCACCTGAGGGACTTCTGTAGCGGCGGGAATAGGTTCCTTCTTGTTCTCGGCATCCCATAGCCACATGGATGCAGCATCCTCGGCCATAAAGACCGCATCGGCCAGATTTGTACCGAAAGTACGACATCCGGGAAGATCGGGAACCTTTACGTCAAACATTCCATCTTCAATCGGGGTGAAAATTGCAGGATATGCGTATTTCACGAGATACACCTCCTAAAAATTTTTGAGAAGAGGTGCAGGGCTTATTTCAGCCCTGCATCCTCCAGAATTCCCCGTGCTGTAAATTCAGGGACTTCTTTATGTCGGGGGATCGCAATCTTGATCCCCGGCTTCTGGGGGTGGGTGGCAAGGTCGTGACTGCCGCCGTGGGAGATGATCCAGCCGGCTTTTTTCAACGCCTTGTCGATGTCCTTGCGTTTCATCTTTCCTCACCTCCTGATTCTATTATAGCACGTGCAAGCACGTGTGTCAATAGAAAAAACACGTATCAACACATATTTTTTAAAGGAGAGATTTCAATGACTCCAGAAACCAAACCGAAGTTTCAGGGCGCGATCGCCAGCGTACAAAAGGCGGTGGACCAGGCGGCGAGGGTGTCCAAAATCGCGCAGGAGATGAAGGATGCCGGAATTAACTTCGAGACCTATAAGCACCCTCTTACAAAGCCGCTCAGTTATGAGGGGACGACCTTCGAGGTGCTCGAGTTTGACTGGACCATCCTCACCGGCCAGGACAGCCTTGCCATCGAGACCGAGCTGGCGAAAAAGCAGAAAACGCTGGTCAACGCGCTCTGGTCGGAGGATTATCTGGCGGGGATGGCTGTACGGGCGTGCACCTGACGCGGGCAGGTTGGCCAGCGGATCAGTGCCGGGATGCTGGAGGCGCTGCCCATCGCGGACTTTTTAAAAATTTGCAGCCAGGCGCGTTTTTTCTTAATCGCGTCGGGGGTATCCTGAACCTCCGGCGGGAATGCCTGGTGCTGGCGCAGAATAACCACACAGATGTTTTCAGGTGGCTGGACTGCCCCCTGTGGGAGCTGGGGAAGTGGATCGAGGCGAATAACGCTGTAATAGCAGAGCGGAGGGAAACCGGCTGATGGTGGGCAGAAAGCTTAACGAGATTGATTTTATCCTGAATGCCCAGATGAACAGCGGCTTTCACGGCACGTTCACCAAGGCGCAGGCCGAGTTTGCAAAGCTGGGCGGCGAGATTGCGGAGCTGCACAAGGCCCAGTCCAATGTTGCGGCGTACCAGAAGCAGCAGGGCGCGATTGCCGCGACCGAGGACAAGCTGGTCAACCTGAAAAAGCAGTACGCGCTGCTGCAAACCGAGATCGACGAAACCACTGGGTCCACCGCATCCCTCAGCCGGGAAAAGCTCAAGCTGGAACAGCGGATCAAAAACGCCGAGGACGCCCTGACCCGGCAGAAACAGAAGCTGGGCGCGACCGCTGAAGCGCTCAAAGGCGCGGAGATCAGTACAGATGATCTGGGGGAAGCGCAGACCAGGCTGTCCGCCCAGCTTGCGGAGCTGACCGCCCAACAGGAGCAAGCAGCCAAGGGCGCGCTGACCTTCGGGGAAAAGACCGCCCAGTCGTTCGGGGCGGTGCAGAGCGCTATTGCAGCCGCCGGGGTCGCCGCCGCGCTGCACGAAATCGGCGGCGCATACATGGACTGCATCACCATCGCCGGGGATTTTCAGTCCTCCATGTCCACAGTGGAGGCGCTTTCCGGAGCGACCGCCAACGAGATGGAGTCTCTGACCGCAAAAGCCAAGGAGATGGGCGCGGCTACGAAATTCACCGCACAGGAAGCATCCGAAGCCATGCAGTATATGAGCATGGCCGGATGGGACGCCGCATCCATGACAGCCGGCCTTAATGGGGTCATGCAGCTGGCGGCGGCTTCGGGAGAAGAGCTCGGGACGGTGTCCGACATCGTGACCGACGCCCTCACCGCCTTCGGGATGACCGCGCAGGATACCAACCGCTTCGTGGATATTTTGGCTGCGGCTGCCACCAAATCCAACACCAACGTCTCGATGCTGGGGGAATCGTTCAAGTACGCGGCCCCCTTGTGTGGGACGTTGGGATATTCGGCACAGGACGCGGCGGTGGCGCTGGGTCTCATGGCCAACAGCGGCATCAAGGGCAGCCAGGCGGGTACCACCTTAAAAACAGCGCTGGCAAACCTGTCCGCCCCGACCAAAAAGCAGGCCGGGGAGATGGAGCGGCTTGGCATCTCGATGACCAACGCGGACGGGACCATGAAGTCGTTGGCACAGCTGACCGACAGCCTGCGCTCCTCCTTCTCGGAGCTGAGCGAGGCGGAGCAGACAGCGGCGGCAAGCACCATCTTTGGCAAGGAGGCCATGTCCGGGATGCTGGCAATCATCAACGCCAGTCAGGCGGACGTGGACAGCCTGACCCAGAGCATCTACGGCAGCGCCGGGGCCGCGCAGCGGATGGCTGAAATCAAGCTGGACAACATGAATGGACAGCTGGTCCTGATGAAGTCCGCATGGGACGCGCTGAAAACCTCGGTCGGGGAGCAGTTCACCCCGGCTATGCGAGATCTGTACAAGGTTGGGACCGAGGTGTTCGCTGGGGCAGACCAGTTTGTGCAGGATTCTCCGGGCGTGGTGGGCGCGGTCACCGGCGTGGTCGGTTCGGTCGCTGCCCTGACCGCCGGGATAACCGCCTATACGGCTGTTACCAAGGTGGCTAAGGCGCTCGATCTTGCGGCGATGTTCACCGGCCCCGCAGGTATTATCCTCGGGGTAGGCGCTGCGGTCGGCGCTCTGGGCGGGGCGATCTACGGGATGTACCAGCGGGCGCATGAAGGCGTACCGGAGGTAGAGGAACTGACCCGGGCGGCGAGCGATCTGGGCGAGGCGGCACAGCAGGCGGGCCTTTCGATCGGGCTGGTTGCCACCGAAACACAGGCGGGCATCGACACCGCCAATCTGTATATTTCCCGGCTGAAGGAGATCGAAGCCGCGACGGGCGGCAATGTGGCCGGAAATGAGGATTACCGAAACACGCTGACCCTGCTGACACAGGTCATGCCCGAGCTGGCCGGCCAGATCGACCTGACCACCAACTCGATCGAGGGCGGCACCGCCGCACTGGAAGCGTCGATCGCAGCCATGCAGAAAAACGCGGAGGAGCAGGCCCGGGCAGATAAGCTGACCGACCTGCTGTCCAAGCAGGCGGCGGCAGAACAAGAGCTGGCTAAAAACAAGCTGGACCGGACCGCTGCGGAAATCCGGCTCACGGAGATCGAGAAACAGCGGGAGCCGCTGGAAGAGCGGCTGAAAGAGCTTTCGTGGGAAGCGAGCCGCAACGGGACAGACCTGACAGCGGAATATTATGAGCAGGCGGAACGCCTGAAAGAGCTGAAGCTCGAACAGAAACAGACCCAAAATACCCTGAAAAATCTGAATATCGCGATTGAGCAGGGGGAGACCGCAGCGCTGTCCGCACAGGATGCGCTCCGGGATTACAACGCGGTTCTGGCCGAGCAGGCCGGAGTGTCGCAGGAGGCGGCAGGCCAGATCAACCTCCTGACCGGCGTGATCGACAATACAGCCAGCCATGTGCAGCTGCTGGTGGACGCCTACAACGAATCCTATGCCGCGGCGCTGGAATCGGTAGAGGGACAGTATGCGGTCTGGGACAAATCCGCCGCTGTATCCGCGACCAGCGCGGCCAACATGGCCTCCAACATTGAGGGACAGCGGCAATATTGGGAAGATTATGCGGCCAACATGGACCTGCTCCTGGACAAGACTTCGGAGATTGAAGGGCTGGGAGCGATGCTGGCCAGCTTTGCGGACGGGAGCGCCGACAGTGTCAACGCGATTGCGGGGCTGGCAGATGCGGTCAATGCGGGCGATACCGATACATTGGTGGAAATGGCGGAGCAGTGGCAGGCGCTTCAGGATGCACAGTCGGAAGCAGCGCAGAGTATCGCGGACCTGCAAACCGGATTCAGCAGCGAGATGGACGCAATCCAGAATCGTCTGACGGAGCAGATCTCCGCCATGGATCTGGGGGACGAAGCCCTCAAAAGCGGGCAGGCGACCATTCAGGGGTATCTGGACGCGGCGGAAGGGATGCTGCCGCAGGTGCGGGAAGCGTACGGGCGGCTGGGTTCCGCTGCCGCTGCCGCGCTTTCCGGCGGCGGGGGCAGTGTGTCAGTTGCTCCGCAAAATGCCTACGCATCCGGCACCCAGAGCGCCGAACCTGGCTTTGCACTGGTCGGCGAGGAGGGGCCGGAGCTGGTCTGGTTCAACGGTGGGGAAAAGGTCATGGATGCGGGACAGACCGCGTCCATGCGGGCACAGCCCGCCCTCTCCGCACTGGTTGCGCCGGTTGGCGGCGCAGACAACTCTCCGGTGAGTATCCAGGTTTCCTTCAACATTCAGGGGAACGCGACGCCCGAAACGGTGGCGTCATTGCAGGAATTCGGGGACGATTTTGCCCAGCGGGTACAGGATGTCGTGTCGGGTATGCTGGCGGATCGGGAAAGGCGGCGGATGGCATGAAATACTATGTGACAACTCAGGGAGACATGTGGGACAGCATCGCGCAGGACCAGATGGGCAGCACCGATCATACCGGGCTGCTGATGCGCGCCAACATGAGGCATACTCTGCTGGGGGCTTACATCTTTCCGGCAGGAGTAAGGCTTGTGATTCCGGATATCCCGCAGCGGGCAAGCGGCGGACTTCCGCCTTGGAAACAGAAAAAATGAACCCGCCCCGGGTTTACGGGGCGGGTTGTCAGGAGAACTGCTGGATGAGGGCGTCCTGTAGGACTTTAGAACAGTTGATCCCCTTCCGCTCAGCCATAGCGGCCATCCATGCGGGGATGGATACATTTTTTCGCACCGCGCGGGTGTCGGTCTGTGCCCGGTAGGCAATCGTATCAACGCTGACCAGCGTCAGAATATCGTCCTGGCCGTGGGAAACCCCAGGCTGCGGAGTAGCCGATGGGATGGGAAGGTTCTGATCCTCCCACACCACCAGACACCCGCTCAAAGCATCGGTGATCTGGCTGACCGCGTCCTCAATGTCCCGGCCGGTGGTGATGCAGCCGGGAATGTCGGGTACGCAGGCATAGTACTTGCCCTCTCCGGGCGTAATGACCGCAGTATAGGTGTAATGCATCATATGCCTCCTTGTTGGCTCGGAAAAGGGGAAGGGTCATTTCTTTCCCTTCCGCTTTCCCATCTGGTTTTTGTCGATCTTCGCTTCCTTGAGGATGTATCTCATGTCGTCCTCGTCAAAATCGTGTCGCTTCACAGGGATCGTAAGCCTGGTTTCGGGATGGAAGTAGATATCGTGATTTCCTCCATGCCGGGCGAGGAGAAACCCGTGTGCTTCCAGAAGCCGGATCGTTTCTTTTCGTGGGTTCATAGTTTCCCTCCTGACAATTATATTATACACAATATTACACATTTTGTCAAGATTAAAATACATAATTTTACACAATAAAAAGAAAGGGAGGCAGCAATGAGCAATCGGAATATGGCCCGCCGGACGGTGGCGGAGATTGCCTTTGACGGGGTGGACATCACCAAGTCTATTCGACCGTATCTGCTGTCGGTCTCCTATACCGACAACGAGGAGGACGAGACCGACGATCTTCAGATTACCCTCCAGGACCGGGGACGGATATGGACCGAACAGTGGCTGATGGACGCGATCGAGGCGGCAGCGGCGGAAAAGCTGTCAATCGAAGCGGTGCTTCTGCGGGAGAACCAGCACAGCAACGGCAAGGACGTCCTGCTGCCGTTCGGGACGTTCGAACTGG
Source organism: Anaerotruncus sp. G3(2012) (assembly GCF_000403395.2). Classification (GTDB taxonomy): domain Bacteria; phylum Bacillota; class Clostridia; order Oscillospirales; family Ruminococcaceae; genus Anaerotruncus. Next base: position 7,631 of record NZ_KE159664.1, on the reverse strand, counting down.
ATTCGGTGGACGCGTCCGGCCCACCGAACCAGATCACCATCAAGGCGACCTCGCTGCCCTTCCACGCCGCAATCCGCCAGACAAAAAAGTCAAAGGCGTGGGAAGGGTACACTCTGTCCGGAATTGCCAATGAGATGGCCGCAAACAGCGGGATGATCTGTATGTACGAATCGTCTGTCAATCCGTATTATGCCCGGGTGGAGCAGATCAGGACAAGCGATATTGCCCTGCTGCGCAGGCTCTGCCATGAAGCGGGCATCTCCCTCAAGGCAACCAACAAGATTCTCGTGCTCTTCGATCAGGCGGAATATGAAGCCAAGAACGAGATTCTGACCATCCGGCGCGGGGACGGGTCCTATACCCGGTATCAGATCGGGACGGGTACGGCGGATACGCAGTATGCATCCTGCCGGGTGCGGTACGAGAATCCCGCAAAGGGCCAGTGCATCACCGGGATTGCCACTGATGACAAGGTCAAAAATGGGCAGCAGCTGGAGGTTGCCGCGCGGGTGGCCAGCCCGGGGGAGGCGAAAATGCTGGCGGAAAAGATGCTGCGGCTGCACAACAAATTCGCCAAGACCGCCAGCTTTACGATGGTCGGCAATCCCGCGCTGGTGGCGGGCGTTACGGTGCGGCTTCGGGGGTTCGGCGGCTGGGACTGCAAATACATCATCAGCCAGGCGGTACATACGGTGGATGGGTCAGGCTACACAACCAGGATCCGGCTGCGGAGCGTATTGGAGGGATACTGATGGATGAGACAAACGTCCTGCAAAATCTGGTGCGTGTGGGCGTTGTTGCGGCGGTGAATCCGGGCAACCGTACCGCCCGTGTGCTGTTTGAGAGCAGCGACGAGATGAGCTCCGATTGGCTGGCTGTACTCGACTCGCACCCACACATCCCGGATTATGATGGCGAGCCGCAGCGGACCGAGTATGAAGGGCCGGACGGCGAAGGGGCGGCGAAATTTGAGAAGCACAAGCACGATCTAATCGTCAAGCCATGGCTGCCAAACGTGGGGGATAAGGTGGTCACGCTGTTCCTGCCGGTCGAGAACGCGCACGGCTTCGTATTGGGGGCGTATCAGCCATGGCAATGATCGGCTGTCTGGGGGACATCGCGTTTACCGTGTCGTCCTCAGTGGTGCGCACGCTGGACAACTTCCAATGGTCGGGGTCCGCCCGGTATGCGGCCCACCAGCGGCATCTGGGCCGGGGACTGTTGGAGTTTACCGGTGTGGACCCGGACAAGATCTCCTTCGACATGACTTTATCTACCCAGTTAGGCGCGTCCCCTGCGCGGGAGATCTCCAAAATCGCCAAGTATGAGAGCGAGGGCAGAACCCTGCCGCTGACCATCGGCAGCAAGGCGTATGGGACCTACCGTTGGGTGATTACCGGTCACAGCGTCAAAGCAAAAACATTCGACCGGCGCGGGAACCTGTCGGTGGTTGTGGTATCCGTCAACCTACAGGAATATGCGAGGCGGTGAAAAGATGAGTTATCTTGTGAGCGCGACCGATCTTCGGAACATCCGGTTTCAGGAGAGGGACACGCTGTCCTCGATCCTGCAAAATATCGCAGTGCTGCTGTCCACCCCCAGAGGGTCGGTGCCGCTCTACCGGGATTTCGGGATTGCGGCCAGTATCCTGGACCGCCCGATCCCGGTTGCAAAGGTCATGATGATTTCAGACATCCGGGAAGCGGTTGAGGAGTGGGAGCCCCGGGTCACCGTCCTGAATGTGGAGTTTGTGGAGGACCCGTCCGACCCGGGGAAACTGATCCCAACAGTGGAGGTGGAGATTAACGATGAGCAGGAATCCGGAATATGAGTTTGTACCGATGGATGCGCAGGCGCTCCTGTCGCAGGCGCTCGCGGCGTATGAGAAGCTGACCGGCATGACCGTCCAACCGGCCAGCCCTGAGATGCTGTTCCTGCGCTGGCATACGGCGGCGATCCTACAGGAACGGGCGCTCAACAACTACACCGGCAACCAGAATATTCCGAGCTGGGCGGAGGGGGAAAACCTTGATGCGCTGGGGGAGCTGTTCCTGGAGCACGAACGGCCGGGCGCAAAATCCGCCCGATGTCGTGTGCGGTTTGAAATCTCCCAAGGGCAGCCGTTCCCAATCCTGATTCCCAAGGGGACGCGGGTGTCGGACGCGGGCGGGGCGCTGGTTTGGGAGACAGAAGAAGATGCCCTGATTCCGGTCGGGAAAACGTCCGTGGACGTTGAGGTGGTCTGCCAGACGCCGGGGACAGCAGGAAACGGGTATCTCCCTGGACAGATCGACACGATTGTGGATTTGTACAGTTACTGCACCGTCTGCCGCAATGTCACCGAATCGGAGGGCGGGGCAGACGCCGCAACCGACGAGGAATACTACCACCTGCTGCGGCTGAGCCAGGACGGATGGAGTACCGCGGGTAGCACCGGGAGCTATGCCTATCACGCCATGCAGGTATCCACCGGGATCGCGGACGTGGTCCCGAATTCCCCGTCGCCGGGGGAGGTTTACCTCTACGTCCTGATGAAGGGCGGGAGACCGGCCGGGGAGGAGATCAAGAAGGCGGTATACGAGCGATGCAGCGCCGACCGGGTGCGGCCGTTCACCGACCATGTGCGGATGGGCGATCCAGAGATCGTGCCCTATGAAATCGACCTGACCTGGTACAGCCACGCGGATTCTCCCGTCAGTTCCGCCGAGCTTCAAGGGTTGGTGGAACAGGCGGTGCAGGATTACATCGAATGGCAGAGCGCGAAGCTCGGGCGGGACATCAACCCGTCCAAGCTTTATCAGTTGCTGATGCAGGCCGGGATCAAGCGGGTGGACCTACGCGCCCCATCCTTTCAGCCGCTGCGGGATGGCCGGATGACGCTGGGAACACAGGAATACGAGATCACCATGACCGTCCCGCAGGTCGGGCAGGTGCAGCGGGTGTCCGTCCTGAACGGAGGCTGTGAGGATGAGTAGCCGGGGACTGACGCGGGAAAATCTGCTGGAGACCCTGCCGGTCGCCCTGCGGCTGGACAGGTCGGTCGTTGCGCTGGCCGACGCCATGGCCGGAATACTGTCACAGCGGCCGGAGGAGATCGACCGGCTGCGAATCTATCCGGATGTATTCCGGCTGGATGAAAAGCTGCTCGATATCCTGGCATACGACTTCAAGGTGGACTGGTGGGACAGCGAATATTCCCTCGAGGAAAAGCGTCGGGTGCTGCGGGACAACTGGAACGTCCATCGGACGCTGGGGACGAAATACGCGGTGGAGACGGTTCTGGGGGACATCTTTCCCGGGGCCTGGGTGGAGGAATGGTTTGAATATGGCGGGTCTCCCTACTGTTTCCGGCTATTCCTGCCGGTGCAGGACGGCGTTTCAGAGGACCGGCAGCGGCGGGTTTTGAGCCGGATCTGGTACTACAAAAATCTGCGTTCCCATCTGGAGGGAATCTCCCTTGAGGGAGAGGTTTCCGGGACGAACCATACCGGAGCATACGTTACCGCGGCTCATACGGTGGAGGTCTGGCCGGAGCTGCCGGTATCGGTCGAGCTGGCCGAGGCCGGAAATAATCAGATCGGGGTTGCGGCAGTGGCTGCGCAGACGGTGGAAATCTGGCCCGCCCTGGCCGAGCAGGCAGAGCTGGCCGTCGGGGCCGGAAGTGACGGGTTTGTCTCTGTGCAGCAGACGGTAGAACTATACCCCGAGGAAAGGATGGATGCATAATGGCGGACATAGACGGGAATGTGGTCATTACGACCGATGAGCGGAAATATAAAACCATGGTCACCGATCTGGGGAACCAAAAGCTAGCTGGTTACACGCTGGACGGACCGAAAATCAACATCACCACTGCGGTGGTCGGGGATGGCGGCGGAAGCTATTACATCCCCACACCCGACATGACCGAAATCAAAAACGAGGTGTGGCGCGGGGAGATCGCCGAAAAGAAGGTCAACGCCGTGTCACCAAACATGGTGGACGTCAAGATCGTGCTGGACGGGACGGTGGGCGGATTTACTGTCCGGGAGGTCGGGTTGTTGGATGATTCGGGGAACCTGATTGTGGTCAGTAACTTCCCGGATACCGCCAAGGCCCTGATCCTGGACGGGATCGCGTCCAAGCTGACCCTCTGGCTGCATGTGCTGTTTACGAATGTGGATGCGGTGCAGTTTGTCGTGGACGCGTCGGTGGACAATGTGACCCGCGAAGAGCTGGAAGCGGAACTGAAGCAGGTGATCCGGGAACATAACCGGGAGGATCATCCGGAGACCGAGCTGGTCACTTTGGATCACCGGTTGGGGACTTATCCGCAGGTGCTGGCGTTTGCCTATCAATACGGCGCGGGCATGGGTGAAGCGGGCAGCGGTCCGGCGGGCGGAACCAGCCTGATGCAGATACCGGCAAAAGCGGAATGTCTCGACAAAAACAGGCTGGCCGTCTACACCACAAAGGATGCGGCAAGGCCGGGGATCAACAAGGAGTTGCGGCAACTCAGCCATACCGAATATGTGGTTCTGTATCAGGGCAACGAACTCGAAGCCGTATATCTCCGGCTGCTGTGTGGTGAAGGGGGAAGTGCTCCCGCCGTCCCAGCAGACGTAATTGCGGTCAAAAACATGGTATTCAGCGCAGGCCCGCCCGGGGATACCTCTGTAATCTGGGGCGCGCTGTAAAGTTTAAAGCAGGAGGAATGAAAGTATGGCGCAGAACTACACGCAGAAAGTATTTGTGAACGGAAAATGGGAGGATCGTTATCCCAAAACGGTGGCGGCACAGGTCGAGACCGACCCGCAGCACCGGTTTTTGACGGACGGTCAGATCGCGGCCTTTGAAGCAAAGGAGGATGCAGCCAACAAAAACAAAGCCGGCGGCTACGCGGGGCTGGATGAGGAAGGGCGGCTGCCACTGTCCCTGATCCCGTCGCTGCTGGAGCATAACAAGGGCTACTACGCGACCCCGGAAGCCCTGCGGGAAGCGCTGCCCTCTGCGAATGCCGGAGATTTCGCGGTCGTTGGATCGACCGATACCGTCTGGATTTGGGACGCTGACGGCGAACCGGCAGGCTGGATCGACAGCGCGACACGGGGCGCGGTGATTTCGGTCAACGGCAAAACCGGGGCGGTTACCATCACATGGGACGATCTGGAGATACCCGACGCCACACTGACAGACAAGGGCATTGTGCAGCTGAGCAGCGCCACCGACAGTGAGGATGAGACGACGGCGGCGACGCCAAAAGCGGTTAAGGCGGTCATGGATGAGGTAAGGGGCCGGGCGAAGATTACGGTCGGCGACACCGCCCCGGAGGATGCACAGGAGGGGGACTGGTGGTTTGACACCTCCACGCCCGATGTGTCGTAAGGCGGTGGCGGCAGATGGCAGATAGGACAGGGCTGATCCCGTTTGTCCTGCGGGAGCGTAAGGATGGCAGGGATGTGCCCTATGCGCCGCTGACCACAGCTGGACAGGTGCTGATGCCGGACGGTGTCCCGCTTGCGGATTATCTGGCGGCGAGCGTCCCGGACTGGCCGCTCGTTACAATCCGGCATGATCTGGGCGATTATCCGGACGTGCTGCTGCTCATGGGGGAGTATACCGCAGGCGCGGGCGGGGCGGGGGATGGCCCGGCGGGCGGCTCCGAGCTGGTACAATGCCCCTGCCGCCAGAGTTATCCGGATGCCGATACCCTGACAGTGTATACCATCCGGGAGCTTACGCGACTGGGAAACCCCACACTGCATAAGATCAGCGACCGCATCTATACGCTGACCTTTGAGAATGCGGAAAGCCTGTACATCAAATTATTGCTGAACGTCTGAAAGGAGATTGAAACGATATGGAATTTAGCCCGTTGATAAAGGGAACCCCAGACTGGAACGAGAAATACAATCAGGACATCGGTGGCCTGTGTGCGGAGATGGATGCTGCAAGATCCAGCGGTATCCTGAACACCTATGTACATGCCAAAAGTGGAACAGCCCACACTCTGACCGGTGAGGGCGCGATTATGCGGTTTACTGCGACAGCAGGATGGGCTGCGGGTGATACAATCTCCGTCAATGGACTGGGTAAGAACCCGGTCACGCTTGAAGGGACGGCTCTGCCCGCTGGTGCATTTGCGCAGGGAACGCAGGTGGTTGCGGTCGTTGATGGAGAAAATCTGCAATTTTTAACGCAGTCCTATGCTGGTCAGTTTGATGCTATATCAACGCAAATGTCAAATAAGGCGGACAAATCCAGAACGGTTTTGGATTCTAAAAGAGATTACCAGAATTACACAACCGTACTGGAAATGGTTAATGCTGTGAGTGATGGCGGTACCGTGATCGCGTTTGGAGATAATCAGTCCCCTCTTTATAACGCTGAAGACCGCCCACCGACACTATGCGAATATTTCTATGTTATTCTGTCTGATGGGTTAAGGAAAAATGTGGTTGCGTTTGGCTTTACTGGTCAAAACATCTACATGCGCAGGGTTTGGAGTAGGGTCTGGAGTACCGATTGGACACAAGCTGCAACTTGCGCCTGCGCAGACAAGGAGTGGAAACCTCTCCCGATGGTAAACGGATGGACAAATTCAAACAGTGACGGAGCTGCGGCATTAAGATACCGGAAGGGCGCAGATGGAAAAATCACCTATGTTACAGGAATTATCAAACTAGAAGATGCTTTGAGCGATGAGAACCAGATATTCGCATACCTTCCAGAGGGATATAGACCTAAGCAGCATTATTGGACAGGAGTATGTGTGGACAATAATAAAACTTTTTGGCCGTACAGGATAGATCTGGATGGCCGCATATACATCAACTCTCTCAATGCCAGTGCCCAGGCATCTGCTAAGGTCGGAATGTGGGTCAACTTAACAATTCCAATTTAAAGTGGGATTGTCAAATAGATTTCAATACTATTCTTTATCGCGCCTGCTCCATCTGGATCATATCCAGAAATTACTATACCCCCACCTTTATCTACTCGAATCCTACAAAAATAGCCTCCGCCACTTAATGCACATAGCTGATACCATAACCTCGAAGGACGATAGCCCGCAGGAAGCGTTGCAATCAATTCATCATATGCTAAAGTTACTCCCTCCGCAGGCTTAATAACTCCTGCAACGTAAATAGCATCATATCCCTTCCGGTACTGCAACCTTAAACTTTTATCATCATTCCAATAGATAAACCTATCTGTCATAGGTAGTTCTTTCCATTCCATGTCTGCGCAAACGCAGGTTGCGACCTCTTTCCACGCCTGCCATCCAGTATAACTAAAATCGTTATTGTCCCGATGCCGTGTACGCAAAAAAACCCGACCGTTATCATCACCCGTATAACATTGGGTAGCAACCTGTAGCGCTCGGTTACGATCAGTCCTGAAGGTAAGTATTTCAAAATGTTGGGCAATCATAGTTGACGACATTGGCGGAGCGCCTGCGGGCCTATTTGCCTTTGGATAACCCTTCGCCCTATGGTCAAGCAGCGCCATATTATCCAACGGTGGATTGTTAAACAGGATTTCAGGTGTTATGTTCAGATTGGGGGCCTGTACATCTCGGGCATACTGCGCGTACAGATCGCTCTGTAAAGCGCGGTTTTTGTCCGCCTTATTTGACTATGGAACGGATT
>NZ_KE159663.1 GCF_000403395.2 Anaerotruncus sp. G3(2012) | reverse complement strand
GAACAGAACTTCTCCACCCTGATTGAGTTTATTAACGCGATGGAGGTCCGGGAGGACGATGAGGAATACAAAAACCCCGTTGACCTGATGTTTGACGCGCTGGAATCCGAGAAGCCCAACCATTTCGCGGTGCGGCAGTACAAAAAATATAAGCTGGCGGCGGGCAAAACCGCAAAATCTATACTGATTTCCTGCGGCGCGCGGCTGGCGGTATTCGATATTGCCGAGCTGCGGGAGGTCACAGCCTATGATGAGCTGGAACTGGACACCCTGGGGGACAAAAAAACCGCCCTGTTCCTTATTATGAGCGATACCGATGACAGCTTTAACTTCCTGATTTCCATGTGCTATACCCAGCTGTTTAATCTGCTCTGTGAAAAAGCGGACGATGTGTACGGCGGCAGGCTCCCGGTCCATGTGCGCTGCCTGATTGACGAGTGTGCCAACATCGGGCAGATTCCAAAGCTGGAAAAGCTGGTAGCCACCATCCGAAGCCGGGAGATTTCCGCCTGTCTGGTATTGCAGGCGCAGTCCCAGTTAAAGGCCATCTACAAGGACAACGCCGACACCATCATCGGAAATATGGACACTTCCATCTTTCTGGGCGGCAAGGAACCCACCACCTTAAAGGAGTTAGCCGCCGCCCTGGGAAAAGAAACCATTGACACCTACAACACCGGGGAGAGCCGGGGACGGGAAACCTCCCACTCTCTCAACTATCAGAAATTGGGGAAAGAGTTGATGAGCCAGGATGAGCTTGCGGTGATGGACGGGGGAAAATGTATCCTCCAGCTGCGGGGCGTCCGCCCGTTTTTGTCGGATAAGTATGACATCACCAGGCACCCCAATTTCCAGTACACCGCCGACGCGGACGATAAGAACGCCTTTGACATTGAAGCGTTTTTGTCCACCCGGCTCAAACCAAAACCCAACGAGGTCTACGATGTGTTTGAAGTTGACGTAGACACCGAGGGCGAATAATCCCGTTCCGCGAGAAAGGAGTGATCTTATCTACCCGCCAGGGTCCCTGAAACCTGCCTCGGTTGAGGCCATTGGCGTACAAAGCGGACAGCTCAACAAAAAAATGAAGAAGGAGGATAGCCGGAATCGAGCCGCCCAAAACGCAGGGCGGTTTTGTTGTCCGGCTTTTGTATGCCTATGAACCAACACTAACCACAAAGCGATTCCGGCTAAATTAAAGTATGGAATTTTTCAACAGCGCAATCGACGTTTTGCAGACCCTCGTGATCGCACTGGGAGCCGGCCTCGGTATCTGGGGCGTCATCAACCTGCTGGAAGGTTACGGCAATGACAACCCTGGCGCGAATGCTCATGTACGGTAAAGTATCACAAGAAAATTATGTCGAATTGACAGCCGCCTCCGCTATACCGAATAAGGAAATAAAGAGTCCTCAAATTTTGCGCTACTAAATGAAGACGAGCGGAAGTAATCTCCCGCTCGTCAGTAAACTTAACTATGCCATATCAATCCCGCTTCTTTCCCGCCACCGGCACTAAGAACAGCGCGGGCAACAGCAGGAAAGCGGTACAGACCAGCCCCCAGGGTATGGACACCTGCTGGGCTACCAGCCCCACAATAGGCCCGCCGATGATCTGCCCGAAAGAGTCCAGCTGTCCGCTGGTGGAAAAGACTGTGGCGCGCATTTTCTCATCCACATGGTCGTTCATCCAGGCGGCCAGCACAGGCTCCTTGATGGTGCGCATAAGCCCCGCCAGCAGGAACACCAACAACATGAACCAAAAGCTCCGCCCCACCGCGAAGAGAACCAGGCACAGGATATACCCGGCGCTGGTGGACATGACCACACTGGTTCGGCTGACAGTCCCTTTTTTCTCCATGCGGGCGATGAGCAACTGAGAAGCCAGAATACCTAAGCCGCTGCCGATAAGACTGATAACACCGAACCAAGTGACGCTGTTCAGCGGCCCGATAACGGGTATTACCGTGTCATCCAGAAAATGAGCGGTGGAGAGCCGGTCAAAGCCTTCACTGGCAAGTCCCCCGCATAGTGTGATTGCTAAGAGCGCCAGCAACACAGGTGCGCCTTTCACAAAGCCCAGGTTGAGCTTGAACAGGCAGACAAAGTCTTTAAGCAAGCCCTGCCGTTCCTCAATAGCAGGGGAGAAGTTGGTTTCTGGCATGATGCGAACCAACACCAGCCCCAACAACAAGCACAAACTGCCCCCCAAGATGACAGGCATTTGCAGGTTTATGTTTCCCAGCAGTGTGCCCAGCACCACGCCCAGAACGCCGCCGATTTGCCCCATTTGACTGCCCCGCAGGAACACCTTGTCTATGGGTTTGTCCTCTTCCTCCGAGGCAATCCACGCCTCCAGAGCGCCGGTGATGAAGGTATCACCGCAACCCCAGACAACCTGGGCCAGCAGAACCGGCGCGAACCACGGTAGCGCACCCTCCATCAGAAAGCCCAGGCCGTAGAGGAACATTCCAATCAGCACCGAGCGCCGACGGCTATACAAATCCGCCACCACACCGGTGGGTATCTCGAACAGAAAGCAGGAGGTCTCCAGAACCGTCCCTACCAGGACAAGCTGGAAAGCATCCAGCTGCACCACCTCCAGGTGGTACACGATGGAAAGCACTGTGGACATAGAAGCCGCCAGGGAAAAGACAAATCGGAACAGCAGGTAGACAGAATATGCCTTTGAATGAAACAGTATCAATCCCCCAGCTGAGCTGGGGGAATAACAGATGCAAGTGGCGGTGAACAGAGTACCAAAAAATTACCCCCGTTGTATAATAGAAGTGGGTCTAGCAAACCACTTTAGAAACAACGGAGGTATATCTATATGGATAATAATAGTTTAGCACATAGCCGGTACAATTGCACGTACCATATTGTATTTATTCCGAAATATCGCAGGAAAGTAATGTTCGGAGAGTTAAGGAAAGATGTAGGAGAGATTCTGGGAAAGGTGTGCAAAATGGAAGGGGTAACGATCATAAAGGCGGCTACGCTTCCCGATCATGTGCATATGTATGTATCAATTCCGCCCAAGTTGAGCGTATCAAAGGCTGTAGGTCTTATTAAGGGCAAGAGTGCGCTTATGATATTTGACAGGCATCCAGAATATAGAGAGAAAGGAAACCGTCACTTCTGGGCAAGAGGATATTATTGCGAAACGGTCGGTAATGTCAACGAAGAAACGATAAAGAAGTATATTCAAGAGCAGTACGAAAGGGATAGGATGGAGCATTAAAAGAGAGCCGCTTTTAAGCGGACTACCAGTAAAGAAAGAACGGTTTGCTAGACCGCCTTTAGGCGGAAATGCAAAGGTTTTGCCCCAGGGGGGCTATCCCATTCCACCAGCTGAGCTGGTGGTTGGGCCTTTCGGCGGTGAATTTTTAGCAAAGTTAAAAGACTTGTTTCTGTTTTTGCAGTTTGCCATATGAATACCTCCGATACTGAAATTAGAACAACATGGCTGTTCTTCTTCGCGATATTATAGCAAATGGGCTTTGTGTTGTCAATGTAAAGAGAAGCGAGAGCGAGAGCGAGAGCAAGATTCTACCACAGTACCAAATTTCGCTAATCGCTCATTTTGTCCTATGGGAATCTTGTTGGGGTTGCCACCCCAAGCCCGCCTTTTTGCGGCTTGCGCCGCTTGAAAAATCCCCGAAAAAATATTTTCGGATTTTTCAAAAAACACTTCCGCTTTGCCCCCTGTTTTTCTCCTATTGGTGAGAGGGCAAACCATAAAAAGAAAGGAGTTGAAAGCCATGAAAAGATACAACACGTCCCACCGCTACCGGGTAATCAAGACACGCTTGACCGGGGAAGAATACGCCGAGTTTTCCGAGCGTGTCACCCTCTGCAAAATGAGCCAAGCCGAGTTTATCCGGCAAGCCCTTATCAAGTCAAGCATACGCCCGGTCATTACCGTTTCCCCGGTCAATGATGAATTACTCTCTGCCGTTGGGAAACTCACAGCCGAATACGGAAAAATCGGCGGCAACTTGAATCAGATTGCCCGCTGTCTGAACGAGTACGGCGCACCCTATAACACCCTCTCCCAAGAGGTAAGAGCCGCCACAGCGGAGCTTGCCGCCTTGAAGTTTGAAGTCTTGCAGAAAGTAGGTGAAGCCGTTGGCAACATTCAAACATATCAGCTCTAAAAATGCCGACTACGGAGCTGCCGAGCAGTACCTAACTTTTGAACATGACGAGTTTACCATGAAGCCCACACTGGACGGGAATGGGCGGCTTGTTCCCCGTGACGGTTACCGCATTTCCTCTCTGAATTGTGGCGGGGAAGATTTCGCCATAGCGTGTATGCGCTCCAATCTCAAATACGGCAAAAACCAGAAACGTGAGGACGTAAAGAGCCACCATTACATTATCAGTTTTGACCCCCGTGACGCATCAGACAACGGCTTGACCGTAGACCGGGCGCAAGTGTTGGGCGAGCAGTTTTGTAAAGAGCATTTTCCCGGACACCAAGCCCTTGTTTGTACTCACCCAGACGGGCATAACCACAGCGGCAACATTCATGTGCATATCGTCATAAACAGCTTGCGGATTGCCGAAGTGCCGCTATTGCCCTACATGGAAAGACCAGCCGACACAAGGGAGGGCTGCAAGCACCGCTGTACGGACGCAGCTATGGAGTATTTCAAAGCGGAAGTCATGGAGATGTGCCACCGGGAAAACCTCTATCAGATTGACTTGCTGAACGGGAGCAAGAACCGCATTACCGAGCGTGAGTATTGGGCGAAGCGGAAAGGACAAGCCGCACTGGATAAGGAGAACGCTTCCCAAGCCGCCACGGGAGAGCCGCCCAAACAGACCAAGTTTGAAACCGACAAGGAGAAATTACGGCGCACAATCCGAGCCGCCCTGTCCTCTGCCGTTTCCTTTGAGGATTTTTCCGGGAAGCTGCTACAACAGGGCGTGACCGTCAAGGAGAGCCGGGGGAGATTATCGTATCTCACGCCGGACAGGACGAAGCCCATCACTGCCCGGAAACTGGGTGATGATTTTGACCGTGCCGCCGTACTGGAAGCACTCACCATAAACGCACAGAACGCCGCCAGAGCCGCCGAAACGCCCCTACCCCAACAGGAATACCCCCGCAGCATAAAAGACCGCTTACAGCGCAACAAAGCTGCTGTAAACGCCCCGAAACAGGACAGCGTACAGCGCATGGTAGACATAGCCGCCAAGAAAGCCGAGGGCAAGGGGAAAGGCTATGAGAAATGGGCGACCTTACACAACTTGAAGCAAATGGCGGCTACCATGAGCGTTTACGAGGAATCCGGCTTTTCTTCCCCGGAGGAACTGGAAGCCGCCCTTGCCGCTGCCAGTGCCGGACTGCATGAAGTGACCGGGAAACTGAAAACCGTGGAAAGCACCTTGCAGGAGAAAAAGGACTTGCAGAAACAGCTATTGGCGTACATCAAGACCAAGCCAGCCCGTGACGGACTGCGGGCGCAGAAAACGGAGAAAGCCCGAAAAGCCTACCGGGAGCAGCACGAAAGCGAATTTATCATTTCCGAATCTGCCGCCCGGTATTTCAAGGCACAGGGAATCTCCAAGCTGCCAGCGTCCAAAGCATTACAGACCGAGATTGAGCAGCTTACCAAAGAGAAAAACGCCCTTTACAACGAGTACCGGAAGAAGAAAGCGAACGTCCGGGAATTGCAGACCGTGAAAAGCAATCTTGACAAAATATTACGCCGTGAGCCGGAACGGGGAAAGGGGCGGGAAAATGAACGGTAAACGCCCCTACATGGACTACCAGCAGTACAGAGCCGCCCGCCGTCTTGTGCATGAGTGCTGCAACTACGATAACAGCAACTGTATCTTGCTGGATAACGGCGAGCCTTGCGTATGCGTCCAGAGTATCAGCTATTCGCTTATATGCCGCTGGTTCATTACCGCCGTGCTGCCGCTGGACGGGAAACTGGAAGCCGCCCTACTCCACCGGGCAGACAGGAAACGCTGTACCGAGTGCGGCGGGTATTTTCTCCCCAAGTCAAACCGGGGGAAATACTGCCCGGAGTGCGCCGGACGCATGAAAAGAATCAGAGCCGCACAGCGCAAGCGGAAACAGAGGGATAAATGTCACGCTTTAGGATATTCCAGACCCCCGTAAATCAAGGCTTTTTTGACCGCCCTCAAAGGGTATGCGATACATTTATCCTTTATCCCCGAAAATGCCGTTTTAACTGCGTAACAGAAGCCACAGACAGGAGGTGAGAACCATAACCGAATACATCACAGCCGACACCATTATGCCGCCGTTTTTCCGATACCCCCGTTTTCTGCTGAAAATGGACTTGTCACAGACCGCAAAGCTGCTTTATTCGCTGCTCCTTGACCGTTCCGAACTCTCACAGAAGAACGGCTGGCAGGACAGCGAGGGCAGGACATACATTGTATACCCTGTTTCGGAGATAGCGGAAACGCTGGATAAAGGCAGCACCGCCATAAAAGCCGCACTGAACGAGCTGGACGCTGCCGGGCTTCTGGTGAGGGAACGCCGGGGCTTTTCCGCACCGAACCGCCTTTATGTGAAAGTGCCGCAAGTGCCAGTGGTACAGTTTTCCGACCATATGACCGCCATACAGTCGGAAAACCGACCCTCTGATAGCCGGAAAAGCGACCCTCATAAGGGCGGAAAACCGACCTTTGCGTTGGACGGAAAACCGACCCCTAACCAACTTACTATAAACAAACTAAAAGAGAACCAACTAAAAGGAGCGAGTGAGAAGCCGCCCGCCCCATTTGGCAGATATAAAAATATTTTCCTCTCTGAAAGCGAATATGCGGAACTGAAAGAGGAATACCCGGACAGGCTGGAACGGTTTATTGAGGAATTAAGCCAGCATATAGCCGCCAACGGGAAAAGCTACATCAACTATGCCGCCGCTATCCGTATATGGGCGGGGCGTGACAGGAAAGGCACGGGGAAGAAAGGAATCCCCGATTATTCCTACAAAGAGGGCGAGAGCCTTTGACGACAGAGATAGAACGCCCCGTAAACAGGGCGTAAAAAACCATGAACAAGGAGGAAGATTTTATGAGTGATTATGATAACGCCATTTTCCGGCTTGCCACGGCACAGGAAGCAGAGCCGGAGGACTACACGGGCAAGGACGGGCTTTTATATTGCGGGAGCTGCCGCCAGCCCAAAGAAGCCTACTTCCCGGAGGGCAAAACCTTTTTCGGGCGTGACCGCCACCCGAAAGAATGTGACTGCCAGAGAAAACGCCGGGAAACGCTGGAAGCCAGACACCGGGAATACAAGCACCGGGAGGAAGTGGAACGGCTGAAACGGACAGGCTTCACCGACCCGGCTATGTGGGAATGGACGTTTGAAAACGACAACGGGAAATGCCCGCAAATGCACAAAGCCTATGCCTATGTGGAGCAATGGGAACGGGTAAACACCAAGAACTATGGATTGATTTTATGGGGAAGTGTCGGCACAGGCAAGAGCTATTTTGCCGGGTGTATTGCCAATGCCCTCATGGAGAAAGAGATTTCCGTGTGCATGACAAACTTTGCCTTGATACTCAATGACCTTGCCGCCAGCTACAAGGACAGGAACGAATACATAGCCCGCCTTTGCAGCTTCCCTCTGCTTATCCTTGACGATTTTGGCATGGAGCGTGGCACGGAATACGGGCTTGAACAGGTTTACAACGTGGTTGACAGCCGATACCGCAGCGGCAAGCCGCTGATTGTCACAACAAATTTGACACTGGAAGAATTGCAGAACCCGGAGGACACCGCCCACGCCCGGATATATGACCGCCTTATGGAAATGTGTACCCCCGTCCGCATTACCGGGGAGAATTTCAGAAAAGCCAAAACACGGGAGAAAATGGAACACCTTAAAAAGCTGCTGAACGGAAAGGAGATTTGCCTATGACCGACACGCCCAAGAGAAGCACCACCACCACCGCCCGCCACCCGGATTGCGTGACAGAAGTACGCCGGGGGAACACCGTCCTTGTGGTTTCCGGCTATTTCAAACAAGGCACTACCGCCACCGCCACCGACAAGATGATGAAAGTGCTGGAAGCGGAAAGCGCAGCCGGGGGAACAGCCGCACACGCTATGTAATGCGATAAGCCTTAATAAAATAATGTGATATTTTTCGACATAAAGTAGCAAAAAGGACTGTACAGCAAGCCCCGCCCTATGGTATAATAGACCTACGGAATAGTGGGGCTGGCTGTCGGAAATGGAGGAAACCATGACAAGACAGACCACCCAAAAACTGATTACCGCCCTATATCCGAGATTGTCGCACGAGGACACGCTTCAAGGCGAATCCAATTCCATAAGCAACCAGAAGCGAATCCTTGAAGCCTACGCAAAACAGAACGGCTTTTCCAACCTCAAATGGTACACGGACGACGGATTCTCCGGGGCAAATTTCCAAAGACCCGGCTTCCAGTCCATGCTTGCCGACATTGAAGCGGGGCTTGTGGGAACGGTTATCGTAAAGGATATGTCAAGGTTAGGGCGAAATTACTTACAAGTGGGAATGTACACGGAAATGATTTTCCCACAGAACGGCGTCCGCTTCATTGCTATCAATGACGGCGTAGACAGCGCACAGGGCGAGAATGATTTTGCGCCCTTGCGTAATATTTTTAACGAATGGCTGGTGAGAGATACGAGCAAGAAAATCAGAGCCGTGAAGCGGTCAAAAGGCATGAGTGGGAAGCCCGTCACAAGCAAGCCCGTGTACGGCTACCTCATGGACGAGGACGAAAATTTCATCATTGACGAAGAAGCCGCCCCCGTGGTGAAGCAGATTTACAGCCTATGCCTTGCCGGGAACGGTCCGACCAAGATAGCCCGTATGCTCACGGAGCAGGAAATCCCCACGCCGGGGACGCTGGAATACCGCCGGACAGGGAGAACCCGCCGCTACCACCCCGGCTATGAGTGCAAGTGGGCGGCGAACACCGTGGTACATATCCTTGAAAACCGGGAATACACGGGCTGCCTTGTGAACTTCAAGACCACCACCCAATCCTACAAATGCAGCAAGATTATCTACAACAGCGAGGACAAACAGGCAATCTTTGAGAACCACCACGAGCAGATAATCGACAGGGACACATGGGAACGGGTGCAGGAGCTACGCAAGCAGCGCAAACGCCCTAACCGCTATGATGAAGTGGGTTTGTTCTCCGGCTTGCTCTTTTGTGCCGACTGCGGCAGCGTCATGTACCAGCAACGCTATCAGACGGACAAGCGGCGGCAGGACTGCTATATCTGCGGCAGCTACAAGAAGCGCACGGCAGACTGTACGGCGCACTTTATCCGCACCGACCTTTTAACCGCCGGAGTGACCGAGAACCTGCGGAAAGTCACCAGCTACGCCGCCAAGCACGAAGCCCGGTTTATGAAGCTGTTGACCGAGCAGACCGAGGACGGGAGCAAACGCCGGAACGCCGCCAAGAAGAAAGAACTGGAAGCGGCAGAAAAACGGATTGCGGAACTCTCCGCTATCTTCAAGCGGCTGTATGAGGACAGCGTGACCGGGCGCATATCGGACGAGCGTTTCACGGAATTGTCGGCAGACTACGAAGCCGAGCAAAAAGAACTGAAAGAGAAAGCCGCCGCCTTGCAGAGCGAGCTTTCTAAGACGCTGGAAGCCACGGCAAACGCTGAAAAGTTTATGAAAGTGGTACGCAAGTACACCAGCTTTGAGGAACTCACCCCTACCCTGTTACGGGAGTTTGTGGAGAAAATCGTAATCCACGAATCGGAAGCCCTTGACGGGAAACGGCGGGGGAAGCTCCGCAGACAGGAAATCGAAATCTATTACTCTTTTGTCGGCAAGGTAGAATTGCCCGACTAAAGCCCGACCCGTCCGGCAGTCAGCCGGACAGGGAACGGCAAAATTTTTTACACTTCTTTTACTTCTTTATCTCACATGAGCAAAAAGCCAGGGCATGAAACAGCTCATGGCGGGCGGCGGCGTTGCCCTCATCGGCATGGTGCTTGTACCCCTGCTCTCCGGTCTGTTCGGCTAATCCCCGCACCAGAAACACCCATACCTTTGCCCCTCCCGCAGACGCGGGAGGGGCGGAAAGGAGGTAGCACCGTATGGATTTTCTGCTGGATGCAATCACCACCTGGCTGAAAGAAATGCTGGTGGGCGGCATTATGAGCAACCTTTCCAGTATGTTTGATTCGGTCAACAACCAGGTGGCGGACATATCGGGGCAGATCGGGCAGACGCCCCAGGGCTGGAACGCGGGTATTTTCAGCATGGTCCAAAGCCTTTCGGAAACGGTCATTCTCCCCATAGCAGGCGTGATTCTGGCCTTTGTAATGACGCTGGAACTGATTCAGATCATCACCGACAAGAACAACTTCCACGATATTGAAACCGCTGTGTTTTTCAAGTGGATATTCAAGACCGCCTGTGCCATCCTCATTGTCACCAACACCTGGAATATCGTGATGGGCGTGTTTGATCTGGCCCAGGGCATCGTGGCCCAGGCTTCCGGCGTCATCGGCGCGGACGCTTCCATCGACATTTCCTCCGCGATGGCGGATTTGGAGCCAAGGCTCATGGAGATGGATTTGGGGCCGCTGTTCGGGCTGTGGTTCCAGTCCCTGTTTATCGGCCTTACCATGTGGGCGCTGACCATCTGTATTTTTATCGTCATTTATGGCCGTATGCTGGAAATATATCTCGTCACCTCGGTCGCGCCGGTCCCGATGGCCGCTATGATGGGCAGGGAATGGGGCGGCATGGGGCAGAATTACCTGCGTTCCCTGATGGCGTTAGGCTTTCAGGCGTTCCTCATTATGGTCTGCGTGGCAATCTACGCGGTCCTGGTGCAGAACATCGCCACCGACGAGGATACGATTGCCGCCATCTGGTCCTGTGTGGGATATACAGTCCTGCTCTGCCTGACCCTCTTTAAGAGCGGCAGCATGGCCAAGGCGATCTTCCAGGCCCACTGACGAAAGGAGTGTGCAAAAATGGCTTATGTACCCGTACCCAAAGACTTAACGAAGGTCAAGACAAAGGTGGCCTTCAACCTCACCAAACGGCAGTTAGTCTGCTTTGGCGGCGGGGCGCTGATTGGCGTGCCGCTTTTCTTTCTGCTTCGGGGGCCAGCCGGGAACAGCGCCGCCGCCCTGTGCATGATGCTCGTTATGCTGCCCTTTTTCCTGCTGGCGATGTACGAGAAGAACGGCCAGCCGCTGGAAAAGATCATCGGCAACATGATCCGGGTATCCTTTCTCCGGCCCCGGCAGCGCCCCTACCAGACCAACAACTTCTATGCCGTATTGGAGCGGCAGGACAAACTCGACAAGGAGGTGTATGACATTGTTTACGGCAAAGAAAAACCGGACAAACGGCAGAGCGCCGGAGGGCGAAGGGCCAATGCCGGTGAAAAAGAAGCTCTCCCGCGCGGATCGGAAGCAGATCGAAGCCGCCATTTCCCGCGCCAGCCGCACTGACCAGAAGGGGATTTCCGCGCAGGACAGCATCCCCTATGAACGGATGTGGCCGGACGGCATCTGCCGCGTGACCGGCTGCTACTATACCAAGACCATTCAGTTTCAGGACATCAATTACCAGCTGTCCCAAAACGAGGATAAGACCGCCATCTTCGAGGGCTGGTGCGATTTCCTCAACTACTTTGACAGCTCCATCCGGTTCCAGCTGTCCTTCCTCAACCTGGCCGCGTCCCAGGAAACCTTTGCCCGGTCCATCACCATCCCGCCCCAGGGGGATGATTTTGACAACATCCGCAGCGAGTACACCCAGATGCTGCAAAACCAGCTGGCAAAGGGGAACAACGGCCTGATTAAGACAAAATACCTGACCTTCGGCATTGACGCGGACAGCATCCGGGCGGCAAAGCCCCGGCTGGAACGGATTGAAACCGACCTGCTCAACAACTTCAAGCGGCTGGGCGTAGTGGCGGAGCCGCTGGACGGGCGGGCGCGGCTGTCCCAGCTGCATGGCGTATTCCACATGGATGAACAGGTTCCCTTTTCCTTTTCGTGGGACTGGCTGGCCCCCTCCGGCCTTTCCACCAAGGACTTCATCGCCCCCACTTCCTTTGAGTTCCGCACCGGCAGGCAGTTCCGCATGGGGAAAAAGTACGGCGCGGTCAGCTTTGTGCAGATTCTCGCGCCGGAATTGAACGACCGGATGCTGGCGGACTTTCTGGATATGGAAAGCTCCCTGATTGTCAGCCTCCATGTGCAGTCCTTAGACCAGGTAAAGGCCATCAAGAC
>NZ_KE159662.1:15660-28058 GCF_000403395.2 Anaerotruncus sp. G3(2012) | reverse complement strand
TACAGCTCCGCTTTCTCCGTCATAGCCCCCTCCCTCTGCTTCGTCATTTTGACAGGATTTTTCCGGCATCCTGCTCCGGCTGCCTGGAAATCCCGTCATTCTGCACAATCCCCTGCGCCCATACCCGCGCTCCGGCAACCTGCACAAGATTTCTGACGATCTGGGCAGGATTGGAAAATCAAAAGATCAAACCGGATTTTTCGGGTTTTACGGAGCTTTTTTTCGCGCTCAACGGACCCGCGCACAAGCCGCCCCGTCAGGAGTACCTTTGCCCGGCGGGCCGCGCAGACTGCGAAGCCCGGATCAAAAGCCCTGCCATGCAGGGCCGCCCAGCCGCCTCTGCGTGGACGCTGTGGAGCCGCTTCCGGCAGCGCATTGCCCCGCTTGATTTTGCGCCGGGGATTTGATTTGCGTACAAAAAAAGAGACGCACCCTTTCGGGTACATCTCTACAGGTTTATTATACGTCAAGAATGGTGCCCTTTTCAAGGTGAACTTTTATCACTTTTTATCACAAAAAGTCACTAACTCAAAAAAGTTTTTTGCTTACAGCTCGAGCATATCCAGCGCCTGGGCCTTCAGGTTCACTACATACCGTCTGGACCACCCCTTCTGCCTGCAAAAGTCCTCAACCGAATCCCCTGCCAGATAGAGCGCTTCGAGCACCTCTCTGTATTTCTCGTTGTTCATCCCGCCTATGGCCCGCATCAGATCCCCCCGAAGTTCCTGCACCTGACAGGTCAGCTCCTCGCACTCGGCGCGGATATGCAGCGCGGCCACCTTGACCTGGTTTTTCCCGCCCGGATCGCTCCCTTCGGCGATCGACTCCCAGCGCGCCGCCTCCTCGCATTTCCGTTCGAGCCTTGCCAGCGCGAGCAGATACCTCTGCGCCCGGCGCTGCTTCTCTTTTCTATTCATTCTTTTCTCCTTTTTCCCTTTTTTAAAAATAAATATAAAAGATCAATAATAGATATGGTGTATCCTTGGATGGTACATATGGTAGATATGGAGTCAATGCTAAGAAGTTCCCTAAGGAAACATAGGGGAAAGTTTACGCAACCGCCTGCAATCCGCCATATCCGCCATCAGCCGGTGGGGGATTGCGGGGCCATCGCGAGGTATTCGCGCCCAATCGCGGAAAACTCCACATCCAGAAACTCCGAAAAGCGCATGGTTTTTCGCCGAAAAAACCGATGGTTGTCCACCAGCTCGGTCGAAAACTTCTTCTGTCCCAGCGGATACCGCTCCCCATTCTCTTCCGCCCACGCCCGGTAGACCGCGTAGATACGGTGGCTCGGCAGCGCACTCCCCTGTGTGCGCACCAGACAGTCGTCTATAAACTCCTTGACCCGATCCATCTCGTTGCGGTAGTCCTCGTTGGCGCTATCCACCCGCAGGCACTGCGGCATCCCGTACCGGTACCAGTCGATTGCCCCCTGTACCGCCCAGCGGAAGATGCCCGGCCGCTCCGCGGCCAGCCGGTCCCCGAGGTCCCGGTCCTGCTTTTCCGGCGGGAACTGCGCTGTGAACGGGATCAGCCGCACCCGCCGCCAGATTCCCTGGTCGCTGCCGGTAATCACCGGCTTGGCGTTGGTGCTCATCACCACCTTGAATTCCGGTTTATAGTCGAACGACGCCTTATAGAGCAGCCGCGCGGTCACCACATCCTCACCCGTGATCCGTTTGACCATCCCCTCTGCCAGACGGCAGCCTCCGTCCGGCTCCGAGGTGGTCAGCAGCCGCACGCTCTTCATCCGCGCCAGCTCGGCTGTAGAGGTGTTCGGGCTGCTGCGGTCCTTGACGATGATCGCTTCGGGCGGGCTGTTTTTGGTGTAATCCCCAAGCAGCGAGGTGACCGCCTCGACAAACCTGCTCTTGCCGTTGCCGCCCGAACCCCACAGGAAAAAGATGCACTGTTCGCGGGTCGAGGCAGTCAGGCAGTAGCCCACCATCCGCTGGAGGTAGAGCGCGAGGTCCACGTCCCCACAGGTGATCTCGTCCAGGAACTGCATCCAGCGGGGGCATTCCGCCGCCGGGTCATACTCCACCGCCGCGATCATCGAGAGCATATACTCCCGCTTGTGCGGCAGCAGCTCGCCGGTTTTGAGGTTGAGCACCCCGTTCTGTACGTTCAGCAGCGCCTGGTACAGGTCCAGCTCGCCCGGCAGCACAGGGATTCCCTCCAGCGGCTGCGCCTCCCGGATCATCGCTTCCTTGTATTTGCTGCTGCGGGTCTTGCGGACATGCTTGAGCAGGCCCCCGTCGTCATAGAGCGAGCGTGCCTCCTCTTCCATCCGCTCAAGCAGCGTATTCGCCCGCCGCTTGACCTCCCCTGTTTCATCCACCGCCCACCGCTTGCCGGTCCAGTACATCCAACGGCCATTGACATGGTCGTATCTGAGGTCCCGCCAGAAGGCATCCCGGAACCGATAGGCGTTGCCGGTGTCGTCCAGCGTATACCGCCCCGGGTCCGGCTTGACCTGTGCCGGTTGAGAGGGCTGCGCGCCCCCAGAAAGCGGCCCCTGCTTTCTCGAAGAAGATTCCGGGGGCGGTTCCTGAAGCGGCTTCTCGCCGCCTCTGGGCCGGTCATACGGGACAAACGTCCGGGTCGTCCCCTTGACCGCCGCGGCAATCGTCTTCTGGCCGTAGGTCTGCGCGCCCCGTTTCTCGTCCCATTTTTTGCGGTACAGCCCCGAGGCGCGGAACACCGTATCCATCCGGGCGCCGTCCCGGTCAAACCAGAACGCCAGATGTCCGCAGAACAGCATATCTGCTTCGCTCTGGCTCTTGCCCGAAAGCTGCGGCAGGCTGCTCCAGTCCCCTGCGTAAAGCCGCCGTATATCATCCCCGGTCTCCTTATTCCGGAACGCGATCTCAAGGATCTCCTGATCCGAAAGGTCACGGACCACCTGACGGGAATCCGGCGTCCTTGCTGCGCCAGGCTTTGGCGTGTCCAGCCTGGTCTGCTCGACCGGCTCGGGCATCAGATATTTCCGGTGGATCTCGTCCAGCTCCTTGGTGCAGTCCCGGAGCGGGTACGGCCTGCCGGACGGGTCGAGGTACGCAGATCCGGTTACCGTAAAATACCGCCCGGTATCGTACATCTCGAGACCGAGCGAGCTGTCCCGCCTGCCCTCCCGGGCAGGCAGCCGACCCTTGCAGAGGATATGGATGCCCGTCCCGGAGGGGGAAACCTCGGTATAGCTGCGCATTGTCTCGACGATCTCCCGCGCGAATGCGCTTAGCTCCCCGCCGTCCACACAGTCGTCGATGTCGATGCCGCAGATTCCGTTTGCAAACTGGATGCCGATGCCGGTCGCGCCGTGTTCCTTCACCGCCCTGACCGCTTGTCCAAAGCTGGACCAGGTGGCCGGTTTGTTGCAGCTCGCCGGATGCAGGATGCCGCCTGCATCCGGACACGCGCACAGGGGGATCTTGCTGGGATACTTGTGGCAGACCCACTGGGAGAGCTGCTTCAGCTCCTCCGGTATGTACTCATACATGGCGGGCCGCGGCCGAAAGCTCCACGATCGCCTGCTCCAGATGCATCCGGGCCGCTCCGTCTAACGCAGGAAGAGCGGCTTTCGCCTCCTCCAATAATTCCTCAACCGGGTTGCGGCATTGCGGCCGGTATTTGCGCAGGACTACATTTCCCTGCTCATCCAGCCAGATTTCAATGGACGCGCCATTTTCCCAGCCATATGTATCCCTGATTCCCTTCGGGATTACCAATCGTCCCAGTTCATCCAGTTTGCGCACAATGCCTGTTGCTTTCATCTCTTTAACCTCCTGTTTATAGGTCCGGTGGCAGGTCTATCTCCTGATGCCCGATCAGCTGGTTGGTCATCAGCCGGATTTCCTGCCGGATTTCGTCTATCTCTTCCGCCGCCTCTTTGAGCGCGTTCAATGCCAGTTTTCCTTCTGTGCGGCTGAGGAGCGCGGTGAACTGTTCAAAGTCCGACCAGAGCGCTCCCACAAACCGTTCCTTTGCATCGTAGACTTCATTCGAGGCGTACGATGCGCGAGGCTGTACTGACTGCTGCCTGAGCTTCTGTTCCGCAGCTTCCGTCCGCTGGCGTTCGGCGGCGATCTGGCCGCGGTATTTTCGTTCGGCCTTCTCATCCGCCTGCTGCTGCAGCTCTGCAATCTGTTCTTCGCTGACCTCCGCCACCGCAACCTCGACCGGACGGTGCTGAAGCTCTATGACCTGCCCTTGCAGGTCATCCACACAGTGCTGTGCCCGGTCCGCGCGCTTCTTCTGTTCCGACGCTTCCCTCTTGGCGATTTCCAGCTGTTCATCTGCTTTTTCTTTCGCGACAAGTGCGTTCATGTAGTTGTCATACTCCCGTTTGGCGCGGGCTTTCTGCTCTGCGGCCTCCTTGCGGGCCTGGTCCCGCTCGCGGATCGCCTGATTCAGCTCGCGTTTAGACATCTCCTCCACCGTTTTGGGCACCCCGTTGACCAGGTGGCTTTCCGCCAAAAATGCTTCCCGATCCTCTTCCGGGACCTGCAACAATGCTAACATTTTGGTGTAGCTCAAATTCGTCACCGGTGACGAATTTGAATACTCTCGAGCAATTCTCATGAATCGGTTGGCCGTTTCCTGGCTAAATTCAACCGCGTCTTTTAGCCAGTCCGCCCACGCCCCATGCGGCAGGTGCTCCTTGGCTTCAATCAGCCGCTTACCGATCTCGATGATATTCTGGACCGTCTGCGCCTTATAGAAATTGATCTCCACCGCGATCTGCTCCACAGTGCGTGGCCTGTCCACTGTTTCTGTGTTGGATTCTTTCGGAGCCATCATCTCCCGGACGTTAAACTTCCCCACCTGCGCCCTCCTTTCTCTGCGCCAGATACTCCGCAACCAGCGAAACGTAGTCCTGCGCCGCTGTGCTGCGGGGCGCATGAACCAGCAGCGGTTTGCCCTCGTAGGTTGTCTCAGTGACCTTGACGGTGCTCCGGATGCGGGTTTTGAAGATGGGATAGCTTCCATCATCATGCAGCCAGTCATCCCCGCGCTGATTGGCCTTGTTGCGCTGGTACATGGTAAAAAAACAGCCCGCAAACCGCAGGCTGGGGTTGCTCTCCCGGATCTCATCCACCTGCTCGATCAGCTCCGCAAGACCATCAAACGCAAACTGGTCGATCTTGACCGGTACGAGCACATCGTCTGCGGCCATAAGCGCATTGATGACGCCGACGTTGATGTCAGGGGCATTGTCAATCACACAAAAGTCGTATACATCCCGCACCGGGTCGAGCGCCCGCCGGAGCCGGTAGTCCCTGCCCCGGCTCATGTTGATGAGCAGCGAGCTGTTCGCCGAAAGCAGGGACATGTTCGCGGGGATCAGGTCGATCCCCGCGATCCCGGTCGGTTGGATCACCTGCCGGACGTCCATCCCGGGTTGGGTCAGCAGCTCGGCAATGCCGGGGCGTTCGTAGCTGTGCAGCCCCCAGAATTTGGTCGTGTTGCCCTGCTTGTCGTTGTCGATCATCAGGATACGCTGATGGTGGACCACAGCCAGCACATGGGCAATGTTGATCGCACTGATCGTCTTGGCGACCCCGCCCTTCAGGTTGATAATGTCAATCACTCTCATATTGCCACCCCTAAAACGGAAGATCGTCGCCTGGATCCATCTCGGTGAAGTCTTCCTGCTCTGTCTGCTTGGGCGCTGGTGGTGCCTCCGGAAATCCTTTGTCTGTCTTACTGCCGTCCCCGCAGAACCGGACGCTCTGGGCAATCACCTCGTAGAGTTTTCGCTTGATCCCGTTCTTGTCTGTATAGGTGCGGGTTTCAATCCGGCCGTCCACCAGGCACGGCTTACCCTTGTGAAAATACTTGCTGACAAACTCCCCGAGTTCCCGCCAGGCGACGATGTCAAAAAAGTCCGCCTGGCGCTTGCCATCCTTGTCCGCATACTGGCGGTCTACTGCAATCGCGAAGGTCGCAACACTGACCCCGCTGGGCGTCTGTCGAAGCTCCGGATCCGCCGCCAGACGCCCCATCATGATTACTTTTTGGTACACCCGTCTACCTCCTCCGAAACCGTTTTGGGGCATACCGGTCTTGATGTATACGGCGGATGAGCAGGAGGTACACCGATGCATTTGCCGCCTACATACGATGGGCAGGTGGTTGTCTGGTCGGTAAACGCCATTCTGACCTGTCCATCCACCGGGCAGCTGCCATCCGATACAGGTAGCGCGAGCACCTGCAAAATCAGCTGCAAATCATCCAAAGCCAGGGCCTTTCTTTCGATCAGGCTGCCGAGCTTCACCAGATCTTCCGGCGATCCAGCGGGGACGAACCGACGCCAGACCAATCCTTTCGCTGCCTTTGCCGCCGCCTCGTTCAGCTCCACCTGAAGCTGACGGGACTTCTCAAGCAGGTCTTCCAATTCCTGATCCTTTTTTCTCATAAACTTCATCTTAATCCTCCTCATGAAATTTTATTACCTTATTCTTCCTTGAAATTTGCTATTCGGCTTGATTATTCTGGGATTATATGCTATAATTATATTGATTTTACAATTATTTTTTAAGAAAGGGGGGTTGGCTATCAATAAGAAAGTTTCAACACGTTCAGTTGAGGAAAAAGAACGCTTCTTAAAGGAAGGCTACGCAATAGTTTCACTGGCTCAATTTGTGCCTAACGGCAAATGGACTTTCCATCTTGAAAAAGGATCGGATTGGAGTCGGATGCTGGGTAGTAAATAGTCTTCGGATCTCTCCATGTAATGGCATGGAGAGATCATTCTTTTTAGCTCAATTACAAAGCAGGCGCGATAGATTTTTGCTCGCCGTTTCGAACACTATCCCGAAATTCTTTTAATGCGGAGTGTCGGTACATCAGCCTGCATCTGCACCTCAATAGTAAGCGGCTCGACATCCCCTTCTCTCGTTTCGATGATGATTTTCATAAGTTCCCTCCTTCAAAAAAATTGGATCAGCGCATTGGGGTAGTCGGGATCGTAGTCCAACACCATCTTAAACTTCTCATGCTTTAGCTCAATGTTGATGAACTCGGGCATGAATAAAAGTTTTTTTAGATATTCAGACTTATCCCAATGCTGGCGCCATTCTGATTCTTCCTGGATTTCTGAATATCCAAAATGGCGCAACGTATTTTCGATAGGACCTTTTGCGTCATACCGTCTCATGATTTCTTCGAATTCTTCTGCGGTTAATTTTCCTGCGGTCATTTTGGCTGTTCCTCCTCGGTTAAACGTTCCACGTATTTGTGATACATAACGGCCATATCCCGGATGATCCCGTCGCATACCCGCTCTTCGTCTTTGGTCATTCTGCCGGGCTTCGGTTCGACATCTACATCACGATAGATTTTTACGGTCCTAGCAATAGAGCCGTCCGGTGCGCGCAGACCGACTACGCCCGCCCAGACACGCCCTTTACGTTCCATCATACTTTTTCCTTTCCGCCGCCTGTCGGGCGGCTTTTTCTGATTGACTTTTCTAACATCTTGCAGTATTATGAGTTAAAATACATAAATTTACATGAAACGGAGAATTGTTCTATGTATGACACTGATAGGGTCGAACAATACGACCTACTTACTTCGGAGGAACGATCGCTCTTGTGCTCTTGGATAAAGGAAAATCTTTTTCCCATCAAAACATTTGCATGTCAGTCCACTTCCTACGGACTAAAACATATTTTTGAAAACAGTCCAAACGGATTTTACATTACCAACGGAATGTTCAAACAGGCCATGAAAGTTTGTGGTTTTTTGGTCAAGGATGAATCTGAAACCAACTGGACTTTCAATATTTCAAAAAAGTCTCCCGTCTTCCTTAGTCCACACAATCACTAAAATTAGCAACCTTGCATTGCAACTCCACGTCTAGACGTATGTATTTTTGTTCATGCATCTCCAGCACCTGATAGCCATGCTTCTGCAGCACCTTACACAGAGTGCTTTTCCCCGTTGGACCCCGTCTCCCATCAATGATGATAAACCGCGACTCTTTTTCTTGGCTGCTCATTGAGAAGAGTTCCTCCGCCACGTCAGGGCCGACTATCGACATTAGATAATTAAAAAATGTAATGTTAGCAGTTGTAAAATGTCCCATAGTTTTCCTTCCCGCCGCCCATCGGGCGGCTTTTTTGTGTGCCACTTTTCAGTGGCATCCCTATGCCGTTTCCAAGTTCAAATAGGTGTCGGGCGTTGCGCTTGCAGCATATACATCGTTTGGAGTTGCCCCAATGACTTTGCAGATCGCAAAGAGTTCATTTGCATCTAAACGCCGTCGCTTATTTACAATATCGCAGATCTGCTGGTCAGACATACTTACACGATCCGCGATCGCTGTCTGTTTTAACCCACTTCTTTCAATGCAAACTTTCAATCCATCTCTAACATCAATCACAATTTATCACCTCTTTTTACTGAATTTTTCGGTTTATTTAATTATATTACTGAAATTTTCAGTTGTCAATAAAAAATTACAAAATTTTTCGGTATCAAACTATTGCAGATTACTGATAAAAAGCATATAATAAAAAACAAAGGAGAGAAAAAGACATGACCAAGGAAGAAATTGCTAAAATCTTGAAAGAGTTACGTGTTAAGGCAAATCTTACCCAAACACAAGCTGCTAAAAAAATAAATCGAAAGCAACAAACATTAGCGTCATGGGAAACTGGTCAATCGCAACCAGATGCCAATACCCTTTTTGTTTTATGTGCCTTGTATGGTGTATCCGTCGATGAAGCATTTGGGTTCAACAAGACTTCAAAGACCTCTTTCTCGGTGGAGTCTTTGGCTCAAGAGGCTGAAGAGGTAGCACATGCTTATGAAAAAGCCACTTTTAAAGAAAAAAACATCGTCCGACAGATTCTTGATCTCCCCCTTCTAGAATCACCCGCGAAAGAAGTTCCTTCCTTGAGTGATCGAAAATTTGCAGTTTAATAACGTAGTTTGGCTGGATGATTTCCGATAAATAAAAAAGCTCGCTATAAGCGGGCGCACGAAAGGAGCAGATGTTATGAACGGAAATCTAGCATACAAAGAGGATTGGCGGGAAGAACTGATCGGCGGGAAAATCGTAATGATGGCCCCAGCCTCTGTCAATCACAATTTTGCTTCTGAAAATATCTATTATTTGTTTAGGCAATGTCTGAAAGGGAAGAGCTGTACCCCCTTTGGTGACGGAACTATCGTGTATTTAACAGAAAAAGATCATTTCGTACCTGACATGATGGTGGTCTGTGATCGTAATAAAATTAAACACGATGGCGTTCACGGTGCTCCCGATCTTGTAGTCGAAGTCCTCTCCTCCAGCACTATGAGAAATGACCGGACCTATAAAAAAGATGTTTATGAGCGTTCCGGAGTGCGAGAATACTGGATCGTTAATCCAGCTGACAAATCTGTGGAAGTTTACCGCTCCAACGGAACGAATTTTGTCCTTCATGACATATATTCACTTCATCCCGACTGGGCGCTGGCAAAGATGTCTGAAGAAGAACGAGCGGCGGTTGAAACGCATTTCAAATGCAGTTTGTTTGATGATTTCGATATTTCTCTGGACGACATTTTTAGCGGTCTTTTGCCGTAAAAATAAAAAGCCGCTCTCGGTGCGCCAACACCGAAAGCGGCTTCATAGGGGCAGTAAAATTTTCACCAGCTTACTGCCCC
Organism: Anaerotruncus sp. G3(2012); assembly: GCF_000403395.2. GTDB lineage: Bacteria > Bacillota > Clostridia > Oscillospirales > Ruminococcaceae > Anaerotruncus. The sequence continues at coordinate 18,398 of NZ_KE159662.1, read as the reverse complement.
TTTATTTTAGCATACTCTTATGCAAAAAGAAAGGGGATTTTTTATGAAACATGCAGGAGCCACCGCCCGAAACGCGGTTATATACGCCCGTTATTCCAGCCATGGACAAACCGAACAAAGCATCGAAGGACAGCTGCGCGATTGCTATGCCTACGCCCAGCGTGAAGGATATGTCGTCATTCATGAATATGTCGATCGTGCGCTGACGGGGCGGTCTGACGATCGCCCCGATTTCCAACGCATGATTTCTGATGCCCCCAAAGGGCAATTTTCAGCTGTGATTGTCTGGAAATTGGATCGGTTTGCCCGCAACCGCTTCGACAGCGCAAACTACAAGCACCGTCTAAAGAAAAGCGGCGTTCGCGTAGTATCCGCAACCGAACACATCAGCGACGATCCGGAAGGAATCATGCTCGAGGGGATGCTGGAAAGCCTTGCCGAGTATTACAGCGCGAATCTGTCCAAGCATGTGAAACGCGGACAGAGGGAAAGTGCGATAAAAGGAACTTACATAGGCGGCATCCCCCCTTTCGGCTTCAAAATCCAGAACAAGCGGCTTGTGGCCGACGAAGAAAAGGCGCCCATCATAAAATGGATTTTTGAGCAATATGCATCCGGTATATCAAAAAAACAGATTATGGATGAACTCAATGCACGCGGGGTAAAGAACTACTATGGCCGGCCAATGTCCCTATCCAGCCTCCAACATGCTTTGCGCAACCGGAAATACATAGGAGAGTATGTGCATAACGGCATGGAAGTCACCGGAGGCTGTGAGGCCCTTATTGATGAACAAACTTTTCTCCAAGTACAGAAACAGCTGGACAGGCTGCGTCATGCCCCTGCTATAAAAAAGGCGCGGGAAGAATACCTGTTGCAGGGTAAAGTCTTCTGCGGTTATTGCGGTACGCGACTGGTCGGGGATTGCGGCACCAGCAAAACAGGGGTGCTTCATCACTATTACGCTTGCGGCCAGCGAAAAAGGCTGCATACCTGCAAGAAACACAACGAGAAAAAGGATTTCCTCGAATGGTATGTCGCAGAGCAGACCGCCGAATATGTGCTCACCCCTTCCCGCATTGACTACATTGCCGGCCGTCTTGTTGAACAGTACGAAAAAGAGTTTGGCGGCAATAAAATAAAAGATATGGAACGCCAGATCGACAAGCTGGAAAGAGAGATCGCCAACGCTGTCGACGCTTCGATAGAATCTGACTCTCCACACGTTCGCAAGCGTTTCTTTGATAAAATCGAGTTGCTGGAAAGCCAAAAGGCCGATATAGAGCTCGATCTTTCAAGGCTACGTCTGGTCAATGGTATACACTATTCGAAAGAACAAATCATGGCATGGCTGAAAACATTTTGTGATGGAGATCCATGCGACAGCTTTTTTAGAAAAAGAATTATCGACGTATTTATAAATTCAGTGTATGTCTACGATGACAAGATCGTAATTTACTACAATATTAAAGACAGTAAGCAGGTATCTTATATGGATATGTGCGACGATTTGGAGGACTTGGAAAATCAGGACGCGGAAAGCGGTCCAGAGGCTGCTGCTCGCAGTGAAAACAAGGCGGCTCGCGTTCGGATAATAGATAATGTGGCCCGCCACAATTTAAAAAACGAAAAGCCGTTCAATCCCGCTAATTAGCGCATTTGAACGGTTTTTTGTTGCCTTTATTCAGTTTCTAAAATCACTTGATTTTGCCCATTTTTTCACGTGATTCTTCACAGTAAATACACAGCAAATTTTAGCATACTAAATTCAAAGATTACACGCTTTTCACAGCCGCAATTCTTGCCTTGATGTCCCCAACTTGTGCATTCTGCATCTCCCGCATGGCCTGCCAGCAGATTTGCGGCGCACTTCCAGGTGTTTCCGTCTTACCCTCCTTGGCCATACGGTCCATCTCATATTTCACGAGTTTCCGGCTCTCCTCGTAATCCGAGCCAATCCGGCGCTCCGCGCGCGACCGGAATATCCGCGCAGCCTCTTCGTCACCCAACATGGCTGCGCGCTCCGCATACCTGGTCAACATTTCTGCGTCTTTGACATCATCCTTCTCCATCTTCAGTGCCATCTTTACACACTCATTGCTTCCTTCCGCCTTTCTCACGCATTTTTAATCATCCCGAATAGCTTGTCAACATCTGCTTCTGAAAATTTGACCGTCCCAGCCATCGGGATGTTCACAGTAATCAGTCCGGACTGTGCCTGTGCTTTCAGTTCCCTGTGCAGTGTATCTGCATCGATCATCCCTTCGGCATCAATCACGCCCATCGCCTGCATAAGCGGGTGTGATCTCGCCTGCTCATAGAGTTTCAGAGCGCGCTGCAAAATTATACCCGCAGCGGTACCAACCGCCTACTTCTGCCAGCCAGTCATTTTCGTGACGATCTCAGCATCTATATAGTTGGCAATCCCATTTTGTACCTGCTCAAGAGATACCACGGTTCATCATCTCCTTACTTAGGTTGTGTCCCTAAAGTCAAGAAATAGCAATCCAAACAAAAACAGCGACAAAATGAACAAGGGAAAGGAAAGATTTAGCAGTTTTCTCATAACGAGTAGCAAAGCGCCGAAACTGCTTCATGCGGTTGAAAAAGCGCTCTACTAAATTTCTGCGCTTGTACATTCCCTTGTCATATTCACGAGGATTACGAGCATTGGAGCGGGGAGGTATCACAGCGCTTCCTCCAGAATCTTCAATCAACTGCACAAAATCACTGCTGTC
>NZ_KE159662.1:8035-15465 GCF_000403395.2 Anaerotruncus sp. G3(2012) | reverse complement strand
CTGCGTGTACTTTTGTTGTCAATCCTCCCCTGGATCGACCAATAGCCCGATCGTTATCTGCCCCTTTTTTGCACCAGCACTGTGCTGATGCGCTTTTACACTGGTCGAATCCACCATGATTTGCCACGGTGAATCTGAATCGGGATTCAGATTCTTGAGGATATTTTCCCACACTCCAGCGTCCCGCCAACGCAGGAAATTGTTGTAAACAGTTTTCCATGGACCATAATATTCTGGAAGGTCCCTCCATGGGGCTCCCGTTTTGAAAATCCATAGCATCGCATCTACCAGTTCCCGAGCGTCTTTTCTCGGTCGGCCCATTTTCCCCTGTTTTGGGAATAGTGGCTCTATCCTTGCCCTTTCTTCATTTGTTACACTATGCCGTCTTTTCATATCCTCTATTTTATCATATTTTCTACTTTAGGTTGTGTCGTCAATAGAAATGTGCTATAATAGTCCTCAAAGTAGCAGGAGGGCAGAAAAATGGCGAGGGAACAGCATCGACATGATATAAGCGGCAGAGCGTGGGAGAAAATCAAACCAAACACAATAGGCGAAAAAGGGACGCGCGGAGGCAATGCCCGAGATACGCGGCAGTTTATCAACGGTGTATTCTGGATTTTGCGCACCGGAGCACCCTGGCGGGATTTGCCGGAAACGTATGGGAACTGGAAGAATGTACACCGCCGGTTCTGCCGGTGGCGTGACAAGGGAATCTGGGAAAAGATTCTGGAAGCGCTGGTAGATGACACCGACTTTGAGTGGCTGATGATCGACGCCAGCCATATCAAAGTACATCCTGACGCTGCTGGCGCGCGGGGTGGAAATCAGGCGATGGGCCGTACAAAAGGGGGCTCAACACCAAGATACATTTGGCCGTGGATGCGCATGGTATGCCGGTGCGATTCTTTGTCACTTCTGGTACCACAGCGGATTGCACAATTGCAGCGCGGTTGATCGAGAGATTTCAGGCAGAATATCTTCTGGCAGATCGAGGCTATGATACGGACGCAATCATCCTCAAGGCGGTTGACGAGGGAATGATACCGGTCATTCCGCCAAGGAAAAGCCGAAAACATCCTCGGAAGTATGATAAATATTTCTACAAACTTCGCCATCTCGTCGAGAACGCTTTCCTGCTTCTCAAAAGATGGCGCGGTATTGCGACTCGCTACGCTAAAAATGCCGCTTCTTTCGCTGCTGCTGTCCAAATACGTTGTATTGCTATTTGGCTCCTTCTTTATTGACGACACCGTCTAGCCTATGGGACAAATTGTCCCAAACCTCTGGACGCCGTGACTATATGTGCGCCCGCACTCATTCATTTTTTGGGGTCGTTCTTTTCTCAAAATCGAAATGGGCGGGAAATCCATTTTAGGGCTTTCCCGTCTTGATTACCCATCAGCAAAGACGGGCGAGGCTGTCAACGGCGGCGCTGAAGGCGCCGTTCGTCTTGTGACCGTTGATTGGCTCGACTGGCTTTGCTACTCTCGGCTGTTAGCTATTCAATTCCATGTATAAAAGCGGATATGGATTGCCTTGCTCATCGCAATCTGTTCTTTTATAAACCTCAAATCCCATGTGTTCATAGAACCCTTTTGCAAGAGGATTTTGCTCATTAACAGCTAAATCATTAACCGAATATTTTTCTATTCCGTATTTAAGCAATTCCTTACCTAACCCTTTTCCCCTTTCCTCGTGAGAAATAAAGAGCATTTCAAGATGTTGCCCTACGATCCCCATAAAGCCAACAGGAATTTGATTTTCGTTTTCTATTATCGCTAAAGAAGGTATTTCCTTTAATGCTTGCGGTACATATTCCTTAATGCTTTCTATTTCGTCCGCTGATAGAAAAAGGTGCGTTGCCCTGACAGAACTCTCCCAAACTACCAGTAGTTGTTTTATCAACGAAGTGGGTCTATCTTTTACCTCTATAATTTTCAAATCCCTATCCTCCATATGATAGTTATTCATAAAACAGTATCAACTAACAAACTGAAATAGGGTAACTGCCATACAGGGTGCAGAAAAAGATGAACCGCCCCCTGTCAAGTAGACAGATAACCACACTTTACAACACTTTACACACAATATCTAAGTTTTAAAACAGACTCCAGGGTAAGAAAGCGGCACTTCGACGTCCTGGCTTTGTCTCCTGCTGAACCTTGAACCTGCGCTATCACACAAAAATGGCTACGATACCCCCTACTGTTTGATCTCTTTGCTCTTCGCTTGAGGAATAAACAATACCATGGCTATGATATTTACATAGAAGAACATTTTGAAAGCGTCGTTTCCATCTTTGCAGCGTGTTCGCTGTTGGTTGAGTTCGCTCCACCAAACAGCCAAAATCCGAACCCGTCGGGTTCGGATTTTGTACTTTCAGCCCTACCAGATAGATACTTTGCCCGTAATTGGTCTGGCAAATAGGGTATTCGTTCCTGTTTTGATGGAGAAAAATAAAAAAACAGGCTGTTGCTTGAGAGGGCATCTTTCTGGTAGCCTGTTTTTTTGCGCCGCAACGCTCTCTTTTTATCGAAATCTGTTTGAAAGAATAGGAAAGAGGGCGCCCTGCGGAATCCCACAGAGCGCCCTAAATAACAGCTTATTCTTTTTTTGCAAGCTCTTTCTTGACTGCCTCGGTTAGCAGCGGCAGGATTTTATGTACATCCCCGACGACGCCGAAATCCGCAACCTCAAAGATCGGAGCGCCCGGGTCCTTGTTGATCGCAATGATGATCTCCGAGTCCTCCATGCCCGCCAGATGCTGGATTGCGCCCGAGATACCGCACGCGATATACAGGTTCGGACGGACCGTCTTACCGGTCTGGCCGACCTGACGGTCTTTCTCGACCCAGCCCGCATCTACGCATGCACGCGATGACGAGATTGTTCCGCCCAGAACCTCTGCGAGGTCCTCCAGCAGCTTGAAGTTCTCCGGACCGCCCATGCCGCGTCCGCCAGACACCAGGATTTTCGCATCCTGAATGTCCATCTTGCCCGCAGTTTTCTTGACGATCTCGAGGATTTCCACATTCTTATGGGATGCAAGGTCTGCAACCTCGAATTTCTCGATCTGCGCCTGCACACCCTCTTTGACCTCGCCCTTCTGCATGACGCCCGGACGGACGGTCGCCATCTGCGGGCGGTGGTCCGGACAGAGGATCGTTGCCATGATGTTGCCGCCGAATGCCGGACGGGTCATCATCAGGTTTTTGCTCTCCGGGTCGATCTCCAGCTTGGTGCAGTCCGCGGTCAGGCCGGTGTGCACACGCGCGGAGACACGCGGTGCAAGGTCACGCCCAATGGCAGTCGCACCGTACAGCACCACCGCCGGCTGCTTGGCCAGAATCACCTGATGCAGTGCGTGGACGTACGGCTCGGTTGTGTAGACTTCCAGCGCCGGGTCGTCCACCACGATGATCTTGTCCGCTCCGTATTTTGCCAGTCTTTCGCACAGCGGCTCCACATTGTGCCCCAGCAGCACCGCAGTCACCTCGGTGCCAAGGTCGTTTGCCAGCTCTTTGCCCTTGCCGATCAGCTCATAGGAAACGCTGGTGATCTTGTTGTCTACCTGCTGCGCAAATACAAATACGCCTTTATAATCCTGTACACTCATGTTACCACCATCTTTCCTTACAGTATGAATTTCTCATGCAGCTTCTCGACCAGGAAATCCACCGATTCCTGCGCATCCAGATTCACTACAGTGCCTTTGCCCTTGAGCGCCTTGGTGAACGACTTGAACACGCGGGTGGGCGAGCCTTTCAGGCCGATGTTGCCATCCTCGACATCCAGGTCCGGACGGGTCCAGATGGTAACCTCTTTCTCCCGGTAAGCATCGAAGATGCCCTTCGGGCTCATGTAACGCGGCTCGTTCAGCTCGGCCAGTGCGGTAATCAGGCAGGGCATCTTCGCCTTGATGACGTGGTACCGGTCCTCGTACTGCCGCTGAACCTCGACATACTCGCCTTTGACAGTGATCTTCTCCGCATAGCTGATGTTAACCAGGCCGAGATGCTCGGAAATCTGCGGGCCAACCTGTGCGGTATCGCCGTCGATCGCCTGACGGCCGGTGATAATCAGGTCGTACGGCAGCTTCTTGACTGCCGATGCCAGCGTCGAAGAGGTGGCCCAGGTGTCGGCGCCGCCGAATGCGCGGTCGGTCACCAGAATCGCCTCGTCCGCGCCCATGGCCAGCGCCTCACGCAGCGCCAGATCCGCCTGCGGCGGGCCCATCGAAATGACAGTCACCTTTGCGCCGTTCTCGTCTTTGATCCGCAACGCTGCTTCCAGCCCTGCCTTGTCATCCGGGTTGATGATGCTCGGGATTCCTTCACGGATCAGTGTACCGGTTACCGGGTCCAGCTTGACCTCGTTGGTGTCCGGAACCTGCTTGATGCATACGATAATATTCAATGCTTTGCGCTCCCTTCTCTTATTTCAGCATTGCGCCGGCGATGACCATGCGCTGGACCTCGCTGGTACCCTCGTAGATCTCGGTGATCTTCGCGTCGCGCATCATCCGCTCGACCGGGTAATCACGGGTATATCCATAGCCGCCGTACAGCTGTACGCACTTGGTGGTGACTGCCATTGCGGTCTCTGCCGCGAACAGTTTGGCCATCGCCGCCTCGGAGGAGAAGCGCTTTTTGGTGTCTTTCGCCATCGCCGCACGATAAACCAGCAGCCGCGCCGCGTCTACGCGGGTTTGCAGGTCCGCAAGCTGGAACTGGGTGTTCTGGAATTTGGCGAGCGGGCGTCCGAACTGCTTACGCTCCTTGACATATTTGACCGTCTCGTCAATCGCACCCTGTGCAATGCCCAGCGCCTGTGCCGCAATCCCGATTCGTCCGCCATCCAGCGTGGTCATCGCAATCTTGAAGCCCTCGCCCTCTTTGCCCAGCAGGTTCTCTTTGGGCACGATGCAGTTTTCAAATACCAGCTCGGTGGTAGACGAGCCCCGGATACCCATTTTCAGCTCTTTTTTGCCGATGCTGAAGCCCGGGAAATCCTTCTCGACGATGAACGCCGAAATCCCGTGGTTGCCCTTGCTCTTGTCGGTCATTGCGAAGATCACGTATGTATCCGCCTTGCCGCCGTTGGTGATGAAGATTTTGGTCCCGTTGAGGACATAGTGGTCGCCGTCCAGCACCGCCTTGGTCTGCTGGCCCGATGCGTCAGTTCCCGCCGCAGGCTCGGTCAGGCCGAATGCGCCCAGGTGTTTGCCCTGCGCCAGCGGCACCAGATATTTCTCGATCTGCTCCGGCGTGCCGAATTTGCGGATCGGCTCCGCACAGAGCGAAGTATGCGCCGACACGATAACGCCTGTCGTACCGCAGACCTTCGACAGCTCTTCCACGCAGATCGCGTAGGTCAGCGAATCGCAGCCCTGGCCGCCCTGCTCCTTGGTGAACGGGATTCCAAGAAAGCCGTATTTCGCCATCTTTTCCACCGTCTCACTCGGGAACCGCTCTTCCTCGTCCACTTCCTGCGCCAGCGGTTTTACCTCTTTTTCCGCGAAATCACGGAACAGCTGCCGCGCCATTTCCTGCTCTTTGCTCAATACAAAGTCCATGCGTGTTCCTCCTACTAATTTGTCTTTGCCGGGAATGTCCGGCAAAAAATGATTCGTTTCAAAAGACGCACAAAAATTCAGGAGTATTCCATAAGACAAAATTTCAAATTTCATAATATGGAATGCATCCCAAAAACCATCTTTGTTAATATTATATCAGATAGAAGAAAAAAATACAAGAAAAAGGTTTGTGCCTTTTTGAACAAAAAACCTCCGAGTGATTCATAAAAATATACAAACTTACAGGAAGGGAAAATTTTGGGTCATACCACTCAAAAATCAATTGCATATCTTTGTTTACGCTTGCTCCGGGCTGCAAACACCAGCGAGCATCTTGCGCTCAACCGCCGAAACTGATTCGGACCGAAACAAAGGGCGAGGGGACTGCCTGCTGCCAATTTTTGCGGATACGGCAATGTACAGAGGGATCGTTGCAGAGTAACGCCTTCACACAGAAAGTGAGGGGAGCAGGCTGTCTTTGTGCCTTCTATAGTAGAAAAAGCCAATCAGGTCAGCAAAGGCCCAACCGATCGGGATTGCCCACCAGATGGCGAGCAGGCCAAATGCGGGGAGCGGGGCAAACAGGTAGGCGATCGCGACACGGGTTCCGAGGGAAGCGACCGTCAGCACGACCGACATCCCAGCACGCCCAAGTCCCCGGTAAAGCCCATAGAGCAGGAACAAATAGCCAATCCCGCAGTAACAGGCCCCCTCGATCCGCAGATACTGCACCCCGATCGAGAGGATCTCCAGCTCCCCCGGGTCCACGAAAATGCACATTAACGGACGGGCAAAAACAACCACTGCTGCTGAGATAATCAGGCAGAACAGGGTCGCAGCCCGCACCGAAGAGCGGATTCCGTTCTGAATCCGCTCCCGCTTGCCTGCGCCCAGGTTTTGCGCAATATAGGTGGAAAAGGCATTTCCAAAATCCTGCACCGGCATATAGGCGAACGAATCAATCTTGACAGCCGCTGCAAATGCCGCCATGACCTGTACGCCAAAACTGTTGACCAGCCCCTGGATCATCAGAATCCCAAAGTTCATAATCGACTGCTGGACGCTGGAAAGCGCCGAATAGGAGACAATCCTCCCCAGCAGGGGGCGGTCGAGCTGGAGATGCCGCCTTCCAGGACGAAGCTCCGGAGCCTTGCAGTAGCAGTAGACCGCAATTAGAAGCGCGGAAACGCCCTGTGCAATAACCGTGGCAAGCGCGGCACCGCCCACCCCCATCCCGAGTGGGACAACGAACAGAAGATCCAGCCCCACATTGAGCAGGGCGGAAAGCGCAAGAAAGCAGAGCGGAGTCACGGAATCGCCAATGCTGCGCAGGACCGCTGAAAAATAGTTATAGAGAAAGGTGAAGCCAATCCCATAGAAGATGATCCACAGGTACTCTCGGGTCAGACCGAGGATGTCCGGCGGGATTCGGAGAAACCATAAAATCTGCTCGATCAGGAGGATCGAAGCAAGGTTGATGGCAAGGGTCACCAACGCAATAAAGGCAAAGGAAAGCAGGATCGCATGTTTCAGCTTTTCAGCCTGCCGCGCGCCAAAAAGCTGGGAAAAAACGACCCCGCTGCCCATGCACAGTCCAAGGATGATTGAAGTCAGAAACACCATAAGCGTATAGGACGATCCCACTGCCGCAAGCGCACCCGCGCCGACATACTTCCCGACGATGATGGTATCTACAATGTTATAGACCTGCTGAAAGAGATTCCCTATCATCATAGGAACCGCAAACAGCAGAATTGACTTGGTTTCGTTGCCCTGTGTCAGATCGTGCGCCATCTCAAACCCCCGCGTGTCGGCCACCGCAAGTAGCCGCAGCCGTTGATACGGGTTTTAT
>NZ_KE159662.1:0-7436 GCF_000403395.2 Anaerotruncus sp. G3(2012) | reverse complement strand
AACCGGGGATGCCCGCAACTGAAATGGACCGGTCAGTTGCCCCACGCAATCTGCTGCGTTTGTTGCAGCGGGTATTCGATCAGGTCCGAACGGCTGAGATTTTCACGGTCCAGGCGGATCGCTGTAATCTGACAGTTGGAATAGGTGGTGTAGTAGTAGATCTTCCTGTCGGCGTTGATGCAGCAGGAATAGGAGGTCAGTTCATATTTGTCCCCTGGCATAACCACCCCTCCGCGCACCATCGAAACGGTAGACAACAGATGAAACATCTGCGAAATGCTGCTGTCTTCATCCTTATCACAGATCGAATTGAGCAGCAGATAGGACACCTTTACAAAACGGGAAGCCGGAGAAAAATCGCCCGGAAGCCCGATGCTGCCGAATCCGCATCCAAATGGCTCCAACCCCAGTTTTTGGTTGAAGCAGTTGTTCGGCTGTCCGGGAATCAGGTTCATATATTGGCAAAGGTTCTCCATCTGGAAATGAAAGGGGGGATTGTTGGTCATAACCCCGACCGGGTTTTCATAGATGCTGGTTCCCCCTTTGGTCGATTCCAGTACGATCGACCCGGTTACATCGGCAATATGCCAGTGCAGCGGGACCAGCGGGATCTGCCCGCTGAACGGTATCGCGACGATGTGGGTTTCCTCCAGCAGTTCCCGCGCGTCTGCCAGCGAGGCGCATCTGCCGAGCAGCCAGGGGATCAGTTCAAACGGAGAGATATTGCTTTTTCGGGGGTCCATTTCCTCCGAATAGTAGGCATTTCCCGGAAAGTTCAATCCCGCCACACAAAGCCCTTTTTCATTTACCCCTTCCGCGTAGAGCGGGTAGCCTCCGGATATGGTTGCCGAACCCATGAACGCATAGTGCTCCTTCATATATCCAGCCCTGCGGAACAGGAAAGGAAAATTTCTGGGCGTAATCACCACCCGCTCCCCAAAATTGTATTCAATATCCATGTTGCGCCCGAAATAAAAATCGCTGGTTTTCATCGCGATGCTGGTACACATAATAGGCCTATCCCCCTGTTCATCTGAATCTTCATTCTTCATATTAGTATATCCAGCATATGGGGTTTGTATGTTTTTTACATAACGCTGCCGCTCTGACAGAAAGAATTCAAAAGGAAATTACAGGATGCTTGCACTCTTCGCGGCAGCATGTTATAATAGCGACAAAGCAGCTGTTGTACCGGGAAATCCTGCTGTCAGGGTACCTGGCAGCAGCGGTATTATTTTTAGAAAACTGCGTCAAAAAGGCTTGACTTAACTATACGTTTGTGGTATATTTGTATCAAGATAAAAACAGTAATCATTTTTGAAATGAAATAAAATTCTTAGGAGGATGTTTCAAATGAAAAAGTTTGTTTGCACCATTTGCGGATACGTTCACGAAGGAGATTCTGCACCGGAGTTCTGCCCGCAGTGCAAGGCGCCTGCGTCCAAATTTGAGGAGCAGAAGGGCAATTCGATGGTCTGGGCGGATGAGCACAGAATCGGTGTTGCGGCTGGCGTCGATGCAGAGATCATTGAGGGCCTGCGCATGAACTTTACCGGTGAGTGCACCGAGGTTGGCATGTATCTGGCAATGGCGCGTCAGGCGCATCGTGAAGGGTATCCGGAGATCGGTCTCTATTATGAGAAAGCCGCCTATGAAGAGGCAGAGCATGCTGCGAAATTCGCGGAGCTGCTGGGTGAGTGTGTCAATGCTGACACCAAAAAGAACCTCGAACTGCGTGTTGCCGCTGAGAACGGCGCTTGCGACGGCAAGAAGAAACTGGCTGCCCGCGCGAAAGAGCTGGGTCTGGATGCAATCCATGACACTGTTCATGAGATGGCAAAGGATGAGGCGCGTCATGGCTGCGCATTCAACGGCCTGCTGAACAGATATTTTGGGAAGTAAGCCATGGATATTAAAAAGAGTATAGAAGAGCTGGTTGATAAAATTAAGAACGACAAGGAGCTGCGGGACAATTTTACAAAAGACCCTGTAGCCACAGTGGAAAAGCTTCTGGGAGTTGACCTTCCGGAAGAGCAGATCAACCAGATTGTCGATGCGATCAAGGCTAAGATCAGTTTAGATAAAATCAGCAGTTTCTTTCAAAAATAACATGTTTTTTAAAGGCGGAGCAGTTGCTCCGCCTTTTTCTATTCAGCGTGTCCTGTCGCTGTTTCGCAGTCGCACAGAGATAGACAACTGTTTTTTCATCGGTGCCGGTTCCAGTATTTGCGATCCAGGCTGCGGTACTGCACCGCTTCATTCAGATGTTCCAGCTCAATCTGCCCGCTGCTGTCCAGATCGGCGATCGTGCGCGATACCTTCAAAATTCGGTCATAGGCGCGTCCGGAAAGGCTCAGCCGGTCGAACAGCTTGCGAAGCAGCGCATCCGCATCTGGGGAAAGCGGGCAGAATCGGGGGAGCATAGGGGGCGGGATTTCCGCATTGCAGGGGATGCCCAACCCGCCGAACCGGCGGTCCTGTATCCCTCTGGCGTTGGTGACACGCGCCCGGATCTCTGCGGAGGTTTCCTCCTGCCGTCTGCTCGAAAGCAGGTCATATCCGACCGGCAGGACCTCGACATGCAGGTCGATCCGGTCGAGCAGAGGCCCGGAAACCCGATCCAGATACCGCTCGATTCGGGCTTCCGGACAGGTACAACTGCGGGTAGGGTGTCCGAAATATCCACAGGGGCAGGGATTCATCGCCGCAACCAATGTAAACCGGCTGGGATAGCTGAGCCGGGCCTGTGCTCGCGAAAGGGTGAGTGTCCCATCCTCAAGCGGCTGGCGGAGCGCTTCCAGCACCGGACGCTGGAATTCAGGCAATTCGTCAAGGAATAGCACCCCATTATGTGCGAGGGAGAGTTCCCCCGGACGCGGGATCGAACCACCCCCACACATCCCAGCAGTGGAAACTGTATGGTGCGGCGCGCGGAACGGACGGTTCCGAATCAACGGGACGCCTGGCGGGAGCAATCCCGCTGCCGAGTAGATTTTGGTGGTTTCGACCGCTTCTTCTGGGTGCATCTCGGGGAGGATTGAGGGCAGACGCTTGGCGAGCATACTTTTTCCGGTGCCGGGTGCACCGATCATCAAAACGTTGTGACCGCCCGCCGCCGCAATTTCCAGGGCTCGCTTGGCAACCTGCTGTCCCTTCACATCACTGAAATCGGCCAGCGGTGGGCCTGCGGCCTCCTCAAAAGCGCAATCGGAAACTGGGAGCAGCGTTGTTTCCTTCCGAAGGAAACAAACAAGCTCACCAATCCCCGCAACCGGGTAGACTGTCATTCCCTGTACCGCGGATGCTTCAGCAGCGTTGCCGGCGGGGATGAAGGCAGACGAAATTCCCAGCCCTGCCGCACCGAGCAGCATAGGGAGCACCCCATCTACCGACCGCACTTCCCCTGACAGGGACAGTTCCCCAAGAAAAATCGCATTCTGCGGTTCCGGGAGAATGCCCTGTGCGCTCAAGAGGCCGATCAGGATCGGCAGGTCATAGAGTGAGCCAACCTTCCTGACGCCTGCAGGGGCAAGATTGACAACGATCCGCCCGTCAGGGAATGGATAGCCACTGTGCAGCAAGGCGGAACGCACCCGGTCGCGGGACTCCCGGACCGCTGCATCCGGCAGTCCGACGATGTCAAAACCGGGCATCGCCTGGGAGACGCTTACCTCTGCGGTGACAGCGAACGGCTCGATTCCGGTCAGACCAAGGCTGCGGATGGTAGCAAGCATGTGAACCCCCTCCATTTTTTATCTGAACCCACCACAGACGCCGTTTCCCGCCCCAAAAATCCTCATCTGAAATGGGAAGAAAAACAGATTTTCAGACACCCATCGTGTGCTCAAAGCAGATTTTCAGACCAATGCCAATCAGGATGATCCCACCGAATATCTCGGCGCGATGCCCGAGCAGCCTTCCAAACCGGGAACCGATCCCTGCTCCCACCAGACAGCAAAACAGGGTGACCACCCCGATAAATCCCGCAGCGGTCAGGATATTGACCCGCATCACCGCAAAACTGATCCCGATAGCAAGGGCGTCGATACTGGTGGCGACCGCCTGCACCAGCAGGATACGCAAGGTAAAACTGCGAGGGACAATCTGCCCCTTGGGGGAACGCAGATCGTGCAGTCCGTCGAACACCATCTTCCCGCCGATTGCCGCGAGCAGTCCGAGCGCGATCCAATGGTCAAATGCGCTGATCGCATCGCTGAAGGTGCGTCCGGCAAAATAGCCTGTGACCGGCATCAGCGCCTGAAACAGCCCGAACGCGGCGGCGGCCTCTATCGCCTGCCTGCGGCCGAATCCCCGGTAGGCAAGCCCGTTGGAGAGGGAAACGGCAAACGCATCCATCGAAAGTCCGATGGCAATCAAAAAAAGTGAGAGCAGATCCATATACGAAAAGTCCTTTCCGGAGCATCCGGTACCATCGGATGTTCTATAATGACAGCAGGCGCCGGAGCAGAAAAAATTGCCGCAAAACCACGCCATGACAGGCTGCAAGCGGCAGCACCGTTATCCTGCGGATATTATAGCATATTTGCCTCCCGTTCGTACAGAACTATCTTTTTTCATGTATGAAAATCTGACAAGCGAAATCTGGCGAAAATGATAAAAATGGCAGAAAACAAGAAAGAAAAAACATAGAGATAACAAGAAGCCGTTCAAATGCGCTAATTAGCGTGATTGAACGGCTTTTCGTTTTTTAAATTGTGGCGGGCCACATTATCTATTATCCGAACGCGAGCCGCCTTGTTTTCGCTGCGATCAGCAGCCTCTGGACCGCTTTCCGCTACCTGCCGCCTGTCGTTAAAATCAATCGTGTCCCAGTTCTCCAGGTGGGCAGATAGAGTCTCGATTTTTTGTGGGGAGATTGTTTCAGCGTTCAGCGCCGCAATCTCCTTTATCAGCCGTTGACGGTTGGCATCCAGCTCCTCAATTTTGCCGTTGGCATAGGACAACAAAACTGCATTGGCCCCGGCCAGAGTATTCAGCAGTTTTTCAATTTCGTCCTCTACCTGGGCAAGCTCCACGTTTAAAGCAGTCAGCTTGGGCGTAAATCGGATTGCGGAGCCGTTGAGAGATAAAACCTCGTTTTAATTCTTTGCCGTAAATCAAGATATTGTTTTCAGCAAAGTACCGGGCAATATCCCCGAACGACGTGGACGGCTCGGCGTACATCTCGAACATCAACCGAGCGATATTCGCCGTGTCTGGGTCCGGGATCATCATTTTCGTCCGTATGCCCCGGATAGTGGTGGGCTCCAGCTTGAAGCCATAGGGGGCCGCGCCGCTCATGTGGAAGCCCCGTTGACACCGGGAATAGTAAGCGTCCGTTACCCGCTTCTGGATTGCCTCTCGCTCCAGTTGTGCAAATACAATGCAGATATTCAGCACAGCCCGGCCCATGGGTGTGGAGGTATCAAACTTTTCCGTAGAGGAAACGAACTCCACATTGTATTGCTGGAACAGTTCCATCATGGTTGCGAAGTCCAAAATAGAACGGCTGATACGATCCAGCTCGTAAACCACCACCCGGCGGATTAAGCCCTGCCTAATATCGGCTAAAAGCTCCTGGAATTTGGGCCTGTCCGTATTCTTCCCGGAGTAATCCCTATCTTGATAATCCTTGTGGTTCCCACCTCTTAACTCATAGAAGCTGTATTCGTAAATTCTCTTGAAGATTACATCCAACTCCGCGATGCGCTTTTCAGACTGTGCCAGCACATCCTTTTTCTGTGCCAGCAGGCTCCGTTCCGCCGCCCGCTGGATAAAGTCGTCCTCATACTGCGTCACATAGGAGATCGCTTCCCGCAGGTTCCGCAGTACGATTTCTTCCAGCATTACACGGCGGATGGAGTGCGTCTTGCACAGGGTACGGTCTTTCCGATAGGCGGAGCAGATGTAATACTCCTGTTCCGGCTTGAAGTGGTTGGCCCGGCATAGGTACATCTTGCCGTCGCAATCAGCGCAGTATACCAGTCCGGAAAACATACCCATGTCCCCATCTTGGTCGGGCGGCGTCTGGCCTGCCGGATGTTCTGCAAGCCCAGGAACACGCTTTTCCCGATAATCGGCTCTTGGGTGTTCTCGAAGATCACCCACTCGGACGGGTTATTCCAGACCTTTTTCTTGCTCTTGAACGATGGTTTGCTGGCCTTTAAATTGACCGTATGGCCCAGGTACTCGATACGCTCCAAAATGAGGGAAACAGTTTCGTTTGTCCATTTGTAGGGATTAGCTGTGGGAGCGTTGCAGACCAGCAAACCCTTTTCGTGGGCGTAGTCCGTGGGGTTCGGGACGTTGTTCTGTTGCAGCCACTTGGCGATCTGCGTCGGCCCCAAGCCATCCACGCACAGGGAGAAACTCTTTTGCACGATAGCCGCCGCTTCCTCGTCCACAATCCAGTGTTTCTTGTCCTCCGGGTCTTTCATGTACCCATAGGGCGGGATGATGCAAAGGTGTTCGCCAGAGCGCCCCTTGGATTGCCAGGTTGCCTTGATTTTTTTGCTGGCGTCCTTGGCGAACATCTCATTGAACACAGGTTATTGGGGAAAGGGAAAGCAAACAGGCAAAAACCCAGTATTCATGCGGGTTTGCGGCGAGATGGCTCTCAAAAGCTAACCTCACAAAAGACAGATCATTGCACAATCACATATCGTTTCTAAGGGAGAATGTTGATTCCGGTCACATTCTCCCTTTTTTCATACCAAGAAATGAGGTGATTATCTTGAACACGCAAATCATCGCCATCGCAAACCAGAAAGGCGGTGTGGGCAAGACCACAACCTGTGCCAACTTAGGGATTGGGCTGGCACAGGCGGGAAAGAAAGTGCTGCTCATTGACGGGGACCCGCAAGGGAGCCTGACCATCAGCCTGGGCAATCCCCAGCCGGATAAGCTGCCCTTTACCCTCTCTGACGCAATGGGCCGCATCCTGACCGATCAGCCGGTTCGCCCCGGCGAGGGGATTCTTCGCCACCCGGAGGGCGTGGATCTGATGCCAGCGGATATTCAGCTGTCTGGCATGGAGGTATCGCTGGTAAACGCTATGAGCCGGGAAACGATTCTGCGGCAGTACCTGGACAGTGTAAAGGGGCAGTATTCCCATATCCTCATAGACTGCCAGCCCTCCCTGGGTATGCTCACCGTCAACGCCCTGGCCGCTGCCAACAGGATTATAATTCCCGTCCAGGCGGAGTACCTGCCCGCCAAAGGGCTGGAACAGCTGCTCTCTACGGTGAACAAGGTCAAGCGGCAGATCAACCCGAAACTGCAAATAGACGGTATTCTGCTGACAATGGTGGACAACCGCACTAACTTCGCCAAAGAGATTGCCGCCCTGCTGCGGGAAACCTACGGCAGTAAAATCAAGGTGTTCGGAACCGAGATTCCCCATTCTGTCCGGGCAAAGGAAATCAGCGCAGAGGGCA
>NZ_KE159661.1:42784-52657 GCF_000403395.2 Anaerotruncus sp. G3(2012) | reverse complement strand
CAGAGTGAATGCCTTGGCACCAGGAGCCGAAGAAAGACGTGATAAGCTGCGAAAAGCTGCGGGGAGCTGCAAATAAGCTATGATCCGCAGATATCTGAATGGAGCAATCCGGCGGATGTAACGGTCCGTCATGGCGTACTGAATTCAT
Source organism: Anaerotruncus sp. G3(2012) (assembly GCF_000403395.2). GTDB lineage: Bacteria > Bacillota > Clostridia > Oscillospirales > Ruminococcaceae > Anaerotruncus. Next base: position 52,509 of record NZ_KE159661.1, on the reverse strand, counting down.
AGGTACGTCAGGGGAACCGCCTGAACTGAAACATCTAAGTAGGGCGAGGAAGAGAAATCAACAGAGATTCCGCAAGTAGTGGCGAGCGAACGCGGAAGAGGGCAAACCGGGATCAGAAATGATGCCGGGGTTGAGGACTGCATTTAGCATTGAGGTAACCTAGAAGAACTGCATGGGAAGGCAGGCCGAAGAGTGTGAGAGCCACGTATTCGAAAGGTGAAGACAGCGAGCAGTATCCAGAGTACCGCGGGACACGTGAAACCCCGTGGGAAGCCGGGGGGACCACCCTCCAACCCTAAATACTCCCTGGTGACCGATAGAGCAGAGTACTGTGAAGGAAAGGTGAAAAGGACCCCGGGAGGGGAGTGAAAGAGAACCTGAAACTCTGTGCCTACAAGCACATAGAGCACGTCAAAGTGTGATATGGTACCTTTTGTAGAATGGTCCGGCGAGCGTACGCATGTAGCAAGGTTAAGCACTTCAGGTGTGGAGCCGAAGGGAAACCGAGTCTGAATAGGGCGAGTGAGTTTCATGCGTAGGGCCCGAAACCGGGTGACCTATCCATGTCCAGGTTGAAGTGGGAGTAAAATCCCATGGAGGACCGAACCGACCTCCGTTGAAAAGGCGGCGGATGAGGTGTGGATAGCGGAGAAATTCCAATCGAACCCGGAGATAGCTGGTTCTCCCCGAAATAGCTTTAGGGCTAGCGTTGTATTAGATTACCGGAGGTAAAGCACTGAATAGGCTAGGGGCCGAGAGGTTACTGAACCTTATCAAACTCTGAATGCCGGATAATTGATGTACAGCAGTCAGACTACGTGAGATAAGTCTCGTGGTCGAAAGGGAAAAAGCCCAGACCCACAGCTAAGGTCCCAAATACACGTTAAGTGGAGAAGGATGTGGAGTTGCGAAGACAACCAGGATGTTGGCTTAGAAGCAGCCACTCATTTAAAGAGTGCGTAATAGCTCACTGGTCGAGTGACTCTGCGCCGAAAATGTAACGGGGCTAAACGTGTAACCGAAGCTTGGGATTCCGTAAGGAATGGTAGGGGAGCGTCGTATATGGGGTGAAGTATGAGCGTAAGCGCATGTGGACTATATACGAGTGAGAATGCCGGAATGAGTAGCGAGAATTATGTGAGAATCATAATGGCCGAAAGTCTAAGGTTTCTGGAGGAAGGTTCGTCCGCTCCAGGTTAGCCGGGAGCTAAGGTGAGGCCGAAAGGCGTAGCCGATGCACATACGGTAGAGATTCCGTAGCTGCCGAAAGATTTAAGCAGGAGGACACTGTAGAAGGGTATGACCCGGGCGTTGGTTGCCCCGGGCGAAAGGGACCGAAACATAGTAGGGAAGCATACTTGGATACAGGCGAGAAAAGCCCTGTGAATATCTCAGGCACCCGTACCGCAAACCGACACAGGTAGACAGGAAGAGGATTCTAAGGCCAACGGGAGAAGGGTTGTTAAGGAACTCGGCAAGTTGACCCCGTAACTTAGGGAAAAGGGGTGCTCACGAGAGTGAGCCGCAGAGAATAGGTCCAGGCGACTGTTTAGCAAAAACACAGCTCTATGCTAAATCGAAAGATGACGTATATGGGGTGACACCTGCCCGGTGCCGGAAGGTTAAGAGGAGGAGTGAGAGCTCTGAATTGAAGCCCCGGTAAACGGCGGCCGTAACTATAACGGTCCTAAGGTAGCGAAATTCCTTGTCAGGTAAGTTCTGACCCGCACGAATGGTGTAACGATCTGGACACTGTCTCAACAGCCCGCCCGGCGAAATTGTAGTACCGGTGAAGATGCCGGTTACCCGCGACAAGACGGAAAGACCCCATGGAGCTTTACTGTAGCTTAATATTGGATTTCGGTATTTCATGTACAGGATAGGTGGGAGGCAGAGAAGCGAATACGCCAGTATTCGTGGAGCCAACGTTGGGATACCACTCTTGAGGTACTGGAATTCTAACCTGCGGCCGTGAAACCGGTCGGGGGACATTGTTAGGTGGGCAGTTTGACTGGGGCGGTCGCCTCCAAAAAGGTAACGGAGGCGCTCAAAGGTTCGCTCAGCATGGACGGAAACCATGCCTTTGAGTGTAAACGCAAAAGCGAGCCTAACTGCGAGAGGGACGTCTCGAGCAGTAACGAAAGTTGGAGTTAGTGATCCGGTGGTATGTGAGTGGAAATGCCATCGCTCAACGGATAAAAGCTACCCTGGGGATAACAGGCTGATCTCCCCCAAGAGTCCACATCGTCGGGGAGGTTTGGCACCTCGATGTCGGCTCATCGCATCCTGGGGCTGAATTCGGTCCCAAGGGTTTGGCTGTTCGCCAATTAAAGCGGTACGCGAGCTGGGTTCAGAACGTCGTGAGACAGTTCGGTCCCTATCTGTCGTGGGCGCAGGATATTTGAGAGGAGCTGTCCCTAGTACGAGAGGACCGGGATGGACGCACCTCTGGTGCACCAGTTGTCTTGCCAAAGGCATAGCTGGGCAGCTAAGTGCGGATCGGATAAACGCTGAAGGCATCTAAGCGTGAAGCCGGCCTCAAGATAAGATATGCCACTGCATAAGCAGGTAAGACCCCTTGAAGACTACAAGGTAGATAGGCCACATGTGGAAGCGTCGTGAGGCGTGCAGCAAGGTGGTACTAATCGGTCGAGGGCTTGACCAAGCGAAGGATAAGGTTTTAGATAGGCGTTTTCATTGTTCGATTTTGAGGGTGCGTAAAGCATCTTAGAGAAGATCCGGCGCGGAAGCGGTGAGAGAACGGCTTCCAATCAGGGAAACCTGAGAAAGCTACACGCGCCATTAGCTCAGTTGGTAGAGCAGCTGACTCTTAATCAGCGGGTCCCGGGTTCGAGTCCCTGATGGCGCACCATTAAGGGCGGCATCGTAACCGAAGCAGGAATGTTCGGTTAGAAGTCCGACAGGAGGAGATAAACCGCCAATCGCACAGCGCAGGCTTGTGCTCTTGGACAGGGACTCCTCACTGATCAAATTGCCACTGGCAAATTGATCGGGCGCTCGGACTGATGGCGCACCAAAGCGGCCCGTTGGTCAAGCGGTCAAGACACCGGCCTCTCACGCCGGTAACGCGGGTTCGATTCCCGCACGGGTCACCAAAGGCTGGTGTTTATTACGTTGAGGATCCACCTGTTCCCATTCCGAACACAGTAGTTAAGCTCAACAGTGCCGACAATACTTGGCGGGTGACTGCCTGGGAAGATAGGTCTATGCCAGCTCTAAGAGCAGACATTACAAGATGTCTGCTCTTTTTTTAAATTTGAAGCCGATTAACTCACTGATTCGTTATCTAATTAGGATGGAAAATTCTCCATGGAATGGCTATTGCGCGGACGGATGAAACGTGTTAGAATGGCAATATGGTCAAAACGCTTGAGTTGAGGAATTTACCTTCAGGGGTGGAGATTTTCGATTATCACGCGATTTGATGATTCAGAACAAGCCGGTAGGTACCGGGGAAAGAGGTAAGCGATGTATATTCAAAACAGAAGTATCCCGATGGTAATTATTCTATCAATTGTTACATGTGGTATTTATTTTTACATCTGGATTTATCAGGTCTCTTTGGAGATCAATAATACGTTGGGTCACTCTCAGGAGAGTGCCGGACTGGAAGTGCTTTTCTCGATCCTTACATGTGGGATATACACCATCTATTGGTTTTATAAATACGCCAAGAAACTGGTTACCCTTTCGGAAAATATGGGCGCTCCGGTGACCGATAACAGTCTTGTTTGCCTGCTTTTGCCGATTTTCGGTCTACAGGTCGTATCGCAGGGAATCATGCAATCCCAGATCAACATGCTGGCGGATGGAATGCAGCCGCGGGTTTAAGGTTAAGACAGCTTTTTATTGCAGCGTCATTTTCAATTTGTCTTTATTCTGCGGTTTTAGAAAAGGCGAAACGCTTGCTTTGCATTGGGACGATATAGACTTCAGCAACAAAGAAATCTCTATTGCAAAGTCGGTAGGAAAGACGGAAAGTGGCTTTGACTATAAAAAGCCTAAAACGCAAACTTCCATTAGGACTGTGCCTTTTCCCGAAGAAGTAATTGCCCTATTAAAGCAATACCATATTGAGTATATTCAAGAGCGATTCAGGCATGGTACGGCGTGGCAAGGAGATTTAGAGCATGGCGGCAATATCTTTATCCAGTCGGACGGAAAGCGTATGGGGCATACAACCCCCTATCAGTATTTCGTTAAGCACTTGCACCGCTATAATGAGTGGGTGAAAAGTAATTCCGTCAAGGCAAAGTCCGAGGGGTTAGAGGAACTGCCGATTATACCGCTTCATGGGTTGAGACATTCCTGTGCTACCCTACTCAACTATCTTGAAGTGAATATCATTGACATTTCCAAGATTTTAGGCCACTCTACCCCTTCCACCACCATGAACATCTATGCACATAGCTTTGAAGAACAGAAGCGTGTTGCAAGCAACAGGATTGACGAATTTCTTAGAAAGAACGCATAAAAATTTTGAGAGCCTTTGGATTTTCCGTCCATTGGCTCTCATTACTTGTCTTGAAGCTCCATATTATCCAGGGCATATCGTAAGGCCATGCTGATTAGCTCGTTTCTGGAACGGTTTGTTTTGGCGGCCAAGTCGCTGTATTCCTCCTGCAACTCCCTGTCTATACGGATCGTCATGGTGACAGTCTTATCCTCTTTGGGCGTGATAACAAATTTTTCCATAATGCAATCATCTCCTCTATGGTGTGATGATTACATTATAGTATGCCCACCCACCTCAATACTATGCCACAAATACGCTTTGAAATTTCAATGTACTTTTGTGTTACGGTGTGGTATAATGGGAGTAGCGCCCCAGCGAGCGTTGAACGACCAGAATAAATAAACGGAGGTTGAAGCACATGAAAGGAAAGAACGACAAAGGGCCGTCTGTCAAGAAGCCTATCTTCAAGAAGTGGTGGTTTTGGGTGATTATCGTTGTGATACTCGCCGCCATAATTGGGAGTGGTGGGGAAAATGAGAACAAAGTCCCGTCAACAACCGGTGACCCCTCGACAAGTACAAGCACCCCACAGGCAAGCGATACACAAACGGATGACACCCAAGGCGAAAGCAATTCGGAGTTTGACAACATCAACTTTGTTGTACGCAATGTCAGAAATGATGTTACAGGCAACTGGCGAATTGCCACGATTGCGGAAAGCATAGAGACTCAAAACTATGCTCTGGACTACTACAACAAATATTTCGAGGGTGACGAGGAGATTCACGCAATCGTGAACTTCACCTACAACACCACATCGAAAATATCTGTTATGGGGAATCTGTTAGATGTAACTATCTACGAGTATGTAGACAAAGAAGAACATGACGCAAAGTTACTCTTTAGCGGTATGGTGTTGGACGAATATTTCATTGACATAGACAGTGGGGAAATACTCAATGCACAAGAAACTACCTCCACAAAGGAAGTGTCTCCCGATAGCTTTGTTGCAGATGTAAAAGAAGTAATACAAGACGCAATCAGCAGTAAGACAGAATCTATTCAAGATGTGGTGCTGAAAGACGGAGATTTATGTGTTACTGTTGATTTAAGTAACGCAAATCCCGAACCATTGACTATTGGAGATTTGGCATGGTCCCGTGCCATTTCAATTACAGAAGCCATACTTAATATTCCTACATACGAAGCATACGAAGATTTGTGGAACACGATAAGTGTTGACTTTGGAACAGATATTGGAAAAGTAACCTGCGGAAAAGACGATGTTGAAACAAACGGATTTGGAAGATATTTTCCACCTGAAGGAAACTTTGATTCTCTTATCGGACTTGAATAAATTATAAATATCGTAATATAGGAAAGAGCCTTGACAGGAAATAAAACCAGTCAAGGCTCTTGCTTTATACTATTGTGATACTAAACTTACGGCGAGATAGGGGAAGATGCGCCGAAACAGGGAAAGCAAAAGTCCCCAAAAGGTAACAGTAGCAATACTTAGGGGGAATTAGGGAGAGATAGGGAAAGTGTTAGATAATCCTTAGAGAATAATGCAGATCAGCCCGGTACATCCGTCATTAATGATCCGCTCGATCGTCTCTTGGAGCTTCATTCGTGCATCTCCAGGCATTCGGTATAATTTGTTGTGCAGGCCCTGGTTGACCAACTCGTGCAAGCTGGTCCCGAAGATATTGGATTCCCATATCTTTTGCGGGCTTTCTTCAAATTCATGAAGCAGGTAGTGCACCAGCTCTTCGCTCTGTTTCTCCGATCCCACGATCGGGCTGACCTCGGTATTGATATTCGCCGCCATCATGTGGATACTGGGTGCGCTTGCTTTCAGCCGTACGCCATAGCGGCCACCCTGCTTGACGATCTCCGGTTCTTCGAGTGTGAGTTCCTCTAACGATGGCATCACGATTCCGTAGCCGGTTGCAGCCACTTCATCGAGCGCAGACTTGACCTTGTCATATTCCCGCTTCACAGCGGCCAGCTCGATGATGCAGGGCAGCAATGCGGATTCATCCGCGATTTCCAGACCGGTCGCCTCGCCTAAAATTCGGTAGAACAGCCCGCTCTCCATGTCGAGGGTAATCTGTGCGCAGCCGCTTCCGAGATCGATGTTTTCCATCAGCACCCGGTTGACGTGTTCACAATCGCCGAGGGTAAGCAAGCGGTTTTTGAGCTGCCCAATATGTTCTACCCCGCTTGCTGCCTCGCGGATACTGTCATAAAGAGAGGTTTTTAGCCAATGGCCCGATTCGAGTGAGGTGATCCATCCCGGCAGCGAAACAGCGACCTCCTGCACCGGGAACTGGAAGAGTACGTCGGTCAGGATGGTACGGATGTCGGTTTCCTCAAGGTCGAGACAGTTGACCGCAACTACCGGCACCTCATATCTTGTTTCCAGCTCAGATTGTAGTGCAACCGCCTGCGGTGCACGTGGGTTGGCGCAGTTTAACAGGACGATAAATGGCTTGTTGATCTGCCGCAGTTCGGAGATCACCCGCAGTTCGGCTTCCTCGTATTCCTGGCGAGGAATTTCGCTGATGCTTCCGTCGGTGGTGACCACCAGTCCAATGGTTGAATGCTCGTTGATAACACGCTGGGTGCCGATCTCAGCAGCAAGGTTGAAGGGGATCTCCTTCTCGAACCAGGGGGTCACGACCATACGCGGCTGGTCATTTTCGATGTAACCGAGTGAGCTGGGGACGATATACCCCACACAGTCGATCATCCGTACGTTGAGGGTCGCACTGTCTGCCAGTGAGATTTTTACCGCTTCCTCCGGGATGAATTTTGGTTCGGTGGTCATGATCGTACGTCCTGCCGCTGACTGCGGCAGTTCATCGGTTGCCCTCTCTCGTGCAAACTCACTGCCAATGTTCGGGATAACGAGCGTCTCCATAAACCGCTTGATAAAGGTCGATTTTCCGGTGCGCACCGGGCCGACCACCCCTATGTAAATATCGCCTCCGCAGCGCTGGGCAATATCCTTGTAAATGCTGTGTGTTTCCATGTTGTCCTCCTTTTCCGGCATTTTATGGCGTGATTATTTCATCGGGATCAGCAGCATCGTCTTTTCGCCAATGACACCGCCTTCAAGCTGGTTGCCCTCCCGGATCGCTTCGACCGAAGTGTTGTACCGTTTGGCGATCTCCCAGATCTGTTCCTGTTCCCCCGCGTAATAGAGGTAGAGCAGATTTTCCTGACGGGTTTTAGGACGGCTCTCGTCCACTGCTACATCGCAGAGCACATTTTTCCGGTACTGGCTGTAAAGGCTGCCGCGTATTTTGATCCCACAGCGCACCTCGATCTTTTCATGCCCTGACAGGGTGAATGCTGCGGTATCCGCCCGCACAGCGGGCGCAAATACCACGGTTTCGACCGGTCCATTGATCGCGACCTTATGGGTGAATTCGCGGACCTGTTCGTGATAGGTTGCCGAGCCTTCCTCGTCACAGGCGAACATGCAGATGGTGAGCCTGCCGGAGACAACCGCACAGTCTGGCTCAATGCGGACAGTTGCCGCGCCTGCGGCACACCAGAGGTCGATGATGTTCCGAATGCCGTCGGGCAGGTCAATCGACTCTTTATAGGTACAGGTTTCCGAAACCACATCAAGCAGCTTGAGGAATGGGAGCTGTTTCTGGCTCTGCTTGCACTCGTAGAGGGTGGAGTAACAGTCGCAGCAGGTGTCCAGTTCGACCCGTCGGTGAGCACAGACACAGGCGTTTACTGCGGCTTCGAGCGCGAATACCCGGTTTTCACCATCGCCGTTGCGCTTGGGGGACACATCCAGCCCGCAGACGTCGTACCAGATATTACAGACACATTCTTCGTCCACTCCTTCAACATCTACCACCTGGCTGACCGGAATCGCATATTCCATCAGTTCGAGCTGTTTGGGGTCCTCCTCACACTGGTAGATGATCCGGACAGAAAGTTCTCCTTTGGTGACCACCTTGCCGCTGATGACCTTATAATCGCTTACGTCAGCGGATGCGGTGTAACGGATGATATTGCCGATTGCGGGCTTGCCATAGCCGAGTTCCAGTTCCTCCCGCACCGAAAGCTGACGCGCCGACTGGGGCAGAAGCACTGTATTTTCGGCGCGGTCGCTGCAGAACTGCATACCCGCCCCATCAGCGCCGCAGACGATCTGTTCTTCGCACAGGCTGCTCACCCGCGCCTGGATACTGACTGCTCCTCGCATATCCAGCCGGCGAGGGCTGACCGCCCGGCAGTTGAAATAGTCGATGCTCTGGGTGACATGGACCGACGGGCTGGCAGGTGAACTGCGCAGCTCGATCGTTTTGGTATAGGGGATTTTATATTCGGCATGCCGCAGGCATCCGTCCTCGCTTAAATAGTAGAGGTGGACAACCGCCATCCCATCCACCGTCAGCTTTTCCCCGCTGACAGGTGCCGAAAGCAGGGATGGTGAAACCTCACACCGCAGAATTTTCTGAATATCCGGGCAGTAGTCAGGCAGCAGTACGTCACACTCAAGCGGCTGCTCGACAGCGCCGCTATAGACCGCTTCGTTTACAGTCACCGTTTGCCTTTGCAGATTCAGTTCCATCATATTGACCCTCTCCTTCTGTTTGCTACCACAACTATATGCCCACCTGTCCGCAATTATGCGGGAATGCCTGTTCCACTCTCCGAAAAATGCCGTTTTTTGCCGCGAAAAACATTGACAAAAAAGTTGATAAACACCCGGCAAATTCTCCTTATATGCACAAAATTTATTTTCAGAACCGGATTTCAACTCGGAAAACATTGACAAAAATTTAGGCTGTAGTATACTAAGAATATCAAAATATGCACAAATTTTATGTGCATAATATGAGAGGAGTAGATCTTTGATGCATGTAACAAAAAAACTGACCGCTACCGCATTCGCTGCTGCCATGGCGCTGTCCCTGGGCCTGCCGGCAGTCGCAGCCGACTTTGACGTTTATGCAAAGCGGATCAACACCAACAAAGAGGTTGCTGAGGAAAAGGCTCCGTTTGAGGGTGAACTGGACTTCGATGTTTATGCAAAACGCATTAACACCAACGAAGTGATCGTCGTGGAGAAAGAGCCGTTTACCGGTGAGCTGAACTTCGATGTCTATGAAAAGCGGATTAACACCAATGAAGAGCCGGTTGTCGAGAAAGAGCCGTTCCAGGGCGAGCTGAACTTCGACGTCTATGCCAAACGGATCAACACCAATGAAGAGCC
>NZ_KE159661.1:34645-42729 GCF_000403395.2 Anaerotruncus sp. G3(2012) | reverse complement strand
GACGTCTATGCCAAACGGATCAACACCAATGAAGAGCCGGTTGTCGAGAAAGAGCCGTTCCAGGGCGAGCTGAACTTTGACGTCTACGCAAAACGGATCAATACCAACGAGATCGCTGTTGTTGAGAAAGAGCCGTCTACCGGTGAGCTGAACTTCAACGTCTACGAGAAAAAGATTAACATTGCCTGATTATCTGTACATAAAAACGGGGACCGGATATAAAACGAGGGGGCTTTATGGAAAAAAGGCCCCCTCATGCTGTCCGGATTTAGAGGAAAAAAATATCTGTTGACAAATCTCTTCCGCAGAGTATAATAAGGTTGCTTTTCCAATTCGTTAAGCCAATATGAAAGGGGAAAATATGAAATGCAGATGAAAAAGAAATGTGCCGCAGTTCTGGCTGCGGCTGCGCTGGTTCTCTCGATGGCGGCTTGCAGCGAGTCCAAGCCGGCTGCTGAATCCAGCTCGGCGGCATCTTCCGCACCCTCATCTTCCTCCGAAGCCAGTGCGCCCGAAAAAACAGAGGCTCCCAAGCTGGAGGATTATCAGAAAGACCTGAATGCAGTGATGGAGAAGCTCGTCCCGGACATGAATGAATTCCTGACGCTCGACCAGAACTCAGACGATTATCTGGATCAGGTTGTGGTGATCCTGGGAAAGGTCGATCAGGCGTTTGTCGACATCGCCGCGCTGACCCCGCCGGCAGAGATTGAGGAGAAAGCCCAAATTGCCAAGGATGCGAGCAAGAAGATGAGCGAAGCGGTTTCGGCATACTCCGAGGCAGCCAAAAACGGCGATATGGAGTCTGATGAAACGGTCCAGGCAATGACCGATGCGATGAACCTCTATATGGAGGCGGTTACCGACATGCAGGGCTTTGCGATGGACATTATGTCGTAAATAAACCAAAGGGTTCGTCCGTCTTTGAAAAGGAGGACGAGGTCGAGGGGAGAGATCCCCGCAGCAAAAACCGGAGCGGTGCCGCTCCGGTTTTTGTTATGTAGATTGAAAGTCAGACTGGTTCTTCCTTTTTGATCTTGAAAAAGAACCGCAGGATTGGGGAAAGGAATTTCGGGCTTTTGATGACAACAATTTTCATAAAATGAACCGCCTTTCTGTCGAGATTTTTGAAACGCTCCGCCGGATAGCTGGGAGAGGGCTGTCGGAGACCTGTTCCGCATCTTCTTTTTGGAAGGGGCTTTTTTTCTTGTAAAAAACCCCTCTTGGCTCTGGCTCCCAGCCAGAGCCAGTTCACCCCTAAATACGCTTCTCAGGATAAAGTATTCCGCCGCGTGCGCGCGGCGGCGGGGGCTCTGCCCCTCGACCCCGCGATTTTTTGAAAAAAAATCGAGTAAAACTTTAGATATGGGGCAGATGCTTAAAGCAGTAGAATTCGCACCCCCAGCGTGATGAGCAGGACTCCGGCGAGGATCAGGACCAGTTTGAGCGAGGCGAACACCGCCAGCACGATCCCCAGCCCAAACCCGGCACAGCACCACGCCCAGTGGTTACAGTCACAGAACTCCTTGCGCTTCATCCGCTCACCTCCGTTTTGTCTTTCTAGTTCAGTATACGCGGCTGCGGATTTTCTGTTACAAGGGGTTGACACAGGGAAAAGCCCCGTTTTTCCATCTGGAAAAACGGGGCTTTTGCAATCGTAAGGCTGGCGTTCAGCTATCCGCCAGGCTGGGATTATTTGTTCAGGTTGTTGTAGTCGCGGATGACGCGCGGCAGGATCATCTGATGGAACGGGCAGATCGACTTTGGATTCTGGTAGGCCGCTCCCGCGAATGCCGCGATATATTTGCGCAGCTCGGGCATCTTGATGATCTCGTCTACGAAGCCCTTCTGTGCGCAGAAGTCCGGACGGGATTTTACATGATATTCCTGGATCAGCTTGTTCATCTTGTCGATGGTCGGCTGGAGGTCTTTGCCTGCGGCCTCGTCCTTCGCCAGACGTCTCGAATACATCGCAGTCGCGGCAGTCTCGCCGTTCATGACGTAGATCTCGGTTCCTGCGGTACCCAGAGAGAATGCGTTAGTGTCGTTGCCCTGCGGGCCACCCATGACATAGTGCGCAGCCGCGGTGCCTTTCCGCAGGGTAATTTCGAGCTGCGGCAGGCCGGAATTCTGGATCGAATAGATCAGCGACTGTCCGAGGCCGAGCAGCTCTGCACGCTCCGCATCGTTGCCCACATCAATACCGGTGGTGTCCTGAATCCAGACGATCGGCAGGCGGTCACGCGAACAGAAGGTGACAAACTCGTTCATCTTGATGAGTCCCTGACGATAGAGCTTGCCGCCGATGCCGACCGCACCCTGTTTGTACTCGGGGTAGTTCATCAGCAGGCCCTGGGTATTGGCAACCACGCCGACCAGCAGGCCGTTGACCTTCGCAATACCGGTGAGAATCTCGGGACCGTAGCCTTTTTTGTATTCCATGAACTGGCTGCCGTCGAAGATACGGCCAACCACATCATAGATGTTGTAGGGGCGTTTCTGGTTGAGCGGGATCAAGCTGTAGAGGTCATCCGGATTGAGCTGCGGGAGCTGCGGCTCATCGACCATGAAGAACTCGGGATTGTAGGACGGCAGATCATCCATATATTTCTTGATCGCCTCGATGACGCCTTCTTCCTCTCTGTATGCCTCACGGAAGAAGCCGGTTTCGCTGTAGTGGACCTCGATGGTTCCCGGGGAATCCTGCTTCGCGGTTTTCGCCGCCTCTGCGATCTGCTTGGCGCCTTCCAGGTCGATGTAACCTTTCGGGTTCATGCCGCCCACGATGCCGGAGCCGCCAACCGCCATGTTTGCTTTCTCGTGCGCAATCAGGATGGTCGGGCTGATGCTGTGGTAACCGCCGCCCGCCGGGTTGGTGCCGTAGATACCGACGATAACCGGCACGCCAAGCTGGTTCAGCTCCGCATTGCGATAGAACGGGGTGCCGCCCAAACGACGGTTCGGATAAACCTTCTCCTGCTCGTCGAGCTTTACGCCCGAGCAGTTGAGCAGGTAAACCAGCGGGATATGCAGGCATTTTGCAGTATCGGAAGCGCGCAGAAGGTTTTCTGCCTGGCCCGCAACCCATGCGCCGGCCAGCTTCTTGTTGTCCGAAGCGACGACAACCGCCCATTTGCCGTTGATCTGGCCGAGACCCTTGATGATCGCGGTGGATTTGTTGTCATTCTCCTCGGGATCGAACAGGCTGTTCAGCGGGCACCAGGAATCCTCATCCACCAGCGCCTGTACACGCTGCATAGCGGTCATCTGGCCGGAAGCGTTCAGGGATTCATCCGAGCGGCCCGAAGACTCTACTTCTGCAATCAGAGTGGCAATGTGCTCCTCAATCTTTTTGAGTTCCGCCTCGTTTTCTGCGTTGACCGCTCTCAGCGGTGCGCCTACGACAGGCATGTTCTGGAAATAACAGGGCATTGAATAGCCGTGATCACTCATTTTGATTCGCTCCTTTTTCAGTATTCTAAAGCTATCATACAAAGCACTTGGAAAAAAGCAGGAAGGTTCTCTCCAAGCCAGCGGCAATCCCACCGCGGAAGGCTGCTATAAGCAGACCTGCTCCAGATTAGGTAGTCAACCAGCACACAGAAAGGCTTTTTTGCCCGCTGCTGGGAAGATGCAGTGGTTTGACGATATGGTAACGTGCTGCCGGTCCAGAGTCCCCCGGCAGATCGGATCAAGATACGCCCGGGCCGCCTGCTCTCTCTATTCCACACAATTCTCTGTCCGCGTCTGTCACGCAGCAGGCGGTGCGCCGGGAAGGGAAATGCAGAGGGCTTATCTCGCGCCGAACATCATCAGCATAAAGCCCGCTGCAACTGCCGAGCCGATGACGCCCGCAACGTTGGGGCCCATCGCATGCATCAGCAGGAAGTTGGTGGGGTTCGCCTTGCGGCCTTCGACCTGCGCAACACGCGCAGCCATCGGGACCGCCGAAACACCCGCCGAACCGATCAGCGGATTGATCTTGCCGCCAGTCAGGTAGTAGAGCAGCTTTCCGAGCAGGACGCCGCCTGCGGTCGAGAAGCAGAAAGCGGTCAGGCCGAGCGCAACGATCGCGAGGGTCTGCACCCGCAGGAAGACCATACCATCCGCGGTTGCACCGACTGTGGTACCCAGCATGATGGTAACAATGTTACACAGGGCGTTCTGGGCGGTATCGCTCAGGCGCTCCACCACGCCCGACTCCCGGAACAGGTTGCCCAGCATCAGCATACCGATCAGCGGGGCGACCGATGGGAGCAGAAGCACACAGAATACAGTAACAATGATCGGGAAAACGATCTTTTCGGTTTTGCTCACCTGGCGCAGCTGGCTCATCTTGGTGGTGCGCTCCTTTTCGGTGGTGAGCAGGCGCATGATCGGCGGCTGGATCAGCGGGATCAGTGCCATATAGGAGTAGGCCGCCACCGCGATCGGGGCGACCAGCTCAGGGGCGAGCTGGTTTGCGAGGTAGATTGCGGTCGGGCCGTCCGCACCGCCGATAATACCGATCGAAGCGGCCTGCTGCGGGGTGAAAAGCCCGGTTGCCATCGCAATGGTAAACGCTATGTAGATACCCAGCTGGGCCGCTGCACCGAGCAGCAGGCTGATCGGGTTGGCCATCAGCGGGCCGAAGTCGGTCATCGCACCGACCCCCATAAAAATCAGGCAGGGGAACAGGCTGCTCTTGACGCCCATATAGATGATCCGCAGGACGCCCGATTCGTACCACGCCCCGCCCGCGGCAGTGGCATCATACATCAGGTTTGCAAGCGGCAGGTTCGCCAGCAGCATACCAAACGCGATCGGCAGCAGCAAAAGCGGCTCAAACTGCTTGACGATCGCGCAGTAGAGCAGGGCGAACGAGATCAGGATCATGATACCCTGCTGCCAGGTCATCGCCGCGAATCCCGACTGCCGCAAGGTTTCGGCAATAATCTCAAAAAAATTCATGAGGATCCTCCTTAGCCAATCACCACCAGGACCGCATCGGTATCGACCGCGCTGCCTTTGCTGACCGGAAGCTGTTTAATCGTGCCGGCCACCGGAGCGACGATCTCGTTTTCCATCTTCATTGCTTCAAGCATAATCAGGACCTGCCCTGCGTTGACCGAATCGCCAACCGCGCACTTCACATCAAGAACGGTGCCGGGCATCGGGCTGGTAACAGTGGTTCCACCGGCGGCAGGTGCAGCAGCAACAGGGGTAGGTGCCGGGGCAGGGGCAGGTGCGGGTGCCGGAGCGGGCGCAGGAGCCGCGGCAACAGGGGCCGGGGCAGGAGCAGGTGCAGGTGCAGCGGCAGGAGCAGGTGCAGCAGCGGGAGCGGCATAGCGGGGCAGAGGCGCATAGCTGCCCTTGACCTTCTCCACTTCAACCTCATATTTTTTGCCATTCAGGGTTGCGATGTACTTCATGACTCAATTCCTCCTACTGAATTTCTTTGATCTCTTTGAAACAGAGCTGTTCTGGCGGCACTTTCATGTCCTCACAGATGACCGACATCAACACCGCAAACGTTTCTTCTTCCTGCGTGTTGTCCACCACCGCGGGGGCAGCGGGCGCGGCCGGCTGCACTGCTTTTCCTTGCCCTGTCAGGCGGTTCACCACCTTGGCAAGGACAATGATCATCAGCGCAAGCAGTACCAGCTCAAGCATGACCACGCACATGCCGATCAACGACACCAAAAGCGTATCGCCCATTGTAAGGGCCTGACCTGCTAACATCTTGCTCCTCCTTTCATTCTATATTGTGGAATCTGTTTTATATTTTGGAATCTATACCCATAATAACACTGTTGCGGGGGAGTGTCAACCGTTTATTCATTGTTTTTTCACAGATTTCGTGTTATTTCGCAAAACTTGCAGGCACCCCGGGGCGCACCGAAAAATTCACATATCCCATGCGGTAACAAAGCTCATCCGCGCAGTCCTTGACAGTCTGTTTGAGCGTTTCCAGACCGATTTTTTCGACTCGCGCATTGGGCGAGATCACCCCGATCGAAGCGATAATCTCCCCGTCCGAACCGAATACCGGCCCGCCAACCCCGACCGCGTCCTCGATATAATCCCCATAGGAGACCGCAAGCCCCTCCTCGCGGATCTTCGCGAGATCGAGCAGCAGGTCGGCCGCATCAACGATCGTGTGGTCTGCCAGCCGCTTGAGCCCGTGTTCAATATAATCCTTCAGATAAGCCTGTGTCTGGTAGGCAAGCAGCGTTTTCCGGAGTGCGCCACAGTGTAAATCCACCTCGTAACCGAATTTTTCGATCACCTTGAGGTTGTTTGGCCCTTCCACCTTTTCGAGCACCAACCCTTTGAATCCCGCAGGGATCACCAGAAATGCGTCCTCCCCGGTTGAATGCGAGAGTTTTTGCAGAACCGGCAGCGCTGCGCTTTGCAGCTTCACATTGTTAGCCGCAGCCATCCCCAGAGAGATCAAAGCCGGGCCGAGCCGGTAGAGATGGGTTTTGTCGTCCCGCACGACGTACATCTTTTCGCAGAAGGTCTGTAGGATGCGGTGGATCGTGCTCGGCGGGAGCTGCACCTGCTCCGCGAGTTCCGCCAGCGAGAACCATCTCTCCGGCACTTTGAGCGCTTCCAACAGTTCAATTGCCCGCAACAAACTTTGTACCATAGTTTCTCCCCTTTCAATGTATCGTTTTCCTTATCTATAGTATAGCGCATCATTCCGTATTATGCAATGCATTCCAAATATATTTTTGAGTGGTACGCCAACATTCCATGCGTCACATGGTGGTGAATCCCAATGCATTTGTCCACCGCAGTCCCCCTGCCAAACAAACATCGATTTCTGGTGTGTACTCCAGATTTTCCGGACAGCCATTTGCCGTTTCTGCCGGCCTGCTGGGAAAAGCCCCCGCTGTATCACAGCGGGGGCTTTATGTTTGGGCAAGCTTTTCGGCGTTATCCGCAGCCTGCCAGTTCTCACAGGTCATCCGCATCCTGAACCGGGATTTCTCCCACCTCCATCGGTTTTCCTGTGTAGCTGCCGTTGGGGTCGGTCCGGCTCGGCGGGGTTGCAATCATCCGCTCAACCACCCGGTTGACCCGGTCCTTCGCACGTGCAGAAATCTCATCCGGTTGACCGCCGTACATGTTCTTTTGCTTCTGCATGGCTATTCCTCCATCTGGCGTCCCAGGAAGGAAGCGCCCACCTGGATCAGCTTGATTTCGGTATCGGTCGCGGGGGTGGGGTTGTCGCCCGCAATAAACATCAGGCTCCCGCAGACGTCGCCGGCGGCGATAATCGGGGCTTCCACCAGTGCGAAGCGGTCTACCCCTTCCACCGGCTGCATCTTTTTGCCATCCCCACTCACCGCAAAATTGCGCCTCTGCTCCATGACCTCTTCCAACGCCGGGGAAACCCTGCGCTCGAGCAGCTCTTTTTTGGGGATTCCGGCCACACTGATGACATGGTCGCGGTCACACACTACAACCGGGTATCCCCCGACTTTATGCAGTACCTCCGCATATTGGGATGCAAATGCCGACAGTTCCCCGATTGGGGAATATTTTTTGAAGATCACTTCACCGTCATTATCCGTATATATTTCAAGCGGATCGCCCTCGCGGATGCGCATGGTCCGTCTGATTTCTTTCGGGATGACCACGCGCCCGAGATCGTCGATGCGCCTTACAATTCCTGTGGCTTTCATCAGAATTGTTCCTCCTTTTTTTGCCAGCTCTTTGTTTTTTCTTGAATCGGCAAGGTTATTATTGACTGGCAAAATCGGATTTATGTGGCAGGAACGCCGCGTTTTTCAGGAATCTTATCCCAACAGAAAACGACAGTATTTTTGATGCCAGTTCAGCAGCCGGTGTTCCACGCCGGCTGAAGCCGCGATAAAGCGGGACAGCGCAGATTCCAAGACGCCCCCAATCCATTCCGGAAAGGGGGCGTACGCTTCTCAAAGCCTGTCCAACGTTTAAAGTTTTACTCAATTTTTTTCAAAAAATTGCGGGGTCGAGAGACAGTGAGACAGCGTCAGTTTGGTTCCAGACCAAACTGACAGGCGCAAAGCGCCTTCCTCGGGGCTTCTCGGGCTTTCAGCCCGAAGCGCGGCATC
>NZ_KE159661.1:0-33925 GCF_000403395.2 Anaerotruncus sp. G3(2012) | reverse complement strand
GAGCCCCCGACGCGCTCCGCACTGCGAGCCGCAGCGAAGCGTTTCGAGCGCAACCCGCCGAAGGCGGGCTCTTAGCGCGAGATGAGCGCGGAACGCTTTTTCCTGTGAAGCGCATTTTTCGGGTGAATTGCCGCGAAGCGGCAAGAGGGGGCTTTTTGCAAGTGAAAAAGCCCCCTTGCATAAAGAAATACCGAACAGGTTCTCAGGCGTGTCAACTGGTCTGTGCAAACTGGGAATTATACAGGTCCGCATAGAAGCCGCCCTGTTCCAGAAGCTGCTCATGACGTCCCTGCTCGATGATATGCCCATCCTTCATCACGAGGATGCAGTCTGCTTCCCGGATGGTCGAAAGCCGATGTGCGACGATGAAGCTGGTGCGGCCCTGCATCATGGCGGTGAACGCCTTCTGGATGCGCGCCTCAGTCCGGGTGTCGATGCTGCTGGTCGCTTCGTCGAGGATCAGCATGGGCGGATGGGTCAGCATGATCCGGGCAATGCACAGGAGCTGTTTCTGCCCCTGTGAGATATTCCCGCCATCCTCCGATACAATCGTATCATACCCATTCGGCAGCCGCTTGATAAAGCTGTGCGCATGTGCCGCTTTTGCCGCCTGTACGACCTCCTCGTCGGTCGCATCGGGGTTCCCGTAGGCGATGTTGTCCCGCACTGTTCCTGAAAACAGCCAGGTCTCCTGCAAAACCATCCCATACATCCCGCGCAGGCTGTCCCGGGTGAGCGAACGGATGTCTCTGCCGTCCACCGAGATCGACCCAGCATCCACATCATAGAACCGCATCAACAGGTTGATGATGGTCGTTTTGCCGCATCCGGTCGGGCCTACAATCGCGATCCTCTGGCCAGTCTTGGCCGAAAGGTTCAGGTGCTCGATCAGGCGTACCGATGGGTTATAGGAGAACGAAACATCCTGAAGGTCCACATTCCCGCGGCATTCGGATGGTTCTTCCGCGTTGGCGGGGTCGGGCGTTTCCGGCTCGGTATCAAGCAGGTCGAACACCCGCTGCGCCGATGCAAAAGCGGTTTGCAGTTCGGTGACCACCCCGGAGATCTCGTTAAACGGTTTGGTATACTGGTTGGCATAGGTGAGAAAACTGGTGAGGTTGCCGACGGTCAGGCGTCCATTGATGGCCGCCAGCGAACCGGAGATGCAGACCGCCGCATACACCACCCCGTTGACAAACCGGGTACAGGGGTTGGCGAGGGCGGAATAGAACTGTGCCAGCCAGCCGCAGTCATAAAGCCACTGGTTGATCTGCTCAAACTGCTCCTGCGCGCGTTCCTCGTAGCCGAACGCCTTGACCACCCTCTGCCCGCCGATCATCTCTTCGACGAATCCGGTCATTTCGCCGCGTGTAGCGCTCTGCTCCCGAAATTTTTCAAACGAATGCTTGGCGATGAACGAGGCGACAAAGAGGGAAAGCGGGGTAATCACCACCACGACAAGGGTAATCGTGACATTGAGTGAAAGCATGAACCCCAGGGTCCCCAGAATGGTGATGATACCAGTGAAAAACTGGGAAAAGCCCTGTAACAGTCCGTCCGAAATCTGGTCAATGTCGGTGATGACGCGGGCGATGATATCGCCGTGAGGGGTACCGTCGATGTATCGGAGCGGTACGGTTTGCAGCTTGTCGAAAGCTTCGGTGCGCAGTTGTGCAACCGTACGGTAGGTGACGATATTGGTGCAGAGGGTCATCAGCCACTGAAAGACGGCGGCGAGCAGAATGGTACCCAACAGGACCGCAACAATCCGCGCGATGCCGGGAAAATCCACGCTGCCGGGACCGATAATCAGGTCGATCGCCCGCCCGACGAGGATCGGCGCGTAGAGGGTGAGCGCAACATTCCCGGTTGCAAAGGCCAGTGATACAAGGAGATAGCGCCTATACGGATGGATAAACCGCATCAGACGGTTGAAAACAGCTTTGTTCATCTGCGGTTCACCTCCTCATGGGAAAGCTGGGAGAGGCAGATTTCGTGATATTCGGGGCAGTTCTTGAAGAGCTGCTCGTGGGAGCCGATCCCGGCGACCTTCCCATCGTCGAGCACCACGATCCGGTCCGCACCCTTGACCGTATTCACCCGCTGGGAGACGAGGAAAACGGTGGTTCCCACAGTTTCCTGACGGATTGCCCGGCGCAGTGCCGCATCGGTCGCGAAATCGAGGGCGGAGGCGCTGTCATCCAGGATCAGCACCCGCGGGTTACCGACCAGTGCCCGCGCAATGGTCAGGCGCTGTTTCTGCCCGCCGGAGAGGTTTTTTCCGCCCTGCAGAATCCTAGTGTCCAGGCCGTCGGGCAGGCGCCCCACAAATTCCTTTGCCTGTGCGATTCCGAGCGCATGGAAAATTTCCTCGTCGGTCGCATCTTCGTCCCTCCATTGCAGGTTGCGGCGGAGGGTGCCCGAGAAGAGCAGCGCCTGCTGGGGGACAATCCCAATCTGCCCCCGCAGCTGTGCGAATGGATAGTCCCGCAGGTTGACTCCGTCCAGCAGAAGCTCGCCTTCGGTCACGTCGTAGAACCGGGGGATCAGGTTGACCAGCGTGGACTTGCCCGCACCGGTACCGCCGATCACACCGATCGTCTCGCCTGGTGCGACCGAGAGGGTCAGGTGGGAGAGGGAGCGTTCGTCCGAGCCGTTGTAGGCGAACGAAACATCCCGGAATTCCAGCCGGGGAGCGCCTTTTACCGGGATCACCTCGCTGTTCCCTTCATCGGTGACACTGGGCAGGGTGTCGAACACCTCCTGCACCCGCGCACCAGATGCCGCTGCCTTGGTGAAGATCACTACCAGATTGGAAACCACGATCAGGGCGAGCAGGTTCTGGGTCATATAGTTGATGAGCGCATAGACCTCGCCTCGGGTGAGTACACCCGCATCGACCTGCCCGCCGCCGAACCAGACGATCGCCACGATCGAAAGGTTGATGATCGTGAAGGTGAGCGGGGATAGCAGGGCGGAAATCCGTCCCACCCGGATCGAAGCATTTTTCAGATCGTCGCTTGCATGGGCGAACCGCTCCTGTTCGGTCTGCTGTTTGGAAAACGCGCGGATCACCCGCACGCCCGCCAGATTTTCACGGGTGATGAGGGAAATCCGGTCGAGATAGCGCTGGATCGTTTTATAGAACGGCACCGACCGGCTGGTCACCAGATAGAGGGTCAGGGCGACGAGCGGTGCAGCAATCAGGAAGATCAGGCCGGTCCGAAAGTCGATGCAGAGCGCCATAATGGCCGAACCGACAACCAGAAACGGCGCACGAACCACCAGCCGGATCAGCATGGCAACCGCGACCTGAAGCTGGTTGATGTCGTTGGTGAGCCGGGTGATGAGCGAGGGCGCGCCAAACCGGTCGATCTCCGCGTGAGAAAAGGAGTTGATATGCGCAAACAGTTCGTTGCGCACCACCGTCCCAAATCCCTGTGATGCGCGGGATGCCAGATACTGGCAGACGAGCGCGCAGCCCAGGCCGGTCAGCCCGAGCAGTACGACGATCGCCCCATGCCCCAACACATAGCCGATGTTCCGGGACGCAATCCCCACATTGATGATCTTGGCAACAACCAGCGGGACGATCAGCTCGAAAATCGCTTCGGTTAGTTTAAAGGTAGGTCCGATAATCAACTCCCGCTTGAAGCCTTTCAGATAACGTGTCAGTTGAAACATAGAAAATACCCTCCGGTGCTGAGAAATGGATAACACAGGGCGGACAACTCCGGCTGCCCGCCCAAAGAACCCATATTCACAACCATTCGATACCGTCTGAGCGGGTCTTTTGCCGGCCTGCTGCGTTGAAAAATCTTGCAATACACAAAGTATTGCCTGCGTTTTTTCGCCTTGCAGAGCAGCAAAACCCCTCGCCCATCCGGCATCCCCTGATTATAAATACAGGTTCAAAATCAACAGAGCTGCTGATCTCTTGTTAGAAAAAGATTCTCCAACTTTTTCAAAGGTTACAGGGACTCCGCGCTCTTTCACTCCGGCCTGGGGTCTGCCGCACCGTGTCGGTCGGGCTATGTACACCAACCAACACGCAAAGAGCCACCCTCAATGGTTTTGCTCCAAAACGCCCGTTGCGGCGGCAGTGAAAAGAGCCGGCAAACAACCTTCGGAAAAAACAGGCTTTCAGAAATTTCTGGCGAGGTCGCGCGCGGACTCCAGCCACTCGGGGGCATTGGCCGCCGCACCTTTTTCCCATAGCCCGGTTGCGACCAGGATACCGCAGTCCTCCCAGTTGAGGTAGTCGATCATCCGCTCATAGCTGCCGACCGCACCCTCAAATGCGTCGTCGTCCTCCTCTGCCCCGCAGAGGATCATGGCAGACTGCTTGCCCTCGAACGCCGGTTTTTTATCGTCTTTACAAAGCGGATAGAACCGGTCGATCACTGTGCGGATCTGCGCAGACATCCCGTAGAAATACAGCGGGGTTGCAAATACGACCGCGTCCGCCTGGTTCAGCAGCGGATAGAGCGGCTGCATCCCGTCTTCCTGCACGCAGGGAAGCCCATTTCTGGTCCAGCAGCGGTCACACGCCAGGCAGGGTGAAACCCCGCTTCCTGCTGCGCAGAACCGGTCGATCCGGTGCCCCGCCCGTTCAGCCTCTTTGATGAATTCTTCTGCCAGCAGATCGCAGTTGCCGCCTTTGCGGGGGCTGCCGGTCAGAACAAGAATCCGTTTTCCCATCCTTGCCGCCCTCCTTAGAATGCGATGATGACGCCGCCGTCATTGGCATACATCGTGCTCAGCCCTCCCGTGCGGGAGATGATAATTTCCTTGAAGGAAAACCGCTTCTGCGCCTCCGCCCGGATAAAATGTGCCTGACGGTCATTGTTGCAGTGTGTGATGACCAGTGTACGGTCGGAGAAATCGGTGCAGCATTCACCGATGATGTCGACCAGCCGGGTAAACGCCCGTACCGAGCCGCGGGCCTTTTCAAACAGCCGGATCTCCCCGTCAACAGCGGTCATGATCGGGCGCAGGGACATTGCTGAGGCAACATACCCGACAATCCGTCCCATCCGCCCGTTTTTGATCAGCGTGTCGAGGTTCTCAAGGATGAAAAAGGTATGCATATGCTCGATAAAATGGGTCACCTTGCGGACGGTAGTGTCGAAATCCATCCCAGCCTGAATGCAGTCCCGCAGTTTGCAGGCAACCGCAAGCTGCCCGGCTGAAGCGGACTTGGAATCAAAGATATGGATTTGCTTGCCCGGGGATTCCTTTTTTACGATGTCCCGCGCCATACAGGCGCTGTTGTAGGCGCCGCTGAGCTTGGAGGTAATCATTGACCCAAAGACGATACTGGACTTGCGCATCTTCTGGGCGAACGCCTCCGGCGGAGGGCAGGCTGATTTTGGCACCGACTTGCTTGCTTTCATCGCAGCCAGCCAGTGGCCGATGTCAAGCGAATCATCATCGGTATAATTGATGTTTTCCAGGAGCATCGAAAAGGGAACCATTTCCCCGTTGAAGAAGGAGGCCAACTCAGGGGTCAGATCGCAGCAGCTGTCGGAAACCAGTTTAAAATCCTGCATGAGGTCAGATCCTTTCATCGCGTTTTGTCGTTTGATAGCATGGAAGCACCTGGAAAGAACGGTTCTGGTTCTTTTCAAGCCTGCGGCGGCTCCGCCTCAGAAGGCTGCTTATGGCAGCAGTCCCGCTTCAGGGTACATGGTTATCGGGCACGCTCGGTGTGCCGGCAGATTTTTGCCCGCCCCTTAAAAACAGGCGCCTGTTTTTAAGAGGGCTGACGACGTGTCCCAGGAGCATTGCTTCGAAACACTTTGCATATATCATATCGCATTTTATTCTGATAAGTCAATGAAAATCTGGTAATTTGTACAGAATCGGGCTTCAGGAGAGTGCTGTCAGAAGCTTGGGGGCAGGGCGACGCAGCAGATTTCGATAACAGCAGCAAGAGAAGCGGAGGTTTTCACCATAAAAATTGAGTAATGAGTAAAACGTTAGATGCGGAACAGGCTCTTAGAACCTGTTCCCAAGCCTTTTCAAACGGCTGGAAACATCCTGTATATGCTGGCAAAACAAGCACCCCCGTTTCCGGTTTTGGAAGCGGGGGTGCTCGGATGTATCGTCCGGATTATTGGTTTGCAAGCTGGTAGATGGCGAAAGCGGCCTCCTTGTTGACCGGTTTGAAGCTGCCAAGACGCATGGCATCTCCGCGGGTGGCCTTGTCCGCCATCCCCCAAAGGACCTCATCCGACTGTACGCCGATGCCGAGGCTGGTGAAGTCGGTGGGCATCCCCAAAGACTGGAAATACTGCACCGTCTCCCGGATAGCCGCCTCTGCGCGCTCCTGCTCGGAGCCGGACTGGATGCCCCAAACCTCCCGGGCAAACTGGACAAACCGTTCGGGATGCTCCCGCCAGCTGTAAGCGGCCCATGCGCCCCACATCACCGCGAGGCTGGCGCCGTGAGCCACATCAAATTTTCCGCTCAGTTCGTGTCCGAGCTTGTGCGGCACAAAGTCCACTGCCGCGCCCAGACCGGTCAGTCCGTTATGGGAGACGCTGCCGCACCACATCAGCTCGCTCATCGCTTCATAGTCGTGGCTGTCCTGCATCGCAGTCCTGCCGTTGGCGATGACGGTCCGCAGCAGCGCTTCTGCAAACGCATCGGTCAGCTGGTTGCCTTTCGTGGGTGTGAAGTAGCGGTCGAGTGTATGCATCATGATGTCTACGATGCCGCAGGCCACCTGATAGGCCGGGAGGGTATAGGTCAGCTCCGGATTCATGACCGCGAACCGGGGCCGGTTAAACGGGGTGCTAAGCCCGCGTTTGACGCCGGTTTCCTCGTTGGTCAGGACCGAGGAGTCGCTCATCTCGCTCCCGGCTGCCGAGATGGTCAGGATCACCCCGACCGGCAGGCTCTTCTGCACCGTCCTGGTGCCTTCCCAGTAGTCCCAGATATCGACCGACGGCTCCGCTACGCCATGTGCGATCGCTTTGGCGGTGTCGATCACGCTGCCGCCGCCGACCGCGAGGATGAAGTCCGCGCCGAAGGACAAAGCTTCCTGTACCCCCTGCCGCGCCAGCCCGAGCCGGGGGTTTGGCTGTACCCCACCCAGCATCCGGCAGGGGAGGTTTGCCCCGTCCAGCGCGGACTGGACCCGGCCGAGCAGCCCGCTGCGCACGACACTGCCGCCTCCGTACACCACAAAGACACGGCTGCCGCCAAATTCCTGCACCTGCTGTGCAACCTGTTGTTCACTGTCCTTTCCAAAGAGAACCTTGGTAGGGCAGTAATAGCAAAAACTTTGCATATGAGGGACCCCTTTCCTATATTGAAGATCATTTCATTCTGGTATCTGAATGAAATATTCCTCGTCGTATTTGTCTCGGACATCATCATAGGTGAACCGGATTTCCGTTTCGGACAGCCATTCCACGTTAAAATGTACCGTCTCCATAAAACCGCTGTTGGGATAGTTCCAGATTTCTTTGTTCCACAGAACCCCTTTTTGATAGATGGTGGGGCGGCAGACAAGGTCATACCGGACCACAATCGTGTTGGTTCCCCCGGGCGATGTAAACACCTCTTCTTCGGCATTGGAGAGGAGATGATAACAGCCCCGAACGAGGGAAACCACAAGAACCAGTATGGACAGCGTCAGCATGGTCGGAACGGAAAGATATTTGGTTGTTTTACGGCTACGCTGTTCTTCTTTTCCCAAAATGGAACGGCCTCCCTTTCCATCCTATTGTACCATGCTGTTCGTCCTGTTTCAAGGCGGCTGCACGAATATTGCCCGGGAAACAGGTTCTGCCGTTTCAAAGCAGGCTGGTAAAGGACGGGGGCTGGTAAAGGACGGGGGCTGGAAATTCTGTGCGGATTGTAGTAGAATAGTGGATAGGACGGGCGGCGCTTCGCCCGAATTGATCGAAAGAAGGGATCATCATTGGAAACGAAAGTGACCAGGGAGCAGGCGGTCAATCTGCTGAAAATGTATAATCGGGAGCCGTTCCACCTTCTGCATGGGCTGACGGTCGAAGGGGTGATGCGCTGGTATGCGCAGGAGCTTGGCTATGGCGCGGATGCGGCATTCTGGGGGACTGCGGGTCTTCTGCATGATGTGGATTTTGAACAGTATCCGGAACAGCACTGCCAAAAAGCGCCCGAATTGCTCGCGGAAATCGGAGCGGAACCGGAACTGGTTCACGCGATTTGCAGCCATGGGTACAGCCGGTGTTCGGATGTGAAGCCGGAGCACGAGATGGAGAAGGTGCTCTATGCGGTGGACGAGCTGACCGGCCTGATCGGGGCTGCGGCACGTATGCGCCCGTCGAAGAGCGTCAGTGATATGGAAGTATCAAGTCTTAAAAAAAAGTTTAAGGATAAAAAATTTGCTGCCGGATGTTCGCGGGACGTCATCCGCGAGGGTGCGGAGTTCCTCGGCTGGGAGCTGGACAAACTGCTGGACCAAACCATCCAGGCGATGCGCTCCTGTGAAACGCAGGTCAGCGCCGAACTGGAACAGCTTACCGCATAAGAACAGGCTGACCCCAGGGCCGCATGGCCCCGGGGTCGTTTTTTTTCAGGGGGTGATATAGATGATCTGCATCTGTGTATTCTGTGCAGCCGGGTCATAGTGATAAGAATAGGCGGCGGTTTTGCCATCGTGTGTCGCGGTGATCAACAGGCCGGGGGCGCCGTTTCGCGGAGGGTCGTATTCGAGCAGGAGCGCACTGTCCCCGCCATACCAGTTTCGCGCAGCCGCGCCGGTGTAGTCACGGATGAGGAACGGGTCGTCGTTCGGCTGGTATTCTCCCCCGTCGAACCGGTAGTCCGAAAGGGCGAGGATGGTACCGTCATGGACCGGCATCAGCAGGGCGGTTTCCCCGCCGGAGGAAATCGGGACAGGCTCGTAGTCCTGGCAGAGGCGAAGGGTTCGCTCGTCCGGATGGCGGATCAGCACCGCAAGGGTATCCCCCTCGGGGAACCCGACCGCGCCGGTCAGGTAGAGCTTGTTGTTGAACGCCACGCCGGTGATCTCCGAGCGTTTCCGGTAGCCTTCCGGGAGCAGTTCGGCGCGTTTGGCGTCATACTCGCTGGCGGATAACGCGGTCGCGTCAAAAAAACCGGTGGTACTGCCTGCGACCGGCGGGAATTGGCCGCTCTTTTCCGCCTGCACATAACATTGCAGGATGCTTGCGTGCTCATTCAGGCCCACCAGCCCGCCGACCGCGCGGGAATTTGGGTCGAGCGTTTGCAGCAGGGCGGAGGAGAAGCAGTTGGAGACGGCTCCGGCACCCAGATGCCCGATCAGCCCGCCCGCATTGCGCACGTATCCCGGCTCGCCGGTGCCCATCCGGACGGTCCCCTCTGCGGAACAGCCCTCCACCCAGGTATAATAGCACATCCCGAAGAGACCGCCGATCCCCTCACGGCCATCGACCGTCACATCGGTGTGACAGTTGATGGCTTCATTGGCATGGCTGAACCGGTCGTCCCCGGTCGAGCCGACCAGCCCGCCCACATCGGATATACCGGAGATACTGCCTTCTACCGAACAGTTGTACAACCGTCCCATGAAGCTGCCGGCCAGCCCGCCGACCGAGCCTTCCCCGGAGACGTGCACATTTTGCAGATGCAGGTCTTGGATCACAGAGCGGCGCCCGGTGCTCCCGAACAGGCCGGTGGGCAGAGGCATTTCGTTGAATGGGCTGGTTCCCGGGCAGGAGAGGGTCAGATTGGAGATCGTATGCCCGTTCCCTTCGAATACTGCATCGAACGGGCGGGATTCAGGGAGCAGGGGGAAGGTGAAGCTGCCGATTGGCTCGATGTCGATACCGGACATGTCGAGGTCGGCTTCCAGACGGAAGGTCTGCCCCAGGTAGCTGCGGTCGCCCGCGTTGACCATCCGGGAAAGGCGGACAAGCTGTTCCGGCGTGCGGATGGCAGTGAACGATTCATCCACCCTGGCTTCCGCCGAGCGGTACTGCCAGTCCCCTTCCGGGCTGGGGGAAAAGGTATAGACCAGCTCGGGAAGGTCAAAATCACCGGTTTTCCGCGCCGCAGTGACAGAGATGCCGCCGTCCGTGAGGACCTCGCATCCGGTGACCAACAGGTCATAGGTTGGACGCAGCTCGGGCAGTGTGCCGATGGAGCTGCCGTAGATTTCCCCGGCATAGCCGGTCAGGGCCGAGGAGGTTTCCGGGATATGCACCCCGCCGGTTTCTTCCTCGACCGGGTCAAAGGTATTGTAATAGGCAAAATCGGAGTACGGATCGAGCGCGCCGATCTGGGAGAATCCAAACAGAGATGCAGCAGTCTGTTCGACCTGCGTGCGGGGGAAGATGCTCCAGTCGTCCCCCGAATCATTCTGAACGCGGTAGGCATGTTCCCCATTCTCCGCAACCAGACGATGGATTGACAGGCAGACAACGAGGTCGTTGGAAAGTTCGCTTGGATGGGAAAACGGCATCCCGCCGGTGACCGCCTCATATGGCAGGATGTAGGATTCAAACAGTTTCTGCGCGGTCTCCTTGTCCACCTCTCTGGGCGCTTCCTGCGTTGGAGAGGGCGGATCGGAAGCATCCGGGGAAGCGGGAGCGGCGGTCCGGGAGCAGCCGGCGGATAAGAGGATGCATACCAGAAGGCAGCAGAAGAATCGGTACAAGAGAAAGACCTCCTTTAGAGCACTTTCATAGCCGGAGCATTTTTATTAAGCGACAGGCAGAAGCCAGCAGGCATGCTTTGCAAACGCGGCGGCTATGTAAGAACCTGTTCAGTATCTGAAGTTTTACTCCATTTTTTGCGCCGGTTGGCCTATGTACGCCGCTGCGGCGGAACACTTTATCCTGAAACCAGTATACATCGGGCCAGTCTCTTTTTCAACCGTTCAAGCGTTCAGCCCTTGACAACCGGATGAAGAATATACTAATATTTGAAAGCGTGAATGCGCATCGTGGTCCAAAGGCCGCAGATTTCAAATTTCAAAAAAGTGGTTTGATGCTTTAAAAACAGTTCGATTATAACACATTGACGGGCAAAGGATGGTATGAACTATGTCGGAAAAACGGGAACGGTCTTTTTCAGGGAGTGAACAGTATGTTGCGTCGCCCGAGCTGATGCAGTCGGTCAACATCGCGATGGCGCTGGAAAAGCCGCTTTTAATCAAGGGGGAGCCGGGCACCGGAAAAACGATGCTCGCGCAGGCGATCGCTTCGTCTCTGGGCAAACGTCTGGTGATCTGGAACATCAAGTCGACCACCAAAGCGCAGGATGGGCTGTACGTCTATGACGTGGTGCAGCGGCTCTATGACAGCCAGTTCGGCGGGCAGGCGGTCGACGACATTGCGAAATATGTCAAGCTGGGCAAGCTCGGGGAGGCGTTCGCATCCGAGGAGCAGGTGATCCTGCTGATCGATGAGATCGACAAAGCTGATCTGGAATTCCCGAATGACCTGCTCTGGGAACTCGACCGTATGGAATTTTACATCCCCGAGACCAAAGAGACCGTCCGGGCAAAACAGCGCCCAGTGGTCATCATCACCTCGAATGCGGAAAAAGAGCTGCCCGACGCGTTCCTGCGCCGGTGTATCTTCCATTACATCCAGTTCCCGGACGCCGCGTTGATGGAGGAGATCGTGCGGGTGCACTTTGACAGGCTGGAAGAGCATCTGCTTCAGGAGGTGTTGGACACCTTCTATTGGATCCGCACCCTGTCCGATCTGCAAAAGAAGCCGAGCACCTCCGAACTGATCGACTGGATTCGTGCGCTGGTGATCGGAGGGATCGACCCCAACGAAATCCGCAAACGGGTGCCGTTTGCAGGCGTGCTGCTCAAAAAGAACGAGGACCTCGACCAGCTTGCGCTTCGTCTGTGAGGTAGCGGGATGTTGACAGGATTTTTTTACCATCTTCGGGGAAGCGGGCTGGATGTTTCATTGAACGAGTGGCTCACCCTGACCGAAGCGCTCGACAAAGGGCTGTGCGGCGGGAGCTTTACCCGGTTTTACTACCTCTGCCGGGGGATTCTTGTCAAGAGTGAGGCGGATTTCCCAGCCTTTAACCGGGCTTTTCTCGAATACTTTGAGGAGATACAGAAAGCGGGCGGACAGATTCCCCAGGAGCTTCTGGATTGGCTGAACAATCCGGCTGAGCAGAAGAACAACTATGACGCGGATACCGCCCGGGAGCTCCTGCGCAAAGACCTGCGGGAGATCCAGCGGATGTTCCTCGAGCGGCTTCAGGAGCAGCATGAGCAGCATAACGGCGGCAGCCATTGGGTCGGGACGGGCGGAATGTCCCCGTTTGGGAATGCGGGAAACAGCCCCACCGGCATCCGGGTCGGCGGGCAGTCCCGGCACCGCAGGGCGTTCGAGGTAGCAGGCGAACGGGAGTTTGAGGACTTCCGGCGGGATACCGTGATCGGGGTGCGCCAGTTCCAGACTGCGCTGCGCCGCCTGCGGCAGTTTTCCACGCGGGTGGATGCGCCAAAGGAGGAACTCGATCTTGATGCTTCCATTCAGGCGACCGGGGAACAGGCGGGCAGGCTGAAGCTGGTCTACGGCCGGCCGCGCCGGAATACAGTCAAGCTGCTCCTGCTGATGGATTCGGGCGGTTCGATGGACCAGCATCGCAGGCTGTGCGCCGCGCTGTTTCAGGCGGTCTCCGATTCAAGCCATTTCAAAGACCTTAAAATCTACTACTTCCATAACTGCATCTACTCCAAGCTTTACACCACTCCGTCATGCAGCTATCGGGCGAATGTGGATACCGAATGGGTGCTCCGGACGTTGGGAGAGGACTACAAGGTGATTGTCCTCGGAGACGCGATGATGGACCCTTATGAGTTGACCGGTTCCAGCTATTACGACTATGGGAACCCGGACAGTGTGCGCGGGATCGACTGGCTGCGCAGATTCCGGAAAAAGTTCGAGAAGATGGTCTGGATTACTCCGCGTCCGATGCGGTATCCACCCGGCTCCTACTGGCGGAAAAGCTACGACATCATCAGCCGGGAGTTTCCGATGTACACCCTTACGATGACCGGGCTGGAAGCCGCATTCAAGCGGCTGATGGTTTCCCGCTGATGGCCGGCGGAGAAGGGAGAACCAATGAAACTGAAACGGATTGAGCGGGAATTTTCGGTGTGCCGGATTCCGGACCTCTCGGAGGTCGACTTTCAAGATGCCTTCTGTTTTGTCGGGAAAACAGATGAGGAGCTTTCTTTGGTCTGTCCGACCGAAAAAGTGCCTGCGCGTACGCTTGCAAGGGCGGATGGCTGGGGCATGTTCCGTATTGAAGGGGTTCTGGAGTTCTCGCTGGTGGGCGTCCTTGCGGGAATTTCTGCGGTTCTGGCAGCACATCAGATCGGGATTTTTGCGGTTTCGACCTACAATACCGACTACATCCTGACCAGACAGGAGGACTATGAAAACGCATTATCCACGCTGGAACAGACTGGCTACCAGATTGTCCGGTGAGACAGCGATAAAGCCCATCGCAACAGGGAAAGGAACATGAGGATGGAACAATATAAGGTAACCAGGCCCGCCAATCGACGGCCGGAGCGCAATCCGGACCCTTGCCCGCTCTACCGCAAATGCGGCGGATGCCAGCTGCAAAATCTTTCCTATCCGCAGCAGCTTGTCTGGAAGCAGAACCAAACCGAACGCCTGCTCGGAAAATTTGGAAAGGTCGAGCCGATTCTGGGGATGGAACATCCGTACCATTATCGGAATAAGGTACAGGCAGCGTTTGGGCAGACCCGGGATAAAAAAATCATCTCTGGGGTGTACCAGTCGAGCACCCACCGGATCGTCCCGGTTGACCACTGCATGATCGAGGATGAGACAGCGGACGCGATCATCGTCACGGTGCGGGAACTGATGAAACCCTTCCGGATGCAGCCCTACAATGAGCACACCGGTACGGGGTGGCTGCGCCACCTGCTGGTCAAGCGGGGATTCGCAAGCGGACAGGTGATGGTGGTGTTTGTGGCGGCTAACCCTATCTTTCCGGCAAAAAAACGGTTCATCGAGACGCTGCGCAGCCGGCATCCGGAGATAACCACCATCCTGCTGAACATTAACCCGATGCGCACCAGCATGGTGTTGGGGGAATCCGAACGGGTGCTCTTCGGACCGGGTTTTATTGAAGATACCCTTTGTGGCTGTATCTTCCGAATTTCAGCGAAATCGTTTTACCAGATCAACCCGGTGCAGACCGAGCTGCTTTATGGACAGGCAATCGCATTTGCCGGTCTGACCGGGCGGGAAACGGTGATCGACGCCTATTGCGGGATCGGTACGATCGGGTTGATCGCCAGCCGGAAGGCGGGGCAGGTGATCGGGGTCGAATCCAATCGGGATGCAGTACGGGACGCGATTTCAAACGCCAAACGCAACCAGATCCGCAATACCCGCTTTTTTCACGCGGATGCGGGGACGTTTATGTCCGGAATGGCACAGGCAGGGGAAAAGGCTGACGTGGTGCTAATGGACCCGCCCCGCGCCGGCAGTGATGAAGCGTTTCTTTCTTCGATTGTCTCACTTTCGCCTGAAAAAGTGGTCTATATCTCCTGTAATCCCGAAACCCAGCGGCGTGATCTCGAATTCCTCACCAGGCAGGGCTATCGGGTACGCCGGATTCAGCCGGTTGATATGTTCCCACATACCAACCATGTGGAGACTATTGTGTTGCTACAAAGAGGAAACTCGTAGAAATCCTGCGTTTCCAGCACTTTGCCCGTCATGTGGTGTTTGACGCCGAGGGTGATAAACTCCGCAATAAGCGCATTGAGGACTACATCACCGTTTCGGTCGTCATTGATATGGAGTGTGGGAA
The DNA here is from genome assembly GCF_000403395.2 of Anaerotruncus sp. G3(2012). Lineage (GTDB taxonomy): Bacteria > Bacillota > Clostridia > Oscillospirales > Ruminococcaceae > Anaerotruncus. Next base: position 19,096 of record NZ_KE159661.1, on the reverse strand, counting down.
CACAAAAACCAAATAGTGCAAGGACAAACCAACGCCGCAGATTTTGAAAAAGTCTGCGGCGTTTTTTCATGTCCAGACACCGAAAGGAGCGGAGAACCATGCCAGTATTCCGCGTGGAGAGAAACAAGGGGTACACGGTCATGTCCAACTACCACTTGCGGGACAAGTCCCTGTCCCTGAAAGCTAAGGGCCTGCTGTCGCAGATTTTGTCACTCCCGGAGGATTGGGATTACACCCTGTCCGGCCTGTGCTATATCAACCGGGAGAGCAAGGACGCTATTCGTTCCGCTGTCAACGAATTGGAGCGGGCCGGGTACATCGAGCGTCACCAGACCACGGACGAGGGCGGCAAGTTCAGCAGCAACGAGTACATCATCCACGAACAGTCTGTTTCTTTGCCGCCGTCGTTGGATAAACCGTCGTCGGAAAACCCGACAACGGGAAAACCGACGTCGGAAAATCCAACGCAATTAAATAAAGATAGAGAAACTAAAGACCAATCTATTACCGACCCATCAATTACCCATTCCATTCCCTCCCTTTCACCCCCTCCCGCTGTTGCGGCTTCGCCGCCGGAAAGGAAAAGAACGGAAGCGGCCACGCAGAGCGCCGTTGAGATTTACCGGGAGCTTATCAAGGAGAATATCGAGTACGACCACCTCCTGCGCCACTCTAAGATCGACCGGGAAGAATTGGACGGCATCGTGGAATTGCTGGTGGAAACCGTCTGCACGGCCCGCAAGACAATCCGTGTCGCCGGGGACGACTACCCCGCCGAGCTGGTAAAGGCCAAGCTGCTGAAACTAAACAGCGGCCATATCGAGTTCGTCATGGACTGTATGCGGGAGAACACCACGAAAATCCGCAACATCAAGAAATACCTGCTGGCGGTGCTGTTCAACGCCCCCAGCACCATGGGAAGCTACTACACCGCCCTCGTCGCCCATGATATGGCGGAGGGCAAAATCTGACAAAGGAGGCCCGATTATGAAACAGGGCGCATTGATCTTCGACGAGCGGACAGACCGCTACGACATCCGCTTTGACCTGGCCGACTACTACGGCGGTCTGCACTGTGGACAGCGCTTCGACGTGATGGTGGGCGGCAGGTGGAAGCCCACCCGCATTGAGTACGCTGCCGACTGGTATCTGGTGGGCATCCGGGCCGACGACCTGAACGGCCTGCGGGTGCGTATCTGGTGCGGATTTACCTGCGGCGGCTGGTAGTGCTGCCTTAGTTTTTACCCCTGACTTCTGGCAAAGGAGGTATGACGCTTGCAGGAGGAAGTCACTCAAAAGACCATCGCATTATCCATGAAAACCGGGAAGCTGACGGCCCAAGTGCTGCAAATGGCCCTGAAAAAGTTTTTGGATGCCCAGAAGCACGGCCCCAAGCTCCACCAGGGCCAGCAGAGCCTAAAGCAGTTGAAGCAGCACGGGGCGGCGCTGTCCAACATTGAGATCACGGACACCAATATCGCCGCTTTCAAGCCCTGCGCCAAGAAATACGGCGTGGACTTCACCTTGCGAAAGGACAAGACCACCCAGCCGCCCCACTACATCGTGATCTTCAAGAGCCGGGACGCGGACAATCTGGAACAGGCTTTCAAGGAGTTCACCGCCAAAAAGCTGTCGAGAGAGGCCAAGCCCTCCATCCGCAAGGCGCTGTCCGTCCTGCGGGAAGCGGCTGGCCGGAATGTCCAGCGGGACGGAGCCCGTCTGGCAGCCAAGGAGAAGATCAGGGAAAGGGGGATGGAGCGGTGAAGCCTGACCTGAAAAAGCTGATAATCACCAACCTGCCCTATTTGCTGTTCGTGTGGCTGTTCGGCAAGATGGGCGAGGCGTGGCGGCTGGCGGCGGGGGCGGATGCTTCCCAAAAGTTGCTCCACTTCATGGACAGCCTGGCGGCGGCGTTCGCCAACGGCCTGCCCAGCTTCCACCCCTTTGATCTGTGCATCGGCATCGGGGGCGCTGTGCTGGTGCGGCTGGCGGTGTACCTGAAAGGCAAAAATGCCAAGAAATACCGCCACGGGATAGAATATGGTTCGGCCAGATGGGGCGGGCCAAAAGACATCGCCCCGTATATCGACCCCGTATTTGAAAACAACATCCTGCTCACGCAGACGGAACGGCTGACGATGAACGGCAGGCCCAAAGCCCCCAAGACCGCCCGGAACAAGAACGTGCTGGTGATCGGCGGTTCTGGCAGCGGCAAGACGAGGTTTTTTGTCAAGCCGTCGCTTATGCAAATGCACAGCAGCTATTGCGTCACTGACCCAAAAGGCAGCCTCTTGATCGAGGTAGGACAGCTTTTAAGGCGGGGCGGATATAGGATAAAAGTGCTGAATACCATCAATTTTTCCAAGTCCATGCGGTATAACCCGTTCGCCTATCTGCACAGCGAAAAGGACATTTTGAAGCTGGTAAATACCATCATCGCCAACACCAAGGGCGACGGCGAAAAATCCGCAGAGGATTTTTGGGTGAAGTCCGAACGGCTATTTTACACCGCCCTGATCGGCTACATCTGGTACGAGGCCCCGGAGAACGAAAAGAATTTCACGACGTTGCTTGAAATGATAAATGCCAGCGAAGCAAGGGAGGACGACGCCGAATTTCAAAGCCCTGTGGATGAAATGTTCGCCCGGCTTGCGGAAAAGGAGCCGGAGCATTTCGCCGTCCGGCAATATCAAAAATTTCTGCTTTCCGCTGGCAAAACTCGTTCCTCGATCTTGATTTCCTGCGGGGCGAGGTTAGCGCCCTTTGACATCCGGGAAGTCCGTGAGCTGATGGAAACCGACGAAATGGAGCTGGACACCCTGGGCGACCGCAAAACGGCGCTGTTCCTGATTATGAGCGACACAGACACGACATTCAATTTCATACTGGCGATGCTGCAAAGCCAGCTTATCAATCTGCTGTGCGACCGGGCCGATGATGTGTACGGCGGGAGGCTTCCTGTCCATGTGCGGCTGATACTGGACGAGTTCGCTAACATCGGGCAGATACCCAACTTTGACAAGCTGATCGCCACCATCCGAAGCCGGGAAATCTCGGCTTCTATTATTTTGCAAAGTCAATCGCAGTTAAAATCCATCTACAAGGACGCCGCCGACATCATCAGCGACAACTGCGACTGTACTTTATTTTTGAGTGGGCGGGGGAAGAACGCCAAGGAAATTTCCGATGCGCTGGGCAAAGAAACCATTGACAGCTACAACACGTCGGAGAACCGGGGCAGCCAGACCTCCCACGGACTGAATTATCAAAAATTGGGAAAGGAGTTGATGTCACAGGACGAAATCGCCGTGATGGACGGCGGAAAGTGTATTTTGCAGGTGCGGGGTGTGCGTCCCTTTTTCAGTGAGAAATACGACATCACCCGGCATCCGCAGTACAAATACCTCTCCGACGCCGACAAGAAAAACGCTTTTGACGTGGACGGGTATCTTGCCGCCATGCGCCGCAGGCAGCGGCAGGTGGTGACGCAGGAGGAAGTCTTTGACTTCTACGAAATAGACCTGTCGGACGAAGAAACCGGCGAAGCCAACGCCGCCGAAGAATGAGGCGGCAAATCCAACAACAAAATTTTTGAATTTATTGAGGTAAATCTATGGAATTTTTCAACAGCGCAATCGACGTTTTGCAGACCCTCGTTGTCGCCCTGGGCGGCGGCCTGTGCGTGTGGGGCGGCATCAATCTCCTGGAGGGCTACGGGCAGGACAACCCTGGTTCCAAGAGCCAGGGCGTCAAGCAGCTTGTCGCCGGGGGAGGCGTGGCCCTGATCGGCATTACCCTGGTTCCCCTGCTGTCCGGCTTGCTGGGCTGATGCTCCCCGCCAAATCCCCTCGCGGCCTCCCGCCCCCGGCGGGGGGCCGCGGGAAAGGAGGTGCTTGACCCATGATACTTGACTGGCTGGAAGAATGGTTCAAGGGTGTGCTGATCGACGGCATCACCAGCAACCTCACCGGCCTTTTCGACACGGTGAATACCAAAGTGGGGGAGATCGCCGCCGACGTGGGGGCCACGCCGCAGGGCTGGAACAGCGGCATTTTCAATATGCTCCGCAACCTGTCGGAAACGGTGATCGTCCCCATCGCCGGGGCCATCCTCGCCCTTATCATGTGCTACGAGCTGATACAGCTTATCGCGGAACGGAACAGTATGCACGACATGGACAGTTGGATGCTGTTTCGCTGGGTGTTCAAATCCGCCGCCGCAATCATCCTTGTGTCCAACACCTGGAACATCGTCATGGGCGTGTTTGACATCACCCAAAGCGTCGTCAATCAGAGCGCCGGAGTTATCATCGGCAATACCAGCATCGACATTACTTCCATTGTCACCGACCTGGACACCCGGCTTGCGGATATGGGTATCGGCGGTCTGCTGGGGCTGTGGTTCCAGTCCCTTTTCGTGGGGCTGACGATGAACATTCTTTCCATCTGCATCATGCTTGTGGTCTACGGCAGGATGATTGAAATATATCTTGTGACCTCGCTGGGGCCTATCCCCCTCGCCACTATCGGCAACAGCGAGTGGCGGGGCATGGGGCAGGGCTACTTGAAATCCCTGTTCGCCCTGGGCTTCCAAGCGTTCCTGATAATGGTGGTGACGGGCATCTACGCCGTCCTGGTGCAGAGCATCGCCCTCTCCGCCGACGTTTCCGGGGCGATATGGGGCTGTATGGGCTATACGGTGCTGCTGTGCTTCTGCCTGTTCAAGACCGGGAGCATCGCCAAGGCTGTATTCGCCGCCCACTGACGGAGGGAGGACAGCTTATCGGAAAATACAGCATTATTTACGCTGATCCGCCCTGGCGGTACAAGTGCAAAAACATTCAGGGAGCAGCGGAAAATCACTATCCCACCATGAGCATTGACGAGCTGTGCGCCCTGCCTGTTGGTGAATTGGCGGCAAAGGATAGTCTGCTGTTCCTGTGGACGACGTTTCCCCAACTCCCGGAAGCCCTGCGGCTTATCAAAGCGTGGGGCTTTTATTATAAGACCGTGGCCTTTGTCTGGCTGAAACAGAACCGAAAAAGCCCGACCTGGTTCTACGGCCTGGGCTACTGGACACGTGGAAACGCGGAAATCTGTCTGCTTGCCAAACGGGGCAAGCCTAAAAGATATTCCAATGCTGTCCACCAATTTATCATCAGCCCCATAGAACGGCACAGCAAAAAGCCGGATGTCGCCCGTGACAAGATTGTGGAACTGGCGGGCGACCTGCCCCGGATAGAGCTGTTTGCCAGACAGACGCCCCCCGGCTGGGATGTCTGGGGCAACGAAGTGGACAGCGACATTACGCTGTAAAACGGAAAGGAGGAATTGACCTATGGCCTATGTGTCCGTCCCCAAGGACTTGACCCATGTAAAAAGCAAAATGCTGTTCGGCCTGACGAAACGGCAGATCGTATGCTTCGGCGCGGCGCTCCTGATGGGCTTGCCGCTCTTTTTTATGCTCCGGGGCAGCGTCCCCACCAGCGCCGCCGCCCTGGTGATGATCTTCGCCATGCTCCCCGGCCTGCTGTTTGGGCTGTACGAGAAGCACGGCCAGCCGTTGGAGGTGGTGATCGGGCAGATCGTCCGAAACCGCTTCACCATGCCAAAGGTGCGGCCCTATCAGACCAATAACCTTTACGCCGTGTTGGAGCGGCAGCGTCAAATGGAAACGGAGGTGAAAGCGGTTGTCCAGAAAGCAAAACGGCGGCAGGCCGGTAAAGCTGTCCCGCGCCGAAAAGCGGGAAATTCAGGCCATCATCCGCAGGTATAAGGGCGACGGCAAGCCCCATACCGCCCAAGAGAGCATCCCCTACGAGGTCATGTATCAGGACGGCGTTTGCAGGCTGAACCTGCGTTCCTACTCCAAGTGCGTTGAGTTCTCCGATACCAATTACCAGCTTGCCCAGCCGGACGACCGCACGGCCACTTTTGAATACCTCTGCGACCTCTATAACTATGTGGACGCCTCCATCCACGTCCAGTTCTCCTTTGTCAACCGCAGAACAGACCCGGCGCAGTACGCCCGTAGTTTCGAGATAGCCCCGCAGGGGGACGACTTCGACGACATCCGGGCCGAGTACACCGGCATCTTACAGCGGCAGTTGACACGGGGCAACAACGGCATCGTCAAGACCAAGTACCTGACGTTCACCATCGAGGCGGACAACCTGAAAGCGGCGCGGGCGAGGCTGGAACGCATCGAAACCGACCTGCTGGGCTACTTCAAAATGATGGGAGCCGCCGCCCGTGTGCTGGACGGGGCCGAACGGCTGGAAGTGCTGCACGGCGTTTTCCACCCGGACGGCGAATTGTTCCGCTTCGACTGGAAATGGCTTCCCACGGCGGGGCTGTCCACCAAGGACTTCATCGCTCCGTCCTCTCTCCGCTTCGGGAACAGCCGGGTATTCGGCATCAGCGGCAAGTACGGCGCTGTGAGCTTCCTGCAAATCCTGGCCCCGGAGTTGTCCGATGAAATGCTGGCGGATTTCCTCAACACGGAAAACGGCATCGTCGTCAACCTCCATGTGCAGGCCATTGAGCAGACCGAGGCCATCAAACGGGTAAAGCGGAAGATCACCGACCTGGACGCCATGAAGATACAGGAGCAGAAAAAGGCGGTGCGCTCCGGCTACGACATGGACATCCTGCCCTCCGACCTTGCCACCTACGGCACAGACGCCAAGCAGCTTTTGTCCAAATTGCAGACCCGAAACGAACGTCTTTTCATGGTGACGTTCCTTGTTCTGAATATGGCCGACACCCAGCGGAAGTTGAGCAATGAGGTATTCCGGGCCGCTGGCGTGGCGCAGAAGTATAACTGCGCCCTGGTGCGGCTGGACGATCAGCAGGAGCAGGGCCTTATGGCCTCCCTCCCCCTGGGGCAGAACCATATCAACATCCAGCGGGGCCTTACCACGTCCAGCGCCGCCATCTTCGTTCCGTTCGTCACGCAGGAGCTTTTTCAGGGTGGCGGGGCCATGTACTACGGCGTCAATGCCAAGACCCACAACATGATTATGCTGGACAGAAAACTTGCACGTTGCCCCAACGGTCTAAAGCTGGGTACGCCCGGCAGCGGCAAGTCCATGTCCTGCAAGTCCGAGATCGTCAGCGTGTTCCTCACCACGCCGGACGATATTTTTGTCTGCGACCCGGAGGCGGAGTATTTTCCCCTTGTCCAGCGGCTTCACGGGCAGGTGATCAAGCTGTCCCCCACCAGCAGGGACTATGTAAATCCGCTGGACATCAACCTGAATTACAGCGAGGACGAAAACCCGCTGGCGCTGAAAAGCGACTTCGTGCTGTCGTTCTGTGAGCTGGTGATGGGCGGCAAGAACGGTTTGGAGCCTATCGAAAAGACGGTGATCGACCGGGCCGTGCAGGTGATCTACCGGCCCTACCTGGCAGACCCCTCCCCGGAGAAAATGCCCGTCCTCTCCGACCTCCACGCCGCCCTGACCGCCCAGCACATCCCGGAGGCCGACCGTGTGGCGCAGGCCCTTGACCTCTATGTGTCCGGCAGCCTGAATGTGTTTAATCACAGGACGAATGTGGACATTGAGAACCGGCTTGTGTGCTTCGACATCAAGGATTTGGGCAAGCAGTTGAAGAAATTGGGGATGCTCATTGTCCAAGATCAGATTTGGGGCCGCGTCACCGCCAACCGCAGTATGGGCAAGGCCACCTGGTACTTTGCCGACGAGTTCCATTTGCTTCTGAAAGAGGAACAGACGGCGGCATACAGCGCCGAGATTTGGAAGCGTTTTCGCAAATGGGGCGGTATTCCCACCGGGGCCACGCAGAACGTGAAAGACCTGCTTTCCTCTCCGGAGATCGAAAATATCCTGGAAAACAGCGACTTCATTACTCTGCTCAATCAGGCCAGCGGCGACCGCAAGATTTTGGCCGAACGGCTGAACCTGTCCCCCGACCACCAGAAGTACATCGACAACTCCGAGCCGGGGGCCGGGCTTCTGATTTTTGAGAACGTCATTCTGCCCTTTACCAACCCCATCCCCAGCAATACCGAGCTGTATAAGATTATGACGACCCGGCTTTCCGAGGTCGTGGAGGGCGGCGCATGAGCAGGAAGCACCTGAAACCCCGTGACAAGGTGACACAGCGCATGACCCGTGACGGCGTGGTGCTGGAAAATCAGACCACCGGCGAGGAAATCAATATCTCCGACCGGGAGGCGGAACAGGACTTCACCCCCGCCGGGGCCACCGGCAGGGCCGAAAAGGTGATGGAACGGACTGACCAAGCGCGGGAGCGGCACAGCAGTAAAAAGGCGGCACGGCAGGCAGGCCAGACGGTTGATGCTGGCCCCCGCCCGTCCGCCCGCCTGCAATTCTCCGTGGAAGAACGCTCCACGCCGGAGATGAAGAAGTATATCCACAAGTCTGACCAGCGGGCCGACCGTCTGGACGCGGCACGGGCCGCTATTCCAAAAGAAACCGTCAAAATCAAGGAAAAAGTCTTTGACGAGGCCAGCGGCAGGGCGAAAACCCGTGTACGCCGGGAAACGAGTGACAAGCCGCCGACCGCTATGAAGCCCAACCCGGCCAGCCGCCCCGTTCAGGAAGTTTTACTGTTCACTCACGGCAAAATCCATGAGGTGGAGCATGAGAATGTGGGCGTGGAGGGCGGACACAAGGGGGAGGAATTGGCCGAGCGGCAGGCAGGCCGGGCCGTCCGGGGCGCTGTCCGCCGCCACCGGCTGAAACCCTATCGGGAGTTGTCCAAGGCCGAACGGCTGGCGGAAAAGGCCAACATTGAGTATTTCTATCAAAAGGCCCTCCATGATGACCCCCAGCTTGCACAAGCGGCCAGCAACCCCATTTCCCGGTTCTGGCAGAAGCGGCAGATCAAGCAGCAGTATGTCAAGGCTACGAGGGCGGCGGGCCAGACGGGGGCCGGGGCCGCGCAGGGAGCGGCGAAAGCGGCCAAGACTTCCGGCAAGGCCGCAAAGGAAGCGGTCAAGGAGAGCGAACGGCTGGCCTCGTTTGCCGTCCGGCACTGGAAAGGCTGTCTTGTGGCCCTGGCCCTGCTGATTATGACGGCGTTCCTGATGGGCGGCTTACAGTCCTGTTCCTCCATCGTGGGCGGGTTTGGTTCCGGCTTCACGGCTACCTCCTACCTCTCCGACGACGCCGACCTGATCGCCGTGGAAAACGCCTATGTGGGCATGGAGAACGACTTACAGCGGCAGATCGACAACATCCCCAGCACCTACTCCGGCTATGACGAATACCGCTACGATCTGGACGCGATCATCCACAACCCCCATGAATTGGCCGCTTTCCTGACCTCCATCCTCCCACGTTACACGCTGGCGGAGGTTCAGGCAGAGTTACAGCGGGTATTCAGCAAGCAGTACACCCTTACCACCACGACGACGGTTGAAGTCCGCTACCGCACGGAAACTCGGACGGACAGCGAGGGTAACAGCTACACCGTCCAAGTCCCCTATAACTATTACATCCTGAATGTGAAGCTGACCGCCCGCTCTATCGCGTCCATCGCCCCAGAGCTGCTGACCCCGGAGCAGTTGGAAATGTTCAATATCTATCTGGAAACGAGCGGCAACAATCCCCTTGTGTTTGGCGGCGGTTCCTACGACATCAGCGCGTCCGAGGACATCAGCGGCGTTCATTTTGTGGACGGCGCACGGCCCGGAAATACCGCTGTGGTGGACATCGCAAAATTACAGGTGGGGAATGTGAACGGCCAGCCCTATTGGAGCTGGTACGGCTTTGACAGCCGTGTGGAGTGGTGCGCCTGCTTCGTGTCTTGGTGCTATAACCAAATGGGCCTGACCGAGCCAAAATTTGCTGGCTGCACGTCCGGGGGCATGGCATGGTTCCAGTCACGGGGCCAGTGGGCCAACCGGGGGTACAGAGACATCGCCCCCGGCGACGCAATTTTCTTCGATTGGGACAACAGCGGCAACGCCGACCATGTGGGTATCGTGATCGGCACAGACGGCACGAACGTCTATACCGTGGAGGGCAACAGCGGAAACGCCTGTAAAATCAAGAGTTATCCCCTGAACAGCAGAGTTATCCGAGGTTACGGATTGATGAATTGGGATTAAAAAATCGGAAAGGAGTTTTGACTATGGCGAACAAACTTGACCGCATCGAAAAGGACATCCAGAAAGTGAAGTCCAAGATCGCGGAGTACAACAAGCAGCTTCGGGAACTGGAGGGACAGAAAACCGAGCAGGAGAATTTGCAGATCATCCAGCTTGTCCGGGGCATGAACATGACGAGGGAGGAATTTGCGGCGTTCCTGCGGGGCGGGGCCTTGCAGACCGCCCCCACCCTGACGCCCTATCACGAAAAGGAGGACATCGGCCATGAGGAATAAGATCATTACCCGTTTTCTCTCTGTCATTCTGGCTGTGGGCCTGTCCGCTACCATGTTCACTACGACGGCCTTTGCCGGGGGCGGCGACGAGGAAGGGGAGGTCATACCCACCGAGCCGACCGGGGAAGTGGCGTCCACGCCTGCCCCCAAGCCCCTGACCCCGGAGGGCAATATATCCCTGGTGGACGACATCGACGGCGAGGCATCCGAGGATAAGCAGTTTATCACCGTCGTTTCCAAGACCGGCAATTATTTTTACATCATCATCGACCGGGCCGGGGACGGCGAGAACACGGTGCATTTTCTCAATCAGGTGGACGAGGCCGATTTGCTGGCGCTGATGGAGGTGGAGGAAGCACCGCCCGCCGTCTGTACCTGTTCTGTGAAGTGCGAGGCCGGGGCCGTCAATACCGCCTGCCCTGTCTGCGCCAACAGCATGACCGCCTGCGCCGGGAAAGCGCCGGAACCGCAGGAGCCGGAAGAACCCGACCCCCCGGCCAAGGAGAACAAGGGTGGCATGGGCGGTCTGCTTGTGCTGCTGATCGTGGCCCTGGCTGGCGGCGGGGCGCTGTACTACTTCAAGTTCCGCAAGCCCAAAGCGGATGTGTCTGGTAGTTCCGACCTGTCCGAATACAACTTTGACGACGAGGACGAGCCGGAGGATGAAGAAATGGAGGACGAGGAATGTTAAAAGATAACTGCTATGCGCGATATGCAAAATAAAAGGCAATTACCTCATTTCGGTAATTGCCTTTGAAATGCCGGTTATCAACGCAGGCCGTTATCTTACTACGAAAATTCAAAAAGTCAACAAAAAAATGAGGTTTTTTTATATGTTCTACGAAACATCTAAAAACCTCACATAAAATTGCACCAGCCATTGTGACAAACAACGGGGCAATAATATTCTCAATATTCCATTGTAACGAAAACATATTGTCCCACATCCTTTTCAAATCTTATTTATACTTAATATATCAAAAGCAATTCATATTGTCAAGTGTTTACTTTAGGAGGCTCTTATGAAATTAGTAATCGCAGAAAAACCCAGCGTGGCCCGGAGCATCGCCGCCGTGATCGGGGCGACCGACCGGCAGGAGGGCTACTTGCAGGGTAACGGCTACCTGGTGTCCTGGTGCATCGGGCATCTGGTGTCCTTTGCGGACGCCGCTCTGTACGACGAGCGTTTCAAGAAGTGGCGCTATGAGGATTTGCCCATCATCCCGGAAAGCTGGCGGCTGACCGTCCCCCCGGACAAGCGGGAGCGGTTTGACACCCTGCGGACGCTGCTTCGCTCCGAGGAAGTGAGCGAGGTTATCAACGCCTGCGACGCCGGGCGGGAGGGCGAATTGATCTTCCGCACGGTCTACCACCTGGCGGGCTGTACTAAGCCCATGAAACGGCTGTGGATTTCCAGCATGGAGGACAGTGCCATCCGGGAGGGCTTCGCCAACCTGAAACCGGGCAGGGACTATGACCCCCTGCATCAGTCGGCGCTGTGCCGGGCCAAGGCGGACTGGCTGATCGGCATTAACGCCACCCGGCTTTTCTCTGTGCTGTACCACAAGACCCTGACCGTGGGCCGCGTCCAGACACCCACCTTGAAAATGCTGGTGGACAGGGACGCCAAGATCACCGGCTTCCAGAAAGAGAAGTATCACATCGTCCATATCGCCGGGGGCGGCATGGAGGCGGCAAGCGACCGCTTCCCCGACCCCGCCGAGGCGGAGAGCGTCAAGACGGCCTGTGCAGGAGCGCAGGCCGTTTGCGCTTCCGTGGTGCGGGAGAAGAAAGCCGAACAGCCGCCCAAGCTGTACGACCTCACCACCTTGCAGCGGGAGGCCAACCGGCTTTTCGGCTTCACGGCGAAACAGACCCTTGACTATGCCCAAACGCTCTATGAAAAGCGTCTGCTGACGTACCCCCGGACGGATAGCCGCTTTCTCTCCGACGACATGGAGCAGACGGCTACGGGCATCGTGGCCGGTATTGTCCCCATGCTGGTGTTTATGGAGGGTGCGGCGTTCTCCCCGGAGATCCGCCGCGTCCTGAACAGCGCCAAGGTGAGCGACCACCACGCCATTATCCCCACGGCGGAGTTCGTGAAACAGGGCTTTTCCGGGCTGGCGGACAGCGAAAGGAAGCTGCTGTCCTTGGTGTGCTGCAAGCTGCTGTGCGCCGTGGCCCCGGCCCATGAGTATGAGGCCGTCACCGCCGTTTTCACCTGCGCCGGGCAGGAGTTCACCGCCAAGGGCAAGACCGTCCTGGCCGCTGGCTGGAAAGACATCGACCGCCGTTTCCGGGCCTCCCTGAAAACCGACGCCGACGAGGACGGCGAGGCCGTGGCGGAATTGCCGGAGCTGGCCGAGGGGCAGGTTTTTGAGGATGTGGCCGCTTCCGTCACCGAGCATTTCACGTCGCCCCCCAAGCCCTACACGGAAGATACCCTGCTGTCGGCTATGGAGCGGGCCGGGGCCGAGGATATGCCTGACGACGCCGAGCGCAAGGGGCTGGGTACGCCCGCCACCCGCGCTTCCATTCTGGAAAAGCTGGTGCAGATGGGCTTTGTCCAGCGCAAGGGCAAGCAGCTTCTTCCCACCAAGGACGGCATCAATCTGGCGGCGGTTCTGCCGGAGGCCCTGACCTCCCCGGCCCTTACCGCCGAATGGGAAACCCGCCTGTCCGAGATTGCCAAGGGGGAGGCCGACCCGGACGAGTTCATGGCCGGTATCGAGGCGCAGGCCCGCGACCTGGTGACGGCCTATTCTTGTATCAGCGAGGACAAGCAGAAATTGTTTCAGACCGAGCGTGTCGCCATTGGGACGTGTCCCCGGTGCGGCGAAACCGTCTACGAGGGCAAGAAAAATTACTACTGCGGCAACCGGGCCTGTCAGTTTGTCATGTGGAAGAATGACCGCTTCTTTGAGGAACGGAAAAAGGCGTTCACCCCGAAAATCGCCGCCGCCCTGCTCAAACATGGAAAGGTGAAGATCAAGGGCCTGTTCTCCCCCAAGACCGGCAAGACCTACGACGGCACGGTGCTTCTGGCCGACACCGGCGGCAAGTACGTCAATTTCCGCATGGAGTGGAAAAAGCAATAACATTTTCAGATGCAAGGCCCCGTCCGATTGGATGGGGCCTTGCACTGTAATCAGAAAGGAGCGACCGAGTGAGCGAAGTATTTTCCATACAGTTGAGCAATCACACCACCCAGCCGGACGGCAAAACCGGCGTCTGGCTGGACTTGCCCGCCACGGCGGAGCAGGTGCGGGCGGCGATGGGGCAGATCGGCGTCACGCAGGATAATCCGTGGGACTATTTCATCAGCGGCTTTTCCACCCCAGAGGGCCGACACCTGGCTATCCCCTATGACCTGGCGCTGGCCTCCGGCGTGAACGAGCTGAATTTCCTTGCCGCCCGGCTGGAAAAGCTGGACGCCTACGAGATCGGCGCACTGAACGCCGCCTTGCAGCAGAAAGACACCGAATTGCGGACGATCAGCCGCATCATCGACTATCCCGACAATCTGGATTATTTCGTCAATCTCCCCGACATCCATACCGTGGCGGCGCTGGGGGACTACTACCTGAACCGTTCCGGGATGGTGGATATGCCGGACGAGTGGAAGTCCGCCATCGACACGGCTGCGCTGGGCAAGCACATCGCCGAGTTGGAACAGGGGGCCTTTACCGAGTACGGCTATATCGTCAAGAGCGGCGACCAGTGGCGGCAAGTCTATGAGGGCCAGATCATCCCGGAGGAATACCGTGTTCTGTCTTTCCCGCCTCCGCAGGTGGAACGGGACGAGGCCAGCCGCCCCCAGCCCCAGCCGGAGCAGACCGCCCCGGCCTCCCAGCCTGTCATTCCCATTGTGCTGACCGGCAGAAACAACGCCGAGCGCATGAAAGAGATCACCGACAGGCTGGAAGCCGGTATTCAGGCCCTTTTTGAGAGCGAACAGTATAAAAACTACCTCACCGCCATGTCCAAGTTCCACAATTACAGCTTCAACAACACCCTCCTGATCGCCATGCAGAAGCCGGATGCCTCCCTGGTGGCGGGCTACAACAAGTGGAAGGACGAGTTCGAGCGCCATGTGAAGCGGGGGGAGCGGGCCATCAAGATTTTGGCCCCGGCCCCCTACAAGGTGCGGCGGCAGGTGGAAAAGCTGGACGCCAACGGCAGGCCCATCCCCGGCCCGGACGGGAAGCCGCTGACCGAGGAACAGGAAGTGACCGTCCCCGCCTTTAAGGTGGTGTCGGTGTTCGACGTGTCCCAGACCGAGGGCCGGGAGATACCCGACATCGCCGTGGACGAGCTGACCGGCAGCGTGGAGCGGTATCAGGACTTCTTCGCCGCCCTGGAGCGGACTTCCCCCGTCCCCATCGCCTTTGAGGACATCGAGAGCGGGGCGCACGGCTACTACCACTTGGAGGAAAAGCGCATCGCCATCGACGAGGGCATGAGCGAATTGCAGACCTTGAAAACCGCTATCCATGAGATCGCCCACGCCACCCTCCACGCCATTGACAAGGACGCCACGCCGGAGGAATTGGCCGACCGCCCCGACCGCCGCACCCGTGAGGTGCAGGCCTTATACTCAGCATTCCAAAATGTTAATCATTTTAAAGAATGCTGAGAAATAAGGCACTTTACTACTAAAAGATGAGCATTATTCGTTAGCGCAATCCACAAATCCTTGCCATTTCATCTTCACTGCCCTCCCACATTGCCGCTTCATCAGGTATGGGTGTTGGAACAGATTCCATTGCTCCCCGAAGCTGTTCAACAGACTGCTTTGCATAGTAGTTTTTGGTTGTATCAGTCCTGGCATGTCCTAACACTGTAGAGACAAGTTCAATGGCGATCCCATCCTGGTAAAGATTTGTGGCCCTGGTCCGCCGGAACATGTGGCAATGGACTGAATCTGGAATGCTGATCCCTGCCTCGCTTACCAGGGCTGCATATTTTTTTATAATCCTCTGGACATTTCCAACGGACATCCTGTCTGCCACACCTTTTATCGTTGTGGAAAATAAGTAGGCTTCTTTAGAAGAATTGCTGTGATATACACGCATATACTCCTTAAGGTGTCCAGCCGCTTTAGCTGTCAATTGTATGGTTCTCTCTTTGTTGCCTTTGCCTGTTATGAAAATATTGGGATATTTTGATTCCATTGCAACATCACATAAGCGGATGTTGAGCAGCTCACTGACTCTTACAGCTGTATCGTAGAGGAGAATCAAAATAGCACGGTCCCGTACACCAAACTTCGTATCCGGCGGTGCGGACAGTATTGCGGCAAGTGCATCCTCGGACAGAACAGGCTTTTCCTTTTTTATGGTTTTGCAGGGTGATATCTGGCTGACTGCCAGAGCAACCGACTGGATGGATATGTCCATATCCGAGGCATAGTTCAGATAGGCGCGGATAGCCGCGACTCTTACATTTACAGTTGATGGCTGGCTGCCATTTGCAAGCAGATACTCTCTAAAGTTATAAATACATTCTTTGGTACAGTCGGAAAACTGAAAGGTGCTTATGGACTTACCTAATTCACCTACAAGATAGTTTTTAAATATTGTAAGGGAATCCCTATAGGATTCTGCTGTAGCCTGACTGCGTCCGGCCTGCTTTACCAAATAGACATTTAGAAAGTTCCATGTCTGGGAAAAGAACAGCTGGCCAGACCGTATCTTTTCTGGTTTATTCTTCATAGGGAACCACCTCCGGAATAACCTTTCCCGACACTGTATCTTTCTCCCGGATAGTATCAAATGCCTTTTCTACAAGATGATAGTAATAATACGTTTCATCAGGGCTTTTATGTCCAAGGTATCTGCTTAAATATGGGAGCATAGTGTTTGTATCAATTCCCTGGTGCATCCACTCATTAAACCTCTCCACTACAAAAGCGTGGCGTAAACAGTGGGGCGTCGGGTGTTTAGCAAGTGTCCCGGCAGCTGGAAGCATAGCCCAATGACGGTTAAAACTTGACTCTACTCCGGAACACGAAACAGGCTTATGCGGGTCTTTTCCTGGAAAAGCCCAGTCAATTCCGGGGAAAAGCTTTTCCTGGCATTCTTTATAGCTTTTAAGTACTGGAAGGCTGTCCTGCGGAAGGTATACAAGACGGTCTTTGCTGCCTTTTGAGCCAAGGATAGTAAGGATCCCTTTTTCCAGGTCTATATGTTCCCACTTTAGCAGCCGCCCTTCTGACAGACGCAGCCCACAGCAAAAATACAGGAGAAAAAGAATCTTGCACTCCCTGTCGAGCCTTAGCTGCTCTGAATTATGGGATGTGCGGATATCCATTTTCCGCAGCAGCTCCTTAACCTCATCTTTTGACGGGATGTAAAGGGCCGGGCGGTAAGCCTTGCAGAAAAAATTAGGGATGTATGCTTCCTGGCCGAGGGAAAGGATATATTCACCCAGCACTTTCACGACCGACATACGGCGGTTGTGATAGGCATCTCCTTCGCAAGGTCTGGCTTCGGACCATTTGGCTGCCATTTCATAAGTAACTGTTGTCAGTTCCGGATAATTCTGTACGCAAAAAGTATCAAAGCGTTTTAACAGCTTTTCTTCGGCATGATAGGCATATCCATCAGCCCGTTTTTGTTGTATAAGCCCTTCGATATGATGTGCCAGGCCGCTCTCAAAAATGTATGTCATGATAAGACACCTCCAAATTCCAGAGGGCAGAGCCTCATTTTATCTTCGTCACGTTCGAGGTATACCTCAGCAGTTTCCTGACGTGCATGCCCAAGGGCATTAGAAATATCATCAAGCCTGTTGCCTGCCCGGAGCATTCTTGTGGCAAATGTCTTCCGTGTCATATGGAAGCCCTGGCCGGCAGACAGTTCAAAACCATATTCGGCAAGTATTCTTTTTAAAGCCCCGCGGCATGCCGTTGTAACTTTAAGCGGGATATATGGCGCCTGATGGCGGATAAATATATATCCGTTACCTGCGGCAGCCGATTCCGGACGCCCATCCATGATGTATTTATACACTGAATTACCTACGTCTGTCGGTACTGGAAGCGTGATTGCTTTTCTTGTTTTCTGCTGGATGAAGGAGACCGTTTTATTTTTCCAGTCGAAATCATTTACCTGGAGCTTTAGGATGTCTGCGCCCCTGATACCCATCCGGAGTCCGAGCATAACCATGGCTGTGTCCCTGAGTTCTATGGGGGTGGAGGCTTTCTCACGGTATTCATATATTTTCTTAACCATATCATCGCTCAGGACATCAACGATGCTGCGATGGGGAGCGCAGCCTGCGGATACCGCAAAAACAAGTGTTGGCAAAACCAGATCCTGGCCGGCCATGTACCGCAGAAGCTGGCGGAGTTTAGACCCATATGCATTTTTACTCTCCGGGGTCGAGTGGACATCCTGGTTATGGAATGCTTTCACCACATCCGGCGTTATGGACATTGGATGATCTATCCCGTTGTCTTCAAGATATTTGAAAAAACGGCATCCGGCAGATCTGCACATGGTAAGTGTATTATTGGCCATCCCATCCCGCTTGCGGCTCTCTATAAAACCATCAAGAATGGTTTTGCTCCATGACGGGAGTTGGTCGGACGCACGCTTTTGGCCTGCAGTTATGTTAGATTCCATTGTGCCCTGGAGATACTTCCCAAACATTCTGATCGTGTGTGAACGGCGGGCCGATATGGAATTGCCGGCTTTGGCCTGATCCGGACAATCCGGAAGCATATCTATCCATAGGGTTACAGTTTCTGGTGAATGTTCCAGACGGTTAAGTTCCAAAAACATAAAATACCAGGTGAAATCATTGCGGTAAACAGCTTTTGATGACTCCATGTATTTCCAATCATTCAGAGCGTCAAGATATTCTTCCGCTTTATGTTCAAGGGGTACACTGGGATGAAATGCGACGCCTGTTTTTGGAAGCCTCATACCCGGCAGTATTTCAGCGTTACCGCCAAAAAGAACCAGCTGATAACACTCCGGCACATCACCCCGGAGGTGAAGGTATTTCATAAGCGCCGTCATGGCGCATACGGCGTTCTGGCATCTGTCGGGAGAGCCACAGGATTTGCAGTAAGTATTCCAGTATTCGATAAGAGTATCTATGGTGACTGCTTCCGGCTCTGTAATTCCAAGGGAAGTCGCAAGCTTGAAAAACTCTTTTGTGGCAACGGAATACGTATGGTAATAGCTGGGATTCTGGTTGGACGCATAGTATTTCTCCAACTCATATGTCAGGCGGAAAAAGGATTCCGACATCCCGCTACGGCAGAAAAAACTGTCTTCTGAGCGGCAGAAAGGACTTTCGATATCTCCAAAGAGCAGGTAATGCTCAAGGCGGAACAGGGCGTTTCTATATTGGGAACACGCCTCGTAGGAAATTTCCAGTTTCTTAATCTCAAGCCAGTCCAGTGCGGCATCCATAGAAAAAGGAATGTCATTATCCATCAGGTACTTGAAAAATGTAGTGTAACAGGTTCTATGCATGTCTATATTTTTACATGCACTGTCAGGCTGCTTCATCATATTGAGAACGGATGAAACAGCATCTAAATAGTTTATTTGCATATCAAATGCGCTCCTTTCCGGATTCCCATCTGAGGGGAAAACCTAAGAATAGCGTATCTGATAATGCTCATCTTTTGTACAAGAAAGTGAGGATTTATGGGAAATAGTTTAAAAGATCAACATTATAAAAACATGGATATAAGGCCT
>NZ_KE159660.1:117484-121174 GCF_000403395.2 Anaerotruncus sp. G3(2012) | reverse complement strand
TCTAACACAAGAGCAACAACGCCCAGAATTACCAGGCAGAACTGGAACAGCTCCGCATATGTAACCATAAGCATCACCCCCTTTCTTCAAGGGGGGCCAACCGCCTGCAACCGTATGTGGCAGCACCTTGTCCTTATTCTACCATGTGATGTAATGTATAAAGGGTGGTTTCACCAGGCCACTACATTACATTGACTGCGGTTCATTTGTGGTAGAATGACATAGGCTGGAAAGGCGGTGATCGACCAGCAGGAGGGAACCGAAGGGGGGAGCGTCCGGGGATGACCTGGGCGCTCCGTTCTCTTTGTCGGCCCTCTGCTAAGAGCGCACTTACTCACCACTCGGAAGCGGGCGGTGGTACTGCCTCCGGCAGCCGTGCACTCTCCGAGGTAGGCCGGGCGTCCCATCTCTGCCCAGTATGGACAGGCCAGCAGACGCCATCGGCGGTTTGTGCATCGGGCGGAGCTGCACCGATGCACCGGGGGCTTGGGGGCCATCAGCCCCCAACAAGCTGCGCCGGGTATATACCGGGGCATTGCTTGCTACTACTATCAGCACCTGTAAATGAGGGTTGAATGTCATTCCCATTGGTGGTATACTTGGCTTGTGACAAATCGGTATTTGCATGGAGGTATCTTCAAGTGAAAAAATATGAGTATAAAGTACTAACAATCGCAACTGCTTTAGCTGTAAGTACAAAGCAATATGAAAAGGTTGCGCAGGAGTTTGAAACACAATTAAATGAATTGGGAGCTGATGGTTGGGAACTTGTTCAGCGCATGGATGGTTTCTTTTTTCTAAAAAAGGAAATTGAATAAATTCCAGTTTATCGCGGGGACTTCATCTTTTGGGTGAAATCCCCCTTGACAAATGTTCTCTTGGGAGAGCGTTCCAGTCAATCAAAAAGGAGGGGATTTTCCCCTCCTTTTACTAATTACCAATAGATGCGTACACCGCTGATGGTGCGGCCTTCCTTGACGATCTCGTATTTGGCGATATATTTCATGTCGACAAAATGTTTGAGCACGATTTCGGTATAATCGCGGATGCGTTTTTTGCGTTTTTTATCCGAGTCGATGTCGCCCAGCTCGCGGTAGATCGACTCAAAAAGAATCTTGTCGCGCATGACCTTGTTGTTCTGGTTTTTCATGGCCTCGATGCGCATGAGCAGGTAGGTTTTGAGGGGGATTGTGGTGGCGTTGTTGTTGAGGGGGGCTTTGAGCAGGTCGATCGAGACGGTGGTAATCTGGTTTTTCATCTTGGCATAGCTGTGCAGGGGCGGGGTATCAATAATCTGGTACATCTCGCTGCGTTTGCCGTTGACCACGCCGGTATATTTATTGAGTGGGAGTAGGTAGCCGTCGATCGTGAACGAATCCACCTCATCCTCCCCGCCAATCCGGCGCTCGATCATGTGCGCCTTGATCTCCTCGGTCAGGTCGATGTTGATCGACAGCCGCCGCATAACGTCCAGCTTGGCTTTGATATCCTCAACCAGCCCATCGTCAACGGTGGGGTTTTCCTTACCGGTCATCGCGTGGTAGAGCATCGGGATGGTAAAGCTCGAGTTGCCGCTCTCGAGGATCGAGATAACCCCGTTGATGATGCTTTTGTCGTAGTTGGTGAGCTGGAAGTTGCCGTCAATCTTCATGTGCTCGGGGCTGTCGAGGGTAACCGCAGTCTGAATCGTGAGGTTTTTGCGGCGGGAAACGGTCACCTCGTTGAACTCCTTGAGCTGGGTCAGCTTATTGGTGATCGGGTCGATCGGCATGACGTAGTTTTTCGGCCGGATCGCCTGGATTGCGGGCGCGACCGATGCCAGCAGGCTGATTTCGGGCGCGACTTCCGGTTCAATCTGCAAGAGGGCTTCGGTTTCCTCGCTGGTGACCCCGCCCATCAAGATCAGGAACCGGCGGACATCCTCGGGGATCTGCCCCAGGAATTTGTAATATTCGCCGGTCACCGCAATGACTTCCTGCATCGCCTGGTTGAGGTCCTGCTCCGAGATGCCCGGGCTGGTCATCCGTTCGTTGCACATCTGGGTCCGGGAGAGCAGCTCGCTGCATTCGTTCATCAGGTCCGCGATCCGGCCGCGCCCATACTTCTCGAGCAGCTGCGGGAGCAGTTCGGAGAGGACGCCGGTATAATCTACGGGGGCGGGGGGCTTGACATTGTTGGTGCTCATCATCTTAACCTCGTCTTTCGATAGAAACAGAGCCGCCGGATGGCGGTTGCAGCGGCAGCCATACAGGAACATGCCGGGCAGTGCAAATGTCATAGATACAACCCCTTTCACCCAGGGGTGCAAAAGGGGGAAAGGTGTATCTTTTCTGCACAAAACAGGCGCAGAGCCAAACAGGAAATTTCAGCAGCCTTTCCTGCGGCGCGATTGATGCGGCAAAGCGCTCTTTTGAGGTGGTTTGCCAGGAAGCGGCGGGGGCTGTGCGGTCAGAGAAGCCGTTCCAAAAACGCCTTGACCAGTCCGAACCACTCCCGCACCCAGTAGGAAGGGGCGAGGCCCCACGGGGATTTCGCGGGGAGGGCGCCCGCGGAGAGCTGGCAATCTGCGGCATAAACCGAAGCGCGCAGCTGGTGGAACCCATCAGAGGCGACCGCAAGGGAAGGGAACAGGCCATTTTCCGCAATGATCTGCGCGGTGAAGGCGATATTTTCGCCGGTGTCAGCGGAGCGGTCCTCCAGATAGATGCGGCTTTCGTCGATGCCATGCGCAACCAGCCAGTGCTGCATGACCGCCGCTTCGCTGTAGGGGCCGCCATCGTTGCGTCCGCCCGAGCAGACCACCACAGACTGTGGATGGTCGTCCAGCCAGTTTTGCGCGGCCTGAAGCCGGTATGCAAGCATGGTGGACGGGCGGTCGCCGATCACCTGACAGCCGAGCACCACCACGGTGGCGTCCGGGGCAGGGGGCGAAAACCATGCGGCGCGGACCATAAACACCGAAGCGGCGCCGCCGAAGCAGGCGAGCAGGGCAAGCATCAGGCAGAGCAGGGTACGCAGCCTACGCCACCAGAGCGGCGTATAAACCGGCCTGCGGGGGTCGGAGGGAGTGTAAAAACGCCGGGGGATCCGGTAAGGCCCACCGTCAAACCGGTCCCAGAGCAGGCTCACCGCCAGCAGCGCGGCACCCGCAGCGCAGAGGACAAAAGTACCGGTATGGACCACCCCGAATGGCAGCGGAGCCAGGCCGAAAAAAAGAAGCGGGAGCGCGGCAGCCGCACCGGCTGTCCGCAGGAAGTTTGCTTTTGCCATATACAACCGCCTCCCGATGATTTGTTGACATGGAAGCATCCCGCTCCGTTTCCCCGGCCTGCGGCAGTCCCGCCGCAAGGGTACGGTAGCCGCTCTGCCCCATGGCCGCGCGGCTCTTCAGCAGGTTTTATCTGCCTGCATGTTTCTGTCCGCCGCTGAAAACAGGCGTCTGCTTTTCAGTGGGTCGGCTGTATCCCATTTTCCCACGATTTCGCTGCTTTGTCAATCCACCAGGGGTAAAATGTGTGTGTGCAGCTGCGCGGCACGTTGCCTTTTTTGTGCAGCTGCGCGGCACCTTGCCTTTTTAAGAGGTGTGCCGTAAGCGGCACAGGATGCCCGGTCCCGTCCGGGCGGACGGCTTGTTTTTTGCTTGTGCAAAAAGCAAGGTAAAAAGCACACATAAGGGGGAAGCCCCCTTAT
>NZ_KE159660.1:113478-116204 GCF_000403395.2 Anaerotruncus sp. G3(2012) | reverse complement strand
GCCCGAGCGTCGCGCGTAAGCGCGCTTCGGGCTGAAAGCCCGAGAAGCGAAGGGCGTTGTTTTGGTCGGGAACCCAAAACAACATGCGCCCGGTGGCCCCTCGCCCGTGAGGCAAACTGAGGGGGCATCGCGCGGAGCGCGATCTCGGCCTAAGAGCCGCCTGCGGCGGTTGGCCTCGAAACGCTCGCTGCGGCTCGCAGTCCGGGCCGCAGGCCCGAGAAGCGAAGGGCGTTGTTTTGGTCGGGAACCCAAAACGCCGCGCACCTTTCAGGATACTGTGCAACTGCACGAACAAAACGTGCCTGGTGCCCGCAATCTTTGTGCAGAAAAAATAAATAAAGATCAAAAATTTTTCTACTCTTTTTTTTGCGAAAATCTACAAAAAATGTTATAATAGAAAATAGGGGGAATCCTGCATTTTAGATCTGGCGATCCGGGGAGGGAGTGGACCGATATGCTTGAACACAGCAATCAATAAAGACCGGACGATCTTCCCATAGTGGCACCTGCGGGAAGCTCAGGGACAGGGCTTGTATAGAGGCAGGAAAACGGACGTATTTTTCATAAAAGGCGGGCGGGCTTTAGAGAGAAGAGGAGGACCGCTTCCACCGGAAAAAGACGATGTTTTCAGTTTTTCAGACAGCACCAGGTCGGAAAGCGGAGAGCCGCTCGTTTCTGACGCTCCCTGATCTTTAACTTGGGAAAACCGACGCGTTTTTTCCGGAAAGGCGCAGTTTGCAAGCGGCAGTTCTGCGGCATTTCCGGTGAGGCTTTCTCAGCTTATTAAGGAGGATAATTATGGATGCCGCGCTAATTGAGAAAATCAGAGAGATCATAGACGATCAGGAAAAATTCGATGCTGTTGCGGACGTTCTGGAGGCTGCCGAGCAGGAACGGAAGGAAAAGCAGAGACAGGGAATTTCCCGCGCGCAAGCGAATGGAGTACGGTTTGGACGTCCCCCAGCCCCCGTACCGGAGGATTTTCCTTCTATCTACCAGCGGTACAAAGAAGGCTCCCTGACCAGTAAGGAGGCCCAGACGCTGCTCAATATCAACAAGTATGCGTTTTACCGGCTGGTAAAAAAGTTCAAACAGAAGGACGACATTCCCTGATGCAGGTTCGCCGGATGGTTTATACTGTCCGGCGGGTTGTTTTTTCAGATGAAATCGGGTTTTCGCCATTGTGTAAATACATGGAAATTTCACAAGAGCTGTTTTCGGCCAAGGCGGCGGCTGTTTTGTCGGGACCGGTTTCCGCTGATGAAGCTGGTTCTGGATTTTGATGGCAAGTCCAGGAGCTTTACACACAGTCAGCCACCCCTGCCTGAGCAGGCTTTTTTTGCAGCAACTCTTTGCAGGCCGCAGAGGGGTGTCTGCCTTTTGCCTTGCCAGGCAGCAAGAGCCAGTCTCTGGCCGCCTCCGCTGCCAAATCCAGGCCATCGGTGAAGTGGGGGAGTGCGGCAAAAAGGCAAAACAAATAATTTCGCTAAATAAAAGTTTAGCGAAATTCAGGTGGGCCTTAATCCAGGAGTCCCTGTCCCGCAGGACCCTGTTATCTTTTGGGACTGCCGCCAGCGGACTGGCAGAGAAACGACGGCAGTCATACGGGCCGCGCCTGCTTCCAGCGTTTGCCCTGCCAGGAGTCCCGACGGGCAAGCTCCTTGTCGATCTCGTTGAGGACGCAGAGCTTTTTACGGCTCCAGTCCGGGCCGATCAGCGTATCGGGCGCGCCGTCGCCGGTGAGCCTGCCGATCACGAACTCTGGCGGGAACAGCTCGAGCTGGTCGCAGACGATCTGCACATAGGCTTCGCGGGTGAGCAGCGGGAATTTTTGTGTTGCAAAAGATTCGGCAAGCGGTGTGCCCGCGATCACGTGCAGCAGATGGATTTTCACGAGGTGCAGTTCCAACCCTGCGAGCAGACGGGCGGTCTCCAGCATGATCTCATGCGACTCCCCCGGCAATCCGTCGATGATATGCACCCCGACAGAAACACCGCGTGCGCGCAAACAAGCATATCCCGCCAAAAAATCGGAGAGACCATAACACCGGTTGAGCGCCGCGCCGGTTTGATCGTTGGCGGTCTGTAGCCCCAGCTCGACGGTTAGATAGGTGCGCTCAGAAAATTCCGCAAGCAGGTCGCAGACCGGTTCAGACAGGCAGTCCGGGCGGGTTGCGACCGCCAGCCCCACCACCCCCGGACAGCCGAGGGCCTGTTCGTAGACCTCCCGCAGCCGTTCGACCGGGGCATAGGTGTTGGTCCGAGCCTGTAGGTAGGCGATATGCTTTTGTGTGTCCCATTTTTGGCCCATCCGCGCGGAAATCTGTGCGAACTGGGCCGGGATTTCCTCCCGCGGGTCCCCGCCGAACTCCCCACTTCCGGTGGGCGAGCAATAGACACAGCCCCCGACGCCCTTGGTGCCGTCGAGGTTGGGACAGGACATCCCCGCGTTCAGGCTGACCCGCGAGACCTTCCCACCGAACCGCTGGGTCAGGTAGTAATGGTAGGTGTGGTACCGTTTGTTGTCGCTTGAGAGAGGAAAGGGGTTTTTCATTTTGTACCTCTGCAAAATACCTTGTTTTTCAAACCGAATCAGTGGCAAAGGCGGCATCCCAGACCAAAACGCCCCCACTCGCGGCTTTCTCAAAGGTGCGCGGCGTTTTGGGTTCCAGACCAAAACGCCCCCGCTCGCGGCTTTCTCAAAGGTGCGCGGCGTTTTGGGTTCC
>NZ_KE159660.1:105204-113078 GCF_000403395.2 Anaerotruncus sp. G3(2012) | reverse complement strand
TTGGGTTCCCGACCAAAACAACGCCCTTCGCTTCTCGGGCTTTCAGCCCGAAGCGCGCTTACGCGCGACGCTCGGGCAGGATGCGCCTCACGGGCGAGGGGTCAGCGACCCCTCCCCGTGTGCCCCTCCCCGGCAGGCTGGCAGGCCCAGCCCGGTCGGGCACAATGTAGAGGGGTTTCGCGGCACAGCCCGGGGCGAGCGAGCGGGGCCTGTCTGGACAAAAAACAGGTCGGGGCGGGCACTGACATGCGTGTCTTTTCCGCCCAGCCAAAGGCGGGCACCCTTCCGGGGGTTCCATAAGGGGGATACCCCCTTATGTGCACTTTTGGTTCCTTTTCGTGCATCCGAAAAGGAACCCGCCGCGCGGGGGCGGACTCCCCGCATCCTCTGCCGCCGGAAGGCGGCATTCTTCTTGAAAAAGGCAATGTGCCGCGCAGCTGCACAGAAACAGTCCCCGCATCCCCTGCCGCCGGAAGGCGGCATCCCTATTTAGAGCTTGACCTCAACCGGTGAGATGATCCAAGTGCTGAGGGTGCGGGTACGGGTGACGAACGCATCCTCATTGCTGTCGTAGGAAAACTGGCCGGAAACATCGGTGATCTTGCCGCTGCTGTTCACATGATAAATATAACAGTCCTCGGGCTGGATATCGCTGTCCTCGTAGAAGGGATTATAGAGACGCAGCGTGGCGCGGCTGGTCGCGTCGATGGTCGCAGGGGTGAACACCCGGATCACCGCGTCGGTATTCCGGAACTTCCGGAGCAGTTCGCCGCTCCATTTGGTGCTCATCTTGGCATAGAAACTGTCGGGATTGCTGCTCACATTGAAGAGCACGCTGGCGATCACGTCCTCGCCCTCGAAGAGGACTTCGTTGGTCTCGTTGGCAATCGGCTTGACCGTTTTACCCTGGTTCAGCCCGAGGGAGATGCTGGCATCTCCCCTGTCCTCGCGGTTTTTGACGAAGAATTCCACATCAATCGGCAGGCGCTCCCCCTGCGACATCGCGGAGGTGAACTTTGACCTTTGCCCATCCTTCGCGATGGTTGGCGGGGTGTGGCCGTAGCACATTTCGGGGATGTTGCGGCGGGCGGTAAAGTTCAGGCGGATCGAGACCTTGTACTCCTCGTCGTCCAGCAGCTCGTTGAGGTCAACAGCAATGTAGGTATTGCGGGCGTATCCTGTGACTTCCTCGGTGTCCCAGACGCTGGTTCTTTTAAAGGTTTTGACCGGATATTTGATTTTTGAGTCCTTGGTGAGGATTTTCTCAACCAGCTTGACCGATTTGACCAGCTTGCCGTTTTTCTCCTTGCGGACGGTCATGCGGAAATAGTCCTCATCCTTGAGGTAGTCGCCCACGTTGTCGGGCAGCAGGAAATAGACGGTCTGGTTGGGCACGACCGCATCATCCGAGCGGTACTGGATTCCATTCTCCGAGATCGGCGGGCCACCCAGTACCTGAATGTCTTTTTCAGTCTGGTTGGCGGCGAAAGCGGTCAGGTTTCCCGAAACGGTCATCATCAATGCCGCAAATACGGCTGCAATTCTCTTTTTCATCATACAACGCTCCTTCTTCTGTGAACTGGTTGTTTCCCCTCTGTGTTTTCCATCGAAGCATCTGAAAAAATCCCTTTGATATTTTTCAGGTCCGCGGCGGGAACGCCGCGTGAGGCTGTTTACGCCTATCCCGCTTCAGGCTGTATAGTCGCCGGAGACCTGCCATTCAAAAATAAGCGCTTATTTTTGAATGGTTCGACTATATAGTGTGTGCAGAAGAGGAAAATACTGCATGGGGTGCTGTGATTTTCTAATAAAATAACCTGTTTTCCCCGCGAATGGGGACAGATTTTTCCCCCGCAGCAAAAAAACTTGTCCAGGAGCCGTTTAAAAAATCGGAATCAGCGCTTTTTTCGGGATTGTGGGATCCACCGCGGCCACTGTTCAGCGCCCAGGTTCCCCTCCGAAGGAGAGGGCCCCGGAAGCTCGCTCGGGGTACCGCTTTGGTATGGATTTAAAAGAGAAAACCCCCCGGGAAGGGCTGCGGAGAGGAGCTGCGCAGCTGGGCCGGAGGATTTTTCAAAAAGGATGTATAAAAACACAAAGTCTTCCCCTCCGGGCAGTCATGTGGGAAACAACTGCCCGGGGGGGAAAAGCGGTAGAATACCTGTCGCACAGGATTCCGCTCAATTCTCAATACTTGGAATCGTCGAAATCGAGGCTGTCAGGGACATAGGAATAAGAGAGGCTGGAACTGTTGCCAGCAGAATACCCCTTGAGGGAGAACTGGCCGACCAGCCCTTTGAGGACGTTCGCCTGGCTGGAAAGCTCCTGGCTTGCCGCAGCGGACTGCTCGGAAGTTGCGGAGTTGGTCTGGACAACTGCGGAGATCTGGTCGATTCCCAGCGTGATCTGTTTGATCGCTTCGGCCTGGTCGTCGGTTGCCTGTGTAATCTGAGCCATCGAACTGGCGATCTGCTCGGCGTGTTCGACAACCTGCAAGAGCGACTGCTGGGTTGCATTTGAGAACTCGTTGCCTTCCTCGACCGCCTTGAGCGAGCCTTCGATCAAAGTGGTGGTATTCTTAGCCGCTTCCGCGGATTTGCTGGCAAGGTTGCGCACCTCGTCCGCCACAACCGCAAAGCCCTTGCCCGCAGCGCCTGCGCGGGCCGCCTCAACCGCGGCATTGAGCGC
The DNA here is from genome assembly GCF_000403395.2 of Anaerotruncus sp. G3(2012). Classification (GTDB taxonomy): domain Bacteria; phylum Bacillota; class Clostridia; order Oscillospirales; family Ruminococcaceae; genus Anaerotruncus. Next base: position 110,390 of record NZ_KE159660.1, on the reverse strand, counting down.
GAGGATGTTTGTCTGGAACGCGATATCCTCTATGGTTTTGATGATCTTGCCGATCTCGGAAGAACTGGTGTTGATCTTCTCCATCGCGTGCATCATGTCGCCCATCTGCTGGTTGCAGCCGTCGATCGCGTCGCGGGTGGAGTCGATCAGATTGTTGACATCACGCGCATTGCTGGCAGTGTTGGTGACCTGGCCGGAAAGCTCGTTGATGGTAGCGGCAAGCTCTTCAACCGAGCTTGCCTGCTCGGTAGCGCCCTGCGAGAGCGCCTGCGCGCCGCTCGAGACCTGCTCGGAACCGCTCGAGACCTGCTCGGCCGACTGGTTGATCTGCCCGAGGGTGTTGTTGAGCGCCTCAATGATCTGGTTTCCGGAAACGCGGATCGAAGCAAAATCGCCGAGATATTCCATATCCATATCGGTGTTGAAGTTGCCATCCGCCAGCATCTTGAGTTTGCCGCTGATATGCTTGACGTAATCCGAAAGGGTTGCCAGAACAAACCGCAGGTTTTCCGCCAGTTCGCCCAGCTCATCCTTCGACTGATAGGTAACAATCCCATGCAGGTCACCCTTAGCCATCCCTTTGACAGCCGCTTCCAGCTCAAAAATCGGGCGGGTGAGGTTGCGGGAGATGCTGATGGTGAGCAAAACCGTAAGGATCAGGCTGACGCCTGCCAATGTAAAGAGGATCGCCATGCAATATAGTTTTGTGACGCTTCCGGTGCGGTAATAGCTGTCAGCCACTGTGCTCGCCCCAGCGACCAGCTCGTCCAATGCGGTCTGATAGTTGGCGCAGGCGGTGCGATAGTCCCCCTGGATCATCGCGAGGATGGTATCCTTGTCTTCGGTCAGCATCATTTCCCGCAGCTTGTTGCGGGCGCTGATAGTGACAGAAGAGGTCTCCTCCACCTTCGTCAGGAGGGAGGGTTCTCCAACATAGCTTTCGCGGAGCTGGTTGAGGTTGGAAACCATGGTTTCGGCCTCTTTGTTTGCGTTGTCGAGGTAGCCCTGGATGGTGGCGTTATCCTTGCTTGCATATGCACGATACATGTCAAGCTGGATTTCTTTGGTGATTGCCTGCGCCTTGAGCGCATACTGAACCATTGGATAGGGTTTGTAATAGAAATCTTGCAGCCCATCTGCAACACTGGACAGGCCTATTGCACTTGCGATGACTGCGATGATATAAAGAACCATAACAGTCCCGAATCCGGTCAGGATTTTTGTCCTGACCTTTAGATTTTTGAACACCGGAAAACGCCTCCTTAGAGATTTAAAATTAGTAAGGTTTTCCCCGCAGGGAACCCACCGAAAACGAAATAAAAGAAACTCACATATCCCTTTTCGGCAGGCAAACGGAAAAAACAAGCGATATGCACAAAAAATATGAGGAAAATTTTTCAGCAAGAGTACGGGTAACAAAATACATAAAAAAGGCACAAAAAGGCAAAGAAAAAACCCAGAGGAGGAATTGGGGGACGCAACGGGAAGATGCGTCCCCCCGACATAGCCTATGTCGGGGGGACGCAACGGGAAGATGCGTCCCCCCGACATAGCCTATGTCGGGCAACAAGGATACCCTGCGGCCTGGGGACGTCCATCCCGTAATAGAATTTCCGGATGTCTGAGGGGCGCGATGTCTGTTGATTGGGGAAGCCGGCCCAGACGGTTTTCGGGCTGCTTCCTGATCCGGGCGGGAGGTCATCCCACCCGGATCAGATACGGATCAATATTTGGAATCGTCGAAATCAAAGCTATCGGGGACATACGAGTAAGAAAGCCCGTTGGCGCCACCCCCGGCAGCGGAACCGCCCTTGAGGGAGAACTGGCCGACCAGCCCTTTGAGGACGTTCGCCTGGCTGGAAAGCTCCTGGCTTGCCGCGGCAGATTGCTCGGCAGTTGCGGAGTTGGTCTGGACAACCGCGGAGATCTGGTCGATTCCAACCGTGACCTGCTTGATCGCCTCGGCCTGGTCATCCGAAGCCTTGGTAATCTTGTCCATCGCCTCAGCGACCTGCTCGGTATGCTGGACCACCTGCAAGAGCGACTGCTGGGTTGCATTTGAGAACTCGTTGCCTTCCTCGACCGCCTTGAGCGAGCCTTCGATGAGGGTGGTGGTATTCTTAGCCGCTTCCGCGGATTTGCTGGCAAGGTTGCGCACCTCGTCCGCCACAACCGCAAAGCCCTTGCCCGCAGCGCCTGCGCGGGCCGCCTCGACTGCGGCATTGAGCGCGAGGATATTTGTCTGGAACGCGATGTCCTCTATGGTTTTGATGATCTTGCCGATCTCGGAAGAGCTGGTGTTGATCTTCTCCATCGCGTGCATCATGTCGCCCATCTGCTGGTTGCAGCCGTCGATCGCGTCGCGGGTGGAAGCCACAAGGTTGTTGACATCACGTGCATTGCTGGCCGTATTGTTGACCTGCCCGGAAAGCTCGTTGATGGTCGCGGCAAGCTCTTCGACCGAGCTTGCCTGCTCGGTAGCACCCTGCGAGAGCGCCTGCGCGCCGCTCGAGACCTGCTCGGAACCGCTTGCGACCTGCTCGGCCGACTGGTTGATCTGCCCGAGGGTGTTGTTGAGCGAGTCGATGATCTGGTTCCCGGAAGCCCGGATTGGTGCAAAGTCGCCCGCGTACTCCATCTCCATCTCGGTGTTGAGGTTGCCGCCCGCAATCATCCCCAGTTTGCCGCTGATGTCGTTGACATAAGCGGAGAGCGTATTCATAACCGTACGCAGGCTGTCGGCCAGCGAACCAAGCTCATCGCGTGAAGAATAGGTAACCGTTGCCTTCAGGTCGCCCTTGGAGAGCTTCTGCATCGCGCCTTCCAGCTCGATGATCGGGCGGGTCAGGCTCTTGGAGATATTCACAGTCAGCACCATCATGATCCCGACGCTTACAATCGCGAGGATCGAGAACAGCAGGATGCAGAAATTCCGGATGCTGACCCCTTCGTCATAGAACGAAACGGCCATCTGGTCACCATAAGCGATCAGAGCCTCCAGATCGTTCTGGAAGGTGTCGCAGGAGTTGCGGTAGTCATTCTGGATCGTTGCCAGCGCCTCGTCCTTTTTGCCCTGCTGAATCAGCTTGAGAGCGCGGTCGCGCGGCTCGGCAGTGGCAGCGATCGAGTTTTCAACCGCCACCAGGAGCTGCTGTTCGCCGATATGGGAAGCGCGCAGCTCGGCCATCGCCGCATCACGCGCACCCTTCTGGGAATCAATCGCGGTGAGGGCGCTCTGGAGCCGCTCCGGGGTCTCCGCCACGAACGCGCGGTAAACATTGAGCTGCACCTCTTTCGTAACCGTCTGGCAGTCTGAAGCTGCCTTGACCATCGGGTAGGGGTTATGGTAAAACCGGTCCAGCGCGTTGGCCACGCTGCTCAGGCTGACAACACCCACACAGATCGAAATGATATACATGATGATTGCCATTCCGAACCCGCTCAGGATTTTAGTCCTGATTTTCATGTTTTTGAACAAGACAAATTCCTCCTCTGGCTGAAAAAAATTCCCACCTGCAAAAGGACAACCGTCACATCCCCTGCATACCTTGGCTATTATTTAATTATCGCTCATTTTTTGTAAAATGCAAGGGGTTTATGCAAAAAAAATGAAATTTTCAGTCAAAAACGAGGGCGGCGCCATCATAATGCATAAAAAGGGGTGCTGCCTATTGTGCTATTTGGAGGACATCTCCTGCTCGAGCGCTTCGGCGGCCTGTTCGGTTTCGGCCTGGCCGGGCTTGAGCAGGGTGCTCCAGATCGCGTTGACGCTCTCGACCGAGTCGAAATAGATCTGGGTGATAATGTTCATCGGCAGGCCGAGCAGCTCGGCGTAATGGGTCATCTGGCCCCAGTCCGCGCTCTCATAGCAGAGCACGAGCTGATAGAGGTAGCCGCATTTCCCCTCTTTGGTCAGCAGGGCTTCCTTGATCTCCTGCGCCACCGGCAGCTCCGCGAGCACCATGTCGAGCGGGAGCTCCATGAGCTGGTCAAGGGTGGAGAACATACCCAGCATATAGGCTTCAGCCGAAGAGATCGGCAGGCTTTCGATATGCTTTGCCAGCTCCTGGCAGAAGGTGGCGCGCAGGAAGGAGGTTTTGATCAGCTCCTCGGAGGTGCCGCCGCTCTCCTGCTTGAACGAGAGCAGGTAGATCCACTGCTTGAGCTGGCCGATGCCGAGGATGACCAGCGCCTGCTGGATCGACTTTGCGCGGTTGCGCAGGGCGAAATAAGCCGAGTTGACCAGCTTCATGAGCGAGAAGGCGAGCGCGACATCGCGGGAGATGATCTGGGTGATCTCCTCTACATCCGGCTCGTCACGCGCAACGGCAACCATCAGCTGGAAGAAGTTGCTCTGCATGTGGTCCACCCGGTGCACCTTGGAGGCGGTCTGCTCGGCAACACAGGTGCCCTGTGTAAATTCGCAGGACAGCTCCTGCGCAAGGTCGCGGGCGGCCGGGGAGTTTACCTGGTAGGCAACCACCTGTTTGCCGAAGCTGTGCGCGATGTCCACAACATTTTTCAGCGAGGATTCGGAGAGCAGACCGTTGCCCACCCTGCCGAAATTGACCTTGACATAATCCACCGCGTCCATGATGCTGAAATAGCGCGGGGAGAATTCAAAGTCCCGGATGGCGAGTTTATACCCCTGCTTCTTGTAGCGGTAGATCATCTTCTGCGCCACCGGATGGATGATCGAGTTGTCCTCGATCTGGATGACCAGGCGGTCGGGCGAGAACATCTTCGGGATGTTCTTCATCAGCAGATTCGGGGTAAAGGTCAGGAACGCTGCCTTCCCGCCGAGGAAGCTCTCGCTGCTTAACTCGGTGAGGAACTCCTCGATTGCGTTGGCAACCCGGGAGTCCCGCTGCTGAAAGAGGGAGCTTTCGTCCTCCTTATAGAGGATTTCGTAAGCAATCACCTGCTTGGAGCGGTCGAGTATCGGCTGACGGACAATATAGGTTTCCATAATCTGTGCCTCTCTTCATCAATTCTTGTGAACAATTTATACAGAACAGGAAAAATCCTGTATTCTCTATTATCCCAAGGCAACGCAAGTTTGGGTTACAGGGCAGCATCCGTTTGGCCCCAGGGCGCATGTTGTTTTGGGTTCCCGACCAAAACAACGCCCTTCGCTTCTCGGGCTTTCAGCCCGAAGCGCGCTTACGCGCGACGCTCGGGCAGGA
>NZ_KE159660.1:100683-104704 GCF_000403395.2 Anaerotruncus sp. G3(2012) | reverse complement strand
ATAAGGGGGCTTCCCCCTTATGTGTGCTTTTTACCTTGCTTTTTGCACAAGCAAAAAACAAGCCGTCCGCCCGGACGGGACCGGGCATCCTGTGCCGCTTACGGCACACCTCTTAAAATAAAGTAACGTGCTGCACCGCTGCACAGAAAGAGTCCCCGCGCGGGGGCGGATTCCCCGCATCCCGGTGCCGCTCGCGGCACACCTCTTAAAAAGGCAAGGTGCCGCGCAGCTGCACAAAAAAGCAAGACTACCTTTTCCAATAGACCTCGATCTGGTCGCCGGTGAGGACCGGTTCAATATAGGAAGCGGGGCGGCCGTTGCGGCTGACAACGAGATCCCCCTGGGGCCTGGACGGGTCGATCTCGACGAAATTGAGCACATCGAAAAACTGCACCGGGGACCCGTCCGGTTTCGGAGGGAGCTCACACGGCTCCCCGTTCAGGATGATCTGCACCGGGCCGCGCCGGGCCACCGGGGGTTCGGGTTCGGGCGCGACAGGCTGTCCAACCGGGACCTGCCGGTGCGCCGGGGCAGGCTCCGGGATGGAGGTCGCCCCGCCGAGCAGCTGGATGTCGTCGCCCGGCCGGAGGCGGTAGGTTTCGGGATGCTCACACGGCTCCCCGTTGACAGTCAGCAGCGCGAGGTCGGGGATGATCCCCTGGGTTTCGAACAGGTCCGCGAGGGTGAATACCCGGCAGGTTTCGATGACGTCGGAATCGTGGATCACGCTGTCGCCGGTGAGCGCCTCCCCGCCGCAAAGTGCGCTGACGCCTGCCGGGCAGGGTTCCCCGTCGAGCAGGACCTCGAACGCTTCCCAGCCGCCGAGGATATCGCGCAGGAGCGGTGCGGCGTCCTCTCCGTTGACCGCGGGGGTAAACTTGATCTCATCGCCCGGCTGGAGCGGGGTTGTGATGTTGGCGGGCCGGCCGTTGACCTCAAAGGCCGCAAGCGTGGGCATACCGCCGCGGACGATCTGCCGTTCCCCGTCGAGCGCGAAGGTGGCGTTCCTGCCCGACCGCCCCATGATCTGGCTGTACTGGTAGCCGCCGCGCAGCAGGGCTTCGAGCACATTGGAGGAGCCTGCGCCGAGCATCCGGACCCGCTCGCCGTTGAGCACGACCGAAAGCTCCTCCTTGCCGGAAGCGGTCATAGCGGTGATGGCAATGCCGATGGGGGTGGCGTACTCGGCGCTGACATACTGCGGCTCGGTATCCACCATCCGTTTCATATAGTTGTTGCCGCCGATGGCGACTTTTTTCTCGTCCACGCCCAGCCCCTGGGCAACCAGCCTGCAAAGGCCGGGGGTGCGGCTGCCGCCGCCCACCATAAAGACTGCCATAGGCGGGCCGCCGTTGGCGTCGAGGATGCTGCGGCTGATCTCGCCGGCCAGCTCTTCGACCGCGGGGTGTATCTTTTCCAGCAGCTCGTCGCAGGGGATGCTGTTTTCAAACCCGAGGATGTCGCAATAGGTGATCGTCTGCCGGCCCTCGCTGGCCTGCCGCTTGATCTCCTCGGCGACCTGGAAGTCCACAAGCAAGGTGCGCATCACGCTTTCGGTGATCTCGTCGCCCGCGACGGTGGCCATCGTATAGGCGCAGACGCTGCCGCCGTTGGCGATAGCGATATCCGAAGTGCCGGCGCCCACATCGACCAGCGCGACATTGAGCAGCCGCAGCTCCTGCGGGATGACCGCATTGATCGCGGCGATCGGCTCGAGGGTGACGCTGGCAATGCTCAGCCCGATCTTTGACATGGTGGCGTACAGGCTTTCGACCACCTCGCCGGGGAGGAAGGTGCCGATCAGCTCGACAGTGGCCTTGCGGCCGCGGTGGCCGAGCAGGGTGGAAAAGGTGTAGCCATCCAGCGTATAGCGGATCACCGAGTGGCCGACACAGTAATAGGAAAGCAGGTCCCCATCCGAATCGCCGAGCAGCTCCTCATACGCCTGCTGCAAGGCGCGGCTTTCCAGCCGGGAGAGCTGCCGCTGGTCCACAGGCTGTTTGTCGTCCAGCTCGATCTCGCAAACCGCGCGGCGGGTCTTGAGCACCCTTCCTGCCGCCGCGACATAAACGTCTTTGAACGGGAAGCCGAGCTCCTGTTCCATCCGTTCCTTGACCTGCCCGGCAATGCGGGCGGTCTGCTCGATGTTTTCGATCTGCCCGTCGACCACAGCGCGTTCGCTGTGCTCCTGCGCATCGACCTTTAAAACCTTGAGCAGCGGGCCTTCCACCCTGCCCGCCACGCCGATGACGCTGCGGGTGCCGATATCGAGCGCGAAGATGAGCCGTCCGTCGCCGCGGACGGGGAAAGCATCTGCCATATTGAACCATCCTTCCCTGCGCAAACGTCCATTCAGTGGGCGCGTCCGCGCTGCATGCTGAAGATGAAATTGGAGAGCTGATCCTCCAGCCAGTCGGGCATTTCGGCGAAGTCGGCGCCGTAAGCCATGCCGCCGTCCAGCCGCTGGCCGCGCAGGATCACTGCGTGCAGCTCCTCCCCATCCCCGGAAAAAAACGAGGTATCGAGCCGGATGGCGGTTTCGGGGAGGAATATTTTTTCAGAGCGGAAGAGCACGCCGCCCACGCTGAGGTTGCGGATTACCACCGGGATCGGGTCCGGCCGGGCGAACAGGCCCTCCTGGCGGATTTCCCCCGGGATGTTGACATCCACCCGGAAAAACCGCCGCTGGCCGTATTCTTTGACATTGTTGATGCCATGCAGGGTGAGGAGGCTCCCGCCCACCTCGACCACATTGCCGGCCAGGACCGAAAAACTGCCGTCCGGCGCGGTAGCAGTCAGCTTGAGCTTGGTACCCGCCGCGAGATCGGGCGGGAAATCGAACGGCGCCTGAATCCGAAGGGCCTCCCCCTCGGCCGCGACCACCTGCCCGATCGAAACCGGGGCGTTATCCATCTGTTTGAGTTCGCAGGCAAGGCCGTTCAGCTGATCCAGTTGCATTGCCATTGCAAAAGGCTCCTTTCTGATCCTGCGGCGGGGCGCTAGTTGGTGCGCACCCGCCTGCGCTGCATACTGAAGATGAAATTGCAGAGCAGGTCCTCCTGCCAGTCGGGCAGGTCGACGAAATCGGCTCCATAGGCCATGCCGTCGTTGAACTTCTGCCCGCGCAGGATCACCGCCTGAAGGTCCTCGCCCTCGCGGGAAAAGAACGAGGTGTCGAGCCAGACGGATGTTTCGGCGGAAAAAATCCGGTCGGTGCGGAAAAGCATACCGCTCAGGCTGATGTTGCGGATCACCACCGGGAGCGCTTCCCGTTTGCCCTCCCCCCCCGGGGCAGACATGTAAACCTTCCCGTTGATGGTGGTATCCACCCGGTAAAACCGGCGCTTGGTATACTCCTTAACATTGTTGATGCCGTGCAGGGAGAGGCGCGCCCCCTCCACCTCGACCACACGGCCGACCAGCATCGAAAAGCTGCCGTTCGGCTCGGTGGCAATCATCTTGAGCTTGGTGCCGTACTCAAGGTCAGAAGGGAAGTCAAATGGTGCCTGAATCTGAAGAATGTCCTCATTTACGTCGATTACCTGTCCCATGGAAACCGGGTCATTGTTCATCTTTTTCAGTTCGCAGGAAAGCCCCTGGAACCGATCCAGCTGCATCGCCATTTCGTGGCCCCTTTCTTACATCAATGATAATAGTATATTTGCGGGGATTTTTCAAGCATCCCCGGGTAAAAAATGCAAAAAGCACTTTTTTCAGAGCTTATTTTCCCCGCCCCGGAAGGAAAATCGGGCTGCCCCTGCTGAGGGACCATTCGCCCAAAAAGCCACCCCTGCACGCATAAAGCGGCGCAAAGGTGGTTTTTCTAATGCGGCTGCGCAGCATTTTGGGTTCCGGGGCAGCATCCGTTTGGCCCCAGACCAAACGGATAGGCGCTTGCGCCTTCCTCAAAGGTGCGCGGCGTTTTGGGTTCCAGGGCAGCATCCGTTTGGCCCCAGACCAAACGGATAGGCGCTCGCGCCTTCCTCGGGTCTTCTCGGGCCTGCGGCCCGAAGCGCGGCAT
>NZ_KE159660.1:91831-100508 GCF_000403395.2 Anaerotruncus sp. G3(2012) | reverse complement strand
GGTCTTCTCGGGCCTGCGGCCCGAAGCGCGGCATCCGCCGCGACGACCCTGCGGGCTGCCTCACGGGCGAGGGGTCAGCGACCCCTCCCCGTGTGCCCCTCCCCGGCAAGCTGGCTGGCTCGGCCCGATCGGGCACAGAGTAGTGGGGTTTTGCGGCACAGCCCGGGGCGAGTGGGCGTGGTCTGTCTGGACAAAAAACAGGTCGGGGCGGGCTGTGACATGCGTGTCCCTTCCGCCCAGCCAAAGGCGGGCACCCTTCCGGGGGATACATAAGGGGTTCCCCTTATGTGTGCTTTTTATCTTGCTTTTTGCACAAGCAAAAAACAAGCCGTCCGCCCGGACGGGACCGGGCATCTCCTGCCGCTGGTAAGCGGCACACCTCTCAAAAAAGGCAAGGTGCTGCGCAGCTGCACAAAAAGAGCCACTACCCCGGACGGGACCGGGCATCCCTTGCCGCTGACCAGCGGCACACTTGTCAAAAAAGGTAAGGTACTGCACCGCTGCACAAAAAAGCGGAAGCTAATCTTCACCGCCAAACAGGCTGGCGCCGAGCACCTTCATGGCGCTGCTGCCGGGGCTGGTATTCTTGATTTTTTTGGAGGTGGCGAGCAGCTGGACATAGATCGCCGCGACCACCTGATAAAGCTCCTCGGGGATATTCGAGCCGATCTCGAGCATACAGAGCAGGGAAACAGCGCTATCGTCGCGGAAAACGGGGATCCCCTGCTTTTCGGCAACGGTGACAATCTTTTCGGCGATCTCCCCATAGCCCGAGGCAATGACGATCGGGGAAGGGTCCTCCTCCATATTATATTTCAGTGCGACCGCCTTATTGCGCTTGTCGCGGTTGGCTTTAGACCTTGACATCTACGCCCGTCCTCCTGTAAGGCAGCGAGCGGAACACGTCCATCAGCGAACGCGGGCGCTCGAGCCGGTTGAACTGAATCTCGCCGAACCGGTAGTCCAGCCCCCGCAGGCACTGGGAAAGGTCGGCCTGGGCCGCCGTATATTCCTGCAAATACCCCGGCGGGCAGAAGAGCGAAAGGTCGATCACCTTTTCGCGGACATAAAGCTCCATCTCAAACCGCCCGATGTCGCTGATGTCAAAGACCAGCAGCATATGCAGGCATTTGCCGCCCCTGCCGCGGTTCTGGCGGTCGTCCTCCTCGCCGTTCTGGTTGATCCAGATCTCGGCGAACGAGCGGATGTCCTCGTACTGCACCGGCACCACAAAATGCAGGAGCGGCGTGAAGTTGCAGGGGGAGGAGAGCAGGCTGCGCAGGATCTTTTCCACCTTCTCGGGGTTTAAAAGCATCAGCTCATCCGAATCCGGCCTGCGGCCGAGCAGGCGCGCGATCACATCCATGACCGACTTCTCCCCCGCCTGCTTTTGCAGCGCGGCGGCGGAATCCTCCTGCTGCCCGCCGGAGAAATACTGGTTGAGATATTCCACAAACTGGTCCCGCGCCTGCTCCCCGCGCAGCTGCGAAAGGACCATCGCGGTCGATTCCTGGATGAACATGGGGTTGTCGTTGTAGCGCGAGAGGTTGTAGGTGGCAATCGAAAGCACCTTGGCCAGCTTGGGCGAAAAGAGGATGCTGTCCTCCACCTCTTTGAAAAGGGCGAGCGCGCCGCGCTTGAGGTTGTCAAAATTCTGCATGGCCCCCGGCTGGCGGAACCGCTGGGCAAGCCGCATCAGCCGCTCGGAGATCGAATGGCTGCTCGCCAGGCTTTCCGAGAGGAATTCCAGGCTGTTTGCCACCGATTCGAGCATCGCGCCGCGGGAGCCATGCTGGTTGAGCGCCTTAAGGAAGCTCACGACCGAGGCGCGCAGGTCGCGCTGGTCGGGGTATTTCCCCAGCAGCTCGCGCAGGAAATCGAACATCTCCCCCTTGAAAACGGTGGTGATCTGCTCCTGCCGCAGCATCTCGGGCGCGATCTCCTCCTGTGAAACAAACATCTGGTCGAAAAGCTGCTGGATCTCCTTGGTAAACGTCTCGTTGTTGACCGGCAGCAGCTTGATCAGCTCCTGCATGAGGTAGAGGTTTTTCAGCGAGCTGGCGGCGACCGAAGGGTCCTTGAGCAGGCTCAGGAGCATCTCGGAGGTGCCCTCCTGCTGGTTCAGGCCGTTGTTCTGGGCGAGGATTTCCTCCTGTGTCGCCGGCTTGACCACCCGGTTGACATTGTGGATGTCAAACTGCGTGTTGACATCGGCCGGCCTTTTCGGGTCCATCGGCTGCGACTTGTTGATCAACGGGGTTGTAATTTTCAGTATATCTGCCACTGACCCGAAGCCTCCCAGCCTTTCAGAAATTTCGGAAAATATGAGGCCCAGCCCACGCCCTTTGGCCCCCGCAGGGCCTGCGGAAGGTGTTCTGAAGCCCTCATATTAGTGATTATCGAACAAAATGTGAAAAACACAAGCTTTTCACTTTAGTTTTTTTTCAAGTGGTCGAATAGTTTATACAGAGTTGTGATTATCCTTATCGCACGGGTGGGGGTATTCACACTCTGTCACGTCCCGTACCGGGCCCGGGAATGCCGCGCAGGGAAACGTCGGCATTCCGCGGACAGGCCGCCCCTGGTAGGAGACAGGGGCGGCCGCCGGCACGTCCCCAATACGGCAACCGCCGGGTAGATGCGGGTCGGCCATGCCCGCGGCTGCACCGGGAAGGGGTTCCCTGTCCCGGCCGGAAAGCATGGCTGAATTTTTATAGGATAGCAGGTGAGCGAATATGCCGATTGACCCTAGTATGGAACCGATGCTGGAAGTCTTTATTTACGAAACGACCACGCTACTCGACCAGCTCGACGAGATTCTGCTTGACTCCGAAAAGTCAAAATGCTTCAACTCCGATAATATTGACGCAATCTTCCGGATCATGCATACGATCAAAGGCTCTGCCGCAATGATGGATTTCAAAGGGATCTCCACCCTTGCCCATGCGGTGGAGGATGTGTTCTACATCATCCGCGAGGATACCAGCCGGATGGACCGCGTCTCGGAGGCGATTTTTGAACTGGTGTTCCAGTCCTCCGACTTTTTCAAGGAGCAGATCGAAGAGGTGCAGAACGACCACGACGCCACCGGCGACCCCACTTCCCTGATCAACCAGCTCGAACGGCTGGCCGCGGTGATGCAGGGCAAGGACACGCCCGAAGAGCCGGGCGGCCCGGCCCAGGCAGCAGCGCCGGCGGAGCAGGCGCCCCCGGCGGACGGCTTCTGCCGGATCCGGGTGCACTTTGAGGACGGCTGCCAGATGGAAAACATCCGCGCATTCATGCTGATGAGCCAGCTCAAGGACCTCTGTGAGGAGATCACCTCCGACCCGGCCAACCCCGAAAGCGACGCCGGCCTCTGTTCGGAGATCATCAAAAACGGCTTCCTCGTGATCTGCAAGCCCTCGGTCCCGCTTGAGGAGCTTTATCAGGTCATCGAAAACGCGGTGAACGTCTCGTCCTACGAGCCGATCGAGCCGGCCCAGCCCGCGCCGGAAGCCGCGCCCGCACCCACAGCCAGCGAGCCGGAACCCGCGCCGGCCCCGGCCCCGGTGCAGCAGGCCGAAAAGCCGCAGCAGGCCCCCCCGCCCAAACAGCCGGCACAACAGCCCGCGGGGACAACGCCGGGCCTGCCCAAGGCCAAGCAGAGCCTTGTGAGCGTCAACCAGACCAAGCTCGACCAGCTGATGGATCTCGTGGGCGAGCTGGTGACCACCGAGTCGATGGTTGCGAGCAACCCCGACCTGCGCGGGCTTCAGCTCGACAACTTCAACAAATCCACCCGCGAGCTGCGCAAGCTCACCGACGAGCTCCAGGACATCGTCATGTCGATCCGGATGGTCCCGCTTTCGGGCGTGTTCCAGAAGATGGCGCGCCTCGTGCGGGATATGAGCAAGAAGCTGGGCAAGGAAGTGGAATTTGTCACAGCGGGCGGCGAGACCGAGGTGGACAAAACGATCAACGAAGCGATCGGCGACCCGTTCATGCACATGATCCGGAACTCGATGGACCATGGCATCGAGCCGACCGAGGAGCGGATTGCGGCGGGCAAGCCCGCGGTGGGCCGCGTCTCGATGGAGGCCAAGAACGTGGGCGGCGAGATCGTGATTATCATTTCGGACGATGGCGGCGGGCTGGATACCGAACGGATCATGCGCAAGGCGCGTGAAAGCGGCCTGCTCACCAAGCCCGAGAGCGAGTATACCGACCGCGAGATCTTCGGGATGATCATGCTGCCCGGGTTCTCCACCAACCAGGAGGTCACCGAGTATTCGGGGCGCGGCGTCGGGATGGACGTTGTGCGCCAGAACATCGAGAAGATCGGCGGCAGCCTGACGATCGACAGCAAGCGCGGCGAAGGCTCGACCTTCACCATCAAGATCCCGCTGACGCTGGCCATCGTGGACGGCATGGAGCTCCAGGTGGGCGACACGACCTACACCATGTCGATCACCTCGATCCAGCAGAGCTTCAAGGTTTCGGAGGATGTGCGCATCCTTTATAATACCGACGACACCGAAATGGTCATGATCCGCGGCGAATGCTTCCCGCTGATCCGCCTGCACCAGCTTTTCGACGCGCCCACCGAGGTGACCAAGCTGGAGGATGGCATCCTGCTGCTGATCGAATCGGGAGAAAACAAGGCGTGTATCTTTGCGGACGCGCTGCTCGGGGAGCAGCAGGTGGTTGTCAAACCGTTCCCGAACTTCCTGAACAAATACTCGGTCAAAAAGATCGGGCTTTCGGGCTGCACCATCCTCGGCGATGGCAGCATCAGCCTGATCCTTGACGCCAACAACCTGCTCAACCTGAGCAAAGAGAGGAGAATGTGACGATGGCTGCCCAAGCGACAACAGCGGCGAACACCGCCGAACGGCTGGATGACCTGCACGGCCGCTATCTGACCTTCCATATGGGGAAGATCGTCTACGGGATCGAGCTGGCGCACGTGCTGGACATCGTGAATGTGCCGATGATTACCCGGGTCCCCGGCCTGCCCAATTATATCAAGGGGATTATCAACCTGCGCGGCAAGGTCGCGCCGGTGATCGATGTGCGCCTCAAGTTCAACCAGCCGGAGCGCGCCTACGACGACAAAACCTGCATCATCGTGGTCTCTATCCGCGACATGAAGGTGGGGCTGATCGTCGACAGCGTGGTCGAGGTGCTCACCATCGACGATTCCGAAAGCTCTCCCCCGCCCGACCTCGGGATCAACAGCTCGGATAAATATTTGAAGTCGATCGCCAAGGTCGAGGGCCGCGGCGTCATCATGAATATCGACTGCGAGAAGTTTTTCCAAAACGATCTGAACCCATTCTAGGCAGCGGAAGTTTGGGTTCCAGACCAAACTTCCGGGGCGCAAAGGTGCGCGGCGTTTTGGGTTCCAGACCAAAACGCCCCCGCTCGCGGCTTTCTCAAAGGTGCGCGGCGTTTTGGGTTCCAGACCAAAACGCCCCCGCTCGCGGCTTTCTCGCGCAGGCGCGAAGCGCGGCCAAGGCCGCGACAGCCGCTCGGCGCACCCCACAAGAGGGGCGGCAGTGCCCCCCTCTTGTGAGAACTCCCCCGGCAAGCTGAGAAGCTCGGCCCGGACTGCGAGCCGCAGCGAGCGTTTCGAGGCCAACCGCCGCAGACGGCTCTTAGGCCGAGATCGCGCTTACGCGCGACGCTCGGGCAGGATGCGCCTCACGAGCTAGGGGGCACCGGGCGCATGTTGTTTTGGGTTCCCGACCAAAACAACGCCCTTCGCTTCTCGGGCCTTCGGCCCGAAGCGCGCTTGCGCGCGACGCTCGGGCAGGATGCGCCTCACGGGCTAGGGGGCAGTGCCCCCTCCCCGTGTGCCCCTCCCCGATAGGGCAAAGTGCGCTTTTTATCTGTCCTTTATCCAAAAGTTTCGTCCACCTTTTCAAAGGTGGCGGGGCCGAGGGGCGGAGCCCCCGCCGCCGCGCGCACGCGGCGGAACGCTTTCTCCTGTGAAGCGCGTTTTTCGGGTGAATTGCCGCGGAGCGGCAAGAGGGGGCTTTTTGCAAGTGAAAAAGCCCCCTGCATAAAGAATGCTGAACAGGTTCCCAGGGGCATTGCCCCTTGAAATGTACTTTTCGTTCTTTTTCGTGCATCCGGAAAGAAACCTCCCGTATCCCCTGCCGCTTGCGGCACACCTCTTAAAGAGGTAAGGTACTGCACCGCTGTACATCTTTTCAAAAATCGCGGGGTCAAGGGGCAGCGCCCCTTGATTCTGTATGTCTATCAAACCCCCGAGCCGGAAGGAAGGAACCGCCACGTGACTAATTTTGATCTGAACCAGATACCACCGTCGGTCGCCCAGAACCTGATCCGGATGACCGACGAGGAATTCAACCGTCTGACCTCATTCGTCAAACAGAAATACGGCATTGACCTGACCAAAAAAAGGACCCTGATTGAAGGAAGGCTGACCAATGAGCTGCGAAAACGCGGGCTGACCTCATTTTCTCAATATCTTGACGTCCTCTTCAAGGATTCCTCGGGGACAGAATTTGTCACCCTGCTGAACAAACTGACCACCAACCTCTCCTATTTCATGCGGGAAAACGAGCATTTTGAATATTTCCGCAAACAAGTCCTGCCAAATTTTGAACGTACCCGGAGGGGGGAGCTGCGCATCTGGAGCGCCGGCTGTTCAACCGGGCAGGAACCCTATAACATCGCTATGTATCTCGACGATTATTTCGGCTCCCGCAAGCGCTCGTGGGATACCCGCGTCCTTGCGACCGATATTTCAATGAACGTGCTCACCAAGGCCAAGGCGGGCATCTACCTGGAGGAGGACCTCAAGGACATCCCCCCAGCCTGGCGCACCAAATATTTCAACAAGATCGGCAACAATCAGGTGCAGGTCTGCGAGCAGATCCGGCGGGAGGTCATCTTCCGGCCGCTCAACCTGATGGACCCGTTCCAGTTCAAAAAGCCGATGGACCTGATCTTCTGCCGCAACGTGATGATCTATTTTGACGGGCCCACCAAGGCGAACCTTGTGCGGAAGTTCTACGACTGGACTGCCAAAGGCGGCTATCTGTTCATCGGCCATTCGGAGAGTATCAACAACGACAACACCAAATATACCTATATCCAGCCTGCAATTTACCAGAAGAAAGGGTGATACGGATGCCAATGATGGGAAAGATCAAGCTGCTGATCGTTGACGATTCCCTGTTTTTTCGCAAATCGTTAGAGCGGGGGTTGTCAAAGGACCCCAGAATTGAAATCGTCGGAATGGCTGGAGACGCCTTCGAGGCAATGGACAAAATCCGTCTTTTAAAACCCGATGTGGTGACGATGGACGTCGAGATGCCCAAAATGAACGGCATCGACTTCATCAAAAAGCTGATCCCGCAGAACCCGCTGCCGGTGATCGTCATCAGCGCGCTGCCGATCAATACGTTTGACGCGCTCGACGCCGGTGCGGTTGACTTTGTCAAAAAACCCGAGATCAAGTCCCCCGGCGACATGCAGATGTTCATGAACGATCTGATTGTCAAGATCAAGATCGCGTCGACCGCGCAGGTCCGGCGGCTGCGGCCCACTTCGGCTGCCGCGGCTCCCCTGCCCACCCTCAGCAGCATTGCCGCGGGGAAAACAAACACCCTGATCGCGATCGGCGCTTCCACCGGCGGTACCGAAGCGATCCTGGAGGTGGTGCGCGATCTGCCCAAAACTACCCCCGGCATTGTGATCGTCCAGCATATGCCGCCGGTCTTTACGAATATGTATGCGCAGCGCCTCGACCGGATCTGCAAGATGCAGGTCAAGGAAGCGGTGACCGGCGACCGGGTCGAGACCGGAAAAATCATCATCGGCGCGGGCGGGCTTCAGCTCCGGGTCGCCAAGGATACCCGCGGCTATTACGTCAAGAGCGAAGGCACTGCCAAGATCGGCGGGTTCTGCCCGGCTGTTGACGTGCTGTTCGATTCGGTTGCCGAGCACGCGGGCCGGAATTCCCTCGGCGTCATCCTCACCGGCATGGGCGCGGACGGCTCCAAGGGCCTGCTTAAAATGCGCAAAGCTGGCGCTTACACGATCGGGCAGGACAAGGATAGCTGCGTGGTTTATGGGATGCCGATGGTCGCCTACAACATCGGCGCGGTCCAGAAGCAGCTCCCCCTGGATAAAATCGGCGGCGAGATCATCCGCCATCTCAACGGCAAATAAAGCCAGAAGCACCATCCGTTTGGATGGTGCTTTTTCACGTCCGGCCGAAACTGGGGTGTCCTCCCCCTCCCCGCCCGCCGGAGCGGTATGCACAACCCAGCCGGTGCTTGGAAACGGCGGAAAAAGGGTTGATTGCAGAAAAAATACCTCTGTAAGCAGTAACAGCTTGCAGAGGTATGGTACGCCCGACAGGATTCGAACCTGCGACCTTGTGAGTCGGAGTCACACGCGCTATCCAACTGCGCCACGGGCGCGCGTCCCTTTTTCAAGAACTCCCTTATTATATCACATATCTTCCGGAAATGCAAACACTTTTTACCGAAATCAGCAAAAAATCTGTAGATAGGCCTATTTTGCAGAGCGCTCCAACCGCTGCACGCAAAAGGACGCTTGACAGTGCCCGGTTTCCAGGCTATAATAAAAATCGAAGAGGGCGCCGCGACAAGCGGTCAGCCCGGATGGGTTAAGGCTTCTGTTGAGAAACCGTCAC
>NZ_KE159660.1:90317-91589 GCF_000403395.2 Anaerotruncus sp. G3(2012) | reverse complement strand
GACCGCCTGCCGTTGTTGCAGCGCCCGCACTCATTTTATCATGAGATGTATTGTGTAAAGGGTGGTTTCACCATCCAAATACACATTGGCTGATGGTTCATTTGTGGCAAAATGACACAGGCTGGAAAGGCGGTGATCAACCAGCAGGAGGGAACCGAAGCGGGAGCGTCTGGGGATGACCTGGGCGCTCCGTTCTCTTTGCCGACCCTCTCGAAGAGCGCACTTACCCACCACCCGCAAGCGGGTGGTGGTACTGCCTGCGGCAGTCGTGCGCTCTCCGAGGGGCGGCCCGCCGGGCGTCCCCTCCCTGCCCAGTATGGACAGGCCAGCAGACGCCACCGGCGGCTTGTGCATCGGGCGGGGCTGCGCCGATGCACCGGGAGTTTGGGGGCCGTCGACCCCCAACAAGCTGCGCCGGGTATATACCGGCGCATTGCTTGCCGCTACTATCAGTGCCGATAATTGAGAGTTGAACGGCGCTTGCAATTGTGGTATACTTTGCTCATATCAATTTCATAAACTCAGAATTTGAGGAGGGGAGATATGTTTAATGAGATATGTATATATGAAGCGAAATTAACTAAGATAGATGAAATTGAAGAACTGATGAAAGAAGTGTCTGAATTTTATTTGGAACAAGATGGTGTTATTGATGTGCATTACATAAAGCGTACTCACCGACAAAAAGATTTTAGTGCAGTTAAAGAGGGCGAATTACCTATTCGCCTTACAAGAAATATTGGTAAAGTAACATATGTGCTATATTGGGTATTGGAAAACGAAGAGGTCCATGCAAGAGTATCTAAGCTTGGTATCGAGAAATTTTATAAGCGTTGGAATCGTTGTTTAACTACAATGCCCAAAATAATCCTAGGTGAGAATGTCGTCTAATATACCGCTTCCATTTTATTCAAGGGGGATTTCATCTTTATGATGAAATCCCCCTTGACAAATGTTCTCTTGGGACTGGTTTCCAGTCAAGAAACCGGACACTTGACAGTGCCCAGTTTCCAGGCTATAATAGGAGTCAAAGAGGGCGCCGCGACAAGCGGTCAGCCCGACTTAGTGAGAGATTTCAGAAGAAACCGTCACCGGCCAGGGTGGCGGTTTCTGCCTTTTATCCGTATCGTCACGGTATATCCGAGGATATGTAACGTTATGGTAATTGGCATTGCCCCACCCCCTTTCGGGTGGTGTGGCCGACCGCCTGCCGTTGTTGCAGCGCCCGCACTCATTTTATCATGGGACTGGTTTCCAGTCAAGAAACCGGAC
>NZ_KE159660.1:85527-89619 GCF_000403395.2 Anaerotruncus sp. G3(2012) | reverse complement strand
GCCGAGTGGCGGTTTCTGCCTTTTATCCGTATCGTTACGGTATATCCAAAGATATGTAACGTTATGGTAATTGGCATTGCCTCACCCCCTTTCGGGTGGTGTGGCTGACCGCCTGCCGTTGCTGCAGCGCCCGCACTCATTTTATCATGGGACTGGTTTCCAGTCAATCACCAAGAGGGAATCTTCCCCCTCCTGGGTTCTCCCCTTTTTAAGAGGCAACGCGCTGCACTGTTGCACAATCCTCCAAATTTTCCTTGGAAAAAGCGGCGAAATATGCTACAATACAGACAAAAGACGTACAACATCCAGAAAGGTCTGGTTCCGATGACACGAGACATGACCACCGGCAGCATCCCGCGGCACATGCTGGCCTACGCGGTGCCGCTGCTGTTCGGGAACCTGTTCCAGCAGCTTTACAACACGATAGACTCGCTGGTAGTGGGGCGGATGGACGGAAAACAGGCGCTGGCAGCGGTAGGTGCGGCGGGGCCGGTTATGAACATCCTGATCTTTCTGATCGTGGGGATTTCGATGGGCGCGTCGATCCTGATGGCGCTGTTTTACATCTGTACCGGCGTCTGCAATTCGTTCCAGGGCCTGTTCCGCGGGCTGGGAAAACTCCAGGTCACCCTTTATGCAACCCTCGTGCAGATTCCGATACGTGTCGCCATCACCTGGCTGCCGGTTCCGCCGCTCGGCGTCACCGGCGCAGCCGCCGGGGTGGCCTGCGGCTGGCTCTGCATGATCGCCTACGAGCTTTACGCCTATCGCAAGCATTGGAAAACCACCACCCCATAACCAAAAAGCTTTACTCGATTTTTCTCGAAAAATCGCGGGGTCGAGGGGCAGAGCCCCCGCCGCTTGCCGCAGCAAGCGGAACGCCTGCCTGGGCGCGCCGCGCGCCCGCCTGAGAAGCGCTTTTTGCTCCGGCCTAAGAGCCGGCGCTTCGCGCCGGTTGGCCTATGCACGCCGCTGCGGCGGCAGTCGGGTGAATTGCCGCGGAGCGGCAAGAGGGGGCTTTTTGCAAGAGAAAAAGCCCCCTAAAAAAGGCTCCCGCCTACCAAAAAAATTTGGGGAGATTCCGACGGGGGTTGATCGGCCAAAATAAAAAGGAGGGGAAAACTTCCCTCCTTTTTCATTGGTCAGCGGGACAGAACAAAATCAGCAGCAAATCCGATTCCGGCGCATCGGCGCGCGGCTGCCCGATGCGTACAGCACAGCCGGTTCCCCTGATTTCGCTTTTCCATTCGGTAACCGCTTCGTAGGTTTTGCGCGCGCCGGAGGGCGGTTCCCCCTGCTGCACAGCGGCGCTCTTTTCATTGCGGGTTGCGAGGAACGCGTCATAGACCTCCCGTCCGCTCTCGAACCCGCCATAGAGAACCGTTGCAAAGATAACCGCCTTTTCCCAATCCTGCGCGGGCAGCGAAACGCTCACCCCATACGGGTCATTTTCGGAGGGCAGGAAGGAGAGCCGGAGCATCCGCCCCTGCGGCTCCCCCGTACTCGAGACGATCGCAACCATCCTTCCTTCCGGGTCGTGCAGGGTGTAAACGGTCTGCCCCTCGGCCCAGGATTCCTCGGCCGCGATCGTCCACGGAAGCCCAGCCCGCTCCAGCGCGGCCTCGACCACACCAGCCTCCAGCGGGAATTCGGGCACAGGCAGGCCCTGCCGCCCGCAGCCGCAGCACCCCGCCAGCACCACACAAACAGCCATCCACCAGCCGAAAAAACGTTTCATTTCCGCTCCTTTGCAAAGGCTCCTTCCCAATCGCAACCCACCCATTCTCTTGACAGCGCCCACATTACAGAGTATCATAAAGACGAAAGAAGGCGCTACCGGCAGACGGTCAGCCCCCTTTAAGATTTACGGAAATAACCGCAGCACTTGGCTAGGGTGGCGGTTATTTCTTTTTGTTGCATCTAATACAAGAGCAACAACGCCCAGAATTACCAGACAGAACTGGAACAGTTCCACATATGTAACCATAAGCATCTCCCCCTTTCTTCAAGGGGGCCAACCGCCTGCAACCGTTGTGGCGGCACCTTGTCCTTATTCTATCATGGGAACGCTTTCCAGTCAATAACCAGGAGGGAATCTTTCCCCTCCTGGTTTCTCCCCTTTTTAAGAGGTAACGCGCTGCACCGCTGCACAATCCCCCAAATTTTCCTTGGAAAAAGCGGCGAAATATGCTACAATATAGACAAAGAGCGCACCACATCCAAAAAGGTCCGGCTCCGGCAACACAGGACACAGCCACCCGCGGCATCCGGCGTTCCGCGCCTGTGTGGGGAAGCCGCGCGTGAGGGTGTTTTTGCCGGGAGCCGGACAGACGCTGCCAAAAAAGGGAGTGAATGTATGCAGTTATCATTTTTAGGGGCAGCCCATGAGGTGACGGGGAGCTGTCATTATCTGCAAGCGTGTGGAAAGCACATCCTGATCGACTGCGGGATGCGGCAGGGCGGGGACGAGATCGAGCCGCCGGAACCGCGGTTCACCCCGGCGCAGATCGACTATGTGCTGCTGACCCACGCACACATTGACCATTCGGGACACCTGCCGCTGTTGAGCAAGCAGGGGTTCCGGGGGCAGATCTACGCGACCGACGCGACCTGTGACCTGTGTGAAATCATGCTGCGGGACTCGGCGCACATCCAGGAATTCGAAGCCGAGTGGCGCAACCGCAAGGGCAAGCGGTCGGGGCAGGAGCCGTACGAACCGCTTTATACGATGGAGGACGCGGAAAATGCGATCCGCAATCTGGTCCCATGCAGCTATGGCAAACGGTTCCAGCTCTGTGAGGGAATCGAAGTGCGGTTCATCGACGTGGGGCACCTGCTGGGGTCGTCGTCGATCGAGGTATGGATCGACGAGGCGGGCGAAACCTCCAAGCTGGCGTTCTCCGGGGATATCGGCAACATCAACCAGCCGCTCATCAAAGACCCGGCCTTCCTCGAGGAGGCGGACTATGTGGTGGTGGAATCGACCTACGGGAACCGCCTGCACAACCCGCCGCCCGACTACAGCGAAAGCCTGGCGCAGATCATCCAGCGCACCCTCGACCGCGGGGGCAATGTGGTCATCCCGTCGTTCGCGGTGGGGCGCACCCAGGAGATGCTCTATTTCCTGCGGGAGATCAAAGCGCGCGGATTGGTGCAGGGCCACCGGGATTTCCCGGTCTACGTGGACAGCCCGCTCGCGATCGAGGCAACCAACATCTTCAACGAGAACCGGCTCGACTGTTTCGACGAGGAAGCGCTCGAGCTGGTCAACCACGGGATCAACCCGATCACCTTCTATGGGCTGAACCTCGCGGTCACGAGCGACGAATCCCGCGCGATCAACTTCGATAACCGCCCCAAGGTGATCATCTCGGCGTCGGGGATGTGCGAGGCCGGGCGGATCAAGCACCACCTCAAGCACAACCTCTGGCGGGAGGAATCCACCGTAGTATTCGTGGGATACCAGGCGGTGGGCACCACCGGCCGCGCGATCCTCGAGGGCGCACCCAACATCAAGCTGTTTGGAGAGACGATCGACGTGCGGGCGGAAATCGTGGCGCTGCAAGGGGTGAGCGGCCACGCCGACCAGGCCGGGCTGCTCCGCTGGCTGGACGCCTTCTCCCCCAGGCCCCGCCGGATCTTCGTGGTGCATGGGGACCGCACCGTCTGCGACGAGTTTGCCGCGCTGCTCGAATCCCGGTACGGGATACCGGTTTCCGCCCCCGAGTACGGTGAGCGCTACGACCTTGCTGCCAACATCATGGTCGAAAAAGGCGTGCGCCCGCAGGCCAAAAAGGCCGGGACGCTGCGTCCGGTTTCCGCCGCATTTGCGCGTCTGCTCGCCGCCGGAAAACGGCTTATGGTGGTCATCGAACACAACAAGGGCGGCACCAACAAGGACCTCGCCCGGTTCACCAGCCAGATCCAGTCGCTCTGCGACAAGTGGGACAGATAGACAACGGAAGTTTGGGTCCCAGACCAAACTTCCAGGCGCAGGGCGCCTTCCTCAAAGGTGCGCGGCGTTTTGGGTTCCAGACCAAAACGCCCCCACTCGCGGCTTTCTCGCGCAGGCGCGAAGCGCGGCTAATGCCG
>NZ_KE159660.1:82330-85517 GCF_000403395.2 Anaerotruncus sp. G3(2012) | reverse complement strand
GCGCCTTCCTCAAAGGTGCGCGGCGTTTTGGGTTCCAGACCAAAACGCCCCCACTCGCGGCTTTCTCGCGCAGGCGCGAAGCGCGGCTAATGCCGCGACAGCCGCTCGGCGCACCCCACAAGAGGGGCGGCAGTGCCCCCCTCTTGTGAGAACTCCCCCGGCAAGCTGGCTGGCTGTGCCCGATCGGGCACAGTGTAGAGGGGTTTTGTGGCAGCATCCGTTTGGCCCCAGACCAAACGGATAGGCGCTTGCGCCTTCCTCGGGTCTTCTCGGCTAGCGCCGAAGCGCGGCAAGCGGCCAGCCCTAACGGGTTAAGGTTTCTGCCTTTTATCCGTTTCTATCATGAAAGTGGTTGCCAGTCAGAACCAGGAGGGAATTTCCCTCCTGGTTTTGATATTTCCGTCAGAATAGGGAAATCGAACAGTATCTCAAAAAACGGGTGGCTATATACGAAAAGGAGTTTGGAGAAATTCCAGTAAAACCAAACCAATCTTACGAAAACTTCCGAATGATCGTATCTTGCTCCAAAACAAAAAAGGACACTTGACAGCGTCCGGATTGCAGTATATAATGAAGATAAAGAAAGGTGCTGCCGGCAGACGGTCAGCCCCTTGGTTAATGCAGAAATAACCGCATCACTTTGCTAGGGTGGCGGTTATTTCTTTTTTGTTGCGTCTAATACAAGAGCAACAACGCCTAGAATTACCAGACAGAACTGGAACAGTTCCGAATATGTAACCATAAGCATCTCCCCCTTTCTTCCGAAACGGGGGAAACCCCCGTCTCATTCGGGGGCCAACCGCCTGCAACCGTTGTGGCAGCACCTTGTCCTTATTCTACCATGGAAGTGCTTTCCAGTCAAGAAAAAAGGCGCTTGACAGCGCCCGGATTGCGGGATATAATAAAGATAAAGAAAGGTGCTGCCGGCAGACGGTCAGCCCCTCTAGGTTTACGGAAATAACCGCAGCACTTTGGAAGGGTGGCGGTTATTTTTGTTTGCCCTGAACCAGAGCAATCACGCTGATAATTACGAGACAAAAAGCAAATAGCCCTTCGTATGTAACCATAAGCATCTCCCCCTTTCTTCAAGGGGGCCAACCGCCTGCAACCGTATGTAGCAGCACCTTGTCCTTATTCTACCATGGGAGTGTTTCCCGGTCAAGAAGAGGAGAAATCCCACTCCAAAGCGTTGCGCGAAGGGGAGAAAAAAGGAGGGGAAAACCCCTCCTTTTTTATTTGACAGTGATCAGCTCATACTGGCGGCTGCCGATCCCGATTTTTTCAGCGTGCGCGAGGGTGGTTTCCCAGTTGGTTTCGGGCATACTGTTGTGGAAATGGTCGTGACGGTCGTGGAACCCAGCGGCCGAACAAAGGTCGGTGAGGCGGCTTCCGGGGATCGGCTCGGCGCGGTTGCAGGCATCGACACACGCCTGATCGAGCGCGACCGGGTCAAAGCTGGCGAACATCCCAACATCAGGGAGGATCGGCAGGTCGTTTTCGGCGTGGCAGTCACAGTAGGGCGAAACATCAATCACGAGGTTGATGTGGAAATGCGGACGCCCCGCCAGTACCGCCTTGGTGTACTCGGCCATCTTAACGCAGAGGTCATCGTTGGCGCTGTCGTTGTGGTTGGCGATCGCGTCGAAGTTGCAGACCCCGATGCACCGCCCGCAGCCGACGCACCGGTCGTGGTCGATCGAGGCTTTGCGCGCGCTGTCGTACGAGATCGCCGCCTGTGCACAGAGTTTCGCGCACAGCCCGCAGCCCCGGCAGAGCGCCTGGTCAACCGTCGGCTTGCCGCTCTTGTGCTGCTCCATCTTCCCGGCCCGGCTGCCGCAGCCCATCCCGATATTTTTGATCGCACCGCCAAAACCGGTCAGCTCGTGGCCCTTGAAATGGTTCAGGCTCAGAAAGACGTCCGCATCCATGATCGCGCGGCCGATCTTCGCCTCTTTTACCATCGTGCCGCCCTCGACCGGTACCGAAACATCATCGGTCCCCTTGAGGCCGTCAGCAATCAGGACGTGGCACCCGGTCGAAAACGGGCTGAACCCATTTTCATATGCCGCCTCCAGATGCTCGAGCGCATTTTTGCGGCGTCCGACATACAGGGTGTTGCAGTCGGTCAGGAACGGCACCCCGCCCAGCTCCTTTACCAGGTCCGCGACCGCCTTCGCGTAGTTCGGCCGCAGATACGCCAGATTCCCCGGCTCTCCGAAGTTGATCTTGATTGCGGTCAGCTTGCCGTCAAAGTCGATCTCCCCAATCCCCGCTTTTTGCAGCAGCTTTTTCAGCTTGTCCAGAAGGCTCGTCCCCACGGTTACCCGCAGATCGGTAAAGTATACCGCCGATTTTTCCATCTGTCTGTCTCCTCCTTTGGTTCTTATGTCCCTATTATAAAGGGTTCCTTCCGCTTTGTCCACCGATTGTGCCGATTTTTTATCTGCCGGGACGCGCCCTCCCAGCCAAAGCAGAGCGCAGACCTGCCCTGTGGACCGCGGCGCTCCCCTTATATCTGGTTGACCGCCCCTCTCATCTGTGCTATACTCATAATGAGAGGAGGGACCGGACATGAACAACGAAGAGAAAATCCTTGAAATTCTCGTGCAGATGCAGACCAATATCACCGATCTGAAGTCGGGGCAGGCTCAGATACGCGCCGACATCGCGGACCTGAGAACCGACGTCACTACCCTGAAATCTGAGCAGGCGCAGATGCGCGCTGACATCGCGGACCTGAGAACCGACGTCACTACTCTGAAATCCGAGCAGGC
This sequence comes from Anaerotruncus sp. G3(2012), assembly GCF_000403395.2. GTDB lineage: Bacteria > Bacillota > Clostridia > Oscillospirales > Ruminococcaceae > Anaerotruncus. The sequence continues at coordinate 82,743 of NZ_KE159660.1, read as the reverse complement.
TCAGATGCGGGCTGACATCACAGAATTGAAAACTGACGTGAAAGCCCTTCACAATGAATTGGAAAAGGGATTCCAGGACACCCGTTCTGAAATTGTGGATGTTGTCGAAGCTGTGAGCCAAAAAGTGGAGCGGCTCGAAAACACCATCAAATCTGTTGAAGATGTTACCGCACAAAATGCTTTTGATGTCCAGTTGATGAAACGCCGAGCCTGAGGACGCCGCCTTTGGGGCGGCGTTTTTGTTTTGGCACAAAGGCAACGGAAGTTTGGGTTCCTGGGCAGCGGACGTTTGGCTCCAGACCAAACGTCCAGGCGCTCGCGCCTTCCTCAAAGGTGCGCGGCGTTTTGGGTTCCAGACCAAAACGCCCCCACTCGCGGCTTTCTCGCGCAGGCGCGAAGCGCGGCTAATGCCG
>NZ_KE159660.1:70395-80670 GCF_000403395.2 Anaerotruncus sp. G3(2012) | reverse complement strand
GGGGGCAGTGCCCCCTCCCCGTATGCCCCTCCCCGGCAAGCTGGCTGGCTCGGCCCGATCGGGCACTGTGTAATGGGGTTTTGCGGCACAGCCCGGGTCGAGTGGGCGTGGTCTATCTGGGCAAAAAACAGGTCGGGGCGGGCTGTGACATGCGTGTCCTTTCCACCCAGCCAAAGGCGGGCACCCTTCCGGGGGATACATAAGGGGTTCCCCCTTATGTGTGCTTTTTATCTTGCTTTTTGCACAAGCAAAAAACAAGCCGTCCGCCCGGACGGGACCGGGCATCCTCTGCCGCCTGCGGCACACATCTCAAAAAGGCAAGGCACCGCGCAGCTGCACAAAAAGAACCCCAGCGCGGGGCGGATTCCCCGGCAAGCTGGCTGGCCCGGCCCGATCGGGCACTGTGCAGAGGGGTTTTGCGGCACAGCCCGGGGCGAGCGGGCGGGGCCTGTCTGGACAAAAAACAGGTCGAGGCGGGCTGTGACATGCGTGTCCCTTCCACCCAGCCAAAGGCGGGCATCCTTCCGGGGGTTCCATAAGGGGGCTTCCCCCTTATGTGTGCTTTTTACCTTGCTTTTTGCACAAGCAAAAAACAAGCCGTCCGCCCGGACGGGACCGGGCATCCTCTGCCGCTTGCGGCACGCCTCTTAAAATAAAGTAACGTGCTGCGCAGCTGCACAGAAAGAGTCCCCGCGCGGGGGCGGACACCCCGCATCCCCTGCCGCCGGAAGGCGGCATTCTTCTTTAAAAAGGCAATGTGCCGCGCAGCTGCACAAAAAGGACATAGGGCGCGGGGGTTCCATAAGGGGGGCTCCCCTGATGCGCACTTTTGCTGTCTTTTCGTGCATCCGAAAAGACGCCCCCTGATCTGTTCAAATCCGGCAGGATATGCTATAATAGCAAAAAAGGAAAAAAGCGTATGCATGATTTATGCAGATTTCGGATACTGATTCAAGGGAACTGAAAAAAGCGAAAGCCGGAGGGAAAGCAGATGAAGAAACACTGGATTATCCTGTCAATCGTGGCGGCGATCATGGCGGGGGCGATCTCGCTGTCGTTTGTGCTGTCGCGGCCGCAGGGGGACACCCTGTATGCCGCGATCAGCGTGGCGGCGGACTCACTGACCGAACAGGGGATGGCGGCAGCGGACACCACCTTCACCCTCCGGAGCAAATACCGGATCACGCAGGAAGAGGTCCGGGAGATGCTGGAGATCGAGCCGGACATGGGGGAACTGAAGCTGGTGGGGGGCAGCGGACGCCGGACGACCTCCTGGAAGATCACCCCGGGCCGGCCGCTGGCGGACAATACGATCTATACCATCCGGGTGAAGAACCCGCTGCGGGGCGCGGTGGTGCAGTCGTTCGCGTTCCAGACCCGCAGCGACCTTTCGGTGCGGAGCGTCTACCCGGCGGATGGCGCAGGCTATGTGCCGGTGGATGCGGGGATCGAAATCGGGTTCAGCATGGCGGGCGTGGATATGTCCCGGCATTTCGAGATCCTGCCGCCGGTGAGCGGGACGTTTGAAACCCGGGATTATACGGCGGTCTTCCAGCCGGACGCGCCGCTCGAGCGGGACAACATCTACCGGGTGACGGTCAAGGCGGGGCTGGCCGCGCCGGACGGGACCGCGCTTGCCGAGGACTACAGCTTCTCGTTCGAGACGACCGACGCCAACGCGGATAAAGAGGACTACCGCAAGCTGCGGCTGGACGGGGAATTCGCGGAAACCTTCCTGACCGGCGACCCGATGGGGGTCGTGATGACCAGCGGCAAGGACCTCTCCGGGCAGGTGTTCCGGCTCTCGCTCCACCGGTTCCCGAACATCAGCGCCTATATCGACGAGGTGAAGGGGTACGACGTCTACTACAAGACCCGGTACGGGAGCCGGTCGGGCTACCGGGTGGAGACGGGCGGCCTGGAGGAGGTCGCGTCCTACGAGGGGGAGCTGATCCAGAGCGACAGCCACTGGACCACCCTGGCCGCGCCGCTGCCAGCCGAGCTGCCCGAGGGGCACTATGTGGCGACGGTCACCGGCGCCGATGCGGACGGGGAGCCGCAGTTTGTACAGAAGCTGATCCAGGTGCGCAACCTGAGCGTATACAGCCACTCGGTGGACGGGGAAACCCTGCTCTGGCTCAACGACCCGGCGACCGGCGGCCCGCTCAACGGGCAGGCGGCGGTGCTCGAGGACGCCAACGGGCTTTCGCCGGTGCTGCGCGGCGCGACCCGCGCGGACGGCACCGCGGACTTTGCCACACGCGGGATCGAGCAGGCGTACCTGACCATCGAGCAGGACGGCCAGCCGGTCTATTTCGACCTGCTCGAGCTGGCCCCGGCGCAGGAGCTGCGGCTCCAGGAGCGGTTTTACACCGGCCTTTACTGCGACCGCCCGCTCTACCAGTCCTCCGATACCGCCTCGGTCTGGGGGCAGGTCTACCCGCGGGTGAGCGGCGAGCCGCTGCCCGCATTCGTCTGGCTCACCCTGCGCACCGACTGGCCGGAACAGAACCTCTACCGGGAGCGGGTGCCGGTCGGGGCGGACGGCACCTTCTCGGGGAGCCTGCGGTTCAGCGGGCTGGCGAGCGACTGGTACACCATCGCGGTCACCGACGGGGGCGACGGGGTCTACACCTCCCAGAGCATCTCGGTCGAGAACTACACCAAGCCCTCCTATACGATCGAGGTGTCCACCGAGCGGGCCCATTATTTCGCCAATGAACCGGTGCCGGTCACCGTCCGGGCCACCTACCTCGACGGTACCCCCGTCTCGGGCGGGACGATGCAGATCGGCTCCAACGAGCTGCAATTCCCGAACAGCGGGCATATCACCCTGGGGGCGGACGGTTCCGCCACCATCACCGGCAGCTGGATCCCCCGCACCGAAATGTCCGGCTGGGAGCCGCAAACGGTCTGGGTGGATGTTTGGAGCACCGGCGCGCAGGACCTGCACGTCTCGGCGGGCGCCAGGGTGACCCTGCTGCCCTCGGCGGTGGCCGCGCGGATCGACGCTTCGACCGCCGGCGAGCTGACGATCCAGACCGCCCGGATCGACACCACCCGCCTGGCCGCCGCCAACCGCCCGGCGGACAGCTTTGCCTGGCTGCGCGGCGCGGCATACGACCTGCCGGTCGTGGTACATATCACCCGCACCGAATATGTCCGGGTGCCGGATGGCAGCTACTACGACTACGCCAACAACGAGACGGTCACCCGTTACCGGGTGGAGGCCCAGTCGACGGTGGTCGAGAACATCCGCACCCGGACAGTCAACGGCAAGGTGACGGTCTCCGACCTGCCCTACGAGAACACCGCCGACACCTTCTACACCTACGAAGCGCAGTTCGCGGGCGGGATCGCCGGGGATGTGGTGGCCTACCACACCGGGTTCCAGCTGCGGCAGGCGGCGCTCGACCAGTCGAGCTACGCGTTTTTCGCCGAGGGAAGCAGCGGGCGGTTTGACGCCAACCAGCCGCTCGAGCTTGGCATCTACGAGAACGGCCGGCAGACCGGCAATACCGGGCGGGTGCTCTACAGCGTGCTGCAAAAATCCACCCTGCTGACCGGCGTGTTCGACACCGCTACCCACCCGCTCACCCTCGATTCGCGCTACCTGCCCAACGTGGTGCTGGTGGGGGCCTATTTCGACGGGCGGCACATCTACCCGATGCGCACCGCCTACCTCTCCTACAACTACGACGCCCAACGGCTGCGGGTGGGGATTTCGACCGACAAGGAATCGTTCGCGCCCGGCGATACGGTGCGGGTGCGGCTCACCCTTTCCGACGCCGCCGGAAACCCGGTGGCCGGCAGCGCGGCGGTCGGCGTGGTGGATGAATCGGTCTTCCTGCTGCGCGACCAGCAGGTCGACCTCGCGGCACAGATCTACGCGTCGGCCTATTACCCCTACATCGCCCAGCAGACCTCGTATGTCGAATACCCGGAGGGCTGGGTGGGCAACAGCGACCTGAACGCCTCCGGCGGGATGGGCGGCGGGCCGGACGGGGCCTCCGCCGCGGTGCGGGAGACCTTCCTCGACACCGCCGCGTTCCAGACGGTCGAAGTGGATGAGGGAGGCTCCGCAACGGTGGAGTTCCAGCTCCCGGACAACGTGACCAGATGGCGGATCACCGCCGCGGCAGTCACCGCCGACCTGATGGCGGGCGACGCCAAGACCACCACCATCGCCGCCCTGCCCTTCTACCTGCGCCCGGTGCTCACCGGCAGCTACCTCGTGGGGGACGATGTGTCCCTCTCCGCCGGGGTGGGCGGGTCCGCCCTGCCCGCACTCGAAGGGGATGTGTCCTACGCGGTCACGGTGCTCGATTCGGACGGGTTCCAGGTGGACGGGATGACCCAGACCGCCGCCCCCGGCGAGCGGGCGCTGTTCAACCTCGGCAAATACGAGGAGGGGACCTATACCCTCACCCTCTCGGCCAACGCGGGCGGACATTTCGACGCGTGGCGGCGGGAATTCCAGGTGCTGCGCTCGGCTTCTACCGTCCCGCGGATCGAGACCATGCCGCTCAACCGGCTGCAAAGCCTCACAAGCGCCCGTTACCCGGTTGGGGTCACTGTATACGACGAACGGCTCGCACCCATGCTGGAGGGCCTGCAATGGCTCTCAGGGCAGGACGGGGAACGCACCGAGATCATCGCCGCCGCGTGGCTCGCGCGGGCCTCCTACAGCCGCCTGCTTGAGGAGGACGAACCCGGGCCGCGGCGGGACGTCCGGCTCGACCGGATCCAGGAGGTCTGGTCGGGGGTGCGCCCGCTCTCCAACGCCGGCCCGGACGCCGCGCTCACCGCCCGGATGCTGCTGGCCGCGCCTTCCCTGGTCGACCAGACCTCCGCAAAGGTCTACCTGGAGGAGACGCTGAAAAACCCGTCCGCCAGCCCCAACGACCGGGTGATGTCCTATCTGGGGCTTGCGGCGCTCGACGAGCCGATCCTGCTCGACCTCACCCGCCTTTCCCAGGACGAATCCCTCACCGCCGCGCAAAAGCTCTGGCTGGGCGCGGGCATGGCCCGCCTGGGCGACTACGCGGGCGCGCAGGCGCTCTACCAGGGGCTGTCGCGCCAGGTGGAAACCGAAGGGAAGCTCAAATACCTGCTGCCGGGCGGCTCGCTCGACGAACAGACCGAGGCAACCTCCGCCGCGCTGGCGCTCACCACGCTGGCCGGGCATCCGGATGCGGACGCGTTCATGCGCTATTTCCTCGAGCGGGACGACGACCGCGCCCGTTCGCAGGAGAGCCTGCCCCATCTGGAGATGCTGCTCTATACCAACCACACCTCGGCCGCCTACACCAAGGACCAGAGCGTGTTCCGGTGTGTGCTTGAGGGCGAGGAGCGCACGTTTGAGCTGGGCGCCAAGGGGTACCAGTGCCTGCTTTTGAGCCGCGAGGCGCTCGCCGCCGCCCAGTTCGAGACGGTCGCCGGGGACCTCTATGCCGCGGTTTCCTATACCGGCTACGCCGAGGAGGCCAGCGCCGCATCCGCCAGCAAGGTGGCGATCGAGAAATCGTACACCACCGCCAGCGGCGGCAGCCCCAGGGTCGGTGAACAGGTCCGGGTGGACCTGCGCATCACCTTCACCGACGACGCCCCGGCCGGCTGCTACAACATCACCGATTACATCCCCTCCGGGATGCGGTTCATGCCCTCCTCCGACCGCTATGCCGAGGCGGTCCCGCTCGGCGGGCAGGGTTCGCAGATACAGGTCGTGGTCGAGAACGACGGCCAGCAGGTGCGCGGCTTCCTCTACCGCGGGGAGCCGGTCCCGCTCGCGGACCGCCAGGACGATGGCCCCGACGCGGTCTTCTCCCCCACCACCGAGCCCGTCGACGACAGCCAGGACGCCGGCTCCAATACCGTGACCCTCTCCTATTACGTCAGCGCTTCCCTCCCCGGCGAGTTCGTCTCCGAAAGCGCCTATATCACCCCCCATGCCGAGGGGGTCTCGGCCAAAACCCAGCGCTCTGAAATCATCATCGAATAAAACCGAATCAATAAAAAGGAAGGGGCGAAAGCCCCTTCCTTTTCCATTTTCATCCCCGATGGTGGTGGGAGATGTGCAGCGGTGCAGCACCTTACCTTTTTGAGAGGTGTGCCGCCTTCCGGCGGCAGGGGATGCCCGGTCCCGTCCGGGCGGACGGCTTGTTTTTTGCTTGTGCAAAAAGCAAGATAAAAAGCACACATAAGGGGGTATCCCCCTTATGGAACCCCCGGAAGAGTGCCCGCCTTTGGCTGGGTGGAAAGGACACGCATGTCACAGCCCGCCCCGACCTGTTTTTTGCCCAGATAGACCACGCCCACTCGACCCGGGCTGTGCCGCAAAACCCCACTACACTGTGCTCGAACGGGCCGAGCTTCCCAGCTTGCCGGGGAGGGGCACACGGGGAGGGGTCGCCGACCCCTAGCCCGTGAGGCAGCCCGCAGGGTCGTCGCGGCGTATGCCGCGCTTCGGGCCGCAGGCCCGAGAAGACCCGAGGAAGGCGCGAGCGCCTATCCGTTTGGTCTGGGGCCAAACGGATGCTGCCTTAAAGCGGAATTGCATTTCCTCTCTTGTTCTTGACTGGGAAGCACCGCCATGGTAGAATAAGGACAAGGTGCTGCTACAAACGGTTGCAGGCGGTTGGCCCCCGCATGAGACGGGGGATTTCCCCGTTTCGGAAGAAAGGGGGAGATGCTTATGGTTACATATGCGGAACTGTTCCAGTTCTGTCTGGTAATTCTGGGCGTTGTTGCTCTTGTGTTAGACGCAACAAAAAAGAAATAACCGCCACCCCAGCAAAGTGATGCGGTTATTTCTGCAATCATAAAAGGGGGCTGACCGTCTGCGGGCAGCGCCTTTCTTTATGCTCATTATAGCCTGAAAACAGGACGCTGTCAAGCGTCCTGTTTTGACTGAGGGAGCGCACTTCTGCACAGCACCCGAACAGGCCGGCAAGCTGGCAGGCCCGTCCCGATCGGGCACTGTGTAGTGGGGTTTTGCGGCACAGCCCGGGTCGAGTGGGCGGGGCCTGTCTGGACAAAAAACAGGTCGAGGCGGGCTGTGACATGCGTGTCTTTTCCGCCCAGCCAAAGGCGGGCACCCTTCCGGGGGATACATAAGGGGTACTCCCCTTATGTGTGCTTTTTACCTTGCTTTTTGCACAAGCAAAAAACAAGCCGTCCGCCCGGACGGGACCGGGCATCCCCTGCCGCCGGAAGGCGGCACACTGATCAAAAAAAAGCAAGGTGCTGCGCAGCTGCACACTACTCCGAAAGCCCGGCCCATTCATCCATCCGCTCGGAAAGGCTGACGCGCAGCCGGTCGATATTGGCGCAAAGCTCGGTGACCTTCTGGTAATCGCGGGAGATTTCCGGGTCAGAGAGTTTTCCCTGCTCGAGCTGGATGGCGGCTTCGAGGTCGCTGATCTCCTGTTCCACTTCAAAAAGGCGTTTTTTGCGTGCAGCGGCTTCTGCGCGCTGTTTTTTTGTCCGGTGATATTCGGTGGCGGACTTCCCGCTGCCAGCAGCAGCTTCCGGGCCGGCGGGGCCCTCCGCGGGCTGGGACGCGGCCTGTGCGGCGTCGGCGGCGCTGCGCTGGGCGAGGTAATCCTCGTAATTGCCGCGATAGGAAACGAATCCGTCGGGGTGCATCTCGACAATCCGGCCGGGCATCCTGCTTAACAGGTAGCGGTCGTGGGAGACAGCGAGGATGGTCCCCTCATACGCGATCAACGCGCGGTCGAGGGCCTCCCTGGTGGCGAGGTCGAGATGGTTGGTCGGCTCGTCGAGGAGCAGGACGTTCCCCTCCTCATACATCATGATGGCAAACTTGAGACGGGCTTTTTCGCCGCCTGAGAGCATGTCCACCCGCTTATAGATCGTCTCGCCCGAAAAGAGCAGGCCGCCGAGCAGGTTGCGCAGGTCCTGTTCGTGGGACTGCGGGTACCGGTCCCACAGCTCCTCCAGGACGGTCTTGAAGCCGGTCAGCCCGACCTGCCCCTGTTCGAAATAGGAGACCTTGACGTTGCGCCCCCATTGGATTCTGCCCGCCTCGGGCTTGAGCTGGCCGATGAGGGTTTTCAGGAAGGTGGACTTGCCGACCCCGTTGGAGCCGACCAGCGCGACTTTTTCGCCGCGGAGCAGGTCAAAACTGACGTCCGAGCAGAGCAGCCTGCCGGAGGGGCCGCCGCCCGCGCGCAGGGAAAGCCCTTCGACATGCAGGACGTCCTTAACCGGGTCCCGCTCGAAAAAGAACGAGATCCGCGCGGGGTTGAGGGGCTTCGGGGGCTGCTTGACCGGCTCCATCCGCTCGATCTCCTTTTCGCGGCTGCGGGCGAGCGCGGCGGTGGAAGCGCGCACCTTGTTGCGGGCGACGAAATCGGAAAGCTTGGTCACCCGCTGCTGGTACATCTCATACTCTTTGAGCTGGCGTTCATAGAGCATCTCGCGTGTGTGCATATACCGGGTATAGTTGCCCTTGTAGGGGGTGACCCGCAGATGGGCGACCTCCCAGATGCGGGTGCAGAGCTGGTCGAGGAAATAGCGGTCATGCGAGACTACGACGATTGCGCCGCGGTAGGATTGCAGATAGGTCTCGAGCCACTGGAGGGTGGCGAAATCGAGGTGGTTGGTCGGCTCGTCGAGCATGAGCAGTTCGGGGTCGGAGAGCAGCAGCCGCGCGAGCGCCAGACGGGTCTTTTCCCCGCCCGAGAGGGTGTCGCAGGGGGTGTCCGCGTCCTTATCCGCAAAGCCCATGCCGTTTAGGATGGTGCGGATTTTGACGTCGATGTTGTACCCCTCGTTGACCTCGAAATAGCTTTGCAGCCGGTTGTACTCTTCGGACAGTGCAAGATAGCCGGGAGAGCTGCGGTCGGTGTATTGGCCCATCTGGGCGGCGATGCGTCCGGCCTTGGCCTGTGCGTCAAGCAGCGGGCGGAATACCCCCCGCATCTCCTCCCAGATGGTATTTTGCCCGTCCAGGCCGCTGTCCTGCCGCAGGAACCCGAGCGACAGCCCCGAACGCGCCGCGCGTTCCCCCTGCTCAAGCGGGAGGGAACCTTCCAGCACATTGAGCAGCGTCGACTTGCCCGCCCCGTTGACCCCGACCAGGCCGATCCGGTCCCCCTCTTCGATTTTGAGGCTGGCGCCCATGAAGATGATTTTTTCCGCGAACATCTTGGTCGCGTTGTCTAAACTCAGTAACATAATGATCGTTCCTTATTGGTTTGGTGACCCGGTAAACGCCCCTGCCGGCCGGTGCGCACCTTCAGAAAGGACACGTGTCACCTCTTTCCTATATGCCTTTTCCCGGCGGGCCATGCCGCCTTATTCTACCATGGCACTGCTTTCCAGTCAATAATGCTTTTCTGTGCGACAGACAGTTTGCTTCTGTTTGTACAGCTGCGCAGCACGTTGCCTTTTTTATACAGCGGTGCAGTACCTTACCTTTTTGAGAAGTGTGCCGCAAGCGGCACCGGGATGCGGGGTATCCGCCCCGCGCTGGGGTTCTTTTTGTGCAGCTGCGCGGCACCTTGCCTTTTTAAGAGGTGTGCCGTAAGCGGCACAGGATGCCCGGTCCCGTCCGGGCGGACGGCTTGTTTTTTGCTTGTGCAAAAAGCAAGGTAAAAAGCACACATAAGGGGGTATCCCCCTTATGGAACCCCCGGAAGGGGGCCCGCCTTTGGCTGGGTGGAAAAGACACGCATGTCACAGCCCGCCCCGACCTGTTTTTTGTCCAGACAGGCCCCGCTCGCTCGCCCCGGGCTGTGCCGCAAAACCCCACTACACTCTGCCCGAACAAACCGGCGCACAAAGCTTGCCGGGGAGGGGCACACGGGGAGGGGTCGCTGACCCCTAGCCCGTGAGGCGCATCTTGCCCGAGTGTCGCGCGTAAGCGCGCTTCGGGCCGAAAGCCCGAGAAGCGACGGGCGTTGTTTTGGTCGGGATTCCAAAACAACATGCGCCCCACCCCCCTTATGTATCCCCCGGAAGGGTGCCCGCCTTTGGCTGGGTGGAAAAGACACGCATGTCAGTGCCCGCCCCGACCTGTTTTTTGCCCAGACAGGCCCTCTCACTCGCCCCGGGCTGTGCCGCGAAACCCCTCTACATTGTGCCCGACCGGGCTGGGCCTGCCAGCTTGCCGGGGAGGGGCATACGGGGAGGGGGCACTGCCCCCTCGCCCGTAAGGCGCATCCTGCCCGAGCGTCGCGCGTAAGCGCGCTTCGGGCTGAAAGCCCGAGAAGCGAAGGGCGTTGTTTTGGTCGGGAACCCAAAACAACA
>NZ_KE159660.1:67724-70240 GCF_000403395.2 Anaerotruncus sp. G3(2012) | reverse complement strand
TGCCCGAGCGTCGCGCGCAAGCGCGCTTCGGGCTGAAAGCCCGAGAAGCGAAGGGCGTTGTTTTGGTCGGGATTCCAAAACAACATGCGCCCCACCCCCCTTATGGAACCCCCGGAAGGGTGCCCGCCTTTGGCTGGGCGGAAGGGACACGCATGTCAGTGCCCGCCCTGACCTGTTTTTTGCCCAGACAGGCCCCGCCCACTCGACCCGGGCCGCACCGCAGAACCCCTCTACACTGTGCTCGAACGGATCGGTGCACAAGGCTTGCCGGGGAGGGGCATACGGGGAGGGGGCACTGCCCCCTAGCCCGTAAGGCAAACTGAGGGGGCGTCGCGGCCTTAGCCGCGCTTCGGACCGCAGATCCGAGAAGTCCCCCGAAGAAGGGCGCTTGCGCCCCGGAAGTTTGGTCGGGAACCCAAACTTCCGTTGCCCTCAGCCCCTCTTGTGGGGTGCGCCGAGCGGCTGTCGCGGCCTTAGCCGCGCTTCGGACCGCAGGTCCGAGAAGTCCCCCGAAGAAGGGCGCTTGGTCTGGTGCCAAACGGATGCTGCCGTTGTTGTTTTTTTAACGATTTTTACACCAGAAACAGGCCGATGTTGAAAGATCGGCTGTTTTGGTTCCTATAGTACGTACATAACATACAGTACATACAGGGATTTTTTTTAGTGAAAATTGGGTGGGTGGACTGGCTTTTGATGGGAGTTTGCCGGATGGCCCTGGTTTTTTTAAGGTACCCAGTTTTGGTTTGTAAGATTGGCAGATTCGGTTAGTCTAGTACCCAGTTTTGGTTTGCATGGTGGGCAGAACCGGTTTGTATGGGGGGTTGTCTGTCCGGGCGGGTGGCCAAGAGGGGTGGTTCTGCATTTTGACGGGTTGTTAAAAACGGGAGATATTCGCCGTAAATGGCTGATTTCAGGAGATTTTGAGGGAATTGCTTTTTATGGTACCCAGTTTCGGTTAGTGATTGGGTTGTGGTTGAGAAACTGACCACCAGGTTGCTTGGTTGCCCAATTTCCCGCAAAATATGCGTGTTTTCGGAAAGATTTCGAGAAAAATCGCAGAATTTTAAATTTTTGTGAAAATCGAAGCAATCATGAGAAAAACAGAGGAATCAGTGGATAAACAGGCAATTATAAAAAGGATGGTACCCAGTTTTGGTTAGTTGTGGGGCGGATTTGTGTACCGTTGTCCGGCTGGCTGCGGTCCCACTTTTTTGTGGCTGGTTTGGGATTGTATACGTAAGGTAAAGCTTTTTTTATTTCTGTAGTATTTTTAAAGAGTTATGGATTGGGGCAAATAATAGAGGAATCCGGAGAAATCCGGAGAGATTGCCGGTTAAATAGAAATAAAATTTGAAAAGGTACCCAGTTTCGGTTAGTGGTACCGTGAAAAAGATTACAGAGTGTAAAAAGTTGAAAAACCCTCCCGAATGGCTTTGAACTGAAATCGCTTAAAAAACAGAGAAAATCAAAGGAATCCGTTGCTTATTTCGAAAAACAGCGATTGAAAAATGAGAAAGGTACCCAGTTTCGGTTAGTTGGTACCGTCCCGTTTGGAAAGGGATTTTCCTTTACATCAGACCCCCAAAATTTTCTTGAGAATGTCGTTTACCAGTTTGCTGTCGGTGATTTTTTGGGCGACTGCGGCGCGATGCAGCGCGTCAATGACCGCTTCATCCAGATAGAAGGTTTTGTTTTTGGCGTTGCGGCCTTCGTCCCGCACGATGAACGCGGTCAGATCGGGCAGCGGGGCAGCTGTTTTACGTGCGGGACGCGGCTTGATGTTTCCCTCCCCTGCTGGGGGAGCCGGCACTGTTTCCGGGATCGGCTCCGGCATGATTTCTGGGTTCGGCGGATTTTGCGGGGAGCTTGTCCGGGATTCGGGCGGGGTTGGTTCGGGCAGCTCGGGTGGGCTGATCGTTTGAGTGTCTGCCGGGGTGGGTTCCGGCGGGGTTGTGGGGGCGGTTTCCGCTGGCGCGGCTGGTGCCGCAGGGCGGATTCCCTCTTCCGCGGGTTTGGACGAGCGTGCTTTCATCTCCTTGGCCTGCCGCTCAAGGACGCTTTTGGTAAATTTGTTTGCCATAATTTCCAATACCTCCATGAATATATTCGTGAATATAGTTTTCAATAGATTTATGAATATATAAACGAATAGATAGGCGAATATGTACGGCGATGCTGTTTTGCTTTCGATCTGATGCGTTAAGGCAGCATCCGTTTGGCCCCAAGGTGTGCGGCGTTTTGGGTTCCAGGGCAACGGAAGTTTGGATTCCCGACCAAACTTCCGGGGCGCAAGCACCCTGCTTCGGGGGACTTCTCGGACTTGCGGACCGGACTGCGAGCCGCAGCGAGCGTTTCGAGGCCAACCGCCGCAGGCGGCTCTTAGGCCGAGATCGCGCATCCGCCGCGACGACCCTGCGGGCTGCCTCACGGGCGAGGGGTCACCGGGCGCATGTTGTTTTGGGTTCCCGACCAAAACAACGCCCTTCGCTTCTCGGGCTTTCAGCCCGAAGCGCGCT
>NZ_KE159660.1:65328-66979 GCF_000403395.2 Anaerotruncus sp. G3(2012) | reverse complement strand
GGGTCGAGTGGGCGGGGCCTGTCTGGGCAAAAAACAGGTTGGGGCGGGCACTGACATGCGTGTCCCTTCCACCCAGTCAAAGGCGGGCATCCCTCCGGGGGTTCCATAAGGGGGATACCCCCTTATGTGTGCTTTTTATCTTGCTTTTTGCACAAGCAAAAAACAAGCCGTCCGCCCGGACGGGACCGGGCATCTCGGTGCCGCTTGCGGCACACTTAATATAGGGGCAAAAAAAGCCGCAGCTTATACCTATTATATAATGTGGCGTGCGAGCATTTCGTCGACAAGTGAAGCAATGGCGTCACAACCTCTGGAGCGCAGGTCATAGATCGAGATGGGCAGAGCCGCGAGTTCACTTTCGGTAATGCGCACGTTGCGCGGAATAATCGTCTCGAAGAGCAGTTCGCGCAGATCGGCGGTATCCGGGGAAGTTTTCAGATATTCGAGGAAATCGGCAGAAATTTTGTTGCGGGCGTCATAATCGTTGATGATGAAACCACGGATGTTATCCTCTCTGCGCAGACGTTTGCGGGCATCTTCCCAGAGCGCAATGAAAAGCTGTGCGCCCTCGATCGCGTTCATTGATACGTCGCTCACCAGCAGGATCGCATCGGCAGCAAGAAAGGCATTCTGGTTGACGATCGACATGCTGGGGTTGGTGTCGATGAGCAGATAGTCATACTGTTCAAAGAAGTCGCGGTGATCGTTCAGATAGTTGGAGAGAATCTGCTCCCGTCCGGCCACCGATGCAATTTTTAGTTCAGCCTTGTGCAGGAAGATCGACCCGGCGATCATATCGAGGTTGGGAAGGCGGTCGATCGGCGAGCGGTAGACCAGCGCTTCCGGGTCGGGCTGCTGCTCGTCGATGTTATAAATTTCGTAGGTGGTAAGCAGTCCTTCCCGGGTGCGGTCGATGCCCATATTATTGGTCAGGTTGCCCTGCAGGTCGCCGTCGATCACCAGGACTTTGTAGTCCAGCTGGGAGAGGATCCCTCCGATGTTAAAGCAAAGCATGGTTTTTCCCACGCCGCCTTTTAGGGTTCCAAAAGTTAATATCTTCATTTATATACCCCCTAACAGAATAACGATCCTGTTTATTCATATCGTATGGATTCTATTATACCATAGGTTGATGCTTAGATGCAACCATCTATTCTACAGTCTATTCAAAAATAGATGGATAAATATATTTGAAAATAGATAAATAAATACACTTACTATTGCATTAAAAGATGGGATATAAAATGTATTTAAAAATAGAATCGAAAATATGATATAAAATAGAATAATTCATACAAAAGGAAATAGATTTACAATTCTATTAGAAATTCTATTAATGAATACATTATAATTTACATTCATAAATATAATAAAACATGCATTTTAAAACAGATTGGGAAATATATAAAAGAATGCATTTTCCAATCTGTTTTCGAATAGAATCACGCAGAGATAAGGCAGCATCCGTTTGGCCCCAGGGTGCGCGGCGTTTTGGGTTCCAGACCAAAACGCCCCCGCTCGCGGCTTTCTCGCGCAGGCGCGAAGCACGGCTAGGGCCGCGACAGCCGCTCGGCGCACCCCACAAGGCAGCATCCGTTTGGCCCCAGACCAAACGGATAGGCGCTCGCGCCTTCCTCGGGTCTTCTCGGCT
>NZ_KE159660.1:54519-63363 GCF_000403395.2 Anaerotruncus sp. G3(2012) | reverse complement strand
AGGTCGGGGCGGGCACTGACATGCGTGTCCCTTCCACCCAGCCAAAGGCGGGCACCCTTCCGGGGGGATACATAAGGGGGCTTCCCCCTTATGTGCACTTTTGGTCCCTTTTCGTGCATCCGAAAAGGAACCCGCCGCGCGGGGGCGGACACCCCGCATCCCGGTGCCGCCTGCGGCACACTTCTCAAAAAAGGTAAGGTGCTGCACCGCTGTACATCCCCTACCATCGTCTGGGGGCGGAAGAGGGTGCAAGTCAGCCCTGAGCATGAGCGTTTGTCTGGGGGCGTGGGGTTTTTTAAGGGGCGTTGCCCCTTAAATGCACTTTTGGTTCCTTTTCGTGCATCCGAAAAGGGACCCGCCGCGCGGGGGCGGATACCCCGCATCCCGGTGCCGCCTGCGGCACACTTCTCAAAAAAGGTAAGGTGCTGCACCGCTGTACATCCCCCACCATCGTCTGGGGGCGGAAGAGGGTGCAAATCAGCCCTGAGCATGAGCGTTTGTCTGGGGGCGCGGGGTTTTTTAAGGGGCGTTGCCCCTTAAATGCACTTTTGGTCCCTTTTCGTGCATCCGAAAAGGGACCCGCCGCGCGGGGGCGGATACCCCGCATCCCCTGCCGCCGGAAGGCGGCATTCTTCTTTAAAAAGGTAAGGTGCTGCACCGCTGCATAGAAAGAACCCCAGCGTGGGGGCGGATACCCCGCATCCCGGTGCCGCCTGCGGCACACATCTCAAAAAAGGTAAGGTACTGCACCGCTGTACAAAAAAGCGCCGAGCCGCACCGCTGCACAAAAAAGGCGCCCGCAGGGCAGTTTGCGAAAACGGGGGAAATCTGATACAATATGGGGAGAAAAGAGGGGGGACAGAGGATGAGGACGCACGAATCACTGATACAGGAACTGCGGGCGCTGCTGCCCGAATACATGGCGCAGAAACGGATCGTGGTGGGGGGGCGGCGGAACCGGCTGATCCGCTGCATCAACCCGGACCACCGGGACTCCACCCCGAGCATGAGCTACCACCAAAAGACCCAGCGTCTGCACTGTTTTGGCTGCGGGAAAAGCTACGACATTTTCGAGCTGATCGCGATGGATTATCCCGAGTGCGACAGCTTCCCGCGGCAGATCAAAAAGGCGTGTGAAATCTTTGGGATCCCGTTCCCGGAGGGGTTCGGGCGCACCGATCCCGCGTCCGAAAAAACGGTGCAGGTGCGGCGGGGCAGCCCGGAAAAAAAAGCGCCGGAACCGGTGCCGGCAGCCGACTATACCGGCATGGTGGAGGAGGCGGTCGCGGCCTGCGGGACAGGCGGGAGCTACTTTGCGGCGCGGGGGATTCCGGCGGAACTGTGCGCGCGCTACCGGCTGTTTGAGCGGGATGGACGGGCTTATCTGCCGCTGTTCGAAGGCGGGAGATGCACCGCCTATTGCGCCCGCGCAATCCGCGACGGGGTACAGCCGCGGTACAAAAACAGCACCGGCTCGATGGGGCTGTTTGGGGTTGATTACCTCAAAGGGGAGGGGCAGGGCGGCGAACTGTTTGTGACCGAAGCGGTGTTCGACGCGCTGTCGATTGAGGCGTGCGGACGGCACGCGGTGGCGCTCTGCGGCGCGGGGAACGTGCGGCGCTTCCTGAACCTTTGCGCGGAAAACCCGGGGGCGGCGAACAGCTACCGGTTTGTTGCGGCGGGCGACCGGGACGCAGCCGGACAGCGGATGAACCGGGAGCTGCGGGAAGGCCTGGAGGGGCTGGGGCTTTCCTGCGGGGAGCTGATGCTGCCGGGGACGGTCAAAGACGTGAACGAACTGCTGGTGGCCGACCGCGCGGCGCTGGAAGAGCTGCTGATGCAGGCGGCGGACGCCGACCGGCTGGCCTACGCGCACACGAGCGCGGCGGACGCGGTGTCCGAGCTGCTGGATGCGTCGATCCGGCTGGGGAGCCGCCAGGCCGAGCCGACCGGGTTCCGGGCGCTGGACCAGCTTCTGGATGGGGGATTTTATGCGGGCCTTTACGTGCTGGGGGCGATCTCGTCGCTGGGAAAGACCTCGTATCTGTTGCAGATTGCCGAATATATCGCCGCGAACGGCACCGACGTCCTGTTTTTTTCACTCGAGATGGGCCGTCTCGAGCTGGTGGCGAAGGGGATTTCGCGCACCACCTGGCGGCTGGATCCGTCGGCCGCGCGGGAGGACGCGTTTACTGCCCGTCAGGTTCTGCGGATGCAGAACCAGCTTCCGGCCGGGCGTGCGCTCCTGCTCAACCGGGCGATCGAAGCCTATCGGAAATCCGCGGGCTGTTTGTTTGTGCGGGAGGGGATCGCGGAAATCGGCGCACAGGAGGTGCGCGAGGAGGTGCGGCAGCATCTGCGGCTGCGGGGGAAACGTCCGGTGGTGATGGTGGACTATCTGCAAATCCTCAAGCCCGCCGACCCCCGCGCCAGCGACAAGCAGAACACCGACCGCGCGGTGGTCGAGCTGAAGCGGATCAGCCGTGATTTCGACCTGCCGGTCGTGGCGATCTCCTCGTTTAACCGGGAGAACTATCGCAGCGCGGTTTCGATGGAGGCATTCAAGGAGAGCGGCGCGGTCGAGTACAGTTCGGACGTCCTGCTCGGTTTGCAGCTCGCCGGGGCAGGGGAGCAGGGGTTCGACGTCAACGCCGCCAAGACCCGCAACCCCCGCCAGGTCGAGCTGGTCCTCCTCAAAAACCGCAACGGCAGCCCTTATGGGCGCATCCCCTATGCCTACCATGCCGCCTATGGGTATTTCTCCGAACTGCGTTCCAGCTTCCGGCCCTAGCGGCTGTTCCGGCTCAAACGCACCGCCGGTTTTTTGCAGGGGGCAGTGGGCGGATTGCTGCGGGACGGCGGACGGATGCTTTCTGGAAGTGAAAAACAGCGTGAAAAAAGGAGGGGAATCCCCTCCTTTTTTGACTGAAAGCCATTTCCATAGAATGAAATGCAGGAGCTGCAACAACGGTATGCGGCCAGCCACACCATCCGATAGGGGGTGTGGCAATGCCAACCGCCATTTTCCTTGACTGGGAAGCACCGCCATGGTAGAATAAGGACAAGGTGCTGCTACAAACGGTTGCAGGCGGTTGGCCCCCGCATGAGACGGGGGATTTCCCCGTTTCGGAAGAAAGGGGGAGATGCTTATGGTTACATATTCGGAACTGTTCCAGTTCTGTCTGGTAATTCTGGGCGTTGTTACTGTCGTTTTAGAAGTAACAAAAAAGAAATAACCGCCACCCCGACAAAGTGATGCGGTTATTTCTGTACTCACAAAGGGGCTGACCGTCTGCGGGCAGCGCCTTTCTTTATGCTCATTATAGCCTGGAAACGGGACGCTGTCAAGCGTCCTGTTTTGACTGAGTGGAATCACTTCTGCACAGCACCTGGACGATCGACGCACAGGGCTTGCCGGGGAATCCGCCCCGCGCTGGGGTTCTTTTTGTGCAGCGGTGCAGCACCTTACCTTTTTTGAGAGGTGTGCCGCAAGCGGCAGAGGATGCCCGGTCCCGTCCGGGCGGACGGCTTGTTTTTTGCTTGTGCAAAAAGCAAGGTAAAAAGCACACATAAGGGGAAACCCCTTATGTATCCCCCGGAAGAGTGCCCGCCTTTGGCTGGGCGGAAAAGACACGCATGTCAATGCCCGCCCCGACCTGTTTTTTGCCCAGACAAGCCTCGCCCACTCGACCCGGGCTGTGCCGCAAAACCCCACTACACTGTGCCCGATCGGATCGGTGCACAAGGCCTGCCGGGGAGGGGCACACGGGGAGGGGTCGCTGACCCCTCGCCCGTGAGGCGCATCCTGCCCGAGCGTCGCGCGCAAGCGCGCTTCGGGCTGAAAGCCCGAGAAGCGATGGGCGTTGTTTTGGTCGGGAACCCAAAACAACATGCGCCCGGTGACCCCTCGCCCGCAAGGCAGCCCGCAGGGTCGTCGCGGCGGATGCCGCGATCTCGGCCTAAGAGCCGCCTGCGGCGGTTGGCCTCGAAACGCTCGCTGCGGCTCGCAGTCCGGGCCGCAGATCCGAGAAGACCCCCGAAGCAGGGAGCTTGCGCAACGGAAGTTTGGGTTCCAGCCCAAATTTCCGTTGCCAAACAGATCGTCATAGACAAAAATTTTCCAAAACGATTGACAAAATCCGACAGACCATTTATGATGGGAATGTGAGGTAACATGCACCAAATAAATGGTTTGATGCGGGTGTAAAGAGCATGAAAAAGATATGCGGCTTTCTTTTCCTATTCTTAACAGCCCTTTTTCCGATCTTTTCGATCGGGGTGGTTCTGGCGGACCTCTTTCTGCAAAAAAGCAGCGTTTCATTCGTCCTGCTTGTGGCGGGGACGGTCCTGCTTGTCATTGGGGTGGTCTATCTGTTCCTGCGCAGGGAGAAAAGGCAGGTGCTGTTTAGCCACGAGACGGACGAGAAGCTGTTCCGTTACCTTTCGAGAATGATGCGGTTTTCGCAGCTCCTGCTGATCGTGGACATCCTGTTCAAAGCGGTGCAGCTGTTTTACAGCCAAACCGCTTAAAGGCGGGAGCCTGCGGTTCGGCGGCTGGATTTTGCCTGCCAGCGCGCTTTGTCCACCGGGATGGCAGGCCGGTCCCGGCGGCTGGAAAGCGGCTGTATCCGCAGCGGTACAAAAAATTTTCCAAACGGCTTGACGAAACGCTCCGGACGCGCTATAATAAAGACCGACGTCGCAGGTGTGGTGCAATGGTAACACTTCTGCTTCCCAAGCAGACAACGCGGGTTCGATTCCCGTCACCTGCTCCAGAACAAAAAGGCTTCGCAGATGCGGGGCTTTTTTTTATTACACAGCGATGCAGGTGGGTTATCCTCTTAAAAAGGTGCGCCGCAAGCGGTGCGGGGCTTTTGCGCCCTTCTTCGGGGGCCTTGGGGCTGAGGACCGGGCTGGGGGCTTTGTCTGCTTCCTATTTAAATAGAGAAGTGCCGCGCAGCCGCGCAAAAAATGACAAATCGGTAACAAAGCGGCGCGGGAAATTACAAATTGGTTACAAAATGGTTACAAATTGACTTGACGATCCGGGCTTTGGTGGTATATACTATAAAATAAGGAAAAAGAGACGCCGGATTTCCGGTGCGGCAGAAAGGGAGGGATACGGCATGAAGCGGGTTTTTGCGTCGATACTGGCAGTTTTGGTGGCAGCTTTCAGTGGGGTTGCCGCGGCGGCGGTGCGTGAACCGGTCGAACCGCTCGCCGTATCCAGCGAAGCGCGGGAGGACAGCTCCCATGTGGCCATGCTCGACGATGGCGACGCGATCCTCTGGGGGGATGGCCTGGCTGCGCTTTCGTTCCCGGAGGGGCAGGTCCCCGGGCAGTTTTACGCGCGGCTGTCCACCCGGGCGGACGAGCGGATCATGCAGACGTATGTCCGCCCGGCGGATGCGCGGGCGTGGTTCTATACATTCGAAGGGCGCCCGATGGTGCCCGGCGCCGGGCGTGCGGCCCTGACGCTCGGCATCCCCTGGGAGCGTGACGGCCCGGATGCGCCCGCTGTGAGCCGGGTTTGGATTTACGAGATCGACGGGGACGGGGGCCTGGCTGACCGGACCGGGGAATTCCGGTATTCCGACCGCAGCCAGGACCCGGTTGCAGGGTGGTCTGCAAACGTGCGGGTTCTGGGGAGCTACCTCATCACCGACCAGCCGCTCGCGCCCCGGCCCACAGCGGCGTCCCCCGCGATCCCTTCCACCGGCTCGTCCGCAGCCGCGGGGCTTGCCGCCGCGGGCGTGATCGTCTCGGGCGTGGCGGCGGGCGCGGCCCTCTGCCGGAAAAGATAAAATAGCCATCTCTTCGAATGCCGCCGGAAGGCGGCGTTCTTTTTTTCTGAAAAAGCGGGATACCGCGCGGTGGGCAGGCATGGCCCGGATGTGAAAAATTTATGAAAAAAGCGCTTGGGCGGCTTGTTTTTCCAGAATGGCGGGCGAACATTTATAGTAGGAAACAGGCGCGCGGGAATACCCGCGTGTCCAGCCAAAATGCTAGAGTAAGGAGGAAAAGCCATGTTATCTGTCAATTCGGGAAACTGGATGAATACAGTCCTGTCGGGATATTCCCAGATGAATCAGATGAAGTATCTGACATCGATAAGCAGCAACAAGAGTGTTGGGGCGGTGGGCGCTTCGCGCGCCACGTCGAGCAGTACGCTGGGGACGGAGGATACCAAGTTCCTGAAAGAGTACAGTGAGAAGCTGTCCAAGCTGGAAGCAGCAGCGGACAAGGTCATCAACGGCAAGGCCGACAAGATGGCGGCTGCGTCGGAAGACCGCACCGTCGCGACTGTCTCGGGCAAGCTGGAGAACAAGGACGATACCTACGAGCTGCTGGTTACCCAGACAGCGTCGGGGCAGGTCAACCGTTCCAACGGCTACGCCAGCGAAGGCGAACTCCCCGCACTGGGCGGCTCGCTCAAGCTCCAGACCGCAAAAGGGACCTACAACGTCAGCCTGAGCTCGGCGGGCGCAAAGACCAACCACGAGGCGCTCGAGAAGTTCGCGGAGAAGATCAACAGCCTGAACGCGGGGGTTACCGCGTCGGTCACCAAGAAGGACGGGAAATCCTACCTTTCGATTGAAGGGGAGGCAGGCACCGGCAGCGGCGGCTTCACAGCGAGCGGCAGCGCGGCGGAATCGCTCGGGCTGGACAAGGTCGAGACCGAGGGCCGCGAGGCGGTGTTCACCCTGACCAAAAACGGCGAGGAGACCGAAACCTTTACGTCCAAGACCAATACTGTCGAGGTGGACGGGATCACCGTCAACTTCAAGGGCACCGGCAGCACCAAGATCAAGGCGGGCGGCAGCGATTCTTCCGCAGCGCTCGACGCGATGGAAGACCTGGTCAGCGCGTATAACGACGTCATCAGCTTCCTCGAGAAGAACGAGGACCGCGGCGTGGGCGTGCTCAAGCAGCTCAAGCGGATGGTGACCCCGCCGGTTTCCGAGCGTTCGCTCGAGATGATCGGGATGTCGGTCGGCAGCGACGGCAAGCTCAAGATCAACGGCGACAAGTTCATGGCGAAGATGGATGAGAACGCCAGCTTTGTCAAGGACCTGACCAAGCGGATTGCGGACAACTCCAAGCAGGACGCCCAGACCGGCCTGAACGCGCCCTCCGCAAGCCTGGTCGGCAGCTCGTCCGGCAGCACCGGCAGCGCAAACAAGAACATGTTCAGCAGCGTGGCGGGCGGCGCTTCGTTCGGCAACACCGACTATTTCAAGATGATGAGCACCTATAGCCGCATCGGCGTGCACAACATGTCCAACTATTATGCGGTCGGTATGATGATGAATTCGTTTATCTAACATTTTGTCTTTTGGGAGGGAAAATTCATGCAGATCGGGAACAATTCTGTTTATAATGCAGGCTATTCCGGCGCAACATGGTCCACTGCGGCGGCAAAAGCGGCGCAGAAAGCCTCTTCCGAGGCAGCGGATACTGCGGTGAAAGAGGAATCTTCCTCCGCGTCCGATCAGAAGGTCAACCAGGATACCTTCACCAAAACCGGGAACGATAAACCGGTCACCTACAGCAAAAACCAGCTGAATTCCGCACAGGTGCAGTCGCTCCAGCAGGCGGAGCAGGCGCGTCAGGACAGCTTTGTCAAGATGCTCCAGAGCATGGTGGTCAAACAGGGCCAGAAGAGCAACCTCACCCTGTTCGGGATGAACCTCTATGTCAGCCCCGAACAGAGCGCGGCAGCGGCAAAAACCCTCGAGCCGGGCGGCGAATATTCGGTCGACGCGGTCGCGGGCCGCATCATGGATATGGCCAAGGCCCTCTCGGGCGGCGACGCCTCCAAGATCGAAGAGCTGCGCAAGGCGGTCGAAAAAGGCTTCAAGGCCGCGGGCGTCGAGCTGGGCGGCAAGCTCCCCTCGATCAGCCAGAACACCTATACCGAGGTCATGAAGCGTTTCGACGACTGGGCAAACGAGTCCAAGAAAACTTCCGGCATCGAAGATTGATTCCTGAAAAAGGAGGGGATTTTTCCCCTCCTTTTTTCTCCCCTTTTTAAGAGGTGTGCCGCGAGCGGCAGAGGATGCCCGGTCCCGTCCGGGCGGACGGCTTGTTTTTTGCTTGTGCAAAAAGCAAGATAAAAAGCACACATAAGGGGGAACCCCCTTATGTATCCCCCCGGAAGGGTGCCCGCCTTTGGCTGGGCGGAAAAGACACACATGTCACAGCCCGCCTCGACCTGTTTTTTGCCCAGACAGGCCCTCTCACTCGCCCCAAGCTGTGCCGCAAAACCCCACTACACAGTGCCCGATCGGGACGGGCCTGCCAGCTTGCCGGCCTGTTCGGGTGCTGTGCAGAAGTGCGCTCCACTCAGTCAAAACAGGACGCTTGACAGCGTCCTGTTTTCAGGCTATAATGAGCATAAAGAAAGGCGCTGCCCGCAGACGGTCAGCCCCTTTGGTTTTGCAGAAATAACCGCATCACTTTCTCAGGGTGGCGGTTATTTCTTTTTTGTTACTTCTAAAACGACAGTAACAACGCCCAGAATTACCAGACAGAACTGGAACAGTTCCGCATATGTAACCATAAGCATCTCCCCCTTTCTTCCGAAACGGGGAAATCCCCCGTCTCATGCGGGGGCCAACCGCCTGCAACCGTATGTAGCAGCACCTTGTCCTTATTCTACCATGGCAGTGCTTCCCAGTCAAGAACAAGAGAGGAAATGCAATTCCGCTTTAAGGCAGTATCCGTTTGGCCCCAGCCCAAACGGATAGGCGCTCGCGCCTTCCTCGGGTCTTCTCGGGCCTGCGGCCCGAAGCGCGGCATCCGCCGCGACGACCCTGCGGGCTGCCTCACGGGCTAGGGGTC
>NZ_KE159660.1:47820-54321 GCF_000403395.2 Anaerotruncus sp. G3(2012) | reverse complement strand
TGCGGCACACTTCTCAAAAAAGGTAAGGTGCTGCACCGCTGCACAAAAAGAACCCCAGCGCGGGGGCGGACACCCCGCATCCTCTGCCGCCGGAGGGCGGCATTCTTAATTTAAGAAGGCAAGGTACTGCGCAGCTGTACATTTTTTCATAGCGCAGCGTTTAGTTTTGGGGAAAAGAGACGAATACTTTTAGTAGAGAATGAAAGATAAGAGCCGCGGCACAGGGAAACCGACGGGCGGCGGGACAGAAACGAGGGGATTCGGAATGAAGATAAATTCGGTATCCGCATATGGAGTATATAAGCAGGCCGCCCGCAAGCCGGAAGCGGAAGGGAGCTTTGCAGCGGCGCTGGAAGCGGCGGGACGCAAGAAGCATACCGACCGTATTTCGATCAGCACGCAGGGAGCGCGGCAGCTCGAGGCCGAGCGGCTGACGCGTGCGGTGATGGATGAGATGCAAAAACCCTCCGACCCGGGGAAACTCGAGCGGATCAGCAGCGCGGTGAAGGACGGAACCTATCATATCCCGACCGGGGAGCTGGCGGATGCAGTGATGCAGCGCTGGTTGGGGCTGTAAGGCGGTGACCAGATGACCGAAGCAGAAAACAGGTTTGCGCAGTTGATCTTTAAATATGAGGCGTTCATCGACGAGCTGGCGGGGCAGGAGGAAACCAAATACCGCTCGCTGATCTCGTATGACGCGGGGAAGGTCAACCATGTGATCTCGAGCCAGCAGGCCGCGCTGATGCGGCTGGAGCAGCTCGACCAGAAACGGGAAGCGGCAGCGGCCGAGGCGGGGCTTTCGGGCCTGACCCTCGCGCAGGCGGCCGAGCGGATCGGCGGCAAAGAGGGGGAGCGCCTGAAAAAGTCCCTCAAAAAAATCCAGGAACAGATCAGCATGATCCGGTTTACCAACGAAAAATCCATCGCGTTCGCCAAAGCGAACCTGAAAGCATTGGGCAGCGCGCTGCCGCAGGAGGCCCCCGCGGCCTACACAGCGCCGGGAGCCAGGGCGGCGGAACGGGCGTCCAGCTCGCTGTTCGAAAAGAAAATCTAAAATTAGGAGGACTTTGGCTTGATTAGACCGACTTTTATGGGCTTTGACATTGCAAAGCGCGGAATTATGACTGCCCAGAAAGGGCTTGACATATCCGGACAGAACCTCGTCAACTGGGACAGCGATGGCTATACCCGCCAGCGGCTGGAGCAGGTGGCGGTGGCCCCCAATGTGAGCGCCACCCGTTACAGTTATAACCGCGCAGGGCTTGCCGGGCAGGGCGTGGAGATCAACGGCATTTCCCAGACCCGCGACAAGTTCCTCGACAAGCGGTTCCGGGAGGAGAACGCCGAGACCGGCTATTATGACAAGGTCAACAACCTGCTCGGGGATATCGAATCCACGATCGACGAGCTGAAGGTCAACGGCGACAGCGGCATCCGTTATTCCCTCAAGGAGATGATGGATTCGCTCTCCACCTTCTCCAAGGACGCGTATTCCGAAACCTATGCAAACATCGTGATGAACACGTTCAAGAATATGGCCCAAACCCTCCAGCAGCTTTCGATGAAGCTGGATAACGTGGCCTCCCAGCAGAAGTTTGACCTGAGCGTTTCGGTGCAGGACTTCAACCAGCTGGTGCAAAAGCTGGCAGCGGTCAACAAATCGATCGGCGACGACGTGGGCGCTTCGCTCAACCCGCATTTCGGGCCGAACGAGCTGCTCGACGAGCGCAACCTGCTGCTTGACGAGCTTTCCAAATACGGCGAAATCGAGGTGCGCACCAACAGCGACAGCACAGTCACCGTGACCATGAACGGCCATACGGTGGTGGACCGGGCGAAGTATGACCAGCTCGAGATGTTCCCCGACCCGAACTCCGAGCTGATGCACGATTCGACTGTCCCGGTGGAGGTGCGCTGGGTCTCGACCAACCAGCAGGCCGAGTTTAAGAATGGAATCATCAAAGGGTTTACCGACTTCATCAACGGCGCAGGCCCGGCCCCGGGCGAGGGGCAGACCTCCAAACGCGGTATCCCTTACTACCAGGCCAAGCTGGACACCTTCGCGCAGACGCTGGCGGATACGGTCAACGGCATCATCCCGGACACCACCGCCCCGGAAATCCAGGCGCAGAAACAGCGGGTAGACGATCTCGGCGCACAGGAAGCGGCGCTCAACGGCCTGCTCTCGACCTATAAAAGCCTACAGGCACAGTATGACGCAGCCGTTACAGCGGGCGATACTGTCAAGCAGGCCGATCTGGAGCGGCAGTGGGACGATCTGGTTGCGGGCTACAAATATCCGGATGCGGCCGCGGCAAACAAGGGGTATGCCGCCCCGCCCCTGGCGCTCGGCACCACCACGGACGCGGTTTTTGACCCGATTCTGGGCAACACTGCGGCAGGCATCACCGGCACGCTGATCCCCGGCACCCAGCAGTATAAGGATATGGAAGCGCTGAAAGCCGATTTCCAGGAGCTGAACAAGAAGTGGCAGGCCGCAAATGCAGCGGGCGACACCACCTACATGGCCTCCCTGCAGGACAAGATGGACCGCCTTGTCAAGGAATACAACGACAAGGGCTACCAGAACACGAATATTGACACCGGCATCACCGGGCTGGGCGGCGTCAATCTGGCGGATGGCGCAGCCGGGGTGACCCAGGTGGAAACCGCGGTCAATGCGGAGCTGGCCGACGTAAAGGCGCTCAAGCAGACCCATGTGGAGGCGCTGGATACGATGATCGCCAACGCGCCCAAGAAAAAGCTGTACGGCTCGATCGACGGCGGCCCGATCAACGCGCAGAACCTGACGATCACCGACGACTGGAACGGCAACCCGAGCTATGTGATCTCGATTCTGGACAGCAAGCAGAACAACGCGCTCAACCAGCTGATCAACGCGCTGAATGCGGATAAGATCAGCTTCCAGTCCCGCGGGGAGCTGGTGGAATCCACCTTCAGCGATTATGTCACCGGCTATTCGACCACCCTCGCGGAGGACAAAAACTACTATTACAACCGCCTGGAAGCCACCACCGTCCTGAACAATGAGCTTCAGGATCGCCGGGACGAGGTTTCGGGCGTGGTGGTGGACGAGGAAGTCGCAAACGTCATGCTTTACAACAAGTCGCTGAGCGCGGCGTCGCGGCTTATGACCGCGCTTGACGAGGCGCTCGACGTCCTGATTAACCGTACCGGCCGGGTGGGCCTCTAATCTCAGGAGAAAGGTGAGGAAAATTTATGAGGGTAACACAAAGAAGCGTCAGCCGAAATTATATGCGCAACCTGAATAATACGCTGGCCAAGCGTGCGTCAGCGTTTGAGCGCGGCACCACCGGCGCGGCGTTCGACCGCCTTTCCCAGAATGTGGCGGACGGTGTGCGCGCAATGAAAATCCAGGAGGAGCGGCAGGCGTCCGAACGCCAGCTCTCCGCCACACAGGACGTCATCGACGAGATGAACTCGGTGTTCAACGCGCTCGACTCGATCGACGACATCATGAAAACGGTTGACGAGCGGGTAGTCCGCGCGCTGAGTGAAGAGGGCGGCGAACCGCGGCGCCAGGCAATCGCGGCGGAGCTGCATAGTATGAAGGAGCAGATTTTGCAGTTTGCGAATTCACAGTACAGCGGGAAATACCTGTTCAGCGATTCAGCCAACGCGGCCGCCCCGTTCGGGGTGGGCGCGGACGGCAAACTGACCTATAACGGCATCCCGATGTCCAAGATCGACCGCGAAAACGGCACCTATATTGATGAAGATGGATTCACCCGTCCGCTGCCCAACGACAAGGAGATTTATATTGACCTTGGCCTGGGGATGCGGTTTGAGGCGGATGACGGCGATGTGGACACCCGCACCGCGTTCAAGACCTCGTTCTCGGGGCTTGATGTGCTGGGGCATGAGCCGAACGTCTACGACCTGATTACCGATATGGAGGAGGCGCTGGGCTACCCGAACGGCAAAGCGGGCGGGACCTATAACCGCGGCGCACTCGAGAGCGCACATACGGCGTTTGACGAGCTGACCGACGATATGCGCCTTTCGCGCCTCGATCTGGATACCCGCGCCGGTTTCCTGAACCAGCTGGAAACCCGGCTGGAATCGGACATCACGACCCTGACCGAGAGCGAAAGCAACCTCGTTTCGGCAGACCCGTCCGAGGAAGCAATCAAACTGAAAGAGTCGGAATATACCTGGATGGCAGTCCTCCAGCTGGGCGCAAAACTGCTGCCCACCTCGCTGCTCGACTTCCTGTCCTAACCCGGCTTTATCCCCCCTGAACCAATCTTAGGATTTGTTCGGTATTTCCTTTCTGCAAGGGGGCTTTTTCTCTTGCAAAAAGCCCCCTCTTGCCGCTTCGCGGCAATTCACCCGAAAAAAGCGCTTCACAGGATAAAGTATTTCGCTCATTGCAGCGGGCGGAACCCCTTGCCCGGGCGCCGGGCGCCCGCCAGAGATAGACAGCAGTTCCCAATTACAGTACGTTTTGTTTCTTGGGAAAGGAGGTGTTTTTGTGCAGTTGATCAGAATTACCAGCCAGCCAATCAAATACAACATCCAGACGCAGAGCGCCCGTCTTGAGATGGAGGTCCCGAAGCTGCCGAAGGGTGAAATGTCGCACGATCCCACCCGGATCGACCTGCATACCCAGAACGCAAGAGTCAATGTGGATACCACCGAGCTGTTCGAAAGCCTGAATGTCAGGTCGGTCGGCTCGTGGCTACAGGTGTTTGCGCAGCGGGGCAGGCAGAGCGTTTATCAGAAGATCGGGGAAGAGGTGCAGCTGGGAAATCAGATAGGGGAGATTGACAAAGGTGTGACGATTGCACAGATCGTCCAGCAGAAGATGATGCAGTCGGCCGACATCACCACCTATACCGAGTTCATCCCGAGCGGCAAGGTGCGTTCGAGCTACCAGCCGTATGACGTTTCGCTCGATTACCACGCTGGTTCGGTTGAAACCGAGTGGCAGAAGCAGCAGAATGTCATGAACTACATCCCCGGCAAATTCTCGATCGAGATTTTGCAGTATCCGAAGGTATCGGTTGAATGGCTCGGCTCGCCAACCTATGTGCCGCCCAGTGCGGACCCGAATTATGTGGAAAGCTGAACCATCCCACATTTGAAACGAGCAGGCAGCCCTTGTTTTTCACAAAAGCGGGGGTTGCCTGTTTTGCGTGGGGAGCACAGCCGCCGGAACCGGCATCCCCGCCCCGGAGCCAGAAAAAACGTTTTGGTTCCGCCCGCCCGCAAGCCAGGTCACATTTTATGAATCAGTCGCAACGGAGGATGATGAGATGAAAATTCGTACCAGGGATTTCGGGGTCATCGAAATCGAGGATACCAGCGAAATTACTTTTGTCAGCCCGATTCTTGGGTTTGAGAACCAGAGCCGGTTTGTTTTTCTGAATGACGATTCGATCGGCAGCCACTTTGCATTTTTGCAGTCGCTTGAGGAGCCGGAGCTCTGCTTCATCCTGGCCGACCCCCACGCGGTGGTGGCCGACTACCTCCCCGAGCTGCCCGCCGCGTTCGAAAAGCAGATCGGCGAGGAGGACTGTATGTGCTGGCTGCTGGTCGTGCTCAAGGATACCCTCGAGAATTCCACGGTCAACCTCAAAAGCCCGATCGTGGTCAACCCCTCCCGCAGGATCGCCGGTCAGGTCGTCCTCGAGGGGGACTGGCCGGTGAGATATCCGCTCGTCGGCGGAAAGGGGGTACGCTGAATGCTTGTACTTACCAGAAGGCCCGGGGAATCGCTGCTCATCGGCGAGGACATCGAGGTGAAGATTATCGAGTCCGCGCCCGACCGCGTCAAGCTCGGTATCACTGCTCCGAATGATGTCCGCGTCCTGCGCAAGGAGCTCCAGCAGACGATCGACGAGAACCGCCAGGCCGCCGCTCCCGCCGCCCCCAACCTGAAAGACCTCCTGCACAAACTCTAGGGGCAGCATCCGTTTGGCCCCTTGGTGCGCGGCGTTTTGGGTTCCAGGGCGCATGTTGTTTTGGGTTCCCGACCAAAACAACGCCCTTCGCTTCTCGGGCTTTCAGCCCGAAGCGCGCTTACGCGCGACGCTCGGGCAGGATGCGCCTCACGGGTTAGGGGTCAGCGACCCCTCCCCGTGTGCCCCACCCCGGCAAGCTGGGAAGCCCGGCCCGATCGGGCACAGAGTAGTGGGGTTTTGCGGCACAGCCCGGGTCGAGCGGGCGGGGCCTGCCTGGGCAAAAAACAGGTTGGGGCGGGCACTGACATGCGTGTCCCTTCCGCCCAGCCAAAGGCGGGCACCCTTCCGGGGGTTCCATAAGGGGGATACCCCCTTATGTGTGCTTTTTACCTTGCTTTTTGCACAAGCAAAAAACAAGCCGTCCGCCCGGACGGGACCGGGCATCCTGTGCCGCCTGCGGCACACCTCTCAAAAAAGGTAAGGTGCTGCACCGCTGCACAAAAAGAACCCCAGCGCGGGGGCGGATACCCCGCATCCCGGTGCCGCTTGC
>NZ_KE159660.1:35602-47810 GCF_000403395.2 Anaerotruncus sp. G3(2012) | reverse complement strand
AAAAAGAACCCCAGCGCGGGGGCGGATACCCCGCATCCCGGTGCCGCTTGCGGCACACCTCTCAAAAAAGGTAAGGTGCTGCACCGCTGCACAAATCTACCGGAAACTGCTGTTCTGGGTGCTCAGGTAGCTGATGTAGCTTTCGAGGTTGGAACGGGAGGCGGCGTCGATGCTGGCGATCGAGCATTTATACCCGCGTTTGGACTGCCCCAGGTCGATCATATGGTTGATGGTGAGCTGGACTTTTTGGAGGCGCGGTTCCTCGAGCGAAAGCAAAAGCGGCTGGGTTTCGTCGAGCAGCTCCTCGGTGGTAAACTTGATCTGCCGCAGCGAAACCGCGTGGACCCGCACGTCCAGAACCTCTTCATGGGGCTGGGGCTTGCGGTGGAACAGGCCGAACTTGCCCTTTGGCGGGCGGGTCAGTTCAGCCTGGAGCTTGGCGGGAAGGTCTACGTCATAGAGGAACACGCTGCGCGCGCCGGGCAGCATCTCTTCGGTGATCGAGACAATCCGGAGCATCTGGGGCGAGGACAGGTAGACCTCCCCGGTATAACTGATCACCTCAACACCGTCCTGGGTGCGTACGATCTTCAGATGTTCCCCGCGGTTGTAAAGCGGGACGAATTCCCCGCGGAATTCCACGCTTTTGTTCTCCTGAGAGACTGTAATGGTGCCGCTTTCGACCGGGCGGTCATCCAGCGTCTTGATGACGCCGGGAAATTTCGGATCACTTTTGCTATAGCTCAAGGCAGGTTCCTCCTTTTTATGACAAAAAGCGGGAGACGCCTCCCGCGATGATGCAGCCCATCCGTTCGGATGGCGTAGTCAGATTTTCAGGCGGCGGGCCAAAACGCCAGCACGCTTTGACAGGGCCCGCAGACCTGGAAGGGCCGCAAAAGGCTCCTTCCGGATACTTCGATTATAATACAAAAATCCGAGTTTGTATAGAGGGCTTCGGCCAAAAAAATACAGAGGAAAGCGAGAGGTTTTTATGAAGGAATATGACGGTCTGCTCCGCCTGCTCGACGAAAAAAAGCAGTTGCTGGAGCGGTTTGAAGAGGTCTCGCTCCGGATGCTGACCTGTGAGGATGACGACCTCGAAGAAGGGATGGAGGAGCGCGGCAGGCTGATCGAACGGGTGGATGAGCTGGAAGCACAGGTCAGGGGGTTCTGCGACGGTGCAGGGGAGCCGGCCCTGCTGCGCGCGCTCGATCCCGCAGCCTCGCGAGGGGAGCTGCCGGGCTGGGCCGCACAGTTCTATGACGCGGCACGCGCCTCCGACGCGGTGGGACTGCGTCTGCGGGAGGCAAATATCCAGCTGCACACCCGGCTGGAGGAGGTGCGGGAGCGCACCCTTTCCCTGATCCGGGAGTCCAACCGCGGGCAGGGCGCCCAGGCCGCGAAATATTACGGCTCGATGGGCGCGCGCGGCGGCTATCCCGGCTCGCAGCTGGGGAGGGCCTAGGGGAGCTTTTTTGTGCAGCTGCGCAGCACCTTGCCTTTTTAAATAGGACTGCCGTCTTCCGGCGGCAGAGGATGCGGGGAGTCCGCCCCCGCGCGGCGGGTACCTTTTCGGATGCACGAAAAGGTACCAAAAGTGCACGTAAGGGGGTGTCCCCCTTACGTATCCCCCAAAACGCTGCCCGCCTCCAGCAGGGCGGAAAAGACGCGCATGTCAGTGCCCGCCCCAACCTGTTTTTGTTCAGATAGGCCCCACCCACTCGACCTGGGCTGTGCCGCGAAACCCCATTACACAGTGCCCGATCGGGTCGGGCTTCCCAGCTTGCCGGGGTGGGGCACACGGGGAGGGGTCGCTGACCCCTCGCCCGTGAGGCAGCCCGCAGGGTCGTCGCGGCGGATGCCGCGCGTCGGGCCAAAGGCCCGAGAAGACCCGAGGAAGGCGCGAGCGCCTATCCGTTTGGGCTGGGGCCAAACGGATGCTGCCATAAGGTGCTGCACCGCTGCACACTTTTTAAACAAGTCCCTTTAGTTTGGGGCATTTTGTACGATTATTTTTAATAGAAGCAATTTATGCAGCATCGGAGGTCTGAAATATGAATGTGAATTCTACCAGTAGTTACGTAAATAACCCGAGCAGCAATAAAGGCTTTTCAGGCATGGCGTCCGGGATGGACACCGAGAGCATGGTCGAAGCGCTGCTCTCCGGGACCCAGGCGAAGATTGACAAGCAGAATGCTCTGAAACAGCAGACCATCTGGAAACAGGAGATCTACCGCGATCTGATCACCCAGATCAACAGTTTCCAGAGCAAGTTCTTCAAAAAGAGCTTCAGCGATTTTTCCAGCACCAGCTTGATGAGCCCATCCTTTTTCAATGCGATGAGCATCGCGTCCACCTCTTCTGCGATCCGCGCGTCGGTGGACAGCTCCGCCGCGGTGGGGAGCCATTCGGTCAAGGTTTCGCAGCTCGCGACCGCGTCCAAGGTCACTTCGACCTCGGCTGCGGGCAAGCATGACCTGGAAGGCACTGCAAACATCTCGGAGATGTACAAGACTGCCATGAAAGACGCGCTCGCCGAGGAACGCACCGTCTCGCTTTCGGTGAACGGCAAGGCGATCGACGTGGATTTCAGCGATCTTGTCAAGGAGAATGCCGCTGACAACAAAGTCGAGTACCCGACCCCCCAGCAGATCGCAGACCGCCTGAACGAGGCGCTTTCCAAGTTTGACGGGATCAGTGCGACCGTCAATACGGACGGCAAAGTGGTCATCACCAGCACCAACACCGATGACAAGGGCAAGTATACCGATGAGATCAAGGTCCTGACCTCCTCCTCGAGCGAGGGCCTCGCGATGACCGGCCTGGTTGCCGGCGCTTCCCTCGGCAAGGACGGCACCATGACCGCTGCGAATGCACCGAAAACAGAGGGCGACGTCACCTTCAATGTGGACATCACCTACGACGGCGCGAAAACCACCGTCAAGATTGATATGGAAAAGGTGATGGAGCAGGCGGACGAAGCCGCACAGCGCCGGGAGATCCAGCGGCAGTTCCAGGAGCAGGTTGACTTCGCGTTCGGCGAGGGCAAGGTCCAGATGTCTATGGACGACACCACCGGCGGGTTCAAGCTGTCTACCCAGTATAAGACCAGCACTGTGATGATCTCGGGCGACAACGCCAACCAGACCACGCTCGGCGTGCTCAACGGCGAAAGCAACCGGATCGGCATCGGCGGCGACCTGGGCATGTACTTCAAGGACGCGTTCGACGCGGATGGCAAGGCCAGCTTCTCGATCAACGGCAAAACGATCGAGGTCAACAAGGACATGACCATTTCGGAGATGATGCGCGCGGTCAATAACAGCGGCGCCGGTGTTACGATGACCTACCAGTCCAACTCGGGCACCTTCTCGCTCACCGCAAACAACAGCGGGGATGGCTTTAAGATCGACATCCAGGACACCAACGGCAGCCTGATGGCATCGGTATTCGGCGCGGATGGCAGCACCACCACCTATACCACCGATATTGACGGGGGGGCTTCGGTGCAGGATCCCGACAGCGGCGCTGTGCGCATCGGCAATTTTGTGGAAGGCAAGGACGCGATCTTCGAGTTTGACGGGGTGGCGATGGCGCGCAACAGCAACACCATCAGCCAGGACGGCCTGACCATGACCTTTACCAACACCACCGACCAGGCGGAGACGCTCACCGTCAACCGCAACACCGACCAGATCGTGGATGGCATCAAGGGCTTCATCGAGGAGTATAACGCGCTGCTCGACAAGATCAACGGGCTGGTCGATGCGGACGCGGAATACCGCGATTATGCCCCGCTGACCGATGCACAGAAAAAAGAGATGACCGAAAAGGAGATCGAGAAGTGGGAAGAGAAGGCCAAGACCGGCCTGCTTCGCCGCGACAACGTGCTCGAGAGCTTCCTGCAATCCATGCGTTCGGTGCTCTACGAGCGGCCTGCGGATTCGGCCTACGCGCTGTATGACCTCGGGATCGACACCGGCGACTATACCCAGAAGGGCAAGCTCTTCATGGATGCGGATGGCGAAGCGAAGCTGCGCGCGGCGCTCGAGAGCAACCCCGACGAGGTCGCCAAGCTGTTCACCAGCGAGGACGGCATCGGTAACAAGATGAACGATATCCTCAACGGCGTGGCAAGCACCAGCTCGGGCAGCCCGGGTACACTGGTCCAGATCGCGGGCGTCAAGGGCGGCGCAAGCGAGGCTTCGAGCGACTATAACCAGCGCCTGAGCGAGATCGAGCAGAAGATCAAGAACCTGAAGAATGCATATGAATTGGAGAAGAACCGCTACTGGAGCAAGTTCAACGCAATGGAGAAGCTGGTTTCCCAGATGAGTTCCCAGAGCGCATGGCTTTCCCAGCAGTTCGGCTACTAAAACAGAGTGAGTTTAGAATAACGAGGTGAAGGAAACGAATGCCAGTGAACCCCTACCAGAAATACCAGCAGCAGTCGGTTATGACCATGACGCAGGGGGAGATGCTCACCAAGCTCTATAATGAGATCATCAAGCAGTTCAGCGGCGCGGCAATGTATATGCGCGAGCCGGAACCGAACATCACCGAGATCAATCGGGCGCTGCAAAAGGGCCAGCGCATTCTCAACCATCTGCGGGCGACTCTTGACCATCAATATAAAATTTCGGCTGAGCTGGATGCCTTTTATGACTATTTCATCCGGCAGGCGGTACAGGCCAACCTCAAAAAAGACCCCAAACTGATCGAGGAGGTCATTCCTCTGGTCACAGAACTGCGGGACGCTTTCATTCAGGCGGACCGCAACGCGAGAAAACACTGATGTTTTTGGCAATCCCCCCGGAATTTTCCGGGGGGATGCTTTTTTGTATTGCTGCGCAACACGCTGCCTGTTTCACAGGAATGCCGCTTGCGGCACACCTCTTAAAAAAGGTAAGGTACAGCACCGCTGTACATCTCCCACCATCGTCTGGGGGCATCCGAGGGTGCAAATCAGCCCTGAGCATGAGCGCTTGTCGGGGGGCGCGGGGTTCTTTAAGGGGCGTCGCCCCTTAAATGCGCTTTTGGTTCCTTTTCGCGCATCCGAAAAGGGACCCGCCGCGCGGGGGCGGATACCCCGCATCCTCCGCCGCCGACAGGCGGCATTCTTCTTAAAAAGGCAAGGTGCTGCGCAGCTGGATAAAAAAACCTCCCGCCCGGACTTGTGTTTTGCGGCAGGCGGTCGAAAAGTGTAATGTAAGGTATAATCAGATGGCTCGGAGGCAGCTTTTTGGCCGGTTTCGAGCCTGCGGTGGTTTTTGCCGCAAAAGGCCGCTCCAAGCGGTCTTGCTTCGGACCCGATGGCCAAGGGGCTGCCTGGTGCGTCAGCGGGTTTTCCCGCCGCCGGAAAACAAGGGACGGTTTTCCGGTGCTCTGGCCGGATGCAAAAATGCAGGGTGCATGAGGGGCGCATCCCTGCGGAATCTGGATGGTTGTGAGGTAATATAGATATGAGCTGGAAAAAAATAACGGCTTTCTGTTTGGCGTTCGTGATGGCTGCGGGCGTCTCGTCCGGGCTTTCGCTCGAGCTGGATGCGGCCCCGATCAATGTCGCGGGCGGTTCTTCGCGTGCGGCAGGGGATTCCTCCCGCGCTACGACCGAGCAGGCCGCGACGCTGGCCTTTACCAAGGACCCGTGGGACAAAAACCCCACTGACACCGAAACCCGTACCGCGGTCAGCGGTACGATTGTGAATTTTACCGAAACCACCAAGGCGGGATACGCCAAGGATGTCAACGACAACTTCACCTGGGACGCCCAGAACAACGCGCCCAAGCCGAACGAGAACGGCAAGGAGGACCTGGTGATCCGCGACGCGGGCGGCAATAAGCGCAGGCTGACGATTTCCAAGGACTACCCGCCCGACCCCAAGGGGACGGACGTCACCATCATGTTCAACGGAAACTACTATACCCTGCGCGGGACTGGTATCGTCATCCAGAAGCCAAGCGGGCAGCCCGCCATCCCCGAAGAGAACGCGACGATCAACCCCACCCGCGTGCAGGAGTTTGGTGAAATTCACCTAAGGGTCACGCGGGGCGAGCAGCCGGTCGACGGGAAGCCCGGCGGCGTGGCAATGGGGATCGAGATCGCCAGCAAGGAGGGCGTGTTCGGGAATGTAACCGATGTGCGCGCCCTGCGCCAGCCGGACGGTCAGCTCCAGATCGAGCTGGTCGGCGTCGCAACCGAAACCGGGAACCAGTCGTTCTTCTTCAAGCCCTACGGACAGTACCAGGGCTACCGCAACCCCGATGATGAAAACGAGGTTACCGATAAGGACGGGAATCAATGGGGGTCGCTGCCCGGGCACTTTGAAGTGGATGACCAAGGGAACACAACAACAACGCTCCTGCCCGCGCCGACCGACACCAACGATGTCATCCGCAAGGGCACCGAGTTTACGCTCATCCTGCGCAAGCCGGTTTCCAACACCCTCGCGCTCACTATCAAACCGCCGATGACCGCGGTCAACGAGATTGCCGAGCGGGTGGATGCCAGTGTGCGTGAGGACGGCAAAAAGGTCGGCATGACCGACAGCCAGTACATCACCCTCGACCCGCGCAACTCGCTCGAGTTCATCACCGAGGATTTCTGGCTGGTCAAAAAGATCAAGGATTGGAACGCGCAGTTCGACGTCGCATGGACGGTCGGCACCACCAACGACAACGGGCAGAATGTCCAACTGGAGGACCTGCTGACCGTCGTGACCACCTCCCCGCCGCCGCCCGACGACCCCAACGCACAGAACGAGGTCACCCAACAGGTGATCCTGAACAAAGAAAAACTGCCGGAAAAAAATGTGGAGGGGTTCCTCTCCGCAGTGGTTTCCTATACCACTGCGGACGGAAAGGAAACCTTCCAATCGGACGTAACGATTGAAATCCCGATCATCGTCCGCGGCAAGGGGGTCAAGCCGGAGACGGTCGAGTACCAGACCCATAACCCCGAGGGCGCAACGGTGATCGACACCGCGCTCACCGGCAACAAACGGCTTGAGATGGACGTTTTCCAGGGCGGCATCCCGGGCTACAGGGACCCAAAAAAGCCCTACCAGTATGACCTGAACCTCATGATGGGTTCGGGCAACGGCTGGGCGGAATATGTGCGGATCGACGTGGAGCACACCGCCCAGGAGGAGACCGACGAAGAGGATTTCACCGGGGAAGAAGAGGTGGTGCAGATCCGCGCGGACGACGCGATCCAGCAGGGGACCAGCATCAAGCTGAACAACCCCGGCAAGCAGGAGGCGGACGTTGAGCCGAAAAAGATCGCGCTCGAGCTGGTGGCCGCGCACAAGGGCCGCGCGGTTCTGACCATCAACTACGGGCAGCTCACCGCCACCGGCGAATATGTCGACGACCCGGCGCTGACGCGGATTATCACCCTCGATGTCGACAACACCTCGCCCAGCGACGACGCGCGGCTGAAATCCATCGTCATCGAAAACCAGGAGGGCAAGGTGGTCGGCTACGAGTCGGCGACTACCGAGCCCTGGCAGTTCGACAAGGACAACACCGGGCAGTACATCATCGAGGTGCCCTACACCTCGACCGGCCTCCAGTTCATCCCCACCAAAAACCACCCGCTTGCCCAGCAGACGGTCGATATCCTCTGGCAGGCGTACTATCTCGACGCAACCGGCAACCGGGTATTCCTGAACAAGGGCGATTCGGGCGACGGGACCGACCCGTGGTCCAAGGTCAAGAGCGGAAACCGCACCGATTCGATCGGCGAGGGGATCACGCTGCTCTTCTTCCGGCAGGGCCAGCCGTTGCCCGACGGGGTGCCG
The DNA here is from genome assembly GCF_000403395.2 of Anaerotruncus sp. G3(2012). GTDB lineage: Bacteria > Bacillota > Clostridia > Oscillospirales > Ruminococcaceae > Anaerotruncus. The sequence goes on along the minus strand of NZ_KE159660.1, from coordinate 40,008 downwards.
ATCACCGTGACCTTCCGCACCACCGCGCAGAACCCCACCATCCATATGGACTATATCCTCCAGATCATCCGGCGGTCGCCGGGCGTCGACGCGAGCCTCATCAAGGTGGAGGGCTACCGCGACGGCGACCAGGAGGAGAAAACGACCAACCTGTTCACCCCGTTTGACGGTTCCACGCTGGTGCAGAAGGAGATTTATACCGTCCCCTACATGACCGACTGGATCTGGATGAGCGCCACCCCTTCCGACGAGAACGCAAAAGTCGAGTTCGACCCGCCGCTCAAGCAGTATAAGACCCAGCTGTTCGGCCAGAAGGAATGGCTCCAGCTCGCCGACATCCCGCAGCTGGAAAACGGCCTTTACAACCTGAAAATCAAGGTCTGGTCGGAGGCGACCCGGTACGACCCGCTCGCCAACCCCGACCGCGTCTACGAATTGCAGATCCGCCGCGCGGACCCATCCAAACATTCGGGGCTGGGGATGCTCGAGCTTGCGAAACTCGATGGGGAGACGGTCCCGTACACCCCGGCGGTCAACGAGAACACGCTGACCTATGTGGTTAAGGACCTGCCCTATTCGGCCGCAAAGCTCCAGATCAAGGCGGCGCAGTCCCCCGACCCCGAGAACCCGCTCAGCACGATTTATAAGATCCTCTGCGTCTACAACCTGAAAAAGCCGAACGGCGGCGGACGGAAATTTGTGGACATCACCTCGGATTTCTCGATCAAGAAGGCGGTTGACATCGACTTCCTGCGCGAGGACGAACTCCCCGACGTGCTGCACCTGATCGTCGTTTCGGAGGCCGGGTACGGCAAGTCCGACGAGCAGATCTGGGAGGCTGTGCAGAAGAACGACCCCGGCGACAGCGACTGGTTCACCGATTATACCATCGAGGTCAACCGGGCGCGCCCGAGCGAGATTTCCGACCTGCTCAACCTCAAGGTGAAGGGCAAGGACAAGGCGGACCAGGAGCACGACCTGAGCCTGAACTTCCGCGGCGACAACTACGACACCTATTACCTCGACGTGCCCTACTCGATGGCGAAGGTCAACTTCACCCCGTTCCTCGGGCAGGAGGGGCAGAAGATCTGGATTAAGAGCAACCAGGGCATCATGGGGATACTGCCGGGCCTGGGCAACCAGATCAAGGACGCGGATACCAAGGGCAGCTCCACCTCCCGCGACTACGAGCTGAACCGGTATGAGGATAACCCCCAGACCGAATTCACGATCACGGTGCGGGCGGAGGATTACGAGGAATACAACCCCGGGCACGAGTCGATCTATAAAGTGGTGGTCCGCCGGGCCGCGCCGAGCAGCGATGCGCGCCTGCGCAACCTGACCGCGACCAACGTCGAGCTTGACGAGCTGCTTTATCCGGCTGGGCTGCGCCCGCCGTTCACCGCCTCGACCTATGACTACGAGGCGACCCTGATCGCAGGCGCGGTGGATACGGTTGTGACCGCAACCGCCAACGACGCCAACGCGACCATCGAGATCGAGGAGATCCTCACCCCGAGCGGCGTCGGCTCCGACCCGATCGCGATTATCTATGTCGAGCAGACGGTCACCATCGTGGTCACTGCCGAGGACGGCGTCACCACCGAGACCTATACGATCACCTTCACCAACCCGAACATGATCGAGAAGACCACCAATGCCGACCTGAAATACCTGGACGTCAACTACAGCTACATGAACCCCGATTTCGAGATCGGCTTCAGCTCCAAGACCGGGTTCGGGCAGATGACGCCCGACTTCCGGCCCGCCACCACCGACTATGAGGTCGTGGTGCCCGAGGACTGCTACCAGGTGGAGATCCAGGCGAAGCCGGCCGACAAATACGCGACCATGGAGATTTTCCAGGGCACCCGCTCGATCGGCGACTACAACGGCAACTATTCGGCTTCGGTGCAGGACGGTGAGAACCAGTTCTCGATCGTGGTGACCTCGAGCGCGGGCGAAAAATACACCAAGACCTATAACATCAGCGTGTTCCGCAACGATGAGGAAAATATGAAGAACCTCACCCCGCTCGACGTCGAGGACATCGACTTTGAGAATTCCGGCGACGTGATCCTCATTGCGATCGACGAATACCCGCGTGTCAACGCGAACGTCTTTGCGGAGCTGAAAAAATACCCCGAAAAGACGATCATCTTCCAGGGCAACGACTACTCGATCGAGTTCAAGGCGTCCGACCTGACCCGCGTGGTACCGCAGCAGGAAATCTTTGATTTCAGAATGTTCTTTACAACCCCGCAGGAAGATGCTATCATGGAGATCATAGACCGGCGCAGCAGCAATGACGACCTGCGCGGCAACCGGATCGTCATGATGTACTTCCCGTACCATGGGATGCTGCCCGGCACCGCGACGCTGCACCTCAACCTCGGCTACCGGTACCACGACGACACCCTCTACTGGCACTACTACAACGAGGACCGGGAGCGGATCGACTATTACGGTTCGATCCTCGCGAATTCGCAGGGAACCTTTGCGGTTTCGATCGACCACTTCTCGACCTACATCGTCACCCGCCCGCACTATATCTACGGCGCGGAGCTGATGTACGGCGTGGAGGGCGAGGATACCCTGCTCAACAATGACTTCAACAAGGTCAACCCGTGGACGGGCGTCCCGGAGGAGAATCCATGAAAAAATTTCTGTGTACCCTGTTGGCCCTGTCGCTGGCGGCGGGACTGGGCGGATGCAGCGCGGTGAAAAAGCTGCTCCCGTCCAACGCCCCGGCGCAGGCCGGCCCGGCTTCGTCCGCGGCCTCTTCCCAGCAGCAGCAACAGCCAAATTCCCCGTCGCTGGGGGTGCGCAAACGCCCGCAGACCGACGTCGATGTGGCCGAGGCGCTCAATTATGAGCGCTCCCAGAATCCGGATACCGTCGCATGGCTGCGGATCCCGGACACCGACGTCAACGACAGCGTTTTGCAGGGGATGGACAATGTGGAGTACCTGCGCCGGACCGAGCGCAAAAAGGAGGATGTGTACGGCTGCTACTTTGCCGACTACACCAACTCGATCGGCCCGCGCACCCGCCTTTCCCCCAATACGGTGATCTACGGGCACAGCGACCTGAAGGATAACCCCGACGGGCCGCGGTTCTCCCAGCTTTTCAAGTTCACCGACCCGGAGTTTGCCGCGTCCCACCCCTATATCGAGCTGACGGTGCTCGGCGAGACGATGCAGTGGGAGATTTTCGCGGTGTTCTATCCGCATGTGAGCCTCGACTACATCAAAACCAACCTCTCGGGCGACGAGCTGACCGCCCTCGCGCAGGAAGCGGTAAACCAGTCGATCTACGACTATGGGGTGACGGTCCGCCCGGACGACAAAATCCTTACCCTTTCCACCTGTACCATCAAATACGGGGAAGGGGATACCCAGCACCGGTTTGTGGTGATGGGCAGGCTGCTCCCCAAGGACAGCCCGCTCGCCGAACAGGTGACGATCAAACAGAAGGACGGCGCGCAGGCAGCGGTTTCCGCGCCCGAGCCGCAGACGGAGGGATGAAGATGCTTTACAATTCACTGGCGTTCAACGCGATGAAGAGCGGCCTGGATGGCCTGGCGATTGAGCAGAAGATGATCCTGCACAACCTCGCCAACTACGAAACCCCGGGCTTCAAGTCCAAGTCGGTGACCTTCGACAAGGTCCTGCACAAGGAGAAAGAGAAAGGCGGCGGGGTCGGCGGGTCCTACCGGTTCCAGGCCACCATCCACACCAATGACGCGGTTGAGCTGCGCCCGGACGGCAACAACGTCGATTCGGATGTCGAAAGCATGAAGCTCTACGAGAACTATGTCCGCACCCAGTACCTTTACACCAAGATCAGCGGCCAGTTTGCCAACATGAACTACGTGCTTGACCAAACTGCGAAATAAAGATGTGCAGCTGCGCGGCACCTTGCTCTTTTCAATAGGAATGCCGCCCTCCGGCGGCAGGGGATGCGGGGAGTCCGCCCCCGCGCGGCGGGTCCCTTTTCGGATGCGCGAAAAGGAACCAAAAGCGCATTTAAGGGGCAATGCCCCTTAAAAAACCCCACGCCCCCAGGCAGAGCGCTCATGCTCAAGGCTGACTTGCACCCTATTTCGCCCCCAGACGTTCGCATGCCGTTTCAAAAGTCAGAATCGATCGAGCACCGACGCGAAGGCGTTTTGCTTCTAGTTTTGGTCGAGTGGGCGGGGCCTGTCTGGCCAAAAAAACAGGCCGGGGCAGGCGCTTGCGCCTTCCTCGGGTCTTCTCGGGCCTGCGGCCCGAAGCGCGGCATGCGCCGCGACGACCCTGCGGGCTGCCCCACGGGCTAGGGGTCACCGGGCGCATGTTGTTTTGGAATCCCGACCAAAACAACGCCCATCGCTTCTCGGGCTTTCAGCCCGAAGCGCGCTTGCG
>NZ_KE159660.1:26810-35517 GCF_000403395.2 Anaerotruncus sp. G3(2012) | reverse complement strand
CCTCACGGGCTAGGGGTCACCGGGCGCATGTTGTTTTGGGTTCCCGACCAAAACAACGCCCTTCGCTTCTCGGGCTTTCAGCCCGAAGCGCGCTTACGCGCGACGCTCGGGCAGGATGCGCCTCACGGGCTAGGGGTCACCGGGCGCATGTTGTTTTGGGTTCCAGACCAAAACAACGCCCTTCGCTTCTCGGGCTTTCAGCCCGAAGCGCGCTTACGCGCGACGCTCGGGCAGGATGCGCCTCACGGGTTAGGGGTCAGCGACCCCTCCCCGTGTGCCCCTCCCTTCCGGGCTGGGTGCCCTGTCTGTTCCCGAAATCTATGCAGGTTTCGCTGTCTGGGGGCATCCGAGGGTGCAAGTCAGCCCTGAGCATGAGCGTTTGTCGGGGGGCGCGGGGGTTCCATAAGGGGGCTTCCCCCTTATGTGTGCTTTTTATCTTGCTTTTTGCACAAGCAAAAAACAAGCCGTCCGCCCGGACGGGACCGGGCATTCGGTGCCGCGAGCGGCACACCTATCAAAAAAGGTAAGGTGCTGCACCGCTGCACAAAAAGAACCACCACCCGGACGGGACCGGGCATAAAGTGCCGCTTGCGGCACACCTCTTAAAAAAAGTAAGGTGCTGCACCGCTGCACAGAAAGAACCGCCGCGCGGGGGCGGATACCCCGCATCCAGTGCTGCTTGCGGCACACCTATCAAAAAGGTAAGGTGCTGCACCGCTGCACAAACAAGGAGGGATTCTGATATGTCATTTTTGGACTCGATGCATACGGTTGGTTCGGCGCTGACGGCTGAACGGTTCCGGATGGACACGATCCTGCAAAACATGACCAACGCCAAGACCACCCGCACCGCGAACGGCGAGCCATACCGCCGTAAACAGGTGGTCTTTCAGGAGCGGGCGTTCGACTTCCAGTCGGCGCTGGACAGCGCGAGCGCGAAGGTGGAGAACGCGGGCGTGCGGGTGACCGAGATCGTTGAGAGCGACCGGGATTTCGTCCCGGTGTTTGACCCGACCCACCCCGACGCCAACGAGGACGGGTACGTTATGTACCCGAACGTCAACATGACCGAGGAGCGGGTCGACCTGATGGCGGCGGCCAACGCGTATGACGCCAACTTCACCGCTTTACAGATCGTCAAAACGCTGGCGCTCAAGGCGCTTGAGATCGGCAAATAATCTTGGAGAGGGTCCGGCGCGCGCCGGCGGCAGGCTACAGAACGAATGAGAAACGGCATTGATACGGAATTTTTTGTGCAGCACATCCAGTGCACCCGGGAACAGAAGATGGAATGTCTGGATACTGTCCGGCTTCTGCTCGATATCGCTTTCACAGCGCGGGAATTCGGGCTGCTCAAGCTGGAGGAGCTGATCCAGGACCACGTCAGGTTTTCGGACAGGTTCCTGCGCAAGGCGGTCAACCTGACCATCGAGATCTCCAAACCCGAAAATATCCGGGAGGTTTTGTACAACTACCTGTTTACCTCCTGCTACGCCTCCAACCAGCAGTTCCTCAACGGGGTTATCATCACCGAAACGATGGTTGCGGTGGGGCAGTCGGAGAGCCTGGACTACATCTTTACCTACCTGATCCCGTCCTACTTCGGGCTGGATTACGAGGGGGACGCAATCCGCATCTATCGCAACTACCGGGCGGGCCTGCGCAAGCTGGATGCCGCCAAGGCCAAAGAGGGAGAACAGGCCTAGGGCCTTCCGGTTCCGGATTCTGCACAGGCCCTTTGGAAAGAGCGCCGCGCGGGGGCCTTCCAGCAAAGAGGCGGGACGCTCCGCCGGAATCATAACATTGACTTTTCCGACTGTCGGGACGGCGCTGGCCACGCTGTTCCGGCAGTTTTTTGCCGGGGCGGGAATTTCTGGGCGTCGCCCCGGGTTCCCGGGATAGCGGCGCCCCTCAGGCCGCTGTACAGGCTGTTTGCCCGGCGCGGGGCGGGTGAAATTTTTTGTTGCAGGTTTGTCTGACATTGTATTGCAAAAAAGCGCGAACTGTGTTACAATAGCTCGAAGAAAGGGTGGTTTTTGCATGGCTCAAACAACGCTGAGTGCTCGGATGGATGAAGAGGTCAAGCGGCAGTTTGACGCGTTTTGTGCGTCGGTAGGCCTGAACGCTTCGGTTGCGGTCAACCTGTTTGTCAAAGCGGTCCTGCGCGAACGGCGCATCCCGTTTGAAATCTCCTCCGACCCATTCGACACAGAAGAGGAATAGCCGCCCTCCAGCGGCGCGGGGACGCCAGACCGGACAAGATGCCCCGGACGGATGCTCCCGGCGCCGGCCCGGACAGAAAAAACAATCGTCAGCGGAGGAGGTCCGCTGCGGTCGCCTTTCGTTGTTTTTTCCAGCCGCGGACGTCCCAAAATTACCGTTGACCGGCGAAAAAAGCCCGATCCCGGCCCCTTTGGGCGCAGTTTTTTTCCAGTCATTTTTCGGGCCTGTCCAGCATAATTTGTAATGTCGGAGACAGGGTCTTACGAAATTGGTTTTATTTCACAGTTCGGAAATAAGATTTGGGTAGCTTTTAGGCAAAAGGGATAAAAATTAAAATAAGGCATGGCTTTCATATTTACATACCAGTTCTTTTTATGTATAATAGGAAAGAGTAAAAGGCGAAAAAGGTCGTAATACGCGGCTTTCTGCCGGCTAATAACTGGGTTGTTCAATCGCAATATCGTTTTCACGGGATTATTTTTTTACAGTGGGCAGATTTTACATCAGGCAGAAATTGCAGAAGCGGGAACGGTCCCGCAGAAAAAAGGGAGATGGGTGAGAGCATGTTTATTGTACCAATGAACCGTCTGGAGCGGATGAGTGGGATGAGAACCGGCGAGGGGGAAGCGGCCCCCCAGCAGCAGAACCTCTCGGGCGGCTCGTTTGCACAGATGTTCAATGAATCGCTGAAAACACTTGAGCAGGCACAGCAGGTGGCCGACGAGGATGCGCTCGACCTGGCGTTGGGAGCAAATGGGGCCGACCTGCATACCATTATGATAAATGCCGCGGTTTTGGAAAGCGCGGTCAAGACCACGGTCCAGCTGACGAGCAGGGCTGTCACCTCCTATAAGGAAATTATGTCGATGCAGGTCTGATCGTATTCCAAAATGAAAAGAGCGGGCAAGTGGAATGAAAGAAAAATTGAAAGAGTGGATCGAAAAGATCAAGGCTTTTTGGGCGAACCGTTCCAAAAAGCAGAAAATAGGCATCATCTCGGGCGCGGCCGGCATCCTGCTGATCGCGCTGGCTGCCACCGTTATGCTCAACGCCAAGCCGGAGGACAACCGGGTCCTGTTCCCGGGGATGTCCACATCCGAAACCCAGCAGGTTTATGCGCTGCTGCGGGAGCGGGAGGTGGATGCGGAGATCAACCGGAAGGGTGAGCTGGTTGTACCGGCAGCCCAGTGGGAGACGCTGACCTTTGAGCTGGCCGGCGCCGGCTACCAGCCGACCTCCCCGAACTATAACTTCTTCCTCGACAACTCGGGGTTCACCAAGACCGAGCTGGAGCAGCAGGCAACCCTCAAGTTCCAGATGGAGGACCGGATGCGGCAGCTGCTGCTCGCCCAGACCGGGGTTGAGTATGCGGACGTCTCCTTCAACATTGCCGAAGAGAGCAACTATATATGGGATCAGCAGAAACAGCAGGAAGGATCGGCGGCAATCACCATCCGGATGCGGGAGGACTTCGAGCTGACCCCGGAACGGGTGCAGGCGGTGAAAAACCTGACTGCCTATGCGGTTCCAAGCATGAAAGCCGATAATGTCGTCGTGATCGACGGGCGTACCGGTTTGGAAGTGCTGGGCACCGAGGACCCGGACACCAACCAGTACAGCACCAAGCAGCTGGAGCTGGAACAGGCGGTCGCCAAAAGCATCGAGGACAACATCCGGCGGCTGCTCACCCCGACCTATGGCCCGGACGGCGTAACCGCGGTGGTCAAGGTGGTGCTCAACTTCGAAACCCTGCGCACCGAGCAGAAACAGTATGTGCCCGAGGACAACGGCAAGGGCGTTATCAACCACTATGAGGACCGGTATTCCCAGGGCGGCACCGTCCCGGCGGAAGGGCTGGTCGGAGAAGAGAACAACACCGATTTCCCCAAATACGGCAACAACACCGCCGGCAACGGGGACAATGCGATCACCAATTTTGAGAGCAGCGTTGACTATTCGATCAGCGAGGTCCTGACCCAGATGGAGCGGGGCGCGCCGGTGCTCGAGCGTGCGACCGCCGCGGTCGTTGTCAAGGACCCGAACTTTACCACCGAGCGGGAGGAGCTGCTGGTTGACCTGGTCTCCAAGGGGACCAACATCAGCGCGGAAAACATCCGTGTCACCAACCTCGACTACACAATCGATACCGTACCGGCCGATACCAACCCGGTGCCCGGCGCGGCAGACTATACCCTGCTGATTATCATCGGTTCGGGCGTGGCGGTCCTCCTGATCCTGCTGATCGTCTTCCTCGTCCTTCTGATCCGCCGCCGCAAAAAGCGCAAGAAGGATGCCGAAGCACAGGCGCTCATCGACGAAGCCGAGGAGCAGCGCCAGCAGATGGAAAAAGAGATCGCCGAGCACAAGCTTGCCCTGCAGGCTGAGGCGCTTGCAAATGTCAATGTCAAGGAAGACGCAATCGTGGAAGAGGTCCGCGCCTTCGCGGAGCAGAACCCGGAGATCACTGCGAACCTTGTCCGTTCGCTTTTGAAGGAGGAAAAGTGAGATGCCAGAAAAGAAATTGCGCCTGAGCCCGCTTCAGCGCGCGGCTACCGTCATCATCTCACTCGGCGCACAGCGTGCCTCGGATGTTTATAAGTATCTCAGCGAGGACGAGGTCGAGATGCTCTCGCTCGAAATCGCCAAGATGCAGCGCCTCTCGGAAGAGGACGTGCGCGAAACAATGGAGGATTTCTACGGCCTGTGCGTCACCCAGAAGGTCATCAACGAGGGCGGCGTCATCTATGCGCGCGACGTGCTCGAAAAGGCGTTCGGCCCCGAGCAGGCCGCCTCCCTGATGGAACGGCTCTCGAAATCCCTCAAGACCCAGGCGTTCGAGTTCATCCGCAAGGCGGATTACAAGAGCCTCCAGATGGCGCTTGCCAGCGAGCATCCGCAGACCATCGCGCTGGTGCTCTCGTATGCGCGGTCGGACCAGGCTTCTATGATTATTGCCGAGCTGCCCCGCACGATGCAGATCGACGTCATCAAGCGGATTGCAAACCTCGACCGCACCTCCCCCGAGATCGTCAGCATTGTGGAAAAAACCCTTGAGCGCCGGTTCGATTCGATCATCTCTGCGGACCAGGTCGAGGTCGGCGGCGTACCATATATCGCGGACATCATGAACCGCGTCGACCGCAGCACCGAGAAGTTTGTCTTCGACGAGCTGGGCGAGCAGGACCCGAAGCTCGCCGAGGAGATCAGAAAGCTCATGTTCGTTTTCGAGGATATCGTCAACCTCGACGGCCTGGCGATCCAGCGGTTTATCCGCGAGGTCGACAGCAAGGACCTTGCAGTTGCGCTCAAGGCCGCAAACGAGGACGTCAAAGAGGTTATCTTCCAGAACATGTCCTCGCGTGTGCGTGAGACCATCCAGACAGACATCCAGTACCTGCATAATATCCGTCTGCGCGACGTCGAAGAGGCGCAGCAGAAGATTGTCGGCGTGATCCGCCAGCTCGAGGAAGCGGGCGAAATCGTGATTGCACGCGGCGAAGGGGAGGAGATCATTGCTTAACGTCATCAAACGGGGCGGTCTGGCGGTCTCCGACCAGGTGGTCAAAATCCCCGACCTGCCCAGAAAACGCGTCTCTTCGCCGGTGCACGACGAGGAGGGCGGGGCCAGCTTTGACCCGTCCGACACCGAGCAGATGGTGATTGAATCGGCGATCAAAAGCGCCGAGGCCCGCACCCGCGAGATCGTCAGCCGGGCCGAGGAACAGCGCTCGCAGATCCTCATGCAGGCGGGCACAGAGGCCGAGCAGATCCGCCAGCAGGCCCGCCAGCAGGGGTATTCCGACGGGTACAGCGAGATGTGCGGCCAGATATCCGGCTGCATCGCACAGATCGGCCAGACCCTAGACCAGATGCGGGCGCATCAACAGGAGTTCATCCATCAGTATGAACAGAATCTGCGCCTTTTATCTGTAGATATCGCTGAAAAAATCCTCAACAAGCGGATCGCGGACGATGGCACCGACCTGCTTGAGCTGGTCCGGCAGGCGGTCTCTTCGATTAAGAACGCCGAATGGATCGAGGTGGAGGTTTCCGACAAGCTGCCTGCGCTGGTCGAGCGGCTTCAGACCGAGTTCGCAGTGCAGGCGGGCGGCCCGCAGGTTGACGTCGTGGTGCGTGACCTGCCGCCCGGCGGATGCATCGTCCACACGCCCGAGGCGATTGTGGATGCGTCGGTGCCGGTGCAGCTCGCCAACCTGCGCGAGATCTTCGCGGATATCGACTAGGCAAGGGAAGAAGGGGGCTTTTTCTCTTGCAAAAAGCCCCTCTTGACGCCCATAGGGCGTCAATTCACCCAAAAATGCGCTTCACAGGATAAAGTGTTTCGCCGCGTGCGCGCGGCGCCCAAAGGCCCTGCCTTTGGAAACCGCAGCCTTTGAAAAGGCTGGCGAAACTTTTGGTTTTTTGGGAGACAAAAGTTTTACTCGATTTTTTTCAAAAAATCGCGGGGTCAAGGGGCGGCGCCCCTTGGGACCGGCTCCAAAGCTCCGGATTTTGCGCGGAAGGGGGTGCGTCCAGATGAGCTACCGGCCGGGATACAACCTGATGAGCTATCGCAGGGCGGTAAAACTCAACGACCTGTACGCTTATCAGGGAAAGATCAGCAAGATTGCCGGCATGACTGTTGAGGCGACCGGGCTGGTCAGCAACATTGGGGATATTTGCAACATCATGGTGGACCCCCATCGCTCGGTTTTGGCGGAGGTGGTTGGCCTGAAGGGCAGCTCGATCCAGCTGATGCCTTACGAAGACGTAGATGGCATCGGCTTTGGAAGCGTTGTAGTGCCTACCGGCGAAAAGCTCACCATCCGGATGGGCGAGGGGCTGATCGGCCGCACTGTTGACGCGATCGGCAACCCGCTCGATGACGGCCCCCCCATCGAGGGGGATGCGCGCTACTCGATCAACGGCACCCACTCCAACCCCATGAACCGCCCGCCCATCAGCCAGACCATGCAGATCGGCGTCAAGGCGATCGACGGCCTGCTCACCATCGGCAAAGGGCAGCGTATGGGCATCTTCGCGGGAAGCGGCGTCGGGAAGTCCACCCTCATGGGCATGATCGCCCGCAACATCAAGGCGGACGTCAACGTCATTGCGCTGGTGGGCGAGCGTGGACGCGAGGTGGTCGAGTTCATCAACCGCGACCTCGGCCCCGAGGGCATCAAGCGCTCGGTGCTGGTCGTCGCGACCTCGGATACCCCCGCCATGATGCGCTCCAAATGCGCGCTCACCGCGACCGCGATTGCTGAATATTTCCGCGACCAGGGCAAGGACGTCCTGCTGATGATGGATTCCCTCACCCGGTTCTGCATGGCGCAGCGCGAGATCGGCCTGAGCATCGGCGAACCGCCGGTCGCGCGCGGGTACACCCCGTCGATCTACTCGGCGCTGCCCAAGCTGCTCGAGCGGTCGGGCAACTTCGAATGCGGCTCGATCACCGGGATTTATACCGTCCTCGTCGAGGGCGACGACACCAACGAACCGATTTCAGATACCGTACGCGGCATTGTCGACGGGCATATCGTGCTTTCGCGGCAGGTCGCCATGCGCAACCATTATCCCGCCATCGACGTGCTGGCCAGCGTCAGCCGTTTGATGAACGAGATCGCCGCGCCCGAACACAACGCCGTTGCCGGCAAGCTGCGCAACATGCTTTCGGTCTACCAGGAGAACCAGGACCTCATCCTGATCGGCGCCTACAAGAGCGGCAGCAACCCCGCGCTTGACGAGGCCATCCGCCACATCGACGCAATCAACAAGCTGCTCCAGCAGCGGGTGGACGAGAAGGTCGGGTTTGATGAGACGGTCGCGCAGATGCAGGAAATCCTGAGTTAACCAGGGAAGGGGGCGTTCCGGATGAAAAAATTCAAGTTTACCCTCGGCAGGATGCTGGACTACAAAGACCAGCTTCTTACCGAAGAAAAAAATAAACTCGCGGTGGTGCGCAAGCGGCAGTCCGACCTCGAACAGCGGATTGACTCGCTCGAAAACGAGTCCTGCCGCATCTCGGAGGAGATGAACCGCGGCCAGAAAAAGGGGATTGCGGTGTTCCAGCTGGTCGCCTTCCAGGCCCAGCGCGACAACATCCGCCAGCAGGTCGGGCAGCTCCGGCAGGACCTCAAGCTTGTCCTGCTCGAGGTCCAGAAGCAGACCTCCGCGGTCGTGCTCGCCACCCAGGAGGTTTCCAAGCTCGAAAAATTGCAGGAAAAACAGCTCGAGGCTTACCGCAAAGGGGTTGCCAAGGCCGAAGAGCTCTTTATCGAGGAGTTCGTCTCCGCAAAAATGATCCGCGAATCCGAGGAATATCTGGAAGGCGCATAGGCCCCTTCCACCCCCCTCTTTGAAAGAGGTGTGCCGCAGGCGGCACCGGGATGCGGGGAGTCCGCCCCCGCGCGGCGGGTCCCTTTTCGGATGCACGAAAAGGAACCAAAAGTGCATTTAAGGGGCGACGCCCCTTAAAGAA
>NZ_KE159660.1:21717-26653 GCF_000403395.2 Anaerotruncus sp. G3(2012) | reverse complement strand
TGCATTTAAGGGGCGACGCCCCTTAAAGAACCCCGCGCCCCCAGACAAACGCTCATGCTCAGGGCTGACTTGCACCCTCGGATGCCCCCAGACAACGAAACCTGCATAGATTTCAGAAGCAGACGAAGCACCCAGCCCGAAAGGGAGGGGCACACGGGGAGGGGTCGCTGACCCCTAGCCCGCGACTGCGAGCCGCAGCGAGCGTTTCGAGGCCAACCGCCGCAGGCGGCTCTTAGGCCGAGATGCAGCCCGCAGGGTCGTCGCGGCGAAAGCCGCGCTTCGGGCCAAAGGCCCGGGAAGACCCGAGAAGGGCGCTTTGCGCCCGGAAGTTTGGTCGGGAACCAAACTTCCTTTGCACTGAAAGGAGGTGAAACAGAAAATGGAACAGATGATGGTACAGGCAGCGGCCCCGGTACAGGGTGTACAGGGCGTGAGCTTCCGCGCATTGCAGGGCGCGCTGGCCGGACAGCAGCCGGTTGGCGACGGATTTGCGATGCTTTTCCAACAGCTGATGGGCGCGCTGAACGGGGAAGGCGACCCGATGGCCGCGCTGCTCGCCCAGATGGGGCAGATGCAGGACGACGCGGAGGACGAGGGCGTTGAACTGGGGATGCAGATGATGGCAGAGATGCTGCTCTCGGGCAACCCGCAGGCGGCGCAGATCCTCGAACAGCTCGGGCTCGAGCCCGAACAGGTACAGGCGCTGGCGCAGGCCGGGCAGGATGCCGGACGGGTGGCGCAGATCGAAGAGATGCAGGCCCCGGTGCAGCAGGCCGACACGGCCGCGGGCGAACAGCCGGCGGAACAGGCGCAGGACACCATCCAGGTTTTTGCGGCAGGGCAGAACAGCCAGCCGGAGGAACCGGGGGAGGACGGCAGCCTGATGCAGGGCGAGCACCAGTTCCGCAATGCGGTGCAGATCGCGCGGGAAAAACTGGGCGGGCAGTCCAAAGAGGAGGGCCAGCCGGTGGACGTGGACGCTTTGCAGGCGCACGCGAACAGCTACCGGTTCGAACCCGCACAGCCGATGCAGAAGCTCGAAGCAACCATGCGGCCCGACCCGCAGGAGGTGGTCAGCCAGCTCCGCGACGGCATCCTCGACCGGCTCGGCAAACAGGACGAATTCGTGGTCAAACTCAAACCCGAAGGGCTTGGGGAAATCACGGTGAGCCTGACCCAGCAGGACGGTGGGATCGCCATGAAGCTGGCGGCGTCCAGCCCGCAGGTGGCAAAGCTCATCAGTGAGCAGGTGATGTCGCTGCAAAACGCGCTGCGCCCGCTCCACGCGGAGGTCACCGAGATCTCGACGATCGCGCCGCAGGCGGCCGAGAACGCCGCACAGTACAGCGCTTTCTCCGAGCAGCAGCAACAGTTCAGCCGGCAGCAGCAGTTCACCGGCGGCGGTGCGCACCAGAGCGCGCGCGGCGGCATGGACAGCGGCGAGGAACCGGTTGAATGGGACCCGCAGGTCCGGTTGGACGACACGCTCGACGCCTACATTTAACCGAAAGGAGGAGAGGCAATGTCGACAATTGGCAATACCAACACCAGCTACGGCTACCGCGACTGGTGGAACGAAAACAAGTATAAAGACCCGTCCGAGTGGACCGCCCCCCCAACCGACGGGACCAGCGGCACGACCAACTGGGGCGTCAAGTTCGAGGAGGATGACAAGGCTGTAAAGGTCGAAGACTTCCTCAACCTGATGGTCGCACAGCTCCAGAACCAGGACTTCATGAACCCGGTGGACGACACCCAGTATGTCACCCAGCTTGCGCAGTTCGCAACCATGCAGCAGATGCAGGAGCTTGCCAGCTACCAGAAAACCAACTACGCCATCTCGCTGGTGGGCAAGAACATCACAGCCGCAAAATTCGGCGTGGCGGGCAACCTCATCAAGGAAACCGGCGTGATCCAGAAGGTTTCGCTGGTGGATAACTCGTATGAGGTCACCGTAAACGGGAAAAACTTTACCCTTGACCAGATCATGGAGATCAACGATAATAAGACTGGTTCCAGCTCCGGCTCCAATACCGGCTCCGACACCGACAAGCAGGCTTACCTGCTCTCGCTGATGGGCAAAAACGTGGAGGTCAAGACCACCGACGAGGACGGGAAGACGGTCAACGTACAGGGGGTCGTAAACAAGGTCTCGAGCGAGGACGGCAAGTATCAGGTCCAGATCGGCGACAAGTGGTACCCGCTCGACAACGTGATCTCGGTGGACGGTGAGGAACCCGATATCGAGCTCGACCCGGATAAGGTCAGCGAGCTGGCCGCGATGGTCGGCAAGGAGGTTACCGTCAAGATCAAGGACGAGGACGGCGACCCGGACGAGAAAACCGGCAGGGTGACCAAAATTTCCACCAAGGGCGGGGAATACCGGCTCATGATCGGGGACGAATGGTACCTGATGTCCGACGTGGTGAACGTGCGCGAGAGCAGCGACACCCGCAATGTTTGGTACGAGACCTGATTCCGAATTTGAACAGAAAGGGGTGGGCGGATGGATCAGCTTCTGATTCAGCGCAGACTGAATATCCCGGTTGTGACCGGAACCCCCGCTGCAAGCCCGGTCGCCCCGCAGCAGGAACAGGCGCAAGCCTCCTTCCGGGAGGTTCTGGACGAGCAGCTCGCCAAAGCCGGCGGCCTGGCATTTTCCAAACATGCGGCTGCGCGGGTGCAGCAGCGGAGCATCGAGCTGACCGAAAACAGCCTGGAGCGGCTCTATGAAGGGGTGCGCATCGCGCGGGAAAAGGGCATGGATGATACCCTGATCCTGGTCGATTCCACCGCGTTCATCGTCAGCGTGAAAAACGGTACGGTTATCACCACGCTCGGCGGCGACCTTCGGGGCAGCGCAATTACAAACATCAACGGGACGGTTATTGTCTGACCGGACTTCTCTGCAAGAGGTCAGCGCGGGCCTCGACTGACCGAAAGGCCCGCGCCCGTCCCGGCGTTATAGAACAAGGAGAAATAGATAGATGGTAAGATCAATGTATTCCGGTGTTTCCGGCCTGCGCTCGCATCAGCAGCGGCTGGACGTCATCGGTAACAACGTTTCGAACGCCAACACCTACGGTTTCAAATCCAGCCGCGCAACCTTCCGCGACATGTTCTACCAGAACGTGCGCAACGCGGCGCAGGGTACCTCCAGCCGCGGCGGTATCAACCCGTCCGCGATCGGTTACGGCGCATCGCTCTCGAGCGTCGACCTGCTGATGGAGGTTTCTTCCATGACCCCGACCGGCAACCCCCTCGACGTGGCGATCACCGGTGAGGGGTTCCTTCAGGTCATGGACAATGACGGGAATATCTTCTACACCCGCGCGGGTATGCTCGACGTCGACCCGACCACCGGCTATCTCGTGGACGGAAACGGTTACTTTGTCCTCGGCACCCAGGCCAAGGACGCGACGGTCGGTATCGTCGGGCAGGAGCCGGGCACCAGCCGCATCAAGATCGAGCTGCCCACCCTCGACGCGAAGCAGGCGTCGGTCACCAAAAAGATCGGCGGCAACGAGTTCACCATGACGGCAAGCAACGTCGGCGACGCGGGCAACGCGAGCATCAACTTTTCGCTTGCCTACGATATGCCGGCTGGCCAGGATATCGAGGTTGTCATCTCGGGCAACAACATTGAGGTCAATGTCAACCCAACCGCGACCTTCAGCGGTGTGGATAACTTCATGGAGATGGTCAACACCGCGATCACCGATAAGCTGGGCGAACAGCATCCGGCGGGCAACTTTACCCTGAACATGGACCCGCCGATCGTCATGGCGAATATGACCGAGACCTATCCGAACGGTGAGATTACCGGTGAACAGCTCATCAAGAGCGATGCCGGCCCGGTCGGCGGCGGGCTGACCCTGAGTGAAGATGCGGCGGACAGAGGAATCCAGTTCATCGCAAAGAAACTGGGTTCCGCATTCTCGGCCAACGGCGCGGCGGACACAAACCCTGTCCAGATGGGAGCGCTCACCATCACCAAAAACGGCGCCGGAGACACGGCCACATGGGACATTGAAGTCAATGGGTATAAACAGACGGGCCTCACTTTTGCCGCGCTGACCGGTTCGGCGGGCGTTAAGCTCGAAAGGACTGGCGGTGGCGCTGGCGGTGCTGCGGCCGACCCGAACGATTATTTTGTTATCAGCATCCCGAAGTCCTATTTTGTATATGACGATACCACGAAAGAGTATAATCTGCCGCAGAACCCGATTACAGACCTCGGTACGGCAACCAAGCAGCGCCCGTCCGGCAACCTCGGCCTGAACGCCGGGTTCCAGCTCGAGGGCGGCACCGAGGGCGGCCCGCAGACGATCATGAACATCACCGGGTTCGGCATCGGCGCGGACGGTACGCTGACCGGCCAGGCGGGCGGCGAACGGCTGATCTTCGGCCGGATCGACCTTGCCAACTTCGACAACCCCAAGGGCCTCCAGCAGAGCGGCAACAGCTACTTTGCCGAGACCCAGAACTCGGGCAAACCGCAGTATGCGGTGCCGGGCGAGGACGGCACCGGCGCACTCAAGAACAGCGCGCTCGAGATGTCCAACGTTGACCTCGCGAACGAGTTTTCGGATATGATTACCACCCAGCGCGGCTACCAGGCGAACTCGCGCCTGATTACCGTTTCGGACACGATGCTCGAAGAGCTGATTAACCTAAAACGATAATCTGACAGGCTGAATGGCAGAGAAGGAGGCATAAGGGGCAACGGAAGTTTGGTTTCCCGACCAAACTTCCGGGGCGCAAGCGCCCTCCTTCGGGGGACTTCTCGGGCCTTTGGCCCGAAGCGCGGCATACGCCGCGACGCCCCCTCGGTTTGCCTTACGGGCTAGGGGTCACCGGGCGCATGTTGTTTTGGGTTCCCGACCAAAACAACGCCCTTCGCTTCTCGGGCTTTCAGCCCGAAGCGCGCTTGCGC
>NZ_KE159660.1:14400-21707 GCF_000403395.2 Anaerotruncus sp. G3(2012) | reverse complement strand
CCGGGCGCATGTTGTTTTGGGTTCCCGACCAAAACAACGCCCTTCGCTTCTCGGGCTTTCAGCCCGAAGCGCGCTTGCGCGCGACGCTCGGGCAAGATGCGCCTCACGGGCTAGGGGTCAGCGACCCCTCCCCGTGTGCCCCTCCCCGGCAAGCCTTGTGCGCCAGTCCGGTCGGGCACTGTGTAGTGGGGTTTTGCGGCGCGGCCTGGGGCGAGTGAGAGGGCCTGCCTGGGCAAAAAACAGGTTGGGGCGGGCACTGACATGCGTGTCCCTTCCGCCCAGCCAAAGGCGGGCACCCTTCCGGGGGATACATAAGGGGGAACCCCCTTATGTGTGCTTTTTATCTTGCTTTTTGCACAAGCAAAAAACAAGCCGTCCGCCCGGACGGGACCGGGCATCCCGGTGCCGCCTGCGGCACACTGATCAAAAAAGGTAAGGTACTGCACCGCTGTACCTCTCCCACCATCGCCTGGGGGAGAGGGGTTCTTTAAGGGGCATTGCCCCTTAAATGCACTTTTGGTTCCTTTTCGTGCATCCGAAAAGGGACCCGCCGCGCGGGGGCGGATACCCCGCATCCAGCGCCGCCTGCGGCACACTGATCAAAAAGGTAAGGTGCTGCACCAAAAGAACCCGCCGCGGGGGCGGCCCCCCGCATCAGGCGGCGGCAGAACGTGGCCGCCGCCCGCAGGCAAGCAGACATATTGGTTTGCGGA
The DNA here is from genome assembly GCF_000403395.2 of Anaerotruncus sp. G3(2012). GTDB lineage: Bacteria > Bacillota > Clostridia > Oscillospirales > Ruminococcaceae > Anaerotruncus. The sequence goes on along the minus strand of NZ_KE159660.1, from coordinate 20,994 downwards.
TATGCCTGTTTGCCTGTGGAATTGCTGCAATAGGGGCAGCGTAAAAATATGGGAAAAGAAAGAAGGAGCAATTCTTATGATAGTCTTAACCAAGCTGCGCGGAGAGAGGTTCACCCTCAACTGTGACCTGATCGAGACGATTACCGAAAACCCGGACACCACTATCCTGCTGACCAATGGCAGCCTGCATATTGTGAAAGAGCCGATGCAGGAAGTGATCGACAAGACTGTCGAATTCCGCAGGCGCATCTACCGGGATAATATCAGCATGTAACCCGGATGCCAGAGAAAGGAAGGGAAATTCTTTATGGATTTAATGACAATTATCGGCACCCTGTCTGCGTTCGCGGTCCTGTTCTTCGGAATAGCGTTCGATAAAACCAAAGGCCTCGTATTTGGAAACTTCGGCAACTTCTTGGACGTACCGAGCCTTATCATCGTTATCGGCGGCGTTATCGCGGCGCTGATGCTCTCATTTCCGATCAAGATTTTTACCAAAATCCCCAAACACATCAAAATCTGCCTGATGCCCAAAAAGTATATCCCGCAGGAATACATTATGCAGATTGTCGATCTGGCAACCGAAGCGCGTATCAACGGCCTGCTCTCGCTCGAAACCAAGCTCGAGGAGACCAGCGACACCTTCCTGAAAAACAGCATGATGCTGGTGGTCGACGCGGTTGACCCCGAAAAGGTGAAGACCCTGCTCGAAACCGAGCTGGATTATCTGGACGAGCGCCACGCGCAGGACCGCGGGTTCTACGACAAGGCGGCCTCCTACGGCCCGGCTTACGGTATGATCGGTACCCTGATGGGCCTGATCAACCTCCTGAAGCAGCTCGACGACCCGAGCGCGGTTGCGCCGGCAATGGCGGTCGCGCTGGTTACCACCTTCTACGGTTCCATCCTCGCAAACATGATGTTCCTGCCGATCTCGAACAAGCTCAAGGTCCGGCATGAGGAGGAGTACCTCTGCAAGATGATCGTGGCCGAGGGCGTGCAGGCGATCCAGGCGGGAAACAACCCGAAGTTTATCCAGGAAAAGCTCACCCAGCTGATCCCCGGCTACCTCGCTTCCAAGATGGAGGGCGCTTCCTCCGGCGGAGGCGGCGGAGAAGAGGGCGGCAAGAAGAAGGGCAAGAAAAAATAAACCACCCATCCCCGTATGCACAGCAGCCTGATACCGTGTGGACAGGTCCTGTGGATGCCGGTTTGAAAACTTGGAAAAGGCAGGTGAGCGATCATGGCCAAAAAGCAGCGTGAAGAGCCGAATACTTCGGAATGGATGAATACCTATTCCGACCTTGTGACCCTTCTGCTCTGCTTCTTCGTACTGCTGTTCAGTATGTCAACCATCAACGCCGAGAAGTGGGAAAACTTCGTCAAGGCGTTTGCCAACCCGGGCGACAAGACGATGCAGGTCGTTATTGACGCGCTTGAGGACAAGGGCGATGAGCTGGCGAACCCGATGGGGGAATCCACCCCCGCGCAGAGCGATTCGATGCCCCGGACCGACCTCGAGCTGCCCGCGAGCTTCGACGAGCTTTATGAATATATGAAAAGCTACGCCGAGGAAAACGGGCTGAGCGAATCGGTGCAGGTGAGCAAGGGCAAAAACACCGTTTACATCCGTTTCAAAAACAACCTCTTCTTTGACCCGGACAGCTCGAATATCCGGCAGGCGGCATTCCCGGTGCTCGATTTCCTCGGCGACTGCCTGCATTCGGTCCAGGATGAGATCATGACCATCAACATCAACGGCCATACCGCCTCGGTCGCCAATGCGGAGTGGTACGCGGTTTCCGACTGGAAGCTCTCTTCCGAGCGCGCCAGCGAGATTGCGATCTACTTCGAGGAAAACGGCGAGGTGGAGCCGACGATCATGCGCCCGATCGGCTACGGCAAAAACTACCCGGTCGAGAGCAACGATACCACCGAGGGCCGCGAGGCGAACCGCCGCGTGGATATGGTGATTGTGAGCAAGAACGCGGCGCTCAGCCCGGACGACCCGATGTATCAGGAGCTGGTCGGGCTGTTTGACCCAGGCGCGTTCCCCTCCTCGGCTTCCGCAGACGAGATCCTCGTCCCACAGGATGCGTTTGAGGCGCTCGCGCAGCAGACCGCGCTGGACGCCGGGCTGGATGCCGACGACCTGATCGCGGCAGCCCCGGATAATACGCCGGAGACCAGCCCGGAGGCAGAGCCGGGCGGGATCGGGGTCAGCCCGGAACCCCCCGCTCCCCCGGATGGGGAGACTACAGAATGAAGGAGCTGGATGATTAGCTTATGGCAGAGCAACTATCACAAGCACAAATTGACGCGCTGCTTGCCAAGATGAGCTCCGGAGAGGAAGTAGTCGAAGAGGAGACGCAGAAGGTCAAGGAGTACGATTTCAACTCCCCGAAAAAGTTTACCAAGGAACAGCTCAAGGCGCTCGACAGCATCCACGAAACGTTCGGCCGCCTGCTTTCCTCCCAGCTTTCAGGCATGCTGCGCAACGTCTGCGACGTGCAGGTCATGCAGATCGAGGAGCAGCGCTATTATGAGTATAACAACTCGCTGCCGGACACTTCGCTTTTCGGGCTGATCAACTTCAAGCCGGAGGGCGAGCACTACAGCGACAGCATCCTCATCATGAATGTGGATTCGGGGATCGGCTTTTATCTGATCGACCGGCTGCTCGGCGGCTCGGGCGAGCTTCACAACCTCACCCGCGACTATACCGAGATCGAGCTTGCGATTCTGGAGAACGTGCTCGGCAAGGTCGTGGTGAAGCTGCAGGACGCCTGGCGCAACAGCATCGATTGTACCGCCAGGCTCACCAGCGTGGAGACCAACGCCCGTCTCTTGCAGGTAATCGCGCCGGAAGAGATCATCGTTATCGTGATGCTCAACGTCAAGATCGGCGACATGACCGCGCCCATGACGATCTGTATCCCCGCGGAGAGCCTCGAAGAGGTCATTGACAAGTTCAGCGTCAGGTATACCCGCACAAATAACCGCAGGCTCGACCCGGATCACGAGCGGATCAAGAAGGAGATCCTCCTTCAGGGCGTCTGCAACACGGATATGAAGATTCAGGCGACTTTCGACCGGCTGGAACTCAAGCTCTGGGAGATCATGCAGCTCCAGCCGATGGATGTCATACCGCTGAACAAGCGGATCGACGACGATGTCGATATCACGCTTGGCGGGGTGCCCTGGTTCACCGCAAAGCTCGGTGAGCTGGACGACAAAAAGGCCATCAAGTTAAACCGCTGCATAAACCCGGTTGAGGAACCGGCCCTGCCCGGGGAGGACCCGGAAGAGGACGGGGAGGACGCCGGGCTGGTCGGCAGCGAGATGAGAGAAACGAGGAAATGAGGGAAACCAATGGGTGAAGCACAGACAAGCGTCCTTCTTGAGGACTGGGAGATAGACGCGATCGGCGAAATCCTGAATATCAGCATGGGTTCTTCAGCAACAGCGATTTCCAGCCTGCTCGACCGTCAGGTCATCATCTCAACCCCCACGGTTGAGATGCGCACCTTCCGCAGCCTGGATTACGCGGCGCTCGAGCCTGCCATGCTGGTCAAGATCGAGTATGTCGAGGGCATCTCGGGCAATAACGTAATGATTTTCCGGCAGCGGGATATGCAGATCATCCTGAACCTGCTGATGGGCAACGAAGAGGAGCCGACCGACGACTTTGTCTTTGATGAACTGAGCATGAGCGCGGCCTGTGAGGTCATGAACCAGATGATGGGCGCTGCGGCTACCGCGCTTTCCGAGTTTTTGAGCAAGGTGGTCAATATCTCCACGCCGGTTGCGTCGGTCATTGATTCGGACGAAAACTATTATCAGTCGCTCGGCGCCGACGAAGGCTCCGAGATCGTCTCGATCTCGTTCCATATCTCGATTGAGGGGGTCATGGACAGCGATTTCAGCAGCATCATGAGCTGCGAGCTGGTCAAGGACATCGTAACCTCGGTTTCGGGCCAGCAGGAACAGGAGATCGCGCAGGTTGAGATGCTGCCTTCCAACGCGGCGGCAGCACCGGCGCCGGCAGCACCGCAGCCCGAACCGGCTGCACCTCCGATGGGCTATCCTCCGCAGCAGCAGCCTGCGCCGGGGTATCCGCCCCAGCAGCCTGCCGCAGCGCAGCAGCCCGCGCCCGGCTATCCGCCCCAGCAGCCTGCCGCGGCACAGCAGCCCGCGCCGGGGTATCCACCCCAGCAGCCTGCACCCGGCTACCCGCAGCAGGCCCCGGGCTACCCTCCGCAGCAGCCCGCGCCCGGTTATCCGCCCCAGCCGGATATGTCCGGCTACCAGCAGCAGCCTGCGCCCGGCTATCCGGCCTATCCGCAGATGCCGCCCTATGGCTATCCGGCCTACCCGGGCTATCCTTACCCGCCCTACGGCTACGGGATGCCCCCCGAGGCCGCCGCGCTGCCCAACCAGGTGCTGAAACAGCCGCTCAACGTGCAGAACACCCAGTTCCCGGCGTTCGGCGTCCAGCAGACCGACAACCCCGCCTCCAATTCCAACATGGACCTTTTGATGGGGGTTTCGCTGGATGTCTCGGTTGAGATCGGGCAGACCAAGCGCAAGATCAAAGATATCATCGACTTTGGGCAGGGGACCGTCATCGAGCTGAACAAGCAGGCAGGCGCGCCGGTGGACATCGTGGTCAACGGCAGGCTGCTTGCGCGCGGCGATGTGGTGGTGATCGGCGACAACTTCGGCGTGCGCATCACCGAGATCGTCGGCACCAAAGAGCTGATGGAAAGCCTCAAGGCGGGCATCAGCTGACCCACCGGGCGCGGAGCGCGCCCGGCAAAACCCCGGAGAACCCCGCTTTTCAGCGGATCAGATATAGGAAGAATCTCAATGCTTACTTTCAGAACAGCTTTAGAAGGAGAGAATTTAGAAAATGGATAAGAAAATCATGCTTGTGGACGACGCTGCATTTATGCGAATGACGATTAAAAACTGTCTGACCAAAGCGGGCTACACCAACCTGGTCGAGGCGGGGGATGGTCAGCAGGCGGTCGACACCTTCGCGAAAGAGAACCCCGACCTCGTAATCATGGACATCACCATGCCCAACAAGGACGGCATCCAGGCCCTTCAGGAGATCAAGGCCAACAACCCGGCCGCCAAGGTGGTCATGTGCTCGGCCATGGGCCAGGAAGCGATGGTCGTGCAGGCAATCCAGCTCGGCGCGCTCGACTTCATCGTCAAGCCGTTTAAGCCCGACCGCATCCTCCAGACCGTCTCGAAAATCCTCGGCTGATGCCGTCCGATTCTGCGCAGGGCGCCGCCTCTGTCCTGACAGTGTTCGGCGGCCTGCTGATGTTCCTGCTGGTGGTCGTGGCGGCGTGGGCCTGTACGCGTTTTGTGGGCAGGCGGTTTTCAGCCGGTGCGGGCGCGGGCAGCGGCAGGCTGCGGGTGGTCGAGCGGGTTGCGCTCGGGCCGGACCGCGCGCTGGTCCTGGTGCGGGCCGGGGGCCGGGTGTTCCTGGTTGGGTCGGCGCCGCAGCAGCTCACCCTGCTTGCCGAGCTGGACGCGGATGCGTTCCCGGAAAGCGGCGGGCAGCCGGAACCCACCCCGGCCGATTTTGCGTCGCTCTTTGAGGCGGTGCGGCGGCAGGGGGGGAAGTTTAGGGGGAAGAAGGAAAAACCGGATGGATAAGGTCAACGAAAACAGAAAGGTCCTCAAAAAACAGCTCCGGCGGTTCGGGATTTCTGCCCTGGTAACGCTGGTGCTGGCTGTGGCCTGTCTTTCTCTGCATGCGTTCGCTGCGCCGATGGTCACCCTCGACCTTGGCAGCGGCGATGGGGCCGGAAGTTCCTTCGGTATCCTCGAGATGCTTTTTACGCTGGTTTTGATCGCGCTTGCGCCTTCTCTGCTCATCATGATGACCAGCTTCACCCGGATCATCATTGTGCTCTCGTTCCTGCGCAATGCGATGGGAACCCAGCAGTCTCCGCCCAACCAGGTTCTGATTGGGCTTGCGCTCTTTTTAACCCTCTTTATCATGTACCCGGTGTTCAGCCAGATCAACGACCAGGCTTACCAGCCCTACAGCCGCGGGGAGATCACCCGTACCGAGGCGGTCGAACGGGGGGCGCGCCCGCTCAAGGAGTTCATGGTGCGCCAGATCTACACCGATGACGCGGCTATGTTCCTCACGATCGCCAACGAGCGCCGCCCGGAGGAAGAGCGGATCACCGTCCCGGAGGACCTGACCGACCTCAGCTTCGAGATCGTCGTCCCGGCGTTCATCACGAGCGAGCTCAAACGCGCGTTCCTGATCGGTTTTTTGATCTTCCTCCCGTTCCTTATCATCGACATGGTGGTCTCAAGCACCCTGATGTCGATGGGTATGGTCATGCTGCCGCCTTCGATGATCTCACTGCCCTTCAAAATCATGATGTTCGTCCTTGTCGACGGGTGGGGGCTGCTCCTCGGCAACCTTGCCCGCAGCTTCCATTAGAGATATGCAGCGGTGCAGCATCTTACCTTTTTGAAAGAGGATGCCGCCTTCCGGCGGCAGGGGATGCGGGGTGTCCGCCCCCGCGCGGCGGGTCCCTTTTCGGATGCACGAAAAGG
>NZ_KE159660.1:0-13925 GCF_000403395.2 Anaerotruncus sp. G3(2012) | reverse complement strand
AGTGCATTTAAGGGGCGACGCCCCTTAAAGAACCCCGCGCCCCCAGACAAACGCTCATGCTCAGGGCTGACTTGCACCCTCGGATGCCCCCAGACGTTCGCACGTTGTTTCACAAGTCGGGATCGATCGAGCACCGATGTGGAGGCGTTTTGCTTCTAGCCCGGGGCGAGTGGGCGTGGCCTGTCTGGGCAAAAAACAGGTAGAGGCGGGCTGTGACATGCGTGTCTTTTCCGCCCAGCCAAAGGCGGGCACCCTTCCGGGGGATACATAAGGGGGTTCCCCCTTATGTGTGCTTTTTACCTTGCTTTTTGCACAAGCAAAAAACAAGCCGTCCGCCCGGACGGGACCGGGCATTTCCTGCCGCTTGCGGCACACTTATCAAAAAAAGCAAGCTGCTTCGCAGATGTATAAAAAATGGTGGTGGTTTTTATGATGACACAAGGTCAGATCATGACCATCTTTCAGGAGGGGATGCTGCTGGCGATGAAGCTGGCCGCGCCGATCCTGGTGGCAAGCATTGCGATCGGACTGGTCATCGCGATTTTTCAGGCGGCCACCCAGATCCACGAGCAGACGCTCACCTTCGTCCCGAAGGTGCTGATTATCTCCCTGCTGCTCCTGCTGCTCGGCTCGTGGATGATGACCCTGTTCAGCGAGTTCATCCACCGGCTGTTCGCGCTGATCCTCACCCTCTAGCCCGGTGGGCGCGGTATTCGGCGCCGCATTGCCGGTCTATCTGCTCGTGTTCGTGCGGATGGTCGGGATGTTCGCCTTTAACCCGCTGTTTTCCCGCCGCAATGTTCCCGCCATTGTCCGCGCGGGGCTGGCGCTGGTCTGTATGGCGGTCATTGCGCCGGGCGTCCCGTACGCCCCGCAGGTGCAGGACCGGCTTGCCTCCGCCGTTCTGCTCGAACTTGTCATCGGGCTGGCCTGCGGGTATATCTTCCAGGCGTTTTACTATATGCTCTTCATGGCCGGCGATTTCATGGATATGCAGTTCGGCATGGCGATGTCCAAGGTGCTCGACCCGGGCACCAACCTACAGCTTTCGACGAGCGGAAGCTTCCTGAACATCCTCTTTTCGCTCTACTTTTTCGCCACCAACAGCCATTTGGTCATGATCCGGATTCTTTCCGCTTCGTTTGACCTCGTCCCTGCGGGCGGCAGTTCGTTTCCGGTCGGCCTGCCCGGCTATCTCATCGACCTGACCATCGAGGCGTTTTCGCTCGTCCTGCGCCTGGCATTGCCGTTTGTGGCGGTCGAGTTTGTGCTCGAGCTTTCGATGGGTATTTTGATGAAGCTGATCCCACAGATCCATGTCTTTGTCATCAACATCCAGTGTAAGGTGCTGCTCGCGCTGGTCATGCTCTACACCTTCGCCATCCCGGTCGGCACCTTCCTCGATGGTTATATCGAAGCCATGCTGGGGTATATGCAGAATACCTTGCAGGTGTTCCGCTGAATGAAAAGGTTTGCCGCCTTCCGGCGGCATGGGATGCGGGGTGTCCGGCCCCGCACGGGCGGTGGTTCTTTTTGTGCAGCGGTGCAGCACCTTACCTTTTTTGAGAGGTGTGCCGCAGGCGGCACAGGATGCCCGGTCCCGTCCGGGCGGACGGCTTGTTTTTTGCTTGTGCAAAAAGCAAGGTAAAAAGCACACATAAGGGGGTTCCCCCTTATGTATCCCCCGGAAGGGTGCCCGCCTTTGGCTGGGCGGAAAAGACACGCATGTCACAGCCCGCCCCGACCTGTTTTTTGCCGGCCCCGCCCCGCCCACTCGCCCCGGGCTGTGCCGCAAAACCCCACTACACAGTGCCCGAACAAACTGGCGCACAAAGCTTGCCGGGGAGGGGCACACGGGGAGGGGTCGCTGACCCCTCGCCCGTGAGGCAGCCCGCAGGGTCGTCGCGGCGAATGCCGCGCTTCGGGCCGCAGGCCCGAGAAGACCCGAGGAAGGCGCGGGCGCCTATCCGTTTGGTCTGGGGCCAAACGGATGCTGCCAGAAGGAGGTGGTTTTACGGCTGGCGAGAAAACCGAGAAGGCAACACCCAAGCGACGAAGGGATGAACGCAAAAAAGGCAACATCTTTCAAAGCAAGGAGGTCGTGACGGTCACGACGCTGCTGGCCGCGTTCTACGGATTCAAGCTGCTCTGGCCGCTCTTTTACAACACCCTCCGGCGCACCCTCCTGCGGGGGTTCGGGCTGATCTCCCAGGTTGAAACGCTCGACACCGCGCAGCTGCGGGTGCTCATGATCCAGGCGTTTATCGCGTTTGCGGTGGCGGCGCTGCCCCTGCTGATGATCGGCGGGCTGGTCTCGATCCTGTTCACTGTCGCCCAGACCCGCGGCCTGTTCGCGTGGGAGTCGCTCAAGCCCAAGTTCAACCGGCTCAACCCGATCGAAGGGATCAAAAAACTCTTTTCGCTGCGCGGGTTTATCGAGCTGCTGAAATCCCTCGCAAAAATCTTTATCCTCGCATATATTATCTACCGTTCCCTGAAAGACAGATTTATGCTCATGCCCCGTCTGATGCAGATGGAGGTGCCCGGCGCGATGGCCTATACCGGGGAGATCATCCTCGAGCTGGCGCGCACCGCGGCAATCATCATGGTGTTCGTGGCGGCGGCAGACTACCTCTACCAATGGTACGAATACGAAAAAAACCTGCGGATGTCCAAGCAGGAGATCAAAGAAGAGTACAAACAGACCGAAGGCGACCCGCAGATCAAGGGGAAGATCAAGCAGAAACAGCAGGAGGTCGCCCGGCAGCGTATGATTCAGGCGGTCCCCACTGCGGACGTCGTCATCCGGAACCCGACCCATTATGCGGTTGCCCTGAAATACAGCCCCGGGGAGCAGCTCGCCCCTACGGTGGTCGCCAAGGGCGCCGACAGCCTCGCCCTGCGGATTGTGCGGGTGGCGGAGGAGAACGGGGTCGTAACAATGGAAAACAAGCCGCTCGCGCGCGGCCTTTATGAGTCGGTGGACCTCGACCGGGAGATCCCCGAGCAGTTTTATCAGCCGGTCGCGGAAGTGCTCGCTTTCGTGTATAACTTGAAGAAAAAGGATTTGAACTAGTTTGAAGCTGTTTAACAACACAGTCTCGGTGTTCGTCATCGCTGTGGTCGCCCTCATCATCATACCGCTTCCAACCCCTCTGCTCGACTTTATGTTTGTGGGCAACCTCACCCTGTCCTTTATCATACTGCTGACCACCATGTACATCCGGGAGTCGCTCGAGTTCTCTATCTATCCCTCGATCCTCCTGATTACCACCCTGTTCCGACTGGCGCTCAACATCTCGTCCACCCGCTCGATCCTCACCAAGGACGGTTATGCCGGTGAAGTGGTCAAGACGTTCGGCGAGTTCGTCATCCAGGGAAACGTGGTCGTCGGTCTCGTCATCTTCCTCATCATCGTTTTGGTCCAGTTCCTGGTCATCACCAAGGGTTCGGAACGTGTCGCGGAGGTCTCCGCCCGGTTCACCCTCGATGCGATGCCCGGTAAACAGATGGCGATCGACGCCGACCTCAGCTCCGGCCTGATCGACGAACAGGAGGCGCGCACCCGCCGCTCGAAAATCCAGCGGGAAGCCGACTTTTTCGGCGCCATGGACGGTGCTACCAAGTTCGTCAAGGGCGACTCGATCATGTCGATCGTCACCACCTTCATCAACCTGATCGGCGGCGTGATCGTCGGTTTCATCAACAATGTCGGCAGCTTTAGCGAGATCATGAGCATCTATTCGACCTCCACGGTCGGTGATGGCCTGATGTCCCAGATCCCCGCGCTGCTCATCTCGGTTGCAACCGGTATGATCGTCACCCGCTCGGCTTCGGAGGCCAACCTCAACGAGGACATCTCCAGCCAGCTCTTTTCCCAGCCGCGGGTCCTCATCATGGCCGGCATGGCGATGCTCTGCACCATGTTTATCGGTTTCCCCAAGGCGCAGGTGACCACCGTTTCGATCGCTATGATCGCGCTCGGGCTGATCCTGATGCGGCAGTCGAGCGTGCGGCAGGCCGCCGCAGCCGCCACCGACGCCGGCCCGGTCCCGATGGAGGAGGTCACCAACGAAGCCGCCTTCTACAAAAACATCGACAACGTTTACAACCTCCTCAATGTCGACCAGATTTCGATGGAGTTCGGCTACAGCCTGATCCCGCTGGTCGATGAGGCGAGCGGCGGCAGCTTTGTCGACCGCGTGGTCATGTTCCGCAAACAGTTTGCCCAGGAGATGGGTATGGTCTTCCCGTCGGTCCGCCTCAAGGACAGCGGCCAGCTCAACCCCAACCAATACGCCATCAGCATCAAGGGGGAACAGGTCGCGCAGGGCGAGGTGCTGACCGACCATTACCTCGCGCTGATGCCCGCCGACGGCGACGACACGGTCGACGGCATCGAGACGGTCGAACCCGCGTTCGGCATCCCGGCCCGCTGGATCAGCGAGGACAAACGGGTCAAGGCCGAGCTTGCCGGTTACACCCTCATCGACCCGACTTCGGTCATTATCACCCACCTTTCCGAGGTGGTCAAGGCGCACGCCCACGAGCTGCTGAACCGCCAGGAGACCAACAACATGCTCGCCAACCTGCGCAAGTCCAACGAGGCGATCGTCAACGACACGGTCCCGGCCATCGTTTCGGTGGGCAACCTCCAGAAAATCCTCTGCAACCTCCTGCAGGAGGGCGTGCCGATCCGCGATACCGAGACCATCCTCGAGACGCTTGCCGACTACGGCGCAACCGTCAAGGATATCGACATGCTGACCGAATATGTCCGGCAGTCGCTGCGCCGGACGATCACCCACCGGTTCTCCGAGGCGGGCCAGCTCAAGGTCATCAGCCTGGATGGGAACATCGAAAACCAGATCATGGGTTCGGTCAAGAAGGTGGAGAGCGGTTCTTACCTCGCGCTCGACCCGCAAACCATCCAGGCGATTATCTCGTCCACCACCCGCGAGGTCGACAAGATCCGCGACCTCGTGCCTGTGCCGATCATCCTGACTTCCCCGATCGTGCGCATCTACTTCAAAAAGCTGGTTGACCAGTTCTATCTCAATGCGGTGGTGCTCTCGTTCAACGAGATCGACTCGGATGTCAAAATCCAAGCCCTCGGAAATATCACCATTTGACAGCTTGTGCAGCTGCGCAGCACGTTGCCTTTTTTATTAAGAGTGCCGCCTGTCGGCGGCAGGGGATGCGGGGTATTCGGCCCCGCGCGCCGAGCACCTTTTCGGATGCACGAAAAGGTACCAAAAGTGCACGTAAGGGGGAACCCCCTTACGTATCCCCCTCGCCCCCAGACGAAGCGCTCATGCTCAAGGCTGACTTGCACCCTATTTCGCCCCCAAGCACCAAAGCCGCATAGAATGCGGAGAACCGGTCGAGCACCGACGTGAAGGCGTTTTGCTTCTAGCCCGGGTCGAGTGGGCGAGGGTTGTCTGGCCAAAAAAACAAGTAGGGGCAGGCTCTGACATGCGTGTCGTTTCCGCCCTGCTTGGGGTGGGCTGGATGCCGGGGGGATACATAAGGGGGGTGGAACCCCCGCTTATGCGTGCTTTTTGCCTTTCTTTTTGCACGAGCAAAAAGAGAGCCGCCCGTCCGTGCGGGAACGGACATCCCGTGCCGCATCGCGGCACACATCTTTGAAAAAGGTGAGGTGCAGCACCGCTGCATAAAAAGAACCGCCGTCCGTGCGGGAACGGACATTTGGTGCCGCTTGCGGCACACCCCATCCCAACCCTTGAAGGGAGTGATGTAAACTGGATACCGCAGTGCGGGACCGTCGCAAGGAGGCGGAGGACCCCGACAAGCTGATGGAAGAATATAAGCAGACCGGTTCCCTCGATCTGCGCAACCAGCTGGTGATGCATTACAGTTACATCGCCAAATCGGTTGCAATCGAGATGAGCAATATGTACCACAAATACGCCGCGGTTGAGGAGATGGTCAACCAGGGGATCCTCGCGATCATCGACAGCCTCGACCGGTTCGACCCCGGACACGGTGTAAAGTTCTCGACCTATGCATTTACCAAGGTCAAGGGCGCGATCATCGACTATGTGCGCAAGCAGGATTGGCTGCCCCGCCGGGTGCGCCATAACGCAATCCGGCTGAACAACGTGCACAACGAGCTGACCCTCTCGCTCGGCCGCACCCCCACCCGCGCCGAGATGGCCGACCGGATGGGCATGAAGCCGGAAGAGCTGGACAAATGCGTCTATGAGGTTTCGGGGGAGAGCATCTTTTCCTATGAATCGCTGCTGGTGGACGGCGCGCAGATCGGCGGGCTGCTCTGGCAGAGCGACAACCGCGACTCCGACCCCGAAAGCCGGGTGGATGCGCAGGAGCTGCGGCAGCAGCTGATCGAAGGGATTGACGCGCTCAACGAGCAGGAACGTCTTGTTCTTTCGATGTATTATTACGAAAACTTGACCATGAAAGAAATTGGCGGTATACTGGGGGTAAGCGAACAGCGGATTGGCCAGATCAACCGCAAGCTGATCCAGAAACTGCGTGACAAGCTCGAACGATATATGAAAGGTTGAGGCTATATGCTGAGAGGATTCTACACCGCCGCATCGGGTATCCTGATGCAGGAGCGGACGCTGAATGTGCTCACCAACAACATGGTGAACTCCCAGACCCCCGGGTTCCGCGCGTCCCGGGTGGTGAGCACCACGTTTGACCAGGAGTTTATGACCCGTTATGAGCGGATGAACGGTCCGAGTGCGATCGGCGTGGGTTCACCGATCCGGGTGGTTTCGGATGTGCCGACCCAGTTCGACCCGAGCTCGCTCGAGGAAACCGGCAGGCCGTTCGATGTGGCGATCAACGGGGACGGGTTTTTCAACTACCAGGTCACCGACGCCGAGGGCAACCAGACCCAATACCTCGGGCGCAACGGGAATTTCGATATCGACGCCGAAGGGTTCCTGGTGCTGCCGGGGGTTGGCCGGGTGCTCGGCGAGAAAGGCCCCATCCAGTTTGAGGAGCTGCATACCGACTTTATCATTGAGACCGACGGCCAGGTCTACGACGCAGAAGGCACCGTGATCGACCGCCTGCTCATCACCCAGCCGCCCCAGGACGCAAAAATGGTGGTTGCCGAAAACGGGATGTTCCAGGTCGAGGATATCGCCCTCAATGAGCAGATCAATGACCGCACCATCCTCGTGCAGGGCTGGACCGAGCGGTCCAATGTCGACCTCAACCGCGAGTATACCCTCGCCATCGAGGCCCAGCGGGCGTTCCAGGCGTGCAGCTCGGCGCTGCAGATCGTCGATAAGATCAACCAGAAGGCTGCGCAGCAGATCGCTTCGCTGTGATTTTTGTGCAGCTGCGCGGCACGTTGCCTTTTTTGTGCAGCTGCGCAGCACCTTGCCTTTTTAAGAGGTGTGCCGCAGGCGGCACCGGGATGCGGGGTATCCGCCCCCGCGCGGCGGGTCCCTTTTCGGATGCACGAAAAGGGACCAAAAGTGCACATAAGGGGGAAGCCCCCTTATGGAACCCCCGGAAGGGTGCCCGCCTTTGGCTGGGCGGAAAAGACACGCATGTCACAGCCCGCCCCGACCTGTTTTTTGCCCAGACAGGCCCCGCCCGCTCGACCCGGGCTGTGCCGCAAAACCCCATTACACAGTGCCCGATCGGGCCGAGCCAGCCAGCTCGCCGGGGAGGGGCACACGGGGAGGGGTCGCTGACCCCTCGCCCGTGAGGCGCATCCTGCCCGAGCGTCGCGCGTAAGCGCGCTTCGGGCTGAAAGCCCGAGAAGCGAAGGGCGTTGTTTTGGTCTGGAACCCAAAACAACATGCGCCCGGTGACCGATCGGGCCGAGCCGGTTCGCAGTCCGGGCCAAAGGGCCGGGAAGCGAAGGGCGTTGTTGCAGAATTATAGAAACGAGGTGCTCGATTTTGAATATCGCATTTTACAACGGAGTATCGGGTCTTGTGACCTTCCAAAACGAGATGGACATTCTCTCCCACAACATCGCCAATGTCAACACCAACGGGTACAAGGCGTTCCGCGGGATGTTCAAGGAACTGCTCTATAACGAGATGTACGTCAACCCGGACGACGGCGGGCAGGCCGCTGCCGAAGCCGCGCAGGCGGGGCAGGAGGAATATGAGGAGCCGTTCGGCAGCCGCCATCTGAACGGGCATGGGGTGCGCCTGGAGCAGGCGAACCTGGTGTTCCGGCAGGGGAACCTGGTCTCGACCGAGCAGAACCTCGACCTTGCGCTGGTCGGGGAAGGTTTTTTCGCGGTTGAGCGGCGGGACGGCACCGTCCAGTATACCCGCAACGGCGCTTTTGACATCGGGCTGGAAGGGGAGAAGAACGGCTATCTCGTCACTTTCGACGGTTCGTTCGTGCTCGACGCCAAGGGCGCGCGCATCAAGCTCGACCGGGAGCCGAACGGGATGTTCAACACCAAGAACCTGACCGAAAAGGTGGGGGTCTACGTTTTCCCGAACCCGTACGGGGTGGAATCGGTGGGGGAGAACAACTACCGCGAAACCGAGCTTTCCGGCATCCCCGAAGCCCCCGACAAGGACAAACCCTACCGTATCGTCAGCGGCGCGCTCGAGCGCTCGTCCACCGACCTTGCGGAGGAGATGACCAACGTGATTGTGACCCAAAAAGCCTTTTCCTTCAGCGCAAAAATGGTGCAGACCGCCGACGAACTGGAGCAGACGGTCAACAGCCTGCGATAAACAGACAATCATTTTAGGGAGGATTTCAATAAGATGGATTACGAGAAAATGGACAGTCTCCAGATCGATGTTTTGCGGGAGATCGGGAATATCGGTTCTGGCAATGCGGCTACCTCGCTTTCGGAGTTTCTGAGCTGCCCGGTGAATATCGGGGTGCCATCGGTTCAGATCCTCGATTATGACCAGGTCGTGGAGGCCCTGGGCGGCCCCGAAACTATGATGGTCGGGCTGCTGCTCCAGCTTGAGGACGATATTAAGGGAATGATTATGTTCCTGCTCCACAAGGAGTTCGCGCATATGGCGCTTAGCGCGCTGATGGGCGATATGTACAACAGCTTTGACGAGATGGACGAGATCAGCGCCTCGGCGATGCAGGAGGTCGGCAATATCATGGCCGCGTCCTATGTCAACGCGATTGCGGATATGACCGGCCTTTCGATCAATATTTCGGTGCCGTCGATCTGTATGGATATGGCGGGCGCTATCGTCAGCGTGCCGGCGGTCTACTATGCGGACATCAGCGATAAGATCATCTTCATTGGGGACGATTTTGTCCGCGACGACAGCCACCACGCGGCAAACTTCAACAGCCACATCCTGATGATTCCGGAAAGTGACTCCCTTGAAAAGATTATGACAAGCTTGGGGATAGAGATATGAGCAAAACGGTAACAGTTGGCATTTCAGATCTGAATGTGGTAAAAGCTCCCGACACGCTGGTGACCTATGCGCTGGGATCATGTGTGGGAATCTGTATGTACGACCCAGTTACCAAGGTTGCAGGACTTTCCCATATTATGCTGCCTTCCAGCTCGCTTACCGGAAGCGACCCAAAACAGGCGATGCGGTTCGCCAATACCGCGATTCCGATGCTGCTGAAAAAGATGGAATCCGCGGGGGCGCAGCGGCCGCGGATCAAGGCGAAGATCGCGGGGGGCGCGCAGATGTTTTCGTCTACAGGCAATTCTGCGATTTCCAATATCGGGCAGCGCAATATTGCCGCGGTGAAACAGGCGCTCGCAACGCTGCGAATCCCGATTATTGCCGATGATACAGGGAAAAATTACGGCCGTACCCTTTATCTCACCGCTGAGGACGGGGTCATGCGGATCAAATCTGTCAACCGCGGGGAATGGACCTATTAAGGGCTGTTTGAGAAATCGAAATTACTGTCTTTTTACATAAAAAGAAGCATCTGCCGCGTCAAAAATGCGCAGGGTATATCCGGTATCCCTGTGCTTTTTCCCTGCGCTTGTTCATTTTTTTACGAAAGATCTGGTTGTTCCTTCTGCCTCAAACAGGCTTGGATCAGAATCCAGTACCCATGCATATTTAAAAAAGGGCTGTCTTGCGGCAGCCCACATTTTCTGCGGCAACAAGGCCCCGGAAGTTTGGATTCCAGGGTGCGGGGCGTTTTGGGTTCCAGACCAAAACGCCCCCACGCGCGGCTTTCTCGCGCAGGCGCGAAGCGCGGCCAAGGCCGCGACAGCCGCTCGGCGCACCCCACAAGAGGGACTGAGGGCAACGGAAGTTTGGATTCCAGACCAAACTTCCGGGGCGCAAGCGCCCTTCTTCGGGGGACTTCTCGGACCTGCGGCCCGACGCGCGCTCCGCGCGACGCTCGGGCAGGATGCGCCTCACGGGCGAGGGGTCAAAGGCAGCATCCGTTTGGCCCCAGACCAAACGGATAGGCGCAGGGCGCCTTCCTCGGGTCTTCTCGGCTAGCGCCGAAGCGCGGCATACGCCGCGACGACCCTGCGGGCTGCCTCACGGGCGAGGGGTCAGCGACCCCTCCCCGTGTGCCCCACCCCGGCAAGCTGGGAAGCCCGGCCCGATCGGGCACAGAGTAGTGGGGTTTTGCGGCACAGCCTGGGGCGAGTGGGAGGGCTTGTCTGGACAAAAAATAGGTTGAGGCGGGCACTGACATGCGTGTCCCTTCCACCCAGCCAAAGGCGGGCACCCTTCCGGGGGATATATAAGGGGGCTTCCCCCTTATGTGTGCTTTTTACCTTGCTTTTTGCACAAGCAAAAAACAAGCCGTCCGCCCGGACGGGACCGGGCATCCTCTGCCGCTCGCGGCACACCTCTTAAAATAAAGTAACGTGCTGCACCGCTGCACAGAAACAGTCCCCGCGCGGGGGCGGACTCCCCGCATCCCAGTGCCGCCTGCGGCACACATCTTATCAATAAAGTAACGTGCTGCGCAGCTGCACAAAAAGCTCCCCCCGCCCGGAAGGGAGGGGCCCACGGGGAGGGGTCGCCGACCCCTAACCCGTGAGGTGGCCCGCAGGGTCGTCGCGGCGTATGCCGCGCTTCGGCGTTAGCCGGGAAGACCCGAGGAAGGCGCGGGCGCCTATCCGTTTGGTCTGGCGCCAAACGGATGCTGCCATAAGGTGCTGCACCGCTGCACAAAAAGGAGTAAGGTAGCCTTGACAAGCATTCGCAAAAAAATTGTCGCCAATACGGTTGCAATCGTCCTGATTCTTGCAGCCACGGTGGTGGGAATTCTTTTCGTGACCACCCGATATATGACGGAATCCATCATGCTTAATGTGTTGAAACCTTTGGTGCGCACTGCCTCACAGACGGTGGAAGGCAACCTGCACCTGCTCGCGGACCGGCTCTATCTGATTTCGGATAACCACGAGCTGACGAATCCCCAAACCCCCCGGGACGAGAAAAAGGCCCTGCTTGAGCGGATGGTTTCGGGGATTGAGTTCCTGTCGCTCACCCTTTATGACTCTGACGGTTACCGGGAGATGGGCGAAGGGGACGCCCCGGCTGACATCAGCGGCGAAAGCATTTATAAAAAGATGAAGGAGACCGGCTATCTGGTGATCGACGACACCCACACCCTTGCAAACGGGGACCTTCAGATCACGATCGGCACACCGGTTCTGGATAGCGAGGGCAATACGATCTCCTATCTGGTGGGGTGTTATAAATATGATGTGCTCAACGATGTGATGACCAACATCAACCTCGGCCGCACCGGCGGAGCGTATATCTTCAACCAGGAGGGCCGGCTGATGGCCAGCCCCGATCGGGCGAAGGTAGCGGAGGGCTCGAACGTGCTTGCCGGCCTCGACCAGGGGGAGGAGCTTTACGACCGGATGGCCCGGGCATCGACCGGGGAGATCGGCGCGGCGCGCCTGAAGATGAACGGCGAGGCCACTTTTCTGGCCTACGCGCCGGTACGGGGCACCAACTGGACGATCTGCATTGCGGTGCCGCGCGCCGACTTCATGCAGATCGGCAACAGAGCGATCCTCTGGACCCTGCTGGTGGTCCTGCTGCTCCTTACAGCAGCGCTCATCCGGATCAGAAGGTTCAGCCGGAAGATTTCCGATTCGCTGGGCAGTGTCACCGGGCGGATCCAAAGGCTGTCCGAGGGCGACCTGGCCAGCCCGGTCGAGGTGTTTTCCACCCGCGACGAGGCCGAAACCCTCGCGGCTGCGCTGCGTGAGACGGTCGGCGACATCAATGGCTATCTCGGCGAACTGCGCGACACCCTCTCCCGGCTCTCGGAGGGGAATCTGGATGTTACGGTCAGCGGGGAATTTGCAGGGGATTTTGTGGTAATGAAGGATTCCCTGAACCGGATCATTGAATATCTCAACAACGTTATGAACGAGCTGCAAACAGTCTCCGCCAACATTCTGAGCGAATCGCTTGAGCTTGCGGGCGGCGCCCAGCGGGTGAACAATTCGTCCGAGCGTCAGGCCGCTTCGGTGACCCATCTGAGAAGCGAATCGGACACGATTTTCAGCAATATCCGGATGGTGAACGACCATGCACAGCAGGCTGAGGTGCTGATGGAGCGGGTCAACGACCAGCTCGCCCAGGGCGGCAGGCAGATGGAGCTGCTGCTCACCGCGATGGACCGGATCGACAGCAATGCGAAAGAGATCGGCAAGATCGCCAAGCTGATGGAGGATATCTCGTTCCAGACCAACCTGCTTGCCCTGAACGCTTCGGTTGAGGCGGCGCACGCGGGCAGCGCGGGCAAGGGATTTTCGGTGGTGGCCGAGCAGGTGCGCCTGCTGGCCAACCAGAGCGCCGAGTCCGCACAAAAGACAGGCGAAATGCTCGAGCACTCCCAGCGCCAGGTGGCGGAAGGCCTGGACTTCGCAAACCAGAGCGCCCGCACGATGGGAAAGATCGAGGAGATTTCCAAAGAGGTCACCAAAATCATGGAGGGGCTGGTCAGCTCGGTGCAGCGGCAGGAAGGCGCGCTCGATGAGATCATCGGCGAGATCAACGAGATTTCCAGCCTGAGCGATCAGAACCTGAACGAGAGTGCGGAGGCCGCTGCGGCCAGCCAGCAGATGACCCAACAGGCCGAAGCGCTCAAGCGGATTTCCGAGCAGTTTAATCTGCGCAAAAACCAGAGCGACAGCGTACAGGTGTAAGGAGGGATTTGGATGAAACGCAGAATTTGCAGCCTGGTGCTGGCGGCGGTGATAGCCTTTTCCGCCGCCGGATGCAACCAGAAGGGCGACACTCTCAACGATGGGTACTACACCGCGCGGATGTCGGACTATTCCCACGGCTGGATGGAGTTTGTGACCATCTGTGTCAGTGATGGGCACCTGGTCTCGATCGAGTACAACGCCAAAGGCCCCAGCGGATACCTCAAATCCTGGGATATCCCGTATATGCGCACGATGGGGGGCCTGAACGGCACCTATCCAAACGAGTACACCCGCAACTACGGGGCGCAGTTCCTTGAGGCGGGCGGCGACGTCTCACAGGTGCAGGCCATCGCCGGGGCAACCAGCTCGTATAAAAATTTCGTGCGGCTCGCGGATGCCGCTGTCGGACAGTCCCGGGCAGGGGATTCCTCGGTCGCGGTCGTCGAGGCCCAGTCGTGACAATGTCCATTTGCTTCCAGACCAAAACAACGCCCTTCGCTTCCCGGGCTTTCAGCCCGGACTGCAAGCCGCAGCGACCCCTCCCCGGCAAGCTTTGTGCGCCAGTCCGGTCGGGCACTGTGTAGAGGGGTTTTGCGGCACAGCCCGGGTCGAGTGAGTATGCCCTGCCTGGGCAAAAAACAGGTCGGGGCGGGCACTGACATGCGTGTCGTTTCCACCCAGCCAAAGGCGGGCACCCTTCTGGGGGATACATAAGGGGGAACCCCCTTATGTGTGCTTTTTACCTTGCTTTTTGCACAAGCAAAAAACAAGCCGTCCGCCCGGACGGGACCGGGCATCC
>NZ_KE159659.1 GCF_000403395.2 Anaerotruncus sp. G3(2012) | reverse complement strand
GTGGCCACTCCCGTGAAAGGGGGTGACGCTATGGAAATGGTATATTGCATCA
Source organism: Anaerotruncus sp. G3(2012) (assembly GCF_000403395.2). Classification (GTDB taxonomy): domain Bacteria; phylum Bacillota; class Clostridia; order Oscillospirales; family Ruminococcaceae; genus Anaerotruncus. The sequence goes on along the minus strand of NZ_KE159659.1, from coordinate 79,943 downwards.
TTATGTTATACATACTGTTGGAAATACTTAGAACCATAAAAAAATAGCCGCCCTCGGTCAAAGGAAGCGGCTATTTTTTAGTCAGCACTAGGGCCACCGTCTTGTGGTGTCCCTGTACTTATATTATAACGAATAAACGGCAGGAAATCAAGTGGCATTTCAGAGAGTATTGGAAAACAGGTGCTCTTTTATTTGTTTAAAAGACGTTTTGCGTTATCCACTTCGTCAAGATGCTTGATAAACTCACAGGATGGGATGTAAAATAAATACAGGTAATTTTGTTAAATGAAAATTCATCTTAAAATATTCCAAAATCTAGGAGTGCAAGTCAGAGGGATTCCCCAGATTTATAGAGTTGAAAGATACCGAATCCTCTCTGGTTTTTTGATTTCACCAATGGTGAAGCAAAAAGCCAGAGGGGGTTCGGTTTTTGTTAACCTTACAAGGAGGGGGAACGGACGCGACTATTTTGCAGCCATCTTTTTTCGCCTATACTCGATATATTTTTCGAGAGATTCTGGAGACCTAGTATCCTCTATAATCCCTTTGCTAATCAATTGATCCTGAATATCAAAAAGAACATTCAGAGGAAACGCTTCACTCTTGGCTAACTCAGTTGCCAAAGCTCTTCTTTGTCTGTTCACGAAATCTTCGTGGTCTACTGACGTTTTTTCCCGTTGCCCGATTCCCAGCAGCCAATCAATAGACACGGCATAAAACTCCGCCAATGTCCCCAAAGTTTCCAAGTCCGGCTCTAATAATCCAGTCTCTAATTTTGATATTTTGGAACGTCTTATTTTGGTGACTTCTTCAACTTCTGATTGGGTGTAGCCTGCATCCAAACGCGCTTTCTTGATTCTATTTGGGAAATTTTCTTTGTACATAACCGCGCCTCCTTTGTATCTATTATAGCACTTTTTATCAAAAAGATGCCCTATTATTGAACATTATAACAGTTCAATAATAGAACATTTTGTGATAAAATAAAACTATGGAAAATCTATGCATAAATTTATTAGGAGGTTATTTTTTATGCGTATTACGGTTGTCGCTAAAGGAGATCTTGAAACGTATATCCAACAGGATATGGAACGTACGGGCCTTTCGGCTGGAATGACTTGCCATAATCTGGCAAGATTGGGCATGAAATATCAAGAGGGATTGCAATCTATGGTCACATTTGCTACGGCCATACAAGGCCAGCGGTCTTTCTCTGGCTATGGTGAATGCGTTCCACCGATCCTTTGACACCTATGAGGTAATCGAGTGGATACGGCAACTGGATGTTATCTCGAGGGATAAACGCGGTACAGGTCGCTTGGACGCGCTGCATTTCTCGTTGTCCTCGTCCCGCCGCAAGGCGGGGAGAGGGCGACGGGGAATGCTGCACGGACTATAGGCCGCGGTGCGCTTGTCTCTCGGGAGTGTTCGCGGCCCGCTGCCGGTGGAATCGCTGCGGGATAATGGCAGTCAGGCCGGGTATATCGGTTTCTACTGACGCGAATCTGCTGCACGCTGTGGAGGGTACAGGGTCGCTGACCCTGCGTCCAGCGCGCCGGATGGCGCATGACGCGGCAAAGCCGCGATCCCCAGTACCCTTGTTCCAAGATGGCCGGGAATCTCAGAACGGCCGCAGGGGTCCGGAAAGGGCAAGGCCCAGCACTGCTCCACTACTGTTCAGCAAAAAATGCTTCCCTACGCACTAATTTGCGCCTGGGGGCAGGGTGGAATATCCTAATAACTGGATGCTCCGGGGCACGCTCTGGGGCATCGGCCCCCGACCTGTATCACGGGGGCAATAATGGACATGGAAAATACCCTTCAAGCCGCTTGTGGCGCAGGTTTAGGGGGAATTAAAAATTGAAAGAAAAATTTTAGTCGACTGGCTCACCTTTACAGTAGGAATCCACTGTTTTTTGAAAGAATATGCATATCCTGGCAAGTTTACCGGAGAGGAAAGCGAGGTGTTTTTTGAGGCGCCTTACTTCGCAGATGGAATGATCCTTCGGGGTTTAATGAAACTGTTGGGCCTGCCGGGGAATCTGGAATTCAGCCAGCGAAACGGCAGGTACGGCTATCTGCAGGAATACTATCTTGGCGGTATCCGGTTTGCATGGGGAAACTGCGATACAATCATGATTGATCTTTCGGGCGAGGGATGCAGGCTGTTGGAGACATTGAACCCTCGGTTAGATTGGCTGGGCCTGATCCGCTCGGTGGAGGGAATCCGGACACACAATTTCAGCCGGCTGGATATCGCCTGTGATACCTTCGGGGAACTCAAGATAGGGAATCTTATCCGCTACACGCTACACGGACGGTATATATCCCGCTGGAAGTCTGCTCCGCGAGTGGTGCAGGGCAGGGAGGAAACGATTGATTTCGGTTCCCCGCAATCGCGCACGATGCTCCGAATCTATAATAAAACCCTCGAACGGAAAACCCGCTTAAAGGAAGAAGTCGAAATACCGGAAGGATGGATACGCTGTGAGTTCCAGTTTAGGAATGATGCAGCGGACAGCTTTATCCGCGAGTGGAACCAGAGCCAGGACATCTCCGCAGTCTATCTCGGGTTGATGGCAAATCAGCTACGGTTCGTGAAAAAGAGAGAAAGTAAGCTTGACCGCTCGGAGACAGTTGCATGGTGGCGACGGTTTCTGGACAACAGCGAACCAATCCGGCTAGCGTATAAGGGCGGGCTTTCGTACAATCTGGATAGTCTGCAAAGATATCTTTATGGGCAGGCGGGGAGCTCGATGAAAACCTGGCTGATGCTGTCTGATTGGGATAGCGAAAAGATGGTGTCAATGGTAAAAGACAAGAAAATGAATGACCGGCAGCAAGCGCTGATTCGGAAGATGCAGGCGGTTCGGGATGTTCCAGCCGAATGAGCGGGAAAACAGTTAAAGTTAATGGGAGCGGGGTTGTGTGAGTAACTATGAGAGTAAATACGGCCTTTACGATTGCTGGAAGTGTCTTTGTGAAGTGTGCGCGCGGATAGACTGTCCCAAAATGGCCATGCATCATGACAAGCTGTATCACTGCCTAATTATGCGACAGCGTGGATGCTGTCCAACTATTAAGTGTGATTTTTTCACACATCAGGAAAAGCGAAAAATCTTGAAAGTTCGCAGGCGATACCAAAAGCGGGATGCAATCATAGAAAAGTTAAATGAGATCATGGAAAGGCTTGACAAACTAGGGGGAGGAGATGTAAAATAAAGACAAGTAATTTCGCTAAATGAAAATTTAGCGAAATTAAGGGGGCCCAAAAATTTAGTAGGAGGATTTACACATGGCAGACTATCAAGATTGTCCCGACTACTTACAGGAGTTTCTTTTTTACATGCTCACCATCCGTGGGCGTTCCAAACGTACAGTCGATGCCTACTATATCGATCTGCGTACTTTTCTCCGTTATATTAAGTGCACCAAGCATTTGTCTGATGATCTCAAAAATGATCCTGAAGCTTTTCAGCAGATTTCGATTCAGGATGTGAGCCTTGAAACACTCCAACAGATTTCTTTAGCAGACGTATATCAATTCCTTACCTATACAATGGACCAGCGCGAAAACAATGCAAAAACTCGTTCCAGAAAAGTTTCGTCCATCCGCGCTATGTTCCAGTATCTTACAATAAAAACCAATAAACTCAAAAGAAATCCTGTTGAAAATCTGGAAGTCCCATCAGTAAAAAAGGCCATACCCAAATATCTAACATTGGAGGAAAGTCTGGATTTACTTGCCCACATCGATCCCACGGGAAAAACATATGAACGGGATTTCTGTATCGTAACGCTGTTTCTTAATTGCGGAATGAGGCTTTCCGAGCTGATAGGAATTAACCTTTCAGATATTCGTGAGGATACCATTAAATTGCTTGGAAAAGGAAATAAAGAACGGATTGTCTATATCAATGATGCGTGCCGACGTGCTCTGGATGCATATCTGTCTGTTCGGAAGCCGACTGCAAATACCGTCCATAAGGATGCGCTCTTTCTCTCCTCTCGTGGAACCAGACTCTCCCCTCGACGGGTAGAACAGATCATCGAACAATGTCTGAAGCAGGCCGGACTTTCGGGACAGGGATATTCTCCGCATAAGCTTCGGCATACTGCCGCTACTTTGATGTATCAACATGGCAATGTAGACATCCGTATACTGAAGGAAATTTTAGGGCATGTCAGCCTTTCGACCACCGAGATCTATACTCATCTATCCAATCGCCAGATGGAGGATGCGGCCCAAAATTCTCCTCTTTCTACCGTAAAACCTGCTAAAAAACCAAAGGTTCCCAAGGTTAATCCATCAGAAGAGAAATAGGCCTCCCAGTTTATAACAGAGCAGAGCGTCAACTAAAGCGATCATTCCGCAGATTGCAGCAAACAAAATAAATTTTATACAGTAGCGCTTCATTCGATTAAGTTCTGTTTTTTCTCCGTTCGGAAGCGTTGAACGGAACAGATGGATAGACATTCTGACCGAAACTTTTCCGGCAGCGATCAGTAATAGAGCACCAAAATAGATGGTAGGCATCAGAAGGATAAATGCATATGGCACCGCAGCATTTCCATATTGCGCATAAAGCATCCCTAGCGAAAATCCGTACCCTAGCCCTTTAAATAGTAGAGCCAAAAAGACGATCGGTTGTGCAATCGTACATAGCCCACAAAAAAACAAGACCAACAGAGAGGAAAACAGAGAAACAAAAGTTGAAAGCGCTATGCTGGAAAAGCTCTGTATCTGACGCTGCCCAACATATCCTCCAAGTACTGTTTGCAGCATCTGGAGTGTTTCCTCTTCCGCGTGACTGATGAGCATCGTTCCTACAAACACTCCTGCCAGGAACATTCCCTCAAGCAGATAAAAAAATAACTTCCCTTTTACGAACATAAAAGATGGCCGCGGGATAAACTCTCCATGTTCTGAAGAGTTTCCCACGGCTCTTGTTCGCAATAGATTCCGCCAGCTTGTCACCGAAATGTACATTTCAGCCATCCTTTCTGTAGCAATTCCACTAAGAAAGAATATGCCGTATCCGCCACATTTATTCCTGATCCATCAGAGCAGCTTTTATCATAATCGCACATTCCACCCGTTTCTTTTCCAACTCACAGGAAAGCGTATGTGGTTTCAGAATATCCCCACGATATTGCATACTGTTGGCATTACATCCGCCCGAACAATAGAATTTTGCCCAGCAATGTCTGCACTCCTCTTTGCCATAAACGGTCGCTGCTGCAAATTGTGCTTTTCGCTTTTGGTCTAATGATTGCTCGAATACATTCCCCATCTTCCAGTCATCATGACCAACAAACTGATGGCAAGGATAAACATCACCATCGGGTGTGATCGCCACATATTCATTGCCACAGCCACAGCCACGCAGCCGTTTGATCGCACATGGCCCCTGATCGAGATCTATCATAAAATGGAAAAAGTTAAACTCTTTTTCGGTTCCTGCACGTTCAATCATCATTTTTGCCAACCGTTCATATTCGGCAAATACCTCCGGTAGGTCAGCTTCTGTTAACGCATAAGGTGCGGAAGGGTCTGCAACAACAGGTTCGACAGAGATCTGATCGAAACCCATTTCGTTCAGATGCAGCACATCTTCCGCAAAGTCCTTATTATACCGTGTAAAGGTACCGCGGACATAATATTGATCAAAAATTCCACCCCTGCGAGCTTTTTCGAGCTTTTGGAATTTGGGCATAATCGTATCATAACATCCCCTGCCATCCACCCGCGCACGTACACGGTCGTTGACTTCCCTACGTCCATCAATCGAAAGAACTACATTGGACATCTCACGATTGATAAACGCAATTTTATCGTCATCCAGCAGAACACCATTGGTCGTAATTGTGAATCGGAACAGTTTATGATGTATTTTTTCCTGTGCACGAGCATATTCCACAACCTGTTTCACCACGTCAAAGTTCATTAGCGGCTCTCCACCAAAGAAGTCCAACTCGAGATTATGCCGGCCTTGGGAATGATTTATCAGGTAGTCAATCGCCGCTTTCCCCACCTCAAACGACATAAGCTGGCGATGACCCATATATTCGCCAGTATCGGCAAAACAGTATTGGCAGCGGAGATTGCAGTCATGTGCAATATGCAGGCACATCGCCTTGACTGGAGATGGTGTCATCATTTTTGCAAATCTGTCGTAATCGTCCGCAGAAAAAAGCTGGTCTGCTTGATGCAGAGAGACGATTTCTGAATAGGTTTCACAGATTTCCGCTTCCGAATAACGGTCAGATAATTTCTCTAAAATCTGTGGCGGGCAGTTCTCCGGCAGATGTTCTCCATCCACATAATCCAAAAGCTCAAAAAACAGCGCATCCACCAGGTGGACGGCACCACTATTGACGTCCAGCACAATATAAAATCCATTTAATTGGTATTTATGTATCATAGAATCCTTTCTCCAAATAACGAAACGAAATAGGGCAGCCGCAATTAGCTGCCCTACCATAACGCACTGATCTTTTACTTCTGTTTACGCTCACATTTCTGGTTTGCAACTGTGCAGGAAGTCTTGCAGGCAGACTGACAAGATGCCTGGCATTCCCCGCAGCCACCTTTTACAGCAGACTCTTTCAGATTCGCGTGATTGATCGTTTTCACATGTTTCATAATCCAATTCCTCTTTCCTTTGAGATTTCCAAATTATAATATCATTATACCATAAATTCCGACAAATTCAATCGGTTCAGCGGAACTTTTTCCGCTTGTTGACCCCGACTACCCCGCCCAATGCGGAGGCAAACAACACGGCTGCCAATTTGGTAAATGCCACTGCGCAGAAATCTGGACCATTCACCGTAAGGTTGGTGAATGCAAGCAGTAAAAACATGCAGATTCCACAACAAACTCCCACCAACATGCCCCGTTCCCGGGAAAAGGCTGCGCTGACATATCCGGCAACCAAACCTCCCAACACAAAGGTTAAGGTTGCAACAAACGTAATCAGCATCTGCGGAAGATCACGGAACTGCATCACCACCGACATGAAAGTCAGCAGCAGAAAACAGGCAACCGTTCCAGCCACAATTCCATAAACCACCGGACGAAGAAACCGTTTGATTCCATACATATCAGGCTGTTTCATACCAATTCCCCCTTTTTAATCAGGGTATTCAGCCGGACACCTGGATATGCCTTCTCCATTTTATTTGGATTTGGATGAAGCTTTCTCGTGCGAAGTGTTATTCATCTGAACAGCCCAGCGGGTGATCCGGATTTTGCTGCGGTCCGATCCAGTCTCGATTACAAGATGATCTTCCCGCATCGAAACAACGGTCCCGATAATGCCGCCCACTGTGACGATCTCATCCCCAACTTCAAGGCTGTTGCGCATCTCCTGTGTCTCTTTTTCACGTTTTTTCTGCGGCCGAATCAGAAAAAAATAAAAGACCACCAAGATCAGAACCATTGGAATAAATGTTTGTATCATGGCTGCTGTGTTTTCGTTCATACGAATACCTCCAAAATCTCTTCCCTGTTGAAACAGAGTACTTTTGTCATTATACCGTTTTTTGCCCTGCTACGCAAGTCCTCTTTTAAAATTCTGCTGAAACTTGCATTTTACGGTTATTTGGGGTATGATGAATCTCTGAGATTTCCTGTGTTTTTGGACAAACAGTTCCCCACTCCCCACTCGGATTTTTGTAAGGAGGCTTTTTCGATATGGCAACCAAAAGTACAGAGCGGCGCGCAATCCTGCTCATGGCAATCTGCGCATCGCTCTGGAGTATTGCGGGTATTTTTATCAAGTTGATTCCTTGGCACCCTCTGACCATCGCAGGCGCGCGCAGCCTGCTTGCGGCAGGATGTATGGCTGTTTATCTGGGCGCCTGCCGGATGCACATGCGGATCAATCGGACTTCGATTGTAAGCGGGATTTTCACCTGCCTGACCTTCCTTGGTTTTGTCACTGCCAATAAATATACCACTGCTGCAAATGCGATTGTCCTTCAGTTTACCGCCCCGGTTTTTATTCTGATTCTGTCGGCAATCTTTCTGAAACAGCGGTTCGCACGAGCCGATCTGATCACCGTCTTTCTAACGCTCTGCGGCATCTCGCTCTTCTTTTTTGACCAGCTTGCCCCCGGAAACCTCTTTGGCAATCTCTGCGCGATCTTTGCTGGGCTGATGATGGCCTGTATGTTTCTGCTGACAGGCTACACCGACCCTGAAAGCCGGATGAGCGGTCTGCTGCTTGGCCACCTGTTTACTGCGATCGTGGGAATTCCTGCCGCTTTCCTCACCGAAACAACGATGAGCCCCACCGCGATAGGGAGTATTCTGGTACTGGGCATTGTCCAGCTGGGCATTCCTTATGTGCTTTATGGTATCGCAGTCAAAGACTGCCCACCGCTTGTCTGTTCGCTGCTCTCAGCAATCGAGCCGCTGCTCAATCCGGTTTGGGTCTTTCTCTTTACCAGGGAGGCGCCCGGTGTTTTTGCGCTGCTCGGCGGTGCAGTGGTCATTCTTACCATTACGGTCTGGTGTGTGTGGCGGGATCATAGGGTCGCTGCTGGCAATTCTGTTTAAGAGCCTGCTTCTGGCCAGTTATTTTTTTGATTCCACATCTGTGCCAAGATATCTTTCAGCACTAAAAATGCATCCAGATCATGATACCCATACTCCGCTTTCAGACGGTTTTGCAGCTCTTCTAATGGCGTGATGTAATCCTGAATCTTGACGATTTGCTGATAGGTGGTTAAAACAGGGTATTTTTTACCCCACATCTCTGTCCAGTTAATCCTTGACTGCTTTTCTTCGTCTGCGTCCTCAATGAAGCGCTCTATTTCCTGCAAGTCAGGATCAAACTCTATCAATTCATCCAAAGTCAGGTGATACAACTCCGCCATCCTTTTCGATTGGCAAATGTCCGGAAGCGTTTCATCCAATTCCCATTTGGAAATGGTCTGTCGGCTGACACCTAATTTTTCTGCAACCTCCTCCTGTGAAAACCCGCTCTTTTTTCTCGCCTGAAACAAATTGCTTCCCAAACTCATAAAAGAAACCTCCCAAATTTAAGATTGTCCTTATTATACCTGCCATGTGAAAAAAATCTACCAACTGACCGTTACAATTATGCGCGCTTTCTTAACATCCTTTAAAAAATCATCTAAAAAATCATCTTTCAGGCTGGAAAAAGCAGGGCGAATCCCCCGTTGACTGTTGCAGCGAATTGTTGTATAATTTTCAGGGAAAACTTCCAAAATAAAGCCATTAAAAATCTACGATTTTGAAGATAAGGCGGGATACGCAAATGCCAAATGAAGAAAATCAGGGGATCGGCTATGTAGTCAACCCCGAAAAGAACGAAACAATCACCGTTGACGGCGTGGAATACCGTCGGCTCTGTATCAAAACCCATGTTATTACTGATCAGGACAATATTGTTGAAGTGGCCGACAAATACGCCTCCTCGCTCGTGCAGGAAGGCGATATCCTGTTTATCACCGAAAAAGCGGTAGCCTGCACCCAGAAGCGCGCTATCCCGATTGACCAGATCCATCCGCGTCCGCTCGCCCGCTTTCTGAGCCGGTTTGTGCTGCGGACCCCTTATGGAATCGGGCTGGCAATGCCTGAGACCATGGAGATGGCGCTTCGGGAGTGCGGCACCATACGCATTCTCTTTGCAGCAGCGATTTCAGCGGTTGGAAAGCTGTTTGGGATTCGCGGCTGGTTCTACAATATTGCTGGATATAAAGCGCGCAGTATTGATGGACCCTGTGATTTCACCCTGCCGCCCTATAACCATTATGTTGTGCTTGGACCGGACAAGCCGGATGAAGCAGCAGCAGACATTTCCAAAAAGGTTGGGGTTCCGGTCGCCATCACCGACATCAACGATCTCGAAGGCCAGATTCTTGGGACATCTGACCGGAGTATGGACCGGGATCTGCTTTGCAAAATCCTCAAGGATAATCCCCTTGGTCAATGTAGTGAGCAAACCCCTATGGGTATTATAAGACGTGTGTAAGGAGAGATTTGGAATGAACAATGTATTCGTCGTCAATGCAGGCAGCTCCTCGCTCAAGTATCAGCTCATCAACATGGCGGATGAAAGTGTCCTCGCCTCGGGCAACTGTGAGCGAATCGGAATCGAAGGAGGTATCCTCACCTACAAATGGAATGGCGAAAAGAAGGTTCTCAATGAGGAGCTTGCAAACCATAAAGCTGCATTGGACAAGGTCGTCGCACTGTTGACCAGCGGAGAAACCAAGGTCATCGACAGTATGGATGATATCGTTGCTGTTGGACATCGTGTTGCATTCAGCATGTCCCAGTCGAACGAGATCACTGACGAGGTGCTTGCCGGAATTGAAGGTACCGTCTCCATGTTCCCGCTGCATATTCCTGCGATGGTCACCGGCATCAAAGCCTGCCGTGAAACCTTTGCAGGCAAAGTTCAGGTTGCAGTTTATGACAACTCGTTCCATCTGTCAATGCCGGACAAAGCCTATATGTATGCGATTCCCTATGAGTATTACGAGAAGTATGGTATGCGTCGTTACGGATATCACGGCACCAGCCATCGGTATGTAACCCTGCGTCTCGCTGAAATCCTCGGCAAAAAGCCGGAAGAACTCAAAATTGTGTCCTGCCATCTGGGTAATGGCTCATCGATCACTGCAGTAGATGGTGGAAAATCAGTCGATACCACGATGGGCTATACCCCGCTTGCCGGCTTGATGATGGGTACCCGCAGCGGTGACGTTGACCCCGCGCTCATCAATGCGATTGCTCAGAAAGAAAACCTGAACAACGAGGAAGTCAATGCGATCCTCAACAAAAAATCTGGTCTGCTGGGCATCTCAGGTGTCTCCAGTGATGCTCGCGATGTTGTTGGTGCAATGAATGAGGGCAATGAGCGCGCTGCCCTAGCCTGTCATATGCTTCACTACCAAATCAAGAAATACATAGGCGCCTATACGGCGGTTATGGGTGGAATTGACGCAGTGATCTTCACTGGCGGTATGGGTGAAAATTCCGATTTTCTGCGGGAAGAGGTCTGCGAAGGTCTGGAGTGCTTTGGCATCAAACTCGATCCGGCCAAGAATAAAGGGATGCGCGGCCAGGAGGCATTGCTTTCGGTCGACGGCAGCAAGACGCAGGTTTGGGTAATCCCGACCAATGAGGAATTGATGATCGCTCGTGATGCGTATGCGATCTACCAGTCCAAACAGTAATTCTATTTCAATAGGGCGCTCTGCATTTGCAGAGCGCCCTACTTTGTTTTGAGACATTGGCTGTTCTCCGTCCCTCAGTTTGGACGTTCCCCAACCACATCCATCAGGCGCCCTACTGCGGCACGCAAGGCCGCATGCTGTGGCTGGGAAAGATCAGGGTCGACAGACAATACCTGTTTTGCAGCTTGCCGCGCTTCTGTAACCGTGTCAGTATCGGTGCTCAGATCAGCAATCCGCAGGGAGGGCAAGCCATGCTGCTGCTGTCCTAGGAAATTTCCCGGACCCCGGGTTTGCAGATCATATTCTGCAATCTGAAACCCATCATTTGAACGGCACATCATTTGAAGGCGGTCCAAAGTATCCTGGCTGCGGCTGTCGGATAGCAAAATGCAATGGGATTGCTCGGCTCCCCGTCCGACCCTGCCTCGAAGTTGATGAAGCTGGCTCAGCCCGAACCGCTCGGCATTCTCAACCATCATAATTACCGCATTGGGCACATCCACCCCCACCTCAACCACTGTGGTCGAAACCAGCAACTGAATCTGCCCACTTTTGAAGTCTGACATCACTCGATCTTTATCTGTGGATTTCATCTTTCCATGCAGCAGCCCGATTGTGTAGCCAGAAAACGCTCCATTTGCTAGTTCTTCCATATATCCTGTCGCTGCGCATAATCCTGTGGCCTCTTTTTCGGTATCCTCCTCGACCAGTGGACAGACAATGTATGCCTGTAATCCCCTATCAAGATGCTGGCGGATAAAACCGAAGGCCCGCTCCCGCTTGCCAGAACTGATCTTATAGGTTTTTACCGGTTGACGGTTTGGAGGCAATTGGTCAATGACCGAAATATCCAGTTCCCCATAGACCATCAGTGCGAGGGTGCGCGGTATTGGGGTTGCAGACATGACCAGTGTGTGGACATGCGCTCCCTTCTGTTGGAGTGCGGCACGCTGCTCCACTCCAAAACGATGCTGCTCGTCTGTAATTACCAGAGCAAGGTTTCGGAAGGTGACACCTTCGGAGATCAATGCATGAGTCCCGATACAGAAGTCTATCTCCCCTGCCGCAAGCCGTTCCCGCAGTTTTCGCTTCTGAGAAGCAGTCATCGAACCCACCAGCAGCCCAACCCGCATTCCCAAACGGGAACAGAGCGGTTCCAGGCCGCTGTAGTGCTGGTGCGCGAGCAACTCAGTTGGTGCCATCATCGCGGATTGTGTCCCCGAAAGAAATGCAAAGTATGCCCCGGCTGCTGCTACCATCGTCTTGCCCGATCCAACATCCCCCTGTACCAACCGGTTTGCAGGCGTTGACCGCTGCATATCGCCAGTCAGGTCGTCGATCGCTCTCTGCTGTGCATTTGTCAGTGTAAACGGCAGCGCATCATAGAATGCCTGCAACGAATGTGGCTGCATCGGTACTGCGCTGCATTGACGGATACGGGTCCGCAGCAATCCGACTCCGACCGCCAGCGTAAACAGTTCTTCAAAAATCAGGCGGCGCTTTGCGCGTCCCAATGTTTCCGCATCCATTGGGCGATGGATCATCTCTACCGCCTGCGCAATTCCATCCAGATGGAAGGAATCAAGAATCTGCTGCGGTATACATTCCGGCAGATTTGGTGCGAGCATAAGCGCCTGCGCAATCAGCCCAGAAATCACCCGATTGCTGATCCCGTTAGCCAGTGGATAGACCGCAGAAAAGGGTGCACTGGTATCCGCAGGATAAATCTGTGGAGCACCCATCGTCCTCTTTTGCAGGGTTCCACCCAGCCTGCCATAAAACAGATAGGTTCTATCGTATTCAAGCGCATCAAGTGCGAATTTATTATTAAAAAAGGTCAGTTCCAGAGAGCCGCTCTCATCCTCAACGACCGCTTTATACATCCGTATCCCACTGGCTGCCCGGATTTCACTGCCTTTCTTGACCACTACTGCCCGTACTGTACACGGTTCATCAAACGGTGCCGATAAAATCTCGCAGGGTTTAGACAGGTCTATATAGTTTCGCGGGTAATGCAGCAGCAGATTTTCTATTGTATGGATGCCAAGGCGCTCTAATGCCTGCGCCCGTCGTTCGCCGACACCCCGCAATGTTCGAACACTCCGCTCTTCTGATCCCATCTGTGCCCCTCCTGTGAAGAATATACGTTCTTATTTTACCGCAAAAAAATGATTTTGTCACGAGGATTTTCCCTGTAAGTAGATTATAAAAAGATAAAAGAACCGTACAATATCTTATAAAATAGATATTGTACGATTCTTTTATTGGTGGAGACGATCGGGATCGAACCGACTACCTCTTGAATGCCATTCAAGCGCTCTCCCAGGTGAGCTACGCCCCCACAGTATAACCCTTTCAAACTGACGGTCGACTTTTGTATAATACCATAATCGTTGTTTTATGTCAATAGGATTCTAAAAAATTGTAAAGAAAAAAATCCTTGAATATATCCTTGATATCATATATAATAAAATAAAGGAAAAAGTCGAATTTTCTGGATTTAACGATAAAAACGATAAAGTGGTGATTATGGTTGGCTCTTTTAAATTTTTTTAAAGCAAAGCCGGTAAAAAAGGAATTATCATTTTCGGAACCTATTTTTGTTAAGGAGAACCTATCGCTTCCCAGGCAGATAAAACAGTTAGAAACATTGAAAGACCTGGTTATTCCGGAGCAGGTAGCTGAGGTTGAGCAGGATATTAAAAAATTATCGAGTGGTTTGACAGGCGAAAAAAACGTTGCCTATGAACTGAAAAATAGCTATCTGCCGCTTTTGATTTTGCAGGATATTTATTTAAAAAATGATGATACCAATGCACAGATCGATTTTATCGTTATTGCTTCTTTTGGCATCTTTGTGATTGAGTGTAAAAAGTTTATTGACGATATTGAAATTACCAATAAGGGTGATTTTAACCGGTGTTTTAAAACACCTACAGGTATTATCTATAAAAAAGAAGGGATTTACAATCCGGTTACGCAAAACCGTCATCATTCCGAAATGCTCAAAAAACTCTTGCTTGCTCAGATTCCCACTCTTAATACGCAAAATTTAGATGTTTTGATGCATGCAATTGTTGTTTTTGCAAATCCAAAGACAGTGATTCGTGACACAGAAGCTCCCAACGAAATAAAGGAGTCTATTATTAAGCATGATCAATTGACGTCCTACCTAAAGGGATTCCAGAACCAGAATCCAAACGTATTTTTGTCTGAGGAGGAAATGCGGAAAATATCGGATTTTCTACTCGAAGGAAATATTGAAAAGCCGACGCAGTTTTTTAAAAAATACCGGTTTAAAGTACCTGTTTGCCCCAAATGCGATGTGCCGATGGTAAAGCGCATTGCAAAGCGAGGGATGAACCAAGGGAAGGAATTTTGGGGATGTCCCAATTACCCCAGATGCAAGCAGATTGTCAATATTGATTAGGTAGTTGTCCATTCTTCTGAACAGCCGTCTTTAGAGACGGCTGTTTTTTGCTCTCCTAATATTCAATTCGAAGCGCATTGACAGGGTGAAGCCTAGCAGCCATCATTGCTGGATAAACTCCAAATACAATTCCGACAACCACAGAAATTCCAATGCTTATACCAATCAGACGAAAATTGATGAGTGCGGGTATAGAGATAGCCAGACATCCTGCCGCTGTAAGCAACACTCCAACGATTACTCCAATCATACTGCCCATTAGCGAGATGGTAAAAGCTTCAATTAAAAATTCAACCCAAATTGTACTTTGGGTGGCGCCAATCGATTTTTTAATCCCAATTTCCCGTGTTCGCTCATTGACTGAAACAATCATAACCGTCATAATACCAAGCCCTGCTACCACCAGCGAAACAGCGGCAATAGCGGATAAAACAACCGTAATGATGCCCAATACACGGTCAAGCGTTTCCTTCTGTCTGGAGATGTTGTCTGCTTTAAATCCCCGGGAAATATTATGCTGACGGTTAATCGCTGCAGCAATCTGTTCAGACATAGCTTCAACATTTTTGCTGTCCACCATCGTGACTGCGATTTGATCAAACGAAGCCTCCCCTGCATAGCGCTGCAAGGTGGTATATGGAAGATAAATAAACGATGGTATTACATCCCCTACCATACTTTGCAGCAGGTTTCCTCCTGAGGACGCAACCCCTACGATTTTTAGGCGGACATAACTTCCTCCGATCATCGCGTCAAGGAATTTTCCAACAATGTTTTCTCGCTTGTAAAACAGATTAGCGACATTGCTATCCACGACACATACTTCTGCCGCACTGGAGACATCAGCCTGTGTGAGCAGACGTCCATATTGCGGTGTCAGAGAAATGATCTGATTCTCTCCCCGATCGGTTCCCCATAGCACCGAATTTGCAACTAATCCACGCATCCGAACGTTGCTGTAATCCATCACAATCGGTGTCGCACTCTTTACATTGGGATTCTCTCGGATCAGGGTCAAATCCTCTTCTGTCATCTTTTGGCTGGTAAATTTGCGGTCAGCACTCACAGTAATGCTTCCCAAGCCGAGAGATTGTAATTCCTGATTAATCGTATTTTTTCCAATCTCCCCAATAGAACCAATCAAAACCACTGATGCGACTCCAACAGAGATGCCGGAAATGGTAAGAAAGCTGCGAAATTTTTTTCTTCCCAGATTCCGAAAACTACAAATAAGGCTGTCCCAAAACATGCGGCGGCTTACCTCCTTTTCAGGGTGATGCGCTCCCCTGTTTGTACCGCTTGTGCATCCATAATAACAAGGTCGCTCTCTCCCAATCCCGAAACAATTTCCACACCTTCAAGCAGTTCTAATCCAGTCTGGATGTTGCACCTCACCGCTTGAGAACCTTTCGCCAAATATACATATTCCACATTTTCTTCATCCTGTTGGATCGCCTCATATGGAACGGTGAGAATCTCCCGCTGATGATCGGTTATGATCTCTGCGCGTGCAGAAAAACCCGCTTTCAGGCTTTGTCCAGGCTCATTGATTGTGAGTTCCAAGTCAACCACGGTCTCCTGTGCAGTACCATTCGAGAGTTTGCGCGCAACCGGATAAATCTTGCTGACATAACCCGAATAAACCTCCGAAAAACCGGTTCCGCTGATTTTGGCGTAATCTCCTACATGAATGTCAGAGATAAAAGATTCCCCTACCGTTACCTTGGCAATGAAATCTTTGGTGTCTGCGATCGTGACCACAGGTTTCGCTGTTCTGGAAAGGACATTGCTCTTGATACCTACTTCGGTAACAATTCCAGACATCGGTGCAACAACTGTCTCTGGGATGTAGAGATAAGGATTCGTCGGTTCCTGCGAGCCAATGGAGGTGCTGTATGCGTCAACAATTTCTTCTAAAGAATCAAGCTCCAGGCCAGAAGATTGAAAAGCAGAATAAAGTCCGGCGAAATCGGTCATATCAGATGCATGGGTTGGCAGGTTGTCCAGAACCGAAGACGCCGGTATACTCTGTTGCAGAACGCTTTTGGTAAGTTGGGTGTCAATCACTGCGATTACCTGTCCCTCCTGTACAAAATCTCCTACCGAGACATAAACCTCCTGTGCCAGAACCGGCGTCTCCAGATAAACCTCTTTCACAGTCTGCGCCTCAATCGTCCCATTGGCGTTGATGTGTTTTTCATATAAAACCTGCTGTGGCGTAGAGCATTGGACAGTTGGAATACGTTGTAATGTGACTGCTGGCGCAGCGGCAACCCCTCCAAATGAACCGACAGCCAGTAAAAATGCAAGACATTTTTTAAAATGCAAAAAAATCCCCCGTTCCCTCAAATGACTATCCGGATGAATGAGGATAGTGTTTGCGGGAATGGGGATTTTATACGGATTTTCCATCCGAATACCGCCAATTCCTACAGCATGAATCGGATGGATTTGGATATACTTTTGAGTACACCCGACAAAACAGTTTGAATATTTAGGAGTGTAAAACCAATGGAAAATTCCAAAGAGAGGAAAATTCATCTGATCCCCTGCGACAAGGACTGTTATCATCAGAGGCAGGGATACTGTGCCCTGGATGAAATCACCTATATTACGAGCTGCAAGGAGAATGGCTGCGGCTACTTTACCCCCACAGACCCCTATGCGGATGACCTGCGGGAGGACTGGTAATCGTGATGCCGACAGATTTCAGATGCATTTGATCGCCTCAGAGATATTCTGTACTCCGATCAGGCGGATGTCCGGCATCTCTCGGATGTCGATCCCCTTCAGATTGTGCCGGGGAACGATACAGGCAGTGAATCCCAGACGATAGGATTCACTGACCCTCTGCTGGATATTGCTGACCGAACGAACCTCCCCTGCCAAGCCAATTTCACCAAATGCTGCGATATGATCCGCAACACTCCGATCGAGCAGGTTGGAGACCAATGCGATCGCGACAGGCAGATCTGCGGCTGGCTCATCCAGCCGCAGCCCCCCCACAACATTGATATAAGTATCAAGATTTCCAAAAAAATATCCAGCACGTTTCTCAAGCACTGCAATCAGCAGCGCAGCACGATTGGAATCAAAACCTGTTGCCATACGACGGGGAGTGCCGAATCCGCTTTTGGAAACAAGCGCCTGTACCTCTGCAAGAATCGGACGGCTTCCCTCCATAACACAGGCAACACAGGTGCCTGAAATGCCCGAGGGCCTGCCGGAAAGCATCATTAGAGAGGGATTTCCAACCTCCTGCAGCCCGTTCTGAGCCATTTCAAATACACCGATCTCATTGGTGGAGCCATATCGGTTTTTGACTGCTCGCAGGATACGATAGCTCTGGTGACGTTCACCCTCAAAGTAAAGTACCGCGTCAACCATGTGTTCCAGCATTTTGGGCCCGGCAATGGCACCGTCCTTGTTGACATGCCCGACGATAAAAAGTGGGATTTCCGCGTTTTTGGCAATCCCACTTAAAATTTGGGTGGATTCCCGGATCTGGGTAATGCTGCCCGGTGACGAATTAAGTGCGGAAAGACTCATTGTTTGAATGGAATCGACCATCACAAGATCCGGCGAGAGCTGACGTACTGTCTCGATTACCGTTTCCACATCGGTGGTTGCAGCGATATACAGGTTGTCACTGTCCACCCCCAAACGGTTGGCGCGGAGCTTGAGCTGTCTTGCACTTTCTTCCCCGGATACATAAAGGATTTTGAGGGTTCCGCATAGATATTGACAAATTTGTAAAAGAAGAGTTGATTTTCCGATTCCAGGATCGCCCGAGAGCAGGGTGACCGAACCAGCAACAATTCCACCACCTAATACACGGTCGAGCTCCCCTACCCCGGTCCGGTACCGCTGGCTGTCATCTGATGAAATCTCACTCAACTTCGCAACAGTCGCGCTTCGGGTGGAAGAAGCGGCTGCGGAAGACTTTGGCTTTGATGTTGAGACCTGCTGCCGGACCTCCTCTGAAAGAGTATTCCATTCTCCACAGTCTGGGCATCTGCCATACCATTTTACGGTTTCGTAGCCACAGTTCTGGCAAACATAGATGCTTTTTTGTTTTGTAACTGCCATTTTTTGCTCCTCTATTCGATCTGTCCTGATGCCATCCATTGTGCAACATCAAAATCATGTGGGTTCGTAAACATATGCGATCTTCTGCTCTCCTGCAGGATAAAGGTAGCCTGCTGATGCTGCATCTTGAAAATCAGCAGGCTAAGAATGCTCCAACCCCAAATATTCCGCCGTTGCAGAAAAGATTGCGAATGCAACCTGACGCTGATAGCTGTCCGTTTTCAGTTTTGCGCATTCTTCTGGATTGGAAAGAAAACCGCATTCGATCAAGAGGGCTGGCATCGGCGCATTATAGATCAGATAGACATCATCTGTGCAGGGTTTAAACTGCCGGGTATTTTCCGGCTGCACCATATCGACCAAGCGCTCCTGCATAATCGCGCCAAGTGTCCGGCTCTCTTCGTTTTTTGGGCCATAAAATACCTGAGCGCCCCAGTATCTGGAGCGGAAAAATTTGTTCTGGTGGATACTCAAAAAAAGTGCATTGTCGCACGACTTGGCAAGCGCCATTCGATTGTGCAGATCGGAATTTTTCCGCTGCCGGGTGGTTGTCAGCCCGTCATCCTCGGTAGAAACGTCCGATTCACGGGTCATCACCACTTTAAATCCGTTGATCTGGAACAAGTCTCGCAAATTCAATGCAATCGCCAAATTGATCTCCTTTTCGACGGTTCCATCATCACCGACCGCACCGCCGTCAAATCCTCCATGTCCTGCGTCGATAACAATGGTCGGCTGGCCTTCAATCCGCTCATACGGGGCAACCGCTGTAATCGCCTGATAAGAATAACTGGTAAAAAAGGCGGCTGCAATCCCCAGTAAGCCTAAGATTACCGCTGTACCGGGTTTCCATCGCATAAAACATCCCTCCCCATCCCTTTATATGCGGAGAGACTGAATTTTTATGACATACCGTGTGTCTCAAGATGTTCGATCAGATCGGCAACCGCGCCATCCATGCAATGTCCAACTACCAGTTTGCAGACCTGCTTGACCCTGTCCGGAGCATCTGCGACTGTGACCGGATATCCAGCGGTTTGCAGCATCTCGAGGTCATTATCGTAATCCCCAATCGCTGCAACCCGGTCTAGCGGAATCCCAACCATCTCCGAAAGCCGACGCAACCCGTTTCCTTTGTTGCAGTGAAGCGGAAGCATCTCGATAAAATAGGGGCTGGAACGCACACAATGCACATCCTGCCAGTTCTGCCTTTCCAAAAATGCCATCGCTTCTGGCTGCATTTTCGGATCCATCGTGAAGATCACTTTCAAGTAGGAACCCTTTAAAAGCTCCAAATCATAGTCAATGAACAGCATCTTTTCCTTACTGAGATAACGGTCGGTGTAGGTTATTGGAGCAACCGAAAACAGATCTTTTTCATCCAGCACAACCGCACCCATAGCGGGGAACGCTGCACAAAGATCGACGATGTGCTGGCGGAATGACGCAGGAAGATATTCTGCGGTCAGCATCTTCTGTGCAGCATAATCGTAAATACCGCTCCCGTTAAACAGGACGCATGGCGCATTGACCGGAAGCTGGTCAACAAACTGTTTGGTGGAAAATACTGAGCGACCAGTCGCGATCGCAAAGCGTCCTCCCTGCTCGGTAAAACGCCGAATTGCTTCAATGTTTCTTGGAGGGATCGGAGCAGGCGCTTCTACCAAGGTTTCATCAACATCGCTGACAAGCAGAATATCTGAAAGATTTATTGCCATCTGGTCATTCCTCCATCCATGCTGTTTAAAAATGCAGTGTAATACGCAGGAAGCTCGCTGGTAAACTCCAGATATGCTCCAGTGCGCGGATGCACAAAACCGATCGTCCGGGCGTGTAGGCATTGCCCATGCAGGCGTGTAATGCATTTTTTTGGTCCATAGACTGGGTCTCCGACGATCGGATGCCCTAAATGTGCCATATGTACCCGGATCTGATGGGTTCGCCCGGTCTCAAGCTGGAACTGCATATTGGTAAATCTACCAAAACGTTCGATGACCTGATAATGGGTCACTGCCTCACGTGCATTTTTTTCTGTTACGCACATCCGCTTTCGGTCGGTCGGATGCCTCCCAATCGGGGCGTTGACCGTTCCGGAATCCTCCAAAAAACTGCCGTAAACCACCCCGTTATAGATACGGGTAAAACTGTGGGTTTTGATCTGTTCAGCAAGTGCCTGGTGAGAGCTGTCTTTTTTTGCCACGATCAAAAGCCCGCTGGTGTCCTTATCAATCCGATGGACAATTCCTGGTCGGATCACACCATTGATGCTTGAGAGCCGGCCCTCACAATGATAAAGCAGCGCGTTTACCAGCGTTCCATCATAGTTTCCCGGGGCAGGATGTACCACCATCCCCTTCGGTTTGTTGACAACCAGCAGATCCTCATCCTCATAGACAATCTCGATCGGGATATTCTGTGCCTTAACATCAAGCGGTTTGGCATCCGGTAACTGTACAGTGACCCGTTCGGTTCCTCTCAACCGGTAATTTTTAGAAAGCGGCTGCCCCTCTGCACAAACCAGACCATCGGTACAAAGTTTTTGCACCGCCGATCTGGTCAAATCTTCAAGCCGCTCTCCGAGCCAACGGTCGAGGCGTTCCCCCATATCTGACGGTTCAGCGGTCAGGACACGGCTATTCAATCGACTCCCCATCCTTTTGCTGTTTTTTTTCGGCAGATTCGTCAAAGAAAAAGAGATAAATGATCAACAAAGTGGTTCCGACCACCACACAGCAGTCGGCAAAATTAAAAACCGGAAACCGGAACAGTGGTGAAATATCCAGGTAATCCACTACAAATCCGCGTATGATCCGGTCAATCAGGTTCCCAATTCCACCGGCAATAATCAGGCTGACACTCCAGATAGCAAGTTTGTGCTTGAGTTTGCCCATTACAAGAAAGACAACTGCTCCAATCAAAATCAGTCCGGTGAGTACCGAAAGAACAGTCACCCCCCCTTGAAACAGCCCAAACGCGGCACCTCGATTTTCCACATAAGTGAGCTGGAGCAGGTGCGGGATCAGCAGCGTAGATGGTTGGCCCGGAAGAGCATTGAAAGCCCACACTTTGAGAAGCTGGTCGATAACCACCAGTCCAGCTGCAGATGTAAGCGCCAAAATAACTGTCATGAAAACCTCCATAAAAGGCTGCGCCAGTTAAAGGGTCTCTTTAACTGGCGCAACAGAATTAACCAATAATCCCGGCACAGCGTGTACACAGGGTTGGATGCCGTTCGTCCTGACCAACTGTGTCGCTGTATGTCCAGCAACGCGGGCAGGGTTTTCCGGATGCGCGGGTTACATCAATCGAGAAGCTCGACAGGAACGGAACGGTTCCCTGGAAACTCCCTTTTCCATCAGTACGGATTTCTACCTGAGAAACAATGCAGATAGTAGCCAGATCCGTTTCATCCAGATCAATGTGAGCGGCAAAATCGTCCGGCACATAAAGAACAACCTTTGCTTCGAGAGATTTGCCGATGATCTTGGCATTTCGGGCCGATTCCAGCGCTTTCAGCACATCATCACGCAGCATATGGATACGGTTCCATTTTTCCATAAATGCTTCATCCGAAACATTGTCGATACAGACCGGCATCTGGTTGAACATTACCGAGCTGCTATCATAATTTGCATCTTCCGGCAGGAAACTCCAGATTTCTTCCGCAGTGAATGGGATGAGCGGTGCAAGGATCACATCCAAACCACGCAGGATGGTATAGATTGTTGTCTGTGCCGCGCGGCGGACGAGCGAGCCGGGCGCTTCCACATAGAGCCGATCCTTGATGACATCCAGATAGAAATTGGACATGTCAATCGTGCAGAAGTTGTGCAGCGCGTGATAGACAATATGGAATTCGAACCGGTCATAACCGCCGGTTGCTGTTTTGATCAGCTCATTAAACCGCGCCAATGCCCATTTATCCAGATCTGTGAGCTGGTCAACCGGCACTATATCCTTGTTTGGATCAAAGTCAAAAAGGTTGCCAAGGATATAACGTGCGGTGTTGCGGACTTTACGGTAAACCTCCGAGAGCTGCTTCAGAATATCGTTCGAAATGCGGATATCCGCATGGTAATCCGAAGAAGCAACCCACAGACGCAGAATATCTGCACCGTATTTGTCGTTGATCTCGCTCGGCTCGATCCCGTTGCCCAGCGATTTGGACTGTTTGCGGCCATCGCCGTCAACCACCCATCCATGGGTACAGACCGCCTTATACGGGGCTTTTCCCTTCCACGCAATCGAAGTCAGCAGCGACGACTGGAACCAGCCGCGATACTGGTCGGTTCCCTCGAGATAGAGATCCACCGGCCATCTCATCTCAGGATTGTCGAGTATCACCGAAGCATAGGTTGTACCGGAATCAAACCAGACATCCATGATGTCGGTTTCTTTGACAAATTCCTCTGCCCCGCAGTGTTTGCATTTGGTTCCAGCAGGCAGAATCTCACCAGCATCAGTCGTATACCAAGCGTCCGAACCTTTTGCCCGGAACAGGTCGCTGACAGCCTGAATACTGGACTCATCCACATGGTATTTACCACAGTTTTTACAATAGAAAATGGGGATTGGGACGCCCCAAGTCCGCTGACGGGAAATACACCAGTCACTGCGGTCGCGCACCATGTTGGTCATCCGGCCCTGTCCCCACGGCGGGATAAATTCGATCCCGTTGATCGCCTCAATCGTCTGTTCCTTAATGTCGTCGATCGAGCAGAACCATTGCTCGGTCGCGCGGAAGATGATCGGGTCTTTGCACCGCCAACAGTGCGGATACTGGTGGATGATCTTTTCAATGGCGAAAAGCGCATGCAGTTCTTCCAGTTTCTGTGCGATAGCCTTGTTGGCCTGATCGGTAGTCAAACCCTGGAATTCCCCAGCCAGTTCGGTCATTTTGCCCTCGTGGTCAACCGGTACAATGACCTCGATTTCGGGATAGTGCTGTGCGCAGACATCAAAATCCTCCACACCATGCCCGGGTGCAGTATGGACGCATCCGGTACCGCTTTCGAGCGTGACATGATCTCCCACGATCACCAGAGAATCCCGTTCGATAAACGGATGGCGGCATCTCATATACTCCAGCTCACTGCCGGGACAGGTCCCAAGAATCTCGTAGCTGCCGATTTTTGCAGCCTTCATCGAAGCCTCTACCAGCTCTTTCGCCATCACATAATATTCACCATTGGCAGAAACCACACAGTATTCAAATGCCGGACCAACACAGATCGCCAAGTTGCCAGGCAGGGTCCAAGTGGTGGTGGTCCAGATCACAAAATAGGTCTTGCTCAGGTCTTTGGCGCCGAGTGCTTCCAGCTTGCCGCCCTGATCATCGATTACATTGAATTTGACATAGATAGAATGGCAAGGATCCTCGGCATATTCAATCTCCGCTTCTGCAAGCGCGGTATCGCAGGTAGGACACCAGTAGACCGGTTTCAGCCCCTTATAGATATACCCCTTGTTGGCCATTGCGCCAAATACTTCCACCTGACGCGCTTCAAACGCAGGATTCAGAGTGAGATAAGGATTATCCCAGTCTCCAATCACCCCAAGACGCTTAAACTGTTCCCGCTGTACATCCACATAGTGCAGTGCAAACTCACGGCAGTGTTTGCGCAGCTCGACTGGAGGAATATCACGCGAAACACCCGTTTTTTTGAGCGCTTTCAACTCGATCGGCAATCCATGGGTATCCCAGCCCGGGATATAGGGCGCTTTGAATCCGTTTAAATTTTTGTAACGGATGATAATGTCCTTGAGCACCTTATTGAGTGCAGTACCCAAGTGAATGTCCCCGTTGGCATATGGAGGGCCATCATGGAACACATAGAGCGGTTTGTCCTGATTTTTTTCGAGAAGGCGCTGATAAAGCTTTTCTTCTTCCCATTTCTCAACCATTCCCGGTTCCTTTTGCGGCAGCCCTGCACGCATAGAAAAGTCTGTTTTTGGTAGGTTCAATGTTTTGCTGTAATCCTGCTCGGACATTGGATATTTCTCCCCTTATTTTGTCTAGTTTTCAGATCCGCCTGAACTTATCTTCTGCGCTTCTCATCGTCGCGCTTGATATCAAACTCTTTTCCAAATTTGAGCGGGCCGAATCGGGATTCCCTCCTCGGTTTTGGAGGCTCCGGCTCCGGCTCTGGCTCTGGTTCCGGTTCATAATAAGGCTCTTCTTCGCTGTATTCCAGCCCTTGTTCGGAATATTGCAAAGTATCATCATCTTCCTCTAGCTCTTCCTCCGGTAATGGTTCCTCCTCAAGAGCTTCCGGTTCATCATAGACCGGTGGGGCTGGATTCCGCACCGGCTCTGTGGGCGGTGGAGTGGTATCCGCCACAGGTTTTGGTGAAAATTCGGCATTGACCAGATCATCATTGACAGGGATTGAGCTGATTAACTCGAGGTGCTGTTTGTAAAGCATCTGCAACTTACTGCGAAAAGCGGCGACCTCTCTTTGCATCCGAATAAATGCATGTTGTTCCCGCTCAATCGCTCGTTTGGCATTTTCACGCAGGAGGTTGGCTTGGGCATTCGCATCCTCAATAATCGAAGCTGCCTTCGCTTTTGCGTCGCGTACAACACTATCCCCCAGTTTCTGGGCACCTAAAAGTGCCGCCCGCAAACTCTCTTCGTCCCTTTTATACTCCTCCAGTTTTTCAGCCAAGATCATCAATTTTTTTTCGAGCTCCTGCTTTTCTATGAGCAGTTCGTTCATCTCCCCCGCCACCTGGCCGAGATAGCTTTCGACCTCCTCCATCCGGTAACCGCGCCCCATTGCCTTATCAAACTTATGATTGGCAATCTCGTTCGGATTCAGCACAACAAGTTTCCTCCCTTATATTTCAAAATCTGGTCATGTCCAAATCAAATGTACTTTTTAAAGAGCAGACATAAACGTCCCTTACGGGTACTGCCGGTCTCCTGTGCGAACAGAAATTTCCCATATCCCCTGATGCTGATAATATCCCCGGCATGAAGGATGTGTGCAGTTTCCCCTATCGTCAGCCCATTTACTGACACAAGCTGTGCACGCACTCTCTGCGCCGCCTTTTCCCTCGAACAGCCAACAACTGCGGCAACAATACAGTCCAGCCTCGTTGCACTAACATTGATATTTTTATCCTGATATTGATGCAGGGCCGGGAGCTGTTCCGGAAGCCCCTGCGAAACCTTTACACCCCAGCGTCCCACTTTGGTAAGCTCGGACAAAATGACAGGCGCAACTGACTTTGCTACAAACAGCACAGCACGTCCTGGTTCCAGAAGAATATCCCCTATTGCTTCCCGCCGGAGTTCCAGCCCCATAAGGGAACCGAGAAGGTCCCGATGGCCGACCGAATCCTCCAGACGAAACCTCAATGTGAGCGGAACAATCGGGAAGGCATCGGGGTCTGGCTCCTCGTAAGGTGGAAATACACCCAACATCACCCGTTCGCTGCCGGGGTGCCCTCCAAAAAACAGAAAACTGCGATGGCTTTGTCCACTGGTGATCTGGCGCGCCAGTGTGGACTGATGCATGTCCAAAAAACCGCTGAACCGTGGAATGTACTTTTGTTCCGCAATCGTAAATAAATCCAGAATATGCGCAGCGAACGCTCTATCCTGCCTGTCGTTGATAGAAGCGGGATGCATCAGAAAAATACGCCGCTGCTTTCTAGTTCATCAAGCAGGTCACCCATGATGTCGACATTATAAGGCGTGATAATATAGGTGCTGTTTGCGACCCGTTTGATCTGTCCATTGTTCGCATAGGCAACACCAGACAAAAAATCGATCAGTCTGCGGGAAACATCCTTGTTAGTGGATTCCAGATTCAGCACAACCGTACGTTTGCTGTTCAGA
The DNA here is from genome assembly GCF_000403395.2 of Anaerotruncus sp. G3(2012). Taxonomy (GTDB): domain Bacteria; phylum Bacillota; class Clostridia; order Oscillospirales; family Ruminococcaceae; genus Anaerotruncus. The sequence goes on along the minus strand of NZ_KE159659.1, from coordinate 53,361 downwards.
TGGTCAGCAACTGAGGAAGCGTCGTCAAACCGCTCAGGCTTAACCAGCACAACCTGGAGCTGGGTGGTCGCATGGATATTGACGACCTTGTTCCCGCGTTTTCCTTCGGAGTGGATCGGCGCGGTTTCATTATTAAACGCTTCCGCGCGTGGAGATTCATTCCTGATAAACTCTACATCATCGTCATCGTAATATTCATCTTCAGGAATTCCAATGAAATTCTTGAATTTGTCCATAATACCCATAACAACATCCCTCTCAGTAATTTCGATTGCGGACACGCTGGACAGGGGTGGATAAAACGCAATCTATAAAAATGCAAGAAAAGCTGACCGGTCGCGGGCCGCCGCCGGTCAGTTATAATTTCTGCGCCCAAAGATCACGCTCCCAAGCCGGATCAGGTTGGAACCATGCTTCAACGCAAGCAGATAATCGTCTGACATACCCATAGATAAAAAATCCATACTGATATTATCTATTTTTTTTGCTCTAATGTCAATAAATAGTTTTTGTAAATCTGCAAAACAACGTTCTTTTTCGAGGTCAGAAGTAAAAATCGGCGGGATCACCATCATTCCCCGCAGATGCAGACGATCAAAACAGGCCGCTTGTGCAAGGAAATCGTCCAATTCGTCAGTTGAAACACCAGATTTTGTAAGTTCGTTCCCGATATTTACCTCTACAAGACAGTCCATTTCCCGATTGTGTTTTTCACACTGGCGCTGAATCTCTTTGGCGAGCGGAATGCTGTCAAGAGACTGTATCATCGTCACCTTGTCAATAATCTGGCGAACCTTGTTTGTCTGGAGATGCCCAATAAAGTGAATTTCTACATGTTCTTTCTGGTAAGCATCATATTTGGCACAAAGCTCCTGCGCCTTATTTTCTCCAAGCAGTGTGACCCCGCATGCGATTGCCTCGTTGACCCGCTCAGGCGGAACGGTTTTCGTCACTGCCATCAAGCGCACATCAGACGAGCTGCGTCCGCATTGTGTGCAGGTTTCAGCAATGTTGTCATGTATCCGATTCAGAATCTCCTGAATTGTTTTTGTCTGTTCCATTGCGTTTGTGCCCCCCTTCTATGATAACTTCGTCATATTGCTGCAATCCGACATAAGTTCCGTTTTCATAGTATTCCGGATCAACCTCCCTGCAAAGGACATATCCGACATCCTCATAAATCACAGTGATCGGGCGGAAAATCCGTTTTTCCCCCATGTTGATATAGACGCCCTTCTGGATACCGGAGAATCGTACCGCCGATTTGCTGACCCGCAGCCCGGTAATGGATTTGAAGCTGACATCCGCTTCGGTCACCCGCAGATTGATGAGGGCTTCATTGATATAATCACAACGGAATACCACCACCGTTTCCGGGGCGCCACCCGATGGGTTGACTTCTTCGATCGTTGCCGGAACGGGAGAAACACCGCTGATATTAAAATCCAGCGTCACGCTGCTTCCTTCCCGGTACCGATCCGCATCTTGGGATTCAATAATGACCGCATAGTACCAGTTGTGGTCGGTCATCAGCTTTCCGACCCGGTCGGACGGCGTTTCCAGAGACGGACGGGAGGTGAGATGCCGGATGTCCTCTGGCGTCAGCTCATCCAGCTCTTTGAGATCAACCATGTTTTCCAAACCGTCGATCGTCCGCATAAAATAACCCTGTTTAGGAGAGGAGATCGTCTCCGGCTCTTCCTGAATCTGTCCCTGAAAGTAAGCTTCTTCTGCCTCAATCAGTTCAATCGCATCATGGTAGTTTTCCTGTTTTCCGGTTGCAATCTGCTTGGTATTCATCAGCACAAGAAGGTTATCCGATGAACCAGATAATCCAGTGAGATTGTCCGATTGAACCGCATCAATAATCGCACCGACCTCGCTGGCGATCTGTTTGTTCAGTACATCAGTGTGCGCATAGGAGGTGGTACCCGGATCCTGTGCCTTCTCCAAAAGCAGGCGCCGATTTTCCAGCTCACGCAGTTTCTGGACATTCCCAGCATCGGATTCACTATAATAAACCTCTGCAATTAGGGAATCCTTGGAAACCTTAGTTCCATCTCCCACAATGTAACTCGCGACCCCATCTTCAACAATCTTATCCTCCAGTAGAAATTCTTCACGAAGGACAATCCCTGAAACGCGAACAGTCTCCGCAACGGTATAAGGATAGGTCGTTTCGGTCTGGTACTGGTCGTTCAGATAGCGATAAAAATAAAATCCGATAAAGAGCGCCAGTCCGGTTAAAATCAAAAATACCAGCCATTTTTGAGCTGCACTTGCTTTCATTTGGTTAGTCCTGCTGCTCTGCTTCTTCGATCTCCAGTGTCCGGATGTGGCGCGAGGGGGTAACGGTAGAAATTGCGTGCTTGTAGACAAGGTTTTGCCGGCCGTCACAGTCCAAGATCACGGTAAACGAGTCAAAGCCGCGAACAATCCCTTTAAACTGAAATCCGTTTGTCAGATACATAGTGACCGGAACCTTTTCCTTCCTTGCCTGGTTCAAAAAAACATCCTGAAGATTCAACTGCTTCATGCTTTCCCCTCCATTTTTTCAGAGTATTGTATTATGCCTGTGTAGCAGGCAGTGCTGTTCCACATGCATTTGATTCTAAACGCGGAAACTGCTTTTCCAGCTATTATCTATTTTTGGCGGGTTAAAAACAAGCAGGATTGCTGTGTTTCTACACCTATTATATCATAAGATACCACTTTTGTGAATCGCATTTTTTGCCAGATCAACCAGTTCATCCTGATTTTCGCATTGATCTACCAGCAACCATTCGATGCGGGAATCCCGGCGGAACCATGTGAGCTGCCGTTTTGCATAGTTGCGCGTTGCCTGTTTCAGCCGGTCTATACAGCTTTCAAGAGAGTCTGCACCATCCAAATACGGCTGCAATTCCTTATATCCAATCGCCTGACGGGCGGTCCCTCCGTAGATCCGGCTGATCTGCCTTGCCTCTTCAACCAGCCCTGTTTCGAGCATCCGATCAACCCGTAAGTTAATTCGGTCGTATAACATCTGTCGGTCACTGTAGCTGATTCCAAGCATACAGAGCGCATAGTTTGAAGGCTTCAGGCGGGATCTTCGCTGATGTTCAGTCATTGTGATCCCAGTCAGTTGGTAGACCTCAAGTGCACGCAGAATTCTGCCCAGATTTCCCGGATGCAGCCGATCGGCAAGCTCCGGGTCGTTCTCTCGCAGTAGATCGAGCATATATTGGTTGCCGCGTTCGGCTGCAAGGGTTTTTAGTGCATTTCGGACTGCCGGGTCACTGCGGATTTCGGTAAAATCCAGATGATCCACAACTGCATGGATATAAAGGCCAGTTCCGCCTGCAAGGATTGGGAGCTTTCCCCGTTGGTGGACTTCGCGGATCGCCTCATGCGCAAGACGGGCATAATCCACAACCGAAAACGAGGTCCGATCAGGCGGGACAAAACCAATCAGATGATGTGGAATTCCCTTCATTTCGGAGGCATCCGGCCTGGCGGTCGCAATCTGCATCTGCTGGTAAATCTGCATCGAATCAGCGGAGATCACTTCCCCGTCGAATGCCTGTGCAAGCCGGACTGCAAGCGAGGTCTTTCCGGAAGCGGTCGGGCCAGCTACCACGACCAGCGGTATTTTTGTATGCTTCTGTTCCATGTCAGCCCAACCTGCCAAATTTTTTTTCAATTTCCCTGCGCGCCATGCGGATTGCGACCGGGCGCCCATGCGGACAATGTCCAACATTCCCATCCTGCTGGAGCAGCCGAATCAACTGCTCCAGAGTAGGTGCCGGCGTTCGGTCATGCGCTTTGATTGCTGCGCGGCAGGCGATCCTGTGGTAAAGCTCCTCCAACTGGCCTGGCAGCAGATTGCCGTTTGCACAGGAAAGGCGCTCCGCGAATTCAGTCACAAGGCCAGGCAGATCGGCATCGGCAAGGATCGGTGCAACCTCCCGTACCAGAACAAAGTGATCTCCAAAATCCTCGGCGGTAACTCCCACCCGGGAAAGCAATGTGAGATGTTCGGTTACAAGCGCATGCTCTTCCGGAGAAAGCTGTACCGAAACAGGCGTCAGCAACAGCTGTCGTTCCTCCGCCAGTCCTCCTGCTGCCAGACGGTTGAAGAGCAGCCTTTCATGCGCAGCATGCTTGTCCACCAGAATCAGTTCATCCCCATTTTGCAGCAGAAGATAGGTGTCGAACAGCTCCCCGATCAATCGGGCACCATCATAAAGAGTTTCAGCAGAAGTCTCGCCCGGAGCCGAAGCTTCAGGTGGTTCCAAATGGATTTCAGAGATGACAGGAGCCGGCCTGGATGATGTCTGGGCCACTTTTTGCAGAACCGGAACAGGGGATTCTACCGCCAATACCGCTTCAGGAGAAACCCTGATTCCCGGAAAGCGAACAGGTGCTGACGGTTTGACAGAATCCATCTTTTCGGTCTGGTCATAGACTGGCTCACGGGCTGATTTGAGATGCTCCACCTTCTGCGCAAGCGTCATCCGATAGGCATCAGCACTCATCCGCTGTTGAACCGGAGCGGCAGGTTTGGCGACCTCCCTTTTCGATGGATTCTGTTGGAGGTCCTCCGCCTTCAGTTCCGGCGCAAGATTGGCGATTCCAAGCGCTGTTTTGCATCCGTAATAGACCAATTGAAAGATACTTTTTTCGTCCGCGAACCGCACCTCGATTTTGGCCGGGTGCACGTTGACATCAACTGTCTGGGGTGGGATAGTAAGGTTCAGCACACAAGACGGATATTTTCCTGTCATCAATGCGTTGCGATAGGATTCTTCCAGCGCCGCCATACAGGTCTTGGATCGGACAAACCGGGTATTGATGAAGAAATTCTGCATGGATCGCGAATTCCGCGCAGATGTCGGTTTGCAGATCACCCCATCAACCATGCAGCCTTTCGACTCATAATGTACCGGGAGCAGATTTTCCGAAAATTCTTTACCAAATACGCACCGCACAGCTGAAAGAAGGTGGCCATCCCCAGGGGTTTGAAACCGGACCTGTCCATCCCGGATCAGCTTAAACCCGACTCCCGGATATCCAAGCGCAGCTTTTTCGACCGCTGCGGCTACGCTGTTCCCCTCTGAAACATCCTTTTTCAAGAACTTCATGCGGGCAGGTGTATTGAAAAAGACGTCGCGAATGGTGATTGTCGTTCCGACCGGGCAGCCCGCATCCTCGAGAGATTCTTCCTCTCCACCCGAGATGGTATAGAGGGTTCCGACTTCCTCTTCGGCGGCGCGGGTCAACAGTTCTACCCGGCACATCGCCGCAATCGAGGCGAGCGCTTCCCCACGGAATCCCATTGTTGTGATCTGCCCAAGGTCGTCACATTCCCGCACCTTACTCGTCGCATGACGGAGAAATGCCTTGGCAACATCCTCCCGCTCGATTCCACTTCCATTATCAGCAACCCGGATATAGGAGATGCCGCCGCGTCGGATTTCGACCGTCACACTGCTGGCTCCCGCATCGACTGCATTTTCCAGCAGCTCCTTCACGATGGACGCCGGACGTTCAACTACCTCACCCGCAGCGATCAGTTCTGCGACCTGTTTTTCCAGAACATTGATTTTGGCCACACCGCCCACCTGCTTTCTTTTTGTTATTCTTTCAACAGCCCTTTGAGCTCAAACAGCTTGTTCATCGCTTCGATGGGGGTGAGTGTATTCAGGTCAATCACACGCAGACGTTCCTCCACTTCAGACGGAACAACTGCCGCAAAAGAAAGCTGAGAATTTGCGGATTGTTTTTGGGGCTGCTGGGAGTTCGAATTGGAGACCGGCCTGCCGCTCTCCAATTGTTCCAACACCTGACGGGCCCGTTTGATGATCCATTCCGGCACACCGGCCAGTTTGGAAACCTCAATCCCATAGCTGTCGTCCGCGCCGCCTGGCACAATCCGGCGCAGAAAGGTGATCTCATCCCCGCGCTTTTTGCAGGCAATGTTGTAATTTTTAATACAGGAAAGCTGCTGTTCCAGCGCAGTCAGCTCGTGATAGTGAGTCGCAAACAGGGTTTTCGCCCCAACCAGCTTCAGATCTGCAATATATTCTATCACAGCGCGGGCGATGCTCATGCCGTCAAATGTCGAAGTCCCCCGCCCGATCTCGTCAAGCACCAGCAGGCTTTTGGATGTGGCTGTCTTCATGATCTGCGCCACTTCGGTCATCTCGACCATGAAGGTCGACTGTCCAGCAGCGAGATCATCCGATGCGCCAACCCGGGTAAAGATACCGTCCACTACTCCGATCACAGCCGAAGCAGCCGGGACAAAGCTTCCGATCTGGGCCATCAGCACGATCAGCGCAGTCTGGCGCATGTAGGTGGACTTCCCCGCCATATTTGGCCCAGTGATAATCGCAATCAGCCTGTCCGACCGGTTGAGCAAGGTATCGTTCGGAACGAACGGAACACCTCCCATCAACCGCTCGACTACCGGATGCCGACCATCCTTGATGGTGATGCCATCTGACAGATTGACTTCCGGACGGCAGTAGTTATTTTCGACTGCAACCACCGCAAATGAAACATAAACGTCCAGACGAGCGATCGCATCCGCTGTCCTCTGGATCCGCTCGAGCGCTGCTGATACCCGTCCCTGTATCTCCTCAAACAGATTCGCTTCCAATACAGAAATCCGCTCTCCTGCCGAAAGAATTTTTTCTTCCAGCTCTTTCAGTTCCTGTGTGATATAGCGCTCTCCGTTGGCAAGGGTCTGCTTACGGATATAGTGATCGGGCACTTGTCCAATGTAGGATTTCGAAACTTCTATGTAATATCCAAATACCCGATTATAACCGATTTTCAATGTTTTAATCCCCGACCGCTCCCGCTCAGAGGACTCAACCCCAACCAGAACCTGCTTGGTATTCTGCACCAGTTCACGCAGCTGGTCAAGCTCGCTGTTGAAGCCGGGTCGGATAACGCCGCCATCTTTCAGAAGCGCTGGCGGTTCCTCCACAATGGCGCCCTCCAGAAACGCACAAAGATCTTCCAGAGGGTCGATTCGCTCGAACACCTGCCGGAGAAATGCGCTCTGGCAACCGGAAAGCAGCGACCGAAGCTGTGGCAGCACGCGGCATGTGGATTCCAAAGACTTATATTCGCGTGGGCTTGCATTTCCATAGACAATCCGAGTCATTAGGCGCTCAAGATCAAAGACACCGCCAAGCAGCTCGGACAGATCACAGCGCAGAATGGTATCCTGGTAAAGCTCATCCACCGCGTTAAGGCGTTTGTCGATGGCTGCCGGATTCAGAAGCGGTTTCTCAAGGAAGCGGCGCAGCATCCGCTTGCCCATCGCAGTTTTGGTTTTGTCGAGCACCCAGAGCAACGTTCCGCGTTTCTCCCCGGTCCGCATTGTCTGAACCAGTTCCAGGTTGCGCCGGGTATTGAGATCGAGCATCATATACTGCTTTGCATTGACAAAATGTACTTCCGTAATCCGCTCCAGCCCTTTCCGCTGGGTTTCATAAAGATAGGCGAGCAAGGCTCCCAGGGCAGACACCGAGAGCGTCTGCTCCAGACCGAGAGAGACAAGCGTACGAGAAAAATGCCGCTCGATCAGTTCCCCAGCATTTTGGGGATCGAACCGTTCATTGTCACAAAGATCAGCAACGCACCGCAGTTTTTCCTTTAAAAAGGAAGTCACCCGGGTCTTATCGAGCAGCCCCTCATTGAAAATAACTTCACTCGGGCTGTAACGTCCCAGCTCATTGATCAGCGATTCGGTCTCTTCGGCTGTGAACTGGCAGACTGACACCTGGCCGGTTGAACTGTCAGCGCATGCCAACCCCCAACCTTGTTCCCCACAGAAGATGCAGGCAATATAGTTGTTGACATCCTCTGCAAGCATATTGCTTTCGATCAGGGTGCCGGGAGTCACCACCCGGATGACCTCCCGTTTCACCACCCCTTTAGCATCGGCGGGATTTTCCACCTGTTCGCAGATCGCCACTTTATAGCCTTTCTTTATCAGCCGGGAGATATACAGATCGCAGGCATGATATGGGACACCGCACATTGGCGCACGTTCCTCCATACCGCAATCCCGACCGGTCAGGGTTAATTCCAGCTCTCGGGAAGCGGTGATTGCGTCATCGAAAAACATCTCGTAAAAGTCTCCCAGACGGAAAAACAGGATATGATCCCGATGCTTTTTCTTGACTGAGAAATATTGCTGCATCATCGGCGAGAGCTTTTCGATATTGATTTCCATCTGGGCAACCTCCGGCTTCCTCTAAAACTGCTGTTTGCAAAAAAACAAAATCAGTGACATCCGCCACAGGTCGAGCAAGAGCCCGAACATCCAGCCTGCGGCTCCTGGATCAAATCCGGATTTTCTCCGCTGATGCTGCCGCGCAGAATCTCCATCACATACTCGACCATCGCGTCCATCTCATTTTTGGCAGTGTTGAAAGCTGCCATGCTCTGATTGGACATGATTTTATTGTAGAGATCCCTGGTCTCCTCATTCAGTCTGGCTACTTTTTCCTGATCCCGCTCGGCCTTACTGACCTCGCTGTTCAGGTCAACCCGCTTGAGGTTGAAGTCCCCTATCAGCTTTTGCAGCTGCTCATCGTCATCGTTCGTCTGCTGGGCAGCCATCATCCGGATAAACCGTTCGTCCTGCTGAATTGCTTTTCCAAGTTCCCTCGCGGTTGCAATAACATCCATTTTCATAGTCTCCTTTTTTGACTTTCATTTCATTTTCCAAACAAAGCCCAGTTCAGTGCGCGCTCGATTTTAACTTCGACAAAACTGCCGATCATCTCCGGCGGGCCCTGAAACTCGACAATGTCATTTGAAACCGTACGGCCGGAGAGCCACCCTGCTCCACTGCGGCCGACCCCATCGGCGAGCACTCTCAGCGTCCTGCCGATATAATGATCCTGCTGTTCCTCCCGGATCGCCGACTGGATATCCAGAAGTTCCCGAAGCCAGCGGGACTTTTCCGCTTCCGGAATGGGATCGTCCATCGAAGCAGCTTTGGTCCCTGTTCGTGGAGAGTAGATAAAGGTATACAGGGTGGTATATCTCACCCTCTTGACCAGCTCGACAGTCTGCTCGAATTCTTCGCGGGTTTCTCCCGGAAAACCAACGATGATGTCGCTGGAAAAGGTTACATCCGGGATTGCCTGACGTGCATAGCCGATCAGGCTGAGATATTCCTCCACTGTATAATGCCGGTTCATCGCACCTAACACCCGGTTGCTCCCGCTTTGTACCGGGAGATGGATGTGGTTGCAGACCTTGTCGCATGCTGCAATCGTATCAATCAGCCTGTGGGTGCAGTCCTTTGGGTGGCTGGTCATAAATCGGAGGATAAAGTCCCCGTCGATGCGGTTGATCTCCCGAAGCAAATCGGAAAAATCGACCTGCTCATCAAGCGTATATCCGTAGGAGTTGACATTCTGTCCGAGCAGGGTAATCTCCCGATAACCCATCTCGACGAGCTGCCGCGCTTCGGCAAGCACGTCCTGAGGGCGCCGGCTGCGTTCCCGTCCCCGCACATACGGAACGATACAGTATGTGCAAAAATTGTTGCATCCATACATAACCGGCAGATTTGCCTTGATCGCCCCATCTCGCTGAAGCGGGATACCTTCGATGATTTCACCAGGACTGTCCTCAATAGAAAACTGCCGTTTCTGTCCCGAAAGCCGATTGTACAACAGTTCCGGAAGCGTATGGAGCGCATGGGTTCCAAAAACAAGATCAACGTAGGGGTAGCTCTGCTTGATCTTTTCGGCAGCACTCTGCTGCTGCATCATACAGCCGCAAAGCCCAATCAGCATTCCCTGCCGCTTTTGTTTGACCGGCTTGAGCGCACCAACATTTCCAAATACCCGATCCTCGGCATTTTCCCGGACCGCGCAGGTATTATAGATCACCAGATCCGCTGTTTCGGGAGAATCCGCAGGACCATAACCAATCTCCGAAAGCATACCACTGATCTTCTCCCCATCGCTGACATTCTGCTGACACCCAAATGTATGGACATATGCGAGCGGTGGATGGTCATATCGTTCAGCAAGCAGATTTTTTGCCTTTTGGGCAAATGCTTTTTGACGTATAAGCAGTTCAGAATCCATATCCAGTCGTTTGATTTCAGACAAATTTGATCCTCCAAGCTGTAAGCATATTGGTTTATTATATCATTTTTCAACAGAATATTCAAGTATTCTTCCATCCAGTGTTTTTTGACATGCAGACCCTATTGTGCTATCCTTATTTAAAAATGCGAGGAGGTCTTTACATTGCAATCTGAGAGAGTGGTGTGCCTACGAGATCATCCAGAACTTGCGGATGCCGCAGCCAAATGGTTTCACCAGAAGTGGGGTGTTCCTCAGGAAGCTTATGCACAAAGCATCAGCGAATGCCTGCAAAAGAATACAGCAGTTCCACAATGGTATCTCGTTATAAATAGAAAGGAGATCATTGCTGGGATCGGTGTCATTGAGAACGACTTTCACAACCGTAAAGATCTGGCGCCAAATGTATGCGCTGTCTATGTCGAAGAAGCATATCGCAATCGGGCATTGCGGGCAGAATGCTGCAATTTGTATGTGATGATTTATAAGCCAGAGGCATTGATACGCTTTATCTCATCACAGACCTCACTTCCTTCTATGAACGGTATGGGTGGGAATTTCTGTGTATGGCTCAGGGAGACGGTGAGCAAGCGTTATCCAGGATATATCTACACAAAAGCCTGCGCTGAAAAAACAGCACAGGCTTTTTTACATATCAGCGGATTGAGAGCGTTTCCCCGAATGCCTTCCCGAGTTCAGCAGCCTTTTGCAGGTCCTCTTGGGAAGGAACGAAGCAGACCTTCATACCTTCGCCGAATACCGACATTTTCAGGCCAGTGACACGAGCAATCAGATTAGGGACAGCTTCGCCGCTCCATCCATAGGAACCGAACACCAGAACAGGCTTTTTCTTATTGTTGATCACATCTACATGCGCAAGCAGCGACCAGACAGGCGGAACCGCTTCGCCGTTGATCGTCGGGCTGCCGAGGGCGAACGCATCAGATCGGTTGAGTAGGTCGGAAAGCATCCCCATATCGTAGTCGATGATGTCATAGAGATCAACAACTGCATCCGGTTTAGCCTCCAGAATACCCCGCCGGATTTCCTGCGCCAGAATACGGGTATTGCCATACGCCGAGGTATAAAAAACCGGAACGGTCAGCTTCTCGTTTTTATGCGGCTGGCTCCATTCTGCGTATTTCTCGATTGTATAACCAAGGCGCCCATCTTTGGTGAGTACCGGACCATGGCTGGTGCAGGCAAATTCAATCGGAAGGTCTTTGATCTTCTCAAGTCCAGCCAGCACATAGGGCTTGAATGGACCAAAAATTGCGTCATAATAACCTTTGAACGCCTGTTCATACTTTTGGGGGTACGCCATATTGCAATCAAATAGATAAGGCTCACAGTAATGGGCGCCGAGGAAATCACAGCTAAAGAGTGTTTTTTCCTCTTCAATCCAAGTAAACATCGAATCGGGCCAGTGCAGGAATGGCGCGGAGATAAACTTCAACGTCTTTCCGCCAATGTCCAAGGTATCCCCGTTCTTGGCAATCTGCAGCTTGAGATCGGTGCGGTTGGTAATGTTCTTCAGATAGATGGATCCACCTTGTGAAACAATGATAGTTGCATTGGGGATCAATTCAAGAAGCTGCGCAAGACAGCCTGAATGGTCCGGCTCGTTGTGGTTAAGCACAATATAGTCGATCTGATCAGGGTCGATCACCTCACGGATGTTCTTGAGGTACTGTTCAAAATAGGTTTTATGGCAGGACTCAACCAGAACATTCTTTTCACTGCCTTTTACCAGATAGGAATTATACGAAGTGCCGAAATCAGTTGTCATAACGATATCAAACACCCGCATATTCGGATTCAGGATGCCGACCGAATAGATGCTTTCCGTAATTTTTGCAGATGGCATAATTTCACATTCCTCCGGATATTTAGGATAAAGTATACGGCCATCTGATTGCTCAAATGGCCGCAAAAATCACAAGCTCAGGCTTTCTCAAACTGATCCTTGCCAACCCCGCAGAGCGGACAGACAAAATCTTCCGGGATATCTTCCCACTTGGTTCCAGGGGCTATCCCTGCATCCGGCTCCCCTTTTGCCGGGTCATAAGCATAACCGCAGACACTGCAAACATACTTTTCCATATTACAAAACTCCTTTGCTAAAAAATATCTTTAGGGTTACAGTGCAATGTGGCAAGTATACCACAAAGGTCTATATTTGTAAATACCCTGATGCTTTATCTTAACAATTTTTTGAGATACTGCCCAGTATAGGAAGCAGGAACCACGCAGACCTCCTCAGGCGTACCTGACGCGACAACCGTCCCGCCCTGATCCCCTCCCTCGGGGCCGAGGTCGATGATATAGTCAGCGGTCTTAATGACTTCGAGGTTGTGCTCGATTGTGATAACTGTATTTCCGGAATCCACAATCTTCTGCAAAACGTCGATCAGCCGATGTACATCGGCTGTGTGCAACCCGGTGGTAGGTTCATCCAGAATATAAACTGTTTTCCCGGTCGGACGCTTGGAAAGCTCGGTCGCTAGTTTGACCCGCTGCGCTTCCCCGCCTGAAAGGGTGGTTGCGGGCTGGCCAAGTTTGACATATCCGAGTCCCACATCATAAAGCGTCTGTATCTTGCGTGCAATCTTGGGCAGATTTTTGAAAAACTCCAGCCCTTCCTCTACAGTCATATCCAATACATCATAGATGGATTTTCCCTTATATTTTACCTCAAGGGTTTCACGATTATACCGTTTGCCCTTACAGACCTCGCAGGGCACATAGATATCAGGCAGGAAATGCATCTCAATACAGACGATCCCGTCCCCTTCGCAGGCTTCACACCGCCCGCCTTTGACATTGAACGAGAACCTTCCCGATTTATAGCCGCGCATCTTTGCATCATTGGTCTGTGCAAAGACTTCCCGGATATCGGTAAATACACCGGTATAGGTCGCAGGATTGGAGCGTGGTGTACGTCCAATCGGCGACTGATTGATGTCAATCACCTTGTCGATTAGTTCGATCCCTTCAATATCGGCGTGTTTTCCTGGTTTCACCCGAGGATTGGTCAGTTCATGGGTCAGGCGTTTGAACAGCACTTCGTTAATCAGCGAGCTTTTCCCAGATCCTGAGACACCAGTCACCGCAGTAAAGGCCCCAAGCGGAATATCAACATCAATTCCTTTAAGATTGTTTTCCTCCGCACCGCGGATTTTCAGAAAGCTGCCATTTCCTTTCCGCCGAGCCAGCGGAACCGGTATCTGCTTTTTGCCGGACAGATACTGCCCAGTGATTGATTCAGGGCAGTCCTTGATCTGTTCGAGGGAACCTGCACAGACAATTTCTCCGCCATGTACGCCTGCACCCGGCCCAACATCCACAATATAGTCCGCTGCACACATCGTGTCTTCGTCGTGTTCCACGACAATCAAAGTATTTCCCAGATCGCGCAAACGTTTCAAGGTCGCGATCAGCTTGTCATTGTCCCGTTGGTGCAGCCCAATCGACGGCTCATCCAGAATGTAAAGCACTCCCATCAGAGAGGAACCGATCTGGGTTGCAAGCCGAATTCTCTGGCTTTCCCCACCCGAGAGGGTTCCGGAAGAACGGGAAAGGGTTAAATATTCCAAACCGACGCTTCGCAGAAATCCAAGCCGCTCTTTAATCTCTTTCACAATCAGCTCGGAGATCATCTGCTCCCGATCAGTCAGCTCCAGTTTGTCAAGAAATGTGAGTGCCTGCACCACCGACATCCGACAGAACTGGCTGATATTCAGCCCGCCGACTGTCACAGCCAGAACGGTTTTGTTCAGCCTGTCTCCATGACAGGAAGGACACTCCACACTGTTCATCCACGTGGTGATCTCCTCCCGCATCCAGCTCGAGCTGGTTTCACGGAAACGGCGCTCCAAGTTGTTTACAATTCCCTCAAAATCGGTATAGTAGGTGCCTTTGGTTGACCCGGTTTCCCGATGCATCTCGATCTTTTCCCCGTTGGTGCCGTAAAGCAGCAGATCAATCGCTTTTTTTGGCAGATTCTTTACTGGTGTATCAAGCGAGAAACCGTAGTGGTTGGCAAGCCCTTCGAAGTACATCTGTGCGATACCGCCTTCAGAGTAATACCAGCCTGATGCGCGGATCGCGCCTTCCCGGATGGTCAGCTTTTTGTTGGGGATAACCAGATCAGGGTCAACTTTCAAAAAGGTACCAAGTCCGGTGCACTTGTCACAGGCACCATAGGGCGCGTTAAATGAAAACATGCGCGGAGTCAGTTCTTCAATGCTCACCTCGTCATGTTCAGGACAGGAGTAGTTCTGGGAAAAGAGCAGCTCCTCCTCCCCAGCCAGCACGACGACCAGACCACCCGACAGGCCAACCGCAGTTTCGAGCGAATCTGCAAGCCGGGACTTTATTTCTTCCTTGAGCACCAGACGGTCAACCACAACTTCAATCGTATGCTTCCTGTTTTTTTCCAGCTTGATCTCTTCTGAAAGATCATAAATACTGCCATCCACCCGAACCCGCACATATCCCGACCGGCGGGCCGCGTCGAACTCCTTTATATGCTCCCCTTTTCGCCCACGAACGGTCGGGGCCAGAATTTGGAGCCGAGTTCCCTCTGACAAGCTCATTACCTTGTCAACCATCTGGTCAACAGTTTGCTGTTGGATTGGCCTGCCGCAGATCGGACAATGCGGAATTCCGATTCGTGCATAAAGTAAACGAAGATAATCGTAAATCTCGGTGACCGTCCCAACGGTAGAACGGGGGTTTTTTGAGGTGGTTTTCTGGTCGATTGAGATCGCCGGAGACAGTCCCTCGATGCTATCTACATCAGGTTTTTCCATTTGGCCCAGAAACTGTCTGGCATAACTTGATAAGCTCTCAACATATCTCCGTTGACCATCTGCATAGATGGTATCGAATGCCAGAGAACTCTTTCCCGACCCAGAAAGCCCTGTAAAGACAATTAGCTTGTCACGTGGGATTTCCAGATCGACGCTTTTCAAGTTATGTTCCCGCGCGCCTTTTACTACTATTTTATCTAAAGCCAACCGATTTCCCTCCAAACCATGCATAAACACAGGAGTCAAGAATCTGCCCATTCTTGCATACGTTCTTTTTCAGAACCCCTTCGAGCTGGAACCCCGCTTTCTCCAGTACCCTGCGGGAACCGGCATTGCTTGCAAACGGTTCCGCAAAGATACGAACCAACCCAAACATAGGAAATGCCTCCGCACAGGCCCGTTTCACCACTGCGGACATGATCCCTTTCCCCCAGAACGGCTCCCCGAGGAAATAGCCGAGTTCCGCCGTTTTGCAATAGATGTCGCTTTCCGGAAGAATGCTCACGCATCCCACCGCTTCCCCGCCCACTACAATCGCCCGGATATATTTTGGCTGGGTATCAGTGGGATCCAGACAGGATACAATAAATGCCTGCGCATCCTCTAAACGGTATGGATTCGGAAAGCTGTCCCGCAGGTTGCGGGCTACCGCAGGATTGTTTGCATATCGACAGAGTGAATCCATATCCTCCATGCGCCACTCTCGAAGTAAAAATTTCATCACAACTCCCCCTCTTTATTTCGGTACTCGCGCTCTGCCAGGATGGTTTTTGTCCTGCTCCTGTTTGAGTTTGGTGATCTTGTCGCGCAGGTAAGCGGCGTGCTCAAATTCCAGAATCTTTGCCGCATTTCTCATCTCAGCGGTTAACTTTGCGATCAACGCTTCCCGTTCCTTGTAGCTCATTTTTTTGCTGGATTTTTTCTTTCCGCCGGCTGTTTCATCCTTGGCAGAAATCTCCAGAACATCACGAATCTCTTTGGTGATCGTCTTTGGAGTGATCCCATGTTCCCGATTATAGGCAAGCTGGATTTCCCGACGACGGTAGGTTTCACGGAGCGCATTTTCCATCGAATTGGTCACGCTGTCTGCATACATGATGACCTTGCCCTGTGCATTACGCGCCGCACGTCCGATCGTCTGTACGAGAGAAGTCTCGCTGCGCAGGAATCCTTCCTTATCCGCATCCAGAATCGCGACAAGCGAAACCTCCGGTATATCCAATCCTTCCCGTAGCAGGTTGATGCCGACCAGCACATCGAATTCTCCGAGTCGCAGATCGCGGATGATCTCCATTCGCTCGATCGTGTCGATGTCGTGGTGCATGTAGCGGATTTTAACACCCATATTTTCCATATAAGCGGTCAAATCTTCTGCCATCTTTTTGGTCAGCGTGGTAACCAGCACCCGCTCCCCGACCGCTGTACGCTGGTTGATCTCAGAAAGCAGGTCGTCGATCTGCCCTTCAACCGGACGAACCTCGATCTCCGGGTCCACCAAGCCGGTTGGCCGAATCACCTGTTCAACAATCTGTGCACTTTTGCTGCGTTCTAACTCGCCAGGGGTCGCGCTGACAAATATGATCTGGTTCAGCTTGCTGTAAAACTCGTCAAAGCTGAGCGGACGGTTATCGAGCGCAGAGGGCAGCCGGAATCCGTAGTCGATCAGGCTGGTCTTGCGGGCGCGGTCTCCACCGTACATTCCCCGCACCTGTGGCAAGGTGACATGTGATTCATCCACAAAGAACAGGAAATCTTTTGGAAAATAATCGAGCAGAGTGCACGGGACGCTGCCCGGCTCGCGTCTCGAGATCACCCGCGAATAGTTCTCAATCCCTTTACAGAATCCAATCTCCTGAAGCATTTCAATGTCATAGTTTGTGCGCTCTGATATTCGCTGGGCCTCGATCAGCTTGTCCTTGCTTTTGAAATAGGCGACCCGTTCATCACATTCCTGGCGAATATCTTCGATCGCGACTGCCATTTTTTCCGGAGGCACGATATAATGAGAGGCTGGATAAATCGCAACATGGTTGATGACATTTTTAACCTCCCCGGTCAGGGTGTTGATTTCGGTAATCCGGTCAATCTCATCCCCGAAAAACTCCACCCGGATTGCAGTATCCCCCGAGTAGACCGGGAACACCTCCACCACATCCCCGCGCACCCGAAATTTGTTGCGTACAAAATTGATATCGTTGCGCTCATACTGGATTTCCACCAGTTTCTTTATCAGTTCGTCCCGGTCTTTGGTCATACCGGTGCGAAGCGAGATTACCATGTTATGGTAATCGATCGGGTCTCCCAGCGTATAGATGCAGGAAACGCTTGCCACAATAATCACGTCCCGACGCTCCCCAAGTGCGGCAGTTGCCGAATGGCGCAGCTTTTCGATCTCGTCATTGATAGCGGAATCCTTTTCAATATAAGTATCGGTGTGAGCAATATACGCTTCAGGCTGATAGTAATCGTAGTAGGACACAAAATATTCTACCGCGTTGTGCGGAAAAAACTCCTTAAACTCGGAACAGAGTTGAGCTGCCAGTGTTTTATTATGGGCGAGGACAAGGGTTGGACGGTTGACGTTGGCGATGATATTTGCCATCGTAAATGTTTTTCCCGAGCCGGTAACTCCAAGCAGGGACTGTTCTTTCATCCCGCTCAAAACCCCTTTGGTCAGCTTTTCGATTGCCTGTGGCTGATCTCCTGTCGCCTGATAGGGCGCTACAAGTTCAAATCGTTCTGGCATCGTCCACGCCTCCTTTTCCATTTGAGTTTTAGTCATATCTTAAAAACACCAGAATGTGCAAGCACTCTTCCAGTATGGACCATGCTGGATGTCTGCATACAGGGAACATAAGTTCCAATTACCCAACTATACCATAAAAGGCCTTCTTCTGCAAGTGGTTTTCTGCAAAAAGCGTCGAAATCCCGGACCAGTTTTCAGGTCCGGGACAACAATTTAAAATGAAATGGATTTTCCGAGTGCAAACGAATAGATGACACATTCCTTAACCCGCACACCAAGGCTTTCTCCGAGCACCTGGCGGTAAAGTTCAAGCTGGATGCGGTAATGCTCGGAAAGCTCCTGCACGTCCTTCACCCGGTCGCTCTTGTAGTCAACGATAACCGCCTCCCCCTCTTCCAGAAAGACACAATCGGCAACCCCTTGGATTGCAGTTTTTCCCTCTGCATCAAACAGGTCAATATACGTGCCCAAAAGTTCCTGTCCCGCTTCTACAAGGAAACGCAGCTCCCGGTAGACCTGTCCAGAGGAGAAAATCCGCTCTGCAAGTTCACTGGAAAAGAAAGTATACAGCTTGTCCGGATCAATTGCATCCGCTTCTTCGCGGGAGAGGAACCCCTGCGCAGCCATACGGGCGATCTCAGCAACAGGGTCTTCCGCCGCAGCCCGGTAATCTGCAAACTGCATAAACTTGTGCAGCGCATTCCCACGCTGGGCACCAGTTAACCCATCTTTTGACAAAAAGGCTGGTCGCCGGGTAAACCGGTAACTCTTTGCGGCCTCTCTCTTGGCGATCTGAGAAACCGCCATCTTAGTTGGAATGAGGGTCTGCATTCGAAATGGATAGACGTAGGAGAGCTGATCCTCCAGAATGGAGGCAAGGCTGGGATCGGGTTCTGGCAATCCAAACTCTTGAATCGCTTCTTCTGGTGTCTGGCTGTCCCGAAGTGGAGTAACCCGCAATACAACCGGGGATGAATCCAGGACTGTGTTGGTCTCGATCCCCCATGCAGAAAGCTGTTTGGCGAGGCCAGGGTGGTGAACTGCTGCCATCAGGAGCCAATCCAGATAGCAGGACGCACCCCGTACCGGATGAGGCGGAAGCCTGCCCTGCTGGTCGGTTTGCACCACAAGCCCAGCCAATTTTTCCGGAGCCTTCTTTTTCGAAATCCCAGTGATAAGCAGCCGTTCCTTCGCGCGGGTCAAGGCAACATAGAGAACCCGAAGCTCCTCCGAAAGAGAGGAACGCTCGATCTCGAGGCGAAGCGCCTGCATTGGCACTGTGCTGAACTGTTTCATCAGTTCAAAATCCCTTCGCACACAGGCAAACCCCAGCTCGGAATGAAGTAGGGTATTCTGCCACAGGTCCTCCTTATTAAACTGTTTTGCAGTGTCACAGAGGAATACTACCGGAAATTCAAGTCCTTTTGAACGGTGGATACTCATAATTCGCACGACGTCTGCCTGTTCGGAAAGGCTTACCGAAGGAGACAAATCGCCGCCACGTTCCAGCAGGCGGTCCAAAAACCCCACAAATCCGGACAGTCCTTTGTAACCGCTTGCGTGGTAGTCGCAAGCGTACTGTACGAGCAGCAGCAGATTAGCATATCGAGCTTGTCCCATCCGCATAACGCGAACCTTTGCAGGATAGTCAAACCGGTCGTAGATCTTCCGTATCACCTGATCGGCTGTAGAACTGGACGCAAACTGCCGCAGTGTGAAAATCGCCTCAACTAGTTCCTGACAATGAACATCCCCATTTTCAGCACATCCATTCACTGCGGTCCAAAGCGGTGCCCTGCGCCGCTCCAATCTGATCCGTGACATCTCATCGGCGGTAAACCCTAAAAAAGGAGAAAACATCACTGCCGTAAGATCAATGTCCAGCAGCGGATTTTCGATCACCCGCAACAGGGAGAGAACCGGCGCGATCTCGCGCGTTGTGAGGAAGCTGCTTTTCGGTTCTGCCCATACGGGAACCCCTCGTGCGGAAAGTGCTTCCTGATAGAGTTGAGCTTTTCGTGAAGGGGAGCGCATCAGGATGCAGATGTCCTTCGGCGTGATCCGGCGCATCTCCTCCCCGTCCGCGACCAGCATGCCGGATGTAAGCAGTCCCACAATCCGTTCCGCGACAAAATCAGCTTCCAGAGCATCACGCGCCTGCTCCCCGGCATATTCCGAAAGGTCGATCAGGTCAATTGTACATCCTTCACGCGGATAGTCAGGGAACTGTGCACCCGCTACAAGCTCTTCCTCCTCGTTGTAAGCGATCTCCCCTAGCTTTTCACTCATTAGCAAACGGAAAAAGAAGTTAATGCTTCCAGTGATTTCGGGTGCACTTCGAAAATTTTTCCCGAGCACAATTTTGGTTGGGAACCGGATGCCATCATAGGGTTGATATTTTTTCTTCTTCTCCAGAAACAGCTCGGGCATCGCTTGTCGGAATCGATAGATGCTCTGCTTGACATCTCCGACCATGAACAGGTTCTCCTCTCCTTTGGAGACTGCCCGGAACAGAATCTCCTGTGCTGCATTGGTGTCCTGAAACTCGTCCACCAGAATCTCGTCGTAAAGCTCTGACACCGACTCTGCAAGAGGTGTCCTGCTGTATCCCGCCCCTGCTGGTTTGACCAGAAGCTCGATCGCATACTGTTCCATATCCGAAAAGTCCATCAGGTTGCGCTGCTGCTTGGCATCTGTGTAAGCCCGGTCGAACGCCTTGACCAGCTCGAACAGAACCTCTACCATCGGACGCAGGAAAGCGATATCCTCCGAGAATTCTGCAGCCGTTGCGCAGAACTGTTTGTCCCGCAGGTCTTCAATCAGTTTTTTCACCTGACTGCGCATCCCCTGAACCGCTTCTTTCCGGCTGCCTCCATTCCGCAGCGGAGAGAGCTTGTCGAACGAAAAGGCATCCAGCTTTTCGCAGATACCATCCCACCGACCATCACAAACCCGCTCGAAAAGCTGCTCCAGCTGGGACAGATCATGCAGGAAGCCATCTAAATAGGCTTTAGACATCGCTTCGTCCAGCTCGATGACCGCGAGCGATCGCCGGGTCAGGCCAATCGCATATTCGACGGCTTCCCGCGCATATCCAAGGATACTTTGCCCCCAGATGGTTCCTTCCACCGGGAGTGTACTGTCGTAAAAGCCGAGCTTGTGGTCTAGCCAATCGTTGTAAAACGGATGAGACCGCACAAAATCATAGAGGCGAAACAAGGTAGAAAATACCCGGCTGTCATCCCTTCCGGAGCTAAGCAGCTCAACCAGACGGGCAAAGGTCCCATCCATACCATCTGCGTGGAATCTTTCTACCGTTTCACGTGCAATGTCACGGCGCAAAATTTCCAGCTCTTTTTCGTCTCCTGTGCGCACATTGGAAGAAATTCCTAACTTTTGGAAGTTGGTTCGGATCAGTTCCAGACAAAACGCATGGATCGTGCTGATCTGCGCTCGCTCCAGAAGAAGCTGCTGTCGCTGCAAACGTTCATCAGTAGGATTTTCAGCAATCATTCCACTAATCTTTTCCATAATCCGCTGCTTCATTTCGAGTGCAGCTGCATTGGAAAAGGTTACCACCAGCATTCGGTCGGCATCGATCGGATTGTCCGCGTCAAAAATACGACCAATCACACGCTCGACCAACACTGCAGTTTTTCCGCTTCCTGCCGCTGCTGAAACGAGCACAGTACCACCGCGAGCCTGGATTGCATCCATCTGCTGTGGTGTCCATTTTTTTTCAGACATCTGTTTCTTCCTCCTTTTTCAGCAGCTCCAAAGCAGCTTCCAAATCGAACGACCCTAGGCGACGCACCGGGTCACCATCCTCATGAACACAGATATTGTGATAATCGCACCATTGACAGGGCGTATAGTCCTTCAATCCATCCACAGGGGTGGCTTCTACCCGGCCTTCGTGCAGGAAGTTTGCCAGATCGCGCAGATTTTGCTCAATCTTTCTCTGGATTGTCCCCATCTGGGCCAGTGTCGCCAACGGACTGGACGAGGTATACCCTCCATCCTTTTTAGAACGTACCGGGATAAAAACACCAGCCAGATTTGGCTCCATAGCCGAGAGAGACTCCCTGTCCTCAAGCAGAAGCCCATTCATACGGAGCAGCTTTGCCTGTTCTGTCATAACTGCCTCTGCGGGGGTATTTCGCTCGACCGAGACGATCTGGTCCCGCGCAGGCAGATAAAGTACACCCGCAGGAATAGACTGGGCATTGCCCTTCTCCTGATCGGAACAGATTGAAAACAGGTAAATCAGCATCTGCATATTCAGGCCAAAACAGACGTCCGACAGATTGAAGCCCTTTCGGCCGGACTTGTAGTCGACCACCCGCACGTATCTTTTTTCTCCGCGCTGGTAAACATCCACACGGTCTACCACCCCTTCGACAATCACCCGTGTGCCATCTGGTGTGCGCAGATCAAGCGGTTTGACCTGCGCATCCATGCGGATCGGCATCTCAAACGCTTCCGGCTCAAACAGGCTCTGCACAAATTCCGATGCAAGGCGCTTGAGCAGGCGTACCAGTGTATTCACAAGCCGGCGAAAAAGATATTTAAACCGTTCTGGCATCCCATCAAAATCCTGAATTTTTGCAGACAGATGCTCCTGAACCATTGCAGCGACCTCTTCGCGCAGCTCGCTGTCTTTACGGAAAGCGAGGCCGCGTCCTCCATATTTACGCACCATCTGTTCAAGCACCAGATGAATGAGCGAACCGGAGGCAATCGGATCGAACTCGACCCGGCGGCGCGCACGCAATTTAAGCCCTGATTCGCAGAAATAAGAAAACGGACAGTTATAATACCGTTCAACCCGCGACGGAGAGAGACGGAGCTCTTCGCCAAACAGGCGGCGCGCAAGACGTGGTTCCTGAATCCGGAAAGTCCTTCCCTGGCTGGCAGTTATCAGGCTGTCCAATTTCTCGCAGGAGTGCTTAGAGAACCAGTTCCGCAGCACCACCTGACGCTGGGAAAACTCCTGCCAGCTCTGGGCCATCAGGTCAAACGCGGTCGTTACATTGCAGGCACGTTCAAGCGGGTCCTGCTGGCAGGAAGAAACCGGGGGCCTCTCCAAAATTTTTTCTACCTGCGCAACCGCCGATGATGGTGCAAGGCCCGCTCCTGCGGTATTTTTTTGGGGATAGGTCAGCCAAAGCTGTTCAGATGCTTGTGTCAGAGCAAAATAGACATAGTATTTTTCAAAAAGAGCCTGTTGCTCCGGGATACGCAGCAGATCAATCCCCTGCTCCTTGAGAAGTCCACGTTCAGATGCCGAAAAAATACCGCCCGCCGATGCCCAGAGCGGAAACTCCCCCTCATTCAAGCCGATCACAAAGACTGCGCGAGGTTGGTGAGGGCGGATACGGTCTGCCGATCCCACGATCACCTGATCAATCGTCTGTGGCAGTATCCCAATATCAATCTGTACTGTCCCCATACGGAACAGGTCGATCATGCGGACAAGCGGCTGATGCAGCCCGGAGAGCACACCACCAAACACATCAAGCAGTTCGACAACCGCATCCCAGACCTGCGCTGCTGTATCCAGAAATTGCTTTTCTTCAAGTGAGGACATTCCCTGTGCATAGGTTTGCAGATGTTCCGCTGCACCAGATGATTCCAAATAGTGAAACACAGCAGAAGCAAACCCCTTCCCGTCACAGCCCTCAAGCGACCGCATCAGCAGGTCAATCGGTTTTACAAGACGCTCCCGGGTTTGATTCAGCCGGTCGAGCCGCGCGGACTGCTCTGGAGTAAAATCTTCCTCCATCCCATCCGGATGGTTGACAAACGGTTGATTCCAGCTTGAACCGGTAATTCCCCATGTGAAGCAGTAATTTTCGAGCGCTCCTGCTTCGATCGGGTCGATACCGGTAATACAGTTCTTGGCAAGAGAAAGCATCGGCTCCGAAGAAAACCGGGTACGGGCAGCTTCCAGTGCACAGAGCAGACCGCTGATGATCGGGTGAACCTGCATGTCTTGGCGGATATCCGCAAAAAACGGGATATCGTACCGTCCAAATACAGTCTGAAGCGGAACCAGATACCGATCCATACTTCGTCCAATCAAAGCGATTTCCCGATATCGGTAGCCATCCCGCAAAAGCAAATATATCTGTGACGCGATATATTCCAGCTCGTCATAGATGTCTTCACAGCGGATGATCTGAATATCCTGTGTACTAGAAACACTGGTAGGTCGCAGCTTCGGAAATTCTTCCGCGAGACGGGCCAGAGCTGGACTTCGAAACCGGTGCGGAGTTTCCAATATCACCGGTGCCGCAACCCGGCATCCACGCTGTCTGGCAGTTTCGATCAGGCGGTTGGCAGTGCGCGCAGGTGCGGTGAAAATCCCGGTATCCGACCGATCAGCCAATCCCGAACAGGTCAGTGCAGCAAACACTTCCGGGCTTTTTTCCAGAATTTTTCCGATCAACTGCCATTCTGCACCCATGAATGCCATAAATCCGTCGATGAATACCCCGTACCCGGCAAAAAAATCCGTGTATCCCAACCGTTTGACTGCTCGCATCAGGCTGTCGTCCGGATCGCTGTATCCTCGGTCGATCATTGCCTGATAAACCTCAAAAATGAGAGCGATATCCTCGAGCTTGTCGGAAAAGTCCCGGTCTCTGCTTTCCAGTGCAGCTCTGCGAAGGGAGTCGGGCGCTGCCCCAGCTGTTTTCAGTTCACTGACCGTTTCGCACATCGCCCCAATAAATGCCGCGCTTCCACTGTTTTTCCCGTAGGCTCGCAGCTCACCACCCAGTTCATCCAGAGCCGCACTCATCACCAAATATTTTGCGGTTTCATTCATATGGATGCCCGCCAGGCCACCCAATTCCCGAAAAATTCGGTCACAGAGACGTGTGAAACTGAGCACTTCAACCGAAAGTGCATTTTTGGCCCCCAATTTCCGGCAGAGCACCTTTTCACTTTCAAAGGAAGCCTGTTCTGGAACAAGCAGGATCGCCCGCCCGCCCCGCTCCACCCATTGCTGAATATGGTGATAAAGCAGCGTCGTTTTTCCTGTCCCGGAAGTTCCAAGAAACAGATGCAGCATCGCTTGTCCTCCTAACAAAATCTTAATTAAATAAAAACTAAAAAAGGGGTTGAAGCATATACAAAAAAAGTATATAATAGGGACAATCCAGCAAAACATTCAACCAATTTTAGGAACCAGAAAGGAAGTTGCTTTGTCATGGCTTATATGTGGACCAAAGATCTAGAGACTGGAAACTCGATGATTGATACGCAGCACAAAGAGCTGATTAGAGCGATCAATGATCTGCTTCAGGCGTGTTCCGCAGGCAAGGGCCGCGCGGAGATCGAAAAAACAACCAAATTTCTCTTTGACTACACCAACAAACACTTTGGAGATGAGGAACGCCTCCAGATGCAGTATGGCTATCCTGATATGGTAAACCACAAAAGATATCATGAAGAATTCAAGCGGACGGTGCGGGATCTTACCGACCACCTCAACAAGGAAGGTCCAACGGTTGCCCTTGTCGGAAAGGTCAACAACAGCATTGCCGGCTGGCTGATTAACCATATCAAAGTCCAGGACGTCAAGGTTGCCGCACATATCCGTTCCAAGTCGTAATCTATCCCTTCCTGTTCATAACCAAAAGCCTCGGGTGCATTCTGCATCCGAGGCTTTTCTCTTTACAGGCTCATGCCCAGTTTCATAGCCTGAATGTTCGGCTCCGCCAAATGCTGTTTTTTCGGCGGAATACATTTCCGAATCGCCTGCTCCACCGAATCTACCGATGCGAACTGGCTTTCCGCCAGCGCCTTTCCCAGAAGGATGATATTAGATAGTCCTTCCAGATTCTGCTCGCTGGCCAGCGTTGTCGCAGGGACATAGAAACAGCTAATATCGGTACGATCGCAGGTTTTGTCGATTAAAGCACTGTCGATAACCGCAATCCCCCCCGGGGTAACTGTACCAATAAACTTGTCATAAGATGGCAGATTCATCACAATCAGCAGCTCCGGATTGAGCACCAATGGAGAACCGATCGGTTGATCGGAAAGACAGACCGAACAGTTTGCAGTGCCTCCCCGCATCTCTGGACCATAAGAGGGCAGCCATGACACCTGTCTATCCTCCATAAGGCCGGCATATGCAATGATCTTTCCGGCGAACAGGACTCCCTGTCCACCGAATCCAGCCAGAAGCATATTTGTCATTACGGTCTAACCCCCTTTTCGGTCTTATCTGCATAAACGCCCAACGGATAGTAGGGCATCATATTATCGCGCAGCCATTGCAGAGCTTCCACAGGGGTCAGCCCCCAGTTTGTCGGGCAGGTGGAAAGAATCTCAACGATCGAGAACCCTTTCTTTTCGATCTGACAGGTAAACGCTTTTTTGATTGCCGCTTTTGCCTTACGGATATTCGGCACCGAATCAACCGCGACCCGCTCCGCATATGCAACACCGCTCAGGGTGGAAAGCATCTCGCAGACCCGCACCGGGAATCCGGCGGTTGCAACATCGCGGCCATACGGGGTGGTCTGGGTGACCATACCCGGCAGGGTGGTCGGTGCCATCTGTCCGCCAGTCATGCCGTAAATGCCGTTGTTGACAAAAATAATTGTGATGTCCTCGCCGCGGGTCGCTGCGTGGACTGTTTCCGCAGTACCGATCGCCGCAAGATCCCCATCCCCCTGATAGGTAAAAACCACGCTGTCAGGCAGCGAACGCTTGATACCGGTCGCGATCGCCGGGGCACGCCCATGCGCAGCCTCGACCATGTCACAGGCAAAATAATCGTAAGCCATGACCGCGCATCCAACCGGCGCGATCCCGACCGTTCTGCCTTCTACATCCAGTTCATCGATTACTTCCGCGACCAGCTTATGAATCACCCCATGTGTGCATCCGGGGCAATAATGGGTAGGCGTCTCCACAAGTGCGTGGGGTCTCTGATAAACGATAGCCATTACCGGTCACCTCCCGCTAATTTCCTGATCTCATCCAGCACCTCGTTCGGGGTGGGGACGATACCGCCGGTATGCCCAAAGAATGCAACCGGAGCTTTCCCGTTAACAGCAAGGCGTACGTCGTCCAACATCTGCCCCATACTCATCTCAACACAGAGGAACGCTTTGGCGGTATCCGCAGCTTTGCTGATCGCTTCGGTCGGATACGGCCAGATCGTTTTGGGCCGGATCAGGCCGACCTTGATACCCTGTTCCCGCGCGGTGTTGATCGCGCTGCGTACAATCCGTGAGGTCGCACCATAGGCCACAACCACATACTCCGCATCCTCAAGCAGGTATTCTTCCCACTGCGTATGTTTCTCCTTGACGATCTCATAGCGCTTGAACCGTTCAAGAACCGTCTGCTCAAGCTCATCGGGTTTCAGATAAAGCGAGTTGATGACATTATGTTTGCGCTTGCCCTGATGGCCGCAGGCTGCCCAAGAAAATTTATCGAACGGTTTGACCTGCTTTTCCGGGAAACTGATTGGTTCCATCATCTGGCCGAGCATACCATCTGCAAAGAGCATTGCGGGCATCCGATAGGTGTCTGCAAGCTCGAACGCCTCGAAGACCATGTCCACCATCTCCTGGATCGAAGAGGGCGCAAATACAAGGATGTGGAGATCACCGTGGCCCGGGGCGCGGGTGGCCTGCCAGTAGTCTGCCTGTGAAGGCTGGATTCCACCGAGGCCCGGACCGCCGCGCTGAACATTGACAATCAGACAAGGCAGGTCGCAGCCCGCCAGATAGGAGATTCCCTCCGACTTGAGCGAAATGCCCGGCGAGGAGGAGGAAGTCATGGCGCGCACACCGGCAGAAGCCGCACCGTAAACCATGTTGATTGCAGCAACCTCGGACTCCGCCTGCAGGTATGTACCGCCGACCTTCGGCATACGTTTGGACATATAGGCCGCAACTTCGGTCTGCGGCGTAATCGGATATCCAAAGAAATGATGGCAGCCCGCCTGCAAAGCCGCTTCTGCGAGCGCTTCATTCCCTTTCATCAGTACTTTCTCACTGGAAGCCAATAGATTTCACTACCTTTCACTATTTCTCCACGGTAATTGCGCAGTCTGGGCAGATAACCGCACACATCGCACAACCAATGCAGCTTTCCATGTCGGAAACAACCGCGGGGTGATACCCCTTGATGTTCAGGACAGACTTATCAAGCAGGATAATCTTTTTCGGACAAACCGTAACACAAAGGCCGCAGCCTTTGCAGATACTGTGGTCAACCGTCATCTTTGCCATATCTTCAGACACCTCCTTGCCGGGCATGTGTAAGCGCACATTACACTTCCCACGGCTTTTTTACATAAACTCTTACAGGGTAAACCTCGCTGTCAGGAATCATGCTTCTGACTTCCCCGGAAAATTCTTCCGGAACTGCGGTAAACAACAGTGGAAGACCATAACATGCTGCTGTTTCCTGTGCGAATAACAGTTTATCCGCAATCACCTGCGGAGTGGTCAACTCCCCGAGATTGGAGTTATTGACTACCGCAGTCGCTTCAAGACGGGATGCGTTCTGGATCTCTGAAAGCAGGCTGGATGCTTCTGCTGCGGTGCGGGTCAGGTACCGGTAACCGTTCACAACATAAAGCATGTCACAGCCACCTGCCTCCTGAATCGCTGCACTGTAGCGACCAAGCGCTGCCGCGCCTGCATCATCCCCACCGACATCAATTACGATCTGCCTGTCAGTATCCAACACTGCGTCCAGACGGGCTGTCAGTGCAGGGATATCCAGATTGGTGCGTGCATAGGGAGGGGCGATCATCTCGATACCGTTCTCTTCCAGCAGCCCGGTAAAATCCGCGCTGCGGAAATAGGGATTGACAATATCGAGATCTGCGAGAGCCACCTCTTTTCCCGCCTTGCGAAAATCCATTGCCAGATTGACCGCAAGGTTGGTTTTCCCGCTGCCATAGTGCCCGACAATAACCAGGATTCGTTTGAGCTGTTCGAGCAAACATCCACCCCCGTCTTTATACTTTAGATTTTCTTATTATAACATTCCTGCTCTTGTTGCACAACATCTGACCGCGAATTTTGTAGAATCGTTTGATTTTACTTTAAATTGGTGTCATGACAAAGTGCAATTTCTACAAAAATAGCTTTGTTTTATCCTGCGGTTTATTTGTCCATATTTTCCACGGTGCAAGGACATATACACAAAAATCCCCCGAAATTTCATCGAGGGATTTCCACCGTGGACAGATATGCACAATTCAATCACCTTGGAATTCACATTCCGTAAAGCAGCGCATTTACGATTGCAGCCGCAACATTGCTCCCTCCTTTTCGCCCACGCGCAATGATGTGTGGAGCTTGGATCTGTCCTGGTCCTCCTGTAACAAACAGCTCTTTGGACTCTACCACATTGACAAATCCGACCGGCACTCCAATCACAAGTGCAGGAGAAAGTTTCCCTTCGGCGATCAATTCATACAGCCGCACCAATGCTGTCGGCGCATTCCCAATCGCAAAAATCAGTTCCCGGTCAATCCGGGAGGCCTTCTCCATACTGGCAACCGCACGAGTGGTGCCGTTGTCTGATGCCAGCCTGACAACATCCTGATCGGATATGAAACAGAACACCTCTCCCCCATATTCCGCAAGCCGTTTTTTGTTGATACCCGACCATGCCATCCGGGTGTCTGTGACGATACACGCCCCTCTCCGGATCGCGGCGCGTCCTTGTTCCACCGCATCTGGGGAAAAGGACAGGGTTTGTGCATAGTCGAAATCCGCAGTAGTATGGATCACCCGCCGGATTACCGACTCGTTCTCTGGTGCAAGGTGAATGCCTTGTTCGAGCAGAATCCTGGAGATCGTCTCCATGCTCTGCCGTTCAATCTCAGAAGGCTGCGTATATTTCAGTTCGATTTTCATAAGTATCCCCTCACAATTCTATCCCCGTTCGGGCGGGGATTCCCTGTTCATATGGATGTTTGCGGCTGCATATCTCAGAAAGATAATCCGCCCGGCCGATTAGCCAGCCGGGCGGATTTCGGCCGGTCAAAACCAGCTCGAGCGGTTCCGGCTTCTGCTCGACAAATGCACGCAAAAGCGCTTCGTCAAGTGTACCGGTCGAAACCGCATTGATTGCTTCATCGAGTATCAGCAGGTCGTACCCTCTCCCCTGCCCTACCCGATAGATAATCTCCTGCAACATCCGGTTTTGCACATCCCGGGTCTGCTGCAGCTCGGATGCGTCCATCTGGAACGTGAACTTTCTCACTCCCTCACACCGCAGGATGGAAACCTGTTTCAGCTGCTCCAGAATACGCAGCTCTCCCGATTTCCCATGCTTGAGAAACTGCGCAAACAACACTCTCATTTCCCGTCCGGCAGCGCGTACCGTCAGCCCGACTGCCGCAGTTGTTTTGCCCTTTCCATCTCCATAGTAGAGATGGATCAGCCCTTGCTTCACATAACTCCCTCCTTCAAAATTCGATAGATCTCCTGTAAATCAATATGTTCCCGTACCCCCTGGGCCAACAGATCGAACTGCGCTTCCCGATAAGCAACGGGATCGGGGATCGAAATGAGAGATGGATCCACCCCCTTAGCGGTACAAAGACAGGACACCAGCGCAGAGACTGTCTCCGCGCGATCAAACAGCCCATGCAGATAGCTTCCACAGACCGTCCTGGAATATGCGCCGTCCGGCTTTCGGATTCCATCCTGGGTCTCTACCCAGAGAAGCGGGACTTCGGAGTACGTCTCTCCCATATGAATCTCGTATCCCTCTAGCGGAACGCCGGACAGACCTGCAAACCACCCATCAAGCGTTCCAAAAGCGCCCCTTACCTGTGTACGGGTCTTCTGACGGGCAAAAACAGTATCCACTGGAAGCAGGCCGATCCCGGCCAGCTCTCCCCCATGCTCTACCTCAAACGGGTCGCGAAGCCGTTTTCCAAGCATCTGATACCCCCCACAAATTCCCAGTACTGCACCACCCGCAGCAGCAAATTTTTGGATTGCTGCTTCCAATCCGCACTGCCGCAGCCAGAGCAGGTCGGACATGGTGTTTTTGGTCCCGGGCAGGATCAGCAGGTCTGGAGAGCCGAGTTCGGCTATGGAGTGTACATACCGCAGACTGATCCCATCCGCAGCTGAAAGAGGATTGAAATCGGTGAAATTGGAAATACGCGGCAGACGGACGACCGCAATGTCGAGCAAACCAGGGGTACCGCGCTTATGAAACCGGTCGGACAGACTGTCCTCATCATCAATATCCACATCCAGACAGGGCACTGTGCCGACCACTGGTACCCCTGTGATCTGTGCGATCTGTTCCAGCCCAGGCCGAAGAATCTCAATATCCCCCCGGAACTTGTTGATGACCAAACCTTTCACCATCCTGCGCTCGTCTGAATCGAGCAGGAGCAATGTTCCGGCGAGCGAGGCAAACACCCCACCGCGGTCAATATCTCCGACCAGCAGCACAGGCGCACCAATCAGTTTGGCAAGCCCCATATTGACGATATCATCCGTCTTGAGATTGATTTCAGCAGGGCTTCCCGCTCCTTCCACCACAATAATGTCATTTTCCGCTGCTAGACTTTCGTAAGCCTGCATAATCTGCGGGAGGAACGAACGCTTTTTTGCGAAATAATCTCGTGCACTCATCGTCCCGACCACCTCACCATTGACAATCACCTGTGACCCAGTGTCGCTCGATGGTTTCAGCAGAATCGGATTCATCCGCACCGATGGCTCGATTCCTGCCGCCTGTGCCTGTACCGCCTGTGCGCGTCCCATCTCCAACCCTTCCCGGGTGATATAGGAGTTAAGCGCCATATTTTGGGATTTAAAGGGGGCGACACGATAACCATCCTGCCGGAATATCCGGCAAAGTGCCGCCGCAAGCAGACTTTTTCCTGCATTGGAAGCCGTCCCCTGTATCATAATTACCTTTGCCCGTTTCATTTTGTGCCAAGCACCTCCTTTATTGCCCGAATCAATCCGGCATTTTCTTCATGTATTTTAACTGCAATTCGATAGAACTGTCCGTCCAGCCCATGGTAATTGCCACAACTCCGAATCAGGTATCCCTTGTTCACCAGTTTCTCCCGTAAATCGCAGCATCCTTCCAACTTAAAGAACAGATAGTTTGCCTGTGAACCAAAACAGACTGCCCCTACAGAATGCAGTTCGGTTTCCAGATAGCTCCGTTCCCGGTGTACCAGTTTCCTTGTCTGCTCCAGATAGGCAGAATTACACTCCAGCGCAGCCAATCCCGCAATCTGCGCCGGACCAGAAACATTCCAGGGCGGTTCACAGATCTGGATACGCTCCAGAACCGTCTGATCAGAACAGAGCAGGTATCCCAGCCGCAGGCCGGCCATCGCATAGAGCTTGGTAAACGCCCGCAGCAAGAGCAGATTTGGAAACTCCGCTAACCGACCCTGTAAGCCCTCCTGCCCTTCCGGAAGGAACGGCAGGAAGCATTCGTCAACCAGCAGCAGGATACCGAATTTTGCACATCGGTTTAGAATCCGCAGAAGCAGGCTATGGTCGATTGGAAGCCCAGTCGGGTTGTTCGGGTTACAGAGCACCACCAGATTCAAAGCTGGCTCTATCTGTTCGAGAACCCGTTCAGTGAGCTGGAACCCCTCCGATTCCTGTAACAGATGTCGCTTTACGATGCACCCAACCGCATCCAGCGCAGATTCATATTCAGAAAAAGTCGGGGCTGCGATCAATGCACGCGCTGGGCGCAGAGACAATGCAATCCGATACAGCAGGTCCGCCGCCCCATTTCCGCAGTGCACCCAATCTGTATGCACCTGATCCCGGACGGCAATCCTTTCACAAAGTGTCCGACAAAGCGGATCCGGATACCGCTCCCAGCACTCACTGGCATGAAAAAGGGCCTGCCTGACTGAAGCAGGCAGGCCAAGCGGATTGGTGTTGACCGAGAAATCAATTGGCGGACTTGTATATCCATACAAATCGCCGCCATGAACAAGTCCTTTCATACCATCCCTCCCAAAAAAAGGCTGAAAAGCATACGCGACGCACCGAACAGGAACAGAGCTGCGGCTGAAGCTGCATACATCAATCGGTTCGCACGCTGGATGTCCTCCGGTTCTACCGGGCGAAGGCTGTCTCCGATCATTGGTTTTCGCACCAGCCGACCACCGTACCATGCATCTCCGGCGAGCTGTACACCCAACGCACCTGCACAGGCGGCTTCGGTCTGCGCGCTGTTGGGGCTTGCGTGATTCCGGCGGTCCCTCCGCCAGGTGCAATATGCTCTTTTTCCATCAAGCCCGCACAGCCGCGCGGTTGCGATCATCATCAATGCGCAGAGCCGGGACGGAACCAGATTGAACAGATCATCCAAATGTGCGGCAGATTGTCCGAACCAGAGATAACGGTCGTTTTTGTATCCGATCATGGAATCGAGCGTATTGACCGCCTTATAGCAAACACCTAACGGAACACCACCCAGCAACAGATAAAAAAGCGGTGCAACCACCCCATCAGAGGCATTCTCGGCAACTGTCTCAACTGCGGCTTTGGCCACCCCATCGAAATCGAGTGTGCCGGTATCCCGCCCAACGATCCAGGAAACCGCATATCGCGCATCGGTAAGGTTTCCCGCGTTCAGAGCATCGAATACCCGCATACTCTCCTTTTGAAGCGCGCGCGCCGCAAGCATCTGATAACAAATCAGTGTTTCCACTGCAAGTCCGATCGCTGGATGAACCCACCTTGCCAACGCCACAACTGCATAAGCAATCCCCGTGGAGACAGCCAAAGTCAGCAGTGTGGTCAGGATACCGCCAGCCTGCTCCCCTTTTTTTCCCTGTGGAAATAGCCTGCGCATACCCGCTTCAAGCAGAGAGATCAGGCGACCGATCCAGCGCACCGGATGCGGAAGCCAGTGCGGGTCTCCGAACAGAAGATCAAGCAGAAATCCGAATGCAACCGGAGCGACCGGATTCCAAAATACGTCAAACCGGCTCATCTATCCGCGTTACCTCTCGCAACATCCGGCCTTTTGCCCATTGTTCTTCAGTTACGCAGGCAGACCATCCACCGAGGTTGGGCACCTGCCAGTCATAGAATGGTTTTCCTTTGGCGAACCGCTCCATAACTGCCATAATTGTACCGCCGTGAATCACAAATGCAACTCGGCTGATTTGATCCCGAAAACAGTCTTCGATCGCCTGTGCGAAGCCGTTACAGCAGCGTTCCCGGAATCCCCTTCCAGATTCCCCATTGGGCGGAGCGGCTTCTCCGCCTGATGCGATCCACTCCTGATATTCGGGCAGGGCTTCTAGTTCTCGGTGGCACTTTCCCTCGAAATCTCCGAAATCACATTCCCGCAGGCTGTCGAGCACCACTGGCTGTTCCCCTGGATAAAGAATTTGGGCAGTCTGCCGGCAGCGAAGCAGTGGGCTGACATAGACCCGCTCCGCCATCGGATAGGCGAGATTACAAAAGCAGGCGACACCGGCCTGGGAGAGCGGCTGATCGATGCGCCCAATGTACCTTCGTTCGATATTGCCCTGTGTCTGGGCGTGCCGGATCAAAAAAATCTCCAATGGTTACCCCCCCTTTTATCATAATCGGAATTCCCGCAATTATCCGTTCTACCCTGCACGCATGACAGGCGACCAAGCAGCAGGCACGCCCTGCAGCCTCCCGCCATTCCCGCTCGAAGCCGCTGACTGGCACCACCCCGCAGCCAATCTCATCCGAAACCACAATCAGGTCAGGCCGCTCTTCTATCAACCTGTGAATATAGACCAAGGGGTCCTGCCCATCCTCTAGGAGCCTACGGACCAGCAGATGCAGACGGTTTACCACTGGTTGATCCGGGATCCGGTCGAGCGGGCAATTTGAGCCGTCGCAAACCTGTTCTCGGGAGATTCCAGTACGCGCAAGGACCAGATCCAGCTTTCCCTGCCCTTTCCCGCCGACAATCAGCTCCATCCAACCATCCTCCCTGCAAAAATAACTGCAAACAGCATCCCAAATTCGGCAAGCTGTAGAAACCAGCCAGCTAAATCCCCAGTAATCCCTCCGAACTGCCGGTAGGATGTCCGCTGGTAGAACAAAAAGATTGCAACAAGCACCAACAGACAGGCCATCCCGATTTGAAACTGGATCCAAAGCATCCCGTATGCGCAGAGCCAGAAGATGGTAAGCAGGAAACCGGCACACCGTCCTTTCTGCGCTGCATCTGCAAACCCAGCCGCAAGACCGCTCGTTTTGGCGCACTGGAAAGTTACCACCGAAAGCCCGCTCAATGCCCGAGATGCGACAAACCCGATCCCAATCATCCCACAGGCCCGGGAAGAAACCGGAAATTCACTCCAAAGCCCGAAGGTCAGAAGCAGATAAAGACAGCATCCTATCAGTGCAAACGCGCCGAGATGCGCGTCCTTGAGAATCTGTAGTTTTTGTTCGGTGGGCGCATGGGATGCGAGCGCATCGACCGTGTCACAAAAACCGTCAAGGTGGATGCCCCCAGTGATCAACACGGGGATCGTCGTTGCTGCCGCAGCCAGAAGGACCCTGCCGATCTGGAACCGTCCGCAGAACCATAGCCATCCCCAGACCGCTCCTCCAACCACTCCACCCACCAACGGAAAGGCGCAGAGCAGATAGCGGGTCGTCTTTTCATCCCATGCGAACTGGGGCATAGGAATCGCTGAATACATCGAAAATGCAGCTGCAACTGTCCGAAGCAGATTCATTCTATATCCCTCCCCTTGCAGATCACCGGAATCCCACAGACCACCTCTACCACCCGATCGGCGCGGGCAGCGATCGCCCGGTTTAGGCTGCCAAGCAGTGCGAGATAACGCTCGGTGTCGGGATCGTAGGAGACTCCATCCGAAAAAATCTCGTTAGAAACGATCACAACTGCCTCTGCCTGTGCGCAGAGCTGGTCGAGCCCTCGCAGGATTGCGGTATCTGTATCCTGCCCCGCACCATCCGGGGAAAACAGCTCATTTGCTGCCAGATTAGAGAGGCATTCCAGCAGAACTGTACAGCCCTTTGGCAATCGAAGCTCTGCAATCCCGGTATACTGTTCCACCGTCTCGAACCCCTTTTTCTGGCGGGCAGCCCGGTGCTTTTTGATGCGGGCTTCGCACTCCGCATCAAACGGCTTCATGGTGGCCAGATAGAACTTCCGCCCGCCCGCTTCCACTGCCAGCCGTTCGGCATATTCCGATTTTCCGCTTGCCGCGCCGCCTAAAACCAATGTCAACATCGGATTATTCCAGTGGCTGGTAGCCATCAATCTGAATCTGCTCAAAGGTGCGCATCCCGCAGTAGACCGCAGCTGCCATATCCAAAAGCGGCAGCATGGCGATTGCACCAGTCCCCTCTCCGAGACGGAGTCCGGCAGAGATTGCCGGAGAAATTCCCAGCGCATCAAGCAGAGGGCGTCCTGCCGGTTCTTCCGGCAGATGGGAAGCGAGCGGATATCCAGCCGCCGCTGGACAGAGCCTCACGGCGGCGAGCGCGGCAGCAGCGGAGATCACGCCGTCCACCACGACCGGCAGCCGGTGCACTGCTCCCCCCAGAAACAACCCGCACAATCCGGCAATGTCCAGTCCTCCGACCTTGGAAAGGACGTCGATCGGATCGGCCGGGTCGGGCTGGTTGACTGCGATCGCCCGCTCTATTGCGCAGATTTTGCGCTGGAGTCCGTCGCTCGAAAGCCCTGCGCCACGCCCGGTCAACGAGGCTGGCGGCTTCCCAAGCAGAACCGACGCAACCGCACTCGCAGTGGTCGTGTTGCCGATCCCCATTTCTCCAGTTGCCAGAATCCGGTAGCCTTTCTGTTTCAGGTCCCCCACCAGGTCGATTCCAAAGCAGAGCGCATCCAGCGCCTGTTCCCGCGTCATCGCCGGGCCAACCGCGATATTTCCGGTTCCGTAGGCGATTTTATGTCGGAGCAGGTCCCCCTGTACATCCTGTGAGACCCCGATGTCCACCGGGAGCAGGTCACAATCCGCAACCCTCGCCATCATACAGGCGCAGGTCTCTCCCCGCGTGAAGTTTTCCGCCACTACCGCTGTTACTTCGCTGCCGGTCTGGGTAACGCCTTCGGATACCACCCCGTTGTCCGCGCAGAAAACGACACAGGCGCGCTTTTTCAGAGAAACCTGTGCATCCCTGGTGATTCCTGCAATTTGTACCACTGCATCCTCGAGCAGGCCCAATCCGCCAAGCGGTTTGGCAATCGAATTCCAACGGTCTCTGGCCTGCTGCATGATGGTCTGATCTAATGGCTGGACCGCACATAGGCGGTCGCTCAGGCTTCGGTTCATCTCCCCTGCTCCTTCCGATATTCAAGCGCGGCATTCAAAAACCGTCTTGCTGCGGGTGGATCGCCCGCCAGATAGAGGTGTGGGAACCCTGCATACAGCCGTTCAGTAGTGTGCACACAGTCCCAATGGACATCCCGCATCGGCTTTTGGGCGGAAAAGCCGTCCCCGCAGTCTCCACTCTCCCAATAGTGGAACTCATGTGCGCGGAAGGTCCCACCACGGGAACAGAGTAGATTATCCTGTTTGGCGGTCAGCTCCACATATCCAAACCGGGAAAGCTGGTCGGTTTTATAACCTGCAGCCGGGATCAGGCCGACCATCCGATGCGGAATCCGACGCCTGTCCTCCAACGTCCGGTGCAGATAAAGGAACCCGCCGCACTCAGCGATCGTCGGCATCCCGCTTTCGATCGCTTTCCGAACCGATTCCTGCATCGAGCGGTTTCGTGCAAGACGCCATGCATGCAGTTCCGGATAGCCGCCTCCAAGCAGCAGACCATCACAGTCGAACGGAATCGACCGATCCGCCAGAGGGCTGAACCAAACCAGTTCCGCGCCGAGCAGCTGGAGCAGTGCCAGACTATCCGCATAATAAAAACTGAACGCCGCATCATGCGCGACCGCAATCCGGGGCGTACCATTAACCGGCTCGAGTGCAAGCGGCTGGTAGATCAGGGTCGAGGCATTCTGTGCGGCCGCGACCAAACCATCCAGATCAATCGTCTGC
This sequence comes from Anaerotruncus sp. G3(2012), assembly GCF_000403395.2. Lineage (GTDB taxonomy): Bacteria > Bacillota > Clostridia > Oscillospirales > Ruminococcaceae > Anaerotruncus. Next base: position 15,645 of record NZ_KE159659.1, on the reverse strand, counting down.
TCCGCCTGTTCTGCCAGGCGGTCGAGTTTCTCCCGCAACCGGGAGATCTCCCGCGCGGTGACCAACCCAAGGTGCCGGCTTTCAAAACCGCAGCCGGGCATCGGCGGCAGATAACCGAATACATCTACAGCACATTCCCGCTCGATCAGCTCCTGCACTTCGGGGTAAACCGACGGTGAGAGCTGGTTCAGGATCACCCCGACAATCCCGGAATCCGAACGGAAATTTTTAAATCCATTGACCATCGCGGCGATCGAAACCGCCATCCCACGCCCATTGATCACCAGAATCGTTGGAGTCTTTGTCACCCGGCCCAGATCGTAAGCAGATGCTTCAATACTCTTCCCCGCCAGACCGTCATAAAGCCCCATGGCCCCCTCAATCAGTGCAAGATCGGTTCTGCCTGCATCCGCAAGAAGGCGGCAGATGGTTTCCCGATCTCCAAGATAGAGGTCAAGATTGGAAGAATAGGCCGCGCCGACTGCGGACCGGTGAAACATCGGGTCTATGTAGTCCGGCCCGCTCTTGAAGCTGGCGACACGCATCCCCCGCTTCACCAATGCACGCAGGATCGCGCAGCTCACAGTTGTTTTTCCGGAACCGCTTGCCGGGGCGGCAAGCAGCAGACGGGGCAAATTTACGGTTTCCATGCGTCTTTCCCTCCCGCACTCAAAATATAGACCGGGTTTTGTCCGGTCATCATGTGGCTGCTGCCCACCGTTTTTGACCGCGCAGCGAATACCTGTACGATCTCCTGTCCGGTGAGTTCCAGCCGGTTGAACGCCTCGAGCGCGGCTCCGACCGTCTCAAGCGTGATCGCGTTGACTACCACCCGCACAGCGGGGTTTTTCTGCACCGCAAGTTCGACTGATGCGGACAGTCCGCCCGAACTGCCCCCAATAAATACGGCGTCAGGAGCTGGCAGATCAGACAATGCATCTGGAGCGGTCCCTTGGATAATTTGCAGATTCGGAAGCGAAAATCGTATCCGGTTTTGTTCGATCAGTTTGCAGGCTTCCTGCTCCCGTTCGACTGCAAAGACCAACCCATCCGGGAGTACCCTCGCAACCTCAACCGAAACCGAACCAGTGCCCGCCCCCACATCCCAAACCATCCATCCAGGCTCCAGGCACAGCTTGGAGATCGAAACCGCCCGCACCTCGGCCTTGGTCATGGGGACATTCCCGCGCAGAAATGCTTCGTCTGGGATGCCATGGGTCGCTGGACGGGAGCGGCGGCGCATGTTGCAGTTGCGCACCAGCATCACCGCAAGCGGATCGAATGTTTCTCCGCAAAGCTGCTCTGCTGTTCCCTGTGAAATCCGTTCATCAGGGTACGAAAGCCGCTCCCCCACTGATACCGCCAGATCACCAAGCGCATTTTCGCAGAGACGGGCACAGATTTCAGCTGCACCGAATTTTCCACCGGTCAGAAGAAACGTTTCCTCGTTTGCACAGATGGTCCCAATCAGATCCTGCTCCCGCCCATGCAGACTCAGTACCGAAATATCCTCCCAGGAAATACCGAGCCTTGTACAGAAATATTGCAGACTGCTGATCCCGGGAATCAGCTCGACCTGCTCATCCCCCAATAAGTGCATAAGACCTTTGGCCGCACTGTAAAAACCAACGTCCCCCGAGACAATCACGGTCACATTCCCCAACTGCCGGCGGCGCAGAACCTCTTCGGCGATCTGTGCCGGAACAGATGCCGGGACCTTTTCCACGTCCACATCCGGAAAGCAGTTGAGCAGCCGTTGTGCACCAATCAGGCAGCGGCTCTGCTGGATTGCCCGCATCGCCCGGATGGTGAGCAGATCAGGATTCCCCATCCCAATCCCGATAATTGTAATATGCATCCTGCTTTCCTCCTCTGTCCCGTTATAATAGCTCTTCCGGAACTGTATCAGGGATTCTCAGCCCAAACTCATCGGTCAACAGGGATACCACCTCCCGGTAGCGCATCCCCCGGCCTGTTGACGGCCTGTTGATTACGATGACCGTCGCGCCGGCATCCTGCGCTGCCGCCAGTTTTTCCGGGAAACCTCCGGTCTCGCCTGAGTCCTTGGTTACCAGCAGGCCCGCCCCGATCTCCCGCAGTGTCGCGAGGTTCATTTCCCGGGAAAACGGACCCTGCATCGCTATAATATGCTTTTGTGGGTATCCAAGCGTCAGGCATCTTTCCAGCGACTCCAACGCTGGAAGAACCCTCGGATAAAGCCGCTTTTGGAAATCGGGCAGACGGGCAAAAATATCCAGGTCCTTGCTCCCGGTGGTAAGGAGCACATTGCCGGTTGTCGCGCTTAAGACATCCACAGCCTGCCGCGCATCCTCCACATAGACGCATCCGTCCGACTGCGCGGACGGCCGGTCAATCCGCAGATAGCGGGTTCTTGTCTTTTCGCATGCCTGACAGATATTGCGGGTCGCCTCATCTGCATAAGGGTGGGTGGCGTCTATCACACAGTCGAATTTCAGGTTTTGCAGCATTGTGGCCATCTCATCCTGATCGAGGCGGTCGGCAAACACCTTGACCGCATCCGGAAGAAGCTGCCTGCCATATCCGGTTGCGACGCTTGCACAGACCGACACGCCGCACCGATAGAGCAGCTCGATCAGTCGCCTACCCTCAGTTGTACCGGCAAACACCAGAAAATTAGACATCCCGATACCCCCTCGGTGTGACCATTCTGCCGTTTTTCAGCGTGGTGGAGGAATTCCCAATAAAAACGGTGGTAAACATATCCACTGTTTCCTCCCGCAGCTCGAGAAGGGTCATCACCCGGGCCTGTTCTCCGTTCCGCCCGATATTCTTCACAATCCCTGCCGCAGCGCTGGGAGAACGGTATCTCAGCAGGATGTCACATGCCCGTTGCAGATGGTCTGTACGTTTTTTGCTTGCAGGGTTGTACAGACAGATACAGAAATCCGCCATGCCTGCCGCATCCAGCCGTTTTTCGATCGTCTCCCAAGGGGTCAGAAGGTCGCTCAGAGAGATCACTGCAAAGTCGTGAACCAGAGGTGCACCAAGCAGCGCAGCTCCGCTGCATGCGGCTGTTACACCCGCAACCACCTCGATCTCCACCGGCGGGTATTGGTCTGAAAGTTCGTAGACCAGCCCAGCCATTCCATAAACACCCGCATCTCCACTACATACCAACGCGACTGTCTGCCCGCCTGCGGCCTGTTCAAGCGCGGCGCGGCAGCGGTCAGCTTCCTGACGCATTGGGGTGGTCAAACATGCTTTCTGTGGGAACTGGCTCCGCACCAGATCAACATAGACGGTATATCCAGCGATTATGTCGCTCCGTTCGAGCGCGGCGACCGCCCTGGCAGTCATGTCCAGCCGATTTCCAGGGCCGATCCCGACTACAAAAATTTTGCCCATTCTGTTCCCTCCCCTCAAAATGTCAGTTCCGGAAACGGCATTGCAGCGGCGACGGTCACGCCATCTATCGCAACCTTTCGAAAGAGCAGTTCTCCCCCTCCACAGGCCACCGCAGCCCGTTCACAGACGTTGTCCACTCCAACCGTCCGCTCCACAAATGCCGAACCGGTGAACTGACCTTCTGTCTGCACCAATGTCTGCGCGGAAACGGTTTCCAGCGGCAGGCTGTATTTCCCGCAAAATGCTCGGATGCATGGCTCCTGCGATTTTCGGTCGATCGTTGCGATCTGCCGTACCGCAAAAAGAGAAATCTGGTGGGACGCGAGCACGCTCAACACCGCCTGTTCAAACTGTTCCTCCGAAATCCCTTTCCGGCATCCGACACCGACGGTTACCAAACGTGGGAACAGATGCAGGGTGTTGTCAAACGGACGGGTATGCCCATCGAGCGTCAGATGGATACCAAGTAATCCGGACTGTGCATACAAAAGCCCGTCGGGAAGCCTCCCGGCAACCGGGAAGTCACTATCAAACCCGACCTTCTCCCCCGCCAGAACTGCGGCAGAGACCCGCTTGGCCAGCTCCCGTTCCCCGATGGAAAGCCCTTGTGAGGCCGCCCACAGATCAACCGCAAATTTTTGATGCAGATCGGTCGCGGTTGAGATTACCGCCACCCCGCCGGTCAATTTTGCCACCTCTTTGGCGAGCTCGTTGGCGCCGCCTACATGCCCACTCAAAAGCGGAACCGCAAACCGTCCCAGCTCATCGACCGAAACGACCGCCGGATCACAGAATTTGTCCCGGACAAACGGTGCAATCGCCCGTACAGCGATCCCACAAGCTCCGACAAAGAGAACTGCGTCGCCTGAAAAGGCCTGTTCCGCCCAATCATGCAGGCTGGGACGCGGCTCCGTCCCTCCCCGCCGCAGGACTGATGCGTCCATTACCTCGTACCCTGCTGCTCTCATTCCATCTTCCAGGCGGTTGAGAAGGGCTGCACCCGTTTTGGTGAACGCGACGATTGACAGCTTCACTGGCTCGCCTCCCGGAATCCAGTTGAAAACGACGGATCATAGAGTTTGGACCGCTCATAATGGGACGATGTTCCCCGCAGGTATTCCCCAATCAAAATCAATGCAGTTTTTTGGATGCCATGCTCCTGTGCACATACAGGAAGCTGCCCAACCGTACAAAGAATCGTTTTCTCGTCCGGCCAGCTCGCCTTGTAAACGATCGCTGCAGGGGTATCTGCTGAATAGCCGCCACAGATCAGGCGGTCGCTCAACTCCCCGGCCATCCCAGCACTCAGATAGACCGCCATGCTGGCCCGATGCGCCGCCAGCCGTTCAATCGACTCGGATTCCGGAACCGGGGTGCGTCCCGCCATCCGGGTGACAATCAGTGTCTGGGAGACGCCCGGCAGGGTGTATTCCGCTCCCCCCAGATGCCCCAGCGCGGCAGCGGCCCCGCTGAACGCACTTACCCCAGGGGTGATATCGAAGGAAATCCCCTCTGATTGTAATGCGTCGATCTGCTCCCTGACTGCACCATAGAGCGAAGGGTCTCCAGTATGCAGACGCACAGTGGTCTGACCTATGGCTTCGGCCTCCCGGATCGACTCCAGTACCTGCTCAAGGGTCATCTGCGCGCTGTTACGGATAACACAACCAGATTTCGCAGCCTCCAGAAGTGCGGGATTGACCAGCGATCCCGCATAGATGATCTGATCCGCCTGCTGTAAGAGCCGGTGTCCCCGAAGGGTAATCAGGTCGGGGGCGCCGCATCCAGCCCCTACAAAATGAACCATCTGCGTATTCCCCCTCTCAGTCGGGCTGCCGTTCCCCGGCTATGATGATTGAAAAATAGCTGGAAGCCTCATCGGCCTGATCAAGAGAATCCAGAATCCGTTCCCCCTCCATCCCGCACCGCTCAACCATCCGCGCCTGTTGATAAAGACCCCGTTCCCGCAGAGCTGTTTTGACCTGCCCAATCTTTTTGCCGGTTTTCATCAGTACCTTGACACCGTTCCAGTCCAGACCTTCATCCGCACCCTCATACGAGGCGGGGATGATATGGAGCGGCTTTGCGGCTTCGGTCAAACTGATGCCAAGCCGTGACGCGACTGCGCAGAACGAAGGTACCCCTGCTACCATCTCGGCTTCGAATCCCAGCGCGCGGATTCTCTCCTGCATATAAGCGTAGGTGGAATAGATCGAAACATCCCCAAGGGTCAGGAACGCGACCGACTTCCCTTTCTCAAGCTGTTCCGCGATCTGCGCAGCTGCCGCAGTGTGGCACGCTTCCAGCCGGCCCGGATCCCGCGTCATGGGAAATGAGAGGTCTATCTTCTGTTTGGAAAAGATCTCCGGAACCGCTTCGCAGGCGATCTTCCAGGCAACCTGGGTTTCCGCCCCCGACTGCGGTACCGCCACCACTTCACAGGAGCGGATCACCCGCACCGCTTTCAGGGTCATCAGTTCCGGGTCCCCGGGTCCGACACTCACCCCGTACAATCTTCCCTGCATCTTCTTTCCTCCAACACGCTCGTTTGATTTGAAAAATCAGCTGTTCTGCACCCAAAGTCTGCCCCAAAATGCCATACTGGTTGGAAAAGACCACTGCGCCAAACGGGGTGTTTTTCAACCTCTGCCCAAGATGGAACCCGATTTTTTCTATGATCGTTTTCATCACCGGATCGCGCAGCCCTGCCTGCTCCAAAAGCTCGACCGCCCGGTCGGTTGTATCCGCCTGCATCAGCGCAGATGCCAGCATCCGATCTGCACCCGCCAGCGCGGCATGGGCAGCAAAAATCTCCATTCGTGCATCAGCGACCCGGGAATGGGTTTGAAACACCCCTGCCGCCAGCTTGACCAGCTTTCCAATGTGCCCAACCAGAAGCAGCCCGGTAAATCCCAGATGATCCGCATAATCGAGCGCATCGCCGATAAAATTGCTGCACAGTGCCGCCCTGTCGAGCGGAAGCCCGATCTCTTTGGAGGCAAAGCGTTCCCCATAATTTCCCGGTGTCAGTAGGATCGGTGTATCCCCTGCCGCGCGCAGCATATCCAGTTCGGCACGAATCGTCTGTATCAGGGCGGCTCCGCTCATTGGCTCGACAATTCCGGTTGTACCCAGAATCGAAATGCCTCCTACAATTCCAAGGCGGGGGTTGTAGGTCTTGGCAGCAACCCGCTGCCCATCCGGAACAGAAACGGTCACCCGCGCGCCTAGATTCGCCCCGAACCTGTCCAGCACCTCCCGAACTTCCTGCTCAATCATCCGACGGGGTATCTGGTTGATCGCTGCCGCACCAGGCGGCTGTTCCAAGCCCGGACGTGTGACCCGTCCAACGCCTTCCCCGCCTTCGACCAGGATTTCCCTGCCTGGAAAGAAACTGACTTCGGCACAGATCAACAGTCTATTGGTCACGTCAACATCGTCGCCGGCATCCTTGCGCACCCCGTAAACCGCCTTTCCGGGCGACACCGAGCAGAGTTCGGACGAAAGGCGGAGCTGGATGCCTTTTGGAAGCAGGATTGAAACTGCCGCCTGCTCCTTTCCGGTAAGCAGATGTGTCGCCGCAGCTTTAGCTGCGGCCGCCGCGCAGGAACCAGTGGTATAGCCACACCGCAGCTTTTTTCCACCGCTGTAACAGTACGGATACACTTCCATCCAACCCCATCTTTCCTGCGAAAAAACAGGACGCCGCCGCAGGAACTGCGGCATCGTCCCCCATCATCATTCGGTTCTAACGAGCATTTTAATCGAATTTTTGACAAAAGTCAAGCCGGGAGACATAGAATATGGTATATCCAGAAACTTCAAACCGTACCCAAAACAAAAGGAGGCGTTTTTCGTGCTGAAAACCTACCCCTACAACCGGGAAAAAGCCGCAGTATATGCCAAGAAATGGGCATTTGAACGCAATCCCCGTTATATGAGATTCGACGGCATAGGGGGCGACTGTACCAGTTTCGTCTCCCAATGCCTGTTTTCAGGCGGTGCAGTGATGAACTATGCCCGGGATGTCGGATGGTATTATAACAGTCCAACCGACCGCGCCGCAGCGTGGAGCGGCGTACCCTACCTCTACAATTTTCTGACCCGCAACCGTTCGGTGGGACCATTTGCAGAACAGACCGAAGCAGATGGGATCGAAACGGGAGACCTGATCCAGCTCGGGGATGCGGCAGGGCGATGGTATCACTCGCTGTTCGTCAGCGGGTTTGAGGGCAGCGACCCGCTTGTCACCACTCATACATTTGACGCTTTCGCCCGCCCGCTCTCCAGCTATACCTTTTCCTTTGTGCGCTATTTGCATATTATTGCGGTCCGAAATTGGTGAATATCTACAAATTTTTGTACAATAGGTAAAAAATGCTCCCCTTTTCTGCAATTTACTTGCTTGTCCCAAAAAACAATGATAAAATAAGACTGTTACCGAGTCTCTGGAGAAAGGATGTGGTCTCAAATCAGCCGTTTTATTATCCGTGTGATTGAAAACGGAGAGGAAAAATATCTGTTCAGCACCCGTGTTCTGCTGTACGACCCCGCACTTGCCAAAAAATTCTCTTCTCCTCTGCTCGCAAACCGCTATTGGAAAAAATCGCTTTACAAAGGATTGATCCATACCATTATTCCTGATCCTTATGAGCTGGCCGTTCCACAGTCTTTGAGTGCGATTGTCGAATGATTCCCCTGTTTCATATGCGAATACGACAATTTTAAGCTCTACATTTGTACGCATTTATGGAAAACTCCTATTTTCCAAAAAGACGTATACAAAAACGGTTGTTTTTTGTATAATGCTATCCGTGTAATTTTGGTCCTGACTTCGGTTTTAAAGGCCGATGGTGGCTCCCGTCCTCTGCTTCGGCAAACAGAGGACGGCGGATCAAAACGCAGGCGCCGGAGAAACCAAAAAGAAAGAGGTATCGTCAATGTCACATCCTATGGCAAATTTTGATGAGAAAGAGATTTTTTTTGATGAAAGCTACGTTGCAAAGCTGGGGCTGATTGTCACTGAAAGCGCACAGGAACTTGGAAAAAAGATCAATAAGCATCTCATTCGTTGGGCTACAGACGCCGGCATGGATTATGATTCCTTTATTGTCGAGAGCGAATGTCCCCGTTTCTCTTCCGGGGATGGAAAAGGCATTATCAAGTCGACCGTCCGCGGCGATGACCTCTTCTTTCTTGTAGATACTGGGAACTATAGCTGCACCTATAAGATGTTCGGGGTGCAAAACCATATGTCCCCGGACGACCATTTCCAGGATCTCAAACGCCTGATTCAGGCTGCGAGTGGTAAAGCACATCGGATTACGGTGATTATGCCGATCCTTTACGGCAGCCGCCAGCACCGCCGCAGCTATCGTGAGTCCCTCGACTGTGCGTTTGCGTTGCAGGAGCTGCAAAATATGGGTGTTTCCAACGTTATCACCTTTGATGCGCACGACCCCCGCGTTCAGAACGCAGTCCCGCTCATGGGCTTTGACAACGTGATCCCTTCTTATCAGGTGCTCAAGACACTGCTCCGTTCAGCCAGCGACCTTCAGATTGACCGGGGTCATTTCATGGTGGTAAGCCCGGACGAAGGCGCCATGCAGCGTAATATGTACTATGCTTCTGTCCTCGGCGTGGACCTTGGGATGTTCTATAAACGCCGCGATTATTCCCGCATCATCAATGGACGCAATCCGATTGTAGCGCATGAATACCTTGGCGACTCGGTAGAGGGCAAAGACATCTTTATTGCAGATGACATCATCTCTTCGGGTGAGTCGATGCTCGACATTGCATATGAGCTAAAAAAACGCAAGGCCCGCCGTATTTTCGCCTATTCTACCTATGCGATCTTTACGAATGGGGTGGATGCATTCGATAAGGCCTATCGTGATGGCATTATCTCGGGTGTGCTCGGTACCAATCTCACCTACCGCACCGATGCGCTTCGGCAGCGTGAGTGGTTCTATGAGGTAGATGTTTCCAAATATATTGCATACTTTATCGCTGCGATCAATCAGGAAATGTCCATCAGTAAAATCCTCGATCCGTTGGAAAAGATCAAAGACCTGCTTGCAAGACGCTGATCAAAAAAAGACCTCCCGTGTTATCGGGAGGTCTTTTTTTCTGTGCCATATGTGGGCTTATTTTCTTCCAAAAAGATTCGCAATAGGGGAAATTGCGGTTTGCAGATCATTGATCGCGGTATTCAGCTTTTGAATATCAATGCTTTCCAGAATTTCCAGCGCATGCTTTACGCTTTCCAGCATCTCGGCGACCCCATCCTCCCCTTTTTCAAGCAGACTGTCAACTTTTCCGAGCGTTCCAGCGTAATCGAGCTGTGCAATATCCGAGGTTGCACTTTGCAGGTTTGTCAGTACCGCCTCCGACTGTCCCATCAATGCGTTTATTTTAGGATAAAGCACCAGACCCGCCGCCAACACAACCGCCAGCAGACAACCAAAAATTCCGGTACAGACCTGCATCAACCTGTACTGCCTGCGGGCATATTTTTTCTGTTCTGCTGCGTCCTCCTGCATCTGGCGAAGCAGTCCTGTCAACTCGGACCACTCTGACGGGCGTTCCTCTTCTTGCTGCTGTACCTCTGTTTTCTGTTCTGTTTCGGTCATGCTTTTTCCCCTTTCTCTCGTTCCAGATAGACCAGTGCCTGTTCTGCTGTCTGCACCAGATACCGCATCGCTTCTACAGGATATTGCCCCACCGCAGTCTCTCCAGTCAACATCAGCGAGGAAGCCCCGTCCAAAACGGCATTAAAGATATCCAAAACCTCGGCCCGGGTTGGAACTGCGGCATGGTGCATCGAATGCAGAAGCTGGGTCACGACCATGAATGACTTGTTTTCCTTCCGGCAGGCTACTGCGGCCTCCTTCTGTGCCGCCGGCAGCTCCCAGAGCGGCATGTCGTTTCCCAAGTCTCCACGCGCAATCACGATCTGGTCCGCATAAGGCAGCAGCTCAGATAGACGTGCCAGTCCAGCCCGGTTTTCCAGCTTGGCAAAAACCTGAATTTCCGGCGCACCGACTGCTTGCAACGCCTGACGTAACGTGCATAGATCCTCTGGACCGCGCACAAATGGGAGCATAACACCGGTTACTCCGCACTGCTTCGCCAATTTCAGATTCTGGTAGTCCGAACTGGTCAGAGTAGGCGGATGCAGCTGCATTCCTGGCACAGCAATACTCTTGCGGGAACGCAGAACCCCTCCTCTCAATACAGTGCAGGTGATTGTATTTCCTGTGCAGCATACCGTCCGCAGCCGTATGATTCCGTCATCCAAAAGCAGCTCTGATCCGGGGATGAGTGCATGGGACAGCAGCTCTGGGACCGGCACCCCTCCTTCACCAAGAAGAAGTGATTCCCCCTCTTGCAGCATAACTGGCATGTCCAACGCTCCAATCCGCAGCTCAGGGCCCTGGAGGTCAATCAAAAGCTGTGGTTGGATGGTGATTTCCCGCGCTGCCTGTCTTAGATGCTCCAGCCATTCGGCACACCCTTCCAAACCCATGTGCGAAAGATTCAGACGTACACCTGTCATCCCTTCCCGGAAAAGAGCGGACAGAAGTTTGGAATCTTGGCAGGATGGACCCAATGTCCCATAATATTCCAATTCTCAACCACCTTTCCGAAAAACTCCTTGTTTTGTGATACCTGTATTTCCTACTGTTTGCAAGTAAAAACACCGCCCCAACCGCTTACAGATACAGGAACTCCCGCAGGACTATTAACAAGCTGCGGGAGTTTTGCAGGCAGAGATATTACAACAGTTCTGCCCGGAGCTGTTCCCCTGTCTTGGGGGAAAGCAGAGCAGGTGCAATGTCGAATACCGATCTGGCACCGGTCTCGCCTCTGCTGGACAGCCGATAGGCAGCACGTGCGTAACAGACCAGCACGCTTGAAGTGAACTCGGGGTTCGAGTCGAGAGTCAGCGCATATTCAATGATATGCCGGTTATCTGATTTCCCTGTTTTTCCGCTGCGAATCACAAAACCACCATGCGGCATCTTGTTATGCTCCGCTTTCAATGTCTCCTCGGTGACAAAATGTACAGTTGTATCATAGTCGGAGAAATAATTGGGCATCGTCTTGATTGACTGCTCGATAACAGCCTGATCCGCACCTTCCTCCGCAACAACATAGCATTCCCGCTGATGCTTCTGCCGGGTAGCCAACTCAGGACAGGAGCCTGTGCGTACCGCCTCTACTGCCTCCTGAATCGGGACGGTGTATTGGATCGCGTTTTTTACCCCTGGAATCCGCCGGATTGCATCCGAATGTCCCTGGCTTACGCCGCGTCCCCAGAAAGTATAGGTTCCTCCTTCCGGAAGAACTGATTCACCGAAAATGCGATTGATCGAAAACAGTCCCGGATCCCAGCCCACCGAGATAATCGAGAGCGTCCCCCCTGCTTTCGCAGCTTCATCGACCGATGCAAAATATGCTGGGATTTTTGCATGGGTGTCAAAACTGTCGATCGTATTGAAAAGCCTTGCAAACTGCGGCCCCATCTCGGGCAGATCGGTCGCCGATCCACCACATAGAATCATTACATCAATCTCGCCCTTCATCGCGGCTACTTCACTTACATTTTTCACTGGTACACCCTTCGACTGTATCTGCAGTTTGTCCGGATTGCGTCTGGTGAAAACCGCGGCAAGTTCCATATCTGGCTGCTGACCAAGCGCAAGTTCAACTCCGCGCCCCAGATTTCCGTAACCTACAATACCTACCCTTATCTTCTGATCCATCCGAATTTCCCCCTTACTGAAATGATTGAAACAACAGGCCCTGCAACCATTTGTCATACGGATATGACCGCCAGATCAGCTTAATCCGTTGGGACAGGAGCAGGCCCTGCCTGCGCATCGTCCTAGCCATAGCTCTGGTATGGTAGCTGTTTTGCAATTATTATACCATAAATCTGTTTCCTGCACAACACCCTGAAAATCCGCAGATGCACACTGGAAATTTTATAGTGAAAAATTACACAATCCCATTGACTTCCTGCGGCTTATATGCTATAATTTTTTACTGTCATGAGGTTATCATTTTTGTTTATGATTTTCTAAAGGACAAATTTTATATGGAGCGGTATCGAAGTGGTCATAACGGGACTGACTCGAAATCAGTTGTACCTTCGGGTACCGTGGGTTCGAATCCCACCCGCTCCGCCATTACACTTTATATCCGAATATACCTTGCTTTATTTTTGTTGATGGGTTATTTGGGTGCATAATTAAACGATAAGTTTAGTTATGAAAAGAGCAGACTGTTTTACAGTCTGCTCTTTTGGCATTAATTAAATTTATGATACAAACAAGGGGTAACTCATGGTATATACCATGAGTTACCCCTAAATTCCACAAAAAAACTACAAAATTTTACAATCGGAAGTCGATTTCCTTCATATTGCAGTTAATCTCCTTTATTTTGATTATAGAGAGTGGATGAACGACACTCTATCCGCTGCAAATCTATAATCTAAACAGGAGGGTTACATCATGGCAAAAGTCGCATTACTCGATCATGAAAAATTCGATAATGCAATCAGGGAATCGGATCTGAAGCAGGAACAGCTTGCAGAACACCTGGATATCTCCACGCGCCATATACGAAATCTGAAAAGCGGGGATACTTCCATTTCTGCTCCTCTTCTCTATAAAATCAGCCAGGAGTTTCAAAAGCCTATGGAATACTTTCTGACGCTTCAGGAGAAGGATGGAACAATCGAATAAGGTATGTTCTATATGCGATAAAATCTCATAAATAAAAACGCCCTTGAAGCGGAACCTTCTATTGAAGATACATCCACCCCAGGGGCGTTCTTTCGCATTTATTCCTCTTTATACTTCGCGGCCAGAGCCATAATTTCTGCGCACAGCGCCTCATATCTCGCCTTATAATCCGGCTGATCCGACGTCTCTGCGGGCAGTTCAGGTACGACCAGATCGCTCTGGGCACACCAGCTCCCCGCTGCTCCGGCGATACTCTGCCCATCTCCAATAAACCAGACCTTGGCCGGATTGATCGTGCTGTCGGACAGCCCTCCCGCCCTGGCATACTCGGTCTTGGTATTGATGATCCGGTTGTTGGCCGTTACCGACACGCCGGGCGCAAGGGTCGGATACTTGGTGTCGGTATCCAGCTCAATGTGCAGGTGTGGGCCGCTGCTGTTGGCTCCAGTGTTGCCATACTGGGCAATCACCTGACCGTGGCGTACCTTGTCTCCTGCCCTGACCGCGACGCTCGCATGATGGTAGGTGCGGGCGGTCAGATCCCGCACCTTGCCGTCGTTGCAGAGCACATCCCGGTAGACGATCACTGTCACCATACCCAACCGGGAAAGATTGCCGGTCAATGTCGGACCGTCCTGTCCAGCGGCGATCACCTCACCATCTCCCAGAGCGAGTACATCATGGGTATTGGGATCGTAGCAGTCCACGCCATAATGGGGCCAGCCCCACTCTTTGAGATATTGCGGATGTTTATATCCAGCTGTGATCCGCATGGCCTTAAACGGCAGTGTCAGTCTCTGGCTCATCTCAATACCTCACAGTCCTTGCCCTGCCCCATCTCTTGACTGCTGCCCGTCAGCCTGTCCAACTGCATCTTGGCATATCCCTCAATCGCGTCAAAGGTGGTCTGTACAATCTGTTCGATCAGACTGCGCGGCACAAACGGCCTGATTGCAAGTGGCAGCAGGCTATAGAGTTGACCGACAACCCACTCAAACTTAACGCCACCCGCATTGGTCAGGTCACTATACAGCTCCTCGGCCCGCCGGATCAACGCCGCCACCCGTCCGCTGACCTTGGCATTGCCCCGATACCACAGAGCAAGACCCCCGAAGATCAGCGCACAAAGATAGATCACAATACGTACAAACTCTTGGTAATTCATCTTTACCTCCTTCTCACAATCCGATCCTGGTGCAGATAAAGCCGATCATGGCTCCGATCACGACAGTGACGATATGCCCGACCGCCTTACGCCAGTTTTCCCCGTCGCGTGCTTCCAGGCTTTCCAGCCGTTCCCCCTGCTGCTTCAGCTCGTTGGCCATGATCTCCATGTTCAGGGCCAGCTTTTCCACCGATGTAACCAGCGCGCCGATCTGCTCCACCTTCTCTTCCAGCGTGTCGATCCGATGATTCTGCCGGTTGTCCTCTGCGGCCAGACGCTTGTGTTCCGCCTCCAGCCTCCTGCAAAACTCATCGTGCTCGGCCCGCGAGATTACTGATGTGTCCACGTTTACCACCCCTTTCGTAAAAGTCCTTTCATTTACTCCGCCTGATCCCCGGAGATGTGCGGTTTTGTTGCACATCTCTGGGAACTTTTTTGCTTCAGCTGATTTACGCTATAATCCGTTCGTACTCATACTGGATCGTCCGTTGTGACAGCTCCGCATAGATGAGGGTTGTCTTGGTGTCCTCATGGCCCAAAAGCCGCTGGATCACTGTGATGTCCATGCCTCCGGCAAGCGCCAGCGTCGCGAAGGTGTGACGCAGCAGGTGCGGATGCACATGCAGCCCCACCCGATCTCCGATCAATCCCAGCACTCGTTGGATTGCCCGCGGCTGCATGGCTGGGTACGGTGTCTTGACGCTTACAAACAAGGCATCCCCACCCTTGCGCCGGGCGATATACTCCTCCAGCATCAGCTTGGCCCTGACACTGAAATAGACCTTGCGGCTCTTGTTGCCCTTGCCATGCACGACTACGCTCCGATCCCGCCAGTTGACATCCTCCATCCGGATTCCGGACACCTCGCTCAAGCGGCATCCAGAAGACACAAGGAACTCTACCAGCGCCCGCTCTTTATAGGTTTTGCAGGCATCCCGCAGCCGTTCCAGCTGCTCCTGGGACAATGCGTGCCGCGACCGGGTGCGATCCAGTCTGGGGGACTTGATCTTGAGCATAGGATTTCTACGAATGACGCCTTCAACTGTCAGCCAGCTGAAGAAGCTGCGCAGGGTATTGATGTGGGTCAGCAGGCTTCCATCCCGGAGGCCGCGTGTCTCGGACAGATAGGAGATGTACTTCCGCAGATCGTCCACTGTGATCTTGGTCACCGCTCGGTCTACCTGTCCCGCAAAAACTCCCAATGTGTACCGGTAGTTTTCAATCGTCCTGGCCGATAATCCATCAATCCGCTTCGCCGCAAGGAACGCCGAAATTTGCTTTTTCAGGTCTCCCCAGCCGGATCCATTCCGACAGGATATTTGATAGGGCTGCACC
>NZ_KE159658.1:81113-94870 GCF_000403395.2 Anaerotruncus sp. G3(2012) | reverse complement strand
TACAGCTCCGCTTTCTCCGTCATAGCCCCCTCCCTCTGCTTCGTCATTTTGACAGGATTTTTCCGGCATCCTGCTCCGGCTGCCTGGAAATCCCGTCATTCTGCACAATCCCCTGCGCCCATACCCGCGCTCCGGCAACCTGCACAAGATTTCTGACGATCTGGGCAGGATTGGAAAATCAAAAGATCAAACCGGATTTTTCGGGTTTTACGGAGCTTTTTTTCGCGCTCAACGGACCCGCGCACAAGCCGCCCCGTCAGGAGTACCTTTGCCCGGCGGGCCGCGCAGACTGCGAAGCCCGGATCAAAAGCCCTGCCATGCAGGGCCGCCCAGCCGCCTCTGCGTGGACGCTGTGGAGCCGCTTCCGGCAGCGCATTGCCCCGCTTGATTTTGCGCCGGGGATTTGATTTGCGTACAAAAAAAGAGACGCACCCTTTCGGGTACATCTCTACAGGTTTATTATACGTCAAGAATGGTGCCCTTTTCAAGGTGAACTTTTATCACTTTTTATCACAAAAAGTCACTAACTCAAAAAAGTTTTTTGCTTACAGCTCGAGCATATCCAGCGCCTGGGCCTTCAGGTTCACTACATACCGTCTGGACCACCCCTTCTGCCTGCAAAAGTCCTCAACCGAATCCCCTGCCAGATAGAGCGCTTCGAGCACCTCTCTGTATTTCTCGTTGTTCATCCCGCCTATGGCCCGCATCAGATCCCCCCGAAGTTCCTGCACCTGACAGGTCAGCTCCTCGCACTCGGCGCGGATATGCAGCGCGGCCACCTTGACCTGGTTTTTCCCGCCCGGATCGCTCCCTTCGGCGATCGACTCCCAGCGCGCCGCCTCCTCGCATTTCCGTTCGAGCCTTGCCAGCGCGAGCAGATACCTCTGCGCCCGGCGCTGCTTCTCTTTTCTATTCATTCTTTTCTCCTTTTTCCCTTTTTTAAAAATAAATATAAAAGATCAATAATAGATATGGTGTATCCTTGGATGGTACATATGGTAGATATGGAGTCAATGCTAAGAAGTTCCCTAAGGAAACATAGGGGAAAGTTTACGCAACCGCCTGCAATCCGCCATATCCGCCATCAGCCGGTGGGGGATTGCGGGGCCATCGCGAGGTATTCGCGCCCAATCGCGGAAAACTCCACATCCAGAAACTCCGAAAAGCGCATGGTTTTTCGCCGAAAAAACCGATGGTTGTCCACCAGCTCGGTCGAAAACTTCTTCTGTCCCAGCGGATACCGCTCCCCATTCTCTTCCGCCCACGCCCGGTAGACCGCGTAGATACGGTGGCTCGGCAGCGCACTCCCCTGTGTGCGCACCAGACAGTCGTCTATAAACTCCTTGACCCGATCCATCTCGTTGCGGTAGTCCTCGTTGGCGCTATCCACCCGCAGGCACTGCGGCATCCCGTACCGGTACCAGTCGATTGCCCCCTGTACCGCCCAGCGGAAGATGCCCGGCCGCTCCGCGGCCAGCCGGTCCCCGAGGTCCCGGTCCTGCTTTTCCGGCGGGAACTGCGCTGTGAACGGGATCAGCCGCACCCGCCGCCAGATTCCCTGGTCGCTGCCGGTAATCACCGGCTTGGCGTTGGTGCTCATCACCACCTTGAATTCCGGTTTATAGTCGAACGACGCCTTATAGAGCAGCCGCGCGGTCACCACATCCTCACCCGTGATCCGTTTGACCATCCCCTCTGCCAGACGGCAGCCTCCGTCCGGCTCCGAGGTGGTCAGCAGCCGCACGCTCTTCATCCGCGCCAGCTCGGCTGTAGAGGTGTTCGGGCTGCTGCGGTCCTTGACGATGATCGCTTCGGGCGGGCTGTTTTTGGTGTAATCCCCAAGCAGCGAGGTGACCGCCTCGACAAACCTGCTCTTGCCGTTGCCGCCCGAACCCCACAGGAAAAAGATGCACTGTTCGCGGGTCGAGGCAGTCAGGCAGTAGCCCACCATCCGCTGGAGGTAGAGCGCGAGGTCCACGTCCCCACAGGTGATCTCGTCCAGGAACTGCATCCAGCGGGGGCATTCCGCCGCCGGGTCATACTCCACCGCCGCGATCATCGAGAGCATATACTCCCGCTTGTGCGGCAGCAGCTCGCCGGTTTTGAGGTTGAGCACCCCGTTCTGTACGTTCAGCAGCGCCTGGTACAGGTCCAGCTCGCCCGGCAGCACAGGGATTCCCTCCAGCGGCTGCGCCTCCCGGATCATCGCTTCCTTGTATTTGCTGCTGCGGGTCTTGCGGACATGCTTGAGCAGGCCCCCGTCGTCATAGAGCGAGCGTGCCTCCTCTTCCATCCGCTCAAGCAGCGTATTCGCCCGCCGCTTGACCTCCCCTGTTTCATCCACCGCCCACCGCTTGCCGGTCCAGTACATCCAACGGCCATTGACATGGTCGTATCTGAGGTCCCGCCAGAAGGCATCCCGGAACCGATAGGCGTTGCCGGTGTCGTCCAGCGTATACCGCCCCGGGTCCGGCTTGACCTGTGCCGGTTGAGAGGGCTGCGCGCCCCCAGAAAGCGGCCCCTGCTTTCTCGAAGAAGATTCCGGGGGCGGTTCCTGAAGCGGCTTCTCGCCGCCTCTGGGCCGGTCATACGGGACAAACGTCCGGGTCGTCCCCTTGACCGCCGCGGCAATCGTCTTCTGGCCGTAGGTCTGCGCGCCCCGTTTCTCGTCCCACTTCTTGCGGTACAGCCCTGAAGCGCGGAACACCGCGTCCATTCGGGCGCTGTCCCGGTCAAACCAGAACGCTAGATGCCCACAGAATAACAGGTCCGCCTCGCTCTGGCTCTTGCCCGAAAGCTGCGGCAGGCTGCTCCAGTCCCCCGCGTAAAGCCGCCGGATGTCCTCCCCGGTGTCCTTGTTCCGAAATGCAATCTCAAGAATCTCCTGATCCGAAAGGTCACGGACCACCTGACGGGAATCCGGCGTCCTTGCTGCGCCAGGCTTTGGCGCGTCCAGCCTGGTCTGCTCGACCGGCTCGGGCGTCAGGTATTTCCGGTGGATTTCGTCCAGCTCCTTGGTGCAGTCCCGGAGCGGGTACGGCCTGCCGGACGGGTCGAGGTACGCAGATCCGGTTACCGTAAAATACCGCCCGGTATCGTACATCTCAAGTCCAAGCGAGCTGTCCCGCCTGCCCTCCCGGGCGGGCAGCCGACCCTTGCAGAGGATATGGATACCTGTGCCGGAGGGGGAAGTTTCGGTATAGCTGCGCATCGTCTCAACGATCTCCCGCGCGAATGCGCTTAGCTCCCCGCCGTCCACACAGTCGTCGATGTCAATGCCGCAGATTCCGTTTGCAAACTGGATGCCGATGCCGGTCGCGCCGTGTTCCTTCACCGCCCTGACCGCTTGTCCAAAGCTGGACCAGGTGGCCGGTTTGTTGCAGCTCGCCGGATGCAGGATGCCGCCTGCATCCGGACACGCGCACAGGGGGATCTTGCTGGGATACTTGTGGCAGACCCACTGGGAGAGCTGCTTCAGCTCCTCCGGTATGTACTCATACATGACGGACCGCAGCTGAAAGCTCCACGACCGCCTGCGCCAGATATGGCTGGGCCGGTCCGTCTATTGCTTTTAGGGCAGCTTTCGCATCCTCCAGCAGCTTCTCGACCGGATTAACGCATTGCGGCTGATATTTGCGCAGGACAATATTGCCCTTCTCATCCAGCCAGATTTCAATGGACGCGCCATTTTCCCAGCCATATGTATCCCTGATTCCCTTCGGGATTACCAATCGTCCCAGTTCATCCAGTTTGCGCACAATGCCCGTTGCTTTCATCTCTTTAACCTCCTGTTTATAGGTCCGGCGGCAGGTCTATCTCCTGATGCCCGATCAGCTGGTTGGTCAGCAGCCGGATTTCCTGCCGGATTTCGTCTATCTCTTCCGCCGCCTCTTTGAGCGCGTTCAATGCCAGCGTTCCTTCTGTACGGCTGAGGAGCGCGGTGAACTGTTCAAAGTCCGACCAGAGCGCTCCCACAAACCGTTCCTTTGCATCGTAGACTTCATTCGAGGCGTACGATGCGCGAGGCTGTACTGACTGCTGCCTGAGCTTCTGTTCCGCAGCTTCCGCCCGTCGGCGTTCGGCGGTGATCTGGCCGCAGTATTTCTGCTCGGCCTTTGCCTCTGCCTGCTGCCGCAGCTCTGCAATCTGTTCTTCACTGACTTCTGCCACCGCAACCTCAACCGGGCGGTGCTGAAGCTCTATGACCTGCCCTTGCAGGTCATCCACACAGTGCTGTGCCCGGTCCGCGCGCTTCTTCTGTTCCGACGCTTCCCTCTTGGCGATTTCCAGCTGTTCATCTGCTTTTTCTTTCGCGACAAGTGCGTTCATGTAGTTGTCATACTCCCGTTTGGCGCGGGCTTTCTGCTCTGCGGCCTCCTTGCGGGCCTGGTCCCGCTCGCGGATCGCCTGCTCCAGCTCGCGTTTGGACATCTCCTCCACCGTTTTGGGCACCCCGTTGACCAGGTGGCTTTCCGCCAAAAACGCTTCCCGATCCTCCTCCGGGACCTGTAAAAGCGCCAGCATCTTGGTGTAGCCCAAATCGGCAACCGGTTGCCGATTTCCGTATTCGGTTGCCAGCCGCATAAAGTTGCGGGCTGAACGCTCGCTGAAGTCCACTGCATCCCGCAGCCAGTCCGCCCATTCCCCATGCGGCAGGCGCTCCTTGGCTTCGATCAGCCGCTTGCCGATCTCAATGATATTCTGGACCGTCTGCGCCTTATAGAAATTGATCTCCACCGCAATCTGCTCCACAGTGCGCGGCCTGTCCACTGTTTCTGTGCTGGATTCCTTCGGGACCATCATCTCCCGGACGTTAAATTTCCCCATCTGCTCCCTCCTTTCTCTGCTCCAGATACTCCGCCACCAGCGCGACATAATCCTGCGCCGCTGTGCTGCGGGGCGCATGGACCAGCAGCGGTTTACCCTCGTAGGTCGTCTCAGTGACCTTGACGGTGCTCCGAATGCGAGTTTTGAAGATGGGATAATCCCCGGCGTCGTGCAGCCAAACGTCTCCACGCTGGTTGGCTTTATTGCGCTGGTACATGGTAAAAAAACAGCCCGCAAACCGCAGGCTGGGATTGCTCTCCCGGATTTCATCCACCTGCTCAACCAGCTCCGCGAGACCATCGAACGCGAACTGGTCAATCTTGACCGGTACGAGCACATCGTCTGCGGCCATAAGCGCATTGATGACGCCCACGTTGATGTCAGGGGCATTGTCGATCACGCAGAAGTCGTACGCATCCCGCACCGGGTCGAGCGCCCGTCGGAGCCGGTAGTCCCTGCCCCGGCTCATGTTGATGAGCAGCGAGCTGTTCGCCGAAAGCAGGGACATGTTTGCGGGGATCAGGTCGATCCCCGCGATCCCGGTCGGTCGGATCACCTGTCGGACGTCCAGCCCGGGTTGGGTGAGCAGCTCGGCGATGCCGGGCCGGTCATAGCTGTGCAGCCCCCAGAACTTGCTCGTGTTGCCCTGCTTGTCGTTGTCGATCATCAGGACGCGCTGATGGTGGACCGCAGCCAGCACATGGGCGATATTGATCGCACTGATTGTCTTGGCGACCCCGCCTTTCAGGTTGATGATGTCAATCACTCTCATGCTGCCACCTCTAAAACGGAAGATCGTCGCCTGGAGGCATCTCGGTGAAGTCTTCCTGCTCTGTCTGCTTGGGCGCTGGCGGTGCCTCCGGAAGCCCTTTGTCTGTCTTGCTGCCATCCCCGCAAAACCGCACGCTCTGGGCAATCACCTCATAGAGTTTTCGCTTGATCCCATTCTTGTCCGTATAGGTGCGGGTTTCAATCCGGCCGTCCACTAAGCACGGCTTGCCCTTGCAGAAATACTTGGCGACAAACTCCCCGAGTTCCCGCCAGGCAACGATGTTGAAAAAGTCCGCCTGGCGCTTGCCATCCTTGTCCGCGTACTGGCGATCCACTGCAATCGCGAAGGTCGCAGCACTGACCCCGCTGGGCGTCTGTCGAAGCTCCGGATCCGCCGCCAGACGCCCCATCATGATTACTTTTTGGTACACCCGTCTACCTCCTCCGAAACCGTTTTAGGACATACCGGTCTTGATGTATACGGCGGATGAGCAGGAGGTACACCGATGCATCTGCCGCCTACATACGATGGACAGGCGGTTGTCTGGTCGGTAAACGCCATTCTGACCTGTCCATCCACCGGGCAGCTGCCATCCGATACAGGTAGCGCGAGCACCTGCAAAATCAGCTGTAAATCATCCAAACCCAGGGACTTTCTTTCGATCAGGCTGCCGAGCTTCACCAGACCTTCCGGCGATCCAGCAGGGACGAACCGACGCCAGACCAATCCTTTCGCTGCCTTTGCCGCCGCCTCGTTCAGCTCCACCTGAAGCTGACGGGACTTCTCAAGTGAGTCTTCCAATTTCTGATCCTTTTTTCTCATAAACTTCATCTTAATCCTCCTATCGCCTTTCTTCATTCTCTGAATCCGACTTCCCACGCATAAAGCGTAAAAACGCCTGCTTGGGAATCTTAACCCGGGAGCCCACACAAATGACAGGGAACCCTAAACGCGCCGGATTCTGACGCGCCTCAAACCGAATAAAATTGGGATCGCAGCCGATGCATTGAGCCACTTCCGTGGCCAAAAGTGTCTCTCTCGGGATCGCTTCAACTTCTTCTAATGTCATGGGATCGCTCCTTTCTTCTCTTGCGAGGGGGCTTCTTGTTTAGCTTGCGAGACTTAATCTACCAACTCGTTAAAATCGGCGATCTTGCACCGTAATTCCGTATCCAGATGTATGTACTTTTGCTCGTGTATCTCCAGCACTTTATAGCCATGCTTTCTCAGCACCTTACACAGCGTGCTTTTTCCCGTCGGGCCTTGCCTTCCGCCGATGATGATATACCGCTGCTCCTTCTCCTGACTGCTCATTGAAAGGATCTCTCTGGCCGCATGAAGACCAAGCATTTCTGTCAGGTAAGCACGTAGCGAGATCCCAGAGGCGGCTTCCTGCCCTATGGTCAATTTGTCTTTTTCGAGCTGTTCGCTCATGGCTTTCCTGCTTTCCGGATAAAACCTGTGTACACTCTGGGCAATGAATTGCAGGCCGCGTTTCAGGTTTTCCTGCGCAAAGCGCGACGTTTCCACCCGAAGCGCCGTCTCTTTTCCATTCTCATTTTTAAAGCTTCCGCGATACTTCATTTTTTACTCCTTTCGTACCGTCAGCCGATCTATAAAGGCATCGGCAAAGGCATGCACAGCGGATCCGGGGGTCACGTAATGACCAACCAGTGCAAAAGGACCCTTGCTAAAGCCCCTGATGTAAACAGCATAGGCAGCAGGGCAGGTTGAGGAGCCATCCTCCACCAGCAGGCAGCTGTCGCCAAGCACCCCTACGACCCGGCATCCATCAGGCAGATAGTTTTCAAACCCTGGGATTCGCAGAGACAAACGCTCCATGTCTTTTCACTCCTTTTCGGTTATCGTTTTGAATGAGGGCCATACCAGATATAGAATAGGATCATGGTGGTGATATTACATACCGCTGTTATGGCACTAAAGATCGTTGCGATAATCTGTCCTTCCATCTTGCAGGCCTCCTTTTGACCGATCGTCGGATCCTTGGGCCAGATATTGACCTATGAGTTTTATTGCCTCCAGAATAATTTGATCTCTCTTTGCTTCAGGCAACTCATCGAGGTAAAGAAACAGCCTGCCTCCGCAGTGGCGGCAGTACCGATCCTCCGGATCGTATTGATAACCACACGCGAGACATCTTCCGTCCGAAGTTGCCATCAAAGGCCGACGCCCATCTGCATTTCCGCCCATAGCTTACAGAACAGACGCGATAGATTTTTGCTCACCGTTCCGAATGCCATCCCGAAATTCTTTTAATGCGGACAGGCGGTCTTCCAAGGTCCGAATCATCACTTCGATCTTTGCTTCCTTCGTCCGAACGCAGGTATCTATACGCTTTTGGGGTTTCTCCTTGGCAGCTGCCTTGGTAGGATAAATGCGGAGTGTCGGTACATCAGCCTGCATCTGCACCTCAATAGTAAGCGGCTCGACGTCCCCTTCTCTCGTTTCGATGATGATTTTCATAAGTTCCCTCCTTCAAAAAATTGGATCAGCGCATTGGGGTAGTCGGGATCGTAGTCCAACACCATCTTAAACTTTTTATGCTTTAGCTCAATGTTGATGAATTCGGGCATGGATAAAAGTTTTTTTAGGTATTCAGACTTGTCCCAATGCTGACGGAACTCCGCAACTTCCCTGCTTTCTGAATATCCAAAATGGCGCAACGTATCTTCGATAGGACCTTTTGCGTCATACCGCCTCATGATTTCTTCGAATTCTTCTGCGGTTAATTTTCCTGCGGTCATTTTGGCTGTTCCTCCTCGGTTAAACGTTCCACGTATTTATGATGCATAACGGCCATATCCCGGATGATCCCGTCACACACCCGCTCTTCGTCTTTGGTCAGCTTGCCGGGCTTCGGTTCGGCATCTACATCACGATAGATTTTCACGGTCCTAGCAATAGAGCCGTCCGGTGCGCGCAGACCGACTACGCCCGCCCAGACACGTCCTTTATGCTCCATCCTATTCCCCCCTTTCCGCCGCCCGCCGGGCGGCTTTTTACTTTTTAATGTTGATTAGGGGCTGTTTGAAAAATCGAAACAACCGTCTTTTTCTACAAGAAACGGCGTCTGCTGCGTCGAAAATGCTCGGAATACATAGAGTATTCCTGCGCTTTTCTCTTTGCAGCTGCTCATCCCTTGCGAAAAATCCGTCCGTTTCTCTATTTTCAAACAAGCCCTAGCTTCTCTTCCAAAAGGTCATCTATTGAACATTTTCGCCGATTCCTTCTTTTCGCTCGTTGCCCACTCATGCTATAATCAAAGCAGAAAGGGGGTGAAACTGTGGATTCCGAATTGTATTCCATGCTGAACCTGTACAAATCCAAAAATCGCGCATTGTCTGTGCAAGATGTTATGCTCCTTACGGATTCCACCGATACGGAGGTTTGTCCTCCTGTTAAAAATTTGTTTGATTCCGGCTATTTACACGTTGCCGGCGGATATGTTGCGGAGGACGGCTCTATTGCAGTAGATACCAAACTTCGCATTACATACGCCGGGGAATTGGCTTTGCGGGAAAATGTCCGGTCAAAAAAGCTGAATTTTTGGACTGAATTTCGCGCATGGGCTACGCTTGCAATCGCTTTGATTGCCCTAATTGTTTCTATCGCATCCGCATGGCTACAATCGAGATAATAATTGCGATAACACAAATCAGGCCTACAATCCACCAAACCACCTCATATGCTATGGGGTGGTTTTCTTTCAGCCAATGCCAAAACAAGAGTTTCACCCTCTTTCTGCGGCAGCTTGGTCCGTACAGTTCTGTCACCTACAGATTCTGTTTGTGGCTATTCCAACTTCGTGGTGGATAGGGCGTTTCAGGACACCCTATCGCACTGTTTTCCTTTTGCCGCTTTTTCGCCTTTTATGGAAGCCAAACCCCGCCCAATAATGTAACGGAACATCTCTGCTTGAGTGTCGTTGTAGAACTGTTCTTGCTTCAACTTATCAAGCACTGGTTCCCATTCCGGGGGTATTCCAACTTCGTGGTGGATAGGGCGTTTCAGGACGCCCTTTCACACCGCTTTTCCTTTGCCGCTTTTTCGTCCAGATGCAACTCCTTTCCCGCTTGCATTCCCGTAATAAAGACAAGAACTTTCAGCGCATCTTGTTTTGACAACCCGAGCAATTTTTGAATTGCGACTGCTTGTAATACCTGCTCACTCATATTCTCACCTCCAATCTCTTTTCTTTGTTGAACAAAGAATAACATAACTCAATTAAGTTGTCAAGATATTTTCTCTTGACTGAACAAAGTTTTTTTGCTATACTCTCCCCATAAGAAAGGGGGGCCTACAGTGGAACTCAAAGAACGTATCTCTGCAATCATCAAAGAAAATCACCTAAAGCAAAAGGAATTAGCCGCTTTAATGGGCGTTACGGAAAGTTATGTGTCCACATTGTTATCTGGACGAAATCGGAATATATCGGTATCTGTAGCCAATTTGATAGAAGAAAAACTCGGCTATAATGCACAGTGGCTTTTATCTGGTGATGAACCCAAATATAAGCAATTAAGCAAAAGTCCGAACCTTTCAGATATTCACAGGCAAGTCATTTTACAGTTGGAGAAAATGCCTGAAAGTGAGATTAGAGCTGTCCTTGCTTTCATCAATTCACTTGATGATATAGAAAAGTCATTCTCTGCTGATAATAAACCGGGGGAATAACCCCCCGGTTTGGAAGCGGTAAAAGAGGATTAATTTCGGGGCTATCCACCACAAAATTGGAAGAACCCTGTTTGTCCATTTTGTGGACTAACGGTGCAAAAAAAGCTGCATGAAATCCTCCGCCGTGTTTATTCCAAGACATTTCGTGATTTCTTCGATTTCATCAGCGCTAGGCGTTTGTATTCCGTTCAAAATACGGGATGATTTATTGCGTTTCCACCCAATAGCTTCCGAAAATTCGCCGATTGTCTTGTATTTTGATAACACAGCTCCCCGTAACGTCATTATATTGGCCATTATACCATCCTCCTTATCTGTCTATTTTGTGGACAATTTTATCATAGCAAATTTCTTCCTCTTTGTCAACTATTTTGTGGACATAAAGTTTATTTTTCTAAAAATCTGTTGATTTTGTGGACACCGCGTGTTATACTATGTTAGCATAGACTTAATGAAATGGGGGCCTTATTGCGTGAGTTTAACGAAGGTGTCAACATTCCAAGAACGCCTAAAAATTGCGTTGGGCGATATGACTGCTACTGATCTGGCTAAAAGGATAGGGCTATCAAAGCAAGCTGTAAGCACTTATATAACAGGTGTTCGAAGCCCTAAACAGCCCGTTATTCAGTCGTTGGCAAGCGCCTTGAACGTTAATGAAGCATGGTTGCTTGGGTATGATGTTCCACAAGAAAGAGGTAGCTTTGATTTATATATGGCATCTCAGGACATTCCCGATTATGTTAAATCTATATGTAAAACGGATAATGATGTAAAATCTTTTTTGCAAATCTTTTTTGCAAAAGATGAAGTTGATGTGCTCTACGATTATAGAGAGTTAAATAAACAGGGAAAAGAATATATCCGGCAAACAATGGGAATGGCAAAGGCCACATATAAAAAAGTCTCTCCTATTTCCAGCATGGAAGCTGGATGATGAAGGGGAGGATTAAAATGCCGACGTTGAGTGTGTTTTATGGCATCATTGTTCGGATGTATGCAGAGATTGGCGGACAGCATAACTGCCCCCACTTTCATGCAGAGTATCAGGGACAGAAAATCGTTGTTTCTCTTGATGGAGAAATATTAGAGGGATCGCTCCCCACTACAAAATTGCATATGCTGCTGGCATGGGCTGCTATCCATCAGGAAGATTTACTTGCAAATTGGCAGTTACTTTCTGCTGGCGAGCAGTCCTTCAAAATTGATCCCTTGCGTTGAAAGGAGCATTTTATGTTAAATTTTCCAAATGTGAAGCATGTTTCTCCATTGCCGGAACAGCGTATTGAGATTCAGTACGAAAACGGGGAAACTAAAATTTTTGATGTCTCCCCATATATCAAAGGGAGCTGGTACGGACAGCTTGCCAATCCCGATATATTTGCAACCGTCCATCCGGCCGGAGATACGGTCATGTGGAGAGATGGACAGGACATAGCCCCTCATGAATTATATGAACTTTCCACTCCTGCTTAAAGATGAAGAAGGAAACTTTAAATGATTTGTCGTAAATGCTCCGCTACAATCCCGGAAGAATCTAAATTCTGCAATTTATGTGGGTGGAACCAAAGCAAAGCTCCATCTGGCAAACGGACAAAAAGCCGAGGCAACGGTACGGGCTCTGTCTACCAGCTCCCTGATGGCCGGTGGAAGGTCGAAGTTGTGCAGGGCTGGATCCGAGATGAACATGGGCAGCGCTTAAAAAAGAAACGGCGGACGGGAGTATTTGACAGAAAAAAGGACGCCCTCGCCGCGATTGAATCACTGAAAAACAAAACTGACCATGTGAGCCTTTTGTTTCACGATCTTTATACGTTATGGTCAAAAAAGCACTATGCAAATTTAAGCAAATCCAAAGAAACAGCATATACCATAGCCTATAAAAAGTGTGATGCGTTATACTGGCTCAATATCCAAGACATCAAACTCTCTGATATGCAGTCCGTCGTAGATGAGCGGGGAAGTAGTTACTACACCAAAAAAGATATACGCGATCTATTAAGCCTGATGTGGCAATATGCCTGTCAAAATGACTATGTCACTAAAAATTATGCAGATTATATCGAGCTTCCACCACAAGCAAAATCCAACAAAGACGCTTTCACTTCCGAAGAAATCCAGAAATTATGGGATGATTACCATGCATCCCCAGCAGAGCATGCAGTTACCGGTTACATACTGACTATGATTTATACGGGCATGAGATACGGGGAAATCTCTAAAATCAGACTGGAGAATATCCATTTACAGGAACAGTACATGATTGGCGGCATAAAAACTGATGCAGGAAAGAACAGGGAAATCCTCATTTGCAATAAACTTGTGCCTGTGATTCAAGGCTTGATAGAGGGTAAAAAGAAAAAACTTTTGGAAATGAATGAGGATAATTTTCGTGCCCAGTATAAATCCACATTGGCCCGGGCAGGAGTTCGACCTCTCACACCTCACTGCTGCAGACACACTACCGCGACAGCATTAACGCTAGCTGGTATCCCGCCTGCGATCATCAAGGACATTATGGGACACGCAAATTTCTCAACAACAGTTGGGTATACCCATATAAAATTACAGGAAAAGCTCGAGGCCATCAACCAGATATGACTTAACAAGAGGAAATAAAAAATGCATTATTCCCATTCTATTCCCACTCGCTGTGGATAAACCGCTTTTATTTAAGCATTTTTTAGTCTTCTGCTAAGGGAGTAGGTCGGGAAACCGGCGCAAGGGTTCAAATCCCTTCATCTCCGCCACGATAAAAGCCGTTCAATTACGCCAATCAGCGCATTTGAGCGGCTTTCTGTTGCCTTTATTTTGTTTCCAAAATCATTTGATTTTACCTATTTTTTCGTATGGTTCCTCGCAGTAAATACACAGTAGATTTTAGCGTGCTAAAGTCAAGAGCTGCATGTTTTTCACAGCCACGATTCTCGTCTGCATGTCTCCGACCTGCGCATTCTGCATCTCCCGCATAGCTTCGCCAGTAGATTTCCGGCACACCCTTCTGGCACCTTCACCCTAATCCTCTATGGAGATTACTTTAGACAATGTCGAATCCAGCGCCGAAGTTGTAAAAGAAGTTTTTAAAATGTCGCGGGCGGGCATCACAGGACATCAAGTCGCTGAAACAAGCCTGATAAGAGGAAGAAAATCTATGGGTAGTGCCAAGTAAATACCTGGCACTGTTTTTTCACAAGCATCATTTTATCTGCCGGAAGAGCAGTCCACTATGCGGGCTGCTCTTTATTTTTACGAATTACGTCAGCTATATTATGTTCTATACGCATAATTTTTGCAGAAAAAACGACAAAATTCTACAATCGGAAGTCGATTTCCTGTATATTACATCCAATCTCCTTTATTTTTAGAAGCTGTATTCATAAGCGTTTAAGCAAGGTATGGAAATGAGAAATTTTGACGATAGTCTCAGCAGATGAGACGGATATCTCATAATCTTTACTGAGACGTC
>NZ_KE159658.1:23626-80238 GCF_000403395.2 Anaerotruncus sp. G3(2012) | reverse complement strand
CGCCTGAATATCTCCGCACGCCATATACGAAATCTGAAAAGCGAAGATACTTCCGTTTCCGCCCCTCTTCTCTATAAAATCAGTCAGGAATTCCAAAAGCCTATGGAATACTTTCTTACCTTCCGGGAGGAGGATGACACAGCCGAATGAAACGAACCATACTTTGCAGGATAGATATACTGGCTAATGCCCTCATAGATATCTTCATCTATCGCAAACCAATGCGGGTCACTGAGATCATGATATATCCATCGCCCGATTATGGAGAGACGGGATATTACGTATGTCCGAAATGCAAAACCACCCTGGAGCGGGAATTTGTTCGTTTCTGCGACCGATGTGGTCAAAGGTTGGACTGGTCCGATTATCGAAATGCCAAACCTGTCTACCCCAGACCGCGCGTCAAATCTATGCCTGATAAAAGTTCATAAACATAAATAAGAACGCCCCTGAAGCGGAACCTTCTTTTGAAGGCGTACCCACTCCAGGGGCGTTCTTTCGCATTTATTTCTCTTTGTACTTTGCGGCCAGAGCTATCATCTCTGCGCACAGCGCGTCGTATCTCTCCTTGTAATTCGCCTCTGCGGGTAGTTTAGGTACCGCCAAATCGCTCTGTGCGCACCAACCACCCGGTGCGTTAACGATACTCTGCCCCTTTCCGGCAAACCAGACCTTGGATGGGTTAATCGTGCTGTCGGACAGACCTCCCGCCCTGGTGTACTCAGCCGAGGTGGCGGAACGATGGGCTGACGAACATTTCCCGACGCCGGCTTAGAACCTGTATTCATAATCAGGGGATGCCGGATGGGCGAGGGATTTTGCTGTCTTGCAAGGCGAAAAAACGCAGACAATACTTTGTGTATTGCAAGGTTTTTCAACGCGGCAGTCCGGCAAAAGGCCCGCTCAGACGGTGGCGAATGGTTGTGAATACGGGTTCTTATCGGCATAGAACTTGAATCTAGCTATTTCCAAATAGCCAAACAGCGCATTGAGTGTGCAGCAACCTGTAATTAAATAATAAAAGACGGCACTCGCTCGATTTTATTCGGTGGGTGCCGTCGCTTTTTATGGAGCTGTTTTTGGATTTTTATGCATAAATCAAACTGTTTGCAGCAACTCGTTTTTGCATTTAGTGTGCAAACTTTTTGTATTTACTATGCAAACTCACGCTGTTTTCGCAATTTGCATATGCGGGGATTGCGTTTTCTGACTCAAGATGATAGAATGAAACCGTTATATTTTTAAAAAGATAACGATTTCATTGAAAAGCAGAGGGATATCATGCAAAAACAAACTGAAATTTTCAAACGCGTCTGCGCCGGCCTTCTGGCCGCAGCACTTATGGTGACACTGGCGGCCTGCAAACCAGCAACACCAGCCGATGCCGGGCCCGCGCCGATGCCGGATGCGGCTGTTTCGAGCAAAAGCCTGACGGAGGCGGACAGAGGTGAACCGGACGCCGCATCTGGTTCTTCCTCCGGGACGGAACAGACAGATGCAATCACAGTCACCGACCACCTGGGGCGTCAGGTTTCGTTTGAATCCCCGGCTGAACGGATTGTGAGCGGGTACTATATCACTACCTCGATGCTGATTGCGCTCGGTCTTACCGACCGCGTGGTTGGGGTCGAAGCCAAGGCCGATACCCGCCCAATCTATGCGTTAGCAGCCCCGGATCTGCTTTCCCTTCCCAATGTCGGCTCCGCCAAGGAATTCAATCTGGAAGGGTGCATCGCGCTCGAACCGGACCTGGTAATTCTGCCGGTCCGGCTGAAAGACAGCATCTCCGCACTGGAGGAGGTGGGGATTCCCGTGATTGGGGTCAACCCGGAGGATCAGGAGTCTCTGATGGAGACGATCAGGATGATTGGCAGAGCAGCAGATGCGGAGGAACGTGCATCCGCGCTGATTTCGGACTACGAGGACAAGCTGACACAGGTGCAGCAGATCGCCGCAGAGGACCCGGTTGAAACGACGGTCTATCTGGCTGGAAACAGCAGTTTCCTTTCGACCGCTACCGCAAAGATGTACCAGAACAGCCTGATTGAAGCCGCAGGGGGAACCAACGCTGCCGCAGAGATCGACGATACCTATTGGGCAACCGTCTCCTATGAGCAGCTTCTCGCCTATGATCCGGACCGGATCGTGCTTGCATCGGATGCAAGCTACACAAAGGAGGATCTGCTCTCCGACCCGCAGCTTGCAGCTCTAAAAGCAGTTCAGAATCGGGCTGTCTACCAGTTCCCAGATGCATTTGAGGCATGGGATTCGCCGACCACCTCCAGCGCCCTTGGGATGCTCTGGATGTCCAGCCTGCTGCATGAACAGGCATACCCGCTCGAGCAGATGCGGGAGGATGCTGCCGCATTTTATCAGCAGTTCTACGGCATTTCAATCGACACCGAGGAAATCACCCGATGACGCCTGGAACAGCCACCCACAGCAAAGACCTGCTATGCTTTCTCGCAGTCCTCGCCCTTGTGGGGACTGCTTTTCTTGTCTCGCTCTGTGTGGGAGCCTACCCAATCCCGCTCACCGAGCTGATCGGGCTGGTATCCGGCAAAGCGGTCAATCCCACGGCGCGCAGCGTCTTTTTTACCCTGCGTCTGCCGCGTACGTTCATGGCCGCTGCCGCCGGGTTCGGGTTAAGCCTGTCAGGCTCGGTGTTCCAGACCGTCTTTCGGAATCCGCTCGCCTCCCCGGATCTCATCGGGGTTGCTTCGGGTGCAAGCATGGGTGCGGCATATGCAATCGTTTTCTGGGGCGGCGGGATGGCGGCAGTCTCGATGAGCGCCTTTGCGGGCGGGATGCTCGCTGCGGTCCTGCTGCTCGGGCTGGTAGGGCTCTCGCGCAGGCGCGGAATGGCGACCTTTGTTCTGGCGGGCATTGTACTCAACACGTTGGCGCAGGCCGCGGTGATGACCGTCAAATTTCTGGCCGACCCCGAACGGCAGCTCTCGACCATCGAATTTTGGACAATGGGCAGTTTCTCGAACGTCACCGCCGGAAAGGTGCGTGCGATACTGCCGATCCTGCTGGCCGGAGCACTCGGGCTGTACCTGCTGCGCCGGCAGACCACCCTCCTTTCGCTGGACGAGGATGAAAGCCGGATGCTTGGGGTGCGCACCACCCTGGTGCGGTATGGAGTGCTTCTCTGCGCAACCCTGCTGGTTTCAGGGATCGTCTGTGTTTCAGGGCTGATCGGCTTTGTGGGCCTGATCGCACCTCATATCGGTCGAATGCTTCTGAAACGGAACAATTTTGACACAGCGGTATTCAGTGGGCTGGTAGGCGCTGCGCTTCTGCTCGCCGCCGACTGTCTCGCCCGCACCTGCTCGGCGGGCGAACTGCCGGTGAGCATCCTCACTTCGGCGCTCGGCGCGCCGTTCCTCGCCTACCTGCTGATCCGGAAGGGGGACACGATATGAACCCACCAATCCTGCTGGAGGCCGAACGGGTCCGGGCCTGTTACGGAAGCCGGGAGATCATCCGGTCGGCGGACCTGCACCTGCGGGAGGGGGAACTGGTTGCGCTGCTCGGGCTGAACGGTTCGGGAAAAACCACCCTGCTCCGGTCTCTCTGCGGGCTGCACAGACTTTCGGGCGGGCGATGCCGGGTGCGCGGGATCGACTGCGCCGCCCTTCGGGAAAAAGCCCGCGCCCGTCTGATCTGCTATATGCCGCAGCGCAGCGGCGCAGTCTATTCGATCCGGACGGAGGAAGTCGCGCTGATGGGATGCAACCCCCGCCTTCCGCTGTTCGGGATGCCGGGAGAAGGAGACCGAAAACGGGTGCGCAGCATTTTTGAACAGCTGTCGATTGCACATCTGTGGGGAAGCGACTTCCTGCATCTGAGCGAGGGACAGAAACAGCTTGTCATCCTCGCGCGGGCGATCGTGCAGGATGCACCGGCCATGCTGCTGGACGAACCGGACAGCGCGCTCGATTTTGTCAACCGGCATCTGGTATTCACGCAGATTCGGTCGGTGGTGCAAGGCGGCGGACGGTGCGGACTGGTCACGATGCACGACCCAAACTTTGCACTGGCCTATTGCGACCGGATTCTGTTCCTTCAGAACGGCAGCATCTGTGGAGAGGTCGAAGTAGCGCGGGCCAGCCGCAGCGGCCTGCAAACTGCGCTTTCCCAACTTTATGGAAACGTCGAGGTTCTGGAATATGCGGGCGGATATGCCGTGGTGAAATCCTGATCCCCTGCTGTGGCGTTTCATGCGGAGAAAGGGCACCGGCAGACGGCCGGAACAAGAAAGGAGCAAGAACGATGCTATTGGAAACCGAGCGGTTATCCCTGCGGGAGATGACACAGGCGGACTACCCGTCTCTTTGCCGGATTTTACAGGACGAACAGGTCATGTATGCCTACGAAGGTGCATTCAGCGATGCGGAGATACAGGAATGGCTGGACCGGCAGATCTCCCGCTATCAGAAATGGCAGTTTGGCCTGTGGGCGGTCATCCTCAAGGAAACAGGGGAACTGATCGGGCAGTGCGGGCTTACAATGCAGCCATGGAAAAACCAGGAGGTGCTTGAGATCGGCTATCTATTCCAGCGGGCCTATTGGCACCAAGGCTATGCCACAGAGGCGGCCGAGGCGTGCAAGGAATATGCCTTTGAGGTGCTGCACGCGGATGAGGTCTGCTCAATCATCCGCGATACCAACACCGCTTCGCAAAGGGTCGCCATTCGCAATGGAATGGCGGTAGCGGACTCCTGGGTCAAACGGTATCGCGGCATAGATATGCCCCATGACCGCTATGTCGTGACCCGCGGTTAACCGCACCCTGCCCATCCGGCTTTTGGTTTGTGATACAAGTTTTGGCCGGACAGACTGAAATCCGCCGGGCGCTTGGCCGCCCGACGGATTCAAAGTGATTAAAGTGGGAGCATGGTAAAAGGAAGCGGTTATCTCTGGACACGGCCGGAACCATCGCCACCGGCCAGCTTTTTGACCTCGTCCACCGAGACCTGGTTGAGGTCTCCCTCGATGGTATGCTTGAGGCAGCTCGCTGCAACCGCAAATTCAATCGTATCCTGTGCGCTGCAGCCGTTCATGCAGGCATAGATCAGGCCCGCGCCAAAGCTGTCGCCGCCGCCTACGCGGTCGACAATGTGAATCAGATAATTCTTGGAGAAGAAGTATTCGCCGTCAGTATAGAGCATAGCAGCCCAGTTGTTGTCATTGGCCGAGATCGAACCGCGCAGGGTGATCGCAACCTTCTTGAAGCCGAACTGGTCGGCCAGCTTTCTGGCAACATCCTTATAGCCCTCGTGGTTGACCTTCCCGGTAGTGACGTCGGTGTTGTCCGCCTTGATGCCAAACACATCCGAGGCGTCCTCCTCGTTGGCGATGCAGACGTCGACATACTCCATCAGGCCCGCCATCACCTGTCCGGCCTTCTCCCGGGTCCAGAGGTTCTTGCGGTAGTTAAGGTCGCAGGAAACGGTAATCCCCTTCGATTTAGCAGCCTTGCAGGCTTCCAGGCAGATCTGCGCAACGTTGTCGCCCAGCGCCGGGGTGATGCCGGTGAAGTGGAACCACTCGACCCCCTCAAAGATTTTATTCCAGTCGAAATCAGCGGATTCCGCCTTCGCGATCGCAGAGCCTGCGCGGTCATAGATGACCTTGGACGGACGCTGGGAAGCGCCCTTCTCGAGGAAATAGATGCCTACCCGGTCGCCGCCGCGGGTAATCATCGAGGTATCCACGCCATAGCGGCGCAGCTCATTGATAGCCGCCTGTCCAATCTCGTGCTTGGGCAGCTTGGTGACAAACGCCGCGTCCATGCCATAGTTGGAGAGCGAAACCGCGACGTTCGCCTCCCCACCGCCGTAGGTTGCGCCGAGGGTCGAAGCCTGTACGAATCTATAGTAGCCTTCGGGAGCAAGACGAAGCATGATCTCTCCGAATGTGACAATTTTGCCCATAACGTTCTGTCTCCTTTTGATTTTGAAATTTTAAAACCGGAAGGTTTATTTTTTCTTCTGTACCAGATGGATTGCAAATCCTGCGATCTCGTCCTTGAGGTAGATCGCCGCAGTTTTGCCCTTGGCATCCTTCTTGGCGGTATCGGGATTGAATGCGAAGCCCTGGCGTTCCAGGTAGGCAACCGCGCGGTCAACCGAATTGGCCGCAATCGCGATATGGCCGTTTTTGCCGAGGTACGGCGTTTTCATAACCTCGACATACTTATCCGCAAAGATCGAGCTGTTGCCCGGCTTGACCGCGAACCCAAACAGCGCTTCAAACATCTTCGCAGCCTTGAGCGCTTCCTCCTCGTTCTCCGCATTGATGCCGATATGCGCCAGCTCAAAGCCGAGCATATTGCGCACCGCTTCCTGGCAGAGCGCGGTAATCTCGTCAAACCGGCCTTCGTCGATCAGGTCCGCCTTGACCATCCAGGAGCCGCCGCAGCAAAGGATCTTGTCAAACGCCAGATAGCTGTTGAGGTTGGAGGCATTGACGCCGCCGGTCGGCATAAACTTCATATTGACATAAGGGGCGGCAATCGCCTTGATATAGTTGATGCCGCCCGCCTGCTCCGCAGGGAAGAATTTGACCACATCGAGCCCGAGCTGGATCGCCTGTTCCACATCGGAAGGATTGGCGCATCCGGGCGTGACCGGGATTCCCTTTTCGACACAATAGGCCACGACCTTGGGATTCAGGCCCGGGCTGACAATGAATTTTGCGCCCGCATCGATCGCGCGGTCAACCTGCTCGGTGGTCAGGACAGTGCCCGCACCGACCAGCACATCCGGGACCTCTTTCGCAATCCGGCGGATCGCCTCTTCGCCCTGTGCGGTACGGAAGGTCACTTCGGCGCAGGGAAGGCCGCCTTGCTTCAATGCCTTGGCCAGCGGGACCGCCTTGTCCACATCGTCAATTTTGATTACGGGTACAATGCCAATCTTGGAGAGCTGTTCCAGAACTGCATTCATCTGCTTCACCTCATACTTGTTCATTTTGGTTCCGTTTCTTTGTTTCATAATGCAAAACCATGTTCCGTATTACGGTCTATACCCCTATTATAGCCTTTTTTTCACAGTTTGCAAGAGATTTTATGAAAACAGTAAAAAATTTTTCCACAAAAATGCTTGCTTTTTTTGCCTTTCATGTGTAGAATAAAACCATATTTCGTATTATGAAACTCTTGAAAGGAACTGCCTTTTATGGAAAATCAACCTGCTGTACAATCACTCGAGCGTGCATTCAGACTGATCGAACTGCTTTCGCATAATCCGGATGGGATGCCGCTTATGGAGCTGTCCTGCACATCCGGCCTGCACAAAAGCACCGTTCACCGCTTGCTTGCTTCGCTGTCGCAGCTCGGCTATGTGAAAAAGGACGAGTCGAGCGGCCGTTACCGGCTGACCCTCAAGCTGTTCGAATTGTCCGGCCGGGTGGTGGACAGCATCGACGTGCTGGGGCTTGCCAAAGCGCCGCTTGAGCAGCTCCGCAACGCCACCCAGGAGGCGGTGCATCTGGTGATCCGGGAGGGGATCGAGATTGTGTATATCCACAAGGTCGAGAGCCGCAGCGGGTCGATCCGGATGTTTTCCCGGCTGGGGATGCGCCGTCCACTCTACTGCACCGCGGTGGGAAAGAGCATCCTTGCCACCATGCCGGATGATGAAGTCACGCAGATTTGGAACCGCAGCGACATCCACGCCTATACTGAACACACGATCACCGATCTGAGCCGGTTATTCCGGGAGCTGGACCAGATTCGGCAGTGCGGATACGCATTTGACAACGAAGAGAATGAGCTGGGGGTCCGGTGCATCGGCGCCGCAGTCCGGGACTATACCGGACGTGGAAAAGCCGCCATTTCGGTTTCCGCTCCGCTCGCTCGCATGACCGATGAACGGGTGCGGCTGCTTGTCCCGCAGCTGCTCGCCGCAGCGCAACAGATCTCGACCGACCTCGGCTTCTCCCGCTAACCCCCTTTGGGCAAATAGTTCCCCGGGCTTTGCCGCCGGTTTCAGCGCCGATGGCCTGTCCCGCCGTTTCGGCGGAACACTGGGGCGTGCCTGAATTCCATCGTGAGAACTGTTGGGTCGCCGTGTCCTGCCTGAGACAAAGAGAGGCTTTTAGCAGGTGAAAAAGACCCCTTACGGAACCTTCCGTTCTATCTTTCCCCGTTTCCGCCTTTTCAAACCCTGCGAACTTGGAATCTGTCTCTGTCGTCGTTTGGGCAGGTCTTTTCCAGCCTACAGAAGAAACCGCCTTTGGAAAAGACAAGACCCGGGCACACCAACGTGTGCTCGGGTCCTTTTTTACGGTTCGCCGCGCCGCCGTTCCGCGACAAGCAGGTCGATAAAACCGTCTACCAACCGCCGCTCCTGCGGGGTACATCCCTCCAGTTTGCGCAGGATGTCCTGGGTCAGATAGGCGCGGCTCCTGGTTTCGGTGCCCAGCAGGAGCGCATCGGGCGTCACATCGAGCGCATTGCACAGCTTGACCACCGTTTCCAGGCTGGGGATCGAACGGCAGGTCTCAATATGCGAGATGAAATTGTTGGTGACATCCGCACGCTCCGCAAGTTTTTCCTGTGTAAGGCCGCGTTTTTTCCGGATCGCGGCGATCCGTCTGCCGAAAACAGCGTAATCTATCTGCACAAAAGATTCCTCCCAATTTAAGCATAATGCAAAAAAAGAGATATGTTCCAGGAACTAAAACTAAAATCGTACTTGTATTTATAATTATTGTGCATTATAATAAGATCGTACTTTTCATCATAGTTGGGAGGCAATGGGATGCGGAAGCTGTTGGTTGCACTGCTGGGCTGTGCAATATTAGCGGCTGCGGAGAGGGTGCCGGCAGAACAACCCCGCCAATCAAAAGAGGCGCCTGTCTGCTGCGTGGTTATGCGCAGGGCCGAGGGAACCGTCTGTTCCCGCCTTGTAAGAATTCCGGATGGCCGGTTGCGCTTCGAAAAATTCCAAATAGAATAGTAGAGCGATCTTACAACTATTTGTTATAAGATCGCTCTGTGATTTTTGAAACCCTGTCATCCAGAGACTTTTCCCATCGTTTTCAGGGGGTCGACCCACTGGTTGGTAGAGCGCATCGCGAAATGCAGATGCGGGTCGAGGGCAATTTCTGCCGGAATCTCTCCAACAGTACCGATGACCTGCCCGACCTTCACCGCGTCCCCTTCCTTGACGGAAACTTCTTTCGCCAGTCCGCAATAGACCGAGGTGATGTCGTTTTCATGGAGCACCTCAATGGTCATCCCCATCAGAGGGTCGTCGTGCACTGTGGTCACCTTCCCGTCGCAGACCGATTTTACCTCGGTCCCCTTTGCCGCCTTGATGTCGATGCCGTCATGGGTGCGCCACTCCTTGAGGGTGATATTTTTCACCAGCTCACCATTGCTGTACGGCGCGAAAATTTCGCCGGAGATCGGCAAGATGAAAGAGGAAGGCTGCGGCGTTGGCTGTGCGGCGACCGGCTCGGATTGCTTTTTTGGTGCGGAAGAAGCCGCGGACGAGGACGAACGCGCAGTAGAGGAGGAAGACGAGGCGGACGGTTTGTTCACGCCGCTCTGCGCTTTTCCGGCTTCCTCCAAATCGGGGAAACCGTAGGTCGGCTCCGGCTGGCTGGAAGCGGACTGCTGTTCGATAATCCGGTTGTTGTTGTCGTCGATCCGGTCGATCGTCCGGTCGACAGCCACCCACGCCGCCGTACCCGCGCCCATCACGCAGATGGCCAGCGCGACATAGAAACCTTTGCCCGCCATGAATTTGCTGAATTTGCTTTTGGGATTATAAGAGTCGTTCATTGTATGGTTACACCTCCGGTATTATTTTGAACGTCTGCAAAAGGATTATCCTCGAAGCGTTTGAAAAACAAGCTTGATTTTTTGGGATTCTGCTTCGGATGCTACCGTCAGGCCGCTTTCTGCGGGATTCCTTTCTAAGATGAGTTTGACCCTGTCCGGGGGGTGTTATACCTGCTGTGGGAATTTTCCTCTTTCCTTTTTTTAGAGAATCCGAACGAAAGCTCCCGCAGCCCGATGACCAATAACAGAAGGGCAAACGCCTTGGAAAGCAGGCCGGTCCCGAGCAGCCTGCCGCACCAGACCCCCAGCAGCACGCCGGGCAGGCCGGTCAGTACACAGAGTCCGGCAGCTTTCCAGTCGATCAGATGGTTTCGCGCGTGCAGCAGGATCGAAAGCAGCGCAATCGGCAGGAAAAACAGCAGGTTGATCCCCTGTGCGGTGAGCTGGTCGCAGCCGCCGTATACCCGCAGATAGAGCAGAAGCACCGCACCCGCACCCATGCCGAGCGCGCCGAGCAGCCCGCTGGCGAGGGATACGGCCGCAATCCAAAGCCAGCTCATTGCAGGAGCAGACGCGCAGCGGAATAAAGTACCAGCGCGCCGAAGATGCGGTGAAGCCAGACGGTTTTGACCCTCGGGAGCAGCCAACCGCCAACCGCTGCCCCGACAAGCCCCAGCGGGATATAGGGGAGCGCCTGTGCAAGCCGGATGCTCCCCATCGAGAGGTAGAGCAGGCTGCTTGCGATCGAAAGCGGCAGGATCACCGCGATGGAGGTTGCATGGGAACGCTCCGGGGGAAGTCCGTCCCGCTGGAGCATCGGCACGACAACCATACCGCCGCCTGCACCAAAAAGCCCGTTTAAAAAGCCTGCGGCACTGCCGGTCAGGAGAAATCGTATCTGTTTCATCTGGACACCTCTTTTTCAAACAGCCTTTGCATATAAAAAATGCAGAGTGAAACTAGTGTTTCACTCTGCATCTGGAAATATTCTGTTTTTCGAAATCTGCCGGGGCAGAAAAACGGGCGGATTCCGGCAACATGCAAAGGGGGCTTTTCTTTTACCACCCTTTGAACAGCAACCCACCCGAATTAACTGCCGCCGCACTGCGAGCCACAGCGAGCGCCAAAGGCGGATGAAGCATTGGAACAGCCGCATTCAGGCATCCGGAGGTCAGGCCCAACCTTTATTTGGTTCCGAAGATGCGGTCGCCCGCATCGCCCAGCCCCGGAACAATATATTTGTTCTCGTTCAGGCGGTCGTCAAGCGCGCCGCAATAGATCTGCACATCCGGATGTTTCCCGGCCAGCGCTTCGATCCCCTCGGGCGCGGCGATGATGCACATAAACTTGATATTGGAGCAGCCTCGCTTTTTCAGCTGGTCGATCGCATCAACCGCGGACCCGCCGGTCGCGAGCATCGGGTCGAGGACGATGACATCCCGCTCCTCGATGTCCGCGGGCAGCTTGCAGTAATACTCCACCGGCAGATGGGTTTCGTGGTCGCGGTACATCCCGATATGCCCGACCTTGGCAGCCGGAACCAGCTTGAGCAGGCCGTCAACCATCCCCAGCCCTGCCCGCAGAATCGGGATAAACGCGACCTTGCGCCCCGAAATCACGTTTGCTTTCGCGATGCAGATAGGGGTCTCGATCTCGATCTGTTTGACCGGCATGTCGCGGGTCGCCTCATAGCACATCAGCATGGCGACCTCGTTAATCAGCTCGCGGAATTCCTTCGAGCCGGTGTTCTTGTCCCGCAGGAGGGTGACCTTGTGTTGGATCAGCGGATGGTCCATAATAAACGGTTTCAACATCATCATTACCCCTTACAGCTTGATTTCATGTGGTTTCGAGCGTTCAACGGTTTTCAAGCGCGGCAACTTTGTCGATCCGGCGCTGGTGGCGGCCGCCCTCAAACGCGGTATGTAAAAAGACGTCGACCAGCTCGATTGCCAGCCCGGCGCCTACCACCCGTCCGCCAAGGCAGAGGGCGTTCGCGTCGTTGTGCATACGGGTGTATTTCGCGCTGAAATAGTCGGAGCAGCAGGCCGCCCGAATCCCCTTGATCTTGTTCGCCGCCATCGAAATCCCGATACCGGTGCCGCAGAAGAGGAGCGCTTTCTCACAGGCCCCGGATACAACCGCGTCACAAGCGGCTGCGGCCATGTCCGGATAATCGCAGGACGCGCCGTCGAGCGTACCGAAATCGTGATAAGGGATCTTCTGTTCCTCCAGCCATTGTTTGACCTGTTCTTTCAGCGCAAAGCCGCCATGATCCGCTGCCAGTGCGATCATAAGATTCCACCCCTAAACTGATTGTTGTTTTGCGAGCAGTTCCCGCTCCGCCTGCGGCAGACGCAGGTAGGCCGGGGCGAGCTGTTCGGCGGAAACGGTGTATCCCAGCCTGGCCGCACGCTGTGCCGCGAGCGCAAGCGCGCCCGCATGGGTATAACGCAGGGTTGGCGGGGCGAGCCGCAGGAGAGGCAACCGTTCGTTAAGCATATTATAACACATTTCCGCCCCATCTCCAACCAGAAATACGGCTTTTTTCTCATTTTTCAGACGTTGTTCGAGCTGGGCAATCGGGATCGCCTGATCCGGCTCAAGCCGGTCCAGGGTTTCCCCCTCCCAGCGGAAGAGCGCCGTATAAACCTGGGCGCAGCGCGCATCCAGTACCGGGGCGACCAGCATCTCCTGTCCCCAAAACTGGAAAGCGAGCGCCTCCAGGGTAGAAACACCGACACATGGTTTTCCCAGCGCATGCGCCATCCCTTTGACCGCCGAAAGCCCGATC
The DNA here is from genome assembly GCF_000403395.2 of Anaerotruncus sp. G3(2012). Classification (GTDB taxonomy): domain Bacteria; phylum Bacillota; class Clostridia; order Oscillospirales; family Ruminococcaceae; genus Anaerotruncus. The sequence goes on along the minus strand of NZ_KE159658.1, from coordinate 67,642 downwards.
CGCAGCCCGGTAAACGAACCGGGGCCGGTCGTGACCGCAAACAGGTCGACCTCCGAAAGCGCGGTATGGGTCTGGTCGAGCAGGTTCTGCACCATCGGCAGGATGGTCTGTGAATGGGTCAGTTTCACATTGGTGAAAAACTCCCCCAACAGCCGGCTGTCCTCCAACAGGGCGCAGCCTGCCGACTGGGACGAAGTATCCATCGCCAGAATTCTCAAATCTCTTCCCCCTCAATCGTCAGCTCGCGGGTATTGTCGTCCAGCCGCGCAAAGGACAGCCGGATTGCGCCCGGCGGCAGGGCGGATTCAATCTGTTCGCTCCACTCGATCAGCAGGACCCCATCCTGTTCCAGATAGTCGAAGAAACCGGTCGAATAGAGGGAATCGAAATCCGAAACACGATACATATCGAAATGATAGAGCGGAATATTCCCATCTGTATATTCCTGCACCAGCGCAAAGGTGGGGCTGGACACCTCGTCCGACAGCCCCAATCCACGCGCCAGCCCATGCGCAAACACCGTTTTTCCCATCCCCATCCCGCCGAAGCAGGCGATCACATCGCCAGGCCGGAGCCTTTTGGCAAACCGCTCCGCAAACTGTTCTGTTTCCTCCGCCGAATGGCTGGTAAACCGGATCACAGCGGCCCCCTCAGAACAGGCCGGAGATCTGTCCGGCGGCATCCACGTCGATCTGGTGGGCGGCGGGCGCTTTCGGCAGACCGGGCATGGTCATGATGTCGCCGGTGAGCGCAACGATGAACCCAGCGCCTGCACTCAGCCGCAGGTCCTTAACGGTGATCGTAAAACCGGCCGGGCGTCCGAGCCGGGAAGGATCGTCCGAGAGGGAATATTGGGTCTTGGCCATGCAGACCGGCAGCCCCGCCTTGCCGAGCGCTTCGATCTCGGCGAGCCGTTTTTCCGCCGCGGCGGTGTAGTTGACCCCATCCGCACCATAAATTTCGGTTGCAATTTCCGCGATCTTCTCCTTGACCGGCAGATCAATATCATAGAGGAGCCGGAACTGGGAGGGCTGTTCGCAGGCTTCAACGACCGCCTTCGCCAGCTCCACGCCGCCTTCGCCGCCCTTGGCAAACACTTCCGACAGCGCAAACCGGCAGCCGGCCTGGGCGCAGAAATCGGAAAGCAGCTTCACTTCTTCGTCCGAGTCGGTCAGGAACCGGTTGATTGCCACCACGACCGGAACCCCGTATTTCTGCATATTTTCCACATGCTTGGCAAGATTGGGCAGGCCGCGTTTGAGCGCTTCCACATTCGGCTCGCCGGTCTGGGCCTTGGGGACGCCTCCGTTATACTTGAGCGCACGCATGGTCGCGACCAGCACGACCGCAGAGGGGGCAAGCCCCGCATACCGGCATTTGATGTCGAAGAACTTTTCCGCGCCCAGATCGGAGCCGAATCCCGCTTCGGTGATCGTATAGTCGGCGAGCTTGAGCGCGAGCCTGGTTGCACGCACCGAGTTGCACCCATGCGCGATATTGGCAAACGGCCCGCCATGCATCAGGGCGGGGGTATTCTCGAGCGTCTGGACCAGATTGGGCTTGAGCGCGTCCTTGAGCAGGGCGGTCATTGCACCGCTTGCGTGCAGGTCACGCGCATAGACCGGTTGATTACCATAGGTATAAGCAACCAGAATTTCTCCCAAACGTTTTTTCAAATCCTCGAGGTCGGAAGCAAGGCAGAGGATCGCCATCACTTCGGATGCAACGGTAATCAGGAAGCCATCCTCGCGCGGCACCCCATTGACCTTGCCGCCCAGCCCGACAATTACATTGCGCAGGGCGCGGTCGTTCATGTCGAGGCAGCGTTTGAAAAGGATGCGGCGCGGGTCGATCCCAAGCTCGTTGCCCTGCTGGAGATGGTTGTCGATCAGCGCGCAGAGCAGGTTGTTCGCAGCGGTGATCGCGTGCATATCGCCGGTGAAATGCAGGTTGATGTCCTCCATCGGCACCACCTGCGCATAGCCGCCGCCTGCCGCCCCGCCCTTGATCCCGAACACCGGGCCGAGCGAAGGCTCCCGCAGCGCGATAATCGCCTTTTTTCCGATCTTCTCCATCGCCTGGCCAAGCCCCACCGTAGTGGTGGTCTTGCCTTCGCCCGCGGGCGTGGGGTTGATCGCGGTCACCAGCACGAGCTTGCCGTCCGGACGTCCGGAAAGCCGGCTGAAAATTTCCTCCGATAATTTTGCTTTGTACCGTCCGTAAGGCTCCAGTTCCTCCGGCTGTACGCCCAGCCGGTTCGCAATCTCGCTGATTGGAAGCATCTCAGCCGACTGCGCAATTTCAATATCCGATTTCATGGGAAAAACCTCCTTCTATTTTCTATCAAACCAGCAGAACAAAACATTTCATCCACCTTGTCAAAAAGGTAGATGAACGCCTCATCCGGTGAATTGCCTTTGAAAGCGCCCTAGAACCCGTATTCACAACCATTCGACACCGTCTGAGCGGGTCTTTTGCCGGCCTGCCGCGTTGAAAAATCTTGCAATACACAAAGTATTGTCTGCGTTTTTTCGCCTTGCAGGGCAGCAAAATCCCTCGCCCATCCGGCATCCTCTGATTATGAATACAGGTTCTTACTCGCTGAACAGATTTTTGGGAGCCTCCATATAGACTGAAAGCACCAGCCCCAGCCCCAGATAGCTCGCCAGCACCGAGGAGCCGCCCGCCGAAAGGAACGGCAGGGTAATCCCGATGACCGGAAGCACCGAAAGACACATCCCGATGTTGATGACCGACTGGGCGGCAATCATCGAAAACACGCCCACACAGATCAGCCGGCCCTGCAAATCCTCGGCACACTGGGCGTCCGACAGGATTTTCACCACCAGTGAGATCAGCACAAGGACCACCGCCAGCGCACCGACAAAGCCGAGCGATTCCCCAATAAAGGAAAAGATAAAATCGTTCTGCGCTTCGGGGACATAGTGGTGGTTTTCCGAGAAGATGCCCTTCCCCCAAATCTGCCCCGAGCCGATCGCCAGCTTGGCGCGGTACTGTTGATAATAAGTGCCCTGCGTATCCGCGGCGGTGGGGCTGAACAGGATCAGAAACCGCTGTTTCTGGAAATCATTGAGCACAAAAAACCAGATCAGTGGGATTCCAATGACCGATCCGCCGACTGCGGCCAGCACATAAAACCAGTGGATCCCCGCTGCAAACAGCATCCCGATGAAGATGAACGCAAACACAAGCGCCGTCCCATCATCTCCCTGCATGTGGATCAGCAGGATAGGCGCCGCCCCGTGGACGCAGAGCGCCAGAATGGTTTTGGGGTCGTCCATCACGTCGCTGACCACATGCAGATGGTAGGCGAGGGTCAGGATGAACGACAGCTTGAGGAATTCCGCCGGTTGGATGGTCATACTGGTGAACGGTATCCTGATCCAGGACTTGTCCCCCTGCCGGTCCGCCGCCCCAATGCCGATCAGGAAGGTGAGCAGCACAAACGCATAAGCAACCGGGGCATGGAGCTTCCAGAGCCGGGTGAGCGCATGGTAATCAAACTTTGAGAGGATCAGCGCACAGAGCACTCCCACCGCAGTTGCACCGAACTGCACCCCGACGATCCGCATGGTTTGCAGGCCGTAGTCATAGGGCGCCCAGACGCCGGAATGGACAATCCCGGAGAGCAGGAGCATACTGAACCCTGAAAGCCCCAAACAAAGCAGCCAAAGCCAGCCATCGGTCTGGCGGATATATCCGTAGAGGATGCGAAACAGTTTTTTCATCTTATAATTCCCTTACCGGCTGCCCAGATACCTGACAGCTGAATTTCTGAATTTTGACTGCGGCGCAGGCAGCCCGCAAACCGACCGGTTCGTCAGACCTTATTATACCGGAAACCGCAGGGCAATTCAAGCCAAACGCCCAAACGACTGCTTTTCTGCGAAAAGAAAAAGACGCGCAAAGCGCGTCTTTTGTAGAGAGCCAGCAAAAAAAGGGTTGGCGGTCACTGGTATTTTTTCAGGTACATCTTCCAGGTAACGGCCCATTTGGCGGGATCATCCATCCCGGATTCGTCGATCTGGTGGACGGTGCTCCGGTGCGGCGCGGTCTTGACCACCTCCGGGTTCTCGCGGCACTCGCTGAAGATGTATTTCATCGTTTCAACATACTCGTCGATATCCGCCTTGGACGGGGTTTCGGTCGGCTCAAGGGTGATCGGCTCAGGCAGGTAGTAGGGGTGGTGCGAGGTCCAGTAGTGGAGCCCAAAGTCCATCGCGCGGCGCTGGATGTCGCCGGTCGAAACGCCGGTCTCCTCGTATACCTTCTCCATCGTGTAGCGGGCCTGCTCGACACGCTGGTTGTTGCCGTCGCAGTAATAGGCACCGATCCCCGGAATTTCGAGCATCTTTTTGAACAGGTAGTTGTTGTTCAGCACCGCGGTTTTGGCGACCTGATACAGCCCCTCGCCGCCGAGCGAACGGATCCACGCATAGGCGCGCAGGACAACCTGTGCCACCCCATAGAACGAGCGGATTTTCCCCACGCCAAACGCCTTGTCGGCAAACCCATAGTCGAGGAAATAGCGCTCCCCGTCAAACCCGACGAGCGGGGCGGGCAGGAACGGCACCAGTTCCTGGGAGACGCCGGTCGCGCCGCAGGCCGGGCCGCCGCAGCCATGCGGGGAAGAAAAGGTCTTGTGCAGGTTGAAAAAGCACAGATCGAAGCCGGCTTCCCGCGCGCGGGTGACGCCGAGCAGGCCGTTGGCATTCGCCTGGTCGTAGGCGCAGAGGCCGCCGTGTTCGTGCACATAGGCGGTAAACGCCTGCACCTGCCCATTATAGACGCCGGTGTCCTCCGGATTTGCCACAATATAGGCGGCGGTGCGCTCGGAAACAGCTGCTTTCAGCGTCTCCATGCTGGGCAGGCCGGTTTGAGGGTCAGGCTGGAGATAGATCACCTTGAACCCGTTCATCACCGGGGCGGCCGCATCGGACGGATGCGAATACAGGGTGGTGATGATCTCGTCGCGCTGTTCCCCGCGGCTCTCAAAATAGGCCCGGATGACCGAAGCCATCGCAAGAATCCCCTGCGAGCCGCCGCCCGGCTGGAAGGTGAACCGGTCCATCCCGGAAATCTCGCACATATACCGGTCGGTCTGATAGTAGATTTCGAGCATCCCCTGTACGGTAGACGGGTCCTGAAGCGGGTGCAGCTCCTGCACGCCGCGGGCGAGCTGCTCGTTGACCTTGGGGCTGTATTTCATCGTGCAGGTACCCTGCCCGATCTCAATGTTGACATCCGCGCCGAGTACCTGCTGGGACAGGCGCAGATAGTGGCGGAGCACCCGGTTCTGGGAAATCTCGGGCAGGTTGACCCGGTTTTTGCGTTTCATGCCTGCGGGCAGCGCGCCAATCCCCTCGACCTGCGAGGCGACCTCTTCGCTCGCCTGCGGCACAAGGATGCCGCGCTCGCCGGGGGTACTCAGCTCATAGATCACTGGTTCATCCCACTTGGCCTGATGGAAGTGCTCTCTGACCTTTGCGGACCGATCAATTCTGTTCACAATACTCATCCCTTTCTCGATTTATCGGGCCGCCTGCGCGACCGCAGACACCAGCCGTTCGATGTCGTCCTGTGTGTGGATTTCGGTCACGCAGTAGAGGGCCGACTGTCCAAACTGCGGGAACTCGTTTGAAAGGTCCTTCCCGCCAAAGATACCCTGTGCCAGCAGCGACCGGTTGATCTCGGCGACCGTCTTTCCGGTCTCGGAGAAGTCAACCACAAACTCTTTGAAGAAGCAGCTCCCAAACCGGTTCACCCGGATGTTCGGCAGCTCGGCCAGCTTTTTGGCTGCGTACTGGGCGTTATACAGGATTGTTTCTCCAACCTCTTCCATCCCTCTGGGGCCCATCGTGGCGAGATAGACCCCCGCAGTGATCCCCCAGAGCGCGCTCTGTGTGCCGACATACTCCTTGCCATGCTCGCGGTGGTGGCCGAACGAGGTTCGGTCATACGCGACGTCGCCGAAGCCGTACTCGCCCGGCTGGCTGGTCGGGGCAATGCCGAACAGGCGGGAGGGGAACTCCATGACGAATTTTTCCTCGTCGCGGGTGGCCATAAAGCCCGACTGCCCGCCGCCGTAGTTCATATGGATGCCAAGCGGCTGGAGATCGCCGCAGACGATGTCCGCGCCATAGGAAGGAGGTGTTGCCAGCACGCCCAGCGAGATCGGGTCCACGCCGACCAGGCTCAGTCCGCCCGCCGCATGTATCAGGTCGGAAATCTCCTGCCCATGCTCCTCGATGACGCCGAGATAGCCCGGGTTTTCAATGTAGACCCCCGCTGTGTTGGAATTCACCTTGGATTTCAGGTCGTCGAGGTCGATCTGCCCCTTGCCGTTGCAGTTTACCCGGACAAACCGGACGCTCGCGCGGCAGTAGTTTTCCATGACCGCGAACTTTTCCGGGTCGATCAGCGTGGGGACGATCACCTCGGTGCGGTTTGTGATCCGCTGCGCCATCCGCGCGGTGGTGGCAGCGGCCTGTGCCCAGTCCATCGTCGGGACGTTGACCACCTCCATGTCCACCAGCTCTGCGACCATGCTCGCATACTCAAAAAGCGACTGGAACCGCCCCAGCTCGTTGTACGGCTCGCCGCCGTAGCCGGTCAGGAACTCGCCGCGGGAGTTGACCTCGTCGCAGAGCGCGGGGACATAGTGCTGCCAGCAGCCCGCGCCGAGAAAGTTCAGGTTCTTTTTGCAGTCGGTGTTTTTGCCGAGCAGACCTTCAACATGCCGGCGCAGCTCGTATTCCGAACCGAACGCGCGGGGCAGCTTCATGGTATCTTTGAGTTTGAGCGCGTCCGGGACATTTTTATGCAGCTCCTCCAGCGAGGCCAGGCCGATCTCGCGGAGCATCTCCGCCTGAATTTCCGGTGCGGAGTTGGGGATATAGGGGTGGTTGTCGAAACCTTTCATGGGGAAAAGCCCTCCTTTTTCATCCTTTTTGCGATGCTGTACCCGATCCATGCCGGATATGGGGTCCTGATTGTCTGAAAAAGAATAAAGCAATATTCGTGCCAAACCGTAAAAACACACAAAATCGCCGTAAACAGGGGATTTTATGTGGGCGCCGCTCTTTTTTTGCCAGATGGTTGTCAAACAGATTGCCAGATGGCAAATCCGGCAGATGCCTTGACAGAATTGTCAAACCGGATAAAATGTACTATATAAGAGGAAGCGCTTAACAGAATCCGGGAGGGGGTGCGGGATGAACCGTCTGGGGGAGGTAAAACAGCCGATCGAACGGCTGATTAACGGCGCTGCCAATGCGCTGAAAGCGGAGGCCGCGGTATTTGACAGCGGCTCCAACCTGATCTGCGGCACGCCGGTCTATCTCAAAAAAAAGGGGAAGGCGGTGCATAGCCCCTCGATCAATGAGGTGATGAACTATGGCAGCGTGCTGGTCAATACGCCCGGGGAGATGCAGACCTGTGTTGGCTGCCGGTTTAAGGACAACTGCCCTGCAACCGTCGAGCTGCTCTGCTGCATCAAGGCGGACGGCGCGGTGATCGGCGTAGTCACCCTGACCTCGTTCACCAGGGAGGGGCACGCCCGGATCAGCGGGAATACCCAGACCTATCTGGACGCATTGACCGAGCTTGCCGGGCTGATCGGCGGGCTGGTGCGCAGCCGGGAGGGGCTGGCGCAGACAGGCAGCTTTGAGATGTTGGTGCAGGAGGCGTTCAACGTCTCCCGGGACCCATTGCTGCTCGCGGATTCCAACGGGGTCATCACCCAGTATAACGAAGCGGCGGCGCACAGCCTCAGCTTTTGCAGGCTCTCGACCGCTTCCCTGCGGCACATCCTGCCGGAAACTACGGTGCGCAAGGTGCTGCGGGGGATTGTGTTCCAGGAAAAAGAGGTTTCAATGGGCGGGTTCCGCGCCAAGCTCACCACCCGGCCGATCTACGTGGACCGGGAGCTGATGTCGGTAGCGGTGCGGTTTTCGGACGAGACCTACGGCCCGGAAAACCAGCCGGACTATGTGAGCCGGATCATCGGGACCAGCCCGGAAACCCAGCAGCTCCAGCGGATGATCCGCCGGCTCGCGGACAGCCCGACCCCGATCCTGATCTGCGGGGAGACCGGCACCGGAAAGGAGCTGGCTGCCCGCGCCATCCACGAGCAGAGCAGCCGCCGGAAATACCCGTTTGTGGCGGTCAACTGTTCCAGCGTGCCCGAAACCCTTTTCGAGAGTGAGCTGTTTGGCTATGAGGAGGGCGCGTTCACCGGGGCGAAGAAGGGCGGCAAGATCGGGAAGATCGAGATGGCGCAGGGCGGCACCCTGTTCCTCGACGAGCTGGGGGAACTGCCGCTCTCAATGCAGCCCAAACTGCTGCGGGTTTTGCAGGAGTACGAGTTGGAGCGGGTGGGATCGGCTGAAAAAATCCCGCTCAATATCCGGGTGATCGCGGCGACCAACCGCGACCTGTCCGAGATGATCGCGGACGGGCGGTTCCGGGCGGACCTCTACTACCGGATCGGTGTCATCAACCTCGAGGTGCCCCCGCTGCGCCAACGCACCAGCGACATCCTGCCGATCGCCGCCCATTGCCTGGAATCCCTCCGGCAGCGGATGAATACCCCTGTGAAGCGGTTTGACGAGCAGGTGGAGCGGCTGTTCCTGAGCTACGAATGGCGGGGGAATGTCCGGGAGGTGCAGAATGTGGTGGAATATACCGTCAACCTCTGCGAGAACGAGGTCGTGACCGTCGAGGACCTGCCGCCCAGTATGCGCGACCGGAGCGGACGGATGCAGGCTGCAACCGAAAAAAAGCTGCTCCAGATCGAGGAGCAGAAACGGATTCAGGATCTGCTGGACCAGTTTGGGTATACGCTGGAGGGGAAAACGCAGATTGCCAAGGCGCTTGGGATCAGCCTGCGCACCCTCTACCGGAAGCTCGAACGGCTTGGGACCCAGGGGACTCCGGACAACTGACCGGACTCTGTCAACGGAGGAAACAACATGGAACATCTGGCTACATCGGTAAACGTCGTTCTTCCGCTTTTTCTGCTGATGCTCTCGGGCAAGCTGATGAAACGGATCAACCTCTTTGACCAGCGCACCCTCGACATTATGAACAAGGTCACCTTCAGGACCTTCCTGCCGGTTTCGCTCGCCATGAGCATCTATAACACCAGCCACGAAAATATGGCGCAGCCGTCCTTTCTGGCGTTTGCCTTCGCGGGAACGGTACTCGTCTGCCTCATCATGCTCGTGATCATCCCGCGGATCGAGCCGGAAAACGCCCGCCGCGGGGTGATGATACAGGGGATCATGCGGGGCAACTCGGTGATCTTTGGCCTGCCGATCGGGATGATCCTCTGCCCCGACGAGGTCGGGACGGTTGCGCTGGCAGTTGCGGTCGTGGTCCCGACCATCAATATCCTGTCGGTGGTCGTCCTCGAGATCTTCCGGGGACAGAAGCCCGCCCCACGCAAAATCCTGCGGGGCATCCTGCACAACCCGCTGGTGATCGGCTCTGCCATCGGCCTGCTGTTCTGGGAGCTGAAAGGGCTGGGCATCGGGATTCCGCAGGCAGTCTATACCGCGCTCAGCGATTTCGGGAAGCTCGGTACCCCGCTCGCGCTGATTATCCTCGGCGCTTCGGTCGACTTCGGCCTGCCGCGCAGCCACAAGCGTCAGCTCCTGATCGTGCTTGTCGCGCGGCTGGTACTGGTGCCGGTGGCCGGTGTGGCCGCCAGCATCGCGGCGGGCTATCGGGGCGCCGAACTGGTCGGGCTGCTGATCGCGTTCGGCGCGCCCACAGCGGTCAGCTCGTTCACCATGGCGCAGGAGATGGGCGGCGACAGTGAGCTTGCTGGACAGATCGTGGTCTGGACCACCGCCGGTTCCCTCGTGACCATGTTTGTCTATGTCTTTCTGCTCCGCTCTCTGGGGTTCATCTAGGGTTTTGGGGAAAGATGGAAAACCAGCATTCGTATGAATACAGGTTCTAAAACAGATTGGATAAAATCAATTTTATAAAACAAAAAGGAGAATAAAATGAAACATTGCAGATTGGAATCCTGCGCCCGGATGGGCGTGCGCTTTTTTGCACTGGCCGGAATCGTGACCGCCCTGGTGGAGCCGGTGTACAAGCTGTTCCTGCATCTCTACAGCTGGGCTGCGGACAGAAAACAAAAACGGGCTGCGCGGGCTGGGATTATCGGAGGGGCCCGCCATTCTACGGTCATCTGGATCGGGGAACAGCGGTGGGGCGCCGCCCTGCGGATCATAGCCACCATCTGTATCCTGCTGGCGTATGTCTTTCTGCTGGTGGTATGGATGGTCAAGCCGGAGGAAGCCCGATGAAGCGGCTGGGAAAGTTCGCCCGAATCGGTGCAATCGTCTTTGCCGCGCTTGGGATACTCACCCTGCTCGCTGACCGGCTGTTCAAGAGGTGGCTGCTGCATAAAGCGCTGGCAACGGCCGCACCGGAGCTGATCCATTCGGGGGAAGCGGCCAGTATCGGGATCATCGGCGGTGCGGACGGTCCGACTGCGATCTTTATTACATCCATCCCCACACAGTGGTGGATGCAGCCGGTGGTCATTGCCGGGTTGTTTGCGGCCCTCGCGGCAGCCTGTCTGGCGGTCTGGCTCCTGCTCCGCAGGCGGAATGACGGACGCTGACCGCTTTTCGGGATGCTCCCGTCCGGGATTTACACAGATTCTCAGGGGGCTTTTTCTCTTGTAAAAAGCCCCCTCTTGGCTCTGACCGCAAGTCAGAGCCAATTCACCCGAAAAACGCGCTTCACAGGATAAAGGATTTCGCTCATTGCGATGAGCGACCAAAGGCTCTGCCTTTGGAAACCGCAGCCTTTGAAAAGGCTGGCGAAACTTTTTAAGAAGATTTGGAGTTGACGTATGGACTTTTCTGCGATTCTCTCAAGCGAATTTCACATCGCACAAAAACTGGTGGAAAATATCATCGCCCTGATCGATGAGGGCAATACCATCCCGTTTATCGCGCGCTACCGGAAGGAGCAGACCGGTTCCTGTGACGATCAGGTTCTGCGGGAGCTTTCCGAGCGGCTTGACTATCTGCGCGGCCTGCAAAAACGCCGGGAGGAGGTTTCCGGAGCGATCGCCGAGCAGGGCAAGCTGACCCCCGAACTGGAAGCCGATATTGCGGCAGCCGAAACATTGGCCCGCCTTGAGGACATCTACCGTCCTTATAAGCAGAAGCGGCGCACCCGCGCAACGGTCGCGAAGGAACGGGGGCTGGAGCCGCTCGCCGAGCTTCTGCTTGCGCAGGACAGGACCTCCGGGAGCGTGCAGGCTCTGGCGGAGCCATTTGTTGATCCGGAAAAGGGCGTCCCTACGCCGGAGGATGCGCTGGCAGGTGCGTCGGACATCCTCGCCGAGCAGTTTTCGGACAGCGCGCAGGGACGTCTGCTGCTGCGTCAGTACTACCAGAAAAACGCGGTGCTGAAAACCGTCTCTGTCGGGGAGGACGCGGGCGTCTATGCGATGTACGCCGATTATGCGGAGCCGGTCTCCCGGATGCCCAGCCACCGGATACTGGCTGTCAACCGCGGTGAAAAGGAAGGTTTTCTCAAAGCTTCCGTCGAGGTGGACAGCGGTTATGCCGTGGGCCTGCTTTCCGGACTCTTTGTGAAGAAGGGGAGCATCACCACCCCGCTGGTGTTGGAGGCGGTTTCCGATGCCTATAAACGTCTGATCCACCCCTCTCTCGAACGGGAGGTGCGCTCGGATCTGACCGAGACCGCCAACGAACAGGCGATTAAAAATTTTGGGGTAAACCTGAAAGCACTGCTGATGCAGCCGCCGGTCAAGGGGAAAACGGTGCTGGCGATCGACCCGGCCTACCGCACCGGCTGCAAGATTGCGGTGGTTGACCCAACCGGGAAGGTGCTCGATACCGCTGTCGTCTACCCGACCCCGCCCCAGAACAAGGTTGCCGAAGCCAAACAAAAGCTCGGCGCGCTCATCCGCAAACACCATGTGGACGTCCTCTCGATCGGGAACGGCACCGCCTCCAAGGAGAGCGAGCTGTTCGCCGCAGAGCTGATCCGTGAGATGGACTGCGGGCTTTCCTACATGATGGTCAACGAGGCGGGCGCATCGGTCTATTCGGCGTCCAAACTGGGGGCTCAGGAGTTTCCCGACTTCGATGTCTCGCTGCGCAGCGCGGTTTCGATCGCGCGGCGGCTTCAGGACCCTCTCGCTGAACTGGTCAAGATCGACCCGAAATCGGTCGGTGTGGGACAGTACCAGCATGACATGCCCCAGAAGCGGTTGGATGAGACGCTGACCGGTGTGGTTGAGGACTGCGTAAACCGGGTTGGGGTTGACCTGAATACCGCGTCGGCATCGCTTTTGGGATATGTGGCAGGGCTTTCGGGCACAGTTGCCAAAAACATCGTGACCTACCGGGAGGAAAACGGCGCATTCACCAGCCGCACCCAGCTTAAAAAGGTGCCCAAGCTGGGGCCGAAAGCGTTTGAACAGTGCGCGGGATTCCTCCGGATTCCCCACGCGAACAACCTGCTGGACAGCACCGGTGTGCATCCCGAATCCTATGCAGGCGCAAAAGCGCTGCTTGACCGGTTCGGATATACCCTTGAAGATGCAGCCGGCAACCGCCTTTCTGAGCTGCCCGCACAGATCAAGGCTGCCGGGGAGGAACAGGTTGCGGCGGAATGCGGGGTCGGCGCGCCGACCTTGCGGGATATTGCCGCCGAACTGCTCAAGCCCGGCCGTGACCTGCGGGATGAACTTCCCCCGCCCATGCTGCGCAGCGATATCCTGGATATGAAGGACCTCAAAGAGGGGATGGAGCTTCAGGGAACGGTGCGGAACGTGATCGACTTCGGCGTATTTGTCGACATCGGGGTGCATCAGGATGGGCTGGTGCACATCTCGCAGATCACCAACCGGTATATCCGGCATCCGAGCGAGGTGCTCAAGGTGGGGGATATTGTCACCGTCTGGGTGCTGGGTGTCGATCTGCCGAAAAAACGTATCTCGCTGACCATGAAAAAGCCGAAAAAATAAGAATCCGCACCCGTTGGCAGACGTTTCACATCTGAAGCTTTACTCGATTTTTCTCGAAAAATTGCGGTTTCCAAAGGCAGCGCCTCTGGTCGCTCATCGCAATGAGCGAAATACTTTATCCTGTGAAGCGGCAAGAGGGGGCTTTTGGCAAGTGAAAAAGCCCCTTTGTTTGAAAAACTGTGGTACCGCGGGTTCCGGAAAGGAGGCAGACAGCGATGAAAAAAACGCTGCTGGTAGCGGTCAACGCCAGATTCAGCCACACCAACCTCGCGGTGCGATCCCTCAAACTGGCGCTTGATGCGGCGGGGATTCCTGCCGCATTCGTGGAATATACCATCAACCAGCCGGTGCGGGAGATCCTCGCGGACATCGTCTCCCGCGCGCCCGGCCGGCTGCTCTTTTCCTGTTATATCTGGAACATCCGACAGGTCGAGCAGCTTGGTTCGGAATTTCGCGCTCTCTTCCCGGATATCCCAATCCTGCTGGGCGGACCGGAGGTCAGCTTCGACCCGGAAGACCGGCTCGCCCGTTACGGATGGGCGGACGGCATCCTCTGCGGCGAGGGGGAGCCGATCCTCGCGCAGGTATTGTCAGAACCGCATCCGCGCGGGATTTTCCGCGCCAGCCGGTTTGCCGACCTGGACGCGCTCCCGTTCCCATACAGCGACCTTACATCCCTCCCCAACCGGGTACTCTATTATGAATCATCGCGCGGCTGTCCGTACGGCTGCTCCTACTGCCTCTCCTCCGCCGACCGGACGGTGCGGTTCCGCTCGCTGCCGCTCGTCTTTGACGATCTGCAAAAACTGCTGGATGCGCGGGTGATGCAGGTAAAATTTGTTGACCGGACATTCAATCTCCGGCCGGACCGCGCGTCTGCTATCTGGCAGTATCTCGCCGCGCATGACAACGGATATACCTCCTTCCAGATGGAGCTGGGCGGCGACCTGACCACGCCGGACCAGCTCCGGCTGCTGCAAACGGTGCGTCCGGGCCTGTTTCAATTTGAAATCGGGGTGCAGTCGACCTGCGCCGCTGCGCTTGCCGCCGCTGCGCGCCCGACCGACCTGCAAACGCTCCGGGATAACGTCTGCACAGTGGGTGCGTTCGGGAATATCCACCAGCATCTCGACCTGATCGCCGGACTCCCGCTCGAAGGATTCGAACGGTTCGCGCAGAGCTACGACGAGGTATTTGCGATGCGCCCCCATCAGCTCCAGCTTGGGTTTCTCAAGCTGCTGCGCGGCTCCCGGCTTTACGAACAGCGGGAACAGTATGGGCTGGTCTACAGCGAAACGCCGCCGTATGAAATCCTGCAAACCCCACAGCTTTCGTTTCATGAGATCTGCCGGATCAAACGGGTGGAGGAGATGACCGAGCTTTACTACAACAGCGGACGGTTTCAAAACCAGCTTGCCTGCCTGCTGCGGGACTGTCCCTCGCCATTCCGGATGTTTCTTGCGCTTGGCGAGCGGATACCCGCGCAGAACGTGGGGAAATATGCCTGCTACGACCTGTTGTTCACGTTCGCGGTCGAGCAGGGCTGCGACCCGGAGGTCTTTTCCTGGCTGATGCGGCTTGACCTCTGCCTGCACGAGCGCCCGCGCCGCCTGCCCGAACACTGCGCAGCCGGGAATGAACCCCGGCGCAGGCTGCTCCTGCCCGGCAAGCCCGGTCCGCAGGAATGGGTCGAGCTGTTCCCCTTCGACCCGCTTGACCCGCAGCATCCCCAACAGGAAACGCTTGTGCGGTTTGACTATACCCTCCGTGACCCGTTTGGAAATGCGTCCTGCACAAAAATCGAACCATCACAATCTGCTTGAGTGCAGCTTCTGCGGAAGCTGCACTTTTTTGCATCCATCCCCTCCCAATGATGCACTGCCGTCCTGGGTCTTCGCCGCCTGTTGACTGTCAACCTGCCTGTTTTGCCAAACTGCCCCGTCAAGGAATCTTTTTCTTTTTTATCCGATTTTGCTCTATCATGAAATTTCATGACAGGCATCCTGCAAATGCAGCGCAAGTCGTTTGGAAAGGAAAAAGATTTTATGATTGTTTTACAAATTTTTATTGATTTTTCTTTGAATTGGAAGTAATATCCATATTTTTCTTTCCATTCTGTATGATTCTGCCATCTTAAAAAATTGGCACATTTTTTGCTGTTTAAAAGGGCAAATCTGAACAAAGAAGGAGGGGCAACCATGTTTAACCCGAACGATCCGGTTGGAAAAGCCACCGAAATGGCAGCAAAGCTCTTTGCGCTGATTGCGGATGAGGTTCTCAGAAATTGCGGCGAGGAAGAGGGCTCCCAAATTGTGCGCAAGGCTGTCCGAAGATATGGCCTGATGCGCGGCGAGGCGATCAGGGCAAACATCCTCGCGGATGGCAAAGAGCTGACCTTTGAAAATGCAGAAGCATATTCCGATTACCCACCCAACCAGGCGTGGGACTGCGAAAGCCAGGTGGAAGGCAACTGCCTGCGGGAGGTCAACCGCGTCTGCCCGTTTTCCACCGCCTTTCGCGCGTTGGGGCTGGAGCAGATTGGGAAGCTCTACTGCGAGGAAATCGACCTCGCACTGAATCAGGCGATTTTTGGGAATATCCGGTTCGAACGGCCCAGATTGTTCACCGATGGCCCGGATGCCCCGTGTGAGATGATCGTTACAAAGCTATAGGAAGAGGAGGTCGTTTATTATGAGCCATGAATCGCAAAACAAGCCGGTTGAGGTCATCAACCCGCGCTACACCGAACAGGCGATCAAGGAAAAAGCCTACCTGAAGGAACTGAAAAAACAGCCGTCCACCAAACGCTTCATGGGCTATGTAAAACTGTCCGGCCCTGGCTTTATGAACGCCGCGTTTACACTGGGGGCCGGCTCATTCGCCAGTTCGGTCACACTGGGCGCCGCCTATGGATACGACATGCTCTGGATCCCGCTCTACTCATTTGCATTCGGCATCTTTATGCTGGCGCTTGCCACCCGGTTTGTCACCGGCTCGGAGATGAATGTCATTGAGGCGCAGGACAAATTCCATGGGAAATTCTTCGGCAGTTTTGCCACCGGACTGGTCGCCTGCTTTATCGCCTCTATCGTATACACCTTTGGACAATATGCGCTTGGATCGGACGCGCTTACCTCCCTGTTCCAGGTGGTGGGGCTGCCAATCCCCAAGAGCATAAGCTGGATCGTTCTGGTTGCAATCTCGGTCCCGCTCTCGCTGATGTACGGAAGCGGCGAGAATCCCAAGGCGGTCAAATTTGTTGAGAACGCCATGAAGGTCATGATCGGGATTATGCTGCTGGTGTTCGGCGCGGTTATCTGCGTGACCGGTATCAACCTCCCCGCTATGGTGAAGGGCCTGCTGATCCCGAAGCTCCCTTCGGGAATGGATGGCATCATCATGCTGATCGGCTCGATGACTGCTACCATCGGTGTTATGGACTGGGTCCTGTTCAACAACGGGATGATCTCGAGAGGATACTCGGAGGAACACGAGACGCTCGGACGGTTCGACGCCTTCTTCGGCGGCCTGCTGCCGGTCACCCTGATCCTCTCGTTTGTCTCGATCGCATTCGCCGAGGCATTCTCTGGAAAACCCGGCATCCCCACCTCGTCGGGTGAGCTGTGTGACGCGCTGGTAGGCGTTATCCCGAGCGTGTGGATCCAGGTCGGATTCTACATCGGGATCATTGCGCTGGTCGTTTCCTCCATGATCGGCCTCAGCGTCACCTGTGCGACCTCGTTCTATCAGTCCACCAATGTCAAGCGCGATCCCAAGGCGTGGTACCATCCGGTGGTTGTCCTCGCCCCACAGATCGGCTTCCTGGGCGCATTCTTCGGCAAGCCGGTTATGATCGTTGTCACCGTTGCCGCCATGCAGAGCCTGTTCAACTGGATCAGCGGGAACTCCTGGTATCTGCTCGGAAACGATACCCGCTACCTCGGCAAACGGGTTATCCAGAGCCGGTTTTTCAATGCGGGCATCTTGATCTGCATTTCGATCCTCAATATCGTCTTTATCACCTTTATCATGAGTAAGTTAGGAGTGTGGCCGGAATAATGAACATGCAGAAATTTCTGGATTCCAAACATGGGAAATTCATCGGACGGGTTTATATGCTGGTTCTCCTGTTCCTCTTCAACGCATTCATACCGATCGGCGCGGTGATGTACTATCTTCATTCGATGACCCCGCTGCTCCTGTATCTAGGTGTTGCCGGGACAGTGGCCTGCATCGCGGTTCTAAGTACGCCGACCAAAATCGAATCCAATCAGGACTCTTGAAAGCAGACTGGAAAAGGATCGTCTGAGCCTTTTCCAGCCCTTCCATTATGATCTCCACTCCTCAAAATAGGGGAAACCCGCTTCGCCATGTCCTGTGGCGGAGCGGGTTTCTTCGAACTTGTTCTATCTTTTGGGAGCAGCCCCTCTCTTGTACTTGATGCCTGAAAATGCTATGATAAATTGAAATCAGGCTGCCGCCACCGGCATACGCTATATCAGAACCCGTATTCACAACCATTTGATACCATCTGGGCGGGCCTTTTGCCGACCTGCCGCGTTGAAAAACCTTGCAATACACAAAGTATTGTCTGCGTTTTTTCGCCTCGCAGGGCAGCAAAATCCCTCGCCCATCCAGCATCCCCTGATTATGAAACAGGTTTCTCACTCATGGGCGGTGCGGTCATCCGGCGGACAGGGGGCCTTTCCTCCGGTTCCACAATCTGAAAGGAGAAAACGTATGGTTCCAATCGCACAACAGAAGATCGACCTTCTGGAGGTTTCTGTCTATGCCACGCGTAAAGAAATGGGGCAGGCCGCCGCGGACCTGGGCGCTGCCCGGATCAGGGAGCTGCTGAAAGAGCGGGAGTCGGTCAACATCATCCTGGGGTCCGCACCCTCGCAGCTCGAACTGTATGCCGCCCTGCTCACTTCCGGTCTGGACTTCGGCCGGATCCATGCATTCCACATGGACGAATACCTCGGACTTGCCCCCGACGCCCCGCAGGGGTTCGGCAACTATCTGAAGGAGCACCTCTTCCAGCATGCGGGATTCCGGTCAGTCCATTATATCAATGGGCAGGCGGACAACCCCGCAGCCGAATGTGCACGATATGCCGCCCTGCTTGAAGCGTATCCCCCCGACGTGATCTTCGAGGGGATCGGAGAAAATGGGCATCTGGCGTTTAACGATCCGGGCGTTGCGGATTTCCATGATCCCGCCAGGGTTAAAATTTCGAATATGGACGAGGTTTGCAGGGCCCAGCAGGTTCACGACGGCTGCTTCGCGTCCCTGGAGGAGGTGCCCCGGCAGGCAGTCACCCTGACGATCCCGCAGCTTACCCCTCCCGAGGCCACGCTGGTTATCACCGTCCCCGGCCCTACAAAGGCGCAGGCGGTATATCACACCCTCTGCGGCCCGATTACAGAAGCCTGCCCCGCCAGCATCCTGCGCCGGCATCCCCATGCGACGCTGGTTCTTGACAGGGATGCCGCTGCAAATACCGGCCTGGTTAAGGTATAGTGCAGCTTCCTCCTGTTTTGCCTCTATACCCTGCTTTGCAAAAAGGCCGTATCACCCGAACCGGTGATACGGCCTTTGATTGATCTCTCCCTTTGACCAGGGCGGCTCTTTCAGCAGCCTCCACTTTCATGGGATTCCAGAAACCCAAAAAACCAAATTCCCTCACGCTTGCAAAACTTGCCCGAATGTTCCATTACGACGGTTCCGCTCTGTGCAGCCTGCCGTCTTGGAAAACGTAATCCACCCCATCGAGGGTCGTGCGGTAGGTATTGTCGAGCGGTTCGCCATCTTTGGAGATGATCCGGGTCGCCGCGCAGACCGCGACCGAATTCGGCGGCATATCCTCATAAACCACCGCATTCGCTCCAATCCGGCAGTTGTCCCCGATTGTGATT
Source organism: Anaerotruncus sp. G3(2012) (assembly GCF_000403395.2). GTDB lineage: Bacteria > Bacillota > Clostridia > Oscillospirales > Ruminococcaceae > Anaerotruncus. Next base: position 48,673 of record NZ_KE159658.1, on the reverse strand, counting down.
CCCCCGATGACCTTGGCTCCAACCCCGATATAGACATTGTTTCCGATCGTTGGGCTGCCCGGCTTTTTGGTATCGGGCAGATTGTTCGACCCGATCGTCACTTGCTGGAAGATTACCACGTCCTTACCGAGCTTTGCCGTATTCGAAATGAAAATCCCCTGAATCCCGTGTGGGAAACATGGTACCCCCGCAATTTCGCTCGTCAGCCCGACAAAACTCCCCCGCTGCAAAAAGAAGTGGCCATAGGTCAGGCGGAGCAGCTTGCTCGGGCGGCGCATCAGATGTTCCTTTAACCCCCAGATGCTCCCATACCGTATCAGTGCATAGGCGGTCAGGAAGGGGCGGAGGATGCCAAATATCAAATCTTTCAACATGGTTTTGTTCTCCTGTGGGAAATACGCCGGATTAGGAAATCTTCTTCGCCATCACCACAAACCGCTGGTTCTCACCCAGCTGCTGCCCCAGGATCCGGGTACAGGTCGACAGGGTGATAAACTGGTCGCTCGAGCCGACCGAGACATTGAAGTTGTGGATGCTCTTAGCTTTCGCGGTGCTGATGATCCCCGGGATGGTCGAACCGTCCGCATAATTGTAGGCAAAATCGAGCGTAGTGTAAAAGACGCTAAACACCTGATAAAGGTGGTCTCCGCCCTGGGTGGTAACCCGGATATACGGGTTGGCGGCGGCAAATGCAGCATTGTCGTATGCCGCAAGCTGTGCGAACATCACGTCGTTCGGATTCCCGATATTGACCGGCCTCCAGCAGTTGGTCCAGTTATGGCCGTAGATCACCGCATTCTGCGAGAGGATTTCCCCCTTGGAATCGAACCGGGTATCCGAATCGAACCAGATGCACCCGTTGCGGCTTGCATTTTTATAGACGTCCCGATGGGTATAGTAATCGGTATACGGCCCCACAACCACCGGATAGCTGATGTTGGTATTGGAAATCGAAATCCACCCCCGTACATCCGGGTTGATCGCCTTCCATGCCGCGATGTCGCCCGATGCAGGCGGGGTGTAGACAACTCCCGCACCGGCGGAGCCGCCTCCCTCATTGGATACGATACCTGCTTCATAATATTGATTTACCCGCTCGGTGATCGTGGCGGACAATTTTTCAGCGGTAATCGGCTGATACCGTGTCGCAGCTGCAACCGCGTCAACCTTTTCCGCCTGCTCTGCCGGCTCGGAGGAACTGTCTTCCTCCGGCTCGGGCTCCGGCGTGGACTCCTCCGGTTCCGACTGTTCCGGCGTGGAGGAAGATGCAGGCTCTTCCTGGCTGCTCGAAGTTTCATCCGGTTTTGCGGAGACCTGACGCCCCTCAATGCCACCGCTTCCCAGCATCGAAGCCAGACCCCAACCGCCAGCGGCCACGGCCAGCAGGAGCACCAGCAAGGACGCCCGGTTTCGCAGGGGGCGGGGGATATTCTTGTTGGAGGTGTACCATTCGATCAGATCGGAACATGCGGTTTTGATGCCTACGCAGAAATAGTAGATTCCACGCAGCAGTTTACGAAGCAGATTCATACAGACCCTCTTTTTATCAGAAAATTGTTGGAACAAAAACAGTATAGCACAAATATCCCTGTTTGTGGAGATAAAATTTTAAAAAATCGGCTGATGTACAGCCTGCCTTCCCGAAGGGGGGACATCTCACTGCTGAACAGCACTCTATGAGCCGGGCAGGGCGGTCCCTTGCGCGTATCCCGCCGCGTATGCTATAATCATTTTATTCAGCGCCGGTCTGGAAAATAGCTGAATACAGGTGCCCTGTACGCGGCATCTTGAAAGGAGCGCTCTATGGATAAAACCGATAAACGGGAGGCTGTCATACGGTCATGGTTTGCGATGTGGCTCCAAAAAAGCAATGTGGGGATCGAAGCGATTTTTGACGAGCACGCGGTTTACATCGAAAGCTGGGGGCCCGAATACCACGGGATCGAAAAAATCAGGCTCTGGTTCGACGAGTGGAACACACGCGGGACCGTTCTGCAATGGGAGATCAGGCAGTTTTTCCACAAGGGGGAGCAAACGGTTGTGGAATGGTATTTTAAAAATACTGTGGATGGCGGGAGGACAGAGTCCTTTGATGGAATATCGCTGATCCAATGGACGGCAGACTGCAAAATCCGCTTTTTGAAGGAGTTTGGCTGCAACGAAAACCGCTACGACCCCTATCAGAATGGCCCGGCGCCACATTTTCAGGGCGCAGAGCCAATGTGGTTTTAAGCGCTGGCTGCGCTCTGCAAAAAACAGAAAATACTACTTTTAAACCGGCCCCAAACGTGGTATATTATTAAAAGCCCTGTATTTCGGACCCGCATCTACAATGGTCAGCCGGTTTTTTTACCGCTCCGGAAGGGTTCCGTACAGGCCCTGAACAGCATAATTTCGTGTTCTGCACACAGGAGGCATGCGGCGCGGTCCGGCGCCGCGGCAGGAAGGACGATTAAAATGTTGCGTGAAAAATCGTGCGGTGCGCTGGTCTACCGCAAACGAAAGGAAAAATATGAGCTTTTGCTGATTAAGCATAAAAGCGGCGGCCACTGGTCTTTCCCCAAGGGGCATGTCGAATCGGGAGAAAACGAGCTGCAAACCGCTCTGCGGGAGATCAAGGAGGAGACCGGGCTGGATGTGCGCCTGATGGACGGGTTCCGGCAGAGTGTTGAATATTTTCCCAAGCCGCATGTCAAAAAGCAGGTGGTTTATTTTCTGGCAAGCCCGGAAGCGGATGACACTGTCACCAAACAGGAGGAGGAGATCAGCGACTACCGCTGGTGCCTGCTGGATGAGGCGGACGGGCTGGTCACCTTCCGCAATGACAAAAACCTGATCCGGGAAGCCAAGCGGTTTCTCACGGTCAAAAGGGAGCCGTGACCGGGTCGTTCCCGGTCCGCATCTCCCGCCCGGAGCCGTTTGGGCGCGGACGGAAGGAGGCGCGGTTCCGGTTCCTCTTCCGGTTTCCGGCCCGGATCATCGCGGTCAGCTTTGCAATGGTGATCCTCATCGGGACTTTCCTGCTGATGCTGCCGGCCTCCAGCCGGGATGGCAGCTGGACCCCGCTGCTCGACTGCCTGTTCACCGCCACCTCGGCAACCTGTGTCACCGGGCTGGTAATCTATGATACTTACACCCATTGGACCGGATTCGGACAGTGTGTGATTCTGCTGCTGATCCAGACCGGCGGCCTCGGGCTGGTGACGATGACCAGCTTTTTTTCCATGGCGGTCGGCCGGCGGCTGGAACGCCGAAACCTCGACCTCGCGCGCGAATCTATCGGTACGCAGGAATTCACCATACGTCCGCTGCTCCGGCTGGTGGTGGGCGGCGCGCTCGCTGCGGAGGGGGCCGGCGCACTCCTGCTGATGATCGCGCTGGTGCCGCAGTACGGTGCGCAAGGCATCTTTTTTTCGATCTTTACCGCGGTTTCGGCATTCTGCAATGCGGGCTTTGACCTGTTCGGCGGTCAGGGTCTGTTCTCTTCGCTCACCAACTATAACGGAAACCCGTTGATCATGGGGACGGTCAGCGCGCTGATTATTGCCGGCGGGCTTGGTTTTGTGGTCTATTACGACCTGTTCCAGTACCGCCGCACCCGCACCCTGCTGCTCCACACCCGGGTGGTGCTGGCGGCAACCGGCATCCTGCTCCTGTCCGGTATGCTCATGACGCTGGCCTGTGAGTGGACCAACCCGGCCACTCTCGGCGCACTGCCAAACAACGCGCAGCGCCTGGGAGCCGCCTGGTTCTATTCGGTGACCTGCCGCACCGCAGGGTTCAACTCGTTCCCCTGCGACCTGATGCGGGGAAGCACCAAGGTCCTCTCCGCACTGTTCATGTTTATCGGCGCTGCACCCAGCTCGACCGGGGGAGGCATCAAATGTACGACTGCGGTTGTCCTGGCTGCGACCGTCTGCTCGGTTGCCCGCGGGGATGAGGAGGTCGTCGTCTTCCGGCGGCGGCTGGACCACGGGACGGTCTACAAATCGCTGGCGGTCGTACTGATGGGGCTGTCTGCGGTCGCGATGAGCGCGGCCTGTGTGATGCTCACCGACGGGGCTGCCGAGATCAGCGGGATTGACGCGTTTTACGAGAGTGTTTCCGCTTTTGCGACGGTCGGAATCTCGGTGGGGGTGACCGGCGCCGCAAGCCCGGTTTCACGCGGGCTGCTCATCCTGCTGATGTATATGGGCAGGCTCGGGCCGGTCTCGTTCCTGCTCTCGCTCGCAATGCGCAGAGAGCCTTCCAGCCGCCGGGTTCTGCCCGAAGGCCAGATCGGGATTTAATCGCTTGCCCGCCGTTCCTTTTGTAAAGGGACGGCGCCCGCTGCGCCGAACATATAAAGAAGGGAGCCTTTCGCAGCCGAAAGCCTCCCTTCCCGCTCAATGCATGAGATATTCCACGCTGTCCAGCACGTTCCCAAGCGTCTTGACCGCCTTGGTTGCGTTGCGTTTGAGCTTTTTGCCGGTGCTGTTTTTGCCATGTCCGGAGAGCATATATGCCGCAGTCCCCGCTGCCATCGCAACCGCAACACCGGTCATCGCTGTGGTAGCTGCTTTGTTCATCCTGATCCACCTCCCTATTTCAATGTTTCAGAGCTTCCCTTTCCGGTCGGCCCGGGCGGAATCCGCCTGAACTAGTTTGCCCGGTTCGCAGGGCAAATCTACAGGCTGTACCGATGAAAAACAAATTTCCAGAATCTTTTCAAAACCGAGGAAAGTGCAGGTGTCCGCTTATGAACAACCGTCCGCCGAGAGTCGCGGCAATCCACGCGCTGGCCGGGTTTGGGCGCAGCTCGCTCGCAGTGGTGATCCCCACCCTATCCGCGATGGGCGTGCAGGTCTGCCCGATCCCTACTGCGGTCATGTCCACCCACACCGGCGGGCTTGGCGAGCTGGTGCACCGCGACCTCTCCGACTATATCTATCCCACCGTCGAGCACTACCAGCGGCTGTCGGTCGATCTGGAGGGCATCTATTCAGGATTCCTCTCCAGGCCCTCCCAGGCGGGCGACATGAAATCCTTCATCTCCGCCTATCCGGACGCGCTTGCGGTGGTGGACCCGGTGATGGGGGATCATGGCAAGCTCTACCGCACCTATACCCCTGAACTGGTAGAGCAGATCCGCCTTCTGGTACAGTCGGCAGCGGTCATCACCCCGAATCTGACCGAGGCGTACCTGCTCTTGGGGGAGACCTACCGTCACGAGCCGCTCACCCGCCAGCAGCTTAAAAGCATGATGGCGCGGCTCTCCGAGCTTGGGCCGCGGTATGTGGTGATTACCGGGGCGGAGCTGGCTTCCGGCGAGTGCGCCAACGTGGGCTATGACCGCCGTCAGAACGCCTACTGGTGTGTAAACTACGACTATGTGCCGACCTCCTATCCCGGCACAGGGGACATCTTCGCGAGCGTGCTCACCGGCGCGATGCTCACCGGGGACAGCTTCCCCATGGCAATGGACCGGGCAACCTGCTTTGTCGAACTGGCGATCAAGACCACTTTCAGCTATGGAACCGACACCCGCTATGGGGTGATGCTGGAAAAATGCCTCGGATGGCTGACCCATCGCGAGGTTCTCACCAACTATCAGCTTTTGTAAGCACCTATCCGGCCCCTCTGGGAGGGGATTTTTTTCAGGGTTCAAAGTCGAATCCGGTCGAAAGATGTGAATGGAGGGATTTTTTTGCGATGGGGAGCGGCAGCCGCCCTGCTTGTTTGCGCAGCGCTGTCCCTGACCGCCTACGGGGTGCGCCATGCGGACCCGGACAAGGCGTTCTATCTGGATCAGCTGGCACAAACACGGGGGGAAAGCTATGCACAGGGATATGCCCAAATGCTGAAGGAATATGAGCCGCGCGGGGAAACCGCGGATCTTGTCTTTTTCGGGGACAGCCTGACCTACCGGGGGGATTGGCAGGCCCTTTCCCAGACGCTGAAAATCGCCAACCGCGGGATCGACGGCGATCGGATCGCCGGTCTGGAAGCCCGGCTGGACCAGGTCGTTGCCCTGCGGCCTCGGAAACTCTTTCTGCTGGTCGGGATCAATGACCTCAGTGAGCGCGCCCCCAGGGAGGTTTGTGCAGATTATGCAGGGCTGCTCGACCGGCTTCAGCAGGCGATGCCCGAAACCCGCATCTATGTCCAGAGCCTGCTGCCGGTCCGAACCGATATACGCACCCTGCCGGATAACCGGCTGCTCGAACAGGTCAACCGCTCGATCCGGCAGATGGCGGAGGAGCGAGGGTTGGAATACATCGACCTGTTTTTCCCCATGCTCGACCAGTCCTCCTGGCAGCTCGCGTATGACTACCAGCTCGACGGGCTGCATCTGAGCAAGGAAGGGTATGCGGTCTGGCAGGAGAAGGTCCTCCCCTTCATCACCGAGTCCGAACCCAGCCGGAAACCGGCCCCCGACCGGCCAGGTGACCGTCTGCCGGGACGGATCGGAGTCTGGGAGCGGGGCTGAGCCGCCATCGGATGTCTTGTCCGCGGTTCTTTCGTTGTCTCCAGAAGGATGCCAAAAGATGTTTCAGACGAAAAAATTCCCTCTAAAGGGAAAAGCAGGCCTGGAGAGCGTCCTTAAAATACGAATCCGGTCGTTGGAATCCACTGTTTTCCTCGTTTTTACCCACAAATCCACAAAAAGGCCTGTATGGATGCTTTACAAGCTGCCTAAACTATGGTATAATGATCCTTCGAAACGGCCATTTCCCGGAGACAGGACTGCAAGCCTGCTTCAGGCAGGGAAATCACCCGCCTGCCCCTGAGAAAGCGGACGAAATTTTAATCTGAGGTGACAACAGCCATGATGCGCAAAGAAGAAAAGCAGGAAGTTATTCTTGCAAACAAACAGCATGAAAACGACACCGGCTCGCCGGAGGTACAGATCGCGATCCTGACCAAACGGATCAATGACCTGACCGCCCACTGCAAACTTCACCCGAAGGACCACCACAGCAACCGCGGTCTGCTGAAGATGGTCGGTAAAAGACGGAATATGCTGAGCTATCTTGCGAAAAAGGACATCAACCGCTATCGCGCACTGATTGCGAAGCTGGGTCTGCGTAAGTAACAGAAATGGAGGGAAGGCAGGCGGATCGACCGTCTGCCTTCCTGTGCGTATCCCACAGCCCAGAAACGACGGGGCCGCGGCGACACTTTTAGCAGTTATCTGAGCATCCCGGAACCGCTCCGGCATGTTGAGATACTTGCTAAAGAGTTCCCGGCTCCGTGAAAATTTTGAAGAATGGAAACGGAGGAAACTGTAACATGTTTGAAAATTTCAAGATTTATGAAACCACGTTCGGCGGACGCCCCATGACGTTCGAGACCGGCAAGATGTGCGGCCTGTCCAACGGCTCGGTGCTGGTGCGCTGGGGCGAGACGGTCGTGCTCGTCAACGTCACCGCATCCGCCAAGCCGCGCGAGGGGATCGACTTCTTCCCCCTCTCGGTCGATTTTGAAGAGAAGCTCTACTCGGTCGGGAAGATCCCCGGCTCGTTCATCAAGCGGGAATCCCGCCCGTCGGATAAGGCGATCCTGGCTTCCCGCCTGGTTGACCGCCCGATCCGCCCACTTTTCCCCAAGGACATGCGCAATGACTGCTCGGTCGTTATGACAGTGATGTCGGTCGATCCCGACTGTCTGCCCGAGATTGCCGGCATGATCGGTACCTCATTTGCCCTCTCGATCTCGGATATCCCCTGGAACGGACCGATCGCAGGCGCAAATATCGGTCTGGTGAACGGGGAAATCATCGTCTGCCCGGACGCCGAACAGCGCCGGATGAGCGACCTCAACCTCACCGTCGCCGCCAATGAGGATGTCATCTGCATGATCGAGGCGGGCGCGAACGAGGTCTCTAATGAGGTTATGCTCGACGCGATCATCAAGGGCCATGAGGAGATCAAAAAGATGGTCCGGTTCATCAAGCAGGTACAGGCCGAGATCGGCAAGCCCAAATTTACCTTTGAGTCGATGGAGGTCCCGCACGACCTGTTCGACGAGGTGGAGGCGTTCTGCGCCGAGGATGTCAAATTCGCACTCGATACCGACAACAAGGTAATCCGTGACGAGCGGCTTGCCCCGATTGTCGACCGGGTACACGCGGCATTCGACGAAAAAACCGAAAATCCTGCGGTGCTGGACGAGGTGCTCTACAAGCTCCAGAAAAAGATTGTCCGCCGCTGGCTGCTCGACGAGCAGAAACGGGTGGACGGCCGCAAGATGGACGAGATCCGTCCGCTCGCCGCAGAGGTTTCGCTGCTGCCCCGCGTCCACGGCTCGGGTATGTTCACCCGCGGCCAGACCCAGGTGCTGACCATCGCGACCCTCGGCACGATCAGCGAGGCGCAGAAGCTGGACGGTATCGACGACCAGGAGCAGAAGCGCTATATCCACCACTACAATTTCCCGTCCTATTCGGTCGGCGAAACCCGTCCCTCGAGAGGCCCCGGACGCCGTGAGATCGGCCACGGCGCTCTGGCCGAGCGCGCGCTCGAGCCGGTGATCCCGTCGGTCGAGGAGTTCCCCTACACCATCCGCCTGGTCTCGGAGGTGCTCTCCTCCAACGGTTCCACTTCGCAGGGTTCGATCTGCGGCTCCACCCTCGCGCTGATGGATGCGGGCGTCCCGATCAAGGAGCCGGTTGCGGGCATCTCCTGCGGCCTCATCACCGAAGGCGACCGCTGGATGACCATGGTCGATATCCAGGGACTTGAGGATTTCTTCGGGGATATGGACTTCAAGGTCGGCGGCACCAAAAACGGCATCACCGCGATCCAGATGGACCTCAAGATCGACGGCCTGACCTATGATATGATTAAAGAGGCGTTTGAAAAGACCTACGCCGCCCGTATGTATATCCTCAATGAGATCATGCTCAAGGCGATCCCCGAGGTGCGGCCTGAGCTTTCAAAATATGCGCCCAAGGTGCAGTCGATCCGGATCCATCCGGACAAAATCCGTGAGGTGATCGGGTCCGGCGGCAAGGTGATCCAGAAGATTTCGGCTGACTGCGGCGTCAAGATCGACATTGACGATGATGGGACAGTGGTTGTCTCCTCCACCAGCGCGGACGGTATCCGCCGCGCCATCTCGATCATCGAGACGATCGTCAACGATCCCGAGGTCGGCGCGATCTATAAAGGCAAGGTCACCCGTCTGATGAACTTCGGCGCATTCGTCGAGCTTGCACCGGGCAAAGAAGGACTTGTCCACATCTCCAAGCTGGATATGGGCCGGGTCGAGAAGGTCGAGGACGTGGTCGCGGTCGGCGACGAGGTGATCGTCAAGGTCACCGAGATCGACCAGCAGGGCAGAATCAACCTCTCCCGCCGCGACGCGCTGCTCGCGATGGAAGCCAAAAAACACAATCGATAAAGAGCAAACGGCGCGGTCGAATCCGCGCCGTTGCTTTGTTTCAACCAAAAGTTTTACTCGATTTTTTTCAAAAAATCGCGGGGTCGAGGGGCAGAGCCCTCGCCGCGTCCCGCAGGACGCGGAACACTTTATCCTGAGAAGCGCTTTTTTCGGGTGAATTGCCGCGAAGCGGCAAGAGGGGGCTTTTTGCAAGAGAAAAAGCCCCCTGCAAAAGGAGGAGAAAAAGATCAACCATTACAAATCCTGGTCCGGGCTCAACAAACAGCTGCAAAGTTTCCTGTGCGCGCCGCTGCAAGGGCGGGTCTCCTATTTCCTCACCCGGTACCATGCGGTGCATAACGCCTATGGCCGGGCGTCGATCCGCTTGGACGGCAAAGAGATCGCGGGTTTTACCTGGATGGACGGTTATCTGCGGGAATGGGACCTCCACCAGCGCTGGAAAGAAACCGGCGTCTGGGACGATGGGAATGCAGCACTAAAAGAAAAGTGGGCAAAAGACGGTACCTATAGCGAGATGGATTTTCTAGAAGCGGCGCTCTCTTATCTCAACCTACCCATCCAACAGGCGCTTGCATCCGAAAACCCTCTCGTCAGGGTTTTTGCAGTCATGGACAGGCGGCTGGGGAAACGGACCCTGCAAGCGATTGCGGATGCGGCGGCATACCAATCAGACCCAGCATGGGTGCGGCAGTTTTACGAGCTGCGGCTTAGCGTCTGCTGATACAGAGATTGAATTTTTCATAAACTTATGCTAAAATTGATTGTAGCCGGATGGAAAATTTGCTATAGTGTAATCAGTCTTTTCGGTTTTCCGCCGGCATAAAAATAACCAAGACAAGAATTATGAAACATTTTGGAGGTTGGTTTTCGTTTGGACAGTGGCATATCCTGGTTGATTCTGCTTTTGTTGATTGCTTTTTCCGCTTTTTTCTCGGCGAGTGAGACCGCGTTCTCCTCTCTCAACAAGATCCGCATGAAAAATTATGCCGACAACGGCGATAAGCGCGCCAAACGCGCGCTTCAAATCGCCGAAAATTTTGACCGCACCCTCTCGACGATCCTCGTCGGCAACAATGTGGTCAATATGGCAAGCGCCTCGATCGCGACAGTGGTTGCGACCGCCCTGCTCGGCAACGCGTATGGCCCGGCTGCCGCCACCATCGTCATGACGGTGGTGGTGCTGATCTTCGGGGAAATCCTTCCCAAAACCCTCGCGAAAGAGAACAGTGAGCAGATCGCCCTCAAGGTGAGCGGCCTGCTCTCCTTCCTGATGAAGCTGCTCTCGCCGGTGGTCTGGATTTTCATCGGGATCAAGGAGATTGCACTCCGGGCGTTCAAGGGCGGCGAGGCACAGCCTTCGGTCACCGAGGAAGAGCTAAAATACATTGTCGAGTCGATCGAGCAGGAGGGGGTGCTCGAGGAACAGGAGAGCGACCTCGTCCGCTCGGCGCTCGAGTTTGACGAGATCACTGTACAGGAAATCCTCACCCCCCGTGTGGACCTCACCGCGATCGACGTCGATACCCCCATGGAGGAAGCGCTCAAGGCGGTGATGGAGGCCCATTTCTCCCGGATCCCGGTCTACCGCGGGACGGTGGACAATATCATCGGGGTGCTTCAGGTGCGCGACCTGCTCAAGGCGGTGGTGCTTAACGACGCCAAAGCGCTTTCCCATCTGCTGACCGACTGCGTTTACGTGCACAAGACCATGCGGATTTCTGCCCTGCTCACCGAACTGAAGGCCAAAAAGCTGCATCTGGCTGTGGTGACCGACGACTACGGCGGCACTATGGGCATCGTCACAATGGAGGATGTGCTCGAACAGCTGGTGGGCGACATCTGGGACGAGAGCGACGAGGTGGTCGATGAGCTGGTCGAAGCCGGAGAAAACGTCTGGCGGGTGAGCGGCGACATGAACGTGTTTGAGCTGCTCGAGGCTCTTGAAATCGACGACCGGACGTTTGACAGCGACTACAATACGGTTGGCGGCTGGGCGCTTGAGATGCTCGGGCATATCCCCGAAGCGGGCGAACAGTACGTCTATGGACCGCTGACGGTTACCGTCCAGCTGGTCGAGGAACAGCGGGTGCTCAGCCTGCTGGTGGAGAAACAACCCCCGGCGCCGGAGGAATCCGAGCCGGAGGAAACCAAAAAGAAGGTGTAAATATGCGCGATTTTTCCAACGTCAAGCGGGTGGTGGTCAAGATCGGTTCCTCCACCCTCACCCATCCGAGCGGCCTGCTCAACATCCGCTGTGTCGAAGCACTGGTCAAGGTGCTTGCCGACATCAAAAACAGCGGGCGGGAACTGGTGCTGGTCAGCTCGGGCGCGCAGGCGGTCGGCGTGGGCAAGCTCGGCCTGCGTGAAAAACCGCAGGACATGCCCGGCAAACAGGCGGTCGCCGCGATTGGCCAGTGCGAACTGATGTACATTTACGACAAGCTGTTTTCCGAATACAACCATGTCACCGCCCAGATTCTGCTGACCCGCGAGGATGTGGACAATCCCGTCCGCAAGCAGAACCTGCAAAATACCTTCCATCGGCTGCTTGAGATGAATATTCTGCCGATTGTCAACGAAAACGACTCGGTCGCAACCGAAGAGATCGAGGCCGGCGGATCGTTTGGTGACAACGATACCCTGTCAGCGGTTGTCAGTGTACTGATTGAGGCCGACCTGCTGATCCTGTTGAGCGACATCGACGGGCTTTACACTGACAATCCCCGCACCAACCCGGACGCCCAGCTGATTCCCTGTGTGGAACGGCTCACCCCCGAGATCGAAGCGATGGCTTCGGGCGCAGGCAGTGCACGCGGCACCGGCGGTATGGTTACCAAAATCCGGGCGGCACAGCTCGCGGTGTCGCATGGGGCCGAAATGCTGATTCTGAACGGCGCGAACCCAAACGACCTCTATCGTTTGCTGGACGGGGAAGAGGTTGGGACCTGGTTCATGGCGCCGCACAACGATTGAAAGGCGGTGGACAGGATGAACCGTTTGACTGAACTGGGCAAGCGTGCGAAGGCCGCTTCCCGCACCCTCTCCTGTGCATCCACAGCGCAGAAAAACGCCGCGCTTGCGGCGATTGCGGACGCGCTCTGCGCACATATCCCGGAAATCCTCGCGGCCAATGAGGAGGATCTGAAAGCTGCGGCGCAAAACGGGATGTCCGAATCATTGCAGGACCGCCTGCGGCTGACCGCGGCCCGTATTGAGGGGATCGCCGGGGCGGTGCGTGACCTGATCGGCCTGCCTGACCCGGTTGGGCAGGTCATAGATGGCGGCACCCGTCCAAACGGGTTGAAAATCGAGAAGGTGCGCACCCCGATTGGGGTGGTCGGGATGATCTTTGAAGCGCGCCCCAATGTCACAGTTGACGCGGCGTGTCTCTGCCTCAAATCCTCCAACGTTTGTATCCTGCGGGGCGGCAAGGAAGCGATCCACTCCAATACAGCGCTTGCACAGATCATGTGCGGTGCGCTCGGGGGCGCCGGGCTCCCCCACGACTGTATCCTGCTTGTGACCGATACCAGCCGCGACTCGGCCAACGACCTGATGAACCTGAACGGCTACCTGGATGTGTTGATCCCGCGCGGCGGCAAGGGGCTGATCCGCGCGGTGGTCGAAAATGCGACCGTCCCGGTGATCGAGACCGGCGCGGGCAACTGCCATATCTTTGTTGATGCATCCGCCGACCTCACGCAGGCAGTCGCAATCTGTGACAATGCCAAGACCTCCCGCCCGTCGGTTTGTAACGCGGTGGAGACGGTGCTGGTGCACAGCCGGATTGCCGATCAGTTCCTGCCCGCGCTCGCGGAAAAGCTGGCCGAACACCAGGTGGAACTGCGAGGCTGCGCGCGCACCCGGGCGATCCTGCCGCAGGCCCTGCCCGCGTCCGACGAGGACTATGCCACCGAGTTTGACGACTATATCCTAGCCTTGCGGGTGGTGGATTCGCTTGACGAGGCAATCGAGCACATCCGCACCTACACAACCGGACATTCGGAAGCGATCCTGACCAACCATTTTGCAAACGCACAGCGGTTTACCGCAGAGATTGACGCGGCAGCGGTCTATGTCAACGCATCGACCCGGTTCACCGACGGCGGGGAGTTCGGATTCGGCGCCGAGATCGGTATTTCGACCCAGAAGCTCCACGCGCGGGGGCCGATGGGGCTGGCTGAACTGACCTCCTGTAAATACATCGTGACCGGAAGCGGTCAAATTCGAACATGAAAGGGAATACTATGGCAAAAAACCAACCCGGGGGCCGCCCCGATCTGGGCGAGCGGATGCAGCCCCGGAAAAACAAATACGCCGCTCCGGTGGGGACGCTCTTTCTTCTCCTGATGCTGATTGGGCTGATCTCGGTCGCGGTATTCTGCGTGAATTTTACCCGCGCCATGCTCGACAACTCGGGCGAAAAGGAGGAGTTCGGCAGAATCATCGCGCCTGTGCTGATGTTCGACCCGGTCCCGTTTGAAAATGCGGTCGACGCCGACCCGCTTTTCCTGCTGCAATCGTCCATGTGGAGCGCCCTGCTGGGCGAGAAGCGGGACAGCTATCAGTTCGACAACGACACCAACCTGCGTCTGATTGTGCCCGCTTCGGACATTGACGTCGCCTGTGCGCGATTGTTCGGCCCCGAAGTCGAGCTGCACCACCAGACGTTTGGTGACTACGAGACAACCTATGTCTACGACGATGAGAGCAAGACCTACTATATCCCCACCACCATGGAGGCCGGCCCCAGCCCGAATGTTCTGAGCGTAGTCAAGAAGGGGGACAGCTACACCCTTGAGGTCGAGTATGTCCCGCCGGCAACCGCATGGACGCAGGCGGGCGGACGTCCGGCAGCGAGCGGCCCCAGCACCCAGAACAAACATATGATGTACGAGCTGGTCCGGGTCAAGGACCATTTCCAGCTGGTTGCAATCCGGGATGTACCGCGTGATACTTCTTCCACTGTGGAGATCCTATCCTCCTCGGAAAGCAGCTCCTCCGCACAGCCGGCAGCATAACCCGCCCGCATACAAAACAGATCGGATGGCTGCTTCTGCGATGGTCTCGCCGTGGGAGCGAAAAGGATTTCGGCTTCTTGACCTTATAATTGGGTTATAAAAAACGAGAGGGAATTTCCCTCTCGTTTTTCTATTTCAGCGCGCCTGTCCCTATCAAAACAGTTTACGCTTTTTCTTCGCGCTGTACGCGCAATGCCTGCCGGTTCACCCTTTGACGGGTGTGAGTTCCAGACAGAAAGCAGCCGCATAGATGCCGAAAAACAGGTAAAACGCGGAAAAGACCGGCGACGGAGCCACTGTAACACCCCGCCCTGCAAGCGATGCGGCGAGCATTCCCATGCAGGCACAGAACGCAACCAACGCAAACGGAAGCCCGAATACGACCGCCTGTCTGGCCCCCCGATCCGGGTCGATCTGGCCGAGCACCCGCGCATGTGCGAGCAGAAACGGCGCAAGCAGGATCAGCATTACCGTCGTGAGCATCTGGTCGGAAACGCTGCGTATGGCCGTGTATTCCATAAATGAGGAGAGCAGCAGCGCCACCTGCCAGGCAAGCGGCACCAGCAGGAGCAGTCCGTGTATTGGCCTGGACTGCGAATCTTCTGTGCGCCGCGCGATCATCAGGAAAAGCCCGCCCGTTACAAATGGCGCTATCCCGAGGCAGAGGAACGAAACCAGCGTAACCACCAACGCGGCAATCAATGCCGGCATGGTAATCGCCCCCTGCAGCATCTCAAGCTGGCCGGACTGTGCCGCCAGCCCTGAAACCCCGGCCGG
This sequence comes from Anaerotruncus sp. G3(2012), assembly GCF_000403395.2. Classification (GTDB taxonomy): domain Bacteria; phylum Bacillota; class Clostridia; order Oscillospirales; family Ruminococcaceae; genus Anaerotruncus. The sequence goes on along the minus strand of NZ_KE159658.1, from coordinate 33,491 downwards.
AAAGCAGGCAACCCCCACCAATACGGCTGCCATCCGCCGGATACGGGATACCGGAAGATACGACCTTCTCGGTTGGAGCCATCCAAGAAGCAGGCATCCCCCGATGCCCGCCAGCAGAAGCAGGTTGAAAAGCCAAACGACCGCGCCATAACCCTCGTAGTAGCCGGTCAGCGGATCGACCGAGGCAAATTTCAGGAAAAGGCGCAGGACAGTGCAGACGGCTGTAAACCCAATAAAATACAGATGCAACAGTTTCCGGTTCATAAGACGCTCCATTTCGCCGCGGTCCTGCCGCGGATGCCGGACCGGATGCCCGGCAGGATAAGATTAGATTGGTATGACCTGTTTATTATACAGTTTACCCGAAAAATGGTCAAGATGCATCCGGGCACAAAATCCGGACAAAGTGTACTGTCCCCTGTTTCCCCCGCATAAAATGGAACTATCACCGAAATGCTTCCAAAATCAAACCCTTCTTTGGAAGCCTGCGTCCTTTTGGCCGCAGAGAGCCGCCTCTGGCGGCTTTGTTTCGCATTGCACATCCAATGGGTGTGTGTTGACTCTATCATCAGATTCAGGGGGAACCACCATGCGAAGGAATTTTCCAGACTATGCGGTATTTGCGGTCCTGCTCTTTCTGATCCCGCTGCTTGCCCTGCGGCACCCGATCCCTCTGCTGGAGCTTTCATCCGCAGCCGCACAGGACACGCCTGCCGCATTGAGGCCCACCTGGACGGCGGACAGCGAACATTCGGATTCCGGGGCCGGGGAGCCGCCCCAGCCCTCGCAGGTGGTGCAGGCGGACGACCGGCTCCGGATTCTGGACGAGCAGACAGGGGAAATTTTTACGGTCAGCGGGCGGGAGTTTGTGCGCGGCGCGCTGGCGGCTGAGATGCCGCCGACCTTCCATCCGGAGGCGATGAAGGCCCAGGCAGTGGCAGCGCATACCTATGCGCTTGCCTGCAAAGCGCAGAATACGGGCAAGGCGTATGACCTGACCGCCGACCCGCAGAACTGGAGAAGCTACACCACCGAGCAGGTATTCCGGGAACGGTATGGCAGCTATGCGGACGCCTACTGGAAGGCAATTTGCAGCGCGGCCGACCCGGTAGCCGCCTACCTTCTGACCTGGGAAGGGGAACCGATTGTTGCGGCGTACCACTCGATGAGCAGCGGGGTCACCGAGGATGCATCCAATGTGTGGCAGGGCGGAAAACCCTATCTGGTGCCGGTCGAGAGCACCGGGGACCCACTCGCTCCCGACTACGAGACGCAAACCTTTTTTCCGGTGGAGCAGGTTGCACAGGCGGTCCGCTCCACCTGCCCGTCCGCGCAGCTCGACGGAGACCCCTCCGGATGGTTTGAGATCACCGAACGGTCAGAGGGGGGATATGTTACCGGCCTTCTGGCGGGCGGGCAGAACCTCTCCGGGACCCGCCTGCGTTCCCTGCTCGGCCTTCGTTCGGCTGACTTTGACATCTCCTGCGACGGTACCCAGTTCTGCTTCACAGTGCGCGGGTACGGGCATGGGGTAGGGCTTTCCCAATACGGCGCGGATTATATGGCGCGGCAGGGTGCCACCTTTGACGAAATCCTGCTGCACTACTATACCGGCGCAACATTGGCGGTGATTTCCTGAAAACAGTTTGCAAAAGGGCCGCTCTGTGTTATAATAGAAATGAAACTAGGATTTCGATTTGGATGATATGCGGGCCGTTGCCCGCTCCCGCTTTGACGGGGATGTGGAAAAAGGGGTTGCCAAAGATGGAATTTGCCAAACGGATGGAACTTTTCGGTGTGGGGATTTTCTCCAAACTGCTTGAACTGAAAAAACAGCAGCTTGCCAAAGGGGTGCATGTGGTGGACCTGAGCGTCGGCACGCCAAACATCCCGCCGGCACAGCATATTCTGGATACTATGGCCAGAGAAGCCGCAGACAAGCGCAACTATGTCTATGCGATCAGCGATACTGCCGAGCTTCAGGATGCGGCCGCAGCCTGGTACCACCGGCGGTATGGGGTCGAGCTGGACCCCCGTACCGAAGTTGTCTCTCTGCTCGGCTCCCAGGAAGGGCTGGCCCATATCAGTCTCGCAGTCGCGGATGAAGGGGATGTCGTTCTGGTGCCTGACCCCTGTTATCCGGTGTTTGGAGACGGTCCGCGCATCGCCGGGGCAAAACTGCATTATATGCCCCAGCGCCGGGAAAACGGGTATCTGATCGACCTGGACGAAATCCCGGAGCAGGTTGCCCGGGCTGCCAAGCTGATGATCGTTTCCTATCCCAACAATCCAACAACAGCGATTGCACCTGCATCGTTCTATCAGGAGCTGATCGCCTTTGCAAAAAAATATGGGATTATCGTCCTGCACGACAATGCCTACAGTGAACTGGTGTTTGATGGGCAGACGTGCGGCAGCTTCCTCGCCTACGAAGGCGCAAAAGAGGTCGGTGTCGAATTTAATTCGCTCTCCAAGACCTATGGTCTGGCCGGCGCAAGGATCGGGTTCTGTGTTGGCAATGCGGAGGTTGTTTCCAAGCTTTCTACACTCAAGTCCAATATGGACTACGGCATGTTCCTCCCGGTGCAGAAAACCGCAATTGCGGCAATCACCGGTGACCAGTCCTGTGTGGCTGTTACCCGGCAGGCGTACGAAACCCGCCGCAATATCCTCTGCGACGGGCTTTCCGCAATCGGCTGGCCGGTCGACCGCTCCAAAGCCACCATGTTTGTGTGGGCCAAACTTCCCCTAAAATTTGAAAATGCGGAGCAGTTTGCTCTCGAGCTGCTCGAGCGTTCCGGTGTGCTCGTCACCCCCGGAAGTGCGTTTGGCCCCTCCGGCGAAGGGCATGTACGGCTCGCACTCGTTCAGGACGAGGAAGAGATGCGTTATGCAATCCATGCGATCGACCAATCCGGTATCCTGCGTTCATGATTCCCACCCGTTGCGAAGGTTCTACATAGGACAGGCGGCAGCCCATCTTGCTGGGCTGCCGCCTGTCTCTGTTTAAAATCTGAAATAAAGGAATGGGCTGTATCCACTGCCAACCATGTAGATGATCGCCAGCACAAAGGTCAAAAGGACAAACACCTCATACAGGGCGCGGCCTATTTTGGAAGCATTGACACGCTTCATCGCCTTTGTATGCGGGATCGAGAAAAGGATACCCATAACGAGAAAGAAAACATACTGCGGATTCAGCGTCACATTCAAATACGCGATGTCTTTTCCGTATGGAACAAACATCCCCCTGATAAAATCGACTGCCGCACCCAGTGTATCCGCCCGGAAAAACACCCAGCCAATCATAATCACAAACAAGGAATAGATGTGCTGGAGGGCAACCGGCATCTTCTTCAAAACCTTTTCAAATCCCAGCCGCTCTGCAATCAAAAATACGGCGTAAAACAGTCCCCAAACAATAAAATTGAAGCTGGCTCCATGCCACAATCCGGTCAGGAAAAAGACAATCAGAAGATTCACATAGGTCCTTGCTTTCCCCTTTCTGCTGCCTCCAAGGGGGATATAGAGATAATCCCGGAACCATGTACTCAGCGAGATATGCCACCTGCGCCAGAATTCCTTGATCGACCTTGATATATATGGATAGTTGAAGTTCTCAAGAAAATCGAATCCAAACATCTTCCCCATGCCGATCGCCATATCGGAATATCCGCTGAAATCAAAATAAATCTGTAATGTATAGGCCAAAATGCCAACCCAATGCCCCCACAGTGAAGGATATTTTCCTGCAAAAACCGTATCCACCAGGGAGGAAAGCTGATCCGCAATCAGCACCTTTTTGGAAAACCCGATTGCAAAGCGGATCACCCCCGCGTGGAATTTTTCCCATGATGTGCCGCGCTGCGCGATCTGGTTTTTTACGTCAACATAGCGCACAATCGGCCCTGCGATCAGCTGCGGGAACAGGGAGATATAAAGTGCCAGATCCAGAATATTTTTCTGAACCTCCACCTGTTTCCGATAGACATCTATCACATAGGACATAATCTGAAAGGTGAAAAAGGAAATCCCGATCGGAAGCGCGATTTGGGGGATGGTCAGTGCTGCGCCTGTCACCCGGTTCAGTGTATCTACGCTGAAATTCAGATATTTGAAAATATACAGAATCCCCAGATTGTAGGCTACTGCAATGGTGAGGAGCAGCTTGCCCTGTTTGCGGAATTTGTCAAGGAGAATTCCGATCCAGTAGTTGACAAATACCGACAAAAGCATCAAAAAAATATTCTTGGGCTCTCCCCATGCATAAAATGCGAGCGAAGCCACTAACAGTACCAGATTCCTGTATCTGTCCTTTGCAAAATAATACAGGAATAAAAGGAGCGGGAGAAACTGAAACAGAAAGACTGAAGAAGAAAATACCATCAGCGCGCCCTCCCCGCATACATCAGCTGGATTGCCAGATCCCTGCTGTCATCGTTAATTCCTTTTTCCTTTGGAATGAAGGACTTGCTGCAATAGATTTCGATGTCATACCGGTCTTCGTCGCCGATCCCAGACAGTTCCTCCGCTGTAATAAAGAGCGACCCGGACCACGCCTCATAAAAATCTTTTTGCAGCAGCCTTTTTCCGTTTACAAAGACTTCTACTGTGTCCGGCGTTCCGTCCCCTTCAAACAAATGAGGGGAAATCCCTATTTGAAGCTCCAGTCCCGCGGCTGCAATCTCTGTGCTTTTCAGAATAATGTCACTATAATTACTGAGCCACTCAAATCCTGTTTCTTTCCCATATCCGCCATACAAAGAATCTGGTGGAACCCTTTCATCCAAAGCGTAGTTTAAGGACTCCGCATGGTTTCCGGTTTTTTCCTGAGGCATATACGTATCCAGAAATTCAATCAGATAATCAACAAAACCGTTGGAATACTTGGTTAATTCCGCTTCTGTTGATTCAATAATAACGACATCAGTGTTATCTAACTGATTTGAAATATTAAAGGTATCCCATGAGCCAATATATTTGTAATTTTCTGTTATAAATGCCTCTTTTCTATCTACCATTCGTTCATCTCTGTTTATTATAATGATGTCTTCATACGGATATAAATCCATTATATCCTTTCTAAATCCTTCTCCAAAAGAAGTCCCTTGAAGCAAAAACCTCATTCTGTCGTAACTTTCCTTATACTCTCTGCTTACTGTATATTCGTAATAGGAACCCTGAAGTTTATTCCACACATTCAGCGTATTATATACATCTGCATCCCTCCAATAAGGAACTGATGACTGGTTCATTCCTACCAATAATATATTTCTATAATTTTTGCCTGTTATTTCGGATAATTCCTGTATAATACGTGCACTTGTCTCCTGCTCAAATGGTCTTGACCAATGAATTCCAGACGTATAAAAAGCTGGATATTCCAAAGAATCCTTTTGATCTGCGCATATCAAATATGGGATGCTGGTTTTGGAAAGTAATTGAGAAAAATAATCCACCGATCTGACTGCATTATCATTCGAAAGTGCTTTATATTTCTTTGGAATATTCTCTGGATAAAAATTCGCCTTGCTTGGTGTAACATATACATAAAGATGTTTGTCAAAACGTTTCAGCTTGTTTTGAAGGATTTGAAGTTTTTCTACATAATTCTCCATCTGCTTTCGAGGGGCCTCTTCGGAAAAATCCGGAGCCCCATTAATGCATAACTCGGCATTGATGTATCCCTCTCCAATAATATCCTTGTTGTATCCGATTATATTTCTGTTCCCGAGATTAAAGCAGTTATAGCGTATCGTTGCATAGGTTTTTGTGATGACCCCTCTTGGCTTGAAACTCGCTTCATACCATTTCGTAAAATCCCTCTGAAAATCCCCTTTCAAAAAGGAACTCGCGGAAAATTCCGGTTTTTTAGCAGTATCTGTGAAGCCTTTCAAAGGCACATCACAAGCCCATGCACCAGCTTTTGAAACAAGCCCCAGCACGAACGGCAGATACAGTACTGTCAGAAACAGCACAATTACCATCTTTTTTAATTTCATTCGGTTTTTAACCCTCCTAAAAACACTCTATACAAGATCAAGAGGATTCGCTCAAAGCTGTTTATGCTTATGTTCCCAAGACATAAGCATAAACAGAGGACGTCCTCTGTTTATGCTTATGTTCCCAAGACATAAGCATAAACAGAGGACGTCCTCTGTTTTGGTGTATTTCACCACTTATTTACAAAACTATCAATCTGGACCTGCTCTTGTATCCAGCCCGACAAATTTTTCTGCGCGTTATACCGATAGCTGCGCACGCTCTCCCAGCAGCTCCCGATTTGCCTCCAGTATCGGAGAAACCACTTCATGGATAAACTCTTCCACCTGTTCCCTGCTTCTGCCGGTGAACTGCTCAGGCTGCAGCACTGCTTCGATCTCCTCGCGCTTCAAATTGAACGAGGGGTCTGCAACAATTCGGTCGATCAGGTCGTTCTCGCCGCCTTCCTCCTTGACCACCTTCGCCGCTGCAATCGAATGGATGCGCAGCTTCTCATGCAGCTCCTGCCGGTCGCCGCCCTTCTTGACTGCGCTCATCATGATATTTTCGCTCGCCATAAACGGCAGTTCCCGCATCACCCGCTGGCGGACTACCTTGGGATAGACAACCAGTCCGTCACAGACGTTCAGCATGATCTTGAGGATCGCATCCACAGCAAGGAACGCCTCCGCCACCGCAATCCGCTTATTCGCACTGTCGTCCAGTGTGCGCTCAAACCACTGAGTCGCCGCAGTAAACTCCGGGTTCAGAGAATTGACCATCACATAACGGGAAAGCGCGGTAATCCGCTCGGAGCGCATCGGATTGCGCTTATACGGCATTGCCGATGAACCGATCTGGTGGGTTTCAAACGGCTCTTCCATCTCCTTGAAGCTGGCAAGCAAACGCAGGTCATTTGAAAATTTGCTTGCACTTTGGGCAATCCCCGCCAAGGCATTGACCACAAAACTGTCCACCTTACGAGAATAGGTCTGGCCAGAAACCGAAACCACCGCGTCGAAACCCATCATCTGCGCGATATCCTGCTCGACTGCCTTGATTTTGGCAGAATCTCCGTCGAACAGTTCCACAAAACTTGCTTGTGTGCCAGTCGTCCCCTTGCTGCCGAGCAGTTTCAGTCCGGCGATCCGGTGCTCGACCTCCTCAAGGTCCATCAGCAGTTCGTTCATCCAGAGGGTTGCGCGCTTGCCGACTGTCGTAAGCTGGGCAGGCTGAAGATGGGTATACGCCAGGGCAGGCATCTCCCGATATTTCATCGCAAACTCTGAAAGCAGCGAGATCACGTTGAGCAGCTTGCGACGGACGATCCGCAGCGCCTCTCTCATGATGATGACATCGGTATTATCTCCGACATAACAGCTCGTCGCCCCCAGATGGATGATCCCTTTGGCATCGGGACACTGTACCCCGTAGGCATAGACATGGCTCATGACATCGTGACGCACCTCTTTTTCCCGCGCGATCGCAACATCATAGTTAATCTCCTCCGCAAACTGTTCAAGCTGGCTGATCTGCGCATCGGTAATCGGCAGGCCCTGCTTCTGTTCCGCCTTTGCCAGTGCAATCCAAAGCTTGCGCCATGTTTTGAACTTGTGATCCGCGGAGAAAATATACTGCATCTCCTCGCTTGCATAACGGGTGCAAAATGGGCTTTCATATTGATTGTGTCCCATGTTTGGTTCAACATCCTTTCTCTCTGTTTTTGGGCGGCATTGTCCGTGAACTTGGTATAATTGTTCTGGCCATAACTCTGGTATAATGGCTGTTTCACAGCCATTATACCATCAATCCTGACAGGTGGACAAGCCCTGCCATCGCCTGTTTTGATACTCAGTCCTGTCTGCGTGCACGAATTGCATAGATCGGTTGTCCGAGATTGGAAAAATAGGTCTCGTATTCGGTCATAATGTTGCTGGCAGCTGCTTCACTGTTGTGCAGGTCGGTGGTTGTGAAATAGGCCGGCAGTACCGCCGCAAATTCAAAAGTTGAAAAGTGGTAAAGCATATAATTATCGGTTTTGAACTGGAGTTCACCGCCTGGCACAAGCAGTTTTTTATAGACCTCCAGATTCCCCCGGTAAGTCAGCCTGCGTTTATACTGGCGGCGCTTATGCCACGGATCGCAAAAATTGATATAGATGCGCTCCAGCTCTTCCGGCTCGAACATCTCCGGCAGTTTCTCCGCATCATCAAGCAGGAAACGGAGATTGGGCAGCGGCGGCTCGGCACGCATCGCCCGTTCTACCGCGATCACCGCTACATTGGGTTCCCGCTCCATCGCAATAAAGTTGATGTTGGGATTTTGCTGGGCGAGCTGACAGATAAACGCCCCTTTACCGCATCCGATCTCCAAATGGAGCGGCGCGGATGGATTTGGAAACGCCTCCCGCAGACGCCCTTTCTGAGCGGTTGGATTCGACAGGATCATCGAAGCACAGGCATTGAGCCGTGGGATCAGGTTGGTCTTTTTGCGTGGACGCATAGGATATCACTCCTTTTTAGAGCCTATTTGAAATCTCTGACAAAGGGGCTTTTTCTCTTGCAAAAAGCCCCTCCTGCCGCTAATGGCGGCAATTCACCCCCCAAAATGCGCTTCACAGGATAAAGTGTTCCGCTCGATCTCCGCGCCAAGAGCCGCCTTCAGCGGTTGCGCTCCGAAACGCTTCGCTGCGGCTCGCAGTGCGACAAGCGGCCAAAGGCTCTGCCTTTGGAAACCGCAGCCTTTGAAAAGGCTGGCGAAACTTTTCATTTTAACCGTTGCGGGCGAGCACATCCGCCGCCAGTTTTTCCGCGTCCGCATAGGTGCACAGCTCCCCGCTTTGCTTGCGGAATGCGGGCGCGCCGCGCATCCCCTTCATATACCAGGCTGCATGTTTACGGGCTTCCCGCATCCCGCCGCTTTCCCCTTTGTTTTCACAGATTAGCTTGATGTGCCGGAGCATCACCTGCATCCTTTCCGGCAGGCTGGGGTCGGGAAGGACTGTCCCATCGGTCAGGTAACGGTCAACCTGGCGAAAAATCCATGGGCTTCCAAGTGCGCCGCGCCCGATCATCACAAGATCGCATTTCGTATATTCATACATCTTCATTACAGATGGCAGGTCTATACAATCGCCATTTCCAATTACCGGAATCGAAACCGCCTGTTTGACTGCTGCAATGATGTCGAGATCGACCGGGGGCGCATAATACTGCTGGCGGGTGCGCCCATGGACTGTCACCGCCGCAGCGCCGCTCTGTTCGATTGCGCGGGCAAATTCCACCGCATTGACCGACTGGTCATCCCAGCCCTTGCGAAATTTAACCGTAACCGGCAGATCGACCGCCCGGACAACCGCCTCGGTAATCCGGGCCGCGAGCGCTGGATTTTTCATCAGTGCCGAACCGCCTCCGTTGCCCGCGACCTTTGGCGCAGGACAGCCCATATTGATGTCGATGACATCGGGCTGGAACGCAAGCGCCTTGCGCGCTGCTTCCGCGAGGATTTCCGGTTCATCTCCGAACAGCTGTACCGCGATTGGCCGTTCCTGCTCGCGCACCGTGAGCAGGCGGGCAGTCTTTTTGTCCGAGTAGTGCATCCCCTTGGCGGAGGCCATCTCCCCGACCAGATAGCATGCACCAAACTCCTTGCAGATCTGGCGGAATGCACTGTCCGCGACCCCTGCCATCGGTGCGAGCGCGGCGGTGCGCTTCAGTTCCAGGCTGCCGATTTTCATAGAATCCTCCTCGCTGTTTGAAATGATTTGACTATATCAGAAAAAAAGCGTTCTGGCAATCTTTTAAATCATGCGAATGGGGAGAAATCCTCTTTTTTCTGAAATGAAAGTTTTACTCAATTTTTTTCAAAAAATTGCGGTTTCCAA
>NZ_KE159658.1:2500-23434 GCF_000403395.2 Anaerotruncus sp. G3(2012) | reverse complement strand
CGGGCGAGGGGTCGGTGACCCCTCCCCGCAGGCCCCACCCCGGCAAGCTGGGAGCGACTTCCTTTTTTCTCAACCTAAAGTTTTACTCAATTTTTTCAAAAAATTGCGGTTTCCAAAGGCAGGGCCTTTGGTCGCTCATCACACTGCGAGCCGCAGCGAAGCGTTTCGGAGCGCAACCGCCGAAGGCGGCTCTTGGCGCGGAGATCGAGCGAAATACTTTATCCTGTGAAGCGCGTTTTTCGGGTGAATTGCCTTGCCGCCTGAAAGGCGGAGGGGGGCTTTTGCAAGTGAAAAAGCCCCCTGCTCAGACCGTCGATCCGAAGACAAATATGACACAAAAAAGTATTGACGCAGCTGCACGCCAATACTTTTCCAAATTCCATGTAGTTCCCCTGCAACAGCGGGGCCATGTTTTTATGCGTTGGTATTGTTTTCGATATATTTCACGATGTCGCCAACCGTCTTGATGTTCTCGATCTCCTCATCCGGGATTTCGGTGTCGAACTCTTCCTCGAGGCTCATCACCAGGTCAACAATATCGAGTGAATCCGCACCCAGGTCGCCTGTGATGCTGGCATCCATTGTGACTGCATCCTCTTCAACATCAAGCTGGTCCACCAGAATCTCTCTTACTTTTTCAAATACCATAAATCGTTCCTCCTAGCGTCTTGATTAAACCGGCAGAATACCGGTCAAAGGGGATTGACACCTTTCTGTTCGGTGAATACCCCAACCTTACGAAACTTATAATACCTGTTTTCCAACAGTTTGGCAATAGGTATTTTCATATATTTTGGGATCGTTTCTGAAATATATTGCCGGATTGCCTCCGCGGCCGCCTCGGGGTCGATATGCGCCCCTCCGTCCGGCTCAGGGATAATCGTTTCCGCGACCCCGAACTCAACCAGGTCCTCCGCTGTGATCCGCATAATATTTGCCGCTTCCTTCTCACGGGAGGGGTCTTTCCAGAGGATCGACGCGAACCCGCGCGGCGAGATCACCGAATAGATCGCGTTCTGCATCATCGCCAGCTCGTCACAGACACCCAGCGCAAGCGCGCCGCCGCTGCCGCCCTCCCCCAGCACGATCGAAATGACCGGGGTTTCAAGCTGCATAAACTCCATGAGATTGCGGGCGATTGCCTCTCCCTGTCCGCGCTCCTCCGCGCCTATGCCGCAAAAGGCGCCGGGCGTGTCGATCAGGCAGACCACCGGACGGTGGAACTTCTCCGCCTGTTTGGCAAGACGAAGGGCCTTGCGGTAGCCCTCCGGATGGGGCATCGAAAAATTGGTCTGCTGGTTCTCCTTGAGGTCGCGCCCCTTGACCTGTGCAAGCACTGTGACCGGCTGGCCATCCAGCGTACCGATCCCTCCCAGGATCGCCGCATCATCCCCGTAGAAGCGGTCCCCATGCAGCTCGATAAAATTTTCAAACACCATCGGCAGATAGTCCCGTACGGTCGGACGGTTTTTCTCATGGATGATCTGCATTCTATCCCAGGCTGTCTTTGCCATCGCCGGCACCCCCTGTCTGATGCAGCTTGAGCAGCTGCGAAATGGTCTTGCGCATGGCGCTGCGCTCTACAATCAGGTCAACAAACCCATGCTCCTGTGCAAACTCCGCTGACTGGAAATCTTCGGGCAGCCGCTGCCTGATCGTTCCTTCGATCACCCGGCGCCCTGCAAACCCCACCAGCGTCTTTGGCTCGGCGATGATGATGTCCCCCAGTGAGGCAAAGCTGGCGGTCACGCCGCCGGTGGTCGGATCGGTCAGAACGGTGATATAGAGCAGCCCCCGTTTGGAATGCCGCCCAACTGCACCGGAAGTTTTGGCCATCTGCATCAGCGAGATGATCCCTTCCTGCATCCTCGCGCCGCCGCTGGCTGTAAAGAGCACAACCGGGAGCCGCCTGCCCTCCGCCTGCTCAAACAGGCGGGTGACCTTTTCTCCCACCACCGAGCCCATCGACGCCATCATGAACCGGGTATCCATCACACCGATTGCGCAGGGGCTGCCCATAACCGTACATTCCCCGGTGATGACCGCATCCCGCAGGCCGGTTTTGCGGCGCAGATGGTAGACCTTTTCCGGATAGCCGGGAAAATCAATCGGATCGAGGCTCTTCATATGCTTGTCATACTCAATAAACGTGAAATTATCCGCAATCTGCTCAATTCTTTCCTGCGCGGTGAGCCGGGCGTGGTAGCCGCAGCTGGGGCAGACCTTGTTGCCGAGCAGGAACGCATCCATGAACTCCACCTTGCCGCAGCGGGGGCATTTGAACATCAGATTTTCCGGGATGCTCACTTTCCCCTTTGGGACACGGGGCTTATCGTAGGAAGCCCTCGTTTTGACCTTGGAAAACAGATCCTCAAGCATTTTCATACACCTCCGTTTGCAGATTTACTTGTGGAGCAGGCGGTCGAGGAACCCGATGTCGTAATCGCCCTCGGTGAACTCCTTGTTATGCAGCAGGGAGAGCTGGAAGTCGATGTTGGTGTCGACCCCTTCCACCAGAAATTCCGCCAATGCCCAACGCATCTTCATGATCGCTTCCCGGCGGGTCGCCGCGTGGACGATCAGCTTGGCGATCATCGAGTCGTAGTAGGGCGGGATGGTATATCCGGCGTAGACCGCACTGTCGATCCGCACCCCCGGTCCGCCCGGCATATAGAGCGAGCTGATCTCCCCCGGCGAGGGACGGAAATCCAGCGCCGGATTTTCGGCGTTGATCCGGCATTCGATCGCGTGGCCCTGCATGGTGATCTCTTCCTGACGCAGGCCCAGGCGTTTTCCCTGCGCGATCGCAAGCTGGGTTTTCACGATGTCCACCCCGGTGACCGTTTCGGTGACCGGATGCTCTACCTGAATGCGGGTGTTCATCTCCATGAAATAGAAGTTCCCCTGTTCATCCACCAGGAATTCGATTGTGCCAACGTTGTAGTATCCGGCGGCACGCACTGCGGCTTTGGCAGCTTCACCCATCCGGCTGCGCAGGCTTTCGTTCATCACCGGCGCTGGGGACGGGCACTCTTCAATCAGCTTTTGGTTGCGCCGCTGGACCGAACAGTCCCGCTCGCCGAGATGCAGCACATTCCCATGCTCGTCGGCCAGCACCTGGATTTCGATATGGCGGGGATTGACCAGGAACTTCTCCAGATAGATGTCCCCATCCCCAAAGCAGGCGATCGCCTCCTGCTGTGCGGCGTCGTAGGCGGATTCGATCTCATCGGCAGAACGGGCGATCCGGATACCGCGTCCGCCGCCGCCCGCCGAAGCTTTGACCATCACCGGATAGCCGATCCGGCCAGCGATCTCCCGCGCCTCCTGCGCGTCGGCAACCGCGCCGTCACTTCCCGGCACAACCGGCACCCCGGCCTGTTTCATTGTCTCTTTGGCGCGGGCTTTGTTGCCGAGCAGCTCGATCGACTCGGGGGAAGGCCCGATAAACTTGACCCCACAGGTGGCACAGAGACGCGCAAAATAGGCGTTCTCCGACAGGAAACCAAACCCGGGGTGGATTGCGTCCGCACCGGTCTGCTCACAGACCGCAAGGATCGCGTGCATATTCAGATAGCTGTCCTTGGAGGCAGGCGGGCCGATGCACACACATTCGTCTGCAATCTGCGCGTGCAGCGCCCTTCTATCCGCTGTCGAGCAGACCGCCACCGTCGGCAGGCCCATTTCACGGCAGGCGCGGATAATGCGCACCGCGATCTCCCCGCGGTTGGCAATCAGCACTTTTGAAACCATCATTTTCCCCTCTCAAAAAAGCGTCCCGCCGCGTGCGCGCGGCGGCGGGGGTTCTGCCCCTCGACCCCGCCACCTTTGAAAAGGTGGACGAAACTTTTGGTTTTGTAAGCCCCCAAAAAATCTATCCCCAATTAAAAGCTTTACGCAATTTTTCTCGAAAAATTGCGGTTTCCAAAGGCAGAGCCTTTGGCCGCTCATCGCACTGCGAGCCGCAGCGAAGCGTTTCGGAGCGCAACCGCCGAAGGCGGCAGTTTTTCGGGTGAATTGCCGCCCAACGGGCGGCAGGAGGGCGCTTTTTACAAGAGAAAAAGCGCCCTTGCAAAATGCGAAACAGATTGCTATAAGAGCCTTTTTGTTCCGATAAAATTTATGCGTTTTCGCCTTTGCTGAGTGCGAAGGTGATCTCTGCGCTCGCTGCCAGCTCCCCGTCGACCGTCGCGGTCGCGGTGCCGGTCCCAAAGCTGGATTTCAGCTTGAGCATTTCGACCTCCAGCCGCACCGTATCCCCCGGCAGCACCGGACGTCGGAACTTGGCCTTGTCGATCTTCGCAAAAAAGGCGAGCTTTCCTTTGTTTTCCGGCATCGACAGCACGCACACCGCGCCCGCCTGCGCCAGCATCTCAATGGTCAGGACGCCCGGTGTGACCGGATGGCCCGGGAAATGCCCCTGGAACCAGTAGGAATCAGGCGCAATATATTTTTTCGCCACCACCCGTTTGCCCAGCTCCATCTCCTCGACCTCGTCGATCAGCAGGAACGGGTCCCGGTGGGGGATGATCTGTTTGATCTGCTCTTTGTCCAGCAATACCATGCAAACGCCCCCTTATTCCAGCCGCAGAACCGGCTGGCCGTATTCGACCGGCGCGCCGTTCTCGACCAGCACCTCGGCGACCACGCCGCTCTTATCCGCGGGCACCTCGTTCATCACCTTCATCGACTCGACGATGAACACGATGTCCCCTTCGGAAACCGCCTGCCCGACCTTGACAAACGGGTCTTTATCCGGCGAGCTTGCCGCATAGAACGTCCCGACAATCGGGGAAGTGATGACCTTGCCCTCTGGCTGTTTTTCCGGGGCGGGGACGGAGGCTTCCGCGGCTGCGACTGCCACCGCGACCGGGGCCGCCTGCACCGCAGCGGCGGGGGCCGGGGCCGGCGCTATAGACGGCGCCTGCTGGCCTTTGATTTTCAGGCGGAATTCCTCCACCTCGTAAACCAGCTCGCTGATCTCGTTTTTGTGCATACTGTCCATCAGCGCCTGGATCTGTTCGATCGTCATTTCCTTTGCCATCTTGTCAACCCTCAAATTTCTTCAGAAGTAGCGAAGCATTGTGCCCGCCGAACCCGAGCGAATTGGAAAGCGCGTATTTGATCTCGGTTTTGCGCGCACCTTCGGTCACATAGTCGAGGTCGCACAGTTCATCCGGGACCTTGTAACCGACAGTGGGGGGGAGGACTCCCTCTTCGAGCGCCTTCATGGTGATGATCGCTTCCACCCCGCCTGCCGCGCCGAGCATATGCCCGGTGACCGACTTGGTCGAGCTGACCGCCAGCTTGTAGGCGTGTTCCCCGAACGCCCGCTTGATCGCCGCAGTTTCACACTGCTCGTTCAGCGGGGTGGAGGTACCATGCGCGTTGATATAGCCGACCTCCCCGGGTTCGATCCCGGCTTCCCGGATCGCATGCAGCATCGCGTGTGCCGCGCCGTCGCCCTCCGGGTCCGGCCCGGTGATGTGGTGGGCGTCGTCGGTTGCGCCATAGCCCACGATCTCCCCGAGGATCTGTGCGCCGCGCGCTTTCGCGTGCTCATACTCCTCGAGCAGCAGCAGCCCCGCGCCCTCGGACATGACAAACCCGCTGCGCTCCTTGTCAAACGGGATACAGAGCCGGTCACAATCCTGTGATTCGGTGAGCGCGCCCATGTTCTGGAACCCCGCTACTGCAAATTCATTGATCGAGCCTTCCGAACCGCCGGTGATGCAGAGGTCGAGGTATCCATCCTTGATCTTGCGGAACGCCTCCCCGATCGCGTGTGCGCTGGTGGCGCAGGCAGTGACCGGGGCGAAATTATCCCCTCTGAACTTGTATTCAATCGCGATCTGGCCAGCCGCCATATTACAGATCATCATGGGAATCAGAAAGACCGATACCCGGTCCGGGCCTTTTTCCAAAAACTTTGCGTGCTCGGTGACGGTCGATTGAAAGCCGCCGATCCCGCTGCCGACGATGACGCCCGCGCGATAGGGGTCGATCCCCGAAAGATCGCCTGCACTGTCGATCAGCTGCTTTGCCGCTGCCATCGCAAACTGGGTATACCGGTCCATCCGGCGGGCTTCCTTCTTGTTCAGCCCCATTGCGACCGGGTCCCAGTTGCGGATCTCCGCCGCATTTTTCACCTTCAGCCGGGAGGTATCAAACGACGAGATCGGCGCAAATCCATGTTTCCCCTGTTTGACGTTCTGCCACATGCTTTCTGCATCCAGACCAACCGGTGTGACTGCGCCAACCGATGTGATGACCACTCGTTTCATTCTTTTGCACTCCTCTGTTTTCTATCTCCGTTCACATGACGATTCCGCCGTCCACACAGAGCACCTGCCCGGTGATGTAGGACGCGCTGTCCCCCGCGAGGAACGCCACCGCGTTGGCAACGTCCTCCGGTTTCCCGGTCCGACCCAGCGAGATCCGCTCGATAATCGCCGCCTTTGCCTTATCCGGCAGCTTTTCGGTCATATCCGTTTCGATAAAGCCGGGCGCCACCGCGTTGACGGTGATCCCCCGCGCACCAAGCTCTTTGGCCGCAGATTTGGTCATCCCGATGATCGCGGCCTTGGAAGCCGAATAGTTGAGCTGCCCGGCGTTCCCATAGACACCCGCTACCGACGAGATGTTGATGATCCGTCCGCCGCGCTGTTTCATCATCACCGGCACCACCTGCCGCATCATGTTAAAAACACTCTTCTGGTTCGCCGCGATCACGTCGTCGAACTGTGCCTCCCCCATCCGGGCGATCAGGCCGTCGCGGGTGATCCCCGCGTTGTTGACCAGCACGTCGATCCTGCCCCAGCGCGCCATCACCCGCTTGACCATCTCGGCGCACTCCTCAAACTGCGACACATCCGCGGTAAAGCAATCGGCGTCCACCCCATGCTTCATACATTCGTTGGCGACCTCCCGGGCTGCCAGCGCAGTCTGCTCGTTGCGGCAGTTGATCGCCACATCGAACCCCTGCTGTGCCAGCGCAAACGAGATTGCGCGGCCGATCCCCTGTCTGGCGCCTGTGACCAGTGCAACCTTACTCAAACGTAATCCCCCTCTCAGCAACCAGATTTTTCAGCAGCGCTTCGCTGGTCTGCATCAGTTCATCCGCGATCACCTTTGCAGGGGCGATCCGGGAAACCAGGCCCGAAATCTGCCCCGCCATAAAGCTGCCCTCTTCGAGGTTGCCGTCCTGCACCGCTTTGCGCAGCGAGCCGGCCGCAAACTTTTCAAACTCCTCGAGCGAGATCTCCTCATGCTCCATCTTGGCGAGCTTGCGGGTCAGCTTGGTCTTGAGCGACCGGATCGGTGCGCCGCCGTTGCGGCCGGTCACGATCGTCTCGGTATCTTTGGCCTTGACGATCAGGTTTTTATAGTTCTCATGCGCCGGGCTTTCCTCCGCGCAGACGAAGATGGTGCCGCACTGCACCGCCTGTGCCCCCAGCGCAAACGCCGCGGCGACCCCGCGCGCATCCGCGATGCCGCCCGCCGCAATAACCGGGACCGAAACCGCGTCCACAACCTGCGGCACCAGCGTCATGGTGGTCAGCTCCCCGATATGGCCGCCCGATTCGCAGCCCTCCGCGACCACCGCATCCGCACCCGCGCGCTCCATCCGTTTGGCGAGCGCCGCCGACGCGACCACCGGGATCACCTTGATCCCTGCATTTTTCCACATCTCCATGTATTTTCCGGGGTTGCCCGCGCCGGTGGTCACAACCTTGACCCCCTGTTCGGCACAGATGCGCGCCACATCGTCGGCAAACGGGCTCATCAGCATGACGTTGACGCCGAACGGTTTATCGGTGAGGGATTTTGCCTCCCGGATCATCCCTTCGACCACCTCGCCCGGGGCAGCAGACGCCCCGATCAGGCCAAGGCCTCCTGCGTTGGAAACCGCAGCAGCAAGTTTTGCGTCCGCGACCCATGCCATCCCGCCCTGGAAGAGCGGGTATTGGATGCCCAGCATCCGGGTAATCTCTGTTTTTATCATGTTTGTTTCCACCTTATTTTCATTTTCCTGTATTTGAAACGTTTCCAATGCCGAACCTTCCCCAGCCCTCTGGCTTCTGCCGGCCGCTGTGTGCATCCGTACCCTGCGCCAAGCGTTCGGCCGGTTAGGGAAAAAAGGGGGGTTAGTAGGAGAATACCGCTCCCGCATAGACCAGCCCTGCGCCGAATCCGGCAACCCCGACCTTCTGCCCCCGGGTCAGCCGGCCCGCGCGGATCATCTCATCCAGCGCAATCGGGATGCTGGCTGAACTGGTATTTGCGGTCTCATGGATGTTCACCCACGCCTTTTCCATCGGCAGGCCAAGCTTTTTCATCGCGGTCTGGATGATCCGAATGTTTGCCTGGTGGGGGACCACCCAGTCCAGGTCGGACAGCCCAATCCCCGCCTTGTCGCAGCAGCGGCGGAGTGTATCGGGCATGGCGGCGGTTGCGAACTTGTAAACCGCTTTTCCATCCATATAGAAGGTCCCGTCCTGCGCCGGAATCCCGCAGATCTGGTTTTCCGCCGCAGGCTGTCCCGCAAACGGGATTTCCGGGCGGCGGTGGCGGCCGAACATGAAATGTGCACCGGTCCCGTCCGCCCCAAGATCGGTGGCAAACAGCACATCCTCCGCCTGCACGACACATGCGCCCGCACCATCCCCAAACAGCACGCAGGTCGAACGGTCGGAAAAGTCGGTGGCCCGGGAGAGCATCTCACTGCTCACGATCAAAACGGTGTGTATATCCCCACAGGCGAGATACCGCCGCGCCATATCCAGCGCGTAGACATATCCCGCACAGGCACAGGCGATGTCGATACAGGAGGCGTGGACCGCCCCAATCTCCCCTTGTACTATGCAGCTCATCGATGGGGAGAGATAATCCGCCGTTACGGTGGTAAAGAGGATCAGGTCAATCTCCTCCGGGCGGACCCCTGCCGCTTCTATTGCCCGCTGCGCCGCCTTGACCCCCATGCTCCAGCAGGTGTCCTGCTCTGCAATATGCCGCCGGCTGATTCCGGTACGGGTGCGGATCCATTCGTCCGAGGTTTCCACGATCCGGGTGAATGCTTCGTTTTCTACTACATGGTCAGGCAGATAGCTGCCTGTTCCGCATATCCTGATTCCTGTCATGTACTGCTCCTGTTTCCCCTGCCTTTTTCGCCCCGGGCCTTGCATCCCTCCTGCTGGCTGTGGTAAAATATCCAGCAGATATTCCCTGTCAGACACAGTGCCAGCCGTGTACTGTGCTCCTGAAATCGGGAAGGGCAAAAATGTAACAGTTGTTATATTCCTTCATTATGATAAAGGGAGAGGCCATAATTTGTCAATACCTAATTTGTGAATTTTTTTGGCCGCCCCGGCTGCAAGCTGTTTCACCGGGTCAAAAGCAGGCCCGGAAAACCGCTCCCGGCCCGCCGGGACGGGAATCCCGGAAGAAAGGCGCTGGCCCCTTTGGCCGGTAAGACAGCGTCAGGCGTTTGAGAGAACCAAGGGCCTGTTGAAAAGAGGGAATGAGCAGATTTTTCACAGCAGACGCTGCTTCTATAAAAAGATGGCTATTTCCATTTTTCAGGCAGTCCCTAAACTATTTCAAAGAATGGAGCGATCAGTGATGGCAAAAACAGCTTTCCTTTTCAGTGGACAAGGCTCCCAGTATCCCGGCATGGGAAAGGAGCTTTACGAGGCCTTCCCGGCGGCGCGTGCAGTCTACGAGTGCGGCGGGGATATCCTAGGCTTTGATCTGGCAAAGCTCTCGTTCGAGGGGGACGAGGCGTCCCTCGCCCAGACAAAGGTTTCCCAGCCCGCGATCTTCGCGGTTTCGATGGCGGCTTATGCGGTGGTATCCGAATTTTTGCAGCCGGACGCATTCGCCGGGCATTCACTGGGCGAGTACGCCGCCCTCACCGCAGCGGGTGCTTTCTCTCTCGAGGACGGGTTCCGGGTGATCGGCGCGCGTGCGGCCGCGATGCAACGGGCAGCGGACGCAAACCCGGGCAGCATGTTTGCGATTGTCGGCAGCGATGAACAGACGGTCTCGCGCGTCTGCGAGGAAACCCCCGGCTACCTGCTGCCGGTCAACTTCAACAGCCTGTCCCAGACGGTGATCGCAGGCGAAGTGGAGGCCGCGCAGGCGGCTGCGGACCGCCTTGCGGGGATGGGCGCCAAAGCGGTCAAGCTGGCGGTTTCGAGCGCGTTCCACTCCAGGATGATGGCTCCTGCCGCCGAGGAGTTCCGCGCTGCGATCGCAGATGTCAAAACCAACCCGCTTTCCAAACCATTCTACTCTAATCTTAACGCGAAACCGCTCGATCCCGACACGGATCTTGTCGAATACCTCGCAACACATCTGATTTCTCCGGTCCGGTTCCATGAGGAGGTCTCTGCGATGCTCTCCGACGGGATCGAACGGTTTGTCGAACTCGGTCCCAACAAGGTGCTGACCATGCTGGTCAAACGTGGGTTCAAACAAGCATCCGCCATGAACGTTGAGAACCTCAAGACCCTTGAAAAGCTCAAGGGCTCCCTGTGAGGGCGGGCAGATGGGCGGCTATCGGCTGATCGGGCATCCGCTGGGGCACAGTATGTCCCCGCAAATCCACGAACGGCTCTTCGCGCTTGAGGGACGGACGGACAGCTACAGCCTGTTCCCGTTCCCGCCGGACAAGCTGGAAACACAGGTCCCCATCCTGCGCGGGCTGGAAGGGTTCAATATTACGATTCCCTATAAACAGGCAATCCTTCCCTTCCTCGACAGTTTGGACGATTCTGCGGCCCTTTACGGGGCGGTGAATACCGTCCGGGTGCAGGATGGCCGGATGACTGGCTACAATACCGACTGTGACGGGTTCCTGCGCACGATGCAGGCCCATGGATTTTCGCTGAAAACCTCCGTCTGTGTGGCCGGGGCGGGCGGCGTCGGGCGGATGTTTGCGATCGAGGCGGTCCGGCAGGGCGCGGAACTGACCATCGCTGTGCGCGATCTTTCAAAAGGGCAGGCGCTCGCACGCGAGATCAGCGAACGGTTCGGCTGTTCGGTGCAGGTTTCCACGCTTGATGCGCTCGACCGCCCGTTCGGGCTGATCATCAATGCAACGCCGGTCGGGATGTCCCCGCAAACCGGTATTTCCCCGCTGCCCGGGCCGGTCACTGCGCGAGCCGGCGCCGTGTTTGACTGCATCTACAACCCTCGTGAAACCCGGCTGCTCTGCGATGCAAGGAAAGCTGGGGTCCCTTTTGCGGGCGGGATGGAAATGCTCGTCTGGCAGGCAGCGGTTGCACACGAAATCTGGCATGGCTCGCAGTTTTTACCCGCGCAGATTGATCTGTTGGTCGACGAGATGAATGCCCTGCTCGACCGGAAAGCGGGGGAAGCAGATGCGTAATATCATCCTCTGCGGTTTCATGGGCTGCGGCAAAACCACTGTGGGACAGCATCTGGCGCGGCTGACCGGCCTTTCCTATGTGGACCTGGACGCCGAGATCGAATTCGAGCAGGGGGTCCCCATTCCGGAAATTTTTGCCGCGCAGGGGGAACCGTATTTCCGCGATCTCGAGCACCAGGCGGTCAAGCGCCTGGCGGGACGCTCCCGATGTGTCGTCTCAACCGGCGGCGGCGCGCTCACCTTCCGGCGCAATATCGACGCGCTTTCTCGAGAGGATCTCGTGGTCTTTCTGGATGCAGCATTTCCGATCTGTTACCAGCGGATCAGGTGGAGCGACCGCCCGATCGTGCAGTCGAGCACGCCGGAGGAGCTGTATGCGCTGTTCGAGGCGCGGCGCACATGCTATCTGGAGGCATCTTCCTTCACAGTGGATGCCAGCCAAACAGTGGCGCAGATCGCCGGAGAGATTGCAGCCCGCTACCGCTGCATGGACTGGGAGAAAGCCTGAAAAGCGCACTTTCTCAAAATGCAGAAAAACCGCGTACCGATCTGTCTTTCGCATCGGTGCGCGGTCGTTTTATCATGGTCAAAACAGTTTGATGCAGGGGGCTTTTTCACTTGCAAAAAGCCCCCTCTTGCCGCTTCGCGGCAATTCACCCGAAAAACGCGCTTCACAGGATAAAGTATTTCGCTCATTGCGATGAGCGACCAAAGGCTCTGCCTTTGGAAACCGCGATTTTTTGGAAAAAATCGAGTAAAACTTTCGTTTTGGAAAAAAGCGGCACCCAGCCCGTAAGGCAAACTGAGGGGGCGTCGCGCGAAGCGCGCTTCGGGCTGAAAGCCCGAGAAGCCCCCCGAAGAAGGGCGCTTGCGCCCCGAAATTTTTCTCGATAAAATTGAGTAAAACTTGAAATACCAAACAGGTTCTCAGCCGTCCGCCTTCCTATCCCGCCCGGAATGGAACTTTTCCGGGCTGGCCTGCGCGGCGGCGAGCACCTCCGCTACCTTTTCCACATCCACGTCCCGGTCCTGTTGAAACTTCGTCCGCCCAAGCAGTTTCCCCAGTTCGGAAAACTGCACCACATCTTCGGATTTGATATAACTGGTGACCCCGCGTTTAGCTGCGGTAATCACCACCGCATGCTCGGGGGAGGGCAGCTTGATCCCCGCCTCATGCAGCAGATAGAGCACCCGTCCGGCGCAACGGTCGGCCTGAAGCAGGGGATTTTCCATCCGATAACGCCCCTGTCCAGGAACGCCGAGCGACCAGTATTTGTCACCGGGCTTTCCGTAATAATCCCCGGCAAAGATAATATCATAAACCAGCAGGACCCCAAAATATCCAATCAGGATATGATCCGCCCAGCCGGTTTGCCCGTTGGCCTCCAGTTTCACGTCATCCAGCACCCGGAATCCGCGCGGTGCGGCAAACCGCTTCAGCCGGCGGCTGACCCTGCATTTTTCACTGTGCTCATTTCTGCGCCAGTTGTAAGCGATCCGGACAACTACAATCACCGCCGCTACTGCCAGCATCACCAACCCGGTGATGGCAGCAAACCGGTCGAGATCAAATTTTTCCATGCAACATCCCCCATAATGATCTTAGAGCCTGTTTAGCACCTAAAGTTTTACTCCATTTCTTTGCTCCGGTTTCCATAATTTAAAGTTTTACTCGATTTTTTTCAAAAAATCGCGGTTTCCAAAGGCAGAGCCTTTGGCCGCGCTCCGCAGAGCGCGGAACGCTTTCTCCTGTGAAGCGCCTTTTTCGGGTGAATTGCCGCGAAGCGGCAAGAGGGGGCTTTTTGCAAGTGAAAAAGCCCCCTTGCATAACTACTGAACGGGTTCTTAGAAGCTGTTTTGGATACAGACTTTAAAGGTCCCTTGTACAAACTATAGCAAATTTCATGCGGATTTGCAAGGAAATCTGCTGGATATTCGATTCTCTGTTCTGCCGGTTCTGACCAAAAAAAGGGGGGTTTGTAAACATTGTTTAAAAGGTGGATTGTTACAGTTGAACCGCAGGACAAAATCCGGTATACTCTAATTTGATATCATCAAACCATTGAAAAAAGAAAGATCTGCTTTTCGGCGGCGGGCAACGATCTGCCGCACGTGAAACCGGTCTATTGAGATTGAACTGGAGGCGTTTTTTTGAAACGGCTGATCTGCTTTTGTGCGGCAATCCTGCTGGCCTTCCCGTTGGGCGGCTGCGATTCCGCACAGACCAGCGCAGAGGTGTATCTGGACAGCGGTATAGCTGATTCCGGAGAAGGGCTGACGCTGTACTTTGAGGAAGAGGAGGCTGCCGCCCAGGCGCTTGAGGAAATTTATGAAACCGTGGATGTACGCGGCCTTGCGTTTGCCAACCGGGACCTGCTCAAAAACAAGTTCTTCATCAACCCTGACTATCTCGAGGAATTCCACGTGAAATACGCGTCCGGGCGGTATGGTGTGGCGGATGTATTCCTGCTCAAACCTTACCCGGAATACCGCGCAGATGTGCGTGAATCGCTCGAACAGGTCAAGGTGAGCCGGGTCAAGGAGTTCGAAAATTTCGACATCTACAATTCCTACCGGATCGCACAGGACGCGGTCATCTTTGAGCAGGGGGAATATGTGGTCATGCTCATGCTCGACGATACCGAAACCGCCCGCGCAGTCATCAACCGGCATCTCCCGCAGTAATTCCACACCTGCGGCGGCTTTGTCCCTCGGCCCCGCTGGCTTTGCACTTTTATCTGGGCTTGTGGAGAGGGTCGGCCGTTTCGATTTTCCAAACAGCCCTATTTTGAAATCAGAGAAAAACAGTGATCGGGTTTTTTGAACCGCTTTTTCGCTGTAAGACAACAGCACAACTGTTTTTCAGGGAGGTCCGTTTTCGATGTCCGATTCCAATTTCCGCCGGGTTCCTCTGCTCGATGAACTGCGCGGCCTGGTGATCCTGCTGATGGTCTTTTATCACGCCGCTTACGATCTGGTCTATATCTTCGGCGTGAACTGGCCGTTTTTCAGCTCCCCGCTGATGCACTGGCTTCAGCTTTTCATTGCCACCTCGTTCATTACCGTCTCGGGCATCTGCTGCCGGTTCTCCCGCAACAACCTGAAACGCGGCCTGTTGACCTTCGGGCTTGGCATGGTGCTGACCGTTGTGACCAGTCTGTTCATC
This sequence comes from Anaerotruncus sp. G3(2012), assembly GCF_000403395.2. Taxonomy (GTDB): domain Bacteria; phylum Bacillota; class Clostridia; order Oscillospirales; family Ruminococcaceae; genus Anaerotruncus. Next base: position 8,876 of record NZ_KE159658.1, on the reverse strand, counting down.
CCGGAACAGATCGTCCGGTTTGGGGTCCTGCATCTGCTTGGGGCATCGATGGTTCTTTTTGCCCTGCTCGAGCCCCTGCTCGACCGGATCCCCACCCCGTTGGGGGCCCCGGTTTTTGGATTCCTGCTCTTTGCTACCCTGTATGTCCCCTATCGCGCCATCGGGATTCCTCCTCTGCTCTTCCGGCTCCCCGATGCCCTTTACGAATCCGGGTGGCTGTTCCCCTTTGGATTCCCTGCCGCCGGTTTCTATTCCTCCGACTATTTCCCGCTGGTCCCCTGGCTTTTCCTCTTTTTGGCCGGTTCTTTCCTGGGGGTCTATGCCCGGGAAGGAAGGATGCCTGCCATCGCTTACGAAAGCCATCTGCCGCTGCTCGCCCGGGTCGGACGTCATACCATCTGGATTTATATGCTCCATCAGCCGATCACATACGGCTTGCTGTGGTTTCTGTTCCGTATCCTCAGACAGCCCTGAACGCTGTACAAAACACAAAAAGGCCGGTCTTTCCGCTGGAAACGGAAAAACCGGTCTTTCTCTCTGCCCAGGCAGCAACCCCCGGACAAAAAGAAAAGAACCGGATGCCTGTGCATCCGGTTCAGCTTGTTTGAGGTGTGTTTTGAGGAGGGTAGAGATACTCAAAATGTTTGCGGCTAATCTTGAGTACAGTTATATTATAACGGATCCTCAAAATAGTGTGTGAATGAGCCGTGTACGAACCATGAAAAATATTCACATTTTCTCTGAACATTCTATTGATAGCGTCGAAATTTGCCGATTATACGGCGCAAAACATGGCAATAAAGTTGTTTGGAACATACGTTTGAAATTCTGAAAAAGATATGTTATAATGAGAGCATCTGAAAAGAATCCTTCTTTTCACGCCTGCGGCGGGATTTCCGCAGGCAGCTGCTGTCAGCAGGATTACAGGAGCCAGCTTATGCCGATGATACAGAAGAAACCCTATATTGAGAAAGTGAGGGATCGTCTTGCGGGAGCTTACTACAAAGGAATCCGCTGTATTTGACCTGATCCGGCGGTCGATTGAAAAGGGCGTTATCCCCAGTGTACGCGAGATCGGTGCGGAACTGGGCATCAAATCCACTTCGTCGGTGCACCGTTATCTGACCAGCCTCGAGGAAAAAGGCTACATTGAGCGTGGAGACGGGCTGAACCGCTCGATCCGCCTGCCGGGCAGCCAGGTTTCCCACATCCCTGTGCTCGGCGTTGTCACCGCTGGACAGCCCATTCTGGCGGTTGAGTCGGTCGAAGAATACATCCCGGTACAGCTGCGGGGAAATTCAAAAGAACTGTTTGCCCTGCGGGTGCGCGGGGAAAGCATGATCAAAGCCGGCATCCTCGACGGCGATCTGATTATCGCCCGCCGGACCCCCACCGCTGAAAATGGCGAAATCGTCGTCGCGCTGATTGATGATGAGGCAACGGTCAAGCGGTTTTATAAAGAAAACGGCGGCTTTCGGCTTCAGCCGGAAAATGATACGATGGAACCGATCTATACCGACCATCTGATGATTCTCGGGCGTGTGGTGGGCTTACAGAGGGAGTATTGATGGTACTCCCCTCCTCATTTGCCGAGATCGACCCGATCCTTGTCCTGCCGGGCCAGTTCTATCTGAAGCCCCATTCCCTTTTGCGCCCGCTGATCGCCCATTACACCGTCTCAATCGAGCGGAACAGCTATGGAACCAGCTCCCCTGCACTTTCCCTCATCCCCGATGCGAGCGGCTGTCTGGTGTTTACCTGTGAAAATGGGCAGATCTGCGGACAGGTATGGGGCGCGACCACCCGGGTGGTGGATGTATCCACCCGCCCGGTTCCCTTCCGGCTCTTCGTGGAATTCCTCCCCGGAGGGCTGTTTTCGCTGCTCTACGGCAACCAGGCTGCTCTGCGCGACCTCCGGCTCCCGCTCGAGCAGGTCGATGCCGCACTGCACCATGCAATCTGTGAGACCCTCCAAACGACCTCAACGGCGCAGGAACTGGTCGAAAAGCTGGACAGGCTCTTTCTGCACCGCCTGTTTCTGCATCCACTCCCGGATGCGGCTGTATCGGCCGCAAACCGGCTGATACATGCAGATGGCCTGCTTTCGGTGCAGGAGCTTTCCCGGCTGGAACATTACAGCGAGCGCCATCTGAACCGGCTGTTCCGCCTTCATTTTGGCATGGGTGTCAAAACATTTGCGCGGCTCTCCCGGATCAACGCCGCTATCCGCCTGATGGAGGCCAGCCACAGCCTGGCCAGCCTTGCACAGGAAACCGGATTTTACGATCAGGCGCATTTTGACCGTGATTTCCACGAAATTTGCGGGGTTTCCCCCCGGACATTCCTCCAAAATAAGTCCGATTTTTACAAGGAACCGTTTAAATTTTGAGCTATGATAGAATTGTTTCTATTGTTACCCAAAAATATGAAGGAGGAATTCTCATGATCGAATCAAGATGCGGGTTGCTCTGCTCTGCCTGTGAATATCGAGAACAACCCGGCTGCCAAGGCTGCACGAAGATCAACAAACCGTTCTGGGGGGACGCCTGCCCGGTGAAATCCTGCTGTGAGCAAAAACAGCTTTCACATTGTGGGGAATGTCCGGAATTTTCCTGCGAACTGCTGAAACAATTTGCCTATGATCCAAAGCAGGGGGACGGCGGCAAGCGGATTGAACAGTGCAAACAATGGAAAGAGGAGATGTCCAATGGCGTCCACGCCTGACTTTATGCAGTTTGTGGAGGAGCAGCTCCGGGAAGCCGGGGCGATCAGCCACTATAAAATGATGGGGGATTACGTGGTTTACTGCGACCTAAAGGTCGTCGGGGCGGTGTGCGGCAATCAGTTTTACATCAAACGGCTTCCTGTATCCGAGCCGTTTTTCCCAAATGCAACCCCCGTCGCCCCAACCGGCGGCAAGGACACCCACTTTTTGGTCGAAAATCTGGAGGATACCGCATTTCTGGCACAGCTTGTTCGCGCTGTCTGCGACGCTCTCCCTCCTCCGAAGCCCAAAAAACGGAAGGAGAAAGCTACATGAAATTGCAATGTCCCATGTTGGTCGTTTCGGATTTAGCGGCCTCCCGCGCTTTCTATGAGACCCTGCTCGCACAGGAGGTCATTCTGGATTTCGGCGCAAACATCACCTTCAACGGTGGCTTCGCCCTACAAACGGAAGAAAGCTGGTTGCAATTCATCGGAAAACCCAGTTCTGTTTTAAAAAAGAAGCCTCATGATACGGAGCTTTACTTCGAAACAGAATCTTTTGATAGCTTTCTGCAACATCTGGGAACCCAAACGGTCGAATTGGTGCATCCAGTACAGGATATGCCGTGGGGGCAGCGTCTGATCCGCTTTTATGACCCGGATGGACATATCATCGAGGTCGGAGAAAGTATGCAGACGGTCATCTGTCGTTTTTTGCGGCAGGGTATGTCCGCCGAAGAAGTGGCCCAGAAATCCCAGCACCCGATTGAATTTGTCCGCCAGTGCGAATCCCTGCTGGATCAATAAAAAGAAAAGACTCGGAGTCTCCTCCGAGTCTTTTTCATGCTGGCATAGACCTATCTTCCCGGGCGGTCTCCCGCCAAGTATTGTCGGCACTGCTGAGCTTAACTTCTGTGTTCGGAATGGGAACAGGTGGAACCTCAGCGTAATAAACACCAGCCGTTCGGCATATTGATCGCCTGCCGACGGCAATTGGCGCCTCAAGTTGGACTCGAACCAACGACCCTGCGGTTAACAGCCGCATGCTCTACCGACTGAGCTATTAAGGCAAAATGGGAATACAGCACAACATCTGCTGTGCTGTATTCAAGAGCTGGCATAGACCTATCTTCCCAGGCAGTCACCCGCCAAGTATTGTCGGCACTGTTGAGCTTAACTTCTGTGTTCGGAATGGGAACAGGTGGATCCTCAACGTAATAAACACCAGCCTTTGGTGACCCGTGCGGGAATCGAACCCGCGTTACCGGCGTGAGAGGCCGGTGTCTTGACCGCTTGACCAACGGGCCGCTTTGGTGCGCCATCAGTCCGAGCGCCCGATCAATTTGCCAGTGGCAATTTGATCAGTGAGGAGTCCCTGTCCAAGAGCACAAGCCTGCGCTGTGCGATTGGCGGTTTATCTCCTCCTGTCGGACTTCTAACCGAACATTCCTGCTTCGGTTACGATGCCGCCCTTAATGGTGCGCCATCAGGGACTCGAACCCGGGACCCGCTGATTAAGAGTCAGCTGCTCTACCAACTGAGCTAATGGCGCGTGTAGCTTTCTCAGGTTTCCCTGATTGGAAGCCGTTCTCTCACCGCTTCCGCGCCGGATCTTCTCTAAGATGCTTTACGCACCCTCAAAATCGAACAATGAAAACGCCTATCTAAAACCTTATCCTTCGCTTGGTCAAGCCCTCGACCGATTAGTACCACCTTGCTGCACGCCTCACGACGCTTCCACATGTGGCCTATCTACCTTGTAGTCTTCAAGGGGTCTTACCTGCTTATGCAGTGGCATATCTTATCTTGAGGCCGGCTTCACGCTTAGATGCCTTCAGCGTTTATCCGATCCGCACTTAGCTGCCCAGCTATGCCTTTGGCAAGACAACTGGTGCACCAGAGGTGCGTCCATCCCGGTCCTCTCGTACTAGGGACAGCTCCTCTCAAATATCCTGCGCCCACGACAGATAGGGACCGAACTGTCTCACGACGTTCTGAACCCAGCTCGCGTACCGCTTTAATTGGCGAACAGCCAAACCCTTGGGACCGAATTCAGCCCCAGGATGCGATGAGCCGACATCGAGGTGCCAAACCTCCCCGACGATGTGGACTCTTGGGGGAGATCAGCCTGTTATCCCCAGGGTAGCTTTTATCCGTTGAGCGATGGCATTTCCACTCACATACCACCGGATCACTAACTCCAACTTTCGTTACTGCTCGAGACGTCCCTCTCGCAGTTAGGCTCGCTTTTGCGTTTACACTCAAAGGCATGGTTTCCGTCCATGCTGAGCGAACCTTTGAGCGCCTCCGTTACCTTTTTGGAGGCGACCGCCCCAGTCAAACTGCCCACCTAACAATGTCCCCCGACCGGTTTCACGGCCGCAGGTTAGAATTCCAGTACCTCAAGAGTGGTATCCCAACGTTGGCTCCACGAATACTGGCGTATTCGCTTCTCTGCCTCCCACCTATCCTGTACATGAAATACCGAAATCCAATATTAAGCTACAGTAAAGCTCCATGGGGTCTTTCCGTCTTGTCGCGGGTAACCGGCATCTTCACCGGTACTACAATTTCGCCGGGCGGGCTGTTGAGACAGTGTCCAGATCGTTACACCATTCGTGCGGGTCAGAACTTACCTGACAAGGAATTTCGCTACCTTAGGACCGTTATAGTTACGGCCGCCGTTTACCGGGGCTTCAATTCAGAGCTCTCACTCCTCCTCTTAACCTTCCGGCACCGGGCAGGTGTCACCCCATATACGTCATCTTTCGATTTAGCATAGAGCTGTGTTTTTGCTAAACAGTCGCCTGGACCTATTCTCTGCGGCTCACTCTCGTGAGCACCCCTTTTCCCTAAGTTACGGGGTCAACTTGCCGAGTTCCTTAACAACCCTTCTCCCGTTGGCCTTAGAATCCTCTTCCTGTCTACCTGTGTCGGTTTGCGGTACGGGTGCCTGAGATATCCACAGGGCTTTTCTCGCCTGTATCCAAGTATGCTTCCCTACTATGTTTCGGTCCCTTTCGCCCGGGGCAACCAACGCCCGGGTCATACCCTTCTACAGTGTCCTCCTGCTTAAATCTTTCGGCAGCTACGGAATCTCTACCGTATGTGCATCGGCTACGCCTTTCGGCCTCACCTTAGCTCCCGGCTAACCTGGAGCGGACGAACCTTCCTCCAGAAACCTTAGACTTTCGGCCATTATGATTCTCACATAATTCTCGCTACTCATTCCGGCATTCTCACTCGTATATAGTCCACATGCGCTTACGCTCATACTTCACCCCATATACGACGCTCCCCTACCATTCCTTACGGAATCCCAAGCTTCGGTTACACGTTTAGCCCCGTTACATTTTCGGCGCAGAGTCACTCGACCAGTGAGCTATTACGCACTCTTTAAATGAGTGGCTGCTTCTAAGCCAACATCCTGGTTGTCTTCGCAACTCCACATCCTTCTCCACTTAACGTGTATTTGGGACCTTAGCTGTGGGTCTGGGCTTTTTCCCTTTTGACCACGAGACTTATCTCACGTAGTCTGACTGCTGTACATCAATTATCCGGCATTCAGAGTTTGATAAGGTTCAGTAACCTCTCGGCCCCTAGCCTATTCAGTGCTTTACCTCCGGTAATCTAATACAACGCTAGCCCTAAAGCTATTTCGGGGAGAACC
>NZ_KE159657.1:798761-885090 GCF_000403395.2 Anaerotruncus sp. G3(2012) | reverse complement strand
TCCTCCTCCGGGACCTGTAAAAGCGCCAGCATCTTGGTGTAGCCCAAATCGGCAACCGGTTGCCGATTTCCGTATTCGGTTGCCAGCCGCATAAAGTTGCGGGCTGAACGCTCGCTGAAGTCCACTGCATCCCGCAGCCAGTCCGCCCATTCCCCATGCGGCAGGCGCTCCTTGGCTTCGATCAGCCGCTTGCCGATCTCGATGATGTTCTGAACCGTCTGCGCCTTATAGAAATTGATCTCCACCGCGATCTGTTCCACTGTACGCGGCCTGTCCACTGTTTCTGTGCTGGATTCCTTCGGGACCATCATCTCTCGGACGTTAAACTTCCCCATTTGCTCCCTCCTAGACGTTTAGATTTTGAAATGTTGCTATGTAATAGATGTTCCCCTGTTCTTCACTTGAATTTACGATTTCATCGGCATTTCGCCCTTTCTCCCTGCGTTGGAAATGTTCGCAGGTGTCATACGCGAAGTAATATCTGCGGCGTTTCCGGAAAAACGTACAGTGTCCACCATCAAGCGGTGCCTCTCCTGTAACAAATATGGGGTCTTTTACGTAATGCTGGCAAAAGTACTCGCAGTTGATGCAAAACGGCATGTTCCGAATAGATGCTTTGTCTCCGCTATAATATAATTTGCTGCGCTCCTTGAGCGTCATTTTACATATCTCCTTTTTTGCACCCATTTTGGACGTATATTCCAAAATCAGTATAACGTACAATATGGGTGTATGTCAAGAAATTTTGACAGGAGGAATATAAAATGTTTAACGACCGGCTTCGTTCGGCACGCATTTTTCGTGGTTATACGCTCCAGAAAACTGCTGACGCGCTAGGGCTTTCTTTGCGCGCGATTCAAAAATATGAAGGAGGCGAACGAGAACCGAATTTATCTCTACTTGTGGAAATGGCAGATTTTTTTGATGTCCCTACGGATTTTCTTCTCGGTCGAGATGTTTACTTGTGTTCTCTCGGAGTATCCGTTGATGTACCCCCAGAAGGTCCTCCAAGGCGTCCCAAACCTCAAAAGAGCCCTTAAGATTTGCATATTCAATTTTTTGATAATGTCGCAGAGTGATTCCCAATTCATCCGCCATGTCCTGTTGGGTCATGTCTTTGTCTCGTCGGGCTTGCCGTAGATTTTCACGCACTTTTCATCAGTCCCTTTTTGCGTATTTTCCTGTTTATTGGGTACTGTTTCCCTCCTCTGCCTGCTCCAGATACTCCGCCACCAGCGCGACGTAGTCTTGCGTCGCTGTGCTGCGGGGCGCATGGATCAGCAGCGGTTTGCCCTCGTAGGTCGTTTCGGTGACCTTCACAGTGCTGCGGATGCGGGTTTTGAAGATAGGGTAATTCCCGGCGTCATGCAGCCAATCGTCTCCGCGCTGGTTGGCCTTGTTGCGCTGGTACATGGTAAAAAAACAGCCCGCAAACCGCAGGCTGGGATTGCTCTCCCGGATCTCATCCACCTGCTCGATCAGCTCCGCGAGGCCGTCGAACGCAAACTGATCGATCTTGACCGGTACGAGCACATCGTCTGCGGCCATAAGCGCATTGATGACGCCCACGTTGATGTCAGGGGCATTGTCGATCACGCAGAAGTCGTACGCATCCCGCACCGGGTCGAGCGCCCGTCGGAGCCGGTAGTCCCTGCCCCGGCTCATGTTGATGAGCAGCGAGCTGTTCGCCGAAAGCAGGGACATGTTTGCGGGGATCAGGTCGATCCCCGCAATCCCGGTCGGTCGGATCACCCGCCGGACGTCCAGCCCGGGTTGGGTAAGCAGCTCGGCGATGCCGGGCCGGTCATAGCTGTGCAGTCCCCAGAATTTGGTCGTGTTGCCCTGCTTGTCGTTGTCGATCATCAGGACGCGCTGATGGTGGACCGCAGCCAGCACATGGACGATATTGATCGCACTGATCGTCTTGGCCACGCCGCCTTTCAGGTTGATGATGTCAATCACTCTCATGCTGTCACCCCTAAAATGGAAGGTCTCCTTCCGGAGGCATCTCGGTAAAATCCGCCTGCTCTGTTTGCTTGGGCGCTGGCGGTGCCTCCGGCAGTCCTTTGTCTGTTTTGCTGCCATCCCCACAGAACCGGACGCTCTGGGCGATCACTTCGTAAAGTTTTCGCTTGATCCCGTTCTTGTCTGTGTAGGTGCGGGTTTCGATCCGGCCGTCCACCAGGCATGGCTTACCCTTGTGAAAATACTTGCTGACAAACTCCCCGAGTTCCCGCCAGGCGATGACATCGAAAAAGTCCGCCTGGCGTTTGCCGTCCTTGTCCGCATATTGGCGGTCCACTGCGATTGTGAAGGTTGCCACGCTGACCCCGCTGGGCGTCTGACGAAGCTCTGGATCCGCCGCCAGTCTGCCCATCATGATTACCTTTTGATACATCCGTCTATCTCCTCCGAAACCGTTTTGGGGCATACCGGTCTTGATGTATACGGCGGATGGACAGGCGGCACACCGATGCATCTGCCGCCTATATACGATGGGCAGGTGGTTGTCTGGTCGGTATACGCCATTCTGACCTGTCCATCCACCGGGCAGCTGCCATCCGATACAGGTAGCGCGAGCACCTGCAAAATCAGCTGCAAATCATCCAAAGCCAGGGCCTTTCTTTCGATCAGGCTGCCGAGCTTCACCAGATCTTCCGGCGATCCAGCGGGGACGAACCGACGCCAGACCAATCCTTTCGCTGCCTTTGCCGCCGCCTCGTTCAGCTCCACCTGAAGCTGACGGGACTTCTCAAGCAGGTCTTCCAATTCCTGATCCTTTTTTCTCATAAACTTCATCTTAATCCTCCTCATGAAATTTTATTACCTTATTCTTCCTTGAAATTTGCTATTCGGCTTGATTATTCTGGGATTATATGCTATAATTATATTGATTTTACAATTATTTTTTAAGAAAGGGGGGTTGGCTATCAATAAGAAAGTTTCAACACGTTCAGTTGAGGAAAAAGAACGCTTCTTAAAGGAAGGCTACGCAATAGTTTCACTGGCTCAATTTGTGCCTAACGGCAAATGGACTTTCCATCTTGAAAAAGGATCGGATTGGAGTCGGATGCTGGGTAGTAAATAGTCTTCGGATCTCTCCATGTAATGGCATGGAGAGATCATTCTTTTTAGCTCAATTACAAAGCAGGCGCGATAGATTTTTGCTCGCCGTTTCGAACACTATCCCGAAATTCTTTTAATGCGGAGTGTCGGTACATCAGCCTGCATCTGCACCTCAATAGTAAGCGGCTCGACATCCCCTTCTCTCGTTTCGATGATGATTTTCATAAGTTCCCTCCTTCAAAAAAATTGGATCAGCGCATTGGGGTAGTCGGGATCGTAGTCCAACACCATCTTAAACTTCTCATGCTTTAGCTCAATGTTGATGAACTCGGGCATGAATAAAAGTTTTTTTAGATATTCAGACTTATCCCAATGCTGGCGCCATTCTGATTCTTCCTGGATTTCTGAATATCCAAAATGGCGCAACGTATTTTCGATAGGACCTTTTGCGTCATACCGTCTCATGATTTCTTCGAATTCTTCTGCGGTTAATTTTCCTGCGGTCATTTTGGCTGTTCCTCCTCGGTTAAACGTTCCACGTATTTGTGATACATAACGGCCATATCCCGGATGATCCCGTCGCATACCCGCTCTTCGTCTTTGGTCATTCTGCCGGGCTTCGGTTCGACATCTACATCACGATAGATTTTTACGGTCCTAGCAATAGAGCCGTCCGGTGCGCGCAGACCGACTACGCCCGCCCAGACACGCCCTTTACGTTCCATCATACTTTTTCCTTTCCGCCGCCTGTCGGGCGGCTTTTTCTGATTGACTTTTCTAACATCTTGCAGTATTATGAGTTAAAATACATAAATTTACATGAAACGGAGAATTGTTCTATGTATGACACTGATAGGGTCGAACAATACGACCTACTTACTTCGGAGGAACGATCGCTCTTGTGCTCTTGGATAAAGGAAAATCTTTTTCCCATCAAAACATTTGCATGTCAGTCCACTTCCTACGGACTAAAACATATTTTTGAAAACAGTCCAAACGGATTTTACATTACCAACGGAATGTTCAAACAGGCCATGAAAGTTTGTGGTTTTTTGGTCAAGGATGAATCTGAAACCAACTGGACTTTCAATATTTCAAAAAAGTCTCCCGTCTTCCTTAGTCCACACAATCACTAAAATTAGCAACCTTGCATTGCAACTCCACGTCTAGACATATGTATTTTTGTTCATGCATCTCCAGCACCTGATAGCCATGCTTCTGCAGCACCTTACACAGAGTGCTTTTCCCCGTTGGACCCCGTCTCCCATCAATGATGATAAACCGCGACTCTTTTTCTTGGCTGCTCATTGAGAAGAGTTCCTCCGCCACGTCAGGGCCGACTATCGACATTAGATAATTAAAAAATGTAATGTTAGCAGTTGTAAAATGTCCCATAGTTTTCCTTCCCGCCGCCCGCCGGGCGGCTCTTTAGTAGTTGCTCCCTACATCCTTCTCTGTTATACTAATTTAATACACTATGAAAGAAGGATCGAAAATGTCAAACATTCCAGAAGACCTCTCATTTCAAATACTTGAACATATACAAAACAAGGCAGATATAGAAATGGATCTTTATCAAAAATCTCTGAATATGAATTCTGAAGAATCTGTACACGCCATGCTTCATGTTCCTTATTATGAAACAGAAGAATTCAAATGCAAAATTCAAGATATTATGCAATCCCAACGCGAAATAAAAGCTCGGGTTCAAGAGATTGAATTCAATTTTGAAGTTGAAAGACAATCCCGTGTCGAATCTGAAAAAAAAGCAATGGAGGTGGCTAATAGGCGAAAAAATATTGATCGCATTCGCTTCTGGACATCTCTCATCGCTACACTTATAGGCAGCATTGCTGCTGTAGGGAGTTTAGTCGCGACTATCGTTTTGCGTTAGGACCATACCATACATAGAAAAGTATCATAACGATAATATTACACACTGCTGTAACCGAGTTAAAAATGATTGTGATCATATGACCTGTCATCTCCAGCACCTCCTCTCCGCCGCCCGCCGGGCGGCTTTTTTATGCGCTGCGTGGTACGCTCTTCAGATCATCGCTCCTGCCGGGGCAAAAGGAAAGTTTGCGTGCTAGCCGTATCCCAGCAATTACGCCCTGAATCCGAAGACAATCCTCGTTGGAAAGCTCTTCTAACAGGATTGCAAGCTCCCGAGAATCCTGCTTTTGCTGTTCGCTCATAAAATTTAACCTCACTTTCTTTGAATATCAGAATATTGAGACGTCTATGACGTTATTATATTCGCTTAAGACGAATTTGTCAATATAGATTTACGCCATAGAAGAAAAAACTTGACAATGACGTATTTCAGCACTATACTAATAGCAATAAGGAAGGAGGAAGGAACTATTGACTTTGGGTGAACGTATAAGAAAAGTACGTAAAGACTTGGGCCTTACACAACAAGAGTTTGCGGGCCGTATTGGCACGACAGCAAATGTTCTTACTAACTATGAAACCGGACGCAGAAACCCTTCAGCATCAGCTTTTAATAACATCTGCAAAACATTCAATATTTCTGAAGAATGGCTTCGAATCGAGGATGGAGAAGTATTTCTGCCAACACCGGAGACAAGTATAGATCAGCTAGTGAAAGAGTTTCACTTAGGAGACATGGAAAAACAAATCATCTTAGAATTTGTCCAACTTGATGATAAGGATCGAAAGGGTGTGATTGAATACATCCGACGGCTGGCCCAAAACCGCGCTTTCCAAGGGAAGAAAAAGTCGACTCAACTATCAGAAAACGCTATAGAACAAGAAGCAGATAAATTCGCGGCAATGGCGCGAGCTCAATTTCTTGCCGAAAAGATTCAGGAATCCCCGACCTCGTCTGTGAAAGAATCCGTCGGGGCAAAACCAGCATAAAAAATCCCCCGCTCAAACGAACAGGAGAGCAGTGCAAGGTCATAGACATCTGCAATTTGCTGAAAAAATAAAAAAGCCGCCCCCGGCAAGTAACCGGAAGCGGCCGATTGACAATTTCATATTATGCGGTTATAATAAAAACAGAAGGCGCTGCCGATAGACGGTTAGCCCCTCGTGTAGTTACAAGAAGTAACCGCAAACATTGGGACGTGGGCGGTTACTTCTTTTTTTTACGCCGAAATTCCTTCAGGAGCTTCCGGGCTTCGTGAAGCACTCTTTCGAGTGCCAACAAAACGAGGAGCGTCCATATGTATTCCATAGCGTCACCCCCTCTCGAAGGAGGGGGCCGAGAAGTCCCCTCCTTTACAGAGGGACCAACCGCCTACCCGTTACTGGCAGCGCCATCCACATAATAACACAGGAAATCCTATTTGTCTACAAAAAATCCGCTCTCGGTGTTACCAGCACCGAAAGCGGATTCCATAGGGGCAGTAAAATTTTCACCAGCTTACTGCCCCTTTATTTTAGCATACTCTTATGCAAAAAGAAAGGGGATTTTTTATGAAACATGCAGGAGCCACCGCCCGAAACGCGGTTATATACGCCCGTTATTCCAGCCATGGACAAACCGAACAAAGCATCGAAGGACAGCTGCGCGATTGCTATGCCTACGCCCAGCGTGAAGGATATGTCGTCATTCATGAATATGTCGATCGTGCGCTGACGGGGCGGTCTGACGATCGCCCCGATTTCCAACGCATGATTTCTGATGCCCCCAAAGGGCAATTTTCAGCTGTGATTGTCTGGAAATTGGATCGGTTTGCCCGCAACCGCTTCGACAGCGCAAACTACAAGCACCGTCTAAAGAAAAGCGGCGTTCGCGTAGTATCCGCAACCGAACACATCAGCGATGATCCGGAAGGAATCATGCTCGAAGGGATGCTGGAAAGCCTTGCCGAGTATTACAGCGCGAATCTGTCCAAGCATGTGAAACGCGGACAGAGGGAAAGTGCGATAAAAGGAACTTACATAGGCGGCATCCCCCCTTTCGGCTTCAAAATCCAGAACAAGCGGCTTGTGGCCGACGAAGAAAAGGCGCCCATCATAAAATGGATTTTTGAGCAATATGCATCCGGTATATCAAAAAAACAGATTATGGATGAACTCAATGCACGCGGGGTAAAGAACTACTATGGCCGGCCAATGTCCCTATCCAGCCTCCAACATGCTTTGCGCAACCGGAAATACATAGGAGAGTATGTGCATAACGGCATGGAAGTCACCGGAGGCTGTGAGGCCCTTATTGATGAACAAACTTTTCTCCAAGTACAGAAACAGCTGGACAGGCTGCGTCATGCCCCTGCTATAAAAAAGGCGCGGGAAGAATACCTGTTGCAGGGTAAAGTCTTCTGCGGTTATTGCGGTACGCGACTGGTCGGGGATTGCGGCACCAGCAAAACAGGGGTGCTTCATCACTATTACGCTTGCGGCCAGCGAAAAAGGCTGCATACCTGCAAGAAACACAACGAGAAAAAGGATTTCCTCGAATGGTATGTCGTAGAGCAGACCGCCGAATATGTGCTCACCCCTTCCCGCATTGACTACATTGCCGGCCGTCTTGTTGAACAGTACGAAAAAGAGTTTGGCGGCAATAAAATAAAAGATATGGAACGCCAGATCGACAAGCTGGAAAGAGAGATCGCCAACGCTGTCGACGCTTCGATAGAATCTGACTCTCCACACGTTCGCAAGCGTTTCTTTGATAAAATCGAGTTGCTGGAAAGCCAAAAGGCCGATATAGAGCTCGATCTTTCAAGGCTACGTCTGGTCAATGGTATACACTATTCGAAAGAACAAATCATGGCATGGCTGAAAACATTTTGTGATGGAGATCCATGCGACAGCTTTTTTAGAAAAAGAATTATCGACGTATTTATAAATTCAGTGTATGTCTACGATGACAAGATCGTAATTTACTACAATATTAAAGACAGTAAGCAGGTATCTTATATGGATATGTGCGACGACTTGGAGGACTTGGAAAATCAGGACGCGGAAAGCGGTCCAGAGGCTGCTGCTCGCAGTGAAAACAAGGCGGCTCGCGTTCGGATAATAGATAATGTGGCCCGCCATGAGCCTGTCTACAGATTTTGTAGGCAGGCTTTTATTTTATTCACTGGCTGAAACAATTCTCCCAAAAATATATGTTGAGCGGGGTATAAAACATACCCCGCTCATAACATCATCAGGACTCATGCAGTTGGCCTATTGGCCAGCGCTTTTATAACATTTTTAATAATCATCTTCCCTGTTGGCACGCACTCGGAGGATGATTACCACTGCCACACCGACAGCTCCTGCGATCAGCAGCAGGATCACCACCGGCAGAATCCAGTTTGTACCGCCTCTGCTGGGCTCCTCGACCTCTGCATCCACCGGCTGTTCCGGCTCAAGATCGTCCGGCTCACTTTCGGAGGGGACTTCCTCGTCAGGCTCATCGGATTCATCCGGTTCTTCAACCTCATCCTCAGGCGGAACTGTGACATTAGAGCTTCCTCCAGCAGAACCGGTCGATCCAGATGGAGCTGTGGTTCCGCCCTGCTGTTGCTGCTGTGCCGGCGGTTCCCAAACATCTTTGGAAGCAATCACATATTTGGACGCATGGGTAAACGTGTAATCTATCATGCCGTTCGACGCCACTTTTGCACTCTCCAGATAGTCGAGGGTCGCTTCATTTTCATTATAGTAGGAAAGATGCGCTGTCTCCCCAACATAGTGACTGCCTACTCGGTAAGAGAGCGTCGCTTCACAAGGAAGCTGTCCGCTATAAGCAATCTCAAACTGCACCAGATCGGTGTTTTCCACCGCTGCGGAAAGGTTCTTATACCGTATCTTCTCAATCGAAAAATCATAATACATCCGGTTGGTGGGAATCGAAATTCCCTTGGTGATATGGAAAGTCCAGATGTAATCTCCGTAATCAAGTACTAGCTGAATTCCCTTCTGTGCGGCCTGGCGGAAGATCTCATGCCCGATCACCTGTCCCTCCCGGACGCGGATGGTCAGCACTTTCTGTCCGTCACTTTCTGTGACACGGCTGGAAACGTCATCCCAATCAAGGGTTTTGCTGCTATCGGAAGAAGAATCATCCGAATCAGAATCGGAGCCGCCTCCGCCGCCTCGATTGCCACCCGAGCTGCTGCTAGAACTGCTGCTCCCCGCAGTCGATCCAGTGACCTTCAACGTCGGATTCTGAAAGACCGTTTTTTCCTGATCCCCATCCAGTGCGATCATCTCGTTCCCGACTGAAATCCGGGAGCTCGGGATTGACTGGTCAAATGTCAGCTCCGCAAGCTCTATGCTGTTGCTGTTGGCAATCGGCCTGAGCCGGTCAATATAAACCGTCAGGATTGTTTTTCCGTCTTTCTGGCTTGTGTCGATTCTCTGGAAATGCGCCGAGGAATTGTCCCTCCAGGTTACCTCCGGCGCATTCACCTGGCGGTCGATGCAGATATCAAACTGCACCGATTCAAACCTGCTGCTGAACTCCTCCAGACGCAGGATATACTGGTTGCGTACGCCGCTTTCCTTCAGAACGATTCGGGGCTGTTGTGCGACAGCGGCAAATGCCGCCATCGCACAACAGGAAATCGCTGTCACTGCCGCAAGCAGTACGCCCATAAACTTTCCTAGCTGTTTCATCTGTGTTTAATCCTCCAGTATGATCGTGGGCATCGACTCGTATGTGGGAGAAGGAATCCAGCGGGTATCGCTTGTGATACGGCCGTTCCCCCCCTCTGGGACATCCTTCCGATGGAGCTCCGCCATGATCTGAGTTGGGAGTATGCTGCCGGCACATGCCGCAGAACCATCTTCCTGTACAGAGCCTGTTGTATCGCTCTGCTGTTTGGGAACAAAGATCCAGAGGCCGTTGTCGATCTCCGCCATATCCCCTTCTTTGGGCATTGCGGCAAAGAGATAGATCTCACCTTCGAGCGGAACCTTGTCGGTCTCGGTGTCGTTCTGCTCCTCTCCCGTATAATCAACATTCTGGCTCTTGCCATAAACCCGGATGGTATTGAACACCGGGTTGCCGCGGAAGCTGCCGGTTACGATGAGTTTGCCTGATGCAATCTCACCATAGCTCCTGCCCAGAATCCCGATCCCATTGATGCCAAATTCGATATTGTCTCCGGGATACGCTGCAAAGTCAATCTTCTCAGCAGAGATGCCTGCTGGCAGGCCGCTGACTTCAATTGTCTTTGCATCAAACGGGCAGATGCTTCCATCCGCTTCTTTCCGGGTGAAGAACCGCAGTTTCGCAGGATCCTTGCGGATTTCCTCATAGCTGATTTCCAGCACTGTTGTCTTCTTGCCGGCTGCATCGGTGACCACAACTTTGACAGTCCCACTTTCCGCTGCTTTTACCGGGGTTTCTTCTTCTGTAATTACCGGGAATCCAGGGCCGCTGTCCTTTACCGGAGCATTGGGCTGACTATTCGACGGTTCATCCATACCCGATGCTGGGGCAGAAGAAGTATTTTCCGTCGAACTTCCCGATACTTCGGATTCACTCTGTGAAGAAGCGGAAGAAGCATTTTCCGATGCACTGCTCGAGGATTCATCTGTACTCTGTGTGGGATCGGAAGAAGTGTTTTCTGACGGGCTGCTTGAGGTCTCTGTTATGTCAGACGAGGAACTTTCGCCCGAAACGGCTGCCGTCTGCCCTGCTGCTGGGAATTCATTGAATACGATGCCAGCGATCGACTGTGGGCTACTCCCGAAATCAACAGTCAAAAGACCGTCCGCCAAACTTGTGGTATACTTCCCTTTCTCAATCAGATTGTTATGCTCAACCTTGAGCTCTGGTGCGGAATCCTCCGCAATAACATAACCGAGGATATCAACCGCCTTGACTGAATAGGTAACCGCCTTGTTGTTTACCGAACCGAGTGAATCATCCCATGTAGTTTTTCCGGATTTTGCCGAGAGGAACGCTACCGGTTCGGTCTTGCCGTTCAGTGTACGGCTGATCTCATAGCCAAGCATCTTGGCCCCCGATGCAGGAGTGACGCTGACGGTCGCTTTTTTGGTTGCAGCATTGTACGATGCGCTGATCCCAACCGATCCGGACTGCCTGGATGTCCCGGCAATACGCTCTCTGCGGGATTCATCGGTCAGATACTGAATCTTGCGCTCCTCGGCGCCACCGCCCTGACCGCTCGGCTCCAGGCCCCAGCTCCGGAAGAATTCACTGAGGTCTTTGCCCGAGACCTGGCTGGCTGCGGCCATAAAGTTCGCGTCCCCGCCGCCGATCTTGTTCAGCTCGTTGTAGAAGTTGTCATCCGGACCGTCATACGCCAGATGCAGCTGCCAGTACATACCAAGGCTGACAAACACGTCGTTCGCCATCCCCTTCTGTCCGGAAGTGACCTTCTGGAAGATTGCCTCGTACTTGTTCGAGTTTTCCAGACGGGAATTCAGCGCGTTGTTCCTGCCATCGTAGGTCTGGGCGAAGAGAGAATAGATATTGTTGGTGATCTCGGCTTTTCCGAGGGTATCCATCACATGTCCAATCTCGTGCTGGATGCCCCATCCAAACAGTCCGTTGGCATTGTTCGCCCCGGTGACTGTGGTCGGCCTGCCGCCGATCATCCCAGAGCAGGAACCGTATCCGATGCCGATATGACTTCCGCTTGCATACATGAAGGCGTTGCCGAACATCCGCATATACCGGATATTGTGTCTCGAGGCAGACTTTTCAAGGTCCGCTTCGTCGATTCCGTGGGTCCTGTACATCAGCTTCATCAGCTCTTCCCACGCCAGGCCATCATTATAGAGGGCATTAGCACCGTTCGACCCAAGCCCGGCCCGTACCTGGCTGGCTGGCAGCGAAAGCAGCACATGTGGGAAAGCGATCTCGGTCGCATTTAGGATATGGGTTTGCAGAGTATTATTGTTCATTCCGCTCAACTTCGAGGTGTAATAGCTTTCCAGCTCGCTCACATAAGCGGAAATCCGCGCTTTTACTTCGCTCTCCCCGATCTCATGCCAATCGGAAAGTTCAAGAACCGGGATTTTGTTCCCGCCGCGCACCTGCATTTTGATCTCGCTGGCCTTCGACCCGCTGTATTGCAGATAGAGTGATCCGCCCTTCTGCGGAGAAACATCGTTCAGACGCGGGATTGTGATGATGTTGCGCCCGTTCTCCAGCTTGATTGCGCTTCCACTCCATCTGGCGGCCTCTGCGAAATGCTGGGTCGGGATCAAATTGACCGTCTCGCCTTCCGGAATCTGTGCATAGACTACAATCTGTTTTCCGGCCTCTGCGGTCACACCGAGCGGCTGGAAGGTATTGATCTTTTTCGGGTCTCTCGAGCTGTCGCGTGACTGTACCTGATCCATCACCGCGCCAATCCCGGACTTGTCGCCCTTCAGCAGCGATTCCGCCAGCGAAAGCTCATCCAACAGGATCTCCTTATTGACGTAATAGCCGTCCCCACTCTCAAGCCGGGCACGCAGTTCATCAATTTTGGCCTGTGTTGCCCCAGATGCCACCGCTGTGTAGGTATTGTCGGTAAACAGGCTGCGGATGCTGTCATCAATATCATCATAGGTATAGAACGCGATCTCAGCAAGCGAGGAAGGCTGCGGTGTACCGTCGCCCTGACGCACCAGCACTGAAATCTTCTTGATATGGTCGTTGCGCTTAAACGGCAGGATTGCATATCCGGTCTCTTTTGGATTGTTCCTGACAATCGGCGCGCTCCCCACATTTCCTTCGGGACGGTTGCCCAGCTTGCCCTCATCAGCGGTCAGCCAGGTCATATTCCCATCCTTGTCCCATGCTGCGATCGAATACCGCTGGAGCGACTCTGGGAACCCTTTGTTCAGACGGGGAACATAGATCAAGTAGTCCATGCTCTTCTCTTCGTCAAACTCAAAGGTGATTCTGCTGCTCTCCCACCAAGCACGTGCAGTCCAATGGGTTTCAAAGTCTCCGTCGTAGACCCACTTGATGTCAAATTTTCCATCGTATTCGCTGGAAACATTGTTCTTGTTTTCCAACTCCGCACGAATGATCGCCGAATTAGGGATCCGGTTGAGGGTAGGCAGCTCAGGAATTTTTAACGTTTCTTTTTCCGGTTTTCCAGTCGCAGTCAAGGAAGGCTTGCTGAATCCGATTTTATTGCCTGCTGTGACATAGAAATCATAGGATACGTCATTCGTCAGACCGCTGACCCGGAACGAAGTACCGGCCTGCTTCTCTTTTGCCAGTTTAAACTCACTTTCAGAGGATGCCTTGTAGTAAACGTTGTAGAACTCCGCATCCTCTGCATTTTTCCAGTTCACAACGATTGCGCTGTCTTCCGGCGTCAACGAAAGGTTATCTGGGGGCAGCGGCGCCTTATTTGGCTGCGGAACACAGGTTACCGTTGCAGAGGGGTCGCCCGTCCATTCTCCGCTATACGCTGACACCGTAAAGTAATAGGTTTTGAGGTTTTCCAGCCCAGTGATGACCGCTTCATTCGTGCCGACACGGAGCTGCTTGTTCAGTGCATTTGCGGAAAGCCCGTATTTTACAATATAACCATCCACATTGTCCACCGCGCGCCAGGTGAGCGATGCCTGTTTGGCGCCTGGTTCTGCGTAAACATTTTTGGGAATCGACGCACCAAGATCAATATTATCCGGTATGATATCCCTCAAAAATTCGATCTTCTCAATGACCGTATAACTGACCTTGCCGTTCTCCCCAATCACCTTCTCAATTGTGATCGTGATTTTCTTTACCGGCACCCGCTTGTTCAGCTTGATAACGACCGTACTATCCCCAGGGCTGCGTTCAATAGCGTGAGCCCCTGCAGGAGATGTGTTATCAAATGTGATCTGCTCGGTGGTACCGTCCTCGTATTCGATTTGCGCATTTCCCTTTTCGGGCGCTCCATTGATCGACGGGGACACAATCTCAATCTGCCCCATCACTTTTGGCGTCTCAAAGGTAATGGGAATCTGGAGCGGCCCGCCTTTGGTATTAACTAGCTTTACTGCCTGCCCGTTATCCTCAAACAGGTCCTCCAGACTGCCCTCAAGCTGGACACCGCTCTTCGAAAGCTCCTGTGCGATGGCATCTGTATCCAAAATCCCGGCTGTGACCATCGCACCCTCGTAAACCTCTGCGGGGCGCTTGGCCCCCATGTTATGGTGAACCAATGCAATATCTGTAATATCTACCTTTCCGTCAAAGTTCAGATCAGCGTCCCCAGAAGACTTTCCAAGTGCAGCAGATATCTTGCTGAAATCCGTCTGGTCAATCTTTTGGTCACCAGTGACATCCCCCAGTGCAAATCCGCCGCTCTCTGCACTGACACAAAGTTTCGGCACGTATTCGTTGATCGAAAGTTCCTGAGAGGTGAAGCTGCTGTATCCGTCCCCCTCAAAACTCACCCGATATTTGAGATTTCGGGGCAGATCGAAAAACTCCAGAAGATAAAATCCAACCTTGTCATTTCCAGCAAGCGGAACATCCTGTGGATTATGTAAGGTCAGCTTTACTTTGGCTTCTTTTCCGCCAAATGAAAACTTCTGCTCGCTGCCAATTTTGCTCAGTTCAAGCCGGCAGGACTCATTGTTATCCCCTGTCAATGTCAGTGCAAGGTTGCGTTTTGCGAGTGTTTCGGCAGCTTCTCGGTAACCCATCTGCAGCACAACGCTCAACCGCCCTGCATTCTGCGCTGGAGATGACATCACATTGATGACTTCAAGCGGCTCCTGTGCATAGGCCGGCAGCGGAAAACCAGACAGAACCAATGCCGCTGACAAAAACCCTGTAAGCATTCGTTTCATGGTTTCTACTCCTCTATCGTGGGATCGGCAATCTAAGCCAAGAAACAGTATAACACAAAGTTCGACCCTATTCCAGACATTTTTTGTAATCTTTTAACAAAAAACAACCTTTTGTTCTGTCTAAAGTGCAAAGCAAAAGAACTTTCCATTCTTGAATTTTCCATTTTTAAAAAAGGATTCTGTAAAGGTATTTTCCATTACATATAAAAACAGACGGGAACATCCCGTCTGTCCTTTTGTCTGCATCAAATCATTTTTTGCTGCCCGCCGCCAAGTGGAAAGGCCGGGACGACAGATCGTTTTGGACGCGAAGCTGGTTTCCTTTTAGAATCTTCTGCCCGCGCCGCCTCCGCCGAAGCTCCCTCCCCCGCCGAAAAATCCTCCGCCGGAGAAGCCTCCGCCGCTGTGGAATCCGCCTCCACCGAACCCGCCAAAGCCACCGCTCCCAAAACCGCCCCCGCCTGTAAACGGTGGCCATCTGCGATATCTGTTGTGTGGTCCATTGCCATTGACCAAAAAGACGAGGATAAGCACAAGCACAACAATCAGCATAACCAGATCGAATGTATCCTCAGCGCTGAGACCAGAAGAACCTTGCTCCATTTCTGGAAGATCCTCCAATCCGTACTCCTTCATAACCTCTGAAAGCAACGCCTGATAGAGCCGCAATGTTCCTGCATCAAAGGCTTTATTCCGGTAATCTTCGAGCGCGTATCGGTCGATCAGCCGCCCGACCTTCGCATCGTTCAGCACCCCTTCCAGACCGCGGCCAACCGCAGTATAGATTTGTCCTTCGTCTGGGCAGAGCAGCAGCAAAACCCCGTTGTTTTTCTCCTTATCTCCAATCCCCCACTGACGTCCGGCGTGGAGGGCATACTGTGCAGCCGGCTCACCATCAAGTGTTTTGACAGTCAGCACTACAATTTGTGCACCAGTCCGCTCCGCCAGAGAGGAGGACTGGCTGACGATATAGGATTCTGTCTCATTGGAGAGCACCTCTGCATAATCGTTTGCATAGAACTGCTCGGTTGGCTCGGGGTAAGCGGCGGCACAGAACAGAAAAAATGCTGCCGCTATCAGCCCTGCAACTATTGTCTTTGCTTTTTTCACAATCCTCTTTTGCCCCCTCTACTTCCAAAAACCGGGTAATCATGGAAGCCATTGAAAAGAGCTATTCCTAGCTCTTTTCAAGTCTACTTAAATCTACAACGCCTTGCCGCAGAATACTGCTATCGGCAGCCTATTTTCATTTACTATAGCCATCAGACGCACTTTGTATCCTGGCGGACTTTGCCTGTCATTTCAAAATGAAGTGTATTGGCTATCATCCGAGCAATGATCCCACATCCGGGACATTCTGCGCAGACTCAGGCGCTGTAAAGTATTCTGCCTTTTCAAAGCCAAATAACCCTGCAATTAGCTTATTGGGAAATGTTATCACTTTTTGGTTATATCTCTGCACAGCTTCATTATAGTCTATCCGCGCTGCTGCAATCCGGTTTTCAGTTCCTGCCAGCTCATCCATCAGTGAAGTATACGCCGGTGTAGATTGGATGTCTGGATAGTTCTCAACCACGACCATCAGGCGGGAAAGTGCACTGGTGAGGTTGTCATTCGCCGCAGCAAGCTCCTCCATCCCTCTGGCCCCAGCAAGTTGTGCACGCGCTTCGGTCACGCTGTCAATCACAGACTGTTCATGCGTTGTCAGACTCTTGACCGTACTGGTCAGATTTGGGATCAGGTCCGACCGCCTCTGGAGCTGGGTCTGGATTGTGGACTGTTGGGTATCCACTGTTTCGCGAAGGGTGGCCAAACCATTATAGGCGCCAAACAGCGACATTCCAACTACAACCGCCAAAACTGCAACCACAATCAAGATCATTTTTCCGGTTGACATTTTCTTCATAGAGAAACCTCCTTTTTTAAGATTCTGTCCGGCTCTCATTCTACCAGTTTCCGAATTTCAATACAAGCTTCCCCGTTATAATTCACAAATTATCTGCGGTTTATTTTTAAAAATTTCATGGAAGTTTTTTTGAAAATGGTGCGACAAACTTTTCTTTTTATGATATGATTATACGAAAGTATCTTAAAATCTTGTGTTACCTAGAACGGATGCTTCGTGGCAACCGCGTTCAAAATCAGTCTACAGGCGGGCAAGGAGATCTATCCTTGCTTTTTTTGAATGGCTGCTTCGAAAATCAGGAGCTGTTTAAAAAATCAAATAACTGTCTTTTTCTGAAAAAGCGGCATCTGCTGCGTCGGAAATCCATGGAATACACAAAGTATTTCTGTGCTTTTCTCCTTGTGCCGCCCGTCCATTATGAAAAAATTTCCAGTTTATCTGTTTTTAAACAGGCCCCATCCGAAACAACAACATAACCCATCTTTATTTCATTTTGAAAGAAACTTAGAAAGTGAGAGATTTATGAGCAATACCCTATTTGAAAGTATCGGGCTTTCTCCCGAACTCTGCCGGGCAGTCAGCGACATGAATTATACCGAAGCAACCGGCATTCAAGCGGGAGCAATCCCATTATTGATGCAGGGGTTGGACGTAATCGGCCGCAGCAGTACCGGAACCGGTAAAACTGCCGCATTCGGTATCCCCGCAGTTGAACGGGTGTCTGGAGGAGATCGTCGCGCACAGGTCCTGGTGCTCTCCCCTACCCGTGAACTTGCAATGCAGATTTCCGAGGAAATGCGCAAATATGCAAAATACAAAACCGGTATTTCGGTCGCGGCAGTTTATGGTGGCGCGCCGATGGATGCTCAAATCACCCAGCTTCGCACCGCCAACATTGTTATCGGCACACCGGGGCGGGTGATGGACCACATGCGCCGCCGCACTCTCAGGCTTGATACTCTTAAAATGGTGGTTTTGGACGAGGCGGACGAGATGCTCAATATGGGATTTCTGGAAGATATCCAGTCGATCCTTTCGGCGACTCCGGAAGACCGGCAGACGGTTCTTTTCTCAGCCACGATGCCACCCACAATCTTGAAGATCACTTCCGAGTTTCTGAAAGATCCGCAGACTGTCCATATCCGGACCCCACAGAAAACAATCGAAACGATCGACCAGTATTTTTACCAGGTACCGCAATCCCGTAAAATGGACGCGATCAACCTCCTTCTCCAGATGCAGGAGCCAAGCCGGTCGGTGATCTTCTGCAACACCAAGTCGATGGTAGATGATCTGGTGCAGTATCTGGGTGATCGAGGATTTCAGGCGCTCGGCCTACATGGAGACATGAAGCAGTCCGGCCGCACACAGGTGATGCAGAGTTTTCGTAATGGAAAGGCGAGCATTCTGGTTGCGACCGATGTGGCGGCCAGAGGAATTGACGTCGAAGACATTGAAGCGGTTTACAACTTTGACATTCCACAGGAGTTTGAGTACTATATCCACCGAATTGGCCGCACCGGACGGGCAGGAAAAAGCGGGACCAGCCATACGCTTGTGTGTGGTTTCCGGCAGCTCAATACGATGAAAGAGCTGCGCCGGTACATCAATGCAGACATCCGGGAAGCGCCACTCCCCTCAGCGGAAGATATTCTGCGCAGACGGCAGGAGCATTTTTCCGCCAAGGTGGCTCAGACACTCGAGTCAGGAGGATACGAGGCGTTTGGTGGGCAGATAGACGAAATTCTTCAGAATCAGGGTTGCGGCCTGCGCGATGTCGCCTGCGCACTTGCACAGATTATTTCTTCCAGTGAGAAAAAGACGATTCCTGTGGTGAAAGCCACTGTTTCTGCGGATTCTTCCAGGCGGGGTGGCAAACGGGTGGTACTCAACGCAGACATTGGAAGCGCCAATCGAATTGGAGCTAATTTTATTGTCGGCGCCATCGTGGATTCTACCGGACTCCCCTCCCGTTCGATCGGCAGGATTGACATTTTTGACGACCATACCCTGATTGAAATGTTTGAAAATGATGCACTTACCGTCCTCAATGAAATGTCCAGTGTGCGGATTCGGGGATGCGAGACCCATTTCACCCTCTCGACGGAAAAACCGCGCCCTGCCTTTCAGGGGAATCGACGTCCCCGTTCAGCGGAAGCCCCCTTTGCTTCCCGTGACCGGTTGAGTGGGAAGCCGTCCCGCCGGGGCCACCGCCGCAACAACGAAAAATGGTCTAGAAAACAGGAGCGCCGCAACCGTCTGGAGATCGACTAATCGGATATCCCCTGCTTGCGCGCTACGAAATAAGAAGTCATGAGGAGGCGAACACAATGGGAATTGGGGGATGGATTCTGCTGATCTTCGCAGTCGTGGTAGGTATCTATGCCTGCGTCGTGATGGATAAAGCGAAATCCAGATGCCATAAGGGTGGCTGTACCAAATGTGGCCGCTGCCACCGGATGCGCGAGGACGCGGAACAATCTTAAAACCTTTCGAGGGGTCTTTCTACAAGATAGAAAGACCCCTTCTTGCTGTCTCAGCAGTATGAAAAATCAACCTTTGTAACGTGGTGCTCTTGATTCAAAGTAAAAGAAAGCGCTTTTTAGGAGGGGGTTCTTCGAACCCTTTTTAAATATTGTAAAAGCGCCTTGCTGCGATTTCTTGTCTACCACTATGTAAAATCCCCCCTTGAGATCGGAGAAGGTTCCAATCCCAAGGGGGGGATATATATTCCAGAGGTCAGATAAACCGGTCAATCATCGGCAGGTTGGCCCAGAGTTCCTAGGCTTGCAGCCTTCAAATAGGCGTTGATAAAACCATCCAGATCACCGTCCATCACCGCATTGATATTGCTGTTCTCAAATTTGGTCCGCGTGTCCTTCGCCAGGGTGTACGGCATAAATACATAGGAACGAATCTGGCTGCCCCATGCAATCTGCGCCTGCTCCCCTTTGATCTCCTGAATATTCGCTAGGTGCTCGCGCTCCTTGATTTCGATTAGCTTTGCGGTTAGCATCTTCATACACATTGCTCGGTTTTGAAGCTGACTGCGCTCGTTCTGGCAAGCAACAACAATCCCAGTCGGCAGATGGGTCAGACGTACTGCGGAAGAAGTCTTGTTGATGTGCTGTCCGCCCGCGCCAGACGACCGGAACACATCCATTTTGATGTCCTCCGGACGGATTTCAACCGTTGTGTCCTCACTCAGCTCGGGTAGAACCTCAACCGAGGAAAACGAGGTGTGGCGCCGGCCGGACGAATCGAACGGGGAAATCCGCACCAGACGGTGCACCCCGCTTTCCGAACGCAAAAAGCCATAAGCATTCTCCCCTTCAATCATGATCGACGCACTTTTCAGCCCCGCTTCATCCCCATCCAAATAGTCCAGAATCTTATAGGTAAAGCCATGGCGCTCCGCCCAGCGGGTATACATGCGATAGAGCATCTGCGCCCAGTCCTGCGCCTCGGTCCCGCCGGCTCCTGCATGGAAGGTCACGATCGCATTGTTTGCGTCGTACTGCCCAGTCAACAGCGTGGTAAGCTTCTGGGTTTCCAGCATCTTTTCGAACCGCTCCACATCAGAGAGTGCTTCTGGATAGACGCTCTCGTCTTCCTCCTCGTTGCCCAGCTCGATCAGGGTCAGGGTGTCCTCATAGAGGGCCGACAGATCGTCATAACTTGCAAGCTTCGCTTTGACTTTTGCGGTCTCAAGCTGGTTTTTCTGGGATTTTTCCACATCATTCCAAAACCCCGGCACAGTGGTTTTCTCTTCAAGCTCGGCCAGCTTGCGCTGAAGCCCCTCATAACCGATCGCCTGCCGGTATTCCTGTACCTCGTCCTCGCGTGCGCTCAGACGGAGTCGCAGCTCTTCAAATTGCAGCATACTGGTGCACCGCTCCTTATCCGTTTGATTGGGGGCTGATCTGATGTTGGAATTCCCTGCCAACCCCCGGGTTCCAGACAATCCCTGCTTTTTGTAACAATTTATTATACTATTCTTTTCCGAAAAAGTAAAGCCGCCAGAGCCTGTTTCAAAGTAGAGAAAACGGATGACTAACAAACAATCAGCAGCTATAAAGAAAAAATGCAGAAATATATAAGTTCTGTTTTGATGAAGTGTTTAAAAAGCTGGCCAGCAGGCGACTTCAGATCGAAAGGGGCAGTCCCCATCTGGCTCCCTTGATGCAGGCAGGCACCTGTGTTATAATTGGACTGCTTTCCCAAGTGCAAAATTTCAGTTTTTCGGAGGTCTCTATGTGTAAGGTAATCCTGTATATTGCAATGAGTCTGGATGGTTATATCGCAGATCGGGACGGCGGTGTTGCCTGGCTCGACGGTGATGGCAGTGACTGCGGGCATCCGGGAAGTTATCCGGATTTCATCCAGACCGTTGATACCGTCGTCCTTGGGTACAGAACTTATCATCAGATTATTTCCGAACTCTCTCCAGAAAACTGGGTTTACCGCGGGCTGAAGAGCTATGTCTTTACCCATCGGAAGCTGCTTTCTACGGAAGAGATTCTGTTTACCGACCGATCCCCCGCGGATCTGGTTGCCGAACTGAAAAACAGCAGTAGTGGAATCTGGGTCTGCGGAGGTTCAGACATCGCCAACCAGCTTCTGGAGGCTGGGTTGATTGACGAACTTTTTATCTCAGTGATCCCTACCATTCTGGGAGGTGGCATTCGGCTGTTTACCGCCGAGCGCTCTATGGGCTTGATGCTCCTGTCTGTCCTGCATTATAACGGGATTGTAGAGATGAGGTACCGGTTAAAGGAGACACCAGATACTGTATGATTTTCAAGTAACAGGCAACAAATCAGCTGTTTTTGTAAAATTAGGCCGATTTGTTCATAATTACGCCCTTGAAAAATCTAGAAATCCATGTATCATATTCACATAAGGATCACACAAGCAAAGTTTTGAATGGTTCAGGAGTTGATTTTTTGGCACACTATACAGGTGTACATTGTCCGGTATGCGATAAAAAATTTACGGATGAGGATGATATTGTTGTATGCCCGGTATGCGGGACACCACATCACCGCGCCTGCTACCAACAGGAGGGCCGGTGCGCATTCGAAGAACAACATATCAAGGGGCATACCTGGGAGCCATCCGGGCGGGATACCTATACGGGACAAGAACGGACCGATCATGCGTCCAGCACAGCCTGTCCCTCCTGCGGTGCGAACAATCCGCCAAGCGGACTATTTTGCCAGATCTGCGGGACTCCGCTCCGGAAAACATCCGATCCGGCAGGTCAATGGCAGTGGCAGCAGCCCTCTCAACAGCCGGGGCCAAATCCTTACGCAAGTTCCAATGCCTATAATGCCTCTTTCGGAGGTCTGTCCCCGGACGACCAGATCAATGGCATATCGGTGCGGGATCTTGCGCTCTATATCGGGCCGAACTCCCACTATTTCCTGCCTCGATTCAAGCAGATGTCCGAACACAGTGGAATATCATTTAACTTTTCGGCATTCCTGTTCCATTTTGTCTATTTCTTTTACCGCAAAATGTATCTGGCTGGGACGCTCCTGCTTCTGCTTGCGGCAATGACCTTTGTTCCTGCACTGTTTATTGCGCGGGAATACACGATATTTGTGCTGGAAAACTTCTCAGATATCTCTGTTGGGATCATGCCGGTGTTCGAGCCGGTCAACCACCTCTGGGCCTATCGCCTACTTCCTTACACCCGAATGGTTATGCTCGGGATTATGTTCCTGCTCGCGCTTTTCGCCAATCAACTCTATATGCAGCATGTGTTCCATAAGGTCGCTAAAATCCGCGAACATTTGGGCAGCACGGTGAACGATCAAATCTATACCGATTCCCTTGTCCGCTGCGGACGGACCAGCCGTGTTGCAGTCGTTCTCTGTCTCGTTGGCGCAGCCGCAGCCTATTTTGGATCATGTCTGTTGATCGCTCTTACTGTCATCGCAGGGGCTTAGTGGATAGACGGAAGCTTTCTGCCAAAGACACCAAATAGCTTTTTTAGACAACGATTTGTGTTATGGAGGGTTCTCTATGAAAGTACGTAAAGCAGTCATCCCGGCAGCCGGTTTGGGCACACGGGTGCTTCCCGCTTCCAAGGCTGTCCCGAAAGAGATGTTACCCATCGTAGATAAACCGGCGATCCAGTATATCGTGGAAGAAGCGGTCGCCAGCGGGATCGAGGATATCCTAATCATCACCAACCGCGGGAAATCCCTGATTGAGGATCATTTCGACCATGCCCCTGAACTGGAGGACAAGCTCCGTTCGTCCGGCAAACAGGATTTGTTCGATCAGGTGGTTTCGCTGGCGCATCTGTGCAATATCCAGTATGTGCGCCAGAAGGAAACGCGGGGACTCGGCCATGCAGTTGGATGTGCAAAATCATTTGTCGGTAACGAGTCGTTTGCGGTGCTTTATGGGGATGATGTCGTCATCTCCCCGCCCGAAAAACCCGCAATCGGCGAACTGATCGCAGTCCATGAAACCTATGGAAAGAGTGTGGTCGGTATCAAAGAGGTGCCCGATGATCTGCTGCGCAGCTACTGCACGCTTGGAGTTAAGCCGGTTCAAAATGCGGTCTATGAAGTGTTCGACATGATCGAGAAGCCGCTCCCCGAAGAAGTGATTTCAAATTTTGCAATTCTGGGGCGGTGCGTTCTGACTCCGGACATCTTCGAGCTGATTGAGAATACCCCCCCCTCCCGAAACAACGAAGTCCAGCTGACCGACGCGATGCGCACCCTCGCCAAACGGGGAGATATGATGGGGATTGCCTACACCGGGAAGCGTTATGATATGGGGAACAAGCTCGGGATTTTGCAGGCAACCATTGAGGTAGGACTTACCCATCCTGAAATCGGAACCGGCCTGCGGGCCTATCTGAAGGAAATCGCCTCCACCCTTTAACAAAGGCAGGCGATCAAAAAAAGCCCCTTGCAAATTTGTTCAGGATATGCTATGATACCTCACAGTAACAACGCTGAGATCGGGAAAGTAGCCTGTCCCCCGCTGATTCAGAGAGGTTTGTCACCGGCTGAAAGCAAACTGCAGTGGAAACAGGTGAAGTTCGCCCGTGAGCGGCTCCGCTGAACCGGAAGAAGTAGGCGGCAGACGGTTTGCCCCGTTACCGGCAGCAGGAGTGCCCGGCCTTGGCTGGGAATATGGGTGGTACCACGGACGCTTTTCAGCGGTTCGTCCCTTTTGGAGGGACGGACCGTTTTTTATTTGGAGCGGACGATATTTCCCGGAAATCCTGCACCGCAGTTTTCAAAGGAATCATTAGGAGGAGAATCACCATGCTAAACGCACTGCAAACGATCAAGGAGCAGGCGGCACAGGCGCTGGCACAGGCCGGCGACCCCAAACTGCTCGATGAGCTTCGCGTCAAATACCTCGGAAAAAAGGGCGAACTGACTGCCATCCTCAAGCAGATGGGCAAGCTCTCGGCCGAAGAGCGGCCGAAAGTGGGTGCCTTCGCAAACGAGGTGCGCGCCTCTATCGAAGCGCTGATCGACGAAAAAGCCGCTTCGATCAAAGCTGAGATGCAGTCCAAAAAGCTGGAGGCTGAAAAACTCGACGTCACAATGCCCGGGAAGGCCGCCCCGATCGGCAAACCGCATCCGCTCACCAAGGTGTTGGACGAGGTTAAGGAGATCTTTCTCGGGATGGGCTTTTCGATCGCGGAAGGCCCGGAGGTAGAACTGGATTACTACAACTTTGAGGCTCTGAATATTCCGAAAGACCACCCTGCCCGGGATACACAGGACACCTTCTATATCTCGGACAACGTGCTTCTGCGGACACAGACTTCCCCTGTCCAGATCCGCACAATGGAAAACCAGAAACCGCCGATCCACATCATCGCTCCTGGAAGGGTCTACCGTTCGGATGCAGTCGACGCTACCCATTCCCCTCTCTTCCACCAGATCGAAGGACTGGTAGTCGATAAAGGGGTCACCATGGCGGATCTGAAAGGTACGTTAGAACTGTTTGTCAAACGGCTGTATGGTGAAGAATCGGTGGTCCGGTTCCGTCCGCACCACTTCCCGTTCACTGAACCGTCCGCCGAGCTGGATGTCCAGTGCTTCGCCTGCAAGGGTGAGGGATGCCGTCTCTGCAAGGGCGAAGGCTGGATCGAAATTCTCGGCTGTGGTATGGTGCATCCCAAGGTGCTTTCGATCTGCGGAATCGACCCCGAGGAGTACAGCGGATTTGCGTTTGGGATGGGGCTTGAGCGCATCGTCATGCGCCGCTACAACATCAGCGACATGCGCCTGTTCTTCGAGAACGACGTACGGTTCCTCAACCAGTTCTAAGGGGGTAAACGATCATGAATTTGTCGATCAGATGGCTACAGGATTATGTGGATATTGGACATGTCTCCCCTCGTGCATTCGCGGAGAAGATGACCATGTCCGGTTCCAAGGTGGAGGGTTATGAGATTGAAGGCAGCGAAATCCGCAATGTGGTTGTCGGTAAACTGCTTTCGGTGGACCCGCATCCGAATGCGGAAAAATTGGTAATCTGCAAGGTGGATGTCGGCTCGGGGGAGCCAATCCAGATTTGCACCGGCGCACACAACGTCAAGGCTGGCGATATCGTGCCGGTTGCACTGGATGACAGCGACCTGCCGGGCGGCAAGCACATTCGAAAGGGCAAGCTGCGCGGCGAGGAAAGCAACGGGATGCTCTGTTCGCTCGGCGAACTCGGACTGACGCAGCACGATTTTCCCTATGCTGACGAGGATGGTATCTTCCTGCTGGAAGAACCGGACGTCCAGCTCGGACAGGACATCCAGAGTGCACTCGGCTTAAATGATACCTGTGTTGAATTTGAGATCACATCCAACCGTCCCGACTGCCTGTCTGTAACCGGGCTTGCGCGGGAGGCGGCGCTCACCTTCGATGTCCCGCTGAACCTGCCCAAACCGGCTGTCAAAAATACAGTGGATGACATCCACAACTATCTCTCGGTAGAGGTCACCGCACCCGATCTCTGCCCGCGCTACGTCGCGCGGATGGTCAAAAATATCAAAATTGAGCCTTCCCCGCGGTGGATGCGCGAGCGCCTGCGTGCTTCCGGTGTCCGCCCGATCAATAACATTGTTGACATCACCAACTATGTCATGCTGGAGTACGGCCAGCCGATGCACGCATTTGACCATAAATTTGTTGAGGGCGGGAAGATTGTCGTCCGCCGCGCAACCGAGGGAGAAACGATTGTGACACTCGACGGAGTGGAGCGCACACTTACTCCAGATATGCTCACGATTGCCGATGCAAAAAAACCGTCCGCGGTTGCGGGCGTGATGGGCGGCGAGTATAGCGGCATCGTTGACGATACCAATATGATCGTCTTTGAGTCCGCCTGCTTCAACGGGCCGTCGGTCCGCACCACTGCCAAAAAGCTCGGGATGCGCACCGAAGCTTCCGGACGGTTTGAAAAGCAGCTTGATCCCGCAACCTGCATCCCTGCGGTTGAGCGGGCCTGCGAGCTGGTAGAGCTGCTCGGCGCAGGAGAGGTGGTCGGCGGTACGATCGACGTGGACAATGCGGACCGGACAGAACGCCGCATTCCATTCGATCCGGCATGGATCAACCGGTTCATCGGCATCGACGTGCCAGTCGAGAAGATGAAGGAAATTCTGACCCGCCTCGAATGCCGGATTGACGGCGGCGACGTGATCCCGCCCTCCTTCCGCCTCGATCTGGAGCATAAAGCAGATATCTCCGAAGAGATTGCCCGGTTCTATGGCTACGACAAAATCCCTTCGACTGCAATCCGCGGGGTTGCAAACGGCAGCTATACCGACAAGCAGAAGTTTGACCGCAGCATCCACTCGATCCTGCGGGCGCAGGGATTGTCCGAAATTTCGACCTATTCGTTCATCAGCCCGAAATATTACGACAAGATCGGCCTGCCCGCAGACAGCAGCTACCGCAACTGCGTGGTCATCAGCAATCCGCTCGGTGAAGATACCAGCGTCATGCGTACCACGACCGTCCCCTCGATGCTCGAAGTGCTCTCCCGCAACTACAACAACCGGAACAAGTCCGCTTCCCTCTATGAAATCGGTACTGTCTATCTGCCTCGAGAGGGACGGGAACTGCCGGAGGAAACTCCATTCATCACCTTGGGTGCATACGGGAGCGAACAGGATTTCTTCTCGCTGAAGGGGACTGTTGAAACCCTGCTCAACGGGCTGGGGATCGAAGGATATGAGTTTACCGCCTGTTCCACCCACCCCACCTACCATCCGGGACGCTGTGCAGTGATATCGATCGGTGATGCAACCCTTGGCATGATTGGTGAAGTGCATCCTTCTGTCTCCGAAAACTACGAGATTGGTACGCGGGTCTACCTTGCTTCACTCAGCGAGGCCGTGATGTTTGCGCATGTTGCTCCAGAAAAGGGTTACACTCCCCTGCCTAGGTTCCCGGCTTCCACCCGCGATCTTGCACTAATCTGCGAGGATGCCCTGCCGGTCGCCGAATTGGAAAAGGCAATCCGTGGTGCAGTCGGCAACATTCTGGAACATGTCTCTCTGTTCGACATCTACCGAGGCTCACAGGTTGCGGAAGGCAAAAAGAGCGTCGCATACAGCCTGACCCTGCGTGCAGATAACCGCACCCTTACCGATGAAGAGGCTGACGCGGCGGTAAAACGGGTTTTGAAGGCGCTCAAAACAATCGGTGTCGAAATCCGCAGCTGAAATCCGGTATAATCCAAACCGTTGTTGCATAAAATAAACCATATAAAACTTTGCATCCCCTTGCTATTCCTCGAACTTTGTAGTAAAATAAACTTGTCATCAATCAGCGCAGCGGTTTCCGGCAGGCTGATTGCATCGAGCGACGTACTATCAAAAAAGAGGTGATGTAATGCACGAGCCAACAATTTCGTTTTCAATCCATGAGGATAAGGAGCAGCAGTTAAAGGAGATTCTAACCGCCGTTTATGATGCTCTGCGTCAAAAGGGCTATAACCCCATCAATCAGATCGTGGGTTACATCCTGTCGGAAGATCCGACCTATATCACGACTCACAACAACGCACGCGCGCTGATCCGCAAGATCGACCGCGACGAGCTGCTCCAGCTTTTGGTTAAAAGCTACCTTAACGATTAGAAACAGCGGATTCAGACGCCCCCGCCGTAAAGACGGGGGCGTCTGTTTCACCCCTAGCAGATTTTTTTGCGAATGGTTCGATCACAAGATATGGAGGAATCCGGATGTCTAAAACGGTACTGATTACTGGCGGCTCCCGCGGGATTGGGGCTGCGGCTGCGATGCTTTTTGCACAGGAGGGATACCAGATGGCGGTCAATTACTGTGCAAACCGGCTCCGGGCGGTCGAGATCGCTACCCGTATCCGATCGCTTGGTCAGGATGCAGAGGTCTTTTGCGCAGATGTCTCTGACCGTATCCAGGTGGAAGCAATGGTGAATGCTGTTGAACGGCGGTTCGGCAGCATTGATGTTCTGGTCAATAACGCTGGAATCGCTCAACAGAAGCTGTTCAACGATATTTCCCCTGCTGAATGGGAGCGGATGCTCGCGGTCAATCTGACTGGGATGTTCCATACCTGCCAGTGTGTCCTGCCGCAAATGATCCGCCGCCACAGCGGAAAAATTATCAATATTTCCTCTGTCTGGGGGATCACCGGAGCTTCGTGCGAAGTCCACTATTCCGCATCAAAAGCCGCGGTAATCGGCCTAACCAAGGCGCTTGCCAAAGAGGTCGGGCCGTCGCACATCACGGTAAACTGTGTTGCGCCCGGAGTGATCTCCACCGAGATGAACGCCGCGCTCGATCAGGAGACGCTCTCCGCCCTTCAGGAGGAAACCCCGCTTGAGCGGATCGGCTCGCCGGAGGACGCTGCCCACGCGATCGTCTTTCTTGCATCCGAAAAGGCAGATTTTATCACCGGACAGGTCATCAGCCCTAACGGCGGGTTCGTAATCTGAAAAACCATCCCCACATCCAGAACACCGGATGTGGGGATGGTTTCATCTGCTGCACAAATCATCAGGACTTACTGCTCAGCTGACGTTCCAGCCAGATCGAGGCGATATTCAGCGCATCGTACAGATTGTTCTTCTCGGTCTTTTTGATGATCCGATCCCGCGGCCGCAGTTCATCATCAGTCGACCAGATTTGAACCGAAACTTTATTCGGAAGCATGGTGTCTTTAAAAGGAGACTCCCCCAGAATTTGCAGCATCGCCACATATTTGTCCCCCATGTCTCCGTAATAAATGGTCTTATCGCACCGAACCAAAGGACGCCCTTTGAAGGTCAGTGCGCCGGGTTGGGTAATCTTTTTTTCCATAAAATCCCTCGCAATCTATCTTCATTGATTTGTTTAACAAAAAACTCGTCTGAAACGAAAGCTCAAGCGCAATTTGCCCTTTCACATCATAATCCTGTCAAGGGGATACAAACACATTGTTCTTATGATAGCACATTTTCGCGTTTCTGTAAAGCTATTTCAGCTCTGCAACTGTAACCCCTGATTCCCCTTCCCCGTAAGCTCCCAGGCGGAAGGTCTTTATATTCTTATGGCTCTTGAGCCGCTGCTGGACCGCGGCACGCAGCACCCCTGTGCCTTTTCCGTGGATAATGGTGATCGACGGCACATTCGAAAGGACACAGCTGTCGATAAACCGGTCAAGCTCGACCAATGCTTCATCGGCGGTCATGCCGCGCAGATCTAGCTCCGTTTTTGCGCTGCGGACCGATTTGGAGGAAACGCCGCGGGTTGAGATGCCTGCATTATTGAAAGTTGTGCGTTTCTTGCCCATATCGACCAGCCTTACCTCCGACTGATGCACCTTTGTCTTGAGGATGCCCGCCTGTACAGTGACGTATCCCTGGCCATCCGGGGCGGACAACAGGGTTCCTTCCCTGTTCATCGAAAGCAATCGCACTGTATCCCCCCGTTTCAATGGGCGGGAAGGCGTATAGTTCTCCGGATTTTTGCGGGTCACAGGGTCCGCAAGGTCCTGTAATTTTCGCATATCAGCGCGGAACGAAACCTTCGCCTGAGCCAGCCGCTCCTCAAATGCAGCGGCATCCTTCGCCTTTTTCAGCTCGTCTAGTTCGTCAAGCATCGCCTGTGCCTGGGCATGAACCTGTTCTACAATCCCTCGCGCCTGCTGCCGCGCCCTTTCAAGTTCCCGCTCCCGCTCGGCCTGCATCGTCCGGCGCAGCTCATCGGCTTCCTGACTCGTCCGCTGCGCCTCGATCCGATTGGTTTGTGCCAGTTCCCGCTCATGTTCCAGTTCCTGGCGGGTCGCTTCAAGCTGGGAAACCACATCCTCGAACTGTGTATTCTCTTTTGAAATATGCGCCCTTGCGCTCTCGATGATCTCGACCGGCAAACCCAGCCGTTCACTGATTGCAAAGGCATTGGAGCGCCCAGGCACTCCGGTCAACAGACGGTAGGTCGGTCTCAGAGTGGCCACATCAAACTCGCAGCTCGCATTTTCGACGCCTTCTGTATTAAGTGCAAACATCTTGATCTCTGCGTAATGGGTGGTAGCAACTACCCGGGACCGCTGCGCTCGAAGCTGTTCAATTACCGCGACCGCCAGTGCCGCGCCTTCGACCGGATCGGTCCCCGCGCCCAGCTCATCCAGCAGGACCAGAGACTTTTCGTTTGCCTCCTGCAAAATCCGGATGATATTGGTCATATGCGCCGAGAAGGTCGAGAGGCTCTGTTCAATGCTCTGCTCGTCACCGATGTCGACTAGTACATTTTCAAAAACCGGGATCGAGCTTCCATCTGCCACTGGCAACATCAGGCCGCACTGCGCCATCAACACCAGAAGTCCCAATGTCTTGATCGCTACAGTCTTTCCCCCTGTGTTGGGGCCGGTGACTACCAGCGTGTCAAACCCGTCGCCAAGGCGCAGTTCAATCGGCACCACCTTCTCTTTCTCAATCAGAGGGTGCCGCGCTTTTTTCAGGAAAACCACCCCATTTTCATTGAGGTTTGGAATGGTTGCGTGCATCTCGTCAGCGAGCCTGCTCTTTGCAAAATAAAGGTCAAGTTCAACGATTGCCTCATAGCTGCCCTTAATGCTCTCGGCACATCCGCCGACCTGCGCAGACAGTTCCTGCAAAATACGCCGGATCTCCGCCTGCTCTCTGCTTTGGAGAAGACGGATTTCATTGTTCGCCTCAACCACTCCCATCGGCTCGATGAAAACGGTAGAGCCGGATGCCGAAGTGTCATGGACCAGACCTTTGATCTCGTTTCGATATTCGATTTTGACCGGCACAACGAACCGCCCATCGCGCTGGGTAATGATGTTTTCCTGCAAAAATTTCTGATAGGTAGCAGAGCGCACCATTCGATCCAGCACTTCTCGGGCCCTTGCCCCCGATTGACGGATCTTGCGCCGAATTTCTGACAACTCCGGACTTGCATTGTCGGCGATCTCGTCCTCTGAGAGGATCGTCGCCGAAATATTCCGCTGCAAAGTAGGGAGCGCGACCACCGACCCGAGTAAAATGTCGAGACTGGTAGGATCTCCCTCAAGCTGATGTCCCCAACGCTCGATCGTCTCAATCGCACGAAGCACGCGTGCCACATCCAGAAGTTCTCTCGGGGAAAGCTGCGCGCCGATCGAGGCACGCTTGAGTGCACCCGAACAGTTTTCGATCGAACCGATTGATGGGGTCGAATACCGGTTGGTCAGCGCATTTGCATCTGATGTGAACCGCATTAATGCACGTACATCCCGCAGATTATCTGCAGGTTCGACCGCAAGCGCCATTGCCCGGCTGTCCGCACAGCAGCAGTGCTTCGAAAGACGCAAAAGCACCTTGTCAAGTTCTAATGCTTTACAATATTTATTCATAAACTCCTCCCCTGCTCATGCAGGCCATCTCAACGCCTTATGTATCCATGTGTTGTTTAAATCTGCATAGAAAGATAAAAATCCAGCGTTTCAAGGCGTTTTTCAATCTGTGTCATGACATAATGTTGGGTGATCTCGTTCAGATCCATAAGCTGCTCTTTCGGAGCTGTAAAGGAAAATAACTTTTCAGACTCCGCGTAAAGAATATGCCGCATTGCAGCGAGTACCGTCCTCGAAAGGGGAACCCGAATCTGGTTTTCAGGGTAATTCTGGATACACGCCCCACAAGCGATCGACGCACTTTGCGGGAGGAAATAAACCACATCCGACTCGAAGCATCCACAGCCTGTGCAGGCAACCAGATTCGGCATATAGCCTGCCATCGTCATCAGACGCAGCTCGTAGACTGCCTTAACGAACCCGCAGCTCCTCTTCCCCCGGTCGAGCAGATAGAGTGAGTTGAGCAGCAGCCGCAGATAATCGAGAGCTGGCTCCTCATGGGGTGCCAGCTCTGCAGTGAGCTGGCAGAAATAAGAGGCCAGAGAAAGCTTCTCCACATCCCCACGCACCCCCATAAACAGGCTGTTTAAATCCGCTTTATCAACGCTGTACTTTCCCTTGTTCTCAAACAGCACAAAACACGAGTAGCTTAACAGCTCACCTGGGACTCGCAGAACCCCACGCGGCTTTTTCGCCCCTCGTGCATAGGCCGTAATGACGCCGCGCTCCTTGGTTAAGAGCGTCAGCACACTGTCATATTCTTCAACCGCCCGCTCCCGCAGTACGATCCCATCGGTCGTGATATGCACTGTTCTCACCTGTTGCCGTCCGAACATCGCCCAGCACCGGTCTCCCCTGCCCCTGCTGCTTGACATCCAGATAGTTCAAATAATCGGCTACCCTGCCGGTATGCAAAAAGGCATCGTATGCCTGCTGCTCATTTGGCTGCACCACAACCACCTCCATCAGACTCTATGGAAGTAGTGTTCGCTGTTTTTCTTCAGTTATCAGAGGGAATCGTTCTCACAATTTCCATCAATTTTTAGGTTGACAAACTCAGTTGAATCCGAATGAGCGGATCACATTTTCCCGGTTGCGCCAGTCCTCCCGGACCTTGACCCAACATTTCAGATTCACCTTGCAGCGGAGGAAATGCTCGATGTCCTCCCGAGCCTGACTCGCTACCCGCTTCAGCATTCCGCCGCCTTTGCCGATAATCATCCCCTTGTGACTTTCCTTCTCACAATAAATCTGTACTTCAATATCAATGAGCTGTTGTTCCTCACGCTCGTGCATCCGCTCAACAGTCACTGCCACACCATGGGGAATCTCGTCATACATGTTTTTAAGCAGCTTTTCCCGTACAATCTCGGCAACGATCACCCGCTCGGGCTGATCGGTCAGGGTATCCTCATCAAAAAAGAACGGGGACGGTGCTGCGAATTTTTCCAGCTCGTCCAGAACCGCGTCCACCCCATCCCCTTTCAGCGCGGAGATCGGAACCACAGCCTCAAATGGATATGCCTGGGAAAAGGCCAGAATCCGAGGCATCAGTTTTTCACGCAGGTCAAGTGTGTCGATCTTGTTGATCGCAAGAATAGCCGGAATCCGCTGCGCCTGAAAGGACGCTATCAGTTCCTGTTCGGCTTTCTGAATCTCGCCGGCCGGCTCAACCACCAGAACCGCGACATCCACATCTGCCACGCTTTCATTCACCTGTTTAACCATATATTCCGACAGCTTGGTGCGCGGCTTGTGCAGCCCAGGCGTATCAATAAACACAAATTGGGTATTTTCCCGGGTCAGCACACCAGTGATCCGTGTACGGGTTGTCTGCGGCTTATTCGAAACGATTGCTACCTTTTCACCGATCAGGGCGTTGAGCAGGCTCGATTTTCCAACATTCGGCCTGCCCACAATGGCAACAAACGCTGTTTTTGTCTCTTGCATGAAGTCACTCCTTCAAATGGGTAAAGGTTTATTTTTCGGGGGTACTAAAGATAAACCAACCGGACAGCAGCAGAGCGGCTACTGCCAGGACAAAATAGAGCGGGCTGGTCAATATCCGCAACCCAAGCGCAGCCAGCCTGTCCGGAATCCAGAAAAGCGAGATTCCCACCAGAACCGCTGCAAAAGCAGATACTGCGACCGCCCCAGCTGCCATATCCTTTGCAGCTTTGGCGAGCGGATGAGGGTTTGGAGAAGCCAAATCAACCAGCGACTCGATCGCCGAATTAACCAGTTCGAGCGAGATGACAGCACCCACAGTCAGGAACAAAAGCGCAAACCGCATCCGGTCCAGTTTGAGCGCCCAACCAAGCCAAAACGCATATCCCGCTGCTGTCAGGTGAATTCGAAGGTTGCGCTCTCTTCCGACACAGGCACGAATTCCCTCCGCTGCATAGCCGAAGCTGCGGAGGAGACGAGCGCATTTACCGCCTGTCCGATACGACATAACTGGTATCCCGCTCCAATCCAAGGCTCGTCAGAATGCTTTCTTCCTTTTCCCGCATCCGCACCTGCTCCAGCCCTCCGGATTCGTGATCGTATCCAAGCAGGTGAAGTATCGAATGGACGGTCAGAAACCCGATTTCGCGCTGGAGCGTATGCCCATAGAGCCTGGCCTGTTCGACTGCCTTTTCCACTGAAATCACCACATCTCCCAGCTGAAGCGCACCGGTTTCAAAATTGCGGTCGTAGTTTCCATTTTCCCCCAGCGGAAACGAAAGCACATCGGTTGGCATATCCTTGCCGCGGAACTCGGCATTGAGCTGCCGGATCTGCTCGTTAGTCACAAAGCTCACGCTGACCTCCGCATCGTCTGAGAATTTTTCAGCCAGCAGAACAGCATGGCAGCATCGGCGGATCAGCAGCCGTATACCGCTCGGAATTTTGACCAACTTCTGCCGGTTGGAGATCATTACCTTCACACTTCCCGTCATCTGCTTCTGCCCTCCTGATGATTGCTGTTGTAATACCTTTCGTATGCTTTGATGATCGCCTGCACCAACCGATGGCGCACCACGTCCTTCTCATTGAACTGGGTAATCCCGATATCCTCCACATTTTTCAGCACCTTCACCGCCTCGACAAGTCCCGATCGGCGGGCGTCAGGCAGGTCGATCTGGGTCACATCTCCGGTGATAATTGCTTTCGAGTTGAAGCCCAACCGGGTCAGGAACATCTTCATCTGTTCTGGCGTGGTGTTCTGTGCTTCGTCCAAAATGATAAAACTGTCGTCCAGAGTGCGCCCACGCATATAGGCAAGCGGCGCCACCTCGATGTTCTGCCGCTCGACATATTTCGCAAAATTCTCGCTGCCCAGCATGTCGAACAGTGCATCATAAAGTGGACGCAGATAAGGGTCCACCTTATTCTGGAGGTCACCAGGGAGAAAGCCAAGTTTCTCCCCAGCCTCGACCGCCGGACGAGTCAGAATAATCCGGTTGACCTCATGTGCGCGGAATGCCCGCACCGCCATTGCAACCGCGAGATAGGTTTTTCCAGTACCTG
Organism: Anaerotruncus sp. G3(2012); assembly: GCF_000403395.2. Taxonomy (GTDB): domain Bacteria; phylum Bacillota; class Clostridia; order Oscillospirales; family Ruminococcaceae; genus Anaerotruncus. Next base: position 850,007 of record NZ_KE159657.1, on the reverse strand, counting down.
CCGGACCCACCCCGATGCTGATCGTGTTGTCCCGGATCGAATGGATATATTTTTTCTGTCCGAGCGTCTTTGCCTTGACCGGTTTGCCGGAAGCAGTGATGCAGATCACATCGTCCGACAGGGTTGATACCTGATCTTCGGTGCCCTCGCTGACCATCGCCATGACATAACGGACATTCTGTTCGGTGATCGCTTCCCCCTTGTTGATCAGGGAGAGCAACCCCGTAATCGTTCGTACCGCGAGGGATACCCCCTCCTCATCTCCGAATACCTTGATTTCAGAGCCTCGGCAGGTAACGGTTACCTTATATTCCTGTTCGATCAGACGCACATTTTCATCAAAACTCCCAAATAGTGCGAGAGCATGTTCCATCCGGTCGATATTTACCAGTTGTTCGATCATAACTGAACATCCGTCCTTTTTCTTTCAGCGTCTTCTTTAGTATAGCAAAACCCATCTCGTTTAACAAGCATTTTTCACATATTTTTGTGAATATTTTGTGAAATTCTTCCACTATACACAGGAATTCTACAAAATTTCTGCACAACCCATCAAAAAATTCTGTTTTAATAACCGCCCTCTCGCTTGTGAGATGTCTTTTTCTGTTCTTGTTTGTCAAAAACAGGTATTTCTACCTGGCGCGCAATATCCTGTTCGATCAGGTATCTGCCGGTCAGGCAGAGCACACCGTCCACCACTTCGGCGGACCGGTCTGCCGAAAGGATTGTATCCCCCCAGTTTTCTGTTTCCTGTCTGCGCAGCGCTCGTTCCGCGATCCGTAGGGCAGATTCCGGAGAGATCTCCTCCAACCGTGTTTCATAGAACAGATAGTTCTCCCGCGTGATGAGAAATGGCAGTTCCAGCCCAAACAGCTTTGGAGAACGGGTGATGCGTTCGAGCTTATAGTCCCCCTCCAGCCCGCAATAGAGGAAGAGTGGGAGCCGAACACCGAACAGTTCGAGATATCGCCGCTTTTTGATCTCGCCGGTCAGGACATATTCCTCCTGCACCAGCGGCACTTCGATCTTCAGCGATTCCGGGATATGCGCGATCACGCGGGCGTTTGCCCGCACCAGATGGGTCATTCCCCAGCGGTCCTCGTTCACCCCGCTGACGATGATCTCCCCTTCGCGCACTGTATCGCCTACCCGCAAAAGGGAGCGTCCATCGGTGACCTCCAACCGTTTGATCTGTCCATCCCGCGCTGCGACCACATTTGCCGGAACATCGGTGTCGATCTTTTCGGGAGGGCGCACCCGCTCCCGCACCAGCAGGGTCGCTGTCGTACCGCGGATATTGAGCGCTGCCCATGCAAGCCCATCCACCCGGATTACCAGTTCCTCCCTCAGAACCCCGGCGTCGATCCTGCCCTTGAACGACCCTCTGTGTACGCCAAGATCGGCGAGCGCGTTGGTGAGGATCCGGGAATCAATCTGCTCGTTTCCCTCGACCCGGATTACCCAAATAAACTGCTGCATGACCGTCAGGAAGAGTGCGAAGAACAGCACACCGATCAGGATACCCAGCCGTTTCCGGTAGCGATGGATCAAAAATGGAAGTCCATACCGCTCAGTAACTCGGGTGACTACCCCTGCCTTCCGAGCAAGACGATGCATTCTCCGATAGCCGCTTACCGTCGTGCAGCCGGAGAACGCCCCATCCGACCGTCTGCATTCCCATGAGGGAATATGGTGGTAAGCACACAGATTGATAAACCGTTCGATCGAGCCGGACCGGGCGGAGAATCGGATGTGTCCACGCAGCCAGCGCAGAAAAAAGATGATAAACAAACTCTTACACCCCTTTGGCGGCGCGCCGCCCTCATTACAAAAATGCGATTGAGGTAAAATACCCCTCTACCATCACGCCGTCGCCGGTCATATATTTGAGCATCAGATTCCTGCCGGTGATCCGTACCACCAGTTTCCCTGCATTGATCCGCACTACTTTGTCGTCATACTCAAGCACTCCCTGACAGTGCTCGATCACTGCTTCCCGGTTTCCAAGCAATTCGATCTCCGGAAGCCCTTCCAGTACATTGAAAGGCAGTTCAAACGTCCGAGAGAGCCGTTCCCGGATCGAACATTTTTCCTCCTGCCTGCGTCTTTTTTTCCACATGGGAAAAGCCTCCTTCCGCATTTTCAGTTTGCTCCCTAGCATAGGTATGAAAAGGCAATTCGATTTATGAAAAAGAGGGATTCTATGAAACAGATTCGATGGTTCTGGGCACCGCTCGCTATGATGACAGCAGCCGGGCTGCTTTGGAAAACGCAGGAGGTTTCCGACGGTGTGCGGGAGGGGCTGGCCCGCTGTGCCGCTGTGGTGATCCCCTCGCTCTTCCCTTTCATGATCCTTGCGGGATTGATTTCCGCCAGCCGTGTGGGTACCGTTTTAAGCCGGTGGATCGCCCGCCCCGCCGGATGGCTGATCGGGCTTCCCGATTCGCTCGGGGCGGTCTTTCTCATGAGCTTTGTCGGGGGATATCCGGTCGGTGCGCGGATGCTCGCGTCCATGCTTGAACGCCGGGAGATCGACCGCGATACCGCAGCAGCTGCACTCTGCTTGTGCGTTAACGCCGGTCCCTCCTTTTTAATCTCGGCAGTCGGTGCAGGAATGTTCGGCAGCCGAAGAGCAGGAGCCTTTCTGCTGATTGCGCAGGTCTGTTCTGCACTGGTGGTAGGCCGGTTTGCCTGTTGCACACTTCGACGCACCCACCCGATGACATTAACAGCAGATCGCTCAAACTCCAATGGGTTTGTCCATGCGGTGCAGGGGGCAAGCGCGGGCATTCTCGGTATCTGTGCGTTTGTGGTGGCGTTCTCCGCGATCATCGCCCTGTTAAACGCGCTTGGCATCCTGCAAGCAGTCGCCCGGATGCTGGGGGCATTCTTCCCCTCCCTCGGTGCATCGTTCTTTTCCGCATGGATCACAGGACTGCTCGAAGTAACAAGCGGTTGCACGCTCGCCGCCTCCCTGCATACCCGCGCCGGATTTGCGCTCTGCGGATTTCTAGTCTCGTTCTCCTCTCTCAGCATCCTGCTCCAGGTAAAGGCCTGCTTTCCCGATCTGCCTCGGTTCTGTCTGCGGCCGTTCTATCTTTCCCGGCTGGTACACGGAAGCCTGACAGCTCTCTTGTCTTGGCTGTTCTGGGGCCTGCTCCCTCCCGAGGAACTTGCCGCCGCAATTATACAGGGAACCCCGATCCCACACGCTGCGCCCAATATGTTCATTTCCTCCGCCTGCCTGATCGCGATGTGCTCTATTCTGCTGCTTCCAAATCGAAAAAACACTGGAAATGTTAATAATTACGCATAGAAATTTTTTGTCGATTCCTGTATACTGAAACAGTATGGAGGTGCGACATGTTTAAATCCAAACTCTTTTCCGATCAAATTCCCCCTTCCTGTGCCTACTGTAAATTCGGGTTTGTCTCCCAGAATGGCCGGTCGGTTCTCTGTGAAAAAAAAGGGGTGACTGAACCGCATGATTCCTGTAAAAGATATTTATACGCACCGCTCAAACGGGTTCCGAAACGCCCCCGCGCACTGCCGCAGTTTGACCACTCGGACTTTGAGCTTTGAATCGGGGCTGTCCGGAAAGCAGAATATTCAGTAAACCTTATCCTATCTGACAAGGGAGTTCTTCTGCCATGAAATACTATTCCAACCAACGGGGTACGGTAATCCGCACCCTGCTGGCTTCGCTTGCGATTCTCGCGGTGACTTTTACCGTACTCTCCGCATCCGACCTGTTCCACGGCGAAATTATAAAGCGGGAATTCCCGGAGGGAATCCCCGCTACCCCGGAAACCCTGCGCGCCATGACTGTCCGGACGCAAGGCAACGCCGATTTTCCCAGTGCACCCGGGCTCCCTGCCAAAGAGATGCAGGCGGAACTGGACGAAATCGCCGCATTTGCCAATACTTACGGCTATAATGCGATCTTTTTTGAAGCAGTCCCCGAATGTGACGCATTTTATCAGTCGGAAATCCTGCCTTCGAGTTCCTTCTGGACCGGCAAACAGGGCGGATTCACCTTTTTTGATCCTTTGCGCTATCTGACCAACATCTCAAAAACATACAACATACAGGTTTATGCGGTGGTAGATGCGTTTGGGGTTGCCGCTGAAGGCCGGGCGTCAGCGAGTCCGGTCGACAGTGATCTGATTGCCAACGGCCTGCTCGATCCGGACGCACAAAAGGTGCAGTCCCTGCTTCCGGCAGTTGTCAAAGAGCTGACCGGACGTTACGATGTGGCCGGCGTTGTCTTCGCAGGAGTGGATTCCAAGGCGCTCGACTCCCCCTCCTATGCGGAAAGCCTGTCAAAAATCCTGTCCGATTCCCATGACAGCATCCGACAGAAGGGGGCACAGCGGCTGGGCATTGTGGTAAACAGCAACCTGCTTTCGAATGAGCGTGACTTTGTGTCCGCACCGGTGCAGGCGGGGGATCTCGATTTTGTGGTGACCTCGATGGTCAGCGATGCGGATACTGCCGATGGCGTCAAACTGCTGCAAACCGAGCTTTCCGGCTGGGAGCAGCTCTGCGAAAATGCTTCGATCCCCTATTATCCGCTTCATATCGCCTCGGATGAGACCATCTTCACCCACTCGATCGACAACAGCTTCTACTTTGAGCGGCAGTTTGGCGCAGGCGGGTCGGTCATCAGTAACTATGGTTCGCTCCATACCGAACGAAGGATGGCAGCTTACTCGCTTGCCTCATCGTTCCGGCAGCAGCCATCCGAATCTATGCCAGACCTCTCCTACAGTCGGACGTTCCAAGTCACCCGGCCGGCAGAATCCATCACTCTGTCGGATACCGCATATACTACATGGAAAAATTACTTTATCACTGGCACTTCGAACCCTGATCTCCCTGTCCTCTACAACGGTAAGGAGATCGACCGTCCAAACGAAAATGGGCTTTGGGGTGTTCTGGTAGATGTGGAAGTTGGTACAAATAACTATACGTTCAGCCAGAACGGCACCGAGCGGACGGTACAGATCATCCGCAAGGAGCCTGCGCAGGCTCCGGATATCATCAGCACGATTACAAAAAGCTCGGTCTATCCCGCGAATCCGGAAGCGGTACTTGCGGGCAGAGGGCTGAAGCTCTCCTGCACTGCGCCTGCGGGCGGGAAGGTAACCGCCCGTGTCGGCGGCCTGACGACCGAACTGGAACCAGTCTCCTCCGCTGAGGATGGGGTGGCGGTCACCTACCAGCAGACCCTTGATCTCTCTTCGCTCGCCGTTGCCGGACAGGTCAAACGGATTGGGCCTGTCACCTATTCCCTCAGCTATAATGGGATGAACAGTTCCCAGCAGAGCGCGGGGGAGGTCTATGTGGCAGGAGCGGGTGCCGAACCGGTCGCGCGGATCAACAGTTCGTTTGTGCCCATCAGCAGCAACGGGAAGGACGACGGGGAATATACCACTGTACTGAAAGGGGGCTGCGTGGACACAATCGTTGAGAACAATGGCGGCGGGTATTACCTCCTTTCCTCGGGCGGATATGCGCTCAAATCCACCGTAGAAATTCTGGAAGGTAAAGAAACGGCGGTCAGCGAGGTTTCTTCAATCCTGTTGCGGCAGGTCGAAAAGGGTGAACAGCTCGTGATTACCGGCACCAAACGCCCGGCTTTCACTGGTGAAATGGCAGACGGGAGCGTCCGCGTTACCCTTTACAACCTTTCCGGTTTCGAACAGATGGACACTTCGGTGCTCAACAGTACCCTTTGTTCCTCCATCAAATCCTCCATTGCGGAGGACGGCAGTACAGTAACCCTGACCTTCCAACTCAATCCGGGCTGCGAACTGACCGGTTGGAATGTACAGTTTGACGGTGAAAATACAGTAATTTACCTCAAGCAGAAGCCCCGCCTCCAGCGCAATACTGGCACACCGCTTGCAGGCGTCACCATCCTGCTTGATCCCGGACATGGCGGAACCGATCCTGGCGCTGCTTCGGTTCCCTATAACGCGGGCCCGTGGGAAAACACCCTGAATTATGCGGACTCCTGTGCCCTGCAAAGCCGTCTGGAAGCGTTGGGGGCAACTGTCCATCTGACCCAGCGCAACGAGACCATGACACTTAATGAGCGGATGTCAATGGCCGAACAGGTAGATGCAGATATGTTCATCTCCAGTCACCACAACTCCCTCTCAGAACAGGTGGATTCCAATAAAGTGGAAGGGATTGAGGTCTACTACTACAACGGCCAGTCGCAAGTGTTCGCTGAAAACATCGGCGCGAACCTTGCCTCGGTCACTGGGCGCAAGCTCCGGTTTGTCAACTGGTCATGGTACCGGGTCACCATGCTGACCTCCTGCCCCGCAGTTCTGGTCGAATCCGGGTACATTTGCAGCCCTGCTGAATTTGACCGGATTGCAAGTGATTTCGGAATGTTCCAGTATGCGAATGGCGTTGCCGATGCGGTGCTGCAATATTTCCAATAACGGATAAAAACAGCCGTCCACAGAAGTTCTGTGGACGGCTGTTTGCGTTTCCTGCCTTATTCTGCCCAGTCTTTGCAAACATCTACCCATCGGGTCGCTTTCGCATAGGAAAAAAGCTCTTCACAGGTCAGCTCGATCGCCGAATTGCTGCTCCCACAGGCAGGATAGACCGACTCAAACCGTTTAAGTGAGCAGTCGAGCACCGTCTCTACCTGCGGGTTTTCGACCGCGAACGGACACACTCCGCCGACCGCGTGCCCGGTCATTTCGAGCACCTCCTCTGGAGTCAGCATCTTTGCTTTCATCCCGAAGGCATCCTTAAACTTACGGTTGTCGATCCGCGCATCCCCTGCTGCGACAATCAGCACACAGCCCTCTCCCTGCTTAAACGACAGGGTCTTTGCAATCCGCGCTGGGACCACGCCAACCGCCTGCGCCGCAAGCTCGACCGTCGCACTTGAAGTTTCAAACTCCAGCACATCCTGCCCGCGTCCGAGCGCTTCGAAATATGCCTTCACCTTTTCAATCGCCATTTTTCTGTTCCTTTCGCAAAAAGCGAGCGGCGGAATCTCCGCCGCCCACCGTTTTTTATCTGTATGTTATCGTAATTGTCATTGTCCCTTTGACATCCGTCAGTTCGATATCCATAGCGCCGACATATACATAGCATAGTTATACCAGCTCTGTCTATCAGCTGAAACTGTCAAAAGAGAATTTAAGCTGCTCGGTGCGGCATAGGCCCCAGTAGATGCACCCATAGCGAAAGCAGCAACTGTCCGCCAGACCTGCTGAGAACAGCCTGACGTTTTGGTGCATTCTCCTTGCTGCATCCGACTTTTCCGCCCCATCACCGTTCAGTAGATTTCCTCTCCGCTGAGAATCGGCACTCCATGTTCACAAAGCACTTTTTCTGCGACTGCGTTGTCCTCAACCCGCAGAACAACATACGCGGTTTTTTCCGCCTTACTGACAAACGCATACATATATTCCACTGTAATCTTGGCATCAGCAAGCGCTTTCAGGGCAGTCACAAGCCCGCCCGGCTCATCGGTGACGCCGACAGCGATCACATCGGTCTGCGAGACGGTGAAACCCTGTTCCCTGAGCGCAGATTCAGCGCGTGCGGGATGGTTGACAATCATGCGCAGGATCCCGAAATTGGTGGTATCGGCGATCGAAAGCGCCCGGATATTGATTTCCTTCTGGCGGAGCACCTCGCTGATCTCCGCCAAACGGCCCAGCTGGTTTTCTACAAAAACGGACAGCTGTTTGATAACCATTCGTAACACCCATTCTGCCATATGGCTTTTATTTCCCTGTCTATGGACAGGGAGCTACAGCTCCATCCGGGCTGTAGCGTTCCTTCCGGCAGTGTGCCGCAAAGCTGCACAGCCCTGCTCAACGGCAGGCACAAACCGGAAAAACGATTTTGCCTCTGCAACTATGATACCACTAAATCTTGCGTTTGTCGATAACGCGGACCGCTTTTCCTTCGCTGCGCGCGATCGTCTTTGGAGAAACCAGATGGACCTTTGCAGAAAGGCCGAGCATCGCTTTCAGACCTTCGACCAGCTCCTTCTCTCGTGCGGAAATGCCCTTCACCGTATCGTCGAACATCTCCTGTGTCATCTCGACCTGCACATCAAGGGTATCGGTATTCTTCACCCGGTCGACAATGATCTGGTAGTTTGCCGGATACCCGTGATTGAGCAGTACCGTTTCGATCTGGGACGGGAACACATTAACCCCGCGAATAATCATCATGTCGTCACTGCGTCCCATCGGCTTGCTCATCTTGACATGGGTGCGGCCACAGGGGCAAGGCTCGCGGTTCAGCACGCAAATGTCGCGGGTGCGGTACCGCAGCAGCGGGAATGCCTTTTTGGTGATGCTGGTGAACACCAGCTCGCCTTTCTCCCCCTCCGGCAGGACTTCTCCAGTCTCCGGGTTGATGATCTCCGCAATGAAATGATCCTCATTGACATGCATACCGGTCTGCGCCTCACACTCGAACGAAACACCCGGCCCGGAAATCTCGGTCAGGCCATAGATATCATACGCCCGTATCCCCAGCTTTTTCTCAATGTCCCGGCGCATCTCCTCGCTCCATGCCTCCGCGCCGAAAATGCCTGCTTTCAGGCTGATCTCATCTGGACGAATCCCCATTTCTGCAAACGACTCACCGATAAACGCGGCATAGGAAGGCGTACAGCAGAGGATGGTCGCCTGAAGATCCTGGATAAACTGGATCTGACGCTGGGTGTTGCCGGAGGACATCGGCAGGGTCAAGCAGCCGACTTTATGCGATCCACCATTCAGCCCGGGGCCTCCAGTAAACAGCCCGTAACCATACGCAACCTGCACGACATCTTTTTTACTCCCGCCTGCCGCCACAATCGCCCTGGCACAGCAGTCCTCCCAGAGGTCGATGTCCGCCTGGGTATAGAACGCGACCACCCGTTTTCCGGTGGTACCGCTGGTCGACTGGATGCGCACCGCGTCCTCAAGCGGAACCGCCAAAAGGCCATATGGGTAAGCGTCCCGCAGGTCGCCCTTGGTCAGGAACGGCAGCTTATAAAGGTCATCCGTGGATTTGATGTCGGCGGGGGTCAGCTTTTTTTCCTCCATCTTCTGACGATAGTATGGAACATTCTTGTAAACATGGTTGACCGTCTCTACCAGCCGCTCATCCTGCCACGCTTTGATCTGTTCGCGGGATGCGCGTTCGATCTCAGGCTGATAATAGTTTGACAATAGAACCAGTCCTTTCCTGTACGCCCGTTCTTTGTCCAGGCGGTTTCTGAAAGCCTGTATTCCCCATCGCCGATCCGCTCTGCAAAACAGAAAAAACGCAGACAGCCCTTTAAACGGCATGTCCAAGCAGCGTCAATCGGTTGTGAATACGGCTTTTTCCTTAAAATAGGTCAATGACCGCGCCCAAGCGCGAACGCCCGGCGGTTCAGCTCGAGGAACTTTGCCGGGACAGTCTTTTCGATCGTCTCCTGCCAGACCTCGTCCGGGAATTCCAGCATCGAGGAGAGCACCCCGATCAGCACAACATTGACCGCCTTGGCGCTGCCCGCCTGATGCGCAAGCGAAAGCGCGTCGAGCGCTGTCACATCGACCTGTTTTTCCCGGAGCTTCTCAAGAATCTCCTCCGGATACGCCATCGCGCCTGTAATGACCGGCATCGGAGAAATCTGCTGGTCGTTGACGATCAGCTTCCCACCCTGCTTGAGGTAGGGCAGCCAGCGCGCCGCTTCGAGTTTCTCAAACGCGACGATCACATCCGCTTCCCCCATCTCGATCACTGGGGAGTAGACCTTCTCACCGTACTTCACATAGGTAACAACCGAACCGCCCCGCTGTGCCATCCCATGCACTTCCGAAACTTTGACGTCGAATCCCTGCGCCATCAGCACATTTCCCATCAGCTTGGAGGCCAGAAGCGAACCCTGTCCGCCGACCCCAACGATCATAATGCTCTTTACCTGTCCCATCAGCCCTGCACCTCCTCGGAAGTTTTGATCGCGCCAAAGCTGCACATCCTCTGGCAGAGGTCGCAGCCGACACAGAGGGTATCGTCGATCACTGCATTGCCGCCCTCCATATGGATGGCCGGACAACCGATCTTCATACACATTTTGCAGGATTTGCAGCGCTCCGGATCGACTCGAAGCGGTGGATTGTGTTTGACCTGTTTGAGCAGGGCACACGGACGCCGGGTAATAATGACCGACGGTTCCTCCGCTGTCAGTTCTTCTTTCAGTATCGCTTCCAACGCAGCCAGCTCGTTCGGGTCGACTACCCGTACCCGTTTCACGCCTGCCGCCTCGCAGATTTTTTCGATGCTCACCTGCGGGGCCGGCTGGTTTTTCAGGGTCAGGCCAGTGGTCGGGTTCTGCTGATGGCCGGTCATGCCGGTGATCGAATTGTCAAGCACCAGGACGGTCGAATGGCCGCGGTTGTAGGTAATGTCAATCAACCCAGTGATCCCCGAATGGATAAATGTGCTGTCACCGATTACCGCCACCGATTTCTGCGCGGAATCCCCACCCCGCGCCTGGTTGAATCCGTGTAGGCCCGAAATCGAAGCGCCCATGCAGATGGTAGTATCAAGCGCACCGAGCGGCGGCAGGGCGCCGAGCGTATAGCAGCCAATGTCGCCGCTGACCATAACCTTGAGCTTGCTTAGAACATAAAAGAGGCCGCGGTGCGGGCATCCAGGGCAGAGCACCGGCGGACGCACCGGTACCTGCTCTCCAAACAAAACCGGCTCCGGGCATTCCTTCCCGAGTGCCTGCGCAACCTTGCGCTGGGAAAGTTCCCCTAGCAGGCCGAACAGGTTTTTCCCGCCATCCACACGGATGCCGTTGACCCTGCAATGGGTCTCGATAACCGGGTCAAGCTCCTCGACCACATAGAGCATTTCAACCTGCTTGGCAAACTCCCGGATCATCCTGACCGGCATCGGATGGACCATCCCGAGCTTGAGGACACTCGCCTGCGGGAACGCCTCTTTGACATACTGATAACAGATGCCGGCAGTCACAATGCCAATCTTCGGGTCTCCCATCTCGACCCGGTTCAGCCCGCTTGTCTCGGCAAATTCAGCGAGCTTCTGCATCCGTTCCTCGACAAATACATGCCGTCCGACCGCATTGGCCGGCATCATTACATATTTTTTAGGGTCCTTTGTGTACAGCCGGAGCGGCAGTTCGGTGCGTTCCCCTGTCTCGACAATGCTCTGCGAGTGCGCCACACGGGTACAGGTACGCAGAATGACTGGGGTGTCGAACTGCTCGGAAATCTCATAAGCTGCCTTTACAAAGTCGATGCACTCCTGTGAGTCGGCAGGCTCCACCATTGGTACCTTGGCGGAAGCCGCATAATGACGGGAGTCCTGTTCATTCTGGGAGGAATGCATCCCCTGATCATCAGCGACACAGATCACCATGCCCGCATTGACGCCGGTATAAGCTGCCGTAAACAGCGGGTCCGCCGCCACGTTCAGCCCGACATGCTTCATCGCGCAGAACGAGCGTGCACCGCCGATCGACGCACCAAGCGCAACCTCCATCGCAACCTTCTCATTCGGCGCCCACTCGGCGTAAACCTCCTCGTAGAGGCTGACCTGCTCGGTGATCTCGGTCGAAGGGGTTCCCGGATAGCTTGAAGCTACCCGGCATCCTGCTTCATAAAGCCCTCTGGCAACCGCCTGATTGCCCAACATCAACTGTTTCACTCGATCTCTCCTCATTCCTAAACATTGTAATCAAAATACGAAAAAGAATATTCCGATTCGTTTCCAGCCCGCGGCGAGACATATAGTTGTCATGTATGCAAAACATGCCTGCGGATTTTGCCCGCCGCTTAAAAACAAGTCCTGATTTTTAAGCATTCTGACTATGTCTCAGGTCCACCACACGTTTGGCCTTGCCCGCAAACCGCTCGATGCTCTTGGGTTCGACCAGCGAAACCTTCGCGTCGATCCCCAATACGGTGCGCAGTCTGTGACGGATCGCCGCGGTCAGGTTTTCCAGGTCCCGATAGCTGGCCAGCAGGCTCGCATCAACCAACTCGACCTTTACCTCAAGGGTATCTGTATACCCCTCGTGCCGGACGTACAACATATAATGCGGGCTGATCTGTTCAACCGGCATGAGCACACTCTCGATCTGAGATGGGAACACATTGACCCCCTTGATTTTGAGCATATCGTCGCTTCGGCCCATCACCTTGTCCATCCGCGCCATCGTACGCCCGCAGGCACACGGTTCTTTGTTCATCCGGGTCAGATCGCGGGTGCGGTACCGCAGCAGCGGCATTGCCTCTTTGGTCAGGGTGGTGACGATCAGCTCACCGGACTCCCCTTCCGCTTTTGCTTCAAGGGTATCCGGGTCAACGATTTCGGCAAGGAAATGATCCTCCGCGATATGCAGGCCGCATCGCAGCTCGCATTCCCCCGAGACACCCGGCCCAATCAGCTCAGACATCCCGTAGTTGTCGGTTGCAAACAGACCCAGCCGGTCCTCGATCTTGGCGCTCATTTCGGTCGTACAGCCCTCCGAGCCGAACAGCCCAATCCGCAGTTTCAGGTCCTCCCGCCTGTATCCCAGCTCATGCGCCAGTTCCCCTAGATAAAGTGCATAGGTGGGAGTGGCGATCAGAGTGGTGGTGCCAAAATCCTTCATCAGCATAATCTGCTTTTCGCTGTTGCCCGATGAGGAGGGAACCACAGCCGCCCCGACCCGTTCCAGCCCGTAGTGCAGGCCAAGCGCACCGGTAAAAAGCCCGTACCCGAAGCAGATCTGCGCCATGTCCTCCTCGGTCACCCCTGCTGCCGAGATGATACGTGCCATGATCTCCGACCACATATTGAGATCGTTGCGGGTATAGCCAACGACAGTCGGCTTTCCGGTCGTACCGGAGGATGCGTGGATGCGCACCACCTTGCTTCGTGGGACGGCAAACAGCCCGAACGGGTAGTTGTCCCGCAGGTCGTCCTTGGTCGTGGGGGGTATGTATTGGATATCGGACAGGGTTTTGATTTTATCCGGGTCCAGCCCGATCGAATCGAACCGGTCGTGGTAAAGCTTTACGTTGTCATAGCAGTATCGCACAATCCGTTTCAGCCGCTCGAGCTGGACAGCTTCGATCTCTTTGCGTGACATCGTTTCCGCTTCCCTGTTGAAAATCATTGTCGCTTCACTCCATTTCCTGCCGGACTTTTTCAAAAGCACTCTGCCAATTCCGCTTTAGCGCGTTTATCTATTAAACCCAGCCAATCTATCATACCGCAAACAGGGGCCAAAATCAACCCTTTGCCGGTCGAATTTTGCATAAATATCCACTGTCCCCAAATTGGTTCTATTTCGGTTTTATAGTTAGAAAGCTTTCTCCACAAAGAAAAAATCTGGAATCCTGTGCAGTCATTTCCCGGATTAGCGGCACTAAATGACCAAAGGATCATTTACCACCTGATTCGAAGGAGGCGTAACAAATGAAAAAACTAATTTCCCTGTTTTTGGCAATTTCCTGCATCCTCACCCTGCAGGTTTCTGCCTTTGCGGCCAAAAACATCGTTGGACAGATTGTAGATGCAGATGGCAACCTTGCCGCCGACCGGTATGACACCATCCGGCCAGGAAGCGACTATTACTATATCATCGGAAAATCGGATGACGGATACAACATCCTCACCAAAAAGAACACCGTCCGGTTCCGGCTGAAAAAGAAGACCAACGGAAAATACGTCAGCGACGCGGACCTGATTGAAAAGGTGTTTAACGGCGCGCGGTACACCTGTATCAAGTTCTCGATCAAGGATAACTTCACCGCAGACGAATATAAAATAGAGATGGAAGCCCAGTTCCGCGCCATGCAGGACCTTGTGGTCGTCAACTATGAGGAAGCACTGGCAGGCCGGGAATTCCCGCTGCTCCAGGTCGAGACCAGCCGTCTCTCAACCAGTTCTCTGCAAAACGCGAAAGCCGCCTATGAAAAAGCGGTCGAAGCCGAAAAAAAAGCGCGTGAAACCTACAATGCCAAAAAATCTGCCTACGATGCCACTTCTGAAACGGTCAAACAGGCGCAGGCCAAGTATGACGAAGCTGTGAAGAAAGAAGCGGAAGCAAAAAAAGCTTATGATGCTGCAAAAGCTGCCCATGAAAACAGCCAGCGCGGCCGCGGGTCATTGGCAGATGCAGAAGCCGCATATCAGCAGGCAGTCAAAGAGCAGGCTGCTGCCCAAGCCGCCTACAATCAGGCTGTCGCAAACTATAATCAAAAAGCAGAACAGGTCAAAACGCTGAAATCCGCTTATGATGCCGCAAAAGCTGCGTACGACAAACAGTATGCCGACTATCTGAAAGCCGCCTCCAGTGAGGATGCGATCCAGAACGCCAAGGATGAACTGGTAGCCGCGCAGAATGCCCTGTCCACCGCGCAGAGCGAGCTGACAAATGCCCAAAACAAACTGAATGCCGCAAACACTGCGCTCAAGATCGGAACCAGCTTTGATGCGGTGTTTGTCGCAGCAAATGGGGTCCAGGCCGCTGCACAGGCTGTCACAAATTCGATAGCTCCAACTGCTGTTACCGCTTCCCTGCTGCGGATGAACGATGAACCTTTTGATGATGCACCGCTCGAGACTGACCTGGACAATGCACTTGATGAGGAGAAACAGGAACCGTCCGATGAGCCGCAAGAACCGTCCGATGAGCTGCAAGAACCAGAAGAGCAGGACGATCCAGAGCCGCCAGAGGAAACCGAACCGCCGAAACAGCAGGAGCCAACCCCAGAACCTCCAAAGAATACCGCTCCTACTACCCCCGCTATCCCAACTCCCGACCCCGCAAAGGTGCAGGCTCTGAAGGATGCAATTGCGCTAGCAAACACTGCAATTCAGGCGTATAACACCCTGATCGACCCCAACAATGCAAATCCCAACTCCCATATTCCACTCTGTGTCACCAATGCAGATAATACCAATAACTGGAATTCTGTATACACCACGATTACCACACTCAAGGCCACCACTTATGCAGCCAATATCGCAGATCTGCAAGCGAATGTGACCGCCGCACAGGCAAACGTAAACACCATACAGACAGATGTCACAACCAAACAGGAGATCGTGAACCAGAAACAAACAGTGTTGAATCAGGTGCAGGCCAACCAGACACGTATCTCCCCGCCGAGCGACGAACCGATGAAAGCTGCACTGGCGAGTTATAACGCGGCCAACGCCGAGCTCCCCGCACTGGAAACCGCGAAGAACAATGCCCAGACCGCTTTAAATGCCGCAAACCAGAATGTCGCGGACAAAAAACAGGCCCGGGATCAGGCGCAGGCCGATGATCTGGAAAAACAGATGAAACAGGCAGAGCAAACCTGGAATAACGCAAAGGCAACCACTGCGCAGCTGCTGAAAGCGCTGAATGATGCGAAATCCAAACAGGATGCTGCAAAAAAAGAGCTGGACAATGCGGAAAAAGCATTGAATGCTGCGGTGAAAGACACCGAAGAAAAGCTGGAATTCTACAATGCCAACCAGAAGGCTGAAACCGATGTGAAGCCCAACTTCAAGAGCGGCGAAACGATGACCACCTATTTCACCTTCTGGATTCAGAATGAGAACATCGACGATGATGACGATGCAACTTTCAATGCCGGAGATAAGGGGATCGTGATAAAGCCGGTCAAGAACGCATGGAACACTGTCACATGGGAGAACAACGACGGCGCAATCGCGCGGGTCAAGTTCCTGGCGGACAGCGATTCGGATTTCTACTGCCCCGCCCTCTCGACCCGTTGGAACCGCAGTTATGACAAATACTTCGGCAGCGTTGACCTTGATGCATTCATGTTTGACTTTGTCGGAAACCCCAAGCTGCCCGCAACCTCCCGCGCTACCCTTGAGATCTATAACCCATTTGTGGATGAGGATGGCAGACTGACCGTCCCACTTACCGACCTTTATGTCTACGAACTTGTTGACGGGGAGCTGGTCGACCGGTCAAGCACCTTCACCGCCGGAAAAAATGAAGACGGCGATCAGGTAATCAGCCTGCGCACCCGCTCACTCGGCACCTATATCATCTCGGAAGGCCGCGCAAATCTCCCGAAAGAAGACCCGGTAAAACCATCCAAACCCAGCAAACCCGGGAATACAGATAAACCGACCACCCCTCCGAACTTCATCAAGGTCAATCCCAGCACCGGTGCCTGGTAATCTACAGATTTAAAATGGTTGGACGTTTCCCCCGTCTGTTTTTTCACAGACGGGGGTTCCCTTTTGTCTGGATTCCTGTTATAATCGAAATGCTTCAGAAGAATATTTTGGAGTCCGCAGCCTTTTGGCCGCAGGAAGCCGCCAGAAGCAGTGCTATATGGCTGCATATCTATGCATTTTTATACCAGAATGCAGATGACATCAGTGAATTTTGACGCCAATTTCGGAGCAATGTAACAAAAGGATACTGTTGAAAGGATGATGTAACATGAAAAAAATACTCCTGGTTCTGCTGTCTGCAGCGCTTCTTTGCGGCGCCCTTCCCGGCTGTTCGGGTGGGAAGGCCGCCCCCTCTTCTTCTGCGCCATCCGAGTCTGCACCCGCGTCAAGTGAGCCTGCCGCGAGCGAGAACGCGCCGGCGGCTTCTTCTGAACCGCCCGTCTCCCCTGCGGAAAAAACATCCATCCGAATCGGTGCGCTCAAAGGCCCGACCGCAATGGGCATGGTTAAGCTGATGGAGGATGCCGAAGCAGGTGATACCGCGAACGAATACAGCTTTACGATCTTGGCTGCGATTGATGAGGTCACCCCAAAAATCGTGCAGGGTGCATACGACATCGCTGCTGTCCCCGCCAACCTTGCGTCTGTGCTTTATAATAGTACAGACGGCGCAGTACAGGTGCTGGCAGTCAACACGCTCGGCGTACTCTATATCGTTGAGACGGGGGATTCGGTGCAGTCGGTCGCTGACCTGAAAGGGAAAACCATCTACGCAAGCGGCAAAGGCGCAACCCCGGAATACGCGCTCGACTATCTCCTTTCCGCAAATGGCATTGACCCTGAAAAGGATGTGACGATCGAGTATAAATCAGAGCACTCCGAATGTGTTGCCGCGATCGCCCAGACTGAAAATGGAATCGCCCTGCTGCCCCAGCCATTTGCTACCACCGCACAGGCCAAAAATGAGAATATCCGCATCGCGCTCGACCTGACTGAAGAATGGGAAAAAGTGCAGGAGGATGCAGAGGAAAAAAGCGCGCTGATTACCGGCGTGGTTGTCATCCGCAAGGAGTTCGCCGACCAGAACCCGGAGGCGGTTGCTGCATTCCTTGACGAGTATAAATCCTCAACCGATTATGTCAATGCAAATGTTGAAGAAGCCGCTGCGCTGATTGAAAAACAGGACATCGTGCCTGCCGCGGTCGCAAAAAAAGCCCTGCCTTACTGCAACATCACCTGCATTGAGGGGGCTGAGATGCAGTCGATGCTTGGCGGTTATCTCGGTGTGTTGATGGAACAGAACCCCAAAGCGGTGGGAGGCGCCCTCCCGGATGATGCGTTCTACTACAGCCGGTAAACGCCCGATCCGCCTTTGGGCGGTGGCTCTCTGGCTGATGGTCTGGCAGGCCGCAAGCTGGGCTGTGGGGCAGGAAATCCTGCTCGCCTCCCCTTTTGCGGTTTTGATCCGGCTGGGAGAACTCATGCAGGAAGCGTCGTTCTGGCGTGCGATCCTGTTCTCCTTCGTCCGGATTGTCTCCGGGTTCCTGCTTGCGCTGTCAGCCGGCTGTCTGCTCGCCGCTGCCGCCTCCTTCTGCGGCCCGATACGTGACCTGCTCGAACCGCTCCTGCTGACGGTTAAGTCGGTGCCAGTCGCCTCGTTTGTCATCCTCTGCCTAATCTGGATCCCTTCCCGCAACCTGTCGGTCTTTATCTCATTTCTGATGGTACTGCCGATCGTCTATACCAACCTGCTCGAAGGAATCAGAAGTACCGATCCACAGTTGCTCGAGATGGCAGAACTGTTCGGCGTGCCGCCGCTGCGCCGTGTACGGTACATCTATCTTTCTCAGGTACTTCCCTATCTGCGTTCTGCTGTTACCGTTTCGCTGGGGCTTTGCTGGAAAGCGGGCGCTGCTGCCGAGGTGATCGGGATTCCCAAAGGCTCGATCGGTGAACACCTCTATCAGGCCAAAATCTACCTTGATACCCCCGACCTGTTCGCATGGACGGTTGTAATCCTTCTGGTAAGCCTCCTGTTCGAGCGATTGTTCCTGTTCGGGCTTCACCTCCTTCTCCAGACCATCGAAAGGATGTGACCTGATGATAGAGATTAACCAGCTTTCCAAAACATATGGGGAAAAACAGGTGCTTTGCCGGTTCTCCGCTTCCTTTCCGGAGGGAGAAACCATCTGCATCATGGGCAAGTCCGGATGTGGGAAAACCACTCTTCTCCGCCTGATGATGGGTCTGGAGCCTCCTGACAACGGTTCTATTTGCGGCGTTCAGGGAAAACGGATCAGCGCAGTATTTCAGGAAGACCGTCTCTGCGAAAACCTCAGCGCAGTGTCTAACATCCGCCTGGTCTGTGCCAACCGGTTCTCCCGCCCCCAAATCGAACAGTCTTTTGCGGAAGTGGGGCTAGAAGGGTGTCTGGAGCAGCCTGTCAGGGAATTGAGCGGTGGGATGAAGCGCCGGGTTGCAATCGTACGCGCGCTGCTCGCAGATTTTGATCTGCTCTTTCTCGACGAACCATTCAAAGGTCTGGACCCGGAAACCGAACGGCTAACCGCCGCGTACCTGCTGCGGAAAACCGCTGGCAAGACGGTTTTTCTGGTCAGCCACAACCCCAGAGGGACCGAACGGATGCAGGGGCGTCTCTTCCGGATGCCGGACCCACCTATCCTATCTGAAAAATAAGGAGAGAAAATCTATGCGTTATACTGGCCGTGTTTTTCGCCCTCCCAGTGAAGCCTATAGCCTGATCGTACAGGCAACCATCGGATGCTCTCACAATAAGTGTGCGTTCTGCAACATGTATAAGGAAAAACAGTTCCGCGTCCGTCCCCTTGAGGAGGTGCTTGAGGATTTCGATATCGCGCGGGCATCCTATCCCCAGATCGGGCGTGTCTTTCTCGCGGACGGCGATGCGCTGATCCTGCCACAGGAACATCTGCTGAAAATCCTCAAAAAAATCCGTGAGGAGATCCCGGAGTGCGAGCGGGTCGGCATCTACAGTTCTCCCCGGAGCATCAAGAGCAAGACTCCGGAACAGCTCGCTGAACTGCATCAGGCCGGGCTTGGGATCGCCTATCTGGGGCTGGAATCAGGCAATGAGGAAATTTTGGCCCTGATGAACAAGGGAGAAACCGCTGCCGAGATTGTAGAAGCAGGCCGCAAGATAAAGGATGCCGGTCTCGCCCTCTCGGTGACAGTCATCAATGGCCTGGGGGGCGCGGAGCGCTGGGAACAGCATGCAGTCGATACCGCACATGCACTCTCGGCGATGAAACCAGATTATATCGGTCTGCTGACTCTGCGGGTCTACTCGGGCACCCCGCTTCAGGAATGGGTGCAAAACGGCGAGCTGACCCTGATGGACCCACCCGCCCTTGCGCGCGAAACCCGTCTGCTGCTCGAGCATATCGACAGTGAGGGCAGCGTGTTCCGCTCCAATCATGCATCCAACTATCTGCCGCTGGCAGGGACGCTGAATGCTGACCGCGTTTCGATGATTGCCCAGCTCGACAAGGCGCTCGCCGGAAAACGCCGGTTCCGTTCGGCGGTCGAGCTTGGATTCTGAGCGTTTTCTTCCCATATAGAGCAGCCGGAACCATTTTATGGTTCCGGCTGACTTTCTTTAAAAAGTTTTCTGCATCCATCTGTTCAGTGCTTGCAGCTGTTCTGGGGTATGGAAATAGTGTTCGGCCTCCGGCACTGTCTCTAACTGGCAGGAAAACTGCCTGACAAACTTGGAGATGGTATCCGCTTCGCACAGCTCATCCCGACTGCCATACAAAATATGGGTGGGTATCCCCCATTCACAGACCGGGTGTGTCTGCACATAAACATAGTAATCCCAATACAAAGTCTGCCCGATCGGTGTAGCAACTGTCTGCTGTTCCTGGAGCTGTTGTTCGGTTACGTGGAACCACCCCATCATATTTTGGATGATCCGCTGCATATCCACAACCGGCGAGAGAAACCATGCCCCATCCAGAGCCGCCCCGGCGTATGCCAGAAGGCTGAAATACGCCCCCATACTGTTGGCAAACAGGCGGATCTGCTTCCAATTTTTCTCTGCATACTGCAGAATTTCCCTCAATTCTTCCACGCAGTTCTGTACCTTGCAGAGGGTGGATTCCTGCTTACGGTCCCCATGTTCGGGTAGGTCGAAGCTCACAACCTGATACCCACGTGCACAGGCGTTTTCTGCCAGCAGTTCGATCGGCCGGTCCATCTTATGGGATTGATTTCCATGCACTGCAATAAATCCTTTTTCCGACGGGTTCCCCCATAAAACAGACGGAATCCCGTTGATCTGTAACGCTTTCTTTTCCATAAAAGCCTTCCTCCATTTTAAAATATACAGGAAACAGCCGCAACAGACATCCTCTGCTGCGGCTGTAAATTTTTACTTGAGCTGTCCCTTCAGGAAGTTCATATAGTTGATAAAGTGTGCGAATACGATTCCCGGCTCTTGGAGATCAGGGTTCCAACGTTTCACCCACTCAAGCGAGATAAACCCTGTGTAACCGTTGTCGTCGAGCAGTTTGAGCGCATCGAACACCGGTACATCCCCGTATCCCATCATCCGGTAAACAATCTTCTTGTCCTGGACCACCGAGTCTTTGACATGCATATACTTCACCCACGGGCCGATCAGCGCATAGGTTTCTGCCGGGGCCTCATGGAAATAGCGGTAGGGATGGTGCAGGTCCCAGAGAACCCCGCCCGATTCGGGGTCTACCCCGCGCATAAACGATTTCATCGCCCGGCTATCCGCCAGCATTCCCGCTGTTTCGATCAAAACGCAGACATTCTTCCCCTTCGCATAATTGCAAAGCTGGTCATAGAGCGCTTTGGCCTGGAGTAAATCCTCTTCATCGGTAGGGGCGGGGTTGGTGGTCACCACCACACGCACAAACGGCGTGCCGATCCGGGAGGCGCAGTCAATATAGGCTTTTGCCTCCTCCAGATAGCTGTCAACCTCCCCAATCAGCCCGAGACACGCCCCGGAAGTCAGCATCGGAATGGTCATCCCTGCTTTCTCCAGACGTTCTCTGGTGCGTCCGATATGCGCTTCATCCAGTGCTTTGATCTTCGGTGCGAACATCTCGTTGCCCACACCGCGGATTTCGATTCCATCCAGCCCCATATCCTTGGCTGTCGCAAAAATTTCATTCCACGACCATCCGGGGCATCCCAGTGTTGAAAATGCAATTTTCATCGAATTCCACCTCTTCTGCCGGCAATCCGGCGGTTTCCATTTTGGTTTTTCTGCTCTGCTTCGGTTCAGTCCACCCGGTCGACAATCTTGATGCCGCCCTTTCCGCGGGAAACTGTCCCTTTGCTGCTTGAAGAACTGCGGTCGTCCTCTTCCCGGTCATCCTCGTCATCGTCATCATCGTTCTTATCCGATGATTCCCTGATATAAAGCATCACAGTATCCCGGTTCTTGTCCAACATGGTCCCAGGCTCCCGGTCGGCGCGGACAATCACATCCGGCTCATAAGTACTGTTCTGTACCGGGATCAGATTGTATTTGATTCCCAGCCCATCCAGAAGTCCGGTCGCTTCCTCGATCTCCTTGCCCACAACTTCCGGCATCTCAATCCGCTCCGCTCCCTGGGAAACAAACAAAGTCAGCTTTCCGCCTTCCTCCAGCTCTGTTCCTTCCAGCGGCTGCTGGTCAAAGATCACGCCTTCCTCATACTTATCATTGTATTTTTCTACATAATCAATCTCATACCGGCGGCTCAGTTCCTTGTTGTTCTTCACCGAGCTGGCGACCTTGCCCACCAGCGGGGGAACCTTGCCTTCCTCCAGCAGGTCGTCATCTGAGAAGCTCTCTCCTGACGAGACTTCGGAACTGCTTGACTGCTTCGGCCGAGAGGACGGGTTGAGCAGGTCGTTCAGGTAATTGCTCGCAATCCAATAGAATCCTCCTGCGAGTGCACCGGTCGCGAGCAGCAGGGTCAAAAACCACGAAAGGAACGGATGGGACCGTTTCTGCTTACGCTTGCGGCGTTTTCCCATATTTTGTGCAGGGCGCTGCTGCCGGCGCGGTTCCAGCTCCTGTCTGGCATGGGGCATCGACTGCAAAACCGAAGCGGCAGGGTCCGGACGCGGCGCCTCCCGGACTGCCATCAGGTCGATGCCCTCTTCGTAGTCCAGTTCCTGCGCCGGTGAAAGGCGCTCTTCCCGGCGGCGGTTGGCCGCCGCCTGTAAAATCTCAGCGCGGTGGCGTTCCTCCTCAACCCGCTGTGCGTCAGGTGCTGAACGCTTGGAGGGGGCAGTATAGACAGCGGTGTTGGACCCCTCGTTTGCAAGAAGGTCAGCGATAAATGCTTCCGCTGTCTGGGTACGGTCCTCCAGCTCAACCGCCAGCGCTCGATTGATCGCCCGTACAGCGCTCTCGGGCATATCCGGGCACTGCCCCTCCTCGAGCAGGTCGTCCCCATAGACACGATCCTGCGCAGAAGGCGGGTTCTGCCCAGTGACTGCCCAGTATGCCAAGGCACCGAGCGCATAAACATCGGTCCATGTCCCCTGCCAGCTGTTCAGCGAGTACTGCTCCGGCGCAGCATAACCGGTGAACAGCTGCGCGGAAATCTCACTTTTATTGGTGCGGGCGGCGGCAATCGAAAAGCAGCTCAACCAAAGTGCCCCCGACTGGTCAAGGTGGATGGTGCGCGGGGACAGACCGCGATGGATCAATCCCGCCCGATGCGCACTGGTAACCGTGTGGAACAAAGGCATCAGCAGCTTTTTGGTGTGGCGCCAGCTCAAATGCCCGCCACTGCGCTGCAAAAACGATTCGAGCGAGATGGTTTTGATATAACGGTAAACCGCATAAACGGTATTGTTGGCAGGGACAACCCCGGTAACCGGAAGGATCTTCTCGGTTGGAGGAAGCGCGGCAATCGCGCGGCAGAGATCCTCAAAATCTGCCATCAACGCTTTGTACTGCGCCTCCGAACTCGGAAGCGGCTGTACCTCGCCGTCAGTCTGACGCCGGGTGATGTTCGAGGGGACATACTCCCGGATCCAAACCCGAAGTTCCTCGTCACAATCGTATCCAACATACCAAGCGCCCTCCGGGTCGCTGGCGACCAGCCTGCCTACCACATAACGTCCTGCAAGGGTGGTACAGGGCTGCAAGTACCGCGGGTCTCCCGGCGTATTCTGATCGTATCCACAGACGCTGCAAACGCCGCCGTCAAAGTTCGGAGACATACAGCCCATACATAGCCTATACTCATTGGCTGCCATCTATGTAAAACACTCCTAATTCAAAGGTTTATGCGGTCTCAATCGCCGCATCGCTCTCCAGGTGGAGCTTTTCAACCGCCATCTCCCGCAGCTTATACTTTTGAATCTTGCCGCTGGCGGTCATCGGGAAACTCTCCATGAAGAGCACATATTTCGGCACCTTATGCCGCGCCATATTTTCACGCACTGCGTCCTGAATATCCTTGCCGGTCAGCCCATCCTCCCATGCGCGCGGGATAACACAGGCACAGACCTCTTCCCCATACTGCTGGCTTGGGACGCCGATCACCTGCACATCACGCACAAACGGATGGGTATACAGGAATTCCTCGATCTCCTTCGGGTAGATGTTTTCTCCGCCACGGATAATCATATCCTTAATCCGGCCGGTAATCTTGTAATAACCGTTTTCATCAACCATCGCGAGATCACCGCTGTGCAGCCAGCCATCCTCATCGATCGCCTGGCGGGTAGCCTCTTCCATCTTATAATAGCCCTTCATGATATTGTAACCACGCGCACAGAATTCGCCCGGTGTATTGGGCGGGAGGGTTTCGCCCGTTTCAGGATCGACGATCTTGGTTTCGACAAACGGCATCGCCTTGCCCACCGTCGTGACCCGCAGTTCCAGACTGTCGTCCGTGGTAGTCATCGTGGTTGCAGGGGATGCCTCGGTCTGTCCATAGGTGATCGTGATTTCCTTCATCCCCATCTTGTCAACCACCAGCTGCATCACCTTGATCGGGCAGGGGGAACCCGCCATGATCCCGGTACGCAGGCGCGGGAATTTGTAATCATGGAAGGTCGGGTGTTCCAGCATCGCGATAAACATGGTGGGGACCCCATGTACAGCGGTACAGTTCTCATTTTGGATCGCCTTCATCACCTCGGTGGGGCGGTAGGTCTCAACCGGCACCATTGCAGTTGCATGGGTCAGGCTCGCCATAACCGCCAGCACCAACCCAAAGCAGTGAAAAAACGGCACACAGATACAGAGCTTATCCTCGTGGGTGAACTTCATGCAGTCCCCGATGCACTTCCCGTTGTTCACGATGTTGTAATGGGTCAGCATGACCCCCTTCGGGAAGCCGGTGGTTCCCGAGGTATACTGCATATTGGTCACATCATGGGGGTCCACCTGGCTGAACACCTCACGGAACTGTTCCTCCGAAACCGATTTTCCCTGCTCCGCAATGGTATTCCAGCCAACCATGCCGGCAGGCGTTTCCTCCTTGCCTGCATAGATCACATATTTCAGAAACGGCAGCATCGGATTGCTGCACTCCCCCGGTCTGGTGTCCCGGAGCTTCGGGCAGAGTTCATTGATGATTTCAACATAATTGGCATCCTTCAGCCCATCAATCAGTACCAGCGCTTTGGAGTCGGACTGCCGCAGCAGATATTCCAGCTCGAACACCTTATAGTTGGTGTTTACCGTCACCAGTACTGCCCCGATCTTTGCCGAAGCAAACAGAGCCAGCAGCCATTCGGGCACATTCGTCGCCCAAATTGCGATATGATCTCCATGTCCAAGCCCCATCGCAAGGAATCCCTTAGCGATCCGGTTGACCTCATCATCAAACTCTTTCCATGTCATATCGAACGGGCGGTCAATATATTTGATCGCCTGATCGTCCGGATACTGGCGGGCTACCTGTTCCAGCAGCCCGCCAACCGTGATAGATACTAATTCACTCACCGTATTTTCCTCCCTATCGTCATCGGGATTTCGGCCTCCCCAGCCTGCTCGCCGCAAAACGTCCGCATGGCACGGAAGCACTCTGCCAAGCATTCATAATCATTACGGGCCATAAAGCCCGCAGATATGACCAAAACACTTAAAAACAGGCATTGTCTGCCTTTAAGCGGCCGGAAATCCCACGAGCACGCTTTGCATGCTCGATATGACTACGTAAACTGAAGCACAAGGCTGCTTTACGGCAGTTCTCTGCAGCGATACCGCCACAGGCTTAAAAAGAATCGGCAGGACTCTTTTCAAGTGCTTCGATTATAAACCGCAAAGCGGTTTGTTCGTTAGACCTTATTATAGACGCTGACAGCTCGTTTGTAAAGAAATTTGTCGGATTTTTATAAGCGAAGTATTGGGAAAGCCGTTTTATTCCCTTGCTTTCAAGTTCATGATTGGTGTGAGCCATATTTTTCTTCTGCAACAAGCGGTATCTGCCTTTTTGCAGACTACTGGGAAAAAACCTTCGCCTTTACCCTTACAGACGCCTGTTTCTTATAGAAAGCCCATACTCTGTTTCGATCAAGACCCTTCCCCCGCGATCCCCAGCTTTTCCCGTTATTCGGATCTCTTATTTCTGAGATGATTTCCATCGTTTTCCAAGCAGAAACATCGCAGCCATTCCCGCTGCTGCCGCCCCAGTCGAAACCGCCGGAAGTTCCTTTTTCCGGTCTGTATCCACCTGTGATCCCATCGTACGGACGATAACCTGCGGACTGGAGGATATTGGTTGTGTAGATTCTCCATCCTGTGGTTCGGTTTGATCCTGCTCCTGCGCAGATATTGGAGGCTGAACCTGCGGCTGCTGCATCATAATCACAGGGGCAGGCGGCAAATTGTTGTCCGTCGACCCCCACATAATCAACGGCGATTCATCCTCTGGTTCCTCTGTATTACGGCTCCTGCGGCGGTGAGGACGCGGTCTGCGCTCAGGGTCCGGTCCGAGGATTGGTTCCTCCGCGCTCTGCTGCGGTTCCGAACTGGAAGGATTGGGCTGCTCCGATGGACCGGAGGAGATATCTCCTGGTTCCGAAGAGGACGGCGAATCCGGAATAGATGGACCTTCCGAAGAGGAGGGTGGATTCTCTGGTACAGACGGTTCCGAGGAAGAGGGTGGTTCCTCTGGGATGGATGGCTCCGAAGAAGGCGGTTTCTCTGGGTCGGACGGTTCCGAGGAAGAGGGCGGTTCCTCCGGCGTAGAAGTCTCCGAAGAAGAGGATGGTCCTTCGGAGGAAACGGGCGGGGGCTCCGAAGAAGCCGCATCATCCTTGGATGAGGACGACTCCGACCCGGACGGCTCCTCCTCTGAAGAGGATGGCGGAGCCGGCATCTCCGGCCCAACCTCTAGAGACTGCCCATAAAATGCGACTTCCGAAAGCAGGAACAGATTCTGCTCCACAGGTGCATCCGGCATATCAAACCCCGGGACCGCCCGATGTTTCTGGAGCTGAATCCTGACATAGGACGCACCCGCTGGAATCTCTGCGGTATAGGTCTCGTGGTAGTAGAATCCGTTGGCCTGTTTCCGATAAGAGGTCAGCCGCACCTGTGATAGATCAAAAAAATTATTGCCATCTGGTGAATATGCGATGTTTACCCCATAAAATGGATTGGGAAGATGCAATCCCTCTTGATCTGTTTCCGAAAAATACAGGCCGATCGGAGCTGCCCGCAGAAGATATGCTTTTCCGCCGTCCACCAGAAATATCCGATCCTGCACAGCATCATAATGGCAGCGTATTGCATCCGAGAGTGCGCCTCGCTCCGACTCCCCCAGAATATAGGCTCCATATTTTCCTCCATAAGAGGTTGGCATCGCAAACGAACCATTTTTGACGTAGACGCTCACCTGGACTGTCTCACTTCCCCGCACCTGATAAATCGCCGATGCCTGTTGCGCCTGCTCCCGCATGGGCAGCACCGTCTGATCCGGACAGGCGGACCAGCCCGAGAAGTCAGAAAAGTTTGAAATCTGCGCTCCAAAACCGCTGTAGGTTTTGACCGCATCGCCTGACACAGAATCACATGTATCAATATAAGGGCTGGAAGATGCGTATACTTCAAATCCACAAAGGACGCAGGCCAATAGGAAGCAAATCCCCAGAACCCATCGTTTCATCTGTAATCCCTCCGCTGTCTTTCTCAGTCCATTATAGCAAAATTCGACCTGAATTTCAATTTTTCGACATTTTGAATTTTCTCAAGAAACAGCGGATTGG
Source organism: Anaerotruncus sp. G3(2012) (assembly GCF_000403395.2). Lineage (GTDB taxonomy): Bacteria > Bacillota > Clostridia > Oscillospirales > Ruminococcaceae > Anaerotruncus. The sequence goes on along the minus strand of NZ_KE159657.1, from coordinate 822,575 downwards.
ATATATTTTCCTGTATGGCCTCCGGCTGACTGCACATACTATCTTCGGCAGGGTTCTGCCAACCGTTTGAAAACGCGCATCCTGCGCGGGCAGCCAACCCTGTAAGGATGGGAAACCATCCCGTCCTTTACATAATAAGAAAACCCCACCAGCAAACTGGTGGGGGCCATCCTTCCAAAGATGAGACGGTTTTTCAGACCTCTCACGTACGGGTTAAGAGGTCCGCGACATAAAGCCCATTTGCAGCCGCCTGAGAGAGGGAACGCGTAAAACCTGCACCATCCCCAACAGCATAAATACCCTTGCAGCCATCAATTTCAAATTCGGTCGCTTTCGGGCGCGCAGAGTAATATTTACATTCGATGCCATAAAGCAGCGTATCATAGTTGGCTGTTCCCGGAGCGATCTGATCGAGTGCATGCAGAGCTTCCACAATGTTGTCAAGCTGCCGTTTCGGAATACAAAGGCTCAAATCACCTGGAACGGCACTCAAAGTTGGACGGACACTCCCCTGCCGCAGCCGCTTTTCATCGGTCCGCCGCCCGTTTTCGAGATCCCCCAGCCGCTGTACCAGCACGCTGCCGCCGCTGATGAGGTTGGCAAGAGACGCAACATGACGCGCATATTCGATCGGCTCGCGGAATGGCTGGGTAAAATTGGTGGTTGAGAGGAGCGCAAAGTTGGAATTCTGGGTTTTCCGGGACTCATCCCGATAGCTGTGCCCATTGACGGTAAGTACCCCATTGGTGTTTTCGGTAACAACCAGTCCGCGGTCGTTGAAACAGAACATACGGATGATGTCACCGTACTGTTTGGAACGGTACCGGATTTTCGGTTCATAGATTTTTTTGGCGAAGTCCTCCCAGACCATTGCAGGAAGCTCGACCCGCACGCCAACATCTACCTGATTATTGGAAAGCGGTATCTGGTTCCGTTCGCACCAGTCGGAGAAGAACAGGCTGCCGGCCCGTCCAACCGCAAAAATAATCCTGTCGGCAGTACAGGTCTGCTCCCCATCCTGATTGGAAAACTCGATTGTGTGGGAGTTCTTGTCTACATTGGTGACACAGGTGCCGGTCAGCAGGGACACCTTATCCCGCAGAGAATTGACCAGATGCACCATTGTATCAAAGTTGGAGTCGGTCCCCAGGTGCTTGAGCTGCGCCTGGCTCATGTGAAGGTCAAACTCCAGGCAGCGTTTTTTCAGTTCATTATTGGGCATGAACCGTTCGGTGGTCGCCCCAAAGCTGACCAGGATGCTGTCCGCCTGCTCAATATAGTCGATCACCGTTGCATCCGGCAGAAATTCGGTCAGCCAGCCGCCATATTCAGTGCTGATGACATATTTTCCATCCGAAAATGCACCCGCACCTGCAAGGCCCTCCATAATGGCGCAGGATTTGCATTTGATGCAGGTGGACACCTTCTTTGCGACAATCGGGCAGACACGGCGCTCTAGTGGATGCCCCTTCTCAAACAGGACGACCGAAAGGGCGGGGTTGCGCTCGGTGAGGCGGTAGGCGGCCATCAAACCGCTGATCCCACCACCAATGATGGCTACATCATACTGTTTAGACATGGGATTCGGAGTCTCCTTTCCGGTGTATCTTAAATCTCGGCCGGTTGAGCCGGAGTTTTTTCCTTTTTTTGCGAAGTGCTCGGCTGTAGAGCCGGAAGGGATGGTTCTTGCGGGTACGCTCCCGCAGGGCATTGCGATAGACCTTGATGACATAATTGGCGAGGTCAAGCGCACCGCTTTTCTCGACCGAACGGCGTGCAGATGCGCGCAGGCTGGAAAGCTGCTCCTCTGTCATTCCACGCAGCAGGCGGATCTTCTCAGCCATCTCCTGTGCAGAGCTGAATATAAACCCGTTTACGCCATCCCGCACCTGCCCTTCATTGAGCGGGTCGGTGATCTGTAGCACCGGGAGGCCGGTTGCCATCCCTTCGAGCATTGAGATCGAGTTGGTGTCCGAGGTGGACGCTGTGATATAGAAATCACAGGCTGCAAAGTATGGGGGAATCTCATCATGCAGAATTTTTCCCGCAAAGGTAACCATATCGGAAATTCCGAGATCCCTGCTGAGTGCCTCCAGTTCCTCCTTACACGGCCCGTCCCCAACGATCAAAAGCCGAATCTGCTCCTCTGGCTGGATGGTTTCCTTCCAGTGGTGCAGCAGAAGATCAACACTTTTTTCGCGCCCCAGCCGCCCCACAAAGATGCCGATCATCATCTGTTCGGTATATCCGAACCGCTCCCGGAATGCCTCTTTTTTAACCGGGTCGATCTTTTCGGGATTAAATGCCTCAAGATCAACCGGATTGGGGATCACGTTCACCGTTTTATAGACCCCCTCTTTGCGGAAATACTCCTCACATTTTTTCGAGGGACCGGTCAGAGCCTGTGCAGATTTTGCAAACAGCTTTGTATACTTGTGTGAGAGCCTGGTCGCCATTGGTGCAAGGGGTTGCGGCGCAACATAATAGATGTATTCGTCATACATCGTATGCAGGGTATAAACCAGTGCGATCCGCAGCACGCGTGCAATCATGATCCCGGAAAGCCCGATTCCAAATTCATTGTGGACATGGATCACATCCGGCTGAAACCGGCTGACCATCTTGAGACGGGTGGTTGAGAGCGGCATGGCAACCCCATAACCGTAAAAGCGTTCGGAGGTGTGGGCCGGGCAATGAAGCACCCCGTCCGCGATATAATGCCGATGGGCGTCGGCATCCGCCGTTACGACCAGCACCTCATGCCCAAGCTGCTCAAGGCCGTCCTTTAAAGATTTTACATGGGTGACAACCCCATTGATATGGGGAAGATAGGTTTCGGTAAACAATGCAATTTTCATACGTTCTACTCCCGAACAGGTAAAGTCAATCAATATATAGTATAACACACTCCCGCAGCAATTCCAAGTAGGAGCCGGAAACTCGCATAAATTTGTTGCCATTTTCAGAAAAAAGGTGTAAACTGTCTTTAAAAGTCTGCGCAAAAGAACGCAGCGCCGAAAGAAGCAATCCGTTTCCCAAGAATAACAGGCGGATATTGATATATCGCCAAAACATGTAAGGAAGTGTGAACAATGTCCATCGACATGAAACGAAATCTGACCATGCTTACCGATTTTTATGAAATTACCATGTCAAACGGTTATTTCCAACACGGATTTCAGGATCGGGAGGCCGTATTCGATATGTTCTTCCGCCGGATTCCGGATGATGGCGGCTTTGCGATTTTCGCAGGGCTGGAGCAGCTGATTGAATACCTGCAAAATCTCAGCTTCACGTCAGATGATATTGACTATCTTCGGTCGAAAGGTCAGTTCAGCGAAGCGTTTCTTGACTATCTGAAGCATTTTTCGTTCCAGTGCGACATCTGGTCGATGCGGGAGGGTACGCCGATCTTCCCATATGAGCCGGTTGTGATCGTGCGCGGCCCGATCATTCAGGCACAGCTCGTCGAAACGATGGTCCTGCTCACCATCAACCATCAATCCCTGGTGGCTACCAAAGCGAACCGCATTGCGCGCGCAGCGGCCGGTCGGCCGGTCTCCGAATTTGGCTCACGCCGGGCGCAGAGCTACGATGCAGCGATTCTTGGCGCGCGCGCAACCTACATTGGCGGATGCTCCTCGACCGCCTGCGTCATTGCCGACCGTGAGTATGGAATCCCAGCAGTCGGCACGATGGCACATAGCTGGGTTCAGGTGTTCGACAGCGAATATGAAGCCTTTAAAAATTATGCCGAGCTCTACCCGGACAACAGCGTTTTTCTGGTCGATACCTATAATGTACTGAAATCCGGCGTCCCCAATACCATCCGGGTAGCCAACGAGGTGCTCAAGCCGCTGGGATTTCGGCCCAAAGCGATCCGGATCGACAGCGGAGACATTGCCTATCTGTCGAAAAAGGCCCGGAAAATGCTAGATGATGCAGGGTATCCAGACTGCAAGATCATGGCATCCAACTCGCTCGACGAATATCTGATCCGTGACCTTCTGGTTCAGGGTGCGCAGCTTGACCTGTTTGGCGTAGGCGAAAACCTGATTACCAGCAAATCCGATCCTGTGTTTGGGGGGGTCTATAAGCTGGTTGCGGTCGAGCAGAACGGGACCCTCGTTCCAAAGATCAAGGTGAGCGAGAGCATCGAGAAGATCACCACCCCTTGTTTCAAAAATCTCTACCGGTTCTATAACCGGGATACCGGGCGCGCAATCGCCGACTATGTCACCATGCACGATGAAACCGTGGACGATACCCGCCCGGTTACCATCTTTGACCCGGTTGCAACCTGGAAGAAAAAGACGATCAGCAATTTCCGAGCCGAGTGCCTGTTGGTGCAGGTGTTCGAGCGCGGTAAATGTATCTATCATTCGCCCACGCTGGAACAGATTAAGCAGTATTGCGCCGCTCAGATGGAGACTCTTTGGGATGAGGTCAAACGGTTCGAGCACCCGCACCGCTACTATGTGGACCTTTCCGACAAGCTATGGAAAGAACGAAACGACCTGCTGGAAAAAATCAGCGCTGACTGATTTAAAAATCCCCCGCTGTGTTGCAGCGGGGGATTTTTTATTCGACCGAAATCACAAAGTAGTAAACCGGCTGTCCGCCATTGATGAGCGCAACCTCCACATCCTCCGGCATCTTCGCGCTTACCGCGCGGTAGACTGCCTCGGCTTCCTCTTCAATCACGTCTTCGCCAAATAACAGGGTCACAAAGCTGCTGTCCCGGCGCACCAAAGACTTGGTCAGACGGACAACCGCCTTGGTCAGGTCGTGCTCGGTGAAAGCCAGCTTCCCGTTTTCCAATGCAAGCAGTTCGCCTTCCTTGATTTTATGCCCATCAAAATCACTGTCCCGAGCTGCAAAGGTAATCTGCCCGGTCCCAACCCGTTCATACGCTTTCTGCATGGTGAGCTGGTTGGACTTGACATCTGCATCTGCATCGAACGCGAGCATTGCCGCCAATCCCTGCGGGATCGTCCGGGTCTGCAGCACCACCACATTCCGATCCGCGAGCTTGGTCGCCTGCTCCGCTGCCATAATGATGTTCTTGTTGTTGGGCAGCACGAACACTGTTTTTGCCGGGGTCGCGTGCACCGCCGAAAGGATGTCGTCGGTCGACGGATTCATCGTCTGACCGCCCGAGACGATGTTATCCGCTCCGAGGTCCTCGAAAAGCTGGTGCATCCCCTTGCCTGCCGCAACTGCAACAAACCCATATTCCCGTGAGGGATCGACCACCGCATACCGGAACCCCTGGTCTGAAACCGGTTCCACGATCTTTTTCTTCTGGTTTTCAAACTGCTCCCGCATATTTTCAATCTTCATATTGGTGAGCTGTCCATTTTCAAGCGCTTTCTGAAGGGCAAGGCCCGGATTGTCGGTATGCACATGGGTCTTGATGATCTCATCATCGTCAACCACTACAACGCAGTCACCAATCGTCTCAAGATAGGTGCGCAGCGGCTGCGGGTCTACTGTCCGCTCCTTTTTCAAAATGATAAACTCGGTGCAATAGGTGAAGGTGATTTCTCCTTCGTACTCCCCTGCTGCGTTTTTATCCGGGTGTATCGAATCCGAGTCGTTTTTCGCGCTCTCTTCGGCAAGCTCTATGATCCCGTTGCCGTCGAATACCGACGCCATCCCCTGGAAGATCACCAGCAGGCCCTGTCCGCCCGCATCGACCACGCCTGCCTTTTTGAGAACCGGCAGCAGCTCGGGGGTTTGGTCCAGCGCTTCCTGTGCCGCAGAAACCACTACCCTCCAGATCTCGGCGGGGGTAACCTCGTCGGTGAGTACCTCCCGCGCCGCAACGGCCGCCAGACGGGCAACCGTGAGAATCGTCCCTTCGGTCGGCTTCATTACCGCCTTATAAGCTGCCTCCACGCCCTTTTCGAGAGCCGCCACGAGATGCTCCGCATCCGCCTGCTTCTGATCTTTCAGCCCGCGGGAAAATCCACGGAAAAGCAGCGAAAGGATCACGCCGGAATTCCCGCGCGCTCCCCGCAGGAGCGCAGATGCGCAGACATCCGCCGCCTTGGAGACATCCGATCCGTCCGGGAGCCGGATCAGCTCCCGTTTTGCCGCCGACGCGGTCATCGACATATTGGTTCCGGTATCGCCGTCCGGCACCGGGAAAACGTTCAATGCATCTACTGCCTGCCGTTTGTTCGTGATGTGGTTTGCTCCCGAGATAAACGCGTCCCTGAGCATCTGTCCTGTAATCACAATGTTTGACCCCCATATATCCAGTATTATCGGTTCAGAAAGGATGCATCAGACGCCCTCGGTCTTCATCGCGTCGACAAAAACATTGACTTTTGACACGTCCAGATTGGTTGCCTGTTCGACGGTATAACGCACCTTATTGACAATGCTTTTGACAATCGCAGAAATGTTCACCCCATAAACAACGGTGATGTGCAGATCAATCACCAGGCCGCCGCCCGAAGCGCGCACACGGACACCGGTATCCTGCGTCTGTCTGCCAGCGATTGCCGAGCGAAGTCCCTGCGCCGCAGTACCGACCATCCCAGCCACTCCAAAACACTCGGAAGCCGCCTTGCCTACCAGGTTAGAGAAATACTCCTGGGAAATTTCTATTTTTCCATACTGATTTTCTATGCTGACCAAATCTTGAGTCCCCCTTTTCTTTCCGTTTCTAATCAAACAATTTTGCTGGAAGTGCTTGGTTCTATAGCAGTTTGAAAACAGGACGATTTTTCAGGCAATCATCCAAATACCCGTATAAAACTACCATTCAACTATATTATAAAATAAATCCTGCTCTGTTGCAATCATTTCTGCCTGAAATTCCCGATTAAACGAAATTTGTCCTTGACGGTAGAGCAATGGCAAAAACAGGCATTCGGCCTCAAATGCCTCACAAAAGGCTTCCAACCCTTCCCCTGTCCCCTTATAGGCAGCGTAAAGTGTCTCAAGCTGTTCGCTGTACCCCACCGAATAAGCAAGTGCCCCTCCGCTCATCAGCGGCGAAATATCCATATTCTCAAACAGGCGGACCTCTCCCAAATACAGGTCATAGCCGCCTCGGGCGAGGCTCTCCTCGTACTGGGAAAACGACTGTGAGACCACCTCTACACGAATTCCGATCTGGGAAAGCTGTTCGACAATCAGGGTTGCAGCAGCGGTGCGGGCCGCGTTCTCGCTGTTGGTCAACAGGCGCAGCCGAATTGGTTCCCCTAAAATGCCGAGCCGATAACCATATTCATCCGTCTGTGTCAGCCCCAGCCGGTCAAGCAGGGCATCTGCCTGTGTAAGCTGGCGGGGCGCTGAACGGTTGAGGGCTCCGAGCCGGTAGAACGATGGATGAAACGGATAGCGGGAAACTTCAGCGCAGGACATATAAGCAGTTGAGACCAGCTCGTCCCGGTTCAGCGCCAAATCAAGCGCACGCCGGAACGCCGGCTCGGCCAGCACCCCCTGCTGCCTGCCGTTTATTCCAAGAAATACCATACGGTTTTGTGACACCACACGCCCGGAAGTGGACAGATTGTTTGTCTCTGAGCCGCTCAAGTCAGAGTAATGCAGGTCGATCTCCCCTGATTTCAACGAGAAAGCCAGTGCGGACGGATCGGTGGAGGAAACCAACCGGATTGTTTCAATCGAGCCTTTCTCACCATAATAAAGCGGGTTCGCCGAAAGCATAACACCGGTATTTCCCCAAGTCCCGGAAACATAGTACCGGCTGATTCCGGTCGGGAAGTCGGCATCCGCATGCCCTTCCTTGATGATTGGAAAAGAAAGCAGCGCAGCAAAATCTGCGTCCGGTTGAGAAAGGGTAAATATGACGTTCCCTTCTTGATCGACCTCACATCGCTCGACATTCTGCAAACGCATTGCAATGCTCTGCCCTGAAGCGACCGCCGTACGGAACGAATAGACCACATCTGCCCCCTGCAACAGTGATCCATCCGAAAAAAGGATGTTCCTTCGCAGCTTGACAGTACAAATATTCCCATTATAGGTCACTGACTCCGCAAGCCGGTTTTCAGGCCGGTAGGAAGGGTCGATCCGTGTCAGGCTGTCATAAAGCAGAGGGATCAGCTGGCGGTTCAGTTCGGTCTTCATCTTATATGGGTTGAGCGAGTCCGAAGCGCTGTACGCCAACCGCAGTTCACTGACCGGCTGCACCTGCTCCGGCTGCGAAGTAACTGGAGCAGGCACCGGTATCTGCTCCGGAGAAATATCCTCTGGTTCAGGTTCGGAGACCGCACAACCGGAAACTGCGACTGCAACCGCCAACAGAAGCGCATAATATCTTTGTTTCATCTGGTTCTCCATCTGGTTCAAAATCGGGCAGCCCACCCATAGACGGAACATATAAGCCATCTATACAGCAATATTGGGGTCCATGGACCTGTGAATAAACCGAATAGCGGTTTACCTGCCAGAATCTATTATACCCGATAAAGGTTCCATTTTCAATGAAGATTTGGAAAGTATCCCGTAAAATCTCGTGATCATAGCGAAAGCACTGGCTATATCCCGCCATCTCCAAGCAACTTGGTGTCACGATGCGGCCGCTGCTTTACGGCTATTGCACCACAATTCGTTCGATTGACTCAACCTTCCCTGCCTTCCCAAACCGCAGCAGGACTCCATGCAGCTCGATCCGGTCAGGGTCGTTGGCAAACCGCTTGGGCAGGCCGGTGCGGAGTTTTTCAATCGCGCGTTCCCGTTCAACCCCCAGGATCGAATCTCGCCCGCCGCACATCCCTGCATCTGTGATGTAGGCAGTCCCGTTTGGAAGCAGGCGCTCATCTGCGGTCTGAACATGCGTATGGGTGCCAACTACCGCTGAAACGCGGCCATCCAGATAGTATCCCATTGCCAGCTTTTCGGCGGTCGCTTCCGCATGAAAATCTACCAGAATATTTGGGCAGTCGATCTGCTTCAAAAGGAGATCGACTGCATCAAACGGACTTTGGTGCACCGGTTCCATATAAACCCTTCCCTGCAGATTGATAACACAGAGGGAAAAAGCGGGATGATCGTAGAGGAACACCCCTGAACCAGGCGCGGAAGGGTGGTAGTTTGCCGGACGAAGCACGCCGGTCTGCTCCTCCAGCAGATCGTATATCTCCCGCCGGCGCAGGCTGTGGTTTCCGGTCGTAATGATATCAACGCCGCTGTCGAACAGATGGCGTGCACTATGCGGAAGAATCCCGTTTCCCTCTGCTGAATTTTCTCCATTCGCAACCACCACCCCCGCCTGGCAGACCTGTTTCAGACGCGGAAGTTCCCGGCGCAGACGCTCACATCCCGCCTGCCCCACAACATCCCCGAAAAACAATACATTCATCCAATCACCATCCAGTCCCTGTATTCTGGTTTTTAACAGGCTTGAGGGACATATTCCATGTCCCCAAATTTTACTCGATTTTCTTTGTTTGATTCAAAATCCGCCTTCAGCGGCTACACTCTGAAAGGTTCGCCGGCCATTGGGAAGGATGCGGTTTCCAAAGGCTTCCATATTTGACCGCACTCCACAGAATACAGCGTCCCCAAAAGATTCTAAAATGTAGGAAGGAGCCTTTTTATCAAAAAAGGCTCCCTGTTCTTCCTCAAAGCACTTTTGAAAGAAAATCCTTGAGGCGCGGATTCTGTGGATTGCCAAAAAAGACATCCGGAGGGTTCTGCTCGAGGATCTGTCCCCCATCCATAAACAGAACACGGGTTCCCACCTCACGCGCAAATCCCATCTCATGGGTGACGACGACCATGGTCATTCCCTCAGACGCAAGCTGCTTCATCAGCTCCAATACCTCGCCAACCATCTCCGGGTCGAGCGCGGAGGTCGGCTCATCAAACAGCATGACCTCTGGGTTCATCGCCAACGCCCGTACAATCGCGATCCGCTGCTGCTGGCCTCCCGAAAGCTGGTTCGGATAGGAATTGGCTTTTTCCGCCAGTCCAATCCGGCTCAGAAGCTGCATCGCTTTTTGATCCGCCTCCGCCTGTGTCATCAGCCCCAGCTTAACCGGTGCAAGGGTGATGTTTTCGCGCACGCTCAAATGCGCAAATAAGTTGAACTGCTGAAACACCATTCCCATCTTCTGGCGCAGCTTATTGATGTCACATTTTTTATCCACAATGTTGACGCCATCAAACCAGATCTCCCCGCTGGTCGGTTCCTCGAGCCGGTTCAGGCAGCGCAGAAAGGTCGATTTCCCGGAGCCAGATGGCCCGATGACAACCACCTTTTCGCCTTTTTCAATCTTCTCGTCAATCCCCTGAAGGACGCAGTGCCCATGAAAGGATTTTTTCAGGTTTTTAACGTCGATCACCTTTCGCCAGCCTCCTTTCGAGTTGTTTCTGAATCTGGGTCATGCCAACCACCAGTACCAGATAGATGACCGCCGCAATGAAAAGCGGCTCCCCAACAAACGCCCGGCCTTTGATCCCGTCCGCCACCTTAGTCAGGTCACGTACCGCGATATAGCCGGCAACCGAAGTTTCTTTCAGCAGAGTAATGAACTCGTTGAAGAGGGCAGGCAGAATGTTTTTGATCGCCTGCGGAAGAACAATCAGACGCATCGTCATCCAGGAGGTCAAGCCGAGTGAACGCCCCGCTTCGGTCTGCCCGCGGCTGATCGAAAGGATGCCGGAGCGGAAAATTTCTGCAACATAAGCACCCGAATTCAGGCCAAATCCCACGATTGCAACCGGGGTGCCGTTGGTCATGGAGGTAAAGACCGCAGTATACAGAATCAGGAGCTGCACCACCACTGGCGTGCCGCGGATTACCGTCAGATAGAGATTGCAGATCGCCTCGAGCGGCCATAATTTACGGTTGTTCACCGCCGAAACCTTGATGACTGCTACGACCAGCCCGATCAGAATACCCATCACAGTTGCACATGCAGCGATCAGCAGCGTGCGCCCCAGTCCTTCCAGGTATTGTTTCCATCTGTCTGCCTCAATCAGCGCGACATACAGATTATAGTAGTGCGTCTGTAAAAATTCCGCCATCACTTTCTCCAGCCTTTCCATGTCCGAAGGAAGGGACTCTGTGTCCCCTCTGTGCACCGCTTCCAAACCGTATCATCATAATTATACATGAATATTGATTAAATGCAAGGAAAACGCTCCCGATTGCGGGTGAATCGGTAAACTTCAGAGAAAAAACAGGGCGGAGGTATCGGAAATACCCCCGCCTGTCGTATCCAGCATTCTGATTACGCTGCGGTCATATGCTTTGTGACCAGCTCATCGATTTCTCCATTGGCGACCATCTGCTCCAGCACCTTGTTCACCGCATCCAACAGATCCGGGCACTCTTTCTTGACCGCAATCGCATAGCTCTCTTCGGTCAGGGAGTCCGGCAGAACCTCCAGTGCACCGTTGCTGTTGGCAGCAATCGACTCGGCGGGCAGCTTGTCGATGATAACCGCGTCGCACTTGCCTGCCGACAGCGCCGCACCAGCGTCAATGCCGCTCTTGAACCGCAGGACTTCCTTTGCCGCAACCTCATCGGTCGCATAAAAATCACCAGTGGTCAGTTCCTGCACCGCAATGGTCAGGCCATCAAGCGCATCAGCAGTGACGCCGCTGCCCGCTTTGACAATGACATACTGCGCAGATTTTACATATTCGATCGAGAAGTCGACCTGTTCCGCACGTTCCGGCTTGATGGTCATACCTGCTGCCGCAATGTCGCCCTTGTCGGTTTTCAGCGAGTCGATCAGAAGATCGAAGTTCATGTCGAGAATCTCCAGCTCAACCCCCAGATCATCTGCGATCGCCTGTGCGACATCCACATCAACCCCGGCCGGCTTCCCATCGTCCCCGATATACTCGAACGGAGGGAACGAAGCATTGGTCATCATCACCAGTTTCCCAGCGGATTTGATCCGGTCGATGTTCGGGGTGCTGTCCGACGCTTCGGACGAGCTGCTCTCGGCGGGGGCCGATGCCTCGGCCGAGGAGGACGGTGCTGCGGAAGATGCAGGAGCCGCCGAAGAAGAAGGTGCGCTGCTGCCGCCACAGGCTGCGAGCGAGGCCGCCATGGTCATTGCAAGAATGCCTGCCAAAATCTTTTTCATTTCGAATTTCCTCCCTAACCATTCTATACATTTTCAGAATGTTGTTTGCATGTGATGACATTATTATACATGTATTTCGGAGAAAATCAAGCTTTTTTATGAAAAAATATTCAAAATGCAGATTTTTTATGCATCTTCACTATGATTTCTCACAGCGATCCAATAAGTTTTGCATATCTTGAGGGAAAGGCGCGTCAACCACAAGCGGATTCCCGCCCACCGGATGGGCAAATGAGAGGCTTGCGCAATGCAGAGCCTGACGTACAATCCATTCCTGCGGCCCTCCATAAAGCAGGTCGCCAAGCAGCGGGCATCCAATCTGCGACAGATGCACCCGGATCTGGTGTGTACGCCCGGTCTGTAACCGGCAGCGTACCACGCTGCACCCTTCCCCGCGTGCGATAACGGTATATTCTGTCACCGCGCGCTGCCCGTCCGGCAACACCATCCGATGCGGATCGGAGCGGTCGGGCTGGCCAATCGGCAGGTCGATGATCCCGGAGACAGGGTCCGGAGTCCCGGAGGCCACCGCAATATAGCACTTTTCCACCCGTCCGGTCAGTGCCGCAGCTGCAAACGCATTGCGGGCGATCAGCACTGCGCCGGTCGTATCCCGATCTAACCGGTTGAGGATATGGCAGGTCTGCGCGATGCCCTGTTCCGCGCAGTGGTGCGCAAACACATTGGCAAGCGTCCCCTGCTGGAGGCTGCGCACTGGGTGGCACGCCATCCCGGATGGCTTGTTGTAGACGATCAGGTCGTCATCCTCGTAGAGGATAGCCACCGGCAGGCTGCACTGCTCCAGCGGCTTTGGCGTATCGTGCAGGGTAATTTTTATCTGATCCCCAGTGTGCACCCGGTCAATCGTGCGGACCTGCTGCCCGTTGCGGAGAATCCCGCCTGGGCAGGTCTTGAGCGACCGGACGAGCGAATAGGAGCATCCCGCCCCTCCCCGCAGAAAATGCAGCAGCTTTCGCCCATCATACTCCGGAGGGACCGTATAATTGAGAACCCTCAAAACGGGAGTGCGTCCTCGTCCTCTTCTTCATCGTCGTATCCCCAGCCGCCGTAAGAATTTCCATTGTTGTTGCCGCAGTAGATTCCCTTCTTGACCGGTGCGAGCAAAAAGCCGACGATAACCCCTGCCAGCAGGCAGACCAGACCGATTAAAGTTGTCATTTTCCGATCCATATACAGGCCCCTTTCCTCTTTTCAACTATGTAAATTTTGACGCAAAAACGCAGCCGTAGTGGCTACGGCTGCGCAGTTGATCCGCAGAAATTACTTATCCATGCCAAAACGCTTTTTGAATCTGTCAACACGCCCGCCGGTATCAACCAGCTTCTGACGGCCGGTGAAGAACGGATGGCACTTGGAGCAGATTTCGACGCGGATATTCTCCTTAGTCGAACGGGTATGGATCACTTCGCCGCAGGCGCAGGTAATCGTAGTCTCCTTGTAGTTCGGATGAATGCCCTGTTTCATGATTGTTTCACCTCTCTCTGACATCTATATTGGATGTCATAAATGTAACATATGAATATTACCACAAGTATATCCCGAAAGCAAGTCTTTTTTTCAGATTTCCGCTTTTTCTGCCAAACTCTGCCGGATCAGACCCCCAAAAGCTGTTTCATCGAGCTGCCAATCGCTTCCGAGCGGGCGCCGATCTCCGCTTCTCCGCTGCCAACAAGCGACAGGTAGAGCTTGATCTTCGGTTCGGTGCCGGACGGACGGACAATCGCAGTGCAGCCGTTTTCCAGTCGGTACTCCAGCACATTGGATTTGGGCAGATCAATCGTGCTGACGCCCGCCGCACTGGTTGCGGTCGAGAGTTGGTAATCGAGCACCTCGGATACCGGCGAGCCAGCGATTTCCTTGGGCGGATTGCCGCGCATGGTGGACATGATCTCATCCATCTTCTTCATGCCCTGTGCACCCTCAAACTGGAAATTCGCGACACTTTCAACATACCGTCCGCATTTCTCATAGATCGCATTGAGCGCATCAATCAGGGTCATCCCCTTCTGCTTGTACCAGGAGGCCATCTCGACAATCAGCATCGAGCCGACAACCGCATCCTTGTCTCGGACATGGGTGCCCGCGAGATACCCATAACTCTCCTCAAAGCCGAATACGAACCGCTCGGGATGTCCCGCCGCTTCCGCAATCGCGATCTGCTCGCCGATGTACTTGAAGCCGGTCAGGACATTTTTAACCTCAACCCCATACATTTTACCAATCGCGTTGGTCAGCTTGGTAGAAACGATGGTGGTCACTGCAAACGGGTCTTTCGGCATGGTACCGTTTGCCATCCGGTTCTGACAGATATAGTCAAACAGAAGTGCTCCGACGTGGTTTCCGGTCAGCAGATGGTAGCCGTCCGCTGCCTTTACTGCGATACCCACCCGATCGCAGTCAGGATCGGTTGCGAGAAGCAGATCGGCGCCGATCTTTTCGGAGAGCTCCAGGCCCTTTTGCAGTGCCTCCTTAATCTCGGGATTGGGGAACGGGCAGGTCGGGAAGTTACCATCCGGCATCTCCTGCTCGGGGACGACGGTAACATCCGCCACGCCGATCTTCTTGAGCACCCGGCGAACCGGCTTATTGCCCGAGCCGTTAAGCGGCGAATAGACCAGCTTCAGGCCCGCCTGTGCACAGACGCCCGGATTGACCTGCTGAGCCAGCGTCGCCTGAATGAAACTGTCAATCAGTTCGTCGGTGATATAGGAAATACTTCCATCCGCAAGTCCCTGCTCGAAGGCGACTCGTTTGATCCCATCGAAATAGTCAAGCGCATTGATTTCTGCAAGCACCGCATCCGCTGCAACTTCAGTAAGCTGTCCGCCGTCGCTTCCATAAACCTTGTAACCGTTGTATTTTGCGGGATTGTGGGAGGCTGTAACCATAATCCCCGCCTCGCAATGCAGCTCACGGGTTGCAAACGAAAGGGTCGGGACCGGCATCAGTTCCTGGTAGATATGTACCTTGATCCCATTTGCCGCGAGCACCCCTGCCGCCTCTTTCGAGAACAGGTCGGACTTGATCCGGCTGTCGTACGAGATTGCAACTGTCGCGTGTTCAAATTTCTGGTTCAGATAGTTGGCGAGACCCTGAGTCGCACGCCGGATGGTGTAAATGTTCATCCGGTTGGTCCCTGCGCCGATAATACCGCGCAGTCCAGCGGTTCCAAAAGCCAGGTCTCTGTAAAACCGCTCAAAAATTTCTTCCTCCTGCCCTTTGATAGATTCCAGCTCTACAGATAGGTCAGCATCCTCAAGGTTGGTTCCCAGCCAGCGTTGATACAGATCGTTATGGTTCATAAACTACCCCTCCAATAATTCCGGAAATTTAGGCAAATTGCTATTCTTATGATATCCTTTTCCTGTCTCAAAGTCAATCAATCTGACCAAAAAAATCCTGTTTTGCACAAAAAATCCCTCTGATGGCCAAACAACAGAGGGATTCCTGACTTCTATTGATCTTTCTTATCGTCCAACGCAGCTAACGCGACATCGAATATCTTGTTGACCCGTGTTTTCAGTTCGAACAGCTTCCTTTTCAGGAACTCATTCTGACGCTTGATTTCTACCACCTGGATATAACGGCGCACCTTAATCTTCATCAGCTCCGCATTTACCGGCTTCTGGAGATAATCCACTGCGCCAAGCTGGAGACACTCCAATTCAAAGTTGCGCCCTTCCATGCTTGTAAGAAAAATCACAGGAATATTGCACAATTTCGGGTCCTGTTGGAGAATCTTCAACACATCCTGCCCGCTTTTGGTCGGCATAACCATATCCATCAGGATCAGATCAGGGCTGTCGTACTCTTTCAGATAGCCCAGCGCCTGCAAGCCCGATTTCATCGTCAGCACCTCATATTCACCGCTCAGAAGCGCTTTGCCGATCGCCAAGCTGGTTGGATCGTCATCCACAATCATTATTTTATACATAGCGCTCCCCCTACGATGCCTTTCTATCCTTCCTCTATACATAGAGAAACCTACACTTTTCCTGATGAAGTATCCGCCCCATCCAAAAAGTGTAGATTTTTGGGTGTCGACAGTTGAGGTCGAACTGACACAATATCACTATCGACCAATTTTGTGTGCCGCCATTGAAAACAAATTACTCTGAATTTTATATAACCTGACAAACCTTCCTTGTGAGGCCATTTAAACACTGTTTTTTTCTGCCCTCAAAAACAAAAAAATGTTTTTTCTAAATTATAACAGACAGCAATCTCATTGTCAAGTGGCGTCTCCATAAAGGTGTGAGAATACGCAACAGAAACGGTTGGAATACCTGGGTTATTCTGGAACTCTATCCCCAAATGGCATGCAAAGCTTTAAGACAGCAGCCCACTGGTATTAGATGATTTTCTCCAGCTCTTTTTTCAACTTTTTGATGATCCGCTTTTCCAGACGCGAAATATACGACTGTGAGATCCCGATGATGTCTGCTACCTCCTTCTGGGTCTTTTCCTCCTGCCCCATCAGCCCAAACCGCAGATACATAATCGTACGTTCCCGCTCCCCGAGATGGCTGATCGCGTTGAGCAGCAGATTTTTTTCCGCTTCGTCTTCAATCGGACGGTTGATGCTGTCTGGATCGGTTCCAAGAATGTCCGAAAGCAGCAGCTCATTTCCATCCCAGTCGATATTCAGCGGTTCATCAATCGAAACCTCGTTTTTGTGCGACTGATTCTTCCGAAGGTGCATCAGAATTTCATTTTCGATACAGCGGGATGCATAGGTCGCCAGCTTGATGTTCTTCTGTGGGCGGAAGGTATTGACCGCCTTAATCAAACCGATCGTCCCAATCGAAATCAAATCTTCCACATTGATCCCTGTCGATTCAAATTTTTTCGCGATGTAAACCACCAACCGCAGGTTATGTACGGTCAGAATTTCGCGTGCAGCCTCATCGTTCCGCTCCAGACGCAGAAATACCTCCTTCTCCTCTTCCCTGGAAAGCGGGGCAGGCAGTGTCTCCGGTCCGTTGATATAGTAAATTCCCCGCAGTAATCCCAGTCTGCCAAGCAGGCGTTCCCACCAGAGGGCGACCCTCTTATTCCGCATTGCCATTTTCATCATTGCTACACCCTTTCCCTTCTCAATCAAAATTACTTAACATTCACGGAGCGCTTCTATATGGACCTGCTCAGGGATTCGCCGACCAGACAGGGATTCATCACAGCTTGATATTCCCCGCCAATCGGCTGCCTGCTCACTGCTATGTATACATCGGAAGTCTGTATCTGTGCCCCCTCTCCACTGATTCGGACCTCGTCCGGACGGAATGCCTCCAGCGCACCGTCCCCTGTCACGGTCACACAGGGAATAATCCGGAAACGGGTCTGCTCCTGCGGGCGGATGCGCTCTGCAAGTCCCCGGTCGCAGACGATCACCGGTGCACCCGAAAATGGCTCCTTCAGGTTGCTGCCGGTATCCGCAAGTCCTTTGAGCGAAATCTGTTTCCCTTCGGAGGTGATTACAAGGTCATAGAGATGCTTCGGGGCAGACCGGCTGAAAAACAGCCGGTCAACCAGCCAGAGCACCAGATATGCCCCTGTACAGCAGCCGACCAGAAGCAGCATCGGAAGATCGAAGTAAACGACGCCATTGTAAAAAAACATCCCAACCGGCTCTGCCAGAAACGAAAGCAGAAACAGAAGCCCCCCCATCCCGACCGCAGAAACGGCGACGGCCAGCAGAAGTTTTAAAAATCTTCGCCGATTCTGCCAGCCAAATGCCGCCAATACCATCACACAGGAAAGCAGCAGTTTGTAACCTGCCTGAAACCACCAGCCGATATAGGGCAAAAAGATAACCAATGCCCCCAGCGCACCCGTCAGAGCGCCCAGACCGAGCCTCCCACGGCGGGTGACCACCCCCGCCAGCTTTGCAGCTGCCATCAGCACCAGCAGGTTGATGACATAATTCACCACTACCAGAACATCTGCATAGACTTCCATAAGACGCCCCCTCAAGCCGGACGATCGTTTTCCGGCATCCGGGTTTGAAACAAACCCGCTTCTTTTTTATCTGCTGACTCTATTATAGGGAGCGGACAAGTCTTGATTCTGTCGAAAGCGGGTGGACAGGAAGATATTTCCCGGACAATCGCAAGAACTGCAAAGCCTGCATACTATGGGAAAGAGCGGCATAAGCACCTGTTCTGTACCATCCATCGTCAGCTTCTGATCCCTGCTCTCCCATATCAGAAAGTATGGCGCAGGTGCCAGATGAACTGCCGCCCAACTGCTGCATTTTATTTTATACAAAAGGTGTGATTATGAATGGCTTTCTGCTACAACAATGGAGGATGCTGCTGTAATTGCTGTGGTTGCTGCAACTGCTGCGGTTGTTGTAACTGTTGCTGTTGCTGCTGCGAGAAAAAGCGGCCAACAGTCAAAAACGACTGCAAAATCCAGCCGGTCAGCGGCTGCACCGGGAAAGACTGCGAATGGTATCCGGTCGAGGAAAACTGCCCTGATTCCCGGGAAATGCGCATCTGCCGCGACCAGAACGGCTTCTGCGGCATGTACCCTGCCGATTGCAGAAACAGATTCTGGCCAGATTTTGCCCATCCACGCTGGCTCTGCTGCCAGGACCTCTATTGCGCTCGGTAATGTCCGGAACAAAACATATCAAAAAGCGGCTTGAACCTGTACGGTTCAAGCCGCTTTTTTCCCTTATTCACTCCGAAGCCGGCATAGCGTCAAACCAAATGTTATGCAATCTTTTCAAGGAAGCCATGGGGTTCTATTGACAACCCCGCCTGCGTATTGTACTATAGAAAAAACGCTGAAGCGTACGGATGCGGCAGAAGCCGCCTGCTGAAACAGCCTGAAGGCTCACCTTTGGTGGGCCTTTTTATCGTAAAGGAGGACTTTCTCTGAATCTGCAAACCTTTTTTCTGTTCCATCCCAAAGCTGCCCTCGCCTTTTCGGGTGGCGTTGACTCTGCCTATCTGCTCTATGCGGCGAAGCAGATGCACTGCGATCTTCGCGCATACTTTGTTCAGTCCCAATTCCAACCGGAATTTGAACTTCAGGACGCCCAACGGTTCACCGAACAGCTCGGTATCCCACTCACTGTCCTGCCCTGCGATATTTTGCAGCATCCATTGGTAGTGGAAAATGGCCCCTTGCGGTGCTATCACTGCAAAACTGCCCTTTTCACCGCTCTTTGGGAGCGCGCGCGTATGGATGGCTACCCCCTGCTTCTGGACGGCACCAACGCCTCTGACCGTACAGATGACCGCCCCGGTATGCGGGCACTCGAGGAACTGGAAGTGCGCTCTCCCCTGCGGGAATGCGGACTTACCAAAGCTGACATCCGAAGCCTTTCCAAGGAAGCTGGGCTGTTTACATGGGACAAGCCTGCATATGCCTGCCTTGCCACCCGCATCCCCACCGGCACCTCGATTACGGCAGAACAGCTTGAGCACGTAGAGCGGTCGGAGCAGATCTTGTCCTCCCTCGGCTTTTCAGATTTGCGGGTACGGACCGAAAACGGCAGTGCCTGCCTGGAGCTGCCTCACCCCCAATTTATCAGAGCAGTGCAGCTGCACCAGGAGATTCGCACCGCTCTTTCCCCTTATTTTAAAAGGGTTCTGCTCAATCTGGCTCCCAGAGATTAGGGATTGTTTGAAAGGGGAGAAAAACGGTTATTCCGTCTTTCCCGGCAGCTTTTGCGGGCCACGTCCTGGAAAGATTCTGCGAACATATGAAATCGTTTGGCAACACACCAATTGCCAACAGAGCACAGGAGGAATTATGGCACAGGAAAAACTATTGGAACTTCTGCGCCGGGTGCAGGAGGGTACAGTCTCCCCCGAGCAGGCGGTCCTGGAGTTGAAAGTCAGCCCATTCGAAGATTTGGGATATGCAAAAGTAGACCACCACCGGGCAATCCGCCAGGGGATTCCGGAAGTGATCTTTGGGAGCGGAAAAACCGCCGAACAGATTCTTGGCATCGCTTCCGCAATGCGGCGGCGCGGCAACGAAAATATCCTGATTACCCGTCTTTCGGATGAGAAAGCCAGAATCCTCGCAGAACAGTTTCCCCTTACCTATGACCCGGTTTCCCGCATCGGAATCATCGGCCAGAAAGGGGAGGTCACCGCATCAGGGACGATTGTCGTGGCGACAGGAGGAACCAGCGATCTCCCGGTCGCAGAGGAAGCTGCACTCACCGCCGAGGCTCTCGGCAACCGGGTAGAACGGCTCTACGATGTCGGTGTCGCCGGCCTGCATCGGATGCTGGCGCATCTGGACGCCATCATGGAAGCCCGGGTGATTGTCGCGGTCGCTGGGATGGAAGGGGCGCTCGCCAGCGTGCTCGGAGGGCTGGTCGACTGTCCAGTGATTGCCGTACCCACCAGCATCGGTTACGGCGCGAATTTTGGCGGGCTTTCTGCCCTGCTTTCGATGCTCAATTCCTGTGCAAGCGGGGTAAGTGTCGTGAACATCGACAACGGATTCGGTGCGGGCTATCTCGCCAGCATGATAAACCACATGGGAGGAGAAAACAAATGAAAACACTCTATCTGGAATGCAATATGGGGGCTGCTGGCGACATGCTGATGGCTGCCTTGTTTGAAATCTGTCCAAACAAGCAGGCGTTTTTGCAGCAGATCAACCATCTGGGACTTCCGGAAATCACTGTAGAAGCCATACCTGCGCAAAAATGCGGGATTAACGGCACACAAATGCGAATTCTGGTGCGTGGACAGGAGGAACCAGCCAACGACCACCTGCACGACCACGATCACCCGCACGACCACGATCACTCGCACGACCACCACGATCACAGCCACCCGCACGATCACAGCCACCCGCACGACCACAGCCACCCGCACGACCACAGCCACCCGCACGACCACGATCACCCGCACGACCACGATCACCCGCACGACCACGATCACCCGCACAACTACAGCCATCTGCATGACCACAATCACTCGCATCACCACTACAGCTATGCGGACATCTGTGAACGGATCGAGCAGCTCGATCTGCCGCAAACCGTCAAAAAAGATGCTGCGGCAGTCTATCGCCTGATCGGTGACGCAGAATCCCATGCTCACGGTGCCCCGATCGACCAGATTCATTTTCACGAGGTCGGTTCCCTAGACGCGGTTGCGGACGTCGTTGGATGTTGTCTGCTGTTTCACTTGATCGGCGCAGATGAGGTGGTCGTCTCCCCTATCCATGTCGGCTGTGGAACGGTCCGCTGTGCACACGGCGTTCTCCCTGTTCCAGCGCCTGCCACCGCCCATATCCTGCAAGGGGCCCCAATCTACGGTGGGCGGATACCTGGGGAGCTTTGCACCCCTACTGGTGCGGCCCTGCTCCGGCATTTTGCCTCTCGGTTCGGCGAAATGCCACAGATGTCAGCTTCTGGGATTGGTTACGGAATGGGACATAAAACTTTTGAAGCCGCCAACTGCCTCCGGGCGTTTCTGGGCGAAACCGGCCATGCCCAGGAAGAGATTGTTGAACTCTGCTGCAACCTTGATGATATCACATCGGAAGCGCTCGGATTTGCAGCAGACCTCCTATTGGAAAATGGTGCACTGGACGTGTTTACCACCCCAATTTACATGAAAAAGAACCGCCCTGCCTATCTGCTGACCTGCCTCTGTACGCCCCAGGAGCAGGAAAAATTCACCCATCTGATGTTGCTGCACACAACCACACTCGGTGTGCGCAGCCGCCTTTGCAAGCGTGAAACGCTCGAATATCAAATCTCCACGGTGGAGACCGCTTTTGGCCCAGTTCGGGTAAAAACTGCATCCGGTTATGGAGTCCGCCGCACAAAACCGGAATTCGAGGATCTAAAAAAGATTGCGGCAGAACAGGGCCTGACGATGGCCGAAGTCTGCCGCTTAGTAGAATCTGCTCTGCATCATGAAATTTGAGGTTTCGATCTAGCGGATCGTCGCCCCTCCGAGTACCCGGTCACCCTCATAAAAGACAACCGCCTGTCCTTTGGTGACCGCCCTCTGTGGCTGTGCAAACTGCACCTGCACAGACCCATTCCCCAATGGATGGACGGTCGCTGAGGCTGGCCTGTGGGCATAGCGAATTTTGGCTGTACAGGGAAACGGTCGTTCCGGGGTGGAATCGTCTGTCATCCGCAGATCGTCTGCAAAAAGTCGGTCCGTGTAAACAGCGCTGTCATCTGAAAGGGTCACCGTGTTCGACACCGGATCCAGATGGCTGACTGTCCGTTTCACTCCCAGCGCGATCCCCAGCCCTCTGCGTTGCCCGATCGTGTAATACAGAACCCCTTTATGCCGTCCAATCACCGTCCCATTATCGTCCAAATAATCCCCTTCCTGCGGAATCTCTCCCGTATAGCGGGTGATGAAACCAGCATAATCCCCATCCGGCACAAAGCAGATGTCCTGGCTGTCCGATTTGGAAAAGACAGGAAGTCCAGCTTGAGCCGCGATCTCACGTACTTCCGCCTTGCTGTAACGGTCGATCGGGAGCAGAAGCCGCGAAAGCTGCTCCTGCGATAGATGGTAGAGCACGTAGGACTGGTCCTTTCTCTCCTGCTGGCTCCGCAAAAGCCAAAACTGACCACTCTGTCTGTCGAACCGGACGCCCGCATAATGACCGGTCGAAATAAAATCAAAGCCGAGCCGCTCCGCATCTTCTGAAAACGCTCCGAACTTGATCGTCTTGTTGCAGGCGATGCAGGGATTCGGGGTTTCTCCGTTCTGATAGCCGTGTATAAAGTAATCGAGTACGCCTTTTGAAAAGCGTTCCCGATAGTCAAACACAAAGTGCGGGATGCCAAGCCGTTCACAGACCCGTCTGGCGTCTCCGGTGTTGTCCTCAGAGCATCCGTCAAACAGTTCAAACGTCGCACCCGCAACCTCGTAACCCTGCCTTTGTAGGAGCAGTGCGGCAACCGAACTGTCCACACCGCCGCTCATCGCAACCAGTACCCTTTTCTGCATAGTTCTCCTTTTCCTTCTGGAAATACAACAGGCAAAGCCATCGCTCTCCCGTGGCTCCGCCTGTCTGTCGTGTTCTCAATTCTTTATGCAATCAACCCGAAATACAGCCCTGTTGCAACCGCTCCGGCCAACAAAAGCACTCCCACAATTAAAAGCAGTTTCAAAGCGATATGCGGCGCTTTTGGCTCCATCGGCGGAGGCTCCGGCCTTCGAGGATGGTTCCCCTCTTCCCATCTGGAGAGTGTATCCTGCCCGCGCCACTGGCTTTCTTTCGACTGCTCCCACTTCAGTTCAGGAGGGGTTTTTTTCTCCTGCTCTATCACGGGAGTCTCCTGCCATGTAAATCTATCTGTGGTCTTGGACGGTTCCGGATTGGTAGGCATCTTTCCTGGTTGCTGTTCCCATCCAGGCGGCGGACTGGGCGGTACTTCCCACCCGGGAGCTGTGTCCGACTGCTGTTGTTCCCATCCAGACGGCGGACTGGGCGGTGCTTCCCATCCAGGTGGCGGACTAGGCGGTGCTTCCCACCCGGGGACTGTGCCCGGCTGTTGTTCCCATCCAGGTGGCGGACTAGGCGGTGCTTCCCACCCAGGGACTGTGCCCGGCTGCTGTTCCCGCATAGGCGGTGGGCTGGGCGACATTTTCCACCCGGGAGCTGTGCCCGGCTGCTGTGCCCGCACAGGGGGCGGGCTGGACGGTGCTTCCCATCCGGGGGCTGTGCCCGGCTGCTGTGCCCGCACAGGGGGCGG
>NZ_KE159657.1:648146-798361 GCF_000403395.2 Anaerotruncus sp. G3(2012) | reverse complement strand
GGCGGTGCTTCCCACCCGGGGACTGTGCTCGGCTGCTGTGCTCGCATAGGTGGCGGACTGGGCGGTGCTTCCCACCCGGGGACTGTGCCCGGCTGTTGTTCCCATCCAGGTGGCGGACTGGGCGGTGCTTCCCACCCAGGGACTGTGCCCGGCTGCTGTTCCCGCATAGGCGGTGGGCTGGGCGACATTTTCCACCCGGGAGCTGTGCTCGGCTGCTGTGCTCGCATAGGTGGCGGACTGGGCGGTGCTTCCCACCCAGGGACTGTGCCCGGATGCTGTTCCCGCACAGGCGACGGACTGGGCGGTGCTTCCCACCCGGGGACTGTGCCCAACTGCTGTTCCCACACAGGTGGCGGACTGGGCGGTGCTTCCCATCCGGGGGCTGTGTCCGGCCGCTGTTGTTCCCATGCGGGTGGCGGACTGGGCGGTGCTTCCCATCCGGGGGCTACACTCGGTTGCTGTTCCCGCGAAGGTGGCAGATCGGACGGAACTTCCCATCCAGAAATTGAGTTCGGTAGCACCTCTGGTGATTGGATCGACTGTTCTGATTCCGGCACAGAGGACCATGCAGACGGAGCTTCTGATCCACTAGGTGCATCTGGATAATAGACAAAATATGGTTCTTCCAGTTCGATCGGCGGATCCGGCGGCGGAAGTACAAAATCCGGCTCTACCTCTTCCGATTCGGATACATAGACATCTGCATTCTCGTCCGGCTGCTCATCAATCACATAAGGAGGGGTCAGTTCTCCATAATGATCCTGAAAATCCCCAAGAAACCGCTCCCCACAATAAGGACAATATTTAAAATCGCTTTTGACATTATTCCCACAGTTTTTGCAGAGCATCTTTTTCCCTCCGCACCATAATATAAGGACATTATATCACAAAAATATTTTGGGCGCAATAAAAACCCCGGTTCTCACCGGGGTTTTCTTTGGAACTCTTTGAGGGTTTAATCAATCACAGGCTCAATCAAGCCATAAGTACCATTATGCCGTTTATAAATCACATTTACCCCATTGGTCTCCGCATTCAAAAAGAGGAAAAATTCATGTCCAAGCAGGTTCATCTGGAGAATTGCCTCGTTCACGTCCATCGGACGCATATCAAACCGTTTAATCCGCTCGATATGGTATTCCCCGACCTCGCTCTCGTGCTCCTCACCCGCTTCAAGATTTGGGGCGTCAAACGCGGTTTCACGCAGCCTTTTTTCCAGTTTGTTCTTGTTTTTTACGATCTGGCGGAAGAGGGAATCCACCACCGCCTCCAAAGAATCAAAGCGGTCGGAAGTGGTTCTTTCCGCGCGGTAAAACATCCCCCGCGACTGAATCGTTACCTCCACTGTCTCGCGGTCCCCTTCATTGGTCACAGTAACGCTGGCATTTGCACCATCGTCAAAGAACCGATCCAGTTTACCAAGTTTGCGTTCGATGCGATCTTTGAAAGAATCGCGCACAGATGTTTTACGGGCTGTGATGGTAATATTCATAAGTTCAACCCCTTTGTTTATCATGGAAACCCGGCAGAAACATCCATTGACTTTCAACAGTTTGTCCAGATTTCCTGACCTTATTATATATCACATTGGTTGAAATTACAATAGGCTAGACAAAAATTCACAAAGAATTTTATTTTATTGCCTACCTTTCAGCACTATCGAAACGATCCCGCAAGCGATCCCGCCGATTGGGAAAACCACCCAGGCAGGGCTCCATGAATCCGACAGGATACCGATCGCCAGAAAGACCGCTGCCGCTGCAAGGAGAATCACTCCGCAGATGGTTTCCACCTTTTTGGCAGCATTGGAGACATCTGGCTGGTGGCGCCGGTTGTAGCCCTCAACATTGTACTTCTCTTTCTGCAGCCCAAAATAAATAAAAATCCAGCTTGCGGCGGCTACCAGCAACATAAATCCTGCGGACGCCCGATCTTCTGAAACTTGAAGCTCCAGGAACTGCATCAGGAGCACGCCCAGAATCAACAAAGTGACACTGGAGGCCATTGCGATTGCAAACCACTGTCCGAACTGCTGTCTCTGCGCATCGGTGTAGAAATCGACGATCTGCGGATGCTGTTTTTCAAAATATTCCTTTCGGATGCCAAACAGCACAAACAGAAAGAGGCCGATCGTGAGACAGGGAAGAAAACATAGATAGGCCAGTGTTTCGCTGCTTTCCTCCATCCAGAGAAAAGCAGCCAGCCCCAGGATGATCAGCGCTACCCCTCCCGCAGTCGCAACGCTGAACTGGTTGTAAAACCGGTCGTACTGCGCAGTATCCTCCACCATGTCTTTCTCCACATCCCCGCGCACCAGCATATCCAGATCGCAGGAAAACAGGCTGCAAATCTCAAGCAGATTTTCCATCTCCGGGTAGCTCTGTGCAGCCTCCCATTTGGAAACCGCCTGCCGGCTGACTTGCAGATGTTCTGCAAGCTGTTCCTGAGTCATGTTGTTCTTTTTCCGTAGGAGCTGCAGGTTTTCTGAAAATTGCATTTGACCTCACCTCATGTTCAAATTTGATGGTTTGATTCTACCCGGGAAGCCCCGCAACTTCTACCAACTTGCTGTTACCTTTGGATATTTTTCGCGCAACTTCTGGTTGCATCCGCTTTACATGCGGGTTTACAGACAAAGACAGCCGCCGTTCTTCTCTGGCGGCTGTGCTCGTACCATCAAGGCATTTGGAAAGCATCAGAAGCATTCTTTCCAAGTGTGAAGCGAGATTGCCGCACACTGGCTTTAGATTACATCGTTATTCAGTACAAAAATCCTGCCAGCACTGAAAAACAAGCAGTTGTTTTTCAGTGCTTTGACTGGATCAAATGGTTCGATGAGCATGGCGGGTCACATGGCAGCCCATGTTGACCGCCACGGGGAGACTGGCGATGTGGGTCGCACCCGCTTCAATATTAACCGCGAGTGCAGTTACCCGCCCGCCGAACCCCTGCGGCCCGATCCCGGTCTGGTTGATCCGCTCAAGCATCCGCTTTTCCAGTTCGCGGTAGAACGGGTCGGGATTGCCGGACGAGGTGTCCCGGCAGAGAGCACGTTTGGCGAGCAGGGCACAACCTTCAAAATTACCGCCGATTCCCACTCCGACAACAACCGGCGGGCAGGGATTGCTCCCCGCTGTCTCAACCGCCTGCACAACATAATCAACAATCTGATCCGCAGTGGCGGCTGGAGTCATCATCCTGAGGCTGCTCATGTTCTCGCTGCCCGCCCCCTTGGGCGCAACGGTGATCGAAATCCGATCTCCTGGCACCATCCGCAGATGAAGCATCGCCGGCGTATTATCGTTGGTATTGACCCGACGGAGCGGGTCTCCCACCACCGAGCAGCGCAGCAGCCCATCAAGGTAACCCTGCCGCACTCCTTCATGGATTGCATCCTCCAATCCGCAGACATGCGCGTCCTCGCCCAGTTCGGCAAAAACGACCGCCATCCCGGTATCCTGACAGACCGGGATACACAGTTGTTCCGCTGTCTCATAGTTGCGCACAATGTCACCCAAAACCTCCCGTCCCAACGGGGACTCCTCGATCTGGCAGGCGTGTGCAAGGCAGTCCTTCATATCCTGCGGCAGGACTCTGTTCGCCTCGATGCATAGTTCTTTGACTGTCTGGATCACCAATTCCCGGCTGATTTCACGCATCTTCAGCGCACCTTCTTTCCGTTCAAAATCACCGCCGACGGACGGCCGCAGCATTCGAGCGGTTCCCGGTCGAAAAGCAGGATGTCCGCGTCCTTGCCTGCTTCGATCGAACCAACCCGGTCGGAAATCTCACAGATCTTCGCCGCCTCAATCGTGATCGCCCGAAGTGCTGCCTGCGGTTCCATCCCATGTTCAACAGCGAGCCGCGCACTCATCAGCAGGTAATGTTCAGGCACTTCTGGATGGTCGGTGCAGATCGCGACCTGCACCCCTGCCGCCCGCAAAATTCCCGGGCCAGAGGCACTCGCGTTCGACAATTCGGGCTTCGTGCGTGCGCCAATCAGCGGCCCGACAATTACCGGGGCCTGTTCTTCAGCAAGCTCATCCGCGACCAGATGCCCCTCTGTGCCGTGGACGATCACATAGCCAAACCCAAATTCGTCTGCAATCCGGATCGCAGTAAAGATGTCATCGGCGCGGTGGGCATGGATATGTGCCTTGATCCGATGGTCAAGCAGCGGCAGCAGCGCTTCACATTTGGCGTCGTACTCCGGCTCATCCAGTTCATCGTCCTTTGCTGCTTCCGCAAGCTGCTTGGCATATTTCTGCGCCTTGGCGAGCTGTTCCCGAATCAGCGCGGCAACCGCCATCCGGGTCGCCGGACCGCCATCCTTCTCGTGATAACAGTTTTTCGGATTCTCCCCCATCGCCATTTTGATCGCCAGCGGCGCGCGGACGATCATCTTGTCCACCCGTTTCCCGCAGGTTTTCAGCGCGCAAAACTGACCCGAAATCGGGTTTGAGCTGCCCGGCCCGGTTACGACAGTGGTCACGCCATAGCTCAGTGCCTCAGCAAACGAACGGTCAAACGGGTTGACCCCGTCGATCGCCCGCAGGTGCGGGGTCACCGGATCGGTCTCCTCGTTGCCGTCGTCCCCCTCAAAGCCCATCCCGTCCTCCCACATCCCAATGTGGGAATGTGCGTCAATCAGGCCGGGCATGGCGATCTTCCCCTGTGCATCTATCGTTTCAAAATCCGCGGGGCAATCCTCCATCGGCCCCACCGAGACGATCTTTTCCCCCACGATTTGAATATAGCCGCTCGCATAGTCCCGTCCGGCCATCGTGCGTATCTCTGCATTTATAATCAGCATCTGTTCTATCCTCCAACAAAAAAGGGCACCGCGGTGCCCTTCGATTCCGGAATCCCCCGGCGCGATTATCTGGATGAATTGCGGCTTCGGGACGTCCCGCGCTTGACATCGGTATACCGCTTGAGATCGGACATCTTGTCGTCGCTCGCCTGTTTAAACTTGCTCATCATGTCCTCAAACGACATATTCTCATTCGTAATGGGCTGGCGGCGCTCAAACCCATAAGAAGCCTCTCTGGGGGGCCTGCGCTGATGCTGCTGACGCGGAGGGCGATCCCCCTGCTGCCCGCCCTGATGGCTGCGGAACGGGCGCTGCGGCGGCGCGGAAGGGGCGGGCGCTGCCTGCTTGATCGACAGACTAACCTTTCCCTCGGGGTTGATCCCGATGATCTTCACCTTTACCATCTGGTTCAGGGAAAGATGATCGGAAATTTCCTTGACATAAGACGAAGCGACCTCGGAAATATGTACCATCCCCGTCTTGTTTCCCGGCAGCTCCACAAAAGCTCCAAACTTCGTGATACCGGTCACTTTACCCTCTAAAATACTCCCTACCTCAAGCTGCATAATGTATTACGCTGCCTCCCTTAAAAATCTTGTGTTTTCACCATTTGCCGCAACCTGATAAAATCGCTCGCGCGATGAAAAACCGTTAAGAACCCGCCGCATCCCGAAAGACGTGTTCATCCGAATACCCCATCCCCAGCTTGTCCCGCGCAATACGTGCAAGATAGGTCTGGTCGTCCCCGAGGGAAATCTGGCGTTTAATCTCCTTGTTGCTGATCCGCTGCTCCTCACACTGTTGGATTACCATCTGCAGCTCCTCCTGCTTTGAGACAATCTCCATATGCAAAGAGGCGAGCGAAACAACAATGTATACTCCAAGGAGGAAAAGGCTGATCTTCAATACAGGATTCCTTCTTTTAATCCGTTCTTTTTTCCGTACATGCTCTGCTTTCATCTTTTCAGCATACCTTTTCAGAAAATTTGGCGCGTCATCCTCATGAAGTTACTTTTTCAAATTATACAATATCTTACGTCTCTTTTTCAAGGGTATATTCAAATTTTTTGCCTGCTTTTTCAGAATTATACTGCTTTTATGCAGAATTTTCCGTCCAAAGCGGCCTGCCTTTTCCAAAAGGTGTACAATAGGCGCAACAAATATCCGCCAGAGGGTGCACAGCACCCATCTAGCTGCCCGGATGATTCCCTTGGAGACCCGGATCACCAGCGCACCAATCGTACAGTAGTAGAGCAGAAATCCGACTCCTTCCCCAATCAAAACGAAAATACGAATTTGCCCGTTGTCGGCGGCGAGCATATAAAAAAAGGTGGCTCCGGCGCAGATCACAGAAAAGAGCAGGTCCTCGGCGAGTACCGCGAGCGTTGGATGCGGCAGGGCGATCCGGAGGATGCGGAATAGGTCATAGCAGACCCCCAGACCAGCACCAAGTGCAATTGAGAGCAAAAACAGCCAGGTCTGTCCTGCGATTGTAATTCCCATCTGCACCCCTCCCCATTTAGCGGAACAGCCTGCCCAAAATACCGCCTCGTACCGGCAGGTTATCCGCATAGGACAGTCCGTCGATCCGCTCCCCTTCCAGGCTGAGTTCCCCGGTATCTACATCAATCCGATTGATGTGAAGCCCTGTCCCCCGAATTGCAAGCTCCCCCGTTTCGCAGAAAAGCACCACACTCTGCTCGTCAAAGCTGTCGATCTCGGTCACTCCAGTGACAGTCATCTTCCTGCGTCCCTCCATAATGATATTGTGCGGCGCGGCTGGCTTTTTTTCCTCGACCATCGTGTTTTACCTCCCTTGTCGTTCTCTTTAATAGGTATGCGCCATCCGGGAAAAAAATACACGCCTCCCTGCAAAAAACCAGGCAGCGCGCATCATCGGCAGGTTCTGTCACCAAAGTCTATTAGAACCCGTATTCACAACCATTCGACACCGTCTGATCATGAATACAGGTTCTTATTTTTAAGTGGTCTGGCTGTCAAGCAGATAATGGAGCATCTGCTCGGGATTTTCAAGGAAACGGCGGGTCAGCTGATAGTGTTCTGTTTCGCGATAGGGGGCGCGGCGAATCCCGCTTCCATCTAGCAGAAACAGGTCTGAGCCGGGATAGGCCATCAAAATCGGTGAGTGGGTCGCAATCACAAATTGTGAGCCTTCCCGCACCAGGTCACCGATCCGGGAGAGCAGGGTCATCTGACGCATAGGAGAGAGCGCCGCTTCCGGTTCATCGAGGATATAAAGCCCGTTGCCGCCAAACCGGTTGAGCAGTAAAGACAGAAAACTCTCCCCATGTGACTGTTCATGCAGGGAAATCCCCCCATAACTGTCGATGATTCTCGCCCCCATAGGCCCCCTGTCCAGCTGCTCAATATTGCTCGCCAGATTGTAAAAGCTCTCGGCACGCAGGAAATAACCGTCCCGCAGCTTTCGTGCCCCCTTCCAGAGCCGGAGGAACCGGTGCAGGCCAGAGTGCGAATCAAAGGTGCTGAACCGGAAATTCCTGCTGCCTCCCTCCGGATTGAACCCAAATGCGACCGCGATCCCTTCGAGCAGGGTAGATTTTCCCGAACCGTTCTCCCCCACGAAAAAGGTGACCGGACTTTGCAGATCCAGCCCCTCCCTGGCGATCTGGCGGATGGCAGGCAATCCGGCCAGATAGGACCCCTCCGGGAGGCCGTCCGGAACCAGAACCCTGCGGATAAACAGGTCGTTCATTCTACGACGGTGTAAGCGTCGGCAGCGGTCTCCTTTGTCGCATATTCGCTCACCTTGACCACCTTCACCTTGAGCGGCTTCTGCCCCATATTGATCTCGATCAGGTCGCCCTCCTTCACGTCGTAGGATGCGCGGGCGATCTTCCCGTTGACCACGATCCGTCCTGCGTCGCAGGCTTCGTTTGCGATGGTGCGGCGTTTGATCAGCCGGGTCACTTTCAGATATTTATCCAGTCTCATGCTCATTCTCCTTAACAAAAACAAAAAGCCCGCCGCATCGGATGCAGCGAGCCTACATAAATTCCTTACTTACCGGCAACGGCATCCTTCAGAGCTTTGCCTGCGCTGAAAGACGGGACGGTTGCGGCTGCAATCGTAATCGGCTGCTTGGTAATCGGGTTGATCCCCTGGCGCTCCTTGCGCTCCTTGGTTTCAAACGTACCGAATCCAACCAGTGTGACCTTCTCTTTCGCGACAAGCGCTTCAGTGAGTACCTCAATCACAGCGGTCAGCGCTTTTTCGCTGTCTTTTTTGGACAGCTCAGATTTCTCTGCTACCGCATTGATAAGATCTGCCTTTGTCATATTTTGACCTCCATACCTTTTAAAAATCTTTGACTATATCTTCAGACAAAATGCCTGTGATAATACATCATTTCTGTTTAATTTCTTTCCAGAGCCTGTCCAGCTCCTCAATCGGCGTGGTTTTCATGTCAATCCCACGCTTCCGGGCAAGCGTCTCCACCTGTTCGAACCGGCGGATAAACTTTTCGCAGGAATTGGTCAGCGCGTGTTCCGGATCGGCCTTAACAAATCGCGCCACATTAACCGCTGAAAAAAGCAGATCCCCCAGTTCCTCTTCGATATGGGCCTGATCCCCTTCACCGACCGCTTCCTTCAGTTCGGAAAGTTCGCTCTCGAGGTCGCGCATCGCCCAATCGCAATCGGTATAATCGAACCCGGCTTTCGCCGCCCGATGCTGCACCTTCTCGCTGCGCATCAGCGCCGGCAGCACTGCTGGTACGCTGCGCAATGTCTCAGCAGCGGTTTTCTGCCCCTTGCTCTCCTGCTTGATCCGATCCCAGTTGGAAAGCACCTCACCGGTTCCGGAGACAGCCACCTCACCAAACACATGCGGATGGCGTTCCACCAGCTTTTTGCAGATTCCGTCGCAGACGTCCGAAAATCCGAACCGTCCGGCTTCCTCTTCCATCCGGGCATGAAACACGACCTGGAGCAGGACATCTCCCAGTTCCTCCTGCAAAAGCACAGGATCCTCCTTGTCGATCGCCTCGACAACCTCGTAGGTTTCCTCCAGAAAGTTTTTGCGGATCGTGTGGTGATCCTGCTCCCGGTCCCACGGACAGCCATTCTCCCCCCGGAGAAGTTCCACGATTTCCAGCAGGTCGGATATTCCATACTGTTTTTTCTGCGTAAACCTGTCCAACATCACAAAACTCCCCTTCTATCCGCTTTTTAAGAGGACTTTTAGTATTCTAACCTAAAAGAGAATGTTTTTCAAGTGCCTTTGCAAACTTTTCTCCCCCCGGAAGCATGAAAATATCCGTTTTTGTCACAGTTTTTGTCAAAAATACAACACAGAGGTAGACCAGACCCCCGATTGCGATTGCCAAAAGCGTCACAAAACGGCTCGGAATCAGGCGAAAGATCAGATCATGGGAGGTGCGGGCGGCGACAGCACAGCAGACCGATGCAAAAAGCGGCTTCCCAAATACGCTCCCCGCCGGGATGCGGACGCCGGTTACACCCACCAGCGCCCAAAGGCTGGCCAAGACCACGAGCAGGTAACAGGCAAGCGTCCCGACCGGTGCAGCCTGAATATTGAGCTGCGGCACCGCAACCAACAGATAGTTCAGTCCGAGCTTGAGCAGACCGCCGATCAGCAGCAGACGGACTGGAAGTCCGGCGCGTCCCACCGCCTGTAGAATCGCATTGACCGGCAGCGAAATTGCCACAAAAACCGCGCTGATTCCCATAATCCGCAGGGCAGGGGCAATGACCGCAACCTCCATCGGCCTGGAAAAAAAGAGCAGGCGCAGCACCGGTTCTGCCATGGCGCAGACACCGAGTCCGGCAGGCATCGCTATCATTGAGGCAAGACGGAGCGAGGAACAGATATTGCGTTCGAGGGAAAGCCGGTTATGGGTCGTCCAGGCGGCGGTCACTGCGGGTAACAGGCTCACCCCAATCGTGGTAGTCAGAGAGGGCACCAGATTGTAGATCGGAACCGCAAGGCCGGAATAACAGCCATAAAGATAGGAACCAAGTCGGTCGAGCCCTATCCCCGACGGGATCGCCCCATCGTACATTGTGAGCAACAGCTCCGGGGCGTTTATGATTGCGTGGTTCAGGCGGTTCATCACCGAGATCAGGTCGATAAAGGAGGTTAGATTGGAGATCACTGCCGCAAAGCAGACCGGCAGGGCGAGCGCCACAAGCCTGCGCGCAAGGGCCCGCGAGGATGCTGCCGGAGGCGCGGCACGCCATACTTCCGGGCGGATGCTGCCTTTCCCCAGCTTGTGACGGACTACCATATAAAATGCGCCGCAGAACGAACTGACCGTTACACCAAGGATCGCGCCCGCTGCCCCGTAGGGCAGCACCGCAAGCTGTGCCTGCTCGAGTGAGGGATACACCGCCCCAAATACGGTGCCCCCTGTCTGGTATTCGCGCAGCCCGGTATAGACAATCCCATACGAGAATGCCAACCCGAATAGAAGCCGTGTCACCGCCTCTACCACCTGTGAAATTGCGGTCGGAAGCATCTCCTGCATCCCCTGCCAGTAACCCCGGAACGCCGCCATCACGCACCCCAGGAACAGGGCGGGCGAGAGTGCCTGAACGGCCAGCCTGGCGTCCGGATTGCGGACCAGATCGGAGAACCAGCCCGCTCCCATAAACATTACAAAAGAGCCCGCTGCCCCAATGATAAAAAAGACCCCTACCGAAACCCGAAGGAGCCTGCGGGCATCCCGCACCCGTCCCCGCGCCATACTTTCGCTCACCAGTCGTGAGACCGCTACCGGCACTCCTGCTACAAACAGCGCATAAAGCGGATAATATAGGTCATAGGCAACATTGAAACAGCTCATCCCAACCCCGCCCAGAATATTGGTCAACGGGATTTTGAAGAGCGCCCCAATCAGTTTCACAGCCACTGTCCCTGCTGCCAGTATGATCGTACCATACAAAAAGCTCTGTCTGTGCTGCTCCTTCACAGGGAATCCCTCCATTCTCTTGTTCAGGTATATGATCCTGCGGACAGGATTATGCAGTCTGCTGTCCAATCCGGCTGCTATATTGGAAAGATGCTCCAAAACAGTTGAAACGGGTCGAAAAATCGGGTAAAATAGAGGTATCTGAATTCAGGAGGACTGCCTTATGTACCAGACAATCGGCATTATCTGTGCAATGGACAAAGAATTTGCGCTGATCCGCGATGCACTCAGCCACGGGCAAACCGAAAAAGTGGGGCTGCTGACCTTTTACGTCGCCGAACAGAATGGCAAAAAGATCGTTGCGGCGGTCAGTGGGATCGGCAAGGTCAATGCCGCCTGCTGCGCACAAATGATGATCTCCCGCTTTGGAGCGGAATGCATCCTCAACAGCGGGGTATGCGGCGCACTTTCTCCCACCCTGCACCGGATGGATATTGTGCTTGCGGATGAGCTTTGTTACCATGATCTGGAGGAAGAACATCTGCGCGATCAGCTTCCAGGATTTTCCCGGTTCCATCCGGACACCGAGCTGAACGGCCTGGTCCGGACTCTCTGTAAAGAGCAGGGGCTTTCCTGCGTCACCGGACGGGTCGCATCGGGCGACGCGTTCGTCCTTGACCCCGCAGTAAAAGCGGAAATCGCGTCCCGCACCGGCGGCGATGCGATCGAGATGGAAGGCGCAGCGATTGGGCATACCTGTGCGCTGAACCAGCTTCCGTTTGCGGTAATCCGCTGTGTCTCGGACGGCCTTTCCGACTCCGAGATGGATTACAACACCTTTGCCGGGATCGCCGCGCAGAAATGTGCAAAACTTGTGCTTGAGGCGATCTCCCGTCTCTGATTCAATCTCCACAGATGAAAAGAACGCCGCTCCGCTTTTTCGCAAGGTGGAACGGCGCCCTCTTTTTAGGGCCTGCTTCATATTTGGGGTAAGAGCGTTTTAACAGCGAAAACCTGGATCCCTGGCCAAGCTTCCAAGCGATAAGTATCCTCTCTGGGGCTTCCTGATTGTACCAAACTGCGAAAAGCCGAAGACCCTTTTTGGCTGCTAAAAGAGCCACATCTGGTAAAGCTCTTCCAAGCGCGCCTGTAAAAACGGCTCGATTGATTCCGCATCGGCAATCGTGCAGTGAAGGTCCGCATTCTTTCCGGTAAGCGAGATGAGCGCATCCGCCGCGATCTGCGCCGGGAGTTCCCCGCCCGCAAAGGAAAACGAAAGCAGCCGTTCCATCCCCGCCATCTTGAGCGGGAAAAACGGGCAGCCATACCGCACCGAAAAATCGCAAAGCTGCATCCCCCGCGCTGGATAGGGATCGCTTCCCCTCCATGGGCAGAGTGTCGCGCAGAGTGCTTCCCGTTCGTTCCCGGAAAGCGGCAGGACCTTCAGGTTCCATGCATCCGAATGCAGGAGATCGGAATAGATCACGGTGACCCCTGTAGGCACGTCCACGCTGCTGACCGCCAGCTCGCAGACCGGTTTCTGACGAAAAACCCCCATCCGATCGAGCAGCCCTACCCCCTGCACCGGTGTGGCCGACCGGGAAAACGCCTCTATCAGTTCCCCGGTTTCTTCCCGGGAAATCCCGCGCGACCATAGCATAGCCGGGATCGCTGCCAGCGAGCAGGCAGACAGCATCTCTATCTCAAGCGCATTGTCCCGCAGCCACTGTGCGAGGATGTGGGAGGATAATGCTCCCGCTCCGCTGCCGGAGAATGCCAATCCGAGTTTCATGGTAGACCTCCTCCAATGAAGATACTACCATCTTATGTCCAGCCCGGCTCAAATGTCACAGGGTCAGTCGAGCGGCTGGTAAACCGCCATGATTGCCAGTGCAGTCCGGAGGCCATCCACCGCCGCACTCATGATCCCCCCTGCGTAACCCGCGCCCTCCGCACAGGGATAGACCCCTTTTACTGTAAGAGACTGGTAATCTTCGCCGCGCAGAATCCGTACCGGAGAGGAAGTCCGGGTTTCGACCCCGGTAAGCAGGGCATCCTCCGCCGCAAATCCCCGGAGTTTTCTGTCAAAGTCAACCAGCCCCTCCCGCAGCAGGCCGGTCACAAAATCCGGAAGAATTTGGGTAAAGTCACACGGGGAAATCCCGCGCGCATAGGTAGGCTCTACCCGTCCAACGGTCAGTCCTGGTTTCCCTTGCAGGAAGTGCCCGACATCCTGGGCCGGTGCGCGATAGTCCCCCTCTGCCGCCAGATACGCCGCCTCTTCCAATCTGCGCTGAAATGCCACTCCATCAAGCGGATGGGTTCCGTAGTCCTCCGGCGCAACCCCAACCACCAGCGCGGAATTTGCATTTTTCCCATCCCGCGCATAGCAGCTCATACCGTTGGTAACGACCCGCCCTTGTTCGGATGCGGATGGCACCACCATTCCGCCCGGGCACATACAGAATGTGTAGACGCCGCGCCCATCCACCCGTTTGGAAAGCTGGTATTCCCCGGGAGGGAGGACGGGATGCCCCGCTAGATCGCCATAAAGCCCTCTGTCGATCTGGCTTTGCAGATGCTCGACCCGCACCCCTACCGAAAATGGTTT
Source organism: Anaerotruncus sp. G3(2012) (assembly GCF_000403395.2). Classification (GTDB taxonomy): domain Bacteria; phylum Bacillota; class Clostridia; order Oscillospirales; family Ruminococcaceae; genus Anaerotruncus. Next base: position 785,026 of record NZ_KE159657.1, on the reverse strand, counting down.
GGGCGCAAGTGCAAACCCATGCCGGTGAAGCATCTCAAAAGTATCGCGCGCACTATGCCCCGCCGCGAGGATAAGCTGTTCCGTCGGGATTTCCCCGTCCGATGTCACTGCCGCTGCCAGCCGTCCAGATGAAATCCGCAGGTCGGTCAAGCAGGTGCCGAAACGCACCTCCCCGCCCAGCGCGATGATTTCCTTCCGGATATTCCGGACCACCTGCCGAAGCCTATCGGTTCCAATATGCGGCTTTGCTTTTTGCAGAATTTCTTGCGGTGCACCGAATGCCGCCAGTTCACGCAGAACCCAGCCGCATTTTGGATCACCGATCCGGGTGGTCAGCTTCCCGTCTGAGAAGGTGCCCGCGCCCCCTTCCCCAAACTGCACATTGGTGCGCTCATTTAAAATACCCTCCCGCCAGAACCGCTCAACAGCTTCCACCCGTTCTTCCATCGCGGCACCCCGTTCAAGGATCAGCGGGCGGTATCCATTTCGCGCAAGCAGCAGACCCGCAAACATCCCTGCCGGGCCGAATCCGACCACTACCGGCCGGTGATCCAGCGGTCGGGCACCTCGCGGTATCTCCAGCGGCTTGTCCTCCGTCCAGATCGCCCGGTTCCCCGGCACGCGCGCCGCGGCAGATGCCTCTCCACCCTCAAGCGAGATCGAAACGGTATGCACAAAATGCGGTTTCTCCCGTTTGCGGGCATCGAGCGAGGTCTTGGAAATGCAGGCGGAAACCACCTCCCGCTCGGATACGCCCAGCAGCTTGACCGCTTTGGCGATTGCGGCGGATGGCGCTTCCTCCAACGAGGTGCGGATGGCATGGATCAAAATTGGCATTAATAACTCTCCTAAAATATTTTTTACAAATCATTGACAAGTAAACGAGCATTTGATATTATTAATATCGAAAGGTGGGTGATTTTAATATTTTTAATATAATAAAAATATATTATAATCAAGGAGAATAATCATGAAAAAAAGACGTTTTCTGGCTAGTTTTTTTGCACTTTGTATGTTTCTTTCAGCAAGCAACATAAGTGCCTTCGCAGCTGAAAATGAGGACGTAACCGTGCAACCCCCTATCGTTATTGGGCGCTATGATGGACCTCTCTACGGATTTGAAGATTCTGGTGAACCAAATCCAAGAATTATTACCACGGCACGAGTGAATTCATATGCGACTTATGACTCAAAGAATGGCGTTCAAGTACATATCACTTTATATGCGTCTCCCTTTGAAGATCCCCAATTCACTTCAATGGCTGGAGATGTAAATGTCGATCTAAGCGGAGAATCGACCAAAACCGAATTTCTCGAATTTGCAGATGGAGAGCGCTCTATAGAGACCGATGTAGATACCGGGGCGACAGGTAAAAAAGGCGATAAGGGAAGAATTTCTGTAGAGGGCGTAGCTACCGCTAATAAATCCCTATCGGGTGGCGGGGAATTTAACGTTGCATATTCTATTACGATCCCATGAGAACTATATTTAGTATATCTAAAACTAATGGATGGAGCATACTTCTGATCTGCATCCTGCTGCTCGGCGGATGCGGGAACAGCGCCGCCGCAAAACCGGTCATCGGACGGCTGTGGACGCTGGAACGGTTCTCGGCCCTTGGGGAGGAATCCCCTGAACCCCCGGAGGAACCGCCTCTGGTGGAACTGGTCTTTGCGGATGACCGCACCTTTACCCTCTCCGACCGCACCAGCCAGCAGGAATGGCGCGGGACCTATCGCGCGGAAAAGGTGTACGACTTCTATGAAAAAGGCGGGGTTTCCTGCCGTCTGGAGCTGGACTTTGCGGACAGTCCGACACCCGTTATCGGAAGCTACGGGACAAGGTACTACTATGACGGCACCCAGCTCCCATCGCTGCTGCTTTCCTCCGAAGATTGGGTCTGTTCCTTCCTTGCATATGAATAACACTGTCCATCCGCCGAAACAGGGGCGCCCGGATTCTCCGGGCGCCCCCAGTTTATTTTTCGTCAATCGTGACCACAGCGGCGTATTCCCCGACCGCCCATGCCAGTTTCCGTCCCGGCACCGAGATCGAAACCGGCAGACTGCTCGACCCGGTTGAAAGCTCACGCTCTGAAAAGTCAATCTCTGCAACGATGTCTTTGGCGGTAAGCGTCTCCATCACCTCGGAACTCCCGATGATCCGTACTCCAAAAAGCTGTGTGGTATTGATCGTCACATCGTAGTTGATCGGCACATTGACCGGCGTGATCTGTGAGACATTGAAGTATGCCTCAGTCAGACCCTCCCCGCCAAAGCTGACACCGACCGAACGCAGATTTTCCACACTGATAAACCCGGTTGGCAGGCTGATGTCAAACACCTGTACAAATCCCGGCGTCACCTCACTCAGGTCCACATAACCAATCTGGAGTTCCTCGTAAGAATCCACCACCTCCTCGGGTCCCGCAACCAGAATGCTGTTGTCTGTCATCTCAAACCGCAGATCGTCCCGCGGGAATCCAGAAGGCATATTCAGGTATTCAAAACGGAGCGGCAGACGTTTCTGTTTGAGCACCTGCACAGTTACATTCGCGGAATCGCTCTCCATCGTGAGCCTATCTTTGGGAATTTCGTGACCTTCCTCATCAAACAGTTTAATCTCGCTGCGGATGGTCTGGTTTTCGGTCAGCGGACGCCCGGAGAACGATGCAGACACGATGCACTGTGCAATCCGGCTGATGTCCGCTTCCGGGCCGGTCACCTCGACCGCGCGGGGACTGATCGTTGTCCCTGCATTCAGATACCCGTCAGGCACCTGAGGACCGTCAATATCCATTTTTACTTCGAACCGTTTGGTGGTGATCCGGTCAACCCGCACATTCACCGTAGACGGCTTGATCTCACGCACCACATAGTTTTGATTGGCAGTCAGCACATTTTTGAGCTTGACCGCATAATCGCCCGGGGTGGAGATCCCTTCCAGATCAGCAACGATCCGGATTTCCCCCTCCTCCAGTCCGCCGACGACAATCCGCCCGCCCTCGACTACCACTGTGACTTCCGCCTGCGGATCCTCAACAATCCGCAGGCTGTTGATCGAAAGCAGCTCTTCTTCCGCATAAACATCGACCGGCACCCCTTTGAACTCCCAAGGGATTTCATTGTCGACAAAAATGACGACAAACATCCACGAAAGAACGCCCATCACGAGCGAAAAGATCATCAACAGGCGGCGGCTTTGGAAAATCTGCCCAAAATCCAACTTCTTCATGCTTTTTTCGCCTTCCTCCGCTCAAATTTTTTCTCGGAAGGTTCACTCGGTTCCGGGAGCAGCTCGTCGGTGAGGTACTGGCGCAGCCGTTCAACCGAGTAGCCGCGCTCAAGCTTTCCATCGCGGCAGACAGTAATGAATCCCGTTTCCTCCGACACCACCACGACCACTGCATCACTCATCTCGCTCATTCCGAGCGCGGCGCGGTGGCGAGTCCCCAGTTCACGGCTGATCTCCGAATTATCCGACAGCGGCAGGAAACATCCGGCCGCGTGAAGCCGCCCGTCCCGGACGACCATCGCACCATCATGCAGCGGGGAATTGGGAAAAAAGATGTTGCCGATCAATTCGGCGCTGGGGCCGGAATCAATCACGGTGCCGGTCTTGATGATGTCGCCCAGACGGGTGTTTCGCTCAATGACCACCAGCGCACCGATCTTCTGCCGGGAAAGGGACGCCGCCCCTTCCACCAGTGCATCTACAAACCCTCTCCAGCGCTCTCGAACCTCGCCCTCATCCATCCCAGAAGAGAAAAACTTCAATTTTCCGATCTGGGAGCGCCCTACCTGTTCGAGTGCGCGGCGCAGCTCCGGCTGAAAGACCACGACCATCACCACAAGTCCGGTTTGCAGGATATTTTCCATCAGAAAGCTCAACGTCCGCAGCCTGAGCTGGGTGGCGAGGACGCTCATCAGCAACAGGATCATAATTCCCTTGACCAGCTGGGCTGCGCGAGTCTCCCGCACCAGTTTGGCCACCTGGTAGAACAGGTAAGAAATAATCGCGATGTCAAGCAGGTCCTGCGGCAGTACCGTACCAAATACGTTTCTCAGATTGTTCCATAAATCCGCCATACGCTTTCATTCCCCTCGGCTTTTGAAGAGGCGGCCAGCGAACCGGCCGCACAGTTCTCTTATCTTATATTTTATCACATGCTATCATGAAATCAATCCTTTTTTTCCACAAACCGGACAATATTCTGCACCGCACAGATTAGCCCGCGTGCATGCTCCTCGGTATTGAATGCCCCTGCACTGACCCGGACCGTACCGCCGATGCCGATGGTGCCGAACTTTTTGTGGGCGGGAGGCGCACAGTGCAGGCCACCCCGCACCGCAAATCCTGCGCGGTTGAGCTGACTGGTGACCTCCTCGGAGCTAATCCCCTCCACATTGAAGCTCAAAACCGGCAGGTTTACGCCATATTGAGGAGGGGCCGTATATAGTTTTACCCCCTGAATTCCGGCAAGCCCCTCATAAACACATCGCGCAATGTAGGTTTCATGCCGGGCGATCCGCTCCGGGCCACGCTGGTTCACAAAGTCAATCCCAGCCCCCAGCCCGATAATCCCGGCGGTATTGAGCGTCCCTGATTCCAGCCGGTCAGGCATGAAGTCCGGTTGGCTGTAGTCGGCGGATGCGCTCCCGGTGCCGCCCTCCACCAGAGGGCGCAGCCGCTCCCCAAACCGGGTGATAAGAAGGCCTGTCCCCGACGGCCCATATAGCCCCTTATGCCCCGCCGTACAGAGAAAATCAATCTGCATGGCAGACAGGTCGATCGGCTCGACTCCTGCGGTCTGGGCAGCGTCCAGCACAAAATACAGCCCATAGGCGTGTGCAAGCTGCGCAAGACGCTCGACCGGCAGTTTGATTCCAAAGACGTTGGATGCATGAGTGCAGATAATCGCCTTGGTATTGTACCGGATTGCATTTCGGAACGATTCTACCGTCTGGTCATCCTCCTCAAACGTTTCCGCGATCGTGTAATCCAGCTCCCCACGCATCGAGAGCGCATGTACTGGCCGAAGCACCGAATTGTGCTCGAGGTCGGAGATAATCACATGGTCGCCCGGCCGTACCAGCCCTTTGATCGCCGTATTCAGGGCATAGGTGCAGTTTTGGGTAAAGACCACCTGCCCCGCATCCTCCGCGCCAAAAAATGCCGCGACCTTTTCCCGCACGCAGTAGACCTGACGCGCTGTCTCGGTTGAAAGGTCATGCCCGCTGCGCCCAGGGTTTGCCCCATAACGGAGGATTGCGAGATCCACCGCGTTTTTGACTGCAGCCGGCTTCGGAAAGGTGGTTGCAGCATTGTCAAAATAAACCATCCTTCAGCCCCCCTGAATCTCCACGACCTTGATCCCCGCACCCGCGAGAATCCCTGCCGCCTTCGACACATCCCCGCTGATCCTGATTCCATAGCCGCAGCCCTGGTTGCTGTTTGGCGCGGTGTTGCGCTGGACATATGCGCTGATCCCGCTGCTCTCCAAAAGTTTCTGGCCCCGCATCGCACTGGTGACCGAGCGGACCACCAGAACAGACTGTCCGTTGTTCGCCATATCAAAAGTCCCCTAACATAACAAAATACAGCGGTCCCACGGCTGTCCGCCGAATGGAAATACCGCTGTATCATCTTATGCATTTCCAGGACGATCTGCTCCCTCTTACGGAAGTCTTAGCCGTCCAGCCGGTCCCCGACCCGCTCAAGCAGACAGACCGCGTGCGCACAGATTCCTTCTTCCGCGCCGGTAAACCCCATCTCCTCCTCGGTCGTCGCCTTGACGTTGACGTTGCCCGGATTGGTAGCGCAGGCAACCGCGATGTTCTCCCGCATCTTGCTGACATATGGCTTCAGCTTCGGTTCCTGCGCCACCACTGTTGCGTCGATGTTTCCGATCTGCCAACCCATCTCCTCCATCACCAGGCGCACCTTGCCAAGCAGCCGAAGGGAATCGGCATCCTTGTAGGTCTGATCGCTGTCCGGGAACAGACAGCCGATGTCACCAAGTGCAAGCGCACCGATGATCGCATCCATCACTGCATGCAGCAGGACATCCGCGTCCGAATGTCCCAGCAGCCCGAGCGTGTGCGGTACCTTTACCCCACCAAGCACCAGCCTGCGGCCTTCCACGAGCTGATGTGCGTCATATCCATGCCCAATCCTGAAATCCATCATTGTTCCTCCATCTGTCGTTCTGCCAGAGCCTGCGCAATCAGCAGGTCGACTGGCGTCGTAATCTTGAGATTCGTATATTCCCCCCGGGAGAGATAAACCTTCTGCCCAATTGCCTCCAACATCTGGCAGTCATCTGTAAAATCCTGGCCTGCCTCCCGGGCGGACTGCGCCGCTTCCCGGTACCGGCCGAGCCGGAATACCTGTGGGGTCTGCACCGCATAAAGGGTTTGACGGTCGGGGGTCGCGCAAATCATCCGGTCGGCGTCTGCCACCTTGATCGTATCCACCACCGGCACCGCGGCGGCGGCAGCTCCGTAACGGATCGCGCTGAGCACCGCATCGGCGATCACCTGCTGGGAGACAAGCGGTCGGGCGCCATCGTGCACCGCAAGATAGTCCGCTTCCCCGCTGACCGCTTCCAGCCCCTGCATGACCGACTGCTGGCGGGTCTGCCCGCCGGCAACCACCGAACGTACCTTGCCGATCCCATAGCCGTTGACCAAAGCAAGCACATCGGGAATGTCGTCCGAACGGGCCACTACCACCAGTTCATCGATCCAATCGCTCTGGCTCAAAGCCTGCATGGAGCGCACCAGCACCGGCACCCCGCAGACCTCCTCAAACTGTTTATCCAACCCATTCATCCGGGACGCGCTGCCGGCCGCCGGGATCACCGCCGATACAAACGGCTTTTCCCACTCCTGTTTTGATGCCATCCTTCCGCTCCTCCCATCGTTTCATCCACCCGCGCGGTTCCGCTTGCCAGTGATCTCCCGGATTTCCAGACGGATCACCGCCACTTTCGAAAGGGATGCCCGAATATAGGCGTTCTGTGTTTCCGCCATCGACGGGGTCAGTCTGCCGCAGAGCAGCTCAAGCGCCCGCACTTTCTCCGCCTCTTCCTCGACCAGCGACGCTCTCCCCTGCACGATCGCGCTTTCATAGCGGGTGGTGAACTTCTCCTCGATGACCTGCCCCGAACCCACCACCGTAAAGGATGCCTTCGGGTTTTCCCGCAGAAAATCGAGCTTCTGCCCCTCCTGCGCACAATGGATATAAACCGCATTATCCTGCGGTACATAGACATGATTGACCGGTACCCCGTACGGCTGCCCATCCGGCGAAACCAGCGAAAGAACTCCATAACTGCTGCTGTCGAGCAGCCTGCGCGCCTCTCCCTGGGAAACCATCCGTTCGGCTCGTCTCATCCAGCCCACCCTTTCCAAAATTCCCGATCGTCACTCCCGCTAAAGTGACGGTATGTTGTACATTTTTCTTTATTATATCAGATTTGCCAGGCAGGTTGCAAGAGGATGCGTGTATTCCCGAACCTGAAACATGGGTAGGAAATCTGTGACCTGCGGAGCCGAGCCTGCAAACCGGTAATTTCATCCATTGATTCTTGCGCCTCTCTGTTGGTTGTGATAAAATCAAACTGACGAATCAAGCGTTATGGGGGATTGTTATGATTATTATTGCAATAATATGTACCATTTTAGGTGGTGCTCTCGGGGCATTTCTCGAACCTGTTTCTTTTTCTGTTTCCATTCCGATTGCGATTATGGGCGGCTTTATTCTAAGAACCTGTATTCATAATCAGAGGATGCCGGATGGGCGAGGGATTTTGTTGCCCTGCAAGGCGAAAAAACGCAGACAATACTTTGTGTATTGCAAGATTTTTCAACGCGGCAGGCCTGCAAAAGACCCGCTCAGACGGTGTCGAATGGTTGTGAATACGGGTTCTAAGAGCAATTAAGGACAAAAAAGATTAGGGGCTGTTTGAAAAATCGAAACAGCCGTCTTGGATGTCGGGCAAAAGGTTCCTGGTGTCCGGCATTATCGACACGAATGGGAAAAGAGATGATATCCGCAACCGGTTGTAAAACCAGATTCTTCATGGTACAATGGTTGGGACAGGGGGCATGTTTCCGACGCAGCAAACACGTCCATGACCCACAGGGAAATCAAAAACAGGAGGTTGTTCGGATGAAATACACCAAAGAGACCCTGATCGGTGAAGCGCTCGATCAGGACCTATCCCTCTCGAAATATTTTATGGAAATGGGGATGCACTGTCTGGGATGCCCGGCCTCGCGCGGCGAATCCATCGAGGAAGCCTGCATGGTACATGGGGTCGACTGCGAAGCGCTCCTGAAAAGGCTGAATGCCCATGCAGGTTGAACCAACGGCGCTCCGCCTGCCCAAACTCGATGCCCGCCTTTCTGCGATCGCTTCATTGGTGCGTCCGGGGGTACGGTGCGCCGATATCGGGACCGATCATGGCCACCTGATCGCGTGGCTTGCCGCCAGTGGGCGGATTCTATCTGGATTTGCGTGCGATATTAACCGCAAGCCGCTTGATAAAGCGGCTTGTTCGCTGTCGGAATACGGCGTATCGGACCGCGTGAAGCTGATTTTGTGCGATGGGCTTTCGGGGCTGCATCCGGGCGAGGTGGACGACATTGTAATCGCCGGAATGGGCGGCGATCTCATCTGGGAGATTCTGTCCACCCAAAGCTGGACCCGCGACCCGGCTCTGCGGTTTCTGCTTCAGCCGATGACCAAAACCGAACGCCTCCGGCGCAGCCTGTGGGAAAACGGATTCGATATCCTGCGGGAAGAACCGGCGGAAGCCGGCGGATTCCCATATACAGTCTTGCAGACAGCCTATACTGGGAAGGTGCGCCACCCTTCCCAGATCGAGGCATATACCGGCCTGCTCTGGCAGGACAGCCGCCCCGCAGCGATAAACTATCTCGAAAAGGTCACGCGGCAGGTGCGGGAAAAGGTGGAGGGGCTGTCTGCCAGCGCCCAAAACCGGGAAGAATATATGTCATACCGAACTTTACTGACAGAATTGGAAAGCAGGTGTAAAAAATGACCATACAAGACGTATACAATAAAATTGATCAGGCCGCACCGTTCTCGCTGGCAATGGAATTCGACAATCCCGGCCTTCTGGTCGGCGACCCTTCCGAAGAGGTAAACGGTGCGCTGGTTGCGCTCGATGTGACCGACGAAGTGATCTCCGAGGCGGTATCCAGAGGCGCGAACCTGATTGTCACCCACCATCCGGTGATCTATTCCCCACTCAAACGGGTGACTTCCGACCTGCTGGTCTGGAAACTGGTGCGCGAAAACCTGTCGGTTATCAGTGCGCATACCAATCTGGACATCGCTCGGGGCGGTGTAAATGACATCCTTGCCGAAAAACTTGCATTGTCCGGGGTAGAAACGCTTCCGCCCGACCACATGGTGCGGGTCGGGACTGTCGAACGCGGGATGACTCCACCCGAATTCGCCTATTATGTGAAGCGCATGTTGGAGCTTCCCGCAGTGCGGTACTGCGACGGCGGGCAGGCGGTCGAACGGGTCGCAGTCTGCGGCGGAAGCGGCGGAAGCTGTTTGGAAGAGGTCATTGCAAGCGGCGCACAGGCGTTCGTGACCGGTGATGTCAAGCACAGCGTGATGCTCGAAGCCGTACATCGTGGGATCACCCTGATCGACGCAGGGCATTATGGCACCGAGCATCATGTACTGGGGTATCTGTCCGGACTGGTGCGGGATGCGTTGGGTGGAGATGCTGTTGCAATTGCCCGCAGTGACGCTGATCCCGCGACCGTCATCTAAGAGAACGAATTGGAGAAGCATATGAAACCAGTTTCGCTCAGCAAAACTGAATCTTACGACCTTCCGCAGATGCTGGAAGCGGTTCGGCGCCACCTGGACCTGCTGGACTTCCGGATTGACCCTGGTTCCAAAGTTGTGGTAAAGCCAAACCTGATTATGCGCTGCCGCCCCGACCGGACGGCAACCACCAACCCAGTTGTAGTGGAGGCAGTGATCCGGTCAATCCAGGCCATGGGCGTGTCGGACATCACCATTGCCGACAGCCCCGGCGGTCTTTACACCCCGCAGGTGCTCGCTGCAAATTATGAACAGACCGGGATGAAGGCGGTCGCAGAGCGGTGCGGGGTCGCACTGAACCTTTCCTGCGGTTCGAGGACAGTGCGGTACGAAGAAGGCCGGCTCTGCCGCGCATTCGATCTGATCGACCCGATTGCGGGCGCGGATGTGGTTATCAACCTCTGCAAACTGAAAACCCACTGCATGACTACCCTCTCCTGCGGGATCAAAAACCTGTTTGGCTGCATTCCAGGGCTGCTCAAGCCGCAGCTCCACTACCGGTTCCCGGACGGGAGGCAGTTCGCGCAGATGCTGGTCGACCTATCCCTGCTGGTCAGGCCGTCGCTGACTCTGGTGGATGCGGTGGACGCGATGGAGGGGGACGGTCCGACCGGCGGCAGCAGGCGGCACATCGGACTGACCGCTGCCGCTGTGGGGGATGGTCTTTATGCCCTCGACCTGATGATGGCGCATCTGATCGGCCTGGGGCCTGGGCAGGTTCCAATGCTGGCGGATGCGGTTGAGCGGGGACTATGCCCCGCCTGTTGGGAACAGGTCAAGCTTACCGGGGACCCGGATGCGCTCTCCTGTGCAGTGACTGATTTCGTCATGCCCGCGAGCAAAACGCTTGATTTTACAGGAAATGTGCCGCGCCCACTCGCCGGACTGATTCGCCGGCTGGAACCGCGCCTCGCCCCTCGCCCGCAGGTGCGCGGGAAAGACTGCGTTGGCTGCGGAAGATGTGCCGAAAGCTGCCCTGCAAAAACGATTGTGCTTGAAAACCGCAGGGCAAAGATCGACCTTTCCAGCTGTATCCACTGCTTCTGCTGCCATGAGATGTGTCCTGTCAAGGCGATCGACATCAAAACAACCCGCATTTTCCGGTTTCTCTCAAAATCTTGAATCCATCTTTTCTGTACAAAGGGGAATCCAGCATGAAAAAAATACAAATAATGGCTGCTGTTCTGCTGATACTGTTTGTTCTTTCGGCGTGCAGCTCCCGCAGTGAAAATCCTGCTCAGGCGGCTTCCGTCTCCCCCGAACCGACGGGCAGCAGTCAAGCCGAACCGCAGCCGGACGATCCTCCCGAGGAGGAGCTTTCCGAGCTGCCTGCTGTGGTAGGCAGCTATACCTTCGAAGTGCGCGGTGTGGAACCGCAGAACTACCCTGCCCTGGAAATCTATGCGGATGGGACATTCCGTTTTACTGCGAATCTGCTCAACTATCTGGGGCATTTCGAAGGAGGCTGTAAAGTCGACAATATGCAGGTCACGCTGACTGTGGATACGGTCGATTTTGAGGGGTTTACTGCGGACCAGGTCGGAGAGATTTACTTTGAAGTTGCAACTGGCAATGATCTGATCTATATGGGGAATGACTCGGAGGAACAGGCCATCGGCGTCACCAACCCGTATGACCTCTTTAAGCGCCAGAAAATGAATGCCGGAAAAGAACCGGAAACTTCCTCCGCAGAGGAATCCAGGGTTTCGATCAAACTGGTCAGCAACACGAGTTATGGTGAGAAAGAGCTAAGCGAACAAGCGGCGGTCGGGCCGATCCTTTCTATGTTGGAAACGCTCTCCCCCCTTTCCGACACCGACGACCTGATCGAAAAACGAGAAGGCAGTCCTTCGATCAACCTGACAATCATCCGGGATGGGAGCTCTGAACAATGGATCATCTTTCCCGGGACACCCGAATCAATCGGCGAGGAGGTTACAGTCCTGTTTGGTGAAAACGGACAGTCCTCGACCGATATCGGCCTATTCGAAATGTTGAACGGCATCCTGGTTTCATGAATGCACCAAAAAAGGGATTCGACGGTTTACCGTCGAATCCCTTCTCTTTTTTCATCCCAGTCGATGAAACGATGTTCTCTTAAAATTTCAAAATACCGGATCAACCGCGGCAGCAGCGGTTCCGCCTGTTCCCCGAACTGCTCCCGCACCGCCTCCGAGATGGCATAGACCGACCGCTCTCCGTCGATCATCTCCCAGACAAAGCTGCCATACCGGTCGAGCGCAATCCGGCTCTGCTTCGGACGCCCCAGAAACTGCGCAATCCGGTCAAAAAAACCGGTATGCACCACTGTGACTGTCACCATTCCGTCTTCGCCCTTTTCCCAGGAAAAAGACGGGTTCCTACAGGGGATAAAATCCAGATAATTCTGCTTCTGTCTGGCCATCGGCTCAACCAATGCGGCTCGCTTTGCGCCAGATCGAAAATTTAAGCACCGACAGAATCAAAAGCACGAAAAAGACGAGGGAACCAATACTGCCAAGGGAAAGTTTTTCTGAAAGGTCAAGCACTGCGTCAAGATAGACCGGCTCACCGAGGGAGTCTACACCGACTTTGATAACCGCAAACACCGCAAGCAAAACACCGACCAGCCCTTCCCCGGCAATCATACCGGAGGTGTAGAGAATACCGCTGTCAATCGCATCTTTGCGTGCCTCGTCCGAGCGAGCCTTCCGACGCTCAAACCAGAGGCGGAGCAGGCCGCCCGCCATGATCGGTGCACTGAGGTGGATCGGCAGGTAAAGCCCGACCGCGAACGGGAGCACCGGAATCCGCAGAATTTCAAGCCCCACCGCGATACCTGCACCGGCAAACACCAGTGTCCATGGAAGGTTCCCGTTCATGACCCCTTCTACCACCATCTTCATCAGCATCGCCTGCGGGGCGGGCAGCTCTGTCAATCCGAATCCCCATGCGGCATTCAGCAGATAGAGCACACCGCCAAGTGCCAGTGAGGCGGCAACCACTCCGATCAGCTCCCCGATCTGCTGTTTTCTGGGAGTCGCGCCGAGGATATAGCCGGTTTTCAGGTCCTGGGAGGTATCCCCCGCGATTGCCGCGATGATACAGATAACCGACCCGATCGCGATTGCGCCGCTCATGCCATGTCGCCCAACATCTCCGGTATATTTCAGCAGGATGGTGGAGAGCAGCAGGGTCGCGATAGCCATGCCCGAGACCGGATTGTTGGACGATCCGACCAAGCCCACCAGCCGCGCGGAGACTGTCGCAAAGAAAAAACCGAACAGAGCGATTGCAACTGCTCCAAGCAGGGTCACTGGGATGGCAGGCGCCAGCCAGATAACGATGATAACGACCGAGATGATGACTGCAATCAGCCGCATCGGCAGGTCATCATCGGTGCGCAGCGAACTTTTGGAAGAGGGGCCCCGGTTGTAGCTCTGAACCGATTGCAGAAAGGTCCGGCCGATCAGCGGCAGCGATTTTGCGAGACTCAGGATGCCGCCGGTTGCTACCGCCCCCGCTCCAATATATTTGATATAGTTGTTCCAGAGTGTCGAGGGATCCATCGTGGAGACCGGGTCTGTGCCGGGAAAGATAATCGACACCCCGCCAAACAGCGAGATCAGCGGCATCAGAACCAACCAGCTCAGGATACCGCCCGCCATCATATAGGAGGAGATGCGGGGTCCGCAGATGTACCCGACGCCGAGCAGCGCGGGCAGGACATCAATCCCAACTGCGGCACCTTTATAGCTTTTGAGATCGTAGTTGACCTTGCTCGGAAAAAGCTTCAGGCCATCCGCAATAAATTTATAGGCTGCTGAGATGCCAAGGCCGGCAAAAACCGTGGTGGACTGGGAACCACCGCGTTCCCCGGCGAGCAGTACTTCCGAGCAGGCGGTTCCCTCCGGATAAGGAAGGACGCCATGCTCCTGTACGATCAGGGCCTTGCGCAGAGGGATCATGAAGAGAACCCCGAGCAGACCTCCACAGAGTGCAATCAACGAAATTTCAATCAGGGACGGGCTGGAGACACCCCACTCGGCCGCCCACATGAACAGCGCCGGGAGGGTAAAGATCGCGCCTGCCGCGACCGATTCACCAGCAGAGCCGATCGTCTGCACCATATTATTTTCAAGTATTGAATCCTTGCGCAGCAATACACGAATAATCCCCATCGAGATCACTGCGGCGGGAATCGACGCCGAAACGGTCATACCAACCCGCAGCCCGAGATAGGCGTTCGCCGCACCAAAAAGCACAGCGAGCAGGATTCCAAGAACTACCGAGGTCGCGGTGAATTCCGGGACGATCCGATCAGCGGGGATGAATGGTTTGAACGAGTTATTTTTCTCCATCTGTTTTACCACTTTCTTTTGGATTGAGGGGAGCGATCAGTTCCGTACGGCAAAACGAACCATCAGACGGTTCCTTTCACAGCTCAAATGGCTGCCAGTCCGGTTGACGGCATGTCCGAGCCTATTTTTCCACATTTTTACCGCGCGATTCATCAAAAGAAGAATGACACCGCAATGCGACGCATTGCAGTGTAAACCACAAATCTCCGGTCAGATCAACTCGATTGCGTTGGTAATAATCTGGAAGGTTTTTCCGATCGAATCCAGCTTCCAGAACTCATTGGTCTGATGATAGGTGACCGGGTCTTCCGGGAAAAGTGCACCGAACGCGACTGCATTTTCAAAAGCGCGCGCGTAGGTACCGCCGCCGCATGAAACGGGCGGAAGATCTGTCCCGGTGCACTCCTGGAAAACCCTTTGCAGAGTCTGCACGAGCGGGGAGTCCTTTTTCACATAGAGCGGCGGCATATAGGAAGTGTTGCGCGTCTCAAAGCCGAACTGCGCTGCTGCTTTTTCGGCGGCTCCGACTACCTGTTCGAGTGGAACGGTGACCGGAATGCGCAGGTCACAGCAAAGGCTGGCGTGCTTTTCATCCACATGAGCAATTGCGGGATTGATTGTCGTGCAGCCCGAAGGCTCGTCCGAAAATGCGATTCCAAGCCCCTCGGCGGTCGCGATTCCGGCGAGCGACAGGAATGGATGCTCTATCCCCTGCGCGCGGAGCTGTGCGCACAGTTTCAAAAGGGCGTTTTCCCCCTTATGCGGCTCCATTGCATGGGCCGCGCGTCCCTCCGCCTCATAATGTTTCCCTGCAAATTCCGCTTCGGCAAATGCGGGAACAATATTGTACATCTGCCCACAGTGGAGCGAAAGAGGCGGGATCGAATCATCGAGGTCACGGTGAAAATCCAGATGCAACAGACCCTTTTCAGCGAAGGTCACAGGATACTCCGAGTCCGGGGTGAATGCACAGTCAGGCAGCTCTTCAGTCTTTTTATACCGTTCAATACACCGCCATCCACCAGCTTCTTCGCTGCCGCCCAGAACCAGGCGCACCCGTTTGCCGAGATTTACGCCGCTGGCAGCGATCGCCTTCATTGCGTAGAGTGCGACCATCGCGGGACCCTTATCATCCGAGACGCCACGCCCATATAACTTTCCGTCAATCACAGTACCATCGAATGGATCAGCAACCCATCCTTCCGGATCGACCGAAACGGTATCGAGATGTGCGACGACCGCCACCAGCCGTTCTCCCTCACCCATCTCGATCCAGCCCGCATATCCATCGAGATTTTTGGTGCGAAAGCCAAATTTTCTGCCGAGATCTAACATATATTCGATTGCATCGTAGATGCCCTGTCCCAGCGGAGCCCGCTCGCTTACAGGACCACAATCTCCATTCACACTTCTAATTTTGAGCAGACCTTTTAGATCATTGATAAACTGGGCTTCCTCCCATGGATATTGTTTCATAGTTTCGCTCCTTTGCTGTTTCAGTCAATACCACTTTATCTATTATATTGTCCAAAAAATCGTTTGTAAAGCCTTGTCAGAAAAATGTTCCAAATACCTGACCGAAAAAAGTAATTTTGTGCCTCCTGGTAACCTCTTTTATCAAAAATGTGGTCCCGCAAAAATACAGTCCATGCATGGTGGATTTTAACTGGTGTCCAGGGAAAGCTATCATTGCATGGTTTCAAAAAAATGTTTTTTGGAATCCCCGGCAGATTTGCCGCAGCAAGATGGTTATAAGCATCCGATTTCATAGCGAAAAATAGTTGGCAGGTGATTTTTTTGGTGGTGGTTGCCGCAAAAGATCCAGACAAACAGCTTTTTAAACTGCTTCAGTGTCACGGTGGACGGATTTCTCTTTTGAATGTGCGTACCCTGTCCGCAAAACTGGAAGGGGAAACGCCTGACCTGGTGTTCGCAACTGGACCACGGTTTCCGCGTCTCTCCTGCGAAAACGCAGTTTTGATTCTGCGCAATGGCAGAGAACTACCCGTGGGACCCGTCAACCGGCACGCAATCGCAATTCTGAACAGTTCCGACCCGCGCACGCTCAAGCAGGCTGCGAGCCGTCATCTGCCCGCGCTGACCTGCGGACGCCTGAGTTCTGACACCTTTACCCTCTCCTCGCTGACCCCGGACAGCGCAGTGATTTCTCTCCAGCGCCCGGTGCACGCATTTGATGGCTCCACTGTCGAACCATTTGAACTTCCTGCCGCATTTTCTTTTCCCCCCGATCCGTTCTGCCTGCTTGCGTGTGCCGCCATTTTCTGTCTGCTTGGCAAAAAAAATCCGCTCGCGGGGTTGAGCCGCTGGCATCTGAGCCTATAGCACCTGCTATCCAGAGCAATGATTGCAGATCCGATCTTATTTTTTCATAGAAGGTACAGCCCATTCAAAGCAACCTCCCTGACTTTTTAATCGGGATAAGCTGAAATCTGGATACACACACAAGATTTGTCAGTGATAATCCATTCCCTGTGGACGATACTAGTACTGCAAACGCAATCAATTCTACCAAACGATTTTAAGGAGTGTATATCATTATGGCTAGTAACAAACATGTTGTCCCCGAGGCGAAAGATGCGATGAACCGTTTCAAGATGGAGGCGGCGAACGAAGTCGGCGTCAACCTGAAACAGGGCTACAATGGTGATCTGACCTCCAGACAGGCTGGTTCGATCGGTGGCCAGATGGTCAAAAAGATGATTCAGGCATACGAGAACTCGATTAAGTAAACCCTACCGGACAGCCCTATGATATAGTCAACATCCTTGAAACCCATTCTGCTTTCAAGGAAGGGGACAAGGCGTACCTGTTGACTATATAAGACGAAACAGAGCCGTCAAAGTCGGCTCCCTGCGGGCAAAAAACGCAGGCTTCAAAAGAAAGTAATGATCCTTTTGAGGTTTTTCGACTATAAAACCGGGTGGAAAAGCAGTTTGCTTTTCCACCCGGTCTCTGTTTTTAGGGAGCGTGCTTTCAAATTGATCTATTTTACATTTAAGTTCATAACACAGAAAAAAGGACAAGCAAAAACAAACCGCTTTTTGCTTGTCCTTTTCCGCATTCTGTCTGATAACCGCTCTGTTTTTATGTTGCCTTAAAAAGTTGAGATACGGCAGACTATTTCATCATGCTGGCAACTTCATCCGCAAAGTTCTCTTCCTTTTTCTCAAGGCCCTCGCCCTTCTCATAGCGGACAAATCCAGTGATCTTAATAGAACCGCCAAGCTCTTTTGCAGTCTGCTCGGTATACTGTGCGATGTTAATATCGCCATTCTTTACAAATGCCTGCTCAAGGAGGCAGTTCTCCTTGTAGTATTTTCCGATTCTACCATCAACCATCTTCTCGATGATATTTGCAGGCTTGTTGCTGAGCTTCGGATCATTCGAAATCTGCGCCTTGAGAATCTCCTTCTCATGCTCGATCACGTTAGCCGGAACAGCAGCGGAATCCAGATATCCCGGATTGATTGCCGCAACCTGCATCGCAACATCTTTTGCGTAGGCACCAAAGCCTTCTTTATCGGCAACATCCGAATCGAAGGTAACCATAACACCGATCTTACCGCCGCCATGGACGTAAGTGGTCAAAACACCCTCCGCATAGGTGAAGCGGCGAATCTTCATGTTCTCACCAATCGTGAGAACTTTGTCACGCAGCTCTTCCTCGACCGTCAGATCAGAACCAACCGCTTTCATCGGCAGAAGCTCTTCCACCGAAGCAGGTTTATTTGCCGCAACTGTTTTTGCACAGGAAGTGACAAACTCCATGAACTTTTCGTTCTTCGCGACAAAATCAGTCTCCGAGTTGACCTCGATCACGACGCCCACTTTTGTTGCCTCGTCGACCATCGCAAGTACAACGCCCTCAGCCGCAATCCTGCCAGCCTTTTTGGTAACAGCTGCGAGCCCCTTTTCACGGAGCACCTCGATTGCCTTATCCATATCGCCGTCGGTCTCGGTAAGTGCCTTTTTGCACTCCATCATGCCGACGCCGGTTTTCTCTCTCAACGCCTGTACGTCTTTCGCTGTAAAAGCCATTTTATTCAAACCTCCATTCTATCGTTTCCGCACAATCGAATTTATTCCGCTGCCGCTTCCTCTTCTTTCTCTGCAGCAGCTTCTGCGGATTCCGCACCCTGACGGCCTTCAATGATTGCATCAGCCATTGTGGCAGAAAGCAGCTTAACCGCACGAATTGCGTCATCATTGCCCGGGATTACATAGTCGATTTCGTCCGGATCACAGTTGGTATCGACGATCGCAACGATCGGAATACCAAGCTTTTTCGCTTCTGCAACCGCAATCTTCTCTTTTCTGGGGTCGACAATAAACATTGCTGCCGGCAGCTTCTTCATATCCTTGATACCGCCAAGGAACTTTTCGAGCTTCTCGATCTCGAGGTTGAGCTTGCTGACCTCTTTCTTCGGCAGACGGTCAAAGGTTCCATCCTCTTCCATCTTGCGCAGCTGTGCGAGACGGTCGATTCTGCGGCGGATGGTCTTGAAGTTGGTCATCATACCGCCCAGCCATCTGGCATTTACATAATAGGCGCCTGCGCGAGTCGCTTCCTCACGGACCGAATCCCCCGCCTGTTTCTTGGTCCCGACGAACAGGACATTCCCGCCATTTGCGGCAAGGTCGCGGACAAACATATACGCCTCGTCCAGTTTCTTGACTGTTTTCTGGAGGTCGATGATATAGATGCCGTTTCTCTCCGTAAAGATATAACGTGCCATTTTAGGGTTCCATCTTCTGGTCTGATGACCAAAGTGAACGCCCGCCTCCAACAGTTGTTTCATAGATACTACGCCCATGATAAATTCCTCTCTTTCGGTTCATTTCCTCCATCACGCTTTCGGCTCGCCCTATCATCCCCGTGAGGACACCGACAAAACGATGGCATGATGTGTGTTTTGCTGACAATCGTTCCATATCAGCCGTAATATAATACCATAACCAGAAAGGAATTGCAAGAGGGTGCGGTGCATTTATCCGGAATAGTTTGTGTAAATTTCCAAAAAAAATTCCGCAGCAGCAAAAACTGTGCGGAATAAAGTCCAATCTGCTTTTTAATCTGCCTGACAGATTTTTGAAAACGGGGTTTCAATCGCCTGATGCGGGCAGGCTTTCGCACAGTTCCCACAGCGGATGCACTCCGGACTATTCGGAGTTTGGTGAACCGGTATATCCAAGCCGCATGTCCTCTGGCAAAGACCGCATGCCGTACATTTTTCAGCATTGATCCGATAACGATAGAACGCGATCGGGTTAAAAAGCCCGTAAATCGCACCGAGTGGGCAAAGATACCTGCAAAACGGACGATAGATCAGCATGGACAGAACCAGCAGAACCACCAGAATCAGATTTTTCCATGCAAACAGCCACCCGATCGTCTGCTGTAGCGAGGGGTTTGCAGAGACAAGCGGCCATCCGCCAAGCAAAGTGCCGGATGGACAGATATATTTGCAGAACCATGGTTGGCCCTGCCCGATAAAATTCACTGCATAAAGCGGCAAAAGGATCACAAACCCCGCCAAAATCAGGTATTTGAGAAATTTCAGCCAGCGATCCCCCGGAATTTTCCGGAACTTTTTGGGAAATGGGATTTTGTGGAGAAGGTCCTGTACCAGTCCGAACGGGCAAAGCCAGCCACAGACAAACCGTCCCAGAACCGCCCCGAACAACAGGAGAAAACCCGAAACATAAAATGCAAATTTGTAGTTTCGGTCCGCAAGCACAGCCTGAAGGGAACCGATTGGGCAGGAACCAAGCGCTCCTGGGCAGGAATAACAATTCAAACCGGGAACGCAAAGGGATTTTGTCTTTCCCGTGTAAATCTTACCACGAAGAAATCCTGCCAGATAGCCATTTGTTAATGCAGTAAAGCCAATCTGCACCAAAAGGCGCAGCCGGTTTCCCGCTCGTTTCAGATGATTACCCAATTCCGATACACTCCAAACAGATATTTGCCGCTTTTGTAAACACGGTATATACCTCTCCGCGCAGGATGCCAGCAACGATCATAGCTGCGCCGACAATAAGCAATGCCGCGGCCTTCCAGTTAGCCTGCACCAGCTTCACTATGCACCATCTCCAGACGTTTTTGAATTTCCTCCGACCACTTGTCCTTTGTGCGGGCACCAAGGTGAGGTTCCCCCACCAGGTTCCCCTCTTTATCCACAAAAATGGTTTCGGGCACCGCCTGCACATATCGCAGTTTTGCATAGATCAGATCAGTAGACGGCATCAGGTGGAGATAGTCCGCACCGGTCTCTTGGATAATTTCCTTCGCCAAATCCACCTGTGACTGGACCACATTCCAATTCTGGTCATAAACATCCATCAAAATACCGACAATCTGCACCCCCTGATCCGCATATTCCTCTGCGAGTACGCCAAGGTCTGGCATCTCCCCGAGGCAGGGATTGCAGTAGGTCGCCCAAATGTTTATCATGGTCAGGTCAGCATTCGAAAAAATTTCCTGCGTGACCTCATTGCCATCCAAATCGGTGGTTTTAAAATTCTTCAGGGTTGGTTCATCCGGATTGGCATCTCCGGACATATTTTCTGAAGAGACAGGCTCCTCCACCTGTGCAGAAGCAGACGAGGATGCAACAGGTTCACTGCTCTGCTCCTGTCCTCCCCCTGACTTCGCACATGCAGACGACGACAACACCATAAGTGATGCCAGCATCACCAGAAGCAACCGGTTTTTATTGAACATCATACGCAAATCCTCCCATATCCAATCGGAGCAATCCAGTTCTGAAAGCTCCTGTTTTCAGTCATTGGTCAACCCGCTTCCAAATAACATGTCACTTCGAAGCGATTTGGCTATATGTATGCCCATCTTCAAACGAAAAGTAGCCAAAACTGCGCATCGAAAGAAAGTCGGTTTCGGTAAAGATGATATGATCTGTCAGCTTGATCTGCACTGTTTTCAAGGCTTGGTAAAGCTCGTGTGTGACAGAAATATCCGCATTTGAAGGATTCACCAGTCCCCGCGGATGGTTATGAGAGAAGATGACAGACACCGCCCGGAACCGAAGCGCCAGTTCAACAATGTTGCGGATATAAACTGACGCCATATTTATGGTTCCCTCACCCACAATATCGCAGTAGGAAACTCTCCCCTTGTTATCCAGAAAAAGGACACAGATATTTTCCCGGTTCGATCTGCCGATGAACTTCGGACGCAGATATTCCACCGCCTGCTCTGTTGTTTGAATTACCGCACCTTTTTTGTTGTATGCATTAAGATAATAACGGCAGCCGGATGCAAACAGTTTGATCAGAACAGCAGCGTTCTCACCGATTCCCTCTACCTCGCAAAGCTCTGGAACCTCCGCATCAAATACAGCAGTGATGTCCCCAAAATACTGGATCAAACGATGTGCCAAATCATTGGTATCTCTTCGGGGTATCGCATAAAACAGGATTAGTTCCAGCACCTCATGTGGTTCAAACCCATCCAGGTCCTCTTTCAAAAAGCGTTTTTTGAGCCGCTGCCTATGACCATCATGATAGCCGGACATCCTTTACACCACCCGACCTGTTTCTTTTATTCCGGAAGCTTTCTGCTTCCGGGCTTCACCGCCGGCAGCTTCCCCTCACGGCAGAGCGGGCAATCCTGCGCTTCCCACGAGACGACCTCTACCGGATAAACCGCCTTGAACGGGAACCCAAAGTCAACAGCCCCGTTGCTGCGGTCGACGATCGAGCCAATCCCGACCACCACGCCGCCCAACGATTTCACCAGCTCGGCAACCTCTTTGACCGAACCTCCAGTGGTCACAACATCTTCGACGAGCAGGCAGCGCATTCCAGGCGTGACCTCAAACCCGCGGCGCAGTTCCATCTTACCGTCAACCCGCTCGGTGAAGAAATTTTCGCACCCAATCTGCCGGCTGACCTCGTAGGCCATCTGTACTGCTCCCATCGCGGGACCAATCACGACATCAATTTTTTCATCCTGATAAAGCTCTGCAAGCGCACCACAAAGCTCCTCACTATATTTCGTATGCCGGAAGATTTTGGCACACTGCATATATTTGTTGGAATGGCGGCCGGATGTCAGAAGAAAGTGCCCTTCCAGCAGCACACCGGACTCTTTTAAAATCTCTTCTACTCTTTCACGTGTAATCATATATACAACCTCTTTCTGAATTGTTATGGCGGCGCAAACCTTTGCTTCTGCGCATATTATAGCAAATCCTTCGTTTTTTGCCAATAGAATCTGCCGTATTTTAAAAAAATATGCTATAATGGCTGTAAAAAGAGCTGGTATCACAATTACGGCCAGAAGATATGCAGGTTTCCGCTCTGGTAGCCAATTCCAGCAAACTGCTGCAAAAGCAGCGTTTCGAATCCTGAGAACGGAGGAACTTATGAAGGAATTCACAATCAATGCCAATGATGCCGGCCAGCGGGTAGATAAATTCCTAACCAAAGCGGTCCCGCTTCTGCCGCAAAATCTGCTTTACAAATATATCCGGCTAAAACGGGTAAAGCTGAATGGCAAGCGCTGCGAAATTTCCACTCGTTTGGCGGAAGGGGACCTCCTTGCCCTCTACATCAACGATGAATTCTTTTCTCCTCCGCAAAAATGTCTGGAATTCTTATCGGCTCCCATGCGGCTTGACATTTTATATGAGGACGACAACCTTCTGCTGGTAGACAAGCGCCCGGGGCTTGTCGTACATGAGGACGACAGCCGCCTTCCTGATACCCTGATTAATCGAATCCTGCACTATCTCTATCAAAAAGGAGAATACCAGCCCGGGCAGGAAAACAGCTTTGTCCCCGCTCTCTGCAACCGGATTGACCGGAACACTGGCGGGATCGTGATTGCGGCAAAAAATGCCGCCTCCCTGCGCGTGCTGAACCAGAAGATCAAAGACCGGGAACTGCAAAAACTCTATCTCTGCATCGTCCATGGAAGGATGCCAAACACTTCCGATACCCTCAAGGGATACCTTGTCAAAAACAGCGAAACCAATACCGTTACGGTTTCAGAGCGCCCGCTCAAAGACGGCCGGACGATCCTCACCCGTTATCGCGTCCTTGCAGAGCATGGCCACCGGTCCCTGCTTGAAGTCGATCTGCTCACCGGCCGTACCCACCAGATTCGGGCACACCTGGCTTCTATCGGGCATCCGCTGCTCGGGGATGCAAAATATGGACATCAACGCGACAATAAGGGAACCGGACACAAGTTTCAGGCGCTTTACTCCTATAAACTAACCTTTCGATTCCGCACTGATGCCGGGATTCTCAACTATCTGGACGGAAAAACATTTACGGTCCCAAAGGTCTGGTTTCAGGACGAATTTAATGATATGGAAAAGACATCCCATCGGATCATATGATCCGATGGGATGTCGCTTTCTTATGCACTGACGGGGATCGACTCACAGCGGGACTCGCAGGTGACGATAGCACCAGTGGGGCATCCTGTGACACACTTGCCGCAGTTGATGCATTTCTCCGGATCAATCGAAGCGACATTATCTGTCACAGTAATCGCGCCCTGCTCACAGGCTTTCTCGCACTTCTTACAGCCGATGCAGCCATTTTTACAGACCTTGCGTGTTACAGCGCCCTTATCCTTGGAACTGCATCCAACATAGATCGTGTTGGTAGCAGGGATCACCGAGATCAGATGGTTCGGGCACACCTTGGAGCACATTCCGCAGCCGACGCAAACCGACTTATCCACAACCGCGATTCCGTTTACAATCGCAATCGCGCCATACTGGCAGACGTTCATGCAGTCGCCAAATCCGAGACAGCCGAACTGGCAGCTCCCCTTGCCGTTATAGAACATCTTGCTTGCCGCACAGGTCTGTTTGCCCTGATAATCCATGCTGTCCTCGGTAACATTACAGTTTCCCGAGCAGTGGACAACCGCGTACTGCGGTTTGACCTCTTCGGCTACAACACCCATTGCAGCGCTGACTGCCGCCGCAGTCCCTGCACCGCCAGGGATACAAAGGTTGGTTTTTGCACCGCTGTGCGCGACCGCTTTTGCATAGTCATCGCATCCGGCGTATCCGCACGCACCGCAGTTTGCGCCCGGAAGCTCTGCGCGGATCGCATCAAACAGCTCATCGGCGGGCATTGCCATCACCTTTGCGGCAATCACGAGGATCACAGAGCAGACAAGGCCGATCCCGCCAACAATTACGACTGGTAACAACATCTTTACTACCCCCTATCAATGGAACAGGCCGTCAACGATGCCGCTGAAGCCCATAAAGCTGACCGAGCAGATCGCTGCCGCAGTCAGGGTGATCGGGATTCCCTGATATGCCTTCGGGATCGTCCTGGCTGCGTCAACACGGGAACGGACGCCCGAAAAAAGCACCATCGCCAGCATGAAGCCCAGACCGGAACCGACCGCATTGACCATCGACTCGGCAAAATTGTAGCCTTCATCCAGATTGAGGATGGTGACGCCGAGCACCGCACAGTTGGTGGTAATCAGCGGAAGATAGATTCCCAGTGCAGCATGCAGGGATGGGATGTACTTTTTCAGCGCAATCTCGATGAACTGCACTAACGCCGCAATAATCAGGATGAATGCGATCGTCTGGAGGTAGGCCAGCCCATTCGGGAGCAGAATGTATGTGTAGATCGGCCAGGTTGCAGCGGTGGCCAGCGCCATGACAAAAGTTACCGCAACGCTCATGCCGAAAGCGGAATCCAGCTTTTTGCTGACGCCCAAAAACGGGCAGATACCCAGGAACCGGGAGAGGACGTAGTTATTGAGCAGTACCGCGCTGATGAGAATAATTGCAAATTGTTTCATGCGTTACAGCCTCCTTTTTGGGCAGCTTTGCAGGCCGCAGCCGACGGGCAGCCTTCACAGCCAAACTCTTTTTTCTTGATCGCTTTGCCTTTGGTCAGGAAGTTGACCAGCGCAACCAGCGCTCCAAAGACCATGAAACCGCCGGGAGCGAGCAGGAATACGATGATCGGATTTTCCCAGTGGAGGTTGATGCCATTCTGAATGCCGATCCAGGAAGCGCCGGACATCCAGGTCCCGTTGCCGAGGATCTCACGGACCGAACCCATGCAGAAAAGCGCAAGCGTAAAGCCGATGCCCATGCCAAGGCCATCCAGTGCAGAGGAAATTACGTCGTTTTTGTTTGCGAACATCTCGGCGCGGCCGAGGATGATGCAGTTTACGACGATGAGAGGCAGGAATACGCCGAGCGCGCTGTCAAGCGCCGGGGCATATGCCTTGACCAGGAACTGGACGATGGTCACAAACGCCGCAATGACAACGATATAGCAAGGGATTCGGACGGTGTCCGGGATCACCTTTTTGAGCAGAGAGATTACGATGTTGGAGCAGATCAGAACAACGGTAGCCGCAAGGCCCATGCCAAGCCCATTGATCGCCATGGTGGTGACCGCAAGGGTCGGACAGGTACCGAGGATCAACACCAGAACAGGGTTTTCTTTGATAATACCATTGGTCAATGTTGCCAGATAACTTGGTTTCGCCTTTGTAGAATTAGCCATTATACACCCTCCCCTACGCGTTTACGCTGTCGAACGCGGTATAAGCAGTCTGTACGCATCTTTTAAATGCATTGGACGAGATGGTTGCGCCGGTAATCGCCTGTACGCCCTCAACACCGCTGGATTCCACCCCAACAAACCGCTGGATGAAATCCGCCGAACCGGTTTTGGAACCAAGTCCCGGGGTTTCACTGTTGTCAAGCAGCTTTGCGCCCGTGACCTTTCCGTCAGAGCTGATGCCGACCATAATCGTATATGCACCGCCAAACCCCTTGTCCTGCACTTTAAATGCATAACCAAGCCCACTGTCGTCCTTGGCCACAGTAAGCACGCCTTCCAGTTCAACCGGAATCTCGGTAAACGATGCCGCACCCGGCAGCACCTCGATCATCGCCGCATCCGAAGCTGCTTTTTCAGAAGCCGCAATCAGAGGAGCTGTCGCGGTATAGGTTGCGCCGAGCAGCGCCGAGCAGACAATACAGATAACCGTCAGAACAATTACAGGTTTTGTCATATTCATAAATCGCACGCCTCCCCTTATTTGTTTTTCTCTGCAAAGACAGCGCCAAACGGTTTGGTCATCGTGAGGCTGTCGATGTGCGGAGTCAGAATGTTCATCAGAAGGATCGCAAAGGACATTCCTTCCGGATAGGAACAGAATGTGCGGATCACCATCGTGATGAAGCCGATACCGATACCAAAAATAATCTGGCCTTTCGGAGTGACCGGGCTGGTCGAATAATCGGTCGCCATGAAGAATGCACCGATCATAACACCGCCGGTGAGGATTGAGAAGATCGGATCCTGTCCAAAGAGAAGCGCAAATACAAAGACGCTGCCGATCACCGAAACCGGGATATGCCAGGTGATAATGCCGCGCCAGAGCAGGAATGCACCGCCGATGATAAGCGCGATCGCGCAGGTCTCACCCAGCGAACCACCATGCTGCCCGAGCAGAAGCTGCATAAATCCGGGTTTTTCGACAACATGGCTGCTAAGCGGGGTCGCCGCTGCAAGGTAATCAACACCCATGACATTGCACATCGCACGACCGGGGGTAGCACTTGCAACGGTATCCGCAACGCCATGCAGGGGCGCAACCCAGTTGGTCATTGCGGTTGCGAACGAAACCAGCAGGAAGATACGGGCGGTCGCCGCCGGGTTTGCGAAGTTGCAGCCGATGCCGCCGAACAGGCATTTTACCACAACGATCGCAATAAACGAACCGACAATGGCCATCCAGAGCGGAAGCGTAACCGGGACATTAAATCCAAGGATCATGCCGGTGACAACTGCGCTGCAATCATGGATACTGCTCTGGGTTTTGGTCACCATACAGAAAAGCTGCTCAAAAACCACACAGGAAATCACACAGGTTGCCACCAGTACGAGTGCAGGAAAGCTGAAATAATAGAGCGCTGCCAGAAGGGACGGAAGCAGGGCGATTGCCACTGTGAGCATGACCTTCTGGGTATTGATCGAATCTTTGACATGTGGGGACGGGGTCATCATCAGCTTGGAGCTGACCGCCGATTCCGTCTGTACCACCTGATTTTCAGTGTTTGTAGCCAAAATAAGCCCTCCTATCTTATTTTTTCGCCGAAGCCGCACGAACCTTCTGTTTTGCCAGTTTGTTTGAGAAGGTCAGGTTCCGTTTGGCGGGGCAGACATACGAACAACAACCGCATTCCATGCAGAGCATGACCTTCAGCCGGTTCAGCATTTCGATATTGTCGTTTTGGGCGGCAAGTTCTATCTGACGCGGCTGGAGCTGGTAGGGGCAGGTGTTCATGCAGCGCCCGCAGCGGATGCAGGGGCTTTCCGGCTCGATAATCGCGCGCTCCGAGCTGAATGCGAGCAGAGCATTGTTGTTTTTGAGTACCGGATAGCTGTCGCTGTAAACGAGAATGCCCATCATCGGACCACCCATAATCAGCTTTTTGGCAGGCTTTTTATAACCGCCGCAGAAAGCGATAACATCCGCATAGCGGGTACCGATCGGGACAACCACATTCTTCGGCTCGGCGATCGCATCCCCATCGACAGTCAGGCATTTGGTGACCAGCGGCATCCCTGTGCGCAGGTACTGCCCGATAAACGCGACCGAAGTCACATTATCCAAGATGACGCCGGCATCCGCAGGCAGCATCCCCTCTTTGACCACCCGCCCGGTCGTCTCGAAGATCGTGACTTTCTCGGCCCCCTTCGGATAGAGGGATGGCAGACTGCAAACTTCGACGCTGGGATCGTTCGCAGTCTCTTTTTTGAGCAGTTCGATCGCCTTCGGTTTGTTGTTTTCAATGCCGATCTTCACCTGTTTGATCCCGATGAACTTTTTGATTGCCGCAATTCCGTCCAGAATATCCTGCGTACGCTCAAGCATCGTGCGATAGTCGGAAGTAATGTAGGGTTCGCACTCCGCCGCGTTGATGACCAGTGTATCGACCGCATCCAGATTTTTGGGGTTCATCTTGATGTGGGTCGGAAAACCTGCGCCGCCAAGCCCCACCAGACCGGAATTCTTGATCGCCTTGACAAAATCCGCGTGGGTTTCCACAACAGGCGGCTTCACATTTTCATCCACTGTCTGCTCGCCGTCAGCCGCAATGACGACGACCTGGCATTTCGACCCGTTGGCGACCACGATCTCGCTGATCTCCTTGACGGTGCCCGAAACGCTCGAATGGATCGGTGCGGAAAGGAACGCATCACTGTCGCCAACCAGGGTCCCGACCTTTACGGTATCCCCCTTTGCGACGACCGGCTTACACGGCGGTCCCATGTGCTGTGACATCGAAATGCAGACTTCCTGCGGGATCGGCATCACGACACTAGGGCTGTTTTCCGTGTTTTTGAAGTGTCCGATTTTCGCACCCTTCATGGTTTTTTGCAAAAAACTCATTTCCCTTTTCCTCCTTGAGATTTACATTGCAAATTATCATTGAAGCACTTGAAAAGAAGCATTCTGATTCTTTTCAAGCCTGCGGCGAGACTGCCGCAGGCGGCTGCTGACAGCAGCCCTGTTCAGATTACAGAATCATCCAACACGCCCTGCGTGCTTCTGCCTGCCGCTTAAAAACAAGCTCTTCTCTTTCAGTATGTTGACTATATCACAATTCTGACGCTGGAACATCAAAAAAAGATTCTGTTCAGATACGGCAGGAGCTGCCGCAAGAGTATGCCGGTCAACAGCCCCATCCCCACTCCGGAGATCATCAAAACCGGCAGGTAATAAAACACCGCGCTGCTTTCAAGGATCAGAGCTGCCACAGAAATCTGCCCGACATTGTGGGACACCCCTCCGGAAATGCTCAAAAAGGTATGGCTCAATCTGTTGCGGCCCAGCTTTTTCAGCAGCAGCATCATCGCCACCGAAAGCAGCCCCCCGGAAAGGCTCAGACACGCACCAACCAGTCCGCGGGTCAGGAGGACAAAAAACGCCTTCAGCCCCGCCAATAGAAAGGCTTCCCGCTTACCCATACAGAACAGGCAATACATGGTTACGACATTGGAAAGCCCCAGCTTGATCCCCGGAATTGGGACCAGTCCGGAAAATCCGGCTTCTACAAGGTTAAGCACAACCGAAAGTGCGAACAGAAGCCCCAGAAGCGCAGGTCTTGCCGCTTTGTATCTCATGGCGTCCCCTCGAACTGGTAGACACCAGTCTGATCTGCCGGAAAAAATCTGTCTTTCAGATTTTCCGAAACATAAACCCGGTTTTCCAGATCAACCGCCACCAGGCCACAATCAAAGTTATTCAGATTCTCAACCACAAATTCACGCCCCATGATGAACAGCCAGGTTGACATAAAATCGGCGTACGCACCGTCCGGAGAGATTACCGAAACCGACATCAGCCCCTCCTGGGCAGGATAACCGGTTCTCGGGTCAAGGATGTGGTGGTAACGAACCCCACCCTGCTCAAAAAAGCGTTCGTAATCTCCTGACGTAGCGATCGTAAGATCCGGGATCGTGACAACCCCAAAATATTGGTTGGGCGTGCCTCTCGGGTCACGGATGCCAAATTTAAAGGGGGTTTTGTCCGGCTTTTCCCCGATCACCATGATGTTCCCCCCGATCGACAGATACCCGGACTTGACACCGCATTCCTGTGCGATTCTTCTGGCAACATCGCAGGCATACCCTTTGGCGATCCCCCCAACATCCACCGCCTGCCCTTCCCGGGCAAGACGGGCAGATGCAGAATCTGGATCGAGCTGAACGTCCTGATAGCCCACCAACGCGAGCAGTGCATCAATCCGGCTCTGCTCCGGAACCTGCGGATGATCGGAGGTAATCCCCCATGCAGAAGCGAGCGGCGCGATGGTCACATCAAAAATGCCGCTTGTTTGTTCCGCATATGCAACGCTGCGGGAAAGCAATTCATATGTATCTTCCGAAAGCTGGACTGCGTTTTTCCCCGCATTCCGGTTCAACTCGCTGATCTCTGAATCCTCCAAATGCATCGACATCCGGGATTCAATCGAGGAAAGCTCCTGCGCAACCATATCTCTTGCCTCTTGCGCATGCTTCCCATAGAAACTATATTGCACGACAGTGTCCATCACGAATGAGGTTCCTGTTACCAGACGGTTTGCAGACGCCCGTTCCAGCGCTCCAAGCACCAGGGCGATCCCCAAAGCAGAGATCAGGAGTGCAACCCATTTCTTTTTTACCATTCCGTCCCCTCATTCAACTACTTTTTCCCAGCCTGCCCTCACGAAAACACCCCGCGGGCAAGCGGGGTGTTTCCCTAAGATACAAGCCGAACAGCTTATTTATCGCAATCGCAATGATCGTCCCCGCAGTCCTCTTCCAGATCGAACTCGAGCAGTTCACCGCAGTTCGGGCAGGTAGTCTGCCCCTCTTCCAGCATGTCGGAGTCGATGCAGACAGTGTCCCCGCAGGTCGGGCAGCAGACTTCGTAGAGGTCGCCGTCCAGATAATCGTCATCCTCATCGTCCTCACAGCCGCAGCCACACTCATCATCGAGGTCATAGAAATCCTCTTCCAGGCTCCCCAGATCCTCGTCGATCGTTTCCACCTGCTCACTCAGCTCATCAATCTGAGACTCCAGGTCGGAAATGGTAAGGGACATATCATCTATCGCACCAATCAGCGCATTGATAATCTTCCCTTCTTTGGTCGAATCATCAATGCCCAGCCCCTCGGCCAGTCCCTTGATATAAGCAGCTCTTTCGGTAATTGTCATAGCAGTTACCTCCCTTTTTTATAAAATATCACAATAATCGAAAAAATCTGTAATTATGCGCGCTCCATATATTCACCGGTACGGGTATCCACTTTGATGTGATCCCCTTCCTCGATAAACAGCGGAACCTTGATCTCAGCGCCTGTCTCGAGCTTTGCGGGCTTGGTAGCATTGGTCGCGGTATCGCCTTTAAAGCCGGGATCGGTCTCAACGACCTCCAGCTCTACAAAGAACGGGGGCTCCACACCGAATACATTCCCCTTGTAGGAAAGAACCTTGCAGTCCATATTTTCCTTGACAAACTTGAAATTGTCCCCAAGGGTATCTGCGGAAATCGGGATGTTCTCATAGGTCTCATTATCCATAAAATAATAGAGATCGCCGTCCTGATACAGGTACTGCATGTCCTTTCTCTCGACAAACGCAGTCGGAAATTTTTCGGTCGGGCTGAAGGTTTTCTCAGTCACCGCACCAGAAATGACATTCCTGATCTTGGTTCTGACAAACGCTGCGCCCTTTCCAGGCTTCACATGCTGGAACTCGATGATCTGGACAACATTTCCATCCATCTCAAAGGTCACGCCATTCCTAAAATCGCCGGCAGAAATCATATTGTTACCTCCAAAAGTTATGATACAATCCTTGATGTTCCCCGATTCCAGGCAGGGCAACGCTGTATCAATGATTAACACTCTAATTTTATAGCAAAATCACAAATATTGCAAGCCCTTTTGCGGGGAATCTGATAATTTATTCTGTATATCCATACAAAATCTTACAGTTTCAGGATGTTGAGAAGATGTCGCAAACCTGATGCGGGCTATTGCCTGTACTCGCCTCAACGGATGGCTATTATGGGAGGACCAGCAGCTTTTTTTCGGATGCGGTCAAATTCTCGCATCCATCCGCCGTAATATGGACGAGGTCCTCAATCCGCACACCAAACTTCCCCTCCAGATAGATGCCAGGTTCCACCGAAAGCACCATGCCTGCCTCGCAGATTGTTTCGTCAGACTTTGAAAAAGCTGGCGGCTCATGGATCTCAATTCCCAGAGAATGCCCGGTCCCATGTCCGAATGCCTCCCCATATCCGGCCGCTGTAATCAGGTCCCGCGCAGCCGCATCGACAGTCTTACAGGAGACTCCCGCGCGCACCGCTGCGATCCCCGCAAGCTGGGCATCCAGCACTGTTTGATAAACCCGGTGCTGCTCATCCGAAAGCGCACCTACTGCGACAGTCCGGGTCATATCCGAGCAGTAGCCGTCGATCATGCAGCCGAAATCCATCGTGATAAAATCTCCTCGCTCTACCGGTTTTTCCCCCGGCACTCCGTGAGGCATGGAGGAATTTTTTCCAGAAACCACGATGTAATCAAAGGAAGGGCGCTCGGAACCATGCCGGTAACAGAAATCCAGCAGCTCGCCGGCGATCTCACGCTCGGTTCGGCCTTCCTTAATATAACCGCAGATGTGGGAAAATGCATCATCGGTAATCTTCTGGGCCGCTCTGACCGAAGCGATTTCCTCCGGCGATTTAATCATCCGCATCCGCCGGATCGCCGAGTCAATCTCCGGCTTCGAAACCAGAGAAACCTTGGGGAGGCCTTCTTTGAATCGGGCGTATTGAGAAAGGTTCAGATAATCCCCTTCGACCGCCGCCGTCCGGACGCCATGTCTCTGGAACCATTCGCTGACCTGCTCAAACAGTTTCCCCTGCAAAACGACCTCGCATCCATGGATGTCTTTTTTTGCACGCTCGTAATAACGCGAATCAATCAAAAAGACCGCTGGCGCCTGTTTGAAAACCAGCAGGGTACCCGCTGACGAACGCAGCCCGGTGAAATACTGCCGGTTGACCGCTTCGCAGATCAGCATTGCATCGATATCATCCGGCAGCTGCTGCGCAAGCCTCTGTAGCCTGTCTTCCATCTGGATATTCCCTCCTCATTCGATCCGCGACAGTGCATCGACTGCCAGCAGGTAGCTTCCCTTTCCAAACCCAAAGATACCGCCCTTGCAGACCGGCGCGATCACCGAAACATGCCGGAATTCCTCCCGCGCATGAACGTTTGACAGGTGGACTTCGATCACCGGAATACGGATGGCCGCGATTGCGTCTCGGATCGCGATGCTGTAATGGGTATAAGCGCCTGCATTGAGGATCACCCCGTCGTAAACGCCCCGCGCCGCATGCAGACGGTCGATCAACGCCCCTTCGCTGTTCGATTGGAACACATCACATTCCATCCCCAGACGGTTTGCATATGCGACCGTCTCCTGATTGATCGAATCAAAGCTCTCGGAACCATAAATTCCCGGTTCCCGCTCCCCCACCAGATTGATGTTGGGTCCATGCATCAGCAGTATCTTTTTCATGTGATATTTCCCCCCGCTGTCAGATAAAGCTCCTTCATTGCAGCCGCATCCTCTGCCTGTGTTCCTGCGGATTCGCAGATAATCGTCGGCGTGCAGCCCTTCTTCACGATCAGTTCGGCAACCGGTTCAAACTCCGGTCCGAATTCAGTATCCGCAAAGGTCAGATGGCATTTTTCACCGCCTGGGATGGTGTAGGCAATCTTGCTGAAATGGGAATGGAACATCCGCATCCGGTCGATTCCGATTTCATTTTCCATCTTCTCAAAAATTTCAGCGAATGCCGCCGCCGTGTTCAGGCTGCCAAATGTCCGGGCGTTCAGGTGCCCAAAGTCAATACAGGGCAGGATCCGTTCATCGAGCCTGCAAAGCGTGAGCACCTCTTCCAGCGTGCCAAGCTGGTTGACCTTGCCCATTGTTTCCGGACACATATGGATGTGGGAAAGCCCTTCCCCGTCGAGTGCCGCTATGCATTTTCTGGTGGTGTCAATCGCCAGCTCAAGCGCCTGCTCCCGACTGATTTTTCCACAGGAGCCGGTATGGATAACCACCCGGTCACCCCCCAGTGCGTCAACCGCCCGCGCTGACTGCAATACATAGTCAACACTCTTGTCCCGCTTTTCAGGGTCGACACTCGACATTGAGATATAGTAGGGGGCGTGCAGGCTGAGCTGAATGTCCTGCTCCGCCGCAACCTGCCCGAATGCTCTCGCAGCGGCCTCCGAAATTTTAACACCCCGTCCGCACTGGTATTCGTAGGCATTCAAGCCCCATCTCCCCAGATATTCCGGGATCTGTGTATTTTTTTTATAGCCCAGTTCAGAAAAGCTTTGCGCATTCCCTGCCGGGCCAAACCTGGTTTTCAAATTCATAATTCTTTTCTCCGATCTCTGCGCAGAACCACTCGCTCGGCTGCGCGTTTCAATTTAAAAAACAGGAACCGCTCCAACTCCATTGGCTCAACCAGAATCGAGACGATCCCCGCCAGATTACCGCAAAGTATATCGGTAAAAATCTGATCTCCAATCAACGCCATTTCCCGCTTCTGGACCCCCAGCCGCTCGCCTGCACGCCGCACGCCCCGCGTCAATGGCTTTGCCGCGTTTGCGATGCATCCCAGCCCCAACTTTCTGGCGAACGGCTCTACCCGTTCAGGGCGGTTGTTCGAGAGGATCAGCAGCTTGATTCCCGCCTTTTGCATCTGTGCGATCCATCTCCGGGCCTCATCCGGGACCTCGGGGTTATCATGGGTGGTCAATGTATTGTCCACATCAAGCAAAACCACCGAGATCTGGTGCACCGTAAACCATTCCGGAGCAATCTCCCAAATCCGGCGGAACCTGTAACAGGGGTAAAAAAGCGACATATGCGCCCCTCCATTGTGCTGTTTTGCGTATCCCGGAATAAATCTTCAACGAGTGCTTCACAGCATTTCCATAGCAAAGCTGCTTATAATAATCTTCTTCGAAGATCCCGCCACGGGCTTGAAAAGAAGCACTCTGATCCTTCTCTCGAGTGCTTCGATTATAGCACAGATGTCCGATTTTTACAACTATGGAAAAGGAAAAACCGGCAGGAGATTCCCGCCGGTTCCTGTTCACAATATGCAATTATTTGAACTTGCGCTTGCGAGCAGCCTCAGATTTCTTTTTGCGCTTGACAGAAGGCTTCTCGTAGTGCTCTCTTTTACGGACCTCAGCGAGAACGCCGGAGCGGGCACAGGAGCGTTTAAATCTACGCAGCGCGCTGTCCAAAGACTCATTGTCTTTAATTCTGATTTCTGACATTTACCAATTCCCTCCCCACGCCTTAAGGCCGGAGTTATCATCCACAGTTTGTGGATAACATAGTTAATTATACAATGCATCTGTGCAATTTGTCAAGCCATTTACTTCCAACCAAAAAAATTTCATGATTTCGCCACAAAACTACGGTTATGCAAGCATCTGGTATATTTTTTATTTGCGGCTGTTTTCCTCAAAATACTGGTCGATCGCTTCACGCAGCCGCTGCCGCGCCTCATCCATCGTGATCCCGGGAGTCTGTGCACCTGCCATCGTGTGATGTCCTCCACCGCCGAGCTTTTCCATAATAATCTGGACATTGAGCTGTCCCATACTGCGGGCGGAGTAGGAAACTCCCTTGCCCTGCTCGAACATCAGGAACGATGCCTGCACACCGCTGATATTGAGCAGTTCGTCAGCGGCCTGCGCCGCCGTGACCTGGATTTCCGTATCGTCCCGTTCGGTCGACCATGCGATCGCACACCCCTTGTAAACCTGCGCATTCGCAACCAGTTTGGCTTTGCGCTGGTAGGCTTCCATCGTTGAGGCGAACAGCTTTCTCACCTCTACTGTATCCGCACCCATCTTACGCAGATAGGCGGCAGCTTCGAAGGTACGCACGCCGGTTTTGATGATAAAATTTTTAGTATCAAGCATGATTCCCGCAAGCAGGGCCTCTGCTTCCGGCCGCCCGATCTTGATCTTTTCATTAAAATACTGCACCAGCTCGGTGACCATCTCGGACGCGCTCGACGCATACGGTTCGTGGTAAAAGATTACAGCATTGTCGATGTGTCCGACCATCTTTCGGTGATGGTCGATCACGACAACCGTATGACACGCATTGTACAGATCCACCGACTCGATGATGTTGGTTGTGTGGGTATCGCAAACCACCAAGAGGGTTTTTTTAGTCGCCCGCTGGAGCGCATCCTCGGGTTCAATCAGCAATCCATGGTAGCCGTTCTCGAGCATCCGGTCATAAATCTGGTTGACCAGATTTTTTTCCCGGCGGATCGCGATATATGCTTCTTTGCCCATCATCTTTGCGGCCTTCATGATTCCCACCGACGCCCCAAAGCAGTCGAGGTCAGCCATCCGGTGTCCCATAACGATCACATTGTCGCTGACCTTCATCAACTCTTCAAGCGCATTTGCTACAATACGGGTTTTAACTTTGGTGCGCTTCTCAACCCCGCTCGATACGCCTCCAAAGAATTCATAACCGCTCGCCCCGCGCACCGCGGCCTGATCCCCGCCGCGCCCAAGCGCCATGTCCAGAGCCTGCCGCGCAATCTGCTCACTTTCGGGCAATGTCTCCGCATCCCTTCCGACGCCGATCGAAAGGGTGGCAACCATATGGCGGTCGGTCTCGATCGCCCGGATCTGTTCAAGAATCTGAAACCGTCCCGAGATGATCCCCCGCAGATACCGTTCCTCCAGCACCGCAGTGAACCGGTCCCGTTCTGCCCTGAGCAGCAGCCCGCCATTATCGGTGATATACTTGCTCACCGTATACTCGATCTGCCCCATCATCCGGGTGCGCTCATTGTCAGGCAAGCCCTGCTGAATCTCCTCGTAGTTGTCCACAAGGATCAGCATAACCGACGGACGGCTCTCGAAATATTCCTGTGTATACTTTTTCAGCTCGGTGTTTTCATAGAAATACACCATATAAAGCGTATCGCTCTCGCTGACTGCCGGGACAGTATAAACCGCGTAGTTTCTGTCGTGATAGGAAACATCATATCCGCCAATTGGGCAGGGGTGGGTAATCTCGCCGCCCGCAAGGATCGTATAGATGCTGCGGGAACAGGTCTCCTCGCCCTTCAGCACAATTTTTTCCGCCAGAGGATTACACCAGAGGATTTCTCCATCCGCGGCGCAGACAAAAACAGGGATCGGATAATCCCGCAGGGCATCCCGCTGGATCGTATTAAGGGCATGTGCACTCTGCATGAGAAATGTGTTGATCTCCTGCCTCGCGTTACAGATATGCCAATAGGTGAGGCCGACACAGGCACAGGATACAAACGCACAGATGTAGAACAGCCGTACGTCGAAGAATGCCGCCGAAACCGACATCGCGATACAGCAGCCCGCAACAATATATAAAATTGGTTGGATCAGGGTTTTGTTTCTTTTCACAGGGATACCTCGCCCGTCTCTGAGATTGGATTCTGCATAAGCCCAATCTATATTTATGTAGATGGATTCTGTGGAGCCATCCGATCAGCATACGATTTCTCGTCCGCAGACAGCACCCCAACGGCATACTATGATTATTATACCATGGCTTTTGTAATCTTGCAATCCCTTCGTCCCTCTTATTGGAAAGGGCACCCAGCCTTGAACTGTAAAATCTGTATCGTATTTCTTTCCCTGTAAACAGCAAAAGGGCGGCTGCCTGACTTCGGTAGCCGCCCTGAATCATAAACTGTATTTATTATGCGTAGGTGTCGATTTTTTGCGGTTCTTCCTCTTTCTGAGCCTCTTTGTGCCTGTTTCCACTCGCATCTTCGGCCTTCCCCGGATCTTTCGCTTCCAAACTTTCGTCCTCGGTTTCCTTGCTCTCCTCGAGCAAATCTCCCAAGCGCCCACTAATGTCCATTTCCATCTTGCGCACCTTGCTGTTCAGGCTTTCCAGCTCATCTCGATTGACCTGCAAAGCGCCGCCCCATTTGCCAAAGGTTGCGTCATCTGATTCGATCGTGCGTGCAAGCGTTTTGGCCGCACGCGCAAGACCGTTCTTCACCGAATTCAGCTGTTCGACCGTATCTAGGCTTGTGCTGGAAGAAATCAGGCCATGCACCGTCTTGGTGTCCACATGCCGCGTCTCTTCCGGCGTTTTCTCCGGCTCAGACTTCTGAGACGATTCGGACGATTTTTTGTTCGACTGCTCCTCCCGCAACTCCTGAATTCTCTGCTGCTTCTGCGTGATCTGCTGCTGATAATTTTCAATCTCGCTCTCCAAAAGCTTCTGTTTGGCTTCTCTCTGCGCATCGCTCAATGTCTTGTCTTTGCTCAGCTTGCGTATATCGATCCGCCGCTTTTTCACTTCTTCCTTGAGAGACTGAATCTCTTTATTCAGATTCTGAATGGCATTTCCATTTTTTCCGCCGCGCCCGGCCTGCTGAGCCTGCGCAGTCCCAACTGTCCCAACTGCCCCAACATTCATTGTTTCTCCTCCTTAAACGGTTATATTGAAAACAAGCAGATACCCGCCTGTTATATACGGATGTTCACTGATTTGTTCGAAAAAACGAGCTTATTTCCTGACTTCACAAGTGCATGATCCACAGATTCTCTTGTCACACTGTCCAGAATACTTTTATCAAACGGCTGCCCTGGCTCCCAGTTTGGATTGACGGCCTTAACAGCATCCACAAATGCCCGCGTGTATGCCCTTTCATACTGTCCGAGCGTCCATGTCCCCTTTAGCCTGTCTTCTTTTGGGATACTAAGCTGGAACGCCCGGAACACTTCCGACCGCTTGGTGGTATCCCCATTTGCAACGCCATATTCCTGAAGAAAATGCCGCTTGGTTTCATCGAACATTTTTTGGCGCGCATCCTCCGAAACATTGATAATCTGGTGTCTTTCGGATTCCGGTATCCCAGTTGCAATCATTCCCGGCACGACAATCCCGCCCGGCCCGACATAATCCCCATCGGCGTTATATTGTCTCATCCTGTTTTTGATCGCGCTAACAGTTGTGTACCCGGCCCTTCCGTCGAGCGCACCCATCATATCCTTCATGACAACCTGATACTGCCTGCTGTTGACATCAATCCCCGCCGCCTTTAGTTGGTTCTGCACCTCGGGCGATGACAGGGACGACACCGAGAGCTTCGACATGGGGGACATCGGTGAGGAAATCCCCAACATCTGCTGTAAAAATGTAATGTTATAGTTGCCGCGGATCATGCTTTGTCCCTCCCCTGCTGACCGTTCCCAGCTATGTCCTTTTAATTATAATAATCGGCCGGCAGGCTAAAAAGGAAATGCTCCATCAAAAAAAATTTCCGAAGATCAAGCCCGCGTCGCCGTACTGTCAGGTTTTGGAAGGTGCAAAGGCTGTTTGACCGCTTCCTGTGCCACCTGCACACTTTTTGCGACCAGGAGCACGATGTCCTTGTTCTGTTCCGAAAGTGCGTTGAAGATCATCAGCATATCTGACCTCCTGTTTCTTTCCATGTCGAATCCTCCTCCCTGTTTTATCTCTTATTGATTTTATAGTTTTATTTTACATCAATAAGAGTTTAAAGTCAACCCGTACATGCTATTTTTCTTGACTTTTTTATCATTTATTGATATTATGAGATTGGAGGTGCTGCAAATGAATAATCGTATCCGCGAGCTGAGAAAAACACTTGGCCTGCGCCAAAGGGAATTTGCGGAACGGATCGGCTTAAAGCAGAACGCGATCAGCTATATGGAGAAAAATGGTTCTACAGTCACTGAACAGAACATCAAATCCATCTGTTCTCAGTTCAACGTCAATGAACACTGGCTACGCACCGGATTGGGTCAGATGTTTCTTGAAAATGAGAAAAAACAGAAGGAATTTTTTGAGATATTTGATGCACTTCTGCCGGATCTCCAGGATTACCTGATTAAGACCGCCAGAGACCTGCTGGATACCCAATCCCGGCTGCTGCCGGATTTGAACAGAGAAAATTGACTAACATCCTCTCAGGAAATCTGCGTTGTTTTCAGGTCTGCTGACTATACCGGTACTTTCCGGCAACACTATGGTCAGTGATTTGAAAAGGAGTGTTTTTCATGCTGTATCCAATCCTCAACGATGCCCGGGCAGTGATTGATCTTGGCGGCATCTGGCGGTTCCGGCTGGATGACGGGTCCGGTGTCGAACAGGGGTGGCAGGCCCGTCGATTGGAAAACTGTGATACCATCGCCGTTCCCGCTTCCTACAACGATCAAAAGGAAGGAGAAGCCTTCCGAGACCACTATGGACTGGCGTTTTACCAGACAGAATTTTCGGTTCCTTCCCTGCTCACGCAGGAACGGCTGGTACTTCGGTTTGGTGCGGTGACCCATCATGCACAGGTATACCTGAACGGCAACCTGATGATCTCCCACAAAGGAGGATTTCTGCCATTCGAGGTGGAAATTAGCGGGATGGTCCGGGATGGTTCCAATCTGCTGACTGTCGTGGTGGATAACCGGATCGACCACAGCACCCTCCCGGTCGGATGCGAAACGCCCGGGCAGCTCGGCGGTATGATTCCCGCCGACCCGGAAATTACCCTGAAAAAACAGAACTATCCCAACTTTGACTTTTTCAACTATGCCGGGATCGTCCGTCCGGTCAAACTTTACTCGACTCCAAAAGCGTTTATCGAGGACCTGACTGTGGTGCCCTCTGTACACGGAAACGATGCGGAACTTTCTTACGAGGTCAGGACCTGTGGTTCCGGTGAAGTTTCACTCACCGTGACCGACGAGGACGGAATCGAGGTTGCGCAGGCGTCCGGCGCATCTGGACAGATCACCATCCGGAATGTGCGGCTCTGGCAGCCGGGAAACGCCTACCTTTATACGGTCTGTGTGCGGTTTGGGACAGACTGCTACACGCTTCCGGTTGGGGTGCGCACTGTCGAACTACAGGGAAACCAGTTCCTCATCAACAGCCGCCCATTCTATTTCAAAGGGTACGGGAAGCATGAGGATTCCTACTTCCGCGGACGGGGGTTGGACGAGGCGCTCAATGTCAAAGACCTCGCATTGATGAAATGGCAGGGAGCCAACTCGTTCCGCACCAGCCACTATCCCTATAGCGAAGAGATGCTCCGATTGTGCGACCGGGAGGGGATCGTCGTGCTGGACGAGGCTCCAGCCGTAGGAGTCAACCTCAATTTTGGACTCTCAAACCACGGAAATGCAATCAACACCTATGAGACCATCCGCACGCATGAGCACCACCGGGAGGTGCTCCGCGACCTTGTGGCCCGCGACAAAAACCATGCCTGCGTCGTCATGTGGATCGTTGCCAACGAAGCGGATACAGCTTCCCACCCGGACAGCGCAGTGGACTATTTTCAGCCTCTTCTCTCGCTGGTCCGGGAGTGTGACCCGCAAAAACGGCCGGTCTCCCTCGTCGCAATCCAGAACGATTATCGGAAAGACAAGGCGATGCTGCTTTCGGACGTGGTCTGCCTCAATCGTTACTACGGCTGGTACGTTTACGGCGGTGATCTGGAAGCGGCGAAACAGGCGCTTGCCAAGGAGCTGGATTATTGGGCGCAGACTGGCAAACCGGTCATGTTCACCGAATATGGCGCGGATACAGTAAGCGGCCTGCATTTGGCCACCCCGACCATGTTTACCGAGGAATATCAAGTGGACTACTACCGAGCAAACAACGAAGTTGCTGACCGATATCCCAACTTCATTGGCGAGCAGGTCTGGAACTTCGCTGATTTTGCAACTTCGCAAGGCATCCTGCGGGTGGATGGAAACAAAAAAGGGCTGTTCAGCCGAGATCGCAGACCCAAGCTCGCGGCGCATTATTTCCGCCAACGCTGGCACGAAATCCCCGATTTTGATTATAAGCACTAGGAGCTGCTTGAAAAATCGAAACAGCCGTCTTTTTCTACAAAAATTGGAAGCGGCCGAAACATGGATGTTTCGGCCGCTTCTATTTCATGCCGCTCCTTTCTTCAACGCCGATTTCATAAGAGATTGTTTTGCAGTACATCTCCCATACACTGCGGCAATGATCCAAAAGCAACAGGCCCCCATTCAAAAGCCACACGGCTGGTACTCTGCCTTGTACATAGTACAGAGGGGCATCCTGGAAATCCCATTATTTTCGCAATTTCAAAAGATATTTTCGCAAATATCCCCCAGACAGGGGTTTTCATTTGATATGCTAAATCTATGATATATACTTTAAAATCGCTCGAAAATGCCCCCACTCCGTTTGCACACTATTTGCAAAAAATTCGGGCGTTTCGCATCTTTTCGAACTTTGTAAAGCTCATATAACGGCTTCAGAATCCACTTTGCAAAGGATTCAGTAAAATTAAGTAGTTCTAAAGGTGCGGAACTATTTTTGTATTTTGTGCGCAAAGCTACAGAGGAAAACTTGCTCTTCTTTCAGCGGTAAAAAACAAAGCGGCGGTAAGGAATAATCCACTTCCTTACCGCCGCTTGCTGCGTTTATATGGAATCATCCGGACGCATTTTTCAGAGGATCGAATCCAGTCACACACTGGCACCTGGCAACCTTTTTCAGCGGCGCAGACGATGTAAAATTCTGTCTTTATAGAGAATCCCCACCAGACCAATCGCAGCGGTCAGCAGAAAGATCAAAACTGTCATCTCCCAGTTCCCACTGCTCATCGTCGACCCCATTAGCGTAGAAGTAACCACAGACGGGATGCGCGCAAACGTCGAAAGGAACAGGAAAGATGCTGGTTTTATCCTGCTGATACCTGCCAGATAGGTCAACATATCTTTGGGAGTTCCTGGAATCAAGAAAAGGATAAACGTCACAACCTCAGCCTTTTCCGCGCTCTTGAAAAACTTAAACTCGTCCAGTTTTTCCTTGCCAAAAATTCGTACAACGGCTGGATAACCCAGTTTTCTTACAGCAAAAAAGATCGCTGTAGAAGCCATCAGAATCCCTGTCAGACAGATCATCAGCCCGCCCCATGCACCGTATAACATCCCGGCAAGCAGCTCAACCGGCTCCCCCGGGATAAAGGCAATGATGATCTGGAAAATCTGGATGCCGAGCAGGATCAAGCACCCCTTCCAGCCAAGAGAATAGACCCATTTCTGAAACTGTTGCTGAAACTCTGGCTCCTCAATCTTTGCAA
Organism: Anaerotruncus sp. G3(2012); assembly: GCF_000403395.2. Lineage (GTDB taxonomy): Bacteria > Bacillota > Clostridia > Oscillospirales > Ruminococcaceae > Anaerotruncus. Next base: position 742,043 of record NZ_KE159657.1, on the reverse strand, counting down.
AAAATGGCATACAGAGCAATGTCAACGCGCCAATTACCAATACTGTGCCTGCAACCAGCAATCCCAGTCTAATAAATTGCTTTTTTTCTTGCGAGGACCAATGCCTCATTTCTTCAAATCCTCCTTATTCAGCAGATACCAAAACCTTCTGTTGGTTCTGCCTCTGAAAAGCCACAAAACCGTCCAAAGGAACACGGCTGCAGCGGCTATTATGTGATTTTTTTATTAATATCTTCTTTTCGATAACATCTCTGAAAACTCAAGAATTTGTTACAACCGAGGCTCCAAACGGCATTAACGCAAGTCTAGCGATCTTAAAACACTGTATCCCGATCGGAATGCCTATAATCGTCAAGCTCCACAGGCATCCAATCAACGCGGCCTCTGCCGCAAGCAGCAAGCCGCTGGCTATCAGCCAGAGGATATTCAGCAGCATCGTCCCCGCTCCCCCGCCATACCGCACCTCTTTCCCAAAGGGAAAAAAACTGAGCTGCGCGAACTTAAAGCACTGTATGCCCACCGGGATTCCCACAATGGTGATGCACCAAAGCACTCCTGCCAAAACCCAGCCGAGCCCGAGCCAAATTCCACCAAATAGAAACCAGATCAAATTTCCAAGACATCCCATTTAGATTCCCCCTTTGTCAATATCGTCAGAAGGCGGAGCACATCTGTTGTCTGCGAAAACCATAGAGCATCGTTCCAAACTCTAGCAGTTTATTCAAGGATAACATATTTCCCGAGAAACACCTGCTTTTTAGCCTTTGGAGAATACCCTTTCTAACGCAGGAAGTGGCCACTCTAAACATAAAACGAGCAAAAGTCCAAAAAGACTTCAAAATTCGGAAAGATGTACAGAAAGGACGCTCCGATTTCCAGAGCGTCCTTTTGAAAAAGCAACAGCTAAAACTTATTCGTTGATCTTGATAACAACACCCGAACCAACGGTACGACCACCCTCACGAATCGCAAAACGCAGACCTTCTTCGATCGCGATCGGAGTAATCAGCTCAACATCCATCTCAACGTTATCGCCAGGCATACACATCTCAACGCCCTCGGGCAGTGTGATCACGCCGGTAACGTCAGTGGTACGGAAATAGAACTGCGGACGATAGTTGTTGAAGAACGGGGTATGACGGCCGCCCTCATCCTTTTTCAGGATATAAACCTGTCCACGGAATTTGGTGTGGGGATGGATCGAGTTGGGCTTACACAGAACCTGACCACGCTCGATCTCGGTTCTCTGAACGCCGCGGAGCAGTGCACCGATATTGTCGCCTGCCTCAGCATAGTCAAGGATCTTGCGGAACATCTCGATACCGGTAACGACAGTCTTTCTCTTCTCATCGGTCAAACCAACAATCTCAACCTCATCACCAGTGTTCAGCTTACCGCGCTCAACACGACCAGTCGCAACGGTGCCGCGTCCAGTGATGGTGAAGACATCCTCAACCGGCATCAGGAACGGCAGATCAGCCTTACGCTCCGGAGTCGGGATGTAGTCGTCAACTGCCTGCATCAGTTCAAGGATCGGCTTATAAGCGTCATTGCTGATATCATCCGGTGCCTCAAGAGCCTGAAGTGCAGAACCCTTAACGATCGGAATATCATCACCCGGGAACTCATAGCTCGAAAGCAGCTCACGGATCTCCATTTCGACCAGCTCAAGCAGCTCGGGATCGTCAACCTGATCCGATTTGTTCATAAAAACAACGATATAAGGAACGCCAACCTGACGGGAGAGCAGGATGTGCTCACGGGTCTGGGGCATCGGGCCATCCGCAGCAGAAACAACCAGAATCGCACCATCCATCTGTGCAGCACCGGTGATCATGTTCTTAACATAGTCAGCATGTCCCGGGCAGTCAACGTGCGCATAGTGACGGTTGTCGGTCTCGTACTCAACGTGAGCGGTATTGATCGTGATGCCGCGCTCTCTCTCCTCCGGGGCCTTATCGATCATGTCGTAAGCCTCGTATTTCGCCTGGCCTTTCATTGCCAGCGTCTTGGTGATCGCCGCGGTCAGCGTGGTTTTGCCGTGGTCAACGTGACCGATGGTGCCGATATTTACATGCGGCTTGTTTCTTTCAAAATGTGCCTTTGCCATCGTAAATGTTCCTCCCTTGTAATCCTTATTTTTTTATCATAGGTCTCTTGGTCTTATTCTACCAAGTTAAGCTGCAAAATGCAAGCCTAAAAGACAGATTATTCCGCTTTTTTGCCGCGAGAACTCATGATATCCTCGGCAATCGACTTCGGAACCTCGATATAGTGGCTCGGTTCCATAACATAACTGCCGCGTCCCTGGGTTTTGGAGCGCAGATCGTTGGAATAACCGGCCATCTCGGAGAGCGGCACAAACGCCTTGATCTCCTGCGCACCGAACACCGCTTCCATTCCCTGAATCTGTCCGCGGCGGCTGTTCAGGTCGCCGATAACATCGCCCATATAGTCCTCCGGAGTGTTGACCGCAACCTTCATGATCGGTTCGAGCAAAACAGGGTCAGCTTTCGACATCGCCTGTTTGAACGCCATCGAAGCGGCGATCTTGAACGCCATTTCAGAGGAGTCAACCTCATGGTAAGAACCGTCGTAAAGGGTGACCTTCACGTCAACGACCGGATAGCCGGCGAGCACTCCCGCCTGCATTGCGCCCTGAATACCCTGGTCGATCGGACCAATGTACTCTTTGGGGATCGCACCACCAACGATTGCATTGATAAACTCATATCCCTTGCCGCTCTCGTTCGGCTCGATCTTGATCTTGACGTGACCATACTGGCCTTTACCGCCCGACTGACGTGCATATTTGTGATCGACGTCAGCAAGCTTGCGGATGGTCTCCTTATAGGCGACCTGCGGTTTACCGACGTTCGCCTCGACCTTGAACTCACGGAGCAGACGGTCGACGATGATCTCCAGATGGAGCTCGCCCATGCCTGCGATGATCGTCTGACCGGTCTCCTGATCGGTCCAAGTCTTGAAGGTCGGATCCTCCTCGGCGAGCTTACTCAGGCCAATACCCATCTTTTCCTGACCAGCTTTGGTCTTAGGCTCGATCGCCAGGTTGATAACCGGCTCCGGGAACTCCATCGACTCGAGAATGATCTCGTGTTTCGGGTCGCAAAGGGTATCGCCAGTGGTCGTATTCTTCAGGCCAACTGCCGCAGCAATGTCGCCTGCATAAACCGTATCGATATCCTTGCGGTGATTGGCATGCATCTGAAGGATACGGCCCATACGCTCGGAATTCTGCTTGCTCGAATTATAAACAGTCGCTCCTGCATCGACAGTACCCGAATAGACGCGGAAGAAGCAGAGCTTGCCCACATATGGATCGGTTGCGATCTTGAACGCCAGAGCTGCAAACGGCTCTTTATCGCTCGCATGGCGAACCTCGGACTCTTCAGTCTCGGGGTTGGTCCCCTTGATCGCCTCAATATCGGTCGGAGCCGGCATAAAGTCGATCACCGCATCGAGCAGCTTCTGGACACCCTTATTTTTATAAGAGGTACCACAGCAGACCGGAACAATGTCGTTATTAATTGTCGCCTTGCGCAGCGCAGCTTTGATCTCTTCGATCGTAATTTCCTCGCCCGCGAGGTATTTCTCCATGATCCCCTCATCGGTTTCGGAGATCGCTTCGAGCATCTGCTCACGATACTCTTCCGCCTTCTCCTTCATCTCCTCGGGAATCTCCTCGACGCGCATATCCTTGCCGAGGTCGTCGTAATAGATGTCCGCCTTCATCTCGATCAGGTCGATGATCCCTTTGAAAAAGGTCTCTGCACCGATCGGGAGCTGGATGGGCACCGCATTACATTTGAGGCGCGCGCGCATCATATCGACGACACGATAGAAATCCGCGCCCATGATGTCCATTTTATTGACATATCCCATACGCGGGACATGGTATTTATTTGCCTGGCGCCAGACGGTTTCCGACTGAGGCTCAACGCCGCCCTTTGCGCAGAATACGGTGACCGAGCCATCGAGCACTTTCAGCGAGCGCTCAACCTCAACCGTGAAATCAACGTGTCCAGGGGTGTCGATGATGTTGATTCTGTGGCCCTTCCAGTAACAGGTGGTCGCAGCGGAGGTGATGGTAATACCACGCTCCTGCTCCTGCGCCATCCAGTCCATTGTCGCCGTACCCTCGTGGGTCTCACCAATCTTGTGGTTGATGCCTGTATAATACAGGATTCGCTCGGTAGTGGTGGTTTTTCCGGCGTCAATGTGGGCCATTATGCCGATATTACGGGTTAATTCCAAAGAGACGTCTCTTGGCATAGTGTCCTCCCTTATTTTTTGCGCACCGACGCCGGTTCAGCAAAAGCTGACCCCGCCGGGTGAAAGATAAAATAGACCTGCGAAAACCCGTAGCGCATTACCAGCGGTAATGTGCAAACGCTTTGTTTGCATCCGCCATCTTGTGGGTATCCTCGCGTTTTTTCACCGCGCCGCCGGTCTGGTTCAGCGCGTCCATGATCTCCCCGGCCAGACGCTCTTTCATCGTCTTTTCGCCGCGGTTTCTGGAATAGTTGGTGATCCAGCGCAGACCGAGGGTCTGACGGCGTTCCGGACGGACCTCCATCGGAACCTGATAGGTGGCGCCGCCGACACGGCGTGCTTTTACCTCCAGCACAGGCATGATGTTTTCCATCGACTGCTCGAAAGCCTCCAGCGGGTCCTTGCCGGTTTTTTCTTTGACAATATCGAATGCACCGTATACAATCTTCTGGGCAACGCCCTTTTTCCCATCATACATGATGTTGTTGATCAGGCGTGTCACCAGCTTGGAATTGTAAACAGGATCAGGCAAAACGTCACGTTTTGCAATGCGACCTCTTCTTGGCACTTCGCTTCCCTCCTTCATAATTGTAATGAATTCATTGGTACTCGAAAGTGACAAAACTTCCGTACGTGCCAGTTTTCAGCCGCTCATCTATTATGATAGCCTGAAAATGGCAGAATACTCGAAAAGTTTTATTACTTCTTGGCACCAGCCTTCGGACGTTTGGCGCCGTATTTGGAACGGGCCTGCATCCTCTTCGCAACGCCCTGCGCGTCGAGCGTACCGCGGATGATGTGGTAACGGACACCAGGGAGGTCCTTAACACGACCGCCGCGAATCAGAACCACGCTGTGTTCCTGCAGGTTGTGGCCGATGCCCGGAATATAGGACGTGACCTCAAAACCATTGGACAGCCTGACCCTTGCAACTTTTCTGAGCGCGGAGTTCGGCTTTTTTGGGGTGGAAGTTCTGATAGCAGTGCAGACGCCCCTCTTCTGCGGCGAATTCTGATCGATCGCAACCCGTTTTTTCGAGTTCCATCCTTTCAGGAGCGCAGGCGCAGTGGACTTCTTCACCGTGACCTCTCTACCCTTGCGGACAAGCTGGTTGAAGGTTGGCATATTTGCACCTCCTTAAATAAAAATTTTATTTCAAGGGGCAGAGGAAATCCCCTGCCCCGCTGAAACCAGAACCATGAGTAATCTCACAGTTTTTTATTATATCCTGTGACCGCACCCCTTGTCAATACATACATTTAAATTTTACAATTTTTGTACAGATGCACAACAAACAGGCGCGTATCCACACCGATGCTGGAGAAAATCCGGAAAATCAGACCGTTTGAGCGGCGTCTGAAGGTTCGCCGTCCAGCTCGGTAATGAAGTCATAGTCTCCTTTTTCGGCGTTCGAATCCATGCTGACCAGTTCGAGCGTGTCATAATCGACCGTACCAGTACCAGCCGGCACCAGCTTGCCGATGATGACATTTTCTTTCAGACCGGTCAGTTTGTCGATCTTGCCTTTAATCGCAGCCTCGGTCAACACGCGGGTGGTCTCCTGGAACGAAGCTGCCGACATAAAGCTCTCGGTTGCCAGCGAAGCCTTGGTGATTCCCAACAGGACCGGAATCCCCTCCGCATGACGGCGAATCCCACCGTCTGCCGCGTTCAGCTCGTCGACCTCGCGGTTGACCTGTGCCAGCTCGCTCTTTTCAATATTCGAACCGGAGATCAGCGCGGTGTCGCCGCCGTCTGCAATCTTGACCTTGCGCATCATCTGGCGGACAATGACCTCGATATGCTTGTCGTTGATGTCAACACCCTGTGTACGGTAGGTGCGCTGCACCTCTTTGATCAGATAATCCTGCACTGCGAGATGTCCACTGACCGCAAGGATTTCGTTCGGCTCAATCGCGCCTTCGGTAATCATATCGCCTTTTTTGACGCGGTCACCTGCCGAAACACGCAAGGTGGAACCATAGACCACCTGACGCTCGAACCGTTCGCCATCATCCGCAGTGACGACCACAAAGTCGCCGCCCTTGGGATCCTTCTCGAACGAGACTTCCCCATCCAAATGGGAGATAATCGCGCTGTTCTTGGGCTTGCGGGCCTCGAACAGCTCTTCAACGCGCGGAAGACCCTGTGTAATATCCGAGGTGGACGCAATACCGCCTGTGTGGAAGGTACGCATGGTGAGCTGGGTACCCGGCTCACCGATCGACTGTGCCGCTATGATGCCGACCGCCTCACCGATCCCAACCGGCTGACCGTTGGCAAGGTTGGATCCATAGCATTTCGCACAGACGCCGATCTTGGACTCGCAGTTGAGCGGGGTCCGGATTTTAATTTCAGTGAAGCCCGCATCACGGATTTTGATTGCATCCGCTTCGGTCATCATCTGGTCGCGGGAGACGATTACCTCGCCGGTGGCCGGGTCTACCACGTCGTCCGCCACGTAGCGGCCAATCAGACGCTCGGTGAAGTCCTCGATGACACGCCCGCTGTCCACGATGTCGCAGACCACAAGCCCCTCATGGGTGCCGCAGTCGTGCTCTCGGATAATGACCTCCTGCGAAACGTCAACCAGACGTCGGGTCAGGTAACCCGAGTCAGCGGTACGCAGCGCGGTATCGGCAAGGCCCTTACGTGCGCCTCGGGAGGAGTTGAAGTATTCGAGGATGTTCAAGCCCTCACGGTAGTTCGCCTTGATTGGGATTTCAATCGCACGTCCGGAGGTATTTGCAATCAGCCCGCGCATACCGGCAAGCTGCTTGATCTGGTCCATTGAACCACGCGCGCCCGAATCTGCCATCATGAAGATCGGGTTGCTTGAGGTGAACGTATCGGTCAGTGCATCCTTAATCTTGGCCGAGCAGTCGTTCCAGGTGGTAACCACCCGCTCGTAACGCACATCGTCCGAGATAAATCCGCGGTCGTACTGCCGTTTGATCGTCTCGACCTTCTTCTCCGCCTCTGCGATATATTCCGCTTTTTCGGGCGGGATCACCGCATCGTAGACCGCAACAGTGATCGCGCCTCTGGTAGAATATTTGAAACCCTGCGCCTTGATCCGGTCGAGCACCTCGGCCGTTTTTGCGGTGCCGTAGGTGCGGATACATTTATCAATAATTTTTCCAAGCTCTTTCTTGCGCACCAGAAAGCTGACCTCAAGGTCAAACATCCGCTCAGGGTCATCGCGGTTGACATAACCGAGATCCTGTGGAATCGGATCGTTGAAGATGATGCGCCCGACTGTCGCGTCGATGATTTTGGAAAGGGACCGGTCGCCCACTTCACGGGTCACACGGACTTTGATTGGCGCATGCAGTCCAACCGCACCCGCCTGGTACGCCATCAACGCCTCATCACAGTCACGGAACACCTTGCCCGCGCCCTTTTCATCCTCACGCAGCATGGTGAGGTAGTAGGAGCCAAGCACCATGTCCTGCGTCGGGACCGCAACCGGCTTACCGTCCGACGGTTTGAGCAGGTTGTTGGCCGCGAGCATCAGGAACCGCGCTTCAGCCTGTGCCTCGGCAGAAAGCGGGACATGCACCGCCATCTGGTCGCCATCGAAGTCCGCATTATACGCAGTACAGACCAGCGGATGCAGTTTGAGCGCACGTCCTTCGACGAGCACCGGCTCGAACGCCTGGATTCCTAGGCGGTGAAGGGTCGGTGCGCGGTTGAGAAGAACCGGATGGTCCTTGATAACCACTTCAAGACAGTCCCAAACATCCTTGACAGTGGCGCGCTCGACCATCTTACGCGCATTTTTGATGTTAGTGGCGACCTTGAGATCGACCAGACGCTTCATAACGAACGGCTTGAACAGCTCGAGCGCCATCTCCTTGGGCAGGCCGCACTGGTACATCTTCAGCTCCGGGCCGACGACGATAACCGAACGCCCTGAGTAGTCGACACGTTTGCCGAGCAGGTTCTGGCGGAACCGGCCCTGTTTGCCTTTGAGCATATCCGAGAGGGATTTCAGCGGGCGGTTATTCGGGCCGGTGACCGGGCGGCCGCGGCGGCCGTTGTCGATCAGCGCGTCGACCGCCTCCTGAAGCATCCGCTTTTCGTTGCGCACAATGATATCGGGTGCACCCAGTTCAAGCAGTTTTTTCAGACGGTTATTGCGGTTGATAACCCGGCGGTAGAGGTCGTTCAGGTCGGAGGTGGCGAACCGTCCGCCGTCCAGCTGAACCATCGGACGGATGTCCGGCGGGATAACCGGCACCACATCGAGAATCATCCATTCAGGCCGGTTTTGGCTCTGGCGGAACGCCTCAACCACCTCAAGCCGCTTAATCAGCTTGATCCGTTTCTGTCCGGCAGCGGTTTCGAGGTCGGTTTTCAGCTCTGCAGCTAGCTTGTCGAGATCCAGCTCGGCAAGCAGCTCCTTGATCGCCTCCGCACCCATGCCGGCGCGGAAATCGTCCTCATACGCTTCCTTGAGATCGCGGTATTCCTTTTCAGAAAGCAGGGTATATTTTTTCAGGTTGGTCATGCCGGGATCAATGACCACATAGGATGCGAAATAGAGCACCTTTTCGAGCAGGCGCGGAGACATGTTGAGCAGCAGCCCCATACGGGAACTGGTGCCTTTGAAATACCAGATGTGGGAGACAGGCGCAGCCAGCTCAATATGGCCCATCCGCTCGCGGCGAACCTTGGAGCGGGTGACCTCGACGCCGCAGCGTTCGCAGACTTTTCCCTTGTAGCGGATGCGCTTATACCGTCCGCAGTAGCACTCCCAGTCCTTGGTGGGTCCAAATATCTTTTCACAGAAAAGCCCTTCCCGTTCGGGCTTTAACGTGCGGTAGTTGATGGTTTCGGGCTTCTTGACCTCTCCGCTCGACCATTCACGAATCAGGTCGGGCGACGCCAGTCCGATTTTGATTGATTCAAATACGTTAAATTCCAAATGCGAACCCCTCTTTCTTGTTTATGGCAGAATCTTTCCGGCGAGCTGCGCAGGGATTCCCGCGCGATCCTGCCTAGAAATTGTCGTCATTCGGGATGTTGTCCAGCCCGAGTACCTCGAGCGGGTCAAAGCTGTCCTCCAGGTCGAGGTCCGGCTCCATGTCGAGCAGGTCGAGATCCGGTTCCGCATCCGGATCAACGTCGGGATGCTCGATGTCAAACCCGTCCTCAAACTCCCCGGCAACCTCTACCCCTTCCATGAGGGAATCGTCCACCGGTGTGAGGCCCATGTTGTCGTCATCGTCAAACGTCTGCTTGAGATCGATCTCCTGATCGTCCTTATCGAGCACCCGCACATCAAGGCCGAGCGACTGAAGCTCCTTAATCAGAACCTTGAATGACTCGGGAATGCCCGGTTTCGGCACATTCTTGCCCTTGACGATCGACTCGAACGTCTTGACGCGGCCCACCACGTCATCCGACTTGACAGTCAGAATCTCCTGAAGGGTATAAGCGGCGCCGTAGGCTTCCAGCGCCCAGACCTCCATCTCTCCAAACCGCTGTCCGCCGAACTGTGCCTTACCTCCCAGCGGCTGCTGGGTGACCAGCGAGTACGGGCCGGTCGAGCGGGCATGGATCTTATCATCAACAAGATGATGGAGCTTGAGATAATACATATAGCCGACAGTGACCGGGTTGTCAAACAGTTCACCGGTACGCCCATCGCGCAGCCAGGTTTTACCATCTCGGGACAATCCGGCCTGCTCAAGGCAGTCGGCGATGTCCTCTTCGTTCGCACCGTCAAAAACCGGGGTCATGACCTTCCAACCCAGCTCTGCGGCAGCGCGGCCCAGATGCACTTCAAGCACCTGTCCAATGTTCATACGGGACGGAACGCCCAGCGGGTTGAGCAGGATGTCGAGCGGACGCCCATCAGGCAGATAGGGCATATCCTCCTGCGGCAGTACGCGCGAGACAACACCTTTATTGCCGTGGCGGCCCGCCATCTTATCTCCAACGCTTAATTTACGCTTCTGGATAATGTAGCAGCGAACAACCATGTTCACGCCGGGTGACAGCTCGTCACAATTCTCGCGGGTGAATACCTTGACATCGACCACCGTACCATATTCGCCGTGTGGGACGCGGAGTGAGGTATCGCGCACCTCACGGGCCTTCTCGCCGAAGATCGCACGCAGCAGCCGCTCTTCAGCATTCAGCTCGGTTTCACCCTTGGGTGTGACCTTGCCGACCAGAATATCGCCTGCACGCACCTCCGCACCGATTCGGATAATACCGCGCTCGTCCAGTTCCTTAAGGGCATCGTCACCCACGTTAGGGATATCGCGGGTGATCTCCTCCGGGCCGAGTTTGGTGTCACGGGATTCGGTTTCAAATTCCTCGACGTGAATCGAGGTGTAGATATCATCTTTGACCAGACGCTCGTTGATGAGAACCGCGTCCTCGTAGTTATAGCCCTCCCAAGTCATGAAGCCGATCAGCATGTTGCGTCCAAGACTGATCTCTCCGCCGTCGGTCGAGGGACCGTCGGCAATTACCTGCCCGACCTCTACCCGCTCGCCCTTTGCGACAATCGGACGCTGGTTGATGCAGGTACTCTGGTTGGAGCGCATGAATTTGATGAGGTGATAGGGGTGGCGCTCGCCCTGCGCGTCACGGATAACGATCTCGTTGGCACAGACCGACTCAACTTCGCCGGAATGTTTGGAAACGACCGCAACACCCGAGTCAACTGCGGACTTATACTCCATACCCGTTGCGACAATCGGGGCCTCCGGGATCAGCAGAGGTACCGCCTGACGCTGCATATTCGCGCCCATGAGTGCGCGGTTGGCGTCGTCGTTCTCGAGGAACGGGATCATCGCGGTCGCGACCGACACCACCATTTTAGGCGAAACATCCATATAATCGACTTTTTCGCGTTCGCAGACCATTACCGCATCACGGTAACGGACGCTGACCCGCTCGTTGGCAAAGGCCCCTTCAGACGTAAGCGGCTCGTTCGCCTGTGCAATGACATACATGTCCTCAATATCGGCGGTCATATATTCCACTTCATCGAGCACCCGCCCGGTCGCCTTGTCAACCCGGCGATAAGGCGCTTCGATAAAGCCATATTCATTGATTTTTGCGAAGGTTGCGAGATAGGAGATCAGGCCGATGTTCGGGCCTTCCGGAGTCTCGATCGGGCACATCCGCCCATAGTGGCTGTAGTGGACGTCGCGGACCTCGAATCCGGCGCGGTCACGGGACAGACCACCGGGGCCGAGGGCGGAAAGGCGGCGTTTGTGGGTCAGCTCGGCGAGTGGGTTTGTCTGATCCATGAACTGGGAGAGCGGAGAGGAGCCGAAAAACTCCTTGATCGAAGCGACCACCGGCCGGATATTGATGAGCGCCTGCGGGGTAATGACATCCATATCCTGCGCCTGGGTGGCCATCCGTTCACGGATGACACGCTCCATACGGGAAAAACCGATCCGGAACTGGTTCTGGAGCAGTTCACCGACCGAACGGATGCGGCGGTTGCCCAGATGGTCGATGTCATCGACCGTTCCGACTCCTCTGCCCAGTCCGCAGAGATAGTTGATCGAAGCGAAAATGTCGTCCTTGATGATGTGTTTGGGGATCAGCTCGTCATGACGTGCGACGATCTGCGTTTTTTTCTCATCATCGGTGGCGCAATTCTCAAGGATTTCGCGCAGCACGACAAACCGGACCTTCTCATTGACGCCCAGTTCGGAGCAGTCAAATCCAACGAAGTCGTGGATATCAACCATGCCGTTGGAAAAGACCTTGATTTCACCGTCCGCATCATCCTTGAGGTAAACGGTATCCACGCCCGCTTTTCCAATCCGTTCAGCGAGTTCACGGGCAAAGACATCGCCTGCATCGGCAAGCAGTTCGCCGGTGAGCGGGTCGATAACCGGACGGGCAGCTGTGCGCCCGAGGATGCGCGGCGCGATCGCAAGTTTTTTATTATACTTGTAGCGTCCCACCTTGGAGAGGTCATACCGGCGCGGGTCGAAAAAGAGCGCGTCGATGTGGCTCTGAGCGGACTCAACGGTCGGCGGCTCGCCAGGGCGCAGCTTGCGGTAGACCTCGAGCAGCGCCTCTTCGAGATTGACCGTCGAATCCTTCTCGAGTGTCGAGAGGATCAGCGGGTCGCTGCCGAACATCTCCAGAATCTCGTCATTGGAGGAAAGGCCCAGCGCCCGGACAAAGGTGGTCACCGGCAGTTTGCGGTTTTTATCAATACGGACGTTGTAAACGTCGTTGGAATCGGTTTCATATTCGAGCCATGCGCCGCGGTTGGGGATGACCGTGGCAGTAAAAAGCTGCTTTCCGCTCTTGTCGTGCGCCGCACCGTAGTAAACGCCCGGAGAACGCACCAGCTGCGAAACGATAACACGCTCCGCGCCGTTGATGATGAAGGTTCCGCTCTCGGTCATCAGCGGGAAGTCGCCCATGAAAATGTCCTGCTCCTTGACCTCCCCGGTCTCTTTGTTGAGCAGGCTCGCCCGCACCCGAAGAGGGGCCGCATAGGTCGCATCGCGTTCCTTGCACTCCTCAATCGTGTACTTTGGCTTATCGTCGAGGTGATAGTCGATAAAATCCAGAACCAGGTTGTCCTGATAGTCGGAAATGGAGGAAATATCCTTAAAGACTTCCTTCAGCCCTTCATCCAGAAACTGCTTGTACGAATTTTTCTGAACCTCAATCAGGTTCGGCATCTGAAGCACTTCATTGATGCGTGAAAAACTCATACGGGTGGTTTTGCCCTGTGTAACCGGCTTGACATTCACCATAGGCTTTGATCACTCCATTCATCTGATTTGCCCCCGGGCTGGGGGCATGTGTGTCCGCCGCGCCAGAAAGGCGCTGTGAATTCCCCGGCTCCCCTTTCGGCAAACTCTGCGGTGACGCACAGCGAAAATTGCAAAAAAAGGTTGCCAAACCTGTCGAAATCTGTTATAATTGATTACGGCAGATTACAGAAAACGCCATTTTGATACAGTATATTATTTTACCATGGTTGGTCAATCATGTCAAGCGCAATTTTGTAAATAATCCAAAAAACCCTTTTTTTGCAAACGATAATGGAAATTTACGTAAAAGCTCCGGCAGAATCGTCTGTCGGAGCTTTTGTGCTTTTTGAAATAAAGATACCTTTTAACAAGCAGGCGTAGATGCATCTTTGAGTCTGCCTGAAACCAGCCTTCTGTCCGCCCTCATCCCCATCCCTTTGTGCAGGTAAATAGCACTTTTCGCCACAGGCTTTTCCAAAGACTGGCATCACATTGACAAACACTACTCCTTTGAGCGGATGTACGCGTCGATCGCTTCCGCCGCAGTCTTCCCCGCACCCATTGCCAGAATGACAGTAGCAGCTCCGGTGACTGCGTCACCTCCGGCAAAGACCCCTGGTTTGGTGGTCGCGCCGCGCTCGTCTGCGACCAGGCAGCCGCGCCGGTTGGCCTCCAGCCCAGTGGTAGTCGAGCGGATCAACGGGTTGGGGCTGGTTCCGATCGCCATAATCACCGTGTCTACTGGGAGAAAGAAGTTGCTCCCCTCCTTAACGATCGGACGGCGGCGCCCGGACTCATCCGGCTCCCCAAGCTCCATCTCGACACATTCCATGCCGGTCACCCGTCCATCCTGATCCCCGGTGATCCTGACCGGATTGTTGAGCAGCTTAAAGACGATCCCCTCTTCCTTGGCGTGATGGACCTCTTCCGCACGCGCAGGCAGCTCCTCCATCGAACGGCGATAGACGATATAGACCGTCTCGGCACCCATCCGCTTGGCACAGCGTGCCGCATCCATCGCAACATTGCCGCCGCCGACCACCGCGACCGCATGGCTCTTTGCAATCGGGGTATCGTATCCCTTCTGGTATGCCTTCATCAGATTGATACGGGTGAGGTATTCATTGGCCGAATAAACGCCGAGCAGGTCCTCCCCCTCGATATGCATAAAACTGGGAAGTCCCGCGCCTGAGCCGATAAAAACCGCCTCATAGCCCTGTTCAAACAGCTCATCCACCGAGTCCACCCGGCCGATCACCATATTGGGGCGGATTTCTACCCCCATCTGCTCGAGCTTGCCGACCTCTTTCGCCACGATCGACTTTGGAAGCCGGAATTCCGGGATTCCGTAAATCAGCACGCCGCCCGCCGCGTGGAACGCTTCATAGACGGTGACCGTATATCCCATTTTGGCGAGATCTCCCGCACAGGTCAGCCCGGCGGGGCCAGCTCCCACAACCGCCACGCGGTGCCCGTTGGGGGCCGGCTTTTCCACCTTGTCCTCCCCATAGGCTAGCTGCCAGTCAGCGACAAACCGTTCGAGCCGGCCAATTCCGACCGGCTCCCCCTTGATTCCGCGCACACATCTGCCCTCGCATTGGGTTTCCTGGGGGCAGACCCGTCCGCAGACCGCCGGAAGCGAGTTTGTCAGCGCAATCTCCTGATAAGCCCCGGCAAAATCCCGGTTGGCAACCTTCTCGATAAAGGCGGGGATATGTACATTGACCGGACATCCCGCAACACACGGCTGATTCTTACAGTGGAGGCAGCGCGCCGCTTCTTCGACCGCCATCTCTTCGGTATAGCCGGTCGCAACCTCAAGGAAGTTATGGTTGCGCACATCCGGCTGCTGTTCCGGCATCGGAACCTTGTGGGGTGCCATATTAGCCATTTCGTTTCCCTCCTGTCAGGCGGCAGACATGCGAACGGTCTGCCGCTTCGCGCTCTTTGTAAAAGGTGTTGCGCTTCATCAGCTCATCAAAATCTACCTGATGCCCGTCGAAGTCAGGCCCGTCCACACAGGCAAACTTGGTCTCTCCGCCGACCTTGACCCTGCATCCGCCGCACATACCAGTCCCGTCCACCATGATAGGGTTAAGTGAAACCAGCGTCTTGATTCCATACGGTCTGGTGGTCTCGGCGACAAACTTCATCATGATGACCGGGCCGATCGCGATGACCTCGTCGTACTGCCGGCCTGCCTCAATCAGCTCCTGGAGCTTGTTGGTCACCAGACCCTTCTCGCCATAACTGCCATCATCGGTCATGAGGTAGAGATGGTCGGTGACCGCCTTCATCTCCTCTTCGAGGATCACAATATCTTTGGAACGGAACCCCGCGATCATGTCCACCTGTTTGCCCGCATCATGCAGTGCTTTTGCCTGTGGGTAGGCGATCGCGTTGCCCACGCCGCCGCCGATCACGCAGACCCGCTGCACCTCCGGGGCGATCTCGGTTGCAACACCGAGCGGCCCCACAAAGTCAAGGATCGAATCCCCTTCCTCCAGTGCGTTCAGCAATCTGGTCGAAGCTCCGACCATCTGGAAAATAATCGTCACAGTGCCGCGTTCGCGGTCATAGTCCGCGATGGTCAGCGGGACGCGCTCCCCCTGTTCATCCACGCGGAAGATGATGAACTGTCCGGCCTTTGCCTTGCGGGCAATGTGCGGCGCTTCCACCTCCATCAGTGTCACGGTGGGATTCAGTGCGCGCTTGGTCACAATTTTATACATATAGCCCTTCCCCCCAGCTACAAAATAGTCCAAAATGTTGCTCAATTTTTCAAAAAATCATGGTTTTCACGGCGAGCCGCAGCCCGTCACAGGCGGGATATCAGCACGAGATCTGTCAGAACCCCGCAGGACGCGGAACGCTTTGTCCCATGAGGCACTTTTTGCTCCGGCCTAAAAGGTCAGTTTTCCTATGTAAGCCGGCAGTCGGGTGAATTGCTAGCCAAAGGGCAGCAGGAGGGGACTTTTTGCAAGCGAAAAAGCCCCTGCAAAAGACACTCCAAACAAAGCCGCCTGTCTTTTAGATATTATAGCAACCTTTCAGGCGGACTGCAACAAGGAATTTGTACAGGCCCGCAGCTTCATGGCTGTTCCTCATCCTGCCTCTGGAGCAGACCCGGACGCCCCGCTCACCTCGACCTCACATTCAGCGGTATATCCGCCCTCCTCGGTCGTGACCCG
The DNA here is from genome assembly GCF_000403395.2 of Anaerotruncus sp. G3(2012). Lineage (GTDB taxonomy): Bacteria > Bacillota > Clostridia > Oscillospirales > Ruminococcaceae > Anaerotruncus. The sequence goes on along the minus strand of NZ_KE159657.1, from coordinate 725,803 downwards.
AACCGTCGTTTTTCCCTCCGAAACCGCGGTCACCGTCCCGGACTGGTCGACACTGGCGATCCCTGCATCCGCCGATTCCCAGACCACCTTCTGGTTTTCCGCTTCCGCAGGCTCAACGGCCGCCTCAAGCGCCGCAGTCCCTCCCACTTCCAGATTCAGCTGGCTGGTATCAAGCGATACGCCGGTCACTTCAACCAGTGCATCCGGCTGATCCTCATCATCCCCGCTGCCGGTTCCGCCGCCCGACCAGGCCCCGGCCAGATAGCTGCTGATCCCGCTGGCAATCCCCTGCGCGATCCGGTTTTGATACTTCGAGTTAATCAGTTTGCTGTATTCGGATTCGTTCGAGATAAAGCCTGTTTCGATCAGCACACAGGCGAATTGGGACTCCCGGGTCATGTAGTAAAGCCCGGACTTTGCGCCGCGGTTGACAGTATCGAGCGCAGCGGAAACATTTGCCGAAATCAGCGCTGCAAGCTGTTTCTGGAACGGATAGAAGTAATAGACCTCGCTTCCCTTCGCCTCTGGATTCCAGTTGGTGTTGTTGTGCACACTTACCAGGACCTGCGGATTGAACGCCCGCGCCGATTCCAACCGTGAAGCCATCGTGCTGCCGGGCGTAACCATCAGCACCGACGCACCCTGGCTCTTCAGCTCGTCGGCAAGCCGCTGGGCAATCTCGAGGTTGATATCCGCTTCATCCTTGTCCGGATAGAACCCGAGTGCGCCAGGGTCGTTTCCGCCATGCCCCGGGTCCACGACAATCCGCGCCCCTGAAAGCGAACCGGGAGAATTGTTAAACCGCAGCACCAACCGGGTCTCCTCCTCATAGTACGCCCGGTAACCGATAAATCCGCCCGGCTTCTTGAGATTGAGTGTCAGATCGGAGCCGCTCCATTCAGCGGAGGTAAAGAGCGCGTTGTCGCTGCCCAGCGTCCGGGATTCGGGTACAGAAGCAGTGTAGGCAAACTTGAACACGATCCGGTTTCCGTCGTAAGCGACGGTATAGGGAATCTTGCTTCCAGTCGTGAGCGAAACGGTGGTATACCCTCCCGAAGATTTGATGCTCATACCTGAAATTTTGTTGTTGTCCGGCATCTGTCCGCCGGTCGTGATGTCCTTGGAGTAGACCCGCACGCCTGATTGCAGTTTCCAGTAGCTCTTAGTCGTGTTGCCGTTTTTATAGATGATTTCGCTCCCGTAGGTGCGGTCGACCGTTCCCCGCGGCAGTGGATAATATCCAGAGTGTGAGCTGTCGTCCAGGGACGAGATCGGGAAGGTCTCCGCCTGATCCGCTACCACCTGCACCACGACGCCGTCCCCCATCTTAGCTTTCTTGTTGACCGTCACTGATGCTCCTTCCAAGGTCATCGAATGCCCGTCCGACATGACCGCCGTGACTGAGATCGCGCCGAGCTTTGTCGCCGATTCGGATGCAGAAGGCATGGTGAATACCCCGGTATAGGTACGGTATCCGGAATCGCGGTCGGTGTCGTCCCCCTCGAACTCGGTCTCGGTGAGGGTGATCTGCTGCCCGCCAAGCGACGCAGTGACCGATGAACCCTCATAAGCCAGCGCGGTGACAGTCACAGCCATACCGCCATCCACACTGATCGCACCGGTCGGCTGTATATCCTTCAGAACAATGACCTCGCGGGTGATCTGATAGGTGAACGTCTTGTTTTTATGGGAGATTGCAAAGGTGTTCAGGCCCTCCGCCAAATCCTTCCGGACTGTGAAATAGCCGCTCTCGTTGCGGGGAATCTCCTCCCCGTTGATCGTGACCTTCTCCCGCGGGTCGGACGCGCCCTGAAAGGTGACAGTCGGTTCCCGCGTCTTATAGACCAGCTCGGCCGGTTTGCTGATCGAAAGCTGCTGGAGAACATAGGTCTCGTCGATCTCGTTGTTCATGTACTGCACCAGCATAGTGGTCGTGCCGCCGGGATTGTCCGCAAGGGCTTTCAGCGAACGGAACGCGCTTCCGCTGCCCACACCGATGTCCCGCAGGTCGATCACCTGCTTAGTGAGCTGCTCCATCACCTGCCAGCCATACGGCTCGACGCCCAGCCGCTCGTTGGCGTGCATCGTGTAGAGGGTCACACCCGCGCCCTCCGCGACCCCTTTCCACCAGCGTGCAACCGTCCGGAACTCCGCTTTCGGATCGGTGGTTGAATCGAAGTTGCGGACCATCACAAAATCGAACTGTCCACTTTCGACAAACTTTCTGGTATCCGCGTTGCCGGTCCCGAGCGAGGTAGCATCGGCCGCCGTCTCGCTCCCGTCCGGATTGACCGACTGATTTTCCCAGACTGCGTCTACCATCAGGCCCACCTGCGTTCCCGGCGCGGCCTGACGAATCGCATCCGCCGCCGCCAAAACCATCGCCTCCGGAATCTGCCGGAGATAGTTTTGGTAGCCGATTCCGCCGCCGCTTTGCAGATAGGACGCATAACGCTCCGCACCGGATGGGGCGTCATAGTTTTGCAGAAGGATGCCGTCAAACTGGTATTTCCCGGCGAATTCCCCAATGCTGAACCGGATGCTGTCAAGCGTCTCCCCGTCGGCAGAGAATCCCCGCAGAAAATTTCCATCCGCATCCGCGAGGTCGGAGACATCGTAAGTCGCATAGACAAAAAAACCCATTTCCCGCGCCTGCGCCGCGAGGTAGTCTACACAGTCAAGCTCTGTCTGCGCCATCTGGAGCGCCGAGCTGGTGAACAATACGCTGCCCTCCCACTTGGTGTCGATAATGATGCTGTTCATCGTCAACTCCTGTGCGTGCTGCAGCGCCTGGTCTATCTGTGCGGCAACTGCGGCACGCGAGCGGTCCTCTCCGGTCAGGTAGTCCCGCCCTGCGGTGATCTGCACCGCGCGCATCTCCTCCGGAACGTTGAAATAGACCGGTTCTTCCGGCTCCTGCGGCTGTTCAGATGGTTCGGATTCGTCCGATGTCTCGGATTCCGAAGGGATATCCGTTTCCCCTTCCGGCAGGGACGGCGAATCCGGTCCGGACATGGAGGAATCCGGCGTCGGCTCGCCTTGTGAGCTGCTGCTTTCCCCCCGTTCTGGCAGCACCGTCTCAACCGGCGAACTACCGGATGCCTTGCCGTAAGGATTTCCCTGCAACAACGCCAAAACGCCCGTCAGCAGTGTGATCGCAACGAGCACTGCTGACAGGACGATTGCCATTTTCTTCTGATTTGGAGCCGGTTGTTTTGCCATAGGCGCCCTCCGATGCGCGGGAAAAGCCGTTTACAGGATTTTTTTCAGGTTTTCCCGCTCGATGCGCACCTGAGGCGTATCGGTGGAGAAGAGAGAATCGTAACTATAGATCGCGAACCCACCGTAATGGGACGCCTTTCGCGCGGTCTCGACCATCCGGGCGAGGATGTCCTCGGTATTCAGCCATTCCCCGCTGCCCGCGCCTGCCCACTGATCTTCGGTGCCGAGCTTATAGGCTGCGATTCCAACGTAAAGCTTGATGGTCGGGACTTTTATCATTCGGTCCCATTTTTCAACCGTCTGCGCATAGGGATTGGTGCCGTTCTCAAACCCGTAGTAAATCTGCGGGCAGATATAATCGAGATAGCCGGGATTCGCAAGCCATTTCTCAACATCAATGAACTGGCCGTTGTAGTTGTTCTGGGTGTTTCCCTGCGGGCTGATCCCGAACAGGCAGTTGGGATCAATCGACTTGACCGCCGTATACACCTCCCGCACCAGCTGATTGACATTTTCACGGCGCCAGTCCGCCTGCGGAAGGCTGCTCTTTGCCGCACGCCAGGTCGCCTGATCGAATGCCATATCGGTGGTGGGGTAGAAATAGTCATCAAAGTGAATTCCGTCCACATTATAGTTCGCAACGATCTCCTTCACTCCGTTGACAATCAGTGCCCGCGCCTGTGCACTCCCGGGATTGTAGTAGATGCCGCCATTCCATTCGACCACGCTGTCGCTGCCCGATTTGAGCCATTTCCGGGCCTGATTTTTGCTGGAAAGCGCATCCTTATAGCCACTCAGCCGCACCCGATAGGGATTGATCCACGCTTCGATCCGCAAACCATGTTTATCCGCGATCTCGCACATGATCTCAAGCGGGTCATAACCAGGATTTTCCCCCTCGGTCCCGGTCAGCAGATAGGACCACGGAAAATAATCCGACTGGTAGAGGGCATCTGCAAACGGGCGCACCTGTGCAAATACGGTGTTAAACCCCTCGTCCGCAATCTTGCCGAAAGCGGTGTCGATGTTGCTGGCAAACTCCGCTTGGGTTTTGTTTTTCGCCAGCGGCCCCAGAGTAAGATAGGAGAACCAGACCCCGCGCGCTTCCCCCTCGACCGGCTGGGCGGGCTGGGTCCGCTTGGCGAGCATTACCGCCTCCCCCTGTTCCGGCATCCCCTGCGAAGCGGCAGATTCCTCCTCCATCTCCGGTTCAGATGGTTCGGACGGTACCTGGTCTATTTCCTGGGAAACGAGCAGGCGCCCATCCTCTGCGGAAGGGGCCTCCACCCCATAAACGCTCCGGCTCTCTGACCGGCTGAGCAGAATTTCAGCATCCTGTGCGTCCGACACTCCAGGCTCTGCGGAGGCGCCCGAAGAGACAGAAGCCCTATCCGGCCCGCTGCATCCGGCGAACGACAGCACCATACAAGCCGCCAACAAAAGCAAGCCGGACAGAAGCAATATACCACACCATTTTCTCACATTTTTCACAGGCAAATCTCCTCCTGCCGCATGACATCATTCAGAATTTATGTTCATTTTACACATTTCGACCGTTTCGGTCAAGTGCAAAAGAATTGACAATTTCAAAAAATCAGATACACTAAAAGAAAGAGCGTTCTATTCCGCACTTGAAAAAACGTTTGAAAATGGAAATGATTGCTTTTGGCAAGGGCGCAGCATCGGCCATGTCCGCCTCCTGCCAAGGCTCCGTCGATCTCTCTATTTCCAAACAATCCCTGGACTGGAGGACACAATATGTTTTTTATAGGTATATTCGGTACAGATGCAAAAGTAGTACCCGTTGGCCAGATTTCAGGCGTCCCCTGCGCTGCCTGCGGTCGTCAGGCAGATTTCAGCGTCTGCCGCCAGTACAGCTATGTCCATGCATTTTTCATCCCGCTGGTCAAATATGGGATATCCTATCTCGCCACCTGTCCGCATTGCGCCAGCGTCTACGAGCTGAACCCCGAATCCGGCAAACGGATGCTGCGCGGTGAACCAGTGCACCCCTCCCCGTCTGACCTGCACCTTCTAAAAAACAACTGTGTCCCGCGCTGCGCATCCTGTGGCGCTCCACGTCAGCAGGGGGATGTCTTTTGCAGCAAATGCGGCACAAAATTGTGAGTACACATTTTTTTAACGTCATATTTTTAACGTCATAGAAAAACGCATCATCCAGAACTGGATGATGCGTTTTTTATGTTTCGTCGATCATCTTTTCACAAAGCCTGCGCAACAGTGTAGAAGCGGAGGACAGCGCCAGACAGAGCGTCAGAAGCTGTTCCCGGTCGGAGAGATCCGGTTCGGAGCCGAACGTCTCCAGCAGAACCTGTTCCAGCTGTCCACGCAGGTTCTCTTTCAGTGCGAGTGACGCTCCATAGGCGCAGGCAAATCCGGAAAAATCCGCTTCATGGGCAGTAAGGGTGCGAATATCCGACATGGAAAGCGTCTGTTTCAGATTTAACACACAAAGCAGCTGAAAAACCTGCTCCCGAGAATATTTCTTGCCTTTCACAGGCATAATAAGCTGTTCCTTGCTATAATTGTGAATCATCGACTTGGTGAGCAGCTTGTCCTGCGGGCGGCGTTTGTTGGCAGAAAGCCCATCCTCCACCAGCGTCAGAATCTGATCCATATACAGGTCGATCGCCGGGATCGACTCCACCGGGAGATTGGCGTCGGAAAATGCCTGTTCCAGCAATTCAGGAAATGATTTCATGATCTTACCTCACTGATTGATCTTTTTTGCCTCTATCATACCTCAAATCAGATTCTTTTTCAATCATATCTTGCAATTTCCCATGATATGCAGTATAATAATCCTATAAAGTAGTTTTGAAAACCATATTATAAAATATCAAAAACGAGGTGATCCTATGCCACGCATCTTTTTAAAAGCACGTGACCCTATCAGCAGCTATTCTCATTTTATCGGCGCAGGACTTTCCGTCCTAGGGCTCGCGGTGATGATCCTGCATCTGGCTGTCTCTGGCCCGGTTTCCTTGATGACCGTGATTTCGACCCTGCTTTTCTGCCTCTCTCTGATCGCACTCTACAGCGCAAGCGGATTTTACCATTTTTCCCGGGCTTCTGCCCGTATCATCGCCCTTCTGCGCAAGCTCGATCATGCGATGATCTACGTGCTGATTGCAGGAACCTATACCCCGGTACTGCTCAATCTGCTCCCTCCCACCAAGGCAATCCTTTTTACCAGCGCGATCTGGGCGGTTGCACTCGGCGGAATCGTAATGAAGCTCTGCTGGATCAATGCTCCTCGCTGGCTTGGCACCTCCCTCTATCTATTGCTTGGATGGGCCATTCTGATCGATCTTCCCGCAGTTGGTACCCTGCCCGCCCCAGGGATTGCGCTGCTCCTTGCAGGTGGACTCTGCTACACTTTTGGCGGTGTGATCTATATGCTCAAGCATCCCAATTTTTCAAAAACATTCGGATTCCACGAACTGTTTCATATTTTTGTAATCTTAGGGAGTATGTTTCACTATTTTATGGTGTTGTTTTTTATCGCCTGATGGTATTTCCTCTCCTGATGTGGTATAATTGAGATGCTTAAACCCAATTCTGTTTTCAAGCATTGGGCATATGCTATATGCCCGCTGACTGTACAAGGCGAACCCGATCTGCCTTTGGCGGTTCCCTTCTTGGGGAAGGGTTCGATTCTGGGATGCAAACAGATGAACACAATAACAACATAGGAGACGGCAAAAATATGGATTTCAAACTTGGTTATGGAACGCTCGGATTGATCGCGCTGCTGCTTACCGCAACGCTGATCTGGTATCAGGTCGAAAACGCACCGCTTGAGGTCCCTGCCGTAATCGAGTTTACCCCGCCGCCGGTGCTTGACCCTTATCCTGAACTGGCTGGCGTAAAGATCAATATCAATACTGCCACGGCAGAGGAGCTGGACCGCCTGCCAGGAATCGGCCCGGCAAAAGCGCAGGCAATCCGTGAATATATCGCTTCTCACGGACCGTTTGTCTCTGTGGAGCAGCTCCTTGAGGTCGACGGAATTGGTAAGGAAACGCTTGGGGAAATCCGCAGATATATCACCTTGGAATAGAGCTGATCCATGCCTTGATTACAGTCCCCTCTGCTCTTTGGAGTGGAGGGGGTTTTTGCAGCCAGATCTCCGAAAGCCTATCTTTATCCCTTGTCTTTCCACCCTCAATATGGTACTATTTTCAAAAAAGGGAGATGGTGCGATGGACGTAAAGACCCAAAAACAGCTTTTGGAATATCTTGGCCCCGAATATGAACCCAAAGTGATTGATGGCGAACCCTGCCTGTATAGAAGGCTGAACGAGCTCTATGAGATCGAAATTTCCCGGTCCGAATCTCTGTTCCATACATATGGTGTCTATATCTGGCATCTGCTGCGTGAAGGGCGCTGCCCTGTAGAAATGGTTGACATGAAAAGCGATATTTTCAGCCGCTCCACTCTGAAAAAACATCTTGATGCAATGGTCAGCCAGTATCAGAACCGGGTCTGATACCAAACTGACCGCCCAAATACCAGTCCTGGAAACAGGATTGGTATTTTTTATGGAAATAACCGGTTTTCCAAACAAAAAACAGGTTTCCCCTTGAGATTTTCCACCGCCTGTGCTATGCTTAACAGCAATGTGGCTCCAGCCGCAGCCTGGCAACCATGATGCATTCTGTGCATCCGGTGAATTGACTATACCATGGAGGACGTTGCTATGTCTATTTTTTTTGATGAAAAAAAACAAACATTCCACCTATGCAACAACGAAATCAGCTATATCATGGCTGTCCTTCCAAACGGGCAGATGGGACAGCTCTATTTCGGGAAACACATCCACCCAGAACGGGATTACTCGCACCTGCTGGAACTTGCAACCCATCGGCCGGTCACCGCCTATCTTCGGGAGGACGACCGCACCTTCTCGCTGGAACACGTCAAGCAGGAATATGGCGTTTATGGGACAACCGATTTCCGGCAGCCCGCAGTCGAGATTTTGCAGGAAAACGGAAGCCGTCTGTCTGATTTCCGTTACAAAGGGCATCAAATTGCCTCCGGGAAACCCCGTCTTGCCGGACTCCCCGCAACCTATACCGAGCGGGATGACGAGGCCGAAACCCTGACATTGACATTGGAGGACCCTGTTACCGGTATCACGCTCGAACTGCTTTATACCATCTTTTCAGAGGGAGGTGCTGTCGCGCGGAGCGCCCGGTTCACCAATCGTGGTAAAAAGGCGGTCCATCTGCTCACTGCGATGAGCCTCTGTCTTGATCTGCCGGACTGTAATTATGACTGGATGCAGTTTTCCGGTGCATGGGCGCGGGAACGGCATCTCATGACTCGAAAGCTCACGCCGGGAATCCAGTCGGTCGGAAGCCGGCGCGGCCACTCCTCTCCCCATCACAACCCGTTCATCGTTCTAAAACGTCCTACTGCAGATGAATTCCAAGGGGAAACGATCGGTTTCAGCCTAATCTACAGCGGCAACTTTCTGGCACAGGCCGAAGTCGACACCTACAATGTCACCCGTGTGCTGCTCGGCATCCACCCATCCGGGTTCGACTGGAAGCTCGAACCACAGGAGTCGTTCCAGACTCCCGAAGCGGTTATGGTCTACTCGGATAAAGGCCTGAACGGCATGAGCCAAAACTTCCACCAGCTCTACCAGACCCGCCTCGCCCGGGGCATCTGGCGTGACCGGGAGCGTCCGATCCTGATTAACAACTGGGAGGCCACCTATTTCGATTTCACCGAGGATCGGTTGGTTGAGATCGCCCAGAAGGCCATGGAATGTGGCGTCGAACTCTTCGTGCTTGATGACGGCTGGTTCGGCAAGCGCTGCAACGACCATGCCGGGCTGGGGGACTGGGTTGCAAACCCTGAGCGGCTCCCAAATGGAATATCAGGGCTTGCACAGCGCATTGAAGCACTTGGGATGCAGTTTGGGCTCTGGTTTGAACCGGAGATGATCAACAAGGACTCGGAGCTCTATCGCGCCCACCCAGACTGGCTGCTGGAAACACCCGAACGCCCCGCCTCCCACGGACGGTTTCAGTATGTTCTGGACTTTTCCCGTAAAGAGGTGGTTGATCACATCTACCACATGATGGCCAAAATTTTGGAAGAAGCGAACCTTTCCTACATTAAATGGGACATGAACCGCAGCATCACCGAATGCTTCTCGAATGCGCTTCCCGCCGACCGCCAGGGCGAGGTCTTTCACCGCTATATTTTGGGCGTTTATGACCTGTATGAGCGTTTGACCTCCCAGTTCCCGGAGGTTCTGTTTGAGTCCTGTGCGAGTGGCGGCGGACGTTTCGATCCCGGTATGCTCTATTACGCGCCGCAGGCTTGGGCCAGCGATGACTCAGATGCGGTCGAGCGGTTGAAAATCCAGTATGGCAGCTCATTCTGCTATCCGATCAGCAGCATCGGCAGCCATGTCTCGGTTGTCCCGAACCATCAGGTATTCCGCATCACCCCGCTGCACACCCGGGCGAATGTCGCCTGCTTTGGTACTTTTGGCTACGAGTTGGACCTCAACCAGCTGACTCTGTCGGAACAGGAAGAGGTTCGCCAGCAGATCAACTTTATGAAAGCACACCGCCGCACCCTTCAGTTTGGCCGGTTCTACCGCTTAAAAAGTCCGTTTGAGGGCAATGTGACCGCATGGATGTCGGTGAACAGGGATCAGTCCGAGGCAGTTGTAGGATGGTACCGGGTGCTTAACGATGTGAATGCACCATTTACCCGGATCCGTCTGCAAGGGCTTGACCCTGACCGCTGCTACCAGATCAATGACAGCGAAAGTTTCTACGGGGATGAGCTGATGTACGCAGGATTGATGATCAGCGACCCCTCTGCCGGAGAGGTTCCGGCTGGCGGGACCCCAAGCTGCGATTTCGATTCGCGTATTTTTGTCCTGAAAGCACTCTGACAGGCAAACGCTGCCTCCAGACAATCCATACCGGGGCAGGGCTTCCGGCAGCCTGCCCCGGCGCCTATCGTCCTACGAGCAGCTTTTGGAGCGATTGGCAGTTATTTTACCCTCTGTTTTAAAGATTCGCCCATCTCTTTGATGAAATTTACCGAAAGATGTTGAAATTTTCTATATTTTTTTGTAGAATAGAAGGGGACGTTGTTGAATCCAACTCTTTTTGCTTTCTGTTCGAGGAGAAAATGGTGTTTTGCCCGCAACGGCGCCGGTTGGCATGTTCAACGGGGGAAACGTGATTTTTGTTGAATGCATCCTTGTTTTCAGCAAGATGGATTCTCTTCCCGGAGAGGTGCAACGCATCGAAAGGATAGGTTATGAAAATGAAAAAAACGATGAACCAGTCTACAAGATCCTATATTCTGAATGGTTTTTCCATTCTTGCCCTGTTGATCACAGCACTCCTGCTGTTGTTTTACAGCAATATGAACAGTAGGCTTTATACTGCAAACCAGGAGCGGTTTGATCTAACCTACAATGCCAACCGGTTCATGAACGGTTCATCTTATCTGACCAACGAGGTACGCGCTTATGCTGCAACCGGGGACACAGTCCACTATGACAACTACTGGAATGAAGTCAACAATCTGAAAAACCGTGATCAGGGCGTCGCGGCGATGCAGGAAATCGGCATTACCAAAGAGGAACAGGCGCTGATTGATGCAATGTCCAACCTTTCCCAAGAATTGGTCCCCCTTGAAGAAAATGCGATGGAAAATGTCAAGGCCGGTAACATGAAGGAGGCCGTTGATTATGTTTACGGGAAGGATTACGATGCGGCGATTACACAGATCAACAGTCTGAAATCCCAGTTTCTTGAGACATTAGATTCCCGTACCTTCGCAGAGGTACAGGGACTGCTTCAGCTCTGTAATGTCATCAAGGTTGCCATCTTTCTGGCACTGGCGCTTGTCTGCATCCTTTTGGTGGTAAGCATACGATCCACTCAAAAACGGGTTCTGCGTCCGCTTGTGATTATCCGCGACCAGATGGGGGAAATCTCCAGCGGAAATCTTTCCTCCGAGTTTCCTCTGGAATCTGATACCTCCGAAATCGGGATGCTGGTGAAAGCGATCCACGAAACCAAACGGGATCTGAAGACCTACATCCATGACATTGACTCCAAACTTGCACAAATGGCAGATGGAAAGATGAATCTTGCGATCGATCTGGATTACCATGGGGAATTCCTGCCTATTCAGAAGGCGATGCGCCAAATTCTGGATTCGCTCAACAATGCGCTTGCGCAGATCCATGTGACTGCTGAACGGGTGTCTGCAAGCTCGGAACGGATGGCGTCCGGTGCTCAGGTTCTCTCTCAGGGCGCAATGGAGCAGTCTGCGAGTATTGAAGCGCTTGCATCCAGCATCCAGGAGCTGTCTCACCAGGTAACCAACACCTCCGAAGATGCCGAAACTGCCCATGCCTGTTCGACCCAGGCGGCAGGCGCACTGATGGTCTGTGACCAGAAACTCCGTACCCTGATTTCTGCTATGCAGGACATCTCAAATGCGGCGAGCCAGATCGGCGGGATCATCAAAACCATTGAGGACATCTCGTTCCAGACCAATATTCTGGCACTCAACGCTTCGGTGGAAGCAGCTCGTGCCGGTGAAGCCGGAAAGGGCTTCGCAGTTGTGGCAAACGAGGTGCAGAGCCTGGCAAATAAGAGTGCGGAAGCTGCGCAGAACACCTCCAATCTGATTGAAAATTCGCTGCGCATGATTAAGCAGGGGACCGCTTTGACCACAGATACTGCCAACTCGATGGACGAAGTGATGACAGGGGCGAAAAAAGCAACCGAACTGATCGCGCAGATCGCCGAATCTGCGGTACAGCAGGCGCAGTCGCTCAACCAGCTGACCAGCGGCATGGAGCAGATTTCCAGCGTGATCCAGACCAACAGCACCACCGCTGAAGAATCCGCACAGTCGGCACAGGAGCTTTATGGTCAGGCCGATGAGTTGAAGCGCGCAGTTCAGCATTTCCAGCTTCGGGAACAATCTGCTCTCGGAACCGGGTATCTGCGATGATTCCGGCACATGGCTGAAAACCCAAAACAAACCGAGATGCCGCGCCATCGTTTCAAACGGGTGGCGCGGCATCTCGGTTACACGGGTTCTGCCGGGAAATTCATAGGATTAGTTCGCAGCTTTCAGACGAAGGCGCAGTTTGTCGGCAATCATTGCAACAAATTCCGAATTGGTCGGCTTTCCGCGTCCATTGTGGATCGTATAGCCGAAATAGCTGTTAAGCGTGTCCACATCGCCGCGGTCCCACGCGACCTCGATCGCATGACGGATGGCACGTTCCACACGCGAAGCGGTCGTATCAAACCGTTTGGCGACGGTCGGATAAAGCAGCTTGGTTACCGAATTGATCATTTCAGGAGATTTGACCGAAAGTATAATCGATTCTCTGACATAGTGGTATCCTTTGATGTGTGCAGGCACACCAATCTGATGGATGATCTCGGTGACCATCAGTTCAAGGTCAGGTTCGCTTGCAGCGGTCGTTTCCGGCAGGCCGCTGGCGGTCGAAATCGTTCCTCCCGCGATCTTGACGATCCGCTCAACCATCTGGTCGACATCGAACGGCATCAAAAAGAAGTAACAAGCTCCGGCGCTCATGACTTCCTGTTCCAGCATAGGAGTGCTAAATGTAGAAGTCACCATGAAGCGCGGCGGATGTAACAGCCCCATCTCTTTGACCGCTTTCATGACGCCGATTGCGTCTAACTGAGGCATAAAAATGTCCATCAATACGACCTGAGGCAACGCCTCTCCAACTACGCGGGTAACAGCAAGCCCGTCACGAGGAGCGGTGATCGTCTCAAATCCATAGGTCCGAAGCGCCAGTGCGCATTTACTGCAATAATCCCCATTACCTTCAACAATCAGCACTTTTGTGTGCTCTTTCATCCAGCTCTCTCCTTAATCTCACGTCCCTGTCGGTATTTTACCATGATTTCCGGCACATTACAACGGCATTTGCAGACGAAAGCTTTATAAATTTTAGATAAAACTTTGTTCAAATTACCGCGTGTTTTTATGACTATTTTCGACTCCCTTTGACATTTTTTCCATATTTTCTGCAAAAATCCCGTATCCTCGAGTAGGATCGTTGACGAAAACGTGGGTAACTGCCCCCACCAGTTTCCCATTTTGCAGGATGGGGCTGCCGCTCATTCCTTGTACAATCCCCCCGGTTTTTGCCAAAAGCTGTGGATCGGTCACCCGAACAACCATGTTTTTTGTCGGATTGTTCTCGGTAATACTCACCTTTTCGATCGAAATGGTGTATTCCCGCGTCTGCCCATCGTCCAGTGTGCAGAGAATTGATGCGGGACCTTCGGTCACCTCATATTTCATCGCCAGCGGGACAGGTTTCGCATTTCGCAGCGGGCGCTCCCCTACCCCAAAAATTCCAACCTGTGAGTTGATGAGCAGTTCCCCGGTATGCTCCCCGGTGAAGCTGCCGCGCAGCTCGCCTGGTGAACCGCTCTCGCCGCGGTTCACCCCAGTGATCTCTACCCCGACAATTTCACCTGAATGCAGTGGCATAATGTCCCCAGTATCAACATCGCAAATCGCATGTCCCAACCCTGCGAATACGTTGCTGGTCGGGTTATAATAGGTCATGGTGCCAATCCCGGCTGAACTATCCCGCACCCAGATGCCGGCGCGATAAATACCGTCATCCCCCCGGACCGGCTGCAGATGGAGGAGCATCTCCTCCCCTGAGCGCTCCAGTTCGACGCTGATCTTCCCGCCCGAGCAGGAGGAAACCACTGCCCCAACATCCTCATTGGTCTGAACCGACTGCCCATTCATGGAGGTAATGATATCCCCCACCTTAATTCCTGCTTCTTTTGCCGGATTTTGAGAGGTGCCACCGCTGGCAATGTCGCTCAGACCGACCACAATCACCCCTTCGGTAAACATCTTAATCCCAAATGGGTTCCCTCCCGGAATGACCATCTCGCGATCAACCACCTGCACCTGCACCTGTTTGATCTCTACTCCATACGGCAGTTTAAGGTTCACATTATAGCTGTTGCCCGGGGCAGCATACGCTTCGGCCGGCAAGCTCCCCTGGCTGCTTCGGGTGGTGATCGGAAGGCTGGAACGTATGTTGAGGGTTTCTCCCGCCGCTACATAGTAGTGGTCGGGCAGGACCGCCTGTGTATAGAGAGCGACCGACTGCACCGCGACAATCGCAAGTGACAGCAGCTTCGCAAACCGTTGATATTGCTTTCTCATCGGATGATTCCCCCTACAATTTTTTTGAATGTCTTTCATGCCTTTACTGTTCCACCCCGCACAAATTTTATAGCGGGGAATAACTGCAAGCATTTTCGCCAGAGGGAAAAATGGCTGCTCGCCCCGATCCGAAATTTTCCGTAAAAATTTTGAAAAAGCATGGTGAAACGGTTTATATTATGTTACAATATTCGAGGACAGCCGAAAGAATCCGCTTATCATACGGTTTTGGGGCGAGTCGTCAACGGCAGACCAAAACTGGGTGGAACGTCTGCCAACTTTCCAATATCATTTTCACAGTGCGTGAGCGTTATAATCGAAGCATTTGGTCAGATTCTATAGCCATCGAATCTGCCCGCGGGCTTTTGCCGTATAAAACCCGTACTTATTTTTATCTATTCTGGCTATAAGTGCGGAATTGAGAACAGAACTGTAATAGGTTGTCCAGTCAGCATGTGAAAATTCCTATTTTTAAAAATGGGAAGTAAAATTTCCCATTTTATTGCAGAGAGGTGTCGGTAGATGCGGATTGCCATTGTTGGGTCTCGAGATGTAAAAGGGTTCACCCTCGAGCGGATGCTGCCGCACATTCCGCCGGAAGCTACTGAACTGGTAAGCGGGGGCGCACATGGGATTGATCAGATGGCAGAGCAGGCTGCTCAGGTTCTGGGACTGCCTATCCGGATATTTCGTCCCGACTATAAAACCAACGGACGCCTCGCACCGCTCGTCCGCAACCGACAGATCGTCGAATATGCCGATCAGATTTATGCGTTCTGGGATAATCAATCCCGTGGAACCGCATATACGCTTAAACTCTGTATCGAGCAGGACAAACCGTTTCGGATCATCCCTCTGAAATAATCCGATAGGATGCCCCCAACAAAATCAAAAAGTTCGGCAAAAAAACAACGTCCTCGAAGAGGGACGTTGGATTTGTTATTGGGTGAAACTATGCTGAAGTGTTGGTCGGCCTGCATAACAGGTTTGTTCCCTGGTGTCTTGTTCTGCGAAGCCTAGTCCTCAATTCAATTTGACGCAAGTGCTGTCAAGTGGTATAATAAGCTATCGTACTAATGGTTATGGTCGGACCGGCACATGGGTGCTGCCCTGTTTCCATCCTGGTGGACAAGGATACCGCAATGGAATGTCCAGCAACTTTTGAATATCGGAGGTCACACATAAATGAAGAAACTGCTTTCCACCCTGCTCGCCTGCCTGGTTGTTGCAGGCTCTCTTTCCGCATGTAAACGCACGACTCCCGAGCCGGAGCCTTCCAGTTCTGCCCCGGAGGAACCGCCGGTCGTCAGTTCCATCTATCAGGATGGCGCATATTCGGTTAAATATTCTGTGCCCGCTGGGGACAGCACCCTCGATTACCTGACCATCTCGGTTCTGGACGACGAAATTACCGTCCAGGATTATGGCTTTGAGCCGTACGAGAACCCCGACGCTTCCGAACCGGCGGACGAATCAGAAGCAGCTGTGCAGCCAGAACCGTCTTCTTCATCCGAACCGGAAGGTGAAGATACCGAGACGGTCGACTACGCTGCCGAGATCAAATCGGCCTATCGGGCGGCAGATGGCGATCTTGATACCATTGAGCCGGTGGAAGGGGCCGAAGAACACAGTTATCGGTTTGTGCGGATGATGCGTACTGCACTCGAATCCGCCAAGGAGGGAAATACCTCCACAGTTACCATCGGCACCCGGTTCCTGGATGGCAACTATGAAGGACGAATGGAGTCCGCTAATCGCGATGGATGGCAGGAATTTGTTACGTTGACGGTCGAAGGCGGAGAAATCACCGAAATCATCTATAATGCATCCGGTGAGGAGGATTCCTCCAAACTGATTACCGAAGATTCCGAATTGAACGCGCAGGCAGATGGTCCTGCCGATTACTACCCGGCGATTGCGCAGGGCTGTCTTGACAATGGTGGGGATTTCTCCAAGATGACTGCCCCGACCAATGGCGGCGCAGCGACCAAAACGTTTGGAAAACTCATGCGTGCATTGACTGCACAAATGACTTCAGGCGGTGAAAGAAAGATCGCTGTTTCTCGTCTCGCCGATGGCCTTTACACTGCCCGTTTTGCGGACTTTGACGAGAACGGCTGGAAAGAATACGTTGTACTCAAGATCAAAAACGGCAAAGTGACGGTCGATGAGTTTGACGCAATCTCCGAAAAGGATGATGCAGCCAGACGCTCCGCCGATACCGCACTTTCGGATCGGATGCGAGAGGCCACTGGCCTTTCCTACAGCGATGCTGTTTCTGCACTTGTGAATAACTGGGAAAAGGCTGAAAATGATGTTACCCAGGTGGACAATGTCGCAGGTGCTACCGTCTCTTCGAACAGTTTCAAACTGCTGGTTGGCCAGCTCCTCGCCACAGCCGCTGTAGAGGGAAATGCGGAAGTTCCCATCGAAGTCGAGCGTCTTCCGGAAGACGCCGAGGAATAAGAACCTGTATTCATAATCAGAGGATGCCGGATGGGCGAGGGATTTTGCTGCCCTGCAAGGCGAAAAAACGCAGAC
Source organism: Anaerotruncus sp. G3(2012) (assembly GCF_000403395.2). Taxonomy (GTDB): domain Bacteria; phylum Bacillota; class Clostridia; order Oscillospirales; family Ruminococcaceae; genus Anaerotruncus. The sequence goes on along the minus strand of NZ_KE159657.1, from coordinate 708,774 downwards.
AATACTTTGTGTATTGCAAGATTTTTCAACGCGGCAGGCTGACAAAAAAACCGCTCAGACGGTGTCGAATGGTTGTGAATACGGGTTCTTAATGCCAGGATGTTGGTCTGGAAAGCAATATCCTTAATTACTCGGGTGATTTTCTCAATCTCAGCAGAGGAGTGGGCGATATTGTCCATAGCACTGGTCAGTCCGCACATTGAAGTGATCCCCAAAAGTTAGACAAAGTTTGAGACAAGAGATTGTTCAAGGAGCCGAAAGGGCTTGTTGTCTGTGAAGCGCAGGCGGCAAGCCCTTCAGCTTTGCCTTATACGGCAGTTGCTGTAGTAATCAAGATATTCCAAGAGTTTTTCCCAAACATCTTTTCTGTGCCAACGGATGAACCTCTGATGAACACTGCCCCACTTCCCGTAATCGGGAGGCAGGTCACGCCAGGGCGCTCCGGTTCGCAATACCCAAAATATCGCATTGATAAAACGGCGGTTATCCTGAGCAATCCCGCCCCACTGGCCTCGTTGCCCCCGCAAATGTGGTTCGAACAACTCCCATACTTTATCGTTTATATCATGCCTGTGATAGGATGCATCCATCTTTCTGTCCCCTGTCTTTTTAAAATAGTTCCATTCTATCACAATTCCCCCCTCTTATGTAGATGCTATCTATAAAAATGTAGAAAATATACAATATAGATTGGGATACTGTTCAAAAAGGCAGTGCTCAATTGAACAGCCATAGAAAGCGGTATACTGGTATTCAAATGAATCAAAGGCATTATTATGACCATCCTGAAAAAAATGAAGCATTGTTTTCGGGGCAAGCACGCAGCTTCAGCGCTGGAGAAGCATTCTGCCTTGCAGATGGGCGGCTGGAACGATTATAGGCAAATTTTTCCCGGTTGCTGACATTTCCAAAGAAATATGCTATAATATTCGATAAATCTGCTTGGAATGGATTTTGTATACTTGAGAATCGTCACACAATTCCTCTCTGCATTGATGATGTGATTCTGTAGTCGAAAAGAAAGGATGCTCAACTACTGTGTTCAGAAGAAAACTGCTCTCTTTTATGCTTGCTCTTGCGCTCCTGCTGCCGTTCGAAACACTCCCTGTTCTGGCCGCCGAGCGGCCTGAAGACACACTGAAAATCGAAACCACCGGCGAAACACTGCAAGGAACATCGGTCTACCGTTCCCCTGTAACCCTCACCCTTTCGGCTGAGCCAGGCGTACGGGAGGTTCTGATTAAAGAAGATGGGTTATGGATGTCCCTTTCGCTCGGCGAGGACGGGACATGCACTCTTAACTTCCAGAACGATGGTGTATACCGGTTCCGATTCTGTACCGAGGACGCCGATGGCCTGCGCAGCAAACCGCAGGATGTTTCGTTTATTATTGATGTTCAGCTTGCCGGTGTGCTGGATGCCTGCCGCGCGCTTCCCTCGCTTGACGCTTCGAATGACCAGATGGTTGAAGCCCGGCGTGCGGAGATCATGTCGGTACAGGGACAGTTCAGTGACCTGACCGATGTACAGCGCGCCTATTTCCCTGCTGACGAAGAGGAGCACCTTTCTGTGCTCGTGCGGTGGCTGAACCGTATGCGTCCCGGAATCGACGTTTTCCCGCCCGAAACACCGCTGGTAGCAGTTTCGGAAAAGAAAATCGGTGACTCAAACATCTATCCCGAGGGTACGCAGATCAAAGTCTACACCGAAATCATGCATGACGTCGACCATATGGCGATCCGTCGCGAAGATGGCGTCTGGCAGCCGATCGAAAAACAGTGGGATTCCTACATAGAAACCTTCAAGGAACCGGGGGTCTACACCTTCGACATCTGCTCGCAGGATGCCTACGGTAACCACAGCCCTGCCCGCGAATTCACCATGATTATCTCTACCGAGCTTTATGAGTTTATGCAAAAGGCAGAGGTCGCTGTTGAGCTTGACGCAGAACAATCCCTGCTCGACTATTACGCACTGGATATGCGAAAGCGCAGTATGGTTGGGCAAACCATCTGGCGGCGGCTGTCCACCCTTTACGAGATCAACTGCAATGTGACCGGGGTAACCTGGAAGGCTGAAGTGGATGGACAGCCAGTCGATGCGATTGGGATGCTGCGCGGCTTCCCATTAGGCAACGCCGTCTTTTCCATCGACGGCGCAGAGAGCGCACGTACCCTTCCCAATATCACCAAGAAAATCTTTTATGAATATTCGGTCACTTTCCAAGATGCGAAGAATGGAGAAAAAAAAGATCCTGCCCAACCGGTACTAATCCGGCTGGGCATCCCCCCCTTCCTGCGCAGCCACAAGGGGGTTGCGGTCTATGACAGCACAGGCAATGCGGTCGAATCCCGCATTCGCAGCGAGGACAGCGGTCTGGTGCTCGAGTTTTTGGCTGCACGTTCAGGCGCCTATTATTTCGCCGCAGATTCCTAAAACCCCCTGTCATTTTTCCTAAAAATCCGGCTTTCAATTTGTCGAAAGCCGGATTTTTTACACTACTGTTCAGACTGTACAAAACTATAGATTGACTGTTTGTAAATTTTGTGATATAATATCTGAAAAATGGATATTAGATTCGAATTATGTTCGGGATGACACGGAAATAGGTTTCGTGTCGCAATCAAACGGTCATTTTTAAGGTTGGATATTTGGATATATTTGGGTTTGTCTGAAAACAGTGAAATGCAAACTATCGGTTTTTAGACGGCTCTCAGGAAAGGGGGCGGGTATGGCATTCAGATCCAGCCTGCATTTTGCAGAAAGGTCGGTGCAGCATGTATCGAAAACAAAGCAATTCAGATTTTTCTATCGTGATTCCAACATTGACGCTCTCGGCTGTGATCGCTGGGACTCTCATCTTTTTTCCAGATACGGCCAGGCGGATCATCTCCATGCTCTATTCCATGGTGGTCGGTCAATTCGGCTGGATGTATATCCTCGCATGCCTCACCTCGTTTGCTTTCCTTGGATGGGTGACCTTCTCCAAGTTCGGGGACATCACCTTTGGCAAACGGGGAGAAAAACCTGTCTATTCCAACTTCGCGTGGGCAGGGATGCTGTTCACCTCCGGTGTTGGATCGAGCGCGGTCATACTCGGGTTCGTCGAACCGCTCTATTACCTCAAAGACCCTGCACTTTCAATCGAGCCGTTCAGCGAGCTGGCGTATGAATACGCCCATATGTATGGACAGTTTCACTGGGGACTGAGCGCCTGGGCGTTCTATATCCCGGCAATTACCGCCATCGGATTGATTGTTTTTAAAGATAACGAGCATCTTCTGCGGCTTTCGGTGGTCAACAACCATCTCCATCCTGGAAGCATCAGCCGATTTCTGGGAAAATGTATCGACGTGCTTGTCATGTTCGCGATTCTTGCAGGAATTTCCACTTCACTGGGGTTAGCTGTCCCGGTCGTCTCCAATCTGATCTCCGGACTGTTCCGCATCCCGAATACCCTGCCCTTGCAGATCGTGATCCTCATGATCTGGATTTCGATTTTCACATTCAGCGTCTTTCGCGGCCTGGACAGAGGGATTAAGCTCCTTAGCGACATCAATGTTGTTCTGTTGATTCTCTTTGGATCTGTCCTGCTGATTCTCGGGCCGACCATCGACATCCTGAAGATGGAGGTCAACAGCATCGGTCTGTATCTACAGGATTTTGTCCGAATCAACACCTGGCTCGACCCATTTGGAAGTGGGGAATTTCAGGAGATGTGGACGATCTTTTACTGGGGCTGGTGGCTGACCTTCATGCCGCTCATGGCGCTTTTTATCGTCCGTACCTCGCGCGGACGCACGCTGCGCAGCGTCGTCTGGCAGCAGATGCTGTGGGGGACCCTCGGCTGCTGGTTCTGTTTCGGCATCTTTGGCGGATTTACGCTCCATCTCCAGCAGACCGGTACCGTCGACTATGCCGCGATGCTTGAAACGCAAGGGCAGGAGGCAGTTGTCGTCTCGCTGCTGCGTGCAATGCCGCTCGCCCCGCTGATGATCCTGCTCTTCTGCCTGTTGGTTTTTATCTTTCTCGCCACAACGATTGACTCCGCCGCCTATATCCTCGCGAGCAGCAGCGCCAAAACCCTTTCGGTTGACAGCCAGCCCAGCCGGCCAATGCGCATCTTCTGGGCCGGAGTGCTTGCGGTACTCTCGATCGGCCTGCTGGTCATCAATGAGCTGAAAGCGGTTCAGACCATTTCGCTGATCGCCGGACTGCCGATGATCTTTGTCCAGTTTTACATGGTATTCGCGGGATACAAACTGGTCAAGCGGTTCGGTGCGCCAGCAGCGCAAAAACGTGACCGCGCGCGGGAGATGGCCGAATGAACGGGTTCTCCGGCTGGTTCGACCGAACCAGCGGTTATGCGCTTCATCGCATCCATGCTGCCCCCCTCTCAGGCTGCTGTAAAGAAGCCCGTCCGGACGGGCGCGTCGCTCGGATCCCCGGCCTGCCGCAGCCTTGCCCACTCTATCAGTGCGCATTCTGCGGCAGGCTCTACGCCCGCTGCCAAGACGGATTTCTCCCGATCGACCATCCTCTCCGCTACCAGATTTTTTCCCTAAAATAACCAAAAAATCACCCGGCGTTCGGAAATCCCCGAACGCCGGGCTTCGTTCTCTCTCTCCCTTCTGCAGACAGGCAATTTTGTAGATTCAAACACCAGTTCCCATTCCCAGCTGGGCTGCATAGGATACACCAGGAGCAAACCCAAGCGGTGGCAGTATGGGGGTGGCGACAGCCCTTGAACAGCCTGCGTATGAAGACCTGCCGCTTCAGATAGAATCGGTGCGCGAAACACGCTTCCGACTGTGTCATCCATCCACAGATCGGATGGCATTGCCCCGCTCCGGACATCTCTGTCGGGATTGTCCAGCATCAATCCCGACAGAATCCGGCTTATCTATTGACGTTGCCTGTCTTGCTTATAGGGCCGACAGGCTTGGTGACTTATAGACCCGGACAGGTCCCTATCCGCTGAGTTGGGCGCGCAGGGCTGCAAGAATTTTTTTCTCCCTGCGGGAAACCTGTACCTGCGTCATCCCCAGTGCCTGCGCAGTCTGGGTTTGGGTCTTTTCTGAAAAATACCGAAGGACAATTAGTTTGCGATCATTGGGTTCCAATTCTCCGACCACCTGCTTGAGTGCGATGAGATCGGAAAGCAGATCCTCGGGGGACTCGACCGGCAGATCAATCTGCATCCCTCCATCTTCGTCACTTCCGGTCAGAGAAATCGGCGGTGCGGACGCACAGACTGCCTCAACCACCTGTTCCTCGGGCAGATCAAGAGACTGCGCCAGTTCGGAGATGCCCGGCTCCCGCCCCCAAAGGTTGGAGAGCCGTTCCCGTTCCCGATTTACCCGGATGGACAGTTCTTTGAGTGTACGCGAAACCTTAACCGCTCCCCCATCCCGGAAGAGGCGCCGCATCTCTCCGAGGATAACCGGCACTGCATAGGTTGAGAAACGCACCCCGCGCCCCTCGTCGAATGCGTCCGCTGCCTTGCATAACCCCATGCATCCCGCCTGAAACAGATCGTCATACTCGATCCCCCTGCCTTTAAACCTGTGGGCGCAGGAATGCACCAGACCAATGTTGTTGGAAATTGTCTCCTCTCTTTTGGACGCGGATGTCTGGCATTCGATCATCGGCATCATTCCCCCTTACAGCGGATACTCCTTTCCAGCGTCACCGTCGTCCCCTTCCCTTCCTTGGAGATGACCTTTACCCGATCCATCAGGCTTTGCATGACTGCAAAACCGAGACCGGCGCGCTCCTCCTCGGGAACCGAAGTATACATCGGTTCCATCGCCCGCTGGATGTCCGGAATGCCGCAACCCTTGTCACGCACCTTGATCTGGATCCGGCGGTCCGGATAGAGACTGGCGGATATGTAAACGATTCCCAGTCGATCACGGTAACCATGTACGATACAGTTGGTCACCGCTTCACTGACCGCTGTTTTGATATCTGCCAGCTCTTCAACCGTTGGGTCCAGCTGTGCCACAAATGCCGCGACTGCCGTACGAGAAAATGATTCGTTCACCGACCGCCCTTCAAATTGCAGCTTCATTGTGTTAACCGGTTTCATACTTCCTCCCCTCCGATCCCGAATGGAATGTCCTCCAGTTCTTCCTCAAAGCGCCCAGCTTCCTGCATCTCTTCCGGTGCTTCCTCCAGAACAGGTTCCGCAGGAGGCCGACGTCTGCGCTGTTCCGGCCTGTCCAGAATCGCAAGGCGATCCAGCCCCGCGAGCATCATCACCTTTTTGAGGTGCCCTGCAATATTGATCAGATGCAGGTTTCCGCCCAGCTCCTGCATCAGCTTATATCGTCCCATTACCAAACCAATCCCCGAGGAATCCATAAAGCTGACTTCCCGGAAATCCAAGTCCAGCTCCCGCACCTGCCCGGTCATAACCGCATTGTCGATTGCATCACGGAGTTCCTTCGCGTTGTGATGGTCGATCTCGCCGATCAGCCGCGCAATGCAGTATTCTTCAGCAATCTCAATTTGTACAGACATCGTTTCTACATCCTTTCTATCCTCAAACGGCTGCAAACTGCTTTCTAGCCAAAACACTTCAAAAAAACAGGCGCTTTGTTTTTCAGCAGCGGATAAAGGCCCGCCAGCACAGTTTGTGTGCTGGATGACTATGTAAGGCTACTTGCTGCGGCAGAAATCGCCACAGGCTTGAAAAGGATCATCCCGGTTCTTTTCAAGTGTTTCGATTCTAAAAAACAAAAAGCCCTATCACACAGGATAGAGCTTTTGATATAAAAAAGTTGTCGCAGATGGTCGGGCAGTACAGATTTTCCGCTGGGAATCTGTTTCTCATGCGGCTGATGTCCCAAAAGCGTACCGAGTCCAAAATTTCGCCAGTCTTAAAGAAAGACTACGAGTCCGGGACGCGAAAAGAGAAGGCTTTTTACGAACAAAAAAGCCTTCTCTTCAAAGATTCTCTAAACGCCACCCATAACCAGCTCGAGCACAAGCGGAGTCAGATATCCTTCTGCCAGTCCCGCAAGAACCAGCAGCGGGGTAACAATCAACAGGAAAAACCGCGCCGTCTCCATCAACAGTTCGGGAAACGTGTGGGTGCAGGGCTTACGAAGGACCCACCGGATCATCTCGAGGCAGAGCCGCACTCCCATTGCACCCGCAAGCAAAAGCGCTGGCAGTTCGAATATTCCATGCGGCAGGATGCCCGCCAGAATAAAGCGCCAGCCGAGCAGTTGAATGGAATAGGCGCCCAACCCACCGATCACCGCCGCATTGATCGCCAATGTCACAAGCGGCAGAAAAAGGAATGGGATCAATCCGAGCAGCATCCCTTCCGCACTTGCAATCAGATTGTTTGCAAGCAGCAGAAGCGGGCTGATGTGCCCTTCAATTTCAAGATTCTTTCCCTCAAACAGGGTAAAAATCTGTTCTGTGGCCTGTTCAAGCAGCTCTTGATTTTGCTGGAATACCCAACCGCTCAAAAAGACCACTGAAAAGAAAAACAGAGTACAGAAAAGTGTCGGGAATGCGAGTTTCTTCCGAAAAAAGGCACCCGTCTCCCGATATTGGGAACCGATCAGCCGCATCCGTCTGCCTCCTTTTTAAGCAGGAGTTTACGCGCCTGCGCCGCCAGGTAAAGCGACCCGCAGACTACCACCGCCCCCTGTTCGGATTTTGCAACTGCCTGTGCGAGGAACAGCCCTTCCTCGAGTGTGTGCGCTGCCGACGACTGCAATCCCAGTGCGTCCGCCCGCGCCGCTAGATCGTGTGCATCGAGCGCGCGGGGATTATCCGGCGTGACACAGATCAACCTCCGGAACCGCGGCGCAAGGGCATCGAGCGCACCGGCACTGTCCTTATCGGAGAGCACCCCCATCACCCCGGTGACCGGGGTTTCGCCGAGCATCTCAAGTGCGCGGGCAAGGGTCTGCGCCCCCTGCGGGTTGTGTGCGCCATCCAGGATGGTCAGCGGGTCGGTGCAGACCGTCTCGATCCGCACCGGGAACCGCACCGATTCCAAACCGCTCCGGAGTGCGGACGCTTGCGCCGCTTTGGGAAATCCTTTTTTCGATAGCTCGTGCAAAGCGGTAAACGCTGTCCATGCATTCAAAATTTGGTGTTCCCCCGCAAGCGGCAGATGCAGCTTCAATCCGTTCAAGCTGATCTCACTGCCCGAAATACGCATTTGGGCGGTCGCAAGCGTCTGTTCCAGCTCGACGTCGGACACGCTGACCATCACCGCACCATTCCGCCCGACAACATGCTGCCGGATGATCTCGAATGCTTCCGGAGCCTGCCGCGCGCTGACCACCGTACGCACCCCCGGTTTGCAGATTCCGCACTTTTCTGCGGCAATCTGTGCGAGGGTATCCCCAAGAATCTCGGTATGATCCAGCCCGATCGAGGTAATCACACAGAGCAGCGGATGTTGAATCACGTTGGTGGCGTCAAACCGTCCGCCCAGGCCGGTTTCCAGAACGACAATGCCGCAACCCTGCTCGGCAAACCAGCAAAACGCAAGCGCGGTATTCAGTTCAAACTCGGTGAGTTCCCCCGCCTGTTCGGCAAACGGCTGTATCCGCTCGACCAGTCGCACCAGCGCATCTCGCGGGATCATCTCGCCATTTACCTGTATCCGCTCCCGGTATTCCAGCACGTACGGCGAAATATACATACCGGTTTTATAACCTGCTGCCCGCAGGACGCTTGCAATCATCGCAACGGTCGAGCCTTTGCCGTTGGTGCCCGCTATGTGCACACAGGAAAGCTGCTCCTGTGGGTTGCCGAGCAGTGTGAGCAAAGCCCGCATCCGTTCCAGACCAGGCTTTGCGCCAAAGCGTCTGTGGGAATGGATGTAGGCCAAAGCCTCCTGATAATCCATAATAACCCCCTTTGGTTTGGTGTTCTCAGTGCCGCTTTTCATTTCCAACAAATGTAAGAACAGCTCTAAAGATTAAAATTATACGATCTGTTCGATCCTGCCGGACTGAATCGCCGCGATATTTTCGGCAATCCGCTCCTCCGGCCAGTCCCACCATTGTAACTGTAACAGTTTCTGTACCGTTGTTTCGGGGAAACGCCGGCGGATCGGTTTCGCCGGGACCCCGCATACAATGGTATAGGCCGGCACATCCTTTGTCACAACCGCGCGGGAACCGACAATCGCGCCGTCCCCGATAGTGACCCCCGACAGAATTACCGCCTGATACCCAATCCAGACATCATTCCCAATCACAATGTCCCCTTTATTGTCCCAAGAATCGGCCACACGTTCTTTCTGTAATCCCCATTCTTCGAAAAACAGGGGAAACGGGTAGGTGGATAATGACCGGAGGGTATGGTTGGCACTGTTGAATAAAAATTTCGCACCACAGGCGATTGAGCAGAATTTCCCGATCACCAGCCTATCGTGGTTGATTGGATAATGATAAAGCACGTTCTGACATTCAAACCGGGTTGGGTCGTTTTCAAAATCGTTGTAGATGCTGTATTCCCCTACCAGAATGTTGGGATTTGTAATCACATTTTTCAGATAAACCGTCTGGGTATCCCCTGTTCGAGGATAGATTTTCTGTTCCGGTATCGTCATGGAAAATTCCTCCTGTATTTGTTTCGATGGTTTGTGTGACGACACCGGCTGCCACAATGCAGCGCCTCAACCCTTTTCCTTCCTTTCTTAGAAATAGAGAATCTCCCTTATGCAACAAAGGTTCCGCCCCGCCTTTTTACAGGAGGGCGAAACCCTTGCGGATTGCTTATTGGAATACCGCGATCGACTCTTCGATCCGGGCAAGACGCTCCTTCTGCTGCTGGAGCTTGGCGCGCTCGCCCTCGACAACTGCTGCCGGTGCTTTGGAGACGAAGCCAGGGTTGTCCAATTTTTTAGAGAGGGCCCCAATCTCCTTCTCCACCTTCTCCTTCTCCTTGTTCAAACGGGCAATCTCCTTTTCCTTATCGACCAGCTCATCCATCGGGATGAAGATGCGCGCCGCATTGGTGATGACCTGAACCGCACCTTCCATTGTGAAGCTATCCGCCACTGTCACCTCAGAAGCGGACGCCAGCCGCTGGAGGAACGGGCGTCCCTGCTCGAACACCTCCGGTTCCCCGGTGGCGATACAGAGCTGCGCCTTTCTGGAGGGAGGGACATTCATCTCGGCGCGGCGGTTGCGGACTGCGCGGATCGCATCCATGACCTTCTCAAAGTCAGCCTCCTCCTTGGCGAAAGCGAGCGACGGGGTATAGACCGGCCATGCGGAAACCATGATACTCTCCCCTTCGTGCGGGAGCGCCTGCCAGATTTCCTCGGTGATGAACGGCATAAACGGATGCAGCAGCTTGAGAGTGCCCTCCATGACATAGACCAGCACCTGCTGTGCGCCAAGCGAAGATGCTCCACCCGCTTGCAGCCGGGATTTGCAGAGCTCTATATACCAGTCGCAGAAGATATCCCAGATGAAGTCATAGAGCTTCTGTACCGCCATCCCCAGTTCAAATTTCTCGAGATTTTCGGTGACATCCTTCACCAGCGTATTGTATTTGGAAAGTACCCACTTGTCCTCAACTGTGAGGGTATCCGGTAACTTGACCACATCCACCTCGTCCGAGAGGTTCATCAGGATAAACCGGCTGGCGTTCCAGAGCTTATTCGCAAAGTTGCGGGAGGCGTTGACCTTCTCGTCCGAGAAACGCATATCATTGCCCGGACTGTTTCCGGTCGCGAGGGTAAAGCGGAGCGCATCCGCGCCATACTGGTCAATAATCTCCAGCGGGTCGATCCCGTTGCCCAGGCTCTTGGACATCTTGCGTCCCTGCGCATCACGCACAAGGCCATGGATCAGCACCGTATCAAACGGAACCTCCCCCATATGTGCAATACCGGAAAAGATCATCCGCGCAACCCAGAAAAAGATGATGTCATAAGCAGTGACCAACGTGTTGGTTGGGTAGAAATATTTCAGCTCTTCGGTTTTGTCCGGCCATCCAAGGGTCGAAAATGGCCAGAGCGCCGAGCTGAACCAGGTGTCAAGGGTGTCGGGGTCCTGATGGACGTTCCCGCTGTGGCAGTGGGCGCACTCGTGAACCTCCTCTTTGGAGACGGTGATCTCCCCGCAGTCGGCACAATGCCATGCTGGAATTCGGTGTCCCCACCAGAGCTGACGGGAGATGCACCAGTCTTTTACGTTGTCCATCCAGTTGAAGTAGATTTTGTCGAACCGCTCGGGGACAAACTTCGTTTTGCCCGCCCGCACAGCTTCGTTAGCGGGCTTGGCAAGCGGCTCCATCCGGACAAACCACTGCTTGGACACGCGCGGCTCGATGATGGTGCTGCACCGATAGCAGCTTCCGACGTTGTGGCTGTAGTCCTCCACCTCTTTGAGGAATCCACCCGCTTCGAGATCAGAGACGATCGCTTTACGGCATTCCTCGCGGGTCATGCCAGCATATTTTCCACCGTTCTCGTTGATGGTCGCATCCTCATTCAGCACATTGATAACCGGCAGGTTGTGTCGCAGGCCAACCTCGAAGTCGTTCGGATCATGCGCCGGGGTAATCTTTACCACACCGGTGCCGAAATCCATCTCGACATAGGTATCAGCGATAATCGGAATTTCCTTGTTCACGATCGGCAGCAGAACCATCTTTCCTATCAGGTCCTTGTACCGCTCGTCATCCGGATGCACTGCGACTGCGGTATCGCCGAGCATCGTCTCCGGGCGGGTGGTCGCGACCTCGAGCATCCGGTCAGTCCCCACAATCGGGTAATTGATATGCCAGAAGTGCCCCGCTTTTTCCTCGTAGGTGACCTCTGCTTCGGAGATCGAGGTTTTGCAGTGGGGGCACCAGTTGATAATCCGTTCGCTGCGGTAGATCAGGCCCTTTTCATAGAGATTGACGAACACCTCCTTGACCGCCTTGTTGCAGCCCTCATCCATCGTGAACCGCTCACGTTCCCAATCGCAGGAGGAACCCAACTTTTTCAGCTGGCTGACAATCCGCCCGCCATACTGTTTTTTCCATTCCCATGCGCGTTCTAAGAACTTCTCCCGGCCAATCCCCTCTTTGGTCAGCCCTTCGGCGCGCATCGCCTCGACGATCTTCGCTTCGGTCGCGATCGAAGCGTGGTCGGTCCCCGGCAGCCAGAGCGCACTGCGCCCCTGCATCCTGCGCCAGCGGATCAGGATGTCCTGAAAGGTTTCGTCAAGGGCATGTCCCATGTGGAGCTGTCCAGTAATGTTAGGCGGCGGGATAACGATGGTATACGGCTCCTTTTTGGGGTCCACTTCTGCATGGAAGTAGTTGCCGTCCATCCAAAATTGATAGGTTCTGTCCTCGACCTGTTTGGGATCGTAGACCTTTTCCAGTTGCTTGCGCATGTATCTTTTCCTCCAATATAGGCAGATTTACAGGTTATTTTTCTATTATATCGGAGAGTGCAGGTAAATTCAAGGCGTATTCTCTGTTCAAGCGCTGAATTTCTTTGTTTTTTACCGTATTTTTCTGGCATGGCACAGATGTTACATCCGGTTGCGGGAATGTAAAGTCGATGCGGTAGACAAAATACAGGAAAATGATATAATGAGGGAAATCAGCTCGGAGGTGTTTTGAATGAACTTTGCAGAAAAACTCCTACATCTGCGGAAACGGGAAGGGCTGTCCCAGGAGGATCTGGCCGCACATCTGGAAGTGTCGAGACAGGCTGTCTCCCGTTGGGAGATGGGTACAGCGCTTCCCGACGCGCCGAACCTGCTACGGATCAGCAAACGGTTTGGTGTGACCGTCGATTTCCTGCTGAATGACAGCGAGCCGGAACCCCCGGACGCAGCCGAAGACCAAATCAGCCGGTACACAAAACAGAAACAGCAGGCGGCAGTCCTGCTGCTGGTCGGGATGCAGTCGCTCGCGTGCCTGTGCGGGCTGATAGGACGGTTCATTCAGTCCGAACTGATGGTTTGGATTGGTCTGACGCTGAATCTCGTCGGAGTGATTGCCTTTGAAGCCGGTTTTCTCGCATATTTCGGTACCCGCGCAGTGCAGGACTCCCGCGGACTGTTTTACCGAATTTCAGTCTGGTTTTTCGCCTATTCCCCAGTCCATATGGCTGTGACAGCCCTTTGGCGGCTGTATCCCAGGCCCCACCTGGCCTTCCTGGAGTGGGGAAGCGCCCTGACCGTTTATCTCCTGATCTGCGTTTTCACCTCTGTTCGCCTGACCGCCCCCTCTCCGAAAAAAGACGAAAAAGAAAGCCCTCCTGTCAACCACGCAGAAGGGTAACCGCTAGATAGCCCGCTGTCAGCAGGAGGGTGTAGTTCCCCTGTGCAGCCAGGTAAAATCCATAGGCGAAAAGCGGTGTCAGCACCAGAAATCCAATCCATTTTTGCAGGCGATCGGCGTGTTCGGGAGAGCAGCCCCGTCCCAACGCCAGCCGCAGGAGCTGTCCACCGTCCAGCCGGCCGACCGGAAGCAGATTGAACAGGATCAAGCCCAGGCTCACGATGGTAAACAGATTCCAGCCGCAGAACAGCCAGACGATTCCTCCGGTAAGCAGATTCGCAAGCACGCCTCCGAGATAGACCGCCGCTTCCCGCCCGTCCGGCAAAAGCCCCCAACGCTCGATCTGCACTCCAAACGGGCTGAACCGCATCTCCGGAATCTGATAACCGGTCAACCGCATCAGGACGATATGCCCGCTCTCGTGCAGGACAACCGCTGCAAGTGCAGGAAGCCCAATCCCTTCCCGGTCGACCAGCATATAAACCGCGAGTACCGCGAAAAAACCGAATGAAAAGGACACCCTTGTCCCGCCTGCTCTAAATTCCATAGCCTTCCATCCCATCCACGACCCATGCAGGATTAAAATAAACCCCATTTTTCTGCACCTCAAAATGCAGATGCGGGCCGGTCGAAATTCCCGTACTTCCCACCCGCGCGATCAGCTCCCCCTTGCGCAGGTTGGCCCCCTGCTCCACGATAATCTCCGCACAGTGGCAGTAGGTGGTCTGGCAGCCATTTCCATGATCCAGCGTGACATAGTTGCCATAGATCGCCGATTCCCCAATCTCGGCCACTCTGCCGGGAAGCGGGGTATGAATCCCTGCGCCAGATGGCGCCGCAATATCCAGCCCCCGATGAAAGTCGTCTGCCGCGGTCAGCGGATGGATGCGGAACCCATAAAACGAGGTCACCCGCCCGCTGACCGGCGGTTCCACCTGTGCGGAACAGAACAGCGGCGCGAGGGAACAGGATGCAGGAAGGTGGGACTGGTCGTCAGTCCCCGTCCAGCCACCCACGCCATTCAGCTCCTCTCCGGCTGTCTCCTGTACAGCAGCGGGATGCCGGTTGTCGCGCAGCAGCAGTTCGAGCCATCCAAGAACGGTTTCACGGGTGCGGTTCCAAAGCATCCCCCCCTGTTCCTTTGCCGCTATGACCGCCTGTTCCGGCAGTGTGACCTTTTCTGCGGTCATCAGCAGCTGAATCTTTGGAGAAACGGCCGCAGCCTGCATTGGGTTCGCTGTGGATAGCCCCAGTGCCACCGCTACCGCTGCCGCACAGATCACGATCTGCCCCAAAAGCAGCCCTGCTCCTGTATCCTGCTGTCTGTCCCGTCCCGGAATCCTCCGGCGCGCTCTCCGTTCTGCCATCCTGCATACTCCCCTTTTCTTCCCTTTGTTTCAATCTATGCAGAAAACGGACAAGAAATGCAGCCGCCTGTCAGTCAAAAAACTGACAGGCGGCTCGATCTGATCGCTATAATCAAGGCTACTCGAAAAAAACATTCTTTATCAAGTGTGCTTGGTATCATCGCTGGATTCGGCGGACCCGCGCGGGTGCTTGTCCGGCTTCTGGAAATACATGAAAAGCTGGCAGCGAATCGAACCGTTGTAGAGCTTCCGGCGGCGGGCGGCAGGCCGCCCGAACAGCTCTTCAAACGAGTCGTGCGGGCTGATGATATAGTAACCGGTTCGGTCGCCGGGAACAAAGACCTCCCCCATCGTGCGGCAGATCTGTTCCGCCTCCTGTAAGTCAAGCAGACGCTCCCCATAAGGCGGATTGGTCAGCACGATTCCTGGCCGTTCGGTGTCCAGCGGACGGAAGTCCGAGAGGTCCGCCCGCTTCACCTTGATCCGGGAGGCTACCCCGGCTTTGACGGCGTTCTCCTGCGTCAGACGAACCGATTCCGGATCGTTGTCCGAAGCGTAAGCCAAAAATGCAGCATCCCGCCGCACCTGCGCAACTGCTTCCCGCCGTTCCCGCTCGAAGGTGCCATCCTGAAAACACCGCCAGTCCTGCGCGGTGAACCTGCGGCGGATGCCCGGCGCGATGTTCAGCGCCTTCATCGCCGCTTCGATCACCAATGTACCTGAACCACACATCGGATCATAGACCAGCGAATCCCCGCGCACCCGCGCCAGATCGACGATCCCGGCGGCAAGCGTCTCTTTGATCGGCGCTTCATTCGCATTGCTGCGGTAGCCGCGTTTATGCAGGCCCGCACCGGTCGTATCAAGCAGGAGGGTTACCATATCCTTATAGATAGAGCACTGCACCTGATAAAGTGCACCCGTCTCGTTGAACAGGCTTTGGTGATAGACCTGCTCAAACCTCCGCACGATCGCCCGTTTGACAATCTTCTGGCAGTCCGGGACACTGTGCAGTTTGGAATTGAGCGACGAACCTTTCACCGGAAACCGGTCGTCCACACCGATAAACCGTTCCCAAGGGAGGGCCGCAGTCTGGTCGAACAGCTCGGTAAACGATTCCGCGCGGAACCTGCCGATTACAATTCCCACCCGTTCGGCGGTGCGAAGCCAGAGGTTCGCGCGCGCGACCATCGAAAGGTCCCCATCAAAAAAGATGCGGCCATCCGTCACCTCCAAATTTTCTCCGCCGATCTTTTTAATCTCAAACGAAAGTACACTTTCCAGCCCAAACAAACAGGGGCAACACAATCTGACCTGATTCTCCACGCGAAATCCCCCCACTTTTCCTCCAGCATTACATTTCTTTTTTCTTCATCTGTCCTGTGCTCACGCAGGCTCTTCCTCGAAAAGCGGTTCGATCATCGTCTGATAGACATGGTGGTAGAAAATCAACGAAAGCAGCAGGGAAACCGCCTCCGCGATCGGGAACGACAACCAGACCGCATTCAGGCCAAACTCGCGCGCCATCAGCCACGCCACCGGCAGAATAACGATCAGCTGGCGCGCAACCGAAGTCACCAGACTGAGCACGCCGTTTCCGACCGCCTGGAAAACCGACGAAAAGACGATCGATACGCCCGCCCCCAAAAAGCTGATGCTGATCAGCCGCAGGGCAGGCACACCGATGGCCAGCATCGAATCGGAGGCTTTGAACATCCGCAGGAGCTGCACCGGCATTGTCTGAAAGATCAGCAAACCCAATGCCATGATGCTGAATGCATAGAGCGCCGCATCCTTGACCGCATGAATGATCCGTTCCTTTTTGCGCGCTCCATAGTTATAAGCCACGATCGGCACCAGCCCATTGGTCAGTCCGAACACCGGCATAAAGACAAAGCTCTGCAGCTTGAAATAGACGCCGAACACCGAAACCGCTGTTTCGGTAAAGGGAATCAGGATTTTGTTCATCCCGATTGTCATGACGGTTGCGATCGACTGCATAATGATCGAAGGCACACCGACCTTATAGATTTCCCGGATAATGCGCAGGTTGGGACGGAACCCTTTGAAGCTGATCCTGACGTCATGGTTGAACAGGACGTTGAAGAGCAGACCAAGCACCATCGCCAGAATCTGTCCCACCACGGTTGCGGCCGCCGCACCGTTGACGCCCATCGCGGGCATCCCGTACAGACCAAAAATCAGGATCGGGTCAAGGATAATATTGGTGATCGCGCCGATCCCCTGTGTAATCATATTGTAGATCGTGTTGCCTGTCGACTGCATGATCCGCTCGGCTGTGACCTGTAAAAAAATCCCGAAGGAAAACACTGTGCAGATGGTAAGATAACCGGTCCCCATCTCGACAATCTCCTCGGTCTGGGTAAACAGCCGGAAGAACTGCTCTGAAAACAGCCCGCCAAACAGGGCAAACAATGCCGCGCTGATGACCGCCAGGACAAGCCCATTTTCCGCGGTAGCATTCGCGTCCTCGAAATTGCGTTCCCCCAGCCTGCGGGAGAGCAGCGAGTTGATACCCACACCGGTACCCACCGATACCGCGATCATCAGGTTTTGAACCGGAAATGCCAGAGAAACCGCAGTCAGGGCATTCTCGCTCACCTGCGCCACAAAAATACTGTCTACGATGTTGTACATCGCCTGCACCAGCATCGAAATCATGATTGGGAGCGACATACTGATGAGCAGCCTGCTAACCGGCATAGTGCCCATCTTGTTCTCTTTTCTTGCCTCCATCTTCTCATTCCTTTCTGTCATGGCATGTCTACAGATTTCAAGATTAACTTTTCTATATTAGCACAATCCATCATAAAAGTAAACCCCTGCACCAGAACGATGCAGGGGGTCGAAAGCTCTTATTTTCTCAAATCAGTACATGCCGCCCATGCCGCCAGCAGGCATTGCAGGAGCCGGATTTTCCTCTTTCTCGTCAGCAACCAGCGATTCGGTGGTCAGAACCATCGCTGCAACCGAAGCCGCATTCTGGATTGCGCTTCTGGTAACCTTGGTCGGATCGACGATGCCGAGTTCGATCATATCGCCGTAAGTCTCTTTGTAGAAATCGAAGCCATAGCCAACCTTCTCAGAGCGTTTGATCGTGTCGATGATGACCGAACCTTCCATGCCGGCATTCGCAGCGATCTGGCGGACAGGCTCCTCCAGCGCGCGCAGGACGATCTTTGCACCGGTTTTCTCGTCACCGTCGAGGGTCGGGATCAGTTTTTCAACCGCCGCAGTCGCATTCAGCGGAGCGATACCGCCGCCTGCAACGATGCCTTCCTCCACAGCTGCTTTGGTGGAAGCCAGCGCATCCTCAATGCGGAGTTTCTTCTCTTTCATCTCGATCTCAGTCGCTGCACCGACCTTGATAACCGCGACACCGCCCGCCAGTTTTGCCAGGCGCTCCTGCAGCTTCTCTTTGTCGTAATCGCTGGTCGTGGTTTCGATCTGTGCGCGGATCTGGCTGACCCGATCTTTGATCTCCTTGCTGTCGCCTGAGCCATCAACGATGATCGTGTTCTCTTTCTGGATCACGACCTGACGTGCACGTCCGAGCTGGCTGAACTGGGTATCTTTCAGTTCGAGACCCAGCTCCTCGCTGATGACCTCGCCGCCGGTGAGGATCGCAATATCACGGAGCATATCTTTCCGGCGGTCGCCGAATCCCGGAGCCTTGACTGCAACACAGGTGAAGGTACCACGCAGGCGGTTAACGATCAGGGTGGAGAGTGCCTCGCCCTCGACATCCTCAGCGATAATCAGCAGCTTTTTGCCGCCCTGAACCACCTGCTCGAGCAACGGCAGGATCTCCTGGATGTTGGAAATCTTCTTGTCGGTGATCAGGATGTAAGCGTCATCCAGAACTGCCTCCATCTTCTCGGTATCGGTGACCATATACGGGGTGATATAGCCGCGGTCGAACTGCATTCCTTCGACCACCTCGGTATAGGTCTCGGCGGTCTTGGACTCTTCAATTGTGATAACGCCATCAGCCGAAACTTTCTCCATCGCTTCCGCAATCAGTTTGCCGATAAACTCGTCACCCGAAGAAACCGAACCAACGCGGGCAATATCCTCGCTGCCTTTGACCTTCTTGGAATTCTCCTTGATCGCCTCAACCGCAGCATCCACTGCTTTCGCCATGCCTTTTTTTACGATCATCGGGTTTGCACCGGAAGCGACATTCTTCATTCCCTCGCGGACGAGCGCCTGTGCCAGCAGGGTTGCGGTGGTGGTACCGTCGCCGGCTGCGTCGTTGGTCTTGGTTGCAACCTCTTTCACCAGCTGTGCGCCCATATTCTCGAACGCGTCGCCCAGCTCGATCTCTTTCGCGATCGTCACACCGTCATTGGTAATCAGCGGGGCGCCGAACTTCTTATCCAGAACCACGTTGCGCCCTTTGGGGCCAAGGGTAATCTTAACAGTATCCGCGAGTTTATCAATACCGGCCTGAAGCGACTTTCTGGCTTCCTCGCCGTAAGCAATTACTTTTGCCATAATGGTTCATCTTCCTTTCATTCCATAAAAAATTGACTGAGACAGGCTTATTCCACGATCGCGAGGATGTCGCCCTGACGAAGAATGGTGTATTCTTCCCCGTCCACCTTGACCTGGCTTCCAGAATATTTGCTCATGAGCACCTTATCGCCCACTTTGACTGTCATGGTGACTTCCTTGCCATCCACCATGCCGCCCGGCCCAACTGCCAGCACTTCCGCGATCTCCGGTTTCTCTTTCGCCGAACCTGCGAGGATGATGCCGCTCTTGGTGGTCTCCTCGGCCTCTACCATCTTCGTGACAACTCTGTCTGCCAATGGTTTGATTGTCATTACAATTCCTCCAATATAAAAATTAAATTGAAAACTCGCTTTAGCACTCATTATTCTCGAGTGCTAATATTATAATAATACAAATTTTCTAAAAATCAACCCCCTTTTTTGATCTTTTCTGAATTTTAACAGTTTTGTTACAATCCCGCTTCCAATTTCCCTGTACATCCTCTGGAAACAGGAGACGATTCTAAAAAGCTACAGATTCTACACTCCATAAAAACCGTATTAACGCAGCCCGCGTCAATACGGTTTTTATCTTCCAAATTTCTACTTTTCAAATTCAAGAAGCGCTGTCCCTGCGAGGACGGACCGGACGCCGGGCTGCTGTAATCTGGAGCCTCTGCGGACGCCGGGCCGGATCGAATTCGCAAACCGGCTTCTCTTCTTCGGTCACGCAGTTTTTGGTTATCGTAATCTTTTTAATGGTATGATCCGAAGGTGACTCGTACATCAAATCTCCCAGTACATCCTCCATGATCGCATGCAGGCCGCGTGCTCCGGTTTTCCGTTCGATCGCGCGGTCAGCGACCGCCTCTAACGCTTCCGGTTCAAAGACCAGCTCGATATTATCCAGCCTGAAGAACTGCTGATACTGCCGGACGATCGAATTTTTTGGCTCGGTGAGGATGCGGACCAACGCTTCCCGGTCGAGTGCTTCGAGGACAGTAATCAGCGGGATGCGCCCGATCATTTCGGGAATCATCCCAAAACGGATCAAATCCTGCGGCGTAACCTGGTGCACCAGCTGGTCGATCGCTTTTGCATCTTTGATGGTCGATCCAAACCCGAGGGAACTCTTATCTGTACGGCGTTCGATGATCTTTTCGATCCCCTCGAACGCGCCGCCGCAGATAAACAGGATGTCCCTTGTGTCAATTTGGATAAATTCCTGCTGAGGGTGCTTCCGCCCTCCTGCGGGCGGGACGTTCGCAACCGTACCTTCCAGGATTTTCAGCAGTGCCTGCTGCACACCTTCACCCGAAACATCACGGGTGATCGAAGGGTTCTCACTCTTGCGGGTGATCTTGTCGATCTCGTCGATGTAGATAATCCCTTTCTGCGCACGCTCCACATCATAATCTGCCGCCTGAAGCAGCCGAAGAAGGATGTTTTCAACATCCTCGCCGACATAGCCCGCTTCGGTCAGGGTGGTTGCATCCGCGATGGCAAACGGAACATTGAGCATCCGCGCGAGGGTCTGCGCCAGCAGGGTTTTGCCCACGCCTGTCGGGCCGAGCAGAAGGATATTCGACTTGTTCAGCTCAACATCCCCCATGTCCCCGAAATAGATGCGCTTATAGTGGTTATAGACCGCGACCGAGAGCGCACGCTTCGCTTGGTCCTGCCCGATCACATATTCGTCCAGTTTTTCTTTAATCTCACGCGGCTTATATACAGTAATCTGTTGCTGCTCCGGCCGCTGGTGACGGCTGGAGCGCTGCGGAGGGGCATCGTCATCCAAAACACTCTGGCACAGCTCCACGCATTCGTTGCAGATGCAGACGCCCGGGCCGGCGATCAAACGCTGTACCTGCGCCTGCATCTTACCGCAAAATGAACAGCGCAGTTCCCTTTGATCCTCCATTCTTGCCATGTGACACCTCCTAAAATCGTCGGCTTCACGCAGATGCCAACTTTTAACGATGGTCGATGATCTTATCCACCAGACCGTAATCCACTGCCTGCTGGGCAGTCATAAAATTGTCGCGTTCGGTATCGCGCTCAATCACCTCAAGCGGCTGTCCCGTTTGTTCCGACATAATACGGTTCAGTTTCTCCCGCGTGCGGATCACCCAGTCGGTGCGGATTTTCATGTCGGTCGCCTGCCCCTGTACCCCGCTCGACGGCTGATGGATCATGATTTCGGAGTTGGGCAGGGCGAGACGCTTGCCTTTCGCGCCCGATGAGAGCAGGAATGCACCCATTGAGGCTGCCAGGCCCATGCAGATGGTTGATACATCGCATTTGATATAGTTCATTGTGTCGTAGATCGCCATGCCCGCAGAGATCGACCCGCCCGGGCTGTTGATGTAGAGGCTGATGTCCTTGTCGGGGTCCTGTCCTTCCAGATACAGAAGCTGCGCAACCACCAGGCTTGCAGAAGCATCGTTCACCTCGTCGCAGAGCATGACAATCCGATCATTGAGCAAACGGGAAAAAATATCATACGACCGCTCGCCCCTGTTTGTTTGTTCCACTACCATTGGCACTAAGCCCATATGAATTACCTCCTAGATGGATTGGATCTGCCGCAAAACATCCCTCTACAATCCAAAATGACGGTTCCAGAGCATACTGCCCACACATTTGGACAGCTTACCGCTAGAATATCAATGCGGCATTACTGCCGCATTGATATGTAACCTGCGCGATCACTCGGCAGGGACTCCCTCTTTGAGTTTGTGGGAGACCGTTTCCGGTCCCTTTTTCTGTCTCTGATAGCGCCTTGCTCAGTCAGAGGTTTTTTCGGGGCTGACTTCGGAAATCTCCGCGCTCTCACGGATCATGTCGAGCGCCTTGTTCATCGCGATGCCATGAGAAACTTCGGAGGACGGAACGATCTGCTTGACCCGCTCAAGATCAGTATTGTATCCTTTCGCGATGTCTTTCAGCTCTTCCTCCAGTTCCTCATCCGAAACCTCGATCCCTTCCAGCTCAACAATCTTCTCAAGCGCCAAGCGGACCTTTACCTGGGACTCAGCCTCCTGCCGGAACCCATCCCGGAACTCGCTCATCTCCTTGCCGGCATACTTCAGATAGGTCGGCAGGTTGAGGCCCTGCGCCTGCAAACGGTAATCGAACTCCTGCACCATATCATCAATGCGGTTCTCGTACATGCACGCCGGGATATCCGCCTCCATGCTGTTCGAAACCATCTCCATCAGCTTGTTTTCAACCTCGGTCTGGCTCTGGTCATCCAGACGCTCCTGCTGTTTCTTCTTGAGGTCTGCTTTCAGCTCGCCGAGTGTGTCAAATTCACTGACATCCTTCGCAAACTCATCATCCAGCTCGGGCAGCTCTTTGGCGCGGATCTCATGCAGCTTGCATTTGAACACTGCCGCTTTGCCTTTCAGCTCCTCCGCATGATAATCCTCCGGGAAGGTGACGTTCACATCAAACGCATCACCGGCATTATGGCCCGCGACCTGCTCCTCAAATCCAGGAATAAAGCTGTTGGAGCCGAGCTGGAGCGGGTGGGACTCCCCTTTGCCGCCTTCGAACGCGACACCGTCCAGGAATCCCTCAAAATCAATGACTGCGGTATCGCCGGTCTGCGCTGCGCGGCCTTCAACGGTAATCATCCGGCCGTTCTGCTCCTGCATCCGCTTGATCTCCGCATCGACGTCCTCATCGGTCGCAGTGCGCACAACCTTCTCGACCTTGAGGCCCTTATAATCCGCAACCTTGACTTCCGGCTTGACCGCAACCGTTGCCTTAAAGGTATAGCCCTCAGCGGCGGAAGCATCCTCCACCTCAATGTCCGCGCGGTCGACCGGTTTGATACCGGTTTCAATGATTGCCGCCTGATATGCCTTCGGATAGGTGCTGTTAATCGCGTCCTCAAAGAAAACGCCCTCGCCGTACATCTTTTCAATCATCTTGCGGGGGGCCTTTCCTTTTCGGAATCCCGGCACCTGCATCCGTTTGACATTTTTTCTGTAAGCAGCGTCAATCGCCTTGCCGAACTCTTCTGCACCGACCGAAATTGTCAGTTCCACACGTTTGTCATCATTTACTTTCTGGGAAATAACTGCCATTTTATACTTCCTCCTGAAAACGTACTTTAAACTGCTCCTGCCACTTTTCATGGAGGAACGTATTTGAGCTTTTTGCCCACCAATTTAATATTATAGCAAATAGAACCGTCAATGCCAAGAGATTTTTTATGAATTCAGGAAAATTCTTCAGGAAATTCCACCAGAACCGGGGTAAACCTGAGAAAATCACTGCTCACCAGCCGGAAATGGATGCCCAGATACCGCCCTTCGACTGCATAGCGGCAGCCCGCGGCATGGATATGGCCGTAATAGCAGCGGGAAACCCGGTGCCTGCAAAGCACATCCAGAATCTGCGGGGACTCATTTTCTCCATAGACTGGCGGATAGTGCAGGAATACAACCGGCGGCTGCCCTGTTTTTTCCGCCTCGGCGAGCGAAAGCTCGAGCCGGATCGCCTCCCGATTGATGATCTTCGCGTCAAACGCCTCGCCTGTCTCGAACAGCCAGCCCCGCGAACCGCAGATCGCCATTCCTTCTACCACAACGCTGTTATTATGGAGAATTTGCAGGGAATTTAATCCATGTTCTGAAAAAAAACGCTCCATCTTGTTTTTTGTGGTCCACCAGTAATCATGGTTCCCCTTGAGCAGGATTTTTTTCCCAGGGAGGCGGTCAATGAAAGCGAAGTCCGCGAGCGACTCCTCCAGGGAAAGCCCCCATGAGGTATCGCCGGGAAGCACCACCGTATCTGCATCCGTGATGTGTTCCCGCCAGTTTTGCTCGATCCGCTCGACATACCCCTGCCATCCTGGAAACACATCCATCGAATGGTCCCCCGAAAGGGAGAGGTGCAGGTCGCTGATCGTGTAGACCGCCATTTACATCCCCCCTTCCCAGCGCGCAAAGAAGTCTGCCGCATTGGTAAAGAACAGCTTGTCGGCGATCCCCTGCCCGAACCCGCCGCAGACCTCCCGGTAGAGGTCCGGGAATTTTTCCCCGGAGCCGAGCCAGGAGGGGACATCACATCCATCAAAATCGGAGCCAAGCGCCACCACATCCTCCCCGCCCAGCCGGAGAAACCGCTCCAGATGCGCCGCCAGCCGCGGGAATGCCGGGTCGGGGTCATCCGAGAGGAAATGGACACAGAAGTTCAGTCCTACGAGCCCGCCAATGGAAACAATATGGCGGAACTGGTCGTCGGTCAGGTTGCGGGGGTGGTTATGTACTGACCGGGCATCGCTGTGGGTCGCGATGAACGGTCGGCGTGCAAACCCAGCTAACTCTTCAAACCCCCGGTCGTTCAGGTGGGAGACATCCGCGACAATCCCAGCCCGCTCGAATTCCGCCACCGCCTCCCGTCCAAATCCGGAAAACCCGTGGGTAGTCGCGTTTCCGCTCGCCAGCTCGTTCTCGCCATTCCAGGTCAGCGTCACTATCCGGACCCCGCATTCCGCCAGCCTGCCAACTCGCGAGAGGTCGCCGCCCAGAGCGGAACCGCCTTCCACCGTCAGCATGGCGGCAGCTTTGCCTTCCGAAAGCGCAGATTTCAGTTGTCCGACCGTCTGCACCTGCGCCAGCCGGCCAGCATTTTGTGCAAGCTGGGTTTGAAAATACCGGTAACAGCTCTCAAAATAAGCGATTGCGTCCGGGCCCCGGTATTGGTCTGGCATGAAAATCGCGAAGCACTGACACCAGTCGATCCCTGCCATCCGGTCGAGCGCAAGATGCCCATGGTTGTGCAGCAGTGTGTCCGTTTCAGGGAGGCGTTCCCCCTTGGTCAGAAATACACTCTCTCCCGGTTTGAAACAGATGCTGTCGTGCAGCCGTCCGACCGTGTCGCAGTGCAGGTCAAATAAAAACATCAAACCCCTCCGTATCATAGGCGGACGTCAGATGACGGTACCGCACCACCTCGGGCGAACCAGCACAGGCGGTCACAACCTCGAACAGGTCGAACCGCGGCTGGAACATCCCTGTATTGTATATGCCCTTTCCCCGCAGATATGCCACCGCCGCCAGTATGATCCGCCGCTGCTGGCTGCGGGCCAGCGCCTGTGACGGTGTGCACCACCCATCCTGAGCGCGGGTCTTTACCTCGATGAATGCAATCACATTCCCTTTCTGGGCGATTAGGTCGATTTCGCTTTTGCCGCTGCGCCAGTTGCGTTCCAGAATACGATATCCGTCCTCAAGCAGGCGCGCACAGGCAAACGCTTCCCCCAGTGCCCCCCGCTGACGCGTTGTCGCCATCCCGCTATCTCCCGGCTTCCCATTTTTTCAGGAACGTCCGGCGGTGGACCGGGGATACCCCATTCTCATCCAACATCTGATAATGGAGCTTTGTTCCATAGCCTTTGTGCTTGGAGAATGCATAGGCGGGATATTTGGCATCCAATGCCTTCATATACCGGTCCCGCGCGACCTTCGCCAGAATCGACGCTGCCGCGATCGAGCCTGATCTGGCATCCCCGTGGACGATCGTCCGGCAGGCAAGCCCGTCCGGGAAGGCCGGGTCCCGGTTCCCGTCAACCAGCGCAAGATCAGGACATATGGAAAGCCCCGCAACCGCCCGGCGCATTGCCAGCATGGATGCTTGCAGGATGTTCAGCCGGTCGATCTCCTCGACGGTCGCCGAGGAGATGCAGCAAGCCGCTGCCTGTGCACAGATCTGCTCGTAAAGCTGTTCGCGCTTTTTGGCGGAGAGCTTTTTGGAATCGTCAATCCCCGGAATTTCCAACCCCTGCGGCAGGATCACCGCCGCTGCGTAAACGTCGCCCGCCAGCGGGCCGCGGCCTGCCTCATCCACCCCGCAGACCGCCCGAAATCCCTGCGCATAGGCTTCCTGTTCGTATTCGTACATCTCCACACCTTCCATCTGCCCAGAACGGATTTTTCATCGAAACAGTTTCGCCGGCCTTTCCCCCGATTTGCCGGTGCATATCTTTAACAGCGGCAAAAAGGAGGCTTGGCGAGCGCCCCCTGACATCAGAATTCAGGAATGCGGCGGAAGCTCGAGGGTCAGACGGCCCATCTTCCCGCTCCGGAACTCGTCCAGAACAGTGATTGCCGCCCGTTCTGTATTGACCTCGCCGCCCGAAACCAGCATACCGCGCCGGCGTCCAACCAGTTCCAGCAGCGCATATGCATCCAAACCGTCCGCTTCCCCCTCCCGGAATTTATACCGCTGCGCGAGCAGGTCAGGATATTCCTCCTGAAGCAGCAGGAGCAGCCGCATCGCCAACAGTTCGATGTCGAGGACATCGTCCTTGACCGCGCCGGTGAACGCCAGCCGCTCCCCGACCAGCGGGTCCTCGAACTTGGGCCAGAGGATACCCGCCATATCAAGCAGCTCGATCCCGCCCTCGAGCGACACCCACTGCCGGCCCCGTGTCACACCTGGACGATCCTCCACCTTGGTGCGGCGCGAACCCGCCAGACGGTTAATCAGCGAGGACTTGCCCACATTTGGAATCCCGACAATCATCATGCGGATCGGCTGTCCGGCCATCCCGCGGGCGGCGCGGCGCGCGAGCTGCTCCGAAAGGGTCTGCCGGACAAGCGGCAGAAACGCTTTTAATCCCTTGCCGCTGCGGCAATCGGTCGCAATCGCCGGGATGCCCTGCTTCGCATAACAGGCAAGCCATTTTGAGGTTGCAGACTCGTCTGCGGAATCGCACTTGTTAAGCAGAAGCACCCGGGGCTTGTTCCCCACCAGCCGGTCGATCTCCGGATTGCGGCTGGATGCGGGAATCCGCGCATCGGTCAGCTCCACCACCAAGTCCACCAGGCGGAGGCTTTTCTCCATCAGCCGGCGGGTTTTGGTCATATGCCCAGGAAACCACTGGATCGATGGCAGCGGCGCCATCGGCTGGTTTGGGGTCTGTTCCAATTCTTCCATGCTAAAACTCCTTCCCAGTATTCAGGACACGCCGCCAATCTTCCCAAATGGGAAAAAACGAAAGACCGCTTTGCCCATCACCCGCCGGACATCCACCATCCCGATCTCGGAGGCGCGGCTGTCGAGCGAATTGTTGCGGTTGTCCCCCAGCACAAAGATGCACCCTTCCGGCACCGTCACCGGGAACTCCACATCATAACCAAGCTCGGTCGGCTCATTGACATATGGCTCGTCGAGCAGTTCCCCATTGCGCCGGACAGTATGTGCGGTAAAATCAATGTCGATCGTGTCCCCTGCCCGCCCGATCACCCGTTTGACAATCGCCGGTTCCCCGGTGCCGGTGCGGTCGATCACCACGATGTCCCCATACTGCGGGTCGTGGTATCCCGCCTGCTGTAGGATCAGCCGGTCTCCGTCGTGCAGGGTTTTCATCATCGACGGACCGTTGACCGTCGCCGGACGCACTATCAGGGTGAAGAGCAGCAGCATTCCCACCACTGTCACGATCCCCGATTCCAGCCACTCGTAAAGCTCGAGCAGCGGATTTTCCTGTTGTTCCATCTCCGAACTCCTTCAGTTGATACTGCCCACCCTGGCAAACGGCGTCAGGCGGAAAAAGGCCCGCCCGATGATCTCCCGGACATCCACCATCCCAATATCCGGGGAGCGGCTGTCCTTGGAATGGTTGCGGTTATCCCCCAGCACAAACAGATGCCCTTCCGGCACCTGTACCGGGAAGTCAACCCCCTCCCAAGTCCAGGTCGGCTCGTTGATATATGGCTCATCAAGCAGCTCCCCGTTGCGCCGCACCTCACCGGTATCAAAATCAATCTCGATCGTGTCTCCGGCAAGACCGACCACCCGTTTGATAATCACCTTTTCTGCAAGATCGGGCGCGTTGACCACAAGGATGTCACCATAGGAGGCGTTCCCACATCCTGCCACCTGCAACAGCAGGTTTTCGCGATCCTCCAGCGTCGGGAACATCGACCCACCGTCCACCGTAGCGGTCCGCACAAAAAAACAGCAGACCACCAACAGCACCCCCAACATCCAGACAAACGACTCCACAAGCTCATAAAGCTCGCTGATCTGGCCCTCCTTTTTTTTCATCGCTGTCATACCCTTCCTTGTCATACTTTTCACCCGATACAGCCTGCCGCCTCAAACGGGTAAAGCCGAAATACTGCCTTGCCCATGATTTGACGCAGGTCTACCATGCCGATCGAGCTGTCCCGGCTGTCGAGCGAGTGGTTACGGTTATCCCCCAGCACAAAAACCGTCCCATCGGGCACAACAGCCGGAAAATCCACATCCCGGAAAGCGTGGGTCGGCTCATAAATATACGGCTCGTCAAGCAGCTCCCCATTGCGCCGCACCTCGCCCGCTGAAAAGTCAATGTCAATCCGGTCACCCGCACGTCCGATCACCCGCTTGATGACCGGTGTTTCCCCGGTCCCAGTGCGGTCAACCACCACGATGTCCCCATATTGCGGGTCATGATAGCCCGCCTGCCAGAGCAGCAACCGCTCCCGGTCATGCAGGGTCGGTACCATCGAGGAACCGGAAACGGTAGCAGTACGCACCAGAAAAACGAACGCCAGCAGAATCAGGACGAGGGCATCCACACAGGATTCCACCCAGTCAAATAATTCCCTCCTGCGGGTGCGCCGCGCCGAAATCCAGTTGAGCGAACGCCTGATCCCGTAATGAAACGTCTTTTTACGCCGGGATGAACCGCTCATCCTCTGCACCGCCTTTCCGCATCCTGAAAAATCAAAAAAAGTTTTTCCACTGTTTCGATTATTAAGATGCCCGGAACCAGGGCCTGTTATCTGCCGCATTTAAAAGGAAAAGCAGCCGCAGAAATCGCGGCTGCTTTTTTGCATCAGAATCAGATTAGCGGATGATGTCCTTGACCTTGGCAGCCTTACCAACGCGGTCACGCAGATAGTAGAGCTTGCTGCGGCGGACACGACCTTTGCGGACCAGATCCACCTTTTCGATATTGGGGGAGTGGATCGGGAAAACCCTCTCAACTCCGCAGCCATGTGCCACCCGGCGGACGGTGAAAGTCTCGGAGATGCCGCCGTGTTTCTTCGCAATCACGGTGCCCTCAAAAACCTGAACTCTCTTCTTCTCGCCCTCTTTGATCCAGACGTGCACCTTCACGGTGTCACCGATCTCGACTTTGGGCATCTCTGCTTTGATGCACTCGCTTGCAATCTGCTTTAAAGCGTCCATACTGTTCCTCCTAAATTTTATCAGACATTCATTCCCGAACACACGGCAGAGGACTGTCTGGCTTACATGTGCAGCCGGTTGGCTGGGCATGAAGACCCGTTGCAGGATCACAACGTCCATTACATGCAATAGCTAGTCTACCATATCGCGCCAAAAAAAGCAAGCATTTTTTCCTTGGCCGCACAAAATTTTATGCATTGACAATCAGAGCCATAAATACCAGCGGCTCCGAACCGATATTTTCGATGCTGTGGCCCTCTCCGCTCGGGCAGTAGGCGCAGTCGCCGGCTTCCAGCTCGACCTCTTTTCCATTGTCGCTGTACAGCCCCTTGCCCTGAAGCAGGAAATAGGTCTCACTCTCACCCTGATGGGTATGCCAGCCGAGCGAGCATCCCGGCTGGATCGTCACCTGATTGAACAGCCGGCCATGTCCACAGAACTGCTCGGGCTGGAGAACCTGCCGCATCTGCACTTCGCCCTTCCCGTCAAAAAACGGCTTGGAAAATGTGTTCAACTCGTTTGCTCTGGTAATCATACGCTTTTCCTCCATTTTATCTGAAATCGTGGAACGTCCCGTCCAGAATGGCGGTGCGTACCACCCTCTGCCAGCCGGCGGCTGTGCCGGTCTCGGCGGCAAATGTATCGAGCACCAATGTCGGGTTGATGTTCAGCGACGCGCCTGCCGCTGCACGCACCGAAAGGGTCAGGATATTGTTCTGTGCCTCTACCCCCTGTACCGAAAAATGCGGCTTGACATCAACCATCCGTTCCCCTTTTTTTGTCTTTTTCAGGACGGGCAGCGCAGGACGCGCGCACCAGTCGGAGAGCGTCCGGGCAGCCTGTTCCGCAGGGATATGGTCAAACTCCTGGATGATCCGGTAATCGGCCCAGCAGATCGCCTCCGGTTTCTGCACCGCCGGAGCCGCATGGTAAGCGGCCATCCCTTCAGGGAACACCGCATTCAGCCGGTCGACCACCTCCTGCATCGGAACCTGCTCGGTCAACCGGAAATCGACCGATTCACACTCGCTCTCATAGCCGAGCGCAAGCGGCAGGGCGAAGGTGGTATAGATGTGCGGGTTAAACCCGAGCGTGTGCCAGACCGGGAGCCGCGACCGTTTGAGCGCACGCGCCATACAGCGGTTGATATCGAGGTGGGAGATGTATTTTATCCGACCTTCCTTCTTCCAGAACACCCGGACGGTCGTCTGAAACAGTTCAGCCAAAACATGCACCCCCTAACAGACGGTTCGCCCCGCATCCCGCGCAGTGATTCCGGCAGTGCGGGGTTGTGGCGTCCTGATGCGCCCGCTCATTCTCACGGATCAGGAACACCTTGCTCACCCCGTAATCAAGGTGGTCCCACGGCATGATTTCATCATAGCTGCGGGTTCGGTTGGCATAGAACGCGAGGTCGATTCCGCATACCTCCGCCGCATCCTCCCAGCGCTCCATCCGGAAATAATCGTTCCAGCCATCCAGCTTGGAACCGCTCCGCCAAGCGTATTCCACCATCGGGCAGAGCCTGCGGTCGCCGCGCGCGAGCACCGCTTCCAGAAAGCTGGTCGGGCTGTCGTGGTATTTGACGTTGATCTTGCGGGAACGCACTGTTTCGAGCAGGATTTTCTGCTTGCGGCGCAGATTTTCCATCGTATCCTGCGGTTCAAACTCGAATGGGGTGAATGGCTTTGGCACAAAACAGGCGACCGACACGTTCACGCTGACCCCTTTGCCCTTCGGCTTATCCGGAAGATGGTAGAACAGGTCGACCACCTTCTGCGCCAGATGGACGATCCCCTCCACATCCTCGTCTGTCTCGGTTGGGAGCCCTAGCATAAAATAGAGCTTTACATTGGTGAACCCGCCTTCAAACGCAGTCCGGCAGGTCCGCAGAACCTCCTCCTCGGTGACATTCTTGTTGATAACATCCCGCATCCGCTGGGTGCCCGCCTCGGGCGCAAAGGTCAGAGATGACTTCCGCACCGCTGCAACCCGGTCGATCAGCTCTTTCGAAAAGTTGTCCACCCGCAGGGAGGGAAGCGCGATATTGACCGCGTCCGGCTCGGTCCAGGTGAGCATCCCGTTCAGCAGCGGTTCCAGCTGGGAATAATCGCTTGTAGAAAGCGAGGTCAAGGAAACCTCGTCATAACCGGTATTGTCGCAGAGCGTGTGCGCATTGCGGTTAATCGTGTCTTCCTGCTTTTCGCGGAAAGGGCGATAGATAAACCCGGCCTGACAGAACCGGCATCCCCGGATACAGCCGCGCAGCACCTCGACCATCGCGCGGTCGTGCACCGCCTGCGTAAACGGCACCACAAAATTTTCAGGATAGAACACCTTGTCCAGATCGCGGATGATCCGTTTGTGTACGACCGCAGGCGCACCCTCCTGCGGAGCAACTGCGGCGACCGTCCCGTCCGGATGATAGCGCACCTCGTAGAGGGACGGGACATAAATCCCTTCAATCTGTGCCGCGCGCCGCAGGAACTCCTGCTTGGAACATCCCTCTTTTTTGCAGACGAGATAGAGGTCCATCAGTTCGAGGTTGACCTCCTCCCCCTCCCCGAGGATAAACAGGTCGATAAAATCGGCGACCGGCTCCGGGTTGCAGGCGCAGGGGCCGCCCGCTACCACCACCGGCCAGAGGTTGCGGCGGTCTTTGGAGCGCACCTCCAGCCCCGCCAGATCGAGCATGTTCAGGACCGCAGTAAAACTCATCTCATATTGCAGGGTAAAACCGATGAAATCGAACTCCCCGATCGCGTCGAGGCTCTCCAGACCGTAAAGTGGTATTCCCCGCTCCCGCATGAGCTGTTCCATATCCTGGTCGGGCGCGAAAACCCGTTCGCACCAATAGTTTTCCCGCGCGTTGGTCAGTGCATAGAGGATTTTCATGCCTAGGTGGGACATCCCCACTTCATAAACGTCCGGAAAGCAGAACGCAAACCGCACATCCACCTTTTCCGGGTCCTTGACAACACTCCCCAGTTCCCCGCCGGTATATCTGGACGGTTTCTGCACCTGCAAAAGAATCCGTTCCAGGTCTTTTTTCACATTCCTCAAAAGATCACAACACCCCTTCTTCACACAAACTGTCCCGTATTTTTCCATCATACCATAGATTTCTTCCCTTCACAAGCCCCCAAGAAACCCGCTTTATCCATGGGACCGGGTGTAAAGCCGGTTGAACGGGATCGAAATGCCGTTACGGTCGAACTGCTCCTTGACCTGTTCGAGCAGGTCAAATTTGAGGTTCCAATAATCCGGTGTAGCGCACCAGACCCGGCATCCAAGCACCACTGCTGACTCTCCATGCCCGACCATCCGCACGATCGGCTCCGGATCAGCATACGCCTGCGGATGCTGCGCGATCATCTCCGTGACCAGCTTCTGCGCGAGCGCGAAGTCATCCTCATAGCCGATCGAAAAATCGAGGTCAAGCCTGCGCATCGGCTCGCTTGTAAAATTGGTGATCTGTGCTTTTGCCACATCCCCATTCGGCACATGGACCACCTTATTATCCACCGTCTTGATCACCGTATAGTTGAGCCGGATGTCCTGAACCGTTCCCTCTCTGCCGCCGATGTCCACATAGTCCCCGATCGAGAACGGCTTGGTGAACAGCACCGAGATGCCGCCTGCAAGGTTGGAGAGGGAATCCTGGATGGCGAGCGAAACCGCCAAACCGAAAACGCTCATCAGGGCAACCACCCACCCGATCGCGTCGGGGATCAGGATGGTCAGCGCGAGGATGCCGAGCAGGGTATAAAGGCAGATTTTAAAAATAGAAAGGATGAAGCTATGCAGGGTGACCTCCAGCTTTGACTTCTCGAGCAGCCTGCGGGAAACCCGGATCACCATGCGGATCAGCAGGGTCCCGATCAACAGGATCAGGACAATGGTAAGCAGCTTGGGCGCGAGCCTTTTCAGGCCCTCCAACAGGAACCGCCACCGGTTGGGCGTGTCCATCCCGACGATCTCGCTGACCGCCTCCTGAATCCCCTCGGCGGCAGAACCGGCCCCCACTGTATCCAGCCCCATAACAGAATTCAGTTCCATAATATTCCTCCCTGTCTGGTTTGTAGCTTCTGCTGTTTATACTGGGTGGGCGGCAGGCCGATGACCTTCTTGAACACCCGTGAGAAATAGAGCTGGTCGCTGTAGCCGACCGATGCGGCGACCTCTGCCATCGAAAGAGTGGACCGCTCAAGCAGTTCGCACGCCTGTGTGACCCGGAACCGGGTCAGATAATCGTTTGGGGAAACATCCACCTCCTGCATGAATACCCGATAGAGGTGGCTGCGGCTGATCCCGACATTAGAGGCGATGTCCCCCACGTCGATTGGATGGGAATAGTTGTGGGTGATGAACCGCACCGCACTTTCAAAATATTCCCGCATCAAATCGCCTGAAGGTTCCTGACCACCCTGCTCCACCAGCAGGGCCAGAAAGAGATAAAGCTGTCCGATTGCCCGCAGTTCGGAGGCGGAAGAGGTGCCCGACGCCGCATAGATCGACTGGATCGCATCGCGAACCGCGTCCGGATCGCTGAACCGTACCACCGGCTGCTCCCGGGTGAAGGGGGTCTGTGTGAGCAGGATTTTGGCGTCCGGACCGTTGAACCCGACCCAGCAGTACCCCCATGGGTCCTCAACGTCAGCAGTATAGGAGACCACCGTCCCCGGATAGACCAGAAAGGTATCCCCCGCCCCCACCTCGTAGACCGCATCCTCCACGCGGAAAACCCCTTTTCCGGAGGTGACATGGTGGATCAGGCAGTGGTCACGCAGGCCCGGCCCCCAGGTATAGCCGGGGTCACACTGCTGAAGCCCGCTGTTATAAACCGCGACCGGCAGGCTTTCCCGGGTTTTGGTCTTGTAGGAGCGCTTAAAACTTTCGGATGGCATAATGTCTCCCCCTTTCTCTATAACAGAATAGTGTGTGCTGCCGGTGATTTTACTGCAACAAAAATCCATCAAAAAGGGAAAAATTTAGGTTGAAATTTCGTTTAAAATGCGCTACGATATAAGGAAAGAACTTGAAAACATCCGGTTGTTTTCACGAGGCGGGCAGCTCCCGCCATCACACAAAATCTGCTTTTGGCGGTGCAATCCAGAGCGATTCCGTTTTGGGCCGGCTGGAAGGCCGGAATGGCTCTGTTTTCAGCCGCCCGCGGGATGGAGGAAAAGACAACAATGCGTACCAAAGAGTTGCAGGAGCAGATCCGGTCGGGCGCGCTGTCCGGCACATTCGAATACCTTTATAAAAACGATGCGGCACGTCAGGCCGAACGTTATGCCGGCGCGGCAGCGGAATTTGAACGGCTGTTCGGGGAACGGGAAGCCGAACTGTTTTCCGCGCCCGGACGTACCGAGGTGGGCGGCAACCACACCGACCATCAGCATGGACGGGTGCTCGCGGCAGGGGTCAACCTTGATGTCATCGCAGTCGCCGGCAAAAACGACGAAGGCGTTATCCGTATCCAGTCGACCGGCTACCCAATGGACACCATCGACCTTTCCGATCTTTCGGTCCGGCAAGAAGAAACCAACTGCGCCGCTGCGCTGATCCGCGGGGTTGCCGCGCGGTTCCGGGAGCTGGGGATGGAGATCGGCGGATTTGACGCCTACACCACCAGCGACGTGCTCAAAGGCTCGGGGCTTTCCTCCTCGGCGGCGTTCGAGGTCCTGGTCGGCACCATCCTCAACCACTTTTACGCGGGACAGAAAGCATCGGCGGTGCAGATTGCACAGATTGCGCAGTATGCCGAGAACGTCTACTTTGGCAAGCCCAGCGGGCTGATGGACCAGACCGCTTCTTCGGTGGGCGGATTTGTGACCATTGATTTTGCGGATGTCGCGCATCCGCAGGTCAAAAAAGTGGAGGTTGACTTCTCCAAGTCGGGGTATCAGCTCTGCATTGTCGATACCGGCGGAAACCACGCCGATCTGACCGGCGACTACGCCGCCGCGCCCGCTGAGATGAAATCGGTTGCCGCGCAGTTCGGCAAACAGGTGCTTCGAGAGGTCTCCCCAGCGGAGTTTTATGCAAAGATCGGTGAGCTGCGCAAAAGCTGTACCGACCGCGCCCTGCTGCGTGCGGCGCACTTCTTCGCGGATGATGCGCGGGTCCCACAGGAGGTTGCCGCGCTCGAAGCGGGAGACTTTGACCACTTCAGACAGCTTGTGATCGAAAGCGGGCACAGCTCGTTTATGTACCTGCAAAACGTTTACACCTGCAAGAATCCCGATGAACAGGGCCTGTCGCTCGGTTTGGCAGCGAGCGAGCAGATCCTCTCCGGGCAGGGTGCATGGCGGGTGCATGGCGGCGGCTTCGCCGGGACAATCCAGTGTTTCGTGCCCGACAGCCTGCTCTCAGACTATCGGTCCGGCATCGAATCGGTGTTCGGCCAGGGCAGCTGTTACGTACTTTCGATCCGTCCGGTTGGCGGGGTGAAGGTGACACCTGACCTGTATAAAACCGGCCGGTAAAAAACGGTACAAATCCGATTGAAACAATGGAGGAATCAATATGGCTGAATTGAGATGGCATCCCCTCACCCAGGACTGGGTCATGATCGCTTCCCACCGTCAGGCGCGCCCGCAGATGCCGAAAGATTGGTGTCCGTTCTGTCCGGGTTCGGGCAAAGTCCCGGATGACTATGAGGTCTACGAGTACGACAACGACTTCCCTGCGTTGAGCCAGCAGCCCCCTGAGCCGGACGATGTATCAAACGAGTTTTTCAAAACCGCACCTGCTTATGGCAAATGCGAGGTCGTCCTCTACTCGCCGGGCCATACTACCACTGTGCCCGAACTGAGTGACGCGCATATGGGCAAGCTGGTCGATCTGTGGTGTGAGCGGTTCGATGCTCTCCGCGCGGACGAAAAGATCAAATATGTGTTCCTGTTTGAAAACCGCGGCGAGGCGGTAGGCGTGACCATGCCGCATCCACACGGCCAGATCTACGGCTATTCCTTTATCCCCAAAAAAATCCAGCTGGAAACAGCGTCCGCCAACCAGCACCACACCGCAAAAGGGCGCTGCCTGTTCTGTGATATGCTTGAAGAAGAACGCAAGGACGGCCGCCGGATCATCTTTGAGAACGAGCATTTCACTGTCTTCCTGCCGTTCTTTACCGAATATCCGTACGGGGTGTACATCATGTCCAAGGCGCATAAATGCTACATCACCGATTTTGACAAGGAAGAACGCGCGGCGCTGGCAGCCACGATCAAACAAACGGTTGGGATGCTCGACAGCCTGTTCGGATTCCGTTTCCCCTATATGATGTGTATGCATAACGCGCCGGTCAACAGCGGCGACTACAGCGAAACCTACCATTTCCATATTGAATTTTTCCCGCCCATGCGGTCGGCGGACAAGATCAAGTTTAATGCCTCCTCCGAGACGGGCGCGTGGGCACACTGCAACCCCACCTGCCCGGAGGTCACCGCCGAAGAGCTGCGGCAGGCCTATAAACGGTTCCTCGAGAACCAGAAAGACTGATCCTGATTCTATCAAAAACAGCGGACGCTTCTGCGCCCGCTGTTTTTTGCCTGTCCGTAAAACGCCCAAAAACCGGTAACCCTCTTTTGAGACCGTTTGTTGTGGCCAGTCACCGGATCAGCCCCGCCTCAAGCACCGTCTGGGTGCAGCGCAGGGTGAAATATTCCGCAAGTTCCATTCCGTAACGCACAAAAAGCGGATCGTCCTCCCGTTGGCAAAGCCGGGCGAACACCTCCCCGATTGCTTTGGGATCGCTCGGGGAGGAACGCGCTGTCAGGATATACATGGTGAACGCCACCGAGTCGAACAGCATCTCGCTGGTCTCGGGGGATTCCTGTTCGATCTTGTTATAAAACGATGACATCGCCGACTGCGCTACAATCGAATTGGGGAACAGGTCGGCAATCACCTGGTTGACCACATAGGAAAACAGGATTTTTCGTTGGGTAACCGTCCGCGCATCGTCGAACGCCCCTACCCCAAACGAAGTCAGCCCCCCTTCCTTGCAGATCAGTTCCTGTGCAAACCGGAGGCCAAGCGCACGCGCCTTATCCATGTTGCCGTTTGCTTTTTCCCGGGCAAAGGCGACCGCCGCACCCTCCGCAGAATCGAACACTTTGGACACCCGTTCGGGCATAATCTTCATATCGCTGTCGTCACAACGCATGTTGGAACCCTCCTCCCTCAAAAAATCGGTTCTTATCATCAAAGGTATGCTCCCGTACATCCAGAACCTGCTTCGCATCTTTGGCGAAGGCTTTTTTCATAGAGCGCCGTATCCTGGACCGCACTCTGCGCACCGGAAGGCCGCAGGGGCCGCATCAAGCCTGAAATTCCGAAGCAGGCTGCGGCAAAAGCTGCTCCGCCGCTTCAAGCGAAAAGATTATTCCGAAACAGGCTGGCCCGCATTCTCCGCGAGTGCGCGGGCGAGCTGATCCGGGCAGGATGTGGATTTGAAACCGCATCTGATCCCCTGCAGCAGGTCGATCACCTCAGCCACCGGCCTTCCCTGGACAAGCCTGCTGACCCCCTGCGCATTCCCCGGGCATCCGCCCTCAAACACAACCTCGCGCACAATACCGTCTTCCACCTCGACATGGATCACCCGCGAGCAAACACCTTTTGTACGATAATCAAACCTCATCTAAACCTGTCTCTCCTTACTCTGCTGAAATCCTTGCAGTGCCTGTCCGGACCGCTTCCTCCGCAACCGCTTGGGCAACTCTGTCGGCGACTGCCTTGTTAAGCGGGTCGGGCAGAATTTTGTCAGCGGAAAGTTCGGATGCAGAAACCATTTCGGCAATCGCTTTTGCGGCAGCGACCTTCATCTCCTCGGTGATGCCGCGCGCACGCACTGCCAGCGCCCCCTTGAAGATGCCCGGAAATGCAAGCACATTATTGATCTGGTTGGGATAGTCGGAACGCCCGGTGCCGATTACCGCCGCGCCGCCCGCCTTGGCTTCCTCGGGCATAATCTCGGGAACCGGGTTCGCCATCGCAAAGACGATCGGTTTGTCCGCCATTGAGCCAACCATCTCCCTGGTCACCAGCCCCGGACGGGAAACCCCGATGAACACATCCGCGCCCACAAGCACCTCTGCAAGCGAACCTTTCTGTCCGGCATGGTTGGTGACCTTCGCCATCTCCGCCTGCGGGACGGTCATACCGGGAGCGCCATCATAGAGCGCACCGTCCTTGTCACACATCACAATTTCGCCGAATCCCATCCGGAGCAGCAGTCTAGCAATCGAGATGCCGGCCGCACCTGCACCGTTAATCACGATTTTGAGCTTGCCCATCTCCCGGCCGGTGACCTTGATCGCATTGAGCAGCGCTGCGCTCGCGATGATCGCGGTGCCATGCTGGTCATCATGGAATACCGGGATTTCACATTCTTCCTTGAGCCGCCGCTCGATCTCAAAGCAGCGCGGCGCCGAGATATCTTCGAGGTTGATCCCTCCGAAGCTTTTGGAAATGAGTTTGACTGTGTTTACAATCGTATCGACATCCTTGCTGTCGATGCAGACTGGAAACGCATCCACATCCGCAAACGCCTTGAAGAGCGCGCATTTCCCCTCCATAACCGGCATCGAAGCCGCCGGGCCGATGTCTCCCAGCCCCAGGACAGCGGTGCCATCGGTGATGACCGCCACCATATTGCCGCGGCGGGTCAGCGTATACGAAAGGCTCTCATCCTTTTCGATCTCAAGACAGGGCTGCGCCACCCCCGGCGTATACGCAAGAGAAAGATCCTCCCGGGTATTGATCGGCGCACGCGAAACCACCTCGATCTTTCCCCGCCATTCATAATGCTTTTGCAGTGCTTGTTCTTTTACGTCCATTCTGTCTCCTCCAGTATTTTAGAACCTGTATCCATAAGCAAGAGGTACCGTATGGGCGGGGGATTCACCACTCTGCAAGGCAAAAGTCTGCTATGCGGTTTTTCAGCGTAGCAGGCTAAAACCTGTCCAAACGGTATGAAACGGTTGTGAATACGGGTTCTTAGATTCCTCTATACGCCGCGTGCATCATGTGATCCACTGGCCGATCTGCTTTGCCAGCTTTTGCAGCGCAGAAAGCTGCTCCTCTCCGGCAAGAAAGAGCACGTAACTGTCGCTGTCGATCCCAAAGTCAGCTACACGGACCTTTTCCGCGCTCCATTGCCTCGCCAGAATTTCGCACCATGCATCAATGCCATCGTCCTCGTCCAGCTCGTCCTCCTGAATTGAGAGTCCAAGCGCTGCAAACGGGCGAAGCTGGGATAAAAAGTATATAAAATCCTCTTTTTCGTCCTTCCAGTCCCGCTCCGCGGCATAACCATGCTCGATCAGGATGTCCGCCACTCCCAGCCACTGGAGATCGTTTCCCGCTGCATCCGGGAGGTCGATACCGCGTTCCCGATATCTGCCGCAGTACTGCTGCTGGTAGACCTGCGGTTCCCGGGTGCACAGCCGGACCTCTTCCATTGCCCGCTGGTCATCCCCGGTAATGATTCCGGCGATCTGCTCCAGAATCTGCAATCTGGCTTCCTCTGTCATACGATCCATCCTTTCCCACAATCAATTCCGGCTTTTGGAAAGCCGGAACAACCGCTCAAGCGGCTCCTGCATGGTCAAACAACTGCCCAGCGGACTGGGATGCCGTGTATTGCCGCCATGAAAATCGGTGCCGCCGGTCGGGATCAGCTGATACTGACCGACCACTGCGTCGATTACAGGGATGTCCTCTTCCTTTACACGGGGATGGTACCGTTCCACCCCGTCGATCTCCCCATTTTCGGCAAGCTCCTGCATCAGGTCGATCGAATCATAGGAGGACGGATGCGCAAGGATACAGATCCCGCCCGCACTCCGGATCAGACCGGCAATCTCGTGCACATCGGGATATTCCTGCCGTACAAAGCAGCTCCCGTCCGGCCCGAGGAGCAGCTCCCGATAGAGGTCCCCATAAAGGCTTTCGGTATAACCAAGGTCGCGCAGGGCAGCCATAATGTGCACGCTGTAAACCGCAGCCGCCCCCTGTGCGTGGCGCAGGATGTGTTCTTCTGTCACCGGGAAAAAGCGCATCACCTTTTTCATGCTCTCGCGCATCGCGCGGTCGCGGCCTTCCAGCGTACGGCGGAAGGTCCCCTCCAGCCGGTCGGGACGTTTCGGCAGCAAACAGAGGAGATGCACCTTGCGTCCCCGCGCGCTGTCCCAGGCGGAAAACTCTGCACCTCCAATCACACCGATCCCGAACCGCCTGCCGAGCTGCTCGGCCCGGCGTACCCCGGCCATAGTATCATGGTCGGTCACCGCGACGAAATCCAGCCCGCCCCGTCTGGCGTAGAGAATCAGGTCATCTACCCCCAGCGCGCCGTCCGACATTCTTGTGTGGCAATGCAAATCTCCGATCATCTTTGACCCCCTGTCCCCGCAAACCCTGACCATTATGATCTGAAGCTGGCCTGCTGTCGGCATCCTGCCGCAGGCTTGAAAAGAATCATTCCGATTTTTCAAGTGCTTCAGCATATAGTCTTTTTTTATTATACAACGGCTTGCGGATTTTTCGCAACTTATATTTTGTAAATTTCGGCTGGATATGTTATAATATTCGCAGAAGAGAACCCGAAGGCGGATTTTTCCGGCCTGTGGACAGACAGATGCAGGGCGAAAAATGGCTGCCGTCAGTACAGCGTCTTCCCTGTTTGCGTCAAAAACGGGATTTCCGCTCTTCCTTCCTGAACGGTTCTTACTACGATATACTATAATATACATATGGAGTTTGCCATGTCTTATATGATTGATTCCGGTATCTGGTCTTCGGTTTTTGCCGTACCCGCTTCGGTGGTCGATGACCATATCCGAATGTGTTCCCCACTCTCCCTAAAAATTCTGCTGGTTATGCTGCGCCATCCGGGCGTCCCGGTCGATGCCGGATGGCTCTCCGCCCAGCTCAATATCTCTCCCGCTGACATCACCGACGCGCTCGGCTACTGGATCGGCGCGGGCATCGTCTCGGATTCCAACCGTCCGGCTGTCCCCGCGCCTGCCCGCCCGGAGCCTTCCGCCCAGGCGCCCGCCCCCGCAGCCTCTGCGCCCGCCGTTGTTTCGGAACGGAAAAATACCGAAACAGGACAGAAACTGGTTACGATCTCTTCCCGTCCGAAGATTTCGCGGGAAGACATTGCCGAACTTTCCAGCGCCAATCCCACCATTGGCCAGCTCCTTCAGGAGGCCCAGCAAGTGCTCGGCGCACCGCTTACTCCGGTCGAAAGCGAGATTCTTACCGCACTTTGCAGTTATTACGGCCTGCATCCGGATGTTGTTCTGATGCTGCTGCAATACTGTGTTTCGATCGGCCATAAGAGTATGAATTTTGTGGAAAAAACCGCTGCTTCCTGGATCGAACTGGGGATCACTACCCATGAGCAGGTCGAACAGGAGATCGTAAGGCTGACACGGGACAATGAGAACGAGTCCAAGATTGTCCGGGCGTTCCAGCTCTATGGGCGCGGGCTGACCTCCAAGGAAAAAGAGTATGTTGCCCGGTGGTTCGCCCTCGGCCTGGACGAAAAAATCCTCTTTCTCGCCTGCGAGCGGTCGGTCGAAAATACCGGGAAAGCCTCTTTTGCCTATGCGGACAAGCTTCTCACCTCCTGGAAATCCAAAGGGATTTCCACCATCAAGGCCGCGCTGGACGATCTGAATGCGGGTACCTCCCGTTCGTCTGCGGCGCAGAACAAGTCCGCCCGGACCGGCGGCGATTCCTCGATCGACATGTCCAGGCTGCACGAGATGCTGCACAGTGAATTCCGCGACTAGGAGGCGAACCGATGGGCTATACCAGAGAAACCTACCAGAAAGCACAGCAGGCGCTCGATGCGCGCCGGGCGGGTGCTCTTCGACAGGCGGAGGAACGCCGGACAGCGCTTCACGCCGCTCTTCCCGAGCTTGCCGAGCTGGAACGCTCGCTCGCCTCAACCGGGCTTGCGGCTGTACAGGCGGCGATTTCTGGCGGAGGACGCGCGCCTGACCTGATCGCCCAACTGAAGGAGCAGAACCTCGCCCTGCAAAAGCGACGGACAGAGTTGCTCACCGCCGCTGGCCTGGAGCCGGATTTCCTTGATGTGCATTACACCTGTCCACGCTGTCAGGACACCGGCTATATTGTGGAAAAACAGTGTGACTGTATGGCGGAGCTGCTTCGCAAGGCCGCCTACGAACAGCTTGGGGACTGTTCCGGCATCCGTGACTGCCGGTTTGACAACTTTTTGCTTGACTATTACCCAACCCAGCCGGTCGGCCCCTACAACATCGTTCCGCAGCGCGCGATGGAAAAAGTCCTCTCGATCTGCGTCGATTATGCCCGCAGTTTTTCCCTGCAAAGCGAAAGCCTGCTGCTCTGCGGCGGCACCGGCCTGGGAAAAACCCATCTTTCACTCGCGATCGCCGGAGCGGTGATCCAAAGGGGGTTCGGTGTGATCTATACCACCTCCCATCGGCTTCTGGGGAAACTACAGGAGCAGCAGTTCTCGCGGAACAGCACCGAAACGGACGATTACCAGTCGATGGCGCTCGGCTGCGATCTGTTGATTATCGACGACCTCGGCGCAGAGTTCTCGACCAATTTTACCGTTGCGGCGCTTTATGGGGTGATTAACGAGCGGATCAACCTCCGGCGCCCGACCGTCATCAATACCAACTTTGATGAGACCATCCTGCGCGAGCGGTACGG
This sequence comes from Anaerotruncus sp. G3(2012), assembly GCF_000403395.2. GTDB lineage: Bacteria > Bacillota > Clostridia > Oscillospirales > Ruminococcaceae > Anaerotruncus. The sequence continues at coordinate 665,690 of NZ_KE159657.1, read as the reverse complement.
GGACCGCATCCTCTCCCGCCTGTTGGCGACCTACCGGCCATTGCAGTTTTACGGGGAGGACATCCGGATGCGCAAACGGTTCGGAAGATGAAACCGGCCGCCATTTTCTGATTCCGAGCTATGTTCATGAAATAGACACAAACATCTGCTATAATCGAAGCACTTGAAAAGCATGAAGAACCTGTATTCATAATCAGAGGATGCCGGATGGGCGAGGGATTTTGCTGCCCTGCAAGGCGAAAAAACGCAGACAATCCTTTGTGTATTGCAAGATTTTTCAACGCGGCAGGCCGGCAAAAGACCCGCTCAGACGGTGTCGAATGGTTGTGAATACGGGTTCTAAGCGATGCTTCTAAAACCTGTGGCCCTTTGGCCGCAGCGAAAGCCGCCAAACGGGTTCTATTTTGCATCTGGCAAACAAATCAACAGACCCTTTGCGTGAAACAGACAGGAGGAAATCGTATGAAAAAAATTCTATCCGCGGTTGTTGCGGCAGGGCTGGCCCTGGGGTTAAGCATTTCCGCATTTGCGCTGGATGGCGGCGGGATTGTGAAACCGCGTGCAGGTTCAGAGGTCGCACTGACGATCAGGAGCGGCGATACCAAGGTCGCGGGGATTCACTTCTATGCGGACAACGATCCGGATCAGTTCTATTTCAATGTCAATACCGACATGGATGACTGTAAATTCAAAGACCTGTTTGCCGATCAGGAGGCGTATTACTACGAATTTGTGGTGGACGGGCGGATCCCGTCTACCAGCCTGCCGACCGTACGGATTTTCAGCCCTTATCGCGAGGAGGTCGATGGCGGTCTTGCCGACCGTTGGTACCGTTTGAAAATTTATGAGGTCGATGGGGACACCCTCACCGATGTGAGCGGCGATTTTGCAGCAATGGCGGACGACGATGGAAACTATTTCTTCGACATCCGCACCCGCACCCCCGGCACCTACATTCTCGCCGAAAAAGCAGTACAGGAAACCGTTTCGGCTGCGGTAAACGCGGATTCGCCGCAGCTGAAAGCAGCCGGCAATCAGACCGCTTCCGATCAGCAATCCACTCAGCCTGCAAAGCTGCCGGAAAAACGGGTCAAACGGATGCAGCCCAAAAAAGATTGAATCGCTGCGGCTTCAGGACGCTCTCATTTTGGGGCGTCCTCCTTTTTTTCTTTGCTTTTGCCCGACGTTTTTCGCGCTTTTTCGGTTGACAAACAGGGGGACACCGGTTAAAATTGAATCTGATTTTCAATTTCATAGTCAAAGCACTCCAAAACAGGTGCATTTGATTTTCACTTCACAGGAGGTAGAAGGATGTCTGAAATCGGGGGCTACAAAACCCGTCAGCGGGAACGGATTTTACGCCTGCTGACCGAAAACGCCGGCCGTCACCTCTCGGTAGACGAGGTGGTTGACCATCTGCGGGGACAGGGAGAGCCGGTTGGAAAATCGACTGTATACCGCTATCTGGACCGGCTGGTGGAGCAGGGATTGGTTCGGCGGTATTTTCTGGAGGAGAGGACCGGCGCATGTTATCAATATGCCGGCGGTGAGGAGCGCTGCCGCGAGCATTTTCATCTGAAGTGTATCGGCTGCGGGGTGCTGCTGCATGTGGAATGCAGTTACCTCGACGAGGTGGCGCAGCATGTCGCCAGCCATCACAGGTTCGCGATCGACCATACCAAAACCGTTTTATATGGGCTGTGCGAGCTCTGCGCAGCCAAACAGGAGGGGGTGCCGGTATGCGCAGGCTGATAGCGCTGTTTTTGGCAATGGCGTTGTTGGTGTCCGGCTGTTCGGGTGCAGAAGCGTCAGAGGAGAAACCGGATGGACGGATTCAGATTGTGGCAACCCTCTTCCCGCAGTACGATTTCGCGCGGCAGATTGCGGGAACATTTGCCGAAGTGACCCTTCTGCTCCCCCCGGGCGTGGAAAGCCACTCGTTTGAGCCGACCCCGGCGGACATCATCCGGATCAACAACGCAGACCTTTTTATCTACACCGGCCCGGAGATGGAACCGTGGGCGGAAAATCTGATTGACGGGTTGGAAGGAAATCCAACCGTGTTGGACATCTCACAGAATATCCCATTGTCTGAAATCGACCCGGAGGCGGAGCACGATGGTCACACCCACAGCGGAGCTGACCCGCATATCTGGACCGACCCGGCCAGGGCGATGCAGATGGTGGATAATCTTGCTGCGGCGCTCTGCGGGGTCGATCCGGCACATGCAGGGTCTTATCAGACCAACGCTGCCAGCTACAAGGCCGAGCTGGATCAGCTCGACCAGCTCTTGATGCAGACGGTTGAACAGGCGGAATATCAAGAGCTGGTATTTGGCGGGCGGTTTGCACTCACCTACTTCGCGGAGCGGTACGGATTGCGCTGGAAAGCGGCGTTCGACTCCTGCTCCGGGGAGACCGAGCCGAGCGCGGGCGCTGTGGCACAGATCATAGACGCGATCCGCAGCGAAGGGATTCCGACCGTCTTTTACGAAGAGCTGACCGATCCAAAAGTTGCCCGGATGATCTCGGATGAAACCGGTGCGCAGATGCTCTTGCTGCATTCCTGCCACAATGTTTCGCAGGAGGAGTTTGCCGAGGGGGCCACCTATCTTTCTCTGATGCGGCAGAACGCGGAAAATCTCAAAAAGGGGCTGAACAAATGGCGCTGATTGCCTGCAAAGGATTAAGCCTGCGGTACGAAAACCGGTTGGCAGTGGAAGATGTCAGCTTTGAGATCGAAGCTGGGGATTACGTCTGCATTGTAGGGGAAAACGGTGCGGGCAAGAGCACCTTGCTCAAGGGCCTGCTGGGACTAAAAACGCCGGACGCGGGCAGCATCTCCTATGGGGAGGGGCTGAAACAGCGGATGATCGGGTATCTGCCGCAGCAGACCGTGGTGCAGAAGGATTTCCCCGCTTCGGTTTACGAGGTGGTGCTTTCGGGCTGCCTCAACCGGCGGGGGATGCGCCCATTCTATTCATCCGCCGAGCGGCAGATCGCCGAGCGAAATATGGAACGCCTTTCGGTCGGGGCACTGCGTAAAAAATCCTATCGCGACCTTTCCGGCGGCCAGCAACAGCGCGTCCTGCTGGCGCGCGCGCTCTGCGCCACCGAAAAGCTGCTCCTGCTCGATGAACCGGTGACCGGCCTGGACCCGGTCGTGACTTCCGAACTATACGCAATGATCCGCCAGCTCAATCTGGAGGGGGTCACTGTGGTGATGGTCAGCCATGACATCACCTGTGCAGTGCACAACGCGGGCAAAATCCTGCATATGGGCACCGGCGTGCTCTTCTATGGACCGGCACAGGACTATCCGGACAGTGCGGTTGGCCGGCGTTTTCTGGGAGGTGGCCACCATGCTTGAACTGATTTCACAGATGTTTTCCTACGGATTTCTCAACCGGGCACTGCTTGTCGGCATGTTGGTTGCACTCTGTTCCGCTTTGCTCGGGGTAAGCCTGGTACTCAAGCGGTATTCGATGATCGGGGACGGGTTGTCCCATGTCGGATTCGGCGCGCTCTCGATCGCAATGGCAATGCGGCTCGCACCGCTTGCCGTTGCCGCACCGGTTGTGGTGCTGGCGGCCTTTCTGCTGCTTCGGATCAGCGAGAACAGCCGGATCAAAGGGGATGCTGCGATCGCCCTGATCGCTTCCAGCTCGCTCGCAATCGGTGTCATTGTCACCTCGCTGACCTCTGGGATGAACACCGATGTGTATGGGTATCTGTTCGGGAGCATCCTCGCGATGGGGGTCGGAGATGTGGCGGCTTCGGTCGTGCTGTCAGCGGCGGTGCTTCTGTTGTTTATCCTCTTTTACAACAAGATCTTTGCGATCACATTCGATGAGGCGTTCGCTCAGGCGACCGGTGTCAACGCCCGCGGGTATACCCTTCTGATCGCCCTGCTGACTGCGGTTACGATCGTTGTCGGGATGCGGATTATGGGGGCAATGTTGATTTCCAGCCTGATTATCTTCCCGGCACTGACCTCCATGCGGGTTTGCCGCAGCTTCAAAGGGGTGGTCATCTCTTCCGCACTGGTTTCGGTCGTCTGCTTTTTTTGTGGGATGGTCGCGTCGTTTGCGTTCTCCACCCCCGCGGGTGCTTCGATCGTAGCCGCAAATCTGGTTGCATTCCTGCTCTTCGCATTGGTGGGGGCTCTTCGGGGCAGGGTCCTGCGCCGCCCCGAAGGCCGTTCGAAAATCCGGAAGGATCGGCCTTCCTCAAAAGAGCATCCGGACCAGCAGCGCTGACAGGAAAAAACCGGTCAGATCGGCGCTCAAGGCAGCGGGAACCGTGTGCCGGGTCTGCCGGATCTCCGCTGCGCCGTAATAGACCGCTATCGTGTAGAATGTGGTTTCGGTAGAACCTTCCATAACGCTGGCGATCCGTCCGATCAGGCTGTCGGGACCATGGATGCGCAGCAGGTCATCGAAAATTGCCATTGCCCCACTGCCTGAGATCGGGCGGAGCAGTGCGAGCGGGAGCAGATCACGCGGCAAACCGAACAGCTTTCCCAGCGGCTCGAGCGCAAAGGAGAGCAGGTCGAGCGCTCCGCTGGCTTTGAACATCCCTACAGCGGTCATCAGCGCTACCAGAGCGGGCAGGATGCGTGCTGCTGTGAGCAGGCCGTCTTTGGCCCCCTCGATAAACAGGTCGAATACCGGCAGGCCCTTGGAAAGCCCATGTCCAACAATCATCACGACGACCAAAGGCACAATATAGGAGCCGATCTGCATCATCCGCATTTCCTCCAAACCTTTTCGAGTGTTTTCGCCATCACAACGCCTACCGTGATCGAACCGATCGACGCCAGCCAAACCGCCGGCAGAATATCCAACGGTGCAGCAGAGCCATATTGCATCCGCAGCATGGCAGTAGTGGTAGGAATCAGCTGTAGGGACGCTGTGTTGAGCACCACAAACATCGCCATCTCATTGGTTGCTGTCCCCTTCGTACCCTGCTCCTTTCTCATCTCGCAAATCGCCTGGATTCCGAGCGGGGTTGCGGCATTTCCCAGCCCGAGAAAGTTCGCCACAAGGTTCATTGTGACCGCGCGCATCGCCCGTCCCCCCGGTTTTAAACCGCGAAAAAGGCGTCCGGTGACGGGAGAAAGCGCTTTACTTAATTTTTCAGTCAATTTTGACTCCTGCGCAATCCGCATGATTCCGCCCCACAGGCAGAGCATCCCAAGCAGCGATAAAACCAGTTCTACCGCGTTTCCCGCCTGTTTGAGCACCGACTGGGAAAGCTGATCAACCCGCCCGGTGAGCACCGCAAAAACGAATGAAAAAATCAGCATTCCTGAAAAAATGAAGTTCATCATACTTTTTTACCCTCCAAGTTTCGTCATTTTATACACTTTTGATTGTTGAATATTTACTATTCCTCCAAAAAGAAAAACTTTCTACGTAAATTTGTTTACATTTGTGCAATTTTAGGATATATTGTTAAAGATAACAGGTATCAAAAAATGGATAGGAGGTTATTTGTGTATGAAATCCACAGGCATCGTGCGCAAGGTAGATGAGCTGGGTCGTATTGTCCTTCCCATCGAGCTGCGTCGTACACTCGACATCAATGAAAAAGACTCCCTTGAAATCTACGTGGACGGCAGCCATATTATTCTCAAAAAGTATGAGCCGGCTTGCATCTTCTGCAACAGTGCAAACGACATCATCAACTTTAAAGGGAAAAATGTGTGTTCCGAGTGTGCAAAATCCATGAGCGAAGCCCGGCAAGGCTAAAAAATGTTTGATGCACATATAACGGGATGGGGGAAAAAAGAGGACAGGGCATCAGCCCTGTCCTCTTTTTTCTGCTCATTGATGCGACAAAAATACCCATGAAGGCCCTTTATTCAGCCTCTTCCGGCGCCTGCCCGAACGGTATCTGTAGGGATTCATATTCCCGTGTCGCATTCGCTTCTCCATCCTCCGCATCGGCGCTCGGGTCATTTACCCCGTCTCCACCCTCCTCGGCGTGCTGGATCAGATACCGGGCGTAGACCGCAAACGAAATCCGCATATACGGAAGCAGATAAACGCATAGCCCGCCCTGAATTGTCAGAAGGGTGAGCTGCATACCGGTCAGATTCCGGAACGGCTGCCCAAACGGCAGGAACGGCCATGCAACGGTCAGCACAGCAGCTATGACAGCAGGAGTCCACCAATGTAAAAACCGCAGGAAAAAACCAAACAGCTCCGCCTTATAGCCGTACACATATCGTATCCCCTGTTTGATCGCAGTTCTGGCCCGTATTTCGGGGTGTGCCGCCAACAGATAGGGAGCAAGAAAATAGCGAAGCCGCACAAACGCCAGCAGAAGGGCTGCAAGGACGATCCAGACCAACGCAAGCAACAGGACCCCAACCTCTGCCGGGCGGGGCAGGGCGCCATAGCGGGCGCTGTAGAGGCCGAGAAAGAGTGCTCCACCGGTCAACGGTGTACAAACCAGCACACTCCAGAAAAACAGCCGCAGACAGATCTGAAGCTGTAGCCAGAGCGCCCTGCCATACGCGGCAGCGGTCTCAAAATAGTGGAATGCTTCATCCACCCCATCCTGTTCTCCTCCGGTCCGCCGGTAGTACCAGCGGACGATCCCCTGACAGAGCGGACGCTCGACGATAAACGCCAGCAGGGTTGTCAACAGGGTGAGCAATACCGAAGCGAACGCGACGTTCGCCAGATCATCAAACGCCAGCCCGGGCGTGCCGCGGTAGTCTACATAGGCAGGAATGCCACCCATCGAGCGGATCACCTGTTCGAGGATACGCACAAGCGAGAGCGGCAGCGCGGCAATCAGCATCAGGCCGATCGCCTTCCCCCATCCCCCCGCAAGCGCACGTTTTGCATTTTGTTTCACCGTTTTATAAAAAGACATCCTGTTTTGTCCCCCTGCATTGTTCAATCTTCCAAATCAATAAAAAGAGGCTCTTCAACCTCGTTCGGCTCGTATGGAATCTGAGAATAAACTTCAAACTTCTGATCCCGCATCCACATCTGGGTTGTCAACAGCAGTGTGTATCCCCTGCCGTTCAGGGCGGTCCACTGCACCATCTTGCGTTCAGGCAGCCCCATCGCGGCCAGCAGGTTCATAATCAGCCCGCCATGGGTAATCACCGCAACCGACGAGATCCGCATCTCCATCATCTGTCCGAAGATATACGCGATCGCCTGGATTGCGCGCTGTTTCAGCTCCTCCCCGCTCTCACCGCCGGGAGTCCGGGCGCTCTCGGGCGACGCAATCCACTCCCGAAAGGCCGGGTCCTGTTCGAGATCGTGTATCTGCCTGCCTTCGAACTCCCCAAAATCCAGTTCCCGAAGGTTGTCCACCACTTCGGTGTATCGGTCCGGATAGAGCAGTTCAGCGGTTTCCTTGGCACGCGCCAGCGGGCTGGTATACACCCGGTCAACCCGCGGATATTCGCACCGTTCCCGCAGTGCCAAAAGCTGCGCGCGTCCCTCCTCGCAAAGCGGAAGATCGGTGCTGCCTATGTACCGCCCTTCGAGATTCGCCTGTGTAAAGCCATGTCGGAGGATGTGTATTTTGTATGTTAGCATAAAATTTACCACCTTTTTTGCTTTTAATCTACAAATATTTCTAAGATTCGACAGAGTGTATTTACAAATCGTTTTTGGTGTTATATAATTTACTTTATGTAGAGCAAACCGTTTTTGAGGAGTTAAAGACAATGAACGCTGATTTTCCGCGCATCCTGACCCTGCTGCGCAAAGAGCGGGGCATCAGCCAAAAACTGGCTGCATCTAATCTGGGTATTTCACAGGCATTGCTGTCCCATTATGAAAAGGGCATCCGGGAGTGCGGGCTGGATTTCCTGCTCCGCTGCGCCGACTTTTATGGGGTTTCGTGCGATTACCTGCTTGGACGTTCCCCCGACCGTACTGGTTCACAGATCACTGTCGAAGAGATTCCCGAGCCGGAGCAGGTAGGGAAAGAGAATGTCTTTCGTGCCGGTGTTCTTCCAGTGCTCAATAAGAAGCTGATCGCAAATTCGCTGAACATTCTGTTTGACCTGCTCGCCAAGAGCAACTGCAAGCCGCTGATTAACGAGGTTTCTTCGTTTCTGATGCTAGCGGTCTACCGAATGTTCCGGCTGGTTTACAGCGCGAATCCGCGCAACCAGAATGCGCTTTTTACCATTCCAGATACGGTCTCCCAGCAGTATGCCGATGCCGCCATGCAGATCCACTGCGCCAATGCGCTCTCGATCTCGAAAGGGGATCCGGCGGTGGATATGGAAAAGATTAAGGATCTTGAGCCTCTTATGGTCACCACCGAGGGGCTTTCCAAAGCATACCCGCTGTTTGCCTCATCCCTGCTCAATCTGATCCAGAACGCCGAGACCCGGGTAAACTATCCGGGCCAGACCCGAAAGTGAATCCCACCGCTTCCCTTTTCAGTATGCCATAAATGCGGTGCATTTATGGCATTTTTGTGCAGAAAATTTAAAAAACAGGAGGATTTTCGACGGTGAAAGAACTGAGAAAAAAACACGCAGTTGCAACTGCATTCCAAAATCCGTACGGAGGTGACTGCGAAAGATAGGGCCAACGCACTGAAAGGCAACATATCCGTTTTTCAGTGGCGGGCAAAAATCCCGGCCGCACGCTTGACGCACCGGATGGCCTATGTAATCTGAAGCAGGGCCGCTATACGCAGCCGCCTGCGATGGTCTCGCCGCAGGCTTGAAAAAAATCACCGCACCGGCAGTGTCACCACCTACCCATTCAACGTATTTGGCGGTGTCTGGGAGGAAAATACACCGCCGCATCTTTCCGAACTTCCAAGAAAAGGGGACACAATGGTTGGAAATGACGTCTGGTTTGGACGGGAATTCCTGATTCTACCAGGCGTCTGAATCGGGGACGGGGCGATGATTGCAGCGCGGTCGGCGGTCTCCATCAATATCGAACCAGATACCATTGCAGGCGGAAATCCGGCCCATCCGATCCGCAAGCGGTTCGATGACGGGTTAATCGACCTGCTGCTGCGCCTGCGCTGGTGGGATTTCGAGCCCGAACCACTCGCAGAACTTCTGCCGCTCCTCTGCGATCAGGACCTTGAGCGGGTCCGGAAGACGCTCACCGGGATGCTGGCTTAAAAAACAGCGACCTTTTGTCGACCGCACGCATGGTCGCAAGGATGCCGTCCAGATGGTCGTACTCGTGCTGGATCAGCTCGGAGAGATCATCCTCGAATGTAAAACGGCATTCTCTCCAATCAAGATCGCGGCATCGAACTGTACACCGCCGGTACCGCTCTACCTTCACGAGCAGTCCGGGAAATGACATACAGTCATCCAAAAGCTCCATCCGTTCTGGATCGGGGAACTCGAGTGTTGGATTCAAGAATACCACCGGACGGTCAATATACATATAGATCAGCCGTTTCGGAACCCCGATCTGTGGTGCGGCGATCGCACGTCCTGCGTGATATTTTTCACGGAATGCCATCAGGGTATCATGTAGGTCTTCTACTGTGCGCCGCAGATTAGGTAAATCTTCCTGACTGACCGGGCTGCTGTTCTCGTATAAACGTGGGTCGCCGAGCAAAAGAATGGGTTGCACCATCGCTGTTTTCCTCCCGTTTTACTGCTTTCAGGCTAAAGTGCGCAGGTCTTATTGGGCTTCACAGCCAATTTGGAGCCTCTGGTTTCATTGTACCACGAAATGATCTAATCTTCAACGCCCAGCGAAGCCTTGAGTGCAAGGTTTCGCTGCGTTTTTTCACCAGTAAAGTCGACTGAATCAGGAGACCGTGAACGTACCCCATGAAAAATAAAAAAGCCGGCGTGGTTTCATCCCACGCCGGCTCTTTTTTATAAATCGTTACCATCCAAAAAGGCCGTTTCACCGGATCGCAGCATAGACAAAGTATGTGGTGATCCCCTCCTCAAAAATTGGATTGGCATCCGCATGCGGCAGCTTCTCAGGGGAGCTGGAATGCCCGAGCCGTACCATTGTCAGCTCCTGTTCCTGCACAAGATAGAGCAGCGTGCTCAACGACTGTGGGGAATCGACGTTGCTGTCGGTGAACCCAAGGACCCGGCCGATCTCACAACGTTCGATCGCACAGGCAGTTTCCCTGTCCCGTTCTGCTGACTCCCCAGGCGTCAGATAATGGGAGCAGTCCGCCGATACGACCAGCAGGACATCCCCCTCCCTGCAAAGCGCCTCCACGCTCTCCCAGAACAAGGATAGGCGCTCCTGGGAAAGACGATTGGAGAGCAGGCAGGCGGTTAGCTTTGCTTCGGGCAAGTAACGGCGGACAAACGGGAGCAGTCCCGCTACTCCATGGTCATACTCTACTGCGTCGGGGTCATCCAACACTCCCAGTGCCGGATTTTCGAGCAGGTGTGCGGCAGACTCTAAATCCGGCTCCACCCTTCCATAAGGGGTGTCCCATCCGGCGGCCGCGATCACAAGATCACTGCTGCATCGCTCGGGATAGTGGGACGGGGAGAGCAGCAAAACCCGGTTAAATTGGTCAGGCTGCTCCCCCACCATCCGGAAAAAGCCCGCTATCATGTCAGAAGCCAGCAGATGATGGGGCACCAGTCCACCGGCCAGTTCCCCCTCCACTGTATATCGCTCTGGAGATGCAATCCCACCGGGCACCAATTCCGGATCATAGTAAAGACTGCGCAAATAGCGCATCGGACGGTTCGCCTCTCCTGATGCTGCCTGTTCCGGGGGACCTTCGAGGGCAGAAACCTGAGGCGGATTGCGCTCAGATACATCCCCACAGCCCGCCAGCAACAAGGCTGCCAGCAGCGCCAGCAGACGTCTCATGAGATTTCCACCTCGGAGCGCTCGCTCATCCCCCAGGTGTCGTTATAGAGGCTGTTTATATATGCGCTCTCCACCGTATAGGTCCCATTGGTGACGCATCGTGCGTAATAGACGATCGGAGAAATCCGGTTGAAGAAGTATTTCCCATAGGCCCGGAATCGGACCCTCTGTTCCTCCCGCCGGTCGAGCGTCCAGCCACGCCAGCCAGAGGCATCCAGATCAAGCGGATCGTTCTGGGCCTTTTCATACCGCATCCCGGCGGGGATCATGTCATCGATCACCACGTCGATCTCCCCAATGTTCGGGTCAAACCCGCTGAAATCGGGGGTCAATGTGATCCTGACCAACTCCCCCTGGCCGAATGTTCCGTTGACCGGCTCCACCGTTTTTGTCAGCCCGATCCTGCGGCTGGACGGATCGAGCTGCTCCGGGCCTCCGATGTAGGAGACATCCGCCTGTACCAAGCCCGACTCCACCTGGAACGCTGCCTTCTCCAGCTGCTCCTTGGTGAAACTCAAAAACCGCTGTTCGCCATTGCTCAGATCGATCGTTTCCCGTTTACCATCCTTCTGATAGCTGAAGGAAACCGTCCGTTTCTCCGCGGAACGGAACTTCCCAAGATAGTAGAGCTGCTCAATCAGGTAAGGCTCATACGGCGACCCTTTCTCCAACAGGTACCGTGTCAGCCCTTCCGCATCCGGCAGATGCAGGGCGGACGCGAGCATCGAAGCCGCAGCGGTGCATTCGACCTGTTGCAAGCCGCTCCCTTCCGGGGCAGCCAGTGCAAGCGCCTTTTCACCCGATACCCCCTCAAACGGAATCAATGCAGGGGTTACCAGTGTGTCATACAGCTCTTTCGCTGCCTGTGTCTCTTCCAGCTCGGCTAGAACACATCCTAAGTATAGCCGGTCGGTCAGCGTGAGGTTGTGCTCCGACTTGAGGAAATCCTCCACCATCCGTGCATTGGAAAAACCGGACAGCGCCTGCATTGCACAGTAGGACATAGGACTGCATCCGCTGTCATTGAGGTTGCGCGCAAATTCCTTCTGGTTGAACAGATCCGGAAATGCGAGATAGACCCGCAGAGTGAACCATTCATCCAACTCCATATGAGGAAGAACCGACAGCATCCCATAGTAACCGCCAAGCTCAAACGCGTCCAAATCCTCCTTGCTGTAATCCGCGCCCTGCGCCTTCTGTGCCCGCGCCAGATAATAACGCACGAGCTGCTGGTCGGTGCGTATCCCTTCACTCCAGCTGCGCAGGTTGCTCCAAACCTCATGGAGGGTTTTGTTTTCTCCATCGTAGAACTGGATGGTTACTGGGTAACGCAGGGCGTCAATCTGAATCCCATCCTTCAGGTCAAACTGCCTGATCTGCGCAGTTTCAACCCCGGTACGCTCCACTGTAAATGGCAGCTCCACCGCGTCGGCATACGTCCCACAGCTTCCGGAGAGCCGCACAAAATATGCCCCTGCGGACAACTTCCCGTCAAACAGGAGATTGGTATAGACCCCTGCTGCGGCCTCTGCTTCTACCGGAGCCAGCCCGGCTTCCGACCCATCTGCACGGAAGACTTCGGCAGTATAGCTGACCGGGTCCTCTGCCGCAATTCCCGTTCCGGTGCTGCGCAGGCTGACCGAGAGGTCGTCGCCCTCGAGCAGCGTCCTATTGACGAGCGGGTTGAGGAAGTAAGGCAGTGTTGCCGAAACAGCCGACCTGGTGTTGCCTGCCTGCCCATCATCGGTCAGGGCAAGAGCCGTCGTACGCCAGCTGGTCACGTTATCCGGAAGAGTGAACCGGAAGGTTGCCTTCCCTTCGCTGTCGGTCTCTTCAGCACCGAACCAGGCGGTGTCCTCAAACGCTTTCCGCGGATTCTGACCACCTCCGCCGCCCTTTTCGTGACCTCCTCCATAATTTTTCTGTTCGTAGGAAGTATAGGTCTGCACATAAGCATAATGATCTGTCCAGCTGTAGTAGCCATCTAAAAGATTAACATACTGCTCCTGCATCGCAAAGACTGCTTCATCCGCCACACCGAGTGCGACCGCTGCGTTCCCGGCAGGCGTCCCGGTCTGCTTGTTGACCACGCGTGCTTCGAGCACAACCGGGTCTCCCGGCTGGTAGCTCTCCTGGTCCGGGGTCAGGGTGATTTCCAGCTCCCGCCGCGCCGGGTCAAACCGCATCTGATTGGTTTGCAGTGCATAGATATGTTTCCCGTCAAAATAGCCGCCGGCAACCGCATAGCTCGGGAGCAGTGATTCGCTGAACGGCAGGGTGATATGGTTCTGGTCGGTGACAACCGGCTGTCCGAACTCCTTCTGTGCCAGTGAATAGAGCACCCGTCCGGTCATCGACTCGACCGGCTGGTCGTTGTCCGAAAGCTGGAAGGTTACCGTCTCCCCGTCCTGGAACTCGTTCTGCCATGCCTGATAGTAATCCTTGATTTCGGTGTCCGGGCCAGGCAGACGCTCAAACAGGTAGCGGTGTTCCCCATCCTCATCCCGATACCGGTAAACCCCGGTGGTGAGCATACAGGTTTCCTCCACCGGATTCCCATGGGAATCCACCGCACGCATAAGTAGATAATAGTAGTCGTTCTCCCCCTTGCTGGGAAGCCCATCCAGCATCCCAATCCCGTTCACAATCCGCAGCGTGCGGGTCTCGGTGATCTCGTCCCGCTGCTGGTAGGCAAACGTGTCCTTACGGGTATGGCTGATGTGGTCGTAGTAGGAGCCGGTCTTTTCCGCTTCAAAATAGACCCGGTGGATCTCCGCTTCCGCCTCACAGCTCACCGGCGCGCCCCGGAGCAGTTCCACGTCACCGGCCTGTTCTGCCGAGGTGACCCGCGAAAGGTCGATCCGATTGGCGGAAACTTCCACCTGACCATCCGCAATCTTGCGCGGTTGGAGCATCAGGTCGCGGTGGATGACCTGCACCCACTGCCAATAGGAAAAGCTCTCGGACTCCGCGTCCGCATTTTCAACCGAATAATAGTAGCTCTGCGGTCTCCAACTGTTCTCGTCTGCAAGGATCAGCTTGTTGGAGACCGCCCGGCCCTGTGCATCGGTCAAGACAACGGTATTTTCGCTGTCAGTATCTGCCATACCTTCGCTGTTGCCCGAGATATTCACCGCCAGATTGGAGGCGGGCGTCCCATCAAAGGTGGTCACATCCACGATCACCTGTACGGATGGATTTTCTTCTGAAAGATAGATCGGCCGATCGGTATATGCTTCGGTGGTGTAAACCGGCTTGACAAAATCCTCCACCCGCAGTGAAGTGTTGCAGAGGGAGGTGTCCCCAAGCCATAGCTCCAGCCAGCCCCAGTCGTTCGATCGCAGGCCGGAGAACGAAAGCGAGGCGGTAAACGTGCCGTTTTTCTGAGGCTGGACCGCCTGTTCAGCCTCACCATCCAGCAGCCGCACCGTCACTTCCTCAGGCATCCCAACCGCTGGGTCGCGCGGACGCACAACGCCCCATACCCGGACAGTGTCGGTCGTCCGGTAGATCGGTCGGTCGCAGTAGAGATAGCTGTAATAGTCCCGCGGGTCATATTCGGTGGTTTTGACCGTCTGATCCGAATAGAGAAAGCTCGCGTCGATGAACGTCCGGTCGCCCGCTGTGATCCGGAAGATGCTGTTTTCTTCTCCGCTCATCACCCCATCCCATGTACTGCCCCGTTCCAGCTGTAACTGTCCATCGGGAATGTGCAGAACACCATCTGCGTCGGTCCGCCCGGACGCCGCAAAGCTGCCCGCCATCTCGAACGATGCATCCGCCACCGGACCACCGGTAGCTGCGTCGTTGAGCCAAAGGACTAAGTCGTCCGACATCCGCATAAAAAAGACTGAAAGGTCGCTTGACTGCACAAGAATCTGCCGCTTGAGCGGGAATCCGTCAACTTCAAGGCCGATCTCGGCAAGATACCAGCCTTCCGGCAGCGGCTCTGGAAAGAGAAGCAGCCGGGTTGTCGCCCAGTTGGAGTTTCCCTGCACCAACGCGGCTTCAAATTGCGCTGCCTGTTCCATTCCATCTGTATCGAGCAGCAGTGTGGAGGGAGCCTGCTTGTAATATCTGTTCTGAGCCTGCTGAAGCGCGAGCAGATGGTCATAGTACGGTTCCCAGCCATCAAATCGGTAGACGGTTACCGAGGCCTTCGGCTCCTCCTCTACCATCACCGCATCTTCATCGAGGTAGACCTCCAGGAACGGCGGCTCGTCGGTCAGCGTGTTGATGCTGGTTGCCGTACCTGAGATACGAAATTTCTGTTCTGCCATCGTCTGTTGAGGAGATACCGCAGTAAACGAAAAGTGGAACGGCTCCGCCAGTTCGGCCCCGCTCTGAGAGGTGAGCGGAGGATTGACCGTTACCGTGTAGCGGGTGTCCGGCTTGAGGTCTTCCTCCGGATAAAAACTGAATCGTCCGTTGTCCCAGCCTCCGCCAATTCGCAGGGAAACCGGCGGATCGACTGTCACCGCCCGGTCGACCATCTGCAATGACACTTCAGGCTGGTTGAATAGGATCTCGATCCCGGTGTTGGTCGGCACCCGTTCGCTCCCATCCGCCGGGAAGCAAGCGCGTACCGTCAGACGGTTAGCCACATGAAACCGGAATACCTGATCGCCGTAGCGCACCGCTGCTTCACTATCCGGCGCGAAGCCTCCGGTCGGTCTGACCGAAAATCCACCGTCTTCCAGCTGTTCTACATGATAAGACTTTCCCGGCTCAAATCGCAGCAGTTCACGGAGCTGCGCTGGTGTGACATCCGCTTCTGTCCGGACAGTGAAGGAAGTATCCGGCAGGATATCGGTGCCCTCGGTCCGGTCAGGGACAATCTCAATCCTGCTTTTTGCTCCCCAACAGCCTCCAAGAAAGATACAGAACATCGTTGCCAAAATCAACGTCAGGAGACGAAACCTACGTTTCACTTTCATTCCTCCTCTGAAAGAATCGGTTCCGCATCTCTCGGACATCGATGTAGCAAGGCTTTGGATGCAAAACAGATCCCAAAACTTGTGATTCTGTTATTATACACCATTTTCAGGTAGCTTTGGGGACATTGTTTTCCCGTTCCACAAAAATTTCATCTCCCTCGGCGGGATACATCCTCCTTCCTGACAGTTGGTGAACTGGTTCACTTTTTAGAGCAATTCGACGATGAGATGCCAGTCCACATGGATTTTGACAACGGCTACACTTATGGCGGCTTTGATGAACACCGCTTTGAGGAAACAGATATTGAAGAAGACGAAGAGGAAGATTTTTAATGCGAAGAAACAAAGAACGGTACGGTTATGATGGAGCTCAATCAGGATTGCAAGTTGAAGGGCGAAACAAGGAGGCAACTGAAGTGAAAGAAATCAAGGTTGCATGGTGTGAAAACTTCATAAAAGCTGCATTCGCAAAGATCTACTTTGAGAACGGTGGCATCGAAGCTAATTGCTGTTGGATCGAATAGAGATCACTCTGAACAATGTCAAATCTGACACCGAAGTCCTGAAAGAGATCGTGAGCTGGCATTCGCAGGACATAAAATCTCTGAAACAAGCCTGATAAGAGGAAGAAAATCTGTGAGCAGTGCCAGGTATTTGCCTGGCACTGTTTTTGCACAAGCACCGTTTGAAGAGCAGCCTATTATGCGGGCTGCTCTTTATTTTTACGAATTACGCCAGCCATATTATGTTCTATACGCATAATTTTTGCAGAAAAAACGACAAAATTCTACAATTGGAAGTCGATTTCCTGTATATTATATCCAATCTCTTTTATTTTTAATATAGAAAGCAGATAGATACTATCCTGTCTGCTGCAAGTCTATATAATAGGAGGTTTTCAACATGGGAAAAATTGTGTTATTTGATCACAAGAAATTTGGTAATGTTATCAGGGAATCGAATCTGAAGCAGGAGCTGCTGGCAGAGCGCCTGAATATCTCCGCACGCCATATACGAAATCTGAAAAGCGAAGATACTTCCGTTTCCGCCCCTCTTCTCTATAAAATCAGTCAGGAATTCCAAAAGCCTATGGAATACTTTCTTACCTTCCGGGAGGAGGACGAATCAATCGAATAAAATAAAACATGTTCTACATACTATAAAAGCTCATAAATAAAAAATCTCCCGAAGTGGAATCTTCTATATGAGATACATCCACTTCGGGGGATTTCTCTTGCATTTATCCCTCCCTGCACTTCGCAGCCAGAGTTAGAAGCTGTATTCATAAGCGTTTAAGCAAGGTATGGAAATGAGAAATTTTGACGATAGTCTCAGCAGATGAGACGGATATCTCATAATCTTTACTGAGACGTCTGGAATGATTGAGCCAGGAGAGGGTGCGTTCAACTATCCAGCGCCAAGGGAGTCTTTCTCATTGGTGGGGCTTGATTTTCTCTGAAATATCGACATTAGGTTGTGTCGTCAATAGAAATGTGCTATAATAGTCCTCAAAGTAGCAGGAGGGCAGAAAAATGGCGAGGGAACAGCATCGACATGATATAAGCGACAGAGCGTGGGAGAAAATCAAAGCAAACACAATAGGCGAAAAAGGGACGCGCGGAGGCAATGCCCGAGATACGCGGCAGTTTATCAACGGTGTATTCTGGATTTTGCGCACCGGAGCACCCTGGCGGGACTTGCCGGAAACGTATGGGAACTGGAAGAATGTACACCGCCGGTTCTGCCGGTGGCGTGACAAGGGAATCTGGGAAAAGATTCTGGAAGCG
>NZ_KE159657.1:630447-645861 GCF_000403395.2 Anaerotruncus sp. G3(2012) | reverse complement strand
AGCCAAGTTCCACTGCCAAAGCTCTTGTCTCATCCCCTTCGTAGGCCCGATCCATCAGAAGGTAAACCGGGTGATCCGCCGGACCGAGCTGCTGCAAAAGAGTACGGCCTTCAGGGCCATCTCCACGGTTTCCGGCAGACAACGAAAAGATTACCCCATCTCGATCAGATGCGGCGACCATATGAAGTTTGGTGTTCCACCCACCACGTGTTCTTCCGACGGCTTGCGCTCCGTTTTTTTCAGTGCACCCATTCCGTCAGGATGAACCTTGATGCAGGTGGAATCCAAACTGACCACGTTTACTTGGATTTTTATGATTCCCAGTTGCTGCAAACGCAAAAATGCTTTTTCCAAAACTCCCTTTTTCGCCCAGCGGTTTATCCGGACATAGATCACGTGCCAATCTCCGTATTCTTTGGGCAGGCTCCTCCATTTGCACCCATTTTCCATTACGTACAGCGCCGCATTCAATACATCCAGATTGCTGATTTTTGCTGCTTTCCGCTGTTTCGGAAAGCACTCTGCGATTTGTTCGTATTGTTCTTTCTTCAGTTCCATTCCCTTATTATAGCATATCTTCGTTTGTGTGAACAGACCCTAGGTGTCTTGCATAGGTATGCTACGCTTCCGGGCCTATCAAAAATTTTAGCCACAATATAGATTTTCTTACTACCCTTTCAAACGGCCTCCAATTCCTGTAATCGAGCTACAAAATCCTGTTCTGTCCGGATGACTCCAGAAGCGTATTCCTGATACAATATTTTGCCTATCTCCGGCGTTTTGTATTTATAAATATACTGGTGGCTCCAAATTTTATCTAAATACTTATGAATATCTCTGTTTATAGTTTTTCTATAAGCCCTTTCATCACAAAAAAGTTCAATATCATGGTAACAGGCGTAATTAAAATTTTGGATAAAATCGGAGAATATCTTAAAATAAGCATTACTTTAAAGTTTTTTATAATTTCAGTATTCACAATTCCCAAGAGCTTTGAAACAAATAGGATCAGAATACATTGATAAAAAAGATAGATCAGATATTTGCAACTCAAAGGTATTTTACTTTTATTCTGAAATACCTTTCTAGTCGCAAAAAAGAATACAAATGTTACTCCTACCCAAGAACTGATCATATTGTTTTTTACCAGATTTCCCGAGATAGCACTAAACCCTGCGTATACACAAAAATCTAAAAGCCAGCCAATTCCGCTCAATCCGATAAAGTGCATTCCCTGTATCAATAGTTTTTTCAAAGCACACCTCTGATGTTCCATCCATCATTGACTATTCCTCTAAAAATCTCTTTAATTCTTCTGGCGTCCCTAAAACATGCACCTTTTCGGGAGCAATATCCGATATGTATATCTCTCCATTTTGGGATAAAAGATAATCATATAAGGGAGCCACATACTTTTCTCCATTAACCAGTTCCGGCTTCTTTCTATAATATGCCTCATAAAGATCCCGATATAACTGGCAAGTCCTAAAATAATATGCGCCAAGTGTACAGTAATTGGAAATCCTCTTCTTTTCTTTGACCTCTGCCACTTTTCCTTTTTCATCAAGCCGGACAAAACTCCAATGGATCCCTTCTGCCTGAAAACAAGGAATGAATCCATCTCCTTTTAATTCAGTACTATTCATTTCCCCCGATTCAACATAAGTATCAATATTATAGATCAATAGGGCGTGTTCTGGAACCCAATACTGTTCTGCTAATTTCGCGGTGGTAGCCTGGCCATCCGTCAAATAGTCTAACAAAATAACGTGATAGTTTTGTATATTCAACTTCTGACACTGTGCGTTAATAAAAGACTGCACATCCACCGATTTGTCGCGCATAGCGATAAAAATATATTGTGCCGCATCCGCACGATACCCCTCCAGGCTCATCAAAGACCACTCAAACAACGTTTTCCCTTTTGCCTCTATCATGTATTTAGGGATCTGATAACCTATCTTGCGAAATCTTGAACCAAGTCCTCCCATTGTGATTACAATATCTATCTTATTTTTCATATTTGGTCTCCTCATTCTTTTGTGTATTGCATCTAGATGCTGAACATAAAGCTTCCATCTCTTGCGGTGTATATTTCAAAAATTCATCAGGGCGTATCGTTCGATCATCCACATAAAAGCCCTTTTGACCTGGCCATACTTTTCCATAAATAATCTCATCATATGGTATTTTCCATTTTTCCAGCCAAGCCGACAAAACAGCTGCTGTATGCCTATTGATAAGGCCAATGTTTCCATGATAAGTATTCATATTTCTGGAAGTATACAAGATGATCCTGGCCCCGTTTTGCTTGTAATAGCTCAGTTTCTCTACCATTTCGGGGTAAGGAATGAGATCTTCATACTGCTCTTCTTCCTTTTTGATCGGGCAAAGTGTGCCATCAATGTCAAATACAAACGAATATTCTTTAAACATCCCGTTCGATCTCCTCTAATATATTTCTTGCATTCAAAACAAATCCTAAGACCTTATGGGGATTATCAATATGCAGCGGCAGCATTGATAAAAATAAGGACACTTCATAAATGCGTACTGCCAGATAGTCAAATCCATTTTCCTCTACTTTCCTTCTAAAAATATCAATATATTTTGAAGGATCAAACGGTATCTCAAGGGTGTAGAGAAACTGATCATTGATATGAATATCAAACAAAGCATTATTAAAAAAATCATACCTTCCACATACTGAATGACTAAGTTTTGCTATATCATAATATGGATTTGTCCACAGTTCTTCTTCAGAAAGTGCGCCTTTCGGGTCAATAAATTTTAAAGTTTTGGTTGATTTACTGTATAAAGCGTTGGCAAAGCATGGATCTCCATGCCCAATAACACTCTCGTAAGAGACGTCCATTTTTGCTTCTATTTTTTCTTTTAATCTAAAATATTTCAAAACCAGTAGATCCAGTTTCGTTTCCTCGGATATCTCAATTATAGTTTGAATCTTCTGATATTCCGGAAGCCTTTTTAAGGCTGTAATTCGCTCTTTCACTTTGTCAATATACAATGCCTTAGCGACCCGTTCATATTCCTCTTTGCTGCATTTTCTAGAATATCTGCTTCGGAAAAAGAAGAAATATTTGTCAAGCAGCTCTTCAAATTCCGACTCATCCATCGAACCATGTACCCACTTAATCGCAAGATCTGTCATATGTAGACGTTCCATAGTATAACTTGCCTCTGTCTCACTCTCTTGATAATGGAAAGGCATGACAAACCAATATTTCATATCTTCCGGAAGAAGATGATAAAACGTGTATTCACTTTTTATTTTTTTTATATTTGATGAACTTTTTACCAGCGTATATTCGTTTCCCCTCAATGAATTAAAATATCGAGAATCAAAATTCCCGGTAACGCATTGAACAAAGTTTCCTACTATTCCGATGTCAACAAGTCCATCTATCTCAAAAAATTCTTTTATACTCTTTGCCGCATCCCATGGCTTTTGTCCGGAAAGGATTGCTTTGCAAAAAAATAGGTATGACTTTGCATCCGGAAACAAAACGGCTGCTATCCGCTTGCCTTTCTTTGCAGAATAAGGCTCTTTGATAAAGTCCAATTTTTTGAAAGACAGCAATGCTTTTTCTTCATCTGAGATCAAATAATTGGAAAAACAATGAAGTATGCGTATGGTTTCTTCACTGTGCAGTTCTATCTCTCTTACCAATTCCGGATATTCAAAAGCTGAATGTACCTTTTTCCATTGGAGATCAGAATATATCTTGCGAATGCTGCTTTGATAATACTCTTCCAATCTCCTTTTTTTAACTATTACATCAGCGAACCCCTTATCCCCTATAATATCCGTAATTGCTTCGCTTTTTCGTCCTGTATCATCATAAACGACAATTACTTTCATTTTACATCCTCTTTCTTAAAGAGCATTTTGCGTACCCACAACATCCAAAAAAGCAATACAAATCCTATCACACTTATGAATACAAACTGGTCAAATTCCGGAGACTGCCTGCGGCTCATTGCTGACAATAAATATTCAGAAATTACCACACCTGTATGATTACCTCCTGTCATATAATTTATCAATGTTATGTTGCTGATCTCGATTCCCCATGCGGCTAATGACAGGAAATAGAGAATCATTCCTCTTCCTTTTACCACATTTTCAATCTCACTATAAAGTGTATGGATTGATTCCAATGTTTTCAGCGCCCAGATCTTATGCTCGGATGCTTTCGCACAGAGAAGGTACCTTGTCCAAAACCGATAAATCCCAGGAAATACAAAATAAAAGCACACAGACAATATCAAAAAAATCAACAAAAAATAGATAAAAACAGATGGTCTTTCACCATAGAATATCCATACCAAAGCAATAGCTGTTACCAGTGCTGCAGTATCCATAAAGCGATCTAAAAGGATAATCACGACACTTTTTAAAAGACTTCCGATCTGCCTCCCATAACAATATATTCGAAAGAATTCCCCCACTTTAAATGGAAGAATAATGCTGATTGGGGTTACTTTGCAATAGGTGGTTAAACAGATTTCTAAACCTAACTGTGCATCATATAAAGCAAGATATAATCTACAAAATTTTATTCCATAGATCAGAAGTGCTGTTCCCATAATAGAAACTACTGATATAGGGGTACTCTTCACAAAAATCCCTTGAATATCATAGAAGCGGTAAATAAACCAGATTGCGGTTATCCCCAGCACAAAACTATTGATTATATTGTAAATCCTTCGTTTCATTTTTAAGCATCCCCATTGAACACATCAGCAGGAATAGATCGTCGTTGCCGTATATGCTTTTATAATTTTATCTCGATGTTCGCCTTGAACAAATTTCTTTTTCCCGCCCATATAGGAAGCCAACAGTTTCAATACTGTAATCGCCTGGTTTACCATTTTTACATTGGAAACCTGATCGTCCTCCCTCCAAACAATCGGGAAAAATTTCACTTTATGGCCATAATAGGCGGAACCCATCACCATGCAATAATTGAAAATAAGATTATCTTTATATTTCAGATAGAATCCATCCTTTAATATTGCTGTCCGATACATATTGAGGCCCGAACCCAGATCATAAATTCGATAGCCACAGCCGACAGAGAACAGCAGATTATATACTTGATTTCCAAAAGTCCTAAATCCTGAATAGCCCTTTAGCTGTGATCCATGCATAAAACGTGCTCCCAAAAAGCAATCATACTGTTCATATGTACGCTCCTTTAAATAAGGTAAAATATTGGAAATATCCCCTTGATCGTCTCCATGCAACAGAATCACATAATCGAAATCGCTCTTTATCGCATAGTCGAACGCTACTTTGTGGGACCCACCTAAACCATAATTCTCATCGTTCCGAAGCAAAGTGGTTTTGACCCCTAACTTATTTTTCTTCAAGTAGTTTTCTACTACTTTTTCTCCATTGTCTGTACTTCTGTTATTGATGACCAGCACCTCACTTAGGTAACTGCATACTTCATTATTCAATTGTCCTAACACACGTATAATTTGCTTCTCGCAATTATACATTGGAATAAAAAGTAATATCTTATCCATATGATTCTCTCCTCTGTTTCGATTGCGTCATTATTTCAGTTCTATCACAGCAGGACGGTAATGCAAAGTAATTTCTGTTTTTTGCATCCCACTGTCATGGAACCAGTACTCATGTTCTCTTACGAGATCAAGCACAAAACTGTAATTTCCTTCCTGCAATAAAAAATGCGATAAAAAGTCATCATCAATGGGAACGTTTATTGAATAACTTTCTCCAGGAGCAATATTTTGATCGATCTCCACGCGAGGTCCATCCCACACAACACGTTCATCGTTAAAATAGATATGGTAGGATGCAAATAAGTTTTTATTTTCTAGTGTTTTTTCTCCGTTATTATATATTTCTACACTTAATTCCATATTGCCATTTTCTCTGGTAAAATCCCTTTGGGGATCACAAGAGAGTGACACATTCTGACAATCCGCTGCGGAAAATTTATTGTTTTCATATGCAATAATAGTTGACATATCAAAAACATCATTATTTATATATAAAAACGGAATATATACAACTCCATTATTAACTGATATTTGACGAGCATTCGGCGCTACCAGGCAGTTAATACGGTTCGCTTCACTCTCTAATAGTGATAAACTTGGCTGTGTCCAACCCCAAGAAAACGGATTTTCCTTATGAGGATCTTCTATAATCCCTTCGTTCGTTCTGACGGTCTCTGAAAAACGGGTCAGATACTGATTCCATTCATACGTATTCCCATATTGCCATACACATTGCAGAACAAACACAATGATCGCAGCTCTCCACCAATTTGTGATACAGATATTTTTTACAATCACTGTATCATAAAGCCGATAATAGGCATATGCCAATAGAATACCTCCGGCCATTCCAACTGCAATCAATATCCTATAGTGATATTCAGAAACAGGGCTATAGAAGTGATAATAATATCGTACTACCATTATATAAATTATTCCCAAGGCAGCCATGGACAACCATATCCATCTTTTATCCAATAATTTGCTGATGCCAAGTACCACTAAAAAAAGTCCTACAAGGGAAATCAGCAGGTTAGAAGTTAAAATATTCTTACTATTATTCAAGAAAGAAAGAAATCCTGTGAAAAAACTTCCCTCTGTTGGTGGGTGATGTGTTGCTTTATACAGAATATTCACAATCACTCCAGATACAATCCCAATCGATATGATAATCAGTTCTTTTCTTTTGACTGGATTCTGCTTTTGGTTTTTTATTTCCATGAGAGAAATCAGCAACAGAAGCGGTCCAATCGCCAAATAGGTTTCATAAGAGGTCGCCGCTAAAATCAATAAAACGCCTAATATAAGTTTGTCAATCGTTTTTTTATTTTCACTGATAATATAAAAAAACAATACCATATCAATCCAAAAAGCGGTAAACGCTGGATTTAATGAGAAAATATCTGCGGGTAAACAGAAAAATGCATACGCTGCAAATGGAAAGAGGATCAGATTTCTTCCATTCTCTAAATATCTGCACTTTCTCCAGCAAAGTGTCATTCCAACCACACTATTGAAAAACAACGATATTCCAAATACAATGCTCAAAAATCCTATGCTTCGTATTCCGAATTTTAGACAAAGAATCACCAGTAACTGATTGATAAATTCTGCACCCATCCTCAATGTATTGGCGTCATAGCTTAAAGGAAGTAACTCATTCTGTTGATTAACCAAATTTACAAGGGCATATGCCCCATCTGCATAATAATGCCTTTTGCAGAGAATAGCGCTACATACATGAAATAAAAATACAGAGGCAGTTATCACTAAAATAGTTCTTTGGGACGCCGTCGTTTTAAATTCCCGCTTCTTCATAAAATCCTCCTGACCTTCCGATAGGAAAACAAAATGTATATTGTTCTTCGACCATATCGGTCGAAGAACAGAGAAAGCATGCTTTCTCTGTTCTTTTGGATTATTTATCCAGCATTTTCATAAAAACGGATAGACGAAAATGAGAACGCTAAATCACGATAATCTGCGCTTTCCCCTCGGCTCTCTGGAGATATCGCATTTGGATATTCTAAATTTAAGGTCAACCATCCATTCTTGATACATTCAGATGGTATATTAAAACTGACGATTTCTTCTGGAGAGAAGATTTCACCATCATACAAGACTCTATCTCCACTCCGGATTATAAGTTTCTGCGGAGGTGCATAAATACCTGAAAATACAAAATTTCCTGTTAAACCCTCTAATCCATCTCCAACATTCAAAAGAATTCGCCCACTTTTACCCCATGTCCACACCCAATAAACGCCTTGTCCATTACTTTCTATGCTGGCAAGACCATCTAAAAAGTATCGCCGGGGATCAAAATCCATGCTAATGATTTCACTGCCAATTTCATAAGCATAAGGAGCAAATGTTTTTACACCCTGATAGGTATACTGATTTCCAGTCAAATAAAGCTGTCCTTCTTTTGTCACCTGATATTCCAACAGATCTGGCATATAATTTTTATCTACCGTATTCCACTGAAACCAATAATACTCCCTCTCTATATCATCTGCTTCATTCACCTGATAGATTGTATTTTCATTTTTTCTTGTCTCTATCCCAAGTGCATTAAAGATCGTTGGCATCAAGTTGCTGTGGCTAATCGGGGTTTCTGAAAATTTAAGATTTCCATGTTGCTCAAATTCTTTTATCATAAAAATGGGAAAAGCACCCAATGTAGATGACTCACCATGATCGGCCGTAATTACTACCATACTCTGGTCATATATTCCCAATTCTTTCAGCTGGTTCAAGTATTCTCCCATGATCTTTAAACACGCTTTTCCCTGTGTAATGTAAGTTGCCTTTCCTTTCTCTGCGATTGTAATATCACTATTCATGTAAACCGGTGGATGCGCTCCAACTAAATGTATCAATCTGTATACATTTTGATCAGGTAACAACTTTAATCCATCCTCTTTCAAGGATTGATAAAAAATTGTGTTGCCCGCAGGGAAAGCTACAACTTTACTTTCAGCTTGCTCTGCTTTTAACTCATCAAAAACCCCGCTATAAAACCATACATACGGCTTAATGATATGCGGAAAATAACGAAAAGCTGCCAAACGAAGCATTGCTTTTTCCAGTGATACTGGGGATTTCACTGGAATTTTTTCTTTTTCTGCATTGGTTAAAAATGTCTCTTTCATTTCGCTTGAAAGAAATCTGTCTGTCGTATACAAGCCAATATCAAACCCTTCATCCCGAAGTTTGTGATAATAGTCTGTATTTTTGCAGGCTTCTTCGATGTACGCGTCATATGGCTGCTCATTTTTATAAACCTGTCCCGTCATAATATACGGCATAGATCCTTGTGTCCCTGGGAACATGCAACTTGTATTGGAATAACTGGTAAAACCATCAAATAAATCCGCTATTTCCGGACTTTCAATTAGAATTTGATCCAAAAACCTCTGGTCAAAGGCATCTAAAATAAAAATGATTACATTTTTTTGTTGGGAAACGGTATATAGATTTTTGGCTGACAGATGTACTTCCCCTTCTTTCTGTTTTGAAAAATCCGTTGTAAGAAACAGCGTCCCTAGGGTTATCATCTGCACCAATAACACGCAGCCAGAAACCAAAGTCACCCCTGTTTTATATTGCTTTTTAAACAGAGTACGTCCAACGAACGGGAGAACGATACAGGCAATCCACAGAAGTGTATTCCAAATTGCTGTCGAAGTATAATTCTCCCATTGAATCGCCCGCCCATCCAGAACGCCGTAGTCGGTTTTCACGAAATTCCCCTGAATATAGAGTGCCACTCCCACTCCGATTAACAAGCAGATATAGTATTCCCTCCAATTGCCGCGCAAGAAAATTCCCACGAGAAAAAGCAGCATACAGACGAGAAACCCGGCTAAAACACTCGGCCACAGGACATCTCCCAACGAGAACCAAAACTCTGCAATATTGGAAATATAAAGTTCGAGCGGGCCAAAGATAAAGAAGGTAAACGACAGAAACAGGGCGGGTAGCAATATCTCCCAAAATCCCCTTTTGCTAATTTCTTGTTTTTCCATTACAATACATCCCTTCCGTCTCCCCAAGAATTTTTTCAATGTCTCGGGAAAGCTGCTCCCAGCTAAACCGATCTGCTTTCTTTCTGCGCCGTTCTGCCATCTTATCTCTATTGGGATTTACCATAAGACAAGCAATGGAGTCCGCCAAATCTTCATGGGTCGACAAAATTCCATCGACCTCATGGTCGATCAACTCTTCAAACGCAACACATCGGCGGTTTGCAATAATCGTTTTGCCCGCGAGCCATGCCTCCAGAATCACGATGCCAAAGCTCTCGCTCTCGCTCATGTTGACAACAAATTCGCAGCATTTTAGCGCACCGATGACCGCGGCTCGGGACTGTTCTCCCAAATAGGTCACATGTGGAGACTGAACCGGAATTTTATCGTCATCCCGTCCGATCATCACCATATGGATCGCTGTCCCTCTTCGATTCAGTTCTTCTACCGCGTCAATCACCCATTGATAATTTTTTCCGCCTGCTTTACGTCCCAGCACAAGGAGAAATGGCCGCTTGTCTGTGTACTGCCTCCTGAATTCTGAAGAATCTGTTTCATCAAACTCTTCAGGATTGATTCCCCCTCCGGACACATTTTTTGTTTTTGCTCTAATTTTATCAAAGAACATTTCTTTTGCGGCCACTGGAAATGAAAGTACACAATCCGCACCGGACAAAGCCTGATAAAAGCTCCTCCAGTGATAGAATTCGTCCTCCATATGAAAATGCGGCAGTACGACACAAGGCACCTCATGCTTTTTCGCAATCCCCTGTGCATCAATCAGTGTGTTAAACGGGATACTGTGCCCAAGCACCACATCATATTTTTCTATATTCTTTTCCAACCACTCCTGTAATTTATGAGAAACCGGCCCTCTAGCTTCATAGAAAAGCTTATCAATTTTTGATTCCCGCATATTCGCGATATGTATGAGCTCGGACACATATTCTCCTGCTATAGACTGTCGCAAAAACTGCTTATAGTTAAAGGTGAAGTCGATCGTTTCCCACTGATCCTGATTCCGGTATGCAATCTCCGAAAGACAGACGCTCAATGGCCTGGGGTCTTGATCTGTCAACTGGAACGGGACCGACTCGATCGTGACAACATCTCCACAAATTTTCTCGAGGTTCAACAGAAAATCACCATGAACGGTGGTAGAAAGCAGCTGATTCCCGTCGAGCAGCAGCCGGAGCTTCTGTCTGCGATCGGTATGTCCGCCTAGAGAAAGTGCACTGGCTCCCCGAACAAAAAGCTCTGCACATCCCGAGGCCCAGATATAGACCCCATCCACACGCACCTCGGGATAGTGCCAGCCTCCCATTAGGAGGGGATATTTATAATATTTAACAAAGGTTCGTGCAATTTTTACGCTTTCTTCCATTGCCACCCTGTAGATTTCACTGCACTTTTCCCATTTTTCATGAAGTGTAAGCTCATCCACAGGGAATTTAAAAACGGTCAGACCATTATCCAATGCGCCCGTGCTGGCTTTATCCTTGGTGTAGCTGCACGAATATTGAAATTGGTTAAGGATGTCCCCAATTTCTGTCGTCACTACATCTACGACATAATTTTCCCGAGCCGCAATCCTCCGCAATACCTCTTCCAGATAGATCTCTGCCCCCCCTCTGGGAGGCGTATTATAACGATATGTAACCGCCAGCAGCCGCTTTTTTCCCATTAAAACATCAATCAACCTAGCATACTGATCTGCCAAACTTTCCCAGCTCAGTTCTCTTTTTGCATAATCGCAAGCCGACCGGACCATTTCCTCCCGCTCGGCAGGATGTTCCAGCAACCATCTGATGTTCCGGGCAAACTCTGCTCTTTCGCAGATGACCGCCTGACATCCATTTTCGATCTCGTATCCCCTCGCTCCGAAAGCGGTTGTGACCGTAGGAATTTCATAAGCAAAATATTCTGCCAGTTTCAGGTTGGAACCTGCGCCCTGTTCCATAGGGTTGACCGCAACATCCGCAGCGAACAGGAGGAAATTTTTATATTTTTCCTCCAGTTTCCCCATAAGCAGTACATTTTGCGGGATACTCAAATGCGCAACCGCATCGCCGACCGTACCAATCAGCACAAATACGACATCCGGCATCGACGGCGCAAGCTGGCTGACAATAAAATTTGCCGCATCCACATTCGGTGTGTGTCCGCTTCCCACGAACACCACCAGAGGGCGGCCATCGAACAGGCTTTTCCATGCAGAATAATCATACTTCCGCTCGGTGAAGGCCACACCGTTACGAATCACTTCGATTGCGAGGTCATCCCGCCCCGCGAACTGACGGAGCGGTTCCACCTCATCCTGGGAACAGCTGACCACCAGTTTGGCCCGCTCCAAAGCCGCAAATTCCAGCCGTTTGGCCTCTGCGACCAGCCTTTCCTTCATCGGATGCTGTGCCAGAAGTTCCCTTTTCAACTGGTATTCAAAATTATGACTCTCATAGATTACAGGCCGGTCGGGTAGACCTTGGATCGCATCCACCATATAAGGATGTTCAAGAATAATGATATCCGAAAGCGCTCCGATCGTCTGCACTGCCTGCATATAGAGCGCATTTTCATGGATCATAGTTCCAGCGACAATATCGTCAGCGCTAATCCAGTGCTGACGGTTGATCTCTGCTTCTCTCGCAAGATGCTCCTCTGTTTTCGGGAGCGAAATATGCAGGAAATTCTCTGTCAGATACTGCTTTTTCACCTCGTCTTGGTTCAAGCAGACATAAATAATACGGTTGTATTTTGACAGATGCTTGAGCAGATGGTGGATACGGATTTCTCCGCCTGCACTCGGCCGATCGACTGAATAATCATTGACTGCAAGGATGGTGTGCAGCCCTGTTTTTTCCCGCTCTGCGGGGAGGGTCTCGATCGCCTGATGCACGTCGTCACAAATCTTTTCCCATGAGTACCGGCTATTGATAAATTCCTTGCCTTTCCGCGAAAGGGTCTCCTGCTGCCGCTCGTTTTGTAACAGCTCTTTCAATTTCTGGACAAAATCGTCCTTTTCAGCGTGCACATAGTGGACACCTTCTTCCAAATCCAGCCCGCGCACGCCGACGTAGGTCGACAGCATCGGGATTCCGGCAGAAAGGAATTCCAACGTTTTCAGATTGGTACCTGCACCGGAGAACATCGGGTTGACCGCCGCATCACTGGTCGTGAACAGATCATCCTTCTGCTCCTCATCAATTAAGCCGAGAAGATGCACATTTTTCAGGCCGCATTTTACGTCGTTGCAGCATTTCCCTGCGATATGGAAATCTATCTCTGGACATGCCGGCGCAACGATCTTGGTCAGGAAGGACACCGCTTCCACATTCGGCGGATGTGCGCTGCCGATGAAAAACACCTTTCTGCGCTCATCCGGACGCCGGCACTGCCGCTCTTTTTCATATAATGAGACGTCGATTCCATTCGGCGCGATCCGGATCTGATCCCGGTCCACATGATATGCCAAGGCAAATGCGGTCCGCTCTTCCTCCGACGTTGCGAAAACAAGGTCACAGTTCTGTACCAATGTACGTTCTGCCTCCCGCATCTTCGAGAGGTATTTTTCCGCATTGGGGCCTTTCCACATCTGCCTCAGCAGATTGCTTTCAAAATTATGGCTGTTATAAATACGCGGCTTGTCGTCTATGCCAAAATAGAGGTCATACGAAAGCATATACGGGAATTCGTGGATAATGATGTCCGCTTCCGGATACAGCTGCTGATACAGGTCATGATACCGGTTGTGGGTTTCAGCGGAAAGGCTGCAAACCAGCGCGGAAATCTCACTGCATATCTTTTCTTTCGCAATATCCGAATGCAACTGGCTATGGATGCTTTCTTTTGGAACGCGGTACTCTCGAAATGTATCAGAATGGACCACAATCTCTTCTTTATGGTTTTCATAAGTCGGAGACAAAAGTGTCACGTCATAATACCGGCTCAGTCCCTGATACATATTAAAGTAGCGTAGCTCCCCACCGCTTCTCGGTGGCACAAACGCCGGAAAAAAATTTATCACAAGCAGTTTTTTCATCTTGATCCTCCTCCAGGTGAAAAACGGAATCAACAGATTGGCCTTGTTTCGCCGCACGAAACAAACCGCATCAATCCCGTTTTTCATCCACCTCTTTCTGGATCCAGTGGGCCATTCCTTCCATGTTGGACCCAGAGGACAAAGTTTCACACAAAATAGATTCGTAATGTTTGAGCATTTTAGCCTGTTGCCTGCACTGTTGATCAAGCTCTTCTACACTGTGCGCCAGAAATGAGATCGTCCGCAGCTGTGATTCATTGATCCGGTTAAAGTCCTCGACCACACGCGGTATATAGCTATGCAGCATCTTTCTGAAAAATCGCTTTACCGCTATAATGATCTTCCCGATGACTGGACGATGCGAGGTGATCGGCCAATCTCCCTCCACGGGGCCGATCTCCTCCAAACGTCGGATTTCAAACCATGCGAATTCCAGGTTTTCCAGACAGCCACTCTCCTCCGACATCGCCTTATCAATCGCGCGAATGACTTCTTCTCTTCCGGGTATCTGCTTCATTTCCGATTCTCCTGACCTGTTGCCAACCGACTGTGACAACAATTTTCTTTACATCAAAATCAGGTCGCAGGACCTGTGTTCACATTCTTCCCACAACATCCGCAGTTCGCTGATGGGGCGCAAGCGGTCGTTTTCCCCTGTGATCTGTTCACAAACCATGAAGGAATCAAAATATCGTTCCAATAGAACCAGCATCTTCTCGTATTTCTGCCGTTCCATATAAACCCTCTGATTAAATTCCAGACAGGTTGGGATTTTGGATTTACGATAAAGGGAGGCCGCCCCTTCCAGCACCTCAGCCTCATGCCCTTCCACGTCAATCCAGATATATTTGATCTCTTCCTGTCTGATTTGGTGTTCTGCCAGATAACTGTCAAGTGTCGTGACCGTAACCTGTTCCTCTCCGCTGCTGCCGTCAGTAGTCAGACTGCAGTTTCCCCAGTTTTCATGGTTGATCTGCATGCCTGCCCGCTCCTGTTTTTGGTTTGACAATGCAACCCGTTCGACTATAATGTCTGGATACGCCCCGTTTACTGCAATATTGGCAGACAGCAATTTGGCTGTCTCTGAGACCGGTTCAAATGCGATGAAGCGGAAAGACGGCTTCAACTTCAGCTTACAGTAGATCGAAGTGGTTCCGATATTTCCGCCAATGTCCAGAAACAGACCCTCCCGCGGTGCGGTTCCGCCATAATGCTGCTGATCCGAAATTTTGATAAAATTCTGGATGTCTGCTTCTCCCCAGCTTTTCCCGCTTGTAATCATCCCATTAGGCATCAATAAATCTTCTTTTGCATGAAAATATGTGATTCCCGCCACAGTTAGGCTATAGTAAGGCATCTCTCTCGGGGTGGTCGATGTGATTAACTGATACTCCGCAGAAGCCATAAACTCCTTGCGCAGATGTTGCCAATCCAACATATTGCCAGAAACAATGGACTCATCTTCCGGCTCTCGATTCAGAAGATAACGATAGGCATAGACCATTGCGGACTGCTTATTGTCAAGAAGAGCCTCCTTACACTTGATCTCATGGAGCTGACCGCCTATGTTCAAAATCTGCTGATTCTGCTCCACCATGCTGTTGGTGTTGCGCAAAAGCTCATCTTTTAAGCTTTGAATCATCCCCGCATATTCATCTATCTGTGACTGCTGCCGGTTCAGGCATTCCTCCAACCGAAGATCGCGCTCGTCTATCCGTGACTGCTGCTGATTCAGGCGTTCCTCCAGCCGAAGATCGCGCTCGTCTATCCGTGACTGCTGCTGATTCA
>NZ_KE159657.1:486171-630437 GCF_000403395.2 Anaerotruncus sp. G3(2012) | reverse complement strand
GCTGATTCAGGCGTTCCTCCAGCCGAAGATCGCGCTCGTCTATCCGTGACTGCTGCTGATTCAGGCGTTCCTCCAGCCGAAGATCGCGCTCGTCTCTCCGCATTTTTTGCTGATCCAGCTGTCCCCGCAGCTCTGCCAGCTGACGGATCTGTTCCTGAATGCCTTCCGCGTTTTGCAGAAGCTCTTCCTGAAAGGATGGCATTTCGGTTTCTAATTTTTCAATCTGCAGCTGCTGCTGATCTAAGCAGCCCTGCATTCCAGCCATCTGCTGTATCTGTCCAGACAAGTCTCGCAATATGTGTCCTTGTTCTTCTAATTTTTCTCGCTCAGTTCCAAGCTGCTCTTGATAACCCGTCATCTCTTCGCGGATACGTTCATCCTCATGATAAAGTGGATGGATATACCATCCTAAAATACGGCGGATGATCTTTTTTATCAGTTCTTTCATTTATCCATATCTCCTTTGGATTTTTCGGATTTGGTATCGGCTATAAATAACATCAGGGCAATCCCTTTCCCGACGTAAGAAATTCCTCATACCGGTCACAGATCGGCTCCATCTCCCCGAATGCGATCTGTTTTCCTTTGTGCAGCCAGAGCACCTTGTTGCAAAGTTCTCGAATCTGATTCAGCGAATGCGACACCAAAATCGTTGCCGCACCCCCGTCGATGATTTCCCGCATCTTGGCCGCGCTCTTTTCCTGGAATGCACCATCCCCTACCGATAGTACCTCATCCAAAATCAGGATTTCCGGCTGCACCAGCGACGCGATCGAGAACGCCAATCTCGACTGCATCCCTGTGGAAAGCTGTTTGAACGGCCGTTCCTCGAACTCCCGCAACTCGGAAAAATCCAGAATCTGTTCGTAGGTTTCATCCATGAATTCCTTGGTATATCCCAGCATCGCTCCGCGCAGATAGGCATTTTCCTTGACCGTCAGGTCACCGTCAAAGCCGGATGCCAGTTCCAGCAACGCAGAAATATTCCCATTCCGTTCAATCTTCCCCGCTCTCGGCTCCATCACCCCAATAACCGCCTTGAGCAGCGTCGATTTTCCCGCGCCGTTCGTCCCGATGATCCCCAGCATATCCCCCTTTTTCAGCTCAAACGAGACATCTTCCACCGCCATAAACGTTTCCACATGGTACTGATGCTTCAGATGCCGCATCGTCCATTCCTTCAACCCAATATCCTTAAAATCCCCGATCTTATAGCTGATCGAGACATGCTCCGCTTTCAACATTGTTTTCATCGCAAACCCTCTACTCAAACGTAATACAGGAACTCATGGTTGTACTTTTTGTACATGTAAGCCCCCACCGCAAAGGCTCCCAACGCATATGCCGCAGCCAACAGATGAAATCCCAGCGAAGGGATCGCCCCATCAATCACGATCTTCCGGAAATAGCGAATATACAGATAGATCGGATTCGCCAGAAACAGGAGCTGTGCCGTTTCGCTGTAGACGTCTATTGTGTAGAAGATGGCGGAAAGCCACATCAGCAGCTGGGTCAGGATTCCCCACAGATACTGCATATCCCGGAAGAACACGAACAATGCTGACAGGATCAGGCCCACCCCCAGATTAAACACGATCATGCACACCACCGGATAGACCAGCAAAAAAAACTTCCAGGTGAACGGAATCCCGTCAAAAGCCGTGAACGCAAAGAAGATGAGGAGCGTCAGCCCGAAGTTGATGAGCGAAGACACGTTCTGAGAAAATAGAAACAGATACTTTGGTATGTTCACCTTAGTGAAGATTCCCGCGTTTCCCACCAGCGAAGTCATTCCTAGATTAGTCGCATCCGTAAAATAGGAGAATACCAACTGCCCTGCAAACAGATAAATCACATAATGGTGTACGTTGCTTCCAAGCAAGTTGCTGAACACCAGCCACATAATC
Source organism: Anaerotruncus sp. G3(2012) (assembly GCF_000403395.2). Taxonomy (GTDB): domain Bacteria; phylum Bacillota; class Clostridia; order Oscillospirales; family Ruminococcaceae; genus Anaerotruncus. The sequence goes on along the minus strand of NZ_KE159657.1, from coordinate 628,530 downwards.
AGCAGGTTCATCAGCGGGGACAGGATACTCCACGCCATCCCCAGGATCGTCCTCTTGTATTTTTTCGCGAAGTCCCGTTTGACCAGTTCTCCAAATAAAAACTGGTGCTGTTTTAGCCTCTGCAACATGTTTGTCGTTTCCTTTCTGGATTATTTTGTTGTTTCTGTAGCCTGTCCATATCCATTAAATTAATGATCCCCAACTTTGAGATTGGCCTTCTTTGAACAAATCTCTCTTATCTTCTCTCTGTATAGATACAGAATAAATAATCTGTTTCATTTTTGTTTAAAATAAACCTTTAGCAAGACTATGGGATATCATATCATAAAAACTGTGAAATGACAAGTAGTGGAATCTGTTTTTCGCAGAAATCTGTTCTATAGGAAATAGATCAAAAGGTCTCCTTCAGCATAACGTCCTGCTGAACAAAATATCCAGCAGGACGTTTTCCACTATTCAAATCGTTGGACCAATTGGTAAACACGCGGATCAAAATAATCAGGCGGGGTATAAAGATCGGTACCCTGTCCGTTTTTTCCATAGAGCACCCCGGCGATCGCCAGACGTTCAACGTCCACTTCAGGAATCTCCCTAGCCCGGATTTGCTCTCGCAGGCCGGCTTCCCGGACAGAACGCCTTTCTTCCATCCCGGCAGTCAGACCTGCACAGCTCTCCAACAGCACCGCCTGTTCCCAACTGGTGAGCTGGCCGAAACTCTGACTGCTCATAAAAAGCCAGAGCGGCTCCATTCTGTGGTAGCTGTTGATGAACCGCACCCGTCCGGACGAATGTTCCAAGCTCAAAACCTGGTCGAGGGTCACCTCGATCGCGCTGACTGACACCGATTCGGATTTTCCATCCTCTGTGGACAGTTCCACCCGCTCCCCCAACCGCAACGCACTGGTGTAAGGCAGGACCCGCACTCCCAATGCCTGAAAAACAGCGGATTCATCCGCACTCCCCACAGACATCGCCGCAGTCACTCCGCGAAAGTCTGTCGCTGTGCGCAATTCCTGCCCTCCTGTGACCAAATGGCTGCTCCCATTATAGAATGCGACCATTGGAAAGATTCCCTTTTCACTGAGCCGCTGTTCCAAAATCTGCCTAACCTCTTCCGAGTTGAGCGCACTGGTCATGTGGTGACCGTTATCGAACAGGAACGGCAGGGAAAACATCGCAAATAACCGGTCTGCGCGGGCAATCTGCGCATTGTTCAGCAAAACCATGTCCGCTTCTTCCCGGCTGACCGTCGTGTCATTTGGATAGCCGAGCTGCACGTCGACGGTCAGCGCACCCCCGCTCATCTGCTCGACCGCATCAGCGAATTCGTCAACGCATACCAAAACATTCCGACTCAGGTTCCGGTTTACCTGCAAAACCAACGTGTGGGTCTGCGCTGGGGAGGAAAGCAGCGTGGGACTATGCATCTGCTGCCCGCATCCACAGAGAGCCACCGCCAGCCCCACAGCCATGGCGATCAACCTGCGGCTAATCATCCCGCGGCGGCATCCGCTTAACCCTCTTGGGCGGCTGCTTGGGAGGTTCCGGATCAGGTTCGGGGTCCGGCTGATAGACCATCGCGTCAACCACTGGTTCCTCCGGCTCAGAAGACTCGACCGGTTCTTCTGCCTCCTCCTGCGGGTCCGGCTCCGCCGGAACAGGCGCAGGCAGCGGATAGAGCGCCAGGTGGCGCAGCCCGTCGATGCAGCGGATGTGATAAGGCGTAAAAACTGCGAAGCTATTGTTTGCAAAGACCAGCTCGTTGATGCCGTTCTGCTTGATGAAATCGACCAGCGGGAACTCGAAATACCGCTGATCCACCACATAGACCTCCTCATAGTGGTTGATAAGGAACGGCGCAAATGCATTGCCGAATGACTCCTTCACCACAAGGATTTTGCGGCCATTTTTGATGTTGGTGGTAGCTTTGATCAGCGGGAAATCTCCATGCAGGAAAACCGAATAGCAGTTCGGGCTGACCGCATACTCCCCCCACAGGGAATGCTCTTTCGCAGTGTAGGGGTCCCCACGGTCATACCGTACCGCTTCATACTCCTGCGGGAAAATGTAATAATCCACATAATCCGGAGTTTGCAGCAGGGTGCTGTCCTGCGTCTGGGCATACATCGTGCCGATAAAATTGTCCAGGCGGCGGGTTTCACAGTCCTCCAGGCGGATCGGCTCTAAGCCTGCCTGCTCGCAGAATGCAGTATATGCGTAATATGCCCCCAGACCGGTCCAGTGATGGTCGGTACGGAAATAAAGGTATTTATCCCGGTTCTCTGCCAGCTTGGACCATGCATCCACCTTCTTGATCGACGCATCCTCCTTGCTGTAAATATGGTCGATTGCATCCTTCTGGGACGCAGACATATCCGCATATTTCTTCGGGATATAGAATTCGCTCGCTGTCGGGATAATCATATTGTAAATCTGCACCGTAGGAAGCTCGCGGTGATAGGTGTTGAGTACCTCCGCATACCATTCCCCGTTGGAATAGCTGGTGCCGAACAGCGACATCGCCATCCCCTTATAGACAAAGATGCCGTTGCTGACCGTCGTCGGTTCCCCATCGTCCTCCAGCGGCTCCAGTGTGAATGCCTGCGAGGAGGAAGCCTCAGAGGAACTGTCCTCAGACGAACTGCCATCCGGAGAAACCGCTGGGAGGCTGTTCCCGGATGGAGGCGGTGTCGGATTCTTGTTCTCAGGCAGGGACGCATCCGCTGGGATATCCTGCACCTCTCCCCCGGGCGGCTGCACGATCCGCACATCATCCATCCGGATTCCGCGGCTTTCATCCACCACTGCCGACAGGGTCACCAGCCACTCACGAAACGGAAACGTATCTGCAAAATAGGTTTCGATGTCGCGGGTCAGCGAGCCTTTGAACAGGCTGGATGCTGAAAATTCCGGCATCTTGGCCAGGTCGCGCTTCTCAATCTGTGAAAAAACCGGCTTTTCCATCGCAAACGAACCGACGCAGAAAGCTGCCAACATTCCGCATAGCACCATGATGTTAAACGCAGAAATCCGGCTCAGGCTTTTACCCGGCACCTTGAGATGCACCAGTTCATAATAGCGCTCGATCTCCTCTTCGGCAGTCGGGCGGGCGGGTTTTACGGTTGCCTTTTTCCTTTCTGGACTCTCCTTCTTCCCGGTATTTCCGCTGCCCGGAGAATACCGGAACTGTTTTGCTTTGTTCTTTTTTCTCATTGTTTTCCCCCGTCAGAATCTGTAATACAAAAATGGATTGTAACTCTGCCCAACCAGTTGAGCGGTGCAGACCACAAGCAGTGCAAAATTGATAAACGTCTGACCACAGAGCAGCACCCGCATGTTTCCGACCGGAAGCCGCTCAGAGACAAACCGTTTGAGCATCTTGACAATTGGCATACAGAAGAATACCGCCAATGCTACCCAGAAGATATTATTCAAAATGCTGAGATGGACATGGCTGTCCCACAGTCTGTGCCCTTCCAAACCAAACATGATCGAAAGGTAACGTCCCAGCCGCGAGGTGTCTGTAAAATAGAAGATCACCCAGCCGGTAACTGCCACGATCAGCAGGTAGATATGTCCGACACATTTCGGCAGCTTCTCAAGCCACTTCCCGAGGAACAGCCGCTCGCACAGGATAAACAGTCCGTAATAGACTCCCCACAGGATAAAATTCCAGCTTGCCCCATGCCAAAGCCCGGTGAGGAACCAGGTAATCAGCAGATTGCGAATTGGGTGGACCCGGTTTCCTCCCAGCGGAATATAGACGTAATCGCGAAAAAAACTCGAAAGCGAGATATGCCATCTGCGCCAGAACTCGGTCACCGATTTTGAAATGTACGGGTAGTTGAAGTTCTCTTTATAATGGAATCCGAACATCCGGCCAAGTCCGATCGCCATATCCGAGTAACCGGAAAAATCGTAGTAAATTTGCAAGGTATAGAGCAATGCACCAAACCATGCCCCACCCACTGTAAGCTGGGAAAAATCGCTGTCAAAGAAATTGCCCGAGAGCTTGCCCGCAACGTTTGCAATCAGGACCTTTTTTGCCAGACCGAATACAAACCGGGTCATGCCCTCTGAAAAGGTTACCAGGGTGACCGACCGGCTGCGGATCTCGCGGGCAACATCCGCATATCGGATGACCGGCCCTGCGACCAGCTGATGGTACATCGAAAGATAGAGCAGATAATACGCCGGGTTCCTCTGCGGCTCGACCTCTCCACGGTAGACGTCTACCACATAGGAGATCGTCTGGAAGGTGTAGAAGGAAATGCCAATCGGCAGTGCAAAAGCCGGAGGCGTAAACGAGGTATGCAGCAACGCATTGAGATTTTCCACCAGGAATCCGCTGTATTTGAAGGTGCAGAGCAAACCGAGGTTGATGAGAAGCGAGGAACAGAGCGCAGCACGTGCGATCCACCCGCCTCGAAACCTTCCGATCAGCCGCCCATGCATATAGTCGAACATTGCCGAAGTCAGCAGAAGCAGTACCCAGACTGGTTCCCCCCACGCATAGAAAAGAAACGAAAAGCAGATCATCACCGCATTGCGGTAAGCGATCTGTTTCGAAAGAAAATAAAACAGCAGATTGAGCGGCAGGAACAGATAAATAAACAACAGATTGGCAAAAACCATGGGCAAACTCCTTAATGTAAAAAACACGCAAAAGCGCTCTAGACTCTATTATAATGCGTATGGCACAAAACTACAAGCCTTGAACGCAAAACTTTCCAATCTTACCATCCGCATCGCACCAACCAGACCTTATTATACACATTTCTCCCGGAATAATAAAGCACTTTTCTGTAATTTCTTCCCCGAATTTTTTCCTTTTTAAAATCCGCCCCCTCCCGCCGCTCCAGCCTGCCCATGAAATATCCGGTTCTCTTACCCAAAGGATATGCCGCGGGAGATAAAGCAGAACGCGCATCTTTTTCAGATGCGCGCCCCACTATCAGGATCGCCGGTTATTTTTTGCCAGTACCATTACAGTTCCAGCATTTTCCTTTGTTGCTGCGACAGTTTGCACAATCCTGTAGCTTCCCACCCAGATAGGGATTTTCCATCAGACCATCTCCATAGCAGGTAGGGCAGGTCCCAATCCCACTACAGGCGTTGCATCCACTAGGAGCATCTGCCAAATCTGACGGCTGAAAAACACCCTCAAACTCGGAAGACATCTGCTTATGTGCCTGCAAATATGCTTTTGCCCGCGCCCGATCCATCGCGTCAATCTCCGCATCCGAGTAGCCCATTTCATTTAGGAGCGCCCGTCTCTGCTTGTCCCATTCCTCTCTTTTCAGCTGATAGTCTGGGTCCATGTAACTTCCAAGAAAACATTCAGAACATTTTGGGTAGCCAGCCCCTGCACACTCCCGGCATGGAAAGAACGCCGCAAACGTTGTAATATGGGGATCTGTTTTGTAGCCACTTCCATTGCAGCTTTTGCACTCTGTATCCGACCTGCCGCTTCCACCGCAAAACGGGCAGGAAATCAGCATCTGCGGAGATTGCTCCATCATAAGCAGATATTCTTCGTAGACCTGCTCAAATGGCCGTCTGTCCTTGGAACTCAATAAGTCAGACGCATCCGCTTTTACCAAGCTGTTGTGCTCCACATAGCCGCAGCCTAAAGCCAAAAAAGCCATAACGACTGTCAGAAAAGCCGAAAGAACCCGATATCTTGCACGCATCCCAATCCCTCCTTTTGTTTTATTTCTATTGTAACAGTATTTTTTTACAAATTCTATCTTCAAAAGCTACAAAAGACGGGGCGTTTTTTATTCACTTCCTCAAGAGGCTTTTTGCCATTCCCCAAATGAGCAGGATTGGGATGGCAGAGACACAGGATCGTCTTTATCCGGCGCCTGTTTCAGCCAATTCAAAGGATTGGTGCGGCCCAGAAGGCATCCGCATTGGTGGTAACAATCTCAGGGCGCGACCATGGATACTGAACCTGATAATTCAGCGGAACAAGCAGACGATCGCGGTTTCCTGCGGCATTATCCCCTTCGAAGCAGGCATTGGTGCGGCTGGAAAAACGGAACATATTCTTGGTCATATAGGCGCGGTAGTATTCCATTGAGAAGGGGGCGCGGTTATGTCCAGCAGTCTCGTTGGCGACAAGCACCTGCCCGCTGACCAGCGCATCCCGCACCTGCGGAATACTTAAGTAGCTCCCGTTCTGATCCCGGAGCATCAGCCGGTAGGTTGGGTCGATCATCACCCACTGCCCCAGATCGCTCGACCACGCGTGCACGATTACATGGCAGTCCTCGCAGGGGTCTGTATAGGGCAGACACATCACCACGCGGGCAGGGATTCCATATGCGCGCAGGATCGCAGAAAACATTGCCGCCTGTCCGCGACACTCAATCCCTTCCGCCTGATCGGCATAATTCAGAATCGAAATCACATCGGTCTGTTCGGGCATCCCGGAAGCGCCGTCATGCGGGAACCGGTCGCAGAACACCTCAAGCAGCGCCTGCATCATCGCGACATCGCTGCTATACCCTTTTACAGCCGTATTGGCGAAATCTGCCGCATTCAGCAGCGCAGCAATTTTCTCTTTCTCGTAAAGCTCGTAGGTAAATGGAATCGTGTCGCTGCCTGTCCCGAAGCTGGGGTATTTCGCCAGCCGTTCGGCCCAGACTGCGGGCGGCTCCCCCTCGAACAGATACTGCTCCTGCTGGTCCTTGATGTCCGGAGTGCTCGACATCCTGTACAGTTCGAATTCGTAAACCTTGTCATACTGCGCCACTGTACCAGCCAGTTTGGTGTCGTTTTCGGCCAGCGAGAGGGTCACCGTTGCTTCCCAGGTCCCTTCATTGAAGGTAAAGGTTGTCCCTTCCTTCGAAACCTTCCAGGAATTTGGCAGCATATAGGCCGCATCATAGGACTGGATCGTGATGAACAGTTTTGGCGTCTGAGCGTCATCTACGATGTTCAGCTCGATTGGGTCAAGATAATAGGCGGAGGAAGACAGCTTGGTCGGCAGGGAACCCGCCCATCTGCCGTTCAGCCTGCGAAAAATCTCCCCGGAACTGCCGGAAGGGGTCCATCCCCCGACAGACTCCGGCTCGGCCGGAGCGGCTTCTGCCCCGTCCACCGCAGGTGCTGAAACTGCTGGCTCCAGAATCGGCAGCGGCTCTGCCTGTGAAACCTGCGTCAATGCCTCTGACGGAATCCTGCTCTGCGCCGAAGCCCCAATAGTCATCAAAGCAGAAAAGGGAGAGGCTGCTGCCTGTACCCCCATTCCCGCCAGACACAGCGCGGCCAATATCGGAGCGGCCCGTTTATGTAAATGGTTCATTGTGGCGTTCTCCTTTCCAGATAGATGGTATTTTCCATGCCGGAAACTACCGGCTTATTTATATAGTGTAACAAACTCCACATATTACTGCAAGCGGAATCTGTTTCCTGCAAAATGATAAAAAGTTTGGAAAGTGGGAAACGGAGCTGCCGACAGCTTTGCGATACCGTCAGCAGCTCCGCTCATCCGGGTCAGATGTCCCGGGAAGACACAGGGAAAGATACGAGGGAGTGTATTTTTTCGCAAGGAAAAAACATCCTGTATAAGATATGGAACGGGTTCTTAAATAGAGATCACATCAGCAATCCGATAAAGCTGCTCATCGAACTTACGCTTCATGTTCAACGCTTCCAGGATGTCCAAATCGACGATCTCACCTCCACGGCTGACAATCACACGATTTCCAATCCCCTGTTCGAGAAGCTCAACCGCACGATAACCCATATGGCTCGCCATGACACGCTCACGGGCGGTCGGGACGCCGCCGCGCTGTACATGCCCAAGAACGGTCGCGCGGGACTCCACGCCTGTACGCTCTTCCAGTGTCCGCGCCAGCTGATGTACGTCCCCGCCGATGCTGTCCTTGACCCCTTCCGCAACAATAATGATAAAATGCTTTTTGCCGGTATTCAGGGTTCTCTGCATCTTCTCGATAATCCCGTCGATTGTGAACGGCATCTCAGGGACAAGGATCGCCAAAGCGCCGCAGGCGATACCGGCGTGCAGGGCAATGTCTCCGCAGTGGCGGCCCATAACTTCAACGATCGAGCAACGGTCATGCGACTGGGAGGTATCACGCAGCTTATCGACCATGTCTACAACCGTATTGATCGCGGTTGCAAAGCCAATGGTTTCATCGCTCGAAGCGATGTCGTTGTCGATGGTGCCGGGCAGCGCAATACAGGGAACCCCTTTGAGCGACAGGTCGCGCGCACCGCGGAACGATCCGTCACCGCCGATGACGACCAGGCCGCTGATCCCGATTTCCTCGCAGACCTGCCGACCGCGCTCAACTCCCGCATCGTCACGGAATTCCGGGCAGCGCGCGGTATAGAGCACTGTACCGCCGCGATGCAGAATATCGCAGACGCTGCGCAGATTCATCTCAACCATATCCCGGGCCAGCAGGCCGCTGTACCCTCTACGGATGCCGATGACACGCATTTTCTTATAAAGTGCACTTCTGACGACCGCGCGAACCGCTGCATTCATACCCGGTGCATCTCCGCCGCTGGTCAAAACGCCGATTGTCTTCTGTCTGTTATCCATTTTGTTACGACCTCCATCCAAATGATCGAAAGGTTTGTTAAACTTATATCATTTACCATTATATTCGCCATTATACTCGATTCACCCGCATTCTTCAAGACAGTGGACGAAAATTTATCGCATTTTACGAAACCACCTGCAAAACCGGCAAAAAGCTGTTCACTTTGTCCTGATCCTCATCCGTGTTACACCTTGCTCCGTTTCTTTTCCTGATACAGCATACTGTCCACCCGCATATAGGCAGATTCAAAACTGTCCTCCGATTCGGTCAGCGCCGCGCCGATACTCCCGCTGAACAGCTTATCGGTACCCGGAATCTCAATTTTCAGGATGTCCCGCAGCTCATTAATCCGGGTACTGACCTCATCTGCATCCGAAACCGCATACAAAAATACGACAAACTCGTCCCCGCCAATCCGCCCTGCATCTCCACCATACTGCTCGGAAAATTCTTTCAGGATGCGCCCGGTCTGCTCAAGCACAAGATCCCCGGTATAGTGGCCATAGGTGTCGTTGACCTGCTTGAAATTATCCATGTCGATGATGAACATGAGCCCACGCTCGGAATTGCGCTTGCCAATCAGGTAAGATTTAATCTTTTCCTGAATGGTATATTTATTATACAGCCCTGTCAGCTCATCAATCTCAGCTTTCTGGCGCAGTGCTTCCATCTCCACGCTTTCCTTGTCACAGTCCTTTATGGTGCCGATCAGCTGCACCACCTTCCCGGACTGGTCCTTCACTCCGCAGAGCTTCATTATACACCAGATATACCGCTCATCCTTTCCATACAGCCGCACCTTCTGTTCTCTTAAAAGCGCATCCTGCCTGCAATCCAGGAGCATCTGTTCGATCAGCCCTGCATCATCCGGATGAAAGATTCCGCCTTCTTTAATCCGTTCCAAAGCGCGGCTCCGCGGGATATCGGCTGCAATCTTATCCTCCCAGTTCATGGAATAGGTCACCGCATCCTCTTCCATATTGATCTCGAAGATAATGTCCGTCAGCTGCGAAAGCAGAATTTCGCTCCTGTTGGCATTTTTCTGAAGTTCCTCATAGGCGTCCGTCTGCTCATTGATCCGGATAAAAATTGCCTGTATCCACATCTTGCCCCTGGAATCCCTGACCGCTTTCATATAGGCCGAAACGAGGATTATCCGCCCGTCTTTGCAGTTGATATGATAGGAGGTATTCCGGTTTCCTCCCTCCAGAGAGATGTGCAAAACATCTTCCCTGAACCGTTCCCGCTCCTCTGGAACGATAAGCTGTGCAAAATCCGTCTGTTTCTTCACCGTCAGCTCTTCTTTGGTATATCCTACCAGTTCAGAAAAGACATCATTGGAAGAATTGATTTCAAAGTTTCTGGATGCACTGAAACTGCATAAGCCCTCCAGCATCTGCGGCCAACCTTCCCGGATGCCGTTTGCCCGATCCTGCGCCATTCCCTGCGGCTGCAAATCCGGATGTCGGGATCCGTTTTTCAGAAAACTGCCCGCAAAGCCTGCCGCAATCGCCCGGGTCCGATCCCGGTTGAATACCCAGACCCGGGCGAACAGCACCAGAGCAAAGAGCAGAAGCGCAACAAACGATTCCGGCCAGTCAAAATCGAATTCGAAATCCCCGAAATCATAGCATTCGGATACTGCCCACATTCCAACGGCGATGGTCAGAAGGTTCAAGCCCAGACTGATTTTTCTGACCATCCTGTTAACATTTCCCTTATCTCCATGCTGCATGTGCCTCCAACTCCTTTTCCCGGTCATGGTTTATACACCACGTTGTTCTCGCCAAGCAGTTTTTTCAGTTCCCGCTCAAGCACCGCGTGGTAATGCACCCAAAGCCCCTTTGAGGCGATGTTATAGGTGCCGCTCTCTTCAAAATAAAACACAACTTTGATCCCATCCTCCTTGTCGGGCGCAAAGATCGACAGAAGATTTTTCACCTTGTCGTAAACCGGCCCTCTGCCGCACTGCATCCGGAGGTAAACCGCAGCGTTTTTGCTGGGAGCCGGAACTTTTGGGGAAGCAACGGGCTGGCGGGCATTCAGGGTCCCTTCCTTCATCGCCAACTCGAACTCCGCCGGCGACCAGACAACGTCAGCGACCAGTTTTGCCTCCTCTTCCTCCCGCATCGATACCTTTGCCCGCAGAACCACCACCGCCCCCTCCCTGAGATGGGACGAATAACTGTTCAACACTTTTGGGAATACCAACAACTCAACGCTTCCGCTCGTGTCCTCGAGTTGGACAAACGCCATCATCTCCCCGCTTCTGGTGGATTTCAGCCGTTTGCCGTTCACGATCGCCGCCACATAGATGCTGTTCCCGTCGTGGATGCCGCTTCCGCGCTCCTCCGCTGCGGTCACATCCGCAATCAAGGTGCACTGGTATCTGCTGACCATCTCCTGAAACCGAGCCATCGGATGCCCGCTGATATAAAGCCCGGTGGTTTCCTTCTCCATCGCCAGCAGGCGGGTGGGGTCATATTCCTCCACCTCCGGCAGCGCATAAATATTCTGCGACGAAAGGGCTGGGTCGTCAAACAGGGTGATCTGCCCTGCAATATTGTTTTTGTTGGAGGTGTCAATATCGTCGATCAGCGGTTCGTATCCCTCAAGCATCTGACGCCGGTTGCCGCATACGCAGTCGAGCGCGCCTGATTTAATCAGGCTCTCGAGTGCGCGCTTGTTCATATCCTTGCCATACATCCGCTCACAAAAATCGGTGAAATCGGTAAACTTACCGTTCTGCCGTTCTGTAATCAGCTCACGGATCATCCCTCGGCCGATATTTTTAACCGCAAGCAGGCCAAACCGAATAGAATCCCCCGCCACTGTGAACCCTTCGCCCGAGATGTTCACATCGGGGGGAAGCACCTTGATCCCAATGCGGGAACATTCGTTGATATACTCGATCACCTTGTCGGTATTTTCAAGCACGCTGGTCAGCAGCGCCGCCATGAATTCTTTCGGATAATGCGCCTTGAGATAGGCAGTCTGGTTGGCAACAAACGCATAGGCTGCTGCGTGAGATTTGTTAAATGCGTAGGAGGCGAATGATGCCATCTCATCGAAAATCTGATTGCCGACTGTGCGCGGCACCCCATTCTGTTCCGCGCCGCTGACAAATACCTCCCGTTCCTTCTCCATCACATCGTGCTTCTTTTTAGACATGGCGCGGCGGACGAGGTCGGCACGCCCGTAGGAGTAACCGCCAAGCGTACGGCAGATCTGCATGACCTGTTCCTGATAGACGATGCATCCATAGGTGACCTCAAGGATCGGTTTCAGCAGCGGGTGCTTGTAGGTGACTAGGCTTGGGTTATGGCGGTTGCGGATGTAAATTGGGATTGAATCCATCGGCCCGGGACGGTAGAGAGAGATGACCGCAATCAGGTCTTCCAGTGAGGTTGGGCGGAGCTGGGCGATCACCGCGCGCATCCCCGCCGATTCGAACTGGAACACCCCGACGCACTGTCCCTTGGTAAGCATCGCAAATGTTTCCGGATCATCGAGCGGGATATTATCAATGTCAAAAGAGGGATTTTCCCTCCGGACCTCCTGCTGTGCGTAGCTGATGACTGTCAGGGTGCGCAGTCCAAGGAAATCCATCTTGAGCAGCCCAAGCTCTTCGAGGGTGGTCATGGTAAACTGGGTGACCGGCATCGTCTCTTCGCTCTTATAGAGCGGAACGTAACTGTCTACCGGGTCGCGGGTGATGACCACCCCGGCTGCATGGGTAGAGGCATGGCGGGGCATCCCCTCGATCTTGCGTGCCATATCCAAAAGCTGCCGGACCTTTGGATCGTTGTCATACTGGAACTTCAGCTCTTTGGAGACCGAAAGTGCTTTATCCAGAGTCATTTTCAGCTCAAACGGAACCAGCTTGGCGATCCCGTCGATCTGCTGGTAGGGCATCCCGAGCGCCCGTCCAACATCCCGAATCCCACCGCGTGCCGCCATGGTTCCAAACGTGATAATCTGCGCCACATGATCGGAACCATACTTTCGCACCACATAGTCTATGACTTCCTGCCGCCGTTCATAGCAGAAGTCAATATCAAAGTCAGGCATACTGATCCGTTCCGGGTTGAGAAACCGCTCAAACAACAGATTGTAGCGGATTGGATCAATATTGGTGATCCCGATGCAATAGGCGGCAAGGCTTCCCGCACCCGATCCGCGCCCCGGCCCCACCGGTATCCCGATACTCCTGGCATAGTGGATAAAATCGAATACGATCAGATAGTAGTCAACATATCCCATCTTCCGGACGATGTCAAGCTCGTATTCCAGCCGCTCGGTGACCTCCGGAGCGGGCGTTTCCCCATAATGCCGGTGCAGCCCCTCGTAACAGAGACGGGTAAAATAGGCAGCATTGTCCTCCCCAGCCGGCGCAACGAAGAGCGGCAGCCTGGTGTGCCCAAACTCAAACGCAACGTTACACATCTCTGCGATTTTCAGGGTGTTGTCGAGCGCGCCGGGATAATTGCCAAACAGGTACGCCATCTCCTCGCGGCTTTTGATGTAAAATTCCTCAGTTTCAAACTCAAGGCTCCCCGGTTCATCTACTGTCGTATTGGTCTGGATGCAGATGAGCACGTTCTGCATCTTTGCATCCTCTTTTTCGATATAATGCGCGTCATTGGTAGCAACCAGCCCAACCCCAATCTCTTTCGAAAGCTGAAGCAGACCGGGCAAAATCTGCCGCTGGAGCGGGATGCCATGGTCCTGAAGCTCCAGGTAGTAATTCTCCGGGCCAAACAGGTCCCGGAAGTAAATCGCAGTTTCCTTTGCGCGCTCGTAGTCACTCGAAGCGAGTGCACGCGGAACCTCCCCTGCCAGACACGCCGACAGGCAGATCAGCCCTTCGTGGTACTGCTCGAGCAGTTCGCGGTCGATCCGGGGTTTGGAATAGAACCCCTCGACAAACCCAGACGACACCATCTTAATCAGGTTCTGGTAGCCGGTATTGTTTTTGCAGAGCAGGACCAGGTGATAGGGGGCATTATCCACCTTATGCTGCCTGTCAAACCGGGTGCGCGGCGCGACATATACCTCGCATCCGATAATCGGTTTGATCCCGTTTTTCTTCGCGCATTTGTAGAAATCGACCACCCCGAACATAACCCCATGGTCAGTGATCGCCACAGCACTCTGTCCGAGCGATTTTGCGCGTTCGATCAGCCGCTCGATCCGGCAGGCCCCGTCCAGCAGGCTGTATTCAGTATGCACATGAAGATGCGCAAAATCACCCATATGATAACACCCTCTCTTTCATGAAATCATTCTGTTTTCGCGTGGTGGGCGCCTGCTCGAAAAGCTGTGATGCAAAGCAGGCTCCCCTCACAGTCCTTTGGCCGCAGGCACAAAAGACTGTTTCTGGTCTTTTTAAGAACCTGTATTCATAATCAGGGGATGCCGGATGGGCGATGGATTTTGCTGGCCTGCAAGGCGAAAAAACGCAGGCAATACTTTGTGTATTGCAAGGTCTTTCAACGCAAGCAGGCCAGCAAAAGACCCGCTCAGACGGCGTCGAATGGTTGTGAATACGGGTTCTAAGTATACCGGCTCTATGCTACCACCGCAGCAGCCGAATCCGGCGAATCTGCGCCTGTGCCGCCCAGCAGAAAACGATTGGAAGCAACAGAAAAAGCATCCGACAGGCAGCGGCGCAGAGCAGATAACGGGAAAAATGGAACGCCTTGCTCAGATGAAACAGGCTGTAAACCACTCCCGCAACCGGCATCAGCGCCATTGATGCCACTGTAACAGCCTCGACCACACGGCGGGGCCTCTGGGCATGTCCCGACTGGATCAGCACCCATCCGGAAAAGACCGAGACCAGCACCACATAGACTGCTGTACCGATTTCAAATCGTGCGAATGTCTTAAAAAACGACTCAGCGGTTTGCAGGCCCATAATCTCGATATAGATTCCCTGCATATCGCGCAGCTCCTGCGCAAGGCAGGCCCGCACAAAGAGAACCCCCGCAAATCCAAGTAAAATCGAAACGGACGCGACAATCGGGTAAAACCGGGAGACCCGGCGGTAAAACGGCAGATTCCCTGCCAACAGCAGCGCAACCGCGCAGAAGATTCCCACAGTCATCCGATCCCCTCCTTTGTTTGATCCGTCATGTTGTCAAAAACGGACTAATTCCAGATCGCTTACAAGCTGTTTCACAGTTCAAGTTTTACCCAATATTCCGCATCACCGCCGCGCTGGGGGCCGGGCTTCCTGCAAGAGGCACAAAATGGATTTTTCAGATGTCTCTGAGAGTGACCGCTGTACCGGATACATTCACCATCAGCATTCCGTTGTTGGACCCAAGCACCTCATAATCCACGTCAATTCCAATCACCGCATCCGCACCCAAAACAGCCGCACGCTGTTGCAGCTCCTGTATGGCCGCTTCCCGCGCACGCATCAGTTCTTCTTCGTAGGCGTTCGAACGCCCTCCAAAAAAATTGGAAAGCCCTGCAACGAAATCCTTGACGAAATCCACACCTGCTATCACTTCGCCGAATACGATGCCTTTGTATTCAACGACCTGTTTCCCTTCAATATTGTTGGTTGTTGTTACGATCATAGCTGCATTCCTCCTCATTCCCAAACCTGAACCTGTGTTCATTCTGTCTGCGGCCCTTTCGCACGCAGATTTTCGGCAAATTCGGAAATCCGCTTGAGCCGGTGATTGACCCCCGAACGGGAGATCGGCGGTGAAAGCTGCTCCCCGAGCTGCCGCAGCGAGAGGTCCGCACCCGAAAGCCGCAGCCGCGCCAGCTCCTGAAGTTCCTCGGGAAGCATCCCGATCCCACCGCTCTGCTCGATCAGCCGGATGTCCTCGATCTGCTCCACCGCTGTATTGACTGTCCTCGTGATATTGGCGGTCTCACAGTTGGTGGCCCGGTTGACCTTGTTGCGCAGGTCTTTCACGATCTTGACTTCCATCAGTTCAAGCGCAGACCTGGGCGCGCCAATCAGGGTTAAAAGGTCCTCGATCTGTTCGCTCTCTTTATAATAGAGCAGATAGTCATTGCGCCGCACTGTCGCTTTCGGTGCGGCGATCTGTCCGGCAAGAAGCTGTTCAAGCAGGGCGCAAAGCTCCTTCCTTTGGGTCGCAAACTCCAGATGATAGCTCTTTTCCGGGTCAGAAATCCCCCCGCAGGCGAGAAACGCCCCGCTCAAAAATGCCGGTATCTCGTCAGGAGAATCCGGAACCGGCCAGACCTCCAAGTCGGCATCCCGCCCAAATGCCAAAAGCACCGCGGCCCGATCGGCAGAACTGTCAACCTTTACTGCAAAAATGCTCCTGCGATCCCCGCGCCTGATCTCCTGTACAGTGATGCTCCCGCTTATCCCAACCAGGTCGGTGATGCTGTCCGCATAGAGCCGCGCAACCTTCCGATGCTCGGTATGGATCGAGATAGCATCCCGATCGAACCGCCCTCCGAACGACAGAAGGCCGCAGGCCATCGCCCTCTGGCGGCGCTGGCGAAACGGCCTGTTGCTGCATATCTCACTTTTGATCCGGTGCGCAAACGACATCTCCCTGCTCCTTGTCTTTTCTGGTATCTTTTTCAATGTCACGGTGACTGATCTGATACCATACCTTTTCCTCCTGCAAATGTTCCCCCAGAAGCTGCGCGAATACCACCGAACGGTGTTTCCCGCCGGTGCATCCCACCGCAACTGTGAGCTGCGTTTTTCCCTCATCCCGGTAGAGCGGCAGCAGATAGTCCACGAGGTCGAATAGCTTGGGGATCAGGTTTTGTGTCTGCTCCCATTTCAGGACATACTCCCGCACTGGCGCCTCCAGACCGGTATGGTACTTCAGCTCAGGGAGATAAAACGGGTTGGGCAGGCAGCGCACATCAAAGACCAGGTCCGCTTCCCGGGGCAGCCCGTATTTAAACCCGAATGACATACAGTTGACCAGCATCGCCTGATTTTTGTCGTCGAGGAAGATGCCCACCACCCTTTCCCTGAGCTGTTTTGCAGAAAGATAAGTGGTGTCGATCACATAATCGGCGCTCTCGCGGATTCGTTCGAGCAAAGGGCGCTCCGCCGACAGCGCCTGTTCGATCGAAATACGGTCTCTGCCCATTAGAGGATGGCTGCGGCGGGTCTCCTTATATCGCCGGATCAGGACTGAATCCTCGCAGTCCAGGAATAAAATCCGCGCCGAACGCCTGTCGTCCAGGAGCTGGGAAACCCCTTCGAAAATATCTCCAAATACCTCCCGGCTGCGGACATCCATCACGATAGCAACCTTGTCCGTCTGATTTTCCGCCTGCATGCACAGCCCGGCAAACGACCTGAGCAGCCTCGGCGGCAGGTTATCCACGCAATAGTAGCCGATGTCCTCCAGCGCCGCCACTGCCTGGGATTTCCCCGCGCCCGACATACCGGTAATAATGACAAATTCCATAAGGCATCCCCCTCCAGCCTTCCTGCTCCGGATGCCGGGGCACTGCCGGCCCGGCACCGCGAACTCACAAAACAAGCCCTAGAATCCCATCTGTTTTACTTCACATTCCAGAGAAAAGCCGGTCTTTTCCCTCACCTCGCACTGCACCAGTTCGATCAGTGCAGACATATCCGCACAGGTCGCGTTCTCATAGTTAATTAGGAAGCCGGCATGTTTCTCGCTGACCATCGCTCCGCCAACCCGCCGCCCCTTCAGACCACACTGGTCAATCAGCGCGGAGGCATATGCCCCCTCCGGACGCTTGAAGGTACTGCCTGCACTCGGGTATTCGAGCGGCTGTTTTGCCCTGCGGCGGTCCATATAGTCCTCCATCCGGGCATGAATCTCCTCCGGGTCCCCTTTTTTCAGGCGGAACACCCCTTCGGCCACCAGCAGTTCGGGATGGCCCGTGAACCAGCTCCGCCGGTAGCCGAGCGCGAGGTCCTCCCGTTCATGCGGGGCGCCCAGCGCATCCAGATAGACCACCTTTTGCAGAACGTCCGCCATCTCCCCGCCGTAAGCGCCCGCATTCATGCAAACTGCCCCGCCCACGCTTCCGGGGATTCCGTAGGCGAACTCAAGCCCCGAAAGGCCGCTGCGCCAGGCAAAAACACAAAGCGCAGTCAGGCTGGCCCCGGCAGGGCAGACCACCACTTCCGGATCATCCGGGGAGATGTGCGGGTGTGCCTGACGTTCATCAAGTGAGAGCACCGCACCGCGTATTCCCGCATCCGAGACCAACAAATTGGAGCCTTTTCCGATATAGGCCAGCGGGACGCCCAGTTCCGCCGCTCTGGAGATCACCTGCCCTGCGACCGCACTGTCCGCAGGACGCAGAAAGAGCCCGGCTGGCCCGCCGATTTTTAAAGTTGTATGCGCCGCCATCGGCTCGTTCTCAAACGCCGGACAGCCAATCGCATCGCAAAACGCTCGAAGCGCAGAAAGATTACCCATGCAGTCCCCCATTAAATATGCTGAAATTGTTTGCCTAAAAGCGCCGCGCCGATGATCCCCGCGTCGTTGCCCAGTTTGGCCTGTAGGATCGCCGCACAGTTGTTCGGGTCATGGTTGAACGTCTGCGGATAGGTGCGCTCCCGGATCGGTGCGAAGAACGGCTCTCCTTCCTTGCAGATGCCGCCGCCGATCACCAGAGCTTCCGGCTGGATCAGGCTGATGATGCCCGAGATCGCGTTGGCGATGTTGTCGATGTACTGATCGACCACTGCGGCGCCCGCTTTATCCCCCATCCGCATCGCGTCAAACGCTGTGCGCCCGTTGACCGGATCAAGGCTTCCGCCGGTGATCTCCCACATTTTGGATGTCAGGTCGAGCTGCATCGCCTCCCGGGTGATTCGGATGAGCGCGGTCGCGGAGCAGTAGGATTCGATGCATCCACGCCGTCCGCAGGTACAGGGCACCCCATCTTTGACCAAGCCGACATGCCCCAGTTCGCCGCCTTTGTAGTTGAAGCCGGAAAAGATCCTGCCATCGATCACAATGCCGCCGCCCACGCCGGTCCCAAGCGTGACCATCACCATCGAGCGCAGACCCTTGGCTGCGCCTGCCATCAGTTCGCCATAGGCAGCTGCATTCGCGTCATTCTCGATATGAATCGGCTTATCGATCCGCTCGGAGAGGATTTTTTTGAGCGGCACATCGTGAAAGCCTAAGTTATTGGCCAGCCCGATCATCCCCGTTTCCGGATTGGCGGTGCCGGGCGACCCCACCCCTACCCATTCGACCTGCTCGAGGGTGATCCCCGCATCCGCAATCGCCTGATGTGCGGTTGCGATCATATCGTCCGCTATCTCCTCCGCCGGGTGGAATACCTTGGTTTTGGCGTGGCCGCGCCCAATGATCTGGTAGTTTTCATCCACAACGCCGGTGGCAATATTGGTCCCTCCGAGATCAATTCCAACGTAGTATTTCATCCTTTGCACCTCATCTTTCCGATTCTGTTTCTATGAGCCTTCTGCCGGATTTTTCCCGCGCAACCGCGAGGAACCGGTCGTAATCAGTGTTCAAGACCAGCTCTTCGGGAAAAGCAATCTCCCGAAGCATCTCGAGCGCCGGGCCGACCTGCCCGATCTCGGTAAAAAAATGCGCATCCGAACTGCAAACAATCCGCACACCCTGACGCTTGCAGGCCAGTGCGACCTCCCGGCAGCGCTCCCGGGAACCAGGCCGGGCGGAAAACGAGTGCGCGTTGATCTCGACAATCTTGCCGTTCCGGGCAAATGCCCGCATCACTGTATCCATGTCGAACGGATAGCGCGCGTCCCCACAGTGCCCGATCACATCCACCAGCGGGTTTTCCGCTATGGCCAGCCAACCGCGCGTGTGGTCCTCCACAGTGGACGGCTGGATACAGACCGTGTGGTAGGATGCGATTACCCAGTCCAGCTGTTCCAATGAGCGGGCAGAGAGGTCCAGCCCTCCATCATAATCCATAATATTCGCCTCTGCACCTCTGAGTACCACCACCCCATCCAGCCGCTCGGGAACCACCTTGGGCAGATTCCGGAAAAACCACTCATGCGGCCCGTCGGTCATCGCCGGGGCATGCTCGGTGATGCAGAGGAATGGCATCCCGATTGCGGCGGCATAACGTACATTTTCGTACAGGGTACTGAATGCATGGTCACACGCGCAGGTATGGCAATGAGTTTCCGCAACAACCTCCACAGCGGCCGCCTCCTTTCTCTATCAGAACGAGCTCCAGTCGGAGCCACCGTCCGGTTCCACCATGCCGAGCTTTTCGAGCAGCTCCTGCGCGGCATTGTAGCCCATCCGTTTCTGACGGTTGTTCATCGCAGCTACCTCAATGATGATTGCGATATTCCGCCCCGGCTTCACCGGGATGGTGAGCGATGGGATTTGAATGCCGAGCACATCAGTGTATTCGTCGTTCATGCCCATGCGGTCGTAGACCTTGCTCGCATCCCACTGTTCGAGCTGGACCAGCATATTGATCTTTTCGGTCATCTTGACTGCGCCGATGCCGAACAGACGGCGCGCATTGATAATCCCGACCCCGCGCAGCTCCATAAAGTGGCGGATATTTTCAGGCGAGGAACCGACGATGGATTTGTTGGAGACCCGCCGCAGCTCGACCGCATCATCAGCAATCAACCGGTGCCCGCGCTTGACCAGCTCGATCGCGGCTTCGCTCTTTCCGACCCCGCTCTCCCCCATCAGCAGGATTCCTTCGCCGTATACTTCGACCAGCACCCCATGCCGGGTAACCCGCGGCGCAAGCTCGACGTTCAGTTCCGCGATCAGGGCTGCGAGGAAGGATGAAGTACCCTCCGAGGTGCGCAGCAGCGCGACCTCATTTTTCTCCGCAGCATCCCGGATGCGGGGTGGGAAGTCCAGATTGCGGGTGATTACCACTGCGGGCGGCTTGTTGGCAAAATAGTTGTCGATCCGCCGGGCACGCTCCGCTTCATCAAACTGCTCGAGAAATGCCAGCTCGCTTTTGCCCATAATCTGTATCCGCTGGTTGTCAAAATAATCGAAAAAGCCGCTCAACGGCAGGCCAGGACGGTCGATTTCGGGGGAAGAAATCGAGATATCTCCAGCTTCCTTCGGAAGGTACAGCACCTCAAGATTAAAAATCTTGATGAGTTTTTGCAGAGGGACGATAAATTTTGTAGCCACCTATACACCATCCTCGTTTTTTATGTTTTCCATTGCCGCGTGTTTGCTTCATTTCCCAGTTGACCTTGAAACACGGCTGCAAATGCATTTTGCTTCTGTATAGATTCTTCTGGGCATATTATAGCGCAAAACCGCTCATCTTTCAATCAATATTTTGGACACCGCCCAATTATTTTGCCAAACTTTCACCATTCTTTCTTCCCGCTTTTTAGAATACGAAGAAAAAAGGAAAGCCATCGCCAAAGGCGGTGGCTCAGGAAACCCGTTATGGCAACTACCTGCGCAGCATCGGGTGGTGCCGGCTTTCTGCATTTTTCGAGAAGTTCGTCAATATGGGCTGCCTGCTGGATTCTCGTCTGTTTTGGGATTTTCCAAACTTCAGATTGATCGGGAACGGCCAAACCCGCGTTCCTCCAGTGCAGCCGGAAACGCTTTGGGATCGGCTGGTATCGCCATCTCCGACCGGTTCCAGTGAGAAAGATAGGCCGCTTGGATCATCTGGAGAGACCGCACCCCTTCCTGTAGGCTGCACATAATGGGGGACCGCCCTGCGACCGCCTCCGCAAAGTTAGCGAGCGCAGCTGCCTGCTGAATTTCGTTCGTCCCGTCATCGAATGAAAGCCGCTCAACAGTGCTGGGAATTTCCCCAAACGGCTGGGTACAGGAAATGGTAAACGCCCGCTCTTCCTGTGCGAGACGGCAGATCTCGACTTCCCTGCCGTCGGTGACCACGATTCTGCCTTTGGTCCCGCAAATTTCAAGGCGGTCGGTGCCGGGCTGCTCATGTCCGGACGCGATAAACTGTCCATGTGCCCCATTTGCGAAGGTCAGGAGCAGTTCCGCTTCGTTTTCCACCTCGATCGGACGGTTGACCGTCCCACAACGTGCCAGAACCGAAACCGGCATCCCGCAGAGCCATTGAAGGAGATCGAGCTGGTGGGATACCTGCGTCATCAGCAGTCCGCCGCCCTCCCCCTGCCAGCTTCCGCGCCACGCGCCCGACGCATAGTAAGCGTTTGGGCGGTAAAGGGTGGTAATCAGCCAGGTTGCGCGCACCAGCTCGCCGAGAAAACCCTCCTGAATGAGCGACTTGACCTTGCGGTAGGCTTTGGACATCCGGCGGTTATACATCACGCCGCCCACCAGCTCCGGACGCTGTTCGAGCGCCGCGACTGCCCGGTCAATTTCATCCATCCAGATGCCGGCCGGCTTTTCGGTCAGCACATGCAGCCCTGCCTCGAGCGCGGCCTGCGTCATCGACGGATGCTGCCCATTCGGCGTGCAGATCACCACCGCGTCCGCCGCACCCGAACGAAGCAGTTCACTGTAATCGGTAAAAACTGCGGCATTGGTCAGCCCGCAGGAGCGGACTGCTTCCTGGATATTCTCCAGGCTGCGGCTGCACAATGCGGTGACCTCTACACCGGGGACCTGCCCCTGGCAGATCAGGCCGATATATTTTTTTGCAATCATGCCAATCCCGGCAAATCCGAGCTTCAGCATAATCGTTCCCCCTTTCGGTTCAGAGAGGCGTCGAACCCTGTTTTTTATCTCTGATAAAGAGGGCTTTTTTCTCCCGCAAAAGCCCCCTCTACACCTTTTTAATCAAACGCAAGACGGAAGAACCCGACCAGTTCATTTTCAAAAAAGTTGATCCGTTCGTGCAGATAGTTCGGATAAACCAGATGCCGCTTTGGACAGCCTGCCCGATTGTAGACCGCATACTGTGCCGCAGGCAGCGCAACAGTATCCATCAGCCCTGTACCGAGCAGCAATTCCCCACGCAAAAGTGGAGCAAAACCGCAAAGGTCCACGTAGCCGAGCGCCCGGAACAATGCCTCCTCCTTGTCGTGGGCCGGATCGTCATTGCGGAACTGCTCCCGCAGTCCGGCGCAAAGCCCCTCGCGCACACCGGATTCCCACACCTTATAAAAATCTGCGGGCATTGGATGCAGAGCGGCACACTTTACGACCCGATCCGGGAGCATTGCGGCGGTCACGATTGCCAGCCCGCCGCCAAGCCCTTCGCCCCATGCCAGCATCCGCGTGCTGTCTACCCCCGGGAGTGTCCCTGCGAGATGGGCGGCGGTGAGTGCGTCGGTATAAAGCTGTGTGAGTGACAGCCCGGCAGGCCCATCCTCCCATCCTTTGGTCAGACTGTAGCAGCCTTCCCTGTTTTCCAGCGCCAGCACCGCATAACCCAGCGCGATAAACCGGGTCATATGGTGCCAGCCGCGCGTCCTGCGTGCATGGTCATGAAACATCAGTACAACTGGCGCCGGCGTCCCCTGTTTCGGCCGCAGAAAACGCGCGGTCAGCAGTTCCCCATCGGTTGCAGGGAAGGACAGCTCCCAATAGTCAGCCATCGGATTGTGGAAGGGAACCCGGTTCCAAACCACTGGACGGGGCTGGGCCGCATTCTGGTTCTGCTCCTTCCAGAACGCGGTGAAATCCTCCGGGCAGAACGAGCTTCCGGAGTAGCTTTCGAGTGTCTTGACTGTCTCGGGAATGCTCACACCGTCTCCCCCCCTCCGAAGAAATCGAGAATCAGATCATCAAACGCCTGAATCTCCTCATGCTCAAACTCGGGATAAAAATGATGCTGCTTTTTGCAGGTAAGGTTGTTGTAAACCGCAAATTGGGTCGCAGGCGGGCAGATCGTATCCGAAAGCCCGGTGCCAAACAAAACCTCGCATCTCACCAGATGTGCAAAATTATGGGAATCAATATATCCCAGCTTGGTAAAAGTTTCGGTTTTCCGCTCGCCTGTGGGGTCAAACCAGCGGAAATAATATCGGATGCCTTCGTAGGCAATCTGGTCCGCACCCAGCTCCCAGACCTTCTGGTAGTCGCTCAGGAACGGGTAAAGAATCGCTGCTTTGCGGATCAGGTCGGGATTGAGCGCGGCACATGCAATCCCGATGCCGCCGCCCTGTGATGCACCATTGACATAGACCCGGTTCAGGTCGATCCCTTCCAGCTTCCGGACGATCCGCGCCAGAATACGGATATTCTGGTGCAGGCGGACATAGTACATCTCTTTGGGATCGCCATCCAGGCCCGCCACAATATGCCCTGTGACCGTCGTGCCGGTGTAGCCGCCGATGTCCTGCCCCAGTCCGCCCTGGCCCGGGCAGTCGAGCGCGATCAGGGCGCAGCCCATCCCCGCGAACGACGCCTGCTCGAGCCAGCTTCTGCCCGCCCCTGGGTACCCATGAAACTGGAGTACCAACGGGACCGGCTGATCCAAACGTGGCTTGAGATATTTCGCATAAAGGCGCGCGCCGCCCATTCCGGTAAACCAGAGGTCCAGGAAATCGCAGGTCGGGTAGGATGGGACCGCCGCCGGGTTTAGTTCCCAGTCGAGCGGGACCGACTCCGCCTCTTCCATGCGCGCTGCCCAGAAGGCATCAAAGTCTTCCGGCATGGGGTTTGTACCTTGATAGGTTTTTAACTGTTCTAATTCCTGCGGGGTAATCATCCCTGCCATCCCTCCTGAAATTGGGCGGTGGTTCCGCTGTCTGTTTTCTTGACTAGGATTGGGTATGCCTGTTCCGGATCCTGCTGCGGGAAGTCGCTTCGATAGTGGGAGCCTCGGCTCTCCCGCCGCAGCCGCGCGGCTTTGAGAATCGCAAGCGCAGTCTCGAACCGCAGCGCCAGCCTGCGCGACTCTGCAACCTGCCGCACCGCACCGCCCGGCATTTTGGCCAGCCCTTTCTGCATCTCGGTGACCTCCTGTTCCGCGGCCGCAAGACCGGTCTCCTCCCGTTCGATCATCGCCGCCCGGGTCATCGCCGCCCGCAGGCATTCGAGCGGTTGTCCAGGGGCCGGTGTATGCCACAGGTCAAACAGAACATCTACAGGAGGGCACTCCGCCTGCCGGCAAAATACCGCTGCCGCACGCCCGGCCTTGCCGCCAAATACCAGTCCATTCGCGGTCGAAAGCCCACCAATCCGGTCCGCTCCATGCATCCCACCAGTAGCTTCCCCGCAGGCGAACAGCCCTGGGACGCCGGTAGAACCATCCGGCGCAATCCGAACCCCGCCATTCGCCGCGTGCGCAAAAATCCCGATCTGAATTGGGTCATCCATTGTAAGATGCTTCGTTTCTGCAAGCCAGTCGAAGTAGGTTTTGACAAACTCAGGCGGATTCTGACGAAGCGTCTCCTGATACCGTACTGTCACGCCCGATTTATCCGCAAGGCAGGCGCGGAAGATTGCGAGGTCGACCAGTTTGGAGCCCAAGCGCGCGGTAAACGGCCCGTGGGTCGAGCGCTGGACAAGCAGTTTCTCGGTTTCCGCATCAAGCAGCGGGCTGCCGTCTGGATGCGAAAGCTGGGTGAACCGGAAGGTCTTTTCATTAAAGATGGTTTTGTACGCCGGGGAGAGGTAACCCGGCATCATCTGCATAAATTCAAGGTTGACCAGCGTGCATCCCGCATGGAGCGCAAGCGCCTGCCCAATCCCTTCGACATCATCGGTGCAAAGCCGTTCCTCAAACAGGGAACCGTACCCACCGGTCGCCAATACAAACGCCTTGCAGCCAAAACAGCGGAGGGAATCCCCCTCCGCTGCGATTGCACCGCAGACACACCCGTCCCGGACGACCAGCTCGAGCAGTTCACAATGGGGCAGCCGGGTGATCCCCAGCGCATCCATCCGCTGGGAGAATACCTCCCGCGCGCTCGCAAACTCAATGCCGTTCCAGTCCCGATGCTTATGGTCAAAGCAGGGGATAAACTCCTTTTCACTGCTCTGCGCGCGGCGAAGCCTGACCCCCATCCCGCGGACCCGTTCGATTGCCGGGGAAATCCCGTCCACGAACGTCTCCACCATTGCGGGGTCCGCCATGCCGCATCCGACCTCACGGATGGTGGCTGCGAGATCCTGCCGGTCGGATGGGTCTGCCGGGCCGATCAGCCCAAGTCCCCACGTCCCAGGATAAAAGCTCGAACCGGAAAAGGTCTCCCCCTTGCTCAGCAGGACCACCGAACAACCGGCCTCTGCCGCCTCGATCGCGGCCATAATTCCGGCGATCCCGGCGCCCGCAACCAGCACATCACAGACGTGATCTACCGAAATCCGCACAGCCTCCCTCTCTGCTGCGCGGCTCACCCTTTTTGCGCCACGCCATTGTCATACAGATGGCAGGCGCAGAAGTGGTCTTTGCCCTCGACCGTGTGCTTAATCAGCTTCGGCCGCTCTTTCTTACAGATTTCCATGCACTTTTTGCAGCGTGGATGGAACAGGCATCCGTCCGGCGGGCGCACCGGGTTGGGCACGTCGCCTTCGAGAACGATCCGGCTGTGCTTATGGTCCGGGTCAACAATCGGGATTGCCGAAAGCAGCGCCTCGGTATAGGGATGCATCGTATTGTCGAAGATTTGCTCGGTATCCGCCAGCTCGACAATCTTCCCAAGGTACATGACCGCGATCCGGTCGCTGATATACTCGACCACGCTCAGGTTGTGGGTGATAAAAATATAAGTCAGGTTGCGTTCCTCTTTGAGCTTCATCAGCAGGTTGAGCACCTGCGCCTGGATCGAAACGTCGAGCGCTGAAACCGCCTCGTCGCAGACGACCATCTCCGGGTTGACGCAGAGCGCCCGCGCAATGCCGATGCGCTGCCGCTGGCCGCCCGAAAACTCATGCGGATAGCGATCCATATACTCGCGGCGCATGTTGACCGCCTCAAGGATATCACCGATGATCTTCCGCTGCTCCTCCTTGTCCTTGACGCCGAAGTGCCGGAGCGGGTCCGCGAGCGACTGGAAGATGGTGAACGACGGGTTTAACGAGGAGTACGGGTCCTGAAAGACGATCTGCGCGCGTTTATGAAGCATCTGCTCGTCCTCTTTGGAAAGCTTGCGCAGGTCTTTTTTGCCGCCGCCCGATTCACCGAAATCATACATCATGGTGCCGTCAGTGGCGTGGACCAGCTGGATGATCGATTTTCCGAGGGTGGTTTTTCCGCAGCCCGACTCCCCTACCAGCCCGAGCGTTTCCCCCCGGTAGATGTCGAGGTCGATGTCGTTGACCGCCTTAACATGGTCTGTTATCTTGTTGAAAAAACCGCTGCGGATTGGGAAGAAGGTCTTTACGCCCCTCAGTTCAAGCAGGATTTCCTTGTTCGCTACACTCATCCTCTTCACCTCACCTTTCTGATTCGGACCCGGCTTTCGCCACGCTGCCATAGACCTGATCGGCATTCCAGCAACGGACCGAATGCCCCGCGCAGACGGGCGACTCGGGCGGCATCTCGTTGCACTTCTCACAGAAGAAATCGCACCGCGGGCCAAACTGGCACCCCTTCGGACGGTCGTACGGGTCCGGTGTGGAGCCGCGGATCGGCTGGAGGTTCTGGTTTTTGCCCTTATGGAGCACCGGGATCGACCGCAGCAGCGCCGAGGTGTACGGGTGTGCCGGATGCTTGAGCACTTCTTTGACCGATCCCCGCTCGACGATGTTGCCCATGTACATGACCGCCACATCATCTGCAAGCTCGCTCACCACGCCCATGTCGTGGGTAATCAGCATGACTGCGGTGTCATGCTCGGTCTTGAGCTTTTCCATCAGCTCGAAAATCTGCGCCTGGATCGTCACATCGAGCGCAGTGGTCGGCTCGTCGGCGATCAGCACCTTCGGGTTGCAGCTCATCGCCATCGCGATCATCGCACGCTGACGCATACCGCCCGAAAACTCGTGCGGATACTGGTCGATCCGCTTTTCCGGAGTGGAAATGCCCATCTGGGTCAGCAGCTCAAGGGTGCGGGCGCGCCGGGCTTCCTTATCGAGCGTGGTGTGGTATTTAAGATTCTCCCCGATCTGGTAGCCGATCGTATAGACCGGGTTGAGCGCAGTCATCGGGTCCTGGAAGATCATCGCGATGTCCGCGCCGCGCAGGGAGCGCATCTCCTTGCCGTTGCGCTCGAGCAGGTCGATGCGGATATCCCCATCGGGGGCATGGTAGGTGATGCTGCCGCTCTCAATCCGCGAGAGCTTGGGCAGAAGCTGCATGATCGAGGAAGCGGTTACACTCTTGCCGCAGCCGGATTCCCCGACCACACAGAGGGTGCGTCCTTTATAAAGCTCAAACGAAATCCCGTTGAGCACCTTGTTGCAGCGTTTATCCGAATAAAAATAGGTTCTAAGATCCTTGACCGTAATAATCGCCTGTTGTTGCATCGTGTCGCCTCCTTAGCCCTGCTGGGTCGGGTCGGTGGAATCGCGCAGGCCATCGCCGATACAGTTGATCGAGATGACGAACAGGGATACCACGATACCAACCGGCAACCACATCCACCAGTAATTCTGCATGACATAAAGGTCCTGCGCCGCGTTCAGGATGTTGCCCCATGTCGCGACCTCGGGCGGGACGCCCAGACCGAGGAAGCTCATCGCAGCCTCATCGAGGATAAACATTGCGGTCGAAAGGGTCAGGTTGACCACGACCGGTCCGATCGCATTCGGGAGCATATGCTTGTAGGCGATGACAAAATCGTTCAAGCCAAACGCCTTCATCGACTGTACATACTCCTCTTCACGCAGCGAGAGCATCTTGGCGCGAGCCTGCCGGTAGACAGCGCCCCAGCCAGTGATGATGAAGATAATCACGAGGTTCCAAAGCCCGCGCCCGAAGATCGAGCCGAGCATAATTACGAGGATCAGCTGCGGGAAGGACATAAACACCTCGGAAAGCCGCAGGATCACCTGGTCAAGCAGGCCACCCTTGTAGCCGGCATAACAGCCGAGCAGCACGCCGATAATCGCCGCGCCCATCGCCGAGCCAAGCCCGATCAACATCGAGAGCCGCCCGCCGTAAAGGGTGCGGGTAAAGACATCCCGCCCGAGCTTGTCGGTGCCGAACAGATGCTGCATAGAGGGCGGTTTCGTCATCTGGGTGAGGTCGGTCATCTGGGGATCGTAGGAGGAGATGACTGGCGCAAGCAGGCAGGCGAGGAAGATGATCGCAAAGACCGCCACGCCGATCACCGCCAGCCGGTTGCCGAGCATCTTGCGCAGCGAACGGTTCATTTTGCTTCTTTTGAGCAGGCCCGCTTCCTCCGCATCGCGCAGTTTGTCAAACTTCCGGTCGAGCCGGGTTCTTTTCCTGGTCAGTTCAGCCGTCATGTTTGCGCCCTCCTTATTCCAATTTGACACGCGGGTCGAGGATTGCCGTCAGGATATCCACCAGGAAACTCGCCATCAGCACCGCGAGCACCGAGAACAGCGCAATCATCATGACCAACGGATAGTTCTGGCCGGTAACAGCCGTTTTGAACGCATTGCCGATGCCGGGCCACTGGAAGATCGTCTCGATAACCACCGAACCGCCGATCAGCGTCGGCAGACGGAATCCGATCAGAACCACCACTGGCGTGAGCGAGACACGGAATCCATGCACCAGATTGACCCGCCACTCGGGAAGCCCCTTGGCGCGGGCGGTTTTGATGTAGTCCTTGTTCATTGTGTCGAGCATACTTGAACGGGCATAACGCATGACGCCAGCTGTCAGCGAGATACCAAGCACGCTCGCGGGCAGGATCAGGAATTTCAGATGGGCAAATGCCCCGGTCATACCGGGAGCGGTGCGTCCTCCGATCGGCAGCCAGCCGAGGTTGAGTGCAAACACCACGATGCAGACCATGCCAAAGAAGAACTGCGGGATCGAAACGCCGATCATACCCGCAACCGTGAGCAGGTTGTCGCCGAGCGAGCCTTTTTTCAGTGCGCTCAGGATGCCCAGCACGCTTCCGAGTATGGTCGAGATGAAGAGCGCCGCAAGCGAAAGTTCAAGCGTTGCCGGGAAAAGCTGGGCAAGCAGGTCTTTGATCGCTACGCCGTTGGTGATCGAATATCCGAAATTGCCCTGCAAAAGCTGCCAGAGCCACTTCAGATAACGAAGGAAAAACGGGTCGTTCAGCCCGTAAAGCTCACGCATCTCGGCAAGCTTCTGCGGGTCGATGTTGGCGAGCTGGTCGGGCGAGAACATATACGAGATCGGGTCGCCCGGCGTAAGATCCAGCCCCCAGTAGATCAGGAATGTGATGACGAGCACCATCGGGATCATCAACAACAGTTTTTTCAGGACGTATTGCAGCGTATTTCGCATTTTCCACCCTCCTTGGGATCAAAATAGGGTAAAAGGAAGAGGCGGCATCCGCCGCCTCTTCCTAACGAAGCCTGTTTCGCGCCCGAGAAACACACAACGGGCAGCGGAACCAGGGTTTATGTCGCTGAGGCGCCGTGATCCAGATTATCCAACAGTCCAGTTTTGGATATCCCAGTCATAATTGAACTGCGGATTCGCTTTCTTGATATCACCGATCCGGTCGCTGGTGATCAGGAAGATCGGCTGATAATAAAGCGCCATTGTGAACATTGACTCGTTCTCATATTTAGACAGCTCTTTGAAAGCCGCAATCTGCTCTTCCATCTTGGGGGAAGCGTTGGTCGCGTCGATCAGCTCGTTGAGCTTTGCGTCCTCCGGGGTATGGGAATTGGTGGGGGAGCCGGTGCGGTAACGGTCATAATACTCGTGCAGGGAGAGCGCTGCGTTTGCCGCATAGCACATATCCCAGTTGACCGCTGTCGGGCCGTTGACCTGGTCCGCCGGAGCCGCCCACAGCAGGGTTGCAAGGTCGCCCTGTACCAGCTCAAATTCCATCTTGATACCGACCTGTCCCAGGAACGCCTGGATTGCCGTCATCAGATCGACCGTAGCCTGATCGGTGTAGTAATAGACTGTTTTGAGGGTGGTATTCGGATCCCAGTTTGCCTCGGCGAGCAGCTCCTTGGCTTTCTCCGGATTGTAGTCATAGTTTTCCAGCCCAGACGCCTTGTCCGCTTCGCCCGGGATCAGGCTGTTTGCCGGAACCGCCGAACCCTGGAACAGGGTCTCACAGATCGTTTTCATGTCGATCGCATACCGAATCGCCTGACGTACCCGCGCATCTGCCAGCGGCGAAGGAGTACCATCGGTCTTGGAGAATTTGTTGAGGTAGAGCAGGCGGGTATACCGGACGTCAACCGGAGTGATGGTGATGCCCGGAGTGCCCTCCAGCGACTGAACGTCCGAGATCATCTTGGTGTAGCCGTAGTCAAGCTGGCCGGATTTGGCGCGGGTAACGATGTTCGGGTCGCTGTCGCCCGCGCTCGGCAGGAGCTGGATTTTGAAGTCCGCAACGCCGTTGTAGTACTTGTCAAACGGAGCCAGAATCGCATAGTTCTTCATCTGCACGTCCTCTACCATGAACGGGCCGGAGCCGATCGGTTTCTGGAAGTAAGGAGCCTGCTGGACCTGGAGCGGATCCACATCCGCGAAACACTTCTTCGGAACCGGAGCGAACTGAGTGAAGGTCAGCAGAGCGTCGGGCGCGATGCTGTCAAACGCAATCGTGATCTTCTGTCCATCAATCACAATGCCGTCAAACGTCTCGTTGATGTCGCCATTTGCATCGGTGCTTCCCGCAATCGCCTTGAAAGTCGCGAGGAACACCGGGTTGACCACTGCGGTTTTCGAGACGTACTCAATGCTCCATTTGATGTCCTCCGGGGTGATCTTCTCACCGTCGTGCCAGTAAGCGTCATCGCGCAGTTCGAAGGTCAGGGTCTTGCCGTCGTCACTGTAGGAATAGGTTGCCAGTGCGTCGGGATGGTCAGGGATCGGGCTGAGGTTTTCATCCGCCACGATCAGGTGGGAATAAAGCGCTTTGGAATAGGTATAAGTACCCGGGTTGAGCCACGGGGTCTCAAAGAACTCTTCCGGACCGCCGTTGGAATAGATGATCTTCGCGCCGTCCGCCGAAGGAGCCGGAGCCGCAGGCTGTGCCGCACTGGGCGCCGCCGACGATGCTGCTCCGGGGTCTGCCGCCGGAGCGCTGCCCGAACCCCCACAGGCAGTCATCCCCGTCATTGCCAGAACGAGCAGCGTACTGAGCGCGCGTTTCCACATCTTTTTCATATTGGGTTGTTCTCCTTCCTCTTTTGGAACTTTCTGGTTTATGTGCCGTTGACATAAAGCACTGGGTAAAATACTAACCTCATTATAGACCCGATGAAAACCATTTTCAATTATAATTGTCTACGAAAATTCTATTCAAAGTTTGTCTATTTCGCTTATTTTTTTTTACTTTTATAAAAATATCTTGTAAGTTTTGCACCTTGCCTATATAATTGAAAAGTAATCGTGACAATTTGCACCATTGCGAAAGGCGGAAACGATATGGATAACATCCTGGATAGAGTCATCCAGAACTATCATTTTTTTACACGATCGGAAAACAAGGTCGCTGATTACATCCTCAAGGCCAAACAGGAGATTCAGAGTATGACGATCTCCGAACTGGCTGCCAATTGTGGCGTTGCCGAAGCGACTGTTACCCGGTTCTGCCGGTCGCTTGGCTGCAAGGGATTCCACGATTTTAAAATGGCGGTCGCACTTGCGGTGCTTTCCCCGGAAGGGGGCTCGGCGTCTGAGCGGTACGGGATGTGCGGGGAGGTGCACGCTGAGGACAGTATTGAGGAAAAATGCCGAAAACTCTGCTATATCGGAACCGAAGCACTCCAGCAGACCTGCACCCTGATCGAGCCTGAGCAGATTCGTGCAGCGGTCGACTGCCTCTTTCAGGCCAGGTGCGTCTACTGTTTCGGGCAGGGCAACTCCTCTATTACTGCGATGGAGGCGTGGGGCCGGTTCTCATCGGTCACCCACAAATTCCATTGGATTTCCGATGTGCACATGCAGGCTTATACCGCTTCCCTGCTTGGCCCGCAGGACGCAGTCCTCTATTTTTCGTTTTCAGGGGCAACCCGTGAGCTTTCCGAGATTGGAGAGCTGCTGCGCCAGAACGGCGCGCGCATGATCCTCATTACCCGGTTTCCCAATTCTCCAGGCGCCTCCTATGCCAGCCCGATCCTGATCTGCGGGGCGAATGAAGGCCCCTTGCAACAGGGTTCTCTTTCCGCCAAGATCGCCCAGCTCTACCTAATCGACGTGCTGTTTAACGAATATTGCAGCCGCGATCTCGAGCGGACGATCGAAAATCGTGCTAAAACAAGCAATTCTTTGCGTTCCAAGCTGCTATAAAAATGAAGAAGGACAGACTACCGCCTGCCCTTCTTCGCTCTGTATGCATCAAACAGCGGTCAACACCTGTCTCCCGCCAGATATTCCTTGGCGTACCGTTTTGGGGAAGTCCCCGTCAGGGTGCCAAAGGTACGGATAAAATGTTCGTTGTTCCGAAATCCGACCGCCTCGCCCACCTCCTGCACCCGCATTCCCTGACGAAGCAGCTCACGTGCCTTGAGCACCCGGCACTGGATGATATATTCGATCACGCTGAACCCAGTGGCGGACTTGAAGATGTGGCAAAGATGGTATTTATTGATAAAAAACCGCGAGGAGATCATGTCCAGGGTGAGCGGCTCGGTGATGTGCTGCTGTATGTACTCGAGGATCGGGGCGACCCGCGCAAATTCAGGGCTGAACATCCCTTCTTCCCGCCCGATCGTTTCGAATGAGGTGAACACCTGAAGCAGAAACCGCATCAGCAGGATCACCCGTTCAATATCGCTGCCAAACCGGCTGTTTTCGGGCGCGGCAAGCTGTTCAAAAAGCTCCACCAGTTCCTGGGTCTGCTCCTGATCAAGACGGGTGCAGTGGCCCGCCTGACGGATGCTTGCGAGGAAATCGGTCTGCGACGTGGAAAAAGACTGCAATGCCGAAGGCGGCAGATGCATCACGTACCGCTTGTAAGCATCGTTTGCGATGCTCTTGTGAAGCGTCGCTTCTCCCACCAGCAGCAGGGTGCCGCAGTGCAGCGGGTAGAGCTCGTTTTCAATGAAAAAGTCCCCTCCATCCGAAAGCGAAAGCAGGATTTCCACGTCCTCGTGGAAATGTGGACGGTCCATGTGCCATTTATCGTCCCGGCTGAGCCGGAGCTGGTATTTCGCCTGTATCAACGCCATTCCCCCTTTGCAAAGCCTGTAGCTGAAAATCGGCAGGCTTCACCCTGCAAAAACAGTATAGCATAAGACAGCAAGATATGCAAACTATCCGCAAAAACAGTCAAATTTCAAAAAACACTGTGCAAACCTGTCGCTTTGTGGATTGCCTGTGAATATTTTTTAGTCGAAAAAGACAGAACTTTTGCCTCTCTCTTTCCGGATTCTTAAATCTAACACAACATATGCAAGTTTTTTAACAAATCTTTATAAGTAATCCTGCTCAGAATGTGTTATACTGGAAATACAGAGGAACACTTTCCTAAATATCCTGATCCTTTTGCGCTCCGGCGCATCCGGGCGGTGTCCGCCCTGCAAAATACATATTTTTGGAGGTTTTATCGTGAAAAAAGTGTATCAATTGTCTGATGCGATTTCCAAGTTCGTCCACGACGGCGACTACATCGCATTCGGCGGCTTCACCACCAACAGAAAGCCGATTGCCGCTGTCTCGGAGATCATCCGTCAGGGTCAGAAGGACTTTATTCTCGATTCCGGCCCGACCGGAAGCGATGCTGATATGCTCATCGGCGCCGGCCGCGTAAAAGCCTACATCAACTGCTACACCGCCAACTCGGGTGTTACCAACGTTTCCCGCCGGTTCCGCCACGCGATCGAAAAGGGCGAGATCCTGTTTGAGGACTACTCGCAGGACGCTGCGGTTCTGATGTTCCACGGTGCAGCGCTCGGCCTGCCGTACGTCCCGATCCGCATGATGCTCGGCACCGGCCTGGTCGATCACTGGGGCATCAGCAAAGAGGAGCGCCAGAAGATTGACAAACTGCCCAACGACAAATTCCTGATCCAGGACGATCCGTTCAATCCCGGTAACCAGATTGTCCTGCTGCCGGTCCCGAAGATCGACGTCGCGATCCTCCATGTCCAGATGGCTTCGTTCGACGGCACCTGCCGCATTGATGGCGACGAGTTCCACGACGTTGACCTCGCAATCGCTTCCAAGCATTGCATCGTCACCTGCGAAGAGCTAGTCACCGACGAGTATATCCGCCGCGAGCCTTCCCTCAACACGATCCCCGGCTTCTGTGTTGACGCGGTTGTCCACCTCCCGCATGGCGCACATCCGTCCCAGTGCTATGGCTGCTATGACTATGATAACCCGTTCTATGTCATGTATGACAAGGCGAGCAAAACACAGGAAGATTTCGACCAGTTCCTGAAAGACTGGGTCTATGATGTCAAGGATCATAATGGTTATCTTAACAAGGTTGGCGGGGCGCGTCTGGCGGATCTGAAGGCGGTTCCCGGATTCGGATATCACACCGATATGACCAAGATGGCACAGGAGGGTTAATCAATGGCTGACTACACCAACTATACCAATAGAGAAATGCAGGCGATTTCGATCGCCAAATCGATCAGCGATGGACAGATCGCGATCGTCGGAACCGGCCTGCCGCTGATCGGCGCTGCGCTGGCAAAACGCATCTACGCCCCCAACTGCACCCTGATCGTCGAGAGCGGCCTTATGGACTGCGCTCCGATCGAGGTTCCCCGCAGTGTCGGCGACATCCGCCTGATGGCGCACTGTGCGGTGCAGTGGCCGAATGTCCGGTACGTCGGCTTCCAGGCCAACGAGTGGCTGCATGACACCTCCCGTATGGTCGCGTTCATCGGCGGCGCACAGATCGACGCTTACGGCAACGTCAACTCGACCTGCATCGGCGACTATCACAACCCGGTCACCCGGTTCACCGGTTCGGGCGGCGCGAACGGCATCGCCACCTTCGTCAACACGATCATCATGATGCAGCATGAGAAGCGCCGCTTCATGGATAAGATCGACTATGTCACCAGCGCTGGCTGGATCGACGGTCCGGATGGGCGTGCAAAGGTCGGCCTGCCTGCAAACCGCGGCCCGCAGATGGTTGTTACCGATCGCGGCATTATGAAGTTCGACGAGCAGACCAAACGTATGTATCTGTACGGCTACTACGAGACCTCCTCCCCCGAGGATATCATTGAGAATACCGGCTTTGAGATCGATGTTTCCAAGGCGGTCAAGATTGACCCGCCCACTCCGGACATCATCAAGATCATCCGCGAGGAGATCGACCCGAAACAGGCATTCATCAAAGTTCCCCAGTAATCCCTCGTGATTCCGCGCCGGGCGTCCCGTTTGCGGGGATGTCCGGCGCTCCAAATTCCCAGATTAGGAAGGTATGCAATGAGTATCTACACGATGGGCATTGATGTCGGTTCGACATCCTCCAAATGCGTGATCCTCAAGGACGGTCAGGAGATCGTCTGCAAGTCGCTCGTTGCCTCCGGCACCGGCACCTCCGGCCCCGACCGCGCGGTTGCCGAACTGCTGGAAAAGAGCGGCTTGAAAAAGGAGGATATGTCCTATATCCTCGCAACCGGCTACGGCCGCAACTCAATCGACTGGGTAGACCAGCAGATGAGCGAGCTGAGCTGCCATGCGCGTGGTGCTTACCACCTGTTCCCGGAAGTCCACACCGTTATTGACATTGGCGGGCAGGACGTCAAGGTGCTCCAGATTGAGAATGGCGCGATGATCAATTTCCAGATGAATGACAAGTGTGCTGCCGGCACCGGCCGCTTCCTTGATGTCATGGCGCGGGTGCTCGAGGTCAATGTTTCCGACCTCGCCGAGCTGGGCGCGAAGTCTACCAAGAAAATCGGCATCAGCTCGACCTGCACTGTCTTTGCGGAGAGCGAGGTTATCAGCCAGCTTGCGCAGGGAAGCGACAAATGTGACATCATCAACGGTATCCACCACTCGATCGCCAACCGGGTTGCCGGGCTTACCCACCGGGTCGGTGTGCGTGACCAGCTCGTCATGACCGGCGGCGTCGCCCAGAACAGCGGCGTGGTCAAGGCACTCGAGGAGGAACTGGGCCACACCATCTTCACCTCCCCGATCACCCAGTATGTCGGCGCGCTTGGTGCGTCCCTCTTCGCCTATCAGAAGGCGCTCAAAAAGTAGTTTCCCAGTTCCCGGAAAAGCTCCCGGCATCCGCTCCTGACCGAGAAGTATGCCGGGAATCCAAGTTTTAGATTCGGAGGTATGAATCATCATGGCTGAAACCGAGAAAACCACGGCTGCGGCTCCTGCCGCGAAGCCGAAGAAAGAAGCCAGCCCCGCAACAAAAGCACTGCGCAAGGTCGTTTCCGACGTTTACGCCGCTGCGTGGACTGCAAAAGAACAGGGCCGTCCGATCGGCTGGTCCTCCTCCAAGTTCCCGGCCGAGATCGCCGAGACGCTTGGCCTTGCCGTTGTCTATCCGGAGAACCAGGCAGCCGGTATTGCTGCCCAACACGATGGCGAGCGGATGTGCCAGATCGCCGAGGAGATGGGCTTTGACGCGGACATCTGCGGATATGCGCGGATCAGCCTGGCCTGTGCGAACGGCGCCATCACCACCAACGAAGGCCGCCGCGTACCCCGCCCGGACTTCGTCCTCTGCTGCAACAACATCTGCAACTGCATGACCAAATGGTATGAGAATATCGCCCGCATGAACAACTGCCCGCTGATTATGATCGACGTCCCCTACAACAACCATGTGGAAGTCGATGACAGCTATGTGCAGTACATACGCGGCCAGTTCGACGACGCGATCGTCCAGCTTGAGAAGATTTCCGGCAACAAGTGGGATGAAGAGAAGTTCAAACAGGTCTGCGCCAACGCCAACCGCACCGCAAAAGCCTGGCTGAAGGTCTGCGACTATCTCCAGTATAAGCCCGCACCGATGTCCGGTTTTGACCTGTTCAACCACATGGCCGACGTCGTAACCGCCCGCTGCAAGGTCGAGGCTGCTGAGGCGTTCGAACTGCTGGCTGAGGAACTCGAAGAGCATGTCAAGAACGGCACCTCTACCCTGCCGTTCCCCGAGCAGTACCGTGTCATGTTTGAGGGTATCCCCTGCTGGCCCGACCTGAAAGCGCTCTTCAAGCCGCTCAAAGGCAATGGCGTCAACGTCACCGCGGTCGTTTATGCGCCTGCGTTCGGCTTTGTCTACGATGATATGGACTCCCTCTGCCGCGCCTACTGCAAAGCGCCGAACTCGGTCTGCATCGAGCAGGGTGTTGACTGGCGTGAAGGCATCTGCCGCGACAACAAGGTGGATGGTGTTCTGGTCCACTACAACCGCAGCTGCAAACCGTGGAGCGGCTACATGGCCGAGATGCAGCGCCGGTTTACCAAAGACCTCGGCGTCCCCTGCGCAGGGTTCGACGGCGACCAGGCCGACCCCCGCAACTTCAACGCTGCCCAGTATGAGACCCGCGTACAGGGACTTGTGGAAGCGATGGAGCAAAACAAGCTCGCTAAGGAGGCCAAAGCGCAATGAGTATCGAAGTTTTGCTGAACGAATTTAAGGAAATTGCCGCCAACCCTGCCAAACAGCTCAACGACTGCAAGGCAGCAGGAAAAAAAGCGATCGGCGTTCTGCCGTATTTTGCGCCCGAAGAGCTGGTTTACGCCGCCGGTATGATGCCGTTCGGCATCTGGGGCAGCAACACCAAAACCATCAACCGCTCAAAGGAATATTGCGCAACCTTCTATTGCACCATTGCGCAGCTGGCGCTTGAGATGCTGCTTGACGGTACCATGGATCAGCTGGACGGGATCATCACCCCGACCATCTGCGACACCCTGCGCCCGATGTCCCAGAACTTCCGCGTCTCGATGGGCGACAAGATGAAGGTCATCTTCCTCGCACATCCGCAGAACCGCGCGAAAGAGTACGGCATTACCTTCTGCATGAGCCAGTACAGCAATATCCGCAAGGAGCTGGAAGAGCTGAAAGGCTCGCCGATCTCGGATGAAGCGATTTCGGAGGCGATCAAGGTCTATAATAAAAGCCGCGCCGCCCGCCGCAAATTCGTCAAGCTGGCGAACGAGCATTGCGATGTCATCACCCCGACCAAGCGTAGCGCAGTCCTCAAGGCTTCCTACTTCATGATGAAGGATGTCTATACCGAGAAGCTCGAGGCGCTCAATGCTGAACTGGAGAAACTGCCGGTTTGCAACTGGAAGGGTGTCAAGGTGGTCACTTCGGGCATCATCTGTGACAATCCCAAACTGCTCCAGATTTTCGAGGACAACAACATCGCGATTGCGGCAGACGACGTTGCGCACGAGAGCCGCATGATCCGTGTCGATGCACCCGAAGAGGGCGACCCGATACGCGCGCTCGCACAGCAGTTTGCGATGCAGGATTATGACGTCCTCCTTTACGATCCTGCTTCCGAGCAGAACCGCCGCGCTGAATTTGTTGCCCAGATGGTCAAAGACAGCGGTGCGCAGGGCCTTGTGCTCTTCATGCAGCAATTCTGCGACCCCGAGGAGATGGAATATCCTTCGTTCAAAAAAGCGCTTGATGAGGCGGATATCCCGCACATCAAGCTCGGCGTTGACCAGCAGATGCGTGACTTCGGTCAGGCAAGCACTGCGATCCAGGCATTCGCCGACGTGCTCAGCACCCGCTAACCTCATTTTCTCCCATTAAAAACAGGAGGGAAAGCAAAGATGCTTTCCCTCCTGTTTTTGTCATCCACGCCATACGCGGCTGATAAAATGAAACCTTTCTCTGTTTTGGAGAGAAGACACAGGTCCGGACAGCCTCAAGCCAGACGCAAGTCCAACATATCTGGAAATCGGACTTCCGCTGCCGGAGAGCCTTTTGACCCATGCAAAAATGGGCTGCCAAAAGCGCTGTGCAGAAATTGCACAGCGCTTTTTTTATTCCCCGTCAGTTTTCTTTTTTCCAAACGGGATCAGATTTTTCAGTTTTTGCAGGAAACCGGGCTGTTCCGCCTCTTCCTCCGGCGGCACAGGCGTCTCTTCAACCTCGATCTCCGCAACTTTCATCACAAACTGTACTGCATCTACCTCGGTATTTTTAGGGCTGACGAACGAGGGCATCACAAATTCTTTATTGCGGTATTCCTCCATCATCTCGTCAATCCGGTCATCCACCTCAGTGTCCATGTCCCAGGTCTTATCGCGCAGTTCGGTCGTGCCATCGGTCAGCTCAATCGTTCCATCTTTCAGCTCTAGCGTCCCATCATAGAGCTGGTCGGAACCGTCGCGCAGATCGACTGTCCCATCATACAGCTCCTTGGCACCCTGTTTCAAGTCCTGTGCGCCGGTGCTCAGCTCGCTCATGCCGCCGCGCAGTTCCCGAATCCCGTCATACAGATCGTAATACGCACCGGAGAGCGTGTCAGCCCCCTCGGTATACTGATGAATCCCCACATTCAGTGCCGGATAACTCCCCGCGAGCTGTCCAATGCCCGCATCAATCGCGGCATAACCTGCCCGGAGCTGTTCCAACAAGGCGATCTGATCGTCAATCATCGCCAATAGCATCCCCTGGTCTTCCATCGAGAGGGTGAGCGATTCCGGCGGATTGCCTGTATCCTTCATCGGCTGTACCTGTGCCTTGCGGAGCTGATCCCGCTGTTTGGAAAACATCGCGATCAACTGGTCAAGCTGTGCAAGATATTGCTCCGAACCGGCTTCGATCTGTTTCAGCCCCTGCGCAACCTGCTCCGAACCAGCGGTCAGAGTGTCCGACTGGCTGGTCAGGGTGCGCAGCCCAACCCGGAACGCCTCCGCGCCGTCAGTCAGGGCATCCGACCCGTCTGAGAGCTTCTCCACCCCTTTTTTGAGGTCCTTCGTCCCATCGAACAGGTCATATGCGCCGTCCTCGAGGTCAATTGCACCGTCTTTCAGCTCGGTCACGCCGTCCTGAAGTTCGGTCACACCGTCATCCAATTTGGCCGCTCCGTCATCCAGTTCCACCGCACCATCCTGTAGTTCGTAAACCTTATCCATCAATTCAGCGGTGTCCGGGTCGTCGATATTGAGGGTAAGCGGAATTCCGTTGATCTGGATGCCGCTCATCTCGAAATCGGTTACATCTGTCGAGATGGAAAACGATTTTTCCTTGTTCGCCAGTACAATATAGGAAAGCTGTTTGTTCTCGCCCACATTGGCAACCGTTGCATCCGGGGCAATGATATTTTTGCACCGCTCACTATCGAGCAGAATAGTAGCCTGCAATGCGAAATTTTCCAGATAGAGCGGGTTCGCGCTGTGGTTCTGGGTCAGACTCACCTGCATCTCAAGATGGCCGCTCTTCCCGGCAAGGTCTTCCCCGCTGACCGATTTCCCATCAAGCGTGTAGGAAATCCCAACCTTCCACGGCATTTCACGCGTTTTGAGCGTCCCCTGATAGTAGAACTTCCCGGCGGGCACATCCACTGTCACCTGCCTGTTCTGGAGCGAGAGCGGTGCAGTGGTTGTCAGGTTGCGCACCGCGCTGTAGTCCCCATAATCGGTGATCTTTCCCGGCTGGGCAAGTTCAAATACATTGACCACATAAATTTCATCGACCGAACCATCATGGTTAAGGTTGACATAGACCACCTCATCTTTGGAGGTCGGGCTCCCCTCTGCAAAGGTCTGTGTTCCGATCACACAGGGCATCGACACTGCCAACACCATCGCCCATGTGCGCCTTGTGATTGATTTCATCTCAAAAAAGCCTCCCTATTCATCCTCTTGCAGGGTAAATTCCGGTTTGGACAGGAGAAGCTCCCCGTTTCTTCCATCCGGTCTGTCGTAATAGGTGCGGGAATTGCCCGCCTTGTCTTTCAATACCGCTTTCACCAGCCGGTAGGTTCCGCCTGTCTTGGTTTTTGTCCCCTTGAGGGTCCCGGTGAATCGGTTTCCTTCCCGGTGCACCAGATCAACCGAAACCGCCTTTCCGCTGTAACTCTCAAATCGCAGCTTTACCGAATCCACACCCGAAAAATCGTCGGTCACAACCGCGTCCACTCGGATCAGCTTGCCAGTATCAGCGGTTTTCGGACTGACCTGTACACTATGCAAAACCGGTGCTGTCTCATCCGCCGAACCCGTAACCCGGCTGTTCACCGCAAACGAGACCGTCTGCGGCAAGGGGAGCTTGTGGTTGGCTTCCTTGACGTCTGCCGGACGGCAATACGCCTGATAATTTTTGGCCCGATCCGTCACGCCCACATTATCGAGCAGGAATGTCCCCGCTGGTTCACTCTTTTTGACTTCGAGCGTGCCGGTAAAGACACCGTTTTTTCCGTCTTCGGCCTTTAACACCTTGCTCAACGTCCGCCCGTTTGCCGGATTTTCAAACCGCACCGTGATATGGTCGATCCCAATGCCGTTATCCGAGACCTGCACCCGCAGCCGGTAGTTCCAGTGGTCCCCTTCAGCTCCCTCCAGGGTGACTTCCACCAGCTCCAGACGCGGTTTGGAAAGGGCGTTGTTCCGGTTTCCCGCTGTCACCGTGAAACCGCAGGAAAACGGCAACGGAAGATCGTCCTCGATCGTTGTGCTGGTGCTGTAGCTCTGTTTGTTTCCCCCCGCATCCTCTGCCGACATCCGATAGAGGGTGAACTGCCCCGCTGGCTCCTGTAGCGGTACTTCCAGTTCCACCTGATAGGACCCGTCCGGTTGCCGGTCGTCCCGGTCAGCGGTGCAGAGAATCTTGCGCCCGTTGACGGGATTTTGGAACACCAGCGTCGCCTTTTTCAGTGAGGCGGGAGTTCCATCCAGCCGGAAGGACAGCAACGCGGTACCGCCCGGCCCAATCTCCTGCCTGCTGAGGGTACATCCTGACACAACAGGCTGGGTGGATTCCCGTACCACCGTAAACGAGGCCGGCTGTCCCTCCAAAAGGTAGGACTCGTCGTTCGACCGGCGCATATCCTTGCGCTGGTAGTAATACCGGCTGATGTTCTCCTCCCGGTCGGTCAGCTCGACCGATTTCACCTGGTAGACGCCTGCCTGTGCAGACGCTGGAATATGTAGGGTGCCGCCATACCGTTCGTTGATGTCCGACTCCTCCGATGTTTCCCGCAGGGTGAACGAAAGCTGTCTGCCCGATTCGCTCTGGAACCGCACGACGATCTTCTCTATCCCGTCTTCGTCCACTGCGTCCAGCCCAAGCTCGATCTCCCCGCCCGGCAGGGTGGTGGTATTCCCATACAGGGTGATCCCGCGAAACTCCGGGGCGTCCCCATCTCCATCCGCAAAAGCCGCGATAGGTGCTACAGCGAGGGCAGCTGCCACAGATGCCGCGAGCAATTTCTGGACTCTCTGTCTGTTCATGCCTGCACCTCCTCCCGGTTTTCTGCTAGTGTGTAAAAATGGAGCTTTCTGGTTGTTCTTTTGATTACCGGTTCCATATTGGCGAGCATGGATGGCAGAAATACCAGCACCAGAATCGCCGAGAGCACCGCGCCGCGTGCGATCAAAATACCGAGCTGGCTGATAACCCCATTGGTTGAGATCAGGCCGAGGACCAATCCCGCCGAGGTCAGGATTCCGCCCGAGGTCAGGATGCTGCCCGCCGTGTCCTGAATCGTCCGAGCCGCGCACTGTTTTTTCGGCATCTCCGCCCGATTTTCCAGATAACGGTTGGTAAACAGGATCGCATAGTCAACCGTCGCGCCAAGCTGCACCGAACTGATAATCAGATAGCCGATATAGTTGAGGGTCTGCCCGGTGAAGTAGGGAACCGCCAGATTCAGAAAGATCGAAGATTCGATCGTCAGCAACAGGAAAAAAGGCAGGGTAAACGAATGGAACGTGAGCAGGAGGATCAATGCGATTGCACCAATCGAGATCAGGTTGACCTTAATGCTGTCAGCAGTAATCGTATCCTTCATGTCATAGACGTTTGC
Source organism: Anaerotruncus sp. G3(2012) (assembly GCF_000403395.2). GTDB lineage: Bacteria > Bacillota > Clostridia > Oscillospirales > Ruminococcaceae > Anaerotruncus. The sequence continues at coordinate 585,095 of NZ_KE159657.1, read as the reverse complement.
AGTCTCCCCCGCCAGATGATAGCCCTCCGGATAATAGGTACCCGCCAATTCCCGCAGCTTCTCAACGAATGCGAAGGTCTTTTCACTTTCAGGAGGCACCCGCGCCATCACGACCATACGGGTGTATTCGTCCGAATTGAGCATCTTGAGCGACTCCTTGGGCACATACTGCTCAGGGATTGGCCGTCCCACATTTTCGACAAACGAAAGTACGGAAGAAACCTCCGGAAGTGCTTTGAGCGCATCGTTCAGCTCCTGCTCGTTTGCAGAATTGCCTTTTGGCAGGAGCAGCGCATAGGATGCGGACTCCCCGAATAGGTCGTTGATCGCGTCCCGGTCGTTGACAACCTGGGACCCTGGCGCCGCCATGCCCGACATCCCATACATAAATGAAATCTGCTTCTGCGCAAGGTAGCTGGGAATCAGGCAGACCAGCAGACAGATGGTGACAAACCCTTTGGCGCGGTCTGCCCAGCGTGCGGTCCGCTCGAAGGTCGGCATAAACGAGCGGTGCTGCGTGCGGTCGATCAGCTTATAGCAGCACATAGTCAGGCAGGGCATAAACAGCAGCGTCACCAAAAGGGAGATGACAATTCCTTTAGAGAGTACATATCCCATGTCCGGGCCGATCTTGAACCGCATAGCGATCAGGGCTGCAAAACCAACCACAGTGGTCAGGCCGCTTGAGAGGATTGATGCAGCCGATTTGGACACCGCAATCGACATCGCGTCGATCGCTTCGTACCCTTCCCGGCGGATTTCCTCAAACCGGTCGACCAGGAAGATCGCATAGTCCATCGAGCAGGCGAGCTGTAGGATTGCACCGGTCGTCTTGGTAATGAACGAAATCTCCCCGAATATCAGATTGGTACCCATATTAAGTACGATCGCAACCCCGACGTTCAGCATAAACAGCACCGGCTCAAACCAGGAGGAGGTTGTAAACAGCAGGATCGCAAACATCAGTGGGATGATAATGCTCATCATATGTTTGATCTCCGCGCTGGTCGAAACCTGGGCATTTACCGTATCGACCGGGTTCCCGCTCATCGCGCCTTCCTCCCCGATCAGCTCCCGGATCTGCGCCAGCGTCTGCTGTTGTTCCGCCTCACTCACCACGATCGAGAAGAGTGCGTTTTTATCCTTATACCAGTCCTCGACTGTTTTCTGGCTCTGTACCTCAAGCGGCACCTTGATGTCCACCTGGTCGTCCAGCCAGTTGATGTCCTCCACTCCCGGCAGCGCTTTGATCCGCTCTTTATAGTCGAGTGCCTCCGGAATGGAAACATCCCGCACCATCACCCGCAGGTTTGGCACCGACTTTTCATAGGATTCGTCCATCACATCAAGCGCGATGGTGGAGGGCGCCTCATCTGGCAGATAGTCGATCATATCATAGTTGGTCCGCACCTGAAAGGTCATGATCCCACAGAGCACCGCCGCTGCCAGAAACAGGATTAGAACCAGCCCGCGCAGCCGCAGCATCCATTTTACCACTTTTTCCAAGTTGATCCCCCGCATTCCGTCTATCAGTCTATTCATTTCGTTGTCAAATAATAAACTGTTGTTGACTATTCTTACAGGAGATATTATAATAAACGTAAGACAAAAATACCATAGTCAATTTAACGGCAGAAAGTCCTTTAAAAGACAATTTGATAGCATTTGTCTATTATTCCCGAAAAAAAGAGGTGAAATTTTTATGAACGAAAAACAGGATGATCGAAGGGTCCGAAAAACAAAGAAAGCGCTGCGGGAAGGATTTGCTGTTCTGCTTGCCCAGAAAAATATTAAGGATATTTCGGTTCGGGAGCTGACCGACCTTGCTGACCTGCATCGCGGCACCTTTTATCTGCACTATCGGGATATCTACGACCTGTACGCTAATATTGAAGAAGAGATGGTCAGCGATGTTGTAAACATCCTGGATGCCTACCGGTTCAAACCGGGGGAATCGCCGTTCCCACTGATCCTTGAGCTGATTAACTATCTCGCCGAAAATGCCCAGCTCTGCCGGTCATTTCTCAGCCGCAACGGGGACATGGCATTCGTCGAACACCTGAGCGATCTGATCCGCCGAAAATGCCTGAGCGATTGGCTCGACCTCTACCGTGGGGGCAGCAACGACACCCAGAGGTTCGAATTTTTCAGCGCTTTCCTCGTTTCCGGCTGTGTAGGTGTACTGCGTCACTGGCTCGATACCGGGATGCTCCAGAACCCCAAAGAGATCTCCGAACTGCTCGAACAGATGGCAACACAGGTCATCTCGGCCCTCTCAAGTTCCAAAACCTAGAGGAAAGGAAAACGTAAACTGGCTTGGGAACGCCATTGGCGCTCCTCAAGCCATTCTTTTTTGGAATGTTGCCCCAGTTTGATTGACAATGGGGTGACAAACGTTTAAACTTAAAAGAAGGAGGGATTTCTGTGAAAACGGCCGGAAAGGCACCGCCTTTCAGCAATGCCTTTCCGACCTTTCACAAGATATATAGGGGGCGTTGGAATCCGGACCGGGAAAAGTCCGGTTCCAATTTAAGAAGTAAGCTGTTTTTATTCTGCCGCTCAGGAGAAGAAGCCACCGCCAACCGGAATATGCGCACCGGTGATGGAACTGGAAGCATCACTCGCTAGAAAGAGCAGCACACCTTGCAGTTTTTCATTCTCTTCGAGAGACTCAATCTGGGAACCCAATCCGGTTTCCCCAAGAGGCACCTGATTTTCCACAGTCCAGCTAGGCTTTGGGCAGAGCGTGTTCACCCGGATCCCCTTACGTGCGGAAAATGCGGCCAACATCCTCGCATATTGTGAAATCGCTGTTTTGGCTGAGTCATAGGCGGCGTCCGGCAGCGGACAGAATGTATCCGCACCCTCCTCCACATTCGATTCGGCTGCGGAGAAGGTAAAGATGATTGATCCGCCACGATGCTCCTGCATAAGCTGTTGAACGAGCCTTCCGGTCTGGAATATGTTGTCCAGATTTTCATGCAGCGCCAGCTTCCAGCTCTCCTCCGAAACGAGCGCCTCCTCCTCCACCTGGATTCTCGTATTGATATGGGCGACATCAATCGTCCCCATCTCCTGCAACAATTCTTCCCGAAGAGCATCCAACTGCTCATCCTCCAGATTGTTGCAGCAGAACACCGCAACTTTTACATCGAATCGTTCTTCAAGCTCTTCTGCAAGCCGTTCCAGCTGGTCGCTGTCTCGTTCATCTCCCAACAATGCCAGATCGGCTCCTGCTTCTGCAAAGGCCATAGCAGAGCTTTTTCCGATTCCATCAGCCGCTTTTGTCACCATCGCTTTTTTGCCCTTCAGTGAGAACAGGTCAAAAATATTTGTTTTGCGTTCCACTCGAGCATCCAGCGGATGATCCATAGGTTTCATCCTCCTTCTGTAAAGTAGATTTGGAAGCAGCTATGTCGAATTGAGGTTGTCCTTCCGTGAGATTTTGTCTTTCTGTTACTTATCATACCATATGAAATGAAAAAATTCCAATCTTTTTTATTTATATGACGTCCATAACTAAAATTTATGGCCTTCATAAAAAAGAGCATATTATACATAAATTTGGTGGTTAGCTTTTTGCATAATATACAAACACCCAATAGAAAGGAGGATGTAATATGCAGATTCAGCAGTTGGAATACCTGATGAAAGTAGTGGAATGTGGCTCAATTACCCGCGCTGCACAGCAGCTTTTTCTGAGCCAGCCCAGTCTGACCAAATCGATTTCCAATCTGGAAAGCGAATATCACATTAAAATTTTCGACCGCAGGCCAAAAGGCATCCAGCTCACACCGGAGGGAAAAGAGTTCCTCTACTATGCGCAGAATGTTCTGAACGCGATCCGTTCTCTGGATAAGGTCTTTGAGGATGGGTTTCGTTCTGGACGTCACATCCTCTCAATCGCTTCGCAGCAGTTCTCGTTTCTATATGACCTAATCCTGCAAACCTACCGGCAGTTTGAATCCCATTCGATCCATATTGATCTGCTCGAGGCAGACAGAGGGGAGATTGTAGAGGCCGTGATTGGCCGGACCGCAGACATCGGGCTGATTGTATGCAGCCATATAGATGCCCGTCCGTTTCACTGGCTGGTCAATGACAAAAATCTGGAAGTGCATGTGATCGATTATTCCAACATTTATGTCAGTGTCGGTCCAAAATCCCCCCTATACAATGCAGAAAGTGTCCGGCCTGAAGAGCTTGTAGATCAGCTTCAGATCGTCCTTGATATGGAAGATGATACTAAATCAGGTGTTTATTCCAAAAAAGAGGGGCACATCAATACGCATCATGTTTTTTTCTGCAACTCGCTTGCTTCCTGCATCCATTTCCTGCTCCGGACCGATGCATTTGCTTTCACCCAGAAATGGGTCATTGATTCCCTCGAAAAAACGCCGATCCGTTCGATCCCTCTGGAAAGCCGCTCCCAGTCGAATGAGCTTGTCTGGGTGAAACGCACCAACGAAGCCACCAGCGAGGTGGAGAAGCAGTTCCTGCATAATCTTTATAATCATTTTGGGAACTCAATCCCACCACTTTAATCTCCATAGCGAAAGGGAGCCTCCTGGATCAGGAAGCTCCCTCTTTTTTATCTGTTCTGCGCAAGGCGTTCCACCAGTTCGCTATCCGGATCAACAATCGCGGTCTGATAAGGCTCATAGAGCACCAGCCCTGGTTTATTTGCGGGATGCTTGCGCACATTGCGGATTTCGGTATAATCGACAGGTACTTTTCCCGATTCCCGCGCATTCGAGTTATATGCGGCAATCACCGCCGCCTGCTCGAGCGTACGGTTGGGGACCGGCCTGCCCTCGGTCACCACCACCACATGCGATCCGGGTATCTTCTGGGTGTGGAACCAGATGTCATGGTTGCGGCTGTCTTTGAGGGTCATGCGGTCATTCTGGGTATTGTTGCGGCCGCAGAGGATGGGAAATCCGTCATCCGAGAGATATCGCAGAGGCGGGAGTTTCTCCTCCTTCATCCCACGTCGTGTCGGATTGCGCAGATAGCCCTCTGAGGCCAGCTCCGTACGGATGGCAGCCAATTCACTGTCCAGCGAGGCACGTGCAAGCTCATCGAATACAGTGTCAAAATATTGCAGCTCTGCCTCCCCCTGCTCGATCAAGGTTTTCAGCTTCTTTTCGGCGGTATCTGCCTTCCGGTAACGGGCGTAGTAACGCTGCGCGTTCTGGGAAGGGGTGAGCATCGGGTCAAGCGTGATTTCCACCCGGGGACATCCCTCCTCATAGTAGTTTTCCACCACAGCAAGGGACATCCCCTTTTCCAGTGCATAGAGGTTAGAATTGAGCAGGTCTCCATAGACTTTCCAACGCTCCCGTCCCGCTGATTCTTTCAGCTCTTCCCGCTGCGCCGCCAGCTTACGGGTCACCCGCTCCGAAAGATTGACCAGCAGCCTGAGCAGGTCGGAACTGCGCTGGTGCATCCGGTCGATCCGGTCGCGCTCGCTATAAAACCGGTCAAGCAGCTCACTGTAACGTTCATACGTCCGGCAGACCAATGTGTGCCCGTATTGGTTGATGTCTAGGAAGGTGAAATCCTTCGGCTTGCCCGCAGCATCAACCAGCATGGTTGGCGTAGTCTCGCCTGCGCGCAACCGGTCTGAAAGCTGGGAAAGGTAAAATTTCAACCGCATGGTCTGTTCTTCATCCAGCTGGGAGACCGTCCGCTCGTTCCCCCGGGTGACACTATGCGCAATCTCCCGGCAGATCAACGGGCTGAATCCCTCCAGCGCCTGGAGGAGTGCTTTGGAAAGCTCGCAGTCAGGCCCGGACCGAAGGCGGCTGACAATCTGCGCCGGCGGCGCCTGGCGGACATCCAACCGCTGCTGCGCCGGCACAAGCACATATCCCTGTCCTGGCAGGATCGGACGCACCCGAGACATCTCGGGGCTGATCCGCTTGATCGCATCGACGACCGTCCCATCCGGAGAGACCAGGATAATATTGCTGTGCCTGCCCATGATCTCGACCGCGAGTGTCATCACCACCCGATCCCCCATCTCATTGACCGTCTCAAACAGAAAATGCAGGATACGGTCAAGTCCGATCTGCCGCACTTCGACCAGCTTTGCCCCGGTCAGATGCTTGCGCATCAGCATACAGAACATGGGCGGGGACTTGGGATTGTCCTGCGGCCGGGCGGTGAAATGCAGCCGTGGGTTGGATGCGGACGCCGAGATCAACAGTTTATGATTGCCGCCCTGCGCGCGCATCGCGACCACAATCGTCTCTTTTGCAGGCTGATGGATCTTGTCCACCCGCCCGCCAACTATGACCGCCGAGATCTCCTGCTGGAGCTGGCTGAGAAAGATTCCGTCTAAAGGCATAATGTTTCTCCTGTAAATTTTTTGTATTTTCTTCTGTAAAGCAAAATGCCGAACGCATGAAACAGGTGGCTGAGGCAGGCGGCAACTCGAGGATTTCCCTTTTCAGACGCGCCCCGGTATCCGCATACGCACAACTGCCCGCAGCACAAAATAGAGCATTGCGGTTTCGATCGGGAGCATGATTGCATTTTTCACCAGACGCGCTGCGACCAGAACGGTGTAGGACTGTCCATAAAGAATCGAGAGCCAGAGGGGATTCAGGATCAGGCTATTGACCGTCGTGACCGCCAGTTTCGCCAGAAAAACCCGAGGGAGTGTAGGCTGTTTCCGATAGAGAAAAATACCATAGAGGAAACCGACTGCAAATTCACTGATCGTAAACCCGATAAAATAGGCCTCGCCATTGTTCCTGACGAAGAACCGCAGGATATCCACCATTGCGCCCAGAGAGCCGGTCAAAACAGGGCCATAAAGCATCCCCGAAACCGCGATCGGCAGAAAGGTGAAGCTAATACGCATCAGCTGCGAAAGGAACGCGGTGGTGAACTGATGGATTACGATGCTGACCGCTGTCAGCATTGCCCCACCGGTGAGCGCCCGGATCGAATGCAGCTCACGCACAGAATCGTGAATCATGCCCGGCAGTGCGCAGACCTCTGCGCCAAAGGATTTTACCATTTTTAACACAAAAAAACTCCTTTCATGTAACAGTAAGCTACATGAAAAGAGAATTTTTTTCTCTTTTTATGCAGCAGCGGGATGCGAAACCGGCACCGCAAGGGTTCCTTTTCGTCCGCCTGACAACTCCCCGTCCAGGCAGCACTTAACGCGCCGGTTTCTACTCTGCTTTTGTCCTGTTTTTATGCCGTTATACGGCTATCATAAAATGCAGCCACTTCCTATTTGCCTGAAAGCGGTTTGGCTATAGAACCGAAATACTCTCAAAGAACCAAACCTTTCTTTGGAAGTCTACGGCCTTTTGGCCGCAGAGAGCCGCCAATGGCGTCTCTATTCCACGCTATATAGCCAGCAAGCATATTTATGCCTGATTGTGGGTATCTGCCCGCTGCTTGAATACCGAATGGATTTCAAGCAGGCTGACTTTATCATAACACATTTTTGAGCAGTTGCAAGAGATTTTTTCAAACGCGGGACATAAAATGCTCTTTTTCTGTTGACAGATTGATTGAAAGCACCTTTTCACGCATCTCCAAAATGGAAGCCGGCGTTACCGAAAGCTCGGTGACTCCCATCCGCAGATAATGTTCGGTCAGCCGGCGGTCAGCCGCAGATTCCCCACAGACGCCGCACCATATCCCATGCCGGCGGGCGCTCTCAGCAGCAATCTGCACGAGGCGCAGCACCGCCGGGTTGCGGGGATCGTAAAGGTCACCGACCTTCATATTCATCCGGTCGACCGCGAGGGTATACTGGGTCAGATCGTTGGTCCCGATTGAGAAAAAATCCACCTCCGGTGCAAACAGGTCGCTCAGGAGCGCGGCCGCAGGGGTTTCAATCATAATCCCCAGCTCCATGTCCCCATAGGGAATCCCCTCCTGTTCCAGTTCCTCCCGGCAGACCTCCACCAGTTCCTTTGCCTGCCGGATTTCATCCAGCGAAATAACCATCGGAAACATGATCGCAAGATGTCCATACAGTGCTGCACGCAGGAGCGCCCGCAGCTGAGTTTTGAAGAGCGCCTGTTCTTTCAGGCAGATTCGGAGTGCGCGGTAGCCTAGGGCGGGGTTCTCCTCCGCCGGCAGGGAGATGCCCGGCGCCGCCTTATCTGCTCCCAGGTCCAGCGTGCGAACCACCACCCTCCGTCCGTTCATCCGCTCGAGAACCGATCGGTACGCTTCGAACTGCGTCTGCTCGGACGGAATTCCACCATATTCCATATAGAGGAACTCGGTTCGGAACAGGCCGACTCCCTGTCCGTCGTTTGCAAGTACCGAATCCACATCCGACGGATGCCCGATATTCCCATAGATTTCTATTTCAACACCGTCCTGTGTGCGGCTTGGCACCCCTTTCAGCGTTTGCAGCCGTTCCCGATAGAGCTGGTATTCCGCCTGCTTGCAGTGGTAATCCTTGAGCAGCTTGTCCGGAGGGTTGGCGATCAAAACGCCATTAAAACCGTCCAAAACAATCATGTCTCCGTCAACCAGCTCCGCAAGCTGATCCCCCAGTCCAATCACAGAGGGAATCCCCATCGTCCGCGCCAAAATCGACGAATGGGATACCTGCGACCCGCCGCTTGTTACAAATCCAAGCACCCTGTCACGGTCGAGCTGGATCGTTTCACTGGGCAGCAGGTCCTTTGCAGCAATGATAATCTGCCCCTTGATCTGGGAGACATCATAAGCCGCCTCCCCCTGTAAAAGGCGGACCACCCGACTGGAAATATCAATCATATCCGCGCTGCGCTCCCGCAGATAGGCGTCCTCCATTGCGGAAAACATCTGGGCAAACCGCTCTCCCGTTTGCTGGGCAGCATATGCTGCGCTATAGTGGGATTTTGCGATCAGCTCGTGGACACTGTTGACATAATCGTTATCCCGCAGCAGCAGCTGATGGATTTCAAAAATGATAGATTCCTCTGGCCCCACGGTGTTTTTGGCCTTCTGGTGCAGTTCCTCAAGCATCTCGATCGCTTTGAGACGCGCTTCCTCAAACCGTTCCATCTCCAGAACCGTGTCAACTACAGTGTCGCACTCGACCCGCTTTACCACATTATCAATAAAATGTACTTTTCCAATCGCAACGCCCCGAGAAGCCCCTATTCCGGTAAGCCTTTTCACGGAATCACCTCCAGATGATTGATCATCCCTGGCTCAAAATGTGTTTTCACAGAACCTTTTCAAAAGCTCTGCTTCTTCTTCCTCTTTCGGACCTTCCAGCTTGAATTTAATGGCGTCGCCACAGCGGATCCCCAGGCTCATCACGCCGAACAACCGCCTTGCATCTACTTTCCTCCCCTTTTTTACAACCACGATACGGGAAGAAAGTTCCCCTGCTTTTTTTACAAGAAGGCTGGCGGGGCGCGCATGAAGCCCCAGTTCATCCCGAATGGTATAATGAAATTCTTTCATTGAAAGTTCCTCTGCATGGCCTTACTATTTGTTCCCATTATAATCCGCCTTTTCGGTTCCGTCAACTATACTGTCTCAAAATTTTGCAGGATTTTTAAAAAAGGGATGCAAAAACCCTTTGCACCCCTTTTGCTCCTATTCTTCCTCTTCCTCCTCCGAAGGCTTCTTTTTTCCGATCGGCTGGACTGTGTGCGCCCGGCGGCCGACATGGAATTTTTTCTCCTTCGAGGCACTCTTCCCCGATGGATCTCGCGGCAGCGGGGCTTCCGGGGAACAGTAGCTGTCCAGCTCGACCGGCATGCTCCGCAGATACAGGCGGGAGTCAATCAGCTTGCGTATCAGCATCAGGATAACCGACCAGACTGGCACACCGAAGAACATCCCCAAAAAGCCGTAAAGCCCGCCAAACAGCATAATGGAGAAGACCACCCAAAAGGCGGAAAGCCCGGTTGAATCGCCCAGAATCTTGGGGCCGAGGATGTTGCCGTCAAACTGCTGCAACAGAAAGATGAATACAATAAACCAAAGGGATTTGATCGGATGATCAATCAGAATGATAAAAAACGAAGGGATCGCACCAATGAACGGGCCAAAATATGGGATCACGTTGGTGACGCCCACAATCACCGAAACCAGCATGGTATTTGGCATATTCATGAGGGTCATACAGATAAAACAGAGGATGCCGATGATGAGAGAATCGAGCAGTTTGCCGCTGATAAACCCACCAAAAATACGGTTTGCATCGCTGCTCAACTCCAGCAGCCAGTCAGCATTTTTATTCGGCAGGAACGCATAGAGAATCTTTTTGATTCCCGCGCAGAACCTCTCCTTGTCGCTCAACATGTAGATCGAAACGATCACCCCGACAATGACCTGCAACAATCCGGATGCGAAGTTGGTCGAGAAGGTCACCACCCACGGTACCAGCTTCTTCAGGGTATCCAGCGTGGTCTGCGCGATCGTGTCCGCATACTGTCCAATATAGGTCGAAAGGGTTGTCGGCAGGTCAATTTCAGGAAAATAGGAAAGCAGAACCGGCATCCAGGTGTCCGCTGTGTTTACATAAACTGTCAGCCGATTGATCAGACGCGTCAAACTCAGGACGAGCTGCGGCATCACGATCCCACCAAACGCGGCAATCAGCCCTGCGGCAAACAGATAGGTCAGCAGGATACTCAATCCACGTTTTGGTCGGTCGTTGATCCGGTCTCCCAGCAGGCGGTCAAGGCAATCATGCTCAAAAAACTTCAGCACCGGGTTGAGCAGATAGGCGATCGCAAACCCATAGATAAACGGCGTGAGCAGCCCGACAACCAGTTCAATTTGCCGCTCAAAATATTTGAGATTCCCCAGAAAACCGCTAAACAGTGCCGCTGCTGCCAACACCAAAAACGCATATAGCGCAATGGTGTTATAACGCTTGTTAAATTCAAACTTCATATAAAAAATTTCACGCTTCCATTTCTGTCATTTTGTCCTGTAGGGAAATCCGAACCAACCGGCAGATCCAACCCGTCTGCTGTCGGCAAAAATGCCCCACGATTATATCCTTTTGCCATAAGGGTGGGCTAACTGTGTTATACTTTTCACATATTATAGCATACTGTTCCAGCTAATTCAATACTGCAATAGATTTATTCAGCAGCATGGCAAAGACCAGCCAGACCAGATAAGGCGTCATTAGCCAGAGGGTGCGGCGGTCAATCAGTGCGAAGCAAATTATGGTTGCCAATGCAAGCAGAAAGATAGTGCAAAGCAGCCGAAACGCCCAGGCATACGCGCCCCAGCGGAAGAAAAGCGGACTCCATAAAAAATTCAGAAAAAGCTGTACCAGATAAAAGGTCATCGCCTGGGTACGGGCTTCCCCTTTTGGGGACTCCATCACCAGATAATATGCAGCTGCAATCAGCAGATAAAGCACCGGCCAGACAACGGCAAACACCCAGTCGGGCGGCGCAAACCATGGCAGGTTCAGTGTCTGATAGATTCCCTTGACATCCCCTGAAAGCCGGTTGCTTAGAAACCCGCCTCCCATAGCAAGTGCAATGGAAGCGATCAGCGGTTTTGCCCGAATCTGTGCAGTCATCTTGTTTCCCCTTTCCCAAAAACAGTTTCTTCAAAGTATAGGGCGAATTTCTCCAAAATATGCTTCCAGATTTGACGCCGGACATTTCGGATGGTATCATATAGGCGAGGAGGGGTTCCCAATGACAAAAAAAGAAACCGCGCAGATGGCGGTTGAACTGCTCAAGCAGGAATATCCGGATGCGATCTGTTCGCTCACCTATACCCGCCCCCATGAGCTGCTGATTGCCACCCGTCTCGCCGCGCAATGCACCGATGTGCGGGTTAACATTGTGTGCAAGGATCTGTATGCCAGATATCCTTCGGTTCAGGCGTTTGCCGAGGCCGACCTTACCGATGTTGAAGAATGCATCAAATCCTGTGGGTTGTATAAAACCAAGGCCAAAGACATCATTGCAATGTGCCGGATGATAATGGAGCAGTATGGCGGGGAGGTCCCGGATTCTCTGGAAGAACTGGTCAAGCTCCCCGGCATCGGACGCAAAACCGCCAACCTGATGATGGGGGATATTTTTCACAAACCGGCGATCGTCGTCGATACCCACTGCATCCGCCTAACCAACCTGTTGGGGCTTTCGGAAGGCAAAGACCCGGTCAAGGTTGAAAACCAGCTGCGGCCCTTGCTCCCGCCTGAGGAATCCAATGATTTCTGCCACCGTTTGGTGCTGCATGGGCGGGCAGTCTGCGTTGCGAGGCGTCCGCAGTGCGACCGGTGTGTTCTGAACGTCTGCTGCAAACATTATCAGGAGACCTATCATCCGGGGAGCGCTTAAAAAACAATAAAAAGTTTCGCCAGCCCTTGCTGCGGTCGGAACGCCGCATCCTGTTTTTCCGGGCAAAAGTAGGCGTTGGAGCAGGAGGAAAAGCCTCCGCAGAGAAAGAAGCCGCGCAGATTCTTGGAATCTGCGCGGCTTCTTTCTTGCAGGAAATCAAATGTCAGATTGCATTTTCAGAGAACCTACCGAATCAGCCTGCGCAGATCGTCACGGGTAAACAGGTACTTTTTGCTGCAAAAATGGCAGCCGACTTCGGTTGTCTCCTGCTCATCGATCATGCTTTGCAGCTCTTCCCTCCCGATGCTGACCAGTGCACGCTCCACCCGCTGGCGCGAGCAGCTGCACCGGTAGCTGATTTCCGTTTCCTCCAACAGGTCAGGGCTGAATCCGTCCAGCACTGTGTGGACGATTTCAGCCGGCGTCATGCCGCTTTGAATCATCTCGGTGACCGGCCTGACCTTCTCCAGGGATTGTTCAAGCTTCTGGATCACATCCTCCCCCGCGCCCGGAAGGAGCTGGATCAGGTAGCCGCCCGCCGCCCTGACGCTCAAGTCCGGGTTGACCAGCACCCCCAGTGCGCACACAGCCGGCGTCTGCTCGCTGACCGCATAATAGCTGGTGACATCCTCGGCAATCTCGCCCGAAATAATCGGCACCGAACCGGTCGCCGGCTCGGGAAGCCCCACATCCTTGATTACTGTCAGCGTGCCCTGCCTGCCAACCGCACCCGCGACATCCAGTTTCCCATACTGGTTGAGCGGAATTTCAACAATCGGGTTGGCAACATAGCCGCGCGGATTACCATGGCTGTCCGAAACTGCGATCAGCGAACCGGCAGGCCCATCCCCCGCCAGACGGACGGTAACGCTGTCGGTATCATTTTTCAGCTGGCTCCCCATGATCGAAGCCGCGGTAATCAACCGCCCCAACGCAGCGGTGACGGTTGCGGATGGTTGATGGATCCGTTCCATCTCCGCGACCACATCGGTCGAATCCACCGCGGTGCAGACACAACTCCCGTCAGCAGCGATTGCTCTTATCAGTTTTCCCATAACATTTCTCAAATCCTTATCTTTCTCGTTTGCGGGCAAGATAAACCGCCCGCTGGGTATCCTCCTGCACAGGGTCGAACGTATCCCCGGCATACACCCCGAGCAGCTCATATCCCGCCTCTTCCAGCCAGCCGCAAAGCTGGTCATGGGAATAGGCCCGTTCAAAAAAATGCTCTTCTTCCCGGAAATAAGCGTCCCCATCCCGCTCGAACAGGTCGATCGAGATCTCCGTACGCAGGTCCTGACTGGTCGTATTCTGCCAGACACAGTATACCTCGTCAAAGTCATAGACAAAGGTGTTGTCCGCCAGGATTTCCCGATGCTTGTACTCGGTGTTCACGTCGAACACAAACAGCCCGCCCGGAACCGTGAAGAGCGAAACCCGCTCAAACGCCTTCCGGACGGTATCTGGATCATCAATATGGTTGATCGAGTCGAGCGCGCAAACCGCAGCGTCGACCGTCCCGTACAGGTCGAGCCGGTCAAACGGCTGGCAGAGGAACAGAACCGGACGGTCCCCGCTGTTTTTGGCAGCTGCCTCCGAAAGCATCTCGGCGCTTGCGTCCACACCGATCACATCGTATCCCAGCTCGGAAAACGCAACCGACAGGCTCCCGGTTCCGCAGGCAAGGTCGAGCAGGATGGTCTGTGCGGTGACCGGTATCCATGTCCGGATCATCTGGTCGAAATACCCCGCGCGCGCCGGATAGTCGATCTCCCCTGTCAGCAGATCGTACCACGCGGCAAATGCACTTCCATAGGCCATCAGTTGCGCACCCGTTCGAACACCACCTGATAACCGTCGCTGCCATAGTTGAGCGAACGGTTTACCCGGCTGATCGTGGCTGTGGATGCGCCGGTTTTGGCGACAATATCGCTGTAAACCCGTCCTTCATTGAGCATCCGGGCCACCTCCAGCCGTTGCGAAAGAGCTTTCAGTTCCTGGACTGTGCAGAGGTCTTCAAAAAAATGGTAGCATTCATCCATCGTCTTTAAGGCCAGAACTGCCTTGAACAGGTATTCCACATTTACATCCTTTAGCTTAGTATTCACGAGGATCCCCCTAAAAATAAAAGTACAGACTTCTTTTATTTTATCATTTTAGAGTGTGAAAGTAAAGAGTTTTTCTACATCAATGTGAAATTTTTAGCGATTTTGTTGAGTCAGGGTGCCCGCCCACGAAGACGCCTTCTGTCCACCTAAAAAAAGGACGCCTCTAACCTGGTAAGTGTACGCACTGACCCGAACCATCGTCTCAAGGCTGCGAGAATGCCCATCATCCGAGCCATTTTCGGAGAAAATCGTATCCTCCACGAAGAGGAACCGACCGGTGAATCGTCCAAGCGATGGATTGTGCGACTCCCATCCGATCACCGGCGGGGTCTGTCCGGCGGGAATCTGATAGTTGTTGTAAAACCGTACCGGCTGTGGGAAGCCCACTTCAAGATGGCCGCCAATCGTCCAGTCCCCGTTTTCCCGGGAAATCCGACTCTCCCCGGTAAACGGGAACCGGTTTTCCTCTTCATCGTAATAGCTGCCGCTGGCGATCCAAACCCCACTCTGCAACAAAAATGTATGCTCCATCTTTCATCCCTCTTTTCCATCAAAAACCGCCCGTCCCAGCCTGGGGCAGGCGGCATCCGCTTTTCTATTATCAGAATAGCTGACAGTTTAAGCCGTGCGCTGGATTGCTATAGAATCTGAAGCACCGCTTACAGCAGATCATTGCGGATGATATCGTCGAGCGTCTCCCGCCTGACCACCACCCGATCTTTCCCATCCCGGAGCATGACAACCGCAGGTTTTGGGATACGGTTATAATTGGAGGCCATCGAGTAGTTATACGCACCGGTGGAGAGCACCGCAATGATGTCTCCCGCCTGCACCTCCTGAAGCGGCATCCTTTCTCCGATCAGGTCTCCGCTCTCGCAACATTTTCCAGCGATCGTAACCGTACGCAGACGGGGCTGGGACGCCTTGTTCGCGACCATCGCTTCATATTCGGACTGGTAGAGGATATAGCGCGGGTTGTCGCACATCCCGCCATCGACCGCCACATAGGTGCGGACGCCGGGGATCTCCTTGACCGACCCGACGGTATAAAGGGTGACCCCGGCAGGCCCGACGATCGAACGGCCCGGCTCAATCACGATATAGGGGGTGTTGATCCCCAGCGCCGCACAGGATTTTTTGACCGTCTCGGAAACCTGCATCATATAGCGGTCATATTGCACCGGGTCATGCTCGGGCAGATATTTGATCCCAAAACCGCCGCCCAGATCGAGAATCTTAAGTGCCAGGCCAGTTTTTTCCCTGATCTCGGCGATGAATCCGAGCATCACTTCGGCAGCGTGCTCGAACGGCTCGATGTCAAAGATCTGTGACCCGATATGGCAGTGCAGGCCCTTCAGTTCGATCCCTTCCATCCCTGCCGCCATCCGGACCGCCCCAAGCGCTTCACCCGTCTCTAACGCAAACCCGAACTTGCTGTCAATCTGTCCGGTGCGGATAAAGGCATGGGTATGCGCATCCACCCCCGGCTTGATCCGGAAGAGGATGCTCGCTTTCTGGTTGTGGCTGATTGCAAGCTGGTTGAGCAGTTCCAGTTCGGACAGGTTGTCAACCACGATCTGCCCGACCCCGTACTCCAGTGCAGCAAGCAGCTCCTGTACCGTTTTGTTGTTGCCGTGGAAAAAGATACGTTCGGGCGGGAAACCGACGCTCTGGGCGGTATACAGCTCCCCGATCGAGACGACATCCAGCCCCAGCCCCTCTTCCATCGCGATCTTGCAGGCCGCCTTACAGCAGAACGCCTTGCTCGCATAGGTCACAAGCCCGCGCCCGCCATAATACTTGTTGATCGACTCGCGGTAGCTCGCGCAGGCGCGCCGGATCTCATCTTCATCCATCACATAAAGCGGGGTTCCATAGGTCTGCGCCAGCTCGACGGTATCCCGCCCGCCGATCGTCAGATGCCCAAGCGCGTTCAGCCCCAAACAGTCGGAAACAAACATTGTCTAATCATCCTTTTCGCGCGCAGGACCCGCCTGCGTTTCTAGTTGACCCCTATTCTGCCGCATCTGCGGCGCATTCTGCCTCGATTTCGGCAATGATCTCTTTCACCGCGTCCACCCCATCCCCTTTTTCAGACGAAAACGGGATCATCGTGATCTGATCCGCACAGGGCAGCTCGGAGCGCAGCGCGTCCAGACGCTCCTGCTGCTGTTTGAGGGAGAGTTTGTCCCGCTTGGTCAGGATCACCACAAACGGGAATTCGTGGTCAATCAGGAAATTGACCATCATCAGGTCGTCCACGGTCGGCGGATGGCGCATATCAATCAGCTGGAACACCAGCTGCAGATTGCGGTCCTGTGCAAAGTAGCCTTCGATCAGCTCCGCCCAGCGGCGTTTTTCCCCCTTGCTGACCTTTGCATAACCGTAACCGGGCAGATCGACAAACCGAATCCCATCCACATGGAAAAAGTTAATCGTTGCGGTCTTGCCCGGCACGCAGGAAACACGCGCAAGCTGTTTGCGGTTGAAAAGCTTGTTAATCATTGAGCTTTTCCCGACGTTCGACCGGCCTGCAAACGCGATTTCCGGCAGGTCAGACGCCGGAAGCTGCTCGGATGTGCCATAGCTCGCCTCAAATTTCACGTTATGATAGTTCATCTTTCCTCCTCACTGTGGGATCGGCGTGTTCGCGGGGAGATCGGGCACCTGCTTCTGCCCGAGCGCGTCGAGTGCGGGTGCACTGATCCTCGGCACAGGCTTTTTCACCAGCGCAGCCTCGATCACGGTATCAATCCGCTCGGCCGGTACAAACCGCAGATGCTCCCGCACCACCTCGTCGATCTCCGCGAGGTCCGGCTCGTTTTCCTTGGGGATCACGACTGTTTTGATCCCGGCGCGGTAGGCGGCCATCGTCTTTTCTTTCAATCCGCCAATCGCCAACACCCGTCCGCGGAGGGTCACCTCGCCTGTCATCGCAACATCCCGATGCACCGGGGTGTCCGAGAGCGCGGAAACCAGCGCAGTGGTGATGGTCACGCCCGCCGAAGGGCCGTCTTTCGGGACCGCCCCCTCCGGGACATGGATATGGATATCCTTTGTCTTATAAAAATCGTGTTCAATCCCGTATGCTTCCCAGTGGGCGCGGATAAAGCTGACTGCGGCGCGCGCGGACTCCTTCATCACATCTCCGAGCGAGCCAGTCAGCTCGATCTTGCCGCTCCCATCAAGGACCGCCACTTCCACCTGTAGCATCTCTCCGCCCACCGAAGTCCACGCCAGCCCATTGACCATGCCCACTTCATCATACGGCTGGATCTGCTCAGGGCGCATCTTACGGGGGCCGAGGTAATCGGTGATATTTTCATCGGTGATGACCACCTTTTTGGACTCGCCTGCGACAATCTGCTTTGCCGACTTGCGCAGCAGCGACGCGACCTCCCGTTCGAGGCTGCGGACCCCGGCTTCACGGGTATAGTTGTCGATCAGGGCGTAAAGCGCATCATCTGCGACCCTGGCTTTGGATGCGGTCAGCCCATGCCGTTTCATCTGCTTGGGCAGCAGATGGTGTTTGGCAATCTGGAATTTCTCTTCGCGGGTGTAGCTGGTCAGCTCAATGACCTCCATACGGTCGCGGAGCGGGCCGGGAATGGTGCTCAGTGTGTTGGCAGTTGCGATAAAGAGCACATCCGAAAGGTCGAACGGCACCTCGATATAGTGGTCTCGGAACGCATGGTTCTGCTCCGAATCAAGCACTTCGAGCAGTGCCGCGGACGGATCCCCCCGGTAGTCGTTGCCCAGTTTGTCCACCTCATCGAGCAGCATCAGCGGGTTGGAACTGCCCGCCAGCTTCATCGCAGCCATGATCCGTCCGGGCATCGCGCCGATATAGGTTTTGCGGTGGCCGCGTACGTCGCTTTCGTCCCGCACGCCGCCCAGCGAAATCCGCACGTATTTACGCCCCATCGACTTTGCGATCGAGCGGGCAATCGAAGTCTTGCCAACTCCCGGCGGCCCCACCAGGCAGATGATCTGCCCTTTGATGTCGGGCGCGAGCTTGCGCACCGAAAGCAGCTCCAGAATCCGCTCCTTGACCTTCTTCAGGCCGTAGTGCTCCTTGTCGAGCAGCGCCTGTGCCTTTTTGATGTCGATTTTATCGGTGGTGCGCTTGTTCCAGGGGAGGTCAAGCACTGTATCCAGATACCCCCGGATCACCCCTGCTTCGTTCGAGTTGCCCGGCAGACGCGCGAGACGGTCGGCCTCCTTGGTCAGCTTCTCGGTCGTCTCCTCATCCAGCTTGAGCTTCCCGATCCGTGAGAGGTAATTGTCCACCTCATCCTGTAGTTCGTCCTCGCCCAGTTCGCTCGAGATCGCTTTCATCTGCTCGCGCAGATAGTATTCCCGCTGGTTTTTGTCCACCTGCCCTTTGACCTTCTCCTGGATGTCCGCCTCAAGCGAAAGAATGTCGTTCTCCTCCTCAAGGATGCGGGCCAGAATTTCCAGCCGTTTGAGCGGGTCACTCTGGGAAAGGATGGTCTGTTTGTCCTCGACCTCCATCTGCATGTTGCCGGCTATGTATTCGGCGAGATGGATCGGGTCCTCACTGACCAGCGCGTTGATAACCAACTCTTTGGGCATCCGCGGGATCAGGAAGCAGTACTCTTCGAACAGGTCTTTCACCGTTCTCATCAGCGCGTCGCAGAGGGCGGATTTGAGGTTGCGCCCGGTTTTCAGCGGGAACGGCAGAACCGTTCCTTCGAAATAAGGCTCTTCAGTGAGCACTTCTGTAACCTTGGCGCGGTAGACCCCTTCCACCAGTACCCGCCAGGTCCCCCCCTGCGATTTGATGATCTGCCGGACCTCGGCGACCACGCCAACTTTATAGATCGAGTCCGCTTTTGGCTCATCGTCCCGGATGTTTTTCTGTGCGACAAGGAAAATCCTCCTGTCGGTGCTCATCACGGAATTGAGCGCGAGGATCGACTTTTCCCGCCCTACATCAAAATGCAGCACCATCTGCGGATAGAGCACCAGCCCACGCAGCACCAGCATCGGCATTTTGACCGGCTGGGATTGTTCAGATTTTATATCGTCCGGGTTTTCCACCAGCTTTATTTTTTCGTTCAATTCGCTCATTTCAGTCCCTCCATTCTGTAAGGAGCCACACAAAAACAGGGAATCTCTTCACACAAGGTCCCCTACTCTTTTGCATCTATGATACCACGCAGGCCCTCTGGATCGGGTTGCAGGCTGTATCCAAGTATAGTAGCTGCTTTTCAGCTATTATAACCACAATCGCAAAGCGATGTGGTTATAATTGGCCATTGGGACGGGAGCAGGCTCTGCCTGTGCATCGTCCTGGCCATAGCTCGGGTATAATAGCTGCTTTTCAGCTATTATAACCACAATCGCAAAGCGATGTGGTTATAATTGGCCATCGGGACGGGAGCAGGCTCTGCCTGTGCATCGTCCTGGCCATAGCTCGGGTATAATAGCTGCTTTTCAGCTATTATACCACAGCGGCATTCCTTCTGTAAACGATACCACAACGGTAAATTCCTGTACAAAAACATCCGGAAAATGGCCCTTTAGTCAAACAGGAACAGCAGTTCAATGGGTGCCCCTACTGCGCGGGAGACTGAAACTGCGAGTTTGAGAGACGGGTTGTATCTGCCCGACTCCAACCGTATAATCGTCTCTCTGCGCACCCCGACCAGCACCGCAAGCTGCTCCTGCGTCAACCCCTTGCGTTGGCGGTACTGTTTCAGGCAGCATGTAAACTCTCCCATTTCAAACGCCGCTCCTGTAAAAAATATTGCGTATTCTCTTTTCTGGCATGGCAGCTCCCTGAAAAGGCAACTGCTCCTTCCCTTTTGAGATACAAATATATCACCGTCCCGCCGAATTGTCAAGTACAGGCCATGGAAAGGAAGCGGCAGCCAAATATTATTTTTATTTTGCCTATTTTGCCATTGACAAACAGGAAAATATATGATAATATACAAAACGTTGAAAGACGCGGCAGTGCTGGAACAGGCAGACAGGCACGTTTGAGGGGCGTGTGCGCGAGCGTGTGGGTTCAAGTCCCATCTGCCGCACCATTTCAAAAACAGAGAGCATTCAAATCGTTTCTTGTAAAAGAGGATTTGGATGCTTTTTCTGTTTTCATGACGTACAATCTGGCAGATTCTTTGGATGTTGAAAAACAAGCAGATTCATGGTATTATATGCAGAGAATCCACATGGGTTGCTGTTGCGCACCCGCTAAAGAAGGTTAGTATGAACAGATACCCTTTTTTCAAACCTGCATCCACTGTGCGGGGGCGTCTGGGACAGCTATGCCTGTTCTGTGCGGCGGCCGCACTGGCGGTATTGTTTTTCAGCCAGACCGGACTCTACCACTGCCCGCTGCGGTGGGGGCTTGGGATCGAATGCCCGGGATGCGGGATGACCCGGGCTGCGGCCTGCCTGCTCCGGCTGGATTTTGCCGGCGCCTGGCGGATGCACCCCCTCGTCTTTGCAGCAGCAGGATTCCTCCTGTTCGCCGCTTGGATGTGGGTTACCGGCCAAGGGAACCCTTTGCGCAAAAAATGGCTGCTCCGAACATTTGCGGCCCTGTTTGCGCTCTGGTGGGGGTTCCGCATCCTGCGGTTTTTGCAGGGGCAGCAGCCTGATTTGTTAGAACCGCAGGCGCTGCTTCCACGCGTCCTGCGCCTGTTGACCGGCCGCTGAACCGGTTTTGTTTTAAAGATAGCGCCGTACCCGTTTCATATACTGCAAATACGCCTTGCCGAACTGCTCCCTGCACCATCTTTCTTCGGAACGGATGATCCAATGGGCAGAGATCTGGAAGCTCAGCACAAAAGCGAGCAGCAACGGGGACTGTGTGAGCAGGACGCATCCCAGAAATATGATAAAATATGCTATATACATCGGATTGCGTGACAACCGGTAAATACCGCTTTGGTTGAACCCGTTTTCGGGCAGGACCGCAAAGTGGCAGACGGTAACCGCAAGCAGCAGGATGCCTACCGCATAGACTGCTATGCCGGCAGCATACAACCCTGACGGGGCTGTTCTGATCCGAAGGAAAAACAGGGACAGAAAAATCGCCGCCGTAGAAAGCTGGTAAACCCAATATGCTGCCTTTTCCCGCTTCTGTAGGGGTGCAAAATATGCGGCGCGCAGAACAGCTCCCCGACCCAGGATGGACAGCAGCCCAAATCGGACCAGCAAAAAAGGGATCATCAGCACAAAGCCCATTCCATCCCCTCCTGTTCTCTCGGTTTGTCCAGATGTGTCATATTTTAAAAGTATACCATAATGGGTTGAAAAAGACAACCATATCCCATATTGGAACAAAAAACGAACGAGGTGACGATTATGTCCGCACCGCTCGCAGACCGCATCCGCCCGCAATCGCTGGACGATGTGGTCGGGCAGGAGCACCTGCTCGGAAAAGATCGGGTGCTTCGCCGGATGGTGGAAACCGGCAGCATCCCCAACCTGATCTTTTATGGGCCGTCCGGGGTTGGCAAAACCACCGTTGCATCCATCATCGCCAAACTGGCCGGAAAAAAACTTTACCGGCTGAATGGTACGACCGCTTCAACGTCGGACATCCGGGAGGTGGTCGCCGGGTGCGACACCATCGACGGGATCGGTGGTGTGATCCTCTATCTCGACGAGATCCAGTATCTGAATAAAAAACAGCAGCAGACGCTGCTTGAATTCATCGAAAATGGGTCGATCACGCTGATCGCCTCGACCACTGAAAACCCCTATTTCTACATCTATAACGCGATCCTCTCCCGGAGCACTGTCTTTGAATTTAAACCGATCCAACCCGAGGCTGTGGAACGGGCGATTTGTCGTGCCTTCCGAATTGCGGAGGAGAGCTTCGGCCATCCGCTCGAGCTGGAGGAGGGCGTGACACGGGAGCTTTCGTTCTCCTGCGGCGGGGATGTCCGCAAAGCGATCAATGCGGTCGAGATGCTTGCGCTCGCCTCGGGGGACAGTGGAAAGGTTACGCTGGCGGATCTCGAACAGATCGTCCAGCGGAGCGCGGGCCGTTATGACAAGGAGGGGGACGAGCATTACGACCTGCTCTCCGCCCTGCAAAAGTCAATCCGCGGCTCGGATGAGAATGCAGCGCTGCACTATCTCGCGCGCCTGCTCGATTCAGGGGATCTGATCTCCCCCTGCCGGCGTCTGCTGGTCATTGCAAGTGAGGACGTGGGGCTGGCCTACCCGCAGGCGGCTGCGATCGTGAAAGCGTGCGTGGACAGTGCCTTCCAGCTCGGGCTGCCCGAAGCACGCGTCCCGCTGGCAATGGCGGTTGTCCTGATGGCTACCTCCCCCAAATCCAACTCCTCCTATAAAGCGATCAACGCGGCAATGGCCGATGTACAGGCTGGACGCGGCAGTGGATTTCCACGCTGCCTGCAAAATAAGCATTACGATGGTGCTGAGGTCGAACGGAAAGGACAATTCTACCTCTACCCACACGATTTCCCCAACCACTTTGTCCGGCAGCAGTATCTGCCGGATGCCCTTGCCGGAACCGTTTACTACCAGTTCGGCGAAAACAAAAATGAATCCGCAGCGCGCGCCTATCGGGAAAAGCTGCTGCGGGAATCCGAAACGGGGGGGAAAAGATGACACTGTTTCCGAAAGTGGGGATTCTGGTTTTTGGGGTGTTGATGGTATTCTGCGCTTGCTCGCAAGGGTTGCCCGGCAATCCGCCCCAGGCCCCGGAAACTGTTTCGCAGGGAAACGCTTCATCAGAACAAACTCCAGAGAGCCGGCCAGCCGATCCGGCGCCTGCGGCGGTCGGTTTTGGGATGCGGTTTCTCGAGGCGCTCCAGCGCGGCGACATCGCGGAGATGGAGACGATGGTCTGGAGCTGGGAGGAAACGCCGGATGCGCTCTCCTATTGGGAGACCGTCACCTTCAGGGATACTTTCACTGCCAGCTTTGTTACCGAACAAACCAGTGAGGATTACGCGGTAATCCAGGTATCCCTTTCGATCGAAGACCCGGGAGAATCCCCTCTGGTTTCCGGTGAGAACCAGCTTGTGCTGACGGTTGGCTGTCCACCGTTTGGAATCGGAGAGGATGTCCGGGTTCTGTCCCTGATCCCACAGGCAGAATATGATCTCAACCGCTCGGAAGACCCAGCTGCTTTCCAGGTGTGGACCTTCCGCAGCTGGGGAAGCGTCGAACCGTTTGACACTGCTGCACAGATTGATCGGAATATTTTGCTGAACTATGTGGTGACAGCAGCAAGCCGGGATTTCTCCACGCACACCGACGGGTGGTCCTATGAGCCGCTTGAGGAGCTGACACAGGCGCAGATCGACCAGACTGCGGATCGTTATTTTGGCATCGAGCGCCTTGTACGGACCGATGCGGCCTGTTACGATCGGGAAAAGCAGGTCTACCGGCTATTTGGCCGGGATGGGGGATACTCCTCGGACCGGGTAGTCTCCAATCTGGAACTGCCCGACGGGAACCGCGAGGTGGTGATTGGGCAGTTCGGCATCGACCCGCTTGAACTGCTTCCATATGCAAAGACCCGATACCTCCTTGCACCGAATGGGGACGGTTCCTACCGGTTTCTTTCCGCGACACAGGAAGTGTTTCAGCCATAAACCAACAAGACAGAGAAAGGAGCAGACATTCATGCGAATCAAAAAGGTGGACCATGTGGTCATCACAACCGAACATCTGGAGGAAAGCATCAAATTTTACAAAATGCTCGGATTTGAAGCGGTCAATGCAATGGGACACTGGGAGATGAAACTTGGTGATTTCAAGGTCAATCTCCATGTGAAAGGGGTCGCGCTCGAACCAGAAGTGAAGCACGTCCAGCCGGGCAGTTTGGAGCTTTGCTTCGAACTGGATGGCGACCTGCACAAGCTCAAATCCTATCTCGAAGGACAGGGACTGGAAGTTGCCGAACCGCGTATCATGGCGCGTACCGGAGCCAAAGGCCCGGCAATGTCGTTCTACCTGCGCGACCCGGACGGAAATCTGGTAGAGCTTTGCAGCTACGGAAAAAGTGATACCTGATAAAAGCCCATATCCACCTATAAAGCGCCTGCGGCAGTTATTCCCTGCCGCAGGCGCTTTTGATTTTCAGGCTGTGGATTGATGGCCAGATACACTGCCATACAAAATCAAGGCATTTCGTTCTTCTGGAGAAAAACAGAGATGGATAGAATTTCAGTCCCCAGGTGCAAAAAACAACCAAAAGGAACCTTGACAAGTTAGACAGATTGTCGTATACTCTTAAGTATATTCAATTAGTATACTTTCGTTTCCTGAAAGGGGACTTACCATGCATATCACGCTGGAAGCCGACTATGCAGTACGCATTGTCAACTGTTTGGCCAAACATAAAGTCCGAATGGACGCCAAGTCGCTTTCGGGGGCAACAGGGGTGACGCTGCGGTTTTCCCTGAAAATCCTGCGCAAGTTAGTGGCAGAGGGAATTGTCCGGTCGTATAAAGGCACGCAGGGCGGCTACGAGCTGGCCCGGCCCGCTGGGGAAATCTCTCTCGGCGAGGTGATCGAGGTCGTAGAAGGGCCTATCACGATCAGCCGGTGCGTTGGCGTGGAAGGGTTTAAATGCAGCCGTGGGGAGGATTCATTCTGCCAATTCAACCAAACCTATTCAGAGATTTCCAAAATGGTGCGGGAAAAGCTATATGCTGTGCATTTTGGGGAAGAATAACAGAGCCGGACGG
Organism: Anaerotruncus sp. G3(2012); assembly: GCF_000403395.2. Taxonomy (GTDB): domain Bacteria; phylum Bacillota; class Clostridia; order Oscillospirales; family Ruminococcaceae; genus Anaerotruncus. The sequence continues at coordinate 559,973 of NZ_KE159657.1, read as the reverse complement.
AAATCCGTCCGGCTCTGCCGTTCTCTATCCAATCTTTTTATACCTTCCCGATTCGCGTCCATAGCAGGCCGTCAGGCTTTTTTCTTTTCAAAGAAAGCGTCGATTGACTTTTTAATATCCGCAGGTTTCGAATGTTTCAGCAGATAGCCAGACGGTTTCAGAGGCATGACCTTGATCATACTCTCCCGATCCCTCCTGCCGGTCAGGAAAATCACCGGAATGTCTGCAAATTCCTTTTCCGCGCGGAGCATCTCCAATACCTGGCTGCCATCGCAGATCGGCATTTCGTAGTCCAGCAAGATCAAATCCGGACGGTTCAAGGTAATGGTGCGAATCGCGGCCACACCGGATTCGGCCAGCGCGACCTCATAATCCGCATCCAGAAGCTGCTTCATGCCATGCCGCACAGTTATGGAATCATCTACCACGAGTATCTTCGGCTTCTGATTCTGTATCTCCTGCTCCTCCCGCTTTTCCAGATATTTTTTGACTTCATCCAGCGCATTTTCGTTTTCGAGAGGGGTCCCAATCCCATCTTGCAGCAGATGGGGCGCGATAACGCAATAGGAAAAATAGCCGGCTCCCCCAGTGTTAAACAGCAGGCTGATATGCGGTTTTTCCGTCTCGAACACCTTACGGAACTGCTCATAAGAAAGAAGATGCTCCTTTTTCAGCTCATACGATTTTGTACTCGGAAGGCTCTCCATAATACGTCCCGCAAACTGTTTCGCCGTATATCTGCTGGCATTGACCAACATGCTGTCCAGCTTGTTGGTCTTAATCCCCATAATTTTTCCAACCGTATTGATCAGAAGTTTTTCCTCAAAAACCAGAAGGATCTCCTGCGTTTTTTCGTGCTGCCCTGTTCCATAAACCAGGCGGTAATAGATTCCCCTTCCAAACTTTTCTCCGCTATATACATCGCTGACCAACTGTGACTCCAGACGGAACATATCAAACACAAGCTGAATAATCAGTTTTTTTATGGCGGCAACCTCTTCCTCCGGCAAGAGGTTTTTCCATTTGCTGATCCCCTCCCCTGCAATGGCAACGTCCTCTGTGAGGGTATGCCCGATCAGCCAGCCGGCGCAGACGCCCAAAAAGTGATCTACCGCGTCCGGGGAATACTCTGTCCGTTTCAGCTCCTGTTCAAGCGCCGGAAGCGTATTTTCCCGAAATCCTTTGTGCACACGTTTATGCTGTTCCAGTCCTTCGTAGCCAATAGACTCCATATATTCTTCTTCATCTGCAAAATGCCGTATCGCATGTGTCTTGAAAAACTTAATTGCTTCCTGACAGGCCCACTGGTTGTCTTTTTCCTCTTTCCGGAGCGCGAAAAGTTTGTTGATAATCCTTAAAAGCTGCCGGTGTTCCCGGTCGATGCTGCTCACTCCGATATTGAATTCTTCCTGCCATGCAAACTGAACGTCATTCATGCAAAATCCTCCTTATTATTCTGTCTGACTGATGATAAACATGACAAAGCCACTGTAAAATAACCTGTTATTTTACAGTGGTGGGCATGCCCACCAACACAATCCTGCGTGGATGGGCTATAGAACCCGGAGCAATACCGCTCTTAGCGGTTTACAATGGTTGAATCAATAAATGGATATTTAAAAACCAGCTTTGATTTCCGGTACCCGCCCTGAGCGGTTTTTTTCCGTCTCTATTATTATAGTTTGGAATTTCCGGAAGGGTCCTTAGTAATCGATCACCACAAATTCCCCGAAATTTCGGGGATCTTCACGGGAAAGGGAGAAATCCGCCGGAAAAAAGCACCCATAATGCGGACGCCGGGAATTTTCGCAAGTCTTATAAAAATTTCCCCGGAAGGTGGCGCCCGGCAGGGCAGAAAAACCACTGGCGCAACGTCCTAATATATGGGAAGAAACAATGATATTCCCTCCCCAATATACGCCTTGTAGATCTTCCCCCTCAAACGTATGCACCAAAACCCCATCCAACGGTTCCGAACCATCTCCCGCAGAAGCCATGGAAGCCCCATCCGCCTGAAGCGAGAGCCGGAGGGGCGGCCCCGCATCCAAAAACTGTAGGATCGCTTCCATCCGGCTGTCGGGAAGCGGCTTTGACTCGAAGCTCAGAAACTGGAGATGCAGCGCATCTGCCGCAAAGCAGATGCGCACCTGCGAATAGGGCCGATAATCGCGCGTCTCGAGCGGGAAGCAGGTCAGCTTGGCGACATGCAGCGTCTCGTAATCGGGCGCACCGGGAAAAAGCCGGACTTTAAATGCCATGAGAGGAATCCTCCTGTCAGTTGGGATTTGGGCTTTCCTGAACTATCAAATAGCTTTCCACGCCGTTTTCCTTTAATACTTCCTGTACGGCCTGAACCATAGCAGTGCTGTTGTTCGGGTCCTGAATCAGCGCAGTGAACTGCCCCGGAAGCCGACCCGACAAGGCATCAAGCATCCTCTGGACCGTATCCCCCGGGTCCTGCATTGGATGTTCGACCGTGAAGCCGCCCGCAGAGAAGTTTTCTCCGAGAACCGCCGGGGAAAGGTTCAGAGTGATCTGGTCAGAAAGTACAAGCGGATCACCGCCGAGGCTGTCCGGATTGGAAAATACATCCACTGCCCGAACGATAAGGCTCACCGTTCCGCCTTTAGCAGACACTGCACTGGAAACCTGCCGGACAAATGCGGAAAGCACCTCCGAACGGCTGACGTCCCCAGTTTCCCCATAGGTCGCGGCATCCAGCCGAACGCCAACCGGGAACATCACGCTGTCAAGCAGGATCTGTTCGACCCCCATTGAAACCGCTTCCTCCGCCAGTCCAACCAGATAGGCACGCGCCTGTTCGGAATAGGGGTTCAGCCATGGTTTGCCGCCCTTCTCCCGGGAGTTATCCAGCCAGTGCTCCCTTGTGTCGAGATATTGCACCGCCATATTATTGTCCGAGAGTGCCGCAGTGTAGTCGCGGAAGGTGTGCATCCGTCCAATCGGGAGCATCCCCGCAGCGCGGATCTGTTCACAGGCCGCAGACAGATCATAAGGGGTGACCCCTTCCTCAAGCGGGATGCGTCCCCGCTTCGAGCGGTAAAGCAAACTGCCGTTGGCATCCTTGAGGTCGACCAGTACCGCTGTATACCCGGCCTCCTGAAAATCGGAAAGCCGCGCAGCGAGCAGATTCGGGTCAAGCAGATCTGAAACCGGCAGGTAAGCGCCTCGAAACTGTGTTCCGGATGGAATTTCTGAACCCTCCGGCGCTGCCGGTTCTGATTCTGCCGGCGCAGGATCAGATGCGGATACCACCGGTTCCGGTGGCAGCTCTGGCAGCGATTCCGGAGCGGGTGCTTCCGGCTCGGGAGACGCAGAAATATCCGGGATTTCCGGGAGGGATGGCGTAGGATTGTTTTTCCATTCAAAGGCGATGCTGTCGAGATAGGCCCGAACCGGCTCATAGGCGCTCCAGCCGATGAACCCGAGCAGGCCGACCACCACCACGATGCAAACGACCCGAAGCAGGATCGAAAGGGGGGTGCGGCGCTTATAGATATTTTTATAGCGCTTTACCTTGACTGCCTTTGGCATTTGAGGTACCTCCGAGGAAAAGTTAATCAGGTGGGGAGCTGGTGCCCGATCAGGCCATAGATGGCGAGAGAAAGGATACCCGCATAGAGCAGCATGACCGGCATCCCACGAAACGCCCGCGGGACATCCGAAAGGGCGATCCGGCGCCGGCCCTCACAGAGCAACAGGATCGCTAATGTATAGCCGATCCCTGAGCCAAGCGCAAAGCCGACTGTCTGCACCAGTCCATAGCTGCCCGAAAACGCGATCAGCAGAGACCCAAGTGTTGCCGAATTGAAGGACGCACTCGAGAGCATATTGCGGATGTCATAATGGACGCCAGGAAAAATATATTTGGTCAATAGCCAGACCGCGGTATAAACAATGCAGATGCTGGCGAGGGTTGCGGCATATCGGGCAGCCAGCTGAACACCCGCCTCCAGCCGGTCCCGCAAAACGAGCTGCACCGGCCACGCAAGGAGCGAAGAGAGGGTTGCAACGACAGTGAGCGTACAACCAAACTGCAGGATTTTTTGGGAAGAAGTGCGCATCAGGCTGCCCTTGCTCGCACCAAACCCACGAGTAAAGATCGCATTTTGCAGGACGATCGCACTCAGGACAATCAACAGAAAATCATTCAGCAGATTCATAAACTACCTCCCAGAAGGCTGGCCTGCAGCCTCCGCCTGACGTCTGGGGCGGCGGCAAAGCAGGGCAATCACAACCCGATGCAGGGACCGGAAGAGTGCACCAAACAGTGCCACAAGGATGAAGCCCGCGAAGGCAATCTGCATCCCGCGGGTCCGGATCGGGAATTTGACCGCGATCCCCCAGATCGTATTGCTGCCGAACAGCTCACGCACACAGGCGATCAACGCCATGGCCAAGGCGAATCCGGCGCTATAGACCACCGCGTCCACCATCAGAAGGAATGGCCGGACACGTTTGGAGGCAGCACGCGCACAAAGGGTGGAGAGCACCGTATTGACCGACAGGATCGGAAGATAGACGCCAAGGGTGTCATTGATCCCTGGGGCAATTGGCAGGATCAGCGGTTCGCTTGCGACTACCAGCGCCAGCGCCATCCCCATATAAAGCATCGAAGCGATCCACTGGGGCAGGCGCCTGCCGATCAGCAAGGCGAACAGGACAGTGGGGACCAGCGAACAGGCCATCAAAATCGAAATTGCAGCCGCGCTTTTGAGATTGTGGCTGACAATGATCGCGAGCGGCAGGGCAAGCCCCCCGATCAGGACAGGGTTTTTCCAAAAAAGCCCGTCTGACCAGCGGCTATGCTTCCTGTAGGTTCTGATTCTTGCGAGATTCAAGCTGTTTCCTCCTTATCAGGCGGTGGAGCCGTTCGTTATACCGGTCGATCAGCGGGACAAACGCATTGGCGAGCAGGACGGCAAACGGCATACTCTCCTCAAATCCGCCAAAGTAGCGGAACCCCATTGTGATGCTCCCGGCAAAGATGCCATAGACAAAATAAGCGGAATCGCGCTTGGGGCTGGTGACCGGGTCACTGATCATAAAGACCGCACCAAAGAGCAGCAATCCGGACATCATCTCAAACTCGACCGAACGCAGCCCGCTCTGCCCAGTACGCGGGAACAGAAGGGCGATCAATGCGCAGGTCCCGAGGAAGGGGATCGGCATCTGCCAGCGGACCGTCCGTCGGAACAGCAGGTAAACCAGACAGGTCATCAGGACCAGGATATTGGTTGCACCCATCGGACCGGGATAGTTTCCCAAAAGCATCTCAGTAAGGTCATTGGTGGGCACCCCGCCCACCTTGAGTACAAAGGCCGGGTTCTGGTAGAGGCGCAGGCTGATTTCCTGCGCAATCCCCTGTGCATTGACCGAACTGTATGTATAATAGTAGTCGGTGGCGTTTGCGGCGACCGTCCCCAGCACCCCGATCCGGGAAAACGGCATCGGGTAGATGAACACCAGCCGCGGCCAGCAGATCGCGGCGAACGAGATTCCGGATGCCGCGGGATTGAACAGGTTGTTCCCCAGCCCGCCGAACGGGTGCTTGGCGATCGCGATTGCGAAGAATGCCGCTGATGCAACGATTTTGAAACTGATTGTCGCGGGCATACAGAGCGCAATCAGCATTCCAGTGACGACTGGGGAAAGGTCAAACAGGTTCAGACGCCTGCCGCGCAGCAGGGTGCAGACCGCATCGGTGAGAACCGCCGTCAGCACCGATACGCCGCAGACAACAAGTGCGCGTAATCCATAAAAAAGATAGGCCAGCACCATCAACACCATCAGGAGGATCAGCACGTCGGACATCAAGGTCCGGTTATTCTCCTGGTGGCGGATGTGCGGGGCGGGATGTCTGCTCAGTTTCATTGGGTTTCCTCCCCTACGTTGACAGGATCATGGTCGGGCCGTCTGTCCGGACTGCCCCAGTCGGCAGCTGCGCGTTCTGCCGCCTCGCGGGCAGCTGCGGCGTCGGCCTGTGCCTGTGCAAGCCGCTGCGCAAGAAAGGTCCGGGTCGCCTGATATTGGGCGGCGATCTCCTCGGATGCGGTTTGCCAGGCGTCCGCAGCGGCTTTCATTGCGGCGTCATACACCGCCTTCGCCGATTCACTCTCGAGCCGGAACCGCTCCTGCGCGTCGGCGTCGGCCTTTTCCCGCACCTGCTGCGCCTCGCGGAGCTTTTCAGCGCACACCTGTCCAGTATATTCGACCGTCCGCTCCTGCCCCGAAACCTGTGCCGCCGCCCCGTCGATCGCTTTGACTGCGTCCTGCGCGGCAGCCTGGAGCGCTTGTGCGTTCCGATGCTGCTGTTCCGCGTCGAGGCGGGCAGCGGCGAGGCGTTCGTTTGCCTTAGCGGTTTCGGCTGCGGCCTTTTCCGCAGCTTTCTCCGCATCCGAAAGGTTTTTCGCTGCAAACTTGGCCCCTTCGGAAGCCTGTTTCGCGGCAGCTTTTGCCGAGTGAAGCGTCTGCCCGGAACTATCTCCCGAAAGCGCAGATTTTGCTTCCTGCGCCCGTCGGGCGTCGGACTCGCTCCTGGACACCGCCTGCTTGATGGTGGGCAGCATCTTTTCGAGGTCCTGTTGGGCTGCGGCCTTCTGTTTCACCTCCGTCTCCAGTGCGGAAACCCTTGCATCCGCCTGCAAGGCCCTTTCACGGGCCTTCTGTGCGGCTTCCTGCGCTCGCTGCGCATTCAGCTGGACCTGCTCCAGCTGCTGGCCGGTTTGTGTCTGAACCGACCTGGCCGCCTCGATTGTGACCTGTACCGTTTCCTCTGCCAGTTTGAACTGGTCGGCCGAAGCCTTCAGCGCCTGCTCCAGCGCCGCCTGTGCGGCATTGTTAGCAGCTTCCAGATTCGCCGCGGCTTGCTTTTCCGCCTCCTGAAGCTCCGCCTTCACGGCGCGCTCATTCGATAGCCGCGCCTTTTCCAGCTGGCGCAGGTCCTTCTTCTGGGCTTTGCCCTCCTGATAAAGCAGATAGTCCTGATAGTAGCTCCTATATTCCGCATCCTTTTTCTTCTGCTCGAGCGCTTTGGTCAGCCGGATCGAACCGATCATCCGGCGCATCTCAGCCTGTCCCCGCAGGATCGAGCCGGTCAGATCGAGCTTTGCGGGACAAACATAGCTGCACGAACCACACCCAATACACATCTGCGGGTCAGCCTTGCGGAACTCTTCATACCGGCGCTGGTGGAAGCTGCGGTAGAGAAAAAAGGGATTCAGACCTTCGGGGCAGGCGTGCACGCACCGGGAGCAACCGATACAATTGAAGTCGCTCTCCCCGATCCGGGCACGAAACGCAAGGATTGCCCGGGTGGATGGGTTAATCAAGGTTTTGTCGGTGTCGATAACGCTGATACCAGTCATCGAACCGCCAATAACCACCCGCACCGGATCATCGATCAGGCCGCATCGTTCGAGCGTCTGAGTGACCGTCATCCCCAGCGAAACCTCCAGGTTGGTGGGGTTGCCGATGCAGTCCCCCGCGACGGTGACAAACGTGGTGGTCTGCGGACGGTTGAAGAGAACCGCACGCGCAAGGTGGATGATCGCGCCCACCCCGACCTCGAGCACCCCGCGTTCGGAGCCGTAGAACCTGGACGCCTGATATTCGGCGGGATAACGCCCATGAATCCGGCGCACCTTGTAGGAACCGATTGTCTTGGGAATCCGGATTTCGAGGTCGGTCAGATTGCGATAGACGGCAAAACACGCCTGTGGCGCATTCACCGCCTTTTGCAGCAGGGCAAGCCCACAAAAAGCGACCTCCTGATTTTTCAGCAGCGGGTTGAGCTGGCTGGAAATATACGGCTCATCGTCGATCGCATCACCCACCAGCAGGCGCAGCTTGCGGACCCGCGCCCGCAGGATTTTATCAATCAGAGGGGTGCCGTCCCGCTCGTCCACGATCTTTGCTTCCCGCGCGATCTCGCAGATTTCATCGGCGGAGAGCCGGTTGGGGTCCTCCACCTGCGGGCGGTTCATCTGGATGCCGATTGTATCCGCATTGAAAAATTCCCGCAGATCCCGCGAGAGTGCCGGTTCTTTATGCTGTTGGAGCAAGATGCCCCGGTATAAAAATCCTGCCATAGGAAACCTCCGGTCAATTCAATCATATATCTGGGTTGAGGGGGGAACGGTATGGAAATCAAGCGACTGGGGAACAGCAGACTAAGCATCCGCATCTCAGAACCCGAGCTTACGGCACTCGGCTTTTCCTGCGAAATGGTAGACTGCGCCAGTCAGGCCACACAGGCGATGGTGCTCGCCCTGCTCGAGATCGCGGAAAAGGAGGTTGGCTTCCAGCCGGAGGACTGTCTAGTGGTCCGGATTGAGCCGCTGGAAGACGGAGGATGCCTTCTGCTTTTTTCGTCTCCGCAGGATCGGTCTCCCCGCAGATGGAAGGTGCGGCGCCATGCCGCATCACCGGTAATCTACGCCTTTTCCGATGTGGATGCCCTGATCGGCGGATCGGTGAAGCTATTTCAACGATATGCCCACAGGATACGAAAAAGTATGCTTTACCGGATCAACGGGGAATGGAGGCTTGCAGTCTACCCTCTCGACATACTCGAAAACCGTTCGCTCGCGGTTCTGGATGAGTTTGGACCGCGCTGGGGAGAAGGACCGGTCGCGGCAGCCTGGCTGGACGAACATGCAGAACTGCTCATCGAAAAAGATGCCATCGACCTGCTCTCCTCCTATTTCGGATAGCGATTGCCTTTTTCCTTTAAAATAGGGAAACCTTCCGGGCATGGGCGCGGAGATTCTCCACCGCTGCCCGGTAATCAGGCTGTGAAAAGAGTGCACTGCCTGCCACAAATACATTTGCGCCTGCCTGTGCCGCCTGTGAAACTGTCTGGTCATCAATACCGCCATCCACCTCGAGGTCAACAGAAAGCCCCCGCCGGTCAATCTCCTGGCGGATCGACCAAATCTTGGGGCAAAGCTCCGGCTGGAACTTCTGCCCGCCAAATCCGGGTTCCACCGTCATCACCAACACCAGGTCGATCTGTTCAAGATAGGGGAAAACCACCTCTGCGGGGGTGGCTGGCTTGACCGACAGGCCACAGAGACTGCCAGTCCGCTTGATCGCATCAATGGTCTGCTGAACATCACTTTCACTCTCGACATGAAAGGTGACGAGGTTGGCGCCCGCATCCACAAATTTCTGTGCATAGGAAAGCGGGCTGGAAATCATCAGGTGCACATCCAAAAAGACGTCGGTCTTTTTGCGAAGGGAAGCGACCACGGGAAGCCCAAGGCTCAAATTCGGAACAAAATGTCCATCCATCACATCAATATGGATCATATCCGCCCCGGCGCGCCGCATGGCCGAAACCTCCGCTTCAAGATTTGCAAAGTCACAGGACAGGATGGATGGCGCAATCTTCAGCATAGGGACCCCTCTTTCACAAGCAGGACAGACCCTGGTTGATCCACCCCGATAATTTGACCTATTCAGTATAGCGGAAAAGCGCAGAAATTGCAAGAATCTCCCCTGCAATGGCGCAGAATTCATAACCTGTTAATCTTTTCCCATCCTCTGCCGCGAAAATTCGAACAAATATTCAGGGAAAAAACATGCATAAGCCCTTGACAAATTGCGGCAGGTTTGTTAAAATAAATAGCGTCGCTTGGGTTGTGCGGGTGTAGTTCAATGGTAGAATGTCAGCCTTCCAAGCTGAACACGTGGGTTCGATTCCCATCACCCGCTCCATATTCGCACCCCATAGATCATAAAGCGCAAGTTTGTGCCAGTAGCTCAACTGGATAGAGCAACTGCCTTCTAAGCAGTAGGTCGGGGGTTCGAGTCCCTCCTGGCGCGCCAGAATATGGTGGGTATAGCGTAGTTGGTTAACGCGTCAGTTTGTGGCACTGAAGACCGTGGGTTCGAATCCCACTATCCACCCCACAAAAATCTCTGCCCGCCTGCCGAGCGGAGATTTTTTCTTTGGGCTATCGTCAAGCGGTAAGACACAGCACTTTGACTGCTGCATTCGCTGGTTCGAATCCAGCTAGCCCAGCCATCATAATATCTTTGGATACCACCGGCATTTCTGCCGGTGGTATCGCCGTTTCAGGATCAATATTCCCCCAGCCCGGTTTTCCACACACCCAGCGGCGAAGGAATTCGCAAAAAACTGACGCAGTTCAGAAAGTGCGCCAAGGCAAAAAGGCATCGGCACTGATATGTGCCGATGCCTTTTCCGATTTTTTCACAGAATTTCAAAAAATGGGGACTACCGGTCGCCCGACTATAGGAACTGGAACCTATTCACATCAAAAACCCCCATATCGGTGATCCGGATTTCCGGGATCACCGGAAGCGCCATGAAACTCAGGGTAATGAATGGGTCAATCCCTTCCGCGACCCCTGCCCGCCGCGCCTTTTCAATCATGCTGTCGAGATCGGCAATCAGGCGGTCAGCCGGTCCTGTACTCATCAGTCCGGCGATCGGCAGAGGCAGCGACCCGAGCACGTGGCCGTCCTGCACAATCGTGTATCCTCCTGCGATCCGTTTGATCTCCTCAACCGCCGCAAACAGGTCCGCGTCGTTGTCTCCGACCACAATCAGGTTGTGCGAATCATGCGCAACGGTGGTCGCAACCGCTCCGTGAGTCAACCCATACCCCTCGATCAACCCAACACCAATATTACCGGTCGCATGGTGGCGCTCGATCACCGCGATTTTGCGCAGTCTGCCCGAAGCGATCTGTTCGTCCACTGCATCTGCCGGGACAGTGGATGCAGCCGTTACGATCTGCCCCTTTACAATCCGGATTACCGGATGCTCCGCCCGCTCGGGCAGGGCAAACGCGTCCGGTGGGAGCGGCGCGAGATTGACAGCGTTTTCCACATCCCCGACCGTCCCCCAGGCGTATCCAAACGTCAATCTACCGCTGCGCACCTTCTGTTCTCCATCTTTATAGACCGAAAGCACGTTGAAGTCGGTGAGGTTGTCCAGCACGACGAGATCCGCCCGATAACCAACCGCAACGGCTCCCAGTCTGGGCAGGCGATAGATCCGCGCGGCATTGATGGTCGCCATCTGGATAGCAGTGAGCGGGTCCAGGCCAAGCTCAACCGCCAGCCGGATGTTCCAGCGGATGGTGCCCTCCCGGCGGATATCCGCAAGGTGCTTGTCATCGGTGCAGAACGCCAGACAGGTCGTGTCAATACGGTCACGGACCACACCGGTGAGGATGTCCCGGAGGTTTTTGGAGGCGCTCCCCTCCCGCACCAGCACCGCCATGCCTGCGCGCAGCTTTTCCCGCGCCTCTTCGTAAGTGGTGCTCTCATGGTCGGTATGGATGCCCGCCGCCACATATGCCTGCAACCCTTTCCCGGAAAGGGAAGGTGCATGCCCGTCGATCACGCTTTCGCCAAACAGTTCCAGTTTGGCGAGCACCTCCGGGTCGCAGCCCGCCACCCCCGGATAGTTCATCATCTCGCCCAGCCCCAACACCCGCGGGTCGGATTTGAGCGGTTCCATCTTCTCAGCGGTGAGCACCTCTCCGGCGTGCTCGAACGGGGTTGCCGGCACACAGGAGGGTACCTGCACATAGTAGTTGACACCGCTCCCTTCGGCTGCCCGAAGCATAAACCGGATACCCTCTGCGCCCAGAACATTTGCGATCTCGTGAGGGTCGGTAACCAGCGTGGTGACCCCCCAGCGCAGTTCTTCCGGGCCGTAGTCAAGCGGGGTGACCATCGAGCTTTCTACATGACAGTGAGCGTTGATGAAGCCAGGGACCAGATATGCGCCGCCAAGCTCCACCTCGTTCTTCCCGCAATAGCTGCCCACACCGCAGATCATACCGTCCGAAATCGCGACGTCGGCTTCTTCGATCTCCCGGGTGAATACGTTGACCACCTTCGCGTGCTTGAGTACCAGCTCGGGCAGTTCTTCGCCCAGCGCCAGTTTTATCGCGCTCTTTCGTTCCATCCTGCACACTCCTTCAAAAATTTGAGAGACATCGGGGAATCCTGTGCTTGACAGCCCTTATCGGATTTTCCGGCACTCGAGATAGAACCGTTTTTCATGTGCATGCCCCATCGAAAAGGTTTTTCTGGGGAGCGCGCCGTCGATCTGGACGGTGCGGAACAGCTCGTCTTTGCCCATGACAGGGAGCAGGAACCCGATGGCGTCTTCCCTCTGACAGAGTTTTTCGAGGGTATCCTCCCCATGGATATAGTCCACCTCGCCGCCGTGGGAAGCAAGGTAACGGTCGATAAAGAGCTGAAGCGTTCCAACCGCAAGCTGGGAGGGCGGGTTCTTCACAACGATCCTGCCGGAACGGTCGGCTGTCCGCCACTCAAAGGACTGCCCCTCACCGGTTTGGGAAATCTCACAGAACCGGTTCAGTTCGTCCAGCAGTTCCTGCGGCTTCACGCCAAACACCACCCGGTGGATCGGCTCGAACTCCAGCGCCGCATCGTGCAGATTGACCAGCTCTACCAGCGCATACCGCGCCGGGTGGTTTTTCCATTCCTCCTCGGGCAGTGTCTGCTTGAGCTGCTCATAACAGGCTTTCGCGGTTGCAAGCGAATGGTTGCCATCCCCCATGGCAAAATAGAGCGGCGCCTTGTCCGGCGCGATCGCCCGGTTGGCCTGTTCGGCCTGCTCTGCGAGCCGCGCAAGCGCCTGATCCACCCGGTCGGCCCCGGCCTGGTCGAGCGACCAGCCGCGCACAGCTCCCCCATTTTCCATCAGTGTGAACTGGTAGACCTGCTGCATCTGCGCAGCCTGTGCCGCAAGCGGCTCGATCACCAGGCCATCCGGATCGTCAATCAGCACCATAACATGCGGCAGTTCCAGCGGCGCGTCCTGCCGCACCCGGATGCGCGGCGGCAGGCGGCTTTCGACCGTCCCTTCGGTCGGCCGCACCCCCGACTGGCTGCCCGGCTTATAGTCATACGCTTCAAGGTCGATCTTTCCGATCAGCCCATGGCGCACCTTTCCCGGGGCCAGCTCCCGTTCCAGATAGAGGTAGCTGTCCGGAAGGGTGCGGAACAGCCCTTCCGAAAGGTATTTCTGCATCTCCGCATTCACCCGGCTGATCCGCCCATCCAGCCCGGGCTGGCTCAGGTATGCTTCCGGGATAATCAGATGGGATGATGAAGGGATTCCCTGTGTGCGCTGCTCCACCCGGTCCCAGTAGTCCGGCTCGGAGGTGTACTGGTCGCACGCGACCACGCTCCACCCGGAAAGGTCTTCCCCCTGCGGCAGCAGGATTTCAGCTCTGGAAAAAATCTGCATTGTCAATAACCATCCTTCCACTGTTTTGAACCAAACCCAAACACTGTCCATAGGATAGAACAATGCCCCCTTGCGGGAAATCCTGAACAGGTGGTGTCTGGAATGTTTCTGTTCTTATGCTTTACCGCGTTTGCCCTGAGTGCCGACGGCTTTGCCGCCGGTCTTGCGCTCGGCCTGCGCGGGGTCAAAATCAGTGCCCCGGCAAAAGCGGCTGTTGCGCTGCTCTCCGCCGCCTTTGCAGCCCTTTCGATCAGCGCGGGCTCCCTGCTGCGCGTTTTGATTCCGAACAGCATGGCATCTCTGCTTGGCGCAGGCATTTTGCTGCTGCTGGGAGCGCTTTCGGTCATCCGCTCCCTGCTGCCCGAAAAACCGCCCAGTCCCCCCAGCCCCCATATCTTCCACTCGCTCGGCATGACCATCCAGGTCATCCGAAACCCCGAACAGGGCGACCTGGATCATTCCGGAACCATCGACCTTATGGAAGCGGCCTTCCTTGGGATTTCCCTGTCGATGGATATGCTTGGGGCCGGGATCGGGCTTGCGCTGGGAAGCACCGGGATAGAATGGAGGCTGCCTGTCACTGTCGGACTGATGCAGGCGGCCTGCCTGTCGCTCGGCGCTTCTGCCGGACGTGTCCTACATAGACGTACCGTCAGCAGACGTGCGGCCGGCTGTCTTTCCGGCGCGCTGCTGCTGGCGCTCGGCACAGTGCGCATCTTCTTTTGATACCCTTCCATTATAATGCCTGTCCGGAAAAGCTGCAAGACAAAAAAAGAATTGCGAAAGAGGCTCTGACACAAGAACGTCTCTTTCGCAATCTTTTTTCGATGCCGTATCCGAGGCCCATTGCCGCTCGCGCCTGGCCCGCGCAGATACCACGAAATACAATCAGCGTTTCGCGGCGGCAATTGTATTTTTCATCAGCATGGTGATGGTCATTGGCCCAACGCCGCCCGGAACCGGGGTAATCGCGCCTGCAACCTCGCAGACTGCGTCAAAGTCCACATCCCCACAGAGTTTACCATTTTCGTCGCGGTTCATCCCCACGTCGATGACAGTCGCCCCCTGCTTGACCATATCCGCGGTGACAAACTTTGCCTTTCCAACCGCCGCGACCAGAATGTCCGCCCGCCGGGTGACCTCCGCGAGGTCTCTGGTCCGCGAATGGCAGATAGTGACCGTCCCGTTCTGGTGCAGCAGGAGCATCGCCATCGGTTTGCCGACAATGTTGCTGCGCCCGATCACGACGCATTCCTTGCCGCTCACCTCGACCTGCGCCGCACGCAGCAGTTCCATCACCCCTGCCGGTGTGCAGGGCAGGAATTTGTAGTTGCCAATCATGATTTTCCCGACATTCTGCGCATGGAACGCGTCCACATCCTTTTCCGGGGAAATGGCCGCAATCACAGCCTTTTCATCAAGATGCCCGGGCAGCGGGAGCTGGACCAGGATACCGTCAATGTCCGGCTTTCCGTTGAGCTTGTCCACCAGCGCGAGCAGTTCTTCCTGTGTTGTCTGGGCAGGAAGCAGATATTTTTCCGAGTAAATCCCCAGCTCTTCACACGCTTTTTCCTTGTTGCGTACATAGACCTGCGAGGCCGGGTCCTCCCCGACCAGCACCACTGCCAGTCCCGGGGTGATCCCCTCCTCCGCGAGCGCGGCAACCTCCGCCTTCATCTGCCCGCGCAGTTCAGCGCTTACCGCTTTCCCGTCAATCAGTTTTGCGTTCATCCTGCTCTTCCTCCTCCTTTGGGGCAGCGTCCTGCCCTGCCGGCATCCCGCTGTCCGGCTGTTCTGTTTGCGCCGGCTCCTCTTCCTCTGCCGCGACCGGCCCTTCCTGCGGCCTGGAATAGAATTCCCCGCGCAGGATGGCCTGTCCTTCTTCGGTATCCACATAAAGTTTCCAGCGGTCCGGGCCGTCCGCGCTTTTGATCTTCCGGCAAACCACAAATACTGCCGCGGCCGATGCGATCACCAGCACCACTGCGAGCGCCTGCGAAACCCGTACGCTTCCCCACATCAGGCTGTCGGTGCGCAGCCCTTCAATCACCGACCGGCCAAGCCCGTACCAGCCTGCATAGAAGAGGGTGAGCTGACCGTCAAACCGGCGGCGGCCGGTCATCCAGACGATCAGCAGGAACCCGGTCAGGCACCAGACCGATTCATAGAAAAAGGTTGGATGTACACCGAGCGTCCCGGCCGTGATCTGGTCGGCAACCGTCTGGTCGATCTGCCCTGTGCGAAGCAGGAAATCCGCTGCTGCGGGGGAGCACATCCGCCACGCGCCGCCGGTGACGCTTCCAAACGCCTCGATATTGACGAAGTTGCCCCAGCGCCCGATTGCCTGCCCGAGAATCAGCCCGCCAACCGCGAGGTCTGCCATGGGCAGAAACTTCACTTTGCGAATCCGGCAGGTCAGATACCCGGCGAGGAACCCGCCGATCACGCTCCCATAGATCGCGATTCCGCCTTCCCAGATTTTAAAAATATTGACCAGATTGTCCTTGTACTGGTCCCACGAAAAGATTACGAAATAGGCCCGCGCACCGATAATCCCGCCCAGCGCGCCGCCGAGCACCACGTCAAGCGCCCGGTCCGGGTCCAGACCGAAGACAGGCGCGCGTTTGGAAATATACAGGATTGCGAGCAGGAACGCCAATGCAAAAAGGATACCGTACCAGTAGACCGGCCAGTCGATCCCGGGGATGGTGAACGCCACCCGGTCGAGCTGGAACGGCTCAATCCCAAGCCCGGGGAAAGCGACCGTATGCCTTTCCATACTCATTCCACCGTTCCCCCTGTCTCGCTGTCCTGCGGCCGGACGATCGAAAGTGCGGATTTCTCCGGATCGAACGCGACCCGCAGCCGCTCTTCCATCTGTTCAAGGGTTGCGTTGGCGATGACGTCAAGCAGAGAGAAGATGTCGTCGATCCCCGCGAAGTGGGCGGCGCACATCAGCCCCGCGACCGGCTCGGTGCGGCTGTACAGGCCGATATACCGCCCATAGGTTGCCCGCCGGATCAGCTCGAACTGCTCCCGGTCGATCCCGTCCCGCCTGAGCGCCGCGACCTCTTCCCTGATCTGCTCCGCCACCTTTTCCGGCTCACGCGATTCACCCGAGAAGATCGCGCACATATAATCGCGTCCTGCCATCACCTCGGTACCGAACGTCGCGTTGATGATCCCCGCATCATACAGCCTGCGGTAGAGCGGGGAAGCCTCCCCTGCGATCAGGTCACAGAGCATCTCGTCCAGAATCTGATTTTTCAGGTTGCCCGCTTCACCGCTGGAAACCCCTTTGAATCCGAAGTGGAAGAGCGGCGTTGCGACCGAAAGTTTCTGTTCGACCAGCGGCTGACAGATCGAATCCGGCTCATCGACCCTGCCGCGCTCGATCTCCACCGGCTTGGCGTCCGGTTTCAGCACCCGTCCGGCGACCTCCAGCACCTGCCCGACCGTAAAGTTGCCCGCCACGCAAAGCACCATGTTATTGAGATGATAGAAGGTGCGGTGGCAGCGGTATAGCAGTTCGTGGTCGATCTGCGCGATCGACTCAACGGTGCCCGCAATGTCGATGCGCACCGGATGGTTGTGATAGAGCGCGCCGAGCAGGTTGAACATCACCCGCCAGTCCCCGCTGTCATCGTACATCCGGATTTCCTGTCCGATAATTCCCTGCTCCTTCTGCACCGACGCTTCAGTAAAATAGGGCCGGCGGACAAAATCCAGCAGGATTTCGAGCGATTCCGAAAACCGGTCGGTGCAGGCAAACAGATAGCTCGTGCGGTCGAACGAGGTGAACGCGTTTGCCGAAGCGCCGGTTTTTGCATACCGGGCAAATGCGTCCCCTTCCTCATTTTCGAACATCTTATGCTCGAGGAAATGGGCGACCCCCTCCGGAACATCCACAAAATCCGCGTCATCCTGGGTTTTAAACCGGGTGTCCACCGAGCCGAGCTTGGTTGTAAACGCCGCGTAGGCGGTCGAGAACCCTTCCATGGGGCAGAGCAGCATGGTCAGCCCCGAGTCGTGTTTGATCCGGCAGACCTCGATCCCCAGACGTTCCGAGCGGATGATGGTCTTTTCCATTTACTCCGCCTCCTTTCCGGTGAGAAAATAAACGGTATCCAACGTGACCTGGCCGGCCGCCTCGACAATCTCTTCGCGGGTTACCGCCTCGATCATCGCGCTTTCCTCCTCGGGCGAACAGGCCCTGCCCATCATGATCTGGGTCATATACCAGTCGTCGATTGCGCCGAGCGAATCCCCCACCGCGTTCAACGAAGTCTGCATCAGCAGCTTGGTCGCGGTGATCTCATCATCGGTAAATTCGCCCCTCTGCATCACCCGGAACTGGTTCATGATCTCGTCGTACGCCTTCTGTTTGTTGGCCTTCTCCACCCCGCTGTCCACGAACATCAGCCCGGTGAGCCGGTTCAGACGGGCGGAGCAGTAGTAGCAGAGGCTCTGCTTCTCCCGCACATGGAGGAACAGGCGGGAATTGGGGGTCCCGCCATAGAGCGCAACCATGACCCGCATGGCAGCAAGCTTTTTGAGGTCACCGCCGATGCCGCCGGTGCGGAAGCCCAGCACCAGTTTTGACTGCGCGACATCCAGCTGTTCGGTCACCTCGTTGACCTGCTCGGCTCTGGGGCGGGTGTGGACCGGTTCCACCGGGACCGGTGCGCGCTCCACAGATGAGAACGCCTGCCGGAAAATTTCCTTCGCGGTCGCGGGATTTCCGCAGCCGACAAAGAGCAGTTCGATCTGGGCGCTGCGAAGAATCCGGCGGTAGGCATCTGCTGCCGAAGCCGGGGTAATTTTGTGCGCGTCCTCGATATAGCCATACTTTTCGATCGCGATCTTTTCCCCTTCGCACATGATCGACTGGCACCGGCTCATCGCATAGAACCGCTTGTCGTTGATCTGGCTTTCGAGCACGTCAATGATCTGCTGCCGCTCGAGTTCCACATCCTTTTCTGGGAACACACCGTCTGCAAAGGCTGGATCGAGCAGGATGTCGGTCAAAAGCTGCGCGCAGGGACGGACCATCTCCTCCCCGCCGAGGGTGAACCGGTCGTCAACCCCATAGATCGACAGATCAAGCGACTGGCAGCCGCCATATTTTGTCACATCACAGGCGAGCGACGCGCCATACAGCTCGTAGAGTTTCCGGTTGAGCCTGGTAAAATCCGGGCAGCTTCTGCACCCCTTGCGCAGGAGGAACGGAACTACTGCGTTGTCGGTCACCGTCTCGCGGTCGAGCGGGATCACCAGATTGGCTGTTATGCGGTTGTGCTTGAATTTGGGATCTGTGACACTGCTGAAGTGCACTCCGTCACAGAGCTGTTCTCGCTGAAATGAATTGCTCATCGAATGATCTCCTGTCTGAAAGATAAAATTGTAGATACGACATTCTGACTGCACACGCCGCATCGCGGCGCCGAACCCAGCCGTTCCCCATGATAAACCATGAAGCGGCTGGCCCGGTAGACCTTATTATAGCACAGATTCCCGCGATTGTACCAACTTTTTCATCCTGTTTTTAAATCGTTAACAAAATCGTATGGGAGCCACCGTCCGCAGGGATTTGTTCAGCCGGCTGTCCGTCCACCGTGAGCGAACGGTTCCCGGTGCGCACCACCTCGACCAAGAGGACAGCGTCCCCCTCCCGGATGGACGCGGAAAACCGGTTCCATTCGGGAGGCAGGCTGGGTGAAAGGGTGAGCCTCCCGTCCCGGAACCGCAGGCCCAGCAGCTCTTCAAGCACCGCGCGGTAGTACCAGCCCGCCGCTCCGGTATAAAGGCTCCAACCTCCGTGTCCACAGACCCCGCTATGGGTGTAGATGTCGGCAGGCATCCAGTAGGGCTCGGTCTTGAACTGGCGGGCAAGGGTCCCATCGGTGCATCTGGAGGATGGATTCAGCAGATCGAGCAGATCCCATCCCTCCTGACGCCGCCCCGCACGCAGCAGTGCCATCGCAAACCAGACCGCCGCATGGGTGTACTGACCGCCATTTTCCCGGATTCCGGCCGGATAGGCCCCGACATATCCGGGTTGCTGCTCCGAGCGGTCGAATGGCGGGGTGAACAGCCGCACCAAGCGGTGTTTCCCATCCACAAGGCGGCGGATCGCGCTGTCCAGTGCGGCGTCGGTCCGGGTGCAGTCGGGCATTTCTGCGAGCACCGCAAAACTCTGCGGCAGCAGATCGATCTGACATTCATCGTTCCGGCGGCTCCCCATCGGCATCCCGTTGTCATAGAATGCCCGCAGGTACCACCTTCCGTCCCAGCAGTTTCGGTCGATCTGCTTGCGGAGCTGTTCCGCATCCCGCCGGAACCCCTCCGCCCGGACAGGGTCTCCCTGCTGCTCGCAGACCGGCGCAAACCGTTCGAGCAGAACCGAAAGGAACATCCCCAGCCAGACACTTTGCCCGCGTCCTTCTACCCCGACATTGGAAAATCCGTCGTTCCAGTCGCCGCAGCCGATCAGGGGGATTCCCCTGTCCCCGAGGCGGGACGCCCGGTCGATCGCCCGGAGGCAGTGGCCGTAGACGCTTGCCTTCTCTTTGGTGTAGCCGGTTTCAAAATACCGCTCCTGTTCGGACTCCTCAAGCGGCTCCCCCGCGCAGAAACTGACTGGATGATGCAGCAGTGTGCTGTCCCCGGTCGCTTCGAGGTAGTCACATACCGTATAGGGCAGCCAGAGCAGGTCGTCGGAAAAACGGGTGCGCACCCCGCGCATCCGTCCGGGCGGGAGCGGATGCCACCAGTGAAGCACATCCCCCTGTACAAACTGCGCGGTGCAGCACCGCAGAATCTGACGCCGGGTTTCGTCCGGTGCAATCGCAAGACAGGCGCCCGCATCCTGAAGCTGGTCGCGGAACCCGTACGCCCCCGAACTCTGATAAAATGCGCTTCTGCCGAACAGCCGCCCCGCCAGAATCTGATGTGGCAGGAAGGTGTTGACCAGCCGGTCGAGCGGCTCGCTCGGGGTGGAAATCCGGATGGTGCGTCTTTCAAACGGATGCCCCGCGCCCGGACAGGCGGTCTTTGCCGCGCGGATTGCGTCCTCCCGGCTTGCCGCCGCCGCGAGAACAAAGGTGATCTGCTGCGCCTGATGGGGCGGCAGGCGTTTGCGCACCATGACTCCTATGACCGGATCGCTGCCTGGGATAAGCTCCCGGGCGGACCAGTCCCCAGAAAGCAGGGCCGCGCGGCTTGACGTGTAACTCGGATGCTCCCCCGGGACGTGTATCGCCGCAAAACAGCCGGACATGGTGTAGGGATTGTGTAGGAGCAGGCAGTTTTCATCCTGCTCCATCTGGAGGTGTTTCGCTGTCAGACGGCTCACCCCCAGTACCGGTTCGACCAGATAGGTGCAGACCACCTCGGTTTCCACCATTCTGGTGTTTTCCAGCCGCAGGCTGACCTGCTTCGCGCTCTGTTCCCCGCAGAGCGCGACCGCTGCCGTACAGGCAATTCCGCCCGCTCTGCCCATATAGCGCGCCTCTTCCGGGGAAAATGCGGCCCGCGCCCCCTTGCAGAGGTCATAAATCCCTTCGGTGGTTTGCAGGAGCAGCCGTTCCCCGTCCAGACCCGAAGCAATGTCGTTGCTCCAGGACGAGAGCCTGCATTCGTGGGCATTTCTCCACCAGGTGCATCCGAGGCTCGCGTCATTGAGCAGGCACCCGAAGGTGCGGTTTGCAAGGATGTGGGTGAACGGGAGCGGGGTCACCCGATCGACATAAAACCATCCGTCCAGATAGGCGCCCCCCACGAGGTCGAACCGGCCCTCTCCCCCTGGAATCTCCGCAGGCAGGAGATGCAGCATCTCGACGGGAAAAACCGCCCGCTTCCCTTCGGCAGCCCCTTCGACCCCAAAAATCCCGCAGGACGCCGCATAGAGCGCCGTGAGGGACTGTGGATCGAGCGTGTCCGGGTCAAGCGCACGCACCCCCTCCGGCAGTTCGAACGTCGGTGCGCCCAACAGACAGAGATCAAATTCCAGACCTGCGAACCGGAGCTGGTCCCAACAGCGCAGGCAGGCCCCGAGGGAATCCGGTTCCGGCCTGGTACGCCAGTCGTAGAGCAGGATTGGACGGTCCCCTGAAATTCCCAGCGACCAGAGCGCATCCTGCCCGCGCCGGCTTTCCGCACGCGCCTGCCGGATTGGTTCGGGAATCCCAGTCCCAAACAGAAGTGCGGGCAAAAAGGTCCGCGCCATCCGTCCGGCGAGGGAATCCTCCGGCAGAACCGGCTGCGCAGGCTGTACCCCACGTTCCCGCACCGAAATCAGGTTTCCTACGCTTTCCTCCAGCGTTGCCGCCACAGAGAGCAGCAGGGTGACCTGGGCCTCTCCCTCCGCCGGAACCAGTGTGGACAGCCGGAGCGCGCAGCAGCCGTCCGGGGTGGCAGTCCCCCCGTCAAACGGAAGCGTGTCGAACCGAAGCAGGTTTTGCAGCCCGTCCGGATAGGGGGTCACATCCTCCCGGCGCAGGGCATAGGCGTAGCTGTACCGCCGGTCGAACCCGAGGGTCAGGAACAGCCCGTCCGAACCGTCCCGGTTCCGGCGGGAAAAGACCACCGTATCCGCCGCCTGTTCCCGCCCGCCGCAGACAAACAGCTTGGAAAAGGCGGGATGAGCGGCATACGCACTTTCGGTCGAAAGCACTGGTTCGAGATAGAACAGCAGGTCGGCAACCGCCTGAATCCCGGTGCCATTCTGAACCGTTACGGTGCATCCCTCTACCGGGAGCGACCGGTCGATTACAAATGTCTGGGAAACCCCCAGATTCCCTTTGCGCGCCTGATAGGCCGCCTGTCCGCCCGCGCACCCGAACCGGTGCTCCACCCCTTCCTGAAAGAAGGGAGCGGCAACCGCGCTGATCGTCTCCCCGCAGAGCCGCACCACCGCCAGAATGCCCTGGCTATCCCGCAACAGGCCGCGGGACCGGCGGGTGACCTCCTGATCTCCGCAGGAAAGCCAGTTGGTTCCCGTGTCCGCAAAAAAATGGCTCAATCCGCTCCCGGTGAGCATCCCGCAGACTGGCTGGTCCGGATTCCCCACCGGCTGGAGGGAGAGCGGTTCCCGCTTTAAGCCCTCCCTTGGAGTTGGTTCCTGTTTTCTCATTCTGCCATACACCACCACATCTTTTGCTACTTTTTCCTGTAGGAATTCCTGTGCAGAACCCATCGCGTGGTCCCGCAGAAACCGCTTCTGCATCCGGTTCTGGAAAAGCGCGTTCACCGCTGCGGCAAGGCTCATCCCGACATGGTGCGCCATAAACGACCGTACGATCCGGTATTCCCCGCCGCATCGTTCCTCGGTGAAATCCGCCGCCTCATAAAACCCATACTGCCCGACCAGCCCAAGCTGTTCCAGCCGGCGGAGGTTCTCCATCCCGCTGTGCGGGTCAAACGGCAGAGCCAGAAAGCTGGAGTAGGGGGAGACGACACATTCCCGATCCATCCCCTGTTTGGCGGCGAGCGCCTGTACCCCGTGTGCCTTGTACTGGTAGTTGAGCTGGCTGTCGAACGCGAAATAGCCGCTCTCGCTGATCCCCCAGGGCAGGCCGGCACATTTTGCACGCATATTCTGGCACCAAAGGGCGTAGTGTACCGCTTCCCCCAGCAGCGAACCCTGACAGACCGGCAGGAGCAGATGCGGCATGAGATATTCAAACAGGGTGCCGGTCCAGGAGATCGGGCCGGCGTATGCCCCCTCCCGGCTCATCGACCGGTTGAGCGCGCGCCAGTGCCGGTGCGGCACCTGCCGGGACGCAATCGCATAATAGCTCATCGTGCGTGCTTCGCTCATCAGGAAATCATAGTGGGAGCCAACCCGGTTCCCATTCTGATCCAGCCCGATGGAAAACAGCTCCCGGTTGGGGTTGTAAAAGACCGAAAGATCTGTGGTTTTCAGGATGGTCTCAATCTGATCGATAATCTCCTGCAGCCGGGGTTCACAGGGTACATATTCATAAAGACCCTCCTTGAGTGTCACCAGAGCACAGAGGTAGTTCCCGCTGTCCACCGCCGAGACAAACCGGTCAGGGAGCACCCGCAGATCATCGGTCGCATACCAGTTATAGAGGTTCCCATGGCAGGTTTCAAGCTGCCCGATCGTTTCAAAGGTGCGCGAAAGCCGCAGCGCAAGCCCGGCGCTGTCGATCAGATGCAGATCCCGCGCCGCAAGGTTGGAAAGCAGCAGCATCCCGATATTGGTCGGGGAGGTACGGCGCGCCACCCGTTCCACAGGGGAGAACTGTACGTTGTCGGGCGGCAGGTAATGGTTTTCCGCGTTGGCGTAGTCCTCGTAATAGCGGAACATCTGCGCACACCAGCCCAGCAGTTCCCGACGCTCTTCGTCCGAAAGAGCGGGGCTACGATCCGGGCATTTCCGGGCAGTTACCGCCGCTAGGGCCGGATAAAGCAGAAAGAAAAGCCCGAACAGGCGTATCCACCAGCGGCCCGCCGGTGCAAACAGGACGAGCAATCCGCCCAGCGCCGCTGTACCCCAACTGCGGCGCAGCATTGCCAGAAAACCGATCCTTCTGACCTCGCTTTGGGCAGCGGTGGTCCACTCGAGCAGGTGCTTTCCGGTGCGCAGACGGCCGAGAGTGCGCACCGCTGCATCAAGCGAGGCCACCGCCTGTTCCGCACATAGGGAAACCAGAAGCCCACCCTGCGCCGCAAGTTCGATTGCGAGCGGCAATCCGTGTCCAAAATACCGGCGGGAAGCTGCTGCGCCCCATCCGCCCAGCAGAGCGCGAACACACCCCAACAACGGCCCCAACGCGATCGAAAGGAATGCCGCCGCGCATAGGATGCCGGAAATCTGCGGCGCCGTGAAGCAGGACAGAACCACGCATAAAACCGCAAAGACCGGGTTGAGCGACCGGCGCAGGTTGTCAAAAAGCTGGTAGCGGGCCAATGTACTGATCGGATGGGGGCGTCTGACTCCATGCAAAGTGAACTGCCTGCCCAGAAAACGCAGGTTCTGCCAGTCCCCGCGCACCCAACGGTGCAGCCGGGCGAGCCAGGAGGCAGCGTTGCGCGGTGCGCTGTCGGTCATCTCCAGATCGGAAACCAACCCCACCCGCAGATAGGCTCCCTCCAGAATATCGTGACTGAGCACTGCCCCCTCGGGGAACCGCCGTCCAACCACCTCATGGAACGTCTGAATGTCGATCAATCCCTTGCCCGAAAAGATCGCGCTTCCGAACAGGTCCTGGTAGAAGTCGCTGCACGCCTGTTCATAGGTCGCGATGCCGCCCGCACCCGCCATGATCCGGGTAAAGACGGTGGCCTTCGCGGACTCCAAATCCACCCCGATCCGCGGGACAAGGATGCCGAACCCCTGGGTGACGATCTGCCGTTTGTCGATGACCGGGCGATTGAGCGGGTGCTCCGCAACTGAAATCAGCCGGTTTGCCGCGTCAAACGAAAGCCCGGTGTCCGCATCCAGTGTGATGAGATATTTCATCTCGGTAAGCTGCTCCCGATTCCCAACAAAGCAGACCGGTTCCACCTGTCCGCCCTGCAAAAACCGCACAAATTCGATGATTGCGCCGCGCTTACGTTCCCAGCCTGAATAGGCGTCCTGGGTCTTGTTGTAGGTGCGCCGGCGGATGAAGAGCACGAACCGTCCCCCATACCGGCTGTTGAGATGCACAAAGACCTTTTTCGCAGCAGCAATATTCGCCTCATCCTGTGGATGCCAGGGACGTTTCTCCTCCCGCAGATCGGCAAGCAGACAGAAAAACAGGTTATCCGCGCGGTTGGAAAAAGAAAGCCGCTCAAACTGTGCAAGCAGGGTTTCAGATTCCGAAGCATCCGGCAGTACCATGGAGACCGTAACCACCGTTTTGGGGGCGTGATTATCCAGACGGATGCGCGGCAGATGGGCAGGCCGCGTTCTGTACAATGCGGCAGCAGTCAGCAAAAGACGCACCGTCTCCACCAGCGGCAGATAGGCCGCCAGCGCGGCAGGCAGGCTGTAAACTCCCAGCAGGACACAGAGCGCCAGCGGGATCAGCCAGACTGCTGCAAGCAGGATGCCGCCCATCCGGTGGGCATGGATTTCCTGTGGATCGCGGTTAAGCAGGTAAAATCCCACATGCCGTTCCCGCTCCGCATCCGCCTGCTGGGCGCAGTGCAGCACATCGCGTGCCACCTGACTTTCTGCGATCCCCGAGCGCTGTGCAATCCGCGCCACAATCTGTCGGTAATGCGCCCTGGATTCCCGCTCCATCCGCAGGTAAACGCATGATGGATCCTGCTCCAATATTGATTCCACCGGGCTGCAATGCCGGCTGACTTTGTCAAAGTCGATCTCATAGACCGCATCCAGTCCCGCTGCCGCATAGGTAAGCAGCGGTTCCCGCCTCTCCTCAGAACAGTCGTCTCTGCATGCATCCGCCGCAATCAAGATCAGGATCCCTTTCAATGCC
Source organism: Anaerotruncus sp. G3(2012) (assembly GCF_000403395.2). Classification (GTDB taxonomy): domain Bacteria; phylum Bacillota; class Clostridia; order Oscillospirales; family Ruminococcaceae; genus Anaerotruncus. Next base: position 534,233 of record NZ_KE159657.1, on the reverse strand, counting down.
GTATAAACAAAACTGAGCTGGCATTCCTCCAGTTCAGCAGTCGCATTGGCGGTTCGGAGCGCCTGTTCCACCGCCTCCTGACCAAGCGGTTCCTGTCCATCCGAAAATACTTCGTAAAGCAGAAACGTGATTCGGTAAAGCGGGATTCCACGTCCGCGCAGACTCTGCATCTCCTCGATCGTATGGAGGGCATGTCCCTCGAATGCGTAAAAATGGTCATATACCCATCTTTTCCAGCCGTCCTGCGGCTGCTGTTCCAGCGCATGATAAGTCTTGCGCAGCAACAGCAGCGCGTCCTTCAGGATATAACGCAGCTGGCGGATGCCGTCGGATTTCTGGAGCGCGCGCTGATATGCGTCTTGCGCCTTTTTTTCAATTTTTTGTAAGCGTTGTTTGTCCATTGCCCTATCCGTCCATTCGTTTTTTCTGGAACTAGTGTGGGCAAATTTTACCGGAAACATACAAAATACGCATCAGCGCACCAAATGCAGAAAAAGAGCACTTTTTTCTTGACAGAAAAGTGCTCTTTTCATTTCAGCAGGTATAGCCTTTTACAGAAGGATCAGATCGCATGGCTCGTGGTTTAGCTCTTCCCACAGCAGCTTCACTTCAGAAATCGGGCGGAAGGTTTCGTTCCCTTCCGTAACCTGTGCGCTGATCGCAAAAGAATCAAAATACTCCTCCAGCATGGCGATCATCTCTTCATAATTTCCAGAGGCATGATAACGATCCTGATTGAATTCGATACAGGTGGGAATTTTGTGGCTTTGATAGAGCGAACGGCTCCCCTTCAATACTTCATACTCGTGTCCTTCTACATCAATCCAGATATATTTGATCTCGCTCTGCGCAATATTGTGCTCTTTTAAATACTGGTCAAGCGTGGTGGTTGCGACAATCTCATCCGCATCCTCCTTGCTGCCCGTTATCAGGCTGTTTCCTCCCTGATTTTCCATACTGTTGACGCGGAGCGCCGCTTTTTCTCTCACCTGGTCCGACAACGCGATCTGTTCCACCTGAAATTCCGGACCGATTCCATTGATCTCCGCATTGCACCGCAGCAGCTTTGCACAGATGCTGTAAGGCTCAAACGCAATGAACCGGAACGCCTTTTTCAGCTTCATCTTACAGTAGATGGAGGTTGTCCCAATATTTCCACCTATATCCAGGAAAATGCCAGATTGAGGTGCTTTACCCTGATAATATACACGGTCCGCAAGGCCGATAAAATTGTCGATGTCGTCTCCCGACCAGTTTCGCCCACTCCCCATCATATAGTGCGGGATGACCTTATCCTGTCTTTCATAAAAATAGGTGATCCCTTCTACGTTCAGGCTGAAATACGGCCCTTCATACTGCTGTACCATATCGTACGACTGTAAGGACTTATACTCCGGAGAATTCATGAAATTGGCCCGCAGCTCTTTCCAGCCAAGCTGGTTTCCCTCTACGATTTCCGGCCTTTCCGGCTCCCGGTCAAGCAGGTACCGATAGGCATAGAGCATGGCGGCCTTTTTGCTGTCTTGATCCATTTCCCCTCTGGAGATCTCCTGTCTGATGGCAGCAATGGAGGCTTCCAGCTGAAAAACAGCCGCTTCCAGTTTGTCGATTCCCCCACCGTATTTCTGGTCAGCCTGTTCCTCCAATCTGCTGGTTTCTTCCTTGCACTTCTGTCCAAGCCGCTCTTCCAATTTGCAGATTTCTTCGCCGTATTTTTGCCCAAGCTGTGCGTCCTGCTCCTCCAGCTTCCCGATCTTCTCATCACACCGCTCCGCCTGCATCCGGCAGGTCTGCTCGAGCTGTCCCACCCTGCTGTTAACACGCTCCAGCTCTTCGAGAATCTGCTTTTTTGATACCATTTTTAAACGCTCCTTATTTTCTATCGTAATGTGGGAAGCCCGGCAGATCAATCGTATTTCTGTCTCTCGTATGAGAGACAGAAACGGGACGTCCCGTTTCTGTCTCTCGTATGAGAGACAGAAACGGGACGTCCCGTTTCTGCTTTGGATAATTTTAGCATATTGCGCAGTTCCCTGTCAAGATGACCGGAAAATGCGCCATTGACAACTCCGCTCCTATCCTTGTATAATACACTTGAAAACAATTCTGTTTTCAAGCAGCGGGTAAATACCCGCAAGCATGCTGTATGCATGCTTATTCACTATATAATACGAAATAGAACCGCCTTTGGCGGCTCCCTGCGGCCAAAAGGCCGCAGGCATCAAAAGAACACTTTGATCCTTTTGATGTATTTCGATTATAAAATTGCATGGGGAGACTCTCCCAGTGCAGATGCCCAGGTGCAGATATTCCTGCACAGCGGCAGCCGACAAATCCTATACGCATGGCAGTGCCGCAAGGCCTGACAGGGAATCTATATCGTCAGCCCGCCAAATGCGCTTTTGACGATGGAATCAGAGCAGCCCCCGCTACTGTATGGAGGACGAGGTTCTGAAGATGTCACTGGGAGACCGGGAAGACCAGAACTGAGGATGAATCCGAGCCAGGAGACCTGCTGTCATGTGGGAAACAACGCTTTCGGTGGGAAAGCCGCGTGGTCAAAACGCTGTGTCCAAACAGCGTTCTTTTGGCGTACACGGACAGATCGAAAGATTTGTCTTTTTTTATTGTCTGCCGCAACAAAACAATCGAAGGAGGACAACACATGAGAACCATCCATTTTTCCAGACTGATCGCCGTGGCGCTCAGTCTCACCCTGCTGGCGGGCTGCGGAACACAGGCCGCCAAATCCGGGCCTACCCCCTCTGCGGAATCGGCGCCATCATCCGAGTCAGCGCCAGCTTCCTCCACTTTGGCGGATGAGGAAGCTTATGAGCCGGTCACCATTCAGAACGGGGATCAAACCATCACCTTCACCAAGATGCCCGAAAAGGTGCTCTGCTGCCACCTGTACGCGGCCGAAAACATGGTGATGCTGGGACTGGAATCGTACATCGCAGGAAAAAATGTTCCAACCAACCCCGCCGAAATGCCGCTTGATGAACTGAAGCCTAAATTTGAAGGCATTCCGGAGGTTGAGCGTTCGCATGAAAACGCGGTTGCGCTCGGGACGGATCTGGTGATCGGTCAAGTCAGCGCATTCAAGGAAACTGGCTGGGGAAGCTACGAGCAGTTCGAGTCCAAAGGGATTCATTGTCTGACCATCTCAGGCACACTGGTCCCGGATGAAACGATCGAGAATGTCTATGAGGACATTGAAAATCTAGGAAAAATCTTCAAGGTGGAGGACCGCGCCGCTGAGTTGATCGCCAGCATTCAAAAGCAGATCGCGGAAGTGCAGGAGGCCGTGAAGGAAGTCCCTGAAACAGAGCGCGTCAAGGCGTTCGTGCTGGATACCTTCAATGGCAATGAAATCTATACCACTTCCAGCGGACTGCAAAGCAATCTGATCGAGCTGGCCGGCGGGATCAACACCACCCGTGGAATGGCGGATTCCAGGTGGTTCAATACCAGTGTGGAGACTCTGGTGGAGGTCAACCCGGATGTCATTATTCTGAATGACTATGGCTCGCAGACGATTCAGGAGAAGCTCGATTTTCTCAACAACAATCCTGCCCTGCGGGAGGTGACCGCGGTCAAAAATCAGGCGTATCTGACCGTTCCGCTCGTGGCGGTGATGCAGGATGTGCGCGCAGCGAGCGCCTGCCGCACCTTCGCGGAATACTTCTATCCGGAATGCTTCGCGTAACCGGAGCGCTGAGGAGACGGAGTCTGCGGGGGCTGCTCCTTTTCCTGTTTCTGCTTCTCGTGCTGGGCGGGTCGGTGGTCGGGACGATCCGGGTCGGCTCGGCACAAATCCCTGTTCCTGAGGTATTTGGGATCCTGAAAGACCAGCTGTTTTTGGGTGGCAGGGAACTGGCATCCGGACGTTGGGAGATGCCGCATTTCCAGATTGTCTGGAATATCCGGCTCCCACGGGTACTGTTCGGCATCTTCTGCGGCGCCGGACTTGCGGCCTGCGGAGCAGCGATGCAGTCTCTGGTGCTTAACCCGATCGCCGACCCTTATATTCTGGGTATCTCCTCCGGCGCATCCGCCGGGGCGGCATGGGCACTGTTGATGCCGCTCCCGGCCTTTGGCGGGCAGTACCAGACCACCTTAGCCGCATTTGCAGGGGCAGCCGCTGCAGCCTGTGCGGTCTATTTTATCGCCAAGACCGCAGGCGGCGGACGGTTGCAGCCGATGACCCTCCTGCTCTCCGGAACTGCGGTCAATGCGGTGATGGGTGCGGTCACCAGCTTTCTGATCTTCCTGGCAAAGAGCCCGGAAAGCATCGCAGCGGTCTACAACTGGCAGATGGGAAGCCTTGCGGCAGCCCAGTGGAAAACCCTCCTGTTTCCCGCGGTCGGGACGACAGCCGGCATCGCGGTGTTTACCCACTGTGGAACCCGGTTCAACATGCTGATGATGGGGGATGAGGATGCGGCCGCAATGGGACTGCGAGTCAAGCCGTTTCGGGCATTGATGTTCCTCGTCTGTGCAGTGCTGGTCGCCTCCCTCGTCTCGGTTACCGGCGTGATTGGATTTGTCGGTCTGGTCGTACCGCACGCGGTCCGGCTGCTTTCCGGTACAAGCGACTGCCGCGCCGTGATCCCGCTGAGTGCGCTGCTTGGGGGGATTTATCTGGTATGGGCAGACGCCCTTGCGCGGAGCGCGTTCGGAGCGGCGGAACTGCCGCTCGGCATTATCACCGCATTTATCGGTGCGCCATTCTTTCTGTATCTGATGGCCCGCAGAGGGAGGTACAACGGATGAAACTGGAATATGACCAAATCCGGGTGCGTCTCAGTGGCCGAGAGATTCTCAAGGGGGTGTCTCTAATCGCAGAAAGTGGGCGGATGACTGGTATCATCGGCCCGAACGGATGCGGAAAATCTACGCTGGTTAAAACGACATTTGGTATCTGCATCCCAAATACCGGACAAGTGCTGGCAGACGGTTCCGATCTCTCCCAGTACAGCCCGCGTGAACGGGCCGCCCTGATCGGCTATGTCGGACAGGATACAGGCTGTCCGTTTGATTTTTCGGTATCCGATGTAGTTGGGATGGCGATGTATGCCCGCAGCGATCGTTCCCTGTCCGCCAAAGAGGTCATCAGGCAGGCGCTGGAAGAGCTGCAAATCTCCCATCTTCGCAACCGAAGTATCCTTTCATTATCAGGCGGGGAGCGGAAACTGGCCTTTATCGCCCGGGCCGTTGCCCAGGGAGCGGATGCTCTGATCCTGGACGAACCCACTAACCATCTGGATATCCGTCACCAGCTTTTTCTGCTGGACTACCTGAAATCCAGAGGAAAAACGGTCCTCATCGTACTCCACGATCTGCGGCTGGCTGCGCATTACTGCGATCATCTGGTCCTGCTTGCGGATGGACTGGTCGCCGCCAGTGGGAAACCACTGGAAGTCCTGTCCGCAGAACGGGTGAAGCAGGTATTCGGAATCTGCGGGAAAGCTTACGCCGCAGATGGGCAGGTTGATTTTTCACTTTTCCGGTGATACGATCATAGAGATCAAAAAAGGATTGGCGCGATTGCGTCAATCCTTTTTTGCTGCCTTTTTCAGTTTCTGCACACGTCCTCTTTGGAAAGAAAACGCCTTCTCTCTTTCTGGGCGGTCATTCCAAGAGAGCATTTGTTAAAAAAAGAGGGGCATCTTTTGGGCGAAATCCCCCTATAATCTGGAGTTTATTTACAACTTTCTAATTGGGAAAAGCATATAATTTTTCCCCGTCTGTGGACAGGTAAAATCGTGGACTGCCCCCACCAATGGAATGGAATTCTCCTCCAGGTATTTTATTGTCTTTGAAAAGGTATCGCTATCTTCACATTCTACATAAATATATTCACAGCCAGGAATAATCCATTTTTTCCAACCATCAGGAGCTTCCGCATCATCTCGGCATTCTACTCCGGCAAGGTAAAGACCTTTTCTGAAATCTTCCCATGGATCAAATGAATGAGAAAAATCAGACATAACCCCCCATATGCCACAGATATTTCCATTTTCATCCTTTTTAGCTAGATGCTGAACTTCTCCAAAATGAGAATTTGCATCAATCCATAATCTTTGAATAAAACCTTCTCCATCTAAAGTTGAACCTTCTTTCCCTATCACAATAAAAGATTCTTTTATGCATCTTTCAACTTTCATATTTCATATTCTCCCTCATAAAATCTTATCCTTTTTCCTCGATAATCAATCGACGAACCTTATCGCCGATCACCTTGAATTCTTCTCTAGAAAGTCCGGATGTTTCGATCGGGGGAAGGATATGCAATCGCACCGCCGCAGGCTTGATCCACATATGGTTGGCCTCCATCGCCTTGTACGATCCACCGATGCAAACCGGCACGATCGGTGCACCAGTTTTCTGCGCGATCTTAAATCCGCCTGCCTTGAATTCGCCTACTTCATCGTTGCGGCTGCGGGTGCCTTCCGGGAAGATAATCATGGAACCGCCTTCCTGAATATTCCTGATCGCCTGATTAAGTGCAGCCATCGAGCGCCGGGGGTTGTTCCGGTCGATGAATACACAGTTGAAATACCGCATCCAGATGCGGATAAACGGGATTTTCTGCAACTCTATCTTGGCTACGATCCCATGTACCCGGTCAAGGTTACACAGAAGGATCGGAATATCGAAGTTCCCCTGATGGTTACTGACAAAAACAGCCGGACAATTCGGAATATTCTCCAGCCCGCTCACCGTTACCTCCACCCCTGCGAGCCGGAGCAACGAACCCATCCACCAGCGCACCCGGCTGTTGACCATACGGTCGCGCTTTTCCCACTTTTGGCGCGAGGTAAGAAACTGGGCGCGCAGCATGCTCGGGACCAGCAGGATAAGAGAAAGCCAGAAATAGAGAAACCAGATGATTGTTCTCATACAAAAAACTCCCCAATCATAAAATTCGACTGTTTTACTATTATAATGTAGTTTTTTAAAAATGACAAGCACAGAAACGAGTCCCATTTTTTGTGTCCCGTACAGGACGGCAGAAAACCTGTATATCCTCTCTGTGGGGATTCACGCTCTCCTGCTTCTGCGGTTATGAAATCTGGCCGCCATTTTATGAAACCAGGTATCGAGCCATGGGTCCAGAAGCAGCCCTATAACGATACCCGCCAGATCTTCCAGAAAATAACCCATATCCAGCCCTCCACAGCTCAGACTGATAGTTTTATTTTAACGCAGGTATTCGGCAGAATCAATACATCCCGCGGAGAAGATAAGATAGATTTTCAAAATTCTGGACAGTTGACAAGTCTTCCGTAAAGTGGTATCCTAAAGAAAGAACTAATGTTCTTTCTTGGAGGGTTGAATGTGGACGTAATGGAAAAACTCGAGATACTTTCCGCCTCGGCAAAATACGATGTTGCCTGCACCTCCAGTGGTGTCGATCGGGCCGGTGTCAAAGGTGGGATCGGCTCCTGTGTCGCACGTGGAATCTGCCACAGCTTTGCTGCCGATGGGAGATGCATTGCGCTGCTCAAGGTGCTGATGACCAACTACTGCATCTATGACTGCAAATACTGTGTCAACCGCCGCTCGAACGATACCCCCCGCACAGCATTTACGCCACGGGAGCTGGCAGAACTGACGATCCAGTTCTACCGCAGAAACTATATCGAAGGTCTGTTTCTCTCGTCGGGCATCCTGAAAAATCCGGACTACACCTGCGAGCAGATGATCCGTGTGCTCGAGCTTCTGCGGGGAGAATATCGGTTCAATGGATATATCCACGCAAAAGCAATTCCAGGAGCGGACAACGCCCTGCTCCAGCGGATGGGGATGCTTGCCGACCGGATGAGTGTCAACATCGAGCTTCCCAGCCAACAGAGCCTGAATCTGCTCGCGCCGGACAAGAGCCGAACCTCTATCCTGCGCCCGATGGGGCTGATCCAGAGCCGGATCGCGGAAAATTCCACCGATCTGGTGCGCTATCGGCATGCACCGAAGTTTGCGCCAGCAGGCCAGAGCACCCAGATGATTATTGGGGCAACCCCCGATACCGACTACCAGATCCTGAACCTCACGCAGGCGCTTTATAAAAAGTACAACCTGAAGCGGGTCTTTTTCTCAGCATATATGCCGGTGCTGGAACACCGCCTGCTTCCCGCGCTCGACACCAAACCGCCGCTTTTGCGGGAGCACAGGCTCTATCAAGCTGACTGGCTGCTGCGCTTTTATGGATTCGAAGCATCCGAGCTGCTCGACCAACAGCATCAGAGCTTTAACCCGCTGGTTGATCCAAAATGCAACTGGGCGATCAACCATATGGAACAGTTCCCGGTCGAGGTAAACAGTGCACCGTATGAAATGCTGCTGCGGGTTCCGGGGATCGGCGTCAAAAGTGCCCAGCGGATTCTGGCGGCACGCCGCACCACTCTGCTCGATTTTGACGGGCTGAAACGGATTGGGGTGGTGCTCAAGCGGGCGCAGTATTTCCTGCTCTGCAAGGGCAGGATGATCGACGGGCTACGGGTCACACCGGATGGTGTCCTGCGTGCCCTGATTTCTGAGCGGGATTATGAATTGGCGCGTCTGCCGGAGGAAGCGCCGGAGCAGCTCTCGCTCTTCGACCGTCAACCGACCGGCCGGGATGTGGTGCAAAGCCTGACCGGCCAGCTCTGAAAACCGGTCCCCTATCTTTCCCTATCTGAAGTTGTACACAAATTTTTTACTGTTGCCGCAGGGCGGAACGTCTGCCTAATCTCCCCCGCCGGGAAACAAACAGGCCGGCCGGCTTGGGGACAGCTCGATCGAAACGGACAACCGAAAGGAGGTATTTCCGTGGAAACAGCATATACCTACGATGGAAGCCTTGGCGGCCTGCTCTGCTGCGTGTTTGACAGTTACACCCGGCGGGAGATGCCGCTGGCGATCCTGACCGAGGGTGAACCGACCTTTTACCGGACTTGGCCGGTCGAGACAGTCGAAGCCCATGCTATACGGGTCTGGCGTTCGCTCGGACGGCTCTCGGGTGAGATTCAGGAATGGGTAAAACGCGGCTGGTTTTCCTGTGTGCAGGACAGGGAATGGATGATCTATCAGTTTATCCGGCTGGCTTACCAGTATGGCGCGCGGGTAACTTCGATGCTGACCAATGCGACTGTCTGCCAACTATTCAAGGCGGTCCGGATGGTGGGCAATGAAGCAGGGCAACTCATCGAGTTTCTCCGGTTTTCCGATTGCGGAGAGGGATTGGTCGCGGTAATCGAACCCAAGTGTATCGTCCTGCCTTTGATGCAGCAGCATTTTACCGACCGGTATCCCGAAGAAATCTTCCTGATCCACGACAAAACCAACCATATGGCCCTCTTCTACCGGCCATATCAGGCACAGATTCTTCCGGTGGAACATCTGGAAGTCCCGGCAATGGGAGCGGAAGAGCAGATGTTCCGCGCACTCTGGCGCAAATATTACGAGGTCGCTGCAGTCGAAGGACGGGAGAATCCCCGCTGCCGGATGGGGCATATGCCAAAACGCTTCTGGAACCACATGACTGAGTTTTCCCAAACTCCAGCAGGAGAACCAGAACCCGGTACCGATCGGCTGACGCAAGGCCCCTCTCCTTCCATCCTTCCAGGATAACATATGGAGTATTGCCCCCTATAAACGTTTACTACCACCAGAAAGGAGAAATCCATGTCAAAATTAACATCCATGATGAACATTGGAAAGGAAATGTCCAAAAAACTAATCTCTATTGGCATTGATTCGCCTGAAAAGCTGATTGAAACCGGTTCCGAACAGGCATTTTTAAAATTGAAAGAGGCGTACCCTCGAGTTTGTCTGGTGTATTTATACACACTGGAAGGCGCGATCCAGAACATCGAATTCAACTGCCTTCCGGAAGACCGGAAAAAGGAACTGAAAGCGTTCAGCGACCAGCTCAAGAAGAAATTTTAAATGGATATAGATTCCCTCCGTGATCCCGAGTAGCATTCGCCCCACCTGCGGAATAGGGTAATAGGGGGTAATACATCCCTGAATCTTGAAATAGGTGGAGAATGAAGATGGAACAAAAGATGATTCCGCTGAGCCGGGTGCCGGAAGGCCGCGCAGCGCGGGTGGTCAGGCTGCTGACCACCGGTGAGATGCGGCGCAGGCTACAGGACATCGGGCTGATACAAGGTACCAAAATAGAGTGTTTGCAAAAAAGCCCCGCCGGAGATCCGGTGGCCTATTACGTCCGTGGCGCGGTGATCGCGCTGCGCTCGGAAGATTCGGATCACATAATGGTGCAATATGCATAAACAGGAGGGATCTTGATGGGGTTGACAGCCAGGTCCACCGGAAAAGGAGCGATGGACCGAAGTCTGACGATTGAGCGGGGTGGGGACCTGCGAGTGGTGGCGCTCGCAGGGAACCCCAACGTCGGAAAAAGCACCGTTTTTAACCAGTTGACAGGAATGCGTCAACATACCGGAAACTGGCCGGGCAAAACGGTGACAAACGCGCAGGGGCGATACCGGCGCGGCGGGCAGGACTATCTGCTGGTGGACCTGCCTGGAGCGTACTCTTTGCTGGCCCATTCGGCAGAAGAGGAAGTGGCGCGGGATTTCATCTGCTTCGAGGAGCCGGACGCAGTCATCGTAGTCTGCGACGCGACCTGCCTCGAGCGAAATCTGAATCTGGCGCTCCAAACACTGGAAGTCACACCTCATGTGGTGCTCTGTGTCAATCTGCTGGATGAAGCAGGAAAAAAGCAGATTCGGATTGACCTTCCCCGGCTCTCCCGACGGCTGGGGGTTCCGGTGATTGGAACGAGTGCGCGGAGCAGCAAAGGGTTGGAACAGCTCACCGGTGCGGTCGAACAGATATGCCGTAAGCCCCCTGACACAAAACCGCTGCGCACGCGGTACCCAGAAGCGGTCGAGCGGGCGCTGGGGCTGTTGGTTCCAGCTCTGGAGCCGCTGAACCTTAAAAAACTCCCTGCCCGCTGGATTGCGGTCAAACTGCTTTCGGAGGATACACAGCTGCTTGCGTCGATCGACGCGTACTTAAAAATCCAGCTCCGAATGCATCCAGAAGTCCGGGACGCACTTGAGGAGGCACAAAGACATCTGACCGAAGAGGGCATCGCGCCCGAAAAATTCCGGGATATGGTGGCGGCATCGGCTGTTCTGTTGGCCGAAGAGCTCTGCATGGATACCGTATCCTACCAGAAAGCCAGCTGTCACGACCGCGACCGGGCGCTTGACCGGCTGCTCACCAGCCGCGCTACCGGAATCCCAGCGATGCTCCTGCTGCTCGCCTTTGTTTTCTGGTTAACGATTGCTGGCGCGAACGTCCCCTCACGCCTGCTCTCCGACCTGCTTTTCCAGGGACAGGGGATACTCGCGGAAGCGCTGTCCTGGGTGGGCGCCCCGCCTTGGCTGAACAGGATGCTTACGGATGGGGTCTATCGAACACTGGCGTGGGTGGTCTCGGTCATGCTGCCTCCCATGGCAATTTTTTTCCCGCTTTTTACTTTGTTGGAGGATTCCGGATATCTCCCCCGCATCGCCTTCAACCTTGACAAAGGCTTCCAACGGTGCCGCGCTTGCGGGAAACAGGCGCTCACCATGTGCATGGGATTTGGATGCAACGCTGCAGGGATCACCGGCGCTCGAATCATCGACTCGCCGCGCGAACGGCTGATCGCGATCATCACCAACAATTTCGTCCCCTGCAACGGACGGTTTCCCACCCTCATCTCGATTATCACAATGTTTTTCATCGGCAGCGCTTCCGGACTTGGGGCAAGCCTCCTTTCCGCCCTGCTGCTGACCGGCATCATCCTGCTTGGCGTGTTGATGACCTTTGCTGTCTCGTTTGTACTCTCCCAAACCATCCTCAAGGGGGTCCCCTCCTCCTTTACACTCGAGCTGCCCCCCTACCGGCGTCCGCAGATCGTCCAGGTGATTGTGCGGTCGATTTTTGACCGTACCCTGTTTGTTCTTGGGCGTGCAGCAGCGGTCGCTGCACCTGCTGGCCTGCTGATCTGGTGTATGGCCAATCTGACGGTCGGCGGACAGAGCCTTCTGGCACACTGCAGCGGATTCTTCGACCCGTTTGCCCGCCTGCTGGGGCTGGATGGAGTGATCCTGATGGCATTCATCCTAGGATTCCCAGCGAATGAAATCGTGGTGCCGGTTATGTTGATGGCCTATCTTTCGACTGGGAGCCTAACCGAAATCAACGACCTGACACAGCTGAAAACCCTGCTGACCAGCCAAGGCTGGACCTGGCTGACCGCTACCTGCACGATGCTGTTTTCCCTGTTGCACTGGCCCTGCTCGACAAGCTGCATGACCATCTATAAGGAAACCCACAGCATCCGGTGGACGCTGGTTTCGTTCTTGGTACCGACCGTGATCGGCATGGTGATCTGCGGTACAGTTGCGGGGGCGGCCCGCCTGTTCGCGCTGACGTGAATGGCAGACAGGGATTCTGCTACGTGCGGTTTAGTTTGGTACATTCAGGACGATTATTTATGTTAGAAAGATGTGGAACAGATGTTGTGTTGAACACAAAGGGAGGGTTGAGGAATGAAGGTTCAGTCCAGTATCCAGTATTATCCGCCCCGGACCTCGGTGAAGGAGCAGGAGAAAAAGACACAGAACCCTGTGTCGCTGTCCGCTGATGAGCAACGGAAAAACCTGCTTTCCCAGCTGAAAGAGCAGGAGGAGGCCCGGGAGAAATCGCAGGCACAGATGATGCAGGCCGCGATGGGCAAAAGCAGCGGTGGGAAAGTCTCGGTTTCCACCAGTTCACAGAACTCGGTCGGGGAGCTTGCCACCATGCTTGCGAATGCGCAGAGTACGATGGATGTCCAGCGGGTGATCTCCAAGGGAATGATGGCATTGGCGGGTTTGAAGATGGCGCAGCCGCTCGCGGAGGGCAAACAGAAGAATAAGATCACAGCACAGATCCGCCGGATTGAAAAACTGCTCAAGCGTTCGCGCAACAAGATCCGGCATCTGAACAAAGAGGCCGAACTGGAGCGGAAGCAGAAGAAGGCTGAGAAGGCACAGGAGGAGCAGAAAGCGCACGCCCAACGGGAAGAACTGAAAAGCCGCCGGAACAAGCGCCGGCGGGACGAGACGCGGTATGCACAGAAGGAGGTTTCCAGAGACGCACAGGAGCGTCAGGAAGCCATGCTCGAAGGGATGGCCGGAGCAGTCGGAGGATCGTCCCCAGCGGTGGCTCCGGTTGCTGCTCCTGTGGCATCCGCCCCGGTTGCTGCCGAAGTTCCTGTTGGGGCGGATATGGCTGCGGCGGATGTCCCGGCCGTATCCATGGATATTTCTGTTTGACCCTTGCGCAGTCTCAGGGAACAGCTGCTCCTGGTATCTTTCATCCCTGAATGGGAGGTAAGAAGTACGGGACTACAAGCAGGAACATCTGGCACATGGGGAAACCGAACTGCATGGTGGTGTTCTGCCCGGCCAGCTTCCTTATCCGGAATGGCTTGCGCTCGTAGAACGCAACGCTGTCTTTGAGGCGGTCTCCCCCAGACGGGGGGGCTTCCACCTTTTTTGCAGTGCGGCTTTCAAACCACCGGCTGATTGAAACGGTAAACATCCGGCACACCTTAAATGAGTATCTGCGGCAATATAGCGGCCATATTGGATACGGGGTGCGTCCCTGCGAGCGAGGCAAGGGGTATGCCGGACAGATTCTGCGGCTGTCATTGAAATTTGCCTGTTCGGTCGGCCTGCACCGTTTGATGCTCGTCTGCGACAAAAACAATCCTGCATCTGCGCGGACGATCCTTTCGAATGGCGGTATCCTGGAACGGGAATCTGCACATCCCAATGGAGAACCGATACAGATCTACTGGATGAAAAGACAGACAGCCCGCTCTAATCCGGAGCGGGCTGCTTTTCTATCCCAATCAGCGGGAATTCCTGAACGACATCATTCCGAAGGCAAGCAGGAGAAATCCACAACAGATCAACACCGCCTGTCCGGCGAATAAGCGGCAGCAGAAGGTACCAAGCGCTGCCCCGCCGATAAATGACAGGATGATCCCGCAGTAATGCAGGCTCTCAGTACGCCGGGAAGGGTCGCCAGTGGTCCAGAATAGGTAAAACCGCTCGGCGGCTGAGCGCAGGTTCCCGGTGCACATGGTGGTTGCAGCAGCGTTTCCCAGAATCTTACGGAATCCCTCGACCTGCATGGCACAGAGCAATGAGATCATAATGTTGGCGGCAGAGTCCCAGCTCCCGAGCGGCAGAAAGGCAACAATGACCAGAAGTACCATCTCCACTGCAACCACAAGCTGGCGCCAATGGATGGCCTGGCAGTTTTGAAACCGGGATCTGATCCACTCGGTCAGCAGAACCCCGCAGAGGAACGCCAGAATCGGCAGCAGGTAGTAGGAAGCCTTGAGGAACTCCCCTTGGGCGGCAGAAAGCCCAAGCAGAACGATATTACCGGTCTGTGCATTGGCAAATACGTGCCCGCGCAGCAGATAGGTGTAAGCATCCAGAAATCCGCCCACCACAGCGAGCAGAACTCCCACCGTGAGCGAATCCGACATCTGTTTTTGTTTCAGTTTTTGTCCCATAAGACGTTGTAGAATGAAGCCTGTCCCACAAGGGGGCGGTTTTTTCATTCTTTCTCCTTTCTTCAAAAACAGGATATAGCGGGGGCCGCCACCCATACCGTTCAGAGACATCCCTGAAATTGGGAGCTGATGGATGCCAGTCTAAAAAATACAGCAAACATGCCGCGGGCAGAAATTTCTGCCCACGGCAAACAGAAGAGAGTCCCCCTTTATCCTGCGCGCTCCATATCATGGTAGCAGCGCTGCATCGTCATGGCCTCCTGGCCCAGACGCGCAGTCTCCATGTCCAGCCGGATCAGCTTGTCCGATGTATACGGCACCTTACCGGCGATCAGGCGTTTCATCTGTTTGCGATTGCGGTCAATTTTTCTCCAGTTCCCTTCGATTCGACAAGCAATCAGCCATAATACCAATTTCTTCAATTTCCGCATTCCTATATACCTCCTATACATGCAACCTTTTTATATTCGCCAAAAACATGAAAAAACCGGTTATTTCCATGTGACAAGCTTCACCCTGTCTGCATTTTGACTTAGAAGTCAAACCAAAGCCTCTTTCTTCCTCAACATTTCGTTTCTTCCACAGCATTCGCGACGGGACCATGGACCTAAAAATCGTTTCTTCTGAAGCTGTTTGCTTCTGTCTGAAGGCCTCTTGCATGTTTATTATATACAAGAGCGGTGTCATCTCTTGTCGAAAAAACGGACTATTCTATATTTTTCTCGCTACATCCCTAAAATTCGAGGTTCCTTTTCCCTAAAAAGCTCGAATTTTGCAATATTTAAGATTCTTTATACAATCTGGCAAATTTGGCCATCAATTTTTTGGTGCCAACGCTTCCAAATGCGACCTCCAGCAGATGGTCATTTCCCATCGGCGTGACCGAAAGAACCGTCCCCTCTCCAAAAACCTTGTGGCTGACCCGGTCACCCGTACGGTAGGAAATCTCAGGTTGATTCTCCTGCTGGGAACGGGGCATACCGCCTCCAATCCCGATCAGCTTATCGGTCGGATTGACCCGCTGCCTGCGAACGGTGGGCTGTTTCTGCGGTGCCGCCGCCTGTCGCTGCAAAACCGCATCGGTCAGCTGGGTCAGCTCCCCGGGGACTTCAGCCAAAAAACGAGACGGACGGTTCCGCATTGTCTGCCCAAACAGCATCCTCTGTGCAGCGGTTGAAAGATAGAGCCGCTTTTTTGCCCGGGTGAGTGAAACGTATGCGAGCCGCCGTTCCTCCTCGATTTGGGCCGGATCGAACATCGACTGCACACCTGGGAAGATTCCTTCCTCGATCCCCGCAACAAACACATGGTCAAATTCCAGCCCTTTTGCCGAGTGCATCGTCATCAGCACCACATTGTCCGCAGTCGGATCGAACTTGTCGATGTCGGTATAAAGCGAGATTTCCTCGAGAAAACCGGCCAGAGTCGGCTCTGTGTTCTCCTCTTCATATCGGTTCATGGTGGACTTCAGTTCCTCGATGTTCTCAAGGCGGGTCTGCCCTTCAAATCCTTCCGCTTGAAGCATCCGCAGATAGCCGGTATCCTCGAGCAGGGTGTCAAGCAGTTCTCCCAAGGGGCAGGTGTCCGCCAGCTCCATCAGACGATGGATCATCTGCCCGAACTGCATCAGATCGGATGCCCGGCGCGCGAGCGGTTCATATGTATCCGCATGGTCCACCACCTCAAATGCCGATTTTCCCGATTCGGCGGCAAGTTCGAGCACCATGTTTACAGTCCCGTCACCAATCTTTCGTTTCGGCTCGTTGATGATCCGGCGCAGACGCAGGGTATCCGCCGGATTGTGGATCAGGCTGAGATAGGCGACAATATCTTTGATCTCCTTACGCTCATAAAATCGTACACCACCGATAATCCGATACGGGATGCCCGCTTTGACCATCCCCCGCTCCAGCATCTGCGCCTGCGCATTCATCCGGTAAAGAACCACATGGTCGGCATAATGCGCCCCATTTTTGACATTCTCGGAAATCCGGTCACAGATATGCTGCGCCTCTCCGTTTTCGTCTATTGCCCGGTAAACGTCGATCGGCTCGCCGGTTCCGTTCTCTGTCCAGAGGGTTTTGCCCTTACGTTCGGTGTTGTTCTCGATCACCGCGTTTGCCGCATCTAGGATGGTGCTGGTACACCGGTAGTTCTGTTCCAGACGGATCACCCGCGCGCCCGGGAAGGTGTCCTCAAACTGTAGGATATTTTCGATCGTCGCTCCCCGGAACTTGTAAATACTCTGGTCATCATCGCCTACCACGCAGAGATTTCCGCTGTGGGACGAAAGCAACCGCACCAGCTCAAACTGGGCACGATTGGTGTCCTGGTATTCGTCTACCATCAGATAGCGGAACCGGTTGCGGTAATGCTCCAGCACCTCGGGGAACTGCTGGAAGAGCTGGACAGTCAGCATGATGATGTCATCGAAATCCACCGCATTTGCTGCCCGCAGCTGTTGCTGATAGATTCGATAGACCTTAGAAGCCACCTGAAGCCGGAAGTCCTCCCCTGCCGAATCCGCAAAATCTTCCGGCGTTTTCAGCTCATCCTTAGCGCGCCCGATCGTCGAAAGAACCCCTTTCGCGGAGAATTTTTTCTCATCCAGATTCAGTTCCTTGAGTGCGGCCTTGACCAGTCGCACCGAATCATCAGTGTCATAGATCGTGAAGCTGCTCGAGTAGCCCAGACGGTCGATTTCGCGGCGGAGGATGCGCATACAGGCCGAGTGGAAGGTCGAAGCGTTTACCTCATCCGCGAGCGAGCCAAGCATCGCGGAGAGCCGCTCCCGCAGCTCCCCCGCAGCCTTATTCGTGAACGTGATCGCCAGAATGTTCCAAGGCATGACCGCTCGGTTCTTAATCAGCGAGAAAGCCCGCTCCATCTCCCAGTTTTCTCCTGCTGCATATTCCTCCAGAAAGGACACATCCTCCTCGGTGATCCCCTCGGGCATCCAATCGCTATGATAGGCGTTCCCAAACTGCACCATGTTTGCAATTCGGTTGATGATAACGGTGGTTTTGCCGCTTCCCGCCCCCGCGAGGATCAGAACTGGCCCATCCACCGCAAAGACCGCCTCCCGCTGCCTGTCGTTCATCCGTTTGAAAAAGTCGTCTATGATCTCCTTTTTGACTTTGATATATCGCGCTTTTAACTGTAAATCCATTCTCTTTCCCTTCCAAGCTGCATCTAAATTTTAAAGCCTGTTTTCTGCCTTTCTTTCAAAATGCTTCCGCACCTGAAAAGCCCCCGCTTATCGTCCAAACGTGCTTCACCAGTGAGCCGTATTTTACGCCCAGCTTGCAGAACGGTTGCGTTCAAAATGTTTCGCTGCGGCTCGCAGTAGAAACTACGATTTTGCAAAGCAGGTCCCTGTCAAAGTCCACGCAAGAAAACACGCCGCGGATGCATTCTGCATCCGCGGCATCGTCTTTTTTTACAGGACAGATTATTTCAAAACCGCAAGCAGGACGCCGGCAGCAACCGCCGAACCGATAACACCCGCAACATTCGGACCCATTGCATGCATGAGCAGGAAGTTGGTGGGGTTCTCCGCCTGGCCGACCTTCTGAGAAACACGCGCTGCCATCGGAACCGCAGAAACACCAGCCGAACCGATCAGCGGGTTGATCTTGCCGCCCGAGAGGACGCACATCAGTTTGCCGAGCAGGACACCGCCCGCAGTACCGCACGCAAACGCACAGAGGCCCATTGCGACAATGCCCAGCGTTTTCAGGTTCAGGAAGCTGGCGGCGTTCGCAGTCGCACCGACGGTGACGCCGAGGAAGATGGTGACAATATTCATCAGCTCATTCTGGGCCGTTTTGGAAAGACGATCGGTGACGCCCGACTCTTTAAACAGGTTGCCCAGCATGAGCATACCGATCAGCGGGGTGGTATCCGGAACCAGGAAGGAAACGACCATCGTAACCAGGACCGGGAAAATCAGCTTCTCGATCTTGGAAACCGGACGGAGCTGCTCCATCTTGATCATACGCTCTTCTTTGGTGGTCAGCGCCTTCATGATCGGCGGCTGGATGATCGGGACAAGCGCCATATAGGAATATGCTGCAACCGCAATCGAACCAAGGAGATGCGGGGCAAGCTGTGTTGTCGTGAAGATCGCAGTCGGACCATCCGCACCGCCGATGATACCGATCGAACCGGCTTCCGCAGGTGTAAACCCGATGCAGAGCGCGCCAAAGAACGCGAGGAAGATACCGAGCTGCGCCGCCGCACCCATCAGGAAGCTCTTGGGGTTTGCAATCAGCGGACCAAAGTCGGTCATACAGCCGACGCCGAGGAAGATCAGCGGCGGGTAGATGCCCAGCTTGACGCCCAGATAGAGATAATCGAGCAGACCGCCTGTCTCAGCGAGCAGCGACCAGTCGATATGCCCTGTTTCGTTGATAAAGATCAGGGTATGATAAAGGTTTGCGTTGGGGATATTGGTCAGAAACATGCCGAATGCAATCGGCAGAAGGAGAAGCGGCTCAAATCCGCGGCCGATCGCAAGATACATCAGTACAAACGAGACGAGAATCATGAGCGCCTGCCCAAACGACAAGCTGGTAAAGCCGCAGTTTTGGATCAGCGTGCCTACAGAATCCAGAAAAATTGCAAACATGTTGTCAGTCCTTTCAACAAATTCATTCAAGATTGATTAAAACGGCTGCGTATTCTGCATCAGACCCGCCTGTGCCCATGCGGGACGCCCACCCTTTACCTGCTGGTGCTGGGGAGCTGTGCCAACAACCGGAGCCGCATTCTGAATGCTTTGCAGGACATACCCACCGGATTCTCCTGCGCCCATCGCCTCAACTGCCGCCGCAATGACTGCCACAATCTCATCGCCGATCCCGTCTTCCACAACTGGGACTGGCGCTGCCTTGGGTGCCGGAGCAGCAGGGGCAGAGGGAGCTGCCGCCTTTGGGGCCGGAGCTGGCGCCGCTTTGGGCGGCTCGGACGGTTTGGGCTTATTCGATGCCGCTGAAAAGAACCTTCCAAACAGGGCGACAATCCCCCAAAGCCCGACCAGCGCAGTGAATACGACTACGAGTCCGGTAAAGATTACCGCACCTGCCAGGGTAAAATCGATGCTCATAATCATTCTCCTTACCTTTATAAAGTTATACGAACAAAAAACGAAACTATGTTTAGTATACTATATTCTCTTGGTTTTTGCAATCGGTTTTGTGCCAACTTATGAAAAAATCTTAACAAACTTTTCACGGAACCGCAAAAAACGCCGCATATCCTTGCATTTCCCGACAAATCGCTATATACTTGGTTTGCCAAAAAAATTCTTATTCTTTTAGGGAGGGATTTTCATGAAAAAAATGCTTTGCCTGCTCTGCACAGCCCTAGCGGCCCTAAATACAGGATGCAGCAGCCCCGGCTCCGCTCCAGACCTCTGCCGCGAACCGCCCGCCGCTGATTTCACCCAGATGTTCGGTGCGCTCGATGCGCTGCCCGAAGCATGGGACGACGGTACCCGTGACCTGCGCAGCACCGATCTGCGGTCGGCGGACCTCTCCGGGGAGCTGGACGCACTCCTCCTTTCGGACTTTGACAGCCAAACACTTTGGCCGGACACTCTGCCGGACGGGTTCGACCCTGCTGCTGTGATGGAACAGGGCAAAAACCCGGGGTTGGGGGTGCGCGCCCTGCATGAAAAAGGGATCACCGGGAAAGGAGTCGGAATCGCGATCATTGACCAGACCCTTCTGACCGGGCACCAAGAGTATGCCGACCGGCTGCGCTGCTACCGGGAATATGGGCCGGTCTCCTCAAGGGCAGGTGCACAGATGCATGGGGCGGCGGTCGCTTCGATCGCGGCCGGGAAAACGGTTGGGGTCGCGCCGGACGCCCTGCTCTATTTTTTTGCGTGTGACGGTTCCTCCGAGGATGGAGAACCCGACCTCACCCTGCGCGCGCAAACGGTCGATGAGATCATCGCCCTGAACAGCACGCTTCCGGCTGGGGAGAAAATCCGTGTGATTTCGATGTCACGTGGTTGGATGCCGGATACCCGGGGTGCTGCCGAGATGCAGGCCGCAGTAAAACGTGCACAGGAAGCGGGGATCGCATTTGTCTACGTGGCGGATAATGACCCGCTGCTGCCGTTTATGGGAAGCGGCCGCCTTCCACTTGCCGACCCGGAGGCCCCTTCCAGCGTGCGGCCGGGCATGTTCTGGGAACCGTATCTCTTTGAAGAAGATGCCCAGGACTACAGCGGCCAACTGCTGATCCCGATGGACCGCCGCGCCACTGCCTCCCCCACCGGTGAACAGGACTATGTTTTCTATAACAACGGCGGCATGAGTTGGGCGGTTCCGTATGTTGCGGGGCTGTATGCGCTCGCCTGCCAGGCACAGCCCGGCATCACCTTTGAGCTGTTTGTACAGGCACTGCAAGAGACTTCACGTCCCGCCACACTGGAGCGGGACGGCAAAACCTATTCGTTTGGAAAAACCATCGACCCTGCGGCGATGATCGAACGGGTGTCCGTATCCTAAGAAATCCCGTTCCTCTATAATAAAAAACCTCGCCGCTGGCGAGGTTTTTTTGCAGGCTGAACACTTATACTCACTTTAAGTGCTGCTATATCCCTGACAGGCGGGCAGGACATATCTGGTGAAGTAATCGCGGGAAGCATAGCTGCTTTGTGGGCCGGGGCTGGCAATCACTGTCACAAGATTCAAAGAGGGCACAACAAAAATATACTGCCCCCATGCACCAAAAGCATAATAAGTGTCCGTATTCCCGAAAGAACGAATCCACCACTGGTAACCGTAGGCCCCTGTTCCGTCACCGGCACCGTTGTTTTTGACGGTGGTGGATTCTGTCACCCAGTCTGCCGGAACGAGCTGCTGACCATTCCAGATTCCGCCATCCAAAAAGAGCTGGCCGAACTTCGCCGCATCCCGGGCAGACATGATCAGTCCATTTCCACCATCGGCGATCCCCTGCGGATCGGTCCCCCAGATAACGCTCTCCATCCCCATGGGGTCAAACAGCTTCTCTCTGGCATAATCAGCCAGACCCTTGCCGGTAACCCTCTCCAAAACAGCTGCCAGCAGATGGGTGTTGCCGGTGCTGTAATTGAATACGGTTCCGGGGGCGTAGACCAGCCGACGGCCCAAAATATAGTCCACCCAGTTCTCCGCCGAACGGAATTCTCCCCAGTTGCTGTAGCTTCCGCCCCACTCATACCATTCCAGCCCCGAAGTATGGGTCAGCAGATGCCGCAGGGTAATCTGCTGCTTTCCCTCGTCCTCCAGCTCCAATACCTGGGGAAGATAGTCAGAGAGCAGATCGTCCACACTGCCAATATAGCCTTCCTCCATGGCGATCCCAAACAGAGCACTGGTCACTGACTTGGAGGCGGAATGAAAGGCATAGGCGCTGTCCTCGTTATCCCCTTCCTGGTAGAATTCATCGACAATAACCCCATCTTTTGCTGTCAGCACCGTATAGACCGGCGCCCCTGTCAGGGCTATGTGCATCTGCTCCAATAAGGCAGGGTCCATGCCGTGGTTTTCCGGTGCATCAAACTGCCAGCGATTGTCTGGTTCTGGCTCCGGCGGCGGTTCCGGGCTGGACTCCGGTTCCCGAGCCGCTGCCGGTTCAGAGGCTATGGAGGTGCTCTCTGCGGACGGCGTGTCGGACGCATCGGAGGAGACTGGGGAAGAATGAGCGCAGCCTGACAGCAGGAGCGCCACTGCCATTAGAGCGGCAAAAAATGATTTCATGACAAAAGGTTCCTTCCTTTCACTCTGGTTATTTATCCCTCATCCGCTGGTCCGTAGCCCTCAAGTCCAAAGACCGGCGGGAGCGCGTTCAGCTCCATTTCCGGCAAAGGCCCGTTTTCTGCCTCCCAGGCAGCTATTTCAGCGGCGACTCTCTGGCGCAGAGTTTCCATGTCCGGCGCAGGGGAATCCGTAATAGGGAGTCTTTGTGGCGTGGGATAGTCCAAGGGACAGGAGGGAGCCGGAAAGGACTCCGCTATCTCCCGGTTCTGTTCCGCCGTCAATACACCGGCAGCTATGAGATTTTGCCCCCAGTGGTGGGAGGCAGCCATCGTCCTGTCTCCCCGAAGGAAGTATCTATAGCCTACCGAACCGCGACGGGAAATCGCGTCCTCCAACTGGCTGTCCAGATGGTACCACACCCCGTCAACTTTCACCAGCGTCCAGGCATGATCCACCAGGTTTCCCTCTGCGGAATAGGTAAGCCCCGGCATATATGCGGCCTCCAGCCCCATCTCCCGCAGCAGCAGCGTGAGTGCGGCGGCATAGTCCTCGCACATTCCCACTCCAAACCGCAGCGGACCAATCGCCCGCTGCTCTATAAAAGGGATCGCTTCTGCCCCGCCGCCATGAACACGCCAGAGTTCAAGACCTATCGGTTCCCCTATCGAAACATGGGTAATCAGGTAGTCGAAAGCTGCTTTTGCCTTCTCATATTCACCCATTCCCGGAGTGGAAAGCTCCGCTGCGATATCTGCTGTCAGCCCTTTCACATAGGGATGCAGCTGGGATACTCCTGCTTCTTCGGATTTCTCCGGTTCCCCCGCAGGCTCGGCAGGAGGCGAAACCACGCGCAGGATGGCATGTCCGTCCATGCTGTCCGGGGGCAGACCGCCGGAGCTTGGCACATCCTCCGGGCCGGTGCATCCGGTTGACAGAATGGAACCGAGCAAAAGGACTGCGAGAAAACCCTTGATTTGCTGTTTCATATGGCGGATTCTCCTGTCTGCTGTAGAATGAAACCCTTTATCAGAGTACACCTTGGAGTTTGCTCGAAGTCAAGACCGGAATCGTAAACCTCCAGTAAAGATTCCATGAAAAAAAGATGAACAGAGCAATCTGCTTCCAGGTCAACAGTCCAATCCACTTCTACAGCGTGTCTCTCCGCAGTCCGGGCTTGCAGGTTTACGCTGTATACATTATAATAGGCCATATAACAAACCTGCAACATGCAGGAAAATCCAGATGAACGACTGACAGGAGAGATGATTTTGGGACAGGAAAATATGACATTCCGTTTTGCACAAAAAGAAGACGCTGCGCTGATCCTGCATTTTATCCGGGAGCTGGCGAAATATGAAAAGCGACCGGACCAGGTCTTTGCGACCGAAGAGATGATTACCGAATGGCTGTTTGAAAAAGAGCGGGCCGAGGCATTCTTTCTCGTTGTGGATGGAAAAGAGATCGGTTATGCGCTCTTTTTCCATAATTTCTCGACCTTCTCCGGTCGAGGAGGCATCTACCTTGAGGATTTGTATGTCGATCCAGCCTTCCGGGGGCGCGGATATGGCAAAGCATCCCTTCAGCAGCTCGCGCGGATCGCGTCTGAACGAGGCTGCAACCGGATGGAATGGACCTGTCTGGACTGGAACAAGCCCAGCCTGGACTTTTACCAGTCACTCGGTGCGCATCCCAAAGAGGGCTGTGTCGCTTTCCGTCTGGAGGGGGATGCGCTCAACAAGCTAGCCGAATAGGGACGGATAAAACATGTTGAAAAACCATCTCCAGCCTCCTGGTTTGGTCAAAAACAGGACATAAGACTGGTGCCTCTGATCCTAAAATTCAAGGCTTCCCTGTATGGAAGCCCTCTTGAGATTATCCCGCAAACAGAGTATAATAGTATCATAAAGAAGATGGTAATCTGCGGGGAGGGATTCTGATGTTGGAGAAAAAACGGGGATGGGCACTGATACTGTCTGTGGCGATCATGCTCTGCACAGTGTCGGTTTTCCTGTCGTCTGACGTATATGCACGCCGTGACAGTGGGTATGATCGTCCGAGTTATACGATTTCGTCTTTTTGGGAGCGGGTGATCGACCGGATTGCGGACGCCAGCCGCGGCGACCACATCCAGATAAACGCCGGGACGCGCACCACAATGCCCGCTGACGTGCTGCGGGAGATGAAGTACAGCGGGACGACCCTCTCGATCAAGCGGTCGGGCAAGTCCACGATCGTGATTCGTTCCTACGAGATCGGGCGGATTCCGAACAGTAAGAATTATTACACCCTTAGCTCGCTGGCAGCGGTCTACAGGACGGTGGGGACTGGCACGACCAGCCGCGCCTCCTCTTCGTCTTCGTCACAGGAGTTTGAATATCCCGAGTTCGAGTATCCCGAATATGAATATCCCAGCGCCGCACAGAGTCCCAGATATGCTGTACCGGTACAGACGCCAAGCGTGAGTGCTCCCTCCAGTTCGAGCAGCTTGACAGAGTCCAGCTCCTCCTCTTCTATACCGGAGAGCAGTTCTGAACCGGCCTCCTCTTCTGAATCCGAAGCTTCTTCAAGCAGCTCCGAACCAGACCCGGAACCGGTACCCCCACCTGATCCGGAGCCACCCAGCACGCCCGACCAGCCCGCTGCACCAGCGGTGACCGTAAACGGCCTGGTTCAGAATCCCCTTGCGCCGCTAACCTTCCTCTTCCTCCTGCTTTCGGTGATGTCCACTTCCGGACTGATTGCGGCAGTGGCAACCTTCCTGCTCTGGAAAAGGCGTAGGCGGGTCTATTGATCCCAAAAACAGAAATTTAGATGGATTTCATAAAATCTTCACATTCTCTTGACTTTTTTTGGTTCTTCTGTTACCATATGAGATAGGAAGAGAATGGCAGAGGGCGAAACGCCCATGAAAATGCTTATCTTCATATCCTCACCCCCCTATTGAGGAGCGGGCTGTAAACAGTTTCGTTTGCAGCCCGCTTCTCATCTTTTGGAGAACCGTTACCGTTCTTCCTCAATCTTGATCTTATCCCGCGCAAATTCCAGTGCCATCCCGATCACCTCGTTGCGGCTCCGATTGGTCTGCTGCGCAAGGCGGTCGTAAAAATCGACCAAAGATTTGTCAATGCGGATGCTGAACATGACCGGTTCGGTGCGTTTGGAGATTTTCAGTTCGTCCATCTTTGCCACCTCAAAATTCAACGGTTTTCTACTTAATATTATGACTAAAATTCAGTAGAATAAAATGTCTAATTTTGTTTTGTTTATTAGTTGAATTTTAAACTAAAATTGATATATAATAAGCATCGATAAACATGGAGTCGTCCTGTCTGCATCCAGAAATGCCCATTTTTAACTCGATCTTTACGGCCTGCAAGCCGGTTTTTAACCGTGTTATCCGGCCCGCAGGGTACTAGCGCCTCTCTATTACATCCCCAAGCACCGTCCACATGTCTTGGGTAAATGCCACCTTGTTCCCAGATGAAAAACTGTCCACGCATTCTTACAAAACTCGATCAAAAAAATTTCTTTTTTTGAAGTTTTTATGTGGGATGGCTCGTTTAGTTCTATGGAGCCAAAAAAAGAAACGGTTTTTTGAAA
Organism: Anaerotruncus sp. G3(2012); assembly: GCF_000403395.2. Classification (GTDB taxonomy): domain Bacteria; phylum Bacillota; class Clostridia; order Oscillospirales; family Ruminococcaceae; genus Anaerotruncus. Next base: position 508,295 of record NZ_KE159657.1, on the reverse strand, counting down.
AAATACTTGCATTTTCAGTGGTTATGTGTTATATTTTTCTGTATTAAGCAGAATAGTACACTTGATACAAAAATCCATACATAGCAAGGAGCGGAAACGATGAATGAAACGACGGATAAGCTGGACTATCAGGAAGTGGTACCTGTCGAGACGCAGGCGGCGGTCACTGCAAGCCAACAGCAGGAGATCGCGCGGTTTACCCGAAAAAAGCCGAAGAAGAAAAAGATCATCATGGGTGCGGTCGTCATCGCGGCGGTCGCCATTGGCGGCGCGAAGATCCTTCTGGCGAAGCCACCGGTCCCGGCGGTGACCACTGTGGGCCTCGAGCGGCGCGAACTGGTGAACCAGGTCGGCGTTTCGGGGGTGGTTGAGAGCGCGCAGGGGATGCAGGTCTATTCAACCGTCTCAAGCACTGTCAATACCGTCAACGTCAAGGTGGGGGACCGGGTCAGCGAGGGGGATGTCCTTGCCCAGCTCGATACCACCGACCTCGAACTGGATATTGCACAGCAGCAGTCCAGCATCTATAAACAGGCACAGCTTGGCCAGCTTGAGCTGGAAGCGGCGCAGCGGGAACGGGACTATCTCGACAGCGACCTCCAGGAGGATATGGACAGCCAGCTGGTGTCGGCCGAGCACGCGCTTGATGCGGCGCAGCGGGAACTGAATGATGCGCGGCGCGATCTCAAAGACAACAAGGACGACATCGACTTTGCGGAAGAGGTCCTTCTTGATCTCGAGCGCAAGCGGGACCGCGCCGAGGATGCGCTCAAAAAGGTGGAAAAGGAACTGAAAAAGGCCCAGCAGAACGGTACCGTGACCCCTGAACTGGAACAGCGGGTTGAAACTGCGCGGGATAATTACATGAAAGCGGCGACCGAGTACCACGAAGAGGACACCAGCTTCGATGGGGACTACAGCATGTACACCAAGCTCTATCGCCAGGCGCGCACCGCATATGAGACGGCGCTCTCCAACTATGAGATCGCCAAACAGAACGCGGGACGCCGGCTGGAAAATTCGGAGGACGCAATCAGACGCGCCCGCCTGAGCGCCGACCAGAGCGCCGCACAATACACCCTCAAGCAGCTCCAGAACCGGCTGGAGGATTCAACCATCAAAGCACCGATTGCAGGGACTGTCACCGCTGTCTATGCAAAAGAGGGCGGCCAGGGCAGCGGGCTCCTGTTCGTGATCGAGAACACCGACGATCTCGTGGTCAAAACCAAGGTCAAAGAGTTCGACATCGGTTCGGTCAAGGAAGGGATGTCCGCAGTCATCAAGTCGGATGCCACCGGCGATGAGGAATTCGAAGGCCGCATCGAGCGGATCTCCCCTGCTGCCAACAAGAATGCTGCGGGAGAGGTGCAGTCGAGCGGCTCGGTCGAGTTCGACACCGACGTGGCACTCCTTTCCAAGGACAGCGGCCTGCGGGTAGGCATGAACGTCCGCCTGAATATCATCCTTGACCGCAAGGAGAACGTATTTGCGGTACCGTTCGAAGCAGTGATCACCGATCCGGAGGGGAAAGAGATCGTCTATGCAGCGCGTCCAAACGCGGAAGGAAAGCTGATCGCGACCGCAGTTCCGGTCACCAGCGGGATGGAAACTGACTTCTATCTCGAAGTAAGCGGTGAAGGATTGCAGGAAGGTGACCTCATTATTTCGGATGCTGCAAGCATCACCGATGGGATGGAAGTGCAGGATCTTTCGAGCGCCCTCAATGCGGCAGCTGCGGTGAAATAACCATGAGCGACACCAAGATGACGGTTGCCGGCCAGTCGACGGCAGCCAGGCGTCTGATTATTGACATGAAGGGAATCGTCAAGCGGTTCTATATCGGACAGCCAAATGAACTTGAGATTCTCAAGGGAATCGACTTACAGGTTTACAAAGGGGAGTTTGTCTCGATCGTCGGCGCGTCCGGCTCGGGCAAGTCCACACTGATGAATATTATCGGCGCGCTCGACCGCCCGACCTTCGGCAGTTACCAGCTCGACGGGGTCCCGATGGGCGAGGTGCCCGATGACATGCTTTCGGAAATCCGCAACTACAAGATCGGATTTGTGTTCCAGACCTTCAATCTCATCCCCCGCACCTCTGCATTGAGCAATGTGGAACTGCCGATGCTCTATGCGGGTGTACCGCGCTCCCAGCGCACCGCCCGGGCCAAGGAGCTGCTGCGGCAGGTCGAGATGGAGGACCGGATGAAGCATCAGCCCAACGAGCTTTCGGGCGGGCAGAAACAGCGTGTGGCGATTGCGCGCGCGATGGCCAACGACCCGGCGATCATCCTCGCGGACGAACCGACCGGTGCGCTCGACTCTTCCACCGGGCGGCTGGTGATGGACCTGTTCCACCGCCTGCACCGGGAACAGGGCAAGACCATCGTACTCATTACCCATAACCCCGAACTGGCTGAGGAGACCGAGCGGATCATTACGATCAGCGACGGGCAGATCGTCGGGGTGAAGAAAGGGGGCGGCGTGCATGTTTAACTTTAAGGAAAACATCTCGCTTGCGGTCAACGGCCTGCGTTCCAATAAGATGCGCGCCCTGCTCACCATGCTCGGCATCATTATCGGCATCAGCTCGGTTATTACGATCGTCACTGTGGGCGATTCGATGACCAAATCGATCACCGATGTGTTCAACGATATGGGCGCGAACAGCGTCCAGCTCTACATCATCGACCGGCCGGATGAAAACGGCAATACCAACTGGTCCCGCCCGTATCAGGCAGAGGACTACATTTCGGACGAGATGATCGACCAGTTTCTTGAGGCGTTCGGCGACCGGATCGCCTGCTGGGCGGTTTCGGAGAGTGTCGGACCCGGACAGGCGATCAACGGGCACAACAAGGCGGATGGCCGGATACAGGGCGTGAACGCCAATGCGCTCGGGATCAACAACATCGACATCATTGCGGGGCATGACCTGAACGAACGCGAGGTCAGCGGCGAAAAGAGCGTCGCGGTGATCTCGGACAAATTTGTGGAGGACCTGTTCCCGGGCCTCCCTGTCCATGAAGCGCTCGGAAAAGAGATCAAATTACAGCTTTCTCAAGGAACCTATACCTTCACGGTGGTCGGAGTTTACCAGTATGAGGTCAGCGGTATGGCGGCGATGATGGGCGCCGGCAGTGTCACCACCAATGTATTTGTACCCATGGGCGTCGCCAAGGACATGATTCGGGATACCGACAGTGTTACCAATGTCACTGACGGCTATTATGCAATGCAGATCAAGGGAAACGAAAAGGTCACCGACAGCAAAGCATTCACCGAAGAAATCGACAACTATTTCAACAACAAGCTCTACCGCAGCAACAAATATGTGATGGTCCGCGCCGAGAGCATGGACAGCATGATCGGGGAGATGACCAGTTCGCTGGATATGATTAAACTGGCGATCTCGATCATCGCGGCGATCTCGCTGCTGGTTGGCGGTATCGGCGTTATGAACATCATGCTTGTATCGGTGACCGAGCGTACCCGTGAGATTGGCACCCGGAAAGCACTCGGCGCAAAAAATATCGCCATCCGCGTCCAGTTCATCGTTGAGTCGATGATTATCTGCCTCTTCGGAGGGGTCATCGGCGTGATTCTGGGCACCACCCTTGGCAGGCTCGGGTCCACCCTGCTCGGCGCTCCCGGTTGGCCATCGGTGAGCATCGTGTTGATCGCGGTCGGCTTCTCAATGGGGATCGGCGTATTTTTCGGGTACTACCCCGCCAACAAAGCCGCTAAACTCGATCCGATCGAGGCCCTGCGCTACGAATGATTCTCTGGATTTCCCAGGAAATCACAGACAGCACCCCAAAACACCCCCGGCATTTTGCCGGGGGTGTTTGCTTCTATCGCTGAACAGAGGCCAGGCAGGGCGCATATTGGTTGCCCGCTATTTTTCCAAGACGCTTTCTTTCATCGCTGTGCAGCCAGCCGGGTGATCACACCATCCATAAGGCACCCCCTATGCAGAACCAATATATGAGCGGGGCTGTACCACACCCGAAGGCGGCAAAAGTCGGGGCAATGCATGGTACTGTTTCATTCCATCAAAAAGGATTGCCAGAAATGCGGCAATCCTTTTTGAGAGTTTTATGGAAGGTTAAAGAGAATTTCATTTTTGCTTACAGGAACGCGACACACTCGACTTCGACCAGCCCGCCCAGCGGGAGTTTTGCTACCTGCACACAGGAGCGGGCAGGATACTGACCGTCGAAATAGGATTGATAGACCTCGTTGACTGTGGCAAAATCGTCCATATTGGTTAAGAAGATGGTGGTTTTCAAAATTTTGCTGTAATCGCTCCCCGCTTCCCTCAGAATCGCACCCAGATTTTTCATCGAGCAATGCGCCTGCTCTTCCACCGTGGCGGCGAGCTTTCCCTCAGCCGGATTGATTCCCAGCTGTCCGGAGCAGTAAATGATATTTTCCAGCTTGGTAGCCTGCACATAAGGCCCTACCGCACCGGGTGCGTTCTTCGTTGCAACGACCTGTTTCTCCATTATTTCACAACCTCTTTCCCTTTCTTCTTCAGGACCACACCGTTGCGTGTGCCGGTATGTTTGCCGTCCTTCACAGCCAGCTCGCCGTTGACCATGACATGCACGATCCCTTCTGGATACTGGATCGGGTCGGTGAAGGTACCCTTATCAATGACGGTTTCCGGGTTGAAGATGCACAGGTCTGCGTAAGCGCCCTCCCGGATTTCTCCGCGGTCGGTCATATTGAAGGTCGTTGCCGGTTTTTTGGTCATCTTATAGATGGCCTCTTCCAGCGTCAGCGCCTTGTCCTCACGCACGTATTTTCCCAGAATGCGGGGGAATGCGCCGTATACACGCGGATGCGGCTTGCCGCCCAGCAGCCCGTCGGTACAGGCATTCATCTCCGGACGTTTCATGAACAGCTGGACATGCTCCTCAGTACCGTAGAAATCGACCATGCCAACCGCGTTCTCCTCCTCGTAGAGAAGGTCGAAGGTTGCCGTATACGGGTCGGTCCCACGCAGCTCGCCCAACTGGGTCAGGCTCAGGCCGACCGCATCCTGATTCTTTTCGGTCTTGACGCTGGTTACGAAGATCTGGTCCAGACCGGCAAATTCGACAAAGTTGTCCCAGCCGGGGATGCCATGTTCGATGTCATAGACCATCTTTTTGCGCAGTTCCTTGTCTGCGAGGCGCTCGAGCACCTTGTCGGTGCCGCCGTCGTGTACCCAGGGAGGCAGGATAACGCCCAGCATCGTGCTGCCTGCCACATAGGGATACTGGTCGAACGAAACGTCAATCCCCTCCGCTTTCGCCTGTTCCAGCAGACGGATCACGTCATCAATCTTATCCCAGTTTTTCTTGCCGCATACCTTGAAGTGGGAGTAATGGATTTTAACGCCCGACTCGCGCCCAATGGTGATGACCTCTTTCATCGAATCGAGGATGGTATCCGCCTCACTCCGCTGGTGGATGACGAACCGTCCGTCGTACTCGGCCACGACCTTGCACATCTCAATGATCTCTTTCGACTCGGAATAGGCGCAGGGCATATAGATCAGGCCGGTGGACAGGCCGATTGCACCCGCTTCCATCTCCCGGCGGGTGATCTGGCGCATCTTCTCCAGCTCTTCCTCGTTGGGCAGGCGGTTTTCCAGACCCATTGCTTCCATGCGGATATTGCCATGGGGCACCAGATAGCACTCGTTCAGGCCCGGTTTTGCAGCTTCCACCATTTTCAGATAGCCTTCGGTGGTCTCGTAGTTCCAGTTGATCGCGTCGCTGTCCCCATCCAGGCCAGCCAGGTTTTTACGCCAGGGGCTGATGTACTGTTTCGGCAGCGGCGACATGGAAATCCCGTCCTGGCCAAGGATCTCGGTGGTGATTCCCTGCATCACCTTGGGCTGGATTTCAGGGTTAACCAGTACCTCAAGGTCGCTGTGGCTGTGGGTATCGATAAAGCCCGGTGCAACTACCAGCCCGCTTGCGTCGATCACTTCCATCGAATCGTCCGGCTCGATCGAACCGATTTTGGCAATCCGGTCGTCCTCCACCAGTACATCCGCTTTGAATCCTGCTTTCTGGGTTCCGTCGATGACAAGCCCGCCTTGAATCAGTTTTTTCATCCCGATGCTCCTCCTGTCTTACATCTATCGTTGATCTTGGTGTATGGTGCGGTTATTGCTATCCTGGTGCGTTTTTAGGGAGGGGCTTTTTTCTTGTAAAAAGCCCCTCTTGCCGCCCTGCGGGCGTCAATTCACCCCCAAATACGCTTCTCAGGATAAAGATTCCGCGTCCTGCGGGACGCGGCCAAAGGCTCTGCCTTTGGGAACCGCGATTTTTTGAAAAAAATCGAGTAAAACTTAGAACCTGTATTTATAATCAGAGGATGCCGGATGAGCGAGGGATTTTGCTGCCCTGCAAGGCGAAAAAACGCAGACAATACTTTGTGTATTGCAAGATTTTTCAACGCGGCAGGCCGGCAAAAGACCCGCTCAGACGGTATCGAATGGTTGTGAATACGGGTTCTTAGTCCTCGAGCTGGATTTCCGGTGCTGCCGGCACGCCGTTTGCGCGCTCGATCTTGGAGACTGCGAAGATCACTGCCAGAGCTACCAGACCGCCCGGTACCATCGCGCTGAGGCCCCACGGGGTATTCAGCACATAAATCCAGATTGCTGCTACGACAGTTCCCGATACGATCGAAATAAAGCCTGCACGCTGGGTCACGTTCTTATAGAACAGGCCGCAGATGAACGCCGCGAATGGACCTGCGCTGCGCAGAGCGAATGCGCCCATCATAACGCTGATGATGTTGGATGCGGTCAGCGCTACAGTCAGGCCGACGCCGCCTACGATCACCATGACCACTCTGGAAATCCAGATTTCTTTCTGGTCATCCTGCTTGCCGCCATTGATATAGGGGCGGAAAATATCGTTGGTAAACATGGTTGCCGTACCGATCATGTTGCCCGAAGCGGAACTCATGGTCGCCGCCACGACTGCCGCAAGCACGATACCTGCTACCACCGCCGGGGCAAACCGCATGGTCGCATCTGCGAGTGCGTTCTTCTGGGAGCTTGCCGCATAACCGTCGATGAAGGTGTATGCCATCAGGCCGATCAGTGCCGGAACCACCGCATAAACTGCGGAAAGGACACCTGCGATCAGGGAACCGAGCTTCGCGGATGCGCCATCCTTAGCGGAGCAATAGGTTTGTACGATCTCCTGTCCGGTGGGGAAGGTCATGAAATACATGGCGATGTAGCCAATGACGGTCGGTACACCGATTTTGGTCATGCTGAGGAGGTTCATGTTCGCACCGTTCGCGTCGGTGATCTCTTTGGCGTGCGCGAACAGGTTCGACATACCGCCAACCTCGGGGCTGTTCACCATAACGAACATCGCAATGGTCATGCCGACGGTGATGAACAGGACGTGCATCAGGTTTGCCGCTGCTACCGACTGGAAGCCGCCCACCATCGTATAGATAATGACCACGATGGTAATGATGATCGCCGCTGTGTTGAAGTCAAGCCCGGTCACCACATTGATGATAGAAGCGGTCGCGATGATCTGCGCGCCGGTTGCCATAAACAGGGCCGCAATCGAGGTAAATGCCGTAAAGATGTGGGACGCCTTGCCGTACCGCTTGCTGATGATCTGCGGGACTGTGCTGGCCTGCGCCTTACGGAAGTAGGGTGCGATGAACGAAACCAGGATGAATCCGATTCCTGCCGCGACCACATACCAGCAGGCGGAAAGCCCATAGCTGAATACGTTGGTTGCGATACCGGTCGTGCTGGCGCCGCCTGTGTTCGCCGCGAAGAGGGTCCCTGCCAGAACCAGTGGGCCGAGGGATTTTCCCGCCATCAGGAAGTCCTCATTGCTCTGCTTTTCCGAGAGTTTCGCCTGCTTCCGTTTGGATACTACCAGACCAAGCACGATTGTCAGCGCCATATAGATAAATATGATAACCAACGCTGTTGTCTGTTTGCTGCTCATACTGTTACCCCTTTCTCAAAAGAACCTCAACGCCCGTTCTTATTTCAAAAGCGCCTGCATCACGCCATAATAGCAGTCGGTGACTTTCACCAGCTGGTCTACCTCGATGTACTCGTTCACCGTATGCGCCAGATTTTCCTTAGAGGGGCCAAGGCCGAATGTCTTAATCTGCGCCTCGCCCGCATAATGGCTGCCGTTGGTGCAGAAGTTGTACTGGGTGATCTCCGGCTGGTAGCCCATCCCCTCGAGCTGTTTCTTCACATCCTGCACGAATGCATCGTTCTCGTCGTAGAGCCAGCCCGGGAAGAACCGCTCTCCGGTGATCTCAGCGCCGGTGTGGCAAAGCTCTTTGCCGACCGCATAGGAAACCTTCGCCTTGAGCTGAGGGTCCTCTGCCATCAGTCCATCGAGCAGCTTCTGAATCGGCTCGAGCACGCTCTCCTTGGTCTCGCCCACCAGCAGACGGCGGTCATAGGTCGCCCGGCAGTACTCGGGCACCACCGATGCGCCCGGATACGGTGCGGATTTGATGTCGGTCAGTTCGAGGATGCCGTCCCCCAGAACCGGGTGATGGGTCGGCTCCAGCGTGCGGATCGCCTCGATCACCTTGGCCATTTTGTAAACAGCGTTGATGCCCTTTTCCGGGTTTGCGGAATGGCAGGGCTTGCCGAACGTTTCGACCACGATTTCTCCGCGGCCTCTCTGGCCGATCTTGAGGTTGAGCTGGGACGCCTCGCCGATTACCACATAGTCGGGCTGTACCGCCTTGCTGATCTCGCGTGCCGCCACGCCCTCGAAGCACTCCTCGTGCACAACGCCGGCTACATAGATTTCGCCTGCGAAGTCCTTACCAGTGTCCTTGGCAAATGCCGCAGCCGCTGTTACAAAGCCGGCCACCGCGCCTTTCATATCGCTGGTCCCGCGGCCGTAGATTTTGCCGTCGTGAATCTCTGCCGCGAACGGAGGATAGGTCCACTCAGTCTCGTCCCCCACCGGGACAGTGTCAATATGACCGTCAAACAGGATCTTTTTTCCCGGACGGCTGCCTTTGATGCATCCGATGATGTTGCCGTACCGGTCCACTGTGACCGAGTCGAACCCCTCCGCTTTCATCTGCGCGGACAGCTCCGCCACTACCCCGTCCTCATGCCCGGAATAGCTCTGCTGCCGGATCAGCTTTTGGCACAATTCCACCACTTGCTCTTGTCTCTCTTTGCTCAACATTGACCTTACCTCCTCTATATTCTCAATGCAAAACCGGCCTGCGGCCCTGCATATGGGTGCCTGACTTCCAATCGGTTAAAATGCTTTGCTGGGGTATTTTCCGTCCCACACGATTGCTTTATAGTTTTCCTGGTCGGTGTCACCCTCGGTGCTGAAAAACAGGACGCGGGATGTTTCGTTCAGGCCCAGCTTTTCCTTCATCCAAGCCAGCTCCGGATTGGTCATGATCTCCGCCACGCAGCCGAACGAGGCTGCACCGCTCTCTCCGGATACCACGCGGTCGTCTCTGCCTGCCGGGTTGCCGAGAATCCGCATCCCCTTCGCCGCCACATAATCGGGGCAGGAGATGAAATGATCCGCATAATCGGCAAGGATGTTCCAGCCGATGCTGCAAGGCTCCCCGCAGGCCAGCCCTGCCATAATGGTATTCATATCTCCGGTCACGAAATGGCGCTGTCCGTCGTTGGCTTCCGCTGTCCGGTAGAGGCAGTTTGCTTTCTCCGGCTCCACAATCGTGATGATCGGGCGGTCTTTGCCGCAGCAGGCCGCGAACAGCCCAGTCACTGCGCCTGCCATCGAGCCGACGCCCGCCTGGAGGAAGATGTGTGTGGGCATCTGGGAAAGCTGCTCATATGCCTCAAGCCCCATGGTGCCGTAGCCCTGCATGATCCAGGTGGGGATATCCTCATACCCTTCCCATGCGGTATCCTGCACCATGACCCAGCCTTTTTCCTCTGCCTGGCGGTTGGCTAGCCGGACCGCGTCGTCATAGTTCAGCTCGGTGATAGAAGCTTCAGCCCCCTCAGCCTGAATGTTAGCCAGCCGTTCGGCGGCGCTCCCTTTGGGCATATATACCACAGCCTTCTGGCCGAACTGCCGGGCCGCCCATGCGACACCCCGTCCATGGTTGCCATCTGTGGCCGTTACAAAGGTGAGTTCTCCCAGCTGCTGTTTCACCTCGTCCGAGATCAGGGTCTGATAATCCACCTCGGAAATCTCTTTGCCCAGCTTTTCCGCGAGATAATGCCCAATGGCGTAGCTGCCGCCCAGCACCTTAAACGCATTCAGTCCAAACCGGTAGGATTCATCCTTGACATACATTTCCCCAAGTCCCAGGCAAGCCGCAGTTGCGGGCAATTTTGCCAGCGGCGTGGGGGCATACATCGGGAAACTCTTATGAAAATTCTGTATCTTTACAGCCTCCTGCTTGTTCAGGAAGCTAAGGTCGCAACCTTTTCCGCCATGTTCTCTGCTTACCAGTTTAAATGTCTCTTTCATCTTGTTCCACGCCCTTTCTCTGTGTGCCTATTTATAGAGCAAGTTCTGTTCCAACCGTATTATCTTCAAATCGTTTCTACATTTCCGTATAATTTTTCATGCCTTATTTGGTGTATATCTACAAAAACAGGAGCCTTTATCCGAATCCCTCTGATTGAGATTCGCAAAAGCTCCTGTTTTTGAGTGGATAGCATTTTCTTGTTTTAAGAATTTTTCTCGATTTAAGAATTTGTTTTCTTGTTTTGAGAATTAAGAAAGGCCGTATTCTTCCAGTTTACGGTACAGAGTCGCCAAGCTGATCCCCAGCCGACTGGCCGCCTGCTTTTTTCCGCTGGTTGAGACACCATAAAGAGAAAGGGCTTTCCGAATCTCCTGCTGCTCCAGTTCCTTCAGTGGAATGACCGCAGCCATTGGAATCCCCTCCTGTATACCAGATAGACGCTGTGATCCCTCCTCTCTGCCTACCGACACCCGCTCGGTTCTGCCTTCTTTGCAACTGTCAAAACGTTCGGGCAGTGTACACGTGTTCAGAACCCCGTCCTCTCGGACCATATTCATCATAAATTCCAGCACATTTTCCAGCTCCCGCACATTCCCTTCCCAACGGTCAGACTTCAAACGCTCCATCGCGTCATCACTGATCCTCCAGAAATACCGGTCGAGACGTTTGGCGTAACGGCGTGCAAAAAACAGTGCCAGCTCTTCAATATCCCCTTTCCGCTCCCGCAGCGGGACCAGACGAAGCGGAATCACGTTCAACCGATAGTATAAATCCTGCCGAAATTTCCCTTCCTGCACCATTTCCCACAGGTCTTTATTGGTCGCAGCCAGAATCCGCACGTCGATAGGCACCACCTGATTCGACCCAACCCGGATGATCTTCCGTTCCTGGAGCACCCGCAGCAGCTTGACCTGCAAATGGAGAGGCATGTCTCCGATCTCATCCAAAAACAAGATGCCATGATCCGCCAGTTCAAATTTCCCCATCCTGCCGCCCGGGTCTGCCCCGGAAAAGGCTCCCTTCACATAACCGAACAGCTCGGATTCCAGCAGGTTCTCCGGGATGGCCGCACAGTTGATCGCGACAAACGGGGCGGCACTCCGGTCGCCTGCTTTCCAGATGGCGCGGGCAACCATCTCCTTTCCAGTCCCGCTCTCCCCAGTGATCAGCACAGTGGAGGTCCCCTTGGATACCCGGTGGATACTCTCCTTCAGATGCTGCATCTGCGGGCTGCTGCCAATAATGTCACCGCAGGCCAGCGTTTCCTCCAGAGCGCGTTCATGCGCCTGACGCACTTCCTCCCGGACCTTCACCAGAATGAACTGTGTGATCTGATCCAAAAAGTCCAGGTATAGTTTTTCATTCTGAAGTATCTGTTTCTTCTGCTCCAGGCTGGTACCCACCAGGCCGATCACACCAAGAATCTGCCCGTTCATAGATACCGGCATGGAAATTTCGATCTCTTCATAGCATTTGTTGCAGAGCGGGCAGCTGCGGCAGATCGGTTCCCGCCCCGGCTCATAAATAATCTGGGGTTTCCCGGTTTTCAGCACCTGTTTATATACATAGCCCTCTGCCGCCATATTTTCGTTGACCCGGCCGCTGAAAATACCGGTACCCGCCACGCGGTACAGGCGGTCATCCACGACCTCCACATCCACCCTGGAAATCTGGGAGACAATGTCCGCATAATTTACAACCGTGTCCTGAATCCGCATCAGAATGCTCTTTTCCTGCTGCTCCATCCAAGCGCCACCCTTTCCGTATGTGATGTGGAAAATTGAGTCCTAAACCAAACGAAAATGCGTCCCAAGCCTTCCTGTCAAAAGAAAAAGCCCGAAGGAGCACTATACTCCCTCAGAACTTCTCTTGTTGACAACTGCACTCCAACAGGCCCTTTATTTGTCCAGCAGCTTTATGGCTGGACATTGTTTCTCCACTCCGCATACCGTTACATAAGTTATCAAATCGTGACCATTCATGCCAGTTTTCCTACTTTCTCGGCATATCGTTTAGTGTTACACAGTGTATTCCATGATTTGTCGTAAAACTCAGCTTATCTTAATTTTGCCCTCCAGGTTGGAAATTGATTCCATCTTCTTCTCTTTGGTGGCCTCGTTATACACGTCCATTGTAGTTTCAATGTTCCGACGCCCCATGATTTCCTGGATAATCTTGATATTCGGCTCGTTCTCACAAAGCCTTGTACAAAAAGTGGGCCGTAGGTTGTGGACGGAAAAATGCGGTAACCAGATCGCTCCGGTTTCTCCTGCCTCAATGTTACGATCCCGGATGATGCGCCAGATGGCCCGATGAACTAGATGTGGAATGAGGATCTCCTGAAAACGATTTTGGAAGATAAAGCCGGAATAGCCATCTATCCCGGTTCGTGTAAAGCCATGCTCCATTTGTTTCAGCCTCTTGTCTAACAAGGCCCGCTTCACATCATCGAACATCGGAATAATGCGAATGCCCGCCTTTGTTTTCGGAGTTGTGATATAGATTTCCATATTCCCGGCTTCTGTGACTCGATGTATGAGATTGTGATTTACATTAATAATCTTGCCCTTAAAGTCACAGTCTTCCCACCGAAGGCCAAGGCACTCGCCTACTCTCATTCCAGTACCAAGCAACACGGTGAACAAGTTTGACCAGTGACAGTACGTTGGAGTTCGTGCCACAAAATCAACGAATGCCTCCTGCTCAGAAACTGTCAGCGCGTGACGCTTAGGCTTCTCCCAGTCGTGGCTCTTCTTGATTTCAGTAATCACCCCATCCCTGAGAACTTCACAGGAACGCTTCTTCAGCGGCAATTTGTCACTTTTTCCGTCGGCACACCGGCTCTCCCCTGTTCTGAGGAGACGGTCTTTGCCATCTCGTCTCTTTTCTGACATGGATACCCCTTTCAAAAAAGGACATGGCAGGGCGTAAGCATTGTACCATGTCCTTCGTTGGATTTCAAGTAATAGAATCACATCATCAAGGACTTTTTCATCATATTTACAAATTATTCACAAAACGGCGATAAAAATGACCGGGAGCCTGTTGCGGTTCCCGGTCTACTTGCGCTGTTACTCGTTTTCCGTCACCTGACGGACTTCCTCACGAAGTAGGCGTTTGATTTCGTCCTCCATTGTCTTGGTGCTGGTGGTGCTGAAATGCGCCCACACCCGGTAGGTGGTCTTGCCGATTTTCTTCACCAGCACGGGCGGGGTCTGCGGCGTGGCCTTGGGGTAGATGCTCGTCTCGGTGGTGCTGGTTTCATTACTCATAGTTCTCCTTTCTCGGTGGCGGTCTGCCGATGGCTGGCCGCAGTTGATGTGATAATCTGCCGCGCCGCCGCCTTTGTGTTGGCGGCGTTGTCCTCACGGAAGTTCTTTCCGGCAAAGAGGAGGGGGGCGCAGCGTTCTAAAATCCGGTCATAGATACGGGCGTGGGTGAGGTCGGGCGGGGCGCTTCAACTCATCCAGCTTCAGATTCGTGGTCACGATCAGCGGCTTGTTGCAACGATACCGGCTGTCGATGATGGAAAACATCTGCTCAAGGGCATACTCGGTGTTGCGCTTCGCGCCCAGATCGTCTATGATTAACAGGTCATGGTCTCCCAGGCTGTCCAGAAAGTCCGTCCTGTCCTCTCCGAATGTCCCGCACAGGCGGGCCAGGATAGCGGGGAAGTTGGTCATGAGTACAGGTATGTCCCGGTCGAGAAGGGCGTTTGCGATGCACCCGGCCGCGAAAGATTTACCAGTCCCCACGTCGCCGAACAGCAACAGCCCAATGTTCCGCTTAAACGCCTGGGGCCAATGGTCAACGTATGCGTGGGCTTTCGTCATAACAGGGTTATCGCCGTTATCGTGGGCGAAAGTGTAGCCGTAGAGGTAGCGGTCTTGCAAGCCTTGGGCTTTGCGCCGCTTGATGCGCTCTATGCGCTGGCGGCGTTCCTCGGCCTCCTTGCGGCGGCGTTCCGCCTCCTGCTGACAGGGGCAGACGCAACGGGGCTTGAAGCTGCCGCCCTTGAACGGGTCGGGAATGACCGCCTGCCGGGGGCCTCCGCATTTCCGGCAATGAATCAATCCGTCAGCCGGGTCTGTGTACTCGTCCTCGCGGATCTCCGTCATACCGTGTCACCATCCTTCACACTGTAATCTCGATCACGGGCAGGGGGAGCGGCTTTGCGGCGGTCATCCGCTATCCAGCGGCGAATGGTGGCAGCGTGGCTTTTGTACGTCCTGCCGGTGGAGGCCATGTACTCGGATAACCTCTCGATGTACTCCTGCCAGACGGTGGGGAAGTCAGCTTGCAGTTCTGACAATTCACCAGCAGACAGAAAAACATTTTGATACCGGCCCAACGTGCGGGCGTGTTCCCCCTCTCTATTCTCTAAACTCTTATCTCTATACTCTTTATCTCTAATCTCTAATATAGGGGGACATTTGTCCACCTGGTCTATGGGTGGACAAATGTCCACTTTGCCGGAGGGCAGCAGTTTTTGACGCTGTAACCGGCTCCGCTCCCGCTTCTTCCTCTCGCCCTCGGTGGAGGACTGACCAATCAGCAGTTGAATGTCAGCCATATAGAAAGCGCCGTCTGTCAGGACTTCCACAAGGCCAAATTCCATGAACACCTTGATTGCCCTCTCTACCGTCCCGATCTGGTGCCGGGTAAAGGTGGCAATGGTCTGGACAGTATGGGGAAGATGCTCGTTGAGCATGAGGATTCCGCCGCTTTTCAGTGACATAAGGTACATTTTCAGCAGCAGATTCGAGTACAACAGGCCATCCGGCATACTTTCCAGGACAACCATAGTCTCGCTGTTGTAGAAACCTTCTTTCAGTTTGAGATAGTAAAATCTCCTGTTTTCAGCCATAGGGTAAAACTCCTTTGTAGAATCGCCGTTGCAGGCCGTCTGAGGGCCTTCCGGGGGGCTGGATAGGGAATGTATCAGGCCCCCATTGAGCCGCTCCCGGAAAGCCTTGAAAAATCAGGACTTTTTAGGCCCTAAATGCGTAGAATCGTAGTAGCGTTTGCGCTGGCGCTCTGCTTCTTTCTTCCGGCGGGCCGCAACAGCACATTCCGGGCAGTATTTCGCCCGGTTAGATTTCGGCAGATAGTAGCCGCCGCAGAGAACGCATTTCTTTCTGTCTGCCCGGTGGAGCAGGGCGGCGCACAGGCCAGCGTCCAGCGGCAGGACGGCGGCGCGGAACCAACGGCACACCAGAGAATATGTGATGCTCTGCGGGCAGACACATTCCTCACCATCGTCCAGGAGCAGACAGTTCCCACAATCGTAGTTACAGCAGCTATGTACTAGCCTCCGGGCGGTGCGGTACTGCTGGTAGTTCATGTGGACAATCACGGCTCGTTCTCTCCTGTGGGTAACTTGATGTAGATGTGATAGGGGGTATGGAGGGCTATCAGCTTCTTCTCCACCAGCCCCACGGCCTCCAACTCCCGCAGAGATTGCGCCACGGTGCTGGAGGTGCGGTCGATGATCTCCGCGATGGTCTTGTTGTAGAACGCCAGATACCGCCGCCCGCGCTTGTCGGTTTGCGCGGCCTCGGAGTTCAGCGTCATATCCAGCATGATCGGTAGACTTCTTTGGCCGTCAGCCGGATATTCATGCCCAGCAGAAACCGGGGATAAGCCAGGTAGGGCGGCAGGGTGGAGCCGCTGGTGATGTAGTCAGTTTTCATGTTCCTTCTCCATTTCGTGTCGGATTTCATGCACCTTCTCGAAAAATCCTTTGATTGCGGTCGTGACCGAATATGCACTGTCTCCAAGCTCATCAAATTGGGAAATTGTCATTCCGGCGAAAATTTCCGCCCGATGGTGGAGGGATTCAATGCCGGAAACATAGCGGGCGCATAGGGCCTTAAACTCGCTCAACGCCGCTTCGCCGTCCATCATCCCCTGCCGCCTTCGGTGTGGGCGGCGCTACGGTCAGAACGGCAGCAGCTTCCTCCTGCTGGTCAGGGGGCAGTCTGGAAATTTTCAGCGCGGCCCCCTTGGTGATCTTATCGCCAGCGTCCCGGATGGTTTTCTTTGCCTCCGGGGTCAGATTGGCAGCAGTCTGGACAAGCTGCTCAACGGTGCGCTTGCTGACCCCCAACTTTTCGGCGGTGTCCTGGGCAAAGGACTTTGTTTCTAAAAGCGAAAAATTTGCGTTTTTAGCCGTCTTCCCATTTCGCTGGCCCTGGCGGGTTTCGGGGTGGATGGCTTCATAGAGTTCCTTCCGGCGCAGAAGCAGATCGCCCAACTCCCGGTGGGACAGACCCGCCCGAACAAAATTCTCGTCAATCTCCGCCAACTCCGCTTGCAGTCCGTCCGCCTCACTGATAGCGCACTCGATCTCCGTCCAACCCAGCAACTTCACAGCTTCCAGGCGGTGCAGACCAGCAATAAGCGTATTGTCCTGGGTAACAGTGATCGGGTTCATCAGGCCCACGGCGGCGATGCTTCGAGCCAGTTCCTCCACGTTCCGCTGCTGGGTGTCGCGCCGCCCAGGATTGATTTTGATTTCGCTGATTTTCATTTGCATGGCGGTTGCCCTCAATGCGAAAATATAGCGATAATCCGGTTGAGCATTTCCAGGTCAGAGCCGTCCAGCGATTCCCCCAGCCTGCGGAGAAAAGTGATCTCCGCAGAGTTCAGCGAACGGCGGTCCAGGTGAAACCACTCCGCCACTCTGACGCCGCCATGATGGCCTTTTACGGTTTCAACCGGATAGGAACAGGTCAGCACCACAATGTCACGGCGAATTGTCCCGGTGCTGACATTAAACTCATGCGCCAGATTTCTGTAAGTATCGTGCCGCCGGAGGCATAAAACCTCCAAAATCTTCTGGCGGCGTTCCCACGGGTTCATATCCATAATTGCAAAATCCTTTCTTCAAAATCATAGTGTTATCGTTCATTTTCCTTCTGCTGGTGCTGCCCATCACGAGCCAGACGGTCAGCGGTTTTACGGAGTGATTCAACCGCTTTGATCTCATCCCGCATATCCCGCATTTCCTGATAATCTGCGTCCTTCTGCATGGTCAGCTTCGCGGCCTCGGCCCGCCATGCCTTGGGCGTGATCGCTTCGCCGGACGCTTTCAAATCTTTCAGAAAACGCTCTGCGGCTTCAAAGTCGGCTAACTCGGCCCTATGCTCCTGCTGGTACTGCTCCCGCTTGCGGGGCTTTACCTTGTCCAGCTTCTGGCGGACGGCCTTGCACCTGTCGTATTGAGCGCACATTTCCAGCCGTTCATCCAGCACAGCAAGACGGCGCTCGGCCTTGACAATTTGTCCCCGGAGATCGTAATAATCCTTGTTCATGGCAGTAACCTTTTCATAAAGTTCCTGCATGGACGTGATACCGTTGCCCTGTAAAAACGCCAGCAGCTTCGCGTTCTCCTGGAGGGCCTTAATCCTGCCGGAACGGTAGCGGGCTTTGTTCCTGTTGACCTCCGCCTGGGCTTCATAGAGACGGGTCACAAGACTGCCGTTGTCCGGGGGATGGTCGGCTTGGGCCTGCTCCTTCGTCCAGTTGTAAATCCGGGTGATACGGGCTTTGAGTTCCTTCAGCAATTTGTTATCTGCGGCGATTTGGCGGTTGACGTTCCCTTTCTCCGTCTGGATGCCCTTCCGTTCCATCTGGCTGGCGGCAACACCCATGTGGATGGAAGGGATTTTGTCAATGCCCTGCCGCTCGTAGCTGCGATGGTCGATGCGCTCCGGCCTGCCCGCCGCCTCCAACGCACGATTAGCGTAAGCGGCCCACGCCGCCCGCCACTTCTCGGCGTTCTCCCGATTGTTCCAATCGGTGGTGTCCTCTCGGTGATTCTTCCAGCCGCCTTTGCCGTCCGGGATACGGTTGCCCTGGCTGTCCAGGTCGTATACCTTGCGGCACTTCGGCCCCCAGCGTCCGTCCGGTTTCAATGGTCGAATGGTCAGCAGAATATGAGCGTGAGGGTTCCCGTCACCCTTGTCGTGGAGCGCAAAATCGGCGCACATCCCAGCAGCTACAAAGTTATCTTTGATGAATGCCCGGACAAGGGCCAACTGCTCCGCTCTGGACAACTCCACAGGAAGGGCAGCTTCGATTTCACGGGCAAGCTGGGCGTCGCTGGCTTTCTCGATCTGCTCCACAGAGTTCCAAAGGGTGGAACGGTCTTGAAACTCCGGCGGGGCGTGAGCAGGCAGCATGATCTCCGTATGGACAACACCGGGTTTATGCGTGTAGTCGTGGGTTTTTCCGTCCCACTCATTAGTCAGCCGTTCGCCGCTCCGGTAGGCGGCGGCAGCGACAGCAGAGCGGCCTATGCTCCGCTTGATGATTTGAATGGGACAGTGAAAAATTGCTATCTGCTTTTCCTCCTTCCTCCGCAGTCGGTGGCGGGGAATATAGGCCAGCGGAAACGAAACAGACGCAAAGCGGATGTTCTGTTTTTGCTGGCGCACATGGGGTTTGGGGAAGGTACTTCCCCATCGCGTCCGCAGGACGCAACAAGCCCCAACCTGGGGTCCCCGCGCAAGCCCAGCGGAGCGGGTTGCGTGGGGAAAGGAGGAGCAAGGGAGCGGACGCAGTTTTCGCCGCAGGCGGAAACGGAGTTGAGCGGACTTTGCGACGACGCGCGCACGGCACCGGACACGGTGTATAAGTGCGCCGTTCTCCGAACGGACTATCCCTCGTCCCCGGCGTTCTGTGCTTTTTCCGCCGCCCCCGTTGCTCCCGGCAGACGGGAAAGGGCAATAAGAAATGCCTTGATCGCCTCGCCGTCCATGCTGGCGGTGAAAGGGAACACTCCCTCCATGATTGCGCCATGCACAATCAGGCGGTGATTCCGGGCGTGGCGCTCTGCGTCCCTCTGCTTGTTCAGCAAAATCTTTATCTGGTTTTCATACTGGCGGGCTTCCTTTTCTGCCTCGGCCTTTTGAGCCTCTAACAATTCTTTGTCCATTTGCGCATCAAGCCTCCTTCGGCATCCAGCCGCTTTTGATGAAAAACCGTTCCAGCTTCGTGATCGCACTGGCGGCGGCGCGGGCGTGGGACTGCCGGACTTGGACCTGGGACAGATTCGCCAGCAGCAACGCTACTGCGGCTTCGTCCTGGATCAGCAATTCCTCCAAGGGCAGTACCAAGAGGGGTGTAGGGGTGCAGTTGATTGGGCAGCGAGGGTGGCGGTGCTTCAGTCTGATAATTGTCATAAAGACCTCCTTCAAATGTCAGAAGGGACAAGCCGCCGCAGCAGCTTGTCCCTCCCGGTGATGGAGCATATTGCCCCTCACTTTATAGCCGTTTTGAAGTGCCTATCGTAAGGGCCATATAAATTAGGAAAACCGCAAATACAAGGCTTTTCGGAGCCTACCAACAACAAAAATAATATTTGATCTATCACATTACGCTGAAAGGCCGTCCGGCCATCAAAACCGGGCGGCTTTTTTGCGTGGGTAGACAGGAAGGAGGCAAAAAATAATTACAGAAATTTAAGCCTGAAATTTGTGCAACTTTAACGAAAAGGAGGTTAGGGCTTGTTTGAAAAATAGTGAAGGCTGAGCTAAATCAACAAAATAGCGATAGCGGCAATGTAAACGAAAGCGAGAAAAGACGCATCCAATTTGTCATATCTGGTGGCGATTCTGCGAAACCATTTGAGCTTTTGGAAGAAGCATTCAACCAAATGACGCTCTTTATATAAGCACCAGTCTACCGGCCATGGCTCAGAAACATTGCTCTGCGGTGGGATCACATAGCTGGCTCCTTGTTCCGAGATGTAAGCTCGGATCGTCTTTGCCCCATAAGCCCGGTCTGCTAATACATTGCTGCCGCTGATTTTTACCTTTTCCAGCAGTTCAACAGCGTGGACTGAATCATGGTCATTCCCTGCAGACAGCATGAATTCAACCGGATTCCCCAGTCCATCCACAATAGCGTGCAGCTTTGTGTTCAACCCACCTCTGGTCCGCCCAACTGCCTTATCCGCCGTTTTTTCCCCCTCCGTTGGCACTCTCGTGAACCTTGATGCAGGTAGAGTCCAGGCTCAGGTTTTCCATATCCGCATCTGCGGTCAATGCGCGAAATATGGTTTCCAATGTACCATCGTCCCGCCATTTGGCAAATCGGGCATACACAGACTGCCAGGGGCCATACGCCTCCGGCAATTCGCGCCACTGTGCTCCGCTGCGGACGATCCAAAGCATCCCATTGAGCATATTTCGATCATCTTTCCGAGGTCGGCCTCGTTTCCCCGTCCTCCCTGCTGGAAGCAACTTCTTCACGCGTTCCCATTGTGCTTTTGTCAATTCATATCGCTTCATAGCTCTATTTTCGCACTTTTATTTGGTTTGTGCAATATTTATTTTTCAAACAAGCCCTAACAATCATATTTGAATTATTTAGTTCGCATTTTCTCGAAGAAACGAAATCAAATCGCTGTCTGTTTTTTCCATAAACACCGCACCATGCAATTTTGCTTCCATAACAATACGTTCTTCCCGCATAGCAGACATAAGGATAAACAGCATAGAAAACTTTTCCTGTCTGCAAAATTCTAACAGTTCAAGCCCGGTTCCGTCCGGCATAGCATAGTCAGAGCAAATCACATCAAATACAGTGGTTGACACTTCCTTTTTAGCTTCTGTCAGATTGCCAGCGGTTGTTACTTCATAATGGTCTTTCAGAACATAGCTTAATCCCTCTAAAATATCAGGGTAATCATCTACGATTAAGATTTTTTTCATGGTCAGTCACCCCGCATTTACTACATTGACAATGCTTGTCTTTTTAATCTTCCGGGACGGTGCAATGACAGCAATAAATGTAGTCAGGATTGCCGCTGAAATTACTACGGCAAGAACCAATAACGGCGGTTCCCATTCCTGCCCCCAATTAGAAGTAATAAGCATTTCAAAGAAAAAGCGGTGCAGGAATAACCCTGATACAGCCCCGGCAATGCTGCCAGTGATAGCGTAAGCTGCGGCTTCTGCCCGTATTACCTTTTGAATTTGTTTCCCCGACATTCCGACTGCCCGCATGACACCATAATGATTGATCCTGCTGGAAACGCTTGCATTGACCGTGTTGATAATATTGATTAAAGCCACCAGCGCAATCACGATCAGAAATCCATAGACAAAGACCGCCATAGCAAAATACCCGGTGCGTACTTCCTCGTTGTGCTGCCGCATATCAAGCAGTTTCATATCAGGAGTAATCAGGTTCCTGATCTGCCCGGATATGTCTGTACTTGCCTGAACTTCGATAATCTTATAATCAGTAATACCCGTTAAAGCGGTAAACGTATTTTCGGAACAGACAATAATCCACTCCCCATTGGAAGAATCCAGCGGAACGTCAGACACAATGCCGGAAACCGTCGCTTCATGCGTTGTGCCGTTTATATCCAACGTGATAATGTCGCCAATCTCCCAATGAAATTCCTGTGAATAGCCATAATCCACTAAAACGCCGTTTCCATTCTGAACATTTTCAATATCCCCGGAAATCAACACATCACTTGCCCATGAAAATTGAGGTTCATCATAAGAAACTAAGAAGCTGTATTCATAAGCGTTTAAGCAAGGTATGGAAATGAGAAATTTTGACGATAGTCTCAGCAGATGAGACGGATATCTCATAATCTTTACT
>NZ_KE159657.1:470694-485531 GCF_000403395.2 Anaerotruncus sp. G3(2012) | reverse complement strand
AACTGTCTCCATTTGCACCCCGAATCTACCAAATACAGCACAGCATCCGTCAATTCCCTCTTGCTCCACGTGCAGTTGCGCATCTCGGCATATAGTGGGGCGATCTCCTCCCACTGCTCATCTGTCAAGTCGCTAGGGTACGACTCCCGTCCTTTTTCTTCCATATCTCTATTTTACCACGTTCTTTTCTCCTTGTGAATACAGGTTCTAAAGTTGCCCTGTTGGAGCCTTTTTTATCATTTGCGGGAATGTCCGTGCAAAACATTCTCCCATATACTTTTTCCGTTCCCGGAAGCTGTTCTATTTCTTCTTTCAAGGAATGGGGCAGAGAAATATGTGGTTCATTTCCCTCTACCGTCAAATCCGGCGCATAAGGCTTCAAGGGGCTTAACGCGTGGTTCATAAACGTAATCAATATGGTAAAACACAAAAACAGGGTAATACTGATCGCAAAAGAACCCGCAATCAAAATCATGCTTTTCTTGTTAGAAAAGGCATGGCGCAGTCCCATAGCCGTATCTACATGAAATGCTTTTGTATTGGACGCTTTTTTGAAGTTTTGGTGAGCAGTCTGATTGATATTTCCTGTTACGGCTGTTTGCGGAGATACCTTTGCGGCATTTTTAGCCGGGGAACTTGACGCAATCATCACAACAAAAACACCTATTACCGTCCCCGCTAATATGCCGGGGAAGCTGAATTGAAACTGCGGCATTTCCGGGAGATATTGTGAGTTAATCGCATTTAATACATAAACAAGACGGCATTTGTCAAGGATATTTTCGCCGAAAAAAGCAAGACTTCAATTTTTATAGTCCTGTCTTTCATCTGAGGACTGAACATAAGGTCGCCATGCAAAATTAGCAGGGTGACCTTTCTTGTGTTTGCTCGAATGTAAATTCGCAACAAATTGCGAAAAACTGTTGTAATGAGCATAAAATCGTGGTATAATCTTTATTGGCTATTTATAGTTCATAATGTACCGAGTAATACCCGTTGCAGTTTTAGCGTTGGAGGACGGTCATGTCGATTTCATATAACAGATTATGGAAGTTGTTGATAGATAAGAATATGAGCGTTGCCGAAATGCGTAGAGCTGCTGACATCGCGCCGAACACGGTTACCCGGATGAGAAAAGATCAAGAAGTAACTATGATGGTACTTGAAAAAATATGTGAGGTCCTGGATGCGGATTTCGGAGATATTGTAGAATATAAAAAATAGCATTTACGGAGGAACCTCATGTTAAAAGATAAGAGTATGACGTATGTGACGCTGTTTAGTTCGGCTGGTGTTGGCTGTCACGGTTTTCAAATGGAAGGATACCGTTGTATTGCTACTAATGAAATCATTGAACGGCGGATGCAAGTACAACGTTGCAACCATAAATGCGAGTATGATTCTGGCTATATTGTTGGTGATATTACATCAGATGTGATTAAACAACGAATTTACTCTGAAATTCGTAAATGGAAGCATAAAGGAAATGATCGTGTAGATGTCATTATTGCTACGCCGCCCTGCCAGGGTATCAGTGTCATTAACCACAAAAAGAATGACAAGGAAATAAATAGAAATAGCCTCGTAGTTGAGTCTGTTGAGATTATCCGTCAGATTAATCCGAGATTTTTCATTTTTGAGAATGTCATGGCTTTCCAAAAGACACTTTGCATTACTCCAGATGGACGGACTGTTCCAATCGGAGAGTATGTCAGAGAGGTTCTTGGAATAGACTATGTTATTTCTGGGCGTATTTTGAACTTTATGAATTATGGCTCAAATTCCTCTCGAACGAGGACACTGATGATTGGTGTCGATAAGGCGTATCGGAATAACATCACTCCATATGATCTTTATCCAGAGTTCAGGCCAGAAAAGACGTTACGGGAAGTAATTTATGATTTTCCAAGACTTGAGTGGGGAGAGATTTACGTTGACGATTTTTACCATGCGTTCCGCACATATAAGTCTGAGATGCGGGAGTGGATTCACGACTTAAAAGAGGGTGAATCCGCATTTGACAACGATTCTCCTGAAAAGCGGCCACACAGAGTAGTCAACGGCCAGATTGTCGAAAACATCAGGAAAAACCGAGATAAATACACAAGACAACCTTGGGATCGTTTCATTCAGTGTGTACATACCCGCAACGACCAATTGGCGGCACAGAATACGATTCACCCCGAGCAGGACAGAGTTTATAGTATCCGGGAACTCATGGCAATGATGACAATTCCAGACGATTTTCGATGGGTGGACATGAGCCTCGAAGAATTGAATGCGCTTTCAAATGAGGAAAAACTGGATGTCTATAAAAGCCATGAAATGAACATTCGCCAATGCTTGGGTGAGGCTGTTCCAACTGAAATCATGCGCCAACTCGCTGCGGCTATTCGCAACAAGTTGGCGCAGAAAAGGTGTGAGTCTATCGAAATCAACAGGATCATTGCGGATTATCACTTGGACAACCGGGAAAATCTGCGTGCTTTTTTAAGAGATAATCCTATGGAGTTAGATGTGGCATCACTCATGCGGATTACAGAACTTTGTAACGCCCGCAGGGAGAAGAATGCCGCATTTTACACCAACAAATTCATCGTGAATGAAATCATGGGTAGTTTACCAACATTTAGCAAGGATGAGATACGGATATTGGAACCGTCTGTGGGTGCGGGTAGTTTCATTCCTTTCCTCTTTAGGCGATATGAAAATGTCCCCCATGTCATTTTAGATGTGGTCGATATTGACCCAGATAGCATCGAAACCTTTGACATCATGCTGGAGAAACTTGACATACCGCAGAACTTTACAATTAATCGGATATGTCAGGATTTTCTCACTTACCGTACAATACACCGATATGACCTGGCGGTCGGGAATCCTCCCTTCTCCAAACTGAAAGAAAGAACGCCAGAAATCGAGTTAAGTATTGCATCAAATGCAAATTATGTTACAAATAATCTCTCAGAGATGTTTCTGGAAAAATGTATCCGCTGCAGTGACTGCGTTGCATTGGTGCTGAATAAGACCCTACTCAGTACAGAAGAATTTGAGGATACGAGGAACCTTTTACGGCAGATGCGAATTGAGACCATCATTGACTTCGGCCGTTACGGTTTCACAGGAGTATCTATTGAAACCATGTGCCTTATCGTATACCCAAAGATGAAGCCAAGAGAAACATCAGTCTACAGCATGAAATTCAATCGCAAATCTGTTCGGGAGCAGTCTTACTTGACAGATAAGAGATTTCCATACTTTATAATTTATCGAGATGAGGATTTCGATGCAGTAGCGGACAAGTTAATTTTTAATGTATTCTCCGTGTTCCGGGACAGGCAGATTACGAAGTCAATTACAAGTTCGGAGCGAGTAGGCCCTTCCCTATGGGTAATTAAAGCAAAAAATATTGATGATGACGGACAAGGTATTACTCATATTCCTGGCTATGATGTTTATTTACCAGAAGAAATAGCCGTTACTCTTTCTGCATATCAGTATGTGGATGATAGCAGCGTTTATCTTACACCGAACATGACCTATAATCCACGGGTTATTGAGAATCTTCCTGGAATTATCCCGGATGGATCGGTTGCGGTTCTAATTCCAAAGAAACCGTTGCGGCTCACTAAGAGGCAGAGAGCGTATTTCTCCACAGAGGAATATAGAAGGTTCTACGGCATTGCGAGAAACCTGTCAACACAGTCAATCAATGTAGATAAAACGAGTGTGTTTTTTTACGGGGTGTTAAAAGAGAATGACAAGTAATATTTTACAGAAATTTCTGGATGAGCATGATTATGACATCCGTAAAACTGGAAACGGCCGCTGGATCGACCAAAAGTGCGCCTTGGATGCAGTTTGCTTTGTGGCAGACTGCATCGTGGACTACATTCAGAACGGAGGTAAGCAGCCGTTCCAGTCGCCGGACATCTGGCATTCCAAATACGCAATAGAAAATGTACAGCACCTGTTTGGTAAACCTGATCCGACCATAAGGACAACACTTGATGAGTACAACAAATTCTTCCGTCAGCCGATGAAGATGCTTGCAGCGGCTGGGGTTTTGCGCGAGGATGGTGTGGTACGTAATACTATTCAGTTCAGCGTAGAGAACATGGATGTATTGGAGTACATTGCTCTCCGTGAGCGTAATTCTTTTGAGTTCCTCTGCCTTTATATTGAAAGGACGCTTAAGAATAGTGGCTTGTGGGATGGCTTCGAAACCTTTTTTGAATTGCAAACAAAAGCATCCTTGCAGGAACTTAAGACCATGTTTTCTGATTTTTGCATTAAATACACACCAATCAACACAGCGATAGAGGCAAACCGAATTTTTATCAAGGTGTTGAATCCTCTTGCCTGTAAATTGCACAAGAAGGGCGTGGAAAAAGGACGTCTTTCCCGGTCAATGATTACTTACGACAAAATCATGTATAACCAGACCAACTGGAGAGATGATGCCGTAGGTAAGGACAAGAATGTCGCTCGTGGTGATTTCAACCCGCAGCCAAAGACAGAGCAGATGTATCAGTACCGCATTAGTAGAGCAATGAAATATCTCCGAAAGTTTAACGATGCCCATCGTGAAGGTATGTCGGAGGTTTTAGATCGTTTTTCTGTTGGGGAACTGGCCACTCATATGCATCACATTTTTCCCCAGAATGAGTTTGAAGAAATCGCTGATTACATTGAGAATCTTATCGCTTTGACCAGCGGACAACATTTGCAGAAAGCGCATCCGAACGGAAATACTCAAATCATTGATAAGCAGTATCAGTATACCTGTCTTATTGCCAAGACGGAGAGCATACGAAAGAATATTATGGCAAACAAAGGCGAGCCAGTCATCTACGATTTTGCAGCTTTCATGTATGTGCTTGACATTGGACTTCGGACGGATTACTTTGAGGCGCTACCTTTCTGTGACTTTAATTCCGTAGTGACTGGGATTGAATTCAATTATTAGTTGAACTTCGCAAAAAATAAAAACTGGCTGATACCCAAAATGATGATCAAGCCGATGGAGAAAAAATGAACAGTACAAAAGTGAACGAGCTATCTATTCAATTGCAGTCACTGTCTTGCTACAATGCTAACCAACCTATTCCCTTCAAGACTGTCCTTGATGTCCGAGAGGGAATTGCAAGTGTGGCTCAACAGATTTCAGGGATAAATCCTCTCATCAGTAACCATCTCGTCGATTTGAAAAATGCTCTTTTTACTGAACTGCCATATCAGCGCTTTTATATCAATCTGATTGTATACGGGCAGACTATTGAAGCTGTGGACTTTGTTAAAGGACAAATACTCGCTACAAACCAAGCAAATAGTATGGGGCTGTGCCGTTTACTACACCCTAATATTCAGCGAGTTTCTGAAAAATTGTATAGAGATGGAAGTTACGCCGAAGCCGCCTGCAATGCATTCATTGAAATAAATTCTCGCCTTAAGGAACTGTATCGCACAGCGTATCCAGATTCCGAAAATGTTCCTGATGGGCAGGCGCTTATGAACAAGGTTTTTGCCGATAATGACCCAGTACTTGAGGCGGGAGATCGGACTACTCAAACAGGAAAAGACATCCACTTGGGTACTCGTTTCCTGTTCGCCGGGGCTATGGCAGCGTTGCGAAATCCCAAATCTCACGAGAATATTGAGCTTGAGAAAGATGATTCTATGCGGCGAATGATTTTCGCCAGTATGTTAATGTTCAAGATTGACGAAATAATTGCGGCGTCTAATGGTAACGGTTGAGAAGAAATAAGGTATATATGTAAAAGCCGATACTGGCATCGACTAAGCTGGTGAAACAAGAGGAGAAGTTGGGGACAAGGGAGATGGATGTGCCAATGCCAAAATCATCAAATGCAACTGCTTCCGCCTTTGGCTGGGAATTTCAGAGTAATGCGGCAATTATGCTGATGCTTAAAAATATTGAAAGTGCTTCCAAAGTCAAAGTTGAAGGCGAAACAGAGGATGTTGAAATTACATTTTCAAATGGAAAGATTCTGATGGCACAAGCGAAATCGGTCGAGAAGCCTGATGATTTTAGTCATGTGAAAAGAAACTTGGAGGCCAGTCTACGGACATTGAATGCGGCATCTAAGATAACCGATGTTGAGCAACTTGTCTTTGTGACGAATTCACCCAATCCCTTTAACAACATACGGACGATGCATAAATTTAGCAGTCCCCTTAATATGGCTCCATTTTCTGAGTTACCAACAAGCTGCCAGAAGTCGATAACTGATATTTGCTCAAAAAATGGATATAGTATTGATACATCTATGTTGACAGTTTGTGTGATGCAATTTCATGGTGAATCCGAGGACGAGCGATATAAGGTGCTGCAATCGTTGACTATGGAATTTCTCAATGACCTTGATGCCAGTAAAGTATCCACAGGTCAAATGTTGTCATTGTGGCAAAACTCTTTTAGGGTAAATGCATCCCAGAGGACTTCCACAATAACAAAGGAAAGTATGATATGGCCTATTATTGCCATTCTGTGTGAAGTCCGTGAAACAGATGCCGAATTAGAGGATTATGATCCTTCTGATGTTAGGGAAATCCTTCAAAAGTATAGGGCAGTAATAAATAACAACAGCGAACGATTTGAATTTGTTTCAAAAGTTCTCAGTGATTTTAATGATTTCCTCCCTGCTCTGAAATCAAAAGAGCGGATGAGCCGTTTTGTATCCGAAAGGTGGGAACAGTACAAAAGCGATTTCGATTTGAAAGGTGCAGACGCTATCACAGAAGAAATGGTAATCCAAATTACGATTTCAAACGTTCTCAAAAATCGCAGGGTAATTGCCGGGATAAAAGGCAAGGTGAAATTATGAGAATAGTTTCATTGCAGGTCAATTCCATGCAGCAGACATTTTTAGGCGATAATCAAAAGATATTTACCTTCACCCCAGGAGTAAATATTGTTTTCAGCAAAGAAAACAGCGTTGGCAAGACTACTCTGCTGAGAATGCTTATGTATGCCCTGGGCTACCCGATACCCAATACCCGCGGCATTCGATTTTCCGACTATGAGACGATTCTTACAGTTATAGGTGTGCCTGAAAGTGAGTTTGTCTTAACCAGAAATCGTGACTACATCGAAATCACTTGTGATGGAACAGAAAAGGGATATTCCCTCCCTACTGAGCAGAATGAAATACACACCTTGATTTTTGGTATTGAAAATTCTGAGGTGGTTGAAAATTTACTTGGCGCCTTTTATGTTGACCAGGAAAAAGGATGGACTCTGTTAAATCGCGGAAAAGCTATTGGCAATATCCGTTTTTCACTTGAGTCGTTGCTTAGGGGATTGTCCGAAAAATCAAATGATGAATTATCTCAAAGACTTGCCACAGTCAAACGAGAACTTCGGAAATATAGACATATGCTCGATGTTGCCAAATATAAAGCCGAGATAAATAAACTGGGAGAGGCGGTCTATTCTGATTCTCCGGCTGATGAAATCGACACGGCCTTAGAAGTGCTTTACTGCGAGAGAAAACCGCTTGAAGAAGAACTCTGCCGCATAAAGAGCGTAGTTAGAAAAAACAATAGTTTTGAAAAATACATTACTTCTTTTAGGCTTCGGGTAAAGACGCCGGATGGCACTGAAATCCCGGTCAATAAAGATACTTTAGTTGGCTATGCTGATACGACCCTCCTTCTTGTTGCAAAGCAGAAGATTATTTGTGAGCAACTTGCGGTTATTGATCGGAAAATACATCAGCTAAGAGCCAAGCAAGACAGGGATTCGATGCTGTTTAATGTAAAAAGTAGCTTAGAGCAATTTGATAGTGAAATCTCAAAGATGGACATTGATGCTTTGGCTACACAGAGGATCATTGCTAAGCTGGAAAAAGAACGGAAAACCTTAGAGGAACAGGTAATTACAAGCGTAAAACAAAATAATCCTCTTGTCGCCGAGTTGCATAGCCTTATTTCACGATATGCTACCCGCCTTGGCTTGGATGAAAAGTATGTAAGTGCGCGAAATGATTATATTTTTACAAACGACCTCAAGTCGTTGTCTGGGGCAATATTTCATAAGGTTGTATTTGCTTTCAAAATATCGTATGTAGCTTTAATTCGAAATCACACGGGGGTATGCCTACCAATTATTCTGGATTCACCAAGTGGGCGTGAGGTAAGTGAGGAAAATGTGAATGAGATGATGGCTATCCTGGCGGAGGATTATACTGAACACCAAATTATAATTGCGTCTATTTACAATAGTTATGACTTCGCTGACAAAAATATAATTGAATTGCAAGGCCGACTTTTGCCATTTTGATATGAGTTGGAACGTTTGATGGGGGTTTGCTACTTGGCGAGCAGTGCATTTGTTCCCACAAATGCTCAAAATGGACTTCCAGCGGTCACGCTGGAAGTCCATTTTTGCTCGTTGGGGCCGTACCCCAAACCCCGTGAACAGCCCCGTTGCCGGGGCTGGCTATGCGTTCGGGAACCGAACGCTGTTGTCCCTGCTTCGCAGGGACAGGCGGGGCTTTCGCCCCTTGGAGAGCCGGAGAAGCGGCAGACACGGCCTTGCTGGAAAAAGAAAAACGGGGCTGGTCTGCACCTCTGCCCGCTATCGGATAGCGGCAAGACTGGCAAGGGTCTGTCTGGACAATTCCCAAATCTCGTCCAGGCGGTTCTGCAAATCCTCAATGTCCGCTGCATAGATACTCCCGGTTTCGTTTGCCCGCTTGGCGTATTGGTTCAGATTATTCGTGCATCGTTGGAGCATGGAAACAAGCTGGCGCACATCCTGCAAATCCAGCCTAATACAGATTCCGTCCAGCGCCATCTTACGGACATAAGCGCTCATGTTCAGAACACCGGCATCCTCCATTTTGAGTTTTATCCGCTCCTTGTCCTCCGGCGAGATGCGGATTTTCAATTCTTCTGTCCGTTTACTCATTGCGTTTTGGTTCCTCCCATCGCAAATAAAATCAACCGTTTTTGATTTTCGGCATCGTATCACAAATCAGACTTTCAAAAAATGGCCGGACACGGGAGGCGAATACCCATGTCCGGCGCATATTCCGTATTTCCGTTACAGTTAGTGGTGGTGTTCAATTTGAACACTACCAACAGCCGTAACGCTTTTCAGTCTTTTGTTACGGTTACTGCAAGTGTTCAATTTGGTCACTTGCTTTATCTGTAACGCTCTGGCGGTAAGCCCGCTGGCGGCAGGCGTTGCAGCAGTAGACCGCATCCGACCGCTTGGGCGTGAAGGTTTTCCCGCAGCCCTTGCAGATTCGATTTTGCCGTTTTTCCAGCCGCCGCTGTTTCAAATCTTTCTGATAACCCCGGTTCCCGCACAAGTGATAATAGCAATATTTCTTGGTTTCAATCAATGTGTAGAAATCCCGCCCACAGCCCTTACAGACGATTTTCCGTACAGCGGAATTTGGTCTTATTCCGGCGAGTTTTTCTTCATACCATTGCTTTAGCGTTTCCTGATTTTCATATTCCCAATCACAGTTCCACATGGAATTATCCCTTCTTTCCATAGAACAGGGCGGGCCCAAAATATATGACCCGCCCCATCTCGTGTTATACGGTTTCTGCTTCCTGCTCCTCGGCCCGCTTCTGCCTATACCGCATTTTGCTGTGCGCTTTCCTCTGGCAAACCTCACAGCAGTATTTCACATCGCTTCTGGTCGTGATGAACACGTTCCCGCAGTTTCCGCAGACACATTCGCGGCTCCTGCTCGCCGCCGCCTCCTGCCGATAGAATTTCGCCCGGCAGTTCGAACCACAAAACAGAGTGTTCGACCGCGTGGATTCAAATTCTTCCCCACAGCATTTGCAAACCAGCTTGAACGGCTGGCCAACAGTGTGTTTGCCGGCTTTCATCATCTGATAGCGTTCCCGGCTCTTGACACGATGCCTGTGCAGAGAAGCCTGTCTCTTTTCTTCCTCTGGCGTCAGTTCCGGTACCGGGAGGTCGAACCGCCCGATGAATTTCAGATAGATGTCCACTTGCTGTGTCCTGTCGCCGTCTACCTTTTCCGGGGCGTGGACGATGGTCTTCTCGATAAACTCGTTTATCATCGGCGTAGTCAGTTCCGAGAAATCCGTGTACTTCTTTGCCAGGGCGAGGAACCGTTCCACATTGGCGGTGTCCTGCTCGAAGCTGTCCAGCGCCGATTCCGCCTCCATGATGGACTGGCGGAGCGCCGTCTGCTCCTGTTCATACCCGGCAAGGAGAGTGTCAAAGCGTTCCTCTCCGATGCGCCCCACCGCGTAGGATTCGTATAGCTTCTTGATGATGGTGTCCAGTTCCTCACAGCGCCGCCTGTCCTTGTTCAGTTTGCGTTTCAAATCTTTTGCCGCCTGCGCCTGCCGGACTTCAGACGCCGCCCGAACCTTCTGGATAAACTCGGCCTCGTTGGAGATGGCATAGGTGCTGGCGGCCCGGATAGTCTCCAGGATCAGCGTCCGCAGGGCCTTGGTGGAGATGTGGTGATTACTGCAAGCACTGTCGTGAGATTGCCGGGCCAGCGTGTAGGTGGAGCAGTCGAACCAGTCCGACGGATAGGACTTGGCAACGGTCCCCCGTGAGCGGTGGTTATACAGCTTCGCGCCGCAGTCGGCGCAGTAAAGAAGCCCGGTCAGGGGATTGGCCTCGCCGATGGTATCGTGGCGGCGGGGCGTCTTTCTCAGTTTCTGGGCAAGCTCCCAGGTCTCCTTATCCACGATGGCCTCATGGGTGTTCTCAAAAATCAGCCAGTCCTCCGGGGCGTGAACAACAGCCCGCTTGTCCTTGTAGGATTCCTTGTGAGTGCGGAAGTTGACCGTATGCCCCATATACTCCGGCTTGGAGAGGATCTGCCCCACCGCGAAGCCATTCCAGCTATAAGGCCGGGGAATGTCCTCTCTGCTTTTCCAAACGCCCCGGCCCTGTCTGGCGAAATAGACGGCGGGTGTTTCGATTTTTTCCTCACAGAGCATCGTGGCAATTTCATAGGGGCCGTGGCCCTCAATGGTAAGCTGAAAAATACGCCGCACAACAGCCGCCGCTTCCTCGTCGATCAGCCAGTGGTATTTGTCGTTGGGGTCTTTCCGGTAGCCGTAGATGGCGCAGTTGGTGGTGGGCTTGCCCGACTCACCCTTGACCCGGATGGCAGTTCGCTGCTTGCGGCTCAGATCCCGCAGATACCATTCCGACATGATGTTGACGAACGGCGCAAACTCACTGGAATTGGGGTCGGCGCTGTCGATGCTGTTGCCGATGGCGATGAAACGCACTCCAAATTTTCTGAAAAGGACCTCCGTATAGAAACCGGTTTGCAGATAATCTCTCCCGATTCTGCTCATGTCCTTTGTGAGTACCAGAGCCACTTTTCCAGCCTCGATGTCGGCCACCAGCCGTTTCCATGCCGGACGGTCAAAATTGCCGCCCGACCATCCGTCATCGGTGTAATGGACGATATTGGAAAAGCTATGCTGGGCGGCGTAGCCCTCCAGGTATTTTTTCTGATTCACGATTGAATTACTGTCCCCAGCGGATTCATCGTCACGAGAGAGTCTCTCGTATAAAGCCGTGATCTTTTCTTCAGCCTGTCTTGCGCTCATGACGCGCTCCTTTCAGACTGACGGCTCATTTGTGGTGCATCCATCATATCACGTTCTTCACCGTTTTGCAGCCCCTCATTGCGGATCATCCGCAAAATTTTTTCTTCCATTGTCTCGCCACCGTTGTCGGAGAAGATGACCTTCACCTTGTAGGTGGTGGAGCCGATGCGCCGGGTCATATATTGGCAGTTCTGGTTGTCGTTGTTTTTCGTCATGGTATCCTTTCTCATATCATTGAAATCCAAAACAGTAATTTCTGATATGGGAGGCCGTTTTCCCCGAAGCAGTTCCTGGCAGGCATATCCCTTTGCTGGTGCTGTGCCGTCCCCTTATGGGGCGCTCGCTCCTTGGTGGAGGTCATGGCGGTTTAGCTGCTCGGACGGTCATTCAGTTGTCATTTTCGCCACCTTTCTACTTCTGGATTTTGGGTTATGTATGAGAAAGGAAAAAGCAGATACAAAAAACCGCCCACGGATTTTCTCCGCAGTCGGTTATGTATCTGCCAATTAGTTCAAATATGTTTATGTTATACACCAGTTCAATTGTGGATTCTATTATAGTCGGAACACCCGTCTTTGTCAAGCTCTATCTCAAAATTCTTAAGAGGACTGTAAATCCGACGGTCAGTGATGGCGCAAATGCAAAGAAAACAAGGCTCCTGAAAGGCCCGCCCATATGGGGAGCCTCTCAGAAGCGTTCACATTTTCTTATCAGCGCAAATGCCGGAGTATCGGTCATGTATAGATCAGTTCACGCTTGATGCTTTCCTCGGCGCGGTTCACAATGCTGTTCATGGCCTTGACCCATTCCCACCGTGACCGGCGTTTCAAGTCCTCTGTCACGCCCTCGGCGGCAGCCATCTGCCTAATGATGAGCCGATAGCGATCCTGCGCCTGCTCGTTGAGGTCGGCAAGGTAGATGTGCAGCCTGCCCGTCAAAATCAGGTGGTTGAGCAGGAGTGGATTCGTTTGCTCCAGATACGCCCGGTGCATCCGCCCCCATTTTCCGATGGGGCGGTCATCGTCCTCCGGCAGCTCGATAGCCGGGATGTAGTAGTCCCCGGCAAGGACATAATCAAGGCCGTTTGCCTCGTCATGGATACTCGGTTTTAATTCGTCCATAGTATTTCCTCCGTCATTTCAGATGTTTTTGGTAGCGGCTACCGATAATGCGATATGGATTTTTATCTCCTTTCCTACAACCGCAAGTTCTATTCACCACAAATGAGCCGCAGTCATATGTATTTGGTGGCAGAAACCACCCTCTACATATTAACTCTCAGCAATCCATAGAATGACACTCCCCGAAAGTAACCCGACGGGAATTGCTTTCAGGCAGTATAATAATCCCTCCCTGCGGATATACCGTTTAATCTGCCGTTTTGTAGCTCCAAGACAGCGCAATAAGCCGAAAAACTGTGTCCTCTCCAAAATGCTCATATTAAAGCTGCTGGCAATCATAAATGTTCCAGTCATGGCAACAAGGACAAAAAGAACTGCCGCAGTAAGGTAGACTTCCAGCATGGTAGTGTCTTTGCTTTGCCCCATTAAGCCAAGAAGCATAACATTTGTAGAAATCTGTTCATCTATCAGGGAAAATTCAGCTTTTATTTCTTCATTTGCACGGTTGATATTGGTTCCGTTCTTAAATTGGATATAATTATATTCCTGATATTCTGTTTCCGGCAGGAAGCGCAGCCCACCCTCTGCCAGTTGTAATCCGTGTGCGTCTGTTCCCTGCAAACTGGAAAAATCGCCATAAGTGCCTGAAATCTGATATTGCCTTGTCTGCCCGTCACTATATACAATTTCAATCGTATCTCCAATAGACAGCCCGAATTGCTCCAAGCCCTGCCTGTCTAACAATGCTTCCGTTTCCGAAACAGGGTAATGTCCCTCGGTAACTGATAAATTCATTTGTTTCGCAAGTTCCTCGCTGCTGCTTTGGATAATCAATTCTTTTCCCTGATAGGTTGTGCTGGAAGCCATACCCAAAAAGCCGGAAACAGACACGTCTTTTCGGTTGCTGATAGCGTCCGCTGTTTCTAAAGGGATATTGGAAATAATCGTATGCCAGTTTCCATACCGCCGTATGGCTTCCTCTTTTTGGGCTTTCAGGCTCATATCTGCCATTCCGAAAATTGCCGTTACCAGCATGACAGAAATAGCAATGCAGATAATGGTAAGGCGGTTTTTCTTCTTATGGACTTTTGCATATTCTGAAACAAGACCAAGATAGCCTTTCATTCGCCGCACCTCCCGAAATCTGTTATGATACCGTCCGACACCTGCAGTACCCGGTCAGCGGTAGAAGCAATGCTCCTGTTATGCGTAATCATAATTATTGTCTGTTCATACCGTTTGGACGCATTTTTCAAAAGTGCAATGACTTCATTACTGTTCTGTGTGTCAAGGTTCCCGGTCGGTTCGTCCGCTAAGATCAGCATAGGGCGGGTAATCAATGCCCTGCCGATTGCCACACGCTGCTGTTGTCCGCCTGATAACTGCCGGGGGAGATGATACCGCCGTTCCTGTAAATTCAGTACGGTTAATATTTCCTCTAAATAAGCAAGATCAGGCTTCTTATAGTCAAGCAGCAAAGGGAATGTAATATTTTGTTCAACATTCAATTCAGGTATGAGATTAAACGCCTGAAAAATAAACCCGATATTCCTGCGGCGAAAAATTGTAAGTTCTTCATCTTCCAATGTAAATATTTCTTTTCCGTCAATAAACACTTTGCCCGAAGTCGGCGTATCCAGCGCACCGATCATATTGAGAAGCGTGCTTTTTCCAGAGCCGGACTCTCCGACAACTGCAACAAACTCACCCTTAGAAACAGAAAAATTTATCTCTTTGAGTGCGTGAACGGCGGTTTCCCCCTCGCCATAGGTTTTACAGATAGAATTTACTTCCAATAAGTTCATTTTGTACCTCCATTGTTCTTGTTTCTATAAATCAGTCCAAGCAGTAATTCAATTACGCATGATAAAAATAATAGACCACTGAAAATTTTTGCAAATGGCTCTAGATGGTGTCGTCAATAAAGAAGGAGCCAAATAGCAATACAACGTATTTGGACAGCAGCAGCGAAAGAAGCGGCATTTTTAGCGTAGCGAGTCGCAATACCGCGCCATCTTTTGAGAAGCAGGAAAGCGTTCTCGACGAGATGGCGAAGTTTGTAGAAATATTTATCATACTTCCGAGGATGTTTTCGGCTTTTCCTTGGCGGAATGACCG
>NZ_KE159657.1:458141-470064 GCF_000403395.2 Anaerotruncus sp. G3(2012) | reverse complement strand
ATGTTCCAGAATTTTATCCCACAGCCCGCTGATCCGGGCGCGGCGATAAAAACTGTGTACCGTTGAATATGGCGGAAAATCATGGGGCAACTGTCTCCATTTGCACCCCGAATCTACCAAATACAGCACAGCATCCGTCAATTCCCTCTTGCTCCACGTGCAGTTGCGCATCTCGGCATATAGTGGGGCGATCTCTTCCCACTGCTCATCCGTCAAGTCGCCAGGGTACGACTCCCGTCCTTTTTCTTCCATATCTCTATTTTACCACGTTCTTTTCTCCTTGTGAATACAGGTTCTTATTAAAAGCAAAATTGCTCTTAGTATCAAAGCGCGAAATCCAGGAAATCGCGGGGCTTTACCGAGCTCGCCCGGAACAGAGGGGCGGCTGGTCCTGGCCGCTGTACGCGCTATGGCAAATGAACTGACGGGCAAATGGAAAATACTTATCTTTTAGATGCAAAACAGTATGTAATGTGATATGCAGAGCCGATGATCTGGTGATTCGCTCACAAGTTCATCGGCTCTGCATCTATGCGTCTGGCCCTTTGATGACGGTGATTTTTTTGTTGTCCCTCAATAAGCGTTTCCTGCTTGCATTTAGGGCAATATATCGGGAAATTCAGCAGTACAGTATCCTCCCGCATCTTGTCATGGGTTTTATTCCCGCAAACAGGACACAGTATCCTGATATTCCGGGGACAACAGTTTTCCCCGTTCTTCTGTGTTCGTCAAAAAACCGACCCCAATTAGAACAGCAGGAATCGCCGTTTCGCGCAATACGGCATAGTTTTCCTCCTTTACCTTCCGCGTTGAAATCGAATGGTTATCCGCCGTTGATGTGATAGTTTCTTCCAGATTCTCACTTTCAGCAGATTGATAGCAATAGCACCCAAATCCTGTGACGGAAGAATCATCTTCATACGAATTACAATGGATGCTGATAAAATAATTCGCCCCGGCGTTGTTTGCGATCTCTGAACAGTCAGGCAAGCTGACATCAGAATCGGCACTCCGCGTTAAAACAACGGCAGCACCCTCTGATTCCAATTTTTCTTGGAGTAGCAAAACGATGGACAAAGTAATATCCTTTTCAGTTGCACCATTTATTACGCACCCAGGCTGATCTCCACCACGTCCGGCATCCAAGGCAATTTTTACTTGTCCGGGAATAGAAGGCGCTGCCGGAATGATGGAGCTTCCCGCAACAGTGGTATCGCCCGTTGAATCTCCTCTATTCCCATCAGGCAATTCACTGTCCGGCGCAGGAGCCAGATGCTCCTTGATATAAAGCACCCCACATACCATAAGAATAATCATCAGATCCAGCAGAAGGAAGATCACACCGCGCAAAGCATAGGCGATCATCAACCTTCTGCCGCGCTTTTTTCGCCTTGCTCTGACGGATGCTTGGCGCTCCCGTACCGTCACGGCTCAAAAACCACCTCCTTCCCGTCCGATTTTAGGATCATGGTAACTTTCTCACCGTCATAATCAACAGACAGGGCCGGGTCATTTGAAATCTTCAGACTGCCAACGCCGTCCTTGCCGCACAAATAAACACAGTCGGAATCCATGCGGTTGATGAAATATAACCCCTGATCGGTCAGGCAGAAGTCACAGGCAACCATATTCCGAAACGGCCTTGCTTTTTGGGTCTTGGTATCATACGTCGTCAGCAAAGAATTTTCGTTGATGAAGTAGATCGTCCGCCCATCAAACGCTATATTCCCCCTGGTGGGGATGTCCAGCACTTGCGTTCGCTGGATCGTCCTGCTCACTTCCGTAATCCCATCATTCGTAATGAAAAAGAGGCTGTCGTTGTTCAAGAAAAAGCCATAGCAGTATTGCAGAAACATCCAGGTATCCCCCACGGTATAGTCAATTCCCAGCAGAGAGCGCCCGCTGTCCGTTATTTTCTCAAAAATAACCTGTTCCTCAAAGGTTTCTGTATCAAGCTGGACAATAGACACCTGGGTAGCTGTGCTGTTGTAGCTGCCGACCCGATCCACATACTGTTCTGTGCGCGAGGTCATATAGTAAATGCAGGGAGCATCCATATAGACCGCCTGGACGGATTCTCCGTCCGAAAAGGCCCCGAACAGCGGAGAGAGGGCCAAATCCGTCAAAGCGCCGGTTTTCCGGTTCTCCAGAGAGTATGTCCGCGTCTGATCGTCGAAGATCACACTGTAAGTTTCCGACACACTTTGCGAAGATGAATTGAATATCCCGTTTGTAGATTCTGTGACAGAGCAGCCGGACAGCGAGAGCAACACCGGCAGGCAGAGCGCGGCAACCCCGCAGCCTCTGACGGCTTTTCTTCCAGACTGCCAGCAGTTTGTGTTTTGCCGCAGGACCCACCATACCATGAGGGCGCAGCACACAGCGGACAGGCTGAGCAGGGCCAGCAGCTCCTGGGGGGAACGCTCCGAAAAAGTCACGATGGTTTCACCTGTCAACGAATCCTCCACAGAAGAAGCCCCCTCCAAAAAGCCGGTTGCCAGCAGGAACGGCAGGGGCAGCGGCAAGCGGTAGCAGATCTGTCTGGACAGGCCGATATACGGGATTAAGGTGGATGCCACTCCGATCACCACCGTCAAAGCGTATTTCTTCACCAAAACGGATGTAAAGAGCAGCAGGGCAGCGAGATACACCGAGCCAAAACAGCGCAGGACGGTCAGAATCAGATACGCGGCCAGCAAAGAGATATTTTTTGTACTGCCCCCGAAACTGGCGATACTCTGAACAGGGTACTCCCCATTGGGCAGGCCATATTTTACCGCAAAGAACAGAAAACGGATCAGGGATAGTCCTACACAGAGGACAAACACGGCGCAGAGGGTCATCACGACTTTGCATCCGGCACTCTTACGGCTCTGCGGCGCAGTCCGCAAAAGCGCGTCCATCTGGCAGCTATACTCCGAGCAAAAAACCGTAGCTGCCAAAATCAAAATGACAAGGAACAGCGGGAAGTCCAGCGTTTGGGCGGAAAACAGCCCCGCCCAGCCGTTTGTGTTCAGAAAGTAACGATTGCCGGTGTTCTCGCAGATATATAAATATTGCTGATACACAGCTTCAAATCCATGCTCATGGGCCAAAACAGTGTTGACTTCCGTGATCTGCCGCTCATATTGTTCCTCTGTGATCTGGCCGCTGTAATAGCTTTCCTGGGACCCGGAGCGGGCATAGCGGGCCTCCGTGATGGCCTGGGCCTCCTGCTCCAGCCAAGCGGCCTTTTCCTCTGTGTACGCCCCGTCCAGCCGTTCCAGATACCACTCGTATTCCTCGCGGTATTCTTCCATCGCGCTGTTCTGCGGCCTGTCGGTTGCAGCCAGCCAAACCGTACTGATCAGGAGCGCAGCCAGGATATAGAACAGACCCCGCTGCATGACCATCAGTTTTTTCCATTCATAAGAGAAAACACTCATTTTGCCCTCCCAACACAGCGGTGGCAGTTTTCCGCTGACAGAAAATAGATTGCGGTAACAAGCACAAAGCCCGCTGTCAAAGAAATCCAAACTGCGGCCTGCCAAGTCAGGACGGGGAACCCGCCCAGGTTCACAAACTCCGTTTTGCCCAGGAGAACACGGTTGGTCAGCAGAGAATAGGGATTCAGCACCTTTGTCCAGAAGAAATTGGAGTAGGCGCAAACGGCTCCGTTGACAACCAGCACTATACAGAGGGCAAAATTGATGACAAACGGGAGCAGGGCATTTTTCCAGAACATCGAAACCAACAGCCAGAGCATCCCAATCACCCATGTACCAGCGCATTTAAGTGCCGCAGACAGGAGGACATACTGAAAAATGCTGAGATTAACGGAGACTTCCGCAAAGTTCGGAATCGCGAACACCGGCAGGGTCAGCCCTTCCAAGGTCTGAAAGGAGGCCGCAAAGCCAATCAGGTCAAGGAGAGAAAACCACAGCGAGGTCAAAAGCAGAAACAGGGTGGCCGCGAGGATTTTCGCCAGGGCTGTTTTTCTGCCGCCGTTAGGACTTACCAGTAACAGCATATCCATCTGCGTTTCCCGCTCGCTCACAAAGGTTCCGATGATCCCATAGAGGCAGAGCAGGAGGGTCAGGATGATGGAAAAATCATAGTTCAGATAGTAATTGCACATTTCCCGATAGGAAAAGGCGGGGATGGTGCGGCCAGCATAGAGGTTATAGATCGCGCCGCTCTTCCTCTGCTGATAGACCGCTCCCCGTTCCCCATAGAGCGCGGCGCTTTGCCGCGCTCTGTTTGCTACTTGCTCCGACCGGCCGCTGTACTCATAGGAATACTGCATAGGCTGCACAAAATACTTGTCCAGCAGGTTCCTGTCGCTGTACAGGTTCCCGGTCATCGTATTGGGGTCATCGGTGGCGGTGCTTGCGGTCATATCCGATGTGGTCTCCACAAGTGGCTGATAAACCGCAAGCAGGCGTTCGATCTTCTCCGGGGTGATTTCACCCTGATATTCCTCGTAAAGCTGCCAATGGAGCGTGTGCCAGCTCCGCTCTCCGTTCCCGTCTGTCAGATAGGAGTAGGATTTGTATTCGCCATAGATTTTGAACAGGTTGGCGAGGCTGAACACCACAAAGAGCGCCAGGATGGAGCGTTTGCAGAACTGCTTGATAAACTCATACCGTATCAGACGTATCATGGCGCTCCCCCCTGCAATAGTACAAGAACACATCCTCCAGGTTGGGCTGGACAGGCTGTGCGGTCTTGATTGGGCATCCATCCTCAACAATGCGGAGGGTAAACCGTCCGTCCTCCTGCTTCATGTTGCTGACACAGTATAGATCGGTCAGCAGCGCGGCATCCTCGGCCCCGGCGGTCACATTCCACACCTTGCCCTCAATGTTTCGTTCCAGCGCGGCGGGCGTTCCCTGCATGAGCAGCGTCCCCTGTTTCAGCAACAGGATTTCCCGCGCGATGCACTCAACATCCGAAACGATGTGAGTTGCCAGCAGGATCGTCCGGCCCTGGGCAAATCGGGAGATCAGGTTCCGAAACCGTATCCTCTCGCTGGGGTCAAGACCGGCGGTAGGCTCGTCCAGAATCAGGATTTTGGGGTCGGACAGCATGGCCTGCACAATGCCGACGCGCTGACGCATACCGCCGGAGAGCGCACCGATTTTCTTGTCCTGTGCGTCCGTCAGGTTCACCGTGGCCAGCAGCTCGGAAACCCGGTCCTGCCCTTCGTGGGCGGGAATGTCTTTCAGCGCACACATATAGAGCAGAAAATCCTTGACGGTAAAGTCCCGATAGAAGATAGGATACTGGGGCATATAGCCGATTTGGGACAAGAACGCTTTGCCCAGCGTCCTCACATCCTGACCGTCCACCCGGATCGTACCGCTGTCCCCCCGCAAAATGCCCACAAAGGTGTTGATGAGCGTGGTTTTCCCGGCCCCGTTTTCGCCCAGCAGGCCGTACACGCCCTCGTTCAATGTAGCAGTAAAGTTTTTCAGCGCATATTTTTTCTTGTATTGCTTCGATACGCTTTCAAATGTAATCTCCATGTTATTCTCCAAATGTAAATGTGGATACCAACGTATCAACTTCGATAATGCTGCCTCCGAGAACGACTACGGCGGTCTTGGCCCCGTCTAAAAGGTAAATCCTGGGGATGCGGTTGAAATATGTAGGGTCGGAGTTCTCGATCACTTCGGTGGCAACCAATGCGCCGGAGGCCACGTCATAGACGCGAACAGTCAGATTGCTGCCCAGAACGGCGGTAGCGACATAGTCCCCCTGCTCCGAGCCGTACACGCCGTCTTTGCCCTCACCGCTGGCAGAGAAGGAAAGCGTATTGGCGCTGCCCGTTGCCCGGTCGATCCAAAGCAGCGTGCCGTTGGCCTGGGTAAAGGTCTGCGGGAAAAACAACCGGCTGACGCTGCTCTGCATTTCTTCCATTTCGTAGCCGGACGGTTTTGTGAGCTTCAGACCGCTGCCATCCACGGCGATGCTCCCGTGGATGGAAAAGCCTTCCTCGCCATCTACCGCGGGAATTGAGTTACCGCTGCCAAAGAACACAATCTGGCTGTTATCCTGAGCAAACGCGGCGCCGTTCAACATGGAAATTCCAATGCTGGCGGTCCCGGCATTTTGGGCCACGTTCAGGAGAGTAGTCAGGCTCCCGCTTTCCAGGTCATACAGATATAACCCGCCCATGGCGGCAAACGCCAGCTTCTTTCCGTCCGTGGAGGCCGCTACGCCCCCGGTTTCGCTGACAACAAGATCCCCCTGCAAAAGCTCATCCACCGCGATCTCTTTATTCAGAGAGAGCGAGCTGTCGTAGATGTACGCCATCATGCCGTTATCGCCCATGCCGGACAGGACGTAGCCCCCGTCAATGGCCTGGGATTCAAAGTCGCGCAGGGGTGCTTCTGCGGTGGCCAGCACCGAGGAAGTCCCTGTGTCGTAGAGGTACAGCTTGTCCGCCAGCACGAAAAGCGTTCCATTCCCGGCATAGGCGCAGCTCTGGAGCTTGCCGCCAAACAGGGCAGGGTCGAAGGTGCAGGATGTACCAGCCTGGGAAATGGGCTGGTACTGCTGTCCGTCAGAGGGCGGGACAGCGACCACGGATGTATCGGAGGGGTCACTCCTTGAAACCGCAGGAGTGTCGGAGGGGTCACCTCCCGAAACCGCAGGAGCCGGGGAATCCATCTTACCGCAGGCGGACAACGCCAGGGTAAAAAGCAGCGCCAATATCATGCAGAATGCCTTTTTCATGTTCAGTTCTCCTTATATAATAAAATAGAATTGGTCTTAAAGAACGGGCCGGATGCTCCACCTTGGGGGACGGCCACACAGTAGAAGGTGTTAAACTGCCCCAGCTTGTCCGGGTCGATCACGGCCTCAAGCTCCATGACGCCGCCTTTGCTCAATGTAATGGAGCGGCAGGTGCTTTCGTCAAATTTCACCGGCCGGTGATCCAGGAAAAAAGCGATGCTGTAACTTGTCCCGGCTGTGCCGCACATGGTAAATCGCAGGGGAACGGGAGCGGAGGCCCGCAGGTTGTCATAGACGATGCCGCCGTCATAGGAGAAGGTATAATAGATCCCACTATCCAGCGTGTCCATGCTCACACCGCCCCAGCCGTATTTGGGAAGCTCGTTTTCCACATACTGCGCTGTGGCCTTTTCCTCCCGCACTCCGCTTTGTGAAAAGATTTCCCGGACAGGCGGAAGGTCTGAATGGGTGGCGGGCGCGTCTGCGTTGAACTTCAATTCAACACAGGAATCCAGCGTCTTATGATACCAGCCATAGCTGGAGGTGGATTCCATATCCGGCTGGAAGTCCGGGTTCGTGATGCTCACCACGGTCAGGGTCAGCGTATCGCCGGTGCTGCCGGTCACAGGCTCAAAGAGGAAGGAAAAGGTCTGATCCTCTGCTGTGGGGAAGCTGTGGCAATACTCATACTCCGCTGTGGTATCGTTCACCTTGTAGGGCTGGGGCTGGCCGTCCAGAAACAGGAGAAATCCAACAGTATCCATCTTGCCGGAGAGGGAGAATCGGTAGTCCAGCCGAAATTCGCCGCCGTCATAGGGGAAGGGCAGGCGCTCCCCGCTCTCGGAGAAATCAGCCGAAGCAGCTTCGTGGGTGAGCATTGCCAGAAATCCGGCGTCCTCCTCCGCCGCCTCAAACGGGTTTGCCGCAACAGCCTGTGACGGCGGGGGCGTACTGTCTGGAATGGCATAGTTCCCGCAGGCGGCGAGGGATAAAAGTGCGCCGCACATCAGGGGAACAGCGATCAATCGTTTTCGCATACATGGCCTCCTTTGCTTTGATGGACTAAGCATAGCGGGAAAAAGTCAAAATTCGGTCAAGAAAAGCGAAATGCCGCCCAAGTTTTTTGGGCGGCATTTCGTTGTAAACGCCGATCAAATTTCCACATTGTCAAAACGGCTGAATGGGCAGTTGCCTATTATTGATAACTGCCCGATAAATGAGAAATTTCCTTTTAAAAATTTATTTTAAGCCTTCTTCCTTGATCTTATATATTCTAAATGCGTAATCCTTTTCCAA
Organism: Anaerotruncus sp. G3(2012); assembly: GCF_000403395.2. GTDB lineage: Bacteria > Bacillota > Clostridia > Oscillospirales > Ruminococcaceae > Anaerotruncus. Next base: position 462,048 of record NZ_KE159657.1, on the reverse strand, counting down.
ACGAATATTTGCCCAATTTCTCCCAATCTGTCTCACAAAATAATTTTCGTCCTCCGGAAATATCTGTTTTGTCATAAATCTTAACAGATCCAGTGCTTTGGCAGATTCTTTCAATACAATTTCAAGTGTACTCCATCCATCTATTACAGGCGAATATATTTCATGAATCATATCACAAAACAAATCGTTTCCGTTGATTGGTATTTTTCTTATTAAGTCCCCCTTCCTATCTTCAATCAGCATACTCTTTAACTGGGCATATTGTTTGCTGTCAAGCATCACTTCATATATTTCCATTTTCTCCTCCTGTTATTAAGGCTGTGCCGTACAATATTTCTTGCAATTTAATGGAGGCTTTCACGCAGGCCCCGTGGGGCGGTTGGTTTGAAAGCTCTATAGTTCCCCCGTGCTTTTGGCACAGCACCCGGCTTACAGCCAGTCCCAGGCCAAGGTGCTTGCCGGAGGTATCTTCGGAGTAAAACAGGGCGGTTTTCTTTTGCAGCAACTTGTCCGAAAAGCCCGGCCCGTCGTCGGTCACGGTGGCCAACAGGATTCCATGTTCCAGACAAAAAGTAAGTCCAATTTCCCGCTCCGCAAAACGGAGGGCATTGGAGATCAGATTTTCCAGAACGCGGTACAACAACTCTCCGTCAAGGACGGCCCTCCCCTTCGGCAAATGGAGGTCACAGGAAAAACGCACATCGGTATTCTGAAACAGAATGGATAGAGAATCCGCCATGTGCTGTAAAAAATCAGGAAGCTCCACCTCTCTGCGGTGAACTTCTGTTTCTTCGATAGCCCCCAGGTCACGCATGGTATCGGTATAGCGGCCCATGCGTTCCGCGGTAATGCCGAGATTGGAGAGCGCCTTTTCCAGTTTTTCCTCCGTCAAGGTCCCACCCCGGCTGTTCTCCTGCAAATATTCCACATAACCGGTCATGATGGCGATGGGGTTACGCAGGTCGTGGGCCACGGATGCCTGCAACGCCCGGCGTTCCTCCAGCATACTCCACATCTGACGGTTATTCTCATATAGGGTCTGCCGCATTTTCTCAAAGGCGGCACAGAGCCGGCCCAGTTCATCCTGCCCGTCAAAGGTAATCTGGAAGTTCAAATCCCGGTCTTGAATGTGGGCGGTGGCCTCCATCAGGACAGTGATCGGCGGCTCCAGCACCTTGTGATAAAACCACCACGCGCACAAAGCAATTCCAATCACAGCAAACAGGAACGGCAGCAGCACCATACAAATTTGCGAGGCGCGGTAGGCCATTTTTGCTTTGGAGGAAAGCATAGAGTAGCTGGATTCAATGCGCTCTATCATGTAGCTCGTCTGTCCCTGATTCTCGTTGTGTTCCTGGCCGTCCGCTACCAGTTGGCCGAATGGCTCTGGCGAGCCATCAAGAATGTACCTCATTTTTGCTTCTGTGACCGTACCATCCGGGGCGGTTGTCTGCTGCGTTAGCCAGACCTCGTTGGAATCGGGGAGAATATGCTTTTGAAAGCGGTAACAGCCGAAAATCGCAATACCGCTGCACAGAAACACGATTGACATAGTGACCGCCACAGCCTTCATAAAAGAGCGTTTCAATGACCGCCTTTTTATTTTTTCCATCGGTAGCCCATCCCCCAAACTGTTTCGATGTACTCATTTCCGCTGGCCTGCATGAGCTTTGCGCGGATTTTGCGGATATGCTCTTTAATCACGCTGCTGTCGCCCTCCGCGTCATAGCCCCATACCGCCTCATAGATACGCTCCTTGTCAAAGACCTGATTGGGGTTAGAGGACAGAAATTCGATGATGTCAAATTCTCTCTTGGAAAAGGAAAGCTCCTGCTCATTCCAAAATACTTTTCGATCAGAGAGATTGATAATCAGTCCCTGGGAGGTCACGACCTCCGGTGGGCGGTTGTGCCGCTCGTCCCGGCGCAGATGTGCCTCAATACGGGCGATCAATTCCTGCAAGCCGAATGGCTTGGTAATATAGTCGTCCCCTCCAGCCCGCAGGCCGTTGACCTTATCCTGCTCAGTGATCCGCGCCGTCAGGAACAGGATAGGGCAGACGATGTGATTCCGAATGACTTTGCACAGCTCCAGCCCATCCATCCCCGGCATATTGATGTCCAGAAGAATAAGATTTGGCTTTGTATTCAATTTTTCCATGGCTTCATTGCTGCTGTTGGCAACGGAAACCGTATAGCCGTGATCCTGCAAATGGGTGGAAAGCAATTCGGTCAGGATAGGTTCATCATCCACAATCAAAATTCTGTATGCCATGCGAACACCTCCAGTCTTTTTCATCATATAGGGAGAAAGTCAAAATTCCGTCAAGGTAATCTTCGAGAATTAGCAGATTTCTATTATTATAGTCCGTCCCCTCAGATTGCACAAGGATAGCAACGCTTGACAATGGTAAACACACCATTGAATAAGGCGCTGGGGGCAAGAAATTAGATTTTCCACTCAAAAGAAACGCGCTCGGCGGTGGCTTGGACCTGGGAGAGAATGATGTCGGCCACCTGCCGCCGGTCATCAAAGTCGATGTTGTCCCAATTCCCCAGGTGGGAGGACAAATACTCGATCTTTTGCGGGGAGACGCTTTCCGCGTTCAGTGCGGCAATCTCCTTTATCAGCCCTTGACGGCGGGCGTCTAACTCCTCGATCTTCCCGTTGGCGTAGGACATCAAAACCGCGCTGGCCCCGGTCAGGGTGTTCAACAGCTTCTCAATCTCGTTCTCCACCTGGGCCAGCTCCACATTCAAAGCGGTCAGCCTGGGGTTGACTGTCTCGGCCTTGGCGGTCAACGTCTGAAACTCGGAGAGCTTATGTACCATCGCCTCATAGACAAACTGCTCAAACTCCGCCGTCCGAAGCGTCCCGCAGCCCTCGCAGCTCATATTGTCTGCCCGCTTGGTGCAATAGAGGTATTGGGTCCCCGCCCGGTTGCCCAGGCTTTTCAGCGCCCGCCCACAGTGGCCGCACTTCATCTTTCCGGCCAGCCAGGTATTTTTCGGTTTGCGCCCGCCCTGGAATGTGATGTTCGCCATCAGCTTTTTCCTGCACCGCAGCCAGGTATCGGCGGGAACAATGCCCTCGCTGGGGGCCAGTACAAGGATCTGATTTTTCAGCTCCTTGTTTTTTCGTTCCTGCACGTCCCGGCCCTGGTAGAGATAGCAGCCGTTGGTCCCGGCGAAGTCCGCCGCCTCGTTCACCACCACGGCTCCCTGCCCCTTGAAAAACTCGTACAGCTCCAGGTCCGCCTGGGCGTAAATGGGGTTGCGGAGCATTTGAGAAATGAAGCCCCGGCGCAGCTCCTTGTCATACACCAGGATGCCCTCCTGGGCGAAGTACCGGGCAATATCCCCGAACGATGTGGACGGCTCGGCGTACATTTCAAACATCAACCGGGCAATATTCGCCGTGTCGGGGTCCGGGATCATCATTTTCGTGCGTATGCCCTGGATGGTGGTGGGCTCCAGCTTGAAGCCGTAGGGGGCCGCACCGCTCATGTGAAATCCGCGCTGGCAACGGGAATAGTAGGCGTCCGTTACCCGCTTCTGAATCGTTTCCCGTTCAAGCTGGGCGAACACAATGCAGATGTTCAGCATAGCCCGGCCCATAGGGGTGGAGGTATCAAACTTTTCCGTAGAGGAAACGAACTCCACATTGTACTGTTGGAACAGCTCCATCATAGTGGCGAAGTCCAGGATAGAACGGCTGATACGGTCCAGTTTGTAAACCACCACCCGGCGGATCAGGCCCCGCTTGATGTCGGCCATGAGCTCCTGGAAGCGGGGGCGGTGATATGGTATAAAAAAAGTTGACACCTTTTCCTCAAGGGAGTAGAAAAAAGAGAAGAAGAAGGAGGAAAGGCAATGGCTCGAAGCTACGATAAAGAGTACAAGGTACA
>NZ_KE159657.1:436915-457091 GCF_000403395.2 Anaerotruncus sp. G3(2012) | reverse complement strand
CAAGAGAGAGCGCTTCTATCTGTCCCTCACTGCGGCTGCTGCTTAGATCCTATATTCCTTGCGTGAATTGTGTCAACTCATATTGACAAAATCATAGTCGCGTCCCCAGCGGGTCATGTCTTTCATAATGCACACGCCGATTTTGCCGTTTTCCACGTCCTCAATCATGCGGGAGTAGGCAGAGCGGTCAAAAAATCTGCCGCTTTCGTCATCGTCAATGTAGTGCCGGATATTGGTTAATTTTAGCTGTCTGGCATAGCTTTCCAGAAATTTCTTCTGGTTCTGTATGGAGTTGCTTTCGCCGCCGTCCCTGTCCTCGTCCCCCACGGATAAGCGGGAGTAAAGGGCTGTGATTTTGCTGTAGTCATTCATGTGCATACCCTCCTGCGTCAATATATGTGTTGCTTACAGTTAAGATTATGCACCTCATCTGGCGCTCCCGTATTCCTCCCCGTGGCGGTATTTCCTGGCGTTCTTGCTCCGCACATACACCACCAGCCGGAACGCCGCGCCGATGGCAAGCCCGATGCACAGGTCGAAGGGGTGGAAGCTGGGCATGGGGTTCCCCCACGCCGTACCCATCGAGGTGAAGAAGCCGAGGAGCTTTGTGGAGATGTCCGTACCCTCCGCGATACGCCACGCCTCCCCGATATTGGAGCAGAACAGCCCGATGATGGCATAGGGGAGGTTCAGGATGATGAGTTTCTTTGTTTTCTGGTTCATCGCTCACGCTCCTGGTTCTTCTCCCGCACCTTGGAGGGGATGGACTTGGCAAGCTCTTTCAGGTGCGCCAGGGCTTTCAGGACGCTGGGGCGCTTCTCTTTCCGGGACAGCTTCACGGAATACTCCTTGAAGGCGGCGGTCAGCACATCGGCGTCCTTCGCCTTGAAGAACACCATGAAGCGGGGCGGCTCCTGGGACACGTCCTTGCGGATGGCGTAGTCCACGCCGTACTTGTTCAGCACCCGCTCAAAGTCCCGGATGCCGCTCTTTGCGATGTCGATCTGCTGCGCCCCCTGGTCCTTGCGGATCAGCTTCTCCACCGTCATCTTTCCGTGGTCGCCCTCCGCCGCCTTGCAGCCCTTGACCCGCGCCCGGTGCTGGCAGTATTTTCGGAACGCCGCCACCAGCGTCCGCCCGGTCAGCTTGCTGGTGCTTATCATCAGGTTCACTGTCCTGTTCTCTACTTCCTCCTGCAAATCTCATTCCCCCTTTCTGCGGAAACGGCGCCGGAGGCATGACGCCGGCGCCTCAGATGTGGAACGCCGGGAAGTCCTTCCCATCGGCGTAGAGGGTCACGGTATGGTCGGCGAAGTAGACCACGGCGGCGATCACGTCCTCCGCCGAGAGGGAAACGCCGTCCCCGTCCTCATCGTACTTGTAGACGATCACGGGGCCAAGCAGATACCGCTCCCTGCCCAGGTTCAGGACGCGACGCCCGTCAAAGACGATAGCCAGCCCCGCCACATCCAGGGCATCGTCCGACACGACCTCCAGGCAGTCGTACTTGCCCCTGCTCTCGATCTCGTCCCAGCACTGGGTCTCCTGCATGACCTCCGGGGTCTTGTCCGGGCGCATCACCATCACGATGGAGTCCGCCTCGGCCTCCGTGACAGCGGCCTCCTCCGCCGCGTCGTGCAGATAGTCCTCCAGGGAGTCCACCAGCTTTTTGTAGCCGGGCCTGTCCGCGCTGTCGGGCAGGGACAGGTTGATGTTCACATCACCGTTGAAGTGAAAATGGATACTGTTCATAAGCGTAGATGCTCCTTTTCCGTTTCATAAAAATGCGCCCCGCAAAAGGGGGCGTGTCACCGTTGCTGGTCCCGCTGCCGCCGCCTCTGCCACTGTTCCAGCAGGTGGAGGATGGTGTCGCTCATCTGCCTGGGCGTGTAGGACTTGGGGAAGAACTTCTGCAAGTCGCTGGTCTTGAAAGCGATCTGTCCCATGTCGTCCTTCTTCATCTCGTCCATGATGCCGCACATATCCTCCAGGGTGCAGCCGCTCTCCTGGCTCTTTTTCTTCATGCGCTGGGCCTGCGACACAGAGGGTGCGGCCTGGGCGTAGTCCATCGCCTCCAGGAAGTTCCGCTGTTCCTCCGGCTTCAGGTAGGACAGCTCCACCGCGGGCGTCATGGAGATTTTTTTCTCGTCCACCATATCCAGGATTTCGGGGATCAGCTCTGTCAGGCGGATAAAGCGGCGCACCGAGTCCTTGCTCGTACCGGCTTGTTCCGCGATGATGTCCCTGGATTTTTTCCCGTCCAACTTGTGCGCGTCTTGCTCACAAGTCAGGTCGGTCCGGCTCCCCTGATGCTTCAAAGCCTCCAGTTTCATCTTGTAGGCTTTTGCCCTCTCGCTGGGCAGGATGTTCTCCCGCTGGAGGTTGGAGTCCACCATCATGATGACGGCGGCGTCATCGTCCAGTTCCCGGACAATGACGGGGATGGCATCCAGTCCCGCCAGTTCTGCGGCATGGTGGCGGCGGTGGCCGGAGATGATCTCATACCCGCCGTCCGGGTCCGGGCGCACGATAAGGGGATTGGCAACGCCCATCTGCCGGATGCTATCCACGGTCTCCGTCATAGCATCGTCATCCAGCACCTTGAAGGGATGCCCTTCAAAAGGGTGCAGTTGGGAGAGGGGCATCCGCTGGACGGTCTCCGCCACGGCTCCGGTCGGTGCCTCCGCCTCTTTTTTCTTTGCTCTTGGCATTTGTGTTCACCTCGCTTTCTCAATGTGGGTTTATGGGAAAAAGAAAAAAGGCGTGTACCCAGCCCCCTCGATGGGGCAGGATACACGCCTATGTACCAGTCTGTGGACACAAAAAAAGAGCGGATACCGACCGCCGGATTTCTCCGACAGCGATACCCGCTCTATGAAGCCTTGTTTTATTGTACCAGTGGGCGTCCTACCCTCCTTGCGCCGCCCTGCGCTTTTGTTATCCTCTGTTTTGGGTCAAAAAACAGAACTAACATCACAAAGTCCCGTGTTTTCAGGGCTTTCTGAGTTTAGTTCTAAAATAACACAAAGATGGCAACAACGCGCTTGATGCCCCTGCACAGCGGCAAGGGACGGACCGTGGCAGAGGCCCTGGGTCGGGTGACGGACTATGTGAAGAATCCAGAGAAAACAAACGGCGGCAATCTGGTCACGGCTTACCAGTGTAACCCGTCTATTGCTGACCAGGAGTTTCTATTTTCCAAGCGGCAGTATGCCGTCATTACCGGCAGGGAATGGAAGGACAATGATGTGATTGCCTACCACCTGCGGCAGTCCTTCAAGCCGGGGGAGATCACCCCGGAACTGGCAAACAAGATTGGCTATGACCTGGCTATGTCGCTGACCAAGGGGAAACACGCTTTTATTGTCTGTACCCACGTTGACAAACAGCACATTCATTCTCATATCGTGTTCAACTCGACCGCCATAGACTGCACCAGGAAATTCCGAAACTTCTGGCGATCCTCGTTTGCGGTTCGTAGAATTTCAGATATGCTGTGCCTGGAAAATGGCCTGTCGGTGATTGCGGAGCCGAAGCCCAGCCGGGGTAACTACGGCACATGGTTAGGTGAGGACAAACCGCCCACCGTCCGAGGGCAGTTGGAGCAGATCATCGACACCACCCTCGGTCAAGACTGCAAGGATTTTGACAGCTTCCTCGCCGCTATGAAAACGGCGGGAGCGGAGGTTAAGCGGGGCAAACATCTTGCGTTCAAAATCCCCCACGGCAAGAGGTTCGTGCGCTGTGATTCCCTCGGCGCGGACTACTCCGAAGCGGCAATTATGGAACGCATTTCCGGTAAACGGATTGTCGCTCCAAGGGCAAAGGCGGCGGCAAGGTCCAAGCCCAATTTGCTGATTGACATTCAAGCAAAAATGCAGCAGGCCAACTCTCCCGGATTCGAGCGGTGGGCAAAAATCTTCAACCTCAAAGAGATGGCAAAGACGGTCATCTACTTGCAGGAAAAGGGTCTGACTGATTTTGGAGAATTGGAGAAAGCCTGTGATGCGGCGGCGCAGAAATTCAACGATTTGGGCGACCAGATGAAAGCCGCTGAACAAAGAATGAAAGACATTTCCGAACTGCAACGGCACATTGGAACGTACTCCAAGAACCGTGAGGTTTACGCCCAATATCGGAAACTGACAGGCAGGAAACAGGCCAAGTTTTACGAACAGCATACCAGCGAGATCGAAGGTTGTCAAGCGGCGAAGCAGTACTTCAATTCTCTCGGTTTGAAAAAGCTGCCGTCTATGCAATCGCTGAAACAGGAGTATGCCACCTTGCAGGCCAAGAAGAAAAAGTGGTATCCAGAGTACAAGCAGGCAAAGGCGAAAATGATTGAACTGCTCACCGCTAAAAACAACGTGGAGCGGATTTTGGGCGTGACGGAGAAAGAGAAAAATCGCAACCGCCAGCAGGAGGCACGATAATGATTTTTCTCTCCCTGCATTATGGGGGTCCCCACGCAAACCCAGCGAAGCGGGTTGTGTGGGGAGAAGGAGGGACAACGGAATGGAGCGGATGCCCGCCGTCAGGCGGGCGCAGCGGAGTGGAGTTTGTTCCGACGCGCAGACGCCGAAGGCGGCTTAAAAGGACCGGCGCGACCGCGCCGGTCCTTACGGGGGCTTGGGGGCGTCATGATATGGTATAAAAAAAGTTGACACCTTTTCCTCAAGGGAGTAGAAAAAAGAGAAGAAGAAGGAGGAAAGGCAATGGCTCGAAGCTACGATAAAGAGTACAAGGTACAGGCCGTAAAGCTGGCCAGAGAGATCGGCGGAGACAAAGCGGCGAAGGAGCTGGGCATCCCGAAAGGGACGATCCACGCCTGGCTGAAAGCGGTGCGGGAGGGGCGCCTGGAGGTGGGGGAAGGCAGCCACACGCCAGGCAGCGCGATGAGCCTGGCAGAGGAGATCACGATGCTGCGCAGGCAGGTCAAGGAGCTGGAAAAGGCCAATCGGCGATTGAAAGAAGAGAACGAATTTTTGGAGGAAGCCAGCGCTTTTTTTGCCGCCAGCCGTCGGAAGTCAGTAAGGAGCAAAGAATGAAGTATATCGCGCTCAGGACAGAAGACGGCGAAAAGAAGGGAAAGATCGCGTTTTACTGCTCGGTATTGGGAGTCAGCCGGCAGGGCTTCTACCAGTATTTGGCCAACCGGGACCGTCCGTGGAAATACCAGGTGCTGGCGGATGCGATGCTGGAGATCGTGGCGGAGGACGCCTGCAACGATACTTACGGACGGACTCGGATGCGCCAGGCTCTGGAGCTGAAAGCTCCGGAGGGGATCGCCATCCCCTGCGAGCGGACGGTGTACCGGGTGATGGAACGCCTTGGCCTGAGCCACCGCCCGAAGCGCAAGCCCAACGCGATCACCAGGGAAGACCGGGAGGCGATGAAGTCCGACGATCTGCTGAAACGGGACTTTTCCGCACAGAGGCCTTTGGAAAAATGCGTCACGGATATCACAGAGGTCAAGGCAAAGGACGGAAAATTGTATGTATCCGCCATCTTTGACTGCTTTGATGTGACTGTCCTCGGCCTGGCTATGGAGACGAATATGCGCGCGGAGCTGTGCGTCCGGACGCTGGAAAACGCCGCAGCCGCTTATCCTGGTCTGAAAGGTGCCATCATCCATTCCGACAGAGGCAGCCAGTATACCAGCGCCGCCTACCGCCAGGCCGTCACCCAATACGACATCCGCCAGAGCATGAATCGTGCCGGTGGCCGATGCCACGACAACGCCCGCTGCGAGAGTATGTGGGCCAGGATGAAGAGCGAACTGTTCTATGACCGCCTGGACACTGAACAGCTGACCGTGGAGGAACTCAGATCTCTTATTTGGCGTTACTTTATGAGCTACTGGAACAACCGCCGTATCTGCTCCGCCAACGGCGGCCTTCCACCCGCTGTCAAGAGAGAGCGCTTCTATCTGTCCCTCACTGCGGCTGCTGCTTAGATCCTATATTCCTTGCGTGAATTGTGTCAACTCATATTGACAAAATCATCAGCCACCAACAAGCGAGCGCCGGGTATATACCGGCGCATTGCTTGCCGCTACTTGCTACCGCTATGTTTTCATGCCTCAAACATCAAACGGTTTGTATATCTTGAATCTGTTGCGGTCTGCTTCAATGACCCCTTGCCGACGCAGTTTTCCGATTTCCGCCGACAACCCACTGCGCTCTACTTCCAGATAATCTGCCAACTCCTGGCGATCATATGGTATTTCAAATTCCAGACTGCCAAATTGTTTAGCTTGAAGCATCAGATACGCCATCAGCTTTTCATGTGTCGTGCGCTTGGATGTGACCTCGATTTTTTGGTGAAACATCAAATTCTTTGCCGCAACAATTTGAAGAAGATTATAAATCATCTGTTGATGGAATTGACAAGCATTACTGCATGAATGACAAATTTTCAAACAGTCAATCAGCATAACCTCCGCAGCCTCCGATGCCAGCACAGAAACCGGGACTGCCTCCACTCCTGCACAAGCAAAGGATTCCCCAAATAATTCACCAGGAACAAGGTTGGCAATCATGCTTCGATTACCAAAGAAATCCGTCCGTACAATTTGAAAACTGCCCGTTAGGACAATTCCCACATATTTTGCTGGTTCACCCTCGTTCATCACGGCTTCTCCTTTTTCAAAGGAAGATACCCTGGCGTTGAGGCAACGTAGAGCCTTAGTCAGTTCCCAATGCGCAATATCCCGAAACAGCGGACACATGCACAATACTTCAAAATATTTTTCCATAGATTTGTTCCCTTTGTTGAAATTTCAACATACAAAACACGTAAATCATACTATACTGATTCCAAGATGTCAACAGGGATTCAAAGAATACAGTTGACCGGAAAGGAAAATTTTATGGTTCGCAAAATAATTCATATCGATGAAGAAAAGTGTAACGGATGCGGAGCCTGTGCCGCTGCCTGTCATGAGGGAGCTATTGAGATGGTAGACGGTAAGGCGAGGCTCACTCGTGAGGACTACTGCGATGGTCTGGGTGACTGCCTGCCCGCCTGCCCCACGGAGGCGATCAGCTTTGAGATACGAGAAGCGCCCGCCTATGACCATGCGGCTGTGATGGCCGCTAAACAGAAGAGCGCGCCTCTGCCTTGCGGTTGTCCCGGAACAAACGCAAAGACGATTCACCGAGATTCTTACGTTGCCCCTGCCGCACAGACACCTGCCGCCAGCCAGCTGATCCAATGGCCAGTACAGATTAAGCTGGTGCCAGTGAACGCCCCATACTTTAGCGGTGCGAAGCTGCTCATTGCCGCAGACTGTACCGCCTATGCCTATGGCAATTTCCACGATGTGTTCATCCGCGGCCATGTGACGCTCATCGGCTGCCCCAAGCTGGACGAGGGGGACTATGCTGAAAAGCTGACGCAAATCATTTCTGGAAATGACATCAAGAGCGTAACCATAGTACGAATGGAAGTTCCCTGTTGCGGCGGAATCGAAAACGCGGTCAAACAGGCCTTGCAGGAGAGCGGGAAGTTTATTCCGTGGAATGTGGTGACTATTTCTACGGACGGAAAAATTTTAGAATAATTACGAGGTGGAAACTGTGATGGAACAGAAAATGTTTTGCTTCCAGTGTGAACAGACAGCGGGATGCAAAGGCTGTACTGGAAATTCTGGCGTATGTGGTAAGCAGGCCGGTATTGCTGAAATGCAGGATCAGCTTACTGGGAAATTGATTGGCCTCGCAAGGACTATAGACGGAAATGGGCATCTGATTAGCCATGCCGCCAATCAGGTTGTGCGGGAAGGGTTGTTTGCGACAATTACGAATGTGAATTTTGACAAGGAGGCCCTTTCTGCTCTGCTCCGGCGTGTGGATGAGGTAAAGCGGCAGATTGTTCCTCTCTGCTATGAGTGTACCTCAGCCTGCGGGAAGAACGATGACTATGACATGGAGCATCTGTGGACTGCTGGGGAGGATATTCGCTCTCTGAAGTCGCTGATTCTGTTTGGCATCCGGGGTATGGCCGCCTATGCGTATCACGCTGCTGTCCTGGGCTATACGGACCCGGAAATAGACCACTTCTTTTATAAGGCCCTCTTTGCTGTCGGTATGGAGGACTGGGGGATGGATGAACTTCTCCCTATCGTCCTGGAAGTCGGAGCGGTTAATCTGAAATGCATGGAGCTGCTGGATAAGGCTAATACGGAAACCTATGGTAATCCCGTTCCAACAGAAGTGAGTTTGACTGTGGAGAAAGGGCCGTTTATTGTCATTTCCGGACATGATCTCTTTGATTTGAAACAACTCTTGGAGCAGACCAAGGACAAGGGCATCAATATTTATACCCACGGTGAAATGCTCCCGGCTCACGGTTATCCGGAACTAAAAAAGTACCCCCATCTCAAAGGGAATTTCGGCACTGCTTGGCAGAATCAGCAAAAGGAATTTGCTTCTATCCCCGCTCCGGTCCTTTTTACAACAAACTGTCTCATGCCGCCGAAAACAAGCTACGCGGACCGGGTGTTTACGACGGAAGCCGTCTCATATCCGGGGCTGGTTCACATTGGGCCGGAAAAGGACTTCTCGCCGGTAATCCAAAAAGCCTTGGAACTGGGCGGCTACCCCACAGCCATGCAGTTTACTGGTATCAATGGCGGAAGAACCGTCACAACCGGCTTTGGGCGTCACGCGGTCTTGTCCGTTGCGGACAAAGTGGTCAAAGCAGTCAAAAGCGGAGTGGTCAGACATTTCTTCCTGGTTGGCGGCTGCGATGGAGCAAAGCCAGGGCGCAGCTACTATACTGAGTTTGTAAAGCAGACACCTCCTGACAGTATCGTACTTACTCTTGCCTGTGGCAAGTACCGGTTCAATGACCTGGATCTTGGCACCGTTGCCGGACTTCCCCGCCTGATGGATATGGGACAATGCAATGACGCATACAGTGCCATCCAAGTGGCTGTGGCCCTGGCAGAGACTTTTTCATGTGGTGTAAACGATCTGCCGCTGTCAATGGTTCTTTCCTGGTATGAGCAGAAGGCTGTGTGCATCCTGCTGACGCTTTTACACCTGGGAATCCAAAATATCCGCTTGGGGCCTACACTTCCGGCGTTCTTGTCGCCCAACGTGTTGCAGTATCTGGCGGAGCATTATCACATTGCCCCGATCACAACCCCGGAGAGTGATTTGGAGGTACTGCTGAAATAATGCTGATTATAACCGCCGCCTCTCTGTATGAGTGGCGGCGGTTGCCTTTGAAAGAATAAAGAAAACTAAAAAGGTAAAAATTCAATCTTACATTCCCCCTTGACAATATCTTTAGAAATACTCGTTTGATGAACAGCTTTTAATCTACGCCCAGCGCCCGGACGCCACCGCCTGCGCCAGCATGGAACTGTGGAATGAGGATATGCGCCGCTGGGTCAAGGCCGGCTCCAAGGGCATTGCGCTCATCAATAAGGACGGCATCCGCCCGCGCCTGACCTATGTTTTCGATGTGGCGGACACCCGCCCGGTGCGGGGCGCGAGGATGCCCTATCTGTGGGAACTGAAAGACGAACACCACGCCGCCGTCCTGGATACGCTCGTGAAGCGGTACGGAGAAATGGAAAGCCAGGACATCGGGCAGGCGCTGATGGAGCAGGCAAAACACGCGGTAGAGGAAGTGTACCCCGAACTTCTGGCCGACCTTGCCTATGACACCCAGGGCAGTCTTTTGGAGGAACTGGACGACCTCAACCTGGAAGTGCGTTTCCGCAACCTCCTGACGGCCAGCGTCCAGTACACGATCCTCACCCGCTGCGGCCTAAACGCCGCCGACTATCTGGACGATGAAGATTTTGACGGCATCAGTGAATTTTCCACCCCCGCCGTCCTCCACCACTTAGGCAGCGCCGCCAGCGAAGTGTCCATGAATATGCTGCTGGAAGTGAAAAAGGGCATCCGGCAGGCAGAGAAAGAAAAAGCGCAGAACCGTCAAAAAAACAGGGAAAAAACCCTTGCAAAAGAGCCGGTGATCGGTTATACTAAAGGCAAGGAAGAATTTAGCACGTTAAAGTATGAAAGCGAAGAAAGGAGCATAGAAAATGGCAGAACTGGCATACAAGAAGATGGGCGATTACCAGATTCCCGACCTGATGATGGACGGGGAGGACGGGATGGAGGAAATGCCGCTGGGCAAGTACGGACGGATGCGGCAGACCTTTCTCCAAGAACGGCACAAGGGACGGTACACCTCGATGCTTCTGACCGGGCGGCTGGAAGCCCACCTGCGGGAGATCGACCAGCAGGCACAGGAGCAGGTAGACCGGATCGTGGCGGACTTAAAGAAACAGAACCACGTGGACGAAGCGATGAAAGCCCGCGACCAGATGGGATGGGTGCAGGCGGTCAACAGCTTCACCGCACAGGCGGAGGAAATGGTACTGAACGAGATCGTTTACAAGTAAATCAGGAAAACCAGCAGGCGGCGGGCGAACAGCCCGCCGTTTCTGCGTCTGCAAAGCCGGCATTTACACAGTTTTCCCTGTTCCCTACCGTGGAACAGCAGATTGAAACCATTGCCCATGTGCAGAAAACCGAGCAGGAACTCCGCCCCGCCGCTGCCGCCGGAAAAGTGACGGATGCCGTCATCGGGCGCGCCCTCACCAGCGGCAGCAATGAGCGAAACAGTATTTTGCGTATCGTGGCCCTTTTCCAGAAAGACCCGCCGGAAGAACTTGCCGCCGATTTTCTGCAAAAGGAATACCGCACCGGCGGCAAAGGGCTTAACATTGCGGGGCATGAGTATTCTTTGTGGTTCAGTCAAAGCGGCATCCACATCGCGCCGGGACGTTCTGCCGGGGGAGGTTCCCTTGTCACATGGAAGCAGGCGGCGGCACAGATTAGCCAGCTTCTGAAAGACGGCCAGTTTGCCAGCCAGGACAACATCGACGCGGCGCGGGACAACGAGTTTCGGGAACTGTCCGAAAAGCTGTGGTATCTGCGCCAGAATTTCAGCGACGAAGCAAGGGAAAAGGGCTTACTGCCCACCATTGACGCGCTGTACGGCGGTTTCCCGGACAGCACGGAAAAGATTGCCGCACTCTTAAAAGACCCGTCAGAACGCGCCAAAATCGCGCAGGAGGTAACGCAGCTTGCAAGCGCCCATCAGCGGAACCCGGAACTGTTACGGTTCCGCCAGCAGATACCGCCCCATGATTTATATACCCGCCTGACCGATATGGATAAGCCGGTAACGGCTTTTCAGGCGGCAGCGGGTTTTTCCCCTGCCCGTGGCGCATTTGTCACCGAGGATGAAATCACCCGCCAGCTCACCGGCGGCTCCGGGGTTTCCGAGGGCAAGTTCCGCATCTACTCCTACTTCATGCAGGGCCATGACGCCGCCGAGTGCATTGCCTTTCTGAAAAATGAATACGGCATCGGCGGGCATGGCTACATTGGATTTGACGAATGGCACGACGGCAAAGGAATCAAGCTGTCCCGCGCTGACGATTTTTCCGAGGGCAATTATGATACGGTCATGCTGAACTGGAAACAGATACACAAGCGGATTGCAGGACTAGGGCTTGTTTGAAAAATAAATGTTGCACAAACCAAATAAAAGTGCGAAAATAGAGCCATGAAGCGATATGAATTGACAAAAGCACAATGGGAACGCGTGAAGAAGTTGGCTTCCAGCAGGGAGGACGGGGAAACGAGGCCGACCTCGGAAAGATGATCGAAATATGCTCAATGGGATGCTTTGGATCGTCCGCAGCGGAGCACAGTGGCGCGAATTGCCGGAGGCGTATGGCCCCTGGCAGTCTGTGTATGCCCGATTTGCCAAATGGCGGGACGATGGTACATTGGAAACCATATTTCGCGCATTGACCGCAGATGCGGATATGGAAAACCTGAGCCTGGACTCTACCTGCATCAAGGTTCACGAGAGTGCCAACGGAGGGGGAAAAAACGGCGGATAAGGCAGTTGGGCGGACCAGAGGTGGGTTGAACACAAAGCTGCACGCTATTGTGGATGGACTGGGGAATCCGGTTGAATTCATGCTGTCTGCAGGGAATGACCATGATTCAGTCCACGCTGTTGAACTGCTGGAAAAGGTAAAAATCAGCGGCAGCAATGTATTAGCAGACCGGGCTTATGGGGCAAAGACGATCCGAGCTTACATCTCGGAACAAGGAGCCAGCTATGTGATCCCACCGCAGAGCAATGTTTCTGAGCCATGGCCGGTAGACTGGTGCTTATATAAAGAGCGTCATTTGGTTGAATGCTTCTTCCAAAAGCTCAAATGGTTTCGCAGAATCGCCACCAGATATGACAAATTGGATGCGTCTTTTCTCGCTTTCGTTTACATTGCCGCTATCGCTATTTTGTTGATTTAGCTCAGCCTTCACTATTTTTCAAACAAGCCCTAGATTCTGGCTAATAAATGTTGTAATGGCCAGCCCAAGAGATTGAGAAATCAATCCGATGAATTTGTCAATTTTTTTCGCTGCGCCCACTCCGGCCATAGCTGCCGAACCAAATAGATTGATGTACCTCTGGACAAAAAGATTTGATAGTGACAGCAGGCTGGCCTGGAGTGCCGCTGGAATACCTAAATTGACAATTTCCTTTAGGAGCCTCCAATCAACATACAATTCCCGAATGGAAAGTTGGTAAAGTTGTCCTTTGCACATAAGTTGTTGAACTACCAGCATGACAGAGAGAAACTGAGAAATTACCGTGGCCATTGCAACACCCATAACCCCCAACTTCAACTCTACTACGAACAATACATCTAACAAAATATTGATTGTACTGGCAATGATAAGATAAGCCAGTGGACGCTTGGAATCACCTACTGCCCTCAAAATACCTGCTCCCATATTATATAGGGATGAAAATAAAATGCCTACAAAATATACTTGAAGATATAACACAGCTAAACCATATACATCTTGTGGACATTCAGTAAGGGAAAGCAGTAAAGGTGTGGAAACAATTCCCATCAAATCCATAAACAGGCCCAAAATTGAAGAGAACACCAATGCGGTATGAAGCGCTCTCCGTAAAGTAGGGTGGTCCTTGGCTCCATAGAGACGGGACAACAGAATACCTGCTCCAGCAGATAGTCCGGTAAAAAAGCCTACTAAAAGTTGAGAGATGTCAGAGCAGCAGGTAACAGCAGCTAGGGCTTCTTTCCCCACAAATTGTCCAACAATCAGAGAATCTACACTATTATAAAGATTTTGGAATATCTGCCCCAACAAAATAGGTAGAGCAAATTGAATTAACAACACAGAAACGCTGCCTTGTGTCAAATCCAACTCGTTTTCTTTCAAAAATAGCACCCGCTTTCAACATTGGAAAAGCGGCTCAGGAAACGGTAAAACCCGTACCTGGCCGCTTTTCCGGAAACTAGGGTAGAGGAACTGCCTATTAAAAAGGCTCCGCACCAGGCTGGATTTTCAGAGCCGGATGCACTGGGATTACTTTGACTTGCTCCGTCGCTCCATGACAATGGGAGCACAGATGGAAACTACCATTAGGAGCATCAGTACGATGCAAATCGGGCGCTGGAAGAAGGTGGAAAACATAGCTGGGAGGTCGTTCTCATAGAGGATTAACCCTTGCTGGAGAGCCTCCTCTGCAATGTCACCCAAGATCATGCCCAATACGATGGGCACAATATTGAACTTGTAGAGTTTAAGCAGATAGCCAATCACGCCAAAAATCAGCATAGCGTAGACGTCCCGTACATTACCCCGCACACCGTAACAGCCAATTAGGCTCAAATTCAATACGCAGGCAGACAAGATATTTTGAGGCGTTAAAGTAACTCTAGCAAAATATTTTGCGCCTAGTAAACCAATGATGACAAAGGCCACATTGGCTAAAAACAGCGCCATAATGAAAGGATAAGTAATGTTCTTCCCTGTTGTAAAAAGGCTATAGCCGGGGGTCAAGCTGTGAATGGTCAGCCCAGACAGCAGGATCGCAGTGGTAGCGTTGCCAGGAATACCCAGGGTCAAGGTCGGAATAAGGGTGCCGCCGGTGACTGCGTTGTTGGCCGCCTCACAACAGGCTACGCCCTCACGAGCACCATCTCCAAATTGATCCCGCTCTTTAGAGAACATTTTACCCATGTTGTAGGCTACATAGCTGGACACATCGCCGCCTGTACCAGGAACAATACCTACAATAATACCGATGATAGAAGATCGCAGATAGGTCACAGGGTAGCGGACAAAATCTTTTAAATGGACACGGGAGGCCTTATACCGGGCAACATCATCTGGATTGGCTGGTTTCAAGGAATCTTTTAAGGTCCCCAATACTTGAGACACGCTGAACAGGCCAATAACTGCGGGGATCATGGTGATACCGCCCATCAGATAGGTACTGCCAAAGGTAAAGCGTGCCCGACCCATTACCGGGTCCATTCCTACACAGGCAATCAGCAACCCCATACACCCCATCATCAGCCCTTTAAGAATACTTTTAGTGGAGAGGGATGCAATAATAGTCAGACCAAAAGCAGCCATGAGGAATTTTTCCTGAGCCCCAAAATTAAAGGCCCATTTCGCCATTGCGGGAGCGAAAAACAGCAGGGCAATGGTACTGGCCTGTCCACCCCAGAAAGAAGCTACCGCAGCTTCGGTCAAAGCTTCATGGGCCCGGCCATGCTTGGTCATGGCGTAACCATCCATAGCAGTGGCAGCAGCCGCAGCCGTCCCCGGAGTGTTAATCAGAATTGCGGAAATGGAGCCGCCGAACATTGAGCCGCAATATATGGCACCCAAGAATATTAAAGCGGTGGTAGCATCCCAAGTGTAGGTAAGTGGAATCAAAATGGCGATACCCATAGTAGCGGTAAAACCGGGCAATGCACCCACAATGATACCCACTATAGTACCCAGCAGGACTACCATCAGGTTGAAGGGGGCCAGCGCCTGAACAAAGTAAGTTAAAATATCTTGCATTGCAGTCCCCTCCTTAAATCAGCAGTGCTCTGGGGAAGTGAATCCCAAGGAACTTGAAGGTGATGTAAAAGAGAATCCCAAACAGGACACAGACCACTATGTCCCGAATCAGATGCTTTTTGTCTTTGACCGGTTCAAAAATAATGGCAATCGCACACAGCGCCACAAT
The DNA here is from genome assembly GCF_000403395.2 of Anaerotruncus sp. G3(2012). Lineage (GTDB taxonomy): Bacteria > Bacillota > Clostridia > Oscillospirales > Ruminococcaceae > Anaerotruncus. Next base: position 441,980 of record NZ_KE159657.1, on the reverse strand, counting down.
GGAGCTGACCAAAAAACCAATCGTAGTTAGGCCCGCAATCCACAAAACCAGCAGTCCAAGCAGGATCAGACTGCGCTTGGTCTGCTCACCGGTGAGGGGCCAAAGCTTTTCCTGATCTCCTGCGGTCTTAACCCACTTGATCCCTTCCAGTACAGTTTCTAACACAGACAAAACCAAACCAACCACGCAAATCATACGGGGCCAATAGGCGGCTGTCTCGCTGAGAGAATTGCACTGGAACAGGAAAAAGAGGAATATAGCAGCACAAATCAGGGAGGTAAAACAATTCTTTTTTTGCATACCGCACTACCTTTCTTTACAGTGCGGCCCACAGGAGATAGGCCCTGCGAGCCGCATTGTAGTTTGCAGTGGAAGGCATCAGCCCATCGCTTCGATGACAGGAGTAGCAACCTCAATGGATTTGGTGGATTGCTCATCCATCTCCGCACCGGTACCAAAGCTGGGGACAAAACCAGCCTCAGTGGCACGGGTAACGAACTCCTCATTGGTCAGAACAGTCTGCACCGCTTGCTCAAAGGCGGTTACTGCACTAGCGGGAGTATCCTTGTGATAGAAGAAGCCAGCCATGTTGTTGGTCTCGTAACCCTCATAGCCCAGGTCGGCCAGAGTAGGGACATCCTTCAAAGACTCCACAGTGGAGGGACTGCCCAGATTGATAACACCGTGTGCATCCTCACGCGCCAGCAAATCAGCCTCACCATAGACGCAGGAATCGACTTCGCCGCCCATAGTAGCGGTATAGCAGTCGGCAGTGCCGCCGGGATAGGGAACGGAGGTGGCCTGGAGTCCTTCTCCTACCAGGAAGGAGGCGAAAGCCAGATGGCCGTTGCCGCCGTTACCCACGTGTGAATAAGTGAATTTGCCGGGGTTGTCCTTGATGTACTGAAGCACATCCTCCGCATTGGACATAGGGTTGGAATCCGCCATAATCAAATACATGGGCTGACTGGAGGTACGGGCTACGGAAGTCAGGTCATCATAGGTATAGGCGGTGTCGCCACTGAGGGGCTTATAAACAACCGGAGTTGCCAAAGTGTAAAGGATTGTATAGCCATCGGGTTTGTAATTGTTCAAAAATTCGGTAGTGCCGATAGTTCCAGATCCACCCTCAGCATTGACAATGACGAGAGTGGTTCCCAAGGCATCTTCCAAGTCAGACTGCATCAGGCGGATTTGATTGTCGGTAGCGCTGCCCGCTTTGAAGGGAACCACTACGGTAATAGGTTGGGTAAACTTAAATTCACCATCAGTCACACCGTTACCGGTTGATGCTGCCGAGCCGGGATTGCTGCCAGCCCCGCCACCGCAAGAAACAAGTGACAGCATTAACGCCGAGGCCAGAAGCAGCGAAAAAAGTTTCTTCATGATTTAATCTCTCGCTTTCAAATTGATTACTTGTAACGGGAACGGAACAGGGGCCGCAGTTCGGAAATAGGGGCCTTAGTCTCAATCAGCTGACGCATCCGTTCTTCGGCAGCGGCGATTTTCAGGCATTCCTCCAGCACCTTCTCGGCCAGTTCATAGGGGACAATACACACACCGGAATCGTCGGCCACCATCAGGTCGCCGGGGGTGACCAGCTTGCCGCACAGAGTGACGGGACCGTTCATCTCCACGCACTCCATGCGGTATTTACCGGTAATCTGCGTGGTGCCGCAGGAAAAGACGGGGTAATTATACTCCCGGATGGAGGACACGTCTCGGCAGCAGCCGTTTACGATGTTGCCAGCAAAGCCGCAGCTTTTGCCCACGGTGCAGCTCTGGCCGCCCATATTGGAAACATCCAGGTTGCCACCGAAGTCGGATACCAGCACGTCGCCGGGCTCGCCGATATAGTAGATGTCCCGGGTAGACATGGCAATGAAGTCATGGTCGTGAGCGCCCTGGGTGGGGGTCTTACGGACGGGGATATTACGAATGGTCACGGCGGGGCCACAAATCTTGCTGCCGGGAATGACGGGCTTCAGGTAAGAGGTGGGGATGGCCCCATCAATACCGTAGGAATCCAGCACGTCGGAGACAGTGGTGGACATATCCTCCATGGAGAGGTAGCCGTCGATGATCTCTTTCTTCACGCGGGGAAACTTGATCTTGGTGATCCGCTCACGGGGAACCAGTCCCCAAATACGGCCAGCAGCCTCATACTCAGCGTAATCGGCATCGCGTTGGGCACGCAGTTCAGCGACTTCCTTGTTGTAAACTTCTACCTGACTAAGATCCATTTTGCAGCACTCCTTCAAATGAATTCGGTTAATAGTTTCCTGAGTGGAAACCTAGAATGCCTATATGCTAACACATTACTGCTTCGTCCGCAAGACCTTTTGGGTAAAATAGATTATTTTCAGATGTATAAACAGTTTTTTGCCGCCGTTTTAATCAAAAACGACGGCAAAGTTTTCTATATGGAAATCACACTTGATATTGTTCTTCTTTCGCTATAACGACTGTCCGATGGTCCCCTGCATCAGATCACGGGACATCTCACTAGCAATTTCTTTCACTAAGAAAATATATCTCTCTCTTCGCACTGCGTCTACCCGCATCCTGGGTGCACCAATAGAGATGGCAGCCCACACACTGCCTGAATCGTCCCGGATAGGCGCACCAATTCCTACTGTTTCGATGTTCAGTTCTCCATCACTGATAGCATAGCCTTGCTCTCGTATTTTGGCATATTCCTCCAACAGTGCACCAGGAGAGGTAATAGTCAACTCTGTAAAGGCGATCAGTGGCTCATCCATTAGACGCTTACGTATGACATCATCCTCCTGAAATGCACCCAAGATTTTTCCGGTTGCTCCAGCATATAATGGCCTTTCTTGACCTACATCTCCTGCTACACGCACTGCTTGTAAACTTTCTTCCCGATAAACCAAGTTAGCTTTTCCGTTAATCAGCATACTGAAAGAGGCGTTTTCTCCCGTCAAATCCCGCAGACGAATCAAATAGGGCTTTACCATTCTGGACAAGCCGATTTTATCCTCATAAGTTTTACCTAGAATGTAAATAACCGGCCCCAAAGTGTACTTGCGGTTTACTGTTTGAGCAGCAAGACCACTATTCACTAAAGCATTAAGCAATTTGAAGGTACCGCTTTTGCTGCATTCAATTTTTGCCCCCAGATCTGTCACACTATGTACATAGGGAGCTTGCCCTAAAAGTTTGAGCAAAGCGGCTGTCTTTTCAGATGAGTTCATTTATTCCACTTCCTTTTTCTTATTGTATCTTCTTAGCTTACAGATTGTCAAGCAGTACTTATAGCATAAAATTAAAAACTTTTTGATGGAGTATTCTCCGATAAGAAACAACACAGTCATTTTAAATGAAAAGTTCCTGTCATATCAGTGCGCTACGCCAAAATTTTGCAATTTTACTATTGGAATATTGCATTTTAAAAAGCCACATGGTAATCTGGTAAAGAACAGGGTTTCCTATTCGGAATCTTTGCTAAATAAAATAAGATAAGAAAGTGAGTGAGGCAAACATGGGAAGCTACGTTATAACCGGTGGCACAACTGGAATCGGTGCGGAAGTCAGGCGGCTCTTGTTTGGAGCTGGGCATGAGGTATTCAACATTGATTATCGCGGTGGCGATATAGAGGTTGACCTGTCAACCGATGAAGGTGTAAGCACCGCCATTCGTGCGGTTACGGAAAAGTATCCTGACGGTATTGATGGCCTCATCAGCAATGCAGGTGTAGGCCCTACCGCACCGCCAGAAAAGATTTTCTCGTTGAATTTCTATGCCGGCACTTACATCGCTGAAGGATTGCGGCCCCTGCTGGCTAAGAAAAAGGGCTGCTGCGTGATGACCAGTTCCAATTCCATCACCAATTCCAGTGTTCGAATGGACTGGGTTGAACTGTTGAGCAATTTGCGTAATCGGGATCGAGGTATGGACCTGGCCCGTATGATTCCACAGGCTCAAGCTGCTTCGGTGTACAGCTCTTCCAAATGTGCTCTGGCCCGTTGGGTACGCCGGGTTTCCCCTTCTTGGGCAGTGGACGGCCTACGAATCAATGCCGTTGCTCCTGGCAACACCACTACACCTATGACCAAAAATCTGACAGAGCAACAAAAGGATGCTGCTCTGCTCATTCCGATCCCCACACGTTATGGCACGAGGGAATTCCTTGATGCAGAGGAGATTGCCAATGCAATCGTTTTCTTGGCCTCAAAAAAGGCCAGCGGTATCAATGGTGTGGTATTATTTGTAGATGGCGGCATCGACGCACTTATGCGCTCCGAGCGCTTTTAAAGGAGGCGATTGAGATGACATTATTGGAACAGTACATTGATTGTATGCGCAAAGGCGACGAGTGTGCCTTGGCTGACCTGTTCGCCAAAGACAGTGTTCTCCACGATTCATCTTGGACGATGGTAGGCGAGGACCCTCTGCATCTGTCCGGAAAAATGGCGGTAGAAATGATGTTTCACCATAAATTCGGCTACAATGGGGGTCCGTTCCCCATTAGCGGAGTAAAATTTATGGAAGAAAACGTGGCATGGTACTTCATTGTATATCATGGGAAAGTTGTTCCTGTAGTTGCCTATCTTTCCTCTGAAACCGAGGATGGAAAGATAGATCGACTGAATATACTTCCGATGTAATTATGAGAATGAAAATCCTGCGTGATTATACCCAAGTAAAACTATTTGCTTTTGCAGGACGGTATGACCGTCCTGCTTTTCTATATAGTATTACACACGAAAATATGAAATAAATCTCATCGTGAGACGCAAATAGAAGTTGTGTTCAAACTGCAAAACAGTCACATGGCAACTCTATGCCATGTGACTGTTGGTCTAATAGCATCAATTCAGATGTCATTTAGATGGTGTCGTCAATAAAGAAGGAGCCAAATAGCAATACAACGTATTTGGACAGCAGCAGCGAAAGAAGCGGCATTTTTAGCGTAGCGAGTCGCAATACCGTGCCATCTTTTGAGAAGCAGGAAAGCGTTCTCGACGAGATGGCGAAGTTTGTAGAAATATTTATCATACTTCCGAGGATGTTTTCGGCTTTTCCTTGGCGGAATGACCG
>NZ_KE159657.1:435065-435760 GCF_000403395.2 Anaerotruncus sp. G3(2012) | reverse complement strand
CGCATTTTTACCCGCTATGACAAACTGGATATTATCTTTTTGGCTTTTGTCTTTTTTGCTCTCATTGTCGATGTGCTTATGTGAACACTACCTAGTATAACCACGATCTTCACGAGCAGTTTTAATCCGCTCTCCCATCTTATCTGTTATATCAACTGACGCTATTTTGTGTTTGTTACTTGCCACCAGCAGTTCACCTCCCGGCTCTTATATTCTACAGCCTTTCCCCATATTAAAAAATGAATTTATGGTGTTTATTTTTTACCACCATTAATGTTAGGACCATTATCTGTATTGGACATTAAACAGGCTCTAAGGAGATGTAAACAGCCATGTTTTTAGAATCAAGTGGGGATAACACCATCCCCATTGCCTTAACGGAATTTATAGCCCTACTGAAAATTTAAAAAGCTTACTTGTTTCAAAAATCCATAATTTAGCAATGAAAAACCGCCGCCAGTTACATGAACTGACAGCGGTTTTTTATTGCCAAAATTTTTTTGCAAAAACAGCCAATTTAACGCACAGTTTAGCCAAATCATTTCGCTTTATTAGCGGAAAGGGAGAGGACCACTACATCCCCCAACGAAAGGGGGTGAGAAGATGGGAACGATCCCCCGCTTTAACAATCCTAGGTAGTGTTCACATAAGCACATCGACAATGAGAGCAAAAAAGACAAAAGCCAAAAAGATAA
>NZ_KE159657.1:426765-433665 GCF_000403395.2 Anaerotruncus sp. G3(2012) | reverse complement strand
GTTTCGGAAAGCACTCTGCGATTTGTTCGTATTGTTCTTTCTTCAGTTCCATTCCTTTATTATAGCATATCTTTGTTTGTGTGAACAGACCCTAACTTAAAGAGCTTTTGTACCTTGAAAAAATGCTGCAATTTTGCAGCACATATTGCGGTGAAACCGGCTGCCCATGAGGGAGGGGAGCTTTATGAATGGCGTTTTGTCCTGTCCAAAGGTCCTAAAGGTGAAGGATGTCCAGAGCATCCTCCAGATCGGCCAGGTAGCGGCCTACCGCCTTATCCACAGCGGGGAGTTTCCCGTCATTCGGGTGGGGCGCAGCTATCGGATACCAGAGGAGGAATTTTACCTCTGGATGCGGACAAACTTCGGGCCTGTATCCTACCCAGGCTCCGCACCCATCCCCATAGCGGCCGGAAAGCGTTCAACTGCTGTTGTTGACGATTCTTGTATCCTTATAAAGCTGAAAACAGGAGGAGTTACCAATGGCAGAAAGTAAAAGCTACAAACCTTCGTCCAAATACGCCAAGATCTTTGAGGGCGGTACTCTCTATCTCCGCAAGGACGGATACCTGATCTTCCAAAAATATGAGACCGATGAGAACGACAAGTACCGGCGGGTGATCTTCACCGGCAAGACCGAGGAACAGGTTGTCAAAAAGTACAAGGAGTTTGTCAAACGGGCCAAAGAGATCCGGGGACAGCGGCAGCAGGAAGCCTACCGGATGCTCACAAATGCGACCCACGGCCTAAAGCCCCCGGCGGGGATCGACATAGACATCTCCCTCTCCGACTGGGTATTGTACTTCATCCAGACCTACAAGACTCCGCCCTCGGTGAAGCGGACCACCTATTCTTCCTATATGCAGACCTACCAGACCCAGATCCTGCCCTTTTTTGGCAAAACGCCGCTGAACGCCGTGACCGACGCCGATATGCAGACTTATCTCAACTACCTGCAAACCAATGGGCGGCTGGATAAGAAGGGAGGACTTTCTCCCAAGAGCATCTACAACATCTTCGTGGTGCTGAATGCGGCTATGGAAAAGGCGAGAGGGAAAATCATCATTGAGAATCCCGCCGCTGACCTCCGGCTCCCGGAGATACAGCCCACCGAACGCCGTGTGCTGACGGTGGAGGAGATGGAGATCTTCATCAAGGAGATCTTCTCCGAAAGGTTACGGGTGGCCATGCTTCTTTTCCTTTTTACCGGGGCAAGGATGGGAGAGGTCTTAGCGCTGGGGTGGGGCGACCTCAATGCAAAAAAGCGGACCATTCGCATCAACAAGGACCTGGAACGGGTACAGCTTTTTGACGACCCGTCCGGCAAGAAAACGGAACTGATCCTCCAGGAGACCCCCAAGAGCAAAACCAGCAACCGGGAAACGCCGGTCTATGAGAATATCTGGCAACTGCTCATGTTCCAACGGCAAGTACAACTTCACGATGGACAGCCAAATCCCCAGAACCTCATCTTTCCGTCGAAACGGGGAACCTACACCGACCCCCGGACCTACCAGAAAAGGGTCCAGGCGGTTTGTAAACGGTGTGAGCTGCAAGGGGTCAATGTCCATGCACTTCGGCACACCTTCGCCACCAGACTGATGGAACAAAATGTCCCAATCCGCATCATCCAGAACCTGATGGGTCATGCCTCCATTGTCACCACAGAGAAATATTCCCATGTGCTGGACGATGAAAAGCGCAAGGCCATCAACCGAATGAGCGGTTTCCTGCCGGGAACAGAGGAACCAAAGAGGGACACACCACAGTAGGGAAGATTTTTTCTGGCAAAAAAATAGGACTGCAACAAAACTGCAACAATCCAAATTACACTGAAAACCGCCCGGAATTTATTCACTTTTGCTGCACATCTTCCTAACGAGTGAAAAAATCCCAACTGCAACAAAATTGTGAGGGAAAAATGGCAAGAGAAAACCCGCAAAGCGGCTTGCCATGCGGGTTTTTGGTTGCGGGGAGAGGATTTGAACCTCTGACCTTCGGGTTATGAGCCCGACGAGCTACCGAACTGCTCCACCCCGCGGTATTTAATTTTTCATAGAATTTTTAGTACTTGATTAGTATAGCATATATAAATCCAAATTGCAAGCACTATTTTCAATTTTTTATCTAAAAAGTGTAAAAATAAATTTTAAAAAACTTTAGAGAGTAAAATGCAACATCAACTTCCGGACTCCTGTTGAAGAGATGAATTACAATACATTTTATACTATCCCTTTCAGAATTGTGATCGCATCCTCTATGTACTGCGCAATTGTCTTCTCTTCCACTCCGACAATCGCGGCATGACTCCGGCTTGCTTGCACAGGAATCAACACTTTATATGCCCGGCTTTCTGAAACTGCCTGCGCCATCTTCGGAGTCAGCTCTCCCAACATCGAATTTGCCAGCACAATTCCGATTGGACCTATGATGACATCCTGTTCCCGGGCGTGGCTACAACAATAAATCACTGCGTTTTCTCCGGTTGCACCAGCAGTTGCACCAGCCTTGAGCATCGAAGCTGTTGCCATCGCGTTCGAACCGACAGCAACAATCTGCACCTGAGGCAATTCTACTCTTAGGCGCTCGATCAAGCTGCGTCCGATGCCTCCTCCCTGTCCATCAACCACATAAAGGCTCATCTCCAATCCCCCTTCAGACTGATTTCTCCCGAACGGATCGTTTGGATGGATCCATTTGGCAACCGAACCACCAAATGCGCATCACGATCGACATCAAGCGCGAATGCTTCCTGTGACTCCTTACCACGTATTAACTGGACCGATTTTCCAAGTACACAGGAGCGCAATTTATATTCTTCCAGATATTCCCGATTCTCGAGTTCAGCGCAGACCTGCCTAAATTCATTAAGAATCGCAGCAATCAAACGGTTACAGTTGATCTCTTCGCCACCCGCTGCTGCAAGTGAAGTCGCAATTTCCGAAAGCTCAGGAGGAAAACTGTCGGTCGATACGTTGACCCCAATTCCTACTACGAGATAATTGAGCTTTCCATCGGGTAAAAGCGCCGACTCTGCAAGAATCCCGCAAAGCTTTTTTCCATTAAGATAGAGATCATTCACCCATTTAATCTGCACCGAAATCCCGGTAACTTTCTCGATCGCCCTTGCGGTGGCGACTGCTGCTGCCGAGGTTACAAGTGTCGATTGCTCCAGTGAAAGGGATGGCCGCAGGATCACCGTCATGTAGATACCGGTGGCGCTGGGCGAATAAAAGCTCCTCCCCAGCCTTCCCTTCCCTGCAGTCTGCCGGAGGGCAACCACCGCGCTTCCATCTGGTGCACCTTTTTGTGCCCATTGCTTAGCTGCATTATTAGTTGAATCTATTTCCTCATAAACAATCAGTTCTCGATCTGCCGAGAGCCAGTTCCGAATCTGGTCCTCTGAAATCTGTTCCATTTTTATATCTTCCTCCGCAAACCCATTTCCTTATAGAGACGGAAGCATCATCCCGATTCTCTTGATGTCTTTCATTATATCATAAATTTGTTCAATCTTCAACACCGTAAACCCCAGAGCTTTTTAGGTCGTGTCCCTAAAGTAGGGAATATGATAAAATAGAGGATATGAAAAGACGGCATAGTGTAACAAATGAAGAAAGGGCAAGGATAGAGCCACTATTGCCAAAACAGGGAAAAATGGGCCGATCGAGAAAAGATGCTCGGGAACTGGTAGATGCGATGCTATGGATTTTCAAAACGGAAGCCCCATGGAGGGACCTTCCAGAATATTATGGTCCATGGAAAACTGTTTACAACAATTTCCTGCGTTGGCGGGACGCTGGAGTGTGGGAAAATATCCTCAAGAATCTGAATCCCGATTCAGATTCACCGTGGCAAATCATGGTGGATTCGACCAGTATAAAAGCGCATCAGCACAGTGCTGGTGCAAAAAAGGGGCAGATAACGATCAGGCTATTGGTCGATCTAGGGGAGGATTGACAACAAAAGTACATGCAGCGGTAGATGAAAAAGGGCGACCTATCAAGCTATTATTGTCAAGAGGCAATTTGAATGATATTACTTTGGTTCCAAGGCTTGTAGATGGTCTTAGAACCTGTATTCATAATCAGAGGATGCCGGATGGGCGAGGGATTTTGCTGCCCTGCAAGGCGAAAAAACGCAGACAATACTTTGTGTATTGCAAGATTTCTCAACGCGGCAGGCCGGCAAAGGACCCGCTCAGACGGTGTCGAATGGTTGTGAATACGGGTTCTTACATTAGCAAAGTGCTTTGTTTTGGCAGATAAGGGATATGACAGCAGTGATTTTGTGCAGTTGATAGAAGATTCTGGAGGAAGCGCTGTGATACCTCCCCGCTCCAATGCTCGTAATCCTCGTGAATATGACAAGGAAATGTACAAGCGCAGAAATTTAGTAGAGCACTTTTTCAACCGCATGAAGCAGTTTCGGCGCTCTGCTACTCGTTATGAGGAAACTGCTAAATCTTTCCTTCCCCTTGTTCATTTTGTCGCTGTTTTTGTTTAGATTGCTATTTCTTGATTTTAGGGACACAAGCGAGGAATACCGCCATGAGGGCAAGTCCAACAGGGAGTGCGGCCGATACATTGGCGATCACGCCCTGAACCGGCGGCTCAAGCATCTCCTCTGTAATGGCAATGGTCGGCAGATTCATAATACAACCCCCCTGAAAATATTATTTGTCACCGCAGTTGCGGGAACAGTCAGAAACGGGGAAACCTGGAAATCAGACTTGGGATAATCTTAATCCCGAAGAATACTGTTGCCATCCCCAAAACAACTGGAAGCAAAACGCCGATATTAGCGATAATGCCCTCCAGAAGTGGGGCCATGTCCTCCGGCGTGATGATCGCGGGAGGGACAATCTACAAAGACCTGTGTATACCGAATTACTATTCACCCCCTTCACCATCTTCTTTAAAAATGGTCTCTCAATCCGCTTCCGGCTTTAATGGGCGCTGATACTATCTGTCCAGAGGACTACAGGTGCATCCGAAATCGGAATCATACCAGCCACATAAAATGCAGGGTTCATCAAGGAAAGAAAACGACATGCTTATAACCCTCCTTCGATAAACGTATGGTAGAACCAGCGCACAAACCAGATCAGCAGAAGCAGGCTTGCAGTTACCGGAAACACCCCGTACAGGAAGATGTCCGAGTTATGCCGCAGGGCTGTGAGATCGTCGGCCTGCTGATCGGTTAGAGCTACGATCTGGGCATTTCCGGAATTTTTCAAGGTTTCATCCATCCATTCCCAGTCTGGCTCAGCTTCAATTGTTGTGGCCGGGCTAACCTTGATGAATTCCGCCGCCGAAGCGGGAACCGAGGAAACCTACAGGAACAGTGCGAGGAATACCAGAAGAAATGCAGGGTACCATCCGGATAAACAATTCGCCCATCATAGCTTTCACCTGCTGTGAGCCTGCCACGCTTGTTGCGTGAACAGACATAGCCAATCATGGTATTATCACCTCCATCATGGTTTGTTCGATAAACTGCCCGGCGCGGGCATCGGCTAGGGGCTGTATGTAACATTCATGCGCCGGACGGTAGATAAAAAAGATTGCGAAAGAGGGACTTTTCGCTAAAGTCCCTCTTTGCATTTAATTTTACATTTTTCAACCACACAAAATTTTCTAATCAGTATTGCATTTCACTAATAATTTTGTTATAATTATAAAAAAGTTTTGAAAGATGTGTTCCTAGAAGATGTTTAAAAAATTGATATTAGTGTTTTTTCTATTAAATTCGTGCCTTTTGTATTAAAAGTATGTGGGATACATAGAGTGTTTCTACATTTTTTCTTTTAGTTTTTATAATTGTGGGGAAGTTTACCCTTTTTGTTTTCAAGCAAGCCGTAAGAGTGAATAAATGAGGCAGAGAGCGGTTAGTTTTTTGTAGCAAATGGTGAAAGGTCGAAGCTGTTCTATCTTACTTTCATTAACTATTGGTTATACAAACTTACCTTTACCATATTTTTTGTTTTATTAAAGTAGAACATTTTGCCTTAGAAATTGTTGTGAATGTTTTTTATTTAGGTATAGGGACTCAAAAGTTTTAATATTTGTTGGCATGATGAAATTGGCATATGCACTTGACTCAAAATCATCTGTACTTGTGGATGAGCATTCCTTCTCAAACAGCTTGTTTATGCGATTTCCCTAACATTTCATCGCTGGGACGAAAGCCGGTCAGTCATTTTTGGCGGAAAGACTCAAGAAAGCTTAATATTTGCCGGTGTGTCGAAATTGGCATACGAGACAGACTCAAAATCTGTTGTCAGCAATGGCATGTGGGTTCGAGTCCCACCACCGGCACCAGAAAAAGAGGTCAAAAAAGATTTTTGGTGAAAAAACCGAGAGATTTCAAGACCTCAGAGGCCCTTGGATAACGAAAATCCAAGGGCCTCAAAATTTAGATTTTTCCCCACCTCCTATTCACTCAGGCAGGACTTAAACCTGCGGCAAAACAGTTTCAAATAGGGCGCTACGATTTTGAGCGCCTGTATTGAGCGTCGATCCGTCAGTTCTAAAGGAATTGACAGACCGGCGCTTTTTGTTTTTCCAGGAAAACACAATACTCCCAGCGCCTGTTTTCAAAACAGGCAAAATCAAAAAGGGCCCCAGACTTTTCAGCGCAAAAAGTTGCCATTATATTAGGTTGTGTCGTCAATAGAAATGTGCTATAATAGTCCTCAAAGTAGCAGGAGGGCAGAAAAATGGCGAGGGAACAGCATCGACATGATATAAGCGACAGAGCGTGGGAGAAAATCAAACCAAACACAATAGGCGAAAAAGGGACGCGCGGAGGCAATGCCCGAGATACGCGGCAGTTTATCAACGGTGTATTCTGGATTTTGCGCACCGGAGCACCCTGGCGGGACTTGCCGGAAACGTATGG
>NZ_KE159657.1:358537-426582 GCF_000403395.2 Anaerotruncus sp. G3(2012) | reverse complement strand
GGAAAAGCCGAAAACATCCTCGGAAGTATGATAAATATTTCTACAAACTTCGCCATCTCGTCGAGAACGCTTTCCTGCTTCTCAAAAGATGGCGCGGTATTGCGACTCGCTACGCTAAAAATGCCGCTTCTTTCGCTGCTGCTGTCCAAATACGTTGTATTGCTATTTGGCTCCTTCTTTATTGACGACACCATCTAGAAAGCAAGGAGGATTAAAATGAACGCAGAAGAAAAAAACAGATACTTCCAAGAACTAACCCTGAACCTCCAGCACGAGGGCTTCGCCGTAAAACCGGAAACGGAGGAGGGCCTCCTGCCAATAGAGCTGGACGGACAGCGTCTCTGCCTCGCGCTGGATACCGGCTCGGTGAGGTACTGGCGGGAGGATACGGCGGATGATCACATGAGCGCCGCTCTGGACAAAGCAATCTCTATCACCAAAACCACTGCCGAGTACATGCGCCAGATGGAGACGGCGCCCCGGCTGACAGCCAGCGGCCTGACGGGAGACTACAGGCTGCTGGCGGATTTCAACGATGTGGTTCTGGCGGGCCACCCCACCAGGTACGGCGTCCAGTTTGCTACCTGGGAACGTGTGCGGGAGCGCACTGGCCTGAACGCGGGGAACTTCTACGGACCTCCCGGCGGTGTGGACAGTTACACCGCGGCCAAGCGCGACTTCGCTACCCGCTCCGGCCTCATCCCCCACGTTGTCCTTTTTACTCCCGAACAACTTACAGAAGTCTATCGCAGTATCCATGAAACATTGGAAAACTTCAGCATTACCAGTGAACGGCAGGAGCATCTGAGCTCTGCGGCGGAACAAATAGAGCGCACTATCCCTGATTTGGAGGATCGAGTTGACATTTCCTTGCAAAAAGAGGAAGAATTTTGTGACTCACTCGATCCTGAACAAAGCGGTTATACATTTTTTATAGAATAACAACCCCACAGATAAACGATGGAAATGCCCGGAATCCACCGTGGGACCAATCGAACGCAGCGTCCCGGATCTGGAGGCGCTGGCAGAGGCGTCCAACCAAAAAGAGTTGGAGTTCGCGGCTATAGAGCCCCCCGTGAGAGGGCGGGATGCAGTTAAGTTAAAACCCAATATTTGTACCAGTTAAGGCCGTTTCCCTGAAAAAAGGGCAGCGCCTTTTTTCGTTTTGTCCTCTTTTCAGGGATTGGAAATACCAAAACAGGAGGACAGAAGAATATGGCACGATATTTCATGGGCGATACCCGCCTGGCGGGGTTGGAGCGGATGATGATGGACCCGTCCAGATCGCCGTCTACCCGCATTGACACCCGGAAAAAGAGGCCCCAGAAGAAGCTGCCCTGCAACCGGCCCACCAAGCCGAGGCAGCGTGAGTGGGAGATGAAAGAGGGCTTTGAGGAGGGCGGCGGCGTATGAGTTATGTGATCCAAGCGGTTTTGAGCAACCCCCGACGTCCGGAATGCGATCAGATCACTATCCCCTTTCCCATTCCCGTTGACCAGTACGATAAGACCGTTGAGATGCTCCAGGCAATTGACCTGGGCTTTTCCGTCAACCGGGACTGCACTGTGGATGAAGTAAACAGCCGGTACAGCGTGCTGAACACCCTGGTGGGTACGCTGGTCAATATCGATCAGCTGGACTACCTGGCGAAACGGCTGGACGGCTTCTGCGCCGGCGAGGTCAGTCAGTTTCAGGCTATGGCTCACAAGCTGGGGCTGTCCGAAATCAAGGACTTTATTAACCTGACGTACTGTTGTCAACAGACAACGGTTATCACGGATTTCTCTGATTTGGAGCAGATCGGGAAAGACCACACAATGACACTGAACGGCGGCGCAATGCCGATAGACCAATACCAGGCAGTGAATGGCAAAGAAGCCGCCCTCCAGCTGATTAACGGCGGTAGAGGAGTCATCACCCCTTACGGTGTGGCCTACGACAACGGCATGAAGCTGGAACCGGTCTACAACGGACACCAGTTCCCCGTATATCCTTACGACAGCCTTTTTATGGTGTTGGAGATCACGCCGAAGCGGGGGCTGGCAGAGGGGAAAAATCCGGAGTACCTGTACCTCCCCACCGCGGAACACCAGATCGAGCGGACACTGCTCCGCGTTGGCATCACCTCGCCGCACGATGCCCAGATACGCATCGACTGCAATGAGCTGCCGGAAAAAGTGGATGAGGCGCTGGATATTGAGTATCTGAGCGGTGACGATCTCCCAGCCCTGAACCGGATGTGTCAGGCTATCGAGCCGCTGAAGAAGGCGGATATGGAGAAGCTGAATGCGGTAGTGCTGTTCGCGGAGGCTGGAGACATGATGGCCGTCCGCCAGCTGGCGGAAAACCTGGACCTGTTTGACTTTGTCCCCGGCCTCCAAACCCCGGAGGAATACGGCAGGCACATGATCCGGGAGTCCGGTCATTTCGACTACGACGAAAACCTGGAGGGCTTCTACGACTACCGCCGCTACGGTGAACAGCAGCTCCGGCAGGAAGGCGGGCAGTTCAACGAATGCGGCTATGTGGTGTACCAGGGCACAATGCCGCTGGAGGAGCTGATGATGGAGGACCCCGCAGAGAAGCATCAGCGGGAACAGGGACTCCAGATGGGAGGGCTGGCGCAATGATTCTTTACCTGGAGTGCCGGAGCTACGGTATTGCGCTCGATATCCCCACTACCCGTGATGAGGCGGCAAGCAAGATCTTTAGCCTGATCGCAGGCTTTGAGGATGAGCCTGCGGAAATCAGCATCAGCGGTGTGAACAGCCCCATCCCCAACCTCTATCCGTATGTCCAGCACGCCGATCTGGAGAGCGGGGCTGACCTTGAGAAGCTGAACACCCTGGACGCCAGAATCAACGGTATGACCCAGGAGGAACAACACCTCTTTTCCGGGGCGCTGGAACTGGAATGTACCGGCGATCTGGACTTTGCGGTTCATGTCGCAACCAGCCTGGACCGTTATGAGATATTCCCTAAAATCAAGACAGACGAGGATCTGGGCCGCTTTCTGGTGGACACGGCGTTCATGACCGGAAAATTCTCCTTCCCCGATGAGGCCCGGCCTTACCTGGATTACAGCAAGATCGGCGCGGAGCAGCGGGATGCCCTTGGAGGGATATACACGCCCCATGGCCTTGTCAAACGCCGTGAGGAAGCGCCAGTGCAGGAGGAGACGCCAAAAGCCATGCTTTTGACACTCACAGCCTCAGAACAGAGTTATCCCCTTGTCCTCCCCGCCTCCGAGAAGCAGCTGGGACAGGCAAAGGAGTCCCTAAGAATCGAGGACTTCGCTCAAGCGGTGATTGCCAGCGCCGAATATACAGCGCCCTATTTGAACCGACTGATCCCTATGGACAGTATCACTGTAGAGGACGCCAATGAGATGGCTATCTGTCTCCAGCACCTTAAAAAAGACGGCGAGATCATGAAATACTGCGCCGCTCTGGAGGTGGAAGAACCGTCCACCTTCACTGAGGCCCTTGATATGGCCATCGACATCGACGACTATGAGCTGATCTCCGACAGCGAACGGGAGTATGGCCGTCAGGCCCTGCGCCGCATGGGCGCAAACGACGAAGTTCTGGAGGCCATAGAAGGCTGCACTGATTTTGACCGGCTGGGCAGTGAGATGATGGATGAGGACGGCGTTCGGCAAACCGGGTTCGGTCTGGTGCGCCGGCTGAGTAAGCCCTTTCCTCCTGCGCAAGAGCCGGACCAGCAGATGGGAGGTCTATCATGTTAAAGCTGAATATATCCGGCGGCAGGGTACTTGAACAGTTGAAACTGCCGGTGCCGCCGGATGAATTCAAACGGAAAGTTGATGAAATTCGTGCGGCGGGCCAACCCAATATCGCACCCACGGTATTGAACGCTGACAGTTCCGTCCCCGCACTCAACTGGCATCTCCAGCAAACCAGGCTGGACAGCGATTCCACGCTCCAGAAGCTGAACCAGCTGGCGGAGACAATAGACGGGATGAACGCGGCGGAACACTACCATCTGTCCAAGTCTCTGGACCCGGAGTCTCAACAGAGTCTGGACGATGTGCTTCGGATCGCCGCCCATATCAAACCGGCCAGCCTGGATTGCTACGAGGTCATTCCAGGTGTGACCTCCCACCAGGAGCTGGGCAGATGGCTGGTGGAGCATGACCGTCTGGAAGATAAGGTACCGGAAGCCCTGCGGCCCTACCTGGACTACCGCTCCATTGGCGTAGACTACTGCAACAGCCATGACGGAGAGTTTTTGTCTGACGGTTACACTGGCATTCGGTCAGGCGCTGCGGAGCAGGTCATGGAGGAGCAGGGCGTCCTTCACCTGACGCTTTCCTCGGCAAAGGGTACATTTCCCCTCAGCTTTCCCGCCTCGGACGAGCGGCTGGAGCAGGCAAAAAGGGCGCTGGACGTGGAGGACTTCGCCCAGGCCGGCATCACCGCCGTCAAGTTCTCCTCCCCGTATCTGGACGGTCTCCTCCCGCTGGATACAATCACTGTGGAAGATGCCAATACGCTGGCGCTGTGCCTTCAGGAGATGGAGCAGGAGGACGGGGAACTGATGAAGTTCTGCGCTGTTCTGGAGGTGGAACAGCCGGATACCTTCACAGAAGCTGTCAGCATTGCCATGGACCGGGATGACTACGAGCGGGTCCCGGAGAATATGGATGAGTACGGGAAGCAGGTACTCCGCCGCACTGGGGCTGACGATGAAGTCATTGATACCATCGACGGGTATATGGATTTTTCCCGTCTGGGCGAGGACTCCATGGCAGAGGACGGCGTCCGGCGGACGGAGTTCGGTCTGGCGCGCCGCCTGAGCAAGCCTTTCCCTCCCGCACCGGAGATTGGGCAGGCGATGATGTAAAAAGTTTTTGTAGACTTTCGCCGGGAGTTGTGGTATCTATTGTTGCTGACCAAAACCGAAAGGGAGTGAAACCGTTGCAAGCTGGAGATCCCCAACACACCGCTGGGCACCCTGCGGATTAAGAAGATTGACAGCGAGACCAAGCAGCCTCTCTTTGGCGCGGTGTTCAACCTCTACGACCTGAAGGGCAACCTGCTGGGCGAGTACACCACCGACAACCGGGGGATCATCGAGTTCCCCAAGGAGGTGCAGGCTGGCAAGTACAAGCTCAAAGAGGTGAAGGCGCCTGCAGGCTATGTGCTGGACGAGATGCCTAAGACCATCGAGGTGAAGGCCGGCGAGACGCTGGAGTTGGAGATCCTCAACAAACCCATGCGGGGCCAGATCCAGATCGTGAAGACTGCCGCCGAGAACAACACCATCACCAGAGACAAGACCGGAGCCCTTCTGGAAGGGGCCGTCTTTGAGATCTACAACACTCGTCTGGAGGTAGTGGACCGCATCACCACCGATTCCAGAGGGCTTGCTGTCTCCAAGGAGCTGCCCATAGGCGTTTACGGCATCAAGGAGATCGCCGCGCCCAAGTATTACTTTACCGACGGGACCGTCTTCTACGCGGAGCTGAAGGTAGACGGCGATCTGGTCCGCTTTGAGGTGAAGAACAAGCCCAAGGATATTTCTGTCACCATCGAAAAGCGCGGCAATGTCCAGGCGATGCCCGGTGATGTGATCTTCTATACCCTGGACAACATTTCCAACACCAGCAACATCCCCCTGGAGGAATTCTATGTCCACGACCTCCTCCCCACTGATGCTGTCCGGCTGAACCAACTCAGCACCGGCACCTGGAGCGAGAAGGGCAAGTTCGATGTCCTCTACCGGACCAACAAGAAGGATGCCTACCGGACCCTGGCCTCTAACCTTTCTACCACCACTGACAACCAGCTGGAGTGCGGCCGGGAGGCACTGGGCCTTGCGGCAAACGAATATGTCACCGACATCAAGCTCCAGTTCGCGGAGGTGGGCGAGGGCTTCCACAGCGTCACCAGTCCCATCGTTACGGTAACGGTTCTGGCGGACCTGCCGGATGGCTACCGGTTTACCAACCGGGCCGATGTGGGCGGCCGCACCGAGGATGAATGGGTCTATGCCAAGGATGCCTGGACCACCTGCATCTTTGCCCCGCCCAGAGGCTGCCTGCCGAAAACCGGCTTCGGCGGCTGATAGCGAGTTCATCCCAAATCCCTAAAGCATAGCGCCGGCATGGTGGGTAAGACCACTGTGCCGGCACTTTTCTTTTTATCTGTAAACAGCTCGATTGTAATTTACTAAATCGTATAGTAGCAAATTGCATGGTTCAGAAAAAAGGAGGCTTTCATGACATCCCCATTAGACAAAACCACATTGACCAAACGCTTTTCAGAGCTCACCGAGGGCAACTGGCGCAATTCCTTTTATATCGACTGTTCCGCCTGCCCCTATGAGCGGCCGGAAGGCTGCGGAGATTTTCTCTTTGTGCCCGATGAGACCGGGCGGCCCTTCCTGTATCCGGTGTCCTATGCAGCTGAGCAGCTTGGCCCTATCGACTGGAGCGAATGCCTGGGCCGCATGAGCAACTTCATGTTCCGGGAGCTTTACCACCGGTGGCTGAATACCAGGACCCTTGAGAGAAACTGCTGTCCCCTCCGGAAGATGGTCCCCTGCATCGCTTGGCGGTACCGGCAGGGCGACTTTGACAAATAAATATCATTTTGTGCTAGGGCTTGTTTGAAAAATAGTGAAGGCTGAGCTAAATCAACAAAATAGCGATAGCGGCAATGTAAACGAAAGCGAGAAAAGACGCATCCAATTTGTCATATCTGGTGGCGATTCTGCGAAACCATTTGAGCTTTTGGAAGAAGCATTCAACCAAATGACGCTCTTTATATAAGCACCAGTCTACCGGCCATGGCTCAGAAACATTGCTCTGCGGTGGGATCACATAGCTGGCTCCTTGTTCCGAGATGTAAGCTCGGATCGTCTTTGCCCCATAAGCCCGGTCTGCTAATACATTGCTGCCGCTGATTTTTACCTTTTCCAGCAGTTCAACAGCGTGGACTGAATCATGGTCATTCCCTGCAGACAGCATGAATTCAACCGGATTCCCCAGTCCATCCACAATAGCGTACAGCTTTGTGTTCAACCCACCTCTGGTCCGCCCAACTGCCTTATCCGCCGTTTTTTCCCCCTCCGTTGGCACTCTCGTGAACCTTGATGCAGGTAGAGTTCAGGCTCAGGTTTTCCATATCCGCATCTGCGGTCAATGCGCGAAATATGGTTTCCAATGTACCATCGTCCCGCCATTTGGCAAATCGGGCATACACAGACTGCCAGGGGCCATACGCCTCCGGCAATTCGCGCCACTGTGCTCCGCTGCGGACGATCCAAAGCATCCCATTGAGCATATTTCGATCATCTTTCCGAGGTCGGCCTCGTTTCCCCGTCCTCCCTGCTGGAAGCAACTTCTTCACGCGTTCCCATTGTGCTTTTGTCAATTCATATCGCTTCATAGCTCTATTTTCGCACTTTTATTTGGTTTGTGCAATATTTATTTTTCAAACAAGCCCTAAATCTATGCAAAAACCAAAGCCAAACCTATATCTTTCCAGCCCTTTCACCGGTAAAATATTAGATAGAGGGCGCAATCAAAGCGCAAACCTTCCGTAATCATACGCAAGAAAGGAGTAATCGAAATGTCTAAAAGAAAAAGGAATCCCATTTGTCCCTACTGCGGCAGCCCCGCAGTGCTGCGCCCGGACAGCTTTGTCCATAAGGATGCGGGCAGAGGCCGTTACCTGTATGTCTGCTCCCATTACCCGGAGTGTGACGCCTATGTATCCGCCAACGAAAAGACCAGGGAGCCCATGGGGACGCTGGCCAACGGCGACCTGCGGCACAAAAGGATTGAAGCGCACCGGGCCTTCGACCAGATCTGGCGCCATCGGATCATGAGCCGGGCCAACGCCTACCGGTGGCTGCGGGAAAAGTACGGGCTGCGGGAGGACCAGGCGCATATCGCCTGTTTTTCGGATTATATCTGCGACGATCTGATCCGCGAATGCCAAAAGGCATTGCGGGCAAACTGGATTGCAAGCTGACAGCGAGGAAAGGAGGTATCACCGTGAAAATGACCTTGGAGCAAAAGGACCTGGTGGTTCAAAACCTGAACCTGGTCAATGAAGTGATCTACTACCGGGTGAAACGGAACCCCTGTGACCCGGACCACGACCTGGAGGATCTACAGCAGATCGGCCGGCTGGGGCTGTGCCTGGCCGCACAGGGCTATGACGGCGTCCGCCCCTTCCCCGCCTATGCGCGGGAGGTGATCTGGCACCAGCTGCTCCACCACTTCAAAGACCTGAGCCGGAATCCGAAAACCCTTTCCATGGAATATGAGACCGATGGCGGGCTCTCGTTTTCGGAGTCCCTGGCGGATGAGGCTAATGTTGTTTATGAGGCCGAAAACCGGATGAACCGCGAAGAGCTGAAGGCGCTGGAGGAGCGGTACCAGGGAACGGTACGCAAGGGGATCCAGGCCATGGGGCTCAAGCTGGACGGCCTTTCCGGCTCGGAGATCGCAAAGCTCTACCGTGTGAAGCCCAACCATGTCAGCGCGTGGATCTCCAGGGCACAGCATCGGCTTTTACAGGACCAGACATTGCTGAAATTGGTCTCCTGAATTTGGAGGGAGGGACTTTGATGATCACATACTACGCCGCCATGGGGAAATACCGGCTGGAGCAGTTTGATGGCGGGAGCCGACCGGTCGTCTTGATTGCCGGAAACGAGTACGGCGTCACCATTCCGGAGTATATTCTGTGGAACGCACTGCTCTGGAACATCCTAAACTATGACGCCTTGAGGACCGACTGCCTGCAAAAAGCGCGGCGGTTTCATATCCCAATGGCAGAGGCTGACTTTGACCGGATCCTGGAACGGCTGCTTTTCCGTGGGCTCATCAGAAAGGGGCAGGGCTTTACCGGAGCGGCCGCATTACAGGAGCTTTTCCGTGAGGTCTGCCTGATCCCCATCCAGCTTTCCCCTTTACAGAAGATGAAAGGCTTCCTGGGGCTTCTGCTGGACGGGTATCCCCTTCGGGTCGCCCGGCATATCTTTGGACCGGACCGGTTGAGCAATGAGGAAAAAGCGCTCTTAAACACGCTCCTGGTTTGTCCGGCGCTTTCCTTCTCTCCGCCACAGCTTTTGCCGGCTGCCGCGAACCTCTATCTGAAGCGAATGGTGGTTTTGGAGCGTGAGGAATATTCCAGGGAGGGATGGTTTGGATATATACGGCATGAAATTTGATGTTTAGTTCCTTTTTTTCTTTATGAATTTGAACTTTATATCTATATATTGAAATATGCTTCTTTGCGGATAAATTCCTGTCACGGTATCATCTTATTATGGAGGTGATACAGTGGCAGGAATTCTTGTTCAGATTGGCAACAACATCCGCACCATTCGTATGGGGCAGGGCCTCAGCCTGGAGGAGTTATCCGGCCGCTGTGGCATCGATGCCGCTCCCCTCAGCAAGCTGGAGCGCGGGGAGAGCAACGCCACCGTCCAGACCCTTGACCGTGTTGCGAAAGGGCTGGGCGTGTCCTTGGTCGAGCTTGTGGATATTCGGGAATATCGGACCGGCAGGCTGGACGAAAACGCATGGTTGGACCTGCAGCGGCAGATGGGCAAGCTCAGCTCGCAGCAGCAGGGGGATATTCTGGCCTTTATTCGGATGGTTGCGAAGTGGGAATAAAAAGTGGGGCACTAAATATAGTAATTTGTTTTGCTTGACAACAAGATATAGTATATGGTAAACTAAAAGAGCAAATTGTTGTTAGGCTATCCCCTCACTTTGAGGGAGGTATCCAGGTAGGAGTTTTTATAGGTGTCAATCTAAAGATTGATACTGTGTAGCGCCAGTGGGGTCTTTATACCCTGTTGGCGTTTTTCTTTTGGTAAACACCGCGTCCACGGTTTTGCAAATACAATATGCCGGCAGGCAAGAAAGGAGCAGAAAATGATCACTACAATCAGCGCCATTGGACGGCTTGGGAACGACCCGGAGCAGAAGGTGAGCCTCAAGGGGACAGAATACATCCTGTTCGACCTTGCGGTGGACCGGGGATTCGGCGACCGAAAGGAGACCGACTGGTACCGCTGCATCGCCTTCGGAAGCGTCAGGGACCGTATCCTCAAGCTGAAGGCGGCCAAGGGATCCCTGGTCCATGTCATCGGCGCGCAGGAACTGGAAAAGTTTAAGCGCAAGGATGGCAGCGAGGGGATGGCCCCGAAAATCACGCTGTACGACCTGGAGTATGTCCCCAGCGGCGGGAAAAAGGAGGTACAGCCACAGCCCCCGGCGGCACAGCAGCCGCCCAATACCGGAAACGATGAGATCGAGGAGATCCGGGTTTCCGGAGATAAGCTGCCCTTTTAGTCCAATGGACGGGAGGGAAAATTGAGAGGAATTGTCAGACCCGCAAAGGCGGGATGATGGTTCCTCTCTTTTTTTATGTCCGATCCGAAAAACCGATTATTCCAATTTGCAGGTTTTTCGATGGGACGGGGCAGCGCGCAACGATGCCAGCACGCGCAGCGTGCGTATCGTCGATTTCTAATCGACAATGAGTACCAAAACAGGAGGAAAGCGTATGAACGGATTTAAGTTTACCGATCTCAAGTGTCTGGCGATGATGGTCCTCATCATCATGGCCTTCTGCGGCGACGCGGGACAGTATCTCCTGATGGCGGCCGCCCTTGTCTGGATGTTCGCCAAGGTTCTGGAGCTGCACCGCTCCCGGAGAAAGGAGCCGCCTGCCCAAAAGGGGAAGGCGGCTGCAAAACCGGCTGCCGCTCCGGCGGTCCAGCCGGTACAGGCAAGCCGCCCGGCGGCCCCTGTCCAACAGCCAAAGCCAGCCGTGCTCAGGCCCCAGCCAATAGACCCGGAGATGGAGAGAGTCATGCTCCGCCATATCAATTTCCGGATCACCGAAAAGCTGCAGGGCGCCTTCCCCTCCGCCGTATGGCGGTGGGAGACGGAAAGGCCCTTAGAGCAGGTGGTGAAGGGCAGTTCGGCCAGGATCCGGCTCTCCGGTGTCCCCGACTGGAACTTTGCGGATGTGCTTTTTGAACGCTCCGGCCGGATCCGGCTGGAAATGCTGTCGCTGCGCCCTCTGGAGGAGATGCAGAAGCCGGCAAAAGAGGGCCCCGCCGCAGACGGGGACCCGGACTCGGTCAATCTACGTGACTGGTACGACCTGTCCGCTTCGGCAGTGGTGCGGGCCACCATCGACGAGGTCTACACCCGTGGGTATCGGGAACTGCGTATCGCAGAGGATGGCGCTCTCTATGTGCTGGAACAGCAGGTGCAGGTGGGGCAGGGACAGCTTTCCTATCTGCCGGGCAAAAAGCTCTGGGCAGACCTGGTCCCGTTGTTTGAGGAAGATGATATTACCGCCACGGTGGAGGAGGACAGTATTCTCCTGACCTGGGCGAACTAAGTGAGGAGTGATCAAAATGGCAAAGTCAAAGCTGTTTGCCGATTGGACCTGGCGGCAGGAGCTGCCAAAGGAATTTGCGGACCCGTCTGTCCAGCCGAAACGCACGGATGTGTTCTCGAAATACAACAGCACCTCCAGCAAGCAGTCCTCTATGCACGCCCCCACCCTTCGGGCGCTGCTGGCCTATGCGGCGCTGGTGAACGCGGTGGAGCAAGGGGACCCTGTGGATGGATTGGGCGCTATCGGTAGCCAGAACGATGAACGGCTGGTGGCGGAATACCCTGGGGCCAAGCCGGAATGCGTGGTCTTTAGGTAGTGTTCACATAAGCACATCGACAATGAGAGCAAAAAAGACAAAAGCCAAAAAGATAATATCCAGTTTGTCATAGCGGGTAAAAATGCGACGAAATCGCTTGATACGGCGAAAAAGCCTCTCAACTTGGTTGCGCTGTTTGTACAGCTCTTTATCATAGTCCCAAGGATCTTTGCGATTGCTTTTTGGCGGAACAACAGGGATATAGCCAAGTTCCACTGCCAAAGCTCTTGTCTCATCCCCTTCGTAGGCCCGATCCATCAGAAGGTAAACCGGGTGATCCGCCGGACCGAGCTGCTGCAAAAGAGTACGGCCTTCAGGGCCATCTCCACGGTTTCCGGCAGACAACGAAAAGATTACCCCATCTCGATCAGATGCGGCGACCATATGAAGTTTGGTGTTCCACCCACCACGTGTTCTTCCGACGGCTTGCGCTCCGTTTTTTTCAGTGCACCCATTCCGTCAGGATGAACCTTGATGCAGGTGGAATCCAAACTGACCACGTTTACTTGGATTTTGATGATTCCCAGTTGCTGCAAACGCAAAAATGCTTTTTCCAAAACTCCCTTTTTCGCCCAGCGGTTTATCCGGACATAGATCACGTGCCAATCTCCGTATTCTTTGGGCAGGCTCCTCCATTTGCACCCATTTTCCATTACGTACAGCGCCGCATTCAATACATCCAGATTGCTGATTTTTGCTGCTTTCCGCTGTTTCGGAAAGCACTCTGCGATTTGTTCGTATTGTTCTTTCTTCAGTTCCATTCCCTTATTATAGCATATCTTCGTTTGTGTGAACAGACCCTAATAAGCGCAACTGCCGGTTCACCGCAGGGATCGTCCGCACCCCCGGCGACCCGCCGGGAGTCTACACTATCGGCGAGACCGCTTGTAGCGGGGATGCCCTGCTGTTCACCCTGATGCCCCTGTTCCTGGACGATGACGAATTTTCAGAAGGGTTCAAGGAGCTCTGCGAGGCGGCCAAAAACGGGTATCCCGACCTGGACTCCGCTTCGCGGGCGGCGATCCTGCTGTGCGATAATGTCTACCGCCGGATCGAGAACCATGCTGCGCTGCGGAAGGACGGCGTCAAGGTGGACATTCCCAGCACCGGGAATCTCTCCCAGCTGACCGAGATGGCCATGGCGAACAACACCTACGCGCCCACCGCTGTTCTGTACGGGGAGTTTCAGATCTTCGAGCCCGGCTCAGCCCCCGGTGCGCCATCGGTGGTGATCGCCCACAGCTCTTTTGCGGGGCAGCACCGGATGTCGAACCGCGGCTTTTCCCCGGCGGAAACAGGGATGATCCCGGTCCTGCCGGATTGGTATGTGATCCCCAAGGAGGTGGAGCAGGTCTGCCGGCATATTGCTCAGACCACCGGCTCCCAGAATCCCATGCGGAACATCATGTTCAGGGGGCCTGCGGGGACAGGCAAGACGGAGGGAGCCAAGGCTATTGCCGCCGGGCTGGGGATCCCCTATACCTTCCTCACCTGTTCGGCCAACACCGAGGTGTTCGACCTGCTGGGCCAGGTGCTTCCCAAGATGGACGCGGAGGCGGCGAATTGCTCCGGCCTTCCCTTGCTGATGGACATCCAGATGGACCCTGCGTCGGCCTACTGCCAGATGACCGGGGAATACCGGGAGGATGTCACCGAGAACGAGGTCCTTCAGAAGATGGTGGAGCTGAAGGCTCAGGAACTGGGAGACGGCTTAAACGGGAACAGCTTCCGTTATGTGGACACGCCGCTGGTCAAGGCCATGCGGTATGGCTACCTGGTGGAGCTTCAGGAGCCTACGGTGATCGCCAATCCCGGCGTCCTGGTAGGGCTCAACTCCCTGCTGGACCGGTGCGCTTCCATTACGCTGCCCAACGGGGAGCGGATCCAGCGGCACCCGGAAACGGTGGTCGTGGTGACCACCAACACCAGCTATGAGGGCTGCAAGGATCTGAACCAGAGTGTCATCAGCCGGATGAACCTGACCATCGACTTCGATGAGCCGGATGTGGACACCACGGTAAAGCGCGTGGCGGGCATCACCGGCTGTTCCGACCAGAAGCTGGTGCGGCAGATGGCG
This sequence comes from Anaerotruncus sp. G3(2012), assembly GCF_000403395.2. Classification (GTDB taxonomy): domain Bacteria; phylum Bacillota; class Clostridia; order Oscillospirales; family Ruminococcaceae; genus Anaerotruncus. The sequence goes on along the minus strand of NZ_KE159657.1, from coordinate 412,784 downwards.
GAGGTGGTGCGGGACATCCAGCAGCGGTGCAGGGAAACGATGATCCAGGACGGGAGTTGCGGAGTCCGGGAGCTGATCTCCTGGGTGCAGTCGGCGATGATCCTGGGCAACCCATTTGAATCGGCCCTTTATACGGTGATCTCCTCCGCCTCAGCGGACCCGGAGAACCGGGAGGAGCTGATCAATACCTGCCTGGAGCCCATCTTCGCCAGAAGGTAAAGGAGGTGAACAGGATGAAAGAATGGAAAAGTAAAGATACCGGAAGCCTTTGACCCGTACCTGAACAACGAACTTTTTGCCAAAAGGCTCAAGGAACTGCGGCTGAGCAGATCCCCAAGGTTATCTCAGGAACGGCTTGCCAGGCGGCTGAAGGTCAGCCGGGCAACGCTGGCGAACTATGAGACTGGCCGTGTAGCGATCCCCCTGTGGTTCGTATGCGCCGCTGCCGAGTATTTCGGCGTGCCGGTCTCCGAATTTTTAGAAGACAGGAAAGGATGATGCAGATGGGGACCTCTCATCTTGAGATCAGAAAAAGGATCCTGGACGAAAAGGGCAGGATCACCGATGAGGAGTTGTTTTCTTCCCCGGCCTTTGCGGCCTATCTCTCGGACATTGGGGAGACAGTGGCCAAGCGGTATGGGCGGCCCTTCCGGGTAAAGACCTTTTGGGATACCGACCCCGGAGCGGACGCCGCCTGGACCGACAACCATACCATCACCATCAATACAGGGAATCATATCACCATGAGTTTCCCGGTCAGAGAGACCAAGGCCCTCAGTCTGGTGGGAATGCTGGCCCATGAAGCCGGGCATATCAACTACACCGACTTCCGGGCCCTTTCCACCTACCATCGGGCACTGGATCAGGGAAGATTCTATCCAAAGCGGATGAAAAACCTGACGCCAGCGGAGGAAAAGGCGGTGGAGGAATTGCAGCAGTTTGCGGCAGACGGCGACAAGGCTGCTCTGTCCGTGGTAGCTTATGTGGCTCATACCCTCTGCAATCTGTCGGAGGACACCTATATCGAGGAACAGATGTGCCGGAATTTCCCCGGCCGCTTGCGGACCGGTATCCTTATCAACCGGCAGCGAATGGGGGAACAGAGCATCAGCATTACAGAAATGCAGGACCGGCAGATGGGCGAGCTGTCCATCCTGATGAACCTGCTGATCCAGTATTGCTTCCAGGGCACCGTCAACAATGTGGATGGATACCGGGGGCCGCTTCTGGATGTGCTGAACGGCTGCATCCCCTACATAGACGACAGCAAGCTGGCGGAGGATCCCCGTGTCCGGTTTGATGCGGTCAACCACATCCTGCTGAAGCTGTGGGACTATCTGGCGCCTCTGATCGAGGAGGCCAGGAAGAAGCCGCCGGAGGAGGTCTTGCAGCAGCTTTCTGAGCAGCTTCAGGAGACCTCCAACGCCCCCAACGGAAGTGGCCGGCCGGTGGGCTACTTCGCCCCCAAGGAGAAAAACGACCCCAACAGCCGGTTCGATGTGAACGGGGTGAGCGAGCAGGACGGCGACCGCATCGCCCTGACCCAAACCGCTGACCCGGAGGCCGAGACCGGTGGTTCTGTCGCCTTCGACCAGAACTACGGCGGGGCCGGGTATGAGGAATGCGGGAAGGACATCGACCGGCTGCTCTCCAGTGTGGCGGAGGACCGTGTCAACACGCGGATGGAACAGGAGCTTACCGAAGAACTCCAGGCAGAAGCCAACCATATCCACTATGGGAATGCCCATCTGGGCATCCATGTGACGGTGAACCGGATGAGTATGGTGCCGGAATATCTGGCTCAGGAATACAGCCGAATTTCGGCGCCCCTGCTGCTGCTCTCCAAACGGATGCAGAAGCAGGTGCTGCAGGTGCTGAAGGACCGCAGGCAGGGTGGCAAACAAAATGGCCTTCTGATGGGCCGGCGGCTAGAGGCCAGAAGCCTGGTGCGAAACGATGGGCGGTATTTTTACAAGAACAATCTGCCCCAGGACAAGGCGGAGCTGGCAGTAGCGCTGCTGGTGGATGAATCCGGCAGCATGGGCTGTCTGGACCGGATCACTACGGCGCGGGCGGCCAGCATCGTCATCTACGACTTCTGCAAAAGGCCGCGTATCCCCGTGATGATCATGGGCCATACCGCAGGCGGCAAGCAGGTGGAGCTTTTCTCCTACGCTGAATTCGGCTCCATCGACGGCAAGGACTGTTACCGCATGATGGATATGTCCGCGAGAGGCTGCAACCGGGACGGCGCCGCCCTGCGCTATGTGGCGGAGCAGCTGGTCAAGCGGCCGGAGCAGCACAAGCTGCTGATCCTTATTTCAGACGGGCAGCCAAACGATGACGGATATACCGGAACAGGGGCGGAAGCCGACCTGCGGGGTATCCGCCGGGAGTACACCAACAAGGGTGTCACCCTGTTCGCTGCGGCGATCGGGGACGACCGGGAGAACATCGAACGCATCTACCAGGAGGGGTATCTGGACATCACCGATCTGAACCAGCTGCCCCAGAACCTGGCCAGGCTGATCGCCCGGTATGTTCGGGTGGCGTAGAAAGGAGTGGCCGTATTGGCAAACTACTATGGTTTTACCCGCATCAACTATTTTGCGGTTAAGGATGAAGAAAGGTTCCGGCAGGTGGTTGCTTCCTGCCAGGCCAGCAAGGAAAATCCCGAAGTCTGGGAAGAAGCGGTGGATGGTCAGACGCTGTTTGCGTTTGGCTGTTATGGCAGCCTTTCCGGCCTGCCCTGCGGCGATGAGGAAGACTATGAATGTGATCTGGGTGCTTTCCACAGCGCATTGCAGCAGGTGGTCGCCGATGGCCATGCAATCATCATTACCGAGGTCGGCTATGAAAAGCTGCGCTATCTGGTAGGCGACTGCACGGTTATCACTTCCCAAGAGATCACCTATACAAACCTGAGCGACATCGGGCTTGCGAAGGCAAGGCAACTGCTGAAAAATCCGCAGTACAATCCGGTTATGGAGTATTAAGACTGTGTACGAGCCGCATAGCGGCAGGAAATAGGCAAAAACAGAAAGCGAGGAAAAGAATCATGTTGATCGCAAAGGAAAACAGCGAGCGTATCCCCCCGATGCCCGAAGGTATGTATGAGGCCGTCTGCACCATGCTCATTGACATGGGGGTGCAGAACAATCCCCGGTTTGGCACCAGCTCCCGCAAGATCCGTCTTGTCTGGGAGGTGCTGGGCCAGACCGTCAAGATCGGCGACCAAGAGTACCCCCGGCAGATCTCCAAGGAGTTCACCAATTCCCTCTCGGACAAGAGCAATCTGCGTAAGGCGCTCCAGTCCTGGCGGGGCAAGTCCTTTACTCCCCAGGAGCTGAAGGGCTTTGACCTGCGTAAGGTCCTGGGTGCCGGGGCCGTCCTTCAGGTGATGCACAAGACCGGTGAGAACGGCGACTATGCCACCATAGAGACCATCATCCCCATGGTGGGAAAGAAGCCTCCGGCGGTAAAGCCTGTGGTCTTTGACCTGGACGATGCGGGTACTTATCCGACCTTCCAGAGCCTTCCCCGGTACATCCAGGAGGGGATCGCCAAGTCGGAAGGCTTCGAGTTTACCGGGCTCACGGTAGCGCCGAAGAATAACCAGACGCAGCCTCCCCTGCCGGATGATTCCAGTGCGCCCCCTGTTCATGGGGGTGGTATGTATCCCCCGGTGGACGACCAGTACGGGGAGCCCCCCTGTGGGCGGGTTTTACGACATCCCGGACCAGATGCCGGCAACGGTATTTTAAGGCTCCGGCTCCACAGGACGCCGCGGATGCGGCAGGAATAGAGGCAGGCGGGTAAAAAACCGCCTGCCTCTATATTTTCAATTTGGAAGGGGAAATGAGCTTGAAGAAAGATATTCCTGCGGAAATCATGAAGCAGATGGAACGGTTATCCGGCAGATTTAATAGGAGGCAGATTTTTAGGGATTTCCTTTATCTGACTGCTTACCAAATCAGTAACCGGACTGACCCGGTCCATCTGGAGAAACGGCTGAAACTGGCAAGAGAGGTTTGGAAGAACTATTCCAGCCAGGAAATCGCTTTATTTTCAAGCATCTTGGAACTTTTCCTTGACGGGATCTCTCAAAATAGCGATATGGGACAGTTAGAGGATATTCTCGGTCCTGTTTTTGAACGACTGGGAAGTGGCAGCAGAGCTTTGGGCCAAGATTTTACCCCGGCCTCTGTTTGCCGTCTGATGGCAGGGCTGACCGGTGTTCCGGCAGAGGAAAAGGTCGTCACCCTGAATGAGCCCTCCTGTGGTTCTGGTTCTATGATCCTGGCCTATGCGGAAATGATGCAAAAACATGGGCGCAACTACTGCTCAGAGCTGGTTGTTTTGGCTCAGGACCTGGACATCCACTGCGTTTTGATGGCCTACATCCAGCTTTCCCTTTATGGCATTCCGGCGGTGGTTCTCCATGGAAATACCATCACCACCGAGGAGTTCGACCGGTGGTACACACCGATCTATATTCTGGACAGATGGGTTTGGAGAAAGCCGCTGGGGATGACCGGTAAGCGTAGTCTGGATGATGAAAAGCTGAAGGTCTGCCAGGAACCAATGTACGGCTTGATTCGGTACCCGGAGTGGATAAGCGTCCATAAGGCAAATGTGGAGGAGGCGTGCTGCAATGCGGTCTGATGACAGCATAAAAGTATCCTGCCTGAATGGGAAACTACAGGTTGGCGATATGGTCCTGTCCATACCAGCCTGCGACTATCCCAACATGGTAGGCGTGGTAATTGAGATCCATCCCCTTGGTTCTCCGGAGCATGATTCGGGGAACCCGGAGGACGATGTCCTTGTAAACTTCGAGGGAGATTATTCTTTCCAGCGGATCAAAGAGATGGAAAAGCATTTTTCGGTGCTGTATGGCATTGAGAAAACATTTGAGGAGCTCCCCATTGATTCGGTGATCATGAGTCCTACGACCTTGCTACGAATCACCGGGATCGGTGAGGAGGTCTTGCAAGGGATTCTGGCGTTTGAGAAAAATGCCCAGTTATTTGGCACGACCCTTGTTAAGGGACACAAGCAGGCAGACAAAACCTTCAGCAAAACAGGTGGGATGGTGCCGTACAAAGAGCGGTCCACATCGGATGGAAAGAGCTTGACCTTCTGCTTTCAAAGCTCCTTTCTGGAATTTTAGGCAGGCAGATCACTGCTCATGCCTTTGGGGAAGAGTACAACAACTGGGCAACCTCTTTGATTTCCTCGCCCTTGAAGAAATGGGAAATGGAACTGCTGTTCCAAGTTCTCCGTGCAGGTGATTATGAGCGTGAGGCAAACTGGTATGAGATCGGCCCCATATCTGAATTAAGCCAAGGCTTGAGCAGAGAATTGGCAAGTTGTATCCTCCCTTTTTCAGCAGAGGATTCGCTGCCAGATGATGATGGAGTATGGTTCCTCTCAGGTATCTGAGGGAAGCCATACCAAATAAGGAAAGGATGTTTTATATGGATAAGATCACACAGATACATGAACTGGTTGCAAAGCTCAACCGGTACCGGCACGAGTATTACAACCTGGCGGCCCCTTCTGTCTCCGATGCCCAGTACGACCTGCTTTTTGACCTGCTGGCCTCGCTGGAGAAGGAGACAGGCTGCGTCATGGCCAACTCCCCCACCCAAACGGTGGGCTATCAGGTGGTAGACGGTTTGGAAAAGGTTTCACACCCCATCCCCCTGCTTTCCCTTGATAAGACCAAGTCGGTGAAGGAGGTATCGGCCTTTATCGGGAGCCGCCCGGTGATGCTCATGTACAAATACGATGGCCTGACCGTGAAGCTGGAATATGAAAACGGCAGTCTGGTGCGGGCCTCCACCCGCGGAAACGGCGATGTGGGCGAGGACATCACCCATAACGCGCCGGCTATTGGCGGCATCCCTCAGCGGATCCCCTACCGGGACCAGCTGGTGGTGACAGGCGAGGCATATATCCGAAAGGGTGATTTTGAAAAGGTAAAGGCGAATCTGCTGGACAGCTCCGGCAGGCCCTACAAAAACTCCCGTAACCTTGCGGCGGGCTCGGTCCGCAGTTTTGACGCTTCGACCTGTGTCCAGCGCCGCCTGCGGTTCAGCCCCTTCGGTGTGCTGGAGGGCCTGGACGACCTTGCGGCCACTCCCAACAGCAAACACGCCAAGCTGGTTGCCTTGAAAGCTCTGGGCTTTTCCGCCTGCGGCCATTTCCTGCTGAAAAATCCCACTCCGCCCATTACGGCGGATGAACTGGAACAGTGGATCGGCAACCTGCAGAACAAGGCAAAAGCAGAAGGCATTCCCATAGATGGGATCGTGGTTTCCTTTGATGAGATCGACTATTCCCGTTCTCTGGGACGGACAGGGCACCACTATCGGGACGGCCTGGCCTTTAAGTTTGACGATGAGCTGTATGAAACGGTACTGCGGGAGATCCAGTGGAATCCCACCCGCACCGGCCTTACCAGCCCGGTGGCGGTTTTCGACCCGGTAGAAATTGACGGGGCAACCGTTTCCCGCGCAACGCTGCACAACATCAGCTATATCAAAAAGCTGCGTCTGCGGCCCGGCTGCCGTATCCTGGTCTGTAAGAGGAATCTCATTATCCCCCATGTGGAGAAGAATCTGGATAGCGGCAAACGGATCGGCCCGGAGGAGCTGCCAACGGCCTGCCCCTGCTGTGGCGGTCAGGCTGTCATCCAGACATCGGAAAAGCCCAATGAGGATGGTATCTGTGTGGAAACACTGGTCTGCAATAACCCAGACTGCCTGGCTAAGCATATCGCCCGGCTGACCCATTTTGTAGCCAAGCCGGCGATGAACATAGAGGGGCTGTCCGAAACCACCCTGGAGAAATTTGTGGACCGGGGCTGGATCCATTCCTACCCAGATCTGTTCCATCTGAACGAACACAGGGAAGAAATTCTGGAGATGGACGGCTTTGGCCCCAGGTCCTATGATCGGCTGTGGTCGGCAATCCAGGCGAGCAGGAAGGTCACCCTTGAGCATTTTCTGGTGGCCATCGACATCCCCATGATCGGCAAGACGGCCAGCAAAGCTATCGCCCGGTATTTTAGCGGTGACATTGCGGCCTTTGAGCAGGCTGTCCGGGAGCGGTTTGATTTTACCCAGCTGCCGGATTTCGGGGATACCCTCTGCGGGAACATCTATGATTGGTTCGAGGACAAAGGGCATCAGACCCTTTGGGGAGCAATGAAAAGGGAGGTCGTTTTTATGGATATGGAGATCAAAAAGGCTGCGGAGAATCCGTTCTCCGGCAAAACCGTTGTTGTGACCGGCACGCTGGAGAATTTCACCCGCGCCGGTATCCAGGCCCGGATCGAGGAGCTGGGCGGCAGGGCTGCCGGCAGCGTCTCCAAAAAGACGGATTTCGTTTTGGCCGGAGAGAAGGCGGGCAGCAAGCTGTCCAAAGCGAGAGACCTGGGGATCACGGTCATCACCGAGGAGCAGTTCCTCCAGATGGCCGGAGAATAACACGAAAAAGGGGTGTCGGGGGCTCGTTCCTCCGGCACCCTGATTTTCAGAAAGGAAAATGAAGATGGAACAGAACTTCAGAGTCGTTGTCTGTGATGGCAAAAAGCTCATGCGGCTTGACCCAGCCGATTTTGGCGTTCCGGTAAGATTGGGTATCCCAAATAGGATCGGCAGAGAAAACCGGCTTGCCAACGCTGTCTATATCCTTCTTTCTTCTCCAAGGCCCCAAAGGGTCTGCTGGATGGGCGCCTTCGCCGATGAGCCTTATCAGCCCGGCATCGACCTTTATGCGGATGCCCTGCCGGAGGAAGAATTCATGGAGTATTACGAAACAGCGTGGGGCAGAGTCAGCGCCGGCCGGATCATCTTGCCAAGACAGTTCGCTCCGGATATGCTTCAATTCGCCGTTCAGATGGAAACAAAAGAGGCATATCTCATCAACCACAGCAAAATGGATTACCTCGATATGAGGAATTATATCGGCTTCAACCGTTCCGGAGACAGCTGCCCGGACCCACTCCCCCTGCTGACGGCCTGCGGGAACGGCCGGGGGGACAGAGAGTATCCGCCCTCTGCTCCCGGAGCGGAACAGATAGGCACATGGGCCTTCGACCTGCTTTCCTATACCAACAAGAAACCGGATGGGGAGTATCGGGAAACGAGGCCCTGCTTCAAAGAGAAACGAACCACCGTCCTTGGTTCCCTTGCGGGGAAAACGGTGGTCTTAACCGGGACGGTTCCCAACTACACCCGGTCGGAGGTGGAATTTATGATCCAACAGGCCGGCGGGAAAATGGGAGCTTCCGTGACCCGTTCCACCGATTACCTGGTGGTAGCGGATAAGCCCGGCGCGACCAAGCTGAACGAGGCCGCCGCTCTTGGCATCCCACAGATCACGGTTTCGGACCTTATGGCTATGCTGGATTAAAAAAAGGAGAGAGAAGAAATGGCAGGAGAATTTAGAAAAGATATTGACTATATCATGAGCCACAAGATGGGGTTGGACGATACCTTCCGGTTCCGCTGCAAAGCCTGCGGTAAGTGCTGTAAAAACCGGGAGGATGTGTTGCTGACTCCCTACGACCTCTTTCGGATCGCCCGGTATCTGGGGCGGACCCCTTCTGAAATTATAAACCAATACTGCGATACCTACATAGGGCCGGACAGCCATCTCCCTGTGGTGCGGATCAGGCCGGTCCCACCGGACAATTCCTGTCCCTTCCTGCGGAACAAAAAGTGCATCGTCCATCAGGACAAGCCGATGGTCTGCGCCGTTTATCCCCTGGCCCGGATCGCCCAGCCGGGAGAACCTGCTCCCTTTTATGTGCTGCAGCCGGGGAATCCCTGCGGCGGCACCGACCGCACCGTAACAGTGCGCCAGTGGCTGGGCCATCTTTGCAGCGAGGAGGGGGAGCAGACCGGCATGATGTGGGGAGAATTGCTCGCTCTGTTTGTACGGGCCCTCCACTTTCTCTGGCCGCAGATGCCCGATGAACAGAAGGAAAGTTTTTGTTCCTCCCTCTTTGTGTTTCTCTATCTCAAATATGATGTCAAAGAGCCCTTTGCCCCCCAACTGAAGGCCAATGCTATGGGGGCGGTGATACTTTGGCAGAAGGAATTATCCTTTTCGGAGGTTCCGGCATGGTTCCCCATTGAGGAACTGCCGACAGGCGAGCGCCAGCAACACCTGCTTCTCTTAAAAGCCTACGGCCTCTACAAACGGGACTGGTGCGCCGCACGCGGCCTCCGTCCCGAACAGATTGACGAGGAGACTGGCGTGGACGGAAACTGCTATGCCTGCCTGGAGGAGTTCCAGGACAGCGAGTACCGGGACGCTTCCTATATGGAGGCGCTGCTGGAGCCAGGGGATTTTTTGCTCTGGAAGCAATACTTCCAAGCAGACCGCTCCTGCTGCCATAAATCTTGCTGACAACGAAAAAGGCTTATGATATAATGAACATAGGAACGAGGTGATTGACCATGACTTTTATTACAGGCGAACAGCTGGGCCTGCTTACAACTCCCAAGGAGCCGCGTCGCCAGCTGAATGACCTGATGAACTATTTAGACAGCCAGAACAATGGCTGCCTGCGTGTCTGCGCCTTATACGGACTGCGGCGGACGGGGAAAACCACCCTTCTGCTGCAAGCAATCAAGAAACTGCTGATGCAGGGCGTTTCCGCCAATGAGATCGGCTATTTCACCGGGATGAAGGGCGACAACTTTGACGACCTTTACCTGGAGTTGGAGGCCCATCAGGAGCTTTCCTATATCTTTATAGATGAGATCGGCTTTTTCGCCAACTTCTTAAAAAGCGGAAGCTATCTCTACGACACCCAAGTGCGGCTTTACGGCCACAAGGTCGTGATCGCGGGGACGAATCTGCTGGCCCTTTATGTGGCCGGGAAACGGACCCTGTATGACCGCTGCGATGTGATCCGAGTCCCCTACTTGAGTTTCTATGAACACTGCCGCTTTGTGCTGCAAACCGATTCCCCCAGCTTCGACCAGTTCAAAGAGTATATGAAGTCCGGGGGGCTGTTCCAGGCCCCGGCGGATATTCCCGACTATGTGCAGACCAGCATCACCGACTCCATCGTGGAGCTGTTCCACGAACAGTCGGAAAACGAAGTCTTTGTCTGGCTGAAGCCGGAGAATGAAACGGTGGACTGGAAGGGCTATGTCAACACGGCGCTCTTTCTCTCCAGCAACTATGTTTCCAACAAGAGCTTTCAGATGCCGGTCTCTCTGATCCAGGATTTTGAGGTGCTGGACGCCCAGATCTCCAAACAGGTGGCCAGGGACTTCAAAGAATACTTCAGCCTGAACCGCACAGACCGGGGATACCGGATGAAGCGGACCGAAACGGTGGCGCTGCTGGATTTCCTGGTGGACTGCGGTGTGATCACGGTGTTGCCCAATTTGTACGAGGACACCGAGCCCTACAAATGCTATGTGCAGGCGCCGTTCCTGCGGTTCCACTTTACCGAGAAGCTGCGGAAGATGACGGACGCCCAGATTATGGATGAACACAAGCCCTTGTTCGGCGATCTGCTGGAGGCGGCTGTTGTCAGCGAGTACCAGCAGAGCCACAAGGATGCAAACATCCGGTTTGCCCGCACCCATTGTCCCCCTGGAGGCGAGTTGGTGGCGGAGATCGACCTGATTGATCTGGGTGAGAAACGGGCTTTCGAGGTGAAGCTCACTGATGGGGCCAGCTACAAGGGATTCTCCCTCCTGTCCGAACGCCGGGAGCTGAAGGGATTCACCTTCACGCTGTTGGAAGGCGAAGGGTGTATGCGGCATATCTACCAGTGGGGGAAATCCCTCTATCGGAACGGATAACCGCTTCTTTTATGACAGGATTCGACAAAATTTCGGGGATGCCTGTGGAATAATATCCCTTGCACAAACCATTCCGAGGCGGTCGTTGGTTTATGCCGACGGCCGCTTCTTTGCTTTCCCGTTGTTGATGTTTAGTTCAAAATAATTTATTTTTAGTTCCATATTGTATTGCGGGGCCAAATGGTATAAAATAGTAGAATGAAAAGGAGGCTTGGCAGATGACCAGTGAAGCTATCGTAGCACAATTCGATGGACAGCAGCTGTTTGCCATCGTTGAGACAAAAATTGAAAAGTACCCCTACGCCGAAGAAAACGACGAGTATATGCCGGATTTCCTCCGTGTTTACAGCGAAAGCACCGAGATGGACTATGACCCCCATGAGGATATGACCTTTGATTCCTGGGAGGGGCTGGTTCGGAAGGTGTATGAAGGCCGCAAGGAACAACCGCCTGTGCCAGTCCGTTCGTTTGATGAACTGCTTGGCCAGGAGATGGACGGGCAGGAGGGCGAGAAGGTCCTCATTGACGGTGTGGTGAGCTACCTCTACTGCTACGGCCTGGAGAGCGCAAATCTCTACTGGGTCCGAGAGGTTCCGGTGTATGCCGCCTTCTGTGCGACCCGGCAGGAGGCGGAAAAGCTGCTGGAGGAAAACCGCGATCAGCTGCGGGATCCCAAAGTTCAGCCCATTCTTCTGGGGAAGCTGCTGGAACGATAATTCTATCTATGGCATAGAAAAAGGGACAGTCCATTTTCTTGGGCTGTCCCTTTTTTCATAGGCTGTTAGCCTTCTCCTTCATCTTCTGCACAGAGGGATTGGTATAGCGCAGGGTAGTGCGGACATTGGCGTGTCCCGCCTGATTGGCCAGTTCGGCGATGGTATAGGCGCCGGTTTCCAGCGCATGGGAGCAGAAGAAATGCCGCAGAGTGTGCGGGGTGATGACTTGTGAATATTGGGCGCAGATCTGATTGACCCGGCTTCGGTGCAGCTTGGGCGCCTGGCGGCTCACAAACAGATAAGGGCTGTCTGTATAACGCTGCCGGGTTCGCACCGGAAGGTATTCCCGAACCGCGTGGACCACCTTATCCCCCAGATAGACGATTCGCTTTTTCCCTCCTTTTCCTTTGCGGACGGCCAGCTCTTTGCTGGTCAGGTCAACATCTGCCAGTAGAAGCCCCACCATTTCGCTGTCCCGCAGTCCCGCATAGGCAAGCAGCGTCACCATAGCGTAGTCCCGTTGGCAGAGCTCCTTCCCGGAGGCCAGGATCGCCTGCCGGAAGGCGTCCACCTCCGCCTGGCTGACGGTGCCGGGGCTGGCGTAGCTTGCCTGCACCGGGATATAGTCCGTTTCCCGGTCGATGACCAGCTGCTCCTGCCGGCCGGAGGCAACCAGGAACCGGTTGTAGCTCATCAGGGCGGCCAGCCTGGCGTTGACCGACTCCTCCTTCAGCTTGCGGATATGGATGAGGTAGGATTTATAGTCCAGAATATTGGGGCGGTACAGTTGTGTCATTTCAAGGCCGAAGCTGTCCTGATACCATTTCCGGTATCCCTCCACCGCCAGCAGGTAGGTTTCGATGGTATTGGGCGAGCGCCCAAGGGATTCCAAATAGTGCCGGTATTCTTCCATGTGCTTTTCCTCCAGATGGTCTTTTTCTATCCATAGGAGGAAAGAGGGGAATTTGCAACAGGGGTTCAATTTATTTATGTCGAACTCGTTTTTCCACGGAAGCCCGGCAGTTATGTTGAACTGGAAGGGGAAAACAACAGAAAGGAAAGGGGCCAGCTCAACATAAATAACCTTATGTTGAACCGGCCCGGCGAGCTTTTATTGACGACAGACCGACAGGGCAGCAGGATTTCTGCTGCCCTGTTGTTATCCAAAGGTTTTACCGCCATAGGAGAACTGATACTCGTGGACCGCCTTCAGATATTCCGGGAAAAGGCTGTCATCCCTCTGTTCTAACCGCTGGATGCCGAACTTTTGGTTCAGCTCCAGGCTCATATGGCGTTTGATCATCTTTATGTAGAGGGAGGTAGTTGTGCTCTCAAACTCTCTGCAAATTTTGGCGGAGAGGACCCTGGCACGCCGGTCCTTCTCTTTTTTGATATAGTACAGATGGGATCTTGAGAGTAACATTTGATGACCTCCATTCCTTAATAACAATAGGGACCAGTTTTTTTGAATATTAGCGGCAAAGGATTGCTGTCCATCATCAAAACGCACTATACACAAAAGCAATCTCCCCCTCCAGAGAGAGAAGCCAGAAAAGGAGCAATCCCACCGCCGCCAGCAGATACCAGCCGTACCGGGCGGCGGCATGGGCAAATACCCACTCCTTACCCGCCGTAATAATATTCGATAAGCGCTTTATCAACCGCAAGCCACCCCTTCCATCCCAGGTGCATGGTGTCGCACATAAAATATTCCTCGTACTCGTGCCCGGTGAGATCCAATGTCTGAACACCGTATTCCGCCGCAATCCCCCGGACATTTTGGTAGTACTCCGCCCGGCGGTCCGCGCCAAAGCCGGTGTAGTCGCTCCAGGGCCCGTGGAGCGGCACATGGATAAACAGCGGCTGGATTCCTTTTTCCCGGCAGACAGCGAAAAGCATCCGCAGGTCGTCGTATTCCTTAGATTGAGAATAGCTGAGGTCTGCGTCCCGGTCTCTCTGCCGCTCCAGCCGGGAGCCAATGTAGGTGGTATAATAGTCGTCCAGCATCCAGAAGTCGTTGTTGCCGCTCATGGCTTTGCCCTCGGTGATGGCGGCTTCTTCCTCGGCGGCCCAGTCGATGGCGGGCAGCTTTCCGGGGACAGAGAAATCCTCACCAGCTGCCAGAATATCCCGAACCGAAGCCTTGTCCTTTAATTCGTACAGCCAGCGTCTGGCGACATAATAGGGGGAAAGAATCGCATTTCCTATGCCGGAAAGAAGGGCCGGCTCTGCGGTATGCTCGGCCAAAGCGGCGATGGCCGGGTCCACCGGAGCGGCATCGGGCAAAGCCTTGTATTCCTCCATCAACTCTGCCACCCGCCGGGAAAGGTAGACCTTCACCTCGTCCGAGAGGGAGTCGTCTGCCAACAGCTCCAGGTACCCCTGGACAGAAAAGTTCGCCATAAACAGGTCCGGGGCGATGCCGCCCTCCACATAGGACTGGGGGGAGGTGATCAGCACCACCCTTTTCCCTCGAAGAGAGTCCCCGGAGGCGGCAATTTGCAGGGCGTGGATCAGCGACTGGCAGGAGCCCCGTCCGATGAGGTCCACCTGAAAGCCCGCCCGTTTCCCGGCGAAGAAATTGGCCGGGTGGGTGGAAATTTCGGCGGTCCGCAGCTCACTGGAGCCGAAAAGGAGCAGCGTGTCCTCCTGTCCGGCGGACTGCTCCACCAGATAAGTCCCGGTGATCTTTTCAGTATGGTTCACATCTCCCACGCTGTCCCGCCAGGGGGGCATGGTGCCGGTGACAGCGGCCCCTGCCCCCAGAAAGGTCAGGGAAACCGCCAGGAGCAGCGCCAAGCTGGGAAGGAAAATCTGTTTTGCCGCCTGTCTCATGCCTGTTTCTCCCGAATCAGAGCGGCAAGAAGCCGTTTCACCAGCGTCATTTTTGTCCTCCCTTCCGGGGCCGGGAAAGTTTCCGAAGCAGCAGCCCCAAATAATGCCCCGTCCAAACGAACAGGCCCATAATGGCCAGATAATCCAGGAAGAAAAGGACCAGCGGTTCTTCAAAGTCGAAGAAGGCAAACTGGATCTGCCCCAGAAGGTAGGCCCCCACCTCCCGGCGGAGGAAAGCGGTAACGCCAAAGAGGGCCACCGCGGCTCCTGCCACCGGGAGAAGGACAGCTTTTCCCCGGAAAGCCTTTCCCAGTGGGGGCAGCACCATCGACCAGTGGAGCCCCAGGTGCAGGCTCATCAGGACGAAATTCCAATAAGCCCCCAGCATATGGAGGCCGCGGGCCCAGTAGGCCCCTCCCTGGATGGGCAGGAAGGTGAACAGATGCCGGGAAAGCATTACGCCGCTTACTCCCTGGACCACCATCAAAAGGAAGATAGCCGCTGCCAACGCCGTCTGGAACACGCGGTAGGGGCTGTACCGCCCCCGGAACAGATTTTTATGCCAGCTCCGGTTCAGAAGATGGTGGGCCACAAACAGCAGCAGCATCGCAGTACCGGTAATCTCATGGGTGGTCTGGCCGATCAGCTCATAGGCCATAAGCATCAGAAGGGCCAGGGTCATCAGGGCGTCTACCGTTATTTTCAGGGTTTGTTTCCTGCCCATCGGGGGCCTCCTTTCCCTTATCGGATAAAGTTGGTAAAGGTGATCTGCTCCTGCCGGGGAAGGGGGACGCCGGCCTTCTCCCCGGCCTCCTTACAACGGAGGAACCAGGCCATGTTCCGGGCCAAAAAGCGCATACACTGCATCCCCTCCAGGTCCTCCTTTACCTGGTCGGGGGCGGCACCGTGGACCATGTTCCAGTACCGGGAGGTGACGATGGGCATCTGCATGAGGCCGAAGTATTTGTTCATCTGGTCCCAGGTGGCGGTGGTTCCGGCCCGGCGGGCGGACATAATGGCCGCCGCAGGCTTCAGGTAAAAATTACTGCGTCCGCTGCAAAAATCGGCGTAAAACACCCGATCCAAAAAAGAGGTGATGGCACCGGTAGCCCCTGCCCAGTGAACGGGGGAGCCAAAGATAAAGCCGTCAAAGTCCGCCGCCAGGTCCAAAAACTCGTTGACCTTGTCGTCGATAACGCAGGCCTTTTTCTTGGCACAGCCACGACAGCCCAAACAGCCGGAAATGGGCTTGTTGCCGATCCAGCAGATCTCGCTTTCCACCCCTTCTTCCTTTAAGGTGTCGGCGATCTGGGTAAGGGCGGTAAAGGTGCAGCCGTTCTTGTGGGGGCCTCCGTTGACCAGTAATACTTTCATCTCAGACACTCTCCTTTTCATTCTGTGGGAAGTTTTGCGTATTCTTCGTCAGAAATGCGGTCGAACCATTCCACTCCCGGTTTATCCGGATTGGTATTGACCGCGATATGAGCAAAGGTGGTTCCGGCGCTGCCGCCGTGCCAGTGCTTCACGCCAGGAGGACAGAGGGCCACATCTCCCGGATGAAGCACCTCCACCGGCTGTCCCTCGATCTGGTGGTAGCCGATGCCATCGGTAGCGATGAGGATCTGTCCCCCTTCATGGGTATGCCAGTTGTTGATAACCCCCGGTTCAAACACCACATAGTGAAGTCCTGGCGCCCCCGCTGCGTTTTGTTCCTCCAGAACGGAGGAAAGGTAAGCCGTTCCACTGAAGGTGGGGCTTTGGAAGGGCTGCTCCCCTTGATGGAACATCAGGCTGTCTCCCTGTGTACCGCTTTCCACCTCTTCGGTGGTGAGGTTTGCATACTCCTCATCGGTGACAGGAGCATCCGGGGCGGCGTCTGCGGAGGGGGTGTAATGGGAGTCAAAAATTACGATCTGGGAAAACCAGCTGTCCGGGGCGGCCCCGTGCCAATGGCGAACCCCTGCCGGGCATTCCACCACATCCCCCTTGCGGATGATCCGGGCGGGCTTTCCCTCCTCCTGGTAGTATCCCACGCCGCCGGTACCAATGATGACCATACCGCCGTGGCTGTGCCAACTGCTCCGTGAGCCGGGGGCAAAGACGATGTTGTTGGTGGCGGGGAAATTGTAGGTGTCATCGTTCTGGATCATGGGGGCAAGGTAGGCGCTGCCGGTAAAGCTTGGCCCCAGCTCCATCCCGATGGGGAAGGTCACTTCCGCTTGGGTGGTAAGAATGCCGGTTTCCCCGCTGGCAGTATAATCGTAGTCCGGGGCCAGAAGGGCCATCAATTCCCGATCGTGGCCATGGACCAGCTCGGAAACGGTATCCAGCAGCATGGTGGCCCCGCCGTCATAGGTGTAGGGCTCCCACTCCGGCAGGCCTTGGGCAGCAGGAACGCCGCTGCGGGCAAAGGTTACCCAGGCCTGGCTCATCTGTTCGGCCAGAGCGGTCTCCTCCGGGGAGCCGGACGCATTGGCAAAGACATAGGGGATCTCTGCACCGTGATAGGAATTGCCGTAGGTAAAGACATAGGCGTAGACCGGCGCGCCGTCTTGGACCGCTTTATGGGTCATGATCTTGAGAAGGGGCAGACGGATCACTGTGCTGTCGATCTGTTCCGCGGTCAGTCCTTCCTTGGTCGGATAGGTTGCCTGAACAGCGGTATCTAACTCCGCCGTATGCTGAATGGGGTCGGCAGGAAGAAAGCCGCTCCATTCATTGAGATTACTGCCAATCAGCAGGGGGACATCCCGCCCCGCCTCGGCAAAAGAGGTCTCGGTAACCGGGTCAGTGGGCAGGAAGATACCATCCACCACCGGCTCCCAATCCATCGAATATCCTCCACCCAGAGCGGCAGGGATCTGAAGCTCCTCCCCCGTCTGCTGAAGAGCCTGGGCGGCTGCCTCTTCCAGCCTGTCTGTGGCAACAGTTTGCAATTCCTCCACATTCTCAGGGGAGATCTCCAGGATGGAGAGGAGGTTTTCTGCCAGCCTTGTGCTGGAAGCCTGGGTATTGAAGCGTACCCCCATCGTCTCGGTGGCGCCGCTCTGTACGATACCCTTATGGAACAATCCCTTGGCGGAGGGAGCGGTCATCAGCGTCAGCACCTTGGCCCCGCCGCCAGACTGTCCAAAGACGGTGACATTTTCCGGGTCGCCACCAAAGGCTTCGATGTTCTTCTGGACCCACTGGAGCGCCGCCACAATATCGGTGATTCCCACATTGGCGGAATCCTGATATTTTTCCCCATAGGCGGACAGGTCCAGATGGCCGAAGACATTGAGCCGGTGGTTGACTGCCACCACTATCACATCCCCGCTGCGGCTGAGCGCCTCTCCGTCATATCCCGCCTCGTTGCCGGAGCCGGAGGAAAAGCCGCCGCCATGGAGCCAGACCATCACGGGGCGCTTTTTCCCGTCCCGGATGCCCGGCGTCCAGAGGTTCAGATTCTGGCAGTTGTTGTCGGTGCCCTCCTGGCCGTCTCCTCCGCCCAGTCCGGGGATGGCGCCCTGGGGCGAGATGGGACCGTAGCTGTCCGCTTCCCGGACCCCTTCCCAAGAGTCTGCCGCAACGGCGGGGACAAAGCGCTCCTTTGCCTGAGCATAGGGAACGCCCAGATACCGGAGAATACCGTTTGTATCTGTACCGCGAACGAGTCCGGCAGTGGTTCGCACAACGCCCTCCTCCAGAACCTCCTTCGAGGCGGAGGAAGAAGCGGGAGGTTCCGATTGAGAGCTTTGCTGGGAAGAGGGGGCCGGCTGCTGTCCGCAGGCGGTCAGGGACAGGATCATCGCTCCTGCCATCAGGACGGATAAAATTTGCTTTGTCCGTTTCATGTAGATGTTCCTTTCTGCTAGGATTTTTGGTGGGAAAGGATCCAGCGGAGGACTTTTTCATCGTCAAACACGACCGACCCGCCGCCGTGATAATTATAAATGCCCAAGGCATTGAAATAGGCGTTGTCCGGTATCTCCGCCTGCAAAACCGCCGCGGTCTGCTCCTCTGTGTATCCGGCCTTTTGGTATGCCCCATATAGATTGTTGTAAGCGTCGCGGGCCTTCTGGGAGCCATAATATTCGTCGTTCTCCGCCATAAAGATATAAACCGCCACACCGTTTTCCGCCACCGGCGTGTAGTCCCCATCCCACTGGGAGCCGCCGTGGAGGTAGGCGGCATACAGGTCGGGCCGCATCGCCACCGCTCTGGACATGGTTTCCCCGCCCGCCGAATACCCGGCGGCGTAGACACGGCTTTTGTCCACCGCAAAATTCTCGATAAAATGCTCTGTCAGGCAAACAGCCTGCTTGGCGGAGGTCTCTCCCCAATCGGTAAGCTGGGCGGATACCACGATCATCTCTTCCGGGTACTCTGTTCAGGCGGTAAAACCGTTCCAGGTGAGGTTGCTGCCGGAGGAATCTTCCCCGAACCACATCCGGTCATAGCCGGGCATGGTCATTACGAGAGGGTATGCTTTTTGGCCGTCGTAGTTCTCCGGCAGGAAATAGCTGTAATGGATGGGGCTTTCCTCGCTGTCCAAAAGCTGCTCCCGGACAAGGCCGGTCTGCATGGCCGGCAGGTCGGTTTCTGCTGGAGCGGAGAAACTGCTTTCCCCGACAGAAACTTCCGATCCCGGTGAGAGGCTGCTCTCCGGCCGGACCTGGGAAGAGGATGCCATAGAGGGCGCGGCTTCGGCAGGAAGGCCGCTTGTACTTTCCGGCGCCCCGCACCCAGTCAGAAGCAACGCCAGCGCAAGAGCCGTTCCTTTTTCCTTCCAGCTCATTTGTATCCCAGCCCTTCTACCCACTGGGCAACATCGGCCTGTGCCGCCGCCACCGTTTGTTCGCTGACGGTAAATCCGTCCTCGACCACGGTGGCCCCCGGTTCTAATTCTTTAATGGTGCCAATGGTGCCGGAAAAGCGGCTGCCGTTGTGGACATTAAAGGGGACGATGGTCTTTCCGGAAAAATCGTACTCGTCAAAAAAGCTGTACAGCACCTGGGGCAGATCGTACCACCATGTGGGAAAGCCGACGAAGATCACATCGTATTGGTCTAAGTTTTCAATATGGCTGGTCAGCTCCGGGCGGGCATTGTCAGCCTGCTCCTGGGAGGCGTAGTTGATGAGTTCGCCGCCATCGGCAGGATAAACAACAGAGGTCTGAATAGAGAACAGGTCGCCGCCGGTTTCTGCCTGGATCATATCCGCCACCGCCCGCAGACGGCCCACCGCTGTTCCGTTTATGGTGGTAAAGCTGGCGGAAGCGATAGCGTCCACCCCGCTGTTTTCCGCTGCCGTAAAGTAGGCGATAAGGATGTTGCTGCTGGAGCCGCCCTCTTCTCCCTCTGCGTCTTCCTCCCCTTTGGAGGACAGGGAGGGTTCTGTGGGCTCCGAAAATTCAGTGGAAGAAGAGGGCGTATCCGCAGCCGGAGAAGCGGCATCTGCCGCAGGAGACGGTGATTGGGATGAGGGAGCATTCCCGCCACAGGCGGCAAGGGAAAGGACGATTGCCGCAGCCATAAGCAAGAGAAGGAGCTTCTTCATGTTGTGCCTCACTTTCCGAAATGGGGGAACCGGGTTTTTATCTTCCCGGCTCCCCCTCATCACAAATTTTCTTAACCGGCAAGGTTTAAGCTGTTCACCCACTGGGTAACAGCGCTTTCATTCAGGTTTTCGCCAAAGCGTTCACCGGCAAGCCAGTTGGCGTTGGGAGCCATTCCCTTTAAGGTGTCGCCGCTGCTGCCGAAGGGGCTGGAGGTGGAGGTGCAGAAGGGGATCATGGTCTTGCCGGAAAGATCGGCGTTCTCCACAAAGTTCCAGACGATGCTGGGAGCCTCCCGCCACCACAGGGGGTAGCCCAGGAAAATCGTATCATAGCCGGAGAGGTCCGGAGTGCCGGCCAGGGCGGTGCGGTGACTGGGGTCATTGTGCTCCCGGTTGACCCGGCTGTTTTCATCGGTCCAGTTGAGGTCGGCGCTGGTATAAGGCTCCGCCGGGGTAAGCTCATAGGTGTCCGCTCCGACGGTTTTGGCGATCACTTCCGCCACCGCCTTGGTGTTGCCGCTGGCGGAGAAGTAGACCACCAGCGTTTTTCCGCTCTCAGGCTCCACGGGGGCTTCAGGGGCAGGCTCGCTGGAAGAAGCCGGGGCCGCTGTTTCCGGTTCGGGTTCGCTGCCGGAGGGCTGCTCCTCCGGTGCCGGTTCGGATTCGCTGCTGGCAGGAGCGGAAACCTGGATGGGCGCATAGGTCCCGTCGGCGCTGACATTGGCCCCGATCCAGTTTTCCACGTGGTCTGCGATGACATCGTTGTTCAGGTCCTGGAACAGGAAGTGGTCGTTGCCGGTGATGCCCTCCTGGGGAAGATCAACGACGGTGCAGTTTCCGCCCTGGGCGTTATAGGCATCCCGGAAGGCGTAGCAGGCCTGGCGCATCATCTGCCACATTCCGGTTGCCTGGATGGCGGGATCGCCGTTGTCAATGTAATCGCCAAAGTAGATGGTGACGGGGATATTTTTGGAAAGCACCGCCGCAAAGTCAGGGCTGTCCGCTCCGGGGGCGCCGCCGGGCTCGATGGCGATGATAGCCGCGATATGGTCGGTGTAATTTGCCGCTGTCCAGCCGGGACCGCCGCCCTGGGAATGGGTCACCAGGATGGAATTTTTGCCGGTGCGGGCATAGACCTCGTCGATGGTGGCGGCGACAGCCTTGGAAACGGTTTCGTTGTCAAAATCCCCGCCCATGTCGCTGCTCATGCCGGTGTCCGGGGTCATCTGGCGGAAGAACTGGTCCACCGAGGCGTCGTCGTTGGGGAACTGGCTCCCCTCGTTGGCCACCGATTTCCCGTCCACCCAGCGCCCGATGCGGAACTGGGTGTACCACCGCTGATCCAGGGTCTTGGTACTGATGGTTCCCGCTACCGAAGTGCCGCCAGCCTCTCCCCGCCGGGGCTCGTCGATGAGGAAAACGCTGTGGCCTTTTTTGAGAAACAGATCGGACCAGCCCTCCCGGCCATCGGGGGTGGTCATCCATCCCATCCGGGACTGGCCGTAGCCGTGGAGGAACACCATAGGCAGGCCGGTTTCATCGGCAGGGATCTGATAAAAGACATTGGCGTGGTCCACATGAGCGGTCTGCCCGGCTCCGGTGTCCTCCCACTGGTTCTCCGGGTAAAAGGTTCCCTCCGAGGTGACGGTGATGCCCCCGGCGGAGAAAAGGCCCTGTTCCCGGATGCGGAGAACGCCGTCCTCCTCCGGCTGGGAAACCTCCGGTGCGGAGGAAGGCTGTGAGGAAGAAGATGGTTGGCTGGAGGATGAGGGTGCCGTCTGGCATCCTGCCAGCATGGAGAGGGCGGTGACGCCCGCTAATAGAAAAGTCAGAATTTTTTTTATTCTTTTCATGGTGGCTCTCCTTTTGAAAGAATTAAATGTTACAGACACTCCCGGAAGATCTCATAGATCTCCTCATGGCTCAGTTTCCTGTAGCTACCGGAGACGATGGCGCAGGAGTTGGCCACCGCCAGAAGGTCGGTGTTCTCCGGGGTGATGCCCAGCTCCTTCAGGGTGGCAGGCATCCCGATCTCCCGGATGAAGTCCGCCAGCGCCTCCACCCCGGCCCTTGCCAGCTCCTCCTGGGTCTTTCCCTCCGGGGAAACGCCCCAGACCCGGACAGCGAACCGGGCGAACTTCTCCGCCCCGGCTTCGCAGATACGGCGGTAGTAGGCGGGGTGCAGCACCGCCAGCCCTTCGCCGTGGTTGCAGTCGGTGTAGGCCCCCAGGGAATGCTCCATCATGTGACACTGGAAGTCAGTCTGCTTGCCCAGCTTGATGATGCGGTTCTCCGCCATGGTGGCCTCCCACATCAGGTTCGAGCGGGCGGTGTAGTCCAGGGGGTCTTTGACGGCGGCCCGCAGGTCCCGGATCACCCCCCGCATCAGCCCCTCGGCGATGTCGTCGGAGACATTCTCCTCATCCGGGCGGCTAAAGTAGATCTCCATGATATGGGAAAGGGTGTCAAAGCCGCCGGAAACCATCTGCCGCTTGGGGACGCTGAAGGTGTAGGAGGGATCCAGCAGGGCAAATTTGGGGTTGCATCTGGGATAATCCCTGCCGGTCTTGATTTTCAGCTCCTCGTTGGTGATGACCGCGCCGCCGTTCATTTCGCTGCCAGTTCCGGCGGCGGTGACGATGACGCCCAGGGGAAGAGGCTCAAAGTCGATGATGCCGGGGCGGGCCCAGAAGTCCGCCCAGACATCCCCCTCGTAGACCGCCGCTAGAGAGATGGCCTTGCAGCAGTCCATGACGCTACCGCCGCCCACGCCGAGGATCAGGTCGATCTGATTTTCACGGGCCAGCCGCGCTCCCTCCAGAACCTTTTGGTAGGTGGGGTTGGACATGATGCCGGAAAACTCGGTGACATTCTTCCCGGCTTTGCGGAGGCTTTCCATCACCTCGTCATAGACGCCGTTCTTTTTGATGGAGCCTCCGCCGTAGCAGAGCAGGACATTTTTTCCGTAGTGCTTGGCAAGGCAGCAGAGGTATTCCCCGACGCAGCCCTTGCCGAAAAAAGTCTTGGTGGCATTTTCAAAGATAAAGTTATTCATAACCGCTCCTCCTCGTTTGCTCATTCGCTTACTGATTGACCGGTAATCCGTTTACCCAGGTGACGATCTCCTGCTCCGCACCCCCAATGCTGTTCCGGGAGATGGTGAGGCCGTCCAGAACCTCGGCCCCCGGCTCCAGCTGGCGAATGGTGCGGATGGTGCCGGAGAAGCCGCTGCCGCCGTGGACACAGAAGGGAACGACCGTCTTGCCGGAGAGATCCACAGCGTCCAGGAAGGTGTAGAGGATCATGGGCATATCGCCCCACCAGTTGGGGTAGCCCAGGTAGATGACATCATATCCGGAAAGGTCAGGCAGTTCCCCGGCGATGGCAGGGCGGTCGTTGTTTCTCTGCTCCTGCTGGGCCTGGTCGATGAGGGGCTGATGGTCGCGGGGATAGGCGTTCTGCTCCACGATGCGGTAGCTGTCCGCCCCGGTCTCCCGCTGAATGATCCCCGCCATGTACTCCATGTTGCCCAGGGCCGTACCATTTGAGACCAGTACGCTGGCCCCAGCGATAGCGTCCACACCGGTGGTGTCCACATCCTCCGGGACGGAGAAGTACACCACAAGGGCATTCGTTCCCGTCGATGCGGGTTCAGCCGAAGTGCCCTCCGGAGCGGCGGGCTGGCTGGATCCATCGGCTTCCAGCTCCAGGCTGTTTACCCATTGGGTGACGGCGGACTCGTTTAGGTTTTCCCCGAACCGGCGTCCCTGCATCCAGTTGGCGGCGGGAGCCATGCCCCGAAGGGTCTCCACGCTGCCCTCAATGCCGTCCGAGGTGGAGGTGCAGAAGGGGATGATGGTCTTGCCGGAAAGGTCGGCGTTCTCCATAAAGTTCCAGACGATGCTGGGGGCCTCCCGCCACCACAGAGGATAGCCCAGGAAGATGGTATCGTAGGCGGCAAGGTCGGGAAGCTCCCCGGCGATGGCGGTGCGGTGGGCGGGGTCGTTGTGTTCGGTGTTTACCCGGCTGTCGGGATTTGTCCACCGCAGATCATCGCTGGTGTAAGGCTCAGCAGGGGTCAGCTCGTAAAGCTCGGATCCGGCAGCAGTTGCAATGGTTTCCGCCACCGCCTTGGTGTTGCCGCTGGCAGAAAAGTAGAGGACCAGGGTCTTACCGGTCTCCGGTTCAGCCGGAGCGGATTCGGAGGATGCCGAAGCTGGCTGGCTTTCCGAAGGTGCGGCGTCCGTTTTAGAAGCAGGATTTTCCGAAGATGAAGAAGCCGGGCTGCCGGAGGGGGCCGCCGAAGAAGGCTGGCTCTGGGACGTACTGCCGGAGGAGGATTGCTGGCTGCATCCCGCCAACAGGGAAAGGGCGGTCATTCCCGCTAAAACAAAGGTGAAAAATCTCTTGAACTGGGACATCGTTTGTTCTCCTTTCAGACGGAAAATGTTTTTTCCATATCTCTATTATAAAAAAATCGAGACTCCCGGAGAAGTCTCGATTGGTTAGTGGGTTTATACCTTTGGGTTTGCAGTCGGCTATCTTTTCAGCCCGGTGATCATTTCCACAGTGGCGGGGTCATAATGGGAGAAAAACAGGCTTTCCCCCTCGTCCAAAGTGGCAATGGCGGCCATATCCTCCGGCGGGAGCTGGAAGTCGAACACATCGAAATTCTGGACCATCCGCTCCTTATGGGTGGACTTGGGAATCACCACCACGCCGCTTTGGAGCAGGAAGCGCAAAGCGGCCTGGGCAGCGGTTTTTCCGTGCTTTGCCCCGATTGCTGTCAGGGTGGGATTGGTAAAAAAATCCTTGCGTCCTTCGGCAAAGGGGCCCCAGCTTTCGTGCTGGACCTCGTATTTCAGCATATACTCATGGGCCTTTTTCTGCTGCTGGAACACATGGGTTTCCACCTGGTTCACCGCCGGGGTGACCTCCACGAATCTGCACAGGTCAATAAGCCGGTCAGGATAAAAATTGGAAACGCCAATAGCCCGAAGGTAGCCTATCTTATAGGCCTCCTCCATCGCCCGCCAGGTGCCGTAGTAGTCGCCAAAGGGCTGATGGATGAGCAGCAGGTCGATATAATCGGTTCCCAGCTTCTTGAGCGACTGCTCAATCGATGCCTTTGCCTTTTCGTAACCGGCATTGGAAATCCAGACCTTGGTGGTGAGAAACAGCTCGCTGCGGGGAACGCCGCTTTTCTTCACTGCCCGGCCCACCGCTTCCTCGTTGCCATAGGCCTGGGCGGTATCAATGGAGCGGTAGCCCACCTCTATGGCATCCAGAACGCACCGTTCGCATTCGCTGTTTTTTACCTGATAGACCCCATAGCCCAGCTGGGGCATTTTTATGCCGTTATTCAGTGTGACAAAATCCATATAATTCCTCCTTTATTTTGATGATGGATAAACAAGAGCAGTAAAGCTAAACTGTACAAGCCTCCATTGGCCCTCAATAAGGCTGTAAACCTCGGTTACGGCAAAATGGTGCGTTGTTGGCTTGCCGTCAAGCAGCAAGCCGTAATCGCAGTCGGTAATCACAACGGCCGTATCACCGTAGACGCGGGCGCTCTTGCTATGAAATACCAGTTCCGTGGGCTTGAAAAGGCCGCTTGTATAGCACTCAATTTCCTTATCAAGCCCACAGGTAACGCCGATGTGGACAAAGGTACAGTCCGGCGCCGCAAGAGCACGCATACCGGCCTCATCGGCGGTTTCCATCGCTTTCCAGAATTTATCCGATATGGTGATTATCCGCTTTGTCATATCGGGGTCCTCCCTAATCATGAATTCTTCGAGTGACGCACATCCGGACAAAATCCGGATCGAAGTGTTTGATTGCCGTGCCGGTATAGCCCATATCCAGCGCGTCTATCTGCCGCATTTCCTCTCCGCTCAGTGAAAAATCCCAAATATCCAAATTTTCCACAATCCGTTCCCTGTGGGTGGATTTGGGGATCACCACCACGCCGCGCTGCACATTCCAGCGCAGCATAATCTGCCCGATGCTTTTGCTGTGGGCCTTTGCGATGGCGGACAGGCTCTCGTTCTCAAAGGGCGCATACCGCCCGCCGCCCAGCGGGGCCCATGCCTCCGGCTGTACCTGATAGTACCGCATGGTTTCCAGTGCCGCTTCCTGTGAAAAGAAGGGGTGCAGCTCCACCTGATTAACGGCAGGCTTTATCTCCACCGTTTCGCAGAAATTGGTCAGGATATGCGGGTAAAAATTGGAAACGCCGATGGCTCTCAGCTTTCCTTCCCGGTAAGCATCCTCCATGGCTCTCCAGGCGCTGAAATAATCCTTCATTGCCTGGTGAAGCAGATAGAGGTCCAGATATTCCAGCCCCATTTTCTCCAGGGAAGCATGGATAGCCTTTTTTGCCGTGTCATAGCTCTGCATATCCTGTACCCACATCTTGGAGGTAATGAATAACTCCTCCCGGGTGCAGATCCCTTCGGCAATCGCCTCCCGCACCGCCTGGCCGACGGCATCCTCATTGGTATAGGAGGCCGCCGTATCAATCAGCCGGTAACCCGCACGGATAGCATCCAGCACCGACCGTCTGCATTCTTCCTTATCCCGTACTTGAAAAACACCAAAACCCTCCAGCGGCATCTTTATGCCGTTATTCAGTGTAACAAAATCCATTCTCAAACACCTCCTGGTTCATTTCTGCTCCCCATAAACTTCCTTCGCCATCCGCAGAGCCGCCCAGGCCTTGGGCCAGCCGGCATAGAAGGCCAGCTGGGTCAGCGCCTCCGCCATCTCCACGGCGGTGACGCCGTTGGCCTTTGCCCGCTGGATATGGTGCAGCAGGGAGGAATCCAGGATACCGCTGGCCATCAGGGCGGAAACGGTGATGAGGCTGCGATCCCTGGGGGAGAGCTGCTCCTTCCTGGACCAGACCTCCCCAAAGAGGACATCATCGTTGAGTTCGGCAAATTTAGGGGCAAATTCGCTCATGGCGTCTCTGCCTGCGGTCACTTTTTCCATCATAAAGCCTTCCTTTCCTTATTGCAGTTTCGCCCCATCGCTGAAGGCATTCCCAACTCTTTCCCCCAGCACCAGATAGCCGTTTCCCACCGGGTCGAAGGCGATAGCCCGGAGCTTGGCGGGGTCGGGCTTTCCGTCCTCCCCCAAAATGCGCTGGTCGGCGCTGACATTCACGATCTGCCCGATGATATTCCCGTCCTCGGTGACCTTCAGGAGCCTGCACTCCAGGGTCAGGGGAAATTCGTCGATGAGGGGAGCGTCCACAAATTCGCTCTTTGTGGTGTGCAGCCCCGCCTTTTCCAGCTTCCTTGGCTCCTGGTTGGCGGAAACCAGCCCCACATAGTCCGCCTCCACCACATGGGCGGCATCGGCAAAGCTGACGGTAAAGGCTCCTCTGGCCTTGATATTCCGGGTGGTCTTATGCCCCGCGCTGAGGCAGAGCTCCACCTTGTCCCGGTCATACAGCCCGCCCCAGGCGGCGTTCATGGCGTCGGCAGTACCGTCCTCGCCATAGGTTCCGATGATGAGCACCGGCAGGGGATAAAACCAGGGGTTCGCTCCAAAATTCTTTCTCATAACAATACTCCTTTTCTTTTATCATCGCTTGGCGATCCGGCTTCCGCCGAACACCTCGGACATCTCCATCCTGTCCAGGGCCCGGTCGATGGCCCCCACCTCCTCCGGGGTAAGGATCACCTCCGCCGCCCCGGCGTTCTCCACCATCCGCTGGAGCTTTCTGGTTCCGGGGATGGGGACGATCCAGGGCTTTTTGCAGAGCATCCAGGCCATGGAAAGCTGACCGGGGGTGGCGTTCTTCTCCGCTGCGATATTATGCAGCAACTCCAGCAGGGGGCGGTTTTTTTCGGTTCCCTCGGCGGTAAATTGGGGCATGACGCTGCGGTAATCGCTCCCCTGTTCAAACCGGGAGCCGGCGTCATACCGGGCGGTGAGAAAACCGTTGGCCAAGGGGGAAAAGGCCACATAGCCGATGCCCAATTCCTCCAGCGTGGGGAAAAGGGTCTCGTGCCACCGGGCCATCATGGAGTAACGGTTCTGGATGGCAGTAACCGGGCAGACGGCATGGGCCCTGCGGATGGTCTCCTCGCCGGCTTCGGAAAGGCCCCAGTGGGTGATCTTCCCCTCCCGGATGAGGTCAGCCATCACCCCGGCCACCTCCTCAATGGGGACATTGGGGTCGGGCCGGTGCTGGTAATAGAGGTCGATGTAGTCGGTCCCCAGCCGACGGAGAGAGGCTTCCACCGACGCCCGGATCACCTCCGGGCGGGAATCCGGTACCAGGGGTTTGTTGACCTCCGAGCTGGTCTGGTCAAAGCGAATGCCGAATTTTGTGGCGATGACTACTCGATTCCGGCAGTCCCGGAGGGCCTTGCCCACCAGGGTCTCGTTTTGGTGGGGGTCGTCCGGGGTGCCGTAAACTTTGGCGGTGCCAAAGAAGGTATAGCCTGTCTCCGCCGCCTGGCGGATGAGCCCCACCGCCTCCTGCTCCTTTGTGGGGGCACCGTAGGCGTGGGAAAAGCCCATGCACCCAAGGCCCACCGCCGAAACCGTCAAATCTTTCCCAAGGATTCTTTGACGCATAGCGTTTACTCCTCCCCTTTCTTGAGTTGATACCGCAGCCACAGCCCATCCCCGTCCAGCCGTTTTGCCTCCAGCAGAGAGAAGACGGCGGGCTGCTGGTTCGGCAGAAAATCAAACCGCTCAAAGCTGGAGACGGATCTGGTATTCCCGTCCGCTACCGGGGCGACCACCAGGCTCACCTCGTCGATAAGCCCCCCTGCCAGAAAGGAGCCGTTGCTGTACCCGCCACCGGCCAGCATCAGCCGGTGGATCCCCAGCAGCGTTTTTGCCTTGTGAAGCAGCAGGGCGCAGTCCAGCCGCTCCTTTCCGGCAAAAAGATAAGAGACGCCAAAGCCCCGGAGATAGGCGAGGTAGTCCTCCGATACCTGCTCGGTCAGCACCTCCACCGCGTGGGCCTTGGGCCGGCCCTTTCTCTCGATATAGGCACCGCTCCATGCCAGCTCCCCCTTGGGGTCCACCGAAAGGATATAGTTTTTCACCTCGTTGGGAGCCAGCCAGTCCTCCTTGGGATAACGGGTAGGGCTGTGGGGAATATGGGGTTCCCAGCCGTCGGCAAAGCCTCCCGCCATGGTGACAGCGCCGTAAAGGGTGGCGTCACAGCGATAGAAGCTCCGCAGGTTTCCGTACTCGGTGCGGGCGGGAACAGCGGCGGGATGGCCCATAAAGGCCCCGTCGATCTTCCCGTCCATAGATACAAACATATGACAGACGACAAACGGTTTTTCCACACTTTCCTCCTTACTTCTCTGAAAACACATCCGTCAGAAAACGGTCGTACTCCTCCAGCCAGTCGCCCCGGCTGCCGAAGCCGTGGGGCATTCCGTCCAGCTGCAGCCGCTGTACCGTGACGCCTGCCTCCTCGGCGGCACTGGCGTTGGCCAGAAACTGGCGGTAAAAGGGATCCTCTGTTCCGTAGCAGTAGAAGGTGGGCGGCAGTTCTCCGGAGCGGAGAAGCTCCACATCGGTGGTCCCCACGCTGGGCCGCCCGTAGAAGGAATAGATCATCCCATCCGCAGCCGCATCGGCGGAAACAGCGTCCAGCTCATCGGGGAGATAGCTGCTGTCCAAGGCGGCGGGACTGACCGTACCGTCCCAATGCAGAAGCATCTCCCCGGCCAGAATGCCTCCAGCGGAAAAGCCCATCACCGCAATATCTTTCGGATTGATGCCGTAAAGATCCGCATTTTTGCGGACGAAACGCACCGCTCTGGCCAGGTCCAGCGCTCCCTCCTGCTGGGTATAGGGGCGCAGGCGGTAATCTACAACAAACGCCTGATACCCTAACTTTGCCAGAGCCTCCGCCACAGGGGTCCCTTCATTCTCATCGCTGCGGAACTGAAAGGCCCCTCCGGCGCAGACCAGAACGGCCCCTTTGACAGAGGTCCCCTCCGGGACGGGGAAGCTGGTGATGGTGGGACGGAAATCCGGCTCGTCAAAGTAACCGCCGCTGTTCACCGTGTACTCGGTCACTGCCGGAGCGTTCCCCTCTTCCCACAGATAAAAGGTCTGACGGATACGGGGATCCGGCAGAGCGGTGAGAACAGTGTCTCCGCCCCTGGCAGGAGGCGGGGCCTCCTCTGCCTTTACCTCTTCGATATGGACCGGCTGGTCGTAGCCAAAAAAGATGCTCACATCCCCATCCAGCCGTCCGATAGCGGTCACCGGGACCACCGTTTCCTCCCGGTTGTCGTTGTAGATGATCGCGATGGAAGGCCCCTCATCCCAATAAGCGAGGCTTCCCAACTCGTAGGCGCGGGTGCGGACCGGGGCGTCTGTGATCCGCCGGGGCAGGTCAAAGGCTCTGGCATAGCCGGGAGCCGGGTCCCAGAGAGGGGCATCCAGGGGCAGCAGTTCCGCAAAAGCCCTGGCGGTCTCGTTGTCGAACAGCACCCCGGAGAGAACCGTCTCCCCGGCGGTGAGGGTGATCTCGGTCAGCGTTTCCTGGGACTCCGGCGTTTCGTGGGAGACGGGGCCGCTGCTGTTCCCTCCGCAGGCGGTCAGTGAGGTAAGCAGGGCCGTGCAAAGGGCAACGGACAGGATTTTTCGTATGGTCATCGTTTTATCCCTCCATCTGTTTTTCCCAGAAGGTCACAGCGTCGTCCAGCCAGCCCTCTGCCGCCGTTCCTGTCCCCAGCCCAAAGCCGTGGCCCAGGCCGGGGTAGTGGTGAAATTCAGTGTCGATCCCCAGGGCTGACAGCTGCGCCAGCCGCTGCTCCATCACGCGCCAGCTGGCGATGCCGTCGCTTTCCCCCACACAGGAGTAGGTGGGCGGGTCGTTCCGGGAATATTCGCTGTGGCCGGTGTACTGGATGACTGCCGCGCCGGGCCGGGGAAGGTCATCCCCGCCAAAGCCCGCCGGGCCGTAGGTACCCAGGTAGGCGGCCATCCGCCCTCCCGCCGAGCCGCCCCAGAGGGAGTAACAGTCGGTGTCCACCTGTAATTCTTCTGCGTAAGCAAAGATAAAGCTGATGGCCCTTGCCAGGTCCTCGCAGGCGGTCTGGGCCCCCGGACGGTAGATCAGGGCAAAGGCGTTATAGCCCTTTTTGGAAAGCTCCAGGGCGTGGGGAAAGCTATCGTGCATCGCCCCCACATAAGCAAAGCCGCCCCCGGCGTTGCAGACGGCGAACTTTGCTCCCGGTTCTCCCCGGAAGAAGAACAGCCCGGTGTCCCGTTTGGCCGGGTCCGCCGCCTTTTCCTCCTCGGTGTAGATGTCGTAGAAGATGGTCTCCCCCGCTTCGGCACGGGCTTTCATGTA
The DNA here is from genome assembly GCF_000403395.2 of Anaerotruncus sp. G3(2012). Lineage (GTDB taxonomy): Bacteria > Bacillota > Clostridia > Oscillospirales > Ruminococcaceae > Anaerotruncus. The sequence continues at coordinate 381,501 of NZ_KE159657.1, read as the reverse complement.
GTTTACGATTTCCACCGTCTTGTCCGGGTCGACATGGCTGTACCAGGTGAGGTGCAGCTCCTCCAGGGTGTTTCCGCTCCAATATCCGGTGTTGGCCGGGAAGATGAGCCTTCCGTAGTCCCCAAAGGCGGGGTCGGACATTACCGCGGAAATGGGGGTGCTTCTGGTGTAGCTTTCGGTTTGTGCCGCCGTTTCTGTCACCTCCGCAGGCGTTATCTCCGCCCCGGAGGGCGGAGGGCTTGCTGCATCGCTGATCTGCCGGCCCTGACCCCCGCATCCCGCCAGACAAAGGAGGGTGCAGAGCAGTAGAGCGGGCAATCGGTTCTTTCTCAAAATCCACCACCGCCTTTTTCGTTTCTATCCCCATTATAAAGAAAACGAGACCCCCGGAGAAGTCTCGTTTGGTTCGGATGTTGTTACCTTTGGGTTATAAGTCTTGCCGGGAGAATGGTGAACGGCTCATAGGAATCCCTTTCCAAAGCGGAAAATCAATTTCCTGGACCAGGGGAGCCGCCGGAACATCTCCCGAACCGCTCGCCGGTAGACCTTCCGGACAAAAGCGTCCCCGTCAGGCTCCGGCCCCTCTTGGCCATAGGCCGCGGCGGAAATGATTTGAACAGCCTCGTTCCAGTCTGCCAGGGAAACGGCAGGAATCGCTTCTGACGCTCTTTGAGGAAAATCGGCCTCCGTTCCATTCAGATCGGTCAGTATCCCGCAAAAGCGGAAAGCCGCCAGCAGGTGTCCAAAGAGTTCCCGGCAGTCTGCCAGGTCCAGCCTGCGGAGTTTTTCGACACGCCGGGCATCGGCGGCCAAAAGGAGAAAAAGAACCGCACAAAAGCCGAGATACCCCCACAGCACCCCCCACTGCTGCGGCTCTGGCCGGGCAGGGCTGCGGGAGGGACTATCGAAAGCCACAGGGGCCTCCGGCCTTTCGCCGCCCTCAAAGGCAAGCGCAGGCTCCCATTGGGGGAGATGAGAGGAGAACCAGGTAAATCCGGGATAATGGACCTCCATCTCCCCTTGAGAATTTGGAGTGACCTCTACCGGGGTCCAGCCGTGATCCGGCAGGAAGATTTCCGCCCAGGCATGGGCGGCTTCATCGGTAACAGCTGCTGTCCAGTTTCCGTCCTCCCCAGGGGAAAATTCCTCCGGCGGAACAAGATACCCGGCGGCATACCGCGCGGGGATACCGTATAAACGATACAACAGAACTGCCGCAGAGGCATAGTGAACGCAGTAGCCGCTGTGCTTTTCAAAGAGGAAATCCTCCACCACATCTTCTCCCATAGGGGTCCAGCCGGGGGTCTGGCTGTAGGCCGCCCCGTTATGCAGGGTGTCCAAAATAAAAGCGGTGATCTCGTCCATATCCCGGAGGGGATGTTCTTCCGCCAGCCGCACAAGCCTCAGAAGGCTTTCCCTTGGGACCCCGGTATAAGCGGCAGGGGCCAGCTGCGCATAGGTTTTGTGTACACGGCGGTTCCAGTCCCGCTGCATGGCGAAATGGTCGGGGACATTCTCCCAGTCCAACTGCATATCCTTGGGTTCGTAAAACTCACAGGTGTACCCGTCCTCCGCGGTGAGCCAGTCGCTGGTCAGGCGGCTGTAATAGGGGGCAAAATGGTTTGGATATTGATTCCCGTTGTAGCGGATGGTGATGCTTATGGGGACTGGTGGCGTTTCCCAGATCATCTCCCGGTTGACGACATAGTACATGGTGTGGTACATTCCGTCCACCATATTGCTCCAGTTACCCCAGTCCAGGATTTCCTTCACCTCCTGCAGCAGCGCCTCATCATCCGCCGGGGCCCACTCTCCCTTCTGATACTCTCCACCGCTGAAGCCCCGAAGATAGATCGTCTCCGAGGGCCTGCGGGAAGTGGTGATCTCCATTTGAACCGCTCCGGTCAGATACCGGTTCCCCCGGCTCACGCTGCCGTCTGTATAGGGGTCCGAAGCAGTACCGGAAAGCCCCCGCCAGATGCGGTAGGCCGCCCCCTCGGCCCAATAGGCGGGTTGGCCCAGCTGGGTGAAAAAGCCGGCGGAAATAGCCCAGGCCAAAAGCAGGGCGGCAGCGATCATAACGGCGGCAAGAGAAACGCCTTTCGGGCAAGGAAAATCGCCCAGCCCCCAGAGGGCCCACGAACCGATGAACCAGAGGAAAAGAAGGGCCAGGGGCAAAGGCCCCACCGGGATGCCCGCCAACACTGCCAGAACCGGCAGGGCCATGGCCAAAAGAGCGGAGAACCAGCGTTGCCCTATTAAAAACAGCAGCAGGAGGGAGACGGCAAGCAGGAGCAGGACCGCACCGGTGGTATTGGCAGGGGCAGCGGCCGATTGGGAAAGAAAAAGCTCCCCCATATACCCAAGCTGGCCTGTCAGATCTTTCCGGAAGACAAAGCTCCCGATGGCGGTAAGCAGCACGCTTATGCCCCATGCTGCCCAAAACACTCCTTTGCCTTTGCGGCGGGAGTACCACAGCCCTACGCAAAGCAGGGCCGAGGCAGGATAAACCACCCACCCGGCAAAGGAAAGCCCCGGAACCTCCAAAAGCAGAAGGAGGAGGCCCAGCACCCCCAAAAGAGGCAGCAACAGCTCCGGCCATGGGGCCGTTTTGCCGCTTCGCTTTTGCCAAACGATTTCCCGGCGCTTTGCCATCCGTTCTTCCCCCTTCCCGTTATCACAGCAGAAAACGCTTCTCCCGGATCTCCTGTTCCAATCCATCCGGTGAAAAGCGATGGAGCAGGCGGTCCCCCCAGTACAGCCCCAAACCGGTGTCCAGAAGAAAGGCGTCCTGCCGCTCCTCCGGGGCGGGAAGGTACCGGGGAAGGTTCCCCCTTGCCGCCAGCCGGTACAGTTTCACCAGCAGCCGCCTGCATCCGTCTTCGTCGGTGGCCTCGTCCCAAACGGGGCGTCCTTCCTCCTCCCGCCAAAAAACGCTCAGGCGGGGAACGATTTGCAAAAGCCCGTGAATCAATGCGGACAAAAGCCGGAAAAAGCTGCTCTGCTGCGGAAGAAGGAGCATTTCCTCTTTCCAGACAAGGAGAAGGACTAAGGAGCGGTCGCGTTCCTCTTCAAATTCCTTCATCCACAGCCTGTCGGTTCTGGCGCTGAGGTTCCAGTGGATAAAGCGGTTCCGGTCCCCCCCTGCGGTATTCCCGCAGCTGCCGGATCTCGTGGTGATCCTCCGACAGCGGAGTCCCGGCCCGCTCCGGCATGGAAAGGTTGGCATCTTCCGCCGGGCGGGAAAGCGTAATGGACAGGCTCTCCCAAGGAGGAAAAACCGCCGCCTTCGCCTCTGCCGCCAAAGCCTTTTTGGCACAGAAGAGGGAAAGGCCATCCCACACCGCCAGCCGGTCAAGCCGGAAAAGAAGCAGCCCGCAATAGGGAGCCGAAAGGGAAAAGCACAGCTGTTTTTCGCCCTGTTTTGCCATGGCTTTCAGGCGGATGGTATCACCGGGGCCTGCCTGCCCGGCGTAGGCGGCTCTTATCGTAAGGCTGCAGTACCCCGCCCCCAAAGGGCAGGCGTTGGCGATTTGCACTGAAAACATCCGCGGGCCCCCGAAAACCACGGTTTGCAGCCCGTGGGGAAAGGTGACGGAGAGCCCTTTCCGAAGCAGCCGGGACTGCACAAAGGAGGCCATGGCCAGAAGCAGCATCCCCAGGCAGAAGGCCATCAGCGGCTGGCTGCGGTACATGGCCGCCAGGTAATAAGCCGCCGCAAAGAGGGCCCAAAATAGGGCGCGCTTCATCGGTCAGCCTCCATAGGGGGCGGAGGGACCTGCTTTACTATCTCGTCAACGATCTCCTTGACCGGGACCCCTTCCATTCTGGCGGAAGAAGAAAGAATGAGCCGGTGAGAGGCCACAAAGGGAAACTGCTCCCGAATATCCTGGGGGGTGACAAAATTCCGGCCCGCCATCCAGGCCGACGCTCTGGCGATCCGGGCGAGGGCGATGGTCCCGCGAGGGCTGCAACCCCGCTCTATCATAGGGTGTTCCCGCGTGGCCCGAACAAGCCCTGTAAGGTATTCCCCCACGCCGCCCTTCATAAACACCCCGACGACCTCCCTTTGGAGGGCCAGCAGCTCCTTTCCCTCCATCACCGGAACGACCTGTGCCAGCCGTTCTTTTCCCATAGGGGAGAGGGCAAGGGAAAGCCCGCTTTGCGGGTCCGGATAGCCAAGGGATAGGCTGATGAGGAAACGGTCCACCTGGGCCTCCGGCAGCGGCTGGGTCCCGGCAGTTCCGGCCGGATTTTGGGTAGCAATCACCAAAAAGGGCTTTGGAACCGCTCTGGTGACCCCTTCCACCGTTACCTGCCCCTCTTCCATCACCTCCAGCAGCGCGGACTGTGTTTTGGGGGAAGTGCGGTTCAGCTCGTCCGCCAACAGAAGATTGCAGAATACGCTCCCCGGCTGGTAGACAAAGGTTTCGGTCTCCCGCCGGTAGATGGAAAAGCCGGTAAGGTCGGAAGGAAGAACATCCGGGGTGAATTGGATGCGGCGGCGCTCCAGCCCCATGGCGCAGGAAAAGACCAGGGCCAGAGTGGTCTTCCCCACGCCAGGAATATCCTCCAGCAGAACATTTCCCCCTGCCAGAAAAGCCAGCAGGATCTCCCGATTCTCCCGCTCCTTCCCTAAGATCACCTGATCGACCTGTTCCAGAACCCTTTGAAGCATCCGGCGGTTTTCCATACGCTTCCCCTTTCTTTTTCAGTCTTTGCTTTTATTATAAAGAAAACAGGACTCCCTGGGGAAGTCCCGTTTGGTTTATAGGTTGATACCCAAAGGTTATTACCCCTTCATCCCTGCAGCACGGTCTGGGTGGCGGAAAGGAATTTCCGCACTGTTTCCGACGGCTGGGGCGAATGGAGCAGTCCGTAGGGAATGGCGTGATCCCACTCCACCGGGATGACCTTTAACAGCGGGTGGACGTTCTCCCAGGCCTGCACCGCCATGAGGATACTGCCGCCGTTTTCGCACCGGTTAAAGACCTCCACGCTGTAAAAATCGAAGTCCTCAATGCGGATCTGGGGATGGTTCTGCCAGATGTCGTCCCGAAGCTCGTCCACATAGCGGCTCCAGTCCCGGCGCATGAGCATCAGCTTTTCGCCGTAGAGCTCCTGGACGGTAAGGCTGTTTTTCGCCGCCAGGGGATGGTGGATGGAAACGGCGCAGCACAGGGGTTGGCGGAAAAGTTCAAAGCCGGCGCACTGGCGCAGCTCCAGCATGGTTTCATCGAAGATGCCCGCCACCACATCAATGTTCTGCCCCAGGTTTTTCAGAATTTCCCTGGCGTTTTCCGGGGTGTTCTCAAAGGGGATCAGCTGGAACTTGATCTCCGGGCAGAGGGCGTGGATCTTAGGCCAAAGCTCCACCAGCACCTGGGCGGGGGTCATGGGAGAGGTTCCAATGCGGATCACCCCCACATCCTCCTGCATGGCGTTTTTGGCCCGTGTCACCGAATCCCGGCAATACTGGATGATGTACCGGGCGTCCTTATAAAGGGACTGCCCTGCTTTGGTGAGGGTAAGCCCCCGGTGGGAGCGGACAAACAGTTTTACCCCAAGGGAATCCTCCAGGAGATTTACCTGCTTGATGACCGCCGTGGGGGTGATGAAGGCTTCCTCCGCCGCCTTGTTGAAGCTGCCGGCATCGGCCACCTTGAGAAAGGTCTCCAGCTGGGGATTGTACATAGGGCGTCACCGTCCTTTTCCGGTTAGATGATATTATGATAGGGGACAAAGGGGCTGGCGTCAAGCCCCGGCTTTATCCCGTGAGCCCGATCACTCCATTTACCGCCAGTCCGCAAAGGAGGGCAAAGGCCATCACAAAGGCGAGGTACAGCAAAAACCGCTTTATCCCCAGCACGATCTTTACCGCCCCCAGGTTGGTGATCTTGGTGGCCGGGCCGGTGATCATAAAGGCCGCCGCGCTGCCCATAGACATCCCGTCCAGCAGCCAAGCCTGTAAAAGCGGAATGGTTCCCCCGCCGCAGGCGTAGAGGGGCACCCCGATGGTGGCCGCCATCAGCACCCCAAAGGCCTCGTTTCCCCCAAAGAGGGAGGTCATCAGCTCCTGGGGAACATACCGCTGGAACAGAGCGGAAAGAATGATGCCAAACAGGAAATAAAGCCCGGTGGCTTTGATGTTCCGTCCCAGATTTTTGAGGAAGCGAAGCAGAATATTGGGGTCGGTATCCCGGCTTTTCGGCTCATCAAAGCCGGTGAAGTTGAAGAAAGACTTTTCCCGGTAGAATACCCGTACCAACAGGCCCGCCAAGATCCCGCAGAGAAAACAGGACAGGATGCGTACCGTGAGGGCGGTAGTCCTCAGGGCGGCGCTGTAAATGATCAGCTGGGGATTGAGAAGGATGGAACTCATCATAAAGGCGGCCAGCCAGTCGTCCCGTATCCCGCTGCGGGAGAAGGAGGCGGCGATGGGGATGGTGCCGTACATACACAGGGGCGAGGCGATTCCCAGGGCGCTTGCCGCCACAATGCCCAGCACCCCCACCTTCCGCTTTCCCAAGGTGCGGAAGGTGTTGTGGATGCGGTCCTTGGCGAACACCGAGATGGCGGAGCCCAGCACCATTCCCAATACCCAGTACCAGAAGATCTGACGGAACTGGATGTCGAAGTAATACCACAGATACACCGCCTCCCGGCGGATCACCTCAAGCATCCAGATTCTCCAGCCGGTAGCTGCGGCTCCCCAGGCCGATCTTCTCCCCATGCTCCACCACATGGATGGCGTTACGGGATTCCATCCGCTGGATGAGGGAGGCGGTGTCATTCTGGGAGGCATAGACCAGATCGACGCAGGCTTGGTCCAGGGCCACCGGGTCGGCGGAGGCCAGAATGCCGATGTCGTGCATATCCGGCTGGGCGGGATTGCCGTTGCAGTCACAGTCCACCGAAAGATGGTTCATCACGCTGATAAAGAGGATGTTTCCGTCCAGGCTGTCTACGACGGACTTCCCGGCCTCCGCCATGCTCTCGGTGAAGGGATCCTGTTCCCCGCCCCAGGGGCTGTCGTGGCTCTTTCCGGCGGTGTGGATGAGGCACTTGCCCTCCTGGCTTCCCAGGCCGATGGAGATGTTCTTGATGGCCCCGCCCATTCCCGCCATAGCGTGGCCCTTGAAGTGGGAAAGGACCAGGTATCCGTCATACTCCGGGAAGTGGGCGCCCACCAGATTTTCGGTGAGCTGCTCCCCGCCGTTTACCGGCAGGCTTACCGAACCGTCCTCGTCCAGCACCACAAAGTCCGCAATATCGGTAAAGCCGTGGTCTTTGGCCACCTGGTAGTGCATGGCGGTATTGGCCCGCTGACCGCCATAGGCGGTGTTGCATTCCACAATGGTGCCGTTTACCTGCTGCACCAGGTCCTTGATGAGATTCGGGTCCAGGTAGTTGCTGGCCGGAGGCTCCCCGGTGGAGAGCTTCACCGCGATCTTTTCCCCGGTGACTTCCTGGCCAAGGGCGGCGTAGATGGAGGTCATAGCCTCCGGGCTGATTTCCTTGGTATAGTAGACGGTGGAGGACGCCCCATCATTCTGATGCTCCAGAGCGGAAAGGACTCTTTTCGCGTTCATGGGGGATACCTCCATTTTCTGAAATGTTTATAAGATACAGGATAAAGTGAACTCCAAGTCAAGTAAAATGTTTGTGAACGAGAGTACCTCCTAAATTTTTCATCAGTAAGTGTGCTGCGCGCTGACCGTGATTCCCTGGTCGTTGGCCGCCACGATTTCTGTCAGCCGGATATGCCCGTTGTGATACCGAGCGTCCGGATTTTTCTCCGGTATCGTAAGCCGGATCGCGTTTTCGGGACAGTGGTGGATACAGGCCATACAGACCTGGCAGTTTTCCCCGGTGTTCACCGCCATTTGGTTTTCCAGACGGATACACCCCGCCGGACAGACCCTGGTGCAGACGCCGCAGCCGATGCACTCCTCGGTGATCCGGTAGAGGGAGCGCCGCTGGCCTTCCGATGCCCCTGCCGACCGCTCCAGAAAGACCCGGTGCCAGCTTCTGTCCTTTTCTGTAACCGGCTGGCGGTATTTCCGGCGGCTGTCGATGTCCGCCTTAATGGCTGCGATGTGTTCCTCCGCCTTTTTTCCCGGCTCCGAAGCCAGCTGCTCCTCCATATCAAAGGCGGGCAGGAAATTGTCCACCATGAGGACAGTGTTGATATAGTCGGCTTTCTTACCGCAGGAGGCCAGAAACTGTTCTGCCAACTCCGCCGCCCCGCCGTGGATGTTGCCGTAGGTGTGGACCAGATAGAAATAATCGGTCTTAAATCGCGCCTTTTGCAGAAACTCCTTGACCATCCCCGGCATTTCGTGTCCATAGACGGGGCAGACCACGCCGATGGACTCCTCCTCGAAGGTCAACCCCTCCAGATGGATCACCTGGGGGATGCTGATGCGGGTCTCGTCCAGCTGCTTTGCCACATACAGGCTGTTGCCAGTCCCGGTAAAATAAAAAACCATCCCTTGTTTCCCTCCATCCTGCTTTTCTGCCTTTATTATAAAAAACTTTTCAGAAAATGTACAATATGGATTCTGCATTGTGCTATACTGTAAATGAATACTGAAAGGAGGAAGAGCCGATGATCGAGCTATTCCAGCTGGAACAGCTTGCGGCTTTTGGAAAGTACGGGACGCTGTCCAAAGCTGCCGAGGCCCTGCATCTGTCCCAGCCAACCCTAACCCGTTCCATGCAGAAATTAGAAGCTGAATTTGGGGTATCCCTGTTCCGCCATGCAAAGAACAAGCTGGAGTTCAATGAAAACGGGGAACTGGCCGCCGAACATGCAGTCCGTATTTTGAACCAGACGAGGGATATGCTGGAGCTGGTCCGGGCCAAAGACCGGGCCAGCCACACCCTGTCCTTTGGCACCTGCGCCCCGGTGCCGGCGCTCATCCTGCTTCAGAACGCGGCTCAGGCGTACCCTAACATGGCGGTCTCCACCGAGTCGAAGGATAACGAAACACTTCTTGCGGGGCTGAGAAATGGGGAATATCAGGCCATTATCCTGCCCTACCAGCCGGAAGGGCAGGACCTGTGCTGGAAGGAATACGGGACCGAAACGCTGGCCTTCGCCCTTCCTCCGGGGCATCCGCTGGCAAACCGGGACGGCCTCTATATGCGGGAGCTGGACGGGGAAAATATGCTTCTTTATGCGGATATAGGCTTCTGGCATGAGCTTCCCGCCCAAAAGATGCCCCATTCCCGGTTCCTGATCCAAAGCGACCGTTTTGCCTTTACCGAGCTGGTCCAGTCCTCGGTGCTGCCCTCCTTTGTGACCGATGCCGCCATGCGGCTCTACGGCCCGCCGGAGAATCGGAAGGTCGTCCCTATCCTCGACCCGGAGGCGACGGTTGCTTATTATGCGGTTTGTTTGAAACAGGGATTGCACCGGGTGAAAAGGCTGTTCTGACAGGTCAATATCCAATTTTCACTATATATAGTCGATTATTTTTATTGACAACAAGATATAGTATATGGTAAACTAAAAGAGCAAATTGTTGTTAGGCTATCCCCCTCATCTGAGGGCGGTACCCAGGTAGAAGTTTTTGTAAAGCAGCGCCAGTGGGGTCTTTGTACCCTGTTGGCGCTTTTTTCATTTATTCCCGGCCTAAAGAGCCGGCAAGCGAGCGGAATTGACCCAGGAGGAAACCTCCGGGCGGTTCCGCTCTTTTTTTGTGTCTGAACGCGCTGGCCATCCGGCCGGTGCTTCAAATAATTTTCAGAAAGGCGGAAAACAGAATGAGCGAAACCATGTGCTATGCGGACAACTTCTCCAGGAGCTTTGGAGAACAACAGGAGTGTCTGGAGTTCCTGCGGGAACGGGAGGAGAACGCCTCCTGGCGCTCCATCCCCACCAGAGAGGTGCGGTTTGAGGCCATTGACGAAGGCTCCACCTCCAGCAAGGTCCTTTGCGACTGGTACCGGCTGATGGGCAAGGAGGGGATCCTCCAGGACACCATGGCCAATACCAAGCTGCTCCTCCGGGCGGAGGACGCCCTTTACCCGGTACGCAGCTGCGCCCTGTCCACCATCCTCAGCCGTGCCCGCATCTCCGGGCACGCTTTGAGCAAGGTGAGCAAACCGGTGTTGGCCCAGATCCTCAACCACTGCGTCAGTGTGGCCAGCGGGAACGCCCTGCTGCGCCTGAGCAATGAAAAGATTTCGGCAATGCACGGCGGGGACGAGAGCGAGTATGCGGTGCTGGAGATCCCGGAGCTGTTCCAGGCGGTCACCGACCAGCTGGATACGGATTTCGGGAGCTGCCGGTTCATCAGCGGTCACTATGAACACGCCATGATGACGGCGATCTGGTCCTTTCCCAACAACCGGGAGCTGGTGGAGGCATATGAGGCAACTGCCAAAAAGCACGGTGTCTATGCCGGGCAGTTCGTCCCGGCCCTGCGCTTTTCCACCTCGGATGTGGGGATCAGCGGCGCGAATCTCTACCCCATGCTGATGGAGGAGAAGTCCGGCCGTAGCGTTGCCCTGGGGAGCGCCCTCTGTCTGGAACACAGCAACCAGGCGAGTATCGCCGATTTCAAAAAGCAGCTTTCCCTGCTTTATCCCAAGTACGGCGACGCCATCGCCCGGCTGGGGAAGCTGATGGAAACCGGCATCGACTACCCCTACAACACCATGCTGCGGGTGATGAAGCGTGTCGGCGTCACCAAGCGTCTGGCCTACCGGGCTGCGGAGCTTTGGCAGGCCCAAAACGGGGAACGCCCCTGCACGGCCTACGACCTGTATTTGGGGATCTGCGAAGCGGAGTTCCTGCTCCAGTGCGACGGAGCCAGCGCCCCCAGGGTGGCCCAGATGGAAGAAAACATCTCCCGTGCCCTGAAGGTGCACTAGGAGGACTACGACTACGCCGGGGAAGTGAAATGGTAAAGGAGGGAGCATCATGTTAGACCTGAACTATGAGCCGTCTGTTCTGGTGGAGGACATCACGCAGCTCACCGAGGAAGAATGGCTCCGGGAGCGCACCAAGGGCATCGGCGGCAGCGATGTGGCGGCGGTCCTGGGCATCTCCCCCTGGAAAACCAGGCGGGAACTGTTCTATGAAAAGACCGGCGTGCAGCCTATGCAGCCGGATGAAAGCAACTGGGTCGCCAAGGAGGTGGGCCATCGCCTGGAGGAGCTGGTGGCGGAGATCTACCGGAGAAAGACGGGCTATACTGTCTATCCCATCCGCAAGATCTTCCAGCACCCCCTCTACCCCTTTATGATCGCCGATGTGGATTACTTCGTCCAGAAGCCCAACGGTAAACGAGGCGTGCTGGAATGCAAGACCTCCAGCTTTATGGCAAAGGACCGGTGGGCGGACGACGGTATCCCCCGGCACTACGAGGTGCAGGGGAAGCACTACCTGTCTGTCACCAATCTGGACTTCTGCGCCTTCGCCTGCCTGTTCGGCAATTCCGAGGGGGATTTCCTCATGCGGGAGATCGACCGGGACCTGGAGGAGGAGATGACCATTCTGGAGCTGGCCCACTTCTGGCAGGACTTTGTAGCTGCCAATGTGGAGCCGCCCTACACCGAATCCGGAGACCTGGTGCTGGAGAGCATCCGGCGCTACCAGGGCAAGGCCGACCCCTCCCTGCCGCAGATCACCCTGTCCTCTGCGGACGCCCTGCGGCTGGAGCAGTGCCTGAAGCTCCGGGAGGAGAAGCAGGCGCTGGACAAGCGGGGCCGGGAGCTGGAAAAGGAGATCAAGGGCGTCTATGCCCCCATTGTGGATCGGATGGGCCAGGCTTGCGCCGCCATCTGCACCGATGGGAAAACCGAGTACCGGGTGACCTACAAGCCCACCAGCAAGACCAGTATCAAGAAGGACGAACTGGAACGGCTGCGGCTTGACCATCCGGATATTCATGACCAGTACGCCACTACCAGCGAAAGCCGCAGCTTTGCGGTCAAAAAGCTGGAAACCGCATAAGGAGGTGAGCCATGTGCAGCCAACCAAGCTCTCCCGATACTACGGGAAGGCCTTTGAACTGACTGATTTGGGAGAAGGCAAAACAGCCGCCAGGTTCCTGCCCAGCGGTCGGACGGTATTCATCGCCTGTAAAACGGGGCCGGTGACATACCAAAAGCTCTATGTCTGTTCGCCCTCATCCGCCCCCTCTCCGGAGGGGATCGAAGCCAACATGAGAAAGGCCCGGCAATATATGCGGGAAACCGCCGCGCATTATGGCTGCCGCGAATATTAAATGACTACATCCCGGCGGATCGTGCGCTTGCCCTGTCCTTTGGCCGTAAGCTGCTCTTTTTCTGCGACGGCATCGTTCTTTGCGGAAATACCATCTCCAAAGGCATGGCAGAGGAGATTGCTTATGGAATCTCACTGGGGAAACCAATTCTGCTGATGCCGGATCTGAAGATCGAAAGCTGGTGTATGGAACTATGAGATGCACCTGGCACAGCACCATTTTTCAGAGCAAGGAAAACGGGTTTGCCATCTGCCGGTATATTACGGCTGACCCCGGTCTGCCGCTGGCGGCGCACAGCAAATTCTCTGTTGCGGGCCGGCCGGTCTTTACGGCCAAGGGCTACAACCTGCCCACCACTGACGCAGTGGATTTCGAGATCACCGGCCAGTGGGAGGACAGCAAGTACGGCCTTCAGCTGAGCGTCGAGTCCTTCCGGGAGCTGGTCCCCCAGACCAAGGAGGGGATCATCGGCTATCTGAGCTCTGGGCTCATCAAGGGCGTCGGGCCCAAAATGGCCGCCGCCATCTATGGAGTCTTTGGGCTCCAGACGATGGAGGTGCTGGAAAACCGGCCGGAGGAGCTGCTGCGTATCCGCGGCAGCTCCCCCCAGAAGCTGGAGAAGATCCGGCTTTCCTTTCAGGACAGCCGGGCGCTGCGGGACATTGTGGCCCGCCTTTCCCCCTACGGGATCAGCGTCAAAAAGGCGGCTAAGGTGCTGGAAGCCTTCGGCGGAAACGCCATGGACATCCTTCAGAACCAGCCCTTCCGCCTCTGCGAGATCCGCGGCTTCGGCTTCAAGATCGTGGACGCCATCGCCCGCGCGGTCCGGTGCAGCCCCACCGACCCTCTGCGGATCGGCGGCGGGCTGTGCTACCTGCTGGACGAGGCGGAGCAGGCCGGGCATCTGTTCCTCCCCTATGAGGAACAGATGCAAAAGGCCCACCTGCTGCTCAACGAGGGCTTGCCCCAGGAGGAGGTCACCCGCCCCGTTGTGGAGGCGCGGCTAAACCAGCTTCTGGCGGAGAAAAAGCTGTTCTGCGATATTCAGCGGGTGTATAAGCCCGACCTGAGAAAGGCGGAGGTGGATGTGGCCCGCAAGGTGCTGCAGATGCTTTCCGACAAAAACAGCCTGCCGGCGGATATGGATGCGGAGCTTGCCCGTTCCCAAAGGTCCCTTGGCCTGACCCTTTCGGAAAAACAGGCGGAGGCGGTGCGGATGTGGGCCAAAAGCCCCCTGAGCATCATCACCGGCGGCCCCGGTACCGGCAAGACCACCACCCTGCGGGTGATCCTGGACATCTACAAACGGGTCAGACCCAAGGGGGAGATCCTTCTTGCGGCCCCCACAGGGCGGGCCAGCAGGCGGATGGTGGAATCCACCGGGCACCCGGCGGCCTCTACGCTCCACAGCGCGTTGGGTCTTTATGCCAATGACGGCGAGGAATATTTCGGCGGCAGCATACCGCTGGAGGCCGACCTGGTGATCGTGGACGAAGTCTCCATGATCGATATGCGGCTGTCGGCAGAGCTGTTCCGCCGCGTCGAAACAGGGACACAGCTTCTTCTGGTGGGTGACCCGGATCAGCTGCCCTCGGTGGGCCCCGGCAATGTGCTGCGGGAGCTGCTGCGGTGCCGTCTGATCCCCACCGTCCACCTGGACATCGCCTACCGCCAGAAGAATGCCAGCCGGATTGCGCTGAACGCCCATACCATCAACGAAGGGGACAAGGATTCCCTGGCCTATGGAGAGGACTTCCGCTTTCTGCCCGCCGAACAGGCGGATGAAGCGGCGCAGATCGTCCTGGCTGTCTATCAGGAGGCTGTTACCCACCAGAACCTGCTGGAGGTGCAGATCCTGGCCCCCTTCCGCAGCCGGGGCGAATGCAGCGTCAAGCGGCTCAACGAGGAAATTCAGAAGCGGATCAATCCGCCGGACCCCTGCAAGAAAGAGATCAAATACGGCGCCCAGGTGTTCCGGGAACTGGACAAGGTGATCCAGACCAAAAACCGGGAGGCCGTCAGTAACGGGGATGTGGGGCTCATCGTCAGCATCACCCAGGATGAGGAGGAGGGCGACACCGTCCGGGTGCTGTTTTCCGATGAACGGGCGGTGGACTATTCCGCTGAGGAGCTTTCCCAGCTGGAGCTGGCCTACGCCACCACCATCCACAAGAGCCAGGGGAGCGAGTACCACACGGTCATCATCCCCATCCTCAAGGACCAGTACATCATGCTGCGCCGGAACCTGCTCTACACGGCGGTCTCCCGCGCAAAGCAGCAGGTGTCCCTGGTGGGACAGAAGCAGGCGCTCTATATCGCCATTGATAGGAATGATGTGGATCGGCGCAATACCCTGCTGGCCGACCGGATCGTCTCCTATTACCGGCAGATGAACGCCGGAAAAAGCAAAATTTCCGCTTAGGACCTGTCAGGTTTTGCAAGCTGGCGGGCTGATTATTTTGTGAGAGGAGTTTTCAGAATGAACGCAAACGGAATGTACAATGATGCCGCCCTGCGGCCGGGCCTTTACCAGTCGGGGTTTGACCCCCGACAGTTCCTCCGGCTGAACACCAACGAGGAGGGCCGCCGGGAATGGTCCCTGGACACCGCCTTCAAAAAGCTGTGGTTCCGGACCATCTACCCCAACGGGCGCATCTGCACCACTGTTCTGGAAAAGGACGAGCGCCATATCTGCATCAACGCCAGAGTCTACGCCGACCGTATGGACCCGCCGGACTCCTATCTGGCGGAGGCCGGTTCGCTCCGGGCGACCCGGCCTCCGCCAAGCCCTATGAGCTGTACTTTGCTGATTGGGCGGAGACGGTGGCCATCGGCCGGGCGCTGACCAATGCCGGCTTTGATGTGCCTTTCGTCAATGTCCTTCAGGACGGGCTGCTGCTGGACCCCTTCACCGGAGAGGTGCTGGAGGAAAACGGCGGCCCGGCTGCTGCCCCGACCCCGGCTCCCCAGCCGGCGGCAGCGCAGGCAGCCCCGCCCCGGCAGTATTCCAGTGTGACCTCTCCGCCGGTGCAGCAGGCCACACAGGCCGTTATTTCCGGCCAGCAGACCCCCGCACAGCGGCAGCAGACTTCCCAGAAGCTGGGCATGACGGTACAGCAGCCGGGCGCTACTGCTTCGATGGCAAGCAGTGCCGCTACGAAACACCGCTGCTCATCTTCCCGGAAAATCCAAAACCGCCAAAGGAGGGACAGTCGGTTTACCGCCTGCCCTTTTCTATTCAGGGGGAGCTAAGGTTTCCCGCTGAATCTTTGGAGAAAGCCTATATGGCACTTGGACTCTTTGATTCGGAGGATTTCCTTTCCCACCTGCTGACGCTGTTTCAGAAGAACGGGATTGGAGCCTATCTTCGGCCTGATGAGATGAAGAAAGCGGAGGGAGAAGTAGGTGCGCTTATTTCGTGATCTGACAGAGAGTCATTTTCTCACCGTAAGGAGTGCCCTGCCAGGATGGTTAGATCCCTTCCAGCGGGCGCAGCTGAAAAAGGCGGCGGAGCAGAAGATGCCTTCCGAGTTTATCGCCGTTATCACAACGGGGTACTCGGATAGGGGGGGCTTGGGACTCGCAGCGCCAGAGAGATGGGACGGATACGCCGGCTTCTGGCCTGCTATCAGATGAGGTTTTCCTGCATCAGCCTGCTTGCCCTCAGTGACGAGTGCCTTCTCCTCTATGCCAAGGGCTTTGAGCGCGACCTACCCCTCCGGGACATCCGCTCGGTGGTCGGCTGGTACAGCGAGGAGGTACGCAAACTCCAGACCGCCTGCCTCTGGATGGACCGGCGGCAGCAAAAGAAGCTGCTGATCCGGGCCTATGAGGATGCAGCGCAGACCTTGTCCCACTATGCAGTTACGGCTGCTTGATGGCAGCAAAGTGTTTGGGGGAGCCTGGGAAGCCGGGCTCCCCCAATAATGACGAAGGAGGTATCCCGGTGAATAGACAAAACTTTTATGATATGGAAGCGGACCGCCATTGGCAGCAGGTGATGGAGTTGGCCGAACGGTATGGGTTTATCCTCAATGCCGCTGGGGGAACAGCGATGCTGGCCACCCATAAGAACCAGCTGGAACAGTTGGGGGAAAAGGAATACCTGCATATCCAGCAGATGAATGGGCATTGTCCCAAAGACTTTGGATACGAGGGGTGCCTGGAGAAAGACAGTATGTTAAAAAACTGCAGGGGTTGCTGGGCCAGCAAGCATGGTGCCAAATGGGTCGGCTTTGAAAAGAATGAACGCTATATGCAAAAGAGATGCTGAAGGAGGTCTACTTATGCACATTCTTCACAGGATATTGGTTCACTTACCCGGAGATGT
Source organism: Anaerotruncus sp. G3(2012) (assembly GCF_000403395.2). Taxonomy (GTDB): domain Bacteria; phylum Bacillota; class Clostridia; order Oscillospirales; family Ruminococcaceae; genus Anaerotruncus. The sequence goes on along the minus strand of NZ_KE159657.1, from coordinate 364,929 downwards.
CCCAGCAAGCGAGGGAGAATCTCGCAGGGAGTATCTGGAGAGGATACGCTTTTATGCGGAGGTAGAAACCGAGGAATTTTATGAAACCGCCTATGACTGGCGGGAAACTGCTACCGCTGGAAGGTGGCGCAGCGAATATCCCGAAAATGTTCTCCTTGGTTCTGAGGATGGGGGAATGCTCCTTCGGGAGTTGAAGGAGATCCAGGAAAGTCAGGCTCTGGAAATCGAATACTGTATGGATACTCTGACAAAATGCTTTGGCGACCAGTTAAGCGGTATCATATCCGGCATCCAGAAAGGTGCCATGGACGGTTCCCCGATGCAAATATCACACGCTTTTCTACTGAAAAAGATGGCAAAGCTGCTGGATGGCGAGTATTTCTACGATTCCTGCTTCTACGATACCGCAAAGTATACTGCTCGGCTGGATGAATCCACGATGAGAGAGATCCAGGAAAAGCCCCAGGATTGGGCGCTGGTCTTCTTTGATCATCATTTTTGAATAACCGATTCTTATCCCATACCGAAAGGATGTGAGCCTATCTTCTGTCAAAAATGCTTATCCACAGAACTGATCGAACCGGTGGATCAAAGCGCTGTTTCCTGCGAATACTGCGGCAAGGATCTCAGCGAGGCCCCCGAAGGGACCATCATCTGCAAAGGCTGCGCCGACCTGCGGCAGCTTTGCCAACGGTGCGGGCGGCCGCTGCGGCTGGCAGACTTTAAGGGGATCTTTGTTGGCACCGGCGGCGCAAGGTTGCACCGCCGGGCCGAAAAGCAGATCATCGCGCTTTTGCTGGGACGGCAGAAATAAACCGAAGGGGAGGGTGTCTTAAAATACCCTCCTCTTTTTGCTGCAATTTTTCCGTAAAGAAAGCGCAAAAAGCTGTTGCAAATTTACCTCATTCTTCCTATGGGTAAAGCAGAAACGCGATTTCATCAAACATCTGAAGGAGGAGATCCCATGATACAAAGCCCCTGCCTGTCCGGCACTGCCGTAACCGAAAGCCTGCTGGTCCCGGTGGATACCGGCAACAAGCAGATCAAGACCCCACGCCACATCTTCACCGCCGGCCTGACCTGTCACGATAGTTACCCGCCGTTTGGGAAGGATGTCATCCAGTATAAGGGAAAATACTACACCCTCAGCGACCAGCGTGTCCCCTATATGCGGGACAAGACCGCCGACGAGCGGTACTTCATCCTCAGCCTGTTCGGCATCGCCTGCGAGCTGCGGGATGCCGGGCTGGATACCGAGGAGTGCGTCAATATCGTCCTCCTCCTGGGGCTGCCTCCGGCCCACTTTGGCACCCAGGAGGAGCGGTACCGGAGCTATTTTCACGAATACAGCCAGATCGACTTCCGGTTCAACGACCGGCCGGTTTTCCTTTTCATCAGCGAGGTGCGGGTCTATCCCCAGGCATATGCAGCCGTTGCCCCGATGATCTTCCAGCTGCAGGGGTATTCCAAGGCCCTGGTGGTGGACATTGGAGGCTATACGGCGGACATTCTGAAGATCAGCAGCGGGATGCTGGACCTTTCTGTCTGCGACTCCCTGGAGTATGGCACCATCAATTTCTACAACCTGGCCATTAAGCGGATCAATTCCACCTTCGACCTCCTTTTGGACGAAAACGATATTGATACCGTCCTCCGGGGAGGCAATTCGCTGCTGGAGGAACCGGTGGCTATGCAGATCACCAAGATGGCCAGAGAGTTTGTGGAGGACTTCTTCAACCGCCTGCGGGAGCAGGGCATCGACCTCAAGACCTACTATACGGTGTTTGTCGGCGGCGGCTCCATCCTGTTCCGGCCGCTGATCGAAAGCCCGGACAAGCTGGGGCGTTGCACCTTTGTGGAGGAGATCAAATCCAACGCCATCGGGTACCAGCGGCTTTACCAGCTGGGGCTGTGAGGTGATGCCTCATGCCGGATGTAAAAGGCAATCCCTACCGGTTTACTCTGCTCTTTAACCAGACTGACCCGCGCCACCGCCGGACCGTTGAGATCCTAAACCAGCAGGGTAAGAGCAAGAGCCAGTACATCGTCACCGCTATTCTCCATTACATCGACTGCAATAAGCTGCCAGTGGACTCCACCGGTGAGCACCAGTCCCTCCAAAGCCTTGCAGACCGGATCATCGAGCAAACGGCCAAAAGAGTCCTGGATGGGCTGGAAAAGGTAACTGTCAGACCCTCTCCGGGACCCGTGATGCCGGCACAACCGGTGGTCAAGGAGCCAGCGGCGACTGTAGAAATTTCGGAAGCAGAGCGCGATCTGCTGGCGAACGGATTAGGCTCGCTGCGCTCTCGAATTAACCGGTAAATTAAAAATTCCTTGTCGAAACCTGTCACCAGAGGACAGGTTTCTTTTTTTTCGCTTCTCCATATCCAAATTTTGACAGTAGATTTCGTCAAAAAATCCTACCCTGTGCCCAGCTTGGTCCAAAGAAGGTGACAGAACATAGCTGGGTACAGGAGCCGGGCCCCGCCCTCTTTGCACATTCCCGCAAAAAATGTGCAAAGGAGTCCGGTATATGGAGGACAACAGAAATATCCTGGCAGAAGAAGCCGAAGACGAACGGCTCCACAACCAGTTTACCGCGTATTTTCTCACTGCGCTCCGGCGCAGAAAGGGTAAGTACCTGATGAAATACTACGAGCATCAAAGGATGGTGACATCATTGGACGAATTGCTGGACCGGCAGGAGGAGATGCCGGGCGGCCCTTTGGATAAGAACCTGGCGGTTTATGAGGACGAGGTAGAACGGATCCTTCGGGACGGGGCCTTGGAGGAAGTGATCTGCAGCGACCAGCTGCTGATCGCCGTCTTGAAGCTGAGCGACCGGGAACGGAAGATCCTGAACCTGCACCTGGTCCACAAGATGAAGCACGCTGAAATTGCAGCCATTTTGGGGCTTAGGACGAACACGGTGGAGCAATGCTACGCCAGGACCATCAAAAAACTGAGAAGGTATATGGAGGAGGAAGGAGAGGATGAAAGGCTTTAAGCGGCTTTTGATGAAGGCTCAGCTGGGGGATAAAGATGCGCTCCGGGTGATCCTGGAGCTCTACCGGGGGCTGATCGTCAAGGAAAGCAGTATTGAGGGGACCTTTGACGAGGACTTGATGCAGAACCTTTACGATACCCTGCTGGCCTGTATCCGGCATTTTCACATCTGAGTGTGGGGGCGGTCGAGAAAAATTTTTTCGGCTGCCCCTTTTTCTGTCAGTTTTTATTGCTCACCTGGTTGATTACTTAGCGAGAGGGTAATTTTCCCCTCCTGCACCTTGACAGCTGAATACCATCTGCTTCGGGACCTACCCGGTTTTTCTGTCTGCCAGGACCTTTTCAGCGAGCGGACAGGAGACCAGTGACAACCCGCCTAATGGTCACGCCAGGCCGGACGGGGATGGCTCCGATGAGGGATGTCAAAAAAAATGGAGGTGATATTCACCCTATGATTTATAGCGATTTGAAAGACAGGGAGGCTTATCGCCTGTTATTTCCTAATTACCCAGATGTGGTAGATATACCACATCTGGGTGAAATGCTGGGAGGAATCAGCAGAAAAACCGCCTACAAGCTCATGCGAGATAACGAGATCGCCCATTTGAAGGTTGGGAGAGCCTATAAGATCCCCAAGTGTCATATCATCGCGTACCTTCAAAAATGCGGTATGCCGGAAAAAGAAGGGAGTGTTCCACTTGAAAGCAAGGGGCCGTTTCGATAAAATAGAAGTGTCAATTTCATAGCGGCCTGGAAAGAAAGGAGTTATTTTATGGCTAACAAGTTAGTCGCAGGCCACTTATGTACACAGCACGACCTTTACTATATGGTTTTGTCTTTGCCCGATTCGGTAACAGGAAAGAAAAAGCCGGTTTGGTTTCCCACCGGTCTTAAAGCGAAGGGGAACAAGACGCAGGCCAACAAAATGCTGCAGAAGGCCAGAAGGGAGGCAACGAAGGGGATCCTTCCGCCCCGTCCAAAAGCAGGTAAAAGCGACCAGGATTACCTGCCGGTCGTTGCTGCTGGGGATTTGCGGAGCAGTATGCTGTTTTCCCAGTATATTTTATACTGGCTTCAGGCAAACCGCACGACCTGGGAGGAAACCGACCTACGCTGCCTACTATGGAGTAATTGTACACGTCATAGCGCCTTACTTTGAGGAACGGCTGGTTCCCCTGGATAAGCTAATAACGATGAACACCTAGAATTTTACAGCAGCTTAAAGCAGAAGGGGGGGCAGCGGGAACACAATTCTGCACTACCACGCAAATATCCGAAAAAGTCTGGCCGATGCAGTAAAAAAGTACAAGCTGATCCCTTACAATCCGGCCGCAGATGTCACCCGCCCCAAAATCGGCAACTTTGTGTCCAACTATTATGATGCACAGCAGTTGGCTATCATGCTGGAGGCGTTCAAAGGCAGCTCGATTGAACTTCCTATCATGCTTGCCGCTTTCTACGGCTCCCGCCGCAGTGAGGTATTGAGTCCGAGGTGGAGCGCGATCGATTTCAAAAACAACACCATTGCAGTCAGCCACACCGTTTCCAGAGCAAAAATTGATAGAAAAACACAGCTGATCCTGAAGAATCGAACAAAGAACAAATCCAGTTTCCGCTCCCTTCCACTCATCCCCCAGGTCAAACGGATGCTGATGCGGGTGCGAGACAAACAGAAGCGAAATCAGAAGACTTGCAAAAAGCAGTACAACACTGACTTTTTTGGAATACATCTGTGTGGATGATCTGGGGAATCTTCCCTTTCCGGATAGAGTAAGCCGCGGATTCAGTGAGAAAATCAAAAGGCTGGATCTGCCCTATATCCGGTTCCATGATCTCAGGCATAGTTGTGCAAGCCCGCTGCTAGCCAATGGCATCAGTCTCAAGGAGATCCAGCTTTGGTTGGGGCATAGCAATTTTGCAACCACAGCGAATATCTATGCCCACCTGGATATGAGCAGCAAGCAGGCTTCCGCTGCTACGATTGCGGGCTGCTTAGCTCTGGAGCCTTCCACATCGCCGGAATAAAAGGAAAAGGAGCCTCAAATCCTTCTCATCTAAAGAACGGATCTGAGTGCTCCAATGCCCCCAAAATGGTGCCGCCGACGGGACTTGAACCCGTAAGGGATTGCTCCCGGCAGATTTTAAGTCTGCTACGTGTGCCGATTTCGTCACGGCGGCAAATTTCAAAAGTTGGACCGCGAAACGACTGGCAAAACAGCAGACCAACTTTTGTATTCAGTTTTCAGAACCTTGCGAAGCCGCTTAGAATCAGCATCCACAGAAACAGTCCTTAAAAACACACACAAGATTTTAAGTCTGATGCGTATGCCAATTTCGCCACAACGGCAAATTTCAAAATTGAACCATGAAACGACTGATAAAATAGCTGTCTTACTTTAGAGCCATAAAAAGTTGCTTAAAACTAACACTCTCAAAAAACGGCTCTTAAAAACCATAAAAAATCATTTTTATGATTTTTAGTGTACAATATTATAAGCTGTTCGTCAAGTGAAAAATATGTGAAGTAGTATATTGAAAATTATTGGTAAAATCAGATTATCTCTTTAGAAATTCTTATATGTCGGAATAGCCTGTATTTCCGGGCTTTTCCGGCATTTTAGATATAGGGAGAAGTTCACATATACCCTCATAAACCTTTAGGTTTTCTCTCTGGTCGGTAGTAAAAAAGTAGTAAATTGTTCTGCGGCTATGCTGCAATCAATCTTTCCATTTCAGCCCTTGCGGAAGCGAAAGTTGCGTGTGCGTAATAGTTCAGCGTCATGGTGATATTGGAATGTCCCATGATATACTGTAACGCTTTCGGGTTCATGCCCGCATTGGCTAAGTTAGTGCAGAATGTATGGCGCAGGGTGTGGGGTGTCATTACTTTGGGTAAGGCTTCCTCATGGCACTTGTTGTACTTCTTTGCAAGCCCCCCCGGAACATGGTAGCATAGTTCACATTCGTTTTCGGGCAACCGTCCCGGTTGAGGAAAAGAAAATTGCTGTAACCGTCAATCATGGTCGCTTTTGCTCCTTTGCGTTTCTCCAAAACGCGCCCCAACGCTTCATACACTTTTTCACTCATTGGGATTTGTCTGATACCGCTTTGCGTTTTGGGCTTCTCTATGTAGTAGCCTGTTTCCGCGCTCCGTAAAAGCTGGTGGTCTACATTGATTACTCGGTTTTCAAAGTCAAGGTCGGTTTCAGTCAGCCCGCAGAGTTCGGAAATCCTAGGTAGTGTTCACATAAGCACATCGACAATGAGAGCAAAAAAGACAAAAGCCAAAAAGATAATATCCAGTTTGTCATAGCGGGTAAAAATGCGACGAAATCGCTTGATACGGCGAAAAAGCCTCTCAACTTGGTTGCGCTGTTTGTACA
>NZ_KE159657.1:353547-356652 GCF_000403395.2 Anaerotruncus sp. G3(2012) | reverse complement strand
GCTTATATCATGTCGATGCTGTTCCCTCGCCATTTTTCTGCCCTCCTGCTACTTTGAGGACTATTATAGCACATTTCTATTGACGACACAACCTAGAAACAAATACACTGGCTGTCCCCCAAAATCATTTCATCTATCTTGGTATAATTGCAGGCCTATGTGTTCCCTGGGATGGCTCAGCCCTCTGCCGCGCCTGCTCTTCTTTCGTGGTTGATATTATTTACAAATATAATTACCAAGAAAAAAACAATTTAGAAAGACTTGACATTCAAATATATTTATGGTATTTTTACTACAGTAACATTCTTGACATAGATTACTAGGGCTTGCTTGATAATTTGTGATATACAAAATGGCATGGGATTTCAGCCGTTGGCAAACAAATTTTCGCAGGAATCCTAGTGGATTTCAGGGAAAAATTGTGCTACTCAGCGGTTGATAGACCACTCGATTGGGTAGGTTGTAAATTACTATTGAGAAAGGAGGATGGATTGTTGAAACATATGAATCCATATAGGTACAAGAACGGAGACAGAAATGTCTACTGCAACACTGTATAAAGATCAATGGGATTTTTGTACAATGTTGCTAGAACAGTTGGTTGTTGAATAACAAATTAGAAGATGTGTTATGAAAAAGTTTATAGGTCTTTTGCTTACCGTGGTAGCGGTTATGTCTATGATGGTGGTAACTGCTAGTGCTGCTTCTCTTCCGCTTCCGGCTGAAGAAATTGCTCAACTGAGAGCAGAAATCACTGCAAAATCAGCAGCTGATAGCGTTAATGCGAGTGATGAAGTGATTCTTCCGAATCATTTCGACTCTCATCACATTAGTGCTCATGCTACTTGCAATCATGTGGGTACTGAGAAAGTGACAACTCGTGCTGGCAGCTGCTATTGCGGAAGTGGTTTTGTTTATAAGATTACTTGTAAACCATGTGGAGCTTTTGTAGGTGCAATGTGCACTAATGTATATTGTACTTATTGGGATTAAGTCGACATATTTAATAGTTTGCATACGCTTCTGGTCTATAGACTTTTAGTTTGTAGGCCGGAGGCGTATACAAGTATATAGATAAGAATGGGCGGGGATAACAGTATGGATATTTCAAAATTAAATGTTCCTCTGATGTATTTTAAGCAAAAGGAAACAAGAAATGGACTAATTGCTGACGATTCATCTACTTCAGCCTTTTTGCCTATGTTACAGTTTGTATTAAAAAATGTAGATATTAGTGAAAAAACGCTTGACACATCGTGTGACTGCGGCAACAAAGAGAAATGTAAGTGTAATAGCGAAGATGAAATGAGTGAAGTGACTGAACCTAAAAAAAGTGGATTGGCGGCTTGTATGGAGTGCCCAATGAGAGAGTCTGGTCAATGTGAGCTTTGGAATGGCAAGGAAGATGATTTTGGGCTGCTTATTGGGACCACTTCAACAACTAGGAGTATTTCTTTGGCACACGATGTTTCTTTAGATGAGCAGTCGGGTATTCGCCCTGATTTGTTTCCGCTAACTAAGGTATGGTTAGATTATAATGGTGCGTATGCTTACATAGATAAAAAAAAATTAGGAAGACTATGAAATATTAACTGATAAGCATCATAAAGGTGCAGATGAAATATACAATTTCATGCTTATAGATCAAATAATAGGTGCGGTTTTCCATATAGGGAGAACCGCACTTTTTGTGCTCTTTTGGAAGAAAGGAGGATAGGTACCATATGAGGGGCATAGAAGCAGAGTGATGGCAAGTGGTACTACTTCTATGTAGACAGAGCAATCGCGATGAATACCATCATTAACGGACATACCATCGGTTCGGATGAAAATAGAAATAAATAAATGGAAAGGATTCGGTTCAACATTAAAAACACTCGAAACCATACAACGGAATACCGCCATGGGTAATTAGGAGCCGTATCCCAGGCTGCCCCATCCTTTTTATGTTGCATACCATGGTATTACTTTCTCTCGGTAATGGAAGAGCAGATTAAACTGGAGCGCAAGGAAGGTATCCGAGTAAGCCGAAAACACCTGATGAAAACAGGGAAGTGTTTGAGCGAATTAGACCTGTTTTTGCGTCATTCCTCTTGCCAGCATCTCTTTGATTTACGGCAATAACTTTTTGTATACTGATATTTCCTTGCCATATATTACCCCCTGATGTAGTTCTTTTTCTACATCAGGGGGTGTCTATTGTCCGCTTTCACCGGTTTAGTACAACGCTTCAGTGTACCTTTTCTTACCTATAAACTCTCACCACTTAGATGGTGTCGTCAATAAAGAAGGAGCCAAATAGCAATACAACGTATTTGGACAGCAGCAGCGAAAGAAGCGGCATTTTTAGCGTAGCGAGTCGCAATACCGCGCCATCTTTTGAGAAGCAGGAAAGCGTTCTCGACGAGATGGCGAAGTTTGTAGAAATATTTATCATACTTCCGAGGATGTTTTCGGCTTTTCCTTGGCGGAATGACCGGTATCATTCCCTCGTCAACCGCCTTGAGGATGATTGCGTCCGTATCATAGTCTCGATCTGCCAGAAGATATTCTGCCTGAAATCCCTCGATCAACCGCGCTGCAATTGTGCAATCCGCTGTGGTACCAGAAGTGACAAAGAATCGCACCGGCATACCATGCGCATCCACGGCCAAATGTATCTTGGTGTTGAGCCCCCTTTTGTACGGCCCATCGCCTGATTTCCACCCCGCGCGCCAGCAGCGTCAGGATGTACTTTGATATGGCTGGCGTCGATCATCAGCCACTCAAAGTCGGTGTCATCTACCAGCGCTTCCAGAATCTTTTCCCAGATTCCCTTGTCACGCCACCGGCAGAACCGGCGGTGTACATTCTTCCAGTTCCCATACGTTTCCGGCAAGTCCCGCCAGGGTGCTCCGGTGCGCAAAATCCAGAATACACCGTTGATAAACTGCCGCGTATCTCGGGCATTGCCTCCGCGCGTCCCTTTTTCGCCTATTGTGTTTGGTTTGATTTTCTCCCACGCTCTGTCGCTTATATCATGTCGATGCTGTTCCCTCGCCATTTTTCTGCCCTCCTGCTACTTTGAGGACTATTATAGCACATTTCTATTGACGACACAACCTA
>NZ_KE159657.1:233491-353537 GCF_000403395.2 Anaerotruncus sp. G3(2012) | reverse complement strand
GCTTATATCATGTCGATGCTGTTCCCTCGCCATTTTTCTGCCCTCCTGCTACTTTGAGGACTATTATAGCACATTTCTATTGACGACACAACCTAAATCATATGTACCAAATTTCCTAATTTTATCGCGGCTAATACGGGCCTTGTACTCTCCTGCCCGATATCCACTAACCAAACAGGTATCTCCCACTTTTGCGCCATTTGTATAAAGACCAAAATAGCCTTCAGATGCCGTTCCGGCAGGAAGTGTAATCGTTCCATAATCGTAATGCCAATCTCCTGCTACTGTGGAGGAAGAACCCGCGCTCCATTGGGGCGGATAGCGCAGTTTACTGCCATCAGCAAAAATTGTCTTATGCGGAAGAACAATTTTGATCCTTGTAGCCTTGCCGCCATATCTACCATCATACAGGCAATGTGCCGCTGTTCCCATCGCATGATCTCCATAGAGGAAACCTGTCCCCTCCCTTGGTGTGCTGCTATCCGGAAAGTAGATATATAGCTTCGCAACAGCCTTGTATCCTCTTCCATCTTTCGGTGTGGCGTACCAAGAGTCATCATCGCCAAAAATCGTGCAAGGACGCACTGACGGGTTCGGGTCATAAGGTTCTGTTTTATCTTGAGAGTCGCCTACGGCAGAGGCCGACAAGCCCATAGTCAGCAACAAAAAAACAATCAGAAATGTACTTACGCACTTTTTTCAACATATACTGCCATTTTCCTTCACTGTTTCTTTGCCGTGATACCCCCTGCGCGCAGATCTGTTTATCACAATTTCATCATATCACATATGGATAATATTGTAAATCTTGTTATTTTAAAAAATATATTTGATATTTAAAAAATAATTATAAAATAATCTGTATAAATCAATGCATTGGGACCATACTAACAACGGTTTTTACTCCGAAAAGCGTTTGCACGGGGATGAAAACCCAAGCCGGACGGCAATCGCTGTCCGGCTTTCGTTTTTTCTGTATCAAAGGGAGAGCTGTTCGCCGGTATCCTCCGGCCGGGGCAGCATCCCTGCCGAAGGCAGTGTCTTGGTACGGTACCGGTGGTCGTTCGCGAGCGACCCCTCCACAAACGGCTCGACCGATGCCAGCGTCTGGTTCTTCTTCTGGGTCATGACCGCGATCCCCTGTGTCCCGCGGGTCGATTTCGGAGCGATTGCGCCGGTGTGGACAATCAGCATCCGGCCATTGGTTGAGGTCAGCAGGAATTCGCAGTCCTCCCCAATCTGACGCGCCGCGACCAGCGGGGAAGCCGCATTATAAGCGCCAAGCAGCTTTTTGCGGTTGGTTTTGGTCTGATATCCGGAAAGCTCCACCTTCGCTACCTTTCCATTCTCGAAGAAGAAGAGCATATAACCGGCAAAATCCGAAGTCGCTGCCAGATAGACTGCGTTTTCGCCTTCCTCCATCCCGAGCCGGGCGGGGATATAATCCCCCATCACACTCGCCTTGGTGTCGTCAAAGTCGGATGCTTTCGCCTTGTAGACCTGCGCCCGATCGGTAAAGAAGAGAAGTTCCATATTGTTGCTGCCCTCAAGCGCCTGTACGACCGAATCCCCCTCTTTGAGCTTGTGTTCACTGCTCATCCGGAGCGACTGCGGCGTAATCTTTTTGAAATATCCTTCGCGGGTAAAGAACAGATGGACCGGATAATCAGGCATCTCGGCGGCAACCGGCTGCTCGTCCTCCTCTGTGGGATAATAGAGCAGCGAACGGCGGGGTTTCCCGTACTTTTTGCTGACCTCCTTCAGATCAGAAATAATCAGTGCACGAACCTTTTTCCGATCCCCAAGGATCTCCTGCATCTCCGCGATCTCTTTTTCGAGCTGCCCGGTTTCCTCGATCCGCTTGAGAATATACTCCCGGTTCAGATGCCGCAGACGAATTTCCGCGACATATTCCGCCTGCACCTCGTCGATGCCAAATCCGATCATCAGATTGGGGACGACCTCTTTCTCCTCCTCGGTCTCCCGGACGATCTTCACCGCCTTGTCAATATCGAGCAGGATTTTCCCCAGGCCGCGCAGCAGATGCAGTTTATCCTGCTTGCGCTTCAGCTCGAAATGGATCTTGCGCCGGACACATTCTTCACGGAACGCCGCCCATTCGTTGATGAGCGTTTTAACCCCGCAGACCCGCGGCATACCGCCGATCAGCACATTAAAGTTGCAGGAAAAACTATCCTCAAGCGGGGTCATCCGGAACAGCCGACGCATCAGCGCATCAGGGTCTGTGCCGCGCTTGAGGTCGAGGGTCAATTTTAAACCGCTCAGATCGGTCTCATCGCGCATATCAGCGATCTCCCGGATTTTCCCGGCCTTGACCAGATCAACCACCTTGTCCATGATCGCCTCGACTGTGGTGGTTGGCGGGATTTCGGTGATATCAATGCAGTTGTTCGCCTTGTCGTAGGTATAGCGCGCCCGCACCCGGATGCCGCCCCGCCCTGTTTCGTAAACCTGACGCAGTTCCCGTTCGTTGTAAACGATATAGCCGCCTCCTGGGAAGTCGGGGGCTTTGAGGGTCTCAGTCAGGTCGTGATCGGGGTTGCGCAGGACAGCGATCGTGGTTTCGCAGACCTCCGAAAGGTTAAACGGGCAGATCGACGAAGCCATCCCAACTGCGATGCCCACATTGGCATTCACCAGAACCGACGGAAAGGTGACCGGAAGCAGAGTTGGCTCCTTCATGGTATTGTCGTAGTTATCCACAAAATCCACCGTGTCGCGGTCGATATCACCAAACAGTTCATTGCAGATCGGGTCGAGCTTGACCTCGGTATACCGGGACGCAGCATAGGCCATATCCCGGCTGTATGCCTTGCCGAAGTTGCCCTTGCTATCCACATATGGATGGAGCAGCGCCTCGCACCCGCGTGCAAGGCGCACCATTGTTTCATAGATCGCGCTGTCGCCATGTGGGTTGAGACGCATTGTCTGGCCCACCACGTTGGCCGACTTGGTGCGTGCCCCGGTCAACAGCCCCATTTTATACATCGTATAAAGCAGTTTCCGGTGCGACGGCTTAAACCCGTCGATCTCGGGGATCGCGCGGCTGACGATTACACTCATCGCGTATGGCATATAGTTTTTTTCGAGGGTTTCCACAATCGGCTGTTCGAACATGATGCCCGCATTTTCGATCACTGCCGAGGGGTTGACCTGTCTTTTGGGTTCCTTTTTCGGTCGTTTGGCGGCCATTGGTTCACCTCATCCTGTATGTTTGTTTCACAACCAAAAGTTTTACTCGATTTTTTCCAAAAAATCGCGGTTTCCAAAGGCAGAGCCTTTGGCCGCGCTCCGCAGAGCGCGGAACGCCTTCTCCTGAGAAGCGCATTTGGGGGTGAATTGCCGCCGTCGGCGGCAAGAGGGGGCTTTTTGCAAGAGAAAAAGCCCCTTTCCCATCCACGCTGTCACGAGATGTCCGCCAGATCGAGATACTGATGCCCGTTTTCCGCAATAAACTCCTTGCGTCCGGCGAGGTTGTCACCAAGCAGCAGATCAAACATCCGGCTGGTTGCCTCCGCCTGCGAGGGATTCACCTTAATCAACCGGCGGGTCTCGGGATTCATGGTGGTCAGCCACATCATATCCGGCTCGTTTTCGCCCAGCCCTTTGGAGCGCTGGATGTTATATTTTCCACTGATCTTGGAAAGTGCGTCCGCCTTTTCCGCTTCGGTATAGGCGAAGTAAACCTTATCCTTACTGGTGATCTCATAAAGCGGCGATTCGGCAATATAGACATACCCCCGCTCAATCAAGGTCGGGGCGAGGCGGTAGAGCATGGTCAAAATCAGGGTGCGGATCTGGAACCCGTCCACATCGGCATCGGTACAAATTACGATCTTATTCCACCGCAGCCCGGAAAGATCGAAGGAAGAGAGGTCCCGGTTGGCCTTGGAGGTGACCTCCACCCCGCATCCGAGCACCTTAAAAATATCGGTGATGATGTCGTTTTTGAAGATTTTGTCATACTCCGCTTTCAAACAGTTGAGAATCTTACCGCGTACCGGGATAATCGCCTGAAACTCGGAGTCCCGGCCCATCTTGCAGGAGCCGAGCGCCGAATCCCCCTCCACGATATAAATTTCGCGGCGGTTCACGTCTCTGGTGCGGCAGTCAACGAACTTCTGTACCCGGTTGGACATGTCAATGCTGCCCGCCAGTTTCTTTTTGAGGTTGAGCCGTGTTTTTTCTGCGTTCTCACGGCTGCGCTTGTTGATCAGCACCTGCTCGGCGATCCGAGCCGCATCATCCGGGTTTTCGAGGAAATAGACCTCGATCTGATGCCGCAGAAACTCATTCATCGCCTCATAGATAAACTTGTTGGTGATCGCCTTTTTGGTCTGGTTTTCATACGAAGTCTGGGTGGAAAAGCTGCTCGAAACCAGTACCAGACAATCCTCCACATCCGCAAAGGTGATCTTGCTTTCCCCTTTGTTGTACTTCCCGGCGTTTTTGATGTAGTTGTCGATCATATAGACAAACGCCAGCTTGACCGCGCGCTCGGGGGAACCGCCATGCTCCAGAAAGCTGGAATTGTGGTAATACTCAGCCTTCTTCACCCGGTTGGAAAAACAACAGGCCACATTCAGCTTGACCTTGTATTCCGGCTTGTCCTCCCGGTCGCGGCCTCTGCGCTCGGCCTTCCAAAACTGCATCGAGGTCAGCGCGCCTTCCCCCGCAAGTTCGCCCGCATAATCGACAATCCCGTTTTCATAGAGAAACTCCTGCTCGTCAAACCCTGAATCGGTCTGGCTGCGCAACAGGAAACGGGTCCCGTCGTTGACGACCGCCTGCCGTTTGATGACATCCTGAAAATATTCGAGCGGGATGTCAATATCGGTGAACACCTGCAAATCCGGCTTCCAGCGGATTCTGGTGCCGGTCTGCCGGCGGCGGGTCTCCTCCTTCTGGAGTCCTCCGATGTTTTCACCCCGCTCAAAATGCAGGGTATATTTCATCCCATCGCGGTAGATTTCCGCATCCATATACTCGGACGCATACTGGGTTGCGCACAGCCCCAGACCATTCAATCCGAGCGAATATTCGTAGCTTTCCCCCTCGTTGGTCTGGTACTTGCCGCCCGCGTAAAGTTCGCAAAATGCCAGCTCCCAGTTGTACCGTTCCTCCCGGGGGTTGTAATCGACCGGAAGCCCCCGTCCGAAATCCTCGATCTCGATCGAATGGTCGAGATAGCGGGTGATGATGATCCGGTCTCCGTGTCCTTCGCGCGCCTCGTCGATCGAATTGGAAAGAATCTCAAACATCGCGTGCTCACAGCCGTCCAGACCGTCCGATCCGAAGATCACCCCTGGACGCTTGCGAACCCGGTCGGCCCCTTTCAGCGAGGAAATACTCTCATTTCCATAATCATTTGTGGCTTTTTTTGGCATTGTATGGCCTCCGTAATAAACAGCTTGTTTTTCATCATTTCACAGGGGCTTTTTCACTCGCAAAAAATGCCCTGTTCAGCCTGTAGATTCTCCCGACAGGCTGCGGGACGGGAAACCCGAATCTGCGCGCTGGGAACCGTAGCGTTATAGCGAATGCACTCCGCAAGATTCGCTGCAACCCACAGTGCAGCGGCAGCAAAAAAAACGAGTAAAACTTTCAAAAGAGAATCGGACCGCCTCTGCAAGCGAAAACGCCCGCCCAGCTCTGCACAGCAACAGCCGGGCGGACAAGGTTATCTCTTTTTGAAGAAATCTCTCAGGCGGTCCAGCACAAACCGCTCTCTGGCCTGTTGTTGTGTGGGCGTCCTCTTTTTGAGCGCTTTTGTGGCTGCTGCGTGTTTAGACTTGGGTGCGGATGGCTTCTGCGAACTTTTTGGCGGATTTGCCGCATGTTCCGCGCGCATATACGCCGCTTTGTACAGGTCGATCTGGCTATCTATCGGGGGCTTGTCGTTTTTGACCAGCTGATACTCCCCATTTTCCAAGAGCCGCTTCCCCTTAACGTTGTCTGAAAATTCCAGATTCAGCATTGCCATAATCCGCTGTTTCAGTTGTTCGTTGTAGATCGGCGCAGCGACCTCGACCCGGCGTTCCATGTTCCGGGTCATGAAGTCAGCGGACGAGATGTACATATGGCTGCGCTCGGGCGGGCCGAACACATAAACCCGGCTATGCTCCAGAAACCGTCCTACAATGCTGACAACCTCGATGTTATCGGTATAACCGGGCACTCCCGCGCGCAGGCAGCAGATGCCGCGAACCACCATCCGGATTTTGACCCCGGCTTTTGACGCCTCGATCAGCGCATCAATCAGGTCCTTATCGGTCACCGAATTCACCTTGACGAGGATTTCAG
Source organism: Anaerotruncus sp. G3(2012) (assembly GCF_000403395.2). Taxonomy (GTDB): domain Bacteria; phylum Bacillota; class Clostridia; order Oscillospirales; family Ruminococcaceae; genus Anaerotruncus. The sequence goes on along the minus strand of NZ_KE159657.1, from coordinate 347,213 downwards.
CCGGCTGTCCCTCCCGCGCATACCGGATCTCCTGTTCGATATACCGCAGCACTGCCGGTTTCATGGTGAGCGGCGAGGCGAGCAGATGGGTGGTCGTTTCGGCGGGATGGTCGGTCAGGATGCCGTTGAAAATCCGCAGTCCATCCTCTCCGAACTCCCGGTCAGCGGTAATCAAACAGAGGTCTGTATATTGCCGCGCGGTCGATTCGTTGTAGTTGCCGGTTCCGATCTGGGTGATAAACTGCACCTTATCGCCCTGCTTGCGGGTGATGACCAGCAGTTTGGAATGCACCTTATACTCTCCAAGCCCATAGGTCAGATTGACCCCCGCTTCCTCCAGCCGCCTGGACCAGATGATATTATTTTCCTCATCGAACCGGGCGCGCAGTTCAACGACGACATGGACCTCCTTGCCGTTTTCAGCGGCCTTGATGAGTGCCGCCACCACCTGGCTCTGACGCGCAACCCGATAGAGGGTCATCTTGATGCTCAGGACACTTTCGTCCGAAGCCGCCTCGAGCAGCAGGTCGATGAACGGCTTCATCGTTTCGAAGGGATAGGACAGCAGCACATCATGATCCTCGATCTGCGGCATGATCGGCTTGCCATGCTCGAGCATGACGCTCTTCTGGGGAGTGAGCGTCGGGTAGAACAGCTCCTTTTCCCCACGGCGCTCATACCGGGCACAGAGCGAAAAACCGAATGACATATCGAGCGGGGTACGCATCTGGAAAACCCGATCATGGCTCAACTCGAGCTTTTTACAGAGCTGGTCCAGGATGGCATGGTTGGCGCCGCCCTGAATCTGGAGCCGGACCGGCATCAGCTTGCGGCGGTTTTTGACCATCTGCTCCATGACGCTCCGATAGTCGATGTCGTGGTCGTACATCGCCTCATCCACATTGATGTCCGCATTGCGGGTGACCCGCAGGATCGTCTTGGCTGTGACGACATAGCTTTCAAATACCTTGTCGCAATATTTGAGCACCAAATCTTCAATCAGAACGAATTTGTCCTTGGCAAACGGGAGGAACACCATCCGGTCGAAGCCGGTCGAAACCGGGATCATTGCCAGCTTGACAAATTCCCCTTTGGTTTGGAGCTGGGCGCAGATGTAAATTTCCTTGTTGCGCAAAAACGGGAACGGATGATGCTTGTCGATGATCTGCGGAGAGAGCATGGGCATCAGCTCATGGGTAAAATACCGTTCAAGATACTCGGCCTTTTCCCCGTCGAGCGTTTCGGGGTCGAGCTGCTCGATCCCGTGTTCCTGTGTGAGATCCCGCATCAGCAGCTGGTAGACCTCGTCTTTCTGGGCGGCTAGCGAGCGGGTCTGCGCGAAGATCGCCTGAAGCTGTTCGGCAGGGCTCATCCCCAGCTTATTGTCGGTCTCATCCGGCTCGAGCAGCGCGGCATCGGTCAGCGTGCCGACCCGGATCATATAAAATTCGTCCAGATTGCTCCCGAAAATCGAGATGAATTTCAGCCGTTCGAGCAGTGGGATTGCGTTGTCCCGCGCCTGCTCGAGTACCCGCTGGTTGAATTTCAGCCAGCTCAATTCCCGATTGTGATAGAGCAGCGGCAGATTTCCCTGATTGTCCATTGTGAAGTTCCCCTTTATTCGTTGCTGTCCAAACTGCAAAAAAGGGCATCGCCTCCCGACAATACCCTCTTTTCTGTTTTAGTTGCGCTTGTTGTTGAAGATCGACAGGATGTCAAAGAAGTTGTCGTCGTCCTCATTGGAGGATACCACAGGCGGTGTTTCCTCCTGTTGCTGCTTCTCCGGAACCGCTGCCGGCTTTTTCCCGAACCCATAGGACGGCAGCGCAAAGTTTTTGTCGTTGTCGAAGCCGGTCGCGATCACAGTGACACGGATCTCGTCGTTGAGGGTTTCGTCGAAGGTGGCGCCCCAGATCAGGTTGACATCCGGATGCGCCGACTCATGGATCATCGAAGAGGCGGTATCGATGTCATCCAGATCAATGTCAGGTGATGCAGTGATATTGACGATCACGCCCTTGGCGCCGTTGATCGAGGTTTCGAGAAGCGGAGAGGCGATTGCCGCTTCTGCCGCCAGACGCGCCTTGTCCTTGCCGGACGCCGCACCAACACCCATATGCGCATAGCCCGCGTCCTTCATGATCGCAGTGACATCAGCGAAGTCGAGGTTGACCACACCGGGGATATTCACCAGATCGGAAATGCTCTGTACGCCCTGTTTGAGCACATTGTCCGCCGCAGAGAAGGCATTCTGGAGGGTGATCTTCTCGTCCGAGATCAGCTTGAGCCGTTCGTTCGGGATGACCAGCAGCGCATCGACATGTTCACGCAGCGCGGTAACACCCATCTCCGCCTGCTCCATCCGCCGGCGCCCTTCAAAGTTGAACGGCTTGGTGACAATGCCAACTGTAAGTACACCCATCTCGTGCGCAATCTCCGCCACAACCGGGGCGCCGCCGGTACCGGTGCCGCCGCCCATGCCCGCTGTGATAAATACCATATCGGTGCCCTTGAGCGCGGCTGCGATCTCGTCCCGGCTCTCCTCCGCCGCGCGCTGGCCCTTTTCAGGATTGCCGCCCGCGCCTTTGCCGCGGGTGAGTTTATCACCAATATGCAGTTTATAGGTGGCCTGCGACCGAAGCAGCGCCTGATTATCTGTATTGATCGAGATGAATTCCACACTCTTCATCCCCGACTGGACCATCCGGTCGACCGCATTGCCGCCACCGCCGCCCACGCCAACTACCTTGATTGATACGACATTCTCCGATTCACTTGCCATATCGAAGTTCATTATCATCGCTGTTCCCCCTGTATCCGTTCCATACCTTATTTTGGCGGCATGGCTGTTTTTATGTCTAAAAAGGCGCTTCTACCCCGTCTTAGTCTACTATCGTCCCCATTTTAACAGATTTCCGCCGGTAACGCAATAGCTTTCCGGGCCAGTTTCTCAAATTGTGACAAATTCCCAGCTTTCAGCCCTTTCCGGCACTCACCCAACCGGGACTGTGGCCAGCTCGTCCCGCGAGGAGGAGGACGCCTGTTCCGGCGGCCCCGATGCCGCGGACGAGGAAGATGCCGCTGCCTTTGCTGCGGCGCTGTTGGCGGCCGCAAGCGCGTCCGGGTCGAGCGCAAGCTCAGGATTGCTGCTGTCCTGGAACCAGATGGTGGTTTCCGGCTCCTCTTCCTCCTGCGCCTCTTCGATAAACTTGCGGCGGGCGTCGATCTCGCTTTGGATATCGCCGGGACGGCTCCAGATTTCCGCCGGGGTCGAGCTGCCGACCATCGTGACATCAAGGGTACCCTCAAAGTCATCCGCAAGATTTTCCAGAGCGACCTTCTCGACCGCCTGCAGCTTCAGCGCGAGGTGCGCCTCGCTCCCCAGCTCAACCATGATCCGCCCATCATAGACGATCATCATGTTGAGCGGGTCGGAAAAGTCGATCAGGGTGATGTTTTCAAAACCGGTCTCTTCCACCGCGTCGACCAGATAGGTCAGCATCTTGAAGCCGTCCTCCTCCGCTTCCGCCGCCTCCTGACGCCGGATCCGGTCCCGCTCCTTGTTGCTGATCTTCTGGCGTTTCGCCTCTTCCTCGCGTTCGGCGGCCTCCGCCTGGTCGAACGCATTGGTCTGCTGGACCTCTTCGGGATAGATGATCTCCCCGCGCTCAACTACGGTGCCCAGCCTGCGTCCAACCGCCGGCGAACTGATATACATGCCGGTCACAACGGTCATCGCTTCGGGCAGCGAAACTGCATTCGCCTCGAGAATCCGCCCGCTCCGGCCGATGATCAGGTATCCCACCGAGGTATCCACCGCGCCGAGCGGGGTTGCCTGGGTGATCTCCAGCACCAGCTTTGCCGGGAACACCCGCTTGAAATGCACCTCTTCAACGTAGGGGAACTTTTCAATCAGGCGCTCTTCCACCTTTTTTACGCTGACCCGGAACAGATTGTCCCCGATCTGGACCCCGCTGCTTTCGATCAGCTCTTCATCGGCATACATCGCGTTCCCGGAGACCTCGACCGCTTCGATCTTGAAAAACACGGTGAGCGAGAGCACCGAAAAGATCGACAGCGCAACAAGCATCAGCAATATGTAGTTGAGGGTCTGCCGGCCTGTGCGCCTGCGCCTGCGCCGGCGCCCGGAAGCTGCCGCCTTCGCCCGACTGGGGGAGGAACGGCGCACCGGTCCGAACGATAGGATTTTCTGCTTCATGGCTGCCTCCGGCGGTTCCCGCTTCAAAAGGACGGGAACTGTTGCTGATAAAGATGATCCGGCCGAACCATTTCAGGACAACGGATCATCCTGGTAAATGGCGGACAAACGTCAGCAGGCATGTAAAACATGCCTGTCGGCCATGAAATCCGAATCAAAGCCGCTTTTCGCCGCTCCCTGCGGCCATTCTGCCGCAGGCTTCCAAAGAATCCCCATAAAACTTTGAAAGTAATTCGATTATAACGGAATCCGGGTGAGAAAAACCGGCGTTTCTGTCGAACTTCGCGCCTAATTTTAAAAAATATCTTCCAGCCCTCAAAGCGGACTGAATCGGCGGCTTTTATGAAAACTGGTTTCAAAACCAAAACGGTTTTGAAACCCGCAGCACTGCTGCGGGTAAGTATGGCTTCCAGGTAACCCCGCTGTCTGTAACGTGTCTAAAAGCCTATTCCATCTCTTTTTGCGAGGGATTTTTACCACCCGAAAAAGCAAAATCCCAAAAAGCGCTTCGTATGGAGAAGGAGTTCTTCCATAAATAGGGACCCCAAAACCATCTAAACCATGCGTTTGGTCAAAAACGACCGTTTGCGCGGCGGAGATATGCCCGGAACCCATCAAAATCTTCCCACACTTTCCCTGCCGCCGCCCGCTTTCCCAAAACATCCAGCAGAGGGAGCCTCCTTGTTTGCGCCAGTTTTCTGTTCTATTATAACACGCAGGAGCAGGCGGCGCAATCCGCTCGAAAAAAATTCAAAATTTCAGGCATTGAATTTGGTTATGCCTCCCGCCGCACCTGTGCCCCGATCGACGCAAGGTTCTCTTCAAACCGTTCGTAACCCCGGTCAATATGCCCGATCTCGAGCAGTTCACTTTCCCCCTGTGCCGCCAATGCCGCCACTGCGATTGCCGCCCCGCCGCGCAGGTCGGTGCAGTGTACCGACGCACTGTGCAGCTCCCGTACCCCGTGTACCAACGCGATCCGCCCTTCTACCTTGATATCCGCGCCCATCCGCGCAAGCTCGGGAACCTGCTTATAACGGGACTCAAAGATGTTTTCGACAAACATGCTGCTCCCGTCCGCAAGGCAGGCGGCCGCCATCAGCGGGGACTGCGCATCGGTGGGGAAGCCCGGATAGGGCATGGTCCGCACACAACGGAGCGGATGCAGCCGCTTGGGAGCTTCGAGCCGGATGGTCTCGGCTGTTGTCTCAATGCGGCAGCCCATCTCTTCAAAGCAGGGCAGAACCGCCGAGAGATGTTCGGTGCAGACCCCGGTCAGCAGCAGCTCGCCGCCGGTGATTGCCGCACAGCTCAGGTAGGTTGCCGCAGCGATCCGGTCGGAGATCACCCGGTGTTCACAGGGCGACAGGCTGCGAACCCCCTCGATCCGCACATCCCCGTTCTGCGCAATCCGCACCCGTCCGCCGCACGCATTGAGAAAATCAGCAAGATCGGAGATCTCCGGTTCACGCGCCGCATTCCGAATGACCGTCTCCCCTTCGGCCAGCGCAGCCGCGATCATAACGTTTTCGGTCGCGCCGACACTCGGGAACGGCAGCGTCACGATCCCGCCATGCAGCCGGTCCCGAACCCGGCAGTCGAGATAGCCGTGATCCTCCCCAATCTCGACCCCAAGCCGTTCAAGTGCGGCGAGATGCAGGTCGATCGGGCGCGGCCCAAGCTCGCATCCGCCCGGCAGAGAGATCCTCGCCCACCCGCATTTTGCGATGATCGCCCCCAGAAAGACGATTGACGAACGCATCCGGCGCATCAGCTCATCCGGGATACAGCAGCAACAGTCCCCGCCGCCAGACACCACCACCGATTCCCCCTCACGATGGGCGCTGGCCCCAAGCTGGGCGAGGATATTGCAGGCGGCTTCCACATCGGTCAAACGCGGGCAGTTATGTAATACGCATTCACCCGGCAGCAGTGATGCCGCCAGGATCGGCAGGGCGGCATTTTTCGCGCCGTGGACCCGCAGCGTCCCGGACAGCCGGCTGCCGCCGCAGATTTTCAGTTTTTCCATCTTCACGCACCCTTTCATCTGCGGATACGCCCCCCTCGTTCCAGGGGCTGTTTCCATCGTTCAAACAGAGCTTCAATCCTGCCTGATTCTGAACCATCCTATGCTGTGCACAAAATTCTGGTTCCGGGAACGCTTTCGGGCTTCACCGCATAAAATTTCAGAAAGGGGTTGACAATCCCGGCCGTTTGTGCTTAAATAGGGGACATAAACCAGTGACGGAGAGATAAAACCGTAAGCGCACGCACAGAGAGCTTGGGAAGCTGAGAACCAGGCCGGAACGCGGGACGGGCAAATGGACTCCTGAGGGCGCGGTGAAAGGCGAATCTGCTGAGTATCCTGCGACGCGTGCCGGCGTTATCGGGCAAAGGGTGTGTTGGCACTCTGATGAGGTGGGCGTTTTTACGTCAATCAAGGTGGTACCGCAGGTTTTACACCTGTCCTTGTTGGAAGGGCAGGTGTTTTTGTTTGTTCTCCGGAAACTGCAAAGCCTGCCGTACCTCCACCAACATATAAATCATTTTATATGTAAAGGAGCACTGAACCATGAAAAAGTTTTTTGCAGCAGCAATCGCAGTCCTGATGACCGCTTCCCTCGCCGCCTGCGGCAGCACTCCCTCTTCTTCCGCGGCGGAAAACGCCGCCCCCGCTTCCTCGGCAGCATCCACAGAATCCGCACCCTCTGATGCAGGCTCGGGCAACACCTACCGGATCGGCCTGGCACAGATCATGGAACATACTTCGCTGAACCAGATTCGGGATTCGTTCACCGCTGAAATGGAAGCGCTCGGTTACGGGCCGGACAAGGTGGAAATCGACTACCAGAACGCACAGAGCGACCAGTCCAATCTGAATTCGATCTGCCAAAAATTTGCGGGCGACGGCAAAGACCTGATCGTCGCGATCGCCACCCCGACCGCGATCTCTGCGGCGGCAGCAGCCCCCGACATTCCGCTGGTCTTTTCGGCGGTAACCGACCCGGTCGCGGCCAAACTGGTCGAGAACCCTGACGCCCCCGAAGGCAACATCACCGGTACCTCGGATGCGATCCCGGTCGACCAGGTGTTCGAGCTGATGAACCAGCTTACCCCCGGCGTCGAGACGGTCGGCCTGGTCTACAACCTGGGCGAGGTCAACTCGGTCGCAGTAATCGAGCAGGCCAAAACCTATCTTGACAGCAAGGGGATCGGATATGTGGAAGCCACTGTGACCAATACGAGCGAGGTACAGCAGGCGGCACAATCCCTGGTGGGCAAATGCCAAGCATTCTATACCCCGATCGACAACACCGTCGCAACCGCAATGCCGGTTTACGCGGAGGTGGCGAAACAGGCGGGCCTCCCGATCTATACCGGCGCAGACTCGATGGTCATTGACGGCGGCTTCGCAACGGTCGGCATTGATTACACCCTGCTCGGCAAACAGACCGCCGCAATGGTGGTGAAGGTGCTCGAAGGCACCCCGATCAGCGAGATTCCGGTTGAGACACTGAGCAACTTTGCCACCGTTGTCAACACCACTACCGCCGAAGCGATCGGCGTAACCCTCCCCGGGGACCTCCTCTCCTCCGCCATCGTCGTGGAATAACCATCTGCTGATTTTTTGAGAAAAGAGTGATCTTATGTCCTTATTCGCCTTGCAGGGCGCGGTCGAGCTGGGCCTGATCTATGCGCTGATGTCGCTGGGGCTGTTCGTCTCCTATCGGATTCTGGATATTCCCGACCTCACGGTCGACAGCAGCTTCACGCTGGGTGCGGCAGTCGCTGCCATGCTCACGGTGGCTGGCCACCCCTACCTCGGGCTGGGTCTGGCGGTCGCGGCGGGCACGCTGGCGGGCTGTCTGACCGCTTTCCTACAGACCAAACTGCAAATCCAGCCGATTCTGGCGGGCATCCTCTCGATGACCGCGCTCTATTCGATCAATCTGCATGTGATGGATGGCAAGGCACAGGTTTCGATGCTCAAAACCGCGAGTCTTTACACCCTTTCCAGTGGGAAGTTCTCGAAACTGCTCGTCTCGGGCGCAATCCTGCTGGCAGTCTGCCTGATGCTGGGATTTTTCTTCCGCACCCAGCTCGGGCTTTGCATCCGGGCGACCGGCGACAATGAGGATATGGTCCGCTCCTCTTCGATCAACACCGAGCGGATGAAATTCATCGGGCTTGGGCTGGCAAATGCGCTGGTCGCGCTCTCGGGCGGGATGCTCGCGCAGTACCAGAACTTCGCCGATCTGAGCATGGGAATCGGCATGGTGGTCATCGGGCTGGCTTCCCTCATCATCGGCGAGGTGATCTTTGGCCGGCCGAACATCCCGCGCAACATCCTCGCGGTCGTTCTCGGGTCGATCATCTACCGCACGATCATTGCGTTTGTCATGGCGCGTGGGATGTCCCCCAACGACCTCAAGCTGATCTCCGCGGCAATCGTCGTGCTGGCAATCTCCTATCCGGCAATCCTTCAAAAGGTCCGGGTGCGCAAACTGATGAAGGAGGCGAAGCTTGATGCTTGATCTGAAAAACGTCAGCAAAACCTTTTTCCCGAACACCCCCAACGAACGTAAGGCGCTCGTTGACATCAACCTGCATCTCGCGCCGGGCGACTTTGTGACGATTATCGGCGGGAACGGTGCTGGCAAATCGACCCTGTTTAACTCGATTGCCGGATCGTTCCTGATCGACCGCGGCAATATCCTGCTTGACGGCAAAAACATCACCTTCCTGCGCGATTACCAGCGCGCCCGGACGATCGGCCGGCTGTTTCAGGACCCGCTGAAAGGGACCGCCCCAAACATGACGATCGAGGAAAACCTGGCAATGGCCTACCTTCGCGGGATGCGCAAAGGCGTGCACTTCGGGATCAGCAAAAAGGATTCAGACTTCTTCCGGGAGCAGCTTTCCGAGCTGGGCCTGGGACTGGAAGACCGGCTGAAAACAAAAATGGGGCTGCTCTCGGGCGGACAGCGGCAGGCGGTAACCCTGATGATGGCAACGATCGTCACCCCAAAATTACTGCTGCTCGATGAGCACACCGCGGCGCTTGATCCCGCTACTGCGGAGAAGGTCGCCGAGCTGACCCAGAAGATCGTCGCACGCGGCAGCATCACCACTATGATGATTACCCACAATATGCAGCAGTCGCTCGATTGCGGCAACCGCACAATCATGATGGATAACGGCCGGATCATCCTCGACCTGCAAGGGGACGCACGCTCCAAACTGACCGTCCCGGATCTGCTGGAGCTGTTCAAGGACCGCAGCCATAAGGCGTTTGACAACGACCGTATGATGCTCTCGTAGGGCGGCATGTCCCCTGCCCCCGCTTCGCAAAGGAACGTTTTGCCTGCTTTTTAAGCAACCATCATAAAAAGTTTCGCCAGCCTTTTCAAAGGCTGCGGTTTCCAAAGGCAGCGCCTTTGGCCGCGCTCCGCAGAGCGCGGAACATCCTCTTGGGTGCCGGGCACCCGCCTGAGAAGCGCATTTTTTGGGGTGAATTGGCTCTGACTTGCAGTCAGAGCCAAGAGGGGGCTTTTTACAAGAGAAAAAGCCCCCTTCTCAAAAGATATACATAAACACCATGTGTTTCCACCAGCAAATCTATGCACTGCGGCCCGCCGGACAGCTTTCCGCTGTCCGGCGGCCTTTTTGCGATTCATAATGTTTTCGTTCCCCGCATAAGGTATACAAGCCTATTCAAAAGAAGGGGGACGAAAAAATGGGGCAGCAATCCGCAAGACTGACAGCCCACTCGATCGGGGGGCTGAGCAAATCCGAAGTGGAGCGCGCTCGGAGGGAGCATGGGGAAAACCAGTTTACCCGGAAACGCCGCAGAGGGTTCTGGCAGCAATTTCTCGAGAGCTTCGGAGACCCGATCATCAAAATCCTTCTGGCAGCGCTCGCGGTGAATCTGCTCTTCCTCCTGCGCAGCCAGAACTGGTTTGAAACTGTCGGTATCGCACTGGCAATCTTCCTGGCAACCTTTGTCTCCACCCTGTCGGAATATGGGAGCGAGTCCGCCTTCCTGAAATTACAGGAGGATGCCGCTAAAATCCAGTGCCGGGTCAAGCGCCGGGAAGGGGTGCTCTCGGTTCTGATGTCCGAGATCGTAGTGGGCGACCTCGTGCTGTTGCAGGCAGGAGAACGGGTTCCGGCAGATGGTATTCTGATTTCAGGCGAGCTGCGGGTCGACCAGTCCGCGCTGAATGGGGAAAGCAAAGAGGCGGTAAAAATTCCGCTCCAAAACGGAGCGGACGACTGGGACCTTACCGTAAAAAACCAACTCTTCCGCGGGAGCGTGGTCACTTCGGGCGAGGGATTGATGGTGGTACGAAATGTCGGGGACCACACCTTCTACGGCGGGGTTGCACAGGAACTACAGGAGGAAACACGGGAAAGTCCGCTCAAACTCCGTCTGGCAGGGCTGGCCCGGACGATCAGCGGACTGGGGTACAAAGCCGCTGGCCTGATCGCATTCGCCGACCTGTTCCACGCCATCGTGATCGACAACAGATACAGCATCCCGCTGATCCTCGCAGAACTGCACGACCTTGGCGGGATGCTCGCCAACTTCCTGCATGCGGGGATTCTGGCGATCACTGTCGTGGTGGTGGCGGTTCCCGAAGGACTCCCGATGATGATTACTGTCGTGCTCTCCTCCAACATGTTCCGGATGCTCCGGGACCATGTGATGGTGCGCAAACTGATCGGGATAGAGACCGCCGGGAGCCTCAATCTGCTGTTCACTGACAAGACCGGCACCCTCACCCGCGGTAATCTGAGCGTCTCCACCCTGATTTCCGGGGACGGAAAGCGATACAACAGCGTCCAGTCGCTCAAAGCGGCGCCAGGACTGTTTGAGCTGGTCTGCACCTCCGGGTTTGTCAACACAGCGAGCATCGTCTCACAGGGACGCGCCATCGGCGGCAATGCGACCGACCGCGCATTCCTGGATTACCTCCTAGCCGTCCAGCCGCAGCCCCCCTCCTGTTCCAAAGAACATGTTCTCCCGTTCGACAGCGCCCGGAAGTTCTCGTCAGTGCGCCTGGGCGGCGGACGGAATCTGACCCTGTTGAAGGGCGCACCCGAAAAACTGCTTCCGCACTGCAAGCGCTGCTACACCCCAGACGGCAAAATCCGCCCGCTCCCCAGCCTTGCAGCGCTCCAGCAGACGTGGAATCAGCTTGCAGGGGAGGCGATGCGGGTTCTGGTCCTCGCGGCATACGACGGCGCATGGAGCGAAGAGATTCCCCATGATCTGATCCTGATCGGGCTGGCTGGCATCCGGGACGAGCTGCGCCCCGAGGTGCGCAAAGCGGTCCGGGAGGTGGAAAGCGCGGGCATCCAGACGGTCATGATCACCGGCGACAACCGGGAAACCGCAGTTGCGATCGCGCGGGAAGCCGGTTTGCTTCGGTCGAACGAACCAGACGCAGTACTCACAAGTGCGGAACTCGCTGCGCTTGACGACAGCCGCCTCAAGGCAGTCCTGCCGCGCCTGCGGGTGGTCGCACGCGCACTGCCCACTGACAAGAGCCGGCTGGTGCGGATTGCGCAGGAACTGGGGCTGGTGGTCGGCATGACCGGAGACGGGATCAACGATGCGCCCGCCCTCAAAAAATCCGATGTCGGATTCGCGATGGGGAGCGGCGCAGAGGTCGCCAAAGAGGCCGGTGATATCGTCATCCTGGACAACAACTTCGCTTCGATCGCCAAAGCGGTGCTCTATGGCCGCACGATCTTCAAAAGCATCCGCAAGTTCATCGTCTTTCAGCTCACCATGAACCTCTGTGCGGTCGGGGTCTCGCTGATCGGGCCGTTCATCGGGATCGACACCCCGGTCACAGTGGTTCAGATGCTCTGGATCAATATTATCATGGATACGCTCGCCGGGCTGGCGTTCGCGGGGGAACCGCCGCTCGCCGAATACATGAAAGAGCCGCCCAAAAGCCGCAGCGAACCGATCATCAGCGCCGAGATGCAAAACCAGATCATTGTCACCGGGCTGTATACAGTCGCCCTCTGCGTATCGTTCCTGCGTCTGCCTTTCTTCCGCAGCCTGTTCCGACCGGGGGATGCCTATTTCATGACCGCCTTTTTTGCCCTTTTTGTTTTTTCAGGCATCCTCAACAGCTTCAATGCCCGCACCCATCGGATCAATCTGTTCGCCCATCTCGCAAAAAACCCGTCGTTTGCGGCTGTCATGCTGTTGGTCGCAGGGGTACAGCTTCTGCTCATCTACTACGGCGGAACCCTTTTCCGCACCGCTGGGCTTACCCTGCCCGAATTGAAAGCTGTCTGCCTGATCGCTTTTTCGGTGGTACCGGTCGATCTTGCGCGCAAGCTCTGTCTGCGGCTTCGCAGAAGATGACAAAAGCCTGTGCATGGGGTTCCCATGCACAGGCTTTTTTTCGTGAAGCGGATCAGACCAGCTCAATTGTATATTCGAACTGGTACTCCTGCTGGAGTGCTTTGACCTTCTCCTCGTTGTCCTCAATAAATGTCTCGGTATAGACCGATTTCCCCTGTTTTTTGTAATCGTTCAGGATTGCTTCGAGTTTGTTCCAGCATTCCTGCTGGCGTGCCTCGTCTTCCTCCTTGATGTCAATTACAAACTCTCGATGTTTCGGAATTCTCGCTTTCATCGTTTCACTTTCCTTTTCTCTCGGGCGGCAGCCGCCCGGGTAATGTCCTTATTTTATCGTCTGGAACGGTCCAGGTCAAGCTTTTTTTCACAGCCTGTTCTGCCTTTGGAGCAGACGTTCAGCGCTTCCCCTTCAGATATTCCGAAAGTGCCTGCGCCATCACACGCGCCTGCTGCTCGCTGAGCTGTTCCGGTTCAGGCGCCCCTGTCTGCGGCAGCGAAACCGGCTTCTGTGGTGCGGATGGCTTGCCGGCTGTCTGTTTTTTGCGGCGGAAAAGCCCCATTTCAGCACCTCCTTTTTGCAAAAATGGTCTGTGTCCCTGTGTGACTCCATGCCAATCTGGTGTATCTCCCTACCCTCATCAAGCGGCCGGATTCTTTTTTGATTATAGCACGCCTGCCCGCCGGTGACAAGAGAGACAGCGGAAATCCTCCTGGATGGCAGAACAGCCCGCCCCCTCCCATGCCATCAAAAATTTTGATAGCATGCCCCTTGATTTTTCAGGGCTAAAGAGCTAAAATAATGTCTGAATATTTCGTACGGAGGGGTCGAAAAATGGTAAAGGTCGGGTTTGATAAGGAAAAATATCTGAAGCTACAGTCGGAACACATCCTTGAGCGGATTCAAAAGTTCGGCAACAAGCTCTATCTGGAATTTGGCGGAAAATTATTCGATGATTTCCACGCCTCGCGGGTGCTGCCCGGGTTTGCCCCTGACAGCAAAATCAAAATGCTGCTCCAGCTCAAAGAGAGCGCAGAAATCGTAATCGTTATCAACGCCTCGGACATCGAAAAAAACAAGGTCCGCGGTGACCTCGGGATCACTTATGATGTCGATGTGCTCCGCCTCATCGACGCATTCCGCGCAATCGGTCTGTATGTCGGCAGCGTTGTCATCGCACAGTTCGCCGGACAGCCGACGGCAGATGCATTCCGAAGCCGGCTGGAAACCCTGGGGGTCCAGGTTTACCTCCACTACCCGATTGCCGGATACCCCTCCAACATCCCCCTGATCGTCAGCGACGATGGCTACGGCAAAAACCAATACATAGAGACCTCCCGTCCATTGGTTGTGGTCACCGCGCCCGGTCCGGGCAGCGGTAAGATGGCGGTCTGTCTCTCCCAGCTTTACCACGAACACAAGCGCGGGATCAAGGCCGGGTATGCCAAATTTGAAACCTTCCCCATCTGGAACCTGCCGCTCAAACACCCGGTCAACCTCGCCTATGAGGCGGCAACCGCTGATCTCAACGATGTGAACATGATCGACCCGTTCCATCTGGAATCCTATGGGGTCACCACCGTTAACTACAACCGCGATGTAGAGGTATTCCCAGTGCTGAATGCGATCTTCCAGCAGATCGCTGGGGAAAGCCCCTATAAATCTCCTACCGATATGGGGGTGAACATGGCGGGCATGTGCATCACCGATGACGAAGCGGTCGTGCAGGCATCCCGACAGGAGATCATCCGCCGCTATTATCAGACGCTCGCTTCCCATCGGATGGGGATGGCAAGCGAGGAAAGCGTTTATAAACTCGACCTGCTGATGAAACAGGCGGAGGTCTCCACCAAGGACCGCCCGGTCGCACAGGCGGCTATCGACCGTTCGGCCGCAACTGGGATGCCCTCCACCGCGATCGAACTGCCCAACGGCAAAATTATCACCGGCAAGACCACCGATCTGCTCGGTGCTTCGTCGGCAGTCCTGCTCAATGCGCTCAAAGAACTGGGGGGGATCAGCCACAACATCCACCTGATTTCACCGATCATCATTGAGCCGATCCAGCATCTCAAGGTCGACCACCTGGGCAACCACAACCCCCGGCTGCACAGCGATGAAACGCTGATCGCGCTTTCGATCTCGGCAGCAACCAACCCCACCGCCGAACTGGCGATGCAGCAGCTCGATAAACTGCGTGGGTGTGAAGCGCACTCCTCTGTCATCCTCTCACAGGTGGATGTGGCTGTGTTTAAAAAGCTGGGGATGAACCTCACCTACGAGCCCCAATACCAGACCAAAAAACTCTATCATAAATAGGAAATCCGCGTTTCAGGGATTTCAAAAGAGAGCCGCCCAGATGCTGGGCGGCTCTCTGTGTTCTGGCTTTCTGGAGCTGTGTAAACGGAATCAGCCGAGCTTGAGCGCTTCCTTGACCTTTGCGATGATCAGTTCAGCGATATCACGGGAAGCATCGACGGTCTGCGCGCCGATGTGAGGAGAAACAATGAAGTTGTCGCACTCAAAAAGCGGGGAGTCGAAGCCTGCGCCTTCGGTGAGTCCGCCGCCAGCCAGCTCGTTCTCCATAACATCCGAAGCATAGCCGCCGATTTTGCCAGCCTTGAGCGCCTCATACATATCCTTCTCGTTGACGATTCCGCCGCGGCCCATATTGAGGACAACCGCATCGTTTTTCATCTCAGAAATCGACTTCGCATTGAACAGGTTTTTCGTCTCTGCGGTGAGGGGCACATGGATGGTCACATAATCCGAAACCTTGAGCAGTTCGTCCACGCCCATGCCGGTAGCGCCCTCTTTTTCGAAATCCTCGGGCTTGAGGAACGGATCGTAAGCAACAATGTTCATCTTGAATGCGCGTCCCAGCTCACCGACACGGCGTCCAATGCGCCCGAAGCCCAAGATACCGAGCGTTTTGCCGCGCAGCTCACGCCCAACAAATTTATATTTATCCCACGATTTGTTGACCTTGACATCATGGTTCGCCGGAATGGTGTGGCGGGACATCTCGAGCATCTTTGCGAGGGTCAGCTCAGCAACTGCGTTGGCGTTCATGCCGGGCGCATTGAATACCTGAATGCCCTTTGCTTTGGCGGTCTCGGTATCGACATGGTTGAGGCCGACAGCGCAGACACCGATTACCTTGAGGTTTGCGGCAGCATCAAGGATGGTTTTGTCAATCTTGGGGTCGACACGCATAATCAGCACGTCATAATCCGGAATCAGCGACGCAAGTTCCTCCTGGGAAGGGAGCATTTTGGTATCTACCTGCATATACTTGCCAAGCTCTTCCGAAATCGAACTGTGGACCGCATCAATAATGAGACATTTCATGGGTAAAACATCCTTTCCAACTTTTTTGTGGTTCTTCTTCACAACATACAGAATTCCTGTTCGGAGAGACGGGACAATCGCCCGGGACACGGAGCAGCTAAAATTTTACAGTCACCTCCAATACTGACAAAATCCTGCCTCCATGTCGCCCCGCTCTTTACCAGTTTACCATCTTTTGCAACATTAAACAAGACAACTCTGAAAAAATCATGGAGATGTTTTTTCGCAGGGTTTGTGCAAAATTTCCTCATTCTCCCAGCCCCACAAAAACAGCGATGCAGACAGCAGATCGGCACACCCTCCCGGAGAGAGGTTCTGTTGGATAAACGCCTGGTCCAAAGCTGCAATATCCTCCATTTCCGGCAGAGGGCTGCGTTCCAGCAGCCGGGCACAGTCCTCCGCCGCTCTTTTGGCAGCAGACTGCCCACCCCGGGCGATCATATTGGTGTCGGTTACCTTCGCGATCAGGTGAAGCAGCGCGACAGCCCCTGCATCGTTTCGGCTTCGGCCGGAGTCCAGCGCCCTCTGGAACGCAGGGAGGGCAATCTCAGAGACCCCCGGAAAACCCCGGGCCGCTTCCCCTCGGACCCCGGCCAACCCCTGCCGCAGATAGAGCTTTTGTCCAGTGGTATGGGCAGTTTCATCGCTCAGGCCCGCAAAATCCGCTTCTACCGCAGCGGTCGCCATGGCGGAACATTCCGCCAGTATGGCTTTTGGATCCCGGCAGGGATTGTCCGCCCGCCACAGCCGCCCCACAGCACCGCAGATGGTTCCCAGTGTAAAAATCGCTCCTTTGTGGGTATTGACGCCGCCTGTAGCGGCAAACATGGTGCGTTCCGCACTCTGACCGGCCTGTTTCAGGGCCTGAAAGGTATCCGGCGGGGTGCCTTTTGCCGTATCCTGGCCGATTTGCACACAGCGGGACCAATAGGGGGCCAAAGCTGCGGCACTGGCAAGAAAGGTGAAAAGGTCCATATCCCGGTGGCTGCCGTTGTTTGCCCGATCTACGAGGCCCGGCTTGGGCGTGATGCAGACCTCTTCCAGCAGGGCTCTTGTCGCCAGTGCAGCGACAGTTTCCCGGTCCGCAGCGGCGAAGTGCTCCTCCATGATGCGCAGAGTCGCCTTTTGAAGCGTTTCCACCGAATGGACCCGCCGGGAGGCGCACCCTCTCCCCTCCGCACCGCAGACGATGCAGTTGCGGGAGCCGCCCCCAACCTCTTCCCGATCCAGTTTGCGGCCATCCGGAGCCAGGACATCCATATCGAACAGCCTGCCCAGCCCGGTACTGTCTTCGATCGAAACACATAGCGCCTTCACTTCCCGGGCTGTTCCTTTCACTGCATACCGCGCCTCACAACCGGTGGGAGCCAGCAGCTCCTGACGATCCAATACAGGGAGTTTCGCTGCCTGAAAACTGGCCTCCAACTGTCTCTGTCCCGCCCGGAACGACCGCCGGATCAGGGGGGAATCTTTGACCGGTCCGGCGATGTTCAGGGTGAAGGAGATGACCGGTACCCCATATTTTTCAAGCAGGGCGTTCTGATGCCATACCCTGTTTTCCCTGGCCTCCAACACTTCTGTCAATGTCACTTCCCGTTCCATTGTCCGCTCCTTTCAATAGTGGATCACATCTTCACAGGCCCGGATGGCAGCAATTACCGGCTTGGCCTCGGGCGAGGCAAAATAGTCCCAGGTTGTTTTGGGCACCAAAGGACCGATCTCCCCCAGCCGCCCATCATGAATCCATCTTCTGACTGTACTGGCGCTCACCGGCTGCCCATCGTGTTCCAGACGCGGGATCACCCGGCACTGGATGCCAAGTTCCGGCAGGCGCCGGACCATCTCCCCATTATACAGGGCTGTGACGCGGCTGCTCTTCTCCTCCCCTACATAGCGGTATCTGATATTCAGGCGGGGGGCGATCTTTCCAAAGACCTCCAGGTCTAAAGCAGCATGGGTATGGATGACCGAATCCGCATCCTTTAAAAAATAACTGGGAAAGGTGGCCCCGCTGATGATGTAGGGGCCAGATTCATGGCAGATCACATTAGATAGGTGGGACACCCCCGCCTGTACCAGACGCCGGCGGACAGTGGAAGGGATGGGGCCGGCCTCTTCACTGAGGACAAACAGATGAACCGTTTCATGTGCCGCTGCGGCCCGCTCCACCAGATGCAGGTGGCCCAGTGTGAAGGGGTTCGCATTCATAACGACCGCGGCCGCCTCCCCTTCCCGCCGCATCTGTTCCAGTGCTGTGCAGTAGTCGGAAAAGCCCCGGCGGCGGTTCTCCAGAAAGACCAGACGGTCCTCTACCCGCGCAATCTCATAAAACCCAAGATCACAAAAAAATCTGGCACTCTGCGGCTTGGTGTATAGGAACAGGTGGGTATTCCCGCGTTCCGCCTGAACCTCCATCAGGTGGCTTACCACCTGGTTGAGCAGCCCTTCCCCCTGGCGCCTCCGATCCACCGCCAGGCAGCGGATGGTATTTCCAAAACAGCTTCCTGTGGCAGCCAGCTTCCAATCCGCATCAAAAAGGCCGCAGGTGTAGTCCAGATTCCCGTCCCGGCAGATTCCCTCCTGCTCCAGAAGTGCGTCCAGCTGCCGTTGGGCGCGTGTGTCTTTTGGGGAAACCGCAATCAATGTATCTGCCATAAAATTCACCTCATATCAGCAGTGTGGGATCGCCGCAGGTTGGAAAAGAACCATCCTGATGTTTTCCAGCGTTTTCATTATAACAGAGGGCGGTTGCTAAAAAAAGTCCCCTGACGCAGCAACCGACGAACGCCAGGGGAAACAAGAAAAGGAGAGCGCTTACAGAGGCATGATACCCAGCAGAATAGCCACCAGCATACACAGGATGGAGAAGCCCCAGACATAGGGGAAACTGTTCTTGATATGGTCCTTGATGTCCACATCGGCCAGGCCAACGCCCAGGAGGGTGGCGGGTACCATAGGACTGATAAAGGTGGCGCAGTTGCGGCAGACCACCATTGCCACAGCGATAGGCAGGGCGGCGATGCCGAATCCTTCGCCGATACCGATCATAACAGGGAGCATACCGTAGAAGTAGCTGTCGGTATCGAAAGCCAGCGCCAAAGGTACAGACAGGATGCCGATTACAATGGGCAGGTGACGGCCCAGGAAAGCGGGCAGGACCATCTTGATGAGGTTGGACATGCAGGTGACTACACTGGCAACCTCCACGTCATTGACCGTGACGCTCTTGACCAGCACGCCCATGAGAACAGCGGCGCCCATCAGGGTGGAGCACATCATCAAAGCGGGAGCGGCATGGCTGTTGATGATCTGTTTGTGGGCCTTGGCGGTAAACCCATAGTTGATCAGCAGTGAAGCGGCCACGCCCAGCATGAAGGGCACATAACTGGGGAATTTATCCCAGATCAGCAGGGCGATTACAGCGACCGTGAGCAGGACATTGACCGCGAAAAGACCGGGGCGAGACAGCTCGTTCTTCGCTTCCTGGGCAGCATCATCCAGCACCACCTCGCCTTCCAGCTGGGCCAGGCTGCCGTTGAGGCCCGCACCCCGTTTCCGCTCCTGAACACCGGCCAAAACAGCATGGGCCAGACACAGAGCGATGCCAAATGCCTGGATGGGGAGCAGCGTGCTCCAAAGCTGGCTGGCCTCTATGCCCAGCACAGTGGCAGCGCGGGCGGTGGGACCGGACCAGGGCATCAGATTGAGTACGCCCATCGCCAGCACACTCACACGCAGCAGGGTAGCGGGGCGCATGTGCATCTTCCTGTAGACCGGCAGCATGGCGGGAACCACAATACAGAAGGTGGAGGCCCCGCCACCGTCCAGATGGCCGATGAGGGCGATCACAGTGGTCATGACGGTAACGCCTACAACACTGTTGCCCACCACCTTCATCAATTTTCCAATGATAACATCAAACATACCAGCATCTGTCATAATCCCAAAATATAGTACGCTGAATACAAACAGAGCCGCAGTAGGGGCGGTGGACCCAAACCCGGATTTGATGAGGGAGCCTACATTCCCCATGGTATAGTAACCGCCCAATACGAGGACAACCGCCAGGGTAAAGGGGAAAACGATAAAAGCAATGCTTGGAAGGGTACGGCTCTGGAACAGCGTCACCACGATAGCGATGATGCACAGGAAGCCGAGAATACCTACCATAGTCTCAGTCATAATCTGTAACCTCTTTCTGTTTGATTTCTGTCAGCCCAGCGTAAACGGCCTGATCTTCCGCACGACATCCAGAATGGTCCCATCCCGGGCTTCCAGTACGGCTACCACCTGTTCCTCCCATTCCAGATCGTCAGGGGTCCCCACCAGTGCATACGCCTTCTCTTTTAACGTCTCAATGCCCACATGGGGAATCCCAGCCGCGTCCAGACACTGGATCAGGTCCGGCCGCAGAGGGTTGACAGCGATGCCGTAATCGGTGACCAGCACATCCACACAGTCCCCGGGGGTCGTGACGGTGACCACATGCTCACAGACGGTGGCCATCCGCCCCCGGATCAGAGGAGTGACGATGATACAGCACTTGCTCCCGGCTGCCGCATCCGGATGCCCGCCGGGGGCGCCGCGGAGGACACCGTCCGAGCCGGTGAGAACATTTACATTGAAGCTGGTGTCGATCTCCAGCGCGGCCAATACCACAAAGTCAAGCTTGTTCACGAAAGCCCCTTTGTTTGCGGGATTGGCGTACTGGCTGGCGCTCATCTCAAAGTGTCCGGGGGTCTGGTGGATCGAGTTCACCCCATCCAGATCGAAGTCCTGAACGTCAATCACCTTGCCTACCTTGCCCTTTTTCAGCAGTTCCACCATAGGCCCGCAGATACCGCCGATGGCCCAGCCCATCCGGATTCCACGGTCATCCATATACTGTTCCAGAAACAGGTTGGCCGCGAGGGAAGGCCCGCCCACGCCGGTTTGGAACGAAAACCCATCCTTGAAGTAGGGGGTGGAGGCGATCACCTTTGCGACATCCTCTGCCATCATCAGGTCACGGGGATTCTGGGAGATGCGTGCTGCGGCCGAGGCGATCTTCTGCGGGTTGCCGATCGAGTCCACCACCACGACCGCATCCACGTCGATGGCTTCTACGCTGGCGGGCATGTTGGGAAAATCCACCAGGCAGTCGGTGATGACCACCACATGATCGGCATATCTGGCGTCGGTCATGGCGTAGCCGAGGCTTCCACAGTTGGACTTGCCGCCGATCCCCCGGCAGTTGCCCATACAGTCGCTGGTAGGGGCGGCGATAAAGGCGATGTCGATGTGCACTTCGCCCCCCTCAATCGCCCGGGGACGTCCGCCATGGCTGCGGATCACCGCGGGGGTCTTCAGCTTTCCAGCGGACACGACCTCCCCCATCCGGCCCCGGATGCCGGAAGTCTGGATCCCCACCACCTTACCCGCCTCGATATAATCGGCAATAGGGTCGTGGGCCGAACCCAGGCTGGTGGCTGCGATGGTCAGTTCTTCCAGTCCCAGCTGCTCAATAGCGGTCTGCATCACCATGTTTACCACATAGTCCCCATCCCGGAGATGGTGGTGGAACGAAAAGGTCATACCATTTGCGGCTTTGCACTGCCGAAGCGCCTGTGCGATGGATTCCACCACCTTGCTTTCCTGCGGCTTCTCGCAGCGCCGGGTCTTTGGGGCGGCTTTCTGGATGTATCTGCCGTCCATGTGGTTTTTCCCCTGATAAACTTCCCGCCCCCCGGTCAACAGGGCATCGGGAATTTCCCTTCCAACTGCATTTTTCATATCAGATCCCCCTCATACATACCACAGGCCCGCGCCAGACGCAGCGTACGTTCGGCACCGGGAATAAAGGCAATGTCGATCATCTTGCCGTCCACAGTGAACACGCCCACCCCGGCGGCAGACTGCTCCCGGTAGGCCAGCAGGATTTTTTCCGCCTGCATGACCTCTTTTTCAGTGGGGGCAAAAACCTGATGGACAAACCGAATCTGTCTGGGGTTGATGAGGCTTTTTCCATCAAACCCCATTGCCTTGTTTTGCAGGACTTCGGCCTCGAACCCTTCCTGATCGTCCAGATTGGTGAATACGGTGTCAAAGCACTGGATTCCCGCAGCGCGGGCAGCCAGCAGCATCTGTCCGCGGGCGAACAGCATATCCACACCATCCCGCTGCGGGGTGGTCTGCATACATTTCCGGAAATCACCGCCCGAGATCGCCACCCCAAACATCCGCTCGGATGCGGAACAGATTTCGTAGGCATTCAGCACCCCCTTGGGGCTTTCCAGCGCGGCCATCAACAGGGTCCTCCCCTGCTCCACACCAAACTCCCGCTCGGTTTCCTCCACCGCGCGTTCTATGGTGTGCACATCATCGGCGCTCTCGCACTTTGCGATGCGGATTCCGTCGGCTCCGCCGGCCACGCACACCCGGACATCCTCCCGCCAATGGGGGGTATCCAGACCATTGATGCGTACGATCACCTCGGTGTCACCATAGTCGATCGACCGTAAAGCGTGGTATAGGGAGAAACGTGCGGCGTCCTTCTGGTTCTCGGCCACCGCATCTTCCAAATCCAGCATGATGGAATCAGCGCCATAGATATAAGCATCTTTGATCAGCCCCGGTTTCTGTGCATTCATGAACATCATGGTGCGGCGCAGCCGGAACCGTTCGGGTCTTGGACGGGGAATCATCTTACCGCACCTCCCCAGGGGATATTTGCGGCCGACTGGCCGCAGCTGCGGAACACCGCACATTCCACCCTCGCTTTCAGGGTACAGTCCAGCGCCCCTTTATCCACGACGGTTACACGGGCGCTGGCAACGCCCAGCCGTTCCAACGTCTCCAAAATGGTGGATCTGATCTGCCGCCCATACTGATTCATGACGCTGCTGGTAAGGGTCAGCTCAATACCCGCTGTGCCCGGCTCTATTGTCACTTGCGCATCGCTGGATTCCATTGTTCCGGCAATGGCTGGCTTCAAAATTTCCATCTCCTGTGCCTCCTTATAAAATGGGGTCTTTCCGCTCTTTGATGGCAATAGTTTAACATGCATCCTCATTAGGGACAAATAGAATTTTTCTGCATTTTATATAACTTTTTTCTTATGAAACCCGCTATAGATTGACTTATATAGAGATTATGTTATGATGTAAAGCAGATGCAGGCCATACCATTTGGACGTTTTGCAACAAACCGGGGAGGATTTTTCTATGAACCTGAAACAGGCCCATTATATCCGCACCATCGCGCAGGAAGGCAGTATCACCGCCGCCGCAAAAAAGCTCTATATCAGCCAGCCTTCCCTGAGCCAGATGCTCAAACAGGTGGAGGCCGAACTGGGGGTCTCGCTGTTCGACCGGAGCGTGTCCCCCTTCCGGCCCACCTTCGCAGGGGAAAAATATCTGCAAACTGCCGGGATCATCCTGGCCGCCAGCCAGCGCCTGGAAACCCAGATCCAGGCGATCCGGGAGGAGAACAGCGGCCGGCTCCGGCTGGGGATCAGCGTCCAGCGCGCCATGCAGGTGCTTCCGCTGGCTCTGCCATGGTTCATGGCCCAGTTTCCCCATGTGCTTCTGGAGATCACCGAGCGGGGAAGCGCCCATCTGGAGGAACTGGTCCTCCAGGGCCAGGTAGACCTGGCTCTGGCCGCGATCGAATCTACCAGCCCCCGCCTATCCTACGAGCTGATCGAACGGGAAGTGATCGGCATTCTGGCAGGGAAACGCTCCCATTTGGCTGCCCGCTATCCGGACGGGACCCCCATCACTTTGGATATGGCTGGAGAAGAAACGTTCGTAAGCCTGAAAAAAGGCCACAGCGTCCGGGTGGTCCAGGATGACCTGTTCCGGCGTTGTGGCCTGATGCCGCATATTCTGCTTGAAACCGATTCTCTGGAGGTCGCCCGGCGGGTAGCCTTGGGGACCGGGAGCTGTATGCTCTGCTCCAATATTTATGTAGACGGCCCAACCCGCCGCCATGGGGCCTTTTATCCGCTTCTGGATTACGAGAACCACCGGCATTTTTATGCCTGCTATCCCAGAGAGGAAAAACTCCCTCGTTATTCTGTCGAGTTTATCCAGATTGTAACCCGCGTGCTCCAGCAGGAAGACTTTTATCATTGATGCGCTTGTTTCCAAGTCGTCCGGCGGTCACCGAAAAAAGTTGCACAAAATTCAAAGAAAGAATTTGTGGAGCGGGTTTTCCTCCATCCCCACCAGTTCCCTGATAAGTTCTATCAAGTGGACTGCATGTTCCGAGGGCCTGCTGCCCCTGGGGTACGCCGCCGAAAAATCGGCGGACAGCTGCCGCTCCCCCACCGAGAAAACCTGGGGTGTCTGAATAAACCGCATATCCCGCAGGTAGCTTTTCAGGCAGAAGGAAACACCAAGGCCGCTTGCCGTCATCTGGGCGGCTGTCTCGATATTGCGGATCAGAGTGGTGCGATGGGGGGTTGCCCCTGCCTGCCGCAGCAGCTCATCGGAATATTGACGCAGGCTCTGGTCGTTGTGCTGTAGGATAAAAACTTCCTGTTGAAACAGTTTCAGGTCGATCCACGGGCAGGCAAACCCCTCCCGGTATTTCGCATAGCCGCACAAGGGGTGGTCCCTTGGCGCCAGAAAAAGCACCGGATCGTGGTCTAAAAGGGTATATTCGAACTTTTGATCGGGCTGGACCGCATTGCACAGCATCAGGTCAAGCTGGTCGGTGCTCAGAAGCTCCCCCATGGTTTTGATGTTGCCTTCATAGATCACAAGCTCTACATGCGGATAGAGGTTCTGGAAGGTTTTCAACACCGATGGCACCAGCTGTGGAGAGCGCCGTATGGGGAAGCCCACCCGCAGGCGTCCCCGATGCCCATGCAGCACAAGGTCATGCTGGATGTCAAATTCTGCCCCAAGCGCCAGTATTTTTCGGGCTTTTTCCAGATATACCTCCCCCAGATAGGTGGGCACCAGCCTCTTCCCGGTACGTTCAAACAGCGGGTATCCCAGCCCGTTCTCCACAGAGGACAAATAGGAGGACAGGGCTGGCTGGGTCACCCCGAGACGGTTTGCGGCCCGGGTCATGCTGCCGCAGTCGGCCAGTGTCACAATATAGTGCTGCTCCTTCAGATTCATAAAACAGCCTCCTCCGCGTACCAACCATAAGTTTTTCTTATACCACCTAAAAAGCGAGATGATTTGCGTTATTCTGCCATTCCATTATACTGAATGTCAGGAAAAGCGGCAAGGCTTTTCTGCGTTGGTGTCCTGATAAAGCTGTCAGGCTGGGAACCTCTGGTTGGGAAGCGGTGAGTCCCCTGCCCGGCAGGACCAAGAAGAGGAGGAAAGAAACTTATGGAACCAAAAGCAAAAAAAGCATTTAAAATGCCACACACACTGGTCATCATCTTCGTCATCATCCTGGCTGCTGTTGTGCTGACCTGGCTCATCCCGTCCGGCGAATATGTGCGGGTTGAAGACGCGGCTACCGGGAAAAAACTGATTGACCCGAGCAGCTTCCATCTTGTGGAGAGCACACCCGTCACCCCTTGGGCCATCATGGACTATGTGGTCACCGGGTTTTCCAAATCCATCGACCTGATTCTGGTCATCCTGTTTGCAGGCGGCGCATTCCATATGGTGACCGAGAGCGGCGCGCTTCAGGCATCGGTGGCCAAGGTGGCAAGAAGGTTTTCCTCGCGGCTATACATCTTCATCCCGATTCTGACGCTGGTGTTCACAGCCATCGGCACCTCCCAGGGCGTGAACCTGTTTATCCCCTTTGTTCCCATCACCCTGATGCTCTCCTACGCACTGGGGCTTGACTCGATTGTGGGCGTGGGCATCATCCTTCTGGGCGGCGCTATCGGGTTCTCCACCGGCACCCTTCAGATCAATACCACCCTTGTTGCGCAGGAGATCGCTGGTCTGCAGCCCTACTCCGGCATCGGATACCGGTTCGTATGCCTGGTGGTATTCTATATTATCACGAATGCCTATCTGATCCGCTATGCCATGAAAATCCAGAAAGACCCCCAGCTGAGTCCCATGTATGAGCTGGACCAGCAGAACGAGATGAAAAACAATGCGGACCTGGATTCCTTCGGCACCATGACCTGGCGGCGCTGGGCGATCCTGGCAGTCGTGGTCGGCGCGCTCGGTCTCATCGTCTACGGGGGCCTGAACCTGGATTGGGAAATGGCCAACTTTGCGGCCATGTTCCTGTGGTTGACGGTAATTGTCGGCCTGCTCGACAAGAAAGGTCCTTCCGCCATCGCCAAGGGTCTGGTGGTTGGATGCAAGACGATGCTGGGCGCGGCCCTGATTATCGGCCTGGCCCGGGCGATCGCCGCGGTCCTCTCCGCCGGCGGAATCATCGACACCATCGTCTATGCGATGGCGGGTGTCCTGAACGTGGTGCCCTCCTTCCTTCAAGCCCCTGTGATGTTCCTGCTCAACATCGTCATCAACTGCTTCATCACCTCCGGTTCCGGTCAGGCCGCAGTGGTCATGCCTCTGTTCCTGCCTGTGGCCGATCTGGTCGGCATGACCCGCCAGACCGCGATTCTCGCTTTTAACTTTGGAGACGGCTTCTGCAACTATGTCCTGCCTACCTCCACCGCTCTGATGGGGTTGATCGGTGCGGCCAACGTACCCTATGACAAGTGGATGAAATTCATGTGGAAGCTGTTCCTGATCTGGTGTGTAACCGGCTGCATCCTGGTCAGCATTGCACAGTTTATCCGTTTGGCCTGATAACCTGTTTCGAATGAACCTATTGAAAAAAAATCAGAAAATGGTTCTTTTCGGGCCTGCGGCGGGGTTGCCGCAGGCTTGAAAAATCCAAGGAGGATCCAGAAATGATGACAAAAGACGAGCTTTTCCAGACAGTTGAGAGCCAGCGTTCAGCCCTCCTGACCATGGCTGACAATATCTATGATCATCCGGAGCTGGGATTTCAGGAAGTTTCGGCAGAAAAAGCCATCACCGGCTATCTGACCCAATGTGGATTTCAGGTTGAACACGGTGTGGGAGGGATCGCCACCTCCTTTCGGGCAGTTTTTCAGAACGGAGAGGGTGGCCCTCGGATCGGGCTGTTGTGTGAGTATGACGCCCTGGAGGGGCTGGGCCACGCCTGCGGGCACCATATGCAGGGTCCTGCCATCGTGGGAGCGGCTCAGGCCCTGAAGGTATGCGCCGGAGAAATGCCCTATACTGTGGTAGTCTATGGCACGCCCGCCGAAGAGACTACCCATGGAAAACTGCGGATGCTGGAAAATGGCTGCTTTAAAGACATTGACGTGGCATTGATGATGCATGGCTCCCCCACCACCACTGTGGATGTGAAGTCGATGGCTATGTCCAGCTTTACCGTCACCTTTCACGGCAGGAAAGCCCATGCTGCCCTGAAGCCGGAGGACGGCCGCAGTGCGCTGGACGCGCTTCTTGTGGCCTTCCAGGGGGTGGAATTCCTGCGGGAGCATGTCCCGGAGGACACCCGGATGCACTATACCATTACCCAGTCCCCCGGCCCTGCCAATGTAGTCCCGGACACCGCAATCGGGCGGTTCTCCCTGCGCTCCTACTCCCGCAAAGCGCTGGATCAGGTGGTGGAACGGTTCCGGAAAATCATTGAAGGCGCGGCGCTCATTGCCGACGTGACCTACGACCTGAAAGAAGGGGATCGGCTGGCGAATAAGATTCCGGTTCTGAAACTGAATCAGCTTCTGATGGAGAATGCAGAACTGGTTCAGGCACCTAGGCTCAGCCCTCCCCGTGAAAAAACCGGTTCTTCCGATTTCAGCAATGTTATGTATGAGGTTCCGGGAAGCTGTATACGGGTAGCCATGGTCCCGCCTGGGACATCCTCCCATTCGCTGGAGTTCCTCCAGGCGGGTAAGGGGGAAGAGGCGCACGAGGCGGTTGTGATTGCTGCAAAGGTGCTCTGCGGCGTCGCCTGCGATCTGATCCAGGAGCCGGAACGCCTGTCTGAAATCCAGATGGAATTCCAGAACAACAAGTGCACAAACCTGTAACCGGTAAGGGTGGCCCCTGCCCGAAACGCTCTGGTTGCCAGCAGGCTTATCTTCCTATAGGAAAGCCTCATAAAATCCCGTGGATTCGGCCCAATGACAGAATCCACGGGATTGCATCTTGTTGAACCATGCATACAGCACCTCCATAGAGGCAAACTACTCTTTTACGCGGTTTCATGCGTGTCGATGGCAATACCTCTTACTTGCGAATGGGACCCGCTTCTGCTATAATTTCTTATAAAATGCAAAATGCTGAGAAGGAGGGTCATTCATGATTCGCATGATGGTTGCGGGATTCTGGGTCGCACTGATTGCCCATTTCTTTGGTGTATTTTGGGGGCTGGTCGTTTTTGCAAT
Organism: Anaerotruncus sp. G3(2012); assembly: GCF_000403395.2. Taxonomy (GTDB): domain Bacteria; phylum Bacillota; class Clostridia; order Oscillospirales; family Ruminococcaceae; genus Anaerotruncus. Next base: position 318,892 of record NZ_KE159657.1, on the reverse strand, counting down.
TATGGTTTCCATGTCGCTTGGCCGGGCGATCGAGCAGACGGAACATCTACAGGATGAGCTGCGGAATTTGAGTTGGGAGGTCCGGGTACTGCGGGAGCAGGTGCGAGATATGCGCGGTGAAGACGGTATGCAAAGCGGCTCCCCGCAGCCGATGCATCGCATCGACCCGAAATGAGAGGTGTTTAACAGCTGTACTTCGGCGCAAAAATATCGCTTTTGATAGCAAAAAACGCTCATTGCGATTCTTCAAACAGTCCCTGCGCATTATAATCAAAAATGCCGCCCCGATTGGGGCGGCAGATTGTTTTTTACAAAGATGTACTTATTTGGATTTTTTGTTTGCTGCGATCGCGCCAGCAGCCGCAAGGGAAGCGATCCCTGCCATAACAGCCGCGTTGATCATGTCGCCAGCACCGGTGCCCGGGTTGTTCTTGTCGGTGTTGACGTTGCTGTCAGCATTGCTGCCGCCAGACACAACGTTCTCGTCGATAATGGTGCCGTCTTTGATCGACCTGTCGGTGACAAAGAAGGTATCGAGCTTGTTGGTACGGAACTCCAGAGTCTCATCCGCTGCATTGTAGGACGCGTTCAGCTGGTAGACGCGGCCGTTCGCATAGCGGTAGAGGTTCAGGCTCTCGTAGTCGTCCACGATGTCCGAGACATCCAGCGCGACCTTACCGGTCGAGTTGAAGGACGGTTTGCCGCCGAACCGGAAGAACTTGAAGTCCTGATCCGGATATTTTGCCATGATCTCTTTGACACCAGCGTTGGTGAAGACCATGTTCTTGGTGGTCTCGTCGGTCACATTGACAGTGAACTGCCAGCCGGCACCCGCCAGAGTGACGTTCTTATAATCGTTGAGTTTCGCAATCTTGTTGAACTGCTCTTTGGTGATAACCGGACGGTTGTTGTCGATCTCGACGATATCGCCCTTGTCCAGATCATTGATATAATCGTCGTTGCTCTCGTCATAGCCGTAGGAGAATTTGACCTCCTGGCTGAATACCGAGATATTGTTGGATTTGCGGACCAGCTTGACATTGTACTTCACGTCAACCGGCTTGGTCGGGGTGGTGTCCTTGGTCTCGATGATCAGATAGTAAACGCCTTTGCGCTCCTCGATCTTGAAGGTCTTGACGCCCGAAGCGGTCACGCGGGTGTAATTGAACTTGTAGTCCTTGAGCAGCTCGTCGCTGACTGCGACCTTCGCTCTCTGGCCGCCAAACTCAACGTATGCCGGGAACCGGTACTCTCTGCCCGGCTCGAGGAGGTCTTCACCGAGGACAGTGCCGTCCTCATCCGAGTGGAAGACCAGGGAAGAGGGCTCACCCACCGGGGTCTCGTCCTCAGAGCTGGAAGAGTTGTCCGAAGAGCTGTTGTCCGAAGATGCATCCGAAGAGCTGTTATCGGAAGAAGTGTTGTCAGACGAGGTGTCGGAAGAGCTGTTGTCAGACGAAGCGTCCGAAGAGCTATTGTCCGAAGAAACATCGGAAGAGCTCGACCCGGTGTCGGCCACCTGGGCCACGTCATCCGCAAGGGCGGTCACGCCGAGGGCCATAGTCGCAGAAACTGCAAGCAGCATAGCAATCGCTTTTTTCATGGTTTAGGATCCTCCTGAAAGAAAAGTTTTGATCCGCGGCGTCCGTCGTCCGGGCCGCTTGGAACGTGTCTCAGTATAACCGGGCCACAAGACTTTTTCAAGAGGATTTTGTTACCATATTGTCATTTTTATTGTCTATAATTCATAATTTAATTTAATATATAAAATTAAAATTTGATTTTTTAAACAGTTTCTAAAGATATACAGCCGATTCCACTAAACACTAGGAATAATTCTGCCATTCCTGGGCATACATCCCCGCACAAACCGTTCGGATTCGCGCCTGTTCCGATTTAAAAGCAAAAGGATCCTGTTGTTTTCCACTCGCCCACACCTGATAACAACACCCTCTATGCAGTCTGTTTTCTGCATAGAGGGTGTTCCTTTTCATCAGGACGGCGCTTCCGCAGAGGAGCCGAACCGTTCTCTGTAATCAGCCGCAGCAGGGATGGCTGCCCATATCGGCTGCCGCGCTGTTTTGCGCAGGGTCTTTCATGCAGAGATGCACTGACGCCGTTTTGAAGGTCAGCGGCAGGGCAAGGATGTTCGGGTTCGGCCCGACAAATTTTTTCTTCGCATCCTCAAGCGCTTCCTCAAAGGTCGGACGGGTTTTCAGCCCCATCCCGCGGGCATAGCCCGGCTCCTGTGCGCCCACAAGATAGATCGCCGATGTGTTCATCTCCGCGATATGGCCGCAGGCAATCATGCTGAACCCATGGAACGGATGGAATGCGTTGCAATAGCGGTACTTGCGGATATATTCCTCATTGGTCGCAAAATACTCACCATAGCGGTTCATGTCCGGCAGCGTGTTCATCTGGTCATGCTGGAACATCTCATACATCTCCCGCAGATAAGGCCACAGCTCGTCATGGAAATAGCCGTTGCAGAGGGAGGAGCAGATAATCACACAGTGGTCGCTCATGATCCGTTTGTGGCGGATCACCTGCGCCGAAAGCGCCTGCATCAGCATGATCGGGTTGGTCCCCATCCCTTCCCCGTAGTGGAAGAACTGCGGCATCCCGAACACCAATACATCATACTTTTTCTCCGCCCAGTGGACATAGGTGCGCTTATCCGCATCCTTCCAGCTAATCGGCATCATCTCTTTGGCATAACCGCTGTAGACCGAAATCTGCCTGGATTTGGTGTCGAGCACCGCGTCGCAGCAGAAGAACTTCTTGCCCATGCATTTTTCCATATGCATACCGATTTCGTCAAACTTGGTGCGCATCAGGCTGGTGCCGCTGACCGGGACAAAGTCGGGACGGTGCATGACCTGCGGAACATGGTGGCTCGCGATCGACCGCCAATGGGTGATGCCGGTCGCGCAGTGTTTATAACCGCCCGAGTAGCCGCCGTACGGATTGCCCTGTACATGGCCGATCAGGACCGCAACATCCGCATCATAGACATATTTGTTCATGAGCACCGGGTCCCCCCGCTCGGTGGTGCCGAGATCAACCAGATGGTCGTAGTCCTCGCTGTCATGGTTGATGATCTGATGGGTATACCAGAACTCGTTGAACAGCTTCTCCCCCAGTACCCCGCGAACCTCCTGCTCGGTATTCTTGCGGTGCAGGCCGTTCGAGCAGATCAGCAGGATGTCCTTTTTCTCGACACCGGCCGCATAAAGCTCGTCCAGGATCAGCGGGATGGATACCTTGCGGTGCGCGGTCGGCTGCTCCCCGCCCTTGACCCGGTCGGGGAACACGATGACGCATTTGCTGCCCTTGTGCGCCAGCTGGGAAAGCGGCTCCATACCGATCGGATTCCGGATGCTTTTGAGCGTCTCCTCGGCAATCCGGTCTTCCGGGATACAGGGCGGATCGGGCACCGTCTGCCCCGGGATAAACACATCGGTGGTGTCCGGCAGGTTTGCTGCCATTGTGCCGTGTCCATATTCAAATTCCAGTCTCATCTGTTTTCCTCCTCAAATCCCGGCCTTGCGGTAGCGCTCCGCCATCTCATCCAGTGTCACCCGCTCGACCAGCGGCGCCTTGCCCACGCAGCCAAACTCGACAATCAGTGTCCCGACCACTTCTTTCACGCCGCGCTCGATACAGCCTGTGACCGCAGACAGGTCGTCGTGGTCGATGGTGCCATACATGACCGTATCCATGATCGGCGGCAGGAATACGCGCGGATCGAATGCGGATTTGTTCGACTCGAGAAGCTCGTACATCTTCCCGACCTTTTCGCTTTTTTGCAGCTCGGGGCGGTCACGGAACAGCTCCTTGAGGTTGCGGGTGACCGCAAGCCGGATATCGGTATCCACGTTGATCTTGCCGATCCCGCACTTGGAAACCGCCTTGAGCTGATCGAGCGCGATGCCGTAGGCATTTTTGATCTCTCCGCCGAGTGCGTTGATCTCGTCAACAATATACTGCGGGACGGTAGACGACCCATGGCTGACCAGTACACCGAAGATTCCCTCGTGCATCAGGCATTCCTTTACTGCAATCGCAATTTCCCTGCGCAGCTTGACGTCCTTCCCCTTGCTGGCGCCATGCATGGTGCCGTAGCTGATGGCGAGGCAGTCTACACCGGTCTTTTTGAAAAATTCCACCGCGTCGAGCGGATTGGTATAGGTCGAACTGGCGCTGAACACATGGTCCTCCACCCCTGCAAGCACACCCAGCTCCCCCTCGACAGTAACGCCCCGTTCGTGCGCATATTTGACCACCTCACGGGTGACCTCAATGTTCTGCTCAAACGGCAGGCTGGAACCGTCGATCATCACGCTGGTGTAACCGCCCGCAATCGCCGCCTTGCAGGAGTCGATGTCCCGACCATGGTCGAGATGGAGCGCAATCGGAATCGGGCTGGATTCCCCATACCTTTTCACCGCTGCCGCAATATTTTTTGCGCCGGCCTTCTTATCTTCAAGGGTCGCATTCATAAAATCTATGCGTCCGCCCATGAACCCGTTTGCGAGGTCAGCGCCCTGTAGGATCGCCGCGCTGCGGAACATCTCGTGCACTTCAATCGCGGCTTTCGCCTGCGCGACCGCGTTCACGTTGAACGCTCCCTGTGCGTACTGATATCTGTCGGTTGCTTCCAGAATGGCACGCAGTGGTACCAATGGCATAATGATTCCCCCTTATTGTAATCCTCTAAACGTTCCGGCCGTCCCTGACATAAACAGCCCTCCCACCGACATAGGTGGCCTTTACCTGAAGCGCTTTGTCAAGCACCACCAGGTCTGCATCCTTTCCTGGTTCGAGCGAACCCTTCCGCCCGAATATCCCCAGCATCCGCGCCGGATTCTCAGTGAGAAGCGGGAGCACCCGTTCGACCGGCTGCCCGGTGAAATGGACGAGATTGCGCAGCGCCCGGCCGGTGGTCAGCGTGCTCCCCGCACGTACACCGGTGTCAGCGAGCTTTGCATCCCCATCCTCGACCACAATATCATTCACTCCCAGCTTGTAATCGCCGTCTGGCAGGCCCGCAGCCATGATGCTGTCGGTCACCGCGATGACCCGGTCGTACCCTTTGGCTTTCAGGAGCATCCGGACGGTGGCAGGATGCAGGTGCCGCCCGTCGCAGATCGCTTCACAATAGATGTCCGATTCGAGCACCGCGCCCATAATCGCTGGTTCATGCTGGTGGAACAGCCGCATTGCATTAAAAGTGTGGGTGCAGCTGGATGCGCCATTGCGGATGCAGTGCATACTGGAAGCATAATCCGCGCCCGAATGGCCAATCGCAATCCGGACCTCTTTGGAAAGGGTTTCTACCATCTCAGGAACCCCTTCAACCTCCGGGGAAACGGTGATATACCGCACCGTACCGCCCGCCGCAGCCTGGTATTTGCGGAAGAGGCCAATGTTCCCCTGCTGGAGCAGGTGCTCAGGCATTGCGCCCTTGTACTCCGATGCCAGGAACGGGCCTTCCAGATGCGCGCCGAGCAGCTGCGCCCCTTCCGTCGGGCGTCCGGATGCCTGCCGGATCTGCTCGAGACACCAGGTGGTCTGTTCCTCGGTATCGGTCAGGACGCTGGCGAGCCAGCCTGTTGTCCCTTGCGAAGCGAAAAACTTCCCGATCTTTTCCAGCCCTGCCACATCCGCAGCATTGACATCCACACCAGCAGCGCCGTGGGTATGCACATCGAGAAAGCCGGGCACCAGATAGGCGCCATCAAGATCGACCACTTCGCAGTCTGCCGAAATCCCGATGCCCAGCGCTTCGATCTTCCCATCCTTTATCAGCAGATTCCCTTCTGAAAACCTGCCATCCTTATAGAAACACGCATTTTGAAGCAATACTTTTTCCATGGTAGCTTTCCCTCTAAAATCTCTTGTTTTCCCCTGCTGAAACCTGTCCAGCCCTTTCCTTCGATGCGGCGGAGGTTCTGCTTACCGGCTTCTTCCCCCTCGGAAAGGACAGATAAAACGTTTCAAACCGCCCTGTATCTCTAGAATGGCTGCTGGGCCGCATTGCTGTTGGTCAGGATCATGGCGTCCGGATGGTTCTGGAGCAGGGTTGCCGGGAACTGTGCGGTACGCTCCCCATAAGCCGCGCGCCGGATCACCGAGCGGTGCCAGTCGCGGAAGACGCCCAGCCGTACCTTTTTTGCCGAAAGAATCTCCCTGATTCCGATGGTCACACACCGCTTCGGCATAGCTTCGATCGCACCGCTCAGGTCACCGATCGCGTTGGCGGTCAGCGTCTCGCGGCTGATGTCAAGCACGCGGGTGGTAAGCTGGGCAAATTCCTCCTCGCTCATCCCTTCCTGTGGCTCGTTGAACGCCAGATGGCCGTTGATCCCGATCCCGCCAAATGCAATATCCACCTTGCCAAGCCGTTCGACCAGGGCTGTGAGCGACGCCGGGTCCTGGGGATCGGGGAATACACGCTGTTCCTCCGGCATGAGCAGCTCCGGGTCGATCTTTCCATAGACCTCCCGCTGCATGAATCCGCGGAACGAGAGCTTATGGTCAACCGGCAGATAGCGATCGTTTTCGTCCAGATACTCGTCCATATTGAGGAACCAGCAGTTTTTCAGGGAAAGGCGCCGTTCGTTCACCAAACGTACAAAAATTGGGTACTGCCCCACCGGTCCGACCGGGCAGATATAGACGGTCTTGTCCCCTCTGGCGTTGTTCTCCTCAATGCCCTTGACCATCTCAAGCGCCAGTTCATAAAAAACTTCTCCCGAATCCCCGAGTTTGAGAATCGGCAGCTTTGCATTCTTCCCCAACTCTGCGCTGGGAATCTGATAATAGTTCATCTGTCCAAACACTTCCTTTCATCCCGGGTCTGCCTGAAAACAGCGGAAATAACGCATTTTCACAAAACGCGGCAGGTACCGCCTCCTGCCAAAAACCCTGCTTTCGATTTTTCAGGCAGCCCTTAAAACAGGTGTTCAATTTTGAGGTCGCGGATCATCGAGACGATCTCTTTTGTGCGGCTGCATCCAAACTTATGCAGCAAGCCTTTGATCTGGGTTTTCACCGTCACCACCTCGACACAGCGGATTCGGGCAATGTCATTGACCTTGTTGTCCTGAAGCAGCAGGCGGACAAGGTCCCTTTCCGCAGAGGTGAGTTGGGATACATTGTTGATAAAAAAGAGCAGGCTCTGTTCCGAGCGCCTCAGCCGGGAATACTCCCGCAGGATCGTTTCCTGAATCTTGCTGTTCATCATCGGCTGCCCGTCGTGAGCGGCGCGGACATGCTGTAAAATCTCGTCGTTGGTGCAGCCCTTGACGATATAGTCAACCGCACCGGTGGCCATTGCGGTGGTAATCATCTGTTGGGTTTCATGCGCAGTCAGAAAGATGATCTTCTGATCCGGAATCGCATCGCGGATCCGTTCTGCCGCATGAATGCCCGCATTCAGGTTTTCCATCTCAATATCCATGAGGATCAGGTCGCTTTCCGTCGACAAAGCCAGCTCTACCATTCCGGCACCGGTCGCCGATTCCCCCACCACCTCAATATCCGGTTCCGCCGAGAGCATCTCGCAGATGTCCTGCCGCAGCAGGTCGAAATCTTCCGCCACAAGTATCCGGATCATTTGCTCTGTCTCCTTTGCAGGGCTGTATCTACACGCGGCGTGTAGCGGGGCAGCTGCATGAAAAAGCTGGTCCCCTCATTTTTTACGCTCTCCACCCGCAGTGCGCCGAGATGGCTTTTGACAATCTGGCAAACATAATACAGCCCCATGCCCCAGTTGAAGTTTGTATTCTTATTGGTATAAAACGGGTCGTAAATTTTTTTCTGTTCCTGCCGGGTCATTCCACAGCCGTTGTCCCGCACCTCGAAAACCACCCACAACCGTTCATCGTGTACCGCCAATGCGACCTTCCGGTCTGGCCTGCCGGACGCGACGGTTGCCTCATAACCGTTTGTGAGCAGGTTATAGAGCGCTTCCGTAAGGTGGGTACTGTCCGCCAGAAGGAGCACCTGCGGCACCGGCAGGACTTCGAGCGATACCTCCGGATATTTCTGGGCGAACCGCTGGGCTGCCAGCCGGACAATCTCCTCCGCAGAGGTCGGGGTCAGCGAGATATAGCTGGATTTTACGCTTCTGTAAAGCTCCTCCATCCGCTGGAGCATCGTGTCGTTCATCGTCTCGAGCAGATGCAGGTATTCTTCCAGTTTTTTCTCATCCTGCTCGGGCTTCGCCAGCTCCTGTTCCAGTTTTTTGTAGGCGACCCGCGCCGCGAGAAGCTGGTTCTTGATGCTGTGCACAAAAACCGATACCCCCATGCTCGCGGTATCAAACTTGCGTTCGAGCGAAACCGCCCTGTCGTTCTCCCGGACAGTAATCTGGCTATATTCCCGCAGATTCCAGAATCCCAGCACCAGAGAAAAGGCGATCAAAACGCTCATCCCCTGCCACATCCAGAGCGGGATGTCCGGGTTGGCATAGGACATCCCATTAAACCACATATATTCCGTTGTATAAAGCTGGTAGACCTGAATCGGGTCCTGGAGTCCGAACATCAGGTAAAGCAGCATCATGCTTGCGATCAGTATGACGATAGTGCGGAACTGCCGCCTGTAATAGGCGATTGTAACACTTGCATACTCATGAAGCAGAAGCACCCCCGCCGCCAGCAGATAGAGCACGATCCAAAGCACCATAGCGGTCATCAGAAAACGCTGGAGTACAAACCGGTTGCGCACGATCGTGTAGAAAACCCGGGGATAATAAAGCAGGAGGCTCACGATCGGAAAAAAGCAGATCAATGCCCACCATTTCCGGCATCTGCGCACCAACGGGATCATACTGTAATTGAGCGCGACGAGCAGCAGAAAAAGCGGGAACAGATACCGTCCAATCGCGATCAGATACCCCAACCGGCTCAGCGGGAAGATCAGATAGGAAAGCCGCTTCTGGATGCCACTCGAAAAATAGAGGAATACCTTCTGCGCCTCGCTCATCCCGCCGGTCTTTGCGGTATAGATGATGATGCCAACGAGCAGCAGGATCAGGCTCGCTCCCATCCCAAAGATGAGCAGTGCATAATGATCCCTCCGGTAGGCGAGCAGGATCACCGAAAAAACGGCGATCGAGACCAAAATAATGAACAGCACAACAGCGCCCCCTCCCACATCGACACGGTCCGACCGTCCCTCCAGAGCTTCCGGCCTTTTCTCTGGTTTAACCGGACATCCGGACGGCAGCGGGCTTTGCCTGTGCAGCGTCTCGGCCATAGCCTTGATATAATCGGCCATAGGGACGGGAGCGGGCTTTGCCTGCGTATCGTCCTGGCTATAATCCCGGTATAATAGCTGCTTTGCAGCTATTATATCATAATCACGAAGTGATTTGATATAATCGGCCATAGGGACGGGAGCGGGCTTTGCCTGCGTATCGTCCTGGCCATAATCCCGATATAATAGCTGCTTTGCAGCTATTATATCATAATCACGAAGTGATTTGATATAATCGGCCATAGGGACGGGAGCGGGCTTTGCCTGCGTATCGTCCTGGCCATAATCCCGATATAATAGCTGCTTTGCAGCTATTATATCATAATCACGAAGTGATTTGATATAATCGGCCATAGGGACGGGAGCGGGCTTTGCCTGCGTATCGTCCTGGCCATAATCCTGGTATAATAGCTGCTTTGCAGCTATTATACCATAGTGCCAGCCGGGAAGGCAAACCGGTAAGAGAGGGCATAAAGCGGGGTTTTTGCCCTCTTTATGCCCTCCTGCATTGGCATTTTGGGCCTGCCGGAACAGGTCCGATATGGTTACGCCGCTTTCGCGTTTGCCTCAGCAGCTTCTTCCATGACATCAAACAGAACATAATTGTTGACATCCACGGCTTCGGTCAGACGTCCGCCGTCGATGAACACTTTCTGCTGATTCTCATAGTAGCTCTTGATTGTGCCTTCCTTAACCGCGGAAGCGACAAACTCGCCGGTGAGCCAGTTGCCCTCTCCTACGCAGTCGAGCATTGTCTGCTCATCGACCATGCACTGTTTCGCAACCAGTTTCGCGATCTCGTCGATGTTGGCAGCACGATAGTCCATCGCCATCTGGAGCGCGCGGGTAAACCGGACAAGGATATCGCGATTCTCGTCCGCATACTTTTTGGTGGTAATCATGCTGGACGGGAAGGTCGCCTGATCCAGATAGTCGTTGTTGGTGGCAAGCGTAACCACCTTGTCACCCATCGCGGTTGTGATGGTCATGGTGCCCGGAGACCAGGTCGCGCAAGCGTCGATGTTTCCGCTGATCATAGCCGAAACCATACCATTCGCATCCATCTCCACGATCTCCAGATCAGACTGGGACAGCCCTTCGGAAGCGAGCGCGAGATTGAGGATAATCTCCGCAGAAGTGCCGGCTGTGGTAGCGACTTTTTTGCCTTTCAGGTCAGCGATCGAGTTGACGCCCTTTTCCTTGTTGCCCATAACCGCATCCGCAAGGCTGGTGCAGTCGATCTCAAAGATCATCGCTTCGCCCTCAGCGCAGAGCGCGTGTGCACCATGGCCGATCTGTGCGATGTCGATGTCTCCCGAAGCCATTGCCGAAATTTCGGCGGGGCCTCCCTGGAACTCGACCAGATCAACCGTAATGCCCATCTTCTCAAAGAAGCCCTTGTCGCGTGCGGTAACCAGCAGCGATGCACTGCCCATGTTGGGCATGTAGGCTACCCGCAGCTTGACCTCCTCAAATGTTTCGGCAGGCTCAGCTGCCGGAGCTTCGCTCGACGCTGCCGCAGACGAGGCCGGTGCAGGTGCCGGGGCGGCAGAGGAAGCCGGCGCAGACGACGCGCCAGAACCGCCGCAGCCCGCAAGCATCGAAGCGGCCAGTACGCCTGAAAGGATGACGCTTAAAAACTTTTTCATAAAATTTCCTCCTGACAGATTCTTGTGTTGAAGCGGGAAAAACCCGCCTAAAAGAAAAATGCAGACTGCATTTTGTCTTTTCAGACATGTACCGAACTGTGATTCCATATGGAACCACCGGTCAACATGACGGAGAAGCCGTTACGCTGACCGGGGTTCGACCCATCCGGGAGACAGGAAAGACAGCCTTCGATTTCCGGGGAAATATTGGCCCCTACTTTCTGATCGCCAGATATTCCTGATAAACCTGCGACCAGATATGGTTTTTCAGATCGAGGAACTCTTTGCTCATCTTGGTTTCCTGGGTGCGCGGGTAAGGGATGTTGATTTCGACGACCTCCTTGATCCGGCCAGGGCGGGCGCTCATGATAATCACCCGCTGTGCCAGAATGATCGCTTCTTCCACGTCATGGGTGATGAAGAAACAGGTCTTTTGCTCTTTTTCCCAGGTTTTGAGCAGCTCGGTCTGAAGCTGGGTGCGGGTCTGTGCATCCAGCGCGCCGAACGGCTCGTCCATCAGCAGCACCTTGGGGTTGATCGCATAGGCGCGCGCAATCGCCACACGCTGTTTCATACCGCCCGAAAGCTCCTTCGGATAGGACTGCGCGAACTGCTCGAGATCCACCATCTTGATGTATTTCTTTGCTTCCTGCTCCGCCTTATCCTGCGACATCCCCTGCAGCTTCAAGCCGAACTCGACATTCTTCTGCACTGTCAACCAGGGGAAAAGCGCATACTGCTGGAACACAACGCCGCGGTCCGGGCCGGGGCCGCTCACCGCCTGCCCATCAACCAGCACCTGACCGGAGGTCGGCTCATGCAGTCCCGCGATGATATTCAGCAGGGTGGACTTGCCGCATCCGGACGGTCCAACGACACAGACGAACTCATTTTCATGGATGTCGAGGCTTACACCGTTGAGCGCGACCATCTCACCATTGCGCCCGCTGTATTTTTTTACAACATTGTCGATCTTTACTTTTACTGGGAGATTGTTTCCTGCCATCCCGTCAGCCTCCTCTCCAGGAATCTTACAATTTTTTCAAACAAAATACCGATCACACCAATCACCAGAATCCCCATCAAAACGGTGGACATATCGTAGTAGCCGCTCGCCTTCTGGATCATCATACCCAGCCCGCGGGAGGCACCAGTCAGTTCCGCTGCAACCAGCGTGGTGAGCGAGGCGGAAAGGCCAAGCCGCGCGCCGGTGAGGATGTAGGGAGTGGAGGCCGGAATGACTACCTTAAAGAAGAGGTCGCGGTCGGTAGCACCGAGCACCTTTGCCGCTTTGATCAGGGTGACATCAACGCTGAGGACGCCCTGATAGATGGTCACGACCAGCACGAGGAACGAAGCAATGAAGATCACGATTACCTTTGCCTGCTCGCCAACGCCCGCGCCGACGATTACCAGAGGGATATAGGCCAGCGGGGGGATGTTCCTCACAAACTGGATCCACGGAGAAACCAGATTGCGGAAAGGCGCATACCAGCCCATCAGGAACGCAACCGGGATCGAGACGACAAACCCGATGCCGAAGCCCGCAAGCACGCGGAAGAGGCTGATGCTGGTGTGCTGCCAGAGGGTGCCGTTCGAGAGCGCTTTTACGAACTGCTGTCCAACCTCCCACGGCTCGGCGAATACCACACCGCCTGCTTCGGTCGAAGCGATCACCGTCCAAAGCACGAATGCCGTGACCACCGAAATGACCATCCACACCGCATTGGGAATCTTACTGAAAAACCCCTTGTTTTTTCCGGTATTCAAGGTGCATACCTCCTTTATTTTCTATTCTTATCATACCGCAGAATCTATTTTCCCAACAAGTATGAAATTTTCTCATACTATGCCCATAACTGAAATCTATGGGATATCCCTTTTTGGATGTTTTGTACAACATTTTACATCATACGTTTGGTTTTCCAAGGGTGTGGAACATCAGCCGCTTGTAGGCTTCGACCCCTTCCTGGTCGAACGGGTCCACCCCAAGCAGACGCCCGGAAACCGCGCACGCTGCCATGAAGAAACCGTAAAGCTGCCCAAATGCATCCTCATCCAGCCGGTCGGCGGTCAGACGGATGCAGGGTACCCCGCCCTGCGTATGTGCGCGGATGGTCGCATCCTCTGCCGCGCGGTTGATCTCCGCAAAATCCATCCCATCCAGATAGTCGAACCGATCGCCAAATGCAGGGTCAGGAGCGATCCGGACCGAAGCGCCCGGGTCCTCAACGCTCAAAAAGGTCTCGATCAGATTTCTGCGTCCGTCCTGCATATACTGCCCGATCGAGTGCAAGTCTTCCGAATAGATCGCACTCGCTGGGAAGATGCCCTTTTTCTGCTTGCCCTCGCTCTCGCCGAACAGCTGCCACCACCATCTCGAAAACCAGCTCAGGCGCGGTTCGAACGAAGCCAGCATCTCAATGTCGAAGCCTTTCTGGTAAAGCAGGCTGCGCACCGCGGCATATTCCGCAGCAATCCCGCCATCCTCCGCCCGCAGACGCTCCTGCATCTGCCTGCCTCCCTCCAGATAGGCGTCAATATCCAGACCCATCGCCGCGAGGGGCAGCAGCCCGACCGGGCTGAACGCCGAATATCTGCCGCCAATCCGTTCGGGGAACGAAAGGAAAGTGTACCCGTTCTCCTGGGCGATCTCCTCAAGGCGGGAACCATAGGTCCCGGTCAGCACCACCCGGCGCGCCATCTCTTCCCGGGAATACCGCTCCTGCATCCGCTGCCGCAGGACCCGGAAATGGCTTCCCGGCTCCAGCGTTTCAAAATTTTTGGCGATCACATTGATGTAAACACTCCGGCCCGCCGTTGCATCGAGGATGCGCCCGATCTCATAGGGCGAAAAGGTGTTGCCCGCATAGAGGATTTCAGGCGCGTCCTTGTGTGCCGACCGGATCGACTCGATCACCGCCCGCGCCGCCTGGTTGGAGCCGCCGACCCCCACCAGCACAAAAACATCCGCCTTTTCACAGATTTCAGCGCCTTTTCTGCGGATAAGATCGAGCTGAACCGCCGACTCCTGACAGGAAACCCAGCCCTTTACCCCCGCAGGATCCGGGGCCTCTACCAGGTCCCGATAAAATGCCTGCGCACGCCCCTGTTCCCGCCTGAGCGCATCCGGCTCTAAAAATGTCTGTGCGGAAGCGGTGTCCAGCACCAATCTGCTCATGAGCGCACCTCCTCACGACCGGTGAAACTGATGAGTCGCGGCAGCGGCCCTCCCAGAAGCGGACGGCACCAGTCGAGAAATGCCTGGGTCACCCCGTTGCCCGCCTCGTTGATGAACGAATCCGGCATCCCTTTTTCGTGAAGCATCACCTGTTCAATCTCGATCATCATCGGCTCGATCCGGTAAGGCTCCCCCTCGAGCCGCCGGAATCCGACCATCTTTCCGCTCTCCCCACGTACCACAGCTTCGGCGGCGAGTTTTCCCGCCAGCACCGCCTCTTCCCGGTCACAGGCGGATTGCAGGGCAATCGAAGCACGTCCAAGAAGTCCGGGTTTTTCGCTGCGCGCTTTATATCCCAGCTTTTTGGTGATGAGGTTGGCAAGATGGGAGCTGACATCCCCAAAATAGACCGCGCGTCCCACCTGAAATACCGGTTCCACGATCGGTTTGCCGTCCGCATCGTGCAGCCCTTCGCTCGCGACCACCACGCCGCAGCCCTTCCGGTCGATCAGCTCCTGTACGTCCCGCAGGAACGCCGCTTCGTCGAACGCCCGCTCAGGCAGATAAATCAGGTCCGGACCACCCACGCCGCAATCGGCGGCGAGCGCGGAAGACGCGGTTACCCATCCGGCGTTCCGTCCAAGCGCCTCAATCACCACAATATGGATCGGCAAGCCGCGCACATCTGCACAGACCTCTGCGGTCGAAACCGCCATATAGCGCGCCGCGCTCCCAAATCCGGGGCTGTGGTCGGTCACCGCGATGTCATTGTCCATCGTCTTGGGAATCCCCATCACCGAGATTCCATGCGCACAGCACTGTTCGTAAATCCTTGAGCAGGTGTCCATTGTACCGTTCCCGCCGTTGAGCAGGACATATCGGATACCGAATTCTTCAAATACCGGTACCATCGCCGCATAATCCTCCGGCTCGAGGTGATCGCGGGAAGTCCCGATCGCAGAGGCCGGGCTGGTCAGCAACAGGTCCAGTTCTTCCTGCGGGATTTCCCGCAGATCAAGCAGCTTTTTGTGCAGCAAGCCGCCTGTCCCCCCGATTGCCGCATAGATTCTCCCCACCTCGGGATGTTTTTTCGCCTCCTCAACCGCTCCATAAAGCGATGCGTTGATGACGGCGGTCGGCCCGCCGCCATGTATGATTACCATATTTCCTGACATACCGCCACTCCTTCTTCCTTGTAAAAGGCTTTTCTGCTTTTCCATTATAAGGGCAAAAAAGGGTGGAGAACAGTATGAAAAATGATCCTCCCTTTCCTGGAGGGTATCGGTGCTGTTTGAAAAACAGAACGATCCTTTTCAAGACTGCGGCGTTCTCGCTTCGAGGGCTTCTGCTGACGCCCTTGCTTTCGGGTTCCATAGAGCGCGCGCTGGCGGGCCATAAAAAAGAGCAGATGCAAATGCATCCACCCATTTTTCAGATTCTGCAAACTTTCTCCGGCCTGTTGAAGGAGTCATAGCGCATAGAAGCAAACGATTCTTGTGAAGCCTGCGAAAAAAGCCACCGAAGGCGGCTCCGTTTCACATGATGGGATATTAGCAAGTATGCTTGTGGGCAACTGCCCGCTGGTTGAAAACAGGTCTGCTGCTGGGGATGCCGGCGATTGCGTGAATCCTGCTTTTTATCCCCTGCCAAGGCGCCGGCGCGCAGTGCGCGCACGACTGCGCGGAAGCGGTTCCAGCGCCATCACAAAGGTCAATGGAAACCGCACCAGCTCCCGGAAAAACTGCTCCATTGTGGCGAGATGCCGCTCCTTCCCCATCACCGCGTTGAAAAAGCGCAGGACCTCCCCCTGCTCCTGTGTAAACGCCGCAAAATGGATGCCGCGACCGGTCCAGTAGGTGACAATCCCCGCAACCGCACCGCGCGAAACCGTCTGCGCTCCGGCCAGCGTGAATGCCTTTCGCAGATGGAACCCTTTGCGGCCCAGATACCAGCAAAGGTAAAACATATTGGTACCCAACAAGCCGCCCAGCATTAGGCTTCTTTGCAGTTCCTGCCGGATGGTTTCATACGGGATGGTTCGTCCTGCCGCCTTCAGTGCGTTATAGGCCGCAATCCAGCCGCAGCCGTTATAGGAGGAGTCGTAATTTCCATAAGGAAGCATCCCGGTCTTGGACTGGTCGATCAGGTACCCGTCGGATGAAAATGCCTGCTCGCACATAGAATCACCCCTCCTGTTCTGGTACGGGGACATTGAGTGAATGCTTATAAAGCTCCCCTTTTTTATATCCGGTCTGCCGTGCGGCTTCTTTCGCGGCATCTGACAGCGACATCCCGCCCGCCGCCAGCGCCTGCACCAGCTCGACTGCCTCTTCCAGTGTGGGAGGCTCGTCCAGCCGCACCTGCGCCCCCTCAACAACCAGTACAAACTCCCCTCTTGGCGGATGCTCCGCATACCACTCCACCGCTTCCGACAAAGTGGTGCGCCGCACCTCCTCATGCAGCTTGGTCAGCTCGCGCGCAAGTGAAATCCGCCGGTTTCCAAACGCTTCAAGCAGGTCGTTCAAGGTCGCCAGCAGCTTGTGCGGGGCCTCATAAAAGATCAGTGTCCGGGGATCGTCTTTGACCTGTGCAAGATGCGCGGTTCGGCTGTTGCGTTTGACGCTCAAAAAACCCTCGAATGCAAACCGGGAGGTTGGCAACCCGGAAACGGCCAGCGCGGTGACCGCTGCACTCGGGCCAGGCACCGCTTCGACCGGGACTCCCGCCTCGGCGCAGAGACGCACCAGATCTTCCCCCGGGTCGGAGATACAGGGCATCCCCGCATCCGTGACGATCGCACACCGTTCCCCCGCCAGAATCCGCGCGACGATCACCTGCCCGCGCTCCCGCAGGTTATGCGCATAATAGCTTACCAGCGGTTTTTTGATCCCGAAATGGTTCAACAGTTTAAGGGTGACCCGGGTGTCCTCGGCGGCAATAAAATCTACGCTGCCCAGCACCTCGACCGCCCGCGGCGAAAGATCACCCAGATTCCCAATCGGGGTTCCAACCAGATATAGCCTGCTCATAGATCCCTCTCCTTATCCAAAGGATTGCCTGCGTTTTTCGCCTTGCAGGACGGCAAAATATCCCTGCTCATAAAGAATGGTTCTGCTCCTTTTTATAAATCCGCAAAACCTCCTGTGAAAAACCGCCTTCCCCTTCGATCAGCAGCGGCGGGTCGACCCGCAGAAACGGTTTCCCACCCTTGCGGCCCTCCAGCAGAAGCAGCCAGGGCGGCGCATCCGGACGCTGGTGCACAAACCGGAGGCGTTTCGGCTCCATTCCCCTGCTGCGCATCCCGTCGATCAGGTCTGCAAGCCGCTCCGGGCGCTGGCAGACACAGAGCCGCCCTCCAAATTTCAACAGGTAGCTGGCAGCGTCGCAGACATCCTCAAAGGCGCAGAGGGTTTCGTGACGGGCAATCCTGTCCGCATCGCTCCCGCTCAGAATCCCATCTCCAACTGCTTTATAAGGGGGGTTACAGGTGACCAGGTCGAACGATCCACCTTCAAGCCTGCCCTTGAGCTGCCGCAGGTCCGCATGTACTGGAAAAAAACGGCTGTCCGGCAGTCCGCCATCCTGTAGGGAACGCTTCATCTGGGTGACCGCCAGTTCCTGTACTTCGACCGCATAGACCCGCTTGGGTGCGTCCTCCGGGTTCCGGAACCAGAGCGCAGGGATGATCCCACAGCCGCTCCCGAGGTCGCAGACTGTATCTCTACGGCGGGGAGCGGCGAAATCCGAGAGCAGGAACGCGTCGGTACCGAATCTGTGCGTTCCTGTGACGCACAGGCGCAGGTGCTCTGCCAACGGTTCAAATGTAAAATCGTCCAGTTTGATCCATCCCTTCAAGCCTGTCCAGCATCTAAAGTTTTACTCAATTTTTTTCAAAAAATTGCGGGGCCGAGGGGCAGTGGGACAGCGGAAGTCTGGTTCCAGACCAGACTTCCAGACGCAAAGCGCCTTCCTCGGGGCTTCTCGGGCTTTCAGCCCGAAGCGCGGCATACGCCGCGACGCCCCTGCGGGCTGTCTTGCGGGTTAGGGGTCAGCGACCCCTCCCCGCAGGCCCCACCCCGGCAAGCTCGGCGAATTTCTTATTTTCTCAATTTTTTTCAAAAAATTGCGGGGTCGAGGGGCAGAGCCCCCGACGCGCTCCGCACTGCGAGCCGCAGCGAAGCGTTTCGAGCGCAACCCGCCGAAGGCGGGCTCTTAGCGCGAGATGAGCGCGGAATGCTTTATCCTGTGAAGCGCTTTTTTCGGGTGAATTGCCGCGAAGCGGCGAGAGGGGGCTTTTTGCAAGAGAAAAAGCCCCCTTGCATAAATAAAATACCGAACACGTTCGAAAAAGGCTTCACAGGCCGCCAATTCCTGTTCCCAGGGCCAAACAGAAAAAGCCCTCGCCGCAAAGCGAAGGCTTAATCCTTATGTAGCGAACTCAGCTTGCGATTATTCGGGTTTGATCGCGTTGCTCGGGCACTCGCCAGCGCAGGAACCGCAGTCGATGCAAGCCGAAGCGTCGATCTCGTATTTGCCATCGCCCTCAGAGATAGCGCCAACCGGGCAAACATCTTTGCAGCTGCCGCAAGAGATGCACTCGTCAGAAATTGCATATGCCATGGGGAACACCTCCATTAAAAAATTTGTTTACAGGAAAGCCCGCCTGTACGGCAGACAATACAACAGCGCAACCGCCATTATATCTACTTAGTATTTTACCACAGCTTTTGAAAAAAACAAGTGGCAGACTGTAATTTTTTTCTGGGAATCTGTCCGTTTTTTCTCTGGATAGACCGTCATTTTTTCCGGTCGGGACGTCTATGCTCCTGCGCAGGCTCTTCATCCGTTCCCTCCCGGGCAGGCCGGTCGCCCCGCACCAGTTTGACCTCGCTCTTGTTGTAATATTTTGTCGCAGCCTGATCCTTCTCTGACGCGACCTTGAGCATCCCGGTCAGGAGATTGACCTCGGTTACGATGCCCCGGCCATCCTTGGTGCGGACGGTTGACCCCACCCTTGGTGTGGAGTGGAGCAGCTCCTCATAGGCATCCTGCTCATATTTCAGACAGCACATCAGCCGCCCGCAGGTGCCGGAAATCTTGGTCGGGTTCAGAGACAACCCCTGCTCTTTTGCCATCTTGATCGAAACCGGCTGGAACTCCCCCAAAAACGAGGAACAGCAGAACTCCCGCCCACAGATGCCAAGCCCGCCGAGCATCTTTGCTTCGTCGCGCACCCCGATCTGCCGCAGCTCAATGCGGGTGCGAAAGACCGAAGCGAGGTCCTTGACCAGCTCACGGAAATCGACCCGCCCGTCTGCGGTGAAATAGAACAGGATTTTGTTGTTGTCAAAGGTGAACTCGACATCCACCAGCTTCATCTTGAGTTTATGCTTCGCAATCTTCTCGTTGCAGATCTCAAACGCCTGTTTTTCGCGGGCCGCGTTATCCCGCACCCGTTTCAGGTCGGATTCAGTCGCCGCACGAATCACCTGCTTGAGGGGCTTGACCACCTCTTCGTCGCTGATCTTGCGGTTGTCCATCGCAACCTCTCCGCATTCGATTCCGCGCGCTGTCTCAACAATCACGCGGTCCCCTCTTGAAAACTGCAGGTCCGCTGGGTCAAAATAGTACACCTTTCCCGCGCTTTTGAACCTGACTCCGATTATCTCAGCCATAAAGCTCCCCCAACCCAATGATAAATTTATCTGTTTCATATCTTTGGCAGAGGGCTTTCCCTCCTGCCAAAAAATATATCCCGGCTCCTGTCACCCGCCGACCGCAGCCTTGATCCGTTCGACCATACAGGCGCAGAGCAACGGGACGCTGACATTCCGCCGCGCCTGTTCCGCAGCCTGTGCCGCTGCTTCAGCCGCACAGATCGCCTGTTCACAGGTCAGGCGGTTGGTCAGGCGTTCTTCCTGCCCTCCTGCGGCCGGACGACGGTAGCGGGCCAGCGCGGCCTGTGCAAATCCCTCTTCCAAAAGCGGGAGCAGGTCAAGCAGGCTCTGCCGGTCCTTGTCATAAGCTGCCAGGATTTTCAGCGCCTGATAACGGTCCCCGAAAACCAGGATCTCCCGCAGCTGGCGCGCATCCGCTGCCGCTTTCGACGGTTTCGCCGAGCCAAGCAGCTCGAGCGCCCGCCCGATATTCCCGCCCGCTCCCGCAGCGGCGGCCCGCCGTTCCTCCTCCGGGGCATCGGGGGCGAGCGTTTCAAGCGCCTGCGCGCACTGTTCGACCGACGGAACCTCCAGCTCGATCGCTGTCACCCGGGAAAGAATGGTCGGCAGCAGCATCGAACGGTTCTCGCAGAGCAGCACAAACCGCGCATGCGGGGGCGGTTCCTCGATGCTTTTGAGCAGGGCGTTCTGGGCGGCGGCATTCATCGCGTGCGCCTGCTCTAGGATGTATATTTTACAGGTACCCTCGTTTGGTGCAATATATGCGTCCTGCCGGATCTCCCGCACAAGGTCGATCGGAAATTCCTTCTTCCCTTCGGGCACCCCATAGTACCGCACATCGGGATGGACCCGCTTCCCAACCTTCACACACCCGGCGCACTGCCCACACGGCTTTTCCTGGGCGGTGCAGAGCGCATATCGGGCGATGATTTCCGCCGCGAGGTGCTTTCCCGAACCGGCGGGGCCTTCGAGCAGGATTGCATGCGGCAAACGCCCGCCGGCCCCAAGGCTGGCGAGCGCAGCGGAAGCTTTGCGGTTATAAAGCAGACCTGACATCAGAGTTTCTCAAACCGCTCGATGTTGGTGACAAAGATGGTCGCGCCGCCGACCTGCACCTCCACCGGGAACGAGGTGTACATCCCCACCCCATAGGACGCGGAGGACGGTACCATCTGGGTTCGTTTTTTGGAGTGCTTTCCGATAATCGAGATCACTTCATCCACCTTGTCATCATCTGTACCGATCAGGAATGTGGTATTTCCCGCCATCAAAAAGCCACCGGTTGTGGCCAGCCTTGTCACCGAGAACCTGTTCTTGGTCAGCTCTTTGGAAACCCTCGAGCTGTCGTCATTGGATACGATCGCAAAAATCAGTTTCATATTGCCATCCCCCTTTTCCTGCTGTTGATCCTCATCGTTCCACCATAGCAGCAAACGCCTTTGTGACGCGCTTCATGCAGCTGTTTACACGTTACAGACAGGATACCGTGATTGAAAAGCAACTGGCCTCATTGGCCAATGGGGCGGGAACGGTCAGAAGTACACCTGCTGTTCTCACCATAACCCGGCGTCCGATCTGTTCTAATGACTATGATACCATAAATCACCGAAAGATGCCAGAGTTTTTTGTTGGTTTTTTCAAAACAGGCGATACAAACGCATCCACAGGCTGGCGGATCGCAATCGAAACCAGTGGGCCTGCCCTGAACCTGCGTAGGAAAACGCCGACAGCCGGACGGTAAAAACCGTCCGGCTGTTTTGAAGAAAAGACACAGAAAAATGCTTACAACAATCCTTACTGGAGGAGCTGGAGCACGCTCTGGGGCTGCTGGTTAGCCTGCGCGAGCATCGCCTGTGCAGACTGGGTAACCACGTTGACCTTGGTGTATTCCATCATCATCTTGGCCATATCGGTGTCGCGGATACGGCTGTTCGCGGCCTGGATGTTCTCGGAGGAGGTGTCCAGGTTGTTGATGGTGTATTCCAGACGGTTCTGGATCGCACCAAGCTCCGCACGCTGGGTGGAAACGGTGTCAATCGCGTTTTTCACCGTTGCGATCGCATTCTGCGCGCCTTTCAGTGTGCTGATGTCAACCGAACCGACACCGATCGCGGTCGAAGTCATGCTGTTGATCGTGAAGGTCAGCTGATTATAGCTGTCAGCGGTATCACCGATCTGGAGGGTGAAGGTGCTTCCGCCGCCTGCTGCACCATTGTTATCTGCGCCAGCCGCAGTTGCCGCTACGCCGGTATCGAGAGGAGCATCCATCTCGCCAGTTAATGCAGTACCGGTCGTAGCAGAGACTACCACTTTTCCAAGTGCTGTACCATCCGCAGTAGTGAATACCAATTCTTTGTCCGTACCAGCATTGTCTGCGCCAACGATACTATTATTTGCTGCATTGCCGGTGCTGCCAAGCAGAACATTGCCAGCCTTCAGCTCGTATCCGTCACCTGCCTGATTCAGCTCAATCGTGATATTGCCGCCAGTCACAGTAGGATCTGCTGCCGCAGCCGCATCAAGCGCCGCCTGGATCGCATCCGCATCCAAACCGCTAGCATCTGCGGAAGCACCGTTACCATCTGCGTCGTCGAAAGTGAGTGCATTCGCTCCGCTGAAGTCCGGCTTTTCAGGGGCATCAGCCGCAGCCGCTTTAGCAGCACCGGCAGCCTGCTGTGCCTCGATGGTATAGCCGCCATCGACATCAATATTGGTGCCGCCGGAGAGGGTCAAAGCATTTGTACTGTCACCTGCTGTAAAGGTAACCGTCGTACCGGTAACAGATGCTGTAAATTCTACATCCGTACCAGTATCGTCTTGGACGGTAAAGGTCTGGCCATTGAGCGCCTGCGCAAACTCTGCATCGGTCATGCCCTCGGTGACGTCGACGGTTCCGATTACCACATCTCCGACCTTGATGTCGACAGCACCGGCCGTTGTTCCTGAGAAGCCAGCGACATCAATGTCAAAGACAGCAGCAGTACCAGCAACACCCTCTGTAATGTTGGTGATAGCGGTCGAAGTCGGATCATCGAACGTTGCACCCGCAGTGCCGCCGGTTCCAGCGCCGCTGCCGCCGGTTCCATCAAGCAGGTGGATGTCGTTGAAGGTGGTCGCCTGCGCGATACGGTCAATTTCCTCCTGGAGTGCGGAAACCTCGTTCTGGAGCGCATCCCGGTTGAGGTCGGCGTTGATGCCGTTCGCCGAACGGGTTGCCAGCTCGACCATACGGTTGAGCATGTTGTGGACCTCGGTCAGCGCGCCTTCAGCGGTCTGCACGACCGAAATACCGTCCTGTGCGTTCAGGGAAGCGGTGTCCAGACCTTTGATCTGGGCTTTCATCTTTTCCGAGATCGCCAGACCGGAAGCGTCGTCGCCCGCGCGGTTGATGCGGTAACCAGAGGACAGCTTCTCCAGCGCCTTGGAAACCTGGTTGTTGTTCACGCCCAGCTGACGCTGTGCATTGACTGCCATAATGTTGCTTCTTACTACCATTCCCATGGTGAAACCTCCTTAAATTCTGCGGGCGTTATCCATTCCGCCCGTTTATTCTATTTTTCAAGCCTGCCCGCTCCGCGGCGGCGGACAGACCGGAAAACAAATTCATCTGCGCGTTCCGCGCGGGGGCTGTATCTCTGCGTGTGGCAGGGTGCTTTTTCACTTGCAAAAAGCACCCTCTTGCCGCCCTTTGGGCGGCAATTCACCCGAAAAATGCGCTTCACAGGATAAGGTGTTCCGCGCTCATCTCGCGCTAAGAGCCCGCCTTCGGCGGGTTGCGCTCGAAACGCTTCGCTGCGGCTCGCAGTGCGGAGCGCGTCGGGGGCTCTGCCCCTCGACCCCGCCACCTTTGAAAAGGTGGACGAAACTTTTGGTTTCAGCGTGACGCTGATTTCGGGCCTGTTGCACAGTTTTTGCGTGGCCGGCTGTAATGTCGGCGGTCATTCTCGATCACTGCCGGACGCGGGTGGGTGCGCTCATAGACCTCCCCCCGCACGATCGGCATTTCCTTCGGCGCGTCGATCGCCAGCTTGATATCGCCGTTCAGGCGGATCACACGCACAACCACCCGGTCGTCGATCACGACATATTCCCCGATATTCGTCCCAAGCACGAGCATACGGTTACCTCCTTGTAACGCAAAAAAGCCTTCCGGGGGTGTGACAAAAGGTATAGCCAATGTCACACCTCGGAAGGCGCGGATTTCTCCTAAAATATGAGATATTATTCCTATATCAGGGAAAATATTTATACAAAATGTAAAATCTACGTCTTATATACGGAAAATTTCCAGAAAAAACAAAAAAAGAGAACTGTGACAAAAAGTATAGGTTTTGTCACAGGTCTCTACTCTTTATTTTCGCACGCTCCCAGGGAAACTAAAGTGGTTTTGCAAAAAAATCTTTAAAAAGTTTCCGGGTACAAAAAACACCGCCCGGCCCCAAAACCAGACGGTGTTTAAACAAACGCTTCTGAAAAGATCAAAGCTCCGCGTATTCTGACGGAGTATTATCCGTAAGCCGGTCAATGATCGAAACCAGATTGGCGATTTCCGGCTTTGTAATCTGCTCATCTGCGCCAAGCTGCTCACCCTTGATTCTCATTTCCTCATTGATCAACGAAGAGAAGAGAACCACAGGCAGAACCTTCAGAGTCGGGTCCTCCTTAATCAGCTTGGTGAGACGATGCCCATCCATCTGGGGCATCTCAATATCAGTAACCACCAGGTTGACATGCGTATCGATCGGATCGCCCGACTCCTTGGCTTCGCAGAGATAGTCCCACGCTTCCTGGCCATTATCTGTCTTGATCGTATTGATATACCCTGCCCGATGCAGGCACTCGACAATCATTTTGGAAAGCAGCATCGAATCTTCCGCAATCAGAATCTTCCTGTCCGAGCGGAAGCGAGGGCCAAGATCGTCAATATCCTCGAGCTGGATACCGGTTTCCGGGCAGATTTCCGCAATGATCTTTTCGAAATCCAGAATTGTGATGAGATGATCCCGGAATTCCGCAATACCGGTCGCAACCCCTTCATTCCCACCATAGATAATTTTATCCGGTTTCTGGATCTTGCGCCAGGAAATCCGGTTGATGCCAACTACCCCATGCACATGGAATGCAAAGTTCAGTTCGTTGAAGTTTGCAATGATAAAAATATCGTGGGAAATATCCTGAGACGGAGGCAAACCAAGATATTGTGCCAAATCGATGACCGTAATAACGGTGTCGCGCGGTTTGAAGATGCCCTCGATCACCGGGTGGGCATTCTGCATTAGCTTGACAGGGCTGTATTTCATGATTTCACGTACCTTGGCGACATTGATGCCAAAAAGCTCACCGTCAATCGTGAATTCCATGATTTCAAGCTCATTGGTACCGGATTCCAACAGGATTTCAGTTTGGTTAACGTTGCTCATAATGACCCTCCCGTGAGCTGCTGCGGCGCGACGGCACAACAAACAGGCGCCCTACCGCAAGGAAAGCTGAAATTGAAATATGATTGCTTCTATTTTACCACATCCCCAGTAATAGTCAAATAGAAATCCGGTAAAAAATCGAAATTTTATACTTTTTTTGAACGACTATCCCCAAAAACATGGGAAAGTGGCAAACAACAGCTTATTTTGTTTTCCGAGAACGGCGGGTTCCGGTTTTTCCGGCAGCTTTTTTTGCCGGCGCTTTTTCGGATTTCGGCGCTGCCGCAGGTTCGCTGTTTTGGGGCGCTTCCGGTTTGTCTGCTTTCGGCGCCGCAGGCTTGCGCACAGAAACCGGCACAAGGTCCCAAAGCTGGTTTTCCCCGTTCACATCGTCCCAAAGCTGGATAGGGGCGCCCGCTGCCGCTTCCATCCCAGCATCCATGCAGCGGCCGGATTTGCAGGATTTCAGTTTGCAGCCTGCATCCGTCTCCTCGGTCTGCCAAAGCTGGCTGTCACCGTTCACATCCTCCCAAAGCTGGAGCCGCGAGCCGTTTTCGGTGCCAGCCTGCATGACATCAAGCAGCCTGCCGGAAGCCTTATGCGCCAGCTTGCAGCCTGTCTCTGAGGAGATCAGCTCCCACTGCTGGGAAACGGAATTGTCAGCATCCTGAAGCAGGACCGGGCATCCATTTTCTGCGGAAGGGTCTGCAGCGCCAAGGACTTTTTTGGTATTGTGAAGCACAATGGTATAGACGTTTTTCTTTGATGTAGGCATCGGGATTCACTCCTTAAATTCTAAAAATACGATCCGCAAAGACGGCGGCGAAAGGTTCCGCACGAGGTGTTTCCGGCAGGCGTCCTGCCTATGACAGCGGATATCCAATAATGATGCACAAGACTATTATACTCTTTTTAGGCGAAATGTCAAATACAGGACATCCTGTCATCTTTGCACATCGGTCAATCGGTAGACCCGTTCGGCATTTTCACAGGTCCGGTCGAGCAGCTCCTGGGCCGGAATACCGTGAAGTTCCGCCAGACGTTCTGCTGTATGGGAAATCATCGCGGAATCGCACCGCTGCCCCCGGAATGGAACCGGGGACATATATGGACAGTCGGTTTCCACCAGCAGCCGGTCAAGCGGGACAGCCGCTGCCGCTTCGAGTGTCTTACGCGCATTCTTGAAGGTCACCGCACCGCCGAAGCCCAGATACATCCCCAGTTTCAGAATTTCTTTTGCCATCTCCGCACTGCCGGAATAACAGTGTACAATCCCTTTCGGACGGTACTTTTTCAGCAGCTCCATGGTGTCGGCGTGGGCTTCCCGATCGTGGATGACCACCGGGAAACCGAGGTCGCAGGCCAGCCCAAGCTGGGCCTCAAACACCTGTTTCTGTACGTCGCGCGGGGAGAAATCATAATGATAATCCAAGCCGATCTCACCGATCGCGGCAACCTTGGACCGGCTGGTATAACCAGCAAGGATGTCGAGATCACCGGGGATGAACGAACTGGCGGCATGCGGGTGGACACCTACCGAAGAGGAGAAAAAAGGGTACGCTTCGGTTAGGGCGATGCCGGTTTCACAGGAACGCATATCACAAGCGATGTTCACAACATGACAAACCCCTTTTTCAGGCAGCGATTCGATGATCTCTGCGCGGTCTGGATCAAACTTTTCATCGTCATAATGGGCATGGGAATCGAAGATGTTTTGGTACATGGGTATCCTCCCAATCAAATTTTTCAGTTTTTTCTTTCAAAACCCGGAATCTGTGCAGGCAACTTTCTTTCTTAAAACCTGCCTAAAATCGAAAGTTTTACTCGATTTTTTTCAAAAAATCGCGGTTTCCAAAGGCAGTGAGGCAACGGAAGTTTGGGTTCCAGCCCAAACTTCCGGGGCGCAAGCGCCCTTCTTCGGGGGACTTCTCGGGCCTTCGGTCCGAAGCGCGGCATACGCCGCGACGCCCCCTCAGTTTGCCTTGCGGGCGAGGGGTCGGTGACCCCTCCCCGTAGGCCCCTCCCTTCCGGGCCGGGTGCCGCTTTTTCCCAAAACTAAAGTTTTACTCGATTTTTTTCAAAAAATCGCGGTTTCCAAAGGCAGCGCCTTTGGCCGCGCTCCGCAGAGCGCGGAACACTTTATCCTGTGAAGCGCTTTTTTCGGGTGAATTGCCGCGAAGCGGCAAGAGGGGGCTTTTTGCAAGAGAAAAAGCCCCCTGCAAAAAATTTGAAATAGGATTCTCCTCAAGAGTAACAGACTCCGGGGATGGCATGAGCCATCCCCAGAGTTCATTACCGAACTACCGAACCGCAGGGGACCGAAGCATCCACAAAGATCACTTTGACCTCGTTCTCCCCTGCGTCTGCCGCAAGGATCATCCCGTTAGACTCGACCCCACGCAGTTTGGCAGGCTTCAGATTCGCCACGACAATCACTTTTTTACCCATCAGGTCGTCCGGCTCATACCATGGATGAATCCCCGAAACCACCTGCCGGGGAGTTCCTGAACCATCATCCAGCTGGAGGCGGAGCAGTTTGTCCGCCTTGGGCACCGGCTCACAGGCGGTCACCTTCGCTACCCGCAGCTGCACCTTGGCAAAGTCGTCGATTGTAATGAGCGATGCCACCCCTTCGGCCGGCTGGGGCTGCTCCTTTTTGGCAGGAACAGATTTTTTCTCCCCTTTCGGCGCTTTCTCCACTGCCTTTTCTTTGGAGGCTTCCAGCGCGGCAAGCTCTTTGGCCACGTCGATCCGCGGGAACAGTCCTTCGCCCTTGTGGACGGCCACATCCGCGGGCAGCAAACCATAGGTCCCCGCCGACTCATAATTTGTGATTCCTGCATCCGCACCGATCTGCTCGAAGATTTTCGGCGCAGTGGAAGGCATAAACGGGGTGAGCAGGATGCCCGCGATCCGGACACACTCGAGCAGATTGTAAAGCACCGACGCGAGCCGTGGGCGGTTGGCCTCGTCCTTGGCGAGCACCCAGGGCGCGGTTTCATCAATATACTTGTTGGTGCGGGACACCAGCTTGAAAATCTCGATCAGTGCGTTCTGGAACGCAAATGCTTCCATCTGGGTTTCATAATTCTGTTTGAGGGATTTTGCAATCGCGATCACCTCATCGTCGAGCGGTTCCGCATGACGCTCGGCGGGCAAGGTCCCATCAAAATATTTCCCAACCATCGCAGCCGAACGGGAAACCAGATTCCCCAGGTCGTTGGCAAGGTCGGCGTTGATCCGGGTAATCAGGCTTTCATTGGAGAACAGTCCGTCCGAGCCGAACGGGAACTCCCGCAACAGGAAATAGCGGATCGCGTCCACCCCGTACCGCTCAACCAGCACCACCGGATCGACCACATTGCCCTTGGATTTGGACATTTTGCCCCCCTCGAGCAGCAGCCATCCATGCCCATAGACCTTTTTCGGCAGCGGCAGATCGAGTGCCATCAGCATCGCCGGCCAGATGATCGTGTGGAACCGCATGATCTCCTTGCCGACAAAGTGCACATCGGCGGGCCAGTACTTCTCAAAATCGTGGTACTGCTCATTGCCATAGCCGAGCGCAGTGATATAGTTGGAGAGTGCGTCCACCCAGACATAGACAACATGCTTCGGATCAAAAGTGACCGGGATCCCCCATTTAAAAGAGGTGCGGGAGACGCACAGGTCTTCCAGACCCGGCTTGATGAAGTTGTTCACCATCTCGTTCAGGCGGCTCTGCGGCTCCATAAAGAGCGGGTTTTCTTCGTAGAGTTTGACCAGCCGGTCGGCAAATGCAGACAGCTTGAAGAAGTACGCTTCCTCTTCCGCATCGATAACCTCCCGCCCGCAGTCGGGGCATTTCCCGTCCTTGAGCTGGCTCTCGGTCCAGAACGACTCGCAGGGGGTGCAGTATTTACCCTTGTAGGAGCCTTTATAAATATAACCCTTGTCGTAAAGCGTTTTGAAGATTTTCTGCACCGACTCCTGATGGTAGCTGTCGGTCGTGCGGATAAACCGGTCGTTCGAAATGTTCAGCAGCTTCCAAAGCTCCTTGATGCCCGCAACCACCTGATCTACATACTGCTGTGGGGTGACGCCGGCAG
Organism: Anaerotruncus sp. G3(2012); assembly: GCF_000403395.2. Taxonomy (GTDB): domain Bacteria; phylum Bacillota; class Clostridia; order Oscillospirales; family Ruminococcaceae; genus Anaerotruncus. Next base: position 289,609 of record NZ_KE159657.1, on the reverse strand, counting down.
CTTCTGCCTTCTGTTCGATCTTCTGCCCATGCTCGTCGGTACCGGTGAGGAACAGGACGTCAAACCCCTGCATCCTTTTATAGCGCGCCATGACATCTGTTGCAACGGTGCAGTAGCTATGCCCGATGTGCAGCTTGTCCGACGGATAATAGATCGGTGTTGTAATATAAAATGTTTTTCCCTGACCATTCATCTGGAAAGTCCTCCTTAGCAGGCTTTTTGAACGCCGCTGAAATAGAATAATTTAGTATACCATAGTTTTCCGAAAAAGAACATACCCTATCGCGCGGAATCTGCCGAATTTCCCGACAGGAACAGGGTCATCAGCACCGCGTCCTCCTGCGGCGCTGTGTAAAACCCTTTCCGCCTGCCGACCTCCTGAAACCCGAGCTTCCGATAGAATGAAATCGCGGCAAGGTTTCCTTCCCGCACCTCCAGTGTTACAAACGAGAGCCCGTGTATCTGCGCATCTTCCAGAAGGGTCCGCAGCAGGGCGGTCGCCACGCCCTGACGACGGAACGCCGCATCCACCGCCACATTCGCGATATATCCTTCGTCCAGCACTCGATGCATCCCGGCATATCCGGCCAGCCGCCCCCCTTCGGATGCGGCCCAGAAAGCCGCGCGCGGGTTTTCCAGTTCCTGCGCCAAGGTGCGTTCGCTCCACGGCTCGGAAAAGCACTGCCGTTCGAGCGCGGCAACAGCCGAAACCTGTCCGGCCTCCATCCGGGCGATCTCCATCCTATCCCCCTCTTTCTCATCAGCTCTCCGAAAAAAACGCTATTTCGCAGCCAGCCAGTTGTCGCCCACGTTGGTATCCGCCTCGAGCGGCACCTTGAGCTGGATCGCATGTTCCATCTCCTCCTTGAGGATGATCGTAGCCAGTGTGATCTCTTCCTCAGGCGCCTCGACCAACAGTTCGTCGTGCACCTGAAGGATCAGCCGGGCGCGCATCTGTTCCTTTTTCAGCCGCTCAAACACCCGGATCATCGCGATTTTGATGATGTCTGCCGCGGTTCCCTGAATGGGTGTGTTCATCGCGACCCGCTCCCCAAATGCCTGCGTCACCTTATTGGACGCGGCCAGCTCGGGCAGATACCGCCTCCGTCCAAACAGCGTTTTGACGTAGCCGGTTTCCCGCGCGGAGCGGATCGTCTCTTCCATATAGCGTTTTACCCCGGCGTAGGTTTCCAGGTATCCTTTGATATACCGGTCGGCCTCGGCGACCGTCACCCCGATGTCCTGCGAGAGGGAGAACGCCCCGATTCCATAAACAATACCGAAGTTAACCGCCTTGGCCCGTGAACGCATCTCGGGCGTGACCATCAGTTCGGGAAGCCCCATCACCTGCGCAGCAGTGCGGGTATGGATGTCCTCCCCACTGCGGAATGCCTCGATCATCTGCGGGTCGCCCGAGATATCCGCCAGCACCCGCAGCTCGATCTGCGAATAGTCCGCGTCGATCAGCCGCCAGCCTTCCCGCGCTTTGAAGAACGCCCGCAGGCGGCTGCCCTCTTTGGTGCGCACCGGGATGTTTTGCAGGTTGGGTTCGGTCGAACTGATCCGTCCGGTACGGGTTTCAGTCTGTTGGAAGGTGGAGCGCACCCGTCCATCCGGGCCGACCACCTTGAGCAGTCCGTCCACATAGGTCGATTTCAACTTGGACAGTTTCCGGTATTCCAGAATCAGCTCAATGATCGGATGTTTTCCCCGCAGCGATTCCAGCACATCCGCATTGGTTGAATAGCCGGTTTTGGTCTTTTTTTTGGCGGGCAGACCGAGATCCACGAACAGCACATCCCCGAGCTGCCGGGGGGAATTCAGGTTGAACCGGCTTCCCGCATGTTGGAAAATCCCTTCCTGAAGCGACTCGATCCGCCCATCCAGTTCTTCGCCATACGCCCGCAGCGCATCACTGTCAAGCGAAAAGCCTTCACACTCCATCACCGCTAAAACCTGTGCAAGCGGCATCTCAATTTCATGCAGCAGCTTCCCCTGCTCATGTGCGGCAACCTCCGCTTCCATACGGTCAAAAAGTGTGGGGATTGCTGCGGCCTGCGGCGCAAGTTCTGCATAGTCCCCCAGCAGTACCCCTTCAACCGGCGGTGCAGGGGTTCCGTACTGCGCCGCCAGCCGGAGCGGATCATAAGCTGTACTGGTCGGACTGAGCAGATATGCGGCGAGTTCCCCGTCAAAGGCGATCCCGGCCGGCTCGATCTGGTTCCGGTATCCAAATTTGTAGAGCGGCTTGCTGCTCCAAACCCGAAGCGGCAGGCCCGACCGCAGCAGTTCCGGCAGCTCGGTTCCCCGTGTCAGATAGAGCGTTCCGCCGCACCATGCCGCCAGCGCGGATGGCTCCCCGTCTGCATCCATCCGGACCAGCAGATCCGCCTTTCCATCCTGCGTGATGATCTCCAGAAGGTTATCCGGGTCACAAACCGCCCGCACCGGCTCCAACGGCTCGGCAGCTTCTGCCGGGACGGTCGAACCATCGATCTTCCAGCGGTCCTGCATGGTGAACATCTCCAGCCGCGCGAAGAGCGAAGCTGCTGCGGGATGGTCGACTTCTCCGCGCAGATAATGGGCCGGTTCGGTGTCGACCGGGGCCTCACAACAGATTTTGGCAAGGGCGCGGCTCATATACGCCGAATCTTTGCCCTCGGACAGCTTTTTACGCACCGCAGGCTTGAGTTCCAGTTCGTCGAGGTGGTCATACAGAAAGTCCAGGTCCTGATACTGTTGGATCAGACTACATGCTGTTTTTTCTCCAATACCTGCTACTCCTGGTATATTATCTGATGCATCCCCCATCAGCGCTTTCACATCGACCAGCTTTTCGGGCGTCACGCCGTATTTCTCCCGCACCGCTTCCGTGTCATAGAAGGTCGAGGATGCCTGGCCCATTTTGGTGGTGGCCAGCCGGACGGTCACATGCTCCCCGACCAGCTGCAGGCTGTCCCGATCCCCGGTCGCGATCACACAGTCGTTCCCTGCGTCCCCACACGCTTTCGCCAGCGTGCCCAGAATGTCGTCCGCTTCGTATCCCTCACATTCGACAATGACATAGCCCAGCGCCCGCAAAAGGTCCTTGAGCGGCTGTAGCTGGGAGGCCAGCTCGTTGGGCATCCCTTTTCGCTGGGCCTTGTACCCCTCGTACATCTTGTGCCGGAAGGTTGGGGCGCGCAGGTCGAATGCACAGGCGACCGCATCTGGCTTCACCTCGTCGGTCAGCTTGAGCAGGATATTTAAAAAACCATAGATTCCGTTGGTAAATTCCCCGTTTTTGGTGGTGAGTGCCTTGACGCCGTAATAGGCTCTGTTCAGGATGCTGTTCCCGTCGATTGCCAGCAGCTTCATCTTGTTCTCCTTTCAAACGCAGTATGCTTTGGACCGTAATTGCATCACTGCAAGCACCGGAGCAGCATGAAAGCCGGCAAGGCCGGTTTCACACTGCACAAAGCGCTGCTGCAAACAGTCTTAGAACCTGTATTCATAATCAGGGGATGCCGGATGGGCGAGGGATTTTACTGCCCTGCGAGGCGAAAAAACACAGGCAATACTTTGTGTATTGCAAGATTTTTCAACGCGGCAGGCCGGCAAAAGACCCGCTCAGACGGTATCAAATGGTTGTGAATACGGGTTCTTATTGTTCGATCTGTGTTTATTATAGCATGTCCCGCCCGTAAAAAACAGTCCTCTTCCGGCGAATCAAAAAAGGATGCCTTTCCGTATCGGAAGAGCACCCCCAAGAGCCGCCGCCCGAGGAATAGAACGAGGGGGCTTTTCCATCTGCAAAAAGCCCCCCTTTTGTCATTTTTCCTGTGATTTTTTATACTCCAGGTATTCATCGAACGTCATCATCCGGTCGGTAATCGTTCCATCCGCGTGAATTTCAATGATCCGGTTGGCGATTGTCTGGATGAACTGGTGATCCTGTGAGGAGAAAAGCAGGTTGCCCGGGAAATCGGTCAGGCCGTTGTTGACCGCAGTGATCGACTCGAGATCCAGATGGTTGGTCGGCTGGTCGAGCAGCAGCACATTTGCGCCGGTAAGCATCATCCGGGAAAGCATACACCGCACCTTTTCTCCGCCCGAAAGCACTTTGACCTGTTTGTACACGTCGTCTCCTGAAAAGAGCATTCGTCCAAGAAATCCTCGCATGAACGTCTCGGTGTCGTCGGGGGAGTACTGCGCAAACCACTGGAGCATAGTCAGTTCACTGTTGTTGAAATATGCGGAATTGTCCTTGGGGAAATAGGAGAAGGTTGCAGTCTGCCCCCATTTGTAGCTGCCGCTGTCTGGTTCCAACTCCCCTGCCAGAATCCGGAACAGAGCGGTCTGCCCCTGCTCATTTTCGCCGACTAGCGCGATCTTGTCTCCACGATTAACAAGGAATGAAACGCGGTCGAGCACCCTGACCCCATCAATCGTTTTGGATACCTCTTTGACCTCCAGGATGTCCTTGCCCACCTCGCGGTCAGGCTTGAAGCCGACCCATGGATACCGCCGCGAACTGACCGGTATTTCGTCTACGGTGAGTTTTTCAAGAAGCTTGCGGCGGGAGGTAGCCTGCTTGGACTTGGACTTGTTCGCCGAAAACCGCGCAATGAAGTTTTGCAGTTCTTTGATCTGGTCCTCCCGACGTTTGTTCTGGTCCTTGAGGATCGACTGCATCAGCCGGCTCGACTCATACCAGAAATCGTAGTTGCCGACATACATCCGGCACTGGTTGAAGTCGATATCCACAATGTGGGTGCAGATCGTATTGAGGAAATGCCGGTCATGCGAGACGACAATCACCGTACCGGGGAAATCGAGCAAAAAATCTTCCAGCCAGTCGATCGACCGGATATCGAGGTTGTTGGTCGGCTCGTCGAGCAGCAGGATGTCCGGCTGCCCGAACAGAGCCTGTGCCAGCAGCACCTTGACCTTTTCCCCGCCTTTCAGCTCGCCCATCGGGACGCCGTACAGCTCGGTGGAGATGCCAAGCCCTTGCAGCAGGCGCCCGGAATCCGCTTCGGCCTCCCAGCCGTTCATCTCGGCGAACTCCCCTTCCAATTCGGCGGCAAGCTCCCCGTCCGCATCCGAAAAGTCCGGCTTTTCATAGAGCGCGTCCTTCTCTTTCATCACCTGATAAAGCCGCGGGTTGCCCATGATGACCGTATCAATCACCGGGTAGGCGTCATACTGGAACTGGTCCTGTTTGAGCACTGAAATCCGGCATTTTTCCGGAATGGCCACCTCTCCTGTGGTTGGTTCCAGCTCTCCCGAGAGGATTTTCAGGAAAGTGGATTTTCCCGCACCATTTGCGCCGATGATCCCATAACAGTTGCCGGGGGTAAACTTGAGGTCCGCCCCTGCGAACAGCTTGGTCCCGCCGAACATTAAACTTACATTGCTGACTGTAATCATAAATTCCTCCGGTTTGGTATTTCAATCATAAAACTACGCAGATACAAGGGGCTTTTTTTCTTGCAAAAAGCCCCCTCTTGCCACCCTCCGGGCGGCAATTCACCCCAAAAAGGCGCTTCTCAGGATAAAGCGTTCCGCGCTCTGCGGAGCGCGGCCAAAGGCTCTGCTTTTGGAAACCGCCACCTTTGAAAAGGTGGACGAAACTTTTGGTTTTTATTTCTTTCGTTTCAGCCGTTCGATTTTACAGTTCGTTGACGAAGCAGACGATCTCCTTTTCGGTAATGTCGATCACCCCATAGCTCGGGTTGTTGCCGCGGGGCATCCCCAAGCTGCCGGGATTCATCAGATGGATGCCATCCCGATAGGTACAGAGCGGGACATGGGTATGCCCAAACAGCACGACGTTCGCCCCGACCTCCTTTGCAGCATCCAAAAGGCCGTCCAGATCGTATTTTACGCTGTACATATGCCCATGTGTATAAAAAATCTTGGCGATTCCACAGGAAAAGCACCCTGCCAATGTCGCTTCTACCCCAAAATCGCAGTTTCCACGCACATTCAAAAATTTGTGGTTCGGGTAGAGGGTGACAATCTGCGAAAATTCACTCGCACCATCCCCCAGATGGATAAAGATTTCCGCATCCTGATGCTTTTGCACCAGCTCCTGAATGGCGAAAAAATCGCGGTGGGTATCCGACATCACAATGATCCTCATTCTTCTCTCTCCTCCAATCTCCGCTCCTGAGCGGAGCAAACAGGGCGAATTCCCTGTCACACTTTTGAGAATATCTGCTACTAATATAACATACTATGAATTGAAATGAAACAGGCGGTGAATCAAATTGGGCAACAATTTTAACATTTCCCCCGATCAGATGGACTCTTTGATGCAGATGGCCAGCCAGAAGATGGGAACCGATCCGCAGAAGCTCAAGGAGCAGATGCAGAGCGGCAACATGGATGGTTTGATGCAGAATCTGACCCCCGGCCAACAGGCGCAGATCAACAATCTGATGAACAATCCTGCCGCGATCGAAAAACTGATCGCAAGCCCCAAGGTGCAGATGCTGCTGAAAGGGCTGATGGGGAAATAACCAGCCGGATAAAGGGAGGCTTTGTATGGAAATGGACGATCTGAATTCCACAATCAGCTCGATCCTTGGTGATCCAAGCAAGATGGAGCAGCTCCGCCAGGTGGCGCAGTCGCTGGGCATCAATACCGGAGGTGCAGAACAGTCCCCTCCGGCGGGCGGGGAACAGCCGTCCGGCGGGGGGATCGACCCGGGCGCAATCGCGTCCATCCTGCAAAACTTCCAGAACGCAGGCGGAAACTCTGCCGCAGCGAACGCCGGGAATGCGGGAAGCGCAGGCACAGGCGCGCCAAACCTCGACGCGGTCTCGAAGATCGCGGGGATTATGGGCACCTTTAACCAGAGCGACAAAAATATCGACCTGCTGCGCTCGCTCAAGCCGCACTTTTCGGAGACGCGTGCAGGAAGGATTGACGATGCGGTGCGGATCATGCAGCTGATGCGCGCATGGCCGGCACTGCGTGACAGCGGACTGCTCAGTGGGCTGGGCAGCCTTTTGGGAGGTGGCCGCAGATGATGCGCTGGAACAGCACAAAGACCTACACCGAAGAAGACATGCTCCGGATGCAGCAGGAAGCTGTGAACCGGGTGCATGAATTCCAGGCGCGGGCGCAGGTGCCAAGCTTCTACGGGGAGGAAACGCCGATCGGTGAGCTGCCCGCAGCCCCGCCGGTGATCGAAGCGCAGTCCCGGGTGGTAGAAGAGCCGGAGCCGCCCGCCAGCGCTCCCACAGAACAACCGCAGCCTCAGCCGCAGCAGGCCCAGCAGCCGTTCCCGCAGCAGAACCTGCCGATGCAGAACCAGATGCATCCACAGGACCCGATCAAGGGCCTGCTCGACCGGTTCAGCCTGGACAGCGAAACCCTTTTAATTATGGGTCTGATGTTTGTCCTTTATAACGAGAAGGCGGACAATACCCTGCTTGCCGCACTCGCATACTTATTATTATAGGCACAATTCTGGCTTTCACAAACAAAAAAGGTTCGTCAGCATAGTGCATCTGGCGGCAAAAGGGGGCTTTTTGCGGGAGAAAAGCCCCCTCGTGTTTTTCTCCCGGCAAAAAACTTACATAATCTGTTGTAATATGACGCAATGTGACACAGGCCTTTTTTGCATATATTATAACATAGTTCCATATAAATCTCAACGTTTCCGCCCACAGATAAAGGAAAAATTTTTTTTGCGGGAAGGGGTTTAGTTTTGGGCGCGGCGTGCGAGTATCAGAGATAGAAGGGCCTGAAAAACCTGAGACAACCAAATCAGAAAGGTATTTTCCAAGGTCGCTTTTTACTTCCGGCAAGAGGCCGGGCGCGCTGGTGCCCAAGAGGGGCGGGGCGTTTGAAAATATGGTTTTCGGATTCTCTGTGCCGCGGAGCAGGGAATCTTGAAAATAAATATTTATTTTCAACGGACACAATGGATGGTGTCCGCGTAATTTCAAGGAGGTATCACCATGGGAATGGTAGTAAGAAGCAACATTATGGCAGTCAACTCTCAGCGTCAGCTGGGCATGAACAACAATCAGGTTTCCAAAGCTCTTGAGAAACTGTCCTCCGGTTATCGTATCAACCGCGCGGGCGACGACGCTTCCGGTCTGGCGATCTCTGAAAAGATGAAATCCCAGATCAAAGGTCTCGACACCGCTTCGTTGAACGCCCAGGACGGTATTTCTGTCGTGCAGACCGCTGAAGGTGCGCTGACTGAGGTTCACAACATGCTCAACCGTATGACCGAGCTGGCTACCCGTTCGGCGAACGGCATCAACGCCGACCTCAACCGTGAGTCGCTCCAGCAGGAGGTTGACAAGCTGAAAGAGGAAATCGACCGTATCTCCGAGTCCACCAACTTCAACGGCATCAAACTGCTCGACGGTTCGATGGCGACCGGCGTTGGCTCGACCAAGGTTCAGAGCGGCCTGGCTGGTGCTGCGATGAGCGGGGTTACCGCTTCTGGCGGTAGCGCGGCTTCTCAGGCGGCTTCCACCTACAAGTCCACCGGTCTGACCGCGGGCGACAGCTCGTCCCTCGAGATCAAGTATATGACTGCGGACGGCAGCATCAACACGATCTCGGTCAGCGTCACCGACGCCACCAAGCTGGATGCTGAGGTTTCGACCGCGCTTAACGCGAACAAGGATTTCAAAGAGAATGCTACCCTGACTCTGGCCGCCGGTTCAATCACCTGGGCTGGCAAGGATAAGGGTGAGACTCACTTCAAGATTCTTGAGGTCTCCCAGACGGTCAACGGCGTTGCACTCACCTCGGGCGATACCGGCGTTGGCGCGGTTACCGCTGGTGTTGACGACACCTTCGGTATTGATTTCTCAGGCGCAACCGCAGGTTCCAAGAACTACTTCGAGATCGACGGACAGAAGTTCCAGCTTGTCAAAGACGGCGCTGAGGCTGACCTCGGCTACACCGCGATCTACACCCAGGACGGCCTTGTCGCCAACAAAACTGCGGCAGAGCGTGTCGCGAGCCAGCTCCGCGAGAAGGGCTACGATGTTAAGGTCGATGGGAACACCGCAACCCAGCTCAACTTCAAGAAGGGCGACGGCAGTGCTGCTGCGGGCGGCTTGACCCTCCAGATCGGCGACACTGCGGATCACTACAACAAGATCAACGTCGGCGTCAAAGACATGAGCTGCAAGGGCCTGGGCATCGCTTCGCTCGACATCTCGACCAGACCGGGCGCGGCTGACGCGATCGACACGATCCGCAACGCGATCGACAAGGTTTCCGAGCAGCGCGGCGTCCTGGGTGCAACCCAGAACCGTCTCGAATACACCATCAACAACCTCGACACCGCGTCGGAGAACCTGCAGTCGGCCAACAGCCGTATCCGCGACACCGACATGGCGAAGATGATGATGGAGTACACCAAAGTCAACGTTCTGACCCAGTCCGCTCAGGCGATGCTGGCTCAGGCAAATCAGCAGCCGCAGAGCGTGCTCCAGCTGCTCCAGTAATTTCACAGCTTCTTTGGAAGCGTCTCATTTCCAATGGAAAGGGACAGACGGGCAGATTGTCTGTCTGTCCCTTTCTCTGTTTAAGACTGCTTGGAGATCGGAAAACAGCTCGTTTCCCGGTTTCCAAACAACCTGAAAAAGGAGGCTGTGAAAGGTTTGAAAGCACGCGTAAAAGCACGCGAGGGGCAACTTTGCCTTTCGATTGGCATGATCGTAAAAAACGAGGAGGCAATCCTCGAGGAATGTTTGCAGGCGCTCGAGCCGCTGCGCAGGGCGGTCCCCAGCGAACTGATTATTGCGGACACCGGTTCGACCGACCGCACAATGGAAATTGCGGAAAAATATGCGGATACCCTGTTTCAGATTCCATGGAGCGGGGATTTTGGCGCGGCCAGAAACGAAACCCTCGACCGCGCACAGGGGGAATGGTTCTTCTATATCGACGCGGACGAGGTACTTGACGCCGATTGCGAAGCGCTGATTCATCTTTTGCAGAGCGAGGAAGCGAAAAAATATCAGACGATTTCCATGATCCGCTATGAATATGCCGACAGTACCCGCAAGGAGTTTACCACCACCTATTATATGCGGATTCACCGCCGGATTCCGGGGAACCGGTTCGCCAGAAAGATACACGAAACCCTGATCGCCTATTCCCCGATCGTCCAGCTCCCAACTTTGGTGCACCACAGCGGCTATCAGAAAGAGGTGTTCCGGGAAAAACAGTTGCGTAACCGTCCGCTGCTCGAACAGGAGCCAGGCCCGATGACTCCCCGGCGGCTGCGGGAGCTTTCGGATACCTACGCGTTCGATATTCCATGGGAGGCGGACAGGAAAAAGGAGCTGCTTTATCAGGCGATCGAGATGGAATCGCAAGACAAGAGCCTGGGGATGTATCCATCGGTTTATACGTCACTGGCGAATCTTTGTCTGGCTTTGAAGGAATACGCTGAGGCCGAGCGGATTGCCAAGCAGTATCTTAACGGGCGTGCAGGGAAGCCCCCTCTCATGTCGGATATGGAGATAAATTACATCTTAGGGCTTAGCCTGCACAACCAGGACGCTTTTTCTCGGGCGGTTGCGCCGCTCAAACAGTATCAGGCGCTCTATGAGCAGTACCACGCCGGAAAGCTCTGTACGGAAGATGCGGGCAGCGTTACATTGGCTTCGGCGGGAAAAGGCGAGTGGATGCTCACCAACTTCCTGCTGGCGTTCGGCTATGCCAAGCTGGGGGAATACCAGACAGCGCGCGCCTACCTCGACCGTACCGACCGGAAACTGCTTCTCCCAACCCATTGGAAATTATCGGCAGCGGTGGACGTCATTTATGCCGCCGAAAGCGGTGACGTTTCCCGTCTGTGGGAAACCTGCCATTGGTTGCAGCAGCTCCCCAGCCGGGAACCGCTGGTGGAATCCCTACAGCTTTTCGCCCAGAACGCCGGGCAGCTTGCGCCCGCCTTTGACCGTTATTTTGAGGAATTCCCCGCCCCGCCGAAAGACCCGGGCGTCTGCCGCGCCCAGCTCCAGCTGATTTCCACCCTCTGGGACGTCTCGGACAAGAACCTGCTCGAGGAGCTTTTCCCGTTGGTCTGCCGGTATATCCGCTGGGATGCCCAGTTCTGCCGGCTGCTGTTGCGTCGGGAGGTCTGCACGCCCGAAAACCGGTATCTGCTGCCGGGTGAATATGCCTTTATGCTGGATGCCGAACAGGCGCTTGCGCTCTATGACCGGCAGGATCGCGAGGGGTATTTCTGCGCCTTGCAGGCCCTGCTGAAACAGTATCCTGAGCGCAGCCGGGAGATTTCGGTGCTGCTCTCCCCCATCGACGAGAGCCGCGAACAGGAGCGGAAAAACCGTGAGGAGTTCGAATCTCTCGCACAGGCGGTGAAAACCGCATTTTATAACGCCTTGCAGGATGGAAAACAGGAGGAAGCACAGGAAATCCTGTCCAGATACCAGCAGCTCAACGGGGACGATCCCGAGCTGGCTATGATGCGGATTATGATGGTTCAGCCGCAAGGAGGGGCGCTCTCATGAAAGTAGTCATTCTGGCGGGCGGTCTGGGGACCCGGATTTCGGAGGAAAGCCATCTGCGTCCCAAGCCGATGATCGAGATCGGCGGGTTCCCGATCCTCTGGCATATCATGAAAATCTATTCCCATTACGGGTTCAATGAATTTGTCATCTGCTGCGGCTACAAGGGGTATCTGATTAAGGAGTATTTCGCGCAGTATTACCTGCACTGCTCGGACGTGACCTTCGATTTTTCCGACGGGAACCGGATGACCATTCATAATAATATCGCGGAACCGTGGAAAATTACACTGGTAGACACCGGCCTGCACGCGCAGACCGGCTGCCGGATCAAGCGTGTGCAAAAATATATCGGGGACGAAACGTTCATGATGACCTATGGCGACGGTGTTTCCAATATCGACCTCCATGCGCTGCTGCACCGTCACCGCGATTCCGGCAAGGTGGTCACCCTTACGGCGATCCAGCCGGGCGGACGGTTCGGTGTGCTCCAGCTCGACCATGCCACCGGGAATGTCGATGGGTTCAAGGAAAAGGCCAAGGAGGACGGTGGCTGGATCAGCGCCGGCTTTATGGTGATGGAACCGGAAGTCTTTTCCTATGTGAAAGACGAGGAACCCTGTGTCTTTGAGCGGGAGCCGCTCGAGCAGCTCAGCCGTGAAGGGAAATTGGGCGCCTATGAGCATACCGCCTTCTGGCAGTGCATGGATACCCAACGGGACAAGGGCATGTTGGAATACCTTTGGGGAAACGGGATCGCCCCATGGAAAGTCTGGTAAAGAGAGGAATCTGGAATGACGAAAATTGTTCAGGAAGATATACAGCGGATTTATGCGGGGCTTTCGGATGCCGAGCGGCGTACCCTTTCCGGAAAAACCGTTCTGGTAACCGGCTATGCAGGCTCTTTGGGCTATCTGCTGATGCAGTTTCTGCGGGCTTATGGGGAATCCCTGGAGATTCCCCGCGTGATCGGGATCGATAATTTCCAGTTTGGCAGGCCCGTCTGGGTGGATGAACTGCGGGCAGACCCCCGTTTCCAGCTGATTGAGGGGGATATTACTGTCTGCGGCCTCTCCCCCGCTGCCGATGCGCAGATCATCCTGCATATGGCGTCACTGGCTTCCCCAGTCTACTACCGGCTGCACCCAATCGAAACGATTGATGCGGATGTGATCGGGCTGCGGCGGCTGCTGGACTTCTACAGGGACCGGGAAATCTACAGCCTGCTGTTTTTTTCTACCAGCGAAATTTATGGGAATCCCGCGCCGGATCAGATCCCCACGCCGGAAACCTATTTCGGCTATGTCAATACGTCCGGCCCCCGCGCTTGTTATGACGAGTCCAAACGGTTTGGCGAAACCCTCTGCTATAACTATCACCATCAATACCAGATGCCGGTCACTGTCATCCGCCCGTTCAACAGCTTCGGACCCGGCCTGCGCACCAACGATCAGCGGGTTGTGGCCGATTTTGCGAGCAATGTCCTCAACAAGGAGGATCTTGTTATCTATAGCGACGGAAAGGTCACGCGGACGTTCTGCTATGCTTCGGATACGGTCACCGGTATGCTGAAATGTGCGCTCTATGGCGCTTATGGGATTTTCAATATCGGTTCGGACCAGGAGGAGCTTTCGGTCGCGGGTCTTGCACAGGTTTATCGTGAGGTAGCGGAAAAACAAACCGGCTACAGCGGTCAGATCTGCTACCGTACCCACAGCGATATCCATTACCTGACCGACAATCCGCAGCGGCGGTGTCCGGACCTCTCCCGCGCCAGAACGCTGCTCCACTACGCTCCGCAGATTGACACCCGCCATGGGGTCGGCCGTTATCTGGAGCATCTTCTGGAAATGGAGGAATCACGCATATGATCTCGGTATTTGGGCTTGGTTTCGTGGGATTGACCACTGCGCTGGGGTTCGCACAGCTGGGATTTCAGGTGTACGGTGTGGAGAAGAGCTTGTCCAGACGACAGATGCTCCGCGAAAAAACAATCCCTTTTGCAGAACCATCCCTGCGGGAACAGCTGGAAACGCATCTTGGAGGACCGTTCCAGCTTGTGGATTCGGTGCAGGAGGCGGTAGAAAACAGTGGGATTGTCTACTATTGCGTAGGAACCCCCTGTGGGCCGGATGGGGCGGCGGATTTGACCGACCTGTTCGCGGCGCTGGACGAGACAATGCAATACAAGCAGGAGGGAGAAAAACTCCTGCTTGTGATCAAATCGACGGTCCCACCTGGAACCGTCGAAAACCGCGTCCTCCCTTATCTGGAAGCACAGGGTTGGAAGAATGGCGTAGATTTTTCCCTCGCCAACAATCCCGAATTCCTGCGCGAAGGGCACTGCTGGGAAGACTTTATCCACGCGGACCGGGTGGTGATCGGCTGCTCGGATGACTGGTCGGAACAAAAGCTCAGGATGCTTTATGAAAAACTGGGCGCTCCCGTATGCGCTGTCTCATGTTCCACCGCCGAATTTATCAAATACCTGTCCAATAGTCTGCTGGCCACGATGATCAGCTATGCAAATGAGATGTCCGAGGTTGCCGAGCGGATCGGTAAGATTGATACTGCCGAGGCTTTCCATATCCTACATATGGACCGGCGCTGGGCAGGTGCAGAGATGGCGTCTTATGTATACCCGGGCTGTGGGTACGGTGGTTACTGCCTGCCCAAAGATACCAAGGCACTCTACGCGCTGGCAAACAGCATCGGGCTGCAGCTGCCGCTTTTGGGGAGTGTGATCCAAACCAACGAGCAGATGCCGGAAGTCATCGCCAAGCGGATCATGCAGCGGGTTTCCCAGGAACAGCAGGTCGGTATTCTGGGACTGTCGTTCAAGCCAGGCTCCAATGATGTCCGGGACTGCACCTCCGCTAAGGTGATCCGGCTGCTTCTGGAGCATGGCTATCGGCGGATCATCGCCTATGATCCCATCGCAATCCCCGAGTTCCAATCCTGTTACCCGCTGGACATCCAGTATTCCGATTCTCTGGATGAAATCTGTGATCGTTCGGACAAACTGGTGATCCTGACCGGCTGGCCGGAATTTAAAGCGGTAAAAGCGGGTACCCCGGATAAGGTGTTAGATTATCGTTATCTTTGATAAGGAGAGGGCAAACTGTATGCGTCAGGCCAAGGCTGTTTTTATGATGGTTGTCTACGATACGCCCGAGAGCTGGCTTCGTCAGGCAATCGAAAGTGTTTTGCATCAGACCTGTCCGGACCTGTACTTCCTGATTCAGGATAATGGTTCCACCGGTCAAACCGCTGAAATCCTGCGGGAATATGCCGGCAGGGATACGCGGATCGTCTTATTCCGCAACGAGGTAAACAATGCGATGACGCCGGAGGAAAACGCAGCTTGGTGGAACCTGGTCTGCCGGTATACCCTTGAGCTGGAAAGCGAATATTTCGCCGTTCTGGATTCGGACGACAGCTATGCGCCGGATTTTCTCGAGGTGATGTACCAGATAGCAACCGAAAAACAGGCGGATCTCGTTGTATGCGGCACCACAATGGTAGATGAATCCGGAGAAAAAACACTGCGGGAACGGCTTCCGCCTGCACTCGCGCTGGAACGCCGGGAGATGTCTGCAAGCCAGTTTGCGCAGGAATACGGCTCCTTTCGTTCGGTATGGGGGAAGCTGTTCCGCGCTTCCCTTCTCTGGGAGTATGGCAATGGATTTGCGCAGGCCGCTTCCCAACAGGTTCGTAACGGTGCGGATACGTTCTGTATCCTGTATCTGATGCGCAAAATCACCCGGTTTGTTTCGGTCCCCAAAAGCTTGCATACCTACCGGATTCGAAACGCTTCGGTCTATCAGGGCACACAGGGTGAGCTGTCTCCCAACCGCGTCCGAGAGGGGGAACAGCTTTTTCTTGCAGCGTGCCAGACTGCTAAATCGTATACTTGCCTAAATTGGGAGGCCATGCATTTTCTGTACGATGTATACCATTATCATATTCACGACCTGCTCGCCTCCCTTCTGGATAATCCCAGCATGTCGCCGGAGAGAAAGGTATCCTATTTTCGTACAGTGCTGGACGCGCCGCTGTTTGCACAGATCGGTGAAACCTCCAACAGGATGGTGTGGCTGGTGGATCAGATGCTCCTGCGGCTGTTGACACCTGCCCCGCCGCTTCCGCTGGAATACTGTTGTTCCCTGCTCCATCGGAAGGACTCCGCCAAGCAGGATATCGGTAAAAGGCAGCTTCTGGAGCTTTTGGACAGGGATGCGTGGGAACAGGCCCGCAGAGTCGAGGCCGCGTTGGTGGTACAGTGCCCACTGGATGAGGAGCTTCTTTATCTGCGCCTGCGCCGAATGGCAGACTGCGGCGAAGATTGGGAAAATGCCCGCTATGCCGCACAGATTGCCCGGCTGCTTTATCCTGAGAATACGGCAATCGGAAAGCTGGCCGAAAGTTTGGAGAGCTGATAACGAAGAAGGAGAAGTTTGAATGGGTAGAAGGAAAAGGCGTATGCAGGACGCAAAACGTCCATTATTGAGCATCTTTGTCTCTGTATATAATCTGGAGAGCTATATTGAACAATGTCTGGACAGCATTTTGCAGCAACCGTTTCAGGACTATGAAATTTTACTGTTCGACAACGGGTCGGTCGACCGCAGCATTGAAATCTGCACAGGCTACGCGCAGAGATATCCCGACAAAATCCGTTATTACAAGCTGCCTCTTCCCACTGTGGTTGGCCGTCCCCACCATCTGGCCTGCACAAGAATGCGGGGGCGCTATTTTATGCAGATAGATGGCGATGATTATCTGGCATCCGGCGCCTTACAACAGATTTCAGATGCTATTCTGAAACATCGGCCGGATATTGTAACCGGCTCTTTCGTTTCCGATGTTGAGCCGAATGCAATTAATAGAAATGATGCCATATTTGAACCTGAAAAAATTAATGATGTCCCTTATGAAGATGCTGTTGCATATCTATCTGAGCTTCCTCAATTTCATATTGCACCTTGGCGCTATATTTTAAAAAGACATATTATTCCTAAATTTGCAACCGGTAAAAGTCGGCTTCATCGAAAAAAAAGAATCAATAAAAAGAGGCAGATTCTTCGCAACAAAAACGACATCCCGCTATACTGTAAAAAACGTTATAATTGGAACCTAAGTGTACATGGAGAAGCCAAACTGATTGTCACCATTTTTGAAAGCGGCCAAAGTATCTACTTTCTGGAAAAACCTTTCTATGTTTACCGGCAAAGAACCGGCAGTATTTCCGCCCTTCCCCTCTCTATGCTTTCGGGAAATCTCCTGGCCGGGGCCAGGCTTCTTACGATCCTGTGGATTGTGAAATGGAACCGATGGGAAAAACACTCTGCATTTCGGAACAAAATATGTATTGAATTTATGGAGCTGTATCGCCAACTCTGTTTTTTAAATACCAGCTATGAAGAGAGCCAAATGGCTGAAGTGATTCGGGCTTACAAGAAGTCTCTGCAACATCTCAAAAATTGTGACACTACCGAATTGCATGCACTCTACGAACAAATCCAGTTGCTTGGAGCGGAACGTGGCCTGGCCTCTTACAGAGAGCAGCAAACGGAAAAACTAATGGTAGGTTGCAAAGGATTTTGCGGAAAGTCTGTCTATGTTTTTCCCACAGGATTTTGTGGGGAAGCGACAGCCGAACTTCTGGCTATCCAAGGTATTTCCGTCACCGGATTTTTGGATAATGATCCTTCTAAAGATGGAATTACTATTCGCGATAAGACATGCTGTATTCCTCAAAAATTGCGGGGATACACTGACAAAGAAAAAAAGAACACTGCGGTTATAATCGCAACCTCTTATCCGAAGCTTTCTCCTGCTCTACGAGACCAGCTTGTAGGAATAGGAATCCCTGAGGAAAATATTTATATACGTTAACAGAATGGATGCTGCGGAGGAACAATATGAAGGCAAAAATGACTGTGATTATCCTTACCTATAACCGGGCAGAGATGTTAAACCGGGCAGTGGACAGTGTTCTTGCCCAGAGCTTTCAGGAATATGAGCTGCTGCTGATTAACAATGGCTCTACCGACAATACCTCCTCCATCTGCAATGCCTATGCGGAAAAAAACAATTCGGTCCGGGTGTCCACATTGCCTGTCAATCAGGGAATTTCCGCAGCCAGAAACTTTGCCCTGGACCAGGTGCGGACAGAGTTCTGCATTTTCATTGATGATGACGATTTTATCGAACCGGATATGCTCGCACATCTTTATGGCATGGTGCAGGATTTTCAGGCCGATATTGCGATCACAGGCTGTGTAGACGAATATCCGGATGGACGGATTGTTCCCAAATATCAGTATGACGAGCGCTATATTCTGAATCGGGAAGAAGGCGTTTCAGAGTTTTTAAAACGGGAAAAATTCCACACTTCCCCTGGCACAAAACTATTCCGTTACCGCCTGTTTGATGGCATCCGCTTTCCGAAAGGCGTGCTGATCGACGACATTCATACCATCTATAAATTGTTTGTCGCAGCCAGCCGGACGGTTGTGCAGGGGATACCGGACTATCATTATTGTAAACATGTCGGAAATGCTACTGGTTTTCTTTCCGGATCACTTTTGCGTCCGGAAGTTTTGGAAGATTATCTCAATATGCAGGAAGAGCGGATCGCCTACATCTCCGAAAAGCTGCCATCTCTGACGGAACAGACGGTCTACGCAAAATATTCCTATCTGATTTCGATGGTCGAGCGGATCGAAAAGGGGGAAGCGGAACGCTGTGAAGCGTATCTAATCAGAATGAAGAACACCCTGCGGGAGAATGCGGACCGTTTTCTGCAAATGAAATGGGTCACCGAACGCGAGCGCAGGTTAATGGCACAATATGTTTTGCATTAGGAGGAAGCCATATGCCGAAACTTATCCAGTTTGATGGGACAAATTTATACTGTGATGGTGTTCCTGCCAACACCCCTGATGAAATCATTTCTCACTATTATAAAAACAACCTGAAAGACAGGCCCCTCATTATTTATGGCGCAGGGGAACTAGGAAACTGGTATTTCAAGGAGATGAAACGGCTCCAAATTCCGATTGCAGCGGTTTGTGATACCCATAAGGCGGGGGAGTCCCTTCCCAATGGAATGGGAAAGATACAGTCTCTTTCTGAAGCGCTGGAAAAATATCCTTCTGCTTTTATCATCATCGCTTCCTTTTCTTTTTATGATGAGATAAAATCATCTATCCTATCCGATCTGCCAGAAGAGCGGATTTTTTCTCTTCATGATCTTCTGTTGACTTATCGGCCCATGAGCGTCGGAAGTGCATATCGGAATTATCTGATCGAGCATCTGGACGCATTTAACTGGTTGGCAGATAATCTGGCGGATGATTTATCCCGTAAAACATTTCGTGAAGTCATCCTAGGAAGAATCAACGGGGATATCACCTGTTTTCGTCGGATCACACAACCTGATGAGTATTTTCCAAGTGATCTTATCCAACTTCAAAAAGATGAGGTATTTGTAGATGTTGGCAGTTATAATGGGGATACCATCCAAGTTTTTCTGGAAAAATCAAATAGGAACTTTAAAAAAATATTTGGATTCGAACCGAATAAGGAACAATTCGATCAAATTCATAAAATCCACGCAGATCTGGTTGCACAAGGCCGTCTTGTTCTTTTTCAAAAATGCCTTTGGAATTGTGCGGAAACCCTTTATTTAGTAGAAAATGGAGCTGGGTCTTATCTAACCACTGAAACAGATCAAAAGGACTTTGTTGTGGAGGCCACTGCTTTGGATGACTGTATCCTGGAACCGGTCAGCTTCATTAAAATGGATATCGAAGGTTCTGAATTAAAAGCATTGGAAGGCTCCAAAAATCTAATCTGCAAATACCGTCCTGTACTGGCGATCTGCGTCTATCACAAAAAAGAGGATTTTGTAGAAATCCCTCATTATATTCATAATCTGGGATTAGAGTATCGATACTATTTGAGACATCACAGCGACTATGTGGATCAAACTGTATTTTATGCGGTTCCCATCGAGCGGCTCAAACACATCTAAAAGGAGGCTATTTTATGCGTTCACCAAGTGAGATGCGCATTATTGAAATCGATATTACCAATGCCTGTATCCATCAGTGCTCTAATTGCACGAGATTCTGTGGGCATCATAAGACTCCCTATTTCATGGAATGGGAGATGTTTAAAAAGAGTGTGGACTCCCTTCTCGAATATGGGAGATGCATTGGAATGATGGGTGGAGAACCTACTCTGCATCCGCAGTTTGAACGGTTCGCGCGTTATCTAGCAGAAGTCTATCCTGGACAGCACCATGTCCCCTCCAGTAATCAGCCGCTTCCTGTTTTTTCTAACTACATCCGGGATAAAAACTATCTGCAGCACGAATGCCTGAACCGGCATAAAGGCCCCGGCTTGATGAGTGCTACCAGCAAACGATACTTCCAGCATTTTGATCTGATTCAAAAGCTCTTCAGCTATCAGAGCATCAACGACCACAACAATCCCAGCCTGCACCAACCGGTTCTGGTCAGCAGGAAAGACCTTGGGATTCCCGATGAAAAGTGGTTTCCTATGCGGGATAACTGTTTTTTCCAGAACCAGTGGAGTGCTTCGATCACACCAAAAGGGGCTTTCTTCTGTGAAGTTGCGGGTTCCCTGGATATGCTGTTTAACGGGCCAGGCGGCTGGAAGGTGGAGCCGGGCTGGTGGAAGCGTACCCCGGATGAATTTGGCGACCAGCTGCAATGGTGCGAACTCTGCGGCGGCGCGTTATTCCAGCAGGGCAGGCTGGCGAGTGAGGAGATTGACGACGTCTCCCCTTCCCTTCTGAAAAAGCTGGAGGAGGTCGGCAGTCCCAAGCTCCGACGGGGAGCGGTATCGGTCCTGCAAAATCTTATGGGATACGACGGTCAAGAGATGCCAAATACCCGGCGTCGGTACCTCAGTGACTTTACCAAGCGCGTTTCAGCGTGCAATCAGGCCATCTATCCCGACGGGATTTCCACGATTCTGCCTGCCCTAGACTGTGCGTTCGGCGCGCAGATGAACCAGGCGCTTGCACAGGCCGAAACGGGCTGGGTGTATCTGCCTGAAGCCCCGGAATCCCACCTGGATGAACAGATGGCGGAGCGTCTGAAACAGGTGGTTTTGAATCCGGAAGTGCTTTACCGGATTGACAAAGAAGGCGAATCCGGCTGGCTGTTCCATCGGCGGGCCAAAGCGCTCCGTCAGGCAGGCTTTGACGGAATCGCCCACTGTGTTTCCAGGGAGGCATTCCTTGCTTTTTGGCCGGAGGAACAGGGCTGTGTGCTTGCCAGTGCGTTTGACCAGTTCCAGAATCCGGACTTAGAGGTCTGGGCCGCATATGCACAAAGCACCGCAGCCGAACATCAGGATGAGATCGAACGATGCCTGAAAAAAATTCGGAGTGATTATCAATGAAGAAAGCGATCGATCGGGACTTTTACAAAGGAAAACGGTTCTTTGTCACTGGGCATACCGGCTTTAAGGGAAGCTGGATGTGCAAGGCTTTACAGATGCTGGGGGCGCAGGTCTGCGGATACGCGCTGGAGCCGCCCACAGAACCCAGTCTGTTCCGAATGTTGGAACCCGGTGCAAATATGGAATCCATCATCGGGGATATCCGGGACAGCACCTCCCTCAAGCAGGCTATGCTGCGGTTCTCCCCTGACTTGGTGATCCATATGGCTGCCCAACCGATCGTACGGGAGGGGTATCGAAATCCGGCCTATACGTATGAAACCAATGTGATGGGTACCGTCCATCTCCTGGAGGCTGTGAGGGAATGCCCGTCGGTGCGGTCATTTTTAAATGTGACCACCGACAAGGTTTATCTGAACCGGGAATGGGAGTGGGGGTATCGCGAAGAGGATACGCTGGATGGATACGACCCCTACTCTAACAGCAAAAGCTGTTCGGAACTGGTAACTGCTGCCTACCGCCGTTCCTTTTTCTCCGGGGAGGGATGTCCCGCGATCTCGACCGCCCGCGCTGGCAATGTGATCGGCGGCGGGGACTTCACCACCGACCGCATCCTTCCAGACTGCTTTCGGGCGGCTTCACAGAAAAGTCCTGTGTCTGTGCGGAATCCCCATTCCTGCCGGCCTTACCAGCATGTACTGGAACCCGTCTTTGCCTATCTGCTGATTGCGCAGGAGCAGTACCGCGATAAAAAACGGTTTGAAGGCTGCTATAATGTCGGCCCCAATCTGGAAGACTGCATGGAGACCGGAGACCTCGTGGACCTGTTCTGTGCCTTATGGGGAGATGGCCTGCACTGGAAATCCCAGCAGGACAGCAACGAGCCTCACGAAGCTAACTTTTTGCAGCTCGACCACTCCCGTATCTCATCCGTTTTTGGCTGGCAGCCCAGGTGGGACATCTCACAGGCCATGCGCAAAACCGTAGAATGGTACCGTGTGTACCTGAATGGCGCCCCTGTGGAGCCGCTAATGGAACAACAAATTCGAGAATATATGGAAATTTGAGTATGAAAAAAGCGATTATAACAGGTGCCAGCGGGTTTCTTGGCGGATGGCTCCTACAAGAACTGTCTGCCAGAGGTGTCCAGACAATCGCTGTCCTGCGGGAGGAAAAAAGCTGCGAATGGGTAAAAACGCATACACCCGGCACCCAGACCCTCATCTGCCCGCAGGAGCAGATCCAGACGCTGCCGGACCTGCTGCCAGACTGTGATGCGGATGTCCTTTTCCACCTCGCATGGGAAGGTTCCACAGGGGCAGAACGTGCAGACACCACCCTGCAACTGAAAAATGTACAACATACACTCGATACAGCCAAAGCCGCCGCCAGCTTGGGATGCAGACGGTTTGTGGGGGCGGGCACGCTGGCCGAGCTGGACTGCAACAGTTATATCCCGCTGGATGGCTCTTCCCCCAACCCAGTAAGCTGTTATGGTACCGCGAAGATCACCGCACACTACATGAGCAAAGCCGTCTGTGGGCAGCTAGGGATCGACCATCTCTGGGCCTGTATTTCCAATACTTATGGCGCCGGAAATAAGACACAGAATTTTGTCAATTTTGCGGTCCAGACGATGCTGTCCGGAAAACCGGCCAATTTTACCAGTGGGGAGCAGATGTACGACTTTGTACATGCCTCCGATGTGGCACATGCACTCTTCTGTATTGGGGAATCCGGACAGAAAAACCATACTTACTATATCGGAAGCACAAAACCCGACCAACTCAAACGGTTCATCGTAAAAATCCGGGACGCCGTAGACCCTTCCATCCCGCTGCATCTCGGGGCAGTCCCGTTCAACGGCGTCAGCCTGCCTGCATCGGTGTTCGACTGTTCGAGCCTGTGCAGGGATACCGGGTACAAGCCGCGCGTACCCTTTGAAACAGGCATCCGTGAGGCTGTTGGCTGGCTCAGGAAACAGAAAGAGGAGGGGAACTTTTGACCCGCAAGTTTTCGTTTACAACCACCGAGATTCCGGGTTTGACTCTGATACAGGCGTTCTGCGCGGAGGATGAGCGTGGATACTTCCTGAAAGACTACTCCCGCGAACTCTTCGAGCAGAATGGGATTTCCCACGACCTTCAGGAAGTCTTCTATACCCGCTCACACAAAGGCGTCATTCGTGCACTGCATTTCCAGCGTGAAAAGCAGCAGCCTAAATTGGTCCGGTGCATCGTTGGCAGGATTTACGATGTTGTTGTTGACCTGCGCATGGATTCCCCCATGTTCCAGAAATGGCTCGCGTTCGAGCTGGACGGGGAAACCCATCAGGAACTGCTGATCCCGGCGGGCTGTGCGCATGGATATCTGGTCCTGGAACCGTCCATCGTTTCCTATAAATGCTCCGAACGTTTTTATGCGGAGTACGATGACGGAATCCGCTGGAACGATCCCGAAATCGGGGTGGAATGGCCGCTGGAACGAGTCGGGAATCGGATTATCCTGTCTGAAAAGGACCAGAATTTACAGTCCTTCCGACAGTTTGCAGAACGCTATGGCGGTTTTCCATCGAACTGAAAACCGGTCCGCATCTGTAGACGGTTTCTTCACCTGCAAAAAATCCCTGATGGGATCAGAAAAGCCACTCGTTAAACGAGTGGCTTTCTTTTTCTGCCAAAACCGTCAACGCAGGAAGCCGGGCAGTTCTGTGCGATCGGAAAATCCCATTCCGAACGCCTTTTCCCGCAAAGCGGTATAAAGTTCCGCGTAGCTTGCCTCGATGTACGGCTGCAAAAAGATCCATCCGACACAGCAGCTCAACAGTGCAAGCAGATACCATCCAACAAACGAGAGGTCGAGCAGGAGCATCTTCCACTTTTCCCCGTGTGTCATATCGCGGCTCAGTTCAAACACCCGCTGCTGCGGAAGATCAGGGCGTTCGGAGAGGATATAAGGAACCATACGGTATTCATAATGCTTGATGATCGGGAGAATCGAACAGAGTATTCCGATCGCTGCAACCGGCAGGGCTGACAAAAAGACAGAATATGCGGCCACTGCTCCAAACAGGAACTCCATCACAAACAGAATCAGACAGATGACAACCAGCAGCGACTCCTCCACCAGGAGGACAGCCACGCCCAGCCCCAGCAGGGGACCCATATTCATCCACGAACTGCCATCCATCATCACCAGAAGAAACGATATGATAACCCCCGGAAGCCGGTTGAGAACCCTCCAGAGGAAGAGTTTGAGATCCCGCATAAAAAGAGTCAGGATAACATTTTTATACCGCTGCCCTCCGCCGGTAAAGGCAAAAAAGAGTTTTTCGAAGATGCTCGGCGCTTCCCGGCTTTCGAGAAAATAACGGTTCCTCCCCATCTCAACCGGGTTGCCCAAAAGGACCTTTGCCGCGAGAGAGAACAGTACCCCGATGGCCCCTGCCCCCAGAACCGCAGACCAGAATACCGGGTTGTAAAGGAGCTCTCCGTCCAAGTCCAGACTGCCGGAAACCCCTCTTGAGGTCCCCCCGGCAATACCGCCTACCAGGTTTCCCACCAGGCAGACGAGCAGCGCCATCCAGTAATACCGTCTCAGTCTGGATTTCGCTTCAGATTTGATCAATGCACGATTCCACATAGAAATCCCCCCTTATCTATATGATACCACAGAATAGCGGAAGATGACAGACCCACAAAGCGTTTTATTTCTTCGCAGCCCTCTTGAATGGACTGCCCCTCCCCCATCGCTGTACGGAACAGGTTCTACATGCGGTGGTCAGATCGGGCGGGTCGCTTCTCTGAGCCAATGCTGTTCCTCCTCGGTCAAGAACGGGCCGATCTGTTCGTATACCCGCTTGTGATAGGCGTTAAGCTGTTCACGCCCACGGGCGTCGAGCAGGGATGGATCGACCGCGTCCAGGTCGATCGGTGCGAGGGTCAGCGTCTCAAACCGCAGGAATCCATCTGTCTCCGCTTCGCGGCATGCAAGCTGATTTTCGAGCCGCACCCCAAACCGGCCGGGCAGATAGACTCCCGGCTCATCCGACACCACCATGCCAGGTGCGAAAGGGGCGGTATCGTTGCGGGCAGTGATCCGCCAGTTGAATCCAATCGGCGGTTCATGCACACAGAGCAGGGAACCGATCCCATGCCCAGTACCATGCCCATAGTCCAGTCCATTGGACCAGAGCGGGCCGCGTGCGAGCACATCCAGATGCCGTCCGCACACCCCAATCGGGAAAACCGCTGCCGAAAGGTTGAGCATCCCCTGTAGGACGAGGGTAAAGCACCGTTTCTGCTCGGCAGTGGCGGAACCGATCACGACAGTACGGGTCAAATCGGTGGTGCCTTCGAGATATTGTCCGCCTGAGTCAAGCAGCAGCAGTCCATCCGGCTCGACCGGTACATCGCTTTCGGGCGTCACATGGTAATGGACGATCGCCCCATGCGCTCCAAATCCGCTGATCGTGATAAAGCTCGGCCCCAGGCAGCCCTCCTGCCCGAGACGCAGCGTGTCGAGCTTCTCCGCAATCTGTGCTTCGGTGGGGTGCCCGCCCTCCATACCGGTTTTCAGCCAGCAGAGCAGCTTGGTCACCGCGACCCCGTCTTTTTGGTGGGCTTGCCGCAGATGTTCCAGCTGGACCGCGTTTTTGACCGATTTTCGCAGAATCGACGGGTTTTCCCCTTCGATGATCTGTGCCTTTGCCGCCTCGAGCCGCAGATAAAATGCGTAGCCGACCCGCTCCGGCATCAGCAGGACCCGTTTCCCCGAAAGCACCTGCTCCACCGTTTCCTGCGCTGCCTCATAGGGCAGGACTTCAACACCCAGCCGGTCGAGATGCGCCCGCACCTGTGCATCCAGCTTCGCAGGGTCGATAAAGAGCAGCGCGCGGTCGGGCAGTACTGCCAGATAAGCGAGCGCAACCGGGTTATAGGCGATGTCTCCCCCGCGCAGATTGAGCAGCCATGCAATGTCGTCCAAGGTCGCGATAAGGTGCGCGTCCGCGCGGGCAGCAACCTGCTCCCGCAGCCATGCGAGCTTTTTTTCCGCCGGCTCTCCGGCGTACCGCTCGGACAGCACCCAGACTGGCGCATTGGGCAGCGGCGGACGGTCTTTCCAAAGTTCCCCTGCGAGGTCGCGGTCGAGGAACCGCGCCTGCCCGCCGAGCGAATCGAGCAGTTCAAGCGCCTGCCGCGCGGTGAGGGTCCTCCCATCCCCGGCGAGCAGGCCGTCCGCCGGCATCCCCTCTTTCAGGTAATCCGCAACCGTCGGACTGTCCGAATGTCCGGTGTGGAACAGGGTGATCCCGCTTCCCGACAACTCCTGCTTTGCCTGCAAAAAATAACCCTCATCGGTCCAGAGCGCCGCCCGGTCAGGCAGTACCACAAGCGTTGCGGTTGTGCCGGTGAACCCAGTCAAAAAGCGCACCGTCTTAAACGCCTCACCGATGTATTCCGATGCGTGAAAATCTGAATTTGGGGCGATATACGCATCCACGCCACAGGATTCCATCTGTGCGCGCAGCGCCGCAAGCAACCGGTCTGACATAAAAATCCCTCCAAAAACAGCCGCCGGGGCGCATCTGCACACCCGGCGGCCAAACAGTTTTTTGAACCTTTTTTACTGTGCCGCCTCTCCCGCCGGGGAAGCACCTGCCGCAGCGTTCGCTTCGAGTCTGGGTTTGACGACCTTTTTCCACGCATGCATCGCGAGGGACATCGCAATAACGCCATACGAGACAAACACGCGGAAATATTCACCGATCATCGCGTTGCCGAACAGCTCTTTACCAGCCAGCGGCGCAACGATGAAGAGGGTG
Source organism: Anaerotruncus sp. G3(2012) (assembly GCF_000403395.2). Classification (GTDB taxonomy): domain Bacteria; phylum Bacillota; class Clostridia; order Oscillospirales; family Ruminococcaceae; genus Anaerotruncus. The sequence continues at coordinate 262,839 of NZ_KE159657.1, read as the reverse complement.
TGGAACAGGATAACGCCGATAATCGCCTGTTTATTGGTGGCCTTCTGTACCGAAGCGCCGCCAACCACCAGAGACGCGATCGCAAACTGTCCGACTTGGGTATGTGCGCCATAGGTAGAGAAGGTACCGACGTTCTGGAGGAAGATCAGCTGGCCCCAGCTCGCTAGGACGGTCGAAAAGATCATCGCAATAATGCGGGTCCGGTCAACATTGATGCCCGCAGCATTTGCCACAACGCGGCTCTGTCCTACTGTACGCATATTCTGCCCGAGCCGGGTTTTCATCAGCGCAGTGTTGAAGAAACAGAGTGCGGCAATGCAGAGATAGGTCAGCACCGGAAGCTGCACATAGACCAGCACATTATAGATCGCGGGCACATAGGTCAGCGCATAGAGCAGCGCTGCCGCGATGCAGGCCGCGATTGCGCGGTTGCGGGGCCAGTCGGTTTTACGCATCTTGCAGAGCGCAAACTTTACAGCCTGCCAGATGAGCGTCCCGAAACAGGCCAGCTCCACTGCATTGAGCAGGCGCAGACGGTCGGACGAGAGGAACCGCTCGACAGCCGGGATGAAGGTCAACGCATAGACCACCACCAGTCCAACCAGCGAGACCGCTGTCCGTTTCCAGTTGACCTCCTGTTTTTTGGCCAGCTTGACGACCGCCGAAATGACCGTCACAGCAACCGCAATATAGAACCCGAATTCGATGATGGTCAGCATCGGGACCGTATCCAGCGAGTACTTGATCGTGTCCTTGAGGTCGATCGTATTCTTGACGCCGACCCCAGTGGAAATCATCAGCTTGGGATTGTCAATCGGGATCACGCCGCCGAGAATGAAGAGGAAGAAGAGCTGGTAAAGGCCGTCGGTAAAGTAGCCAAGTACGAGGCCGCCGATCATCTCCGCGCCCTTCATGTTGTTGAACAGCTTACCCACGAGGTAGCCAAAAAAGACTGCCAGAGGGGTGGAGAGCAACGCAGTCAGCAAAAAGCCGCTGACACCCGTGAACCCCCAATGGGTGGTAAAGAAGATCGCGATCTGTGCCGCCATCGCGCCGATGACAATACCAAAGTTGAGTCCCAACCCCGCAAGAACCGGGATAATCAGCGCGAGCACAAGGAAGCTGTTGCGTGCAATACGGGTGAACAGCTCGCTCACAACAAAGTTCATCGACTGCCCGGAAGCAATGGTGCCGCCAATACAGAGGAATACGAACAGGACAACAACCTTGTTTTCGAACAGGAACGTGGTAATTTTGTTTTTAGTCACGGCTCTCACCTCCAGTCTGGGCCAGCGCATAGATGATGATTCCGTTCGAGATAATCAACCGCATGACCTCCGAGAGGTTTCCCTCGGGGATAAACAGGTTGATGACCGGAAGTCCCAGCGCCATAATGCCCTGATAGAGGAAAGTACCGATCAGAACATGCGAAATCTTTGCGCGGGTCGCAGATGCGCCGCCGATCAGCACCGCCGCAACCGAGGTAAAGCCCATCATCATCGGGCCGTTATACAGCTGCATGAATCCGAACCCCTGTGCATAGACGAGGATTCCCACCGCGGCAATCACTGTGGAAAGGGTGGTCCCGATCAACCGCATCCGGTTGACATTGATGCCCGAAGCCTGTGCAAACATCGGGTTTGCACCCGCCGCGCTCATCGCCGCCCCTGTTTTGGAACGCATAAACAGCCAAACCAGCAGGCACATCAGGAAAAAGAAGAGCAGCAGCCCAGTGGGAATTTCGACCTTGCCGAACGGCAGATTGATCGAAAATTTCAAGGTATTGTTCATGACTCCACTATAGGAGGACGCGAGCGAGATGGTGTTGCGCAGACCTTCGCCCGCATTGGGGAAGATCAGCTCCCCGCTTTTGAACGGCAGTATCGTCCACGCGATGTTCATAAAGGCGATGATCGAGAAGCCAACATAGGTGGTAACCGTCATCTCCGAGCCTTTGACCCGGTTGAGCAGCAATCCATAGAGCCAGCCGATGCCAGTGGAAAGGACAACGCCGATCACGATAGCGATCAGGACCGCGACCCACATGGCAAAGAGCGGATGGACGGCCACAAGGGAAGGCATCTCAGCAATCTTCCACTCAATGACAATCAGGCCGCCGAGCAGGCCGCCGACAATACCCATCGAGATACCGAAGTTCAGGCCGATGCCGCACTGGACCGCCGGCACCATCGCGAGCGCAAGCACCCCATACATACCCCAGCGGCGGATGATGTCGCTCACAATCTGCATCAGATCCATGCCAAATCCGCTGGCTGTGAACAACAGCAGCAGGAAAAATCCGCCAATGATGATACGGGGCAATCCGACCTGCCGCACAACCCCTTTGACATTGTCACGCATGCGCTCCGCCCCCTTTCTTCTTGTATGCGCCGGACATCGCAAGCCCATATTCCGCATCCGAGTCATCCGGTTTGAGGATGCAGGCGAGTTTGCCGTCCGAGATAATCGCGATCCGGTCGCTGATCGAACGCAGCTCGACCAGCTCGGATGAGACGATGATGACCGTCATCCCTTCCTCCCGGTTGAGTTTAACCAGATATTCGAGCACCAGCTTTTTCGCGCCGATGTCGATACCGCGGGTCGGCTCCGAGACAAACAGCACATCCGGGCCGAGGGTAAGCGCCCGCGCAAGGCAGACCTTCTGCTGATTTCCGCCCGAAAGCCGTCCCGCCGCCTGCTTGATGCCGGTGCAGCGGATGTCCAGGCGCTTGACCATCTCTTCCGACCATTCGTGCGCCTGTTTGCTGTCATAGAGACGGAACCAGCCGTATTTTTTCAGGAATTTGTTGTTGACCTGCATCGCAGAAAAGACGATATTCTGCTCAATGCTCTCCTCCAGCAGAAGGCCGACACCGCGCCGGTCCTCCGAGACAAACGCCACCCGGTGGTTGAGCGCCTCTCCCAGCCGCTTGAGGTTGAGGGTTTCCCCGAAAATCTGTACTTCTCCTTCGGCCGGATAAAGCCCCATGATCCCGTTGGGGATACCCAGTTTACCCTGACCGGCCAGCCCGCCGATCCCGAAAATCTCGCCTTTGCGGATGTCGAGGTCAACCCCTTTGACCGCTTCTCCCGGCATTGCGACCTGGAAGTTGCGCAGCCGCACCGCGAGGTCATCCTCCTTGATCGTGCGGCTGTCCTCGAGGGTATCGTCAACCAGCTTTTCTACCTTGCGTCCGATCATGAGTTCCGCAATCTCGACCACACTGCTGCCCGCAATCTCTTTGCGCGCAACGAACTCTCCATCCCGCAGGATGGTCATGCTGTCGGCAACCTCCATGACCTCGTCCAGACGGTGGGTGATGAAGATAATCGCGATCCCCTGCGAAGCGATTGTGCGCATCGCATCAAGCAGCCGCGCGGCTTCGCTTTCAGTGAGCACAGCGGTCGGCTCGTCGAACACAAGCAGCTGGATACCGGTCTTGTCGATCTCGCGGGCAATCTCGATAAACTGCATGTAACCGACCGGCATTCCCTTAACAAGGCTGTTTTCATCCACCTTGAGGCCGATCGTCTTGAGCGCCTTGCGGGCGTCCCGCGCCATCATGTCGAAATCGAGCAGCTCCATCGAACGGCCTGCCAGCCGGCTGAGGAGGGTGGGATGGCTGATCTCGCGCCCCACCTTGATATTCTCTGTGACGGTAAACCCAGGGATCAACATAAATTCCTGATGCACCATACCGATGCCCAGTTCCATCGCCTTGAGCGGCGTGTCGATCGTAACCTTCTCACCGTTCACCTCAACGCTTCCCTCGAACCCTCCGGTCCCATGAATGACCGGCATACCGAACAGGATGTTCATTAAGGTGGATTTTCCAGCACCATTTTCCCCCATCAGCGCATGAATCTCGCCAGGATGCACGCTCAGGTTGACTCCTTTAAGGACTCGGTTGCCGGAATATTCTTTGACTATGTTCTCCATTTTCAGGATGTAACGGGTAGGGTCCAATCCTATACCCCCTTTATGATATCAGAAAAAACTGTTTTGTTCGTAGCCCGACAGCCGGAAACATCCCGGCAGCCCGTCCTAAAAAGCGTTCCCCTCGCATGGACAGGTATGCAAATGGGAAACAAAAACAAACACAGCTCCGCCGGCATGCCGGAAGCAAGCCAACGGAGCTGCACACTTGTTTTCAGCGGGTTGCAGCCCGCATTGTTGCTGGATTAGAAGTTGACGAAGTCTGCAGTAACCAGATAGTGGTTCTTAACGGCAGCGCCATTCTCCTCGTGGTTGACAAGGGTCATCTCCATGCCCTCGGTGAACTCATTCGCGCACTCCTGAATGGTTTCGCGCAGGACAGCGTCATCAAGGACAACGCCATTGGTCTTGCCCTCAAGGACCTTCTTAGCGTACTCAACGCCGGCGGAGATGAAGAGCATGTTGCAGGGAACGCCCCAAGTGGAAACACGGCCCTGCATACCAGCCTCATTAGTTTTGGCCTGGAGCTGCTCCATCATGTAGCTGACATCCGCCTCATGGCCGGACATGTCGATATTCAGGGCAGCCGGGAATGCATGGAACGGGGACGGGCAGCACTGCAGGGTGTAGATCGCGCCTTCCTCAAAGACCTTACGGATCAGAGGCTCCTGCATACCGCAGTTGGTAGTGAAGAACACGGTGTCTTTGCCGTATTTCTCGATCTGGCGCGGAACATCCTCAAGGATGAACTGCTGTGCACCGGTGATACCGGAGTCGCCGGTCGGGTCGGGAGCGGTCACGTCAACCAGCTCGATGCCGTTCTCAGCGCAGTATTTTTTGAGGTTCTCGTGACGCGCAACGATCAGGGCATAGCTCATGTGGCGCGGGAACGAGTAGTGGATCATGGTCTTTGCGCCCTGCTTTGCAGCCTGGGGCGGGATGGTGATGCCGCAGCCCGGCTCGTCAACCTGCAGAACGATGTCCGCTTTCGGGTCGATAACGCCGGGGTCCTCGCCAGGGGTACCCGCAATGAAGATCATGTCCGGGCGGGTCTCACGCACCTTGTCGATCGCCGCAGAAGTACCGGGGATCGCCTGACACCAGACAATCGCTTTGACATCCGGGTCGGAAGCCATTGCGACCGCGTTGGAGATAACCGTCTCGGTCTCCTTGTCAAAGTTGTCGGGATAGGTCGAGGTAACGATCATATCACCGTATTTTTCTTTCATCTTGTTCGCCTGGGTGATCTCTTCATCGCCCTGCGAAGCAGTGCCAGTGATGATACCGATCTTGAAGTTTTCCGCCGGAGCTGCCGGAGCCTCACTGCCCGAGGACTCTGCCGGAGCTTCGCTAGAAGCCGCGGGCGCTGCCGGAGCGGAAGAGGACGCCGCCGGCTCAGAACCACGGCATCCTGCTGCACTAATCGTCATCAACGCAGCGAGTGCGAGACACATCAGTCTTCTTTTCATTCGTTTTATTCCTCCTTAATGCTTTTTGTGCGTATGCACTTATTTCAAACGCAAACCCTTTTCCCATAACAGGCTCGCGCAGAAACCATCCACAATCAGGTCTTGGTGAGCATCTCAACCACAAGGCTGGCGGTACGCTCCAAGTCGCTGACCGCAATCAGCTCACTCGTACTGTGCGCATTGGTCATGCCGGTTCCGACGTTCACCGCGTCGATCCCATTGGCAAACAGCCAGGTGGCATCGCAGCCGCCGTAGGTGCTTTTGCAGAACGGTTCGGCACCCAGCCTGCGGTAAACCTCAAACAGGTCGGTCACCAGTTTGCAGTCCTCCGGCACATAAAGTACGTCCGAATGACGGTCGAGCGAAAGCGTATATTGTGTACCGAACTTTTCACAGGCATCTTTGACCGCCTGTTCGGTCTCACGCAGATGCTTTTGAAGCGTTTCCTCTTCAAACGAGCGGATCTCCATATCAAAGGATGCCTGCGCGGGCACAACATTGGTTTTGCCCGGCGCGAGGAAGTTCGCCACATTCATCACGGTCAGCTCATCCACATGCCCGCAGGGAATGTGTGAAACCGCCTCAGCCGCAGCCTTGAGCGCATGAATTCCCTGTTCAGGGGCGACGCCCGCATGGGCGCTCTTGCCTTGGAAAGCAATATGCAAAACCACATTGGCTGGCGAACGGTTGACGACCGCACCGTTTGCGCTTGAGTCGAAAACAATCGCCTGTTTGCTGTGGAAAAGGCTGTAATCGGCATATTTCGCGCCGAGCAGACCCAGCTCCTCGCAGATCGAGAAGAGCACCTCAACCGGCCGATGAGCCAGCCCGCCTTCATGAAGCGTCTCGAGCGCTTCGAGGATGGCGGCAACACCAGACTTGTCATCCGCACCGAGGATCGTGTCGCCCGACGAACGGATTACCCCGTCTTCGATCACCGGGCGGATTCCCACACCAGGGGATACGGTATCGAGATGGGCGGAAAGAAGCAGCGGTTCCCCATCGCCGGGCAAAAACGCATAAAGGTTAAAACCATTGGAGCCGCATTTTTCTCCAACCTCCCCGCGTTTGACCTCAAGGCCAAGCGCAGACAGCTCCTGCTCGATCAGCTCGCAGAAACTGCGTTCGCTGCCGGATTCACTGGGACAGTTAATATAGCGTAAAAAGCGGTCGAGTAAGCGCTGTTTGTTCATGAGACGGTTCCTTCTCTCCCGGAAAAATTTGTTACATTCTGTTCACTGTTTGTTTATGATGAGTTATTTTATCACATCAAAGCGATGTTGTCTATCTCCATTTTCTGAAAAAGAGAACTTCCAACAAAATCTTCACTAATATTTCTCACATATTTCTCTCCAGAGCGTACTCTATAAAAGAACAATTTTGCCAATTATGTATTTGTTAGAAGGAACAAACCGTCATATTCCACAAATAATTTGGGTTTATAATATGCGATGGCAAAAAAATCCGCTTTTTCGGGAAAATGCAGGGATTTCCGGTCCTCCAGCAGGGCTAGCGTTTTTTTCGAGTCAGCTCAAAGCTGAGGTGCAGAAGGTCGAAAACCTGATCCTCAGGAAGGGAACCGTCCAGCAAAATCGTGATCCAGTTGGCTTTGTTCATATGGTAGGCCGGCCGGAACCCACGCTCATGCAACAGCGAGCCGATCAGGATCGGATCACATTTGACATCCAGAATATCCACCATACCTTCTCCCTCCAGACCAACTTTACATCTGGGAACCTCCAAAACCAGTGCATACCACTTCGCATTGTCTCGGTGCCTCAAAACGGCGTCCCGAGGGAATTTCATCCAGAGATATTCCGGCTGATCCCCGAACGCCTCCTCCGCATGGTTCAGAACCGCATCTCGGTCCGGACTTCTAAAATCCATCCTGCATCCCTCCTGTTTTTCATCATTTTATCGGATCGGCTCCAAAATGTCCAGCATAACGCCGCAGCCATACCACCAAATTTTCTCTGTATAGAAAGGAAACTCTTGACCATGTAATAGGATCGGAGTATAATGCAAGATGGACTTTTTTACGATCATACAATAGGATAAACATCCTCTAAAAGTCAGGATTTTATGATTCTTTCATTCATAAATTATACGCAACGCAGGAGAGGAGAACCGCAATGAAACAGTTTTTTGGGAGCAGCCAGCGCGGAGACTTGAAAGAGGCCGTCCGGGGGCTGCAAAATCCACAGCTGATTCTGTTGATGTCCAATCAAGAGCAGTTCGAAACACATGTACAGGAACTGGAAAGACTCTATCCCCGTGTCCCAAGCATCGGATGCATTGGCATGAGCTATGATACCAAAGTCGTGGAAAAGGGTGTCGGCGTGGTTGCCTTCTGCGAAGGTGTAAGCGCTGTAGCCAATGTGCTGGAGCAGGTGTCCACCATGCCGGTGAAATACATTGAACGGCTGCAGCGGGATGTCAGAATGGTAAGCGCGTCGCAAAAGGACACTATCTGCCTGGATTTCTGCTCAGGGAACGACGCTTGTGTGCTGACTACTATTTATACCGTCCTGAAGCCCCTGCACATTTCCTTGGTAGGTGGGACCGGAGATGGCGGAAAGGTTTCGGCAAACGGCCAGATCTACGAAGACGCGGTTGCTTATGCGCTGGTCAGGAACAACCATGGGAAGATAAAAGCCTATAAAGAGAACATCTACCACCAGATGGGCAACTACCGGTTCATTGCCTCCGCAACCGACAAGTCCAAATACATAATCGGGGCATTGAACGGACAGCCCGCGAAGCAGGTCTACCAGCGGATTCTCCACGTGAGCGAACAGGAAATCCTGACACAGACATTCAAAAACCCGTTTGGGAAGCTCAATGGGGGCGATACCTGCATCGTTTCCATCAAAGAGGTCAATGGCAGCGCATTGGCCTGTTTCCGGCAGGTGAATGATTCGGATGTTCTTGCCCTGCTGGAGCTGGGAGATTACCGGGCCATTGTAAAAGACACCATCCGCGCGATCCGTCAGGACTTCTCCAGAATATCGGCTGTCTTTTCGATCAACTGTTTGTTCCGTTACAAGCTGTTCAGCGAGGATAACTATATGCAGGAATACCTGAAGGAGATGGGTACGCTGGGCAGCCATGCCGGACTCGTGGGGTATGGGGAACATTTTAACAACCAGTTTATAAACCAGTCGATGTCTTGCGTTGTATTTGAGTGAAGGGGGAAGAGAGATGCTCTTTCTGAAAAAAAGCCCGGGGCAGAAACCGCCGCGCAAACAGGCGCGGGCAGAGAAAAATTTATATCCGCTGATCCATGTAACCAACAGTTTGAAAGACTATCAGCAGGAACTTGCCAAAAAGGAAGTGGATTCCCTCCGTGAGTTGGGGCTGATCAGCAGCTCCTTTAACAGCGTTTTGGGGGAAACTGAAAATTTCCAGTCCAGGCTGGAGGATTTCGGGAATCATTTTGCGAGTATCAGCCAGGTTTCGGATGAATTCACAACTGTAAAAACAGAGATTTCCGAGTCGGTGCTTCAGGCGCAGACAGAGGTGGAAGATCTGAAAAATGTCTCTCAGCAGGTGGAAACCCATTTCGGCGAGATGGGCAGCACCTTCTCCGATCTGCAGCGGGACATGGAAAAGATCAAACAGTGCATGAGCAAAATCATCTCCATTGCTGATCAGACCAATATTCTTGCCATCAACGCATCCATCGAGGCGGCCCGGGCAGGGGAACAGGGGAAGGGATTTGCGGTCGTTGCCACAGAGGTAAAAAAGCTGGCGGACGAAATCAAAGGCCTGGTCGCAGAGGTGGATTCGAGTGTCAAAGCGGTGGAGCATGGTACTGACCGGCTGAACGACAGCATCGTCACTTCGCAGCAGACGCTGGGCGAGAGCGTGGAAAAAGTCCGGGAGACATCCGAAATGTTCGATCGGATTATCAAAGCGGCGGATGGCGCTGCTTTTGTCCAGAGCGAAATTTCCGGTGTAATTGAAAAATCCCAGACATCCCTCTCGGCTGTCCGCAGCTTCTTTGAACGGATCAAGGATCGGTATCAGGAGGTCATGAAGCATATCGAGCGGGCCAGCACCCTGGGCACGACCAAAAGCGCCATGTTTGAGGATATTGACAATATGATTTCGCAGATCCCTCCCATCGTAGAGGAATAGCGGAAGCCTGAAAAAACAGAAGCCGGTTGACTGGAATCAACCGGCTTCTGTTTTTTATTTGAAATCTGCTTGCCTCTAGAAGTTTCGCCCGATACGGCTAAAACAGGATAACGGGCGCCTTTTCCGGGGAAAAGGCGCCTGACTGCTTTTTAATCGGTGTAGAGCGGATACTTCTCGCAGATTGCGGTGACGCCTGCGCGGATTTCATCCGCTTTGGTCTCGAACTCGGTTGCCGTCATCCGGATATATTTGGCAATCAGTGCCATCTCATCCTCTTTCAGGCCGCGGGTGGTAACTGCCGGAGTCCCGACACGAATTCCGCTCGTGATGAACGGGCTCTGCGGATCGTTGGGAATTGCATTTTTGTTGGCCGTGATATACACTTCGTCCAAACGTTTCTCCAGATCTTTGCCGGTGATTCCCATATCCCGCAGATCGACCAGCATGAGATGGTTGTCGGTGCCGCCCGAAACAAGCCGGAATCCCTCTTTGCACAGGCCATCGGCCAATGCGGCAGCATTCTTCACAATCTGCTGCTGGTATTCCTTGAACGAGGGCTGGAGCGCCTCCCCGAAACTGATCGCCTTCGCCGCGATAATGTGCATCAGCGGGCCGCCCTGTGTGCCTGGGAAGATCGCCTTATTGAACTGCTTGCCGAACTCCTCGTCACGGCAGAGGATCAGTCCGCCGCGCGGGCCGCGCAGGGTCTTGTGGGTGGTGGTGGTCACCACATCGGCATAGGGGATCGGGCTCTGATGGAGCCCAGCGGCGACCAGGCCCGCAATATGCGCCATATCCACAAACAGATAGGCTCCGACTTCCTTGGCGATTTCAGCAAACCGGTCGAACTTGATCTCGCGCGGATAGGCCGACGCACCCGCAACGATCAGCTTGGGCTTGCACTCTTTCGCGATCTCGAGTACCTTGTCATAGTCGATATAACCGGTTTCCTCATCCACGCTGTACGGCACAAAATGGTAGTACTTGCCCGACAGGTTGACAGGGGAACCGTGGGTGAGATGTCCGCCATGCGCAAGGTTCATGCCCATGACCGTATCCCCGGGCTGGATCAGCGCGAAATAGACCGCCATATTCGCCTGTGCGCCCGAATGCGGCTGGACGTTGGCGTATCCAGCGCCGAAAATCTTCTTTGCACGCTCAATCGCGATGTTTTCCACCACGTCAACGCATTCGCAGCCGCCATAATACCGCTTGCCGGGATAGCCCTCTGCGTATTTATTGGTCAGGACAGTGCCCATCGCCGCCATGACCGGCTCGCTGACGATGTTTTCAGACGCGATCAGCTCCAGATTGCGGCGCTGACGTCCACACTCTTTTTCAATCGCGCCGCCGACCTCCGGATCGTATTTGCTGATGAATTCCATCCATTCGTTCACCATAAGAAATTCCTCCTAACTCGGTTTTCTGTGCGGTACATCCGCCCCGCCTCATATGGGATGGGTCTATCATACGACGGATTACGCTCCCTGTCAATGCCGCAGCATCATTTTATCTGCGTTTTGGGGCTGCGTGCACCGCATGGCCCAGCACATCTTCGACCGCTTCGGTCACCGCCTCGTTGAAGGTTGGATGCGGGCGGATCACCGACGCGAGCTGCTCGAGAGTCATACCGCCCCGGATCGCGGTGCAGAGTTCACCGATCATGTCGGTTGCGCGGCAGCACATCATCTGTGCGCCAAGCAGACGGTTGGTCTGGCTGTCGAATACCACCTTGATAAACCCGCGGTCAGCCATCTCGATGACTGTTTTTCCGTTCGCGGACATGATGAATTTCCCTGTCCTGACCGGAATGCCTGCCGCCTTTGCGTCGGCTTCGGTCATGCCGACCGAGGCGATCTCCGGGTTGGTGTAGATGCAGGAGGGGACCAGCGAGAGGTCGGTCGAGGGCTGCTCTCCCGCGATCACAGCCGCCACATGCAGCCCCTGTGCCGACGCCACATGCGCAAGCTGGATATTGCCCTTCACCACATCACCGATCGCATAAATCCCCTTGACGCAGCTTTCAAACCGCTCGTCAACCGGGATTGCCCCCCGTTCAAGATGCAGGTCCAGCCCCTGCGCAAACAGCCCTTCGGTATTGGCGCGCCGCCCGATCGAAACCAGGACACCCTCCGCCTGCGCGGCCTGCTCCTTGCCCTTGACAGAAAAGGTGCACGTAAGCCCGCCTTCCGCCTGTTCGATCCGCTCGACCCGCGCGCCGGTAAAGATTTTCACCCCGCGCCGTTTGAGGATCATCGAAAGGTTCTGGGAAATCTCCTTGTCCATCGTGGGGAGGATCCGATCCATCGCCTCGACGATTGTAACTTCGCAGCCGAGCGCACCATAAACCGTCGCAAACTCGACTCCGATCACGCCGCCGCCGATAATCAACAGCTGTTTATAATCCTGCCCGCCGCCGGTCAAAAGCGCGTCGCTCGTGACTACCCCGGGCAGCTCCAGCCCCGGGATCGGCGGCCGCACCGGCTCGGAACCGGTCGCTATCAGGATGTTTTCGGCCTCAAGGACGGTATCCCCCACTCGGACAGTCCGGGCATCCTCTACAAGCGCCTTCCCGCGCACCAGCGTGATTTTATTTGCCTGAAACAACCCCTCGATCCCGCTCACAAGCTGGGAAACCACCTCGTCCTTCCGGGCGTGGATCGCTGGGAAATCGTAGGAAACCCCTTCTGCCCGGATTCCGAACCGCTCGCTCGCGCGGATCTGCTCGAGCAGCTCCGCCGAATGGAGCAGCGCCTTGGTGGGGATGCATCCGCGGTTGAGGCAGGTGCCGCCCACCGCCCTGTCCTCCACCACCGCAACCCGCAGCCCAAGCTGTGCCGCTCGGATCGCCGCCACATAGCCCCCCGGCCCTGCGCCGATGACAACCAGTTGATATTGCTCTGCCATTTCCTGTTCCTCTCTTTCGGTTTGCTCTAAGGACCTGTTCCGTATCTCGTGCGAGCAGGCTTTTTCTGCTGCAAAAATCCCCTTTGCCCCCTGCAAACGGCCATTCACCGGTGAATATGCCCCACAGAAGAAAGTAAGCCGCCTGCGGCCCGCGTCAACAGCCGTCCTAGGCGGCTCTAACCGGTGCACCGCTCCACGAGCAGCCTTTGTAAGTCCTGCACCATCCGTTCTGCACCGCTGTCCGGCTGCGGGAGCTGCCCCACCGCCTCCGCAAGCGGCGCCCCACCGTACCGGCACCCCTTGAGAAGCCCCGGCAGCGCGGCAACCAGCTCCTGATCCATCGCGTCGGAATAGGCCTGCACATCGGTCACGATCCCGCCGTTGACCGCAAATTGCAGGCAGACCTCCCCCCAATCATACCGTTCCGAAAGCTCGCTGGTAAATGGGATTTTTCGTCCGAACCGCCAATCCCACGAGCGGAAGGTCTCCTCCTGTCGGGAAAGCACCGCCCGGTCGAGCCGTTCCTCGGGGAATCGCTCCGGGGACAGCCCATAGACCTCCCCAAACGCCCCGGCCAGTGCCTGCCGCACCTGCTCGACCGTCACACCAGGGCGGAAATCTGTGAGATTGGCGACCCGGGCTTTCACCGAATCGACCCCTTTCGACCGCAGCTTTGCCGCCGAAACGTTGAGATAGGCCGACAGGCTGGCCTTATCCACGTCGATCAGGATGGTGCCGTGATGATAGCAGTGCCCGTCCGCGCGATAGAACGCATTGCCCGAAATCTTGCGCCCATCGACTGTGACATCATTGCGTCCGGTCTTTTCGGCGTGGATTCCCAGCCGGTTGACCGCCCCGACCAGCACTTCAAGCTGCCGGCTGACGTCATAATCCTCCTCGCGCACCAGAAAGGTAAAATTAAGGTTGCCGAGGTCGTGGTAAACCGCGCCGCCGCCCGAGAGGCGGCGGACCAGATGCCCGCCGTCTGCCTCGAGCTGTTCCATGCGGCACTCCTTCCACGCGTTCTGGTTCCTGCCGATCACCACCGTCCGCTGGTTCTGCCACAGGTAGAGGATGCACTCCCCCACCCCCACCGCTTCGAGCAGGCAGGCTTCCCGCGCAAGGTTTCTGTAAGGCAGGGTATTTCCGGTTTCATCCAGATAAATCCGCTCTATCATCCGTTTCCCTGCTTTCTTTTATTTTGAAACAAGGGTGCTTTTTACCAGTGAAAAAGCACCCTCTTGCCGCCTTTGGAGCAGCAAATAACTCGAAAAATGCCTCTTAGGACATGGTCCCCTTATTTCAGAACCCGTATTCACAACCATTTGACACCGTCTGAGCGGGCCTTTTGCCGGCCTGCTGCTTCGCCTTGCAGGGCAGCAAAATCCCTCGCCCATCCGGCATCCCCGGATGATGAGTCCAGGTTCTTACTCTGTAAATTGATAGCGCAGCTTCGGGTTGCGCGCTGCTCCCAGTTCATCCGGCCTGCGGATCGGTGTACGCACCGGCGCTTCATGCAGGCTCTGCGGGTCGGAGAGCGCTGTCTCGTAGATGCTGCGGAAAACCGCTGCCGCCTGATCGAGTGTTTCCTTCGACTCGGTTTCGGTCGGCTCGACCATCAGCGCTTCTTCCACGATCAGCGGGAAGTACATCGTCGGCGGATGGATGCCGTGGTCGAGCAGCGACTTGGCAATGTCCATCGCACTGACCCCGTTCTCTTTCTTGAGCTTCGAAAGGGACATAACAAACTCATGCATACACGGCCCATCATAGGCCATCTCATACAGGCCGGCCAACTCATGCATCAGATAGTTGGCATTGAGCACCGCGTTGGCGGACGCCTCCGGAATCCCTTCGGCGCCCAGCGTGAGGACATAGGTCAGCGCACGCAGCACCACGAGGAAGTTGCCATAGAACGCCTTGACACTGCCGATCGACTGTGCCGGGGTGTCAAACTGGCAGGAATCCCCCTCCCGCACCTGATGGAACACCGGCAGGAACGGCTTGAGCAGCTCCTTACAGCCGACCGGACCGGAACCGGGGCCGCCGCCGCCATGCGGGGTCGAGAAGGTCTTATGCAGGTTGAGATGGATCACGTCAAAGCCCATATCGCCCGGACGCACCATCCCCATGACCGCATTCAGGTTTGCGCCGTCGTAGTAGTTCAGCCCGCCAGCGTCGTGGATGATCCGGGTGATCTCAAGGATATTCTTGTCAAAGATGCCGACTGTGTTCGGATTGGTGAGCATCAGGCCCGCGGTGTCCTCACCGACCGCTGCACGCAGCTTTTCCAGATCGACACAGCCTTCGCTGTTCGAGGGGATGCTGACCACCTCGTACCCGACCATCGACGCGCTCGCCGGGTTGGTTCCGTGTGCCGCATCCGGCACGATGATCTTGGTGCGTTTTCGGTCCCCGCGCGATTCATGGTACGCCTGAATCAGCATCAGGCCGGTGAATTCCCCGTGTGCGCCCGCTGCGGGCTGGAAGGTCATCCCATCCATGCCGGTGATCTCGCAGAGCAGCTCTTCCGCCATGCAGAGCGCTTTCAGACATCCCTGCACCGTATGTGCCGGCTGGAGCGGATGGATCTTGGAAAAGCCCGGCAGGCCGGCCATCTCGTCGTTGATTTTGGGGTTATATTTCATCGTGCAGGAGCCGAGCGGATAAAACCCGTCATTGACCCCATGGGTGCGCTTCATCAGCGCGGTATAATGGCGGCTGATGTCCACCTCCGCAATCTGGGGAAGATGAAGCTTTCTGCCGCGCCGCAGCGCTTCCGGCAGTTCAGCGGCCGGGACATCCAGCCCTGGCAGGATCGCGCAGCCGCGGCCCTCTCTGCTCCGTTCAAAAATCAGTTCCATGTTGCACGCACCTCCTGGATAACCGATACCAGCCTGTCAATCTGCGCCTTGGTGTTCATCTCGGTGACGCACCAGAGAATACCGCCTTCGACCGGATAGCCTCCCAGAATCCCCTCGCCCTCCAGCCTGGAAAGCAGGGCCTGCGGGTCACCCGGACAGCCGGTGACAAACTCATGGAAAAACGGTCCCGTATAGGCCAGTTCAAACCCGCTGATCTTTCCCAGCTCCGCCGCCGCATAATGCGCCTTGGAATAGCACAGCTCCGCGACCTGCTGCATCCCCTGTGCGCCCATCGCAGTCATGTAGGCCGACGCGGTCAGTGCGCAGAGCGCCTGGTTCGAGCAAACGTTGGAGGATGCCTTTTCCCGGCGGATATGCTGTTCACGCGCCTGCAGGGTCAGTACAAATGCGCGGTTCCCCTCCGAATCGGTGGTTTCCCCGACGATCCGTCCGGGCAGTTTGCGCATCATCGCGCTGGTGCAGGCCATAAACCCGAGGTACGGGCCGCCGAATGAAAGCGGCATTCCGAGCGGCTGCCCTTCACCGACCGCGATGTCCGCGCCCGACTCAGCCGGGGTTTTGACCATCGCACAGGCAATCGGGTTGACCCCCATGACGTATTTGGCGCCCGCACTGTGCACCAGCTCCCCGAGGGCGTCCGCGTCCTCAAACTGGCCTAGATAGTTGGGCTGCTGGAGATAGAAACAGGCGGCCTTTGCATCCAGCATCGAAACCAGCGCGTCCTTGTCGGTTACACCATCCTTCATCGGAACGATCTCCACTTCCACATGCGCCGCGTGGCAGTAGGTCTGGATCGTGCGGATCACCATTGGATGTGCCGCCGCGGAGACCAGAACCCGGCCGCGTCTGCGGTCACGGCACATCGCAACCGCTTCCGCTGCCGCAGATGCCCCGTCATAGACCGACGCGTTGGAGACGTCCATACCGGTCAGCTCACAGATCATCGTCTGGTACTCGAAGATCGACTGCAAAATCCCCTGGCTGATTTCCGCCTGATAGGGGGTATAGGCGGTGACAAACTCTTCTTTGGAGGTCACGCTTTTAACGATCGAGGGGATATAGTGGTTGTAGGCGCCCGCGCCGCGGAAGATCACCGGGAACACCCGGTTTTCCGCAGCGAGTGAGCTCACCAGTTCGCTGACCTCAAGTTCGGATTTTCCCTGTGGGATATGAAGTGCTTTCAGCTTCATCCCAGCCGGGACGTTCGCAAACAGCGCGTCGATGCTGTCCGCACCGATCTTTTGCAGCATCTGCGCGCGTTCCTGCCGGGTGGACGGAACATAGCTTCCCATCTGCTTATTCCTCCTCGGCGCAGAACGCCTCATAAGCTGCCGCATCGAGCAGCTCTTCCTTATCAGAAATGCTGCCCACCTCGAACAGCCACGCCTCATAGGGCGACTGGTTGATCAGCTCGGGCTGGTCGAGCAGGTCCTCATTGATCGCGGTGACCTCCCCGGAAACCGGACAGTAGACGTCCGAAACCGCCTTGACCGATTCAACGTCTGCACAGGCTTTCCCCTTCTCGACTTCGTCCCCCACCTCCGGCAGGTTGACAAACACCAGTCCGCCCAATGCATTCTGGGCAAAATCGGTCAGGCCGACCTTTGCGGTATCCCCACTGAAGGCAACCCATTCGTGCGACTTGGAATAAAGCAGTTCTTTCGGTGTATTCATGATTATTTCCTCCTAATAATATGCTTTTTATGGAAAAACACAGATGTATTTATTATGCGCGTTTATAGAACGGAAGTTTGACAACTTCGGCGGCAATCCTGCGCCCGCGGACTTCAGCCTCCACCTGGGTGCCCGGCTCGGTATAGGCGATCTCGAGCAGCGCCATTGCGACCGGATGCCCCAGATACGGACAGTGGGTGCCCGAGGTGGTCTGCCCGATCTTCTTCCCATCCGCGTAGACGTCCGCATGTTCACGGATGATCCCGCGTCCGGTCACCCTCAGCCCTACCCGCTTGCGGGTCAGCGCGCCCTTGGCTTCGATCCCCTTCTTGCCAATGAACGCCTCTTTTCCCATCTTCACGCCAAAGCCCAGGCCGGTCTCGAGCGGGTCGATCGTTTCATCCATTTCATGTCCGTAGAGCGGCATCCCGGCTTCCAGACGCAGGGTATCGCGTGCGCCCAGGCCGCAGGGAATCAGCCCTTCCGGCTTTCCGGTTTCCAACAGCAGGTTCCAGAGCTTCGGGGCGTCCTCGTTCGAGAGGTAGATCTCGTATCCATGCTCGCCGGTATAGCCGGTCTGGGAGATCAGGCAGTCGAACCCGCCTACCTTCCCCTGCCGCACAAAGCTGTAATATTTCGCCGGGATATCCTCGGCCGACGTGAGCTTTTCCAGAATCGCTTTGGCGTTCGGCCCCTGTAGGGCAAGCTGCGCCACGCGATCCGAAATATCCTCAATCGTGCACTCCCCGAACAGGTGCTCCTTCATCCACGCGACATCTTTGTGGCGGTTGGACGCATTCACTACGATCAGATAGCTTTCCGCGGTAATCCGATAAACAATCAGGTCGTCCACCACGCCGCCATCCTCGTAACACATCACACTGTAGCGGACCTGCCCGTCATACATATTGGTAAAATCATTGGTCAGCAGGTGGTTCAGGTTCGCCAGCGCATCCCTGCCCTTATAGATCACCTCACCCATGTGGGAAACATCGAACAGCCCTGCTTTGGTGCGGACCGCCATATGCTCCTCGATCACGCCTGTGCCGTACTGTACCGGCAGCAGATAGCCCGCAAACGGGACAATCTTGCCGCCACATGCGGCATGGCAGTCATAGAGTGGTGTTTTCAGTTCCAACTTGCATCCCTCTTTCCTTTCCGATTTTGCTGCGCCATATAAAAAACGGAGACGTACTCGTTTTACCCGTAGTACGCCCCCGTCATTCATACCTGAAAGATTCTCCTCGCAATGAGGATTGCTTCTTCGGTGCCAGACAGCCTTGCCCAGCTTTCCAGAGTTTCGTCCGAATCCGGTTCTTTTGCCTGAGAGTTTATCGCGACTTCACCTTCGGCGCCGCATTGAAGCGGTCTCTCCCGGACCCATCTTCCGAAAAATATTCAGTTTGGTTACCGCTAGTATACCGGCTCCACCCGTTTTTGGCAACCCCCTTTTCAAAATTTCCGCAAAAAGACCAAATTTATTTTCTCTTTCCAGGCATTTTGAACAAATATGGGGATTCCAAATCTTTTCAGGCTTTCAAACTCTGGATCGTCTCCCAGACCTCCTCCAGAACCGGTACACCGTTTTCGATGTTTTCCCTGCGGGTCACCAGCTCGAGTTCTCCCGGATAAAAGATTTTTCCGCCCGGCGTGGTCGGTTCAGCCGTTTTGATGTCCTCCACAACCGTTTTGATGATGTTGTCGGTGAGCGCTGCAGTGTTCATATGCCTGGGATCAATCGCAATCATCACCTGTGACAGCCCAACTTCTTCGGTATATTTCCGGCCGATGTCGGTGACGGTGTTGGCCCCTGACAGGATCGCTGCCACCAGATCGAGCGCGATCGAAAGCCCGCTGCCCTTCCAGTAACCGATCGTCAGAACACGCTGGGTCTTTTCGATTTCGGCGGGATCGGTGGTGATGTTGCCTTCGCTGTCCCAGCCGCCCGGAACCGGGAGCTGTTCCCCTTTCATCCGAGCCATCTCGATCTTCCCATACGCAAACTGGCTCATCGCGCAGTCGATCACCACATGTTTTCCCTCGCTCTGCGGAACCGAGAGGATAAATGGGTTGTTTCCGATCTTTGCTTCCTTGCCGCCCCATGCCGGGGTATTGGGCATCGTGTTGGTCCAGCAGATTCCCACACAGCCCCGGTCCGCAGCCTGCCACCCATAGGCGCCGCCCCGCATCCAGTGATTGGTGTTGCCGATCGCCACGATGCCGATTCCATGTCCCTGCGCTAGCTCGCATGCCCGGTCCATCGCGAGTCGGGCGTTGGCATTCCCGAGGCCCATATGCCCATCCCAGCGCTCGAAACCGCCCATTTTTGCGGTGCACTCGGGTTTTGCTTTCCCATCTACCACCCCTTTGTCCAGGTAGCTGATGACCCGAGGGAACCGGTTGACGCCATGGCTATAGACGCCATCCACACTGGTATCCGTAAAATTCTGGGCGGCAGCCTCCGCAATCACCGGATCGACCCCACGTCCAAGCAGGATTTCCTGAAAGGTTGCCTTTAATTCCTGTGCCGGGATACGCATTTTGCAACACTCCTTCTTAAAAAATCATCTAAAATATCGTTCGCAGTTTTTATGAAAGCGCTTTTCTATAATCAGTATAGCAAATCTCTTTCAAAAGTCAAGATGCTCCTATTGCCCTTTCTCTAATTTGTCATAATTTATAATTTTAATGTTATTTCAAGCGTTTAAATAGTGCAAAAAGCTGCAATCCAATCAAATCTTTCGATTGGATTGCAGCTTTATTTTTAAAAAATATAAAAAAGCGCTTTTATGAGCTTCTTCCAAGCACAAGCTGCGGCTGCACCACCATAGAGGCATAATGCTCCCCTTTTCGGATCAGCGTCTCCAAAAGCTGCACACTCAGCCCTCCCACCAGTTCAGCTTTGTTGTCAACCGTAGTCAGCTCCGGTTCACAGACCTTTGCATAATCAGAGTGGTTGAAACCGGTCACCGCAATCTCTTCCGGCACCTTGATCCCCGCACATTTTAAGCCTTTGAGCACGCCAACCGCAGTCAGGTCCTCCCCACAGACGATCGCGCTGACCTCCACTTTCGAATCCAGAAGCCGCTGCACCGCCTGCATTCCGCCCTGTAGGCCAAATTCGGTCTCCCTGATATGCGACGCCCCGTCCAGCCCCAACCGTTTCATCGTTTCCAGAAAGCCGGCCTGCTTGCGCTGTGCGCTGTCAGTATCCATGTCCTTCAGATAAAAAATCTCCCGATGGCCCTTCTGGTAAAGGTGGTCAACCGCCAAGGAGATTCCCAAACGATCGTCCACCAGAACCGAGTAGCAGCCGGGCAGATTCAGCTGACCGTTCGCCACCACAACCGGTATATGCTTCAACAGGGACGCGACCCGCTCATCCAGCTCGATTCGGTTGAAGATCGAGCCTACCAGGACCACACCATCCACCTGCTTGCTGGTGACAACATCCAGATACTGTACCGCTTCTTCCAGGTCTCCGCCAGTGTTGCAAAGCTGGACATTATACCCCCGTTTGCTGAATTCCCGCTCAATCGTATAGGCAATACGCGCATACTGCGGCACCCGCACATCGACTGTCAGGATCGCCACTGTTTTCATCGATTTGGAAACCATCCCCCGCGCAATCCCGCTTGGGACATAGTCATATTTTTTTAGAATCTCCTCCACCTTACAGCGGGTCTCCTCATTGACATTCTCTTTCTTGTTCAATACCCGTGAGACCGTAGAGATCGAAACCCCGGCTTCTTTCGCAATATCGTAAATATTCATCTTTTTCCGCTCCTCCTGCTATGCAAAACGGTTGAAAGCCCTTTCAAAATTGTATCCGTTTTAGCGGCAGCTGTCAAGATTTTTGCAGAAGAACGAGCTGCCTCACCGATGGCACAAAACCGGTTGTTTCTTCTTGCTTTCTGTATGAGCCGACAAACATTTCTTGGAATTTTCGTCCAATATTCCTATTGAATTTGCACAAATAATTTTATTAAAATAGATTGTATAAAATGACAAAACTCGACAGATTGGTGGTGATTTTTTGGACTATATCGCTCACTATCGCGAACAGGACCAGGTTGCGCAAACGGTAAAAGAACATCTGGAAGGAACCGCACAGCTTGCCGAACGATTTGCAGCCCCTTTCCAGAGCAGCGAGCTTGCAGGGCTTTGCGCCCGGATGCACGATATGGGAAAATATTCCGAAGCCTTTCAAAAACGTATCCGGGGCGGGAAGCTGCGTCCGGACCATTCAACAGCCGGTGCGCAGGCACTTTTCCGGCAAAATCCGAAGATCGGAAAGCTGCTCGCTTATTGTGTGGCGGGGCACCATGGCGGGCTGCCGGACGGCGGGGATCAGGCCGATACCGAAGCTGACACCACTCTGGCAGGGAGGCTGCTGCGGAAACTGGAGCCTCACGACGCTTTTTTTACCGAAAATGACCTGCCCGCTATTCCCACGCGGCCGTTTGCGCTCCAACCCGCCTCCCGTAAGTCGATCGGCTTTACCCTTTCCTTCTACATCCGGATGCTCTACTCCTGCCTGGTGGATGCAGACTTTCTGGATACCGAGCGGTTCCAGTCGAATGGCACTATTGACCGGGAAATCCCCTCTGATCTGGAGCTGCTGTCGCATAGGCTCGACCAAAAATTAGAAACATTCGGGCACAGTGACCGGCCGATCGACCAGAAACGGTGCGCCATCCTGCGGGACTGCATCGACGCTTCCGTCCATCCACGCGGGCTGTTCAGCCTGACCGTACCGACCGGCGGCGGAAAAACCCTTTCTTCCCTCGCTTTCGCGCTCCGCCATGCCCTGAAAAACGGTTTGGATCGGGTCATCTATGTGATTCCCTATACCTCGATCATCGAACAGAATGGAGCTGTTTTTTCCGAACTATTGGGAGCGGAATCGGTATTGCAGCACCATTCCAACTTTGACTTTTCCGCTGACGACGAACACGGAATCCTGAAAAAGCAGAAACTTGCTTCCGAAAATTGGGATGTGCCGCTGATTGTGACCACCAATGTCCAGTTTTTTGAATCCCTCTTCTCCAACCGCCCCTCCCGCTGCCGCAAGCTGCACAACATTGCCAACAGCGTGATCCTGTTTGATGAGGCACAGATGCTTCCCACCGAATATCTGCGTCCCTGCACACAGGCGATCTCCGAACTGGTGCGCAACTACCGGTGTACTGCTGTCTTATGCAGCGCGACCCAGCCTGCGCTTGGCCGTTTTTTCCCTCCCAGTGCAATACAGGAAATCTGTAAGGATACCGACGGCCTTTACCGGTTCTTCCAGCGGACCCGGATGGTGCTCCGCGGAGAACTCTCAAATGACGCCCTCTGCGAGGAGCTGCAAAGGCTTTCACAGGTGCTTTGCATCGTCAATACCCGTTCCCATGCGCGGGCGCTCTATCACGCCGTTGGCGGCAGCGACTCTTTTCACCTCTCTACACTGATGTGCCCCATCCACCGCAAAGCGGTCATTGATGAGATCCGTCGAAGGCTGCGCGCAGGGACCGACTGCCGGGTCTTTTCCACCCAGCTCATCGAAGCGGGCGTGGACGTGGACTTCCCCGTCGTCTACCGCGCGATGGCTGGGATAGATTCGCTCGTGCAGTCGGCTGGGCGCTGCAACCGTGAGTACAGGCACTCGGTCGGCGATGTATTCGTTTTTGAACCGGAACCTGCCTACCAGCCCCGTTCACACTCCTTGCGGCGTCCGGCTGAACTGGCACGTAATATCCTCCAAAAGCATCCCGATCCCCTTTCCCTCGAGACGATTCACACCTACTTCACCCGGCTTTATGAGGTCTCCGGGGACGATAGCCTGGATATAAAAGATATCTGCCGCAAACTGGAAGCGAGTGTGACCGCATACAGTTTTCCCTTTGCTGAGATTGCACGATCGTTCGAGCTGATCGGGCAGGCTACCCGTCCGGTTGTGATCCCATTCGATCAGCGGGCTGAACAGCTCATCGCCAAACTGCGCAGCGGTCCCCCACAGCGCGACCTCATCCGCGCGATGCAGCCTTATACAGTTTCGGTCTATGAACCGGAATACCGGGCACTTCAGGCGGATGGGAAGCTGGAACAGCCCTGCGACGGATTGTCCATACTCGCCGACCCGGAAGGGTATCATCCGCAAACCGGTCTGATTCTGTCGGAGGGTTCCGGCGGACAGGGCATCTTTTTCTGAAAGGAAGTGGTCTTTTGGGCTATGGAATCAAGCTGGAAGTCTGGGGCGATTATGCGCTTTTCTCCCGTCCGGAGATGAAGGTCGAGCGGGTGAGTTACGACATAATTACCCCTTCCGCCGCGCGCGGTATTCTGGACGCAATCTATTGGAAACCTGCAATCCGCTGGGTGATCGACCGCATCCAGGTGTGCAGTCCGGTTGTTTTCACCAATATCCGGCGCAACGAGGTCAGCTCCAAACTCTCACACAGTACCGCCTGGTCGGTGATGAACGGTTCCCGAAAACCGCTCTATATCAACACCTCAGCGGACATCCAGCAGCGCGCTTCCCTGCTGCTGCGCAACGTCCGCTATCTGATCGAAGCGCACTTCGAGATGACCGACAAGGCCGGCGAGCGGGACGACGAGAAAAAGCACTATAATATTGCGCTGCGCCGGATGCGGGAAGGGCAATGCTTCCACCAGCCCTGCCTGGGCTGCCGGGAGTTCCCCGCACAGTTCCGGCTGGTCGAAGATGATCCGCCGGCCCCGCTCCCCGAAACCCGCGATCTGGGTTACATGCTCTACGACATGGACTTCAGAGATCCGGAAAATATCCAGCCGATCTTTTTCCGGGCGCGGATGGAGAACGGTGTGGTCGATCTGACCGACTGTGAGGTGGTACGATGATTCTGCAATCGCTCCTTCGGTATTACGAAATTCTCGCGGACGACCCCGAAAGCGGGATCGCGCGTCCGGGCTGGGCGTATGTCAAAGTTTCGCTGATCGCCTCCCTCTCCCCCGAAGGGGAGCTGCTCGGCCTGATCCCCTGTAAAATCCAGCAGCAGCGCGGGAAAAAGCTGGCCGAGGTCCCGCAGTTGATGCTGATGCCCGAACCGGCGAAAAAAGCATCAGGGGTGCGCGCCAACTTTCTTTGTGAAAACGCAGAATACGTCTTTGGTTTGGATACCAAAGGCAGGCCGGAACGCACCCGGAGATGTTTCGAAGCATTCCGGGAAAAACATCTGCGGCTGCTCGGATCGCTCGAAGTCCCGGAAGCCAGGGCGATCTGTAGATTTGTCTCCCGCTGGAACCCGGATACCGCCGCACAGCACCCGCTATTACAGTCCAGTCTCGATGATCTGGCTGCTGGAGCCAACATCGCCTTCCAGCTGGAGGGTGGCAGATTACTCCACAAGGTGCCGGAAATACAGGCAGCATGGGAAGCCGACCGGGAGGCTGGCAGCAGCACTGTGCGAGGACAATGCCTTGTCAGTGGGGAGCTGCGTCCGATCGCGCGCCTGCATCCCAGTATCAAAGGAGTGCAGGGGGCGCAGGCGGTTGGGGCTTCGATCGTCTCGTTCAATGCACGTGCCTACGAATCCTACGGTAGGGAGAATGGACAGGGATTGAATGCGCCGGTCAGCGAGTATGCCGCATTCGCCTACACGACGGTGCTGAACCGCCTGCTCGCCGGCTCCGCCTATCGGATGCGGCTCGGGGACGCAACCGTCGTCTACTGGGCAGAAGCGCCCGGCACCGCTTATCAGGAGGTCTCGCAGCTGTTTATGAATCCGCCGATGGATGAGGGGGGAACCAATGCGGTGCAGGACACCGCCACCGAATCTATGATTAGACGGGCGATCGGAAAGGTCGCTTCCGGGCTGCCGGTCGCCTCCGCTTTTCACCTTGATCCCAATGTGCAGTTCTGCATCCTCGCGCTCTCTCCCAATTCGGCGCGGCTTTCTGTGCGTTTTTTCCTGCGGGACAGCTTTGGAAATTTCCTGGAGCGGATCACCGCCCATTATCGGGACTTGCAGCTTGCACATGCACCGTTTGAGCCAGAGGTGTTCCCCCCATGGAAGCTGCTGGCAGAAACCGTTTCTCCCGCTTCCCGGGACAAGTCCGCTTCCCCGCTGCTCTCCGGCGCGGTGATGCGTGCGATCCTCACCGGCTCCCCTTACCCCGAATCACTCGCTTCGGCAATCCATCTGCGCATCCGCGCGGAACATGAGGTCAGTTATTACAAGGCGGCAATCTTAAAAGCCTGCCTTCTCCGCAAACGTCTCAAACCATCTGATCGGGAGGTATTGACTGTGTCACTCAATGAACAATCCACCAACAAAGCCTATGTGCTCGGGCGGCTGTTCTCCGTATTGGAAAAGGCCCAACAGGACGCCAGTCCCGGGATCAGCACCACCATTCGGGACCGCTATTTTGCTTCCGCCTGTGCCAACCCTTCTTCGGTCTTTCCAACCCTCCTACGGCTCTCAATGGCGCATATTTCCAAGGCAGAGTACGGCACGACCAGCTATAACAGGATTGACAGCCTGCTCGGCAAACTGGAGGTAACGGATGATCCGTTTCCGGCGCAGCTTTCGCTTGACGAACAGGGCATCTTCATCCTTGGGTACTACCATCAAAATCGTGCTAATTATGCCAAAGCTGAGAAGAAAGAGGAGGAACAGCAGCCATGAGTGAAGCCATTAAAAATCGATACGAATTTATCATCCTGTTCGATGTAGAGAACGGCAATCCCAACGGCGACCCGGATGCAGGCAACCTGCCGCGCGTCGATGCAGAGACCGGACATGGCCTTGTAACCGACGTTTGCCTCAAACGCAAGATCCGCAACTATGTCGAGACCGTAAAAGAGAGTACACCTGGTTTTCAAATCTACATCAAAGAGAACGTTCCCCTCAATACCAGTGACCAGAAAGCGTTTGCACATGAAGGGGTGGAGGAATCCCAGCTCAAGGAGCTGAAAAAAGACCGCCCTAATATTGATGCGGCGATCCGGGACTATATGTGCCGGGAGTTTTATGACATACGCACCTTTGGCGCGGTAATGACCACCTTCGTGAAAGCAAAACTAAACTGCGGTCAGGTACGCGGCCCGGTACAGATCGGTTTTGCGCGCAGCATCGACCCGATCTTCTCCAAAGAGGTGACCATTACCCGTGTTGCGATCACAACCGAAGAGGATGCACTGAAAAAAGGGACCGAGATGGGCCGCAAATACATTGTTCCGTATGCGCTCTACCGCGCGGAAGGATATGTCTCGGCCAACCTTGCCCGCAGATTTACCGGTTTCTCGGAGGAGGACCTGGAACTGCTTTGGGAAGCGATCATCAACATGTTCGAGCACGATCACTCAGCCGCGCGCGGCAAGATGGCGGTGCGGGAGCTGATCGTCTTCCGCCACGAGAGCGAACTGGGCAATGCGCCTTCCCACAGACTGTTCGATCTGGTGCAGGTGCACCGCCGTGAGGGCGTACAGGCTCCTCGGGCCTATACCGATTATGAGGTACGGATTGATGAGGCCGCAGTGCCGGCCGGCGTCACCTGTATCCGCAAGGTCTGACATGGAGTATCGGGAAGAAGACTTTCTCAGTCTGTCCGGATTACAGCATTTTTCCTTCTGTCGGAGACAATGGGCGCTGATCCATATTGAACAGCAGTGGCAGGAGAACCTTCGCACCGTCGAGGGGGCTCTTCTGCACCAGAAAGCCCACGGCCCATTTGTCACCGAGAAGCGAGGCGATCTGCTGATCTCCCGTGGGATGCCAGTTTTCTCACGTTCCCTCGGGGTCAACGGTGTATGTGATGTGGTCGAATTGCGTGCCGCTCCGGATGGTGTGCCAATCGCCGGACGGGACGGACGCTATCTGCCCATGGCAGTAGAGTATAAACGCGGTTCCCCGAAAGAGGACGATTGCGACCGGCTCCAAGTCTGCTGCCAGTCGCTCTGTCTGGAGGAGATGTTTGGATGTGAAATTCCAGAAGCAGCTCTCTATTATGGGGAAACTGGGCGCCGTACCCGTGTTCCCTTGGGAGAAGACCTGCGCTGTCGGGTGCGGGAGATGCTCAATGAAATGCATATGCTGTTTTCCCGCCGGTACACCCCCAAGGCCAAGCCTGCAAAACACTGCAACGCGTGTTCCCTGAAAGAACTTTGCTTACCCAAACTTTATCGGAAAAGCTCGGTCCAACCCTATCTCCAAAGATATTTATGATTGAAATGCCCCAAAAGGATCCAACCATTTTTTTGCGGCAGCGGCCTTTTGGACGCAGTCGCAAAAGGCCGCTGTTTCACATCACATGATCAACAAACACGCTGCATACTTGCAGGCAATACCTGCCGCTCAAAAATAAAGTCATTTTTTAAGCAGGCTGACCATATAGGAGGAACCATCATGAGAAAGCTGGGCAATACCCTTTATGTTACCCTGCCGGACGTCTACCTGTCTCTGGACGGGGAAAACATCGTTGTCCTGCAAGATGGTAAGGAAGTGAGACGGATTCCCCTGCACAATCTGGAAAGCATCCTGGTGTTTGGCTATACAGGTGCAAGCCCTGCCCTGATGGGTGCCTGTGCCCGGCGTGGAATCGCGCTGTCCTTCTTCACACCCAGTGGGAGGTTTCTCTCCCGGGTGACCGGGGAAGGTCACGGAAATGTGGTACTTCGCAAAACCCAGTATCGCATTTCGGATGATGAGCAGCAGAGCCTTGGGATTGCGCGGTCATTTCTGTTTGGAAAGCTCCACAACTCCCGCTGGGTACTTGAACGGGCGATGAGGGATCATCCGATGCGTTTGGATGCCACCAAAGTGGATCGTGCTTCCGGATTTTTGAAAAATGCGCTGGGGCAGCTCTCCCAAGCGCAAAATTTGGAACAGCTGCGCGGTGTGGAAGGAGAAGCTGCTTCCCGCTATTTCTCCGTCTTTGACGAGCTGATCCTGCAACAGAAAGATTCCTTTTCGTTTTCGTCCCGCAGCCGCCGTCCACCTCTCGACCGAGTCAACGCGCTGCTTTCATTCACTTACTCCTTGCTAGCGCACGATGTTTCTTCCGCGCTGGAGTCGGTGGGTCTCGATCCTTACGTCGGGTTCCTGCACAGGGATCGCCCTGGCCGTACCTCCCTCAGTCTCGACTTGATGGAAGAATTCCGCTCGGTAATCGCTGACCGGTTTGTCCTGTCAATTATCAATAAAAAACAGGTCAAGGCAACCGGATTCACTGAAAAGGAGAACGGCGCAATCCTGATGGATGATGATACCCGTCGATCTGTCCTCAACGCATGGCAGCTCAGAAAGCAGGAGCTGTTGACACATCCATTTTTAGAAGAAAAAATACCGTGGGGACTTGCCCCGTATATTCAGGCGATGTTGCTCGCCCGCTATCTCCGCGGAGATTTGGATGGGTATCCCCCATTTTTCTGGAAGTAGGTGATCTCTATTGTTGGTATTGATAACCTATGATGTCAACACCCAGACATCAGCCGGACGAAAGCGGCTTCGTCAAGTAGCCAAACAGTGTATAAACTATGGACAGCGTGTCCAAAATTCCGTGTTTGAATGTCATATGGATGCCGCTCTTTGTCGGTCAGTCCAGCAAAAATTAATATCGCTCATTGACCCGGAAACCGATAGTCTGAGATTTTATTATCTTGGAAACCAATATAAAAAGAAAGTCGAACATATTGGAGCCAAAGCCAGTTTTGATGTAAACGATCCTCTGATTCTGTAAAATTCGAGTCCCGTTCAAACAGTGCGAATGTTAAGCACACAGAAAATCCTCTGGGATTCGCACCACAAATATTCCGTCTGCCATTCACAAACAAAAAGTTTTCTAACGGCTCCCTTTCTTTATTTATCTAAAAGACTCATAATATTCTATGTTTATCACAAAGAACGCTCTTCTGTTTTGTGTTTTTTTGCTGTCGCGCTCCTCGCGGAGCGCGTGGATTGAAATAATAACCGGGGCCAGAAATGGCACGCCGCGCCGGTCGCGCTCCTCGCGGAGCGCGTGGATTGAAATCGCCATTGTAATTGTTGGCTGCATGATCAGGATCGGGTCGCGCTCCTCGCGGAGCGCGTGGATTGAAATTACTACGATCGGAAGTGGTATGAAGTGCCCGTGGTGTCGCGCTCCTCGCGGAGCGCGTGGATTGAAATTGAACTGCGGAACGTTTGAGATTGACAGCGCAAAGGTCGCGCTCCTCGCGGAGCGCGTGGATTGAAATCCGCCTGCTGGACGGTGAGATCCAGATTATCCCCGTGTCGCGCTCCTCGCGGAGCGCGTGGATTGAAATTGGACGATATTATCGCCTATGCCGTGGTAACGGTGTCGCGCTCCTCGCGGAGCGCGTGGATTGAAATC
>NZ_KE159657.1:230510-231114 GCF_000403395.2 Anaerotruncus sp. G3(2012) | reverse complement strand
CCCCCGTCGCGCTCCTCGCGGAGCGCGTGGATTGAAATAAATAGCTGCCCGAACCGTATCCATCTCCGAAAAGTCGCGCTCCTCGCGGAGCGCGTGGATTGAAATGTTCGCGAAAAAATCCCAGAGTTTTCTGAGTATAGTCGCGCTCCTCGCGGAGCGCGTGGATTGAAATACCTCGAAGGATTCATACGGCCGCAGGCAGTCCGCGTCGCGCTCCTCGCGGAGCGCGTGGATTGAAATTTTATTATAGCACATAAATTACCTCTCCTTGTATTGTCGCGCTCCTCGCGGAGCGCGTGGATTGAAATGCCAATGAAGCTGGAGGCCAAGCACAGCATTGCGCGTCGCGCTCCTCGCGGAGCGCGTGGATTGAAATACAGATCAGATAAAATCAAGAACAACCAAAAAAAGTCGCGCTCCTCGCGGAGCGCGTGGATTGAAATCTTATGAAAAAATCTACAATTGGGATGGATGGACAGTCGCGCTCCTCGCGGAGCGCGTGGATTGAAATCATTTGCGATCGATTGGTGATCTCCCAAGCTGTGTCGCGCTCCTCGCGGAGCGCGTGGATTGAAATTGCTTATGGAAGAGGCTACAAACCGGC
>NZ_KE159657.1:147412-227027 GCF_000403395.2 Anaerotruncus sp. G3(2012) | reverse complement strand
CTCGCGGAGCGCGTGGATTGAAATACTCCGTGATCGACAAGACTGGGTGCGCCTCTGTCAGGTCGCGCTCCTCGCGGAGCGCGTGGATTGAAATAATTTTGCTCAGCTGGATAACGGGGTTCGCGGTGTCGCGCTCCTCGCGGAGCGCGTGGATTGAAATATCATGTTAAAGAATGTAGTGCGTTGGAATGGAAAGCGTCGCGCTCCTCGCGGAGCGCGTGGATTGAAATTCGCCAAGCGCGGAAAAAATTGCTCGCGATGACCGTCGCGCTCCTCGCGGAGCGCGTGGATTGAAATTGCCATTCGCTTGGACGGTTGATGCCGAAAATGACCGGTCGCGCTCCTCGCGGAGCGCGTGGATTGAAATCGCTTTATAGCGTTCAACACAATTCATAACCATACGTCGCGCTCCTCGCGGAGCGCGTGGATTGAAATAAAATCCATAAGATAACGCCACATCGGAAATTTGCCTGTCGCGCTCCTCGCGGAGCGCGTGGATTGAAATTCCATATCCCAATGGATACAGTCTGGTGCAAATCGTCGCGCTCCTCGCGGAGCGCGTGGATTGAAATCAGCGTCTTGTTTTGTGGTTGGGAATGTGATTTCGTCGCGCTCCTCGCGGAGCGCGTGGATTGAAATCCCTTCGGGTGTTACAACAGGGCCCCTTTTATACGGAAAATAAAAAATTGCGAAAGAGGGACTTTCTCCTAAAAGCCTCTTTCATAACTCATTTTACACTTTCTACTATTTTTTATCCACAGAGAAGGAGGGCTTTTTATAACAAAAAAGCCCTCCAGAAACACTATGATTAAGTCATATGTCACACATATGGCTGGGTCAGGTATTATGATCACTTTGGTGAAATTGCTTGAGATTGCCGATCTTCTGCCTGCGTGCCTCCAGAATCTGTTCCACCTGCTCGAGTGAGAGATTCTGATTCACCATCAGCACCAGCAGATGATAGAGCAGGTCACAGATTTCTTCGGCAGTCTGCTCGTTCTGCCCATTTTTCGCGGCAATAATGACCTCGCTGCACTCCTCACCGCATTTTTTCAGGATCTTGTCAGTGCCCTTTTCAAACAGGTAGCAGGTATACGATCCCTCCTGCGGATGTGTGCGACGCTCCTGAATCACCTCGTACAGCCCGTTCAGCGTATCTGTCATTCGTCTGCTTCCTCCCAAATTTTTTTATAAAAACAGCTGTGCGCACCGGTATGGCAGGCATTGCCTGTCTGGAGTACCGTCACCAGCAGGGTGTCATCATCACAGTCCGCCCGCAGATCTACCACTTTTTGCCGGTGCCCTGAAGTCGCGCCTTTATTCCAAAGCTCCTGCCGCGACCGGCTGTAAAACCAAGTATACCCAGTTTCAAATGTCTTTTGCAGGCTTTCCCGGTTCATATAGGCGAGCATCAACACTTCCCCCGTCCCTGCTTCTTGTACAATCGCAGGGATCAGCTCCCCTTTTTGAAAATAACAGTCCAGTTCCATCTCTATCTCCTCACCGGAATCCCGCAGGCGTGCAGGTGTTCCTTGACCTGCCCAACCGTCAGCTCTCCAAAATGGAAGAGCGAGGCCGCAAGTGCGGCATCTGCACCGCTGCGCTCAAATACTTCCGAAAAATGTTCCAGCTTTCCACAGCCACCCGACGCGATCACCGGTATGCCGACCTTCGCTGTCACTGCGTTGAGCAGTTCGATGTCAAAACCGCTTCGGCAGCCATCGGTATCCATCGAAGTCAGCAGGATTTCCCCCGCGCCCAGACGTTCACACTCCTCCGCCCATACAACCGCATCCAGCCCTGTGTCGACCCGTCCGCCATTGATGACCACGGCAAACCCGCCATCCTCCCGCCGGCGCGCGTCGATCGCCGCCACGACGCACTGGTTTCCAAACCGTTCTGCGGCTTCGTGGATCAGCTGCGGATTGCGCACCGCCGCAGAGTTGACCGAAACCTTGTCCGCGCCTGCCCGCAGAATCTCCTGAAAATCCTCAACCGAGCGGATGCCGCCGCCGACCGTCAGCGGGATAAAGACATGCCGGGCGGTTTCGCGCACCACGTCAAGCATCGTCCCGCGTCCCTCATGGGTCGCAGTAATGTCAAGGAAGGTGATCTCATCTGCGCCCTGCCGGTCATACGCAATGGCGCATTCGACCGGGTCGCCGACCTTCCGAATCCCAACAAAATTGACCCCCTTGACCACCTTTCCGTCCCGTACATCCAGACAGGGGATGATTCGTTTTGCTAGCACCTCTGATCACCTGCCATTTCTATCGCAGATTCGAGCGGCAGCGCCCCGGTATAAACTGCCTTGCCACAGATAACGCCATAAAGCCCGAGCGACTTGCAGGCTTCCACATCCGCAAGACCGCTTACGCCGCCGCTGGCGATGATTTCGCAGGAAACCGCCCGGTTGAGGGCGCCTAGCTGCTCAAGATTAACCCCTGAGAGCGCACCGTCCCGGGAGATGTCGGTATAAATCAGGTACCGGACCCCGATTCCCTCCATCCGTTTCGCCAGCTCCAGATAGTGGATTTTGCTGGCATCCAGCCAACCTTCGGTCGCGACCATCTCGTTTTTTGCGTCGATCCCGACCGCGATCCGTTCCCCGAACCGTTTGACCGCCTGCTCCACCAGCTCCGGGTTTTTTACCGCCGCCGACCCAAGGATCACACGTGAGATACCGCTTTCCAGATAGGTTTCCACCGTTTCCAACGTCCGGATGCCGCCGCCCAGCTCGACCTTGAGGCCGGAATGTTTTGCAATCTCCAAAAAAAGGGCGGTATTTTTTGCGCGGGCCTCTTTAGCACCGTCCAGATCGACCATATGAACCCATTCAGCGCCCGCTTTCCGGAACTGTGCCGCAGTTTCCTGCGGGCTGTCCGAAACCTTGTGTGCGGTGGAAAAATCCCCCTGATAGAGCCGCACACATTCGCCATTTTGAATATCAATCGCAGGTAAAATAATCATTCGCATAACCTCACAAACTGGGAAAGGATCGCAAGCCCCTCTTCCCCACTCTTTTCCGGATGGAACTGCGCGCCGTAAATGTTCCCTTTGCACACCAGGGCGGGAATCCGCTCCCCATACAGGGTGGAACAGGAGATGTATTTCTCGTCCGTTTCGGCGCAGTAGGAATGTACAAAGTAGACATAGCTGCCTTCATGCAACCCTTCTGTCAGCGGACAGGGATGCAGGATCGAGAGGTCATTCCAGCCCATATGCGGGATTTTGCATCCGGGCGCATGAATCGGGCGCACGATCCCCGGCAGCAGACCCAGCCCCTGCACCTCTTCAAACTCATAGCCCTTCTCGAACAGCAGCTGCATCCCGAGACAGATGCCCAGAAACGGTTTCTGCCCGGCCAGCTCCCGAATCACCGGGACCAGACCTGTCTCTGTCAGCCGCCGCATTGCGTCCGGAAACGCGCCCACCCCGGGCAGGATCAACCCATCCGCCTGCCGCAGCAGGTCCGGGTCACTGGTGACGGTATGCGCGGCCTCCAGCGCGTCCAATGCATTGCACACGCTGAACAGGTTGCCGGCGCCGTAATCAATAATCGCGATCATCTGTTATAAAACACCTTTCGAAGAGAGTATGCCGCCCTCTGTGCGGGCTGATGCACCCTTGAGCGCATGAGCAAATGCTTTAAAGACCGCCTCGATCTTGTGATGGTCGTTTTCCCCATAAAGCACCCGCAGATGCAGGGTCAGGCCCGCATGGACCGCCACTGCGCGGAAAAATTCCCCGGTCATGCAGCAGTCGAACCCGCCGACCGACGGGTTCGCAAACGGACAGTCGAATACCAGATATGGACGCCCGCTCACATCCAGTGCACAAAACGCAAGCGATTCATCCATCGGAAGATAAAAACTCCCGTATCGTGCAATCCCGCTTCGGTCGCCTAAGCAGGCCGCGAGTGCCTGTCCCAGAACGATCCCGACGTCCTCGACTGTATGATGACAGTCAACTTCCAGGTCGCCCTTCATCTCGAGCGACAGGTCCGCCCCGCTGTGAACGGCGAATGCATGAAGCATATGGTCAAAAAATCCGATCCCCGATCCACCGGAAAACTGCCCACTCCCATCCAGAACCAGGGACAGGGAAATGTCGGTTTCCCCGGTCGCCCGGCGAATTTCCGCCTTTCTCATCGCTACCCCTCCTCAGGTCAAAATCTGCCGGAGTGCTTCCAGCAGGGTGTCTGTTTCCGCCTCACTGCCTGCGGAAATCCGCAGATAGGGCGGCATATAGCGCAGTGCGATCCCCCGTTTGCCCGCCTGCTCGAACACCTTCCGCGGGTCGGCAAACCGGGCAAACACAAAGTTTGCGCAGCTCTCGACCACTTCCAGCAGGCCGCTCTTTTCCTCTGCGAGCCGTTTCATCTCCCGATAGAGGCGGTCGCGGGACTCCACGATTTGACGGGTACAGGCGCGCAGGTAGTCGGGGTTATCGAACAGCAGGCAGCCGACCGCCTGGGTCATGCTGTTGACGTTGTAGGGCGGTTTTGCCGCCTTGAGCGCGATTGCAAGCGTGGGGTGGGAAACCGCAAAGCCCAGCCGGATCGCCGCCATCCCAAACGCCTTGGAACAGGTTTTCAGGACGATCAGATTATCGTACCTGTCAACAACATCCAGAATCGAACCGGTTGAAAAATCCATATATGCTTCGTCGATCACGACCAACCGGTCGGGCAAGCCCTCCACAATCCGGAGGACCGATCCCCGCGACGCTGAAAGCGAGGTCGGATTGCAGGGATTCGAGAGGATGACCAGCCGCACATCCCGCTCTCTGGCAAAGGCGACCAGCGCATCTGCATCGAGCGCGAGGGTCTCTGCGGGCTTCTCGAACACCTCAACCGACACACCCGCTGCCTGTGCATAAAATGCATACATCGAAAAATCCGGCTTAACGACCGCCATCCGATCCCCCGCCCCGGCAAACGAAGAGACAATCAATCCGATCAATTCGTCTGAGCCGTTCCCGGCTACCACGTTGGATGGACGGACCCCGAAAAAGGATGCAAACTTTTCACAGAGCGCGACGCAATAGGGATCGGGATACCGGTTGAACGGAATTCGCGCCACCGCATCGCCAATCTGCTGGAGCAGTTCGGGCGGCGGTGAAAGGAAGCTCTCGTTCGCGTCCAAACGGATCGGATAATCGCCCTCCAGCGGCGAATAGGGCACAAGATTCTGCAATTTTTCCGGCAGTTGATAAGCCATCTCTAAAACCTCACCTGAATCGAATTTGCGTGGGCTGTGAGCTGTTCCCGCTCGGCAATCCGCACGATGTCATCCCGCGCCTGTGCCAGTGCTTCCTTGGTATAATAAAGGAAACTGGACTTTTTCAGGAAGCTGTCCACACCGAGCGGGGAGAAAAACCGCGCGGTTCCAGAGGTAGGCAGGACATGGTTGGGGCCTGCGTAGTAGTCTCCCAGCGGCTCGGGCGCGTACTGCCCGAGGAACAGACTGCCTACATTATCAATCCGGCCGATGTACTCGAGCGGGTTCGCGGTTGCGACCTCCATATGCTCGGGCGCAATCTGGTTCGCAAGCTCGATCATCTCCTGCTCATTCCGGCAGAGGATGATCGCTCCATAAGTTTCCAGAGACTGCCGGATCACCTGCGCGCGGGAAAGCCCTGGAAGCTGGCGTTCCAACTCGTCCAGCGTCTCCTGCGCAATCCGTTCGCTGGTGGTCAGCAGAATCGACGAGGCCAGCTCGTCGTGTTCCGCCTGGCTCATCATATCCGCCGCGAGCCAGACCGGATTGGCGGTCTCATCCGCCGCAATCAGGATTTCACTGGGCCCTGCAACCATGTCGATATCAACCGTCCCATAGAGCAGTTTTTTGGCGGTCGCGACATAGATATTCCCCGGCCCGACGATCTTGTCCACCCTGGGGACCGTCTCGGTGCCATAGGCGAGCGCAGCGACCGCCTGTGCACCGCCGAGCAGGAATACCCGGTCAACCCCCGCAACCGCCGCTGCGGTCAGGATATCCGGGTTGGCGGTGCCGTCTTTGCGCGGCGGGGTCACCATGACAACCTCCCCGACCTCCGCAATCTTCGCCGGGATGCAGTTCATCAGCACCGAAGAAGGGTAGGACGCTGTACCGCCCGGCACATACAGACCGACCCGTTCGAGCCCCCGGACTCGCTGTCCCATGATCACGCCGCTTGTCTGGGTATCTACAAAACTCTGCTGAACCTGGTGGCGGTGGAAGGTGGAGATGTTCTCCATCGCCTTGAGCAGCGAGGAGACAAAATCCGGGTCTGCCGACGCCAATGAGCCAATGATCTGCTCCCGCTCCACCTCGAAGCAGTCGGGACACTGTCCGTCAAATCGGAGGGTACAGTCCCGCAGCGCCCGGTCCCCTCCTGTGCGCACCTCCTCGACGATCTGCGCAACGCTGGCGGTTACCTTCCGGTCTACCTCCATGCTGCGGCTGCGCATCGTCTCCAACACCTGTTTTTCCGCCGTCCCATCGGCTCTGGTTATTTTAAGCATCCTGTTTCCCTCCTGCCAGATAGCGTTCTATCTGGGTGATAAACGGTTCAATCTCCTGTTTGCGCAGCTTCAGGCTGGCGATATTGACGATCAGGCGGGCGCTGACCTCCATAATGGTTTCGGCGACCACCAGCCCGTTCTCCTTCAGGGTCACGCCGGTTTCCACGATATCAACGATCGCATCCGAAAGCCCCAGAATCGGCGCAAGTTCGACCGACCCTTCGATCTTGACAATGTTGACATCCATATTTTTCTTCTCAAAAAAGGCTCGCGCGACGTTCACATACTTCGATGCGATACAGCGGGTGTGGTACCCCTCGTAAAAGTCCACCCCACGCGGCACCGCGAGCGCGAACCGGCAGCGCCCAAAGCCGAGATCCGCCACCTCATAAAAGGTGCCGCCCATCTCCATGATCGTGTCCTTGCCGACCACCCCGATATCGCAAACACCGTTTTCGACGTAGGTGACCACATCCGCAGCCTTTGCAAGCACAATTTCCAGATTGGTGCCCGCGACCGGCAGAATCAGCCTGCGCCCCTTTTCCCGCACCGCTGTGCAGTCATAGCCGAGCTGCTCAAACAGCGCGACGCTCTTTTCCTCCAGCCTGCCCTTCGTGAGGGCGATTCGAATTGGTTTCATCTGCATACCCTCCTCACAAAGTTTCCGGGTCAAGCTCCTGAATTCGGTCATCCACCAGATGGAGCCGGCGGATCCCGCGTTTGCGCGCATAATCCGCCGCTGCATCAAGCTGGTCGAATACGCTGTTCTCCACTGTCAGCCCATCCCGGGTCAGCGACCGGATGTGGCTGATCGCCTGTGCCAGATGCCGGCTGTCCGAAAAGACAAGCACGTCCGGCAGATCCGATTCGGGCGGCGCCGAAACCGAAGCTGCGGCATCGACATTAAAAGCGAAGCCGGTCGCCGGGAGCGGCGCACCAAAGTCGCTGATGAGGTTGTCGTACCGCCCGCCCGAGAGCACCGGCTCCCCAACCCCGTCAAAATAGCCGCGGAAGATCAGGCCGGTGTAGTATTCCGCCTGGTTCACCAACCCGAGGTCGATCAGCACCCGGTCCCCGAGATCGAGGCTTTGCAGGTGCTCATAGACCGTCTTCAGGCTGTCGAGGCTTTCGGTCGCGCCGCCGTCACTGAACAGGCTGTACGCTTTTTCGAACACCTCTTCCCCTCCGAACAGGCGCGGCAGATATTTGAGCGCCGCTGCGGCAGGATTTTTCCCGAACGGTTCGAGCAGGTCTCCAAGAGCGGCATAGTTTTTCTGTTCGATACACTGACGGATCGCCTCTTTCTCCTCTGGACCGGCTTCCAGATTCCCAATCAGTGCCTTGAAATATCCGATATGGCAAAGCTCGATCCGGAACCGTTCCCCGCCGATGTCCGAGAGCCCCGCTGCTGCCAGTTCGACCATCTCCAGATCACTGCGCAGGGAGCTGCTGCCGATCAACTCCACGCCTGTCTGGAACAGCTCGCTCGGCTTGCCGCGCATGTCGTAGGATACCCGGTAGACGTTTCCGCTGTAATAGAGCCGCACCGGCATCGGCATCCCAGTGAGCCGGGCAGCAGTCAGGCGGGCAATCGGGATGGTGCAGTCAGGGCGCATCACCATCAACCGGCCGCGGCTGTCGGTCATTTTATACATCGTCTCTTGCGGGAAGTGCGCCGCTGCCGAGCAGAACAGGTCGTAAAATTCCATCGACGGGGTGATGACCTCCCGGTAACCGCGCGAACGGAACATCGAGGTGAGACGCCCGGCCACCTGCGCACGAGAAACACACTCATCAAACAGCAGATCACGGGTCCCGTCCGGGGTGACCTTATCGTAACGCTTCATAAATCGTTCTCCCATCCTCTTGCTTTAGTTCGCTAATATATTAGCATACGAAAGATCATTTGTCAACCGCTTTTCACCCGGCCACTGCATAGGCTGCAATCGCAGCGAACAGCAGCATGGTGCAGAGGGTATGCAGCGAAAGAGCGGTCGAAAGGTACTCGCCGTCCTCCCCCACATCCGCGAACAGTGGGATGATAAACGGGGCCGGAAGCGCATACATCACCATCAGAGCAATTTGCAGGCTCCGGTCAAACGGAACGATATGGAAAATCAACAGGCTCATTGCTGCCAGCAGGACACCCATCAGGGCCAAACGGAGCAGGACGGTAATCGCCACCGGTTTGAGCAATTCCTTTTTCAGGTTCAGCTCGTAGCCAACCACCAAAAGCACCAGCGCACTGGTTGGGGCGGTGATCGCAGGAAGCAGCGCGGAAACGATCTTTCCTGCCGGATGGGCCAGGATCGGGCCGCTCATCCCGGTGGCTCCCAGCAGGATACCAAGTGACATCCCTACGAAACAGCGGTTTGTGACCATATTCCGCACCATCTGTTTCGGGGAAACCGCCTGACCGTCAACCAGTTTCAGCATCCCCATAAAGGCGGTATAAGCGAACACCGTCTGCCCCATATCGACCATTGCAAACCCGGACTGTTCGCCGGTCAAAAGCCCATAGAGCGCATAACCCAACATACCTCCCTCTGCGCCGGTCAGCAGGAATGGCAGAAATTTTCCATAGGGCGCTGCCAGCCTGCGCAGCCCGAAGCCGGCAGCCATCGCGAGCCCAAACCCCAGATAGACGGTCACAAACAGCAACAGGACAGTGATGCTGTATCGCGCTGTAAAAAAAGCGTTGAACAGGACAACCGGCAGGGTAACCTCACCGATGACCGCTTTCAGGCCGGCAAGCCCGCGCAGATCGAAGATCTGTTTATACCGGCACCAGCAGCCAATCAGCAGCAATACCAGGACCGGCAGCACCATTTCCAATACTTGCAGCAGCAAATTGATCCTCTCCTTTTATAAACAGAAAAAGAGGGCGGACAAGCCGCGCACAGAGACTGTCAGCCGCTGTGCACCGTTCTTGCCCGTCCTGTTATTTCCCTTTTTTAGCCGTTGATGCTGTCCTGATAGAACTCGTATGCCTGTTTGTCGGTATAGCCCTCGTGGACGATCTTGCCGACCGCCTGCGCCATCTCAACAGGGTGGTTGCTCTGGAAGATATTGCGTCCCATATCCACGCCCCGAGCGCCTTTGCGCATCACGTCATAAGCCAGATAGAGCGCTTCCGGCTCGGCCAGTTTTTTACCGCCTGCAACAACGATCGGCACCGGGCAGGCTGCCACGACCTCTTCGAAATTCTCACAATCGTAGGTCTTTACGATCTGGACACCCATCTCCGCGATGATGCGGGTCGCCAGCTTGAAGAACCGGTCGGTGCGTTCCATGTTTTTGCCCACTGCGCAGACGCCCAGTGTCGGGATGCTGTAACGCATACCGGCATTGACTACCTGGTTCAGGTTGTCGATGCTCGAGAGCTGCCCGTCCGCGCCGATGAATGTCTGAACTGCCATACAGTCGGCATTCATACGGATTGCATCCTCGATATCCACCGCAACCGTCTCAAAACTCAGGTCGTCCTGAAGCATACTCGAACCCGAGGTCACACGCAGTGCAACCGCATTGGTCAGCTCAGGCGGCACGCAGGTGCGGATCGCACCGCGGGTGCCCATAAAGCAATCCACATAGGGCGCCAGCTTGGGCAGCAACAGGTCCAGACGCTCGAGTCCAGCCGTACTTCCCATGAAATAACCGTGGTCAAACGCAAACATCACCGTGTTTCCGCTCTTCGGGTTGAAAATATTCGCCATATGGCGTTTCATGCCCCAGTCCAGACTATTGCAGCCTTTCAGATAAAACCCGTTCTGATTCGCAAACGGCTCATCAAGATGGTAGCTCTTGGCAACCTTTACGCCCTCCAGATCTGCCATAAATTCATCCTCCTTATTTTGGATATTTTGTCATGCATTCGTTGAACGGCTTTGCTCCGCTCCTGCCAGCCCGCCGCGCCGGATGCCCCGGTTTCGACAGGCCCGCAGGGGCGGAGCACAGCTCCGAAGAGGTGCCCCTGCCCCCTGGAAGGAAGAAAACTTAGAAGTTGTAGTCATTCATGTTTTCAGCAGTATAAACGCTGGTCTCGGGCAGAAGGACAACGCCGT
The DNA here is from genome assembly GCF_000403395.2 of Anaerotruncus sp. G3(2012). Taxonomy (GTDB): domain Bacteria; phylum Bacillota; class Clostridia; order Oscillospirales; family Ruminococcaceae; genus Anaerotruncus. Next base: position 216,455 of record NZ_KE159657.1, on the reverse strand, counting down.
TGTTGGAATCCGCAGTGGAAGCGCCTTCCGCGATGCTGTCATTTGCCAGGACTTCGCAGTCGCCGATGCCCGGGATGCTGATGACGTCGCCCACCTTAACGGTGTTGCCAGCCGCCATGTATGCCGCCAGATAGCAGCCCATGCCGCCCTGGACAGCGCAGTCCCACAGGCCCCAGTTGTAGAGGGTGCCGTTGCTGCAATACTCTTTGATCGCGTTCGGGCTTGCGAAACCAGTGATGGTGATATTCTCCTGATTGTAGCCTTTGTTCTCAGCCGCCTGGAGCTGGCCGGGGAGCGCGGTGGAGTCGTTGCAGATGATGACGTCGATCTCAGGATGTGCAGACAGGACTGCCTCACCAATGGTGATTGCTTTTTCTGCATCCTGCTCGGAATAGTAGTTGTCCGGAGCCACATTGGTCCAGTTGGGATACTCGGCCTTGATGATCGCTTCGCCTGCTACCTGCCAGCTGTTCTGGTCGGTAACGGTCGCCTGCGAATAGTGCCAGCAATAGGTGATCTCATCGCTCTTGGGGTCTTTGCCGCGCTGCTCCAGACCTGCGCAGGCCATATCGACCAGCATCCGGCCCAGAACCTCAGGGGTGCCCTGCGAAACCATCAGGGTACGGTCGGACGGCTGCGCATCCGAGTCCCAGGTTGCAACCGCAACGCCCGCATCGGTCGCCGCTTTCAGCGCGTCCGCAACGCCGGCTGCATCAACAGTCGAAATGCAGATCGCATCCGCGCCGGAAGCGACAGCAGTGTTGATGACCTGTACCTGATCGGCGACCGCCGCATTCGGGCTGCCCTGATAGTCAACAGTGATGCCCCACTCGGCAGCATACTTCTGTGCACCGTCGTTCGCAGCCTCGAAGAATGCGTTACCAGTCAGTTTGGGAATAAACACAACGGTTTTTCCCTCAACGGAATTACCGCCGGCCGGAGCTTCTGCCTCGGGAGCGCTGGCGGCAGCAGAACTGCTGGGCGCCGCAGCCGGAGTGCTCGAAGCGGGAGCCGGAGCAGAGCTGGAAGCGCTTGAACCGCCGCAGGCGGCCAGAGACATTGCCATAGACACTGCTGCAAGAACTGCAATTGTCTTTTTCATTTCTTTTACCTCCTAAAATATATATCAGAGAAGCAAAATTTTTGGGGGTTGCCTGCTTCTCCAATTACCAGATCAATCTGCCTGTTTGCCTGCGCCCTGAAGATTCCGTTTCAGGTTTCCGAACAGGCGCACCGCCCAAGGCTGCTGGACCATCGCACGCGCGACCACCACCACAATCAGCAGTACGCCGATCGGGATGTCCAGATATTGAGTGCCGACGCCGAAGCAGAGCGGTAATCCAAACCGCAGGATGCCGATAATCAGCGCTGCCAGTGCGGTGCCGACCGCACTTCCCTTACCGCCGGTCGAGAGGGTACCGCCCAGCACGCAGGCGGTGATGATATTCATAGTCAGGGTGCTGCCCAGATCGCTCTTGGCAGTGCCCAGATAAGAGGTCAGCACAATACCGGCAACCGCCGCGCTCACTGCACTGAGCACATAGGTGGACAGGATCACCAACCGTGTATTGATTCCGGAGAATTCTGCCGCATTCTGGTTGACACCGACCAGGAATATCTTGCGTCCGTATTTGCTGCGATGAAGCAACAGATACGCAATCAGGGTCATAGCTGCGAAGATCAAAAGCTGGGACGGGATTACGCCGAACAGTTTAAACTTGGTGAGCGCCTTAAAGCTGTCCGGGAAACCGCTGATGCCCTGATAGCTCTCGGTCGAGCTGAGGGTGGAGATCAGCAGTGCAACACCCGCATAAAGGAAACTCCCACCCAGCGTGACCACCATTGCCTGTACCCGGCAGTAGGCAATAAAAAATCCAGAGAGTGCGCCGCAAAGCGCTGCCAGCAGGACCGCCACTACTACAGCAGCCCAGATGTTCAGGCCAAAATCCTGCCAGGCGACACCGATTGTGATCGAGGTCAGGCCAACGATTGCACCCGCCTGGATATCGATCCCGCCGGTGATCATGACGAAAGTGACGAACAGGCTGATTAAGCAGATCGCGATAAAATCGTTCACGCTGGAAAGCAACAGCGGAATCCGCAGGAATTTGGCGTTCGCTGTGCCGAAGATCACGAATTCAAGGATCAGAAAGAGCAGCAGAAATGCATTCCAGTTGTGCATCGCCGATTTGATGCTTTTTGGGAACCCGTTTTTCATCTGACTGCGCCCCCTTCCGCATTGCCCGTTCTCGCGGCCAGCCGTTCATGACGGCTGCGCACCGAGGCGCGGTACTGGATCACCGCATCAAATACAACAATTGAAATCAGGATAACACCGGTGATCGCATTGTCGTAGTTGGAAGAAAAGCCCATAAAAACAAGCAGATAGCTGATCGAACTCATAATGACCGCGCCGATCGCCGCGCCCAGCACACTGCCGACACCGCCAGTCAAACTGATGCCGCCCAGAACACAGGCCGCAACCGCTTTCATCTCGTAGCCGTTGCCGCTTGTCGAGGTGACAAACCCGATCCTGCTGCAAAAGATGATTCCTGCTATCGCAGCCATCACACTACAGATCACATAGGCGGTCACCTTGGTGCGCACCGGCGAGATTCCTACCAGCATCGCACCGCCTGCATTATCGCCCACCGCGGTAAAATACCGGCCCTTGCGGGTCCTCGTCAGGAGCAGGTGGATCGCGATGACCAGAAGAAACGCACAGCAGCAGTAAACAGTAAGCTTACCGAGCAGGGTCGCTGACGAGAAATCCTTAAACGCCTTGGGCAGATTTTCTACCCACGCGCCGCCCGAATAGATGTACATAGCGCCGCGCAGCACGCCGTTGACGCCGAGGGTAAAGATCAGGGAAGGGACCCCCATGACCGCAACCCCCCAGCCGTTGATGAAACCGATCACAATACCGATCAGAATACCCACCACGAAAGCAAGCAGCCAGTTGTGGCCATCGCGGAGCATACTGCCCACCACAGTGGCCACAAAGCCGAGGCAGGAACCGACCGAAACGTCGATCTCCCCGACGATGATGGCAAACGCCATTCCTACTGCAATCAAGATGTAAACCACCGAGGAGTTAAAGACCGCAGCGATGTTTTCAGATGATGCGAAAGACGGGTTGATCAGGCTCACGATCACAAACAGGGCAACCAGGAACAGCAGGCTGGTTGCTTCCCTCGCCTTGAGCGCCTTTTTGACCAGATTCATGCTTTCGCCTCCTTTTCCTTGCCGGACAAACCGAAGGACGCACTGGTCAGATTGTCCTGCGTGACCTCATCCCCGGTAAATTCCCCATTCAAACGGCCCTGATAGATCGTGACGGCCCGGTCGCTCAATTCCATGATCTCCTCCATATCCGACGAGATCAAGAGGATCGAGACCCCCTTCTTCCCCAGCTGCTGGATGATGTTATACACATCCGCGCGTGCTGCGGCGTCGATGCCGCGGGTCGGTTCGTCCAGAATAACCAGCTTGGGATTGCTCGAAAGGCTCCGCCCGATCACAACCTTTTGCTGGTTGCCGCCCGACAGGCTGCCGGTGAGCTGATCCTGACCGGTCACCTTGATGCGGAAATCATCCACATACTGCTGGGTGACCCGTCGCTCTTCCTTCCGATTGAGGAAAAAACGCCCCATCCGCGCCTCGCCCAGAATTGCACTGGTGGTATTTTCCGCCACCGAGCTGATCTTGAACAGCCCGTCCGAATGGCGGTCCTCCGAAACATAGTTTAAGCCGGCTTTCATGACATCCCGGGTCTTCATACCGGTGATCTCTTTTCCATCGAGCAGAACCCTGCCGCCCAGCACCTTATCCTTGCCGAAAATTGTCATTGCCATCTCGGTACGGCCCGCGCCGACTACGCCGGCAACCCCCAGAATCTCACCGGGATAGACCTTCAGAGAAATGTCGGTAAATCCATAGCCGCTGAACCGCTCCAGCTCGAGCACTGGAGGTTTGGAATAGTCAACCGAACTGGTCCCGCTCAATTTCTGTGCGGTCATATCCAGAGGCAGCAGACCCTTGACCAGATCGTCCTTTGTGAAATTGCTCACCGGGCCGGACAAGGTTACGATCCCGTCACGCATGATCGCCACTGTAGTCGCGATCTCGAACACCTCGTTCAGACGGTGGGTAATATAGATGATACCGATCCCTTTGGATTTCAGGTCTTCCACGCATCGGAACAGGCTTTCCACCTCTTTAAAGGTGAGCGCACTGGTCGGCTCGTCGAGAATCAGCACCTGCGCATGACGCAGCACGCCGCGAAGCAGCTCAACAAGCTGCTGTTCCGCAATCGAAAGGGTGTTTGCCCTGCGCCCCAGATCCAGATGCCAGCCGATGCTCTCCATCGTTTCAACCAGCTCTTTATGTAGTTCCCGCTGGGGACGGTCAAAACCGATCAGGATGTTCTCTTCCACTGTCATATTCGGGAAGAGAAGCGGCTCCTGCGGAACCATATACACACCGTTTGCAAGGGCCTCGGCAGGCTTGCCCACTGTCATCTCCCTGCCGTTGACCACAATCTCGCCGCTGTCGTGCGAATAAATTCCCATAATAATCTTCATCAGCGTGCTTTTACCCGCACCATTGCCGCCGATCAGCGCCAAAACCTCTCCGCTGCCCAAATCCATGCTGATTCCCCTCAGCACCGCGTTGTGGGCGAACGATTTATAAATGTTCCGCACCGACAACAGTTTCTCCCCAGCAGGTGAAGCTGACTTTGTCAAGCCTATACCCCCATTTCGAAAAGATCACAAAAGTTATTCCATATATCTTTTATTCTTAAGGATAGCATAATATTTTTTGCGATTTTTGTCAACTCTTCTTTTTGATGAAAAGGAACTTTTATTTTCCGTTTTTCACAAATATTTTTCTAAATAATGATATTTTATGTTCTATTTTTCTTTTTCTTTTGTGAAAATTGTATGCAGATTGCTTTTCAGTTTGTGCGTTACCACGAATATATTCTAAATTATCTCCAAAAGTCATATGCATTGACATCCTTGCAGAACAATGATATACTGCCATTTAGAGAACATTTTCTCTAATCAGTAACTTTTGTTACGGTTTTTACACTTTGTTCTGCAGGGGACTCCCCTGCGTTTACAGGGAGGTTTCTATGGACGGTGACTTTTCCCACGAAGAGACCCTGATGGTCAAGGCTGCATGGTATTATTATATGGAAAACTACACACAGCAGAACATTTCCACGCTGTTGGGGGTCAGCCGGGTGCGGGTGATCCGGCTGCTCGAAAAGGCCCGGCAGGATGGCATCATCAGTTTCCATATCCGGCAGGACAGCGACCGGCGGATGCAGGTCGAAAAGGAACTGATTACCCGCTTTGGGCTGCATGATGTGTTTGTCACGCCGATTGCCGGACGGGTGAGTGAACTGAACGAGAGCCTCGCGCAGGCAGCGGCGATCTATATCAGCGACCGGCTTGGCGGCAGCTTTTTCATCAATATGGGATACGGGGACACCCCCAGCCGGATTCTGAACCATCTGGCCCGCAAAACCGAAATCCCAATCAATGTGGTATCGTTGACCGGAGGCGTCAGCTACTACCTGCCGAATACCCAGTCGAGCATCTTTAATGCGCGGCTGCATCTGATCCCCTCCCCGCTGCTGTTGAGCAAGCCGGAAATGGTGGAGGAGCTGCGCAAAGAGGTTTCGGTACAGCGGATTCAGCAGATGAGCTGGGAATCCAGTATGACGGTAGTTGGCATCGGCAGCATGTCTGATGATGCCACCATCATCAAAAACGGCATCCTCACCCATGAAGATTTCCTGCTGCTGACCCTCCAGGGAGCGGTCGGGGATATCTTGAGCCATTTTATCGACAAGGATGGGAACCCGATCGAAAGCACGCTGGACAACCGGCTGTTGAGCACCCCTCTGGAAGACTTGAAGCGGATGAACAATGTCATCGGTGTGGCTGGCGGGCTCGACAAGGTCGATGCGATCCGGGCCGTGTTGAACGGGCATTATCTGGATGTACTCATCACCGATGAGGAGACCGCCACCGTTCTGCTGCATCCCCACGACCAGACGTAATTTGTATCACATCATATACATTATAAAACACAAAAGGAGTTGGTTGATCTATGGCAAAATACCTGATGGCAGTAGATGCCGGTACCGGCAGTGTCCGCGCCGTGGTATTTGATCTGGAGGGTAACCAGATCGGATGCTCCCAGCAGGAGTGGTCCCACCGTGAGGACCCCCGCTACCCCGGCAGCATGGATTTCGACTGGGTACATAACTGGGAGCTGGCCAGCGGATGCATCCGCGATGTGCTGAAAGAAACCGGCATCTCTCCGGCGGATGTTGCCGCTGTTTCGACGACCTGTATGCGGGAAGGCATTTTGCTTTATGATAAGGACGGGAACGAAATCTGGGCCTGTGCCAACGTGGACGCGCGCAGCACCGACGAGGTGGGCAGGCTGATCCGCTCCAACCCCGATCTGGAAAAAGAGCTTTACCAGCAGTCCGGCCAGAGCTACGCGCTCAACGCCATCCCGCGCATCCTGTGGGTGAAAGATAAGATGCCGGACATCTATGAAAAGACCGCGGCGGTCGGTATGTTCAACGACTGGCTGATCTATAAACTCACCGGGGTGCTCGCTGTCGAGCCGAGCAACGGTTCCACTACCGGCCTGTTCGATCTGCAGAGCCGCAACTGGGATCCTTCCATCGCCGAGCGGTGCGGCCTGCGCGGCGACATCTTCCCCCGCGTCCTGGAATGCGGTGAGGTTGCAGGCGCAGTGAACGCAGCGGGCGCCAGCCTGACCGGGCTTGCCGAAGGAACACCGGTTGTGGTCGGCGGCGGCGACTGCCAGCTCGGCACCATCGGCGTGGGCGCGTCCGAACCGGGACAGGGGGTCGTGTTTGGCGGCAGCTTCTGGCAATATGAATTCAATACCGACAGTGGTAAGACCGACCCGTTCGGGCGGGTGCGGGTCAATTGTCATGCAGTCCCGGGCGTCTGGCAGTACGAGGCGCTCGCCTTCAAACCCGGACTGGTCATGCGTTGGTTCCGAGACGGGTTCTGTGAGCTGGAAAAGGCACAGGGCGAGGCGTCCGGAAAGGACCCTTATGCCCTGATGGATGCGCAGGCGGAAAAGATTCCGGCAGGCTGTTACGGCATGATGTGCTGTTTCAGCGATGTGATGAACTTCATCAACTGGAAGCATGCCTCACCCACCTTCACCAACTTTGAACTGGAACCGGAAAAGTTCAACCGCTACACCTTCTACCGCGCGATCCTCGAAAACACTGCTATGATCGTCAAAGGGCATATCCAGCTTGTCAAAGAGGCGACCGGCAACGAGCCGGACAGCCTGATCTTCGCAGGCGGCGCTTCCAAAAGCCCGCTCTGGAGCCAGATTCTAGCAGATGTGACCGGTAAGCCGGTGACCACTCCAGTGGTGAAGGAAGCGACTGCACTTGGAGCCGCGATTCTGGCAGGCTACGGTGCGGGAATCTACCCCTCGATCGCCGAAGGGGTGAAGCGCTGTGCAAGGGCCGATCGCACCTTCCTCCCGAATCCGGAAAACCATGAGATTTACGAGGAAATGTACGAACCCTGGCGGCAGGTCTACCGCACGCAGCTCGACCTGTGTGACCGCAAGCTCACCAAAAATATGTGGATTGCGCCGGGTTTGTAAAAGTACTCGGTTCTCTTTCGAACGAGTTTGATGATCTAGTCAGCACACTTCCAAACAGGCATCCGTTTGGAAGCGGCGGACAAAAGCGATCCGGCACGCAAAGCGTGCCGGATGACTATGCAATCTGAAGCAGGGCTGCTATAAGCAGCCCTCTGCACCGGGATCGGTGCAGGCTCAAAAAGAATCGTTTTGCCTCTTTTGAAGCGCTTCCATTTATAGAAAAGGAGAATCTGCCATGTTTGTTATCAATGAAAATGACCGCGAATACCGCTTTGGTAATAGCGGTCCCAAATATCTGATGAAAGGCCCCCGTATGAATTTCGCCCTGGTGCAGTTTATGCCCGGGCAGGATTTCCGCGCCCATTATCACAATATCATGGAAGAGGATTTCTTCATTCTTGAGGGAAAAATTGACATCGTTGTGGATGGCGTGGTACATACCCTCTCAACCGGTGACCTGATCCATATCGAGCCAAACGAGGTCCACTACTGCCGCAACGCCTATGACGTCCCAGTGAAGATGGTCTCCACATTGGCCCCCTACCAAGAGGTAGACAAGGTGGAGGTCGAAAATCCCACCTATTGAATCGGACTCCAAAAACCTCCCTCCGGAAATACCGGAGGGAGGTTTTTTCGAATGCAGAGAGCAGGCACCATTCAAGCATACCGGTACCGCCCCCTCTGCCCCAAAAAGAACCAGATGCTCACGGCAAGCGCAAGCAGCTCGGCCACGACGATCGAGAGCCAGATACCGTCCACACCGATGAAGACAGGAAGCACCAGCACCACAATGATCTGGAAAACAAGGGTCCGCAGAAACGAGATCACTGCGGAAACTACGCCGTTGTTGAGCGCAGTAAAAAATGCAGAAGCAAAGATATTGAACCCGATGACGAGGAAGGAGAGTGAATTCAGCCGGAATCCATGGCAGGTCAGTGTGAGCAGCTCCGCATCGTAACCGACAAAAATGCTGCTCAAAGGCAGGGAAAGCAGTTCGGCAAGCGCGGTCATAGCCAGTCCCGCCAGCCCGGCAAGGATCAGGCTTTTCCGGAAAAGATTTTTCAACTCGTTTTCGTTCTCCGCCCCATAGTGGTAGCCGATCACAGGGGCGCTGCCAATCGAATAGCCGATAAAAACCGAAACAAAGATGAAGCTGACATACATAATCACACCGTAGGCTGCCACTCCATCCTCACCAGCCATCCTGATCAGCTGGAAATTATACAGGATATTCACCAGCGACATCGAGACATTGGTCATCAGTTCAGAGGAGCCATTGGTACACGCCTTCAGCAGCACTTTGCCGTCCAGACCAGTCCTTGTCAGCCGCAGCAGGCTGTTGTTCGGGCGCGCAAAGTAGAGCAACGGGAGTATCCCACCGACAACCTGGCTCATCGCAGTGGCAGCTGCGGCGCCTACCGTCCCCCACCGAAAGACCGCGACAAACAGAGCGTCAAACAGGATATTCGTCAGGCCCGCCGCAATGGTCACAGCCAGGCCGAGATGCGGCTTTTCCGCCGTGACCAGAAAGCTCTGGAAGGTGTTTTGCAGCATAAACGCAGTCCCTGCCAGAAGGATGATCCTGCCATACCGGACACACTCCTCCACCATGGCGCCTTCTGCGCCCAGTGCTTCCGCGATCGGACGGACCCAGAGCAGTCCTGCCAGCGTAAGCAGGACGCCGCCCGCAATGGTGATGTAGACCAACATCGAAAAACAGCGGTTGGCTTTCTCCCTGTCCCCTTCTCCCAGCGTCTTTGCGATAATCGCACTCCCGCCGGTGCCGATCATAAAGCCCGGCGCGCCGAGCAGCATCAGAAACGGATAGATCAGGTTTACCGCTGCAAACGGCGTTTTTCCCACAAAATTGGAGACAAACAGTCCGTCTACAACGCCATAAACCGAAGTGAAGATCATCATGATGATGGATGGAACCACAAACCGGATCAGTTTCCGATAGTTAAAATGTTCTGAAAGTTGGATTCTCATGGTGTCGTTCTCCTAAACCAGAATTGAGCATATTCTGCAATCGGCGGAATCAGCTGCCTGATGGAAAGCCCCGAGGTATTGATGCAGAGGTGGTAGCTCTCCTTGCAGCCCCACCCGCCCCCAGCAATCAGCTCCCGGTGCTTCGCACGTCCGGCATCCACCTGTTTGATTCTATGTATGATCTCCCGGTCGGTGAGGCGCTCCCCCTCCATGGCGCGCTCCCGGCACCGCTGAACCTTCGATTTCATCTCAGCATGCACAAACAGCGTAAGTGGGTGGTACTCCCGCAGCAGGACATCTGCGCTCCGTCCGACGATCACACAGTTGTTTCCCACCGCTGCCAGCTCCTTTATGATCTTCTCCTGCATGATCAACACTTTCATTGTATTCTGCTGCGGCATCCTGCCGTACGAAAAAGTCCGGCGAATCGTAAACGGATATCCCGTCACCCGCCCCTGTTCAAGCAGGCCCGCAACGTATTGTTCATCCAGTTCGCTCTTCTCCGCAACCGCCGAGATCAGCTCCCGGTCATAATAGGCAAAGCCAAGCGTGTCCGCCAGGCGCTTTCCCAGCTCCCGTCCGCCGCTTCCGAATTCACGGCCGACCGTAATCAGTTTCATCTTGCGCAATTCCTCCTCTGAGTCCTGTTTTTTGAAAAGATGGTCACGGCCTCTTCGCCGTACCATTCAAAAATGCTCCCACCTTTTCGCGGAACTGCTCAAGATATTTGCGGTTCAGCCGCAGAAGCTCCGCGCTTTCTATCGGGGACATCCCGGAAAACACGCTGTTTTCCATCTGAACAACCGGAACAATCTTTTCCTGTACAAACTGCCGCCCCATTTCGGTCAGGCAGATGTGCATATCCCGCCCTTTTCCCGGCTCGAGAAAGAGTATCCCCTTCTTTTCAAGCCTGCGGATCGACGAGTTGATAGTCTGTTTGCTTACAAACGCCTGTGCGCAGATATCCTTTTGCAGGCAGCCATTTCCCTGTTCACACAGGGCATAAAGGATGATGAACGCGCTGTCCGACAGCCCCAGCTTCAGAGCAATCTCGTGGTAGAGATCGTCCATCTCCTTATACACGCGATTGAATTCCTTTAATTCATATCCCGATATTGTCTCCATCTTCCTCCATTATCCTTTCTGTCCGATTTCGTACTTGTTTAGTATAGTCCGATTTCATACTTGAGTCAACCCTTTTTTGTGAAATTGATATGCAACGCCTGAAAACGGTGAAAATATATGGGTAAATTGATGATATTTGATAGCTATTTTCAATTATTCAGATTCTTTTTAAGAAAATCGCAGATTTCACTTGCATTTTTTTTAAAAAAGACGATAATTAGAGATGTGGAAAGTTTACTGAGGAGGTTGAACGCCTATGTTCGGAAGAAAAAAACCCCAGCCGATGCCCATTCCCCCTGCACCGCCGGTGATTGTCCCGCCTGTGGTCGAGGAGAAACCCGCACCTCAGCCCGCTCCTGAGTCGGCACAGGCCTCTGCGCAGGCTGCCGAGCCGGCACAGACTACAAAGGAGGCCGATCTGACCGCTTCGATTTCCAGAAACACAGTCATTACGGGAAACATCGTTTCTGAAGACAATCTGGACATCTTCGGTACTGTGGAGGGCGATGTCAAGAGCACTGCCGTTGTCAAGGTCTACGGGAAAATCACCGGGGACATTGATTGTGCTACCTTTGTCGCGAGTGGCGCAGAGATCAAGGGCAACATCCTGGCGGAGAAATCTGCGGTTCTGGGCGCCAACACGGTTGTGGACGGCAACGTCCGTACCGGCACGCTCAGTGTCAGCGGAAGGGTAACCGGTAATGTAATTGCGACCGAATCCGCAGTCATCAGCAGCACTGGTGCAATCACCGGTGACATTACCACTCCAGAGATGGAAGTCAGCAAGGGCGCGATTGTCTATGGTTCTGTGATTATGCAGCAGAAGGAACCGGAGCCGCCCGAGCCGCCGAAACCGGAAATCAAGATTGAGGCCCCAAAGCCGGATGACAAAGCCCCGGTTTTCTCCAAGCCGGACGACAAAACCCCGGATGGATCTGGATCCGACAGCAAAGCTGCGGACGATTCCAAGCCGGAGTTGAAGTTTGAGCGTCTGGATCCTGCTGAATCTGCCGCCAAGCCCAATGCAGAGCAGGAGAAAAAAGAGGAGCCTGAAAAGGCGACCGTTTAAATTCGAATGTCTGGTTCCCTGCGGGTCGGATGCGTTTTTCTCGCTTCGGGACAGTCAAAGCGGTTTCAGGCCAACAAATTGACTGCGAAATTCCACGGTATGCCGCTGGCAGAATTCGTGTTCAACCGGTTCCCGGTTGAACGGTTCTGCCAGACGGTTGCCGTTACCCGCTGTGCGCTGGTCTCTGCCAGTGCACAGCGCTATGGATTTCAGGTGGTCAAAAATCCCGATCCCGCCAGTGATATTGCGCAGACCATTCGTCTCGGTTTGAATGCATTCGATTGCTCGCTTGATGGCTGCCTTTTTTCAGTCTGTGACCAGCCCTTGGTGCGTGTGCGGAGCATCTATACACTGGTGGACCGGTTTTGTTCTGAACCGGATGCTATTGTTGCGCTCGGTTGGAAGGGCAATCGAGGTAATCCAGTCCTATTTCCCTCTTCCCTTTTCTCCGCACTCGCCACACTTGCACCGCACCAGTCGGGCAGCTCGGTGATCGCGCAGTATTCTCATCTGCTGCGGATTATCGAGGCAGAGGGACCGCAGGAATTGCTTGATATTGATACGCCAGCTGATCTCAAATATTTGGAGCAGCTATGTGTCAGTTTGCGCGCTGATTCTTAACCAAGGATCGTCTATCCCGGAAATGGTGACATTGCCGCAGCCTGTGCTGTTGACGACAGCTTCAGGGCTGTAACGCAAGAGCAATGCCGGCATACGGCAGCCAAAACCATCTGGATATAGCTGCCGGTTTTTTGTTTGTATACTATTGTGTATGCGAAAGCCCTCCCATTTTAGGGGAGGGCTTTCGCAATAGACAGACTCTAAAAGTTTACAAAATTAAGATAGAACATCCTCCATCTTCATGATATCCTTTTTAAAAGATCGGTGGAAGGGAGGTACTGGAATGAAAAAATGTCTTGTTCCCCTGCTCTGCATTCTTTTTCTGCTCACAGGCTGTGCAGTACAGCCTTCTCCACTTATGGGAAAGATTTCCTCGGAGCTTTCCTCAGTGGTTATGACACGCTACGACTGCGAAGGACAGACTGAATTTTCCCTTGCCGACGAACAGATAGAGATGCTCCGATCGTGGGCATCCGGGCTTTCCCTAAAACATGAGCGTTTCAAGGAGGGAGATTCCCCGAGTGATGTGAGCGGAGGAGAAGTCTACCATTTTTCACTTCCTGATGGCGATTTTTCCTATCGAATCAACGGGCCGGACAGCTGCTATCTATATACGGACGGCGAATGGTACAGGGTCAGAAATCCATCTTTCCCGTTCGTTTTGAAATAATAGGTGCATCTTGACAGATTGCACAAAAAACGAAAGGAAAATGTTTCTTTATTTTCTTCAATGCCATATTGTCAAAACTTTAACAATGTGGTATACTGATCGTAACAGCTAAAAGGCTGAACAGGCACCCCAATCTATAATTATTAAATTGAGAACCAAGGAGGTCACTGCGATGGAAAAGGCAAATACCCAGCCCGCTGTACCCGAAGTAGACATCGACAAGATGATTGACGATCTGGTACAAAAGGCTGACAAGGCGCTCAAACAGTATATGGAGATGGATCAGAAAACGGTCGACAACATCGTACAGGCGATGTCGCTTGCTGCGCTTGACCAGCATATGGCACTTGCGAAGCTCGCGATTGAAGAGACCGGTCGCGGCGTCTATGAGGATAAGATTACCAAAAACCTGTTTGCTTCCGAGTATATCTATCACTCGATCAAATATGAAAAGACGGTCGGGATTATCGACGAGAATGACATGGAAGGCTATGTCGAAGTTGCAGAGCCGGTAGGCATCGTCGCGGGCGTCACCCCGGTGACCAATCCCACCTCCACCACCATCTTTAAATCTCTCATCACCCAGAAAACCCGTAACCCGATCATCTTCGGCTTCCATCCGTCGGCACAAAAATGCTCCGCGGCGGCAGCAAAGGTGGTCTATGATGCGGCAGTCAAAGCGGGCGCTCCCGAAAACTGCATCCAGTGGATCGAATTCCCTTCGGTCGAAGCAACCGCAGCGCTGATGAACCATCCGCTTGTCTCGCTCGTCCTCGCTACTGGCGGCGCGGGCATGGTCAAGGCAGCCTACAGTTGCGGCAAGCCGGCCCTTGGCGTTGGCCCGGGCAACGTCCCCTGCTACATCGAAAAATCTGCCAACCTCGAGCGTGCCTGCACCGACCTGATGCTCTCCAAGACATTCGATAACGGTATGATCTGCGCTTCTGAGCAGGCGGTCATCGTCGACGAGGAAATCTCGGCTCCGTTCGAGTCGTTTATGAAAAAGCATGGCTGCTATTTCCTCACCGGTGACGAGATCGATAAGGTCACACGCTTTGTGATGCGCGCTGACAAGGGCGCAGTCAATCCGGATGTTGTTGGTAAATCCCCGTTCTGGATCGCAGAGCAGGCGGGCGTGAAAGTCCCTGAACTGACCAAAATCCTCATCGCGAAGCTGCCTGAACCCTCCCGCGAGTATCCGCTTTCTCTCGAGAAGCTCTCCCCTGTTCTGGCATACTTCACCGTCAAGGACTATCATCAGGGCTTCGAGTACGCCTCCCGTATGCTCGACCTCGGCGGGCTGGGCCACTCGGCGGTTATCCACTCGACCAATTCCGAGCTTTGCAATGCTTTCGGCGAGCAGATGAAGGTTGGACGTATCATCGTTAACTCTCCGTCCTCTCAGGGCGCGATCGGTGACATCTACAACACCAATATGCCATCTCTGACGCTGGGCTGCGGTTCGTTTGGACATAACTCTACCACTTCCAATGTCTCTTCGGTCAACCTCATCAACAAAAAACGCATCGCGAAAAGGAGAGTCAACATGCAGTGGTTCAAGATTCCGCCCAAAATCTATTTCGAGAACGATTCCATTCAATACCTCGAGAAGATGCCGGACATCAGCCGCGCGTTTATCGTTACCGACCCGATGATGGTTCAGCTCGGCAATGTTGACAAAATCCTCTACTATCTGCGCAAACGCCTTGAATATTGCCATGCCGAGATTTTCTCGGAGGTTGAGCCGGATCCGTCGGTCGAAACAATCATGCGCGGCGTCGCAGCCATGAACAGCTTCAAGCCGGATGTCATCATCGCGCTGGGCGGCGGTTCGGCGATGGATGCGGCGAAGGGCATGTGGTTGTTCTATGAGCATCCCGACACTTCGTTCGATGGCCTGAAGCTCAAATTCATGGATATTCGGAAACGTACCTATCATTTCCCGAAACTCGGCAGCAAAGCACAGCTTGTTTGTATCCCGACCACCTCGGGGACCGGTTCGGAGGTCACCTCCTTCTCGGTTATTACCGACAAGGCAAACGGCAATATCAAATATCCGCTGGCAGACTACGAGCTGACCCCGGATGTTGCAATCATCGACCCGCAGTTTGTTGTATCTCTGCCCAAATCCGCCACTGCGGACACCGGCCTTGATGTTCTGACCCATGCGCTGGAAGCTTATGTATCGGTGCTCGCTTCCGACTACACCGATGGTCTTGCAGTCCACGCGATCGAGCTGGTGTTTGAGTATCTCCCCCGCGCATACAAGAATGGTTCTACCGATTTTGAAGCGCGTGAGAAGATGCACAACGCTTCCTGTATCGCAGGTCTTGCGTTTACCAACGCATTCCTTGGCCTGAACCACTCGATGGCGCACAAACTGGGCGGCGAATATCACATCCCGCATGGACGCGCAAACGCGCTGCTTCTGCCGTATGTGGTTGAGTACAATGCAACCGAGCCGACTAAATTCACCATCTGGCCGAAATATGAAAAATTCATCGCCGATGAGAAATATGCGAAAATCGCCCGCTATCTCGGTCTGCCCGCCAAAACCACACAGGAAGGTGTGCAGAGCCTGATTAAGGCAATCCGCGACCTGATGAAAGAGGTCAACATTCCTGAGAGCATTCAGGCTTGCGGCATTGATGAGAAAATCTTTATGGCAGGGGTCGATCAGCTCGCTGACCGCGCCTATTCCGACCAGTGCACAACCGCGAATCCGCGCCAGCCACTCGTTTCGGAGATTGCCGAGCTTTACAAAAGAGCTTTCTACGGTAAATAAGCGCCGAACCCCCGCCGAATGGCGGGGGTTCCTCTTTTGGTATCTCCCCATTCTTTCGGAGGAGACGCTTCCGATCGGTACGGTACAAGCTCACAACAATTTCTACCTGCTGACCATTTGTAAGCAGGCTTTTGCCCTAATCCAAAATTTCAAAATGTTTCAGAACCAGCACATCTTTTGAGAAGGTACAGCGATTTTCAATCGTCATCCTCTTCCAGGTGGGTGCATCCATCACCATCATCAAGTATCTCTCCGACCCGCATCTGCCGGCTGCGCTTCATCTCTTCGACTTGGCGGTGGATCAGCTCCTTGACCTCGCGTGGCTGTCTGATATTTTTCAGTTCCAATACAGGGGTGGTCTTGTCCGAAGATGCGAGAACGACACTTCCAACTCTGAAAATCCTCTGCCCAAGCGAGATTTTCAAGGTCATATCCCGCACCCGATAGAGTATGACCTCCTCACTGCACAGGTTCAACAGGCCCGTTTCCATAAAAATACGGTCCTCGGTCAGTGCATATTTCGTGAATGAGATCGGCATTCCCAGAATGCGTTTACGGTCTTTCCACAGGTAAGTCAACGGTTCCATCAGTTTGCTCCTTTCAGCAGGGATGCGATCCGCTGCATTGCTTCCATCGTTTTTGGCTGACTGCCGAATCCGGTCAGACGGAAATAGCCTTCTCCATTTATACCAAAGCCTGCTCCGGGTGTGCCGACGATTGCGGCATTTTCCAGCAAATAGTCAAAAAAGGTCCAAGAGTCCATCCGATCAGGGCACTCCATCCAGAGATAGGGGGAATGCACACCGCCGAAAAAATGCACCCCACATCGTTCAAGGGTTTCCGCCATCACCGCGGTGTTCTTCTTATAATATGCGACCATTTCCTGAGACTGCCGGACCCCCTCCTCCGAAAAGGCCGCTTCTGCCCCTCGCTGGATGATATAAGGCACGCCATTAAACTTGGTGGCCTGACGGCGATTCCACATCCGGTTTGGGGACATCCCCTCAATCTTGAGCGTTTTGGGTATAATGGTATAACCACAGCGGGTTCCAGTAAATCCGGCGGTTTTAGAAAGGGAACAGAACTCGATTGCGCACCTTTTGGCATCGGGCAGCTCAAAGATACTGTGCGGAAGAGAAGAATCCCCAATAAACGCTTCATAGGCCGCATCGAACAGCAAGACAGCATCCTGCGCAAGCGCATAATCTATCCAAGCGGCAAGCTGCTCCCGTGTGTAAACCGCACCGGTCGGGTTATTGGGGGAGCAAAGATAGATCAGATCCGTGCGGACTTCGGGATCTGGCATCGGCAGAAATCCGTTCTCCGCATTGGCATTCATGTAAAGAATCTTTCGTCCATTCATCAGGTTGGTGTCAACATAGACCGGATAGACCGGGTCTGGAATCAGAACTGTATTATCAGCCGAGAACAGGTCGGTGATGTTCCCGAGGTCGCTTTTTGCACCGTCGCTCACGAAAATTTCATCCGGGTCGAGCTGTACCCCAAAACGAACATAGTATGCCCTGATTGCATCCCGTAAGAAGCCATACCCCTGCTCCGGGCCATATCCACGGAAGGTTGAAGCGTCAGCCATCTCCTCTACTGCGCTGTGCAGGCTGGAGATAACCGACGGCATCAAAGGGAGGGTCACATCGCCTATCCCCATACGGATGATCTCTTTTTCCGGGTGCGCCTGTGAAAATGCTGCTACCCGGCGCGCAATATCCGAAAACAGATAGCTGTCCTTCAATTGCCGGTAATGCTGGTTGATCTTTGCCAAAGCAATCCTCCCCTTTCAATCTCCATCCTAATATTGCTCTTTAAAAAACTGCCTTCGGCGCGGGCTGCGCTCAAAACATATGCTGCGGCCTGCAGACAAAAACCACAATTCAAAAAAATGTGCAAATGTTCGGATAACCAACCGCCTATTGTCCTGTTGGTTATAAATCGAGCTCAATCTCTCCATCAAATACATGGGTTGCAGGACCGCGCATCCGTACGGTGAAGTCTGAGGTACAGGTAATCTTGAGGTCTCCGCCGCGCAGGTGAACCGTGATCTCCCGGTCTGGATCACAATGGCCGTTCAGCACCGCTGCAACGACCGATGCACAGGCACCGGTGCCGCAGGCGAATGTTTCGCCGCTGCCCCGCTCCCAGACCCGCATGCGGAGCGTCTCCCGGTCGATCAACTGAATAAATTCGGTGTTGACCCCTTCCGGAAACCGTTCATGATGTTCGAACAGTGGCCCGATCACTGGCAGGTCGAGACTGTCAATCTCCTCGCAGAAGATAACCGCGTGGGGATTCCCCATCGAAACGCAGGTGACCAGATAGACCTCCCCACATACCAACATCGGCTGGCTGACGAAGTCATCGTAATCTGTGGCAACTGGGACCGACTTCGCACATGTGGAAGCCTCTCCCATATCGACCGACACCCACACAACTTGTCCATTTTCAACGGTCAGATCAAGGTATTTCACGCCGCTGCGCGTTTCGATGGCCAGACCCTGGGTCTTTTCCGTCAACCGGTGGTCATAGACGTACTTCCCCATACACCGGATACCATTACCGCACATATTGCCCTCCGACCCATCCATGTTGAACATCCGCATAGCAAAATCCGCCCGGTCAGAAGGACAGATCAGAATCAGGCCGTCTGAACCGACTCCGCAGTGCCGGTCACTGATCAGCCGCGCGACTTCCTGCGGATGTTTCAATTTTTCCGAAAGGCAGTTGATGTATACATAATCATTCTTCAGACCATGCATCTTTGAAAAGTGAAGTTTCAAGTTGATCCCCCCTGCTGAAAACGGCTCCGGTTTGAGTCGCATAAATGTCATCGTGAACTTGTCTAACTATATCGCAAAACTTCACCGATGTAAAGTGAAAAATGAAGAAACCTCCGTTTTTCATAAAAATACAGCCAAAACCGGGGAGAAATCCGGAAAGATTGCAGCCCGTCCCCCGCTTGTTTGAAGAAACGGATTGTGGTAAAATGAAAAAATGCGAAGAGGTGATTTGATAGATGAAAAAGATCGAGATTTTCGATTCCACTTTGCGGGATGGGGCACAGAGCGAAAATGTCTCCTACTCGGTGGAGGACAAACTGAACATTGTCCGCGCGCTCGACGCAATCGGGATCGATTACATTGAAGCAGGCAATCCTTACAGCAATCCAAAAGATGCGGAGTTCTTCCGCCGGAAAGGGGAGCTTTCACTGACCCGATCCAGACTGGTAGCATTTGGGTCTACCCGGCGTCGGGGCATCCCGGTCGCGGAGGACAAAAACTGCCAGGCGATGCTCGAAGCTGGGGTTGAGTGGGTCGCAGTGTTCGGAAAAAGCTCGGAATGGCAGGCGCGGGAGGTTCTCGGGACGACTCCAGAGGAAAATCTGGAGATGATTGCGGATACAGTTGCCTATCTCGCGCGGTTTGGGAAGCGGGTGATCTTTGACGCCGAGCACTTTTTTGATGGCTACAAGCAGAACCCCTATTATGCAGTACAGACCCTTCAGACAGCCAAAGACGCGGGTGCACGTAAGCTGGTGCTCTGTGATACCAATGGAGGCTGCTTTCCAGATGAAATCGGACGCATCACCGGGGATATGGTCCGGAAGTTTCCCGGCATGATCGGGGTGCACTGTCACGACGATACCGGTTGTGCGGTCGCAAATACGATTGCAGCTGTGCAGGCAGGCGCTGACCAGATTCAGGGCACCTACATCGGCTTTGGGGAACGGTGTGGAAATACAAATCTTTCCACTATGATTGCCGACCTTCAGATCAAGATGGACTATACCTGCATCCCTGAGGATCGGCTTCCCCAGATGACCAAGACCGCCCGTTTTATCTCGGAAGTATCCAATATGCGCCTGCCCCACTCGATGCCCTATGTCGGAAAGGCGGCATTTGCCCATAAGGGTGGGATGCATGTTGACGGCGTAAAAAAGAATACCGCTGCATTTGAGCACATCAATCCCGAGATGGTTGGCAACCGTCGGCAAATCCTGCTTTCGGAGGTTTCGGGCCGCACCGCCCTGATGACCAAAATTGTCGATCTGGTCCCCGGGCTATCTAAGGACTCGCCTGCGCTCGTCCGGCTGGTTGACCGGCTCAAGAAGCTGGAATTTGAGGGGTACCAATTTGAGGCTGCAACCGCCAGTTTTGAGCTGGTGGTACTCAAAGAACTGGGACGGTTTACCCCTTTTTTCCAGTTGGAATTGTTCCGGATCATCGGTGAGCAGGATTCTGCTGACAGACATATGGCGTCAGCGTTGGTCAAACTGCGTGTAGACGACCAGTTCGAGATCACTGCTGACGAGGGGGATGGCCCGGTGCACGCACTTGACCGGGCACTGAGAAAGGCACTCGAAGTCTTTTACCCCAGTCTCGGCGGGGTGCGTCTGATCGACTATAAAGTGCGGGTCATGGAGGCAGGACGCGCGACAGCGTCGCTTGTTCGGGTACTGATCGAATCGTCGGACGGGGAGACGAGTTGGACAACTGTGGGCGTCTCGACCGATATCATCAACGCTTCGATCCGCGCCCTGGTCGATTCAATGGAGTATAAGCTCTACCATGACCGGACTGGAAATGGTAACAAATCCTTTCAACCCTGATCGAGTCGTATCTGATGGACGAAACAACGCTGATGCCAGACAGCAAGCACTACAGCCAAAGTTCGCCAGAACGCCAGTGGAGCCAAAAAAGAGAGACTATTTTAAAGCATATTCTGGAAACACAAGATGATTTAAAGATTTTTCCATTTTTGGTGTTTTTTAAGGTGGCATTTTTTGGATATTTGCGTTTGGCTTGACGCGCCATAAAGTAAAAAAACAAGTAGGTATGACTTTTATTGATTGCCATACCTACTTGAAAAGCATCCTGTTTTGTAACTACACAATTTTCAATTTGTTAGTAGATGCTGTCTTGATAAGCAAGCTGCCTTTCGGGGGAGCTTGCTTTTTTATCCATGCATGGCAGCTTCTCGAAGTGCCACTTCAGAATTCTCCCGAAGCGCTTTCTGATAGTTCTCGTTTGCTTCTCGGATGAATTCCTCATCGTCCCGCTTCTCGGGCGGGATATATGCATGACCCATTCTCCGCTGACGCAGATTGAACTGACGCATCTCCTCTTCCAGCAGTTTCGCATTCTCTCTCATCTCGTTGCTTGCGGCGGCAGCTTCCTCACTTACCGATGCATTGGCCGTAATCGAATCTCTGATCAACTCGACCTGTGTATGCATGCGGGTAATTGCGTTCTCCTGTCTCTCGGACGAGTCAGAGATGTTTGAAACCACTTCAGTGATTCGGTCGAGGTCTTCGACAATATGCTGGAAGGTGTCAAACGCCTCTGAACTGATCCTGCTTCCTTCGGTAGTTGCACGCATTGTCGCCTCAATGAGATTTTTGCTCTCATCTGCAGCCTCCGAACTTCTGAGCGCGAGTGTACGCACTTCATCTGCCACAACCGCAAAGCCTTTTCCTGCTTCTCCGGCACGCGCCGCCTCTACCGCGGCGTTCAAAGCCAGAATATTGGTCTGGAACGCAATATCATCAATCAGCTTAATCACATTCGCGATCTTCCGGGAGGACTCATTGATCTCTTTCACCGAGCGGACAAGCATTTCCATCTTCTCATTGCTGTACTGCACATCCTGCCGAATCGACTGGGAAAGCCCGGTCGCATGTACCATCTGCTCTGCATTTTTCTCCACAAGCGCCTTGGTTTCCTCGGTGGAATCGTTGAGTTCCTGTACCGCAGCAGCCTGCTTCACAGAAGTATCCGCTAACATCTGGCTCGCATTCGCAATGTCATGTGAACTGGACGCAACCGACATCGCAACCTTAATAATCTTCGCAAACATGAAATCATTCGACTGCACAAGATGATAAAGGCTGCTTCCGAGCACATCGTCTTCCGAACGGATATTGACAAATACCGTCATATCTCCCTGGGCGAGCCGCTGAACTACCGACACATTTTCGTGTATGCTGTCCACCATTCTCTGGAACGAAAGAATCATCGCGCCAATCTCGTTATCCTGGTTGCCTGCCAGCATCTTTTCATCGAACTCGATCTCATCCGCACCCTGAGAAAGCCTGTTCGACCAGTCGGCTACAGCGACAATCGGACCGGAAATCTGTTTGGAAGAGCGATTGCCATAGAATGCCGCAACCAGAAAACCCACCAGAGCGCCAAGGATGCTAATTACAATCAGGGAAAAAATCGTACTCTCCAGTTTTTCAGAGGTTTCGTCCGCAACCTTCTCATACTGGCCTGAAATCCGCCCCAAGCCCTCGATTACCTGATTTACCAGCGGCTTGATCTCGTTCATGTACCGACCGCGCGCTTCCTCTCTGTCCCGCTTTGAAACGGACAAAACTTCGGTGGCCAGGGTATGCATCTGCTCATGCGGGGGCTTAATCATCTGCAATGTGCTTACAACCACCGGGTCAGAGAGATCCTCCTCATTCAGATCCGCGAGCCACAGCCCGAGCTGGCAGGTGTTGTGGTTCAGGCTACCTTTAAATTCTACCCCATCCTGTATACTGTCATTGAACAGCTCCAGCCACTCATAGTGTTTCGCCAGTGCAGACTGGGTGTGCGCCTGATTATTCCTGTTTCTGGAAACCACTCGATAACTTTGCTCAATACGCACCAGAGAGACCAACGAGAGGGCTACCAAGAGAAGCATCACCAGCATGATGCGGCTGTAACCCAACATAATTTGCTTTCGAATAGACTTGCTTTTTTTCTTCATGCGCTTAATCCCCTCTACTTGGTATTCTACCTGGAGACTGTTTGAAAAACGGAAAATGTTATCTCTCTTACAGAACAACAGATACCACATTGAAAACGTGTGGAGCACATCAGGCACTCCTGCATTTTTCATCCTGATATCCGCTTGTTATCTACAAAAATCCATCTACTTTCCTGTTTTCAGACAAACTCCTCGGGGGCATTTCATAGCCATCTCACGACGTCCAGAAACTCTCCCCCATGTTTCTGCTGGATACCGGAACGTCTGATATGATGAAATGTTTTTATCCAAAAGCAACTCTTCCCACGATGCTTTTATACATCTATATCATACAAACGGGTCCTTTTATTACTATAGCAGAGCATTTCCGTTTGGTCAAGCCTGGATTCCCAACAATCATTTTTTTCCCGAAACGCACAAAAAAGTGGCTTGTATCTATATCTTTTGGACATGGGTACATATCCGGTCCAGCAAAGATTGAGAATGGCTGACCACTACCAGACCGATTCCCCGCTTTTCGGTTTCGGTCATCAGAAAACGCCAAAGCTGGCTTTGGGTGATGAGATCAAGCATCGCGCTGATCTCGTCGGCAAGCAGGTAACGAGTGCCCCGGCCAAGTGCGCGAGCGATGCAGAACCGCTGCAGTTCCCCGCCGGAAAGCTCGGAAGGATACCGGCTCATCCATGCAGGCTCGATCCCCAGCCCGTCGATCACCCGTTGTTCCAGCCGGTCTGCCTCTGCAAGCGTCCTTCCCAGCCGCATCCTTGGATCGACTGCCAGTTCCGGATGCTGCCAGACCATCTGAACCGGACAGTATCCGCGGATGCTGTCCAGAGGCTTTCCATCGACCAGGACACACCCTTCATCCGGGTGCTCATAGCCCGCCAGAATTTTGCAGAGCGTTGTTTTTCCGCGACCGCTCGGGGCGGCAATCCCCAGCCGTTCCCCCGGCGCAACGGTCAAGTCGAGCTTTTGGAGAATCCTCCGTCCGCCCTTCTCATACCGGAACGAAATCTGTTCCGCTGTCAAAGCCATCCATTTCCCCCCTTATCCAGCCCGGTATGAAAACACCGCGCCCACCCGTCCCCAATCTCCCGGACCGGCGGCTCTGCTGCGCAGTCCGCATCGCGCAAAGGGCATCTCGGCGCAAACGGGCATCCTTCCCATTTTTTCCCCGCATCGGGCTGTACTCCCTCGGCCGGCTCGAATCCGTTCTGCGGCATGGCCCGCCAAAGCGCGCGGGTATACGGATGCCGCAGCGTTTCCTCCCGCGCAAAATCTGCTGCCGATGCCTCTTCGAGCGTCCTGCCCGCATAAAAGACCGCCACCCGGTCAGCAACAGCCAGAGCCAGCTCAAGGTCATGGGTAATCAGCAGAACCCCCGCCCCTCCATCGGCGATCTCCCGGAAGTGCCCTAGAATCCGTTGTGCGGCTTCGGGGTTTAACCCTGGCGTCGGCTCGTCCGCGATCACCAGCTTTGGTATACAGCGCACAGCCGCCGCGATCATCACCCTGCGCGCCATCCCGCCCGAAAGCTCGAACGGATACATCCGTTCGACCTCTTCCCCCAAGCCATACCGGGCAAGCGATTCCCGCGTGCGCCTTCGGGAATCGGGATCTCTTTTCGCTCCATTCAGCTGTGCGCCCACCTGCATCAACGGGTCGAGGTAGCTGACCCCCTGCGGCACCAGGACAATTTCCCTTCCCCGCAGTTTGCGCAGGCGTGCCTCATCCAGCGGTTCCCCCAGGAAGCTGCATGTCCCCTCCATATGGGCGTTATAAGGCAGCAGGCCGAGGATGGCATGGGCGAGCAGGCTTTTCCCGGAACCGCTCGCCCCCACAACCGCTACGACCTCCCGCTCATAGACCGACAGGTCAAGCCCGCGCACGACATGAAGCTGTTTCTGCCGCATCCCGTGTCCATACTGTAAAAACGACACAGAAAGACCCTCAACCTTTAGAATCGGGTCGGATTGCCGCATAACAGAACCCCCTATTCCTGTACGCTGCCCGGGTCAAGCAGACAGCGCAGATTCTCTCCAAGTGTAAAAAACAGCATCACTGCGAGAACCAGAAGCGCACCGGGAAAAACCGCCAGCCACCAGCGTCCCATGGCAAGATACTGCATACTCTCCGATAAAATGACCCCGATAGCAGGCTGCTCGGGCGGAAGCCCAAACCCCAGAAAGGTGATGCTCGCTTCGTGCAGGATTGCATGTGGGAAAAGGAGCACCAGCCCGACCAGAAACTGTGGAAGCAGGTGCGGGAACAGATGCTCTCTAACGATCCGCAGACGTCCGATCCCCAGTTTTTCAGCAATCCGGATAAACGGGCTTTCCCGCAGTTGGAGCAGCTCTGCACGAAGCAGGCGGGCCAGAGAAGGCCAATGGGTCAACGCAATGCCAGCCACCACCCCGGTAAGCCCTCTGCCGCAAGCCAGGGAGATCAAGATCAGCAGAAGGATATGCGGAATCCCCATCACCAGATCAATCAGCCAACCGGTCAGCGCGTCTCCGACGCGTCCGGAGGTTGCCGCAAAAAGCCCGATCACAAGCGCGGCAACCGCGCTGATTCCGGCAGTCAATGCGCCAAGCCGCAGGCTCATCGAAAGCCCTGCCAGCGTGCGTGCAAACATATCCCGCCCCATCCAGTCGGTACCGAACGGATAGGCCATGCAGGGCGCAAGATTTTTGCGGGAAAAGTCGGTGACCATCGCCTGTCCGGAAAGCAGACCGCCCGCGACCGTCACTGTGAGCAGTGCTATAACCGAACAGAACACCAGCAGGAGTGTCCGCTGCCGCCGGTTGAGATGTCGGCTCATCGGCGGGCACCACCTTTCCGGACGCGTGGGTCGACCACTCCATAAAGCAGGTCGGCAGCGAGGTTACCGCCAAAAACGATCCCTGCGCTGATGACGGAAATCCCCATCAAAAGCGGCAGATCGCTCCCCAGCCCCGCAGCCACCGCCGCCTGTCCCAGGCCGGGGTAGGAAAACACCTGCTCAACCAGCGTCGACCCGCCAAAAATCTCTCCGATCGCGCCAAACTGCAAGGTGACCGCAGGCAGCAGGACATTGCGCAGCCCATGCCGCAGGACGATCTGCGCTGTCCGTTCCCCCCTCGCCCGCGCAAACAGCACATAGTCGCTCTCGAGCACCTCCACCATCTTTTCCCGGGTGTGCAGGGCGATATTGGGAATCCCGGTAATGCTCAACACGAGTGCGGGAAGTGCCGCATGGTGCAGACGGTCGGCAAGGCTGACATACGCCGCCTCCATACCGATCGGGACACTCAATCCGATCGGGAACCACCCCAGCCAGACTGCGAACACAATCAGCGCCATCAGGGCAATCCAGAAGGACGGGGTGCCCGAAACCAGAAGACAGCCGCCCTGGATCAGCCGATCGGAGAGACTGCCGCGTCTCGCCCCGGCGATCATCCCGAGCGCGACCCCCAGCACCCCGGAGGCACACCATGCAAACCCCATCAGCCAGACCGAATGGACCATCTTTTCAGCGATCACCCGGGAAACCTCCTGCCGGTAGAGCAGCGAAACACCGAGGTCCCCCCGGAGGAATCCGGACAGCCAGTTCAGATACCGTTCTACCGGCGGCTGCCCCACGCCCCAGTAGCCCTGCAAACGAGCGATCTGCTCCGCGCTCATGCTGCCAAGGGCGGTTTGCCCGATGTTCGCCTGAAGCGGGTCGAGCGGGGAAAGCGAAACCAGCGCGAATGCCGCCACGCTCACCCCCAATGTCAGAACTACCATCCGGATCAGTTTCCCGCCGATCCACCAAAGACGTCTTTCCAGTTTGCATCCTCCTCTTTTTAGTCCCAGTTCCAGCGATCCACATTGTTGACGATCGACCAGCCATGTCCATGTGGATGAACCTTCTGTTCCGCAACCCGCAGCCCGTCCCGGACCCAATAAAGATGGTCGATGTTCACCAGCCAGACCCATGGGATATCCCCCTGCTGGGTCACACCGGTTTCCCCGTCCCACTGGGCAGCCTTCCACAATCTATAAGCCTCCTCAAGGGAATCCGCCGCGAGCGCAGCGTCCATATAGCGGTCGACCCTGCTGTTAAAATAGGGGGAGTAGACCGCCGACTCTCCCTCCGGCCTGCTATGATAGATGTTGTACAGCTCCATCGGCGTATGCGCACCCCATCCCCATGCAAGCGGCTCGGAAAGTGCGCGGTCGTAAGCGGTATCCCATCCAACCCCCTCCGGAACCGCTTCGATCCCCAGCCTTGCGAGCTGGTTGGAAAAATCTGCGGACAATGCCTGCCGCACCGAATCCCCCGCCGGATAAAGCAGGTGGAAGGATGCGCGCACCCCGTCCTTCTCCCGGATACCGTCTGTCCCTGCTGTCCAGCCTGCATCGTCGAGCAGCCGGGCGGCAGCATCCGGATCGTATGGTACCTCGGACGCCGGATTGTACCACGGCATCCGGTCGCAGACGCTGTAAGCCGGTGTTCCATAGCCGTTCAGAACATTTTCAATCATCTCCTGACGGTCCACCCCGATATTGATTGCGCGCCGCACCGCAAGGTCACCGGTCACCGCACTGCCCACCGGCACGCCATCTTCCTCCGGAAATACGCCCGGATACTCCGCCGGGAGGTTGAATCCCCGGTTATCCACCGTCTCGACCGCCATCAGCTGGTAGCCCGAAACCTTCTGGTCCGCATACGAAGCCGCCGTATACGCCAGATCAACCTGCCCCGCCTTTGCCGCCAGAAACGCAGCATCCTCTTCCATAAACAGGATCGTCACCCGTTTCATACGGGGCTGCTCGCCATAATAATCAGGATTTGCCTCAAGTACCACCTGCTGCCCGCGGTCCCACTGCCTGAGCAGGTACCGTCCTGAACCGATTGGGTGCTGCCCATAGGTGGACGGTTCATAGGCGTGCTCGGGCAGAATCCCCACAACTGCCATCGTGTAGGGCCAGATCGAAAACGGTTCCGACATATGAAACAACACCGTCGTATCCCCAACCGCTTCGGCATGGTCAAGCATTGTGAAGTCATTGACCGAACTGCCCGCCTTAACCGTATTATAGGTGAACGCGACATCCGAGGCGGTCAGCTTTTCCCCGTCCGAAAACCGGACGTCATCCCGGATTTCCACCGTCCAGAGCATCCCGTCCGCACTCGCATCCACTGCAACTGCCAGGTCATACCCAATCTCAAGGTCTTTGCCGGTCACCGTCAAGGTGCTTTGGATCAGCGGTTCATGTACGTGTTCGCCCGCGCCCCAGCCATAAACCGGGTCGAAGCCCGCTTCCGGTTCGGAGTTTGGCCCCATCGCCACCACAACTGCATCCCTCTCCGCAGGCTTCGAAACCGGTGGGACGCTGTTCTGGGATGCGCAGCCGGATACCAAGAGGCAGGCAATCAATATGCCTGCAAAAATCTGTTTTAACAAATGTATTCACCCTTCCAGGACGCAAAAAAGCGCCACGAATCAGGCGGCATCTGCTGCGCCGCACTGTACCTTCATGGCACCTGCTATTTTATCTTCTATTATAATAGTATAAGGAAAAACCGGCGATC
Source organism: Anaerotruncus sp. G3(2012) (assembly GCF_000403395.2). Classification (GTDB taxonomy): domain Bacteria; phylum Bacillota; class Clostridia; order Oscillospirales; family Ruminococcaceae; genus Anaerotruncus. The sequence goes on along the minus strand of NZ_KE159657.1, from coordinate 188,185 downwards.
TGTCAAGCCGCGCCCGACCATATAAATTCTCCAAAGGATTTTTAAAATTTTTTTGCAAAACCACTTTAGATAGCGTCTACACGCGTTAAATACGTATACGCCATCTAAGAACCTGTATTCATAACCATTCGACACCGTCTGAGCGGGTCTTTTGCCGGCCTGCTGCGTTGAAAAACCTTGCAATACACAAAGTATTGTCTGCGTTTTTTCGCCTTGCAGGACAGCAAAATCCCTCGCCCATCCGGTATCCTCTGATTATGAATACAGGTTCTAAGTTTGAAGCGAATCAAAATACTGAAGTTGAACTGGATGGTACTGGAACAGAAGGACTTGACTTCCAGAAAGTCGTGCTTGAGGCGCAGGAGCCTGCTGCCGGCGCTGCTAAAGCGGCTGTTGCTGATGCGCCTGAAAAGCCGGACTTCAGCGGGGCGACTGCACTCACTTTCGACGACGCAAATGGTAACGGTGCTTCCGCAGATGCTAGCGGTTTGAATGCGGATGCGACCCAGGCGGCGCTTGATGCGGCTGCGGCAGCAGATCCTACTGTGACTGGCGGCAATATCACGATTGAGCTGAATCAGGCAGGTGACGGATACGAGCTGAAAGCTGGCAATGTTCTGCTTGGCAGCACCGGCAATGCAGCAAATAATAGTATCGTTGGCGCAGACAATGCTGGTACGGACAAAGCATTGGTATTCACTACTGCGGATGGTACAGCACTTGGAAAATCCGAGAACATCCAGGCCGCGAACAGCCGTATCCGCGACACCGATATGGCCAAGATGATGATGGAATACGCCAAGGTCAACGTGGTTACCCAGTCTGCACAGGCGATGCTCACGCAGGCCAACCAGCAGCCCCAGAGCGTGCTCCAGCTCCTCCAGTAAGGATTGCCGCAAGCATTTTTCTGTGTCTCTTCTCTCAAAACAGCCGGACGGTAAAAACCGTCCGGCTGTTTCCTTTGGGAAATCGCACAAACAAATCTTGAATTGTTTGTGAATTTTTTTGGATTTTCTTGACTTCTCCCCCCTGTTTGGATACAATTCTGTTAGACGGTTAATTATTAGCCGTTTAATTTTTTTATCGCTGAAAGGAGTGTCCGCTTGGAAACGCTATGCGGTATCCTACAGATGGACTGGGAAATCCATGCACTGCAAAAACAGTGCCTCAACAAGCTGCTTTCCGACCGGGGCATCCACTTTGGGCAGCCACCGCTGCTCTTTACCCTGCGGCAGCTTGGAAGATGCAGCCAGAAGGACCTCGCAAAGTCGCTGTGTGTTTCCCCCGCTTCGATCGCCGTGTCCCTCAAGCGGATGGAGAAAGCCGGGTTGATTATGCGGGTGCCTGATCCGGACGATCTGCGCTCCAACCGGATCGAGCTGACCGAAGCCGGCAAAGCCTCTGCCGATTATGCCGAACAGGGGCTTCGGGAGGTTTCGGGCCAGAGCTACTGCGGGTTTTCAGAGGAAGAATTTTCGCTGCTGATGGATTTTTACCGACGTATGCGGCAAAACCTGACCGACTATAAAGAAAAACTGGAGGGATCCGATTGAAACTGCTTTTTCCCTATCTGAAACCTTATCGGAAATCGGTTGTCATCGCCATTCTGTTCATGCTCTTTGACGTGATCTGCGAGATTCTCCAGCCGATCCTGATGTCCAATATCGTTGGCGCCGGCATCCAGAGCCAGAATATCCCCTATATCCTCGGGATTGGCGCTGTGATGCTCCTGCTCGCCGTTTTTGCGATCTTCTCCGGGTTCGGCAATGCGAAACATTCTGCCACCGCAGGCGTAGGCTTTGCCGCCAATCTTCGCAAAGGACTGTTCACCAAGGTGCAGCAGTTTTCGTTCAAAAATATCGACGATTTTTCTACCGCCTCCCTCGCGACCAGGCTCACCAACGATGTGACCCTGCTGCAAAACTCCGCGATCATGGGCCTACGCATCCTGATTCGTGCACCGCTCATGTTCCTCTTCGGGCTGATGATGGCGCTGCGGATGAATCCCGAGCTGGCGATGATCCTTGTGGTTGCCATACCGGTACTGTTAATCGCGCTCGGGCTGATTATCCGCACTGCATTCCCGCTCTTCAACCAGATGCAGGAGCGGATAGATGGCCTGAACGGCAGCGTTCAGGAAAACCTGACCAATGTCCGGGTGGTCAAATCGTTTGTCCGCCAGCAGTTTGAAAAGCAGAAGTTCCGCACCTCCAATGATGGCCTTACCGATGCATCCCTGCGCGCAATGAATGTTGTCATCCTGAATATGCCGCTGCTCATGCTGGTCATGAACCTTTCTACCCTCTCGGTTATCTGGTTTGGCGGTCAGCAGGTGATCGGCGGATCGCTTGATGTCGCGCAGATGACTGCGTTCATCAACTATATTTTCCATATCCTCATGTCCCTGATGATGCTTTCGATGATGTTCGTGCTCCTTTCCCGCGCGTCCGCATCGCTCAAGCGCGTCACCGAGGTGCTTCGCACCACTGTCGATCTCACCGATTCCATCCATGCCGGGGAATATCCGATCCAGGGTGAGGTCAAATTTGAGGATGTATCCTTCAAATACGATCCCAAGCATCCGGAGAATATCCTGGAGGGCATCAGCTTTGAGGCGAAGCCGGGCGAGGTGGTCGCGATCATCGGCGGGACCGGCGCGGGCAAAAGCTCGCTGATCCAGCTGATCCCGCGTCTTTATGATGTGACCGGCGGACGGGTCTTGGTGGATGGCCGGGATGTGCGTGACTATTCTCTGGACTCACTGCGCGGCCAGATCGGCGTGGTGCTCCAGAAAAACACGCTTTTCTCGGGCACCATCCGCGACAATCTGAAATGGGGCAACCCAAATGCCACCGAGGAAGAGGTGGTCGCCGCGGCGCAGGCGGCGCAGGCACACGAATTCATCAGCAGTTTTCCGGATGGGTACGACACCTGGATTGAGCAGGGCGGTGTCAACGTGTCGGGCGGACAGAAACAGCGGCTCTGCATCGCGCGGGCTATGCTCAAAAAACCGCCCATCCTGATCCTCGACGACAGCACCAGTGCGGTTGATACCGCCACCGAAAGCAGGATCCGGGAGTCGTTCCATACGATGCTGGCGCATACCACCACCTTCCTGATCGCGCAGCGGATCAGCTCGGTGCGGGATGCCGACCGGATCATCGTCCTGGATGACGGGCGGATCGCCGCAGTCGGCACCCATGACGAGCTGATGAAAACCAGCGAAGAATATCAGGAAATCTACTACTCCCAGCAGGAAAAGGAGGCGGATGCATAATGGCTCCTCACAACAAACCCGCTGCCATCCGAAAGCCCAAAAATTTCGGTGCGTCAGTCTCATTCGTCTGGTCCTACCTCAAACGCAGGAAAGCCATGCTCTTTCTGGCCGCGGTTATGGTGGTCGTGAACATCGGCGCATCGCTGGCGGGGACTGCCATGCTCCAGCCGATTATTGATAACTTTTTACAGCCGGTGGAGCAAATCCCGGTTGCCGCGCGGTTTGCCGGACTGCTCAAAGGGGTCCTGACCCTCCTGTGCATCTATCTGGCCGGAGTTTGCGCAAGTTACCTGCAAATCCGCCTGATGCTTTCCGCTACCCAACGTTCGATCAATGACCTGCGAAGGGAGCTGTTCGATCACCTCCAGGACCTCTCGGTCCGCTACTACGACACCCACACCCATGGCGAGATGATGAGCCGGTTCTCGAATGACGTCGATACCCTCAACGACGCGCTTGCCAATTCGCTGACCTCCCTCTTTTCAAGTGTGATTACCCTGGCCGGTATCCTCTTCCTGATGCTGCGTCAAAGCTGGGTGCTCACCCTGCTTACCCTCGCAATGACACCTGTTATGTTCCTCGCGGCGGGCAGCCTGATGAAACGCAGCAGTAAATATTTCGTTGCGCAGCAGGCCAATCTCGGCAAGGTCAACGGTTATGTCGAAGAGATCATAACCGGGCAGAAGGTGGTAAAGGTGTTCTGCCACGAGCAGGACGCGATTGCGGAATTTGACGAATATAATGAGGCCCTCCGCCAGACCGCCACTACCGCACTCACCTATTCCGGCCTGATGATGCCGGTCATGATGAATATTTCCACCATCAATTATGCGCTTGTTGCAATGATCGGCGGCCTGCTTTCGATCTTTGGATATCTGAGCGTCGGCGGGCTGGTCGTTTTCCTCCAGCTCACCCGCCAGTTCTCGCGGCCGATCACCGAGGCTTCCAGCCAGTACAATGCAGTCATCACCGCAATCGCGGGCGCAGAACGGATTTATGAGGTCATGCTCGAACCCGCCGAGGAGCCTGACCCGCCGCATGCCGCTACGCTGGTGCAGGAGGAGCATGACTTTTTCTGGCAGCAGTATGGCGAAGACGGAAAACCATCCGGACGGGTGCCCGTTGCCGGGGATGTGCGGTTCGAGGAGGTCTCCTTTGGGTATGCCCCCGAAAAGCAGATTCTCAAACAGATCTCCCTCTATGCAAAACCCGGCCAGAAGATCGCGTTTGTCGGATCAACCGGTGCGGGCAAAACCACCATCATCAATCTGCTCACCCGGTTCTATGACATCGACCAGGGCAGGATTACGGTCGATGGAATCGACATCCGCAACATCCGAAAAGACAGCCTGCGCGAAGCAATGTCGGTCGTGTTGCAGGACACCCACCTGTTTACCGGCACTGTACGGGAAAACATCCGTTATGGCCGTCTTTCTGCCACCGATGAGGAGGTCGAACAGGCAGCCCGCCTTGCAAGTGCACATTCGTTCATCACCCGCCTGCCCCAAGGCTACGATACCGTGATCGAAGGGGACGGCGCAAATCTCAGCCAAGGCCAGCGGCAGCTTCTGAACATCGCACGAGCAGCGGTTGCAGACGCGCCGATCTTGATTCTGGATGAAGCGACCAGCTCGGTCGATACCCGGACCGAACGCCATATCGAGCATGGACTGGACCGTTTGATGCAGGGGCGCACAACGTTCGTTATCGCGCATCGGCTCTCAACTGTCCGCAATTCCAAAGCTATCATGGTTATGGAACATGGACAGATTATCGAGCGCGGCACCCATCACGACCTTCTCGAACAGAAAGGCCGATACTACCAGCTCTATACCGGCGCGGTTGAACTGGACTGACTACGATCGGTAACTAAAAAAACGACCCTCTCAGGCCGGCACCGCATAGAGCAGTGCCGGCCTTCCTCTTAGAACCTGTTCCGTATTTCTTTATGCAAGGGGGCTTTTTCACTTGCAAAAAGCCCCCTCTTGCCGCTTCGCGGCAATTCACCCGAAAAACGCGCTTCACAGGATAAAGGATTTCGCTCATTGCGATGAGCGACCAAAGGCTCTGCCTTTGGAAACCGCGATTTTTTGGAAAAAATCGAGTAAAACTTTAATTTTGGAAAAAAGCGGCACCCAGCCCGAAAGGGAGGGGCCTACGGGGAGGGGTCACCGACCCCTCGCCCGTAAGGCAAACTGAGGGGGCGTCGCGCGAAGCGCGCTTCGGGCTGAAAGCCCGAGAAGACCCCCGAAGAAGGGCGCTTGCGCCCCGGAAGTTTGGTCTGGAACCCAAACTTCCGTTGCCTCACTGCCCTTGGAAACCGCAATTTTTTGAAAAAAATTGAGTAAAACTTTAGATGTTAAACAGGATCTTAAAAATCTATAAAGGACATACTGTCTGCGGGAAATGCCTGTACCGGAACATCTTCCATCAAGGGAACGATTTCTTTCTGCGAAAAACCTCGGCATAACAGGAAAACTTAAAATCACCGGCAATAGGGGGGCTTGCAAACCTTGAGCCCGCCGCAAGTTCTTATTCCGTTTTTCTCTGCCGTCCCGTATGGTCAAGCGCATAGGGCGGCTGATAGATCAGCTCTCCCACCGTCACAAACCGGTATCCCTCAGCGGTCAGGCGGTCGAGAATCTGCTCTAATGCCGCAGGAGTATTCGCCTTTCCCGCATGGAAAAGCATGATATCTCCGTTTTGCGCCCTTCCGCAGACCCGCTCGACCATCTCCCCGACCGGCGGGGTCTTCCAGTCTACACTGTCATTCGACCACTGAATCACCTCAAATCCCAGTTCCCGAGCGGTCGCGACGACCAGATCATTATAAGCTCCGGACGGTGGACGGAACAGTTGGATCTTCTGCCCGGATGCTGCCTCAAGTTTCTCCTGGGAGCGGGTAAGCTGCTGGACGATCTCCTCCCTGGAAAGCCGGGTCATATCGGGATGCGTGTCCGAATGACTGCCCAGCTCATGTCCTGCCTCCGCGATCTGCCCAACTGCTTCGGGATAGCGGTCACACCAATCCCCCACCACAAAAAAAGTGGCTTTTATCTTCCGCGCGTCAAGCAGTCCAAGCAGACGGTCGATGTCGCTGTCATCCCACGCACAGTTAATCCCAAGTGCAGCCGTTTTTTCGGAGGTCTCAACCGAATAGATGGGCAGTTCCCGCGGGCGTACGGAAGCCCCTATCGCCCTGCCTGCCGCCCCCGCTATGCCAAATCCCGCAAAAACCAACAGACCGAGCACAGCAATCGCTTTTTTCCATGAAAAAACGCCGTACATAAACTTTCACCTCAGTGCAGTTTATGCGGCGTTTTCCAGTCTATGCCTGCGCGGCGAGGTAGCCGCCTGCTTCAAATGCGGCGATTGCCCCATCTCCGGCGGCAGTCACGATCTGACGCAGGGTCTTTGTGCGGGTATCCCCCGCTGCGAATACGCCGTCCAGGTTGGTCCGGGTATCCTCCCCTGCAACAATATAGCCGGATGGGTCAAGGGTGAGCTGTCCGGCAAAAAGCTGGTTATCCGGTTCGAACCCAACCGCGACAAACACCCCCTGAACCGGGATTCCGGTTCGGCCGCCCGTCTTGACATTCTCTACCTCGATTTCTCCCACCATCGGCTTTCCTTCGGCCTGCCGGATTTCCACGGGAATCGTGTCATAATGGATCGTAATATTTTCCCGCTTTTGCAGGGCATCGGTCAGCACCCTACCCGCGCGGAATTCATCACGGCGGTGAATAATGTGCACCCGCTCGCAGAGGTTGGAAAGATAAAGCGCATCCTCGACTGCTGTGTTGCCGCCCCCCACAACAAGGGTATGTTTCCCCTTATAGAATCCACCGTCACAGGTCGCGCAATAGGATACCCCCCGCCCCGCAAGCTCCTCCTCACCAGGAATCCCCAGCTTGCGGCGTTTTGCACCGTTCGCGACGATCACTGCACGCGCACGAAAAGTCCTGCCCGACTGGGTTTCAACCGTCTTTTCCGCCTCATAAAGCCGAACAGCGGATACCCCGTCAAACTCGATTCTCGCACCCTGCTCAACCGCTTGGTTATACAGGCTGGTGCTCAGCTCCACCCCGCTGATCCTGCTGTATCCGGGATAATTTTCGATCTCGGGGGTATTTGCCATCTGCCCGCCGCAGACATACGCCTCGAGCACAACGGTTCGCCAGCCCGCCCGCTGCAGGTAGATCGCCGCTGTCAAACCTGCCGGCCCTGCGCCGATAATGATTGCATCATATTGTTCCACTGTTTGTTTCCTCCCGCTATCATCGAAGTAGTTGAAAAGAATCTTTCTGACCCTTTTTAGGCCTGCCAATATATCCGATGTGCCGGCAGGCTTTCGCCCATCCCCAAAAAACAAACGCTTTTTTTGGGGACTGTCTATCGGCCTTGTGTGGTTTCTATTGTATCCCAATCGCCCGGGATATGCAACCTTTTCCAAAAATATCTGCCATTCTTTCTATCAGTTGTTTAAATCGCTACTATCTTTTTTGAGTACAATTTGCTATACTGGAATCGAATCCTCTGAAGAGAATCAACTGGTGGTGAAATCATGGCATTTTCAGAACAACTGTCTCTGCGCGCGGTCGGGATCGTTGGCCTTGGATTGATCGGCGGTTCGATGGCGCGTGCTTTTCAAAAATATACAACCTTGCGGGTCTACGGCTGTGACACCAACCCACAGACCGCCATGCAGGCCGAGCGGGACGGCGCGGTCGATGCCGCAGGCGGTCCGGAACTGCTCTCCCGGTGCGGCCTGGTGCTGGTCGCACTTTATCCCCAGCAGACGGTCACCTTCGTCCGGGAACAGATCGAACGGTTTGCGCCGGGAAGCATCCTGGTCGACCTGTGCGGGGTCAAACGCTATCCGGTGGAAAACCTGACCTCTCTCTGTGCCGAGCATGGGGTCACCTTTATTGGCGGGCATCCAATGGCAGGGAAAGAAACCTGGGGATTTTCCGGCTCGGATGCCGATCTTTTCCAGCAGGCAAGCATGATCCTGACCCCGGACGACCACACCCCGCCGGACGCACTTGCGCTGGCTTCTGAGCTGTTCCGGCAGATCGGGTTCGGGCGGATCACCCTGACCACCCCCGAAGCGCATGACCGTATGATCGCGTTCACCTCCCAGCTGGCACATGTGGTCTCGAGCGCATATATCAAAAGCCCGCGTGCGCTCCAGCGCAGCGGCTTCTCAGCAGGCAGTTACAAAGACCTGACCCGGGTAGCCAAACTCAACCCGGAGATGTGGACCGAGCTGTTTCTGGAAAACGGGGACGACCTGGTGGAAGAGATCGACGAGATCGTCCTTCATCTGAATGAATACCGGGATGCGATCTCCCAAAAGGACGGAACCCGTCTTTACACCCTGCTGGACGATGGCAGACGGATCAAGGAGGCTTTACAATGAAAACCATACAGGTCAATACGGGCAGGCCGTACCGGATTCAGATTGGCAGCGGGCTGCTCGATCAGGCGCCTGCATTGATTGCGCAGGCCTACGGGGATCGGCGCCCCCGGCTCGCAGTCATCACCGATGATACGGTCGACCAATTCTATGGGGACCATCTGACCGCTCTGCTCGAAAGGGCAGGGTATCCGGTCTGTAAATTTGTATTTCCACATGGGGAGCAGTCCAAAAACCTGCAAACTGTCCACGCGGTATACGGATTCCTCTCGGAAAACGGGATCACCCGGACGGACGTCATGGTTGCGTTGGGCGGTGGGGTGGTTGGCGACCTCGCGGGCTTTGCTGCCGCAACCTGGCTGCGGAGCGTCGATTTTATCCAGATTCCCACCACCTTTCTTTCCATGATCGACTCGTCGGTCGGCGGCAAGACCGGCGTTGATATTCCACAGGGAAAAAACCTGGTCGGCGCGTTCTGGCAGCCGTCCCTGGTCATCTGCGACCCTTCAACCCTCGATACCCTCCCCGCTGTATATTTTTCCGACGGGATCGCCGAAGCGGTCAAATACGGCGCTATCCTCGATGACTCCCTTTTCCGGCTGTTCGAGGAGGGCAGGCTGCGCGAACAGCTCACCGAGGTAATCGCCCGGTGCATCGACCTGAAACGGCTGGTCGTTGAGCAGGACGAACGGGACACAGGGCTTCGCCAGCAGCTGAATTTCGGCCACACCTTCGGCCATGCGATCGAAAAACAGGCACAGTTCACGATCACCCACGGGCAAGGGGTTGCAATCGGGATGGTGCTGATCTCCCACGCCAGCGAACGCGCCGGCCTGACCCCATCCGGAACCGCCGACCGAATCCGCTCCTGCCTGTGGCAGTACGGGCTGCCAACCTCCACCGACTACCCGATCGGCCTGCTCTGTCAGAATGCAATGGGGGATAAAAAACGCTCCGGTTCGAAGATCAAGCTGGTCGTGCTCGAACGGATCGGCCAAGCCACCCTGCATCCGGTCGATACCGACCGCCTGCTCTCCTTTATGACGGAGGAATCCGATGCCTGATTATCTTCTGACCCCCGCCCGCCCGCATGGGGAACTGCACGCGCCTCCTTCCAAATCTGCGGCGCACCGGGCGCTGATCTGCGCCGCCCTTTCAGGGGAGCCCTGCCGGGTCTCCCCGGTGTCGAGATCGGCGGACATGGATGCGACCATGGGGGTGCTCGCCGCAATGGGCAGCCGGTTCACGCGGGAGCAGGCTGCGGTCGTCTTTTCAGGCGCAGGCTGGGCCGCTGCGCCTGCCCTGCTCAACTGCATCGAAAGCGGCTCCACCCTGCGGTTTCTGCTGCCCGTTGCCGCCGCGCTCGGCATCCCCGCAACCTTCACCGGGGAGGGCCGGCTCCCCGACCGCCCAATCGGGGTGCTCGCCGAGCAGATGAAACGACATGGCGTTTCGTTCTCTTCCGATCGGATGCCGTTTACCCTCTCAGGACGTCTGACCGGTGGTCAATACCTGCTGCCCGGAAATGTCAGCTCTCAGTTCATCTCGGGGCTGTTGTTTGCGCTCCCGCTCCTGCCCGAAGGCGGGGAAATCCTGCTCGATTCCCCGCTTCAGTCGGCCGGATATGTCGAAATGACGCTCGAGTCCCTGCGTGGCTCGGGCATCCGGGTGGAGGAACTCCAAAACGGCTGGCGGGTTCCTGGCGGACAGGCATACAGCAGCGGAGACCGAACGGTTGAGGCAGACTGGTCCAACGCAGCCTTCTGGCTCTGTGCGGGGGCAATCGGCGGAAAGATCCGCCTGACCGGGCTTTCCCCCCATTCTGTACAGGGGGACCGGGCGATTCTGGAAATCATCCGGCGGTTTGGCGGGCAGGTTTCGCAGGATGCGGATGGGGTATGCACCTGCGCCGCGCCGCTGCATGGCTGTAGGGTGGACGCAGGGCCGATCCCCGACCTGATCCCGGTGGTTGCGGTGATGGCAGCATTCGCCCATGGTGAAACCGAAATTTACAATGCCGCCCGCCTGCGGATCAAAGAGAGCGACCGGCTTGCAACGGTCAGCGCCCTGCTCCGCAGCCTCGGCGGGACGGTTGCTGAATACCCCGACCGCCTGGTCATCCAGGGCGGCGGGTTGCATAGCGGAACGGTCGATGGTGCAAACGACCATCGGATCGTGATGGCGGCTGCGGTCGCAGGGATGTTCTCCGACGGACCGGTAACAGTCACCGGTGTGGAGGCGGTAGGAAAGTCCTACCCAGACTTTTTTGCAGACTACCAAAAACTAGGCGGCTTTTACGCCCCGACAGGAGGTTAACAGCATGTCATCCAGATGGGGCAGACAGTTTCAGATTTCGATTTTCGGAGAGAGCCATGGGGCCGGGATCGGCGTCGTGATCGACGGCGTCCCCGCTGGGTTCACGCTCGATCTCGAAGAACTATACGCATTCCTGAAGCGGCGCGCACCCGGCAGGAACCGCGCCAGCACCCCGCGTCAGGAATCCGACCTGCCGGAACTTGTTTCGGGCGTGCAGGATGGACGGACAACCGGCGCACCGCTCACCGCATTGATCCGCAACAGTGACCAGCACTCGAAGGATTATTCCGAGCTGGCCAGCACCGCACGTCCCGGGCACGCCGACTATACCGGCTACCTGCGTTATGCAGGCTGCAATGATGTGCGGGGCGGTGGGCATTTCTCCGGGCGGCTGACCGCACCGCTCTGCTTTGCGGGCGGGGTCGCCAGACAGCTCCTTGCCGCACGCGGCGTTCTGGTGGGGGCACATGCCGCGCGTATCGCAGGGATTGACGACGCCCCATTCGACCCGGTTGGCTTGGATGCTACAACCCTGCTCGCCCCCGGGAAAGCGGAGATCCCTGTCCTAGACCCGGAATCAGGCAGGCGGATGCTCGATGCGATCGAACTGGCGCGGATGGAGCAGGACTCGGTGGGCGGCGTGGTCGAATGTGCGGTGCTCGGGATGCCTGCGGGCGTTGGCTCTCCGATGTTTGATGGGTTGGAAAACCGGATTGCCTCGATCGTATTTGGCATCCCGGCGGTCAAAGGGATCGAATTTGGAGCCGGATTTGATGCTGCCGAACTGCGCGGGAGCCAGAACAACGACCCGTTTCGTATCCGTGACGGGAGGGTTGTCTGCTCCACAAACCATGCGGGCGGCATCCTTGGGGGCATCTCGAACGGTATGCCCATCCTGTTCCGGGCCGCGTTCAAGCCCACCCCGTCGATCTCCCAGCCGCAGCAGACGGTCGATTTTGTCCGGCATACCGAGCGGGACCTGACCGTCCATGGACGGCATGATCCATGCGTTGTCCTGCGCGCGGTCCCGGTGGTGGAAGCCGCAGCCGCAATCGCAGCCGCCGACTGCCTGCTCGAGGCGGATGGTTACCGGCACTTCTGAGTGCCTGCCCTTACGGAAAAAAGTGCTCTTCCAGAGCGAACTGATCCTAAAAAAGCCCCCGGAACCGTTTCCAAGCGGTCCCGGGGGCCTCCTCTTTTCACCTATTATTTCCCTGTCGCATTGCGAAATGCCTGCCGGGTCGCCTTGATCTCGGTCAGGGACTTGACCAGCACTTCCTCGGTCTTGTAAAGGCAGTTGTCCGAAAACTCCTGCGCCGCCTGACGGATCTCACGCGATTTCATCTGCGCTTGGGTCAGGATTTCGGATGCTTTGGCCTGTGCCGCCTTGACGACCTGTTCCTGCGCCACCAGGCTGCGTGCACGATCCTCAGCCTTCCGGATGATCGATTCCGCTTCCTTTTTCGCGCCCGAGATAATGTCGGTACGGTCGGAGACAATCGCTTTCGCCTGCTTGATCTCAGACGGGATGTTCAGGCGGATATCGTCGATCAGGTCGCGCACCTTGTCCGCATCTACCACGCAGCGCCCCCCTGAAAGCGGAAGGCTCCAGGAACGGTCAAGAAGCTCATCTATAACGTCCAGAATTTCATCAATATTCATCTGAGGTTTCTCTCCTTTTTCGGAACTGTTTGCAACTCAAAACGGTTAGATGTCCGCATGGTACCGTCTGGCGATCCCCTGGGACACCGTCTCAAGGATGCAGTCGGGTACAAACGGGCTGATGTCCCCGCCAAAACGTGCAATCTGGCGCACCATACTCGAGGACAGATACATCATCTCACTGCTCGAGGTGAGAAAGACCGTTTCGGCGTCCGGCTCCATCTTGCGGTTGGTGAGCGCCATCTGGAATTCATAGTCGAAATCCGAGACCGCGCGCAGCCCTTTAATGATCGCAGCCGCCGAACGCCTCCTTACATAGTCTATCAGCAAACCACTGAACTTGTCAACTTCTATACCGGGAAGCCCGCCAAACACGGTACGGATCATCCCAACCCGCTCCTCCACCGAAAAGACCGGATGCTTGTCTGGATTCTCGCTGACCACGACGATGACCCGGTCAAACAGTTTGCGGGCCCGCAGGATAATCTCCTGATGCCCCTTGGTGATCGGGTCAAAACTGCCCGGACAGATTGCGATTCGCTCCATCCTTACTCGTCCTCCGCTGTCTTTTTGTAGGTGGTCACCTTGGCCTTGCCATAGCGGTAAACCTTATAGATCGAAAATTCCCCTGCCTGCTCGGGCAGCTCCTCGGTGCGCTCGGTCTCACAAACAATGATCCCGTTTTCGTTCATCCGTCCAGCGAGCTGCGGGAGCACTTCGTCGATCTTTTTCTGCCCATAGGGTGGATCGACCAGCGCGATGTCAAACCGATCGGTGCATCCTGCGAGATAAGCGGAAGCATCCATCGCGGCAACCCGGCTGTTCTGGGCGAGCCGGGTAGCATTCAGGTTGCGCCGGATGATCTCCTGTGCCTCACGGGAACTGTCCACGAACACCGCGAATCGTGCCCCCCGGGAAAGAGCCTCTACCCCGAGCTGCCCGCTGCCCGCAAACAGGTCGAGCACCATCGCCTGTTCGATCTCAAATTGCAGGATACTGAAGATCGCTTCCTTGGCCATATCCGAGGTTGGGCGGGTATCGGTGCCCGCGGGCGCTTCCAGACGCATCCCCCGCGCCGAACCGGTAATTACTCTCATAATTTTTTCTCCTGTTTTCTATTTCATCTGTTCGGGTCTTTTGGAACCTGTTTTATATCTTGGACCCTGCGCTTGTTTAACCGCCGCAGCGACACATTGTGACTCTATTATCCGCAATTTATGCGGATTTGTCAATCTTCCTCATGCAGAAACTGGTACAACCGCTCCGCTGCCGGGTGGGACATCCCCTTGACCTGCGCCAGCTCATCGACCGAAGCCGCCCGGATCGCCTTGACCGTTTTGAACTGTTTGTAGATTTCCGCAGCGCGCTTATCGCCGATCCCTTCGCATTGGGTGAGCGAGAGGGCGAATGCGCTCTTCTGGTGTTTCGACCGGGAATACTGGATCGAAAACCGGTGCACCTCCTCCTGAATCGAGGAAACGAGGGTAAATGCACTGCGGTGGGAGGCGATTGCAATTTCACCGCCGCTTTCAGCGATCGCGCGGGTGCGGTGCTTATCATCCTTGACCATACCGAACACCGGCACCGAGATCCCCATCCCTGCCAGCATGGGTACAATCGTCCCCACATGCCCCTTGCCGCCGTCGAGCAGAATCAGGTCGGGCAGCCGGTCAAATGCCTCGTCCTGTTTGTCCGGGTCGAGATACCGCTCAAACCGGCGGCGGAGCACCTCGCTCATGCTTGCATAGTCGTCGGTGCCTGCCACCGTCTTGATGCTGAATTTGCGGTAGCATTTGCGCAGCGGACGCCCGTTTTCAAAGACAACCATCCCCGCAACCACCGTATCCGAACCGATGTTGGAAATATCATAGGACTCGATATACCCGGGCGGTTTTTCCAGCCCGAGCAGACGCGCCAACTCATCGAGTGCGGCGACCTCCCGCCCGGTCCGCTGGCCGCGCTGGGAGAGTTTTTCCGCTGCGTTCTTTTTGGCCATTTCCATCAGTTTGAGCTGTTCCCCGCGCTGTGGGATGCGGATTTCGACCTTATGGCCCGCCTGCTCGCTCAATAGCTGGGCCACAATCTCCACATCCTCCACCGGCCCGTCGAGCTGGATCTTCCGGGGGAGGTCCTGACGGTTGGAGGTGGTATAATACCGCAGCAGGAATTCCTGCCGGGCTTCGTCCAGATCGTCTACCGCGCCGAGCAGGAAATCCTGCTTGTCCACCAGGCGCTCGGTGCGGAATTTCAGCACCACTGCACAGGTTTCGGTATCAGTCCGCTGCAGGGCAATCACATCCTGGTTCGCAACGCTCGTAAAGACCACCTTCTGTGACTCGCTGATCTTCCCGATCGCCCGGATACGGTCCCGAAGCTGCGCCGCCTTCTCAAACTGCATATTTTCGGCGTATTCATTCATCTGGCGGGTCATCAACTCGACACTCTGCGAGCTGCCGCCTTTGATATACTCGAGCGCCTGCGCCAGAATTTCATGATACTCTTCGAGCGAGATCCTGCCCTGGCAGACCCCCATGCACCGTTTGATATGGAAGTTCAGGCAGGGGCGCCCCTTCCCGAACTCCTGCGGGAACCGTTTTGAGCAGGTGGGCAGCAGGAACACCCGGTTTGCCTCGTCGATCGTCTCCTTGACCACATAGGCCGAGAGGTACGGCCCGATATATTCCGCACCATCCTCCTCCCGCTGGAAGGTCTGACGGATCCGGCTATATTCTTTCGGGAAAATTTTGATATAGGAATAGCCCTTGTCATCCTTGAGCAGGATGTTATATTTGGGGGTATGCAGCTTAATCATGCTGCATTCGAGCACCAGCGCTTCGAATTCGCTGTCGGTCACAATATAATCGAAGTCAAACACCTGCGAGACCATCCGGTATACCTTTGGCAGATGCTTTTCCACCGAGCGGAAATAACTGCTCACCCGGTTTTTGAGCGCTTTTGCTTTGCCGATATAGATGATATCGCCCGCCTTGTTCTTCATGATGTAGACTCCCGGCAGCAGCGGCAGCCCATGTGCTTTGTCCGAAAGGTACGGAAGCCTTGGGTTGTCCATCCGATCCCCCTTTTCCAACTTTCCCGATGGTTTACAAAAAATGCACCGTCCTACACAGGAACGGTGCAATTTTCAGGCATCAAAACCAAACTTACTCTGCGAAGCCCGACTCTACGAGCTTGACCAGCCCATCTACTGCAAGCTGCTCGTCCGAGCCGTCCGCGATGATCCGGATGGTAGTGCCGCCCACGATTCCGAGCGAAAGCACACCGAGCAGGCTCTTGGCATTGACACGGCGCTCCTCCTTCTCAACCCAGATCGAGGATTTGTACTCATTCGCTTTCTGAATGAAGAAGGTTGCAGGGCGTGCGTGAAGGCCAACCTGGTTCTGGACAGAAACTTCTTTTACAAACATAGCAATACTCTCCCTGTTCTAAAAAATGTAAATGTACTGGTTTGCCTGCGACTTATTTTTATTATAAGCGGAAGTTCCCCGAGCGTCAATCGAATTCGGGTTCGATTACAAATTTTTCGGGATTTTTCTGCTTGTTCCCCAATTCCTTTCAGATTCTAAAGCAAGATAATTGTGCAAGTTTACCACAAAGTTTTCAACAATTGTGACAAGATACCCTGTCGAAACGTTGTATTTCGTCGAATCGCAATTAAATAACAATCAGTCCCGCACAGGAGTGAAGCAGCTGCCAGGCCACCGGAACGGCCAGAGCGGGGAGCAAATTTGCGGTGCGGATGGTGGTAAACTCGAGAAAATTGATCCCGATACAGAGGACAATCGCATAGCCAACCATGCAGATTCCGCCAAGCAGTGCGTCCGAAACGAACGGGGACAGAACCCCCGCAAACAGGGTAATCCCACCCTGATAAAGCGCGACTGGCAGCGCGGAAAAGAGCACACCAAATCCGAGTGTCGAAGCAAGGATGATCGAGCAGACGAAATCGAGCGCACTTTTAATGTAGAGGATGCTGCTGTCCCCGGTGAGGCCATCGTTCAGCGCACCGATAATCGCCATTGCGCCGATGCAGTAGATCAGGGAACCGTTGATAAAGCCCTTGGCAAATCCCTCTTTTCCAAACCGTTCTTCGATCCGTTTGCCCATCCGGGTGAGTTTGTCGTCGATCTCCCACAGCTCACCCGACACACCGCCAATCACCAGGCTGGCGATCAACAGGAGAGAGCCGTCCGACGAGAGGGAGCCGTCTGCCCCGACCGTAACCATCGAAGTCACCACCCCGTTGAAGCCGATGATAAGCACCGAAAGCCCCAACAGCTTCATTGC
Organism: Anaerotruncus sp. G3(2012); assembly: GCF_000403395.2. Lineage (GTDB taxonomy): Bacteria > Bacillota > Clostridia > Oscillospirales > Ruminococcaceae > Anaerotruncus. Next base: position 171,206 of record NZ_KE159657.1, on the reverse strand, counting down.
AGCGCCCTCGACCCGCTCGGGCAGGCCGCGGCGGATCAACAGCCCGATCAGGCTACCGGCTACCACCGCGATTGCGTTCACCAATGTCCCCATCTCATGGCTCCTCCTTCCAGCCGAGTGTCCGCAGATACCACCGGTCTTTCTCGGTGAGCGGAGCGGTTTTCAGCATCTCCGGACGTTTTTCCCAGGTATTTTTGAGAGACATCTCCCTCCTCCAGCGGGCGATCGCCGCATGGTTGCCATTGGTGATGATCTCAGGAACAGCTATGCCATGCCAGACCGCGGGTTTGGTGTACTGCGGGTATTCGAGCAGACCGTTAAAATGGCTCTCCTCGGTGAAGCAGCTCTCATCCGCCAGAACCCCGGGACAGAGACGGCTCACACAGTCGATCAGCACGAGTGCGCCCAGTTCACCGCCGGTCAGCACATAGTCGCCGATCGAGATTTCCTCGTCCACGATCTCGTCAAGCACCCGCTGGTCCACCCCTTCGTAGTGCCCGCACATAATATAGAGATGTTCGAGTTTGGACAGCTCAAGCGCACGCTGCTGGGTCAGCGTGCGGCCCTGCGGGGACATATAGATGACATGCGGCCTGCCTCCGCGCGCTTCACATGCCGCCTCCCAGGTGCGGAACATGGGGTCTGCCTGCATCAGCATCCCCTTGCCGGGGCCATAGGGGGTATCGTCCACATTGTTGTGCTTGTCCACCGTATAATCCCGGATCTGCCAGCAGCGGATGTCCAGATAGCCCGCCCTGCGTGCGCGCCCGACAATGCTTGTCCCCAGCACTGTCTCGCACATCTCGGGGAAGAGCGTTGCAAGGTCAATCTTCATCATCAAACAATCCCTCCAACGGCCGGATGGTCACAATCCCCACATCCAGATCACGGGAGAGCACCACATCCGGGATCGCAGGGACAAGCCGCTCAACCCCCGCCGCATCTTTCAGATAATAGACATCGTTCGCCCCGGTCGGGCGTACATCGTAAATTTTCCCGTAGTCCCGCCCGGTATCCGCGTCGAGTACTGTACAGCCGATCAGGTCCTGCACAAAATACTCCCCTTCCTTCATTGGAACATCCGCCCGGTCGAGATAGAGCACCTTTCCACGCAGCGTGACCGCCTCTTCCACCGTCTCGGTCCCTTTGAATTTGAACACTACCACATTTTTCTGTACACGGGAGCGCTCGATCTCAAGAGAGGACCTGCCGCCATCGAGATAGAGGGTATCGAACCCCAGCAGAAAATCCGGGGAATCGCACCAGGGCTGCACCCGGACTTCGCCTTTGATCCCCTGCGTTGTGACAATTTTACCACATTCCAGAAACTGCTTACGCAATCTACCGCCTCCTCTCCGGCCCTTTCAGAGCCTGTTTGATCTATAAAATAGTTACCCATTTTCCACTTCCGCCACAGCGATATGCACAGCCCAACCGGCGTGAAGCGGCAGCTTTTAAATTGAGGGAAACAACCACAGTTTCAAAGGAAATGCCTTCGGCGCAGAGACTGCGCAAAATACGCTATCCTGTGAAACACCTTTTGGGGAGGAATGGCCGCCCAACATGCGGCAAAAAGGGGCTTTTTGCGAGCGAAAAAGCCCCCTAAAAAACAGGGCATGAAAAAAGAGGAGCAGTCTGCTCCCCCTCTTTTCAGTCGATTTCGACGGCAACCTTCGTCTCGGTTTTGTTGGCTGCCGCTCTGACAACGGTGCGGATCGCCTTGGCAATCCTGCCCTGTTTGCCGATGACACGGCCCATATCGTCGGGAGCAACGTGAAGATGGTAAACCACCATTCCTTCGTCATCCGGCGGATCAACAGTAACGTTGACCGCGTCTTTGTTCTCGACCAGTCCGCGTGCAATAGTAACGATCAGCTTATCCAAAACGACTTACCTCCACCCGCAGATTAGAGCACGCCTTCAATTTTCAGCAGCGCCTTTACGGTATCGGTCGGCTGGGCGCCATTGGAAAGCCACTTTTTCGCCTTCTCGGCATCAATCTTGATAACCGACGGGTCCTTAGTCGGATCATAATACCCAACTTCCTCAATGAATCTGCCGTCTCTGGGATAACGGGAATCCGCTACAACGATCCGATAGAACGGAGCCTTTTTTGCACCCATTCTTCTGAGTCTGATTTTAACAGCCATGTATGTCACCTCCTAATGATTTTGTTTCGTCTAATCAGGTCCTGCTTGAAAGCCAGAAAGCACTCAAACAGCCCTGCTTCAGTCAACCGGTCAACCGGATGAAAGTGAATTAAAAGGGCATTCCACCCGGCGGCATCCCCATTCCGCCCATCCCCGCGAAGGGATTCCGACGGCGCTTACCGCCTTTTTTGGAGCCGCCCGCAACGCTCCGGAACAGCTTCTGCATCTGGTCATTCTGCTTGAGCACCCGGTTTACGTCTGAAACTTCGGTCCCGCTGCCTGCCGCAATCCGGCGCTTGCGGGAAGGATTGATCAGAGCCGGCTTTTCCCGTTCTGCCGGGGTCATCGAAAGGATAATCGCTTCCACCTTTTTCAGTTCGCGTTCGCCCTGTTCGGCATCCTCATCCTTCAGCTTCCCGGCGACCCCCGGGATCATATTCATCACACTCGAAAGCGGCCCCATCTTTTTGAGCTGCTGCATCTGCTCGAGCATGTCGTTGAAATCAAACGTGTTGGCCTTCATTTTTTGGGCCATCTCGAGTGCCTTTTTCTGGTCGAAGTCGCTCTGCGCCTTTTCGATCAGGGTCAGCACATCGCCCATCCCCAAAATACGGGAGGCCATGCGGTCGGGATAGAATGGTTCCAGCTCATCGAGCTTTTCGCCAGTACCCACAAACTTGATCGGCCTGCCCGTGACCGCACGCACCGAAAGTGCTGCACCGCCGCGGGTATCACCGTCCAGCTTGGTGAGGATCACCCCGTCGATCCCCAGTGTTTCATTGAATTTTTCCGCCACATTGACTGCATCCTGGCCAACCATCGAATCGATTACCAGCAGGATTTCATGCGGCTGAACGGTGGATTTGATCGTCTGCAGCTCGCCCATCAGCGTCTCGTCGATATGCAGCCGCCCGGCGGTATCGAGGATCACCAGGTCGTTCCCGTGGTCCTTGGCGTGCAGCACTGCCCGCCGCGCAATCTCAACCGGGTCATCCTGCCCCATTTCAAACACCGGGACGCCTGCCTGCTCACCGACCACTTTCAGCTGGTCAATCGCCGCCGGACGATAGACGTCGCACGCAACAAGCAACGGGCGTTTGCCCTGTCCCTTGAAATGGAGTGCGAGTTTTGCCGAATGGGTTGTCTTACCGGAACCCTGCAATCCACACATCATTACAATCGTCGGGGGCTTGCTTTGGAAGTTCAAACGGGCATTGCTTTCCCCCATCAGGGTAGTCAGCTCGTCATTGACGATCTTAATGACCATCTGTGCCGGGGTGAGGCTCTCAAGCACCTCGTCGCCGACCGCCTTGGCAGTCACATTTGCGACAAACTCTTTGGTTACCTTGTAGTTGACGTCCGCTTCGAGCAGCGCAAGCCGCACTTCCCGCATTGCTTCCTTGATGTCGCTCTCCTTCAGTTTCCCTTTGTTCCGCATCCGCTTGAATACGGCGGAAAGTTTGTCAGAAAGCCCTTCAAACGCCACAAAGCCTGCCCCTTTCCTGTTTGAGATTCGATTGATCCATCAGCCTGTTCTACTCGTTGATACTGTTCGCGATCCGGACGATCTCCGCGCTCCGCTCACTGATCTCTTTTGAGATCCCATAGCGGCTGCTGTAGTCGCCAATCTGTTTCGCGTTGCGTATGATCTGATCCAGCCCATCCTGTATCTGGCGAAACTTCCGCGCCAGCCCGAGCCGTTCCTCCAGATCAAGCAGCACACTCTCTGCACGCTTGATCGAATCGCGTACCCCCTGCCGCGTGATGCCGCTGTGTGCGGCGATCTCCGAGAGGGAGAGGTCCTCGTTGTAGTAAAGCTCGACTACGTCCCGCTGTTTTTCGGTCAGCATATCTCCATAAAAGTCGAGCAGCAGGGAAATTTCCAGATTTTTCGCCACAGCGTTCCCCTCCAAAGATGTAAAGCCATCCGCTTTACATGTTCCCTCTTGTGGTATTATACAGGAAGCATTTCCCGATGTCAAGGCTTTTTTCTTTACAAAACCAAAAAGCGTCCATCAGAGGCGAGGCTTTTCTCTTGATCCTCCTCTTTCGATAGAAACACAGCGTTTGTCTGCCGCTGCCCTTCGGGCCAGAGCCGGATTTCCAAAGAAATGTCCCGGCAAGCCTGCCGGGACATTCCGAACCGATTACCAGATACCGGATTATTGGCCGAGTACCTTCTTATACATATTGATATACTCCACAGCCGAACGGCCCCAAGTAAAATCGCTCTGCATCGCCTGATGGACTGCCTTTTTCCACTCATCGCGGTTATAATACAGCCCGCCAGCACGATCGATCGCTCCGAGCATATCGTGGGCATTATAGGTCTTGAAGGTGAAACCATTGCCGCCCTCCGGACTGCCCATATCGATGATCGAATCTTTCAGCCCACCGGTTTCACGAACGATCGGCAAAGTGCCGTAACGCAGGGAAACCATCTGAGCAAGGCCGCATGGCTCGCTCTTGGAGGGCATCAGGAATACATCCGAACCCGCATAGATTTTGCGCGCGAGATCGGGGATGAACCCAATCTTAACCGCCATCTTGCCCGGATATTTGGCCTGCATTTCCTGGAAGAAACTCTCAAAGATATAGTCGCCCGAACCGAGCGCGACCACCTGAAGCTGACGTCTCATCAGCTCTTCAAAGATGTACTGGATCAGGTCAATCCCCTTGTGCGCCACAAACCGGGTTACAATACCGATCAGCATGATGCCTTCATCCTGTTGGAGCCCCATGCTCTTCTGAAGCTCAACCTTGTTGATCTGTTTTTTCTCGATGGTATCCAGTCCATAATTCTCGTAGAGTGCCGGGTCGCTCTCAGGGTTATAGCTGACCGTGTCGATCCCGTTCAGGATGCCGACCAGTTTTCCCTGATGGTTGCGGAGCAGACGGTCCAGACCATGTGAGAACCACGGATCGGTGATCTCATTGGCATAGGTCGGGCTGACGGTCGAAACATAGTTGCTGACCTCGATCGCCGCTTTCATCATGTTCAGGCATCCATCATACATCATGGTCGGTGCGGCATAGTAAGGCAGGCCGAGCACATCGGTTGCGATCTCCATGCCATATTTGCCCTGATACTGGATGTTGTGAATCGTAAAGACCGTTCTGATCTTCTGATATTTTTCGATCTCGCGGTAGAACAGGTTCAGATAAACCGGCACCATCGCAGTCTGCCAGTCGTTGCAGTGGAGGATGTCTGGATCATAGTCAACATACTGAATCATCTCGCAAACCGCTTTGGAGAAAAACGCAAACCGCTCTGCATCATCATAGAAACCGTAGATGCCTCCGTCGCGTTTAAAATAATACTCATTATCCAATAGGTAATATTTCACACCATTGCTGCTCGCTTCAAAGACACCACAATACTGATTGCGCCAGCCAAGCGGCACATAAAAACTGCACAGAAACTTCATATCCTCGCGAAGCTCCTGTTTGATCGCGCTGTAGAGCGGGATCACCACCCGGCATCCCTGCTGGTTTTCACGGATTGCGCGGGGCAGAGAACCCGCAACATCGGCAAGGCCGCCAGTTGCGATAAACGGGGTTGCTTCGGAAGCTACATATAAAATTTTCATGGTATTCCTTCCTCCCTAACGATTTGCGGATGCAAGGCAGGGGCGGTCATCGTCTACCGCCCCCGCTGCCATTTTCAAGATCAGATTGCACTGCCTTTGGAGATATAAGTCGGGTAGGTCTCATACCCAATCAGCGTGCGGGAATCCTTAATCAGCACGTCTTTATCGGTAATGACATACTCCAGATGCGCATTGTCTCCAATATAGGTATTCTGCATGATAATGCAGTTTTTCAGCACAGCGCCCTTACCGATCTTAACGCCGCGGAAGATCACACAGTTTTCGACCTCTCCATTAATGATGCAGCCATCTGCGATCAGCGAATTGCCAACCTTGGCCGAGAGGCCGTATTTGACCGGCACCTGATCGCGTACCTTGGTGAATACCGGTTTATCTGCCGGGAACAGCTCCGCGCGCACTGCCGGGTCAAGCAGCTCCATGTGCGCCGCAAAATAGCTCTTCATCCCACAGATCTTGTGCGTATAGCCGGTAAACTCATACGCGCGGATGTCGAGCACCCCAATCGAAGGCTGGATCGCGTGGCGGACGAGCGAATAACTGTCGTGGCTCTTGCCCTCGGAAATCAGCCGCTCAAGGAGCGTTTTCTCGGCAATCATCACGTTCATGTAGACGTTCTGCTCTCCCTTGACCTCGGGATTGACCATCGCATCGGTAAGTTTCTTGGTCTCAGGATCAAAAGTCAGGGTCGTGGTATCGGCGCGTGCTTCGTCGCGCACCTCGGTGCGTTTGCACATCATTGTAATCTGTGCGCCCGAACGGATATGCTCGTTGATAAAGTCGCGCAGGTCCATATTGGCGATCACATCACAGTCACAGAGCAGAACATATTTCGCCTTATTGTGGCGGATATAATCCAGACCGCCCTGAAGCGCTTCCAGGCGTCCGCGGTAGATGCCATGTGCGCCGTCGTTGTTGGCGAACGGGGGCAGGATGGTCAGGCCACCGCGCTTACGGGCGAGGTCCCATGCCCGGCCTGCGCCGACATGGTCCATCAGGGACTGATAGTTCTGCTTGGTGATGATGCCGATATCGGTGATATCCGAATTAACCATCCCCGAAAGCACAAAGTCGATCAGGCGGTAACGGCCGCCGTAAGGCACCGAGCCGGTGGTACGGTGCTCGGTCAGCTCGCCGAGCACGCTGTCATGCATATTGGAAAATACGATTCCTAAAACTTTATTCTGCCGCGTCATAACCTTAGCGCACCCCCTCAACATCTTTATCGACCATCGCCTTGGGCGGGACAACCGCGCCTGCGCCAACGGCCACGCCGTTGCCGACAACGGTTACGCCCCAGTCGTCGCGGTTGGAGGCGTCCTCCGGGCGCATACCGACCACTGCATTTTCGCCGATGACACAGTTCTCCGCGACAATCGCGTATTCAACCACTGCACCCTTTTTGATCACTGTGCCGGGCATGACGATCGAATCGTGCACGACTGCGCCTTCCTCTACCGTAACACCTGCAAACAGGATTGAGAAATCAATGTCGCCGCTGATGTGGCAGCCCTCGGTAATCATCGAGTTTTCCACCTTTGCGCCGGACGCGACAAAGTGGGGAGGCATGACCGGGTTGCGGGAGTAGATTTTCCAGCTGTCGTCATAAAGGTCGAGCGGGACATTTGGGTCGAGCAGGTCCATATTGGCTTCCCACAGGCTGTCGATCGTCCCGACATCCTTCCAGTAGCCTTCAAACGGATATGCTACCATCTTCTGCCCATCCGCCAGCATGGCCGGCAGGATGTTTTTACCAAAATCCTTGGACGAGTTCGGGTTGCTCTCGTCGTCAATTAGATATTTGCGCATCTTCTTCCAGGAGAAGATATAAATACCCATTGAGGCGAGGTTGCTCTTGGGCTTGGGCGGCTTCTCCTCAAACTCGTAGATGGTGCCGTCCGGATATGTATTCATGATGCCAAACCGGGACGCCTCCTCCAGCGGAACCTGAAGGACCGCGATGGTGCAGTCCGCTTCCTTTTCCTTGTGGAAATCAAGCATCTTTTCGTAGTCCATCTTGTAGATATGGTCACCCGACAGGATCAGGACATATTCCGGATCATACCGCTCGATAAAGTTGATATTCTGATAGATCGCATTTGCGGTGCCGGTGTACCAGTCGGAGCCGGAGCTTTTCTGGTAGGGCGGCAGGACAAACACGCCGCCGTTGCTGCGGTCGAGATCCCACGGCTGGCCGTTGCCGATATACTCATTCAGGACCAGCGGCTGATACTGGGTCAGCACGCCCACAGTGTCGATCCCCGAGTTGACGCAGTTGGACAGCGGAAAATCAATGATCCGATATTTTCCGCCGAACGGAACTGCCGGTTTTGCAAGGTTTTGGGTCAGCGTATAAAGCCGGCTGCCCTGACCGCCTGCCAACAGCATGGCAATCCATTCCTTTTTGCAAAACATGGTTGATTTACCCCCTCTATTATCATACAGTCAGAAACTGCTTATTTGGACGCTTTGGATTTGACAGCCCGCGCCTTCGAGGCCGGCTTGGATTTGGCTGCGGTTTTTCTGGTTGTCTTTGCCGCAGGCTTGACCGCCTGTTTGACCTTGCGGGGCCGCCCTTTCAGATAGATGGTTGCAAGCGGCGGAACGGTCAGGCTGATCGAGTGGTCAAAACCGTGTTCCGCTACATTTTTTACCCGGATCGCGCCTTTGTTGACCACACCGCTGCCGCCGAACCGGATATCGTCGGTATTGAAAATCTCGTCATAGGAGGTCGCATCCGGCACACCGATCCGATAGTTTTCGCGGGTGACCGGCGCGAAGTTGCAGAGCACCACAATGTCGTTGCCCTCTTCGTCGATCCGGCGGAATGCGATGATATTCTGGGTGTTGTCGTCATGGGAAATCCAATTAAAGCCATCCCATGAATCCTCCACCTGCCAGAACGCCGGTGTGTTCAGATAGAACTGGTTCAGCTCCTTGACAAACGACTGCATCTGACGATGCGCATCATAGCCGAGCAGCATCCAGTCGAGCTGCTGTTTATAATTCCACTCGATGAACTGTGCAAATTCACAGCCCATAAAGAGCAGTTTTTTCCCTGGATGGGACATCATATACGCAAGGAACGCGCGGACCCCCGAGAATTTCGTCTCATACTCGCCGGGCATCTTGTTGATGAGCGAGCACTTCCCATGGACGACCTCATCGTGTGAGATCGGCAGGATGAAGTTTTCGCTGAACGCATAAAACAGGCTGAAGGTCAGCTTATCGTGGTTGTAGCTGCGGAAATACGGGTCAAGCGAATTGTAGGAAAGCATGTCGTTCATCCAGCCCATATTCCATTTGAAGTTGAAGCCCAGGCCACCGACCGATGCCGGTTTGGTGACCAGCGGCCACGCGGTGGATTCCTCAGCGATCATCAGCGCACCCGGATGCTCGGTCAGCACCGCGGTATTGAGCTTCTGGAAAAACGCGACCGCTTCAAGGTTTTCCCGCCCGCCGTTGACATTGGGCATCCACTCCCAGTCCTCGCGGCCATAGTCGAGGTAGAGCATGGAAGCGACCGCATCGACGCGCAGACCATCCACATGGTATTTCTCGATCCAGAACATGGCGTTCGAGACGAGGAAACATTCGACCTCGTTGCGCCCAAAATCAAAGATGCGGGTTCCCCAATGTGCGTGCTCACGCTTGTGCACATCCTGATATTCATACAGGGGTTGTCCATCGAACTCGTACAGCCCATGGGCGTCCTTCGGGAAGTGCGCCGGGACCCAGTCCATGATAACACCGATCCCTGCCTTGTGCAGGGTATCCACCAGATGCATGAAATCATGCGGCGTCCCATAACGGGAGGTAGGCGCATAATAACCGGTCACCTGATATCCCCAGGAACCATCAAACGGATATTCCATCAGCGGCAGGAACTCCACATAGTTGTAGCCCATCTCTTTGAGATAGCTCACCAGTTCATCCGCAACCTGACGGTAACTGTAGGGGTTTCCATCCTCATGCCTGCGCCAGGAACCCATGTGCAGTTCATAGATGTTGACCGGGCTGCGATAAGGGTTATAGTCTTTGCGTTTGTCATACCAGTCCTTATCCTTCCACTCATATCCCTCGATGTCATAGAGCTTGGAGGCATTATCAGGAGCGGTTTCGGCATGGAATGCATAAGGGTCGGACTTCATCAGAGTGCGCCCGTCCCGGGTTTTGATGCAGTATTTATAAATGTCATACTGGGCAAGGTCGGGGATCATCAGCTCCCAGACGCCGCTCTTTTCCAGCAGTTCCATTGGATTTGCATCGGGATCCCAACCGTTGAAATTTCCAACGACCGACACCTCTGCGGCGTTCGGCGCCCATACGCGAAAAACATAACCCTGTACTTTCCCTTTTTTACAGGGATGCGCACCAAGAAATTCATAGGATTTATAGTTGGTACCCTGATGAAAAAGATACAATGGTAAGTTGTCCTGCGTTTTTGACGTTGACTTTGCCATTGTCTTCACCTCCCTCGTATGTATTTTAGCATTTTCTGGTGCAGTTTTCAATAGGTTCTTGTGAAATTTCCTATAAAAAAATCGGATTGCCAGATTTCATTTTGTGCGTTATGCATACAAACTTTACACATTCCTATGCTATTCGCCCATACCAAAAGAAAATCACTCATTCAACCCCATGAATCCACAGCATAACACACCTGCCTCCTCCTATTTTGTCGGAAGATGCAGCCACGCCCCAATACAAAAACAGAGAGCAGGCTGTCCTTTCGAACGGCCTGTTCTCTGCCTGTCTGTTTGCAATGCCATACCGCGTTTTTGTCCTGTCACCACAGGCCCAAAAACGGAGCGTCAGGCTTCCGAGGCGTACGCCTTAAACGCCTGATAGGTCGCATAAACATCGTTTTTAGAGACCACCTCAAACGGGGAATGCATCGAGAGGACCGGGACCCCAACATCCACCACATCCACATCGAGCGCCGCGATAAACTTGGCCACCGTTCCGCCGCCGCCCAGATCGACCTTGCCCAACTCGCCGGTCTGCCACGAGACCTGCGCCCCGTCCAGCGTCCGGCGCACCTGTGCCATGAATTCCGCAGACGCCTGGCTGGTGCTGTATTTGCCGCCTGAACCGGTGTACTGGGTTACGACAACGCCATAATTCAGGTAGGCGCAGTTGCGTTTCTCAAGGGTATCGCCAAAGGTCGGGTCGAATGCCGCATTGACATCCGCCGAAAGACAGGTGGAGTTGCTGAGTACCTCATGGCCCGCGAACCCGCCCAGCGCGGATGCAAGATCCTTGATGAAGAATTTCAGATAATGGGAGTGCAGGCCGGTGTTGCCGTCCGAGCCGGTCTCCTCCTTGTCGGCGAAGACGGTGACCGTCGTATAGGAGGGGGCGGAAACCTCGAGCGCTGCCATCAGGGACGTGTAGGCGCATACCCGGTCGTCATGCCCGTAAGCGCCGATCATAGAGCGGTCGAAGCCGATGTCCCGCGCCTTAAAGGCCGGTACCACCGAAAGCTCTGCCGACAGGAAATCCGCCTCGACAATCCCATATTTCTCGTTGAGCAGACGGATAATGTTCAGCTTGACCTTCTCGCTGGCCTTATCATCCTTAAACGGGCGGCACCCGACCAGGACATTCAGCTCTTCGCCCTTCAGCCCCTGTGAGAGCGGGCGTTTCATCTGTTCCTGTGCAAGATGTGGGAGCAGGTCTGTCACCGTAAAGACCGGGTCGCCCTCCCCTTCGCCGATCGCAACGGTGAGCGTCTCCCCATCCTTTTTCACAATTACCCCATGCAGTGCAAGCGGGATCGCCCCCCACTGGTACTTTTTAATCCCACCGTAATAGTGGGTTTTGAACAGGGCAATCTGCCCCTCCTCATAGAGCGGGCTGGGTTTGAGGTCGAGCCGCGGGGAGTCGATATGGCTCGCCATAATCCGCACCCCGTCGACGATCGGGCGGGTGCCGATCGTTGCAAGGATGAGCGCCTTGCCGCGGTTGTTGTAATAAACCCGATCACCCGGACGGTAGGCGGTATGCCGGCTGAACTCCCGGAATCCCGCGTCCGAAGCCATGCGCACGATCTCGGAAACCGCTTCCCGTTCGGTTTTGCACCGGTCGAGGAACCCCTTGTACGGCTCGCAGAACGCCTGGGCTGCCTGTTCTGCGTCATCGTCGTTGGTCATGCCCATATTCTTGCGGTTCAGCAGCAGTTTTTCCTGCAAAAGTTCGCCTGTACTTTTCTCATTTTCCATCTGAAATACCTCCCATATCTGTCTGATTCACAGCCCGTAAAGGCGGCGGTAGATTTCCATTGTTTTGTTCACCCGTTCGACATACGCGCGCGTGTCTGCAAACGGGATGTTGGTGACATTCTCCCCATCGGGCGCGTACTCCGGGTCGTCCAGCCACTGCTTGACACTCCCCCAGCCCCCATGGTATGCCGCAAGCGCATTGTCCACTGTGCGGAACTCGTCGAGCAGCATCCGAAGCATCTCGGTGCCGTAGTCGATACTGGTCGGGGGATCAAAAAGCGGGGAAAAGTCGTCGGTTTCGGGTTCGCCGCGGCGCATCCGGACCCAGTTGTAGGCGTCGGGCATCATCTGCATCAGGCCCAGCGCCCCCACCGACGAAACCGCATCCGGCCGGAACCGGCTTTCGGTATGCACCACAGCCAGAACCAGCGCAGGGTCGAGTGACCGCTCCTCGCACGCCTGACCGATCAGCTCTTCATACCGGATCGGGTAAGCCCGGCGGTAGTACGCATCAAAGCCCCGTTTCAGCAGCAGGGACGCGCCGCCAGCAATCCCGAGCAGCCCCACCAGCGCGCATAAAAAGGCAACCGCCCTCTGCCAGAACATCCTTTTCCGGCTAATCTTCCTGTTCTGCAAGCTCTTCCAGCTCCCCGCTATCCGGTGGCTCCTCCGGTTTCTCGTCCGGCGGTTGATCCGCGGACGGCTCCTCTGTCACAGGTGGTTCTGTCTCCGGCTCCTCTTCCGCAGGCGCCGGTGCGGGCGGCTCCAGCGGCAGACGGTAGGACCCGTCCTCCCACGACCGCTCCAACCGGTCGTAGAGCGCCAGAAACGCGGCTTCAAACGCTGCAAAATCCGTATCGTTGTGCAAAACCTCATGGGAACGCCCGGTGTAAAAAGCGTCCGGGTTCTGCGCATTGATCCGCAGTTCCGCATCCTCCCGGCTGATCTGGTCGCGGGCGATCACCCGCTCGATACGGGTGTCCCGGTCGGCGATTACTGCAATGATCCGGTCACACCGGCGGTTCAGCCCGGATTCAAAGAGGGTGGGTGCATCGAGCACCACCATCGGCAGGCGGCGGGCCTTCGCGTTTTCTAGTTTATGCACAATCGCTTCAATGATGTACGGGAAAGTAATATCATTGAGGCGTTTCAGCTTGTTTTTGTCCCCGAAACAGAGTTCGGCGAGCCGGGCGCGGTTCAGGCTCGCGTCCGGATGGATCACCTCGGTAGAAAATTCCAGCACGAGGTCCATCAGGCAGTTGGCCGACTGTTCGATCGCATCCCGCGCGACCCTGTCAGCGTCGATCACCTCGACCCCGCGCGCGGCAAACATCCTGCTCAGGCTGGACTTCCCCGCTCCCGACTGCCCGGTCAGCCCGACCACCATCGTTCCGCTTTCGTTCACGTTGCTGATTCCTCCCATCCAAGTCTGATCTCTGTAAAGCCCGCGGCGCGCAGAAGCCGGTTATAGACCGCCTGTCCAACCCCATCCGGGCTGTCCACCCGGGCATAGACCGACGTAAGCCCCAGTTCATCGATCCGGCGGAGCGCCCCGAACAGCGCCTGCGCCTGCGAAACGGGGTCATCCCGCCTCCCATAGGTGACGCAGGGATGTCCGCCGAACCGCGCCTGTTCCCCCTCAAAACAGAGCACCCCGCACCCGGGCGGCTGCGCCTCGAGATAAGCGGCAAACTGCACAAGGGTCCCCCAGAGCAGGACCACCCGCGCCTTGGGGGCGTAGTGGCGGTATTTCATGCCGGGGGACGCGGCCTTTGCCCCATCCGGCAGATGGGCAAACACCCCCGGGTCGAGCCGGATGTCCGGCAGCACCTCCCTGAGCATCTCCAGCGTGACCGCACCTGGGCGCAGGATGGCGGGCGGGTCGGTGCAGAGGGTCAGGACGGTCGACTCCACCCCGACTGTGCAGCTTCCTCCGTCTATGATCGCGTCCACCCGGCCGGTCAGGTCCTGGATACAGTGTCCGGCACAGGTCGGGCTTGGCGAACCGGAAAGGTTGGCCGACGGCGCGGCCAACGGTGTCCCGGCGCGCCGGATCAGCTCCCGCGCAACCGGGTGGGAAGGCATCCGCAGCGCGACCGTCTCCAGCCCGCCCGACGTCTCGTACGGCACCCGCGCGGACTTCTCAAGGATCACCGTCATAGGGCCGGGCCAGAACCGTTCTGCCAATGCAAAATAAGCATCCGGCAGGCGTTTAACCAACGGGCGCGCCTGTTCGGGGTCCGCGATATGTACAATCAGCGGGTTGTCGCTCGGGCGCCCTTTGGCCGCATAGATCGCCGATGCTGCCGACGGGTTGAGCGCATCCGCCGCCAGCCCATAGACTGTCTCGGTCGGGATCACGACCAGACGGCCCGCACGCAGCAACGCAGCGGCCCGGTCGAGCGCCGCTGCATCCTGTTCGATGTCAAAAACCCTGTATATGCTTGTCTCCAATCTTCCATCCCCCACCCGGTCAGGCATCCTGCGAAGCCTGCAATTTTTCCGCCTGATCGAAGGTCATCAGCGCGTCAAGCAGCTCGTCCAGGTCCCCGTCAATGATGCTGTCCAGTTTATAAAGGGTCAGCCCTATCCGGTGATCGGTACACCGTCCCTGCGGGAAGTTATAGGTGCGGATCCGCTCCGAGCGGTCCCCGGTCCCCACCTGTAACTTCCGTTCGCTTGCGATCCGGTCATTCTGTTCCCGCACTTTGATGTCCAGCAGACGGGACCTCAACACCTTGAGCGCCTTGTCCTTGTTCTTGTACTGGCTCCGCTCGTCCTGACACTCGACCACCATGCCGGTTGGCAGATGGGTAACCCGGATTGCGGAGGAAGTCTTGTTGACATGCTGCCCGCCGGCTCCACTCGAACGGAATACGTCGATCTGGAGGTCCTTGGGATCAATCTCCAGCTCAACCTCCTCCGCCTCGGGCAGCACCGCGACAGTCACCGTCGAAGTGTGGATGCGGCCCTGTGCCTCGGTCTCGGGCACCCGCTGGACCCGATGCACCCCGCTTTCGAATTTCAAGCGGGAATAGACCCCATCCCCGTCAAGCGAGAAGCTGACCTCCTTATAACCGCCCAGCTCGGTCTCATTCGCACTCAAAATCTCGCTCGTCCAGCCCCGGCTCTCGGCGTACATACTGTACATCCGATAGAGCGAACCCGCAAAGAGTGCCGCTTCATCCCCGCCAGCGCCCCCGCGGATTTCAATAATGACATTCTTTTCATCGTTCGGGTCCTGCGGCAGCAGGAGAACCCGCAGCTCCTGCGAGGCGGTTTCGATCTGGTCACGGCTGGCGTCAAGCTGCTCCTGCGCCAGTTCACGCAGTTCTTTGTCCAATCCGCCCTCCCCCAGCATCTCCCGCGCTTCCTCAAACGACTGCTTCGCTTGACGGTATTCCTGGTATTTTTCTACGATCGGGGTCAGACGCTTATATTCTTTCATCAGGGAGGTATACAGCTCCTGATCGTTGGTCACATTCGGCTCCATCAGCTTGTGGTTGATCTCGTCATACCGCGCTGCGACCGCTTCCAGTCTGTCTAACATCTTCCGGCTCCTTTATCAAATACTGCTGTCCTGCGAGGGCTTTGGCGGATTTTTCTCGACCTCTTCCCCATTGCGGAAAATCTTTTTGATGTTCCGTTCTACCTTGGCGCGCGGGATCATCACTTCCCGTCCGCACCCGGTACAGCGGATCCGGAAATCCATCCCGACCCGCCCGACTGAAAACTGCCGTTCCCCACAGGGATGCGGCTTTTTCATCAGCAGGATATCCCCCACTTGTACATCCATCCAAACCCACCTCCGCAAGCTATTTTTCCGATCTGCTATAATCTATTATTATACAAAATTCCCGCCGGTTACGCAATAGGTGCCTATTCTTTTTTCTTGTCTGAAAAGTGTAAAAATAAATTGCGAAAGAGGCCTTTCGCAAAAAGTGCCTCTTTCGCAATCCTTTTGATATCACTAAAAAAGGGTTGGCTGCGACCGTGTATGACCTGCTCTGCTCCGGTTTTATCCACACGGCCCTCTTTTTTTCCGGTCTGTGCCCATCCGTGTAAATAGCTCCTTCAAAAAACGCATCTCAGGCATTCGCCAATAAACAACCAGACAAACCATGTTTGGCACCACTGCACAGAGCAGAGCCTTCCACAAAAATCCCAAAATGTTCGTTTCCGTTATTCCGCACAGCAGCTTTGTCAGCCCTCCGGCAGCGGCGGCCACCGCCAGATGGAAGAAATAGCACGAGAAATACTCGCCGGGCGCCTGCTTCAATCCATAGCGGAAGAGCCCCAGCGGTTCGATCCAGAAGGGCATGGACATCGTACTGATCAGCGTCCCGGTCAAAACGCCGGCAATCCCCCATCTTCGTGCAAGAACAATGGAAACCCCCAGATTGACCAGTGCCTCAAAGATTGATTTATAGCGCTCGTCCCAAAACAGCCCCATAACACTTTTGCTGTTTGCCACCGGGATCCGCATACTGGTTATGTAAAAATTCACCACAATCAACAGGACCGTCCCGGAGGGAAGCAGATATCCGGCCCCCAGCCAGAGCTCGATAAATGGATCATAGAGACACAGCAGACAGATGCTCATCCACCCGAACAGCCACGCCGCACAGAAATTGAGACGACGGAAGGCCGTTCTTTTCTCCTGCACTGTAGAGGTGACAGTCAGATTCCCCAAGACGGGCATAACGGCATTGGACAGGGCATTGACCGCTATATTCAAAAGGCCCCGGAGCATCATGTAGTTGGAGTACAGCCCGGTGGTTTCAATGCCCACAAATTTGGAGATGAGAAGATTATCCGTACTGAACACCGCTACGGATCCAATCCGGTGGAGGATCATGGCCCCTACATTCCGGCGGATATCTCCCAGCACTTCCTCCGGAAGGGGGCGGGCCTCCCGCTCCCGCAAAAAGGGATATAACCGATCGGCCTGGGCCGAGACCACCATGTTCTGCACCAGAGTGGCCACAACAGCGATGTACAGATAATACACATAGTTATGGGTGAGCAGCAGCACCGTGATCTGCGCCCCGGTGGCGAACAATGCCACCACCGTACGGACCGTGGCGTCGATGTACTTCTTTTGATACACGAACAGCAGCGTGGACTTATAGGACCAGAAATAGGAGATGCCGGTATTGACTACGGTCAGGGCATAGATCAGGGGGATGCTGGGGATGTCCCCCGGCATTTCCTTTACAAAAAAGTTTAGAAACGGCGCCAGCGCCAGCCCCGCCGCCAAGACCGCCGCGCCCACCGCTCGATAAACCCGGCGGTACAGCCGGACCAGGGATTTGATGAGCTCTGTATCCCCCTGGGCCACAGGCCGGTACAGGCTATAAGTGATGGATACCCCAAACCCCAGCTCCGCTAGTGAGAGCGCGGATAGAATATCTGAGAACAGCCCGTTTAGGCCTAAATACGCTTTTCCCAGTGTGAAAACGAACACCCGGCGGGATGCGAACTTCAGCGCGGCCAATATGAGTTCACTGGCCAGTATAAACTTTAGGTTTTTTGCCACATGCTTTGTTGCATCCATGCGATTCCCTCACTCCGCCCCCGATCTCAGCCGCTTGACCCAGCAGTAGACAGTGCCCGCAGCCCAAAAGAGGGCAGCGTGAGTTCGCAGTGTCAGCACTGCCGCTATGGTCTTTCTCTTCCGGCAGAAGGACAGTGCCCGCCAGCTGAAATGGCGGCGGCTGTGGTTCTGAAACAGCTTCAGATACTCCCAAAGCGGCCCATCCGTACCGCCCTCCACCGCCTGCATGGCCAGACGCACCCCGGTTTCCAACGCCAACAACCGGAAGCAGGACACCGCCTCGGGGGAAAGCCAGCTGGGCGCTTCGGTGCAGATATTGTCCAAAACCGACAGTACAGTGCATCGCTTTTCGTTTACACCGCTGTTGATCAGGCTGCCTGTACGGTAGGTATAGTGGTACAGCCGGCAGGGGATGCAGCTGATTCGCTCCACACGCTTGAGCAGCTGATAAAAAAACAGAAGGTCCTCACAGCATAGCGCTTCCTCGATGAAAGGCGTTTCCTTCACCAGCTCCATAGGATAGATTTTACCCCACACCGTCCACAGGAAGGAAGTTCTCTGGGCCAAGCATTGGACCGCCTCCGTCCGGGAATAGACAGCGGCAGGGCTTTCCTCCAGCCCCATACCCTCATTCCCGCACACGCAGATATCCGCTCCGGTCTCCCGCCAATTACGGTACAGCGCCTCCAGAAGACATGGCTCCACGTAGTCATCCGCGTCGATAAAAACAGCGAATGCCCCCGCCGCCCTGCTTACACCCTGGTTTCGGGCGGCGGATACCCCTCGGTTGGACAAAAGATGCACACACTGAAACCGTTTGTCCCGGGCCACCCAACCGTCGCAGATCTTGCCGCTGCCATCGGTGGATGCATCATCCACCAGGATAACCTCCATATTGGGATAGGTCTGGGCCGCGATGGAACCGAAGCATCGCTCCAGATATGGCTCCACGTTGTACACCGGCACGATGACGCTGATCTTTGGGGAATTCCGTTCCATGACCTTACCCACCTTTCAGCCCTTTGAGACGCAGAAAGGCAGCGGCGATCCCCCAAAACACCATCGCTCCCACACACAGCGCCAGTGCAGCTGCCGCATCCTTTTTGGATGGAAAGAGGGACAGCGCCCTCCAGCTGAAATGCCGCCGGGCGTCATTGCTCAGCTTCTTCAAATATGCATAAGCAGCCCCATCCTCCGCCCCTGCTTTCACGGTCAGCATAGCCATGCATCGGTCGGTTTCCAATGCCAGCCGTCGGAAGTGAGGTTCGGCCTTCGGGAAAGCGATGGCGGCGTCCCGGCAGACCAGCTCCTGAACAGCAAGAGCGGTGCACTTGCGCCCACTCATCCCGCTGCGCATCTGACTGCCTTCCCGGCTGACGTAGTGATACAGCACATCGGGAATGCAGCTTACCTTCTCTGACCGTTTGAGCGCCTCATAGAGAAAGAGAAGGTCCTCGCTGTAGAAAACATTTTCGTCGAAGGGGCACGCGCGCGCCAGCTCGGCACAGTAGAGCTTGCCCCACGGAACATGGTTGAAGGGCGCGCCCTTAGCCAGACAGCATACCGCCTCCGCCCTGGAATAGGTCCGGGCCGGACCGCTCTCCAGCCGGATTCCGTCCGCCCCGCAGGTGCTGATATCCGCACCGCTCTCTGTCAGGCTGCGGTACAGTTTTTCCAGCAGGTCAGGTTCCACATAGTCGTCTGCGTCCACAAAAGAGAGGAACGCCCCTGCCGCCCGCCCTACGCCCTCGTTCCGAGCGGCGGACGGTCCCCGGTTGGCGGGGAACCTCACATACTGAAATCTTTCGTCCCGCTCTGCATACTCCTTGCATATCTGGCCGCTGCCATCGGTGGATGCGTCATCCACCAGGATAACCTCCATATGGGAATAGGTCTGGGCTGCGATAGAATCCAGGCACTGCCGCAGATATGGTCCGGCATTATATACCGGTACCACCACACTAATCAGGTTCATTTCTTCACCTTTCCTTCCGCTGTCCAGCGGTAGTACTCCGCCAATCTCTGATGCATTTCCTGTACACTGAACAATGCCTCCGCCCGCTCCCTGTTGTTGACGGACATGTGGTTCAGCTTCTCCACATCACTGCCGCACCGCAGCAGAGCCTGCGCCAGGGCAGGGACATCGCCGGGCTCTACCAGGATGCCGTTCGCCTCCGTAACCACCTCCGGGATGGCCCCCACACGGGTGCTGATGACAGCCTTCCCTGCCGCCATTCCTTCTAGGATGGCCATGGGCAAGCCCTCATGATAGGAGGGCAGGACCACAGCGGCGGCATTTTTCAGCAGCTCCAGCTTTTTTTCTCCGTCCACCCAGTCCAACACTGTGACGTGGCTGCCCAGCTCCTTTTCCGCCACCATGCCCCGGATCCGCTCCACCTCACCGTCTCCCGCTATGCAGATGGTCAATCCCGGGGCTTGTTTCACTGCCAGAGCCGCTGCCTCTATGAAATCGTAGGTCCCCTTCCTGGCCCCCATGCGGCCCAGCATAACAAAAGAATGGAGGTGCTCCGCCGGGTCGGAGACTGCCGCCTGAAACGCGGCGAGGTCCACACCATTGTACAGCACCTGGCAGATTCCGGTATGGAACCGCTCCTCCAGTTCCCGCCGCCATCCCTCCGACAGGGCTAAAACCAGGTCCGCACGATGAAAAAAGCGGTCTACAATCGCTTTCCCCCAGAATCCCAGACTGTCGTAAAAGTCCAGAAACTCCGCACCGTGTATATGTATAACTGCCTTTTCCCCGCACGCTTTATTTTGCGCAGGTAGAGGTTTTTACGAAAAACGCTTCCCTTTTCCGCGGTATGTATATGGAAAAGGTCGTATTCCCGATAGCAGGCCAAAAAGCGAAGATAGGCATATGCGCAGTACAGCAGCCGCCGGAGCAGGCTGCCATCTATGCAGGAGGGAAAGACGGTAATCTCAAACTCCCGGCTTAGTGTCCTGCTCTCCCGTATGCCCCGGATCACCGCAGCCATCCCGCCCCGGGAACCCGTCTCGCTGGGACCGATCACCAGTACCTTCATGAGACGCCTCCTTTACTCATAAAGCATTGAGAAACGCGTCCAGCGATGCCAGAAACGCCTCTGTATTGGAACGAAACGGCGCGGGCCTGTAATCCTGAACCCATTGCAGGGCTTCGGCCAGCCGTTCCACCTCCGGACAGGCACAGACCAGACCCATTTCATGGAAACGCTGCGTCAGCTCCAGCTGGTGGTCATCCACATATTGTTGTAAAAGCGTTGCTTTTTCAAGTTGTTTCTGCCTGTTTATACAGTTCTGCCCGGTAACGAAAGGTGGCCAGCACCATTCCGCATTCCTTGGCGGCAGCTGTTCCCGTGATCGTTCCAGCCTTCCATCGTTGGTAGGCGCTGTGATAGTTATCCGGCAGGGGCTTTGGGGGCCTGCCGAATCTAACGCCTCGGGCTTTTGCCGCTGCAATGCCCTCCGCTTGGCGTTGGCGGATATTGGCGCGCTCGTTTTCCGCCACAAAGGACAATACTTGGAGGACAATATCGCTGAGGAAGGTTCCCATCAGGTCTTTGCCCCGGCGAGTGTCCAACAGCGGCATGTCCAGCACCATAATGTCAATCCCTTTTTCTTTGGTCAGCACTCGCCACTGTTCTAAAATTTCTCCGTAGTTGCGTCCCAGACGGTCGATGCTCTTGATATAGAGCAGATCGTCTTTTTTCAATTTCTGCACCATCTGGCGGTATTGCGGGCGTTCAAAGTCTTTGCCGGACTGCTTATCCATAAATAGGTTTGCCTCCGGCACTGCCATCTCCCGCAAAGCAATAATCTGCCGGTCCTCGTGTTGTTCCCGTGTGCTGACGCGGATATAGCCGTAGATCATGTTGAAATCCCTCCTGTCATTGTTTGAAACACTCCCCTTACTGTTCCCCGTTTGATTCGGATAATTTGTAATGGCTTTCCTGGAAAAGACCGCTCCACGCGCTTGTAGAGCGGTTTTTATCATACAATATTCTCATTCTGCTGTCCAGGCAGCGTCATCACGAGGCCGGCGTCTTTCGCACATCTGAGGGACAGTCAGGTGTTCTTCGTTTGATTCAACTGGCTATATAAAAACCATATTTAAATTTATTTTTCAAAATAAAACGCCCGCCGGACCATCCATCCGGCGGGCATTTTTCAGCTCCTTTTGACCCCAATACAAAGTTCTCCGCGAAACAGCCGCACCTGGAAAGCAGATGCGGCTGTCCTGATCTGTTCAACGAAATTCCGGGGGAATTGCCATCCCTTCGCTGGTCTGCGGCTGCTCGCGCCGGTTACGGCGGAAGAGAGAGCGTTTCCCTGTCTGGCCGCCCTTTCTCCGGCGGTCCTCACCGTCAAATGGCAGGAGAAGCAGCAAAACCAGAGGATTCTTTATAGCGAATATTTTTCACACCAGCAACAGATGCAATCGCGGCTTTGTTTTCATCCGAAGTATCGCTGGTATAGACAGACAGGGCATTTTCCGGTTCATACAATCCTACAGCAACGATTGCCAGCTCATTCTGATGCTCGAGAAGCCGTTTCTGCGCAGATTCTAACTCGTCCAAAGAATATTCCGCCTCTTCAATTATAATTTCCATCTCTCGGTTCCTAACTACATTTTGAAGCCTCCGGGATTTCAGAAGTGCTTCCCGATCCTTGGCAAAAATATGGAGAACCCCGTCTTCATCATAAAATACCCCCCCGTATGCGGAAGAATCCAAATCATCAATCAGTTCACTTACAGAACTTTTACCTGCTACAGCTATCTCATCAGCAGCAGACGCGACAGATATTGTTCCAACGCAACACATGATCCCTGCGGCAAGTAATAATGCTAATTTTTTTCTCATCGTTAGCCCTCCTATCATTAATTTTATAATACAATAAATAAATTAAAATTTCAATTGATAATAAATACAAATTGAAATATTTTGCAAATACAAAAAACCAGTTGTAGTGATAACAACTGGTTTTTATGTTTCTATATTTTCAACGAAATTCCGGGGGAATTGCCATCCCTTCGCTGGTCTGCGGCTGCTCGCGCCGGTTGCGGCGGAAGAGGGAGCGTTTCCCTGCCTGGCCGCCCTTTCTCCGGCGGTCCTCACCGTCAAACAGAAGATAGACGGTCGGAATCAGGATGAGGGTCAGCAGGGTCGAGAAGGTCAGACCGCCGATGACGACAATCGACATCGACTGCATCATCTCGACCTGCCCGCCGATCCCGATAGCGGTCGGGAGCAGGCCAAGAACGGTGGTGAGGGTGGTCATCAGGATCGGGCGCAGACGGGTGCGTCCCGAGCGGATCAGCGCATCGCGGGCGGACATACCGTGTTCGCGCCGCAGGACATTGGCATAGTCGATCAGCACGATCGCATTGTTGACCACGATGCCGACCAGCATGACCAGCCCGATCAGGGAGGTCATCGAGATCGACTGCCCGGTGATCATCAGCGCGAAGAATGCGCCTGTCATCGAGAACGGCACCGACAACATGACCACCAGTGAAAACCGCATCGACTCAAACTGCATTGCCATGACCACGAACACCAGAAAGACCGCTGCAGCAAGCGCGCTGTAGATCGCGTTGAACTCATCGTTCATCATGCGCATGTTGCCGCCCTGGCTGATGTTCACCCCCTCGGGCAGATCCATCTGCTGGATCCGCTGCATGATCTGGTTGGAAAGGGCGGAATCCGACATACCGGTCGCTGTCTGCCCGGTCACCGAAACCTGATAATCCCCGTCCTGCCGCTGAATCTGGGACGGGCTGTTGTTGTAGACAATCTCGGCCACGTCGGTCAGCGGCACCTTCCCGCCCGAGCTGGTTGAGATCATCAGTCCGGAAAGGTCGCTCACATCGTGATAGCGCCCCTCGGGATACATTACCTTGATGTTGTATTCCTCGTCGCTCTCCTGAATGCTCCCTGCCTGAGTGCCCGAAAGCATGTTCCGAACGGTCGAGACAACCGCTGACGGGGTGGTACCGATCGCAGCGGCCTGCACCGCATCGACTACGATCTCTGCACGCGGGCTGCCGTCCGACAGACTGGTCGACGCGGACACGACCCCTTCAAACGACTGCATGACGGTTTTGACCTCATTGGCAGTCGATTCGAGTGCGCTCAGGCTGCTGCCGGTCAGATTGATCGTGACCCCGCGGCTGCCAAACGACATGCTGCTGCGTTCCGAAACCTCGACACTTGCATTGTCGATCCCCTTGGTCTGCTCCCGCATCAGGGTAAT
>NZ_KE159657.1:145842-147202 GCF_000403395.2 Anaerotruncus sp. G3(2012) | reverse complement strand
CGCCAAAAAGCAATCGCAAAGATCCTTGGGACTATGATAAAGAGCTGTACAAACAGCGCAACCAAGTTGAGAGGCTTTTTCGCCGTATCAAGCGATTTCGTCGCATTTTTACCCGCTATGACAAACTGGATATTATCTTTTTGGCTTTTGTCTTTTTTGCTCTCATTGTCGATGTGCTTATGTGAACACTACCTAGCTTTATTTTAGTCTTACTCTTAACTTTATCTATTTCGCTTCCTGCTTCAGCCGCCACACCTATAGACATATCGGAAGATAACTTCACAGTAATTGAAGTAGATCCCATCGATGGAACTGCAAGAGCCGGTACTCACCTAGTGAAAGTCTCCGCAGCGGAGATAAAACCCGGTTTAGTAAAATGCACGATACTTAATGTTGGGATCGATAAACTTGATAATGTGACATGTTGGTTAAAATATACAAATACTACGGGAACTCATCTTTCACATGAACGTGGAATGGGTACTTGTGGAATCGGAATTTCAATATCTGAAGAAATAAATATTGGTTCTTTTTCTTCTGCTACTGCTTATTTTCGCATTCACGAAGATGGGCAAGTCCTTAATTTGAAAGCCACTGTTAAGATTCTATAAGCGCAATCCAATTTATTTTGAAACAGAATGAAGGAGAGAGTCCGATATGGAGTTCAAACAGCAGAGAACCGCGCTGGCTGATGAAACCTTTCTGGTCTGCGCAGAAATTTTAAGCAAAGGATTGATCCATCAGCGCAGGGAACAGGAGATCGACGAAACCTGTCAGAAAATTTCCAGCCATGCAGTTGCCGATTATCTGCAATTGGGGGTGACGCTGGTCGATTATGCGTATGTCCCGGAATATATTCATCTGGTTCTGGACTATACCTATGAAGAGATCGACCGAGCTGCCCTCACTCCAGACGAACGAAAGGTTCTGTCGATTCTCAGGAACACGATGCAGGAGATTTTCCAGGAAAAAAATATGCGGCTGTTCCACGAGGTGTTCTCTCACGAATGCAATTACGATGTCCGCGACCGGATCAAGCGAATGCTCCACGGACTTCCAGAAGCAGCTTCTCTGTTTGAGTTCTAGTTTAGCTTATTGTTTGTCTAAAAAGATAAAATGCCCGCCAGACTCGTTCATCCGGCGGGCATTTTGCAGCTATATCTTTTCAACGGAATTCCGGGGGAATTGCCATCCCTTCGCTGGTCTGCGGCTGCTCGCGCCGGTTGCGGCGGAAGAGGGAGCGTCTCCCTGCCTGGCCGCCCTTCCTCCGGCGGTCCTCACCGTCAAACAGAAGATAGACGGTCGGAATCAGGATGAGGGTCAGCAGGGTCGAGAAGGTCAGACCGCCGATGACGACAAT
>NZ_KE159657.1:32184-143657 GCF_000403395.2 Anaerotruncus sp. G3(2012) | reverse complement strand
GTGACCCCGCGGCTGCCAAACGACATGCTGCTGCGTTCCGAAACCTCGACACTTGCATTGTCGATCCCCTTGGTCTGCTCCCGCATCAGGGTAATAAACTCGCCCGTCCCGATCGACCGGTCGTCCTTGAGGGTGACAGTCAGACTGGAGGAGCCGCCACCGCCCCCGCGCATCGAATAACTTTCCACATCCGGCTGTGCTGCCACCAGTTCCTCAATCCGGGTCATAATCTGGTCGGTTTCGTCCAAGTTCAGTCCGGTCTTGGTGGTCACCGAAATGCTGATAGAGCCTTCATCCGACATCGGCATCAGCTCCATATCCAGCCGGCTGAACATCACTGCGGTACCTGCCAGCAGCACCACCGCAATCACGATTACCACCAGCTTGTGGCTGAGCGCCTGTTCAAGCACTCGTGCATAAACCCGCTCCAGTCTGTGCAGCTGGGTGTTGACCCAGGAACGCTCCTTTTCGCGCGGCCGGAACTGCACAAAGAGCAGCGGTACAATGGTCAGCGCGGAGATCAGAGAGGCAGTCAGAGAATAGACGATCGTGAAGCCAACCTCTTTAAAAAGCTGTCCGGACATCCCATCCATCAGCGCGATCGGCAGAAAGACGACCACGGTGGTCAAGGTGGAGGCGATGACCGAGCTGTTGACCAGGTTCGCACCCTCAATGGCTGCATCAGCAAAGCTGCGCAGCTCGTTCTGGGAGCGGAAGCAGCTGTCGAGCACAACAATCGAGTTGTCGACCATCATGCCGATACCGACGACCAGTCCACCCAGCGACATGATGTTCATGGTCATACCGGTGGCTGACATGATAACCAGTGTCGCAAAAACCGAAAGCGGCATCGAAGTTGCGACGATCAGCGCGGCACGCCAGTCCCCCAGGAAGAGGAAGAGCACCAGCATGGCAAGTGAAAGACCCTGAATCAGCGTGGAGACGACATTCATGATGTTTTCATAGATCGTCTCGCCCGAGTTGTTGGTGATGTTGATTGCGAGCCCCAGCCCCTGCCGGTTCAGCTCATCGACCACAGCGGTGATCTTGTTGCAGATTTCTATTGTATTCGCGCTCTGGTTTTTGGAGACCGAAAGACTGATATTGTCCATCCCGTTGTAGCGGCTGATGTTGGAGCGGGCCTCCTCCGCCATCTCCACAGTGGCCACATCCGAAATATGGATGATGTCCCCCGAACGCAGGGAAATTGGGATGGTCGCAAGGCTGTCGTAGGTGTCGTAACTCACCCCGCCCTGTAGCGAAAGGGTGACATTGCCGCGGTTGATCTCGCCTGCGGTGATGGTGAAATCGGCGGTTGAGATCGCATTGACAATCTCGTTCATCGACAGCCCATACTGTTCCATCTCCTCCTCTTTCAGTTCCACCTTGACATACTTACGGGCGCCGCCCCGCATATCCACCGACGAGACCCCGGAGATCCGCTCGATCTCGGGCACTACGGCCGACTCGATATAGGAATAGATGTTGTCGTCCGACTCCGCCTGGATCGACAGATCCATAATCGAAGAGGAGTCCATGCTCATCTCCATGATCGTTGGGTCATCCGCCGAATCGGGCAGCCGCAGGCGGGTGAGCGCCTCGTTGATCTCATCGTACTTTTCGTCCATGTCGGTATTATAGTTGAACTCGAGCGTGGTCATCGACGAGCCTTCGGACGAACGGGAGGACATACTCTCCACATCGCTTACCGACGAAAGTGCCGATTCCACCACATCAGTAATCATCGTGTCGACCTCTTCGGGGCTTGCACCCTCATAGCGGGTCATGACCATGAACACCGGCATCGACATTTCGGGGGTAGACTCCATCTTCATATCAAAGATCGAGGAGATGCCAAACACCAGCAGCATCAGCACACACATCAGCATCGAAACCGGACGTTTGACCGCAAGTTTTGGAAGTGTCATCAATCAATCCTCCGAATCGTCAATCTTTGGGCTGCATCCGTTGGACCCGCTTCGGTTCCGGGGCGGCGGCGGAGGAGGCTTCGGAATCATCAGATGGGGCTGCTTCCGCCGGCTCGCTGTCCGGTTCCGGTTCGGAGGAAACCTGTTCGGGGACCTGTTCCGGTTCCGATGCGGGAGCCTGTTCCGGCTCGGAAGAGGAAGGTTCCACGGCAGGCTGTGTGCCGGCAGTCTGCTCATCCGCCTGCTCTTCCGGACTGTCAGTCTCCTGCCCGGACGCTTCGTCCCGCTGTGCAGGGTTTTCCTCCGGTTTGGCAGGCGGAGCACTGGCCGGGGCTGCCTCCCCGTCAATCAGCGTGACCTCTGCGCCATCCGCAAGGTCGGGATGCCAGGTGGTGATGATCTGGCTGTTCAGCGTCAGCCCGGACTCCGCAACGACCTGCTCGCTCGACGACATGCCCGCGACAAAATCGGTACGGTGGGCTTTTCCATCTGCATAGGTAAAGACGTACGGCTGACCGTCGGCATCATAGTAAACGTTGTCAATATCGACCAGCAGAGCGTTTTCCGCCTTGGCGGTCGCAGCGGTGACCTTGACCGAAACACCGGTTAACAGGGACTCATCCGTCTCGTCAAGGGTCGCCTTGACCGGGAACAGACCAGTCGTATCGGAGGCTTTGGACTCCACCTCGGTGACAGTCGCGGGGTAATCCCTGCCGCCCTTGTTGACGGTTACAGCATCCCCCGCCGCAAGGGCTGCGGCGCCGTCTGCCGAAGCATTGAAGGTGACCGACAGGCTCTCCTTGTTCGAGATGGTAAAAACCGGGCTTTGGGAACCGACCGTCTCATACAGCTCGGCCGACCTCGACTCGATCACCCCATCAATCGGGGAATAAACCTTATATTTGTCGAGGGTGTTGGCACTCTGCTGGAGCGAGAGCGCCGCAGACTTCAGATCGACCTCTGCCGCCGCCTGTGCATCGGTGTAGGAATTTCCCAACACGAGCTCGTAGTTGGCGAGCGCCGATTCATAGCTGGTCTGTGCATTGCGGTAGGCGGAGCGCAGGTCACGCGCGCCCGAGTCCTCGCTGTCCTCCAGCTCCCCGATCTCGACGCTCAGCGCGCGGTACTCGTTCTCTGCCTCCGAAAGCTGGTTGTTCAGGTCGCTGATCTCCTCCCGGTCGGCGTTGTTCGCCTTGGCATCCGCGAGCTTGGCATTGAGCGACGAAACCTTCTGGCGGGCACGCTCGAGGGATTTTTCCGCATTCACGAGGTCATCGTCATAGCCATCGTTGTAGTCCTTGAGCTTGAGCCGCGCGTTGCTCAATGCCTGCTGCGCGTTGTCGAGCTGGCTCTTCGCCGAATTGATCTTGGATTCATAGCTGCTGCCCAGCGTGGTATCAACACTGACAGCGGTCCTCTCATAGCTGGTCTGCGCCATCTGATAGGAGAGCTGCGCGTCGGTGTCGTCAAGCGAAAGCAACAGCTGCCCGGCCTTGACCGAATCGCCCGCTTCCGCATAGAGCTGGACCACCTTCCCCGAAGTTTCGGGGTAAATATTGACCGTTTTGGAGGGCTCAATCTTCCCGATAAATTCGGTTTCCCGGGAGAGGGAACCGATCACAGGGGTGGTGAGCCTGACGTTGATGACGCTTTTGCTCATCTCGACACCGCCTCCCTGCATCCCCCCGGGGCTGCCCGGGCCACCCCGGCCTCCGCCCATCCCGCCTCCGGGACCGGCGGCGAATACCATTGTGGATACCAGCAGGATCATCGCCAGTGCGATGACCGCAGCCATCCTGCCTTTGTCTTTCAATCTTGCCATCGTTGTCTCCATTCTCCGGTGGAACGGGTATTGTGTGACGCGGGACCTCCCCAACCGGCGGACAGCCCCTTTCCAAAGGTAATGGTATGCGCCCAATGTGATAAGCCCGACAGAAAAATATGAATGAACTATGAATTTTCAACATAGTACCATCACATTTTCCGCCGGATTTCCAAGGCACTCCGCCATCTGAATGCCTGCCCGGTATCAGACCGGTTCGGTCCCCCGGGAACCTCCCGGCGGGCTGGCCGCGCAAAATGCATTTCCCACGCAAAAATGCCCCTGCGGGAAGGCGGAACAGACTCTGTCCTCCACGCAGGGGTCTTTTATCATCAAAATGCTTCCTGTACACTGCACACTTACAGGCATCTGCTCGAGATTCTCTTCAGGGATGTTGGTCATCCTCTTCGCCATCCTCCTCGGGGTCCTCCACCTCGACGAGCGGCAGCTCAAACCAGAACCGCACGCCAGTCCCGGTGTTCTCCACACCATAACGCTGGTTGTGCGCCTCCATAATCACCTTGACAATCGCCAGACCCAGACCATAGCCGTCGGTACAGGAACGGGACTGGTCCGCGCGATAAAAGCTGTCAAACAGGCTTTCGATCTCCTCCTCCCGGATCGGTTCTCCCGTATTTTCAACCCCGACCCGGCAGCATCCGCCGTTTCTGTGGACTATCACCCGGATCTCCCCACCATCCGGCACATACTTCACCGCGTTTTCAAACAGGTTTGCGACCACCCGTTCTATCTTATGGTAGTCCGCTTCCACGATAAACTCGTCCTCGATCTCCCGCCGCACCTCTATCCCGCGGCGGCTGGTGGGAAGCCGGTAGTTTTTCATTGCCCCGTCCACCACCTCGCTCAGGCAGAAGATCGAGCATTCCACCTTGTCAATCCCGTTTTCGAGCTTGGAGAGGTCGAGCATCCGCCCTACCATATGTGAAAGCCGGTTTCCCTCGCTGATGATCGTTTCGCAATATTCCCGGCGTGCGGCTTCGGACGTCTCGTTCTCCATCGCTTCTGCATAGCTGACCATCAAGGTGATCGGGGTTTTGAAATCGTGCGAAACGCTCGCCACAAACTGCTGGCGCATCCGGTCGGTCTGCTGCTGGCGCAGCAGATCATTCTGCAACACCTCGTTCGCTTCGACCAGTTTTTCGATCCCTGCTTCCAGCTGTTCGGACATATCGTTGATGCTGCCGGCGATCTGTGCGATCTCGTCCCCGCCGTGTACCCTGCACTTCTGGGAAAAATCCATCTGTGCGATCTTGCCCGCTACCGTACGAATCTCGTTGAGCGGACGGGTCATTCGTGCCGCCAGCAGATAGATCAGCACCGACCCCGCCAGCAGAATCCCGATCGAAAGGAGCGCCGTATACTTCACTGCCAGCTCGGCTGTGGATCTGATATAATCGCGCGGGGTGTAGATGTAAAGATAAAGCCCGTCATCCAGCTTGCAGGAAAGGCTGATGCTGTTGTCCCACGGCTCCTCCCGCTCCTCCCGCCCATCCGGCTTTCCCAGTTCGATCAGACTGTCCTCACCGGTCTCAAGCAGGCGCGCCCGAAGCCGTCCCTGCATCTCTTCATAATGCCGGTGCTTCTCCTTTAAAAAAGGCGGAAACTTCTCCAGTTCATGTTCCAGCTCCTCCATTTTCTGCGGGCGGGAGCGGTAGATTTCCGCTATTTTTCCATCTTCCTCCACCATAAAAAGTGCCACAAGCGCGTTTTCATTTTCGATCGAGCTGATCTCATCGTAAAAGGTCTCGCTGTTCCCCTCATATGCCTGCCTGATCCGCTTGGCTGCATCCTTCAGATTGGCAACCTTGCTGTTCATATAGAAAACCTCGAACAGGGTAGACCCCATGAACAGGAGCACCACCGCATTGCAGATCAGGATCATCAACACCGCTGTGAACAGCTTTCGCCGGATTCCCCAGCTACTCCAGCCACTCAAATTTGTATCCCACCTTCCGTACGGTGATAATACATTTCGCGTAGGGCCCCAATTTGGCGCGCAGGCATTTGATATGGGTATCCACCGTCCGGTCGTCCCCGCTGTAATCCATCTCCCAGACTGTGCAGATGATCTGGTCGCGCGTCAGGGCAATATTGACGTTTTTCAGCAGGTAATACAGGAGATCAAACTCCTTGGGGGTGGTCACGATCCGCCTGCCGTCCACTGTCACCGCCCGCTCCCGGTAGAGGATTTTCACCCCGCCTACCTGCACATCACTCATGTCGTTGGCTGCTGTGCGTTTGAGCAGGTTTTTCACTCTGGTCACAAGGATGGTCGGGGAGAACGGCTTGGAGATGTACTCATCTGCCCCCATCCGGAAACCGGTCACCTCGTCCTGTTCGGCGTCCCGGGCGGTCAGCATCAGGATCGGCACATCGGATTTTTCCCGGATCTCCCGGCAGGCATCGAACCCGTCCTTGCGGGGCATCATCACATCGAGCATCACCAGGACCACATCCTCGTTGTCCTCAAACCGGTCGACCGCCTGCTGCCCGTCCGCCGCTTCGATCACCTTGAACCCTTCCCGCACCAGATAGCTGGAAACCAGCTGGCGAATTTTCGCCTCATCTTCTGCAAGCAAAATTTTACTGTCCATCCGAAAACCACCTTTCCTGTGTTGCCATTTTCCAGTATGGGCGGATTTTGTGTTGCAAATGTGTGGAAACCTTTGCGGTTTGGTTACAATCTCCTGACGGGCCTTCCAGTTTAGAGGATCGACAGAAGCCGCAGGGCATACCATGCCGGCGACAGGAACCGTAAAGCCCCCAACCCGGCGGGCAGCAGCTCCGGCCGGACAATCGCCCCCGAACAGAGGATACTCACCAGCAGAAAGGGCGGCAACAGCGCGGGAACCACTGCCCGGAGCCTGCCGGACAGCGAAACAACGGCGGTGAGCAGGGCGGAAGCCACCGCCAGTATCGCCAGCATGGCCAGACGCGCATACAGCGGATAGGCAGGATGATCGAGCAGGGCGCCAAGCAGCAGATCGGACGCCACAAGCACGAGAAGGTTCAGCAGGGCCTGTGAAAGCGTCCCGGCAAAAACGGTTGCCAGCGGATGCCCGGACACCGACGCGAGCTGTCTGACCGCGCGGTCCCGGCCGCTCTCCCCCAGCAGCCCGGCGGCGAGCGAGATTGCCAGGAATGCCGAAACCAGCGCCGCATACAGAAGCGGCTGGACACTGCTCTCCGCGAGTGTATCGAGCGCCCGCCCGCCCGACTGCCGCAGAACCACGGTCATCGGTTCCGCTTCCTCCCGCAGACGTTCGAAATCGGCGTGCGCCTGTGCATCCGAAAAGCCGTTTTGGGTCAGACGTTCCGCTGCGAGCACCGGCATCTCCTCTTCAAACCAAGCTGCGAACACGATCTCATCGATCAGCGGGCGCATATAGGCGCTTCTGGTCGAAAGCGCGATGATCGGCGGTTCCTCCGCACCCAGCAGATATCCGCAGTGCAGCTTCCCGGCCAGAACCGCCTGCTCTGCCGCTTCCTGTCCGGGATACCGGATAAACCGATAGTCCTCGTTCTGCATGAGGCGGGCTGTAACCCGTTCTGCCCGTTCCCCTTCCGCCACCAGGCCGACCTCCAGACTCATCCGGCTGGAATCTGGCAGAGCCGCGGACAGCACCGCTGAGAGTGCAAGGAAACAGACGGCGGTGAGCAGAAAGGTCCTGGAGGCGGCCCCCGCCTTGATCCGGAGCCGCAAAAGGGTAAAGAAATACCGCATCACCGTTCCCCCCTTCGCCATAGAAATCCACAGAACAGTAAAAAGCAGACGGTCATTCCCACTGCCTGTAAAACCCCTGTCCCTGTGACCGGCTCCCCAAGCAGGGTTGATGCAAGAACACGTGCCTGTCCGGTCACAGTAAACGGGGCGATCCGGGAAAAAGCAGGGGGCATCAGCCCAAGCGGGAGGAACCCGCCTGAACAGAACCCCAACCCAGCCGAAACCAACAGGCATCCAACGGCAGAAGCCGTTCTCCTCCGGAAGAGCAGGAGCAGCAGCAGGCTTGCGGTCCCGAGCAGGGCGCCCAACAGCAGCCAGACCGCAGCCATCTGCGCCGAGCGTTCCCCCAGCCAGAAAAGCAGTGCTGTCGGGAACAGCATCAGCAGGAACAGATGCAGCCATGCCGCGCCGAACAGAGCGAGCTTTCTCCCGCAGAGGGAGGAAAAACAGCGGAGCGACGCAACTGTGGGCTGATAGAAAAATGCATAGCAGAGAACCAGAACCGGAAAGAGCGCGGCCAGATAATACGCGGGCAATGAAAGACCGCCCGTCGCCGAAAGCGGGGATTCTCCAAGCAGGGAATCCCGCTCAAGGATGGCGCGCATCGCTTCCAGGTTCACGTCGGCGAGCAGGAGGGTGTACTGGCCGGGAGCAAGCCCCTCGCCATAGCCGACCCCCTCCTGCACCGTATAAACGCAGAGCTGCGCCAATGTCAGATATTCCGCCCCTGTCCGCGCCATCTGACGGACCCAAACCGCCTCCAGCGGGTTGGCGGCATGGACTTCGACGACCGGGCTGGGATTGGACCCATTGAGCACCCCGGCGAGGAAGCCGTCCGGAATCGTGATGACCGCCCCAAAACCGCCTGCATCGGCTTCTTCCCGGGTAACCGGGTGTACCTCAAACATCGAGTCCAGCCGGTCCTGCCCAACCACCATCCGCACTGCCATCCGGGAAAGCGGATCGCTGTCCTCGTTCACCAGTGCGATCTGTACCGGCCCGGGAGGCTCGGTATCCAGCGCGCCAAGTGCCGCATAGCCCAGCAGGCCGCAGACCGCAAGGATGCAAAGCAGGCACAGCAGCTTTTTGCCGCTGTGCCTGCACGCAACCCATAGAGAAGTTGTGAATAACCGCATCGTTTCTCCTTCTCGTCACGCTGCCGGCTGCCCTGCCTCCGGCACTGCTGACCCCATAGCATATCCGAACAGACTGCCGAACAGGGCCTGTGCACCGGCCTCATATTCGCTGGCCCAAGCATCCAGATCGCTTTCCCCCATCTCGAACAGCGGGGTGAGCGTCCTCGACGCTTCATACGGCACCGTGATCGGGCTGGAAGTGGATTTGCAGGTGAAGTTCAGTGTGTAGGAATCGTCCAGATAGCCCACCTTGCCTGAAACAACCGGGAACTCCCAAATGGTATTCTCCCCGTCGGCTGTGACCGTCCCATCCAGCTGAATGCCGATCGAGGGTACCATCTGGTCAAGGCCCATCCCGTCAAAGCCCATGTCAAAACCGAGCGCATATCTTCCGTTTTTGTCCATCGTGAGCTGCTCGTCTATCTGGATCGCGACCGGTTCCCCCGCTTCCTCGCCTGACAGGTCAAATGTCAGGGACATTTCGTAGACACCGTCCGCATAGCGATCGGAAATCTCGGCGCTGAGAGAACCCTCCCTGACGCCTTCCTCCGAGAAGCCCATCTCAACGGTCATTGACGTATCGCCGGCCTCACTGTAGCTGATGTCCGCCAGAATGGTTTCAAAGCCGGATTC
The DNA here is from genome assembly GCF_000403395.2 of Anaerotruncus sp. G3(2012). Taxonomy (GTDB): domain Bacteria; phylum Bacillota; class Clostridia; order Oscillospirales; family Ruminococcaceae; genus Anaerotruncus. The sequence goes on along the minus strand of NZ_KE159657.1, from coordinate 134,393 downwards.
TCCGCCATCATTCGGAACGAAGCTCGCTTGGACCGAGCGGATGGTCCTGTTGATCTGGAAAACCAATGTTGCATCCATCTCGGGCATACTCTCCTCTATTTCGGGGAGCATATCCTCTTCGATCATCTCGGAGTAGCGTTTTCCGTCGAACATTTCAGCCGGGAACGCATTGTCATAGAGCTCACCGATCGGCGAGTCTATGTAGAGATACCGCACCAGATCGACCAGTGCCTGTTTGATATCCGCACCCGGAATCTTCACCTCATAGGCGGTATCCTTGCCCTCTTTCCCGACCTTTTGATAGGTTGCATGTTCCAGCGCGTCCATGAGGATTTTCCGGATATCCTCCTGCATCGCCCTGATATCAAGGCCACCCGCTGACTGGACCATCCCGGCCTGTGCCGTCAGCATCTCCTGAAGCTCCTCCAGCTGCTCGTCCGGCATCGTCTGTGGGTCATAAAACCGGCTTGCACGCATATCGTCAGCAAATGTCTGGGGATCAATCGAGACCATTGTATCGGTAAAGGTCGGGATGCCGCCCGCGTAGGTCTCAGGCGACAGGAAAAAGTAGAGTCCCAGCAGTTCAGAACCGCTCATGGCGATCGAACCGTCCAGCTCCATGACCCCATTCTCCGGATCGGTCACAACCGTACCCTTTAACCCAAAGCCTGCAAACAGCTTTGAAACGATCTGGAGCGAGGTGTCTCCCCCTTCGAGCGACTGGAACTCCAGCTCAAAATCACTTTTCTCGGGTTGCACCGAGGTATCTATCATGGATTTTGCAGCGGGGATCTCCGCGCTGATCCGCTCAATCCGATCCTCCGATTGTTTTTGTGTGGCTTCTATCGCATCGTTGACCGCTTTTTTGGGGTCCTTCCCGAAGATGCCGCTTACCCACAGGATCACCAGCACCACCAGCAGGAGCACCAGCCCTGCCACGACAAACAGAACGGCCGGCTTCTTTTTCTCCGGCTGCCCCGGTGTTTGGGACGGCTCCGCCGACTGCTGCATATTTTCCTGCGGCGCAGCAGTCGACTGCATAACACCGCTTTCAGACAGCTGCTCCGGCTGCTGCATCCCCTTGTTTTCTTCCATATCCATCTTTCTTTCCTCCTAATCTATCCTTCTGGCCTTCTCCACATCTTTTGACAAGAACCCTTGGCAGCGGCCCAGCCGGGCTTCCCGAACGCAGATCCCTCTCCGAAGTTTCTCTGTGCCGCGCCGCACTGCGAACCGCAGCAGAAGCTGCGGCCACAATTGCCTAGCCCGGATTACGTCTGGGAAAGCAGCGCGATCACCTGTGCGATGCGGTCTTCCTGCTCACCCGCGAGCCGGATTTCCCCGGAAATAGCGCCATCCCGCAGCAACAGCACCCGGTCGGCTGCTGCCGCGACCGCAGACGGGTCGTGAGAAGTAAACAAAAGCCCCTTTCTACGCTGTTTCAGATCGGAAAGCAGCGCGAGAATATCGGTTTTGGTTTGCAGATCAAGGGCGGTGAACGGCTCGTCGAGCAGCAGCCCGGGAGGGTCTCCCGCCAGCGCACAGGCGATCGAAAGCCGCTTCCTGACCCCGCCGGAGAGGCGGTCCGCCCTTTTGCGCGCATGAAGGTGCAGGCCGAGCAGCGTCTCGGGTGCGGATGCGGAAAAAAGCAGCTTTCCCGGCAGATTATTCGCCGCATACCACAGGCGGAGATGGTCTCTGACCGTCATCTCCCCGAACAGCGCTGGCTCCTGGGGCACATACCCCAGTTTCCCTTCCGCCGCGACCGAGCCGCTGTCCGGCTTCTGCATCCCGGCCGCGATGGTCAGCAGGGTGGTTTTCCCGGCCGCATTTGCCCCGGCGATACAGACCGCTTCCCCGTCATCAACTTTCAGGTTGACCCCATCAAGCACTCTGCTGCTGCCAAACGATTTCACAATCCTGGACAGCTCCAGCACGCCGCATCGCCCCCTTTCCGGTTCTGTTTTCGCGCTCTCTGTTCACAACTTGTGTCGGAACGGGCCATCGGGACAAGGACGGGCACCCGCCCGCAGACCGTCCCGACCTATAAGCCCGCTGTTGTGGCAGCAAAACCATCTGGTCTGCGCCTATTATAGCACAATGTTTTCATCAATACAAACCGAGAAACAGAGGAAAAGGGGACAGGAAAAACCTACAGGCCCAGCAAAACTACGCCGCTGATGCAGAAATCTGCATCAGCGGCGCATCGTTTGAAATCAGCCGAAGTTCGGCTCTTTGATCTTCGCGTTGGGCTTGAGGTTGGCTTCCTTGTGGAACGACTCGCCATCCTTGACCAGCTTGCCGAACACGACAAAACGCTGGTTCGGGTTCTGGTTGTAGGTGCCATATTTATAGGTACAGGTCGAGAGGGTGATGATCTTGTCATCCTCAGAGAAGGGTACCTCATAGGTCCAGAGCGAGCGGTCCATCATATCATCCACCAGACGGAGGAACTTATCCCCGTCATAGGAAGCCATGTGATACGGAACCGGGCTGGTGGTCGGCTCGCAGTAGGCAACCGCGAAAATCTCGAAGATATGCTGTGCACCCTCGGTGGTGAAATAGATGTACGGGTTCTCTTTGGCGAACTTCTCTTCATTGAACTTGAGCAACTGTGCAAATTTAACCCCCTCGGGATCGTCCTTGACGCCCATCGGGGTGCCGAGGTTATGCCCGTAGATGATCGTGTTCTGCGGGAGGTCCTTGCCGTTGTTCTTCAGCTCGCTCTCATAGTCCACATAGTAGCAGCCCTCATAGGCATAGTTTTTCTCAACGTCTTTGCGCAGATAGAAGTCGTTATCGGTGGTCTGGACAACCGCTTCGTCGATCGTGGTGTTCGGAATCTGGAGCCAGCCCACCACATCTGCGTTCTTCTCCTTGGCGGCCTTCATCTTGTCGGCAACATCAGGGACGGTGGGCTTATAGTCATCCTTGCCCTTGCTGCTCGACTTGGTAGAGGAAGCGGACGAGCTGGTCCCCGAGCTTGCGCTCGAGCCGGGCTCCTCCTCGCTCTGGCGGTTACAGGCGCTCATCGAAGCGACCATCATGGCTGCCAGCATAAATGCGGCGATACGTTTCATGATCTTTTGCATAAAATTCCCATCCTTTATCGTGATTTAATGCCCCACGTTTTTTTGCGCGGACACTTTGAAACGGTGTTTTTTTCTGATCCGGCACATATATTTAACTGATCAGAGAATCAAAGCAAATGTGTGGTGAAGCTATGAAAAAATCGCAGGTATTTCTGCTGAATGCGCTCATTATGACGGTCACCTCCCTCGCGATGAGCAGCATTGGCGTCTGGTTCAACCTCTACATCTCCAACCGGCTCGGGGCCGTCGGGATGGGGGTATTCCAGCTGATGATGTCAGTCTATTCCATGGCAACCACCTTTGCGGCGTCAGGGATCAACCTTGCCGCCACCCGGATGGTCGCCGAAGAAACGGTATCGAAACAAGGGAATGTACGCGGCGCCATGCGCCGGTGCATCGGGTTCAGCCTGCTTTTTGGCGGGCTCACCGGGCTGGCACTCTGGTTCGGCGGGCCGTACATCGGCCTGCACTGGCTCCAGAACGCTGATACGGTCCGTCCGCTCCGGCTGATGGCCTTCAGCATGCCATTCCTGTCGGTCTGCTGCGCCCTCAACGGGTATTTCACCGCTGTGCGCAGGGTGGTCAAGGCGGTAGCCTCCCAGGTACTGGAACAGTTCCTCAAGATCGCCCTGACCATTTTCGCGCTTGCCTGCCTGGTCCCTCCAGGACTGGAATACGCCTGTCTCGCCATCACGGGGGCCGGCGTGCTCGCTGAAGCGGGCTCCTGCCTGTTCGAGCTGGCGCTCTATCTGATCGACCGCCGGCGCTACCATGGCAGCCGCTCCCCGCACCTGACCCGGAAGCTCTGCGGCATTGCTCTGCCGGTCGCTTTCAGTTCTTATCTGCGTTCGGGGCTTGCCACCGTCAAGCATCTGCTTGTACCGGTGCGTCTTCAGGCGGGCGGGCTTGCCGCCGCCGATTCGGTCGCTGTTTTCGGTGCGGTTCACGGGGTCGCGCTTCCGGTCATCCTCTTCCCCTACGCCTTCCTGAACGCGTTCAACTGCCTGATCGTGCCCGAACTCGCGCAGTCGCACAGCCTCAAAGAGGATGTGGCGGGGATGATCGACCGGATGTTTGCTCTCACACTCGGATGTTCGATCGGGATCTGTGGGATTGTCTTTGCCTTTTCGGGCGGGATCGGGGCAGCTATCTCGGAAAACCCCGATGTAGGAATCTATATCCGGCTGCTTGCGCCGGTGATTCCGGTAATGTATCTGGATACCGCAGTGGACAATATGCTCAAGGGGCTGGACGAACAGCTCAGCGTCATGCGCTATAACGTAATCGACGCACTGTTCAGCCTCGCAGCCGTCTGGCTGCTGCTGCCCGTTTTGGGCATCAAAGGCTATATCCTGATTATATGCGGCAGCGAGGTATTCAACTTTTCACTCAGCCTCTGGCGGCTGGTTAAGGTGACGCAGTTCCGTCTCGACCTTTTCGAGCGGGTGGTCCGTCCGGTCCTCTGCATTGCAATCGCAGTCCTTCTCGGGCGGCTTGCAGTAGAAGCGGCTTCCCTCCCGCTCTCCCAGCTGCGGACCATCACCGCCGCGACAGTTTCCGGATTGGCCTACCTGCTTCTTCTGCGCGTTACCCGCTGCAAGCCCGGGAAAATCCCGGCATAGGGACAGGCGGCCCCTCCATAGACTGTATCATTCAGCCAGTTTAAAAAGGAAGGAGGCGGTATCCATGCCGTTGGACGACAGGGAACTGTTTGCCAGGCTAATCCAGTGCGAAGCCGGCGGGGAAGGCGAAAACGGTATGAAAGCGGTAGCCAGCGTGGTCATGAACCGGGTGAATGCCCCGGGCGGAGAGTATGCGCGGGTCGGCCAAGGGAGTATCCGTAAAATCCTCTACCAGACCGGGCAGTTTGTCTGCATGTCCGAGACCGAGCGCGGGCGGTATAATCCACAGAATGTCTACAACATGCGTCCGGAGCCGATCCACTACGAGATTGCAGACTGGGCAATCGCTGGGAACCGGCTGATCAACCTTGGACAGTCGCTCTGGTTTTTCAACCCGTTTTCACCCACCTGCCGCAGATACTTCCCGAGCGATGTCGGGATTCTGGCCGACCGCATCGGCGACCACTGTTTCTACAACCCGACCGACGCCTACTATCAGACTTAGGGGATGCCCACCCCACAACTTTCGGAAAGGATGATCGCAATGCCAATGGATGCAATGGGGAGAACCATGAGCCCCGCTACCGACGTACAGGAGGTGCTCGACCCACAGAATACCGAGCAGGTGTACGCCTCGTCGTTCGTCTCGGTGCTGACCGAAAATCTTGGCTATTATGTTGTCGTTGAGTTCCTGATCGGCACTTCCGGGCTGGTGCAGAAGGAGGGGATCCTTTACAACGCGGGAAACAACTTTATTACCCTCTACCAGAGCGCGGAGGACCGGTATGTCGTCTGCGACCTCTACTCGATTAAGTTCGTCACCTTCTATGACAGGCACACGCCCCCGGCCAACGTTCCACAGCAGCCCCAACCCACCATCCCACGCCCTAGAGCAATGGGATAATAACCGGTTCGCATAAACGCCCGCGCGGCAATCCGTCTGGAAACCGCGCGGGTCTTCTGTTTCTCAATCCTCAACAAACCCTATCATAACACAGCTTTGTGAAAAAAACAAGCCTGCAAAGGGGGGTGAAAAAATGAATTTAAGGTTAATTTATGTGGCAGAAGGGTAAAAAAGAGCGGCCATTTTTTATTTTATAGTTTCTTACAGAAAAGGAAATTTATATCCGTTCATGGACATGTAAACCATTATTTCACAGCAAACTGCTGTTTGAAAAGCAGAAGCCAAACTGCCCTGTCCGTCATTGCCGCTGGCATAAGCGCCAGCCTGCGCTTCAGACACCTTTTATGTATTGCCACTTTCCACCCATCGTACGAACAGTAAAGACGACGGCGCGGGCAACCCAGTCGATAATCATGGCAAGCCAGGTGCCAAGCAGCCCCATCCCCAGCCACGCGCCAAGGATATAGCTGAATCCCACCCGAAATATCCACATGCTGAGTACCGAAACGATCATCGTAACCTTCACATCATTGGCGGCCCGCAGGCCATTTGGCAGGGTAAACGAGGCGGGCCAGATCAGGGCATTTCCGATACAGCAGACCACACAGACCTCCCATGCCGCGCGGGCGGTTTCTTCCGAAAGCCCGAAGCAGCCGATAACCGGCGGCAGAAAAAAGATCATCAGAAGGTTGAGTGCAGCCATCAGCGCATAAGACACTCCTGTCAGCCCGAACATATACTTTTTAGCCAGCGGATAGTCCCTTGCACCGACGCATTGCCCGATGACTGTCACCATCGCAAGCCCCAGCGCCGAACCGGGCATCTGGGACATGGTAAGGATGCTGTTGCTTACCGCATTTGCCGCGATTGCCACCGTCCCGAACGAGGCAATCAACCCTGCAACGATGATCTTCCCGATGTGGAAGATACCGTTTTCCAGTCCGTTGGGGATGCCTAACCGAAGAATATTTCGGATCATCTCCCGGTCGAACCGGAATCCCCGGAGGGTATCCAGATGCAGGCGGTTGTGCGGATTCCGCAGGAAAAAGAGAAGCAGTGCGGTGCCGCACATGCGCGCGATCAGCGAACCCAGTGCCGCACCCGCTACCCCCATCCGGAATACAAAGATCAAAAGCGCGTTGAAGCCGATGTTGGTCACATTCATCACCAGCGCGGCAAACATGGAGATGCGGGAGTTTCCCTGCACCCGGAAGAGCGCCGCTGATACATTATAAATAGCAATCAGCGGATACCCGAGGGCGGAAAGCCAGAAGTAGGTCTGTGCACTCTGCATGACCGCCTGTTCTGCCGACCCAAACAGCAGATGCAGGATCGCCGGCCCCACAGCCAGGCAGACTGCCCCCAGCCCGGCCGCAACCAGTGTGGTGACCACCATCAGCTGTCTTGCGGCGCGGTTGGCGTTTTCGGCATCCTCCCGCCCGAGGTACTGCGCGGCAACAATCGCGCCGCCGGTGGAAAGGGCGGCAAACACCTGTAGCAGCAGAATATTGATCGAATCGACCAGCGAAACGCCCGAGACCGCAACCTCTCCCACGCTCGCAACCATCAGGGTGTCTGCAATGCCGATGGTTGCCGCGAGCACCTGTTCGATAATCAGCGGAACAATCAGCCGCACCAGGTCCTTCCTTGTAAACAAAACGCACTCCACCTTCTCTCTTTAAGGTTCTATTCTGAACCTTTTTCCGGAAGATTGCAAGCCTTTTGGCAGAGTTTGGAGACCTGTACGGTTTGTACACCCCTGCCGCATACGTTTTGTGCAGTCTGCCCTTGCCATCCGGCAGGCAACATGGTATAGTATAGTCAAAGCAGTTCCATCCTTGCTTTTTCATCCGGCAGAGAAAACGCTGCCAATTCGATACAGCTATCAAAAACGGGGCATTCTATCCCATCTTCAAGGAGGTTTTTATGCGTTATAATCCCCTTCTCGACAGGATCAACTGTTCCAGCTTTTACGGCCATATGGCACAATCCCCGCAGGAGATTGTGCAGAAAGCCGAGGACCGCTATCAGAAACGGATTGACGAGGTCTGCGACCGGATCATCCGGGAAAAAAAGTGCATCGTACTGGTGACCGGGCCTTCTGCCTCGGGCAAAACAACGACCGCTCAGAAAATTTCACTCGTCCTGCAAAAGCATGGCAAAAAGGTCAGCACCATCTCGCTCGACAACTTCTACCGCCATGCCTCCGAGCTTCCCCGCTGGAAGGACGGCTATCAGAACTACGAAAGCATTGAGGGCCTGGATATCCCTTATTTTGAAAACCGGGTCACCGAACTGCTCACCACCGGGCATTCCCAGTTCCCGCTTTACGATTTCTCGGTCAACGAGCGGTCTGCACAGTCGGTCGATCTTACCTTTGATCAGGACACCATTCTGATCTTTGAAGGGATCCATGCGCTTAACCCGCTGATCTCCCAGCCGGTGTCGGATTTTTCCACCCTGCGGATTTATGTCAGCGTACATAGCGACTTTGTGGACAGCGATGGGCAGGTGCTCTTCCCGGCACGCGACCTGCGCCTCACCCGGCGGGTACTCCGCGACTACACCTACCGGAACACCTCCGCGGAAGGCACCTTCCGGATGTGGGATTACGTGATGATGGGGGAAAAGCTCTATATCCGTCCGTTCCGCAAGTATGCCGACTGCCACATAGATTCCACCCATAGCTATGAGCCGTTCCTTTATCACGACGACATCCTCACCGCTCTGGACAACACCCCGGCCGATTCTCACTATGCGGAAATCGTCCTGCGTCTGCGGGAATCTGCGGAGCACTTCTTCGGCATCTCCTCCGCGCTGATCCCCGAAACCTCCCTGATCCGGGAGTTTATGAAGCCCTGACCCAGGGGGAACTCATTGATGGAGGTGACGAGATGGGATTTGGTTTTGTATTTGGAATCCTGGAACTCCTGGTCCCGGTTGTGTTTCTTTTGGTGATCGGGGTTTTTGTTGCAACGATGGTCAGCGGCCTTCGCACCTGGAACCGGAACAACCAGTCGCCGCGGCTGACGGTTCCGGCTGTGGTTGTGACCAAAAGAACCGAGGTCTCGCATCATCACGCAAACGCAGGGGACGCCAGCGGCGCCCATGGGTTCCATACCACCTCCGCCACCTGGTATTATGTGACCTTTCAGGTTGAAAGCGGCGATCGGATGGAGTTCTCTGTGGGCGGCACCGACTTTGGTATGCTTGCAGAGGGCGACCATGGAAACCTGTCGTTTCAGGGAACCAGATACCTGTCTTTTGAGCGGACATAAACCGTTTTCTGTTTGATCCATTTCATAATCTTGATAAAGAGGGGCTTTTTAAAAAAAGCCCCCTCTTGCTGTTCTTCAAACTGCAAACCACTCCAAAAATGCGCTTCCGCAGCGGGGGCCCCGCCCCTCGACCCCGCCACACCTTTGAAAAGGTGGACGAAGCTTTTGAATCAAGATCACAGGAGCCAAACGGACGCTGTCTCAATTGGTCCGCCGGGAGCCGCTGCTCCGATAAGCGCCAAGCATCTGGAACCCCTTGCTCTCTCTGGAGATCGACTCTAACAGCGCCTTGACCCGCGCGTCTGCCGGATCGCCCTCAAAGTCCAGATAAAACCGGTAGTTCCAAAGCACATCCGGAATCGGCCGAGACTCGATCTTTACCATATTGACCTGTTGCTGGGAGAAATGCCGGAGCACATTGTAAAGGGTGCCCGAAGCGTGGTCGAGCAGGAACGAGATACTCACTTTATCTGCATCCGCCGTACACATCTCCCGCGCCACAACGATAAACCGGGTCGTGTTCTGGCTGTTGTCCTGAATGTCCGGCGCAACCACCGTCAGACCATACAGTTCAGCGGCCCTGCGGCTCGCGATCGCTGCCTTGGATGGGTCTCCCTCGTCCGCGACCATCTTGGCACTGATCGCGGTGTTATGAAAATGCAGCATCTGCCAGCTGCGATGCTGTGCCAGAAATTTCCCGCTCTGCTCGATCCCCTGCGCGTGGGAATAGATCGTCCGGATGGTGTCCAGCGTTGCACCCGCTACGCTGACCAGATTCTGGCTGATTCTGACGCTCTGTTCCCCTACAATATAAAACCGATAACTGCCCAGCAGGTCATAGACCTTGGTGATCGAACCTGTGGAAGAATTTTCAATCGGCACTACCCCGAAATCAATCTCCCCAGTATGAAGGGCGGCGAACACATCCTCGATCTCCGGATAGGACGCAGCCTGACGCCCCTCACCAAAAAAGTCGAGCAGGGCCTGCTCGGTGAACGAGCCCGCGACCCCAAAATATCCGAGTCTGCCCTCGAACAGATGTGGCTGTTCCCCCTGGATAGGCGGCTGGCTGTCCGCAATCTGCTGGTGCTGGCTGGCGCGGCTCAATTCCATCACCTGATTCATAAACTGCCGTATCTGCGGCACATAGGTAGGGTTTTTCAAACTGTCCGCAGCTTTCCGGAGGACCTCCTCCTCCCGGCCTGCATGGAGCACCGGCAGATTGTGCTCTTTTTTGTATGCGGCAACCTTCCGGACGACCTCCATCCGCTGCTCAAAAAGCGGTACCAGCTGGTGGTCAATCTCGTCGATCTCCTTGCGGTAATCACTCAAATCTGCCATAGAACCATCTCTCTTTCCCATAAGCACATTGCGTCAGATTTTTCACAAAAATGGGGCTTTGCCGCCCTGCCTGAATATCGGGATTGGTGCGCTTCGGTATTCGCCGAAAGGCGGGAACGCCGTTCTAAGCAATATCCCTTGCCGGCGCGCAGCGGGTCTTACATGGCACGCCCAACAGCCGCCGCTATCGGCCGGATATCGTCGATCAGCTGCCTGTAGACCGACGGTCTGATCGACTGCGGACCATCGCAAAGCGCATTTGCCGGGTCGTTGTGTACCTCGACGATCAGACCGTCCGCACCGACCGCGACCGCTGCTTTGGCAAGCGGATCAACCATCCACCATTTCCCGGTTGCATGGCTCGGGTCCACCACTACCGGCAGATGGGAGAGTTTCCGGATCGCGGGGATCGCAGAAAGATCAAGGGTATTGCGGGTGTACTGCTCAAAGGTGCGGATTCCGCGTTCACAGAGGATGATGCTTTCGTTTCCGCCCGCCATGATGTATTCAGCTGACATCAGCCATTCTTCGATCGTTGCGGAAAGGCCGCGTTTGAGCAGAATTGTCTTGCGGGTTTTTCCAAGCTCGCGCAGCAGATCAAAATTCTGCATGTTGCGCGCTCCCACCTGAATCACATCAACTTCCCGCTCAAAAATTTCGATGTCATGAGGCGCCATGATCTCGGTCACGATCGGAAGCCCGGTCTTTTCCCGCGCCTCCATCAGCAGCTCCAGCCCGTCGTATTTCAGGCCCTGAAACGCATACGGGCTGGTACGCGGCTTGAACGCTCCGCCCCGCAGGAAGTTCGCGCCCGCCTCCTTGACCTCGGCCGCAATTCCGCAGATCTGCTCCTCGCTCTCAACCGAACAGGGGCCCGCGATCAGCGCAAGGCGGCTGTTCATGCCCACTTCCTGACCGCCCACATGGATGGTAGTCGGTTCTGGGTGGAACATTTTATTCGCCTTTTTGAACGGCTCCGCAACATGCATCACCCGCATGACGTTCCGGTTCGCCTCGATCCAGCTGTCGTCGATCCTGCTGGTGTCCCCGACAAGGCCGAGAATCGTCAGGTCCTTTCCGACCACCGGATTGACTTCCACCCCTTTTGCAATCAGCGCTTCCGAAAGCTTGTCGATTTCCTTCTGGGGGGTTCCCCGTTTCATAATAACAATCATGGCTAAAATCCTCCTGAAAATTGATCTGGGACGCGCCGGGCCGCTCGCTTGCATCCTGTGGGACAACAAAAAAGAGAACCCATTGCGTCAATGAGTTCTCTTGAATCGTCCCTGAATCTGCCACTCCGGGAACTATCTCCGCTCACAAACACAACGATGGTCACAGCAAATAAAGCCGGTGCCGTAATAATAGCCCCAGCTAAAAAAGCTGTTAAATCGGTTCTGTTTGCTGGTCAGACAGTTCATGGCTTCCTCCTGGAATCTTTTCAAATGGTTTGACTCTATTATAGCAAGATTGGTGCCACTGTCAAGGGGTTTTGGAAAATTTACTTTATCAATTTAAATCTGTACTGCTTATAAGTGGAAAACCGGCGGGCGGAATACCCGCCGGCTCCGGCTTTACCGGTTCAGCTCATCCCCGGACTTGCCGGAATTGTTGATCGTAATCACCCGCTGGATTTCCTCAAAATCGGAGGCGGGCATGTCCCCAACGATCGTATTTTTGACCGCGGACATTGCATTTCCAAAATCGACCGCCTGCTGTATATCCCCATATTTGAGCATTCCGAACAGCGCTCCCGCGACATACGCGTCGCCCGAACCGATCCGGTCGATTACGTCGATGTCCTCGAACGGCACACCAGTGTAGAGCCTGTCCTCCTCGTGCAGATAGATGGTCGAGTTGAACGAATGGCACCTGGGGCTTTTGACCTTGCGCTGGGTACAGGCGACCACCTTGCAGCCAAACTCGCTGCAGTAGCCTCTCATGATCTCTTCCATGGTGCCGCTGCGCTGCATCATCCTCCGGGAAGTCTCCTCCGAGACAAACAGCACATCCACATAGGGCAAAATCTCATAGATCGTTTTGCGCGCTTCCTCCTCGTCCCAGAGATTGGCGCGGTAGTTGACATCAAACGAAATCGCCGCGCCTCCAGCCTTGAACTGTTTGATCATCTCGACTGCGGCGGTCCGGCAGTTCCGGCTTAACGCGAGCGAAATCCCGCTGGTGTGGAACACGCGGGTATCCTGATAGATGGCGGGGTTGATCTCGTCAACCGAGATGCTGTTGATCGACGAATAAGCGCGGTCATACATTACCGCCGGCTTGCGCGGATAAGCTCCGCTTTCATAATAATAGATGCCGATGCGTTTTTTATCTGATTGATCGTAGATCAGGCAATCATCGCTGACCCCATAAAACCGGATCTTATTTTTGATGAATCTGCCCATATCGTTGTCCGGGACCTTCGTGATTACCGCAGTGCGCAGCCCAAGCAGCGAGATGCCCGAAACCACATTCAGCTCACTGCCGCCCGGACGCTTCTCGAGCGTTTCACACTGGGACAGCCGCTCCAAGCCGGTTGGGGAAAGGCGCAGCATGATTTCTCCAAACCCCACAACGTCAAATTCTTTTGTACGATTGCCTAACTCCATATTGACACACTCCTGTTCTCAAACTAACAAATCTGCATCTTTGTACCAAAAGCAATGGCGTCTCCTGCCGGAATATGGTATAATAGCTGTGGCCAGGACGATACACGGGCCGAGCCTGTCCGGCGTGCTGGCGGGCTTCTGCCTGCCGCTTAAAAACAACTGATTGTTTTTAAGCGGGTCGATTATACAACCTTAAAAAAACAAACCGAGGTGTTCCACATGACCGAAAAAGAAAAGATGATCCGCGGGGAACTGTATGCCCCTGGCGACCCTGTCCTGCTCGCCGCACGAATGCGTGCACGTGCGCTCTGCCGGCGATACAACCAGATGGAGGAGGGCCACTGGGAGGAACGCGAAGCGCTGACCCGGGAACTGTTCGGGGCGGCAGGCGCAGACCCCTACCTCGAGCCGGGATTCCGATGCGACTACGGCTTCAACATCCGGGTGGGGGATAACTTCTACGCAAACTTTGACTGCGTGATGCTCGACGCCGCCCCCATCACGATCGGTGACAACTGCATGATCGCGCCGCAGGTTGGCATCTACACCGCGACCCACCCGATCGACCCGCAGGCCCGCAACTCCGGGCGCGAATTTGCCCGGCCGGTCACGATTGGCAACAATGTCTGGATCGGCGGCCATGCGGTTATCAACCCCGGCGTTACGATCGGGAACAATGTGGTGGTTGCGTCGGGCGCGGTGGTCATCCGGGATGTGCCGGACAACGTAGTGGTTGGCGGGAACCCCGCCCGCATCCTAAAACAGGTCTGACCTCCGGTACACCACCCTCACCCTATTTCGGACAACCCTCGCACGTTTTTGCCACTACATACATGCGGCGACAGCCCTGCGGAACCTTCAATGGGTCGGCTTGTTGATGTACTTCGGGCGCATTTTGCTGTACATGATCTTCTGTGCACTGTACAGGCTGTAATATCCAGAGAGCATATAACTGGATGCGAGTGCAAGCAGAAACCCTTTTGGGGAAACGAACCCAAAGATCTCGAACGCAAGCACAAGCGCCGTGATCGGGCAGTTGGTGACTCCGCAGAACACCGAAAGCATTCCCAGCGCCGCCGCATAGCCGGGTTCCAGGCCGATCATCCGCCCGATCAGACAGCCGCCGGTTGCGCCGACAAAAAACGACGGGACGATCTCTCCCCCCTTAAATCCCGCACCGAGCGTGATTGCGGTGAACAGGATTTTGAGAAGGAATGCTTCCGGACGTGCCTGCCCGGTGATCGCGGCTTTGATGACCGGCATCCCCGCGCCGAGGTAGTCCCGGGTCTGGAAAACCAGCATCAGCAGGAGCACCAGGACCCCTCCCGAAAATGCCCGCAAATACTGGTTGGGCAGGTATTGCCGGAACAGCCGGTTTGCCTGATGGAACGCAGCGCACATCACCACGCTGATCCCCGCGCAGAGCACCCCCAGCAGCAGTACCCGCAATACTGTCGAAAGCGCAAACGCCGGGACCGTCTGGATGGAAAGCGCTTCGGGCGGTATGCCGAGGCGCCCCGCCAGTGCATATGCAACCACCGCTGAAACCACGCAGGGCACCAATGCCGCGTAGTACATCACCCCGACGCTGATGACCTCCATCGAAAAGACCGTCGCCGCAACCGGCGTACCGAACAGCGCTGTAAAACCCGCGCTCATCCCGCACATAATCACGATCTTTTTGCAGTCGTCATCCAGTTTGAGCCACCGTCCGACCAGTGTTCCCAGGCTCCCGCCGAGCTGAAGCGCTGCCCCTTCGCGTCCCGCGGAACCGCCAAACAGGTGGGTCAGGACCGTGGAAACAAAAATCAGCGGCGCCATCCGCGCAGGCAGCGGCTCCCCCGAGCGCACTGCTGCCAGCACCAGATTGGTCCCTTTGGGCGTCTCCACCTTGCTCAACCGATAACAGCCCACGATCAGCAGCCCTCCAAATGGCAGCAGCCAGACCAGCCATCCATGTTTGGTGCGAAGATCGGTAACCCAGTGGAGCAGGTAATAAAATGTACTTCCCGCCGCACCGACCACCAAACCAACCGCCGCCGCAACCATCAGCCATCGGCAGAAGCTGGCAAGGTTTGCCCGCACCGGAACCAAAATCCGCTCTCTCCAATCGAAACGCATATGTACGCCCCTCCCTTAGACCGCCTTCGGTCTACGTTTTCTATTTTAACACATTCCAAGCGTCTGCAAAAGGGATTGCGCACAAATTGGGTAAAAAAATCATCCGGATGACGCCCGCATAAGACACAAAACTGGGACATGGGGAACCTCTTGAGAAAGCAGAGGCGAAAGGAACGGGTTCCTTCCAGAGGCTGCGCCTGTCAGACCTTCCGCTTTCCTCAGACCGGCCGCCACTCAATCAGGAAATTCCCGCAGGGGACTCTGCCGGAGGTTCCGCGGCATAATCATTCCTCATGTTCAGCAGACTGGATTTATCGCCGTTGATGTCGGTGAACGCCTGCGGCACCTTGCCTACAATCACCGTTTCGGCGATGCAGAAGTTGGTGGTGATGTCGGTGGTTGTGGTATAGACCGGGGCAACCGCGCTGACCGTCGCATCGACCGAAAGCATGATCTGGTGCAGTGTCTGGTTGATCCCGGCGGACTCGAAGTTGTTATAAATCTCGGTGTGGACATATCCTGCCGGCAGGATGCGGAATTCCATGTTGGGGCCGCGTCCCGAAAAGAGCTGCCCGCCCAGTACCGTACCGATCGGGATCAGGACTGCGCGGTCGGAATCCTCCAGAAGCTGGTCAGAAATCTGGTTGGTGATCTCGGATTTCAACCGGTTGACGGTAATCATGTCGGTTTCGATCGAGGCGATCTCGCCATTCTCGTCCTGCACCATGCTGATGATGTTGTTATAGACCACATCCTCCTTAGAGATCACCTCGATGACCGCATTGTTGATCGAGCGGGTCGCCGAGAGTTTCGCCTGATAGGAGGCAATCATGGTAATCAGCGGGCGGAGCCGGCTGTCCATCACCAGCACAAGGACCATCGCCAGCACCCCTGCCAAAACCAGTTTGATCGCCCGCAGCTTTTTCTTTTTCACTCGAATTACGATCGGTTTCACCTGTCCACCTCCCGAAAGCATCTCTTCCACTATATTCATACAGCCTGCAAAAGTGCACAAAAACCCTCCGGGTTCCGTATCATTGCCGCATATATCTTCAAGGTACTAAAAAAACGGACCGCAAAAACACAGCGGAATGGTTTCTGACGAAGTGGTATGTTCCGGATAGCAGGCGGGCGATCTCAGCTCTTCCGTTTTTGAAAGACTGCCCTGATTTTCAGGCAGCAAAAAGGCACGTGTATCTTCCACTACGTGCCTTTTGTGTTTCTGCTGTTTTATTTCTGCTGATCCTTCGCCCGAATTTCGGTGCGGCGGATCTTACCCGAGATGGTTTTGGGCAGCTCATCAACGAATTCGACGATCCGCGGATATTTATACGGTGCGGTCTGGCGTTTTACATAGGTTTGCAGCTCTTTCTTCAACGCTTCAGACGGCTGATATGCCTTTGTCAGAACGATGGTTGCCTTGACAACGGTGCCGCGGATCGGGTCAGGCGCGCCGGTGACCGCGCACTCGAGCACCGAGGGATGCTCCATCAGGACGCTTTCGATCTCAAACGGGCCGATCCGATAGCCCGACGCCTTGATTACGTCGTCCGTCCGCCCGACATACCAGAAATACCCATCCTCATCCATCCACGCGGTATCCCCGGTATGGTAGTAGCCGTCATGCCACGCCTGCCGGGTGATCTCTTCATCCCGATAGTAGCCGGAAAACAGCGCATAATGCGGTTTATCGGTGTTAATCACAATCTCGCCCACCGCGCCGCGCGGGACATCCTTCCCATCCTCGTCTACCAGGTGGATGTCATAAAGCGGCGATGGCT
This sequence comes from Anaerotruncus sp. G3(2012), assembly GCF_000403395.2. GTDB lineage: Bacteria > Bacillota > Clostridia > Oscillospirales > Ruminococcaceae > Anaerotruncus. The sequence continues at coordinate 117,645 of NZ_KE159657.1, read as the reverse complement.
TGCCCATGGAGCCGGGCTTGGGGGTAGTCCCAACAAAGTTGGCGGTCTGCACCACCGTTTCGGTCTGGCCGTAGGATTCCATCAGCTTGAGCCCGGTGAACTCGAACCAGCGGTTATAGACCTCCGGGTTGAGCGCTTCGCCGGCGGTAGTCGAATAACGCAGGCTGGAAAGGTTGTACTCCCCCAGCCCTTCTTTGATAAAGAACCGGTAGACGGTCGGCGGCGCACAGAAGGTGGTGACCTTGTGTTTCTCCATCACATGCAGCAGGTCGGACGGGACAAATTTATCAAAATCATAGACAAAGACCGACGCACCGGCGAGCCACTGTCCGTAGAGCTTGCCCCAGACACATTTCATCCAGCCGCTCTCCGAAACCGTCAGATGCAGGTCGTCGGCGTGGACATTGTGCCAGTAACGCGCTGTTACGATATGCCCCAGCGGATAGGCCATATTATGCACCACCATCTTGGGGAAGCCGGTGGTCCCGGAGGTGAAATAGAGCAGCATCGGGTCATCTTTGGAGGTCTCTATCCGTTCCCAGTTCCCGTCACACTGGGACATCTCCTCATCATAGGAGAGCCAGCCTTCGCGAGAGCCGCGCACAATCCATTTTGCGCCGATGTCATGATATTTCTGACAGGCCTCATCAACATAGGATGTGATGCTGCATTCTCCCGAACAGACACAGGCAGTGATGCCCGCCGCTTCAAACCGGTAGAGGATGTCCTTGGTGGTGAGCAGGTTGGTTGCCGGGACGCCAACCGCACCGATCTTATGCAGTGCGAGAACGGTAAACCAGAATTCGTAGTGCCGCTTGAGCACGAGGAGCACCTTGTCGCCCTTTTTGACCCCTCGTCTGGCCAGCATCTGGGCACACCTGTCCGAATACTGTTTCATCTCGCCAAAGGTGAATACCCGCTCCTCACCCGGGACATTGCACCAGACCATTGCCCGGCGGTCAGGCTCCAGCCGCGCGATCTCGTCCACCACGTCATAGGCAAAGTTGAAATTGTCCGCAGGAAGCGGCTCAAAAAAGCTGAGCACTCCGTTTTCGTCGAACCCCTCCTTGCAGAAGCGCTGGTAAAAATGTTCCATATCCATCCTGTTACTCCCCTTTTTCTTCTTCGTCCTTCATCACGATTGCCAGAAATACGCATTCTTCCCCGCCGGTCGCGATCATCCCGTGGCCGTGGCCCGAATCATAGTAGATGGCGTCGCCCTCATGCAGATATTCGGTGTGCCCCTCCATCTGCACTTTGAGCTGTCCTTTGATGATGTAATCAAACTCCTGCCCCGGATGCCGGGACAGATGGATCGGCTGGTCCTGCTCCTCCGCAAAATAGGGCGCGGTGACAAGGAACGGTTCGGCCGTCTTGTCCTGGAACCGGTAGGCCATATGTTGATAGGTGAACCCTTTGCGGCGCTCAATGTTCAGTCCCTCGCCCTTGCGGACGATCGAATAAAAGGACAGCCGCGGGGTTTCACCGGTCAGCAGTTCAATGATGTCCACCCCGAACTTCTGCGCGCAGTTATAGAGGAAGGTAAAGCTGAAATCCTTGTTCCCCGCCTCATATTCCTGGTACTCCGCCTCGGTGACGCTCGCTGCCCGCGCCATCTCCGCCGGGGTGAACTCCATAATCTCCCGCAAGGTGCGGATTCGCTGTGCAATTTCCAAAATCTGATCCTGCATGGTCGATCCCTCCAAAAAAATCTTCTCTGAACAAAACAAAAAGGCCCGCCCCAACACTGGGACGAGCCTGTTTTTACCAAACATACCCGCGGTACCACCCGCATTGCGCAGATCTGCGCCTCTCATCAGAGCTCCAACAAGCTCCTGACCTGTAACGCTGTCCAGCGGAGACACCTACTCACAACCGTTTTGAGTGCCCGGCTCAAGGGTGATAAACAAAATCCCCTCCGCTGCCGGTTTCCACCAACCACCGGCTCTCTGTAAACGGAATCCGGAACCTGCCGTCCCTCTCCCTGCCTTTGTTCAGATATTGGGGTTATTCTACACCATCACGCAGCGTTTGTCAAGCGTCTCCCAGAAAATACCGCTTGAACCATGGAAGCCCTTGTTTTTCAATGTACTGGCCCGGTCAGAGCAGATGCAGGATTTCTTCAATCGACCCGGCAACCGTATCCGCACCGGCCTGTTCCAGTTCCTCCCGGGTGCGGAAGCCCCAGAGTGCACCGACCGCGAATACACCCGCATTTTTGGCGGTCTGCATATCCACCCCGGAGTCCCCGACATACAGGCAGTCCTCCGGCTGGGCATCCGCCAGTTCGAGCAGCTCGGTCACCAGCCTGCGGTCGGGCTTGCGGGGATACCCCTGCCGCTGCCCATGGACGAACCGGAGCCGGTCGCCGAAAAACCGCTTACAGAGCGGGACTGAAAATTCATGTGGTTTGTTCGAAAGCACCGCGCAGATCACGCCGCGTTCCCGCAGGGCGTCAAGCGTGTCGAGTACGCCCGGATAGGGAGCGGTCAGTTCCTCGCCGTGTGCCGCGTAATAACGGTCGAACCCCTCCTTCAAACGGGCGGCCAGCGCGGTATCCGCCCGCTGGGCGGGCGGCGTCATCCGCTCGATCAGCTTATAGACCCCATCTCCGACAAATGTTTTGTACTGTTCCACCGGGTGGACCGGCAGCTCCTGTTCCGCAAGCGCATGGTTTGCCGCAGCCGCGAGATCGTCAAGCGTGTTCAGCAGGGTGCCATCCAGGTCGAAGATCACCAGTGTTTTCACTCTGCCGCCTCCCGCTTCGCGTTGGTCTTGGAGAGGAATTTTGCTGCGTCGACGACAAACCGCGTATGGGTCCCCCGCCCGATCTCCCCGCACGCATCCCGCGCGGATACCTCAAATTCTACCTTGCGTCCCTCCTGTGCGGTGATTGTGGCGGCCGCTGTCACCTGCATCCCGAGCGGGGTCGCCGCTGAATGTGCGACATGCATCATGGTTCCCACCGAGGTCTGCCCCTCCTCCAGGAACTCCTGCAAAAGCGTGCAGGCGGCCTGCTCCATCGCGGCAATCATCATCGGGGTTGCGAACACCTCCAGGCTCCCGCTCCCCACGGTGCAGGCAAGTTTCTCCCGGTCCACTGTTACACTGATCTCTTTGGTCTTTCCAATCATTGCAATCCTTCCTTTTCTAAGAACCTGTCATGATTAGATTGTACCATATTCCGCCGCATTCATCAATCAGGAAAAGGTAAATTGTTCATTCTCCCAGGTGCAGATGATCTTATCCCCCGCCTTGATCGTGCCATGCAGCATTTCATCCGCGAGTTTATCCTCGATCTTCGCCTGAATCGCCCGGCGCAGCGGCCTCGCCCCGTAAACAGGGTCGAATCCATCGGTTGAGATCCGTTCGGTCGCGGACGGTGTGAACTGGATCTCGATCGACAGCCCTGCCAGCCGGGTCTTTAGCCCGTCGAGCATGTTATCGGCAATCTTATGGATTTCCGACCGGCTCAGTTTGTGGAAAACGATGATCTCATCCACACGGTTGAGAAACTCGGGTTTAAACTCCTTTTTCAGCTCCCCAATCATCATCCTGCGCACCAGCTCCTGCTGTTTCTCCACCGCCTCCCGGCCCTCTCCGCCCTGCGAAAACCCAAGGCTTTTCTGTTCACTGAGCAGGCGTGCGCCGACATTCGAGGTCATAATGATGATCGTGTTTTTAAAGCTCACCCGCCTGCCCTGCGAATCGGTCAGCATCCCATCCTCAAGGATTTGCAGGAGCATATTGAAGAAATCCGGGTGCGCCTTTTCGATCTCGTCGAAGAGAAGCACCGAATAGGGCCTGCGGCGCACCTTCTCGGTGAGCTGTCCGCCCTCTTCATAACCGACGTATCCGGGGGGCGGCCCGACCAGCTTGGAAACCGCGTGTTTCTCCATATATTCGGACATGTCCAGACGGATCATCGAGTGGGGGTCGCCGAACATGCACTTGGCAAGCGCCTTGCAAAGCTCGGTTTTGCCCACCCCGGTCGGGCCGAGGAAGATGAATGAACCGAGCGGCCGCGCGGGGTCGTGCAGGCCGACCCGGGACCGGCGGATCGCGCTTGCGACTGCGTGCACCGCCTGTTCCTGCCCGACCACCATCTCATGAAGGGATTCCTCGAGGTGGAGCAGGCGTTCGCTCTGCTCTTCGGTCAGGCGGGTCACATCCACACCGGTCATGTCCGATACCAATACTGCGATCTCGTCCGAAGAAAGGCAGAGCCCGCCGTCCCCTCCCGGACCATCCCACCCCTTTTGCAGGCGTTTGATCCGGTTTTTCAGCTCGGACTCCCGGTCCCGGATGCTGGCGGCAAACTCGAAATCCTGCGTTGTAATCGCGCTTTCCTTCTCGGATTTGAGCGCATCCAGCTTCTGCTCCAGCTCGCGCAGGCTCCCCGGATTGCCGGCCGCGTGCATCTTTGCGCGGGAGCACGCCTCGTCGATCAGGTCAATCGCTTTGTCGGGCAGGCGGCGGTCCGCGATATACCGCGCCGAGAGGGAAACCGCTGCCTGGATCGCCTCATCCGAAATCCGCATCTTGTGGTGGTTCTCGTACCGCTCCCGCAGCCCTTTGATGATCTCCACCGCGTCCTCCTCGGAGGGTTCCTCAACCATCACGCTCTGGAACCGTCGTTCGAGTGCGCTGTCCTTCTCGATAAACTTCCGGTATTCGTCAATCGTGGTCGCACCAACCAGTTGGAATTCCCCGCGCGCGAGCTGGGGTTTCAGGATATTTGCCGCGTCCACCGCGCCCTCTGCCGCGCCGGTGCCGATGATGGTGTGCAGCTCGTCGATAAAGAGGATCACATTCCCTGCCGCCACCACCTCGTCGATCGTGTTTTTGATCCGCTCTTCAAAATCCCCCCGGTATTTGGTCCCTGCAACCATCGCGGTCAGGTCGAGCGCGGCAAACCGCTTGTTTTGCAGCTGAGGCGGTACCTTCAGCTCCACGATCCGCCGGGCAATCCCTTCGGCCACCGCCGTTTTTCCCACCCCGGCTTCCCCGATCAGGCAGGGGTTGTTCTTGGTGCGCCGGGTGAGAATCTGGAGCACCCGTTCGATCTCCTTCTCCCGGCCAACCACCGGGTCCAGCCTGCCCTGACGCGCCAGTTCGGTCAGGTCCCGGCTGTACTTATCGAGCAGCGGGGTCTTGACCGCCGGCTTCGCACGAACAGGCGCAGCTTTTTTCATTCCTGTGAGGTCCGCACCGATCATCTGGGTGAACTCGGTGAGCTGTTTGACCACCGATTCCGGGTCGATCGAGAGCTGCCGCAAAAACCGCACCGCATAGCTCTCACTCTCCTTGAGGAGGTTGATGAGGATATGCTCGGTGCCAGCCGCCTGCACGCCGCTCATCCGGGTCTGCATCAGCGCCTGCTCGAGGATCCGCTTACACCGCGGCGTGATGTCGGATGGGGAAAGCACCGACTGTATCCCGCGTCCCACTGTCTTGATCAGCAGTTCCCGCACCTTGTCGGCGGTGACATCACATTTCAGCAGTACGGTGTAGGCCACCCCGCTGCCTTCTACGAGCAGCCCCAGCAGCAGATGTTCGCTCCCGATATAGGTGTGCCCCAGCGCGGAGGCTTCCTCAATCGCACAGTTGATCGCGGCGTTCGCCTTTGGCGTAAAGCCGTTGAATTTAAACAAAAGATCACCCCACAAATATCTGTATGCGACTTACGCTCATAATATTGGCAGATGTGCTCCGCTCTATTCGCCTGCCGGTAAATTGCGGGCTGTAACCCAATCCGGGCCTCTGACATAGTATAAGTTGAAATCACAATTAGGAGGTCATTCTTCATGGGATGCAATAACAATTTCGGCGGCAACTACTTCTGGATCATTATCCTCATCATCATTATCTTCGGCTGGGGCGGCAGCGGCAGTGGGTTCGGTCTTGCGAACAATGGCTGCTGCAACAACGGTTGTGGCTGCAATGGCTGCTGCAACAACGAAGGCAATGGCTGCTGCAACAATGGATGTGGCTGCTGCAACAACGGCTGTGCGACCCCTTACACAAACAACTGCGGTTGTGGCTGCGGCTGCTAACCGTCGGAATCCTGACAAAGGGCTGGATGCAGATGCGTCCAGCCCTTTTTTTGCGCCTGTGAGGGGCGCTGTTGTTTTGTTATTTTCCATACCTCTTTTTACGGTAGGAACGGGAGATATTCAGTCCCACCGAAACCGCAATGCAGATCAGCATGAATGCCGGGATCAGCCAGCGGCTGTATTCCTCGTCCGCCGAGAGCAGCTCGGTCCACGCCTGATCGACCGCGAGGTTCATCTCGGACGGGAGATCCACCCACAGCTCGGTCTTTGAGATCACCTCTTCCGATGGATAGGCAACCGGGTTTCCTGTCACCTCCTCCGGGAGGATCGCCAGCGCGGCGGTGTTGGGGGAGCTGTAACCGATATACTCGGCATTCGCCGCCCCCACTTCGGCTTCAAGCATAAAGTTGATGAACATTTCCGCGCACTCCTTTTCCCGGGAGCCTTTGGGAATGACAAGCGCATCCACAAACCGGTTGGTCCCCTCCTCCGGGACGAAATATCCAAGGTCCTCGTTGTCCGCCATCATCGTAATGGCATCCCCCGCATAATAGGGCGCAATCGCCGCTTCTCCGCCGATCATCTTGTCGAAAATCTCGTCCATCACATATGCCTGTACCAGCATTTTCTGTTCCTTGAGCAGCTCGAGCGCCTCAGAAAGATGCTGGGTGTTCTGAGGATTCATCGGGTAGCCGAGCCGTTTGAGCGCGATTCCGAAGTCGTCCCGCGGATTGGAAAACATCAGGATGTCGCCGAGATATTTCTGGTTCCAGAGCAGGTCCCATCCACCGATGTCCTCCTCGTCCACCACCGTCTTGTTATAGATCACGCCAATCGTTCCCCATGTATAGGGCACAGAATATTCGTTGGACGGGTCGTACACCAGGTTTCGGAAATCGCTGCTGATGTTTTCAAAGTTGGGAATATTGTCAAAATCGAGCTTTTCGAGCATCCCTTCCCGGATCATCCGGGCGATCATGTAATCGCTCGGCACAATGACGTCATAGCTTGCGCCGCCGTTGCGCAGGCGCGCATAGACCTCCTCGTTGGTGGAAAAGGTCGTATAGTTGACCTTGATGCCGGTCAGCTGCTCAAACTCGGAGATCACGGCCAGGCTGTCGTCCGACCCGTCAGAGATATACTCCCCCCAGTTATGGACATTGATCGACTTTCCCTGTCCCTGAAACCGGGTGTAGTAACCCGTATCCCCGACCTGTACCTCCGCCGAAACCGGCAGAGCGGCACCCGTCAGCAACAGCACCGCGGTGCAGAAAAGGCAGATCATCTTTTTCATATCCCCATCCCCCTTCTGCCCCGCTGGTTTTCACGCTCAATGCGGGTGTCATGGAGGTTGACCAGCAGAAGAACAGTGAGCACCACCATAAAGATGATGGCGGAAAGCGCGTTGATTTCGGGGCTGACCTTGCGGCGGGTCATCGCAAAGATGGTGATTGGAAGGGTCTGGGAGGTCGCGCCCGCCACGAAATAGCTGATGATAAAATCGTCGAGCGAGTAGGTGAACGCCATCAGAAATCCGGACAGGATGCCGGGCAGGATTTCGGGGATCACCACCTTGAAAAATGCCTGTGACGGGCTGCACCCGAGGTCCTGCGCCGCCTCGTAGACATACATGTCCATCTGCCGCAGCTTAGGCATGACATTCAGGATCACATACGGGATGTTAAAGGTCACATGCGCGAGGATCAGCGTCACAAACCCGAACTCGATCTGGAGGCCGATCGACTTCACCCAGACGAAAAGCAGCATCAGCGAAACGCCGATGATGATTTCCGGGTTGATGACCGGCATATAGGTGATATTCATAATCAGGCTGCGCTGCCACCGCTTCATATTGACGATGCCGATGGCGGCAAGGGTGCCGATCACTGTCGCAATGATCGAGGAGATCACCGCGATAATCAGCGTGTTAATCAGCGAATTGATAATGACTTCATTCGTGAACAGCCTGCGGTACCAGTTCCATGTAAAACCGGTCCATGCGCCGCGCGATTTGGACTGGTTGAACGAAAAGACGATCAAAACCGCAATCGGGGCATAGAGAAACGCCATTGTGACCCATACATAGGATTTGGAAAGCCATTTCATTTCAGCATCTCCCCCTTCTCTTCATCGCCAAACTGGTTGGTGATGCTCATACAGAGCAGGATCATCACCATCAGCACAAGGGAGATCGCTGCACCCAGGTTGGGGTTATAGGCATTGCCCAGAAATTGCAGGTCAATCAGGTCCCCAATCAGAAGGTTCCCGCCGCCGCCCAGCATCCGGGAGATGATAAAGGTGGAGACCGACGGCACAAACACCTGGATAATCCCGGTTGATATCCCGGGCAAGGTGAGGGGCAGCAGCACCCTGATAAGCACCTGGACCCCGTTGCAGCCGAGATCCTGTGCCGCCTCAATCAATGCATTGGGAATCTTGGTCATTACCGAGTAGAGCGGCAGGATCATGAACGGGAGATAGTTGTATACCATGCCGAGTACAACCGCGCCCTGCGTGTTGATCATCTCGAGCGGGCCAATTCCGAACTGTGCAAGGAACCGGTTGATCAGGCCGTTCTTTTCCAGAATGGTCATCCATGCGTAGGTGCGGAGCAGAAAGTTCATCCACATCGGCAGCATGACCAGCATTACCATCGTGCGCTGCCCGGAACCGCTTTTGCGGGAGATGATAAAAGCCAGAGGATAGGCGATCAACAGGCAGAGAACCGTAGCAATAAACGCCAGCCAGACCGACCGCACCAAAACCGGGGTGTATTCCCCCACCTGAGAGATATAGTCGATGGTAAAAGCCCCATCGGGGGTAGTAACCGCATAGTAGGCGACCAGAAGAAGCGGAACCAGAATGAAAATAACCATCCAGAGCAGGTATGGGATGGCGGTAGCTCTTGTTTTCATCATTCCACCTCCATCTTCCGCATGATATGGATGTCGAACGGTGCAACCTCCATTCCAATAAACGCGCCGGGCTGCTCACTTCTGGTTGAATGGATCATCCATTTATAACCATGCGCGTCCACAATCATCTCGTAGTGTACCCCTTTGAAGATCACCGATTCTACCATGCCGCTCAAGGGGGCATTCTCCGGGTCAATCACCTTGATGTCCTCCGGGCGGATCACAACATCCACCCGCTCGAGTTTGCCGAACCCCTTGTCCACACAGTCGAACTTCCTGCCCGCAAACTCCACCAGGCAGTCCTCAAACATCACTCCGTCCAGAATATTGCTCTCTCCGATAAAATCAGCGACAAACGCATTCTTCGGTTCATTATAAATATCCTGCGGACTTCCCACCTGCTGGATGTCCCCATCATTCATAACAACGACGGTATCCGACATGGTGAGCGCTTCCTCCTGGTCATGGGTCACATAAATGAAGGTGATTTCAAGCGTCTGCTGTATCCGTTTCAGCTCAATCTGCATCTCCTTGCGCAGCTTGAGGTCCAACGCCCCCAACGGTTCATCCAGCAGCAGCACCCGCGGATGGTTGACCAGCGCACGTGCAATCGCGATCCTCTGCTGCTGTCCGCCCGAAAGCTGGTGAATGTTGCGGCGGTCATACCCCGCAAGGTTTACCAGCTCCAGCATCTCCTGTACACGGGCTTTCCGTTCATTTTCCGGTACCTTGCGCAGCTTCAGCCCAAACTCAACATTTTCAAATACATTCAGATGCGGAAACAGCGCATAGCGTTGGAACACTGTATTGACATTCCGTTTATGCGGCGGCAGGTCGTTGATCCGAAGTCCGTCAAAAAAAACGTCACCCGACTTGGGATGGACAAATCCACCGATCGTCCGGAGGGTTGTGGTCTTTCCACAGCCGGACGGGCCAAGCAGGGTAACGAACTCCTTGTCACGGATGTCGAGATCCAATCCGACGAGAATGGGTTCCCCATCAAAATCGACCGAAATGTCTCTCAGGCTTACAATATTGCTTTCTTTCATTTATGCATCCCCCTTTGCGGAATTTAGGCCGTCTTTACGACCCCCGATGATTTCTTACCACTTACCCGCAAAAGGTTTTAGACCGCCCTTCAGATTTGACGGTCCTAATCGCAGCGAAACCGTTGACACCAGTCTCGCCCGTTATTAGGTGGTAAATTGTCATCGATTTTGAATTGCAGATGCAAAAACTGCATACACAATATAGCAATTACTGCCTATATTGTCAAGTATTTTTCTCGATTTTCCTTCTTTTTTTCTACAAATATTCTCTTTTTTAGATTTTTATTTAGAATATCTCTCTTATTCTTAAATAAACGTTGAAATTCTCATTTTTTCTTTGATTTTTAATTTCATTTTTTTAGAATAAACAATATAGATAAATATATACATATTATTCGCCTTTTATTTGTATAGTTTGTTCCCCATACTTCCTCTTGATTTTTTTAAATAATTATGGTAATATAAGAAAGCTGTATCACAGCTTTTCTCCGGATATGGCGCAGTTTGGTAGCGCGCTACCTTGGGGTGGTAGAGGCCGTGGGTTCAAGTCCCGCTATTCGGACCATGCGGAGTGTCCTTATAGGATTTGAGTATCCTTGTGGGACACTCCGCATTATTTTTGCTCAAAATCCTATATGGCAATCCGCTCCGGGAGTAGCTGACGGCTACTCCTTTTCTCGTTCCCATGGTGATCTCCGCAAACGGGATTTTCCGGCGGTCAAGGACGGAGAAAGTGCCGATGCAGTTATAATAGATGGTGATGTGCTGGGTGGTAACGCCGTTCTGCTTTTCAGCGTGGTACACACCGATATGGCCAATCGGCTCCGCTACCATGCGCATCCACGGTCAGATATATTTTGGCGTTAAGCCCCCTTGCATAAAGAATTACGAAACAGATCCTAAGGGAGGAACTCGTCCAGGTTTTCGGGGGTCACCACGGCGTATTCTGTCCGGATATATTTCCCATTTTTCAGCCCTTCTATCCCGTTGAGTCCTTCCCCGGCGGAGAGTGCGCAGGCGAGATCGAGCATCGCGGACGCCTGCGCCGATGCATTGTTGCGCACCGTCCCCTTGAGGGTCCCCTCTGCGATCGCTTCCAAAGCGGGCGGCGTCGCATCCACCCCCACGACAAACGGGAGCTGATCCTCCGACATTCCCGCCTCAAAACAGGCGTCAATCGCGCCGAGCGCCATGTCGTCGTTGTTGGCAAACACCACTTCGACCTGCTGCCCGATCTGTTTGAGCCACTGGGCCATCCGGGTATGCGCCTGCCCGCGCTGCCAGTTTGCGGAATCGTTCGCGAGCTTCTCGACCGGCACCCATGCTTTGGTCAGCGCTTTGATACTGTTTTCGGTGCGCAGCAGCGTGTCCTGATGCCCTGGCTCCCCTTCCAGCATCACATATTGGAGAAGGCCGTCCCCGTTGCGGTCGATCAAGCCGCGGTCAGCCTTCCACACATCCCGCACGATTCCGCCCTGAAGCAGCCCCGACTGCTCCGCATCCGACCCGACATAAAACACCTTATCCCACCGCATCAGGTCTTCTTCCACCGGCTCCCGGTTGAAAAAGATCAGCGGCACGTTGGATGCACGCGCCTTATCGATCAGCACTGCGGCCGCGGTACGGTCCACGATGTTGACGCAGACCACATCATAGCCCTGCTTCAGAAAACGCTCAATCTGTTCATTCTGCGCCGCCTGGCTGCCCCGCCCATCCGCAATATTCAGGTTGAGCTTTCGGTCCGCTGTTTCCCGCTCTTTCGCCTGCTGTTCGAGATTCTGAACAATGGTTGAAAGGAAGGTGTCATCCTGCTGGTAGAGCGCCACGCCGATCCGTACCGTTTCCGGTTCTTCCTCCGCGCATCCGGCCAGACAGCAAAAACCGATTGCTGCCAGCAAGGCCGCCCTTCTCAAAAATGAATGGTTCATTGCTGTCACCTCTACATGGCTCCTACCGCGTGACCGGGAAGAGCAGCTTTTCATGGTTGGAATCATACATATTCTCCTGTCGGGAAATCAGAAAGGGCAGCGGCTCCACCGCCTGCTGCGGCGCATCCCGCGCCGCCTGTGCCGCTGCTTCGACCGCCAGATACCCGGCCGCGAACTCATTCTGGGAGGCGATCGCCATGATCTCCCCGCGTTCGAGACCTGAGACCACCACATTGGTGCCGCCCATCCCATAGAGCAGCGGCGGCTTTTCAAACTCCCGCGCCAGCCGCGCCGCAGATTCGAGCGTTTCCGAATCAAAGGCAACCACTGCATCGGGCGGGTCGGTGCGGTACCTCTCTGACAGAAACTCGCCCAAGTCGTGTGCGTCCGGGATACCGAGCGCTTCCGCCCGCCTCCCGTTTTCCTCCAGGATGCGTGCGGCCTGTGACAGGCGCTGTGCCATACCTGAACTGCCTGGAACGCTGTCGAGCAGCAGGACCGTCCCGCCGAGCGGCACCCCGTTGATCGCGGCACGCCCCAGCGCTTCCCCCAGTGCGGCGTTGTCCGCCGAAATACAGGCAACCGCCCCGCTGGCAGACATATCCGATTTGATCCCGTCGGCGCCGCCTTCCACCTCACGCGCAAGCAGGCTGCTCTGTTCGCCCGCATGGTTGGGGCGGTCGAGCGCCAGAAAACGCAGCTCCGCGCCCAGATCGACCGCCGCCTGTTCCATACCCTGCCGCGCCGGCCAGCTGGCACTGTCGGCCCCCCGAAGGATGACGGAAAGAGACAAAAGCTCCTGTTTCCGGTGCAGGCCGGGCGGATCGAATGCAACCATTGAGAGCAGCACCCCCATCCCGAACAGGGAGAGCACTCCCATCTGAAAGATATGTCTGCGTTTCATCTGGCTTCCCCTTTCCCCGTTCCTGCATCGGGCGTTTTGAGCGCCGGAACCCGGATACGGACAACAGTCCCGTTGTCCGGCTCGCTCTGGATGGTCACACCGTACGGCTCCCCGAAGGTCAGCCGGATGCGCTGGTGGACATTTCGCAGGCCGATTCCCGAACCTTTGGACCCCGGCGGGCTGTACTCCTGGTCCAGCAGACGGTCAGCCAGTTCCTTTGGCATACCCGGCCCGTTATCCGCCACCTCGATCACCAGGTCGCCGTTTTCCAGAAAGGCATGGATCAGGATTTCGCCTTCCCCGTCCGCATAGGCCATCCCGTGGTAGATCGCGTTTTCCAGAATCGGCTGGACCACCAGTTTGATCGTATAAAGCGCCGGTACGCCGTCCTCAGCCGAAATCCGGGCGGTGAACCGGTTTTTGTACCGCATCTGCTGGATGGTGAGGTAATGCCGGGCATGCTCCAGCTCATCCGCAACCGGGATAATCATTTTTCCCTTGCTTAACGAAATCCGGAACAGCCGCGCGAGGGAGGTCACCATCCGGACCGACTCGTCAGTCCGCCCGTTTTCAGTCATCCAGATCACCGAATCCAGCGTATTATAGAGGAAATGCGGGTTGATCTGGGAATGGAGCACATCCAGTTCGCTCCGGCGTTTCTGCTGCTCCTGTTCAATGATGTCGTCCATCAGATGGTGCATGGTCGAGACCAATGAATCGATCGAGCGGCCAAGGTGCTCGATCTCATACGGGCCGCTGACATTGAAATCCACTTCGGTGCTTCCGGCTTCCAGCTCCTTGACCGACCGGTCGAGCGCCTTGATGGGCACCGAAATGCCCTCGGACAGACGCAGGTTGATAAACGCAAGCAGAAAGACCGAGAAAAGCACCACAAACAGCGCAAAGAGGAACAGCTGGTCATAGTCGTCCAGCATCCCGTCGAGCGGTACCACACCGACCAATTTCCAGCCGGTATACCCCACCGTCCGGACGATCACCTGCCGCTGCCTGCCCTGGAACAGTTCTTCGTGGCTGCCATCCGGATACTGTGCAGCATGGAGATTGTTTTCCTCCAGCAGGTCCGAATAGATCAGCTGCTGACGCGGATGGTAGATGATCTCGCCGTTTCCGTCGATCAGGTAGAGGTACCCTCCCGAGGGAGAAAGCTCCACATCCTTACAGATCTGCTCGATCCCGCCAAAGTTCATATCCACCAGCAGCACCCCGCTCTCGGTCCGGCCGCCGCGGGTCAGTTCGACCTGCCGGCTGAGCGACACCACCCACCGGTAGCGATAATCCGGGTCTTCAAACAGGTTCTGAACATGCGGGGTGGAAAAATGCAGGTTCTCGATCTTTCCCTGCGCGGAGAGGAACCACTCCTGCCACTGCGGGGAAATGCTGTTTTTCAGGGTGGAAAGAGGGGCAACCGAAACCAGCTCCCCCTTTTGAGAAAAAACCGCAATCGACACCAACATGTCCCGGTTCCCCTCGTAGAGCAGGTTCAGCTCGGTATCAATCGTGTCGGTCTCCAGGTCTATCCGCTTGATGACCCGGTAATAGGCCGTATCCGACATCCGCATCATGCTGCGCAGGTAGGAATCGAGGTGCAGGTTGACCTGCGCCATCACCCGCTCGCTGCTCTCGGCGAGCTGATGGTTGGTCGAAACCGAAAACCGCAGGAACAGCGACAGGCCAAGAAAGATCATGCCAGTCACCGCGACCGCTGTAAACGAGAGGGAAAGGATCATCTGGATGCTCGATCTGCGGTAAAAGCTCCGCCACCGCTCCACCATCCGGCCGATCAGCCTGCGCATTTTCTCTTCCCCCTTTTCCGGCATATCATGAAAACGCTGAAAAAGAACCCTCCTGACCCTTTTCCAGCCTGCGGCGATCCTGCCATAGAAAGCCGCCTGCAGCAGCTCCCCTCCCGCATCGGGCACACGCTGTGTGATGGCGTGCAAAAGCCCGCCACTGAAAACAGGTACCTGTTTTCCAGTATGCTGACCATATCACCCGCCGCGGAATCTGGTCGGAGACAGGCCAAAATGTTTTTTAAAGACATAGCTGAAATAGTTCGGGTCCAGATACCCTGTCTTTTCCGCGATCAGATAGGTTTTGTCCTCGCTGTTGCGCAGCAGGTCGGCCGCGTGTTCCATCCGCACCTGTGTCACATAGGCGGTAAAGCTCATGTCGGTTTCCCGCTTGAACAGGGTCGAAAAGTAGGCGGGGCTCAGGTGCAGATAGGCGCAGAGGGTTTCGACCGAAAGGTCGGTTTCCGCATAGTGGCCTTCGATAAACGCCTTGGCTTTCTCGACCGTACGGCCTGTGGAATCGGTCCTGCGCCGGCCGAGCAGCTCATGGATGCGCAGGCACCGGTCAACGCACCAGTTTTCCAGCTCCTCAATCGAATCAAAATCGGTGATCTGTACCGCGCCGGTAAACCCCTCGCCAAAAACCGACTCCATCTCCAGCCCCGCTCCACGGGTCAGGCGCAGCAGGCTGGTGAAGAGCTCGAGAAAAAACAGGTGGCACTGCGGGAGCGCCAGCCCGGCCTCGCGGATTTTGCCCGCCAGACGGCTCACCACCGCGCGTACCTCCTCCGGTGTGCCGAGTTTGACCGCCCCGACCAGCTCCCGCTCGTCGTTCTCGTCAAAGGTGGACGCTGTCCCGCTGTCCGGTTCCAGGTCCCCGATGTAAATCGCGCGCCCGGCGCCCACCAGCACCCGGTAGTCGAGCGCACTGCGTGCGCCCGCAGCCGCGAGCGGGATTTCCCCGATTGCGGTGCAGGGCAGGCCGACCCCCACCGTCAGGGTAAGGTTCAGATAACTTTTTGCCAGCTTGCAGACCCGGTTGACCTCCTCGGTCAGACGGTACATCTGCGGGCTGTGGTCGAACCCCGCCAGCAGCGCGACCGAATCCCCATAGAGGAACGCCCGGCAGGTACAGCCCTGCTGCGCATACAGGTTGTCCTCAAGGAATGCCCGCACCGAGAGGGCAAGCAGTTCCCCGCGCTCGTCCGGGCTGTCAAACTGCGCCATACCAACCGTCCACGCACAGCCGCTGAGGTCGATGTCGTAGCGCGCCGCGCGGGCTGCTGCCTGTTCTGCGCGGATGCGCCCGTCCAGCAGCTGGGTATAGAACAATTCACGCAGGATCGGGAGCGATTCCTCGTACTGCCTCCGGAGGGTTTCCAGGTTCTGGACCTCTGCGCGATGCGCGTCGAGCTGCTTTTTCAGCCTGTCCAGTACCTCCGAAAGCTCCTGTGCGCTGATCGGCTTGAGAATGTATTCAAAGACGTTCATCTGGATCGCCTGTTTTGCATATTCAAAGTCGTCAAAGCCGGAAAACAGCACAAATCTGGCTGCCGGAAGGCTCCGGGTCAGGATGCGGCAGAGTTCCAGTCCATCCATAAACGGCATCCGGATGTCGGTCAGAACAACATCCGGGCGGAGCTGTTCCGCCAGTTCAAGGGCTTCCTGTCCGTTTTCTGCCTCCCCGACCAGCGAGAAGCCAAGCGATTCCCAGTCCATCTTGCGGCTGATGCCGACCCGGATGTCCTCTTCGTCATCCACCAGAAGTACGCGGTAGGGCTGCATACCTGTCCCCCTTTTTCATTCTTTGAAATACTTCGATTATACTACAAATCCGCTTTAGATGCCATACCCCAAGAGCCTGCTTCGCGTTTAAAAGTTTTACGCAATGTAAATTTCGCGAAACGGCAAAAGCCCGCTGCTGGAAACCAGCAGCGGGCTTTTGAAGAACAGGGAATTTTATTTTTTGACCAGATATTTCCGCATGTCAAGTGCACAGGCGAAGAGGATAATGCCGCCCTTGATGAGGTACTGCAGATCCTGGTTAATACCGATCATGTTCAGGCCGATGAAAATCAGTCTGAGCAGCAGGACGCCGATCACGATGCCGCGGATCTTACCGATACCGCCGACGAACGAGACGCCGCCGATGACGCAGGCCGCGATCGCATCCAGCTCATAGTTGAAGCCGGTGTTCGCGGTATTGGACGCGACACGTGCGCCCTCGATAAAGCCGGTGATACTGTACATCGCACCTGCCAGCGCAAAGACCATGATGGTGGTCATGATGACATTGACACCCGAAACGCGGGCCGCTTCCTCGTTCGCACCGAGCGCAAACATGTTTTTACCAAAGGTGGTCTTGTTCCAGATGAACCACATCAGCGCGGTGAGGAAAACTGCGATCCAGATATAGTTGGGAATCGGGGTTCCCGCAATCGAGAAGAGCGAGCCGGTGATAAAGGTCTTATAGGAATCGTCCAGACCCGAAATCGCCATACCATTGTTGTTGCCCATCTTGACATAGAGCAGCAGCAGGGTATATACGATCAGCTGGGTGCCGAGG
Source organism: Anaerotruncus sp. G3(2012) (assembly GCF_000403395.2). Lineage (GTDB taxonomy): Bacteria > Bacillota > Clostridia > Oscillospirales > Ruminococcaceae > Anaerotruncus. Next base: position 100,416 of record NZ_KE159657.1, on the reverse strand, counting down.
GTCACGATGAACGGGTGGAGCTTAAACTTTGCAACAAAGAAACCGTTGAACGCGCCAAACGCCGCGCCAATCAGAATCGCGATCAGGATGACCACTGGAATCGGCAGGGTACCGATGTTGGGCCACATCTTGTTCGCACCGCCCACTGCCTGAAGCAGGGAAGCCGAGACACAGGCGGTCAGGCCAACGATACGGCCCGCTGAAAGGTCGGTACCGGTGAGCACGATACAACCTGCAACGCCCAGCGCCACCGGCAGATAAGCCGCAGTCTGCGCGATGATGTTGATGAGCGAAGCCGGTTTGATGAAGTTCGGGTTGCGGATCGCGATATAAATAATCGCAATAAACATCAGGATAAACAGGGCATTGTTCAACAGCAGGTTGCCGACCCGTTTGGCATCCCACGGCTGTTTTGCGATCGCTTTTCCGGGATTGTTACTCATGGTGCATCCCCCTCCTATACATATTTCGCAGCCAGCGTCAGGATCTCCTCCTGACTGGTGTTTTTCGCATCCACCTCACCGGCCACCTGCCCGCCCGACATGACCAGAATCCGGTCGCAGACGCCGAGCAGCTCCGGCATTTCGGAGGATACCATGATAACCCCCTTGCCCTCGTTCGCAAGGTCGATGATGAGCTGATAGATTTCATACTTTGCCCCGACGTCAATACCGCGCGTCGGTTCATCCAGCAAAAGCACCTCCGGTTTGGTCAGCAGCCAGCGGCCAATAATCACCTTCTGCTGGTTGCCGCCTGAGAGGGAGCGGATCTGGGTTTTCTGACTGGGCGTCTTAATATGCATCGCCTTGATCGCCCAGTCGGTGTCCTCTGCCATTTTTTTGTCGTTCAGGCAGATACCGGCCATCAGATAACTTTTCAGGTTAGAGATGACGGTGTTTTCCAGAATATCCCGGATGCCGAAGATGCCGGTCGCGCGGCGTTCCTCGGTCAGGAGGGCAAACCCGTTTTTGATCGACTCCTGCGGGGAGTGGTTGAAAATCTCTTTGCCATGCAGGCGGATCGTGCTGCCATTCTCCTTGGTCATCACCCCGAACAGGTTTTCCAGCACTTCGGTACGCCCTGAGCCATCCAGACCCGCGATCCCGAGGATCTCCCCTTTATGCAGGCTGAACGATGCATCCTTGAGCCGGGTGTACCGCCCTTGCAGATGCTCGACCTCCAGAATTACTTCGCCGGGTTTGTTGGTTTTGGGCGGGAACCGATTGGTCAGCTCGCGCCCGACCATCAGCCGGATGATCTCTTCCATCGTCAGCTCTTTTGCCGCGCGGGTCGCCACCCAGGTACCATCACGCATGATCGTGACGTCGTCCGAAATCCGCAGGATTTCTTCCATCTTGTGCGAGATATAGATGATTCCACAGCCCTTTTCCTTGAGCATCGTGATGATGCGGAACAGGTGCTCAACCTCGGTTTCGGTCAGGGAGGAGGTCGGCTCGTCAAATACGATGATCTTCGCATCGTACGAAACCGCCTTTGCAATCTCCACCATCTGCCGCTGGGAAACCGGCATGGTGGACATGATCGCCAAAGGATTGACCTTAACTTCGAGGTTTTCAAAAATCTCCTTTGTCCGCTGCCGCATCATCCGCTCGCTGACCATCACCCCGCCTACCTTGGGGTAACGCCCCAGCCACAGGTTATCCTGCACGCTCCGGGTAAGTGCCTGGTTCAGCTCCTGATGTACCATAGCAACGCCGTTTTCCAGCGCTTCCTTGGAGCTTTTGAAGTTGACCTCTTTGCCTTCCAGCGTGATCGTGCCGCCGTCCTTGCTATAAATCCCGAACAGACATTTCATCAGCGTCGATTTACCCGCGCCGTTCTCGCCCATCAGCGCATGGACGGTGCCGGGGCGGACTGTCAGCGACACGTTGTCCAGCGCCTTGACACCGGGGAACTCTTTGCTGATATTCTTCATTTCCAGCAGTGCTGGCCGATCCATGTGACTCCTCCTCTCTCTGCGGCGGATTCCGCAACCCTTCCCCACAGCCTGCCTGAAAACCGGGCAAAAGACGATGCCCCGGCCTTCCGGACAGACCCTGTCGAAAACGGCTCCGGAATCCGCAGTATGCGGGGCTGTCATCAGACAGCCCCGCACACTCCGCTTTTATCCTTCCGGTTGGTACGCGTTTGTGTTGGAGCGCTTCACTCAGCCGGTGTATACGCCGTACGGGACGCGGATTTTAGCTACGCCAGCGTCTACATTGAAGCTGGAAGTATTATCCATCAGGGCCGCCCCACTGTTGAGGTTGGAAACCAGAGCAGTGATCGTGTTGGCCATGCCCTCTGCATCCTGCATGATGGTACCGGTCATCTGGCCATTCTGGATCTTCTCCTTCGCGGAATCCACCGCGTCTACCCCGAATACCGGGATGAACTTGCCAATATTGTTCTCTTCATCGTAGCCGTTGTTGTAGCCGGCAGCCTGAAGCGCCGCGATTGCACCCTCAGCCATGCCATCGTTGTTCGCGATGACCATTTCGACCATGTTGTTGTTTGCCTCGGAGTACTCAGCGAGGATGGTGTTCATGTAGTCGGTTGCAGCCTGCGAAGACCATGCGCCGGTCTGGTCAACCAGGTACTTGGAGGCGTTGCCTGCATTGTAGAATGCCAGCGGCTCTTTGCCAGCCTCTGCGAGCAGCTTGTCGCAATCCTCAACCGCGAACTGGGTGCGGTACTCGGCCTCTGCGTTGCCCTCCTGGCCTTTGAACATGACATAGGAGATGGCCCCGTCCTTGTTGAGGTCCACTGCATCGTAGTTAGCGAGCAGGTACTCGGCGATCATCTGGCCCTGCATGTGACCAGCCTCGGCGGCGTCAGTGCCGACAAACGCGCAGTTCTCATAGCTGTTGACAACATCATCCGCAACCTCGCGGTTGAAGAAGATGATCGGGATACCGGCAGTTTTGGCGGCATCACAGGCGGTCTGCGCCGCATCCGGCGAAGAGGTCTCAACGATGTTGACAACCAGCAGGTTGCATCCGTTGGTGATCGCGGTATTGATCTGGTCGAGCTGGTTGGCCTGGTTGTTGTTGCCGTCGTAGTTCTGGAAGGTGACGCCCAGCTCGTTGAGCTTCGCATCCATGTTGGTGCGCACGCTGGTGATGTAGACATCCGAGAAGGTGTAATAGAATACGCCTACATTCAGGTCAGACGCTGCCGGAGCCGGGGTTTCAGCCGGAGCCGAAGAGGCCGCCGGGGCTTCCGAAGAGGCCGGTGCGGCAGAAGAAGCCGGCGCCGCCGAAGAGGTGGACCCGGAACCGCCGCAGCCCGCGAGCGCGGTACCGATCATTGCTGCTGCAAGGATGGAAGCAAGTAATTTTTTCATCATTTTTTCCTCCTAAAATAGCTGTGGTGTTTCTGTCTTTATCCGTTTCCCCGGGTTCCATGCAAAGCTGTCAGACAGCATTCTGCTCACCACTTCAAAATCCTGCCCCGTTTTGAGCTGCTTTGATGCTACCATTGTAACCGCTGGGGATGTTTTTATTTTAGTGAAAATTACCCGAAAAAGCGATAGAAAAATCTTCGTTTTTCTATGAAAAAACTTGGCTGACAAAAAACTGCATAAAAAAGCCCCCGGAGATACCGGGGGACGGTTTCATTCGTTATCCCTTGCAGAATTTCTCTATGTAGTTATCAACCGCTGCCTGAATGATACCCAGCGCGGCTTCCGAGCCGGACGCCTCATTGACCGCAGTCTGTTTCCCCTCCAGCTCCTTATAGACAGTGAAGAAATGGCGCATCTCCTCGAAAATATGCTTGGGCAGCTCATCAATGTCCTTATACATATTATACATCGGGTCGTTGAACGGGATCGCGATGATCTTTTCATCGTATTTGCCATTGTCGATCATCGAGATCACACCGATCGGATAGCAGCGAACCAGGCTCAGCGGAATCAGCGATTCCGAACAGAGCACCAACACATCCAGCGGGTCACCGTCGTCCCCATAGGTGCGGGGAATGAACCCGTAGTTCGCAGGATAGTGGGTGGAGGTGTAAAGGATGCGGTCCAGAATGATCAATCCGGTTTCCTTATCCAGTTCATACTTGTTCTTGCCGCCCTTGCCAATCTCGATCACCGCAATAAAATCTTCTTTTGTGATCCTTTTGGGAGAAATGTCATGCCAAATATTCACAATAAAACCCCTTTTCCGTGTATCAATAAACGTCCAAAACGGATGGTTTTAGTCTAGCACAATTTCCTCAAAAATGCAATCACCATTTGGTTTTTGTTTCCACGACCTTCCCCACAATCGTGAGCTGGGAAAGCTCCTCCCCCATAAAAATCTGTGGCTGGTAGGACTGGTTAAACGGCTGCAAAATCACCGCGCCATCCCGTTTCACCACCCGCTTGAGGGTTCCTTCCTCCCCGTCGACCAGCACCACCGCCAGCTCGCCGCTCTCGACATCCGGCTGCCTGTGGACCAGCGCGAGATCCCCGCTGCTGATCCGCGGTTCCATGCTGTCGCCGCTCACCACCAGATAGAAATATTCCTCCGGATTATGCACGCTGGCGGGTTCCGTCCCGCGGTACTCCTGAAAAGCAAGCGCCCCATAGCCCGCGCGGACAGTCCCCAGGATGGGCAGAAGAACCTCCCCTGCCGCCCCCGCGGACGCTGGCGGGATCAGCTCCCGCCCTAGCAGCAGGTCGACTGACACCTCAAAAATATCCGCGATCTCCCGCAAGGTGGCGGGATCAGGCGTGGACTTCCCAGTTTCCCATTTTCCGACCGCCTGCTGGCTGATCCCCAGCCGTTCCGCCAGTGCATGTTGGGAGAATCTGCGCATCTTACGCAGCTCCTTCAACCGCTCTGCAAACATCCTGCCGACCACCTTTCGTCCCTTCTTTTTCCATTATACAGCGAGTAGTTGTTTTTGTCAATTCAAATTTCGATAAAAAGTTGTTCTTTAGCTTGACAACTCCAAAAAGTTGTATTATAGTTTTAGAAACAAACGTTCCTAATTTTAAAAAAAAGCAGGTGAAGGTATGAAACTGGTCAGGCGGGTCCGCTTCCTTTTCCAGGCAGGCGTATTGCTCGCATTCTTTCTGGTATTTGGCACAGTCGGTGCATTGGAAACCGACATGATTAACCCGGTACAGTTTGCTGTGCAGCTCACCGCCTGCACTGGTTTTGGGGTTTTCTGTGCCCGGATGAGCCGCCGGAGATTTTTTATCCGGCTGAAAGACCTCCGGCACCTGCCCTTTTCCAGACACCGGCGGACCATCCTGCACGCCGCATGACCCCAGCGTTTTCAGACTCCTTCCAGATCAAACGGCGGTGTGTATTCCTCCCGCGCGGAGGAACGCTCCTGCATAAACCCTTCCAGCCCGAGCGACTGCGCATGTGCCAACACTATTTTATATTCATAGCTGCTGACCCTCCGTCGCAGCTCAGGGAACCGCTCCAGATCACCGCATGGGGTGTACTGGCTCATCAGGCTGACAAGCACTTCCCCCGGCAGGAAAGTCCCCGCGATCCAGTCGAGCACTGCTGCCGCATCCTGTACCCCCTTTGGCAGCACAAGATGCCGGATCACCACCCCTTTCCGAAGCAGGCCGGACGCATCCCACACTGGTTTTCCCGTCTGGCGGTGCATCTCCCGGATTGCTTTGGTAGCTGCCGCCCAATAATCGGACGCACCGGAATAACGCTCCGCCCGGACAGAGCCGGCATATTTCAGATCAGGCAGGTAGATATCCACCAGTCCCTCCATCGCGCGCAGGGCTTCCGCCCGCTCATAGCCGCCCGAGTTCCAGACCACCGGCACCCGCAGCCTGGCAAGCTGTAATGCGTCCCGCACCCACGGGAGGTAATGGGTCGGGTTCACCAGATTGATGTTATGTGCCCCCTGTGCCTGCAACATAAGAAAAATTTCGGCCAACCGATTGACCGAAATCTCTTTTCCAAAATTCCCCGCACTGATCTTTCCATTTTGGCAGAAGCAGCAGCGCAGCGGGCATCCCGAGAAAAAGACAGTGCCCGATCCGTTCTGACCGCTGATACAGGGTTCCTCCCAAAAGTGCAGGGCAGCACGCGCCACCCGCACCTGATTTCCGCCGCCGCAGTCTCCCTGCCCGGATGTGCGGTCAGCCCCGCAGACGCGCGGACAAAGCCTGCAATTCGTAATCCGGATCATTTTTGGGTCTGTGCCTCTGCATCCCCGACAAGCTGTGCCTCCACGATCCGGGCAGCATCCGCAATCCAGCGGTTGCATGGCCGTTCGAGCGACATATCATTCTTTTCGAGCAGCTCGCGACAGATCACCGTACCATTCTGCTCCTTGAACGCCGCGCAGAGCTTCTGTACCTGCTCATAGGTTTCCACCTTGCTGATCCCGTTTTCGACCCCGCCGCTGCTGCCTTTCACCCCTGCCAGCATATACATTGCGGTCACTGCGCCGCAGGTCCCGTCCTGCATGCCGCCCATGCCGCCGCCGAACCCTTCCGCCAGCCGGAACGCGGTGGATTCGTCCATCCCGAACAGTTCGCAGTAGGCGCAGACGACCGACTGTGCACAGTTATACCCTCTATCATGGTTTGTGACCGCCCGTTCCACTCGATTTTCCATCCATCTTTCCTCCAATTCACAGTTCGGACCCGCCCCGGCAGGCTGGGCGCAACTTCCTTCTTCCCCGACCTAAACCTAGGGGCTGTTTGAAAAATCGAAATAGCCGTCTTTTTCTACAAAAAGCGGCAGCTGCCGCGTCAAAAATGCGCGGAATACAGCAAGTATTCCTGTGCTTTTTTCCTTGCAACCGCTCGCTTTTTACGAACCATCCGTCTATTTCTCTATTTTCAAACAAGCCCTAAAGTTTTACTCGATTTTTTTCAAAAAATCGCGGGGTCAGGGGGCAGAGCCCCCGCCGCCGGCGGCAAGAGGGGGGCTTTTTGCAAGTGAAAAAGCCCCCTCATCAAAATTGCAAAACAGAATTTTAATCCTCGTCCGGCTCCTCGGGCATGTCCCAGTTGTGATAGACGTTCTGCACATCATCGTTGTCGTCAAACAGATCGAGCAGTTTTTCCATCTTTTTGACCAGTTCCTCATCGGTGATCTGGGTTTTGGTCATTGGGATATACTCAGCCTCGGCGGAATCGTAGGTATAGCCCAGCTTTTCAAGCGCGGATGCGACCTTGGTCACATCATTCGGCTCGGTGACAATCGTAATCATCCCGTCCTCATAGTCAAAGTCGGATGCACCCGCCGCAAATGCGTCATCCATCACCTTTTCCTCGTCGATCTGGTTGTCTTCATTCTCAATGTAGATCATGCCTCTACGCTCGAAAAGGAACGACACGCTCCCGCTCTGCCCGAGGTTGCCACCGCATTTATCGAAATAGTGGCGCAGGTCGCCGGCAGTGCGGTTACGGTTGTCGCTCAGAGTCTCAACGATGACTGCTACACCCGAAGGCCCATAGCCCTCGTATGTAATCTCCTCGTAGTTCTCCTTGCCCTCGCTCGCTTTCTTGAGCAGACGCTCAATGTTGTCGTTCGGGACATTGTTCGCTTTGGCTTTGGCGATCAGTGTAGCCAGCCGGCTGTTGTTATTCGGGTCGGAACCGCCCTCGCGCGCGGCAACCGTGATTTCCCGTCCAATTTTGGTAAAAATTTTGGCTTTTGCGCCATCCGTTTTCTCTTTTTTCCGTTTGATATTCGCCCATTTGGAATGTCCTGACATTTTTTTCAACCTTTCTTTCCATGGTGTGCTGACTTTCAAATCGTTTCTGCCGCCTGCCTGCGCAGGATCGACCCGGCTGGCAGGGGGGTGTCATATGGGAGCAGATAACGCCGCATTGGATGGCAGGCGGACTCAACCTCCCCGCACTCCGGATCGAGAATCATCCCGATCTCAAATAAAACCGGCCTGCTGTGCGGGATCATGATTTCCACCCGGTCGCCCCGGGTGAACCGGTTGCGCTCGGTGACCACCAAACTGCCGTCCTCCCAGCCGCCCACCACCGCGACAATCTCCCATTCGCGGATATAGCCGCCATCCCGGTCGCGCTGGTCGGGGCGGTCAAAGTAAAACCCGGTCGAATATTCCCGGTGGCTGACCCGGTTGACCTCCTCCAATGTCCATGGGGGCGGCTCAAACCGCTCGGGGTCACGCCGATAAGCGTCAATCGCGCCGCGGTAGGCATTGGTTATCACTGCGGTATAGTAGGCGGATTTTGCCCGCCCTTCGATCTTGAACGAGGTGATCCCCGCCTGCGCCAGCTTGTCAATATGCTCGATCATACAGAGGTCTTTCGCATTGAGCAGGTAGCTGCCCCGCTCATCCTCAAAGATCGGGAAATACTGCCCCGGACGCTTCTCCTCAACCAGACGGTAATTCCAGCGGCAGGGCTGCGCACATTCACCGCGGTTGGCATCCCGCCGGGTCAGATAACTGCTGATAAGGCACCGGCCTGAAAAGGACATGCACATCGCCCCATGGACGAACGCTTCCAGTTCGAGTTCGGGCGGGGCCTTGTCCCTGATGACACGGATCGTATCGAGCGAAAGCTCGCGCGCGAGTACCACACGGGACGCCCCCAGCCGAAAAAGCTCGGTCGCGGTGAGATAGTTGACGACCCCCGCCTGCGTCGAGATATGGACCGGCAGCGCGGGGACGACCCGACGGGCAAGCATCAGAATACCCACATCCGCCACGATCAACGCGTCCACTCCGGCCTCCTGCGCCATCCGCAGAAATTCGGGAAGCTGTTCGGCCTCCTCGTTGGTCGGGAGGGTATTGCAGGTGAGATACACCCGCGTCCCGCGTTCGTGTGCATAGGTGCAAGCGGCTTTCAGTCCGTCCGCGTCGAAGTTGGCCGAAGCGGCACGCATACCGAACTGTGTGCCGCCGAGGTAAACCGCATCCGCTCCATAGCGGATCGCGGCTTCCAGACATTCCCGGTCACCCGCCGGGGAGAGCAGCTCTGGCATCTGCAAAACAGGATTCCCCTTTTTCATGCAGTCTTTACGCCTCCGGCGCATCGGTGTCCGCGGCGGTGCCGTGTACCTTGCCGTTCTGCGCCGCAACCGCAACATTCTGGTCGTGCTCGGCGAGGGTGGATGCATAGTAATAGTTGCCCGCCTCATCGGTAACAAAGTAATAGTAGTTGTTCTGGGCCGGGTAGAGCGCTGCCCGGATCGCCTCCAAGCCCGGGTTGCAGACCGGTCCGACCGGCAGCCCTTTGCAGACATAGGTGTTGTACGCATCATACATCGCCTGATTCGGGTCAACCGCATCGGGGTTGGACTCTTTGTCCACCGCATCGTCGAGAAACGGTTTAATATAGTTGTTAACATAATCACGCGTAACATCCGACTGAAGCTGCGGCAGCTGGCTTCCCTCCGCAAGGCGGTTGTGGAATACGCCCGACACATTCCCCATCTGCTCGGCGTTGCTCGCCTCTTTCTGGATCACCGAAGCAAGGGTGATCGCCTGATCGACACTCATCCCGACAGCCGACAGCCGCTCGGTCAGTTCTTCATCCGCTATCACCCGGTTATAGAAGTTATTGAAGAACCGCTGCACCACCTGTGCCGGTTTCATGTCTTTATAGAAATTGTAGGTGTCCGGGAAGAAATACCCTTCATATTTGCGGAACCGGTCCGCGCTGCGCGGAATCTCCGCGACAAAGTCGTAATCCGAAAGATCAGCAGTATTGAGATATTCATAAAGCGCGTCCGCCGTACAGACCTCCGCCTCTTCGAGGCTCTGCGCCATCTCGCTGAGGGTCATACCCTCATAGAACAACACCCGGACCTCAATCAGGATCTTGGAGCCGGTGCGGAACTTCATCATGATCTGGTCATACCCCATGTTCTTGTTGAGGGTGTAGTTTCCCGGCTCGTATTTGGCGGTATCGTCCTTGAAGTCGGCATAAATCTGAAAGACCAGCGGCTGGGTGATGATCCCTTCGGTTTGCAGCTTTTCCGCGATTTCCGCAGTAGTAAGCCCCGCCGGGAGGGTAAATTCGACCTCCCCCTCCGCCTTGTTTAGGCCGAACAGGTCGCTGGCGGTTTCAAGCGCGAAAAACGCCAGGAAAACCGAAACCGCCAGAACAACGATCAGCGCGATGATCGCTTTGAACCAGCGTCCGCCTCCGCCGCCTTCATACTCGTCCTCATCTTCTTCGTCATCGTAGCCGCCGCCATATCCACCGCCTCCGCCGCCTGCTGCGCGGACCGGCTGCATGGCCGGGTAACTGCGCGGCGACCCGGACGGGCCGTACGCATCCTCATCAATCTGCACCTGAAACTCCTTCCGGCGAGCCTGCATCTGTGGGGGATTCGTCTGCGGTGCAGGGTACTGCGGCTGCATCGGATACTGCGGAGCGGTCGCCTGCTGATATTGAGGCGCCGCCACCCCCTGTCGGGACGGGCGCACTGCCCTCTGCTGCGGATGGCCTGTCCGCATCTGCTGCCGCTGCTGCGCGGAGGAGCGCGCCTGCTGTGCGGACGGACGCGGAGCGGTCGCCTGTGCGGCGCGGGGGCTGGGTTGTTGTTCCTCACGGTCAAAGTCAAAAGCCCTGCGTCCCGCAGCCCCCGAACCGGGAGGCGGTTCCATATCATCCAGCTTGAAGTTGCGGATCAGGCTTTCAAACTCATCATTGGTGCTCATATGTCCTCCTTATCCTCCGCCGGAACGCCATTTTTGTCGTTCTTTTGCGGGCGGAAAAGTACAATTTGCCGATATATCATATATAATACCTCAAATTGGCACAATAATCAAATCCTTCGGGAGATTTAATCATAAATAATTCGTAAATTTTTTCCGTTCGCCGCTCTGCCCCTGTTGTAACCCATTTTTGGCCCCCCACATAGTATAAAACAAATCACTAACTAGAGAGGTGTCAATCAATCATGATGAACAACTGTAACTGTGGATGTGGATGCGTACCGGTTTGCAACAACTGCAACTGCGGGTGCGGATGCTGCGGCGGCAACGGTCTGGGATTCGGCGGCTCCAACGCAAGCTGGATCTGGATTCTTCTCATTATCATCATCCTGTTTGGTTGGGGCGGCTGCTGCTGATCCTTCCCGCGTACATCGACCGGAAAAAGGAGCCCGGGGTATTCCCGGACTCCTCTTTTCTGCAATTTTGAACGCAAACGCCCACCGCACGCCCAAGGCTGGACGTACAGCTTCCGGGTTCGGTCTTTCCAGCGACCGGCGATCACCATGAAAAAGGCCGGATGAAACGCCAGGCCCAATGAGGCTCAACCGGTTCACCTGCTTCTCTTCGATTTGGTGCGCTGCGGCTGTGCGGCGCAGACACACAGCCGCGATTCGGTTACCACGAGATCGACCGCAACATCATACCGCCCATGCCACAGCCCCTTGCAGAGGTTATGCGCATAGGTGATCCCGATTTTCGGGTGCGGATACCGCGAAAGGAACCGGTCATAGTAGCCAGCGCCATAGCCGAGCCGGAACCCCGAGCGGTCGTAGGCGAGCGCTGGTACGATACAGATGCTCCCGTCGTATCGGGTGACCAGCTCACACCGTCCGGGAACCGGTTCCAGAACCCCGAACGTCTGTGGGGCTAGGTCATCCATCCCGGTGATATAGTAGAACTCCATTTCGTGGCTGCCCTCGATGCACCGCGGAACCGCCACCCGCTTGCCATCCGCGAGGGCACGTTCAATCAGCCCAAGCGTGTCCACCTCGATCGGCAAGGATACATAGGCAAGCAGGGTATGACACCGCGCGTACTCCCGCAGGCGGACCAGCCGTTCCCGTATTTTACGGTCCGCACGCTTTTTCTGCCCATCGGGCATTGCCCTGCGCCATTCCTTGATCTCAGCGCGCAGCTTCTGCTTGAGCGGGCGGATGTCTACCCTCTGCATTGCAGTGATGCCTCCAGAACCGCGGCCCGCTCCCTGCCCTTGAACAGCTCCACCAGCTTGAGGGCGAACTCGAGCGCGACACCCATCCCGCGCCCGGTGACAAACCGGCCATCGACGCAGACATACGACTCCGAAAGCCGGGCACCGGTGAGCTGCTCTTCAAAACCGGGGAAACAGGTCGCCTCCCGCCCGTCGAGAAGCCCTTTATGCCCCAAAATCGACGGGGCCGCGCAGATCGCCGCAATCCATCTGTCGTTTGCGGCGCAGAAGTCGATCGCTGCCTGAACCGCCTGGGAACGCTCGAGGTTGAGGGTTCCCGGCATCCCGCCCGGCAGAACGATCATCTCGATTTCCGATGGCTCCACCTCCTGCTCGGACAGGTCGGTCCCGACCACGATCCCATGCGAGCCGGCCACCGTCCTGCCGCCCACACCGACCGTCCTGACCTCCAGCTCCGCACGCCGCAGAACGTCCACTGCGGTCAATCCCTCGATCTCCTCAAAGCCATCCGCAAGGAATACATAAATCATCTCGATACACTCCTTTTCTGTCCTCCCGCACCTGCGGGGACGCGTTCCTGAAAGCCTGACCAATTTCTCCCGCTGCCCAAAAGGGCGGCCAGGGGCCTTGCTGTTTAATCCAATACCAGACTGATATAGGGCGCCCTGCCATCGGTGCTGAATGTCCGGGCTTTTGCGTCGGTGTCGTACCAGTAGGCCGCACCCGAAGCGACCCGCTCAAGCGGATAGGGGCATTCGATGTCCATCGGCAGGCGCAGATGGTATTCCTGCGCGTCATACTTGCGCTGAAGGATGGCCAATGCGGTTTCGATCGTCATTCCATCGAGCGCAAGCTCCTTGACCAGCACCGACCCGCTCCGGCTGTAGCAGACCGCGACCGCACGCGCCCCCCCGGTGGTGAGGGTGAGGGTTTCGCCGCCATTGAATGCGGTGTCGGTCAGCCGGTAGGAGAGGGCGTCCCCATCCCACCGGACGAACATCGTGCGCCCGGAAAACGCATTTTCCCGGATGCCCATAAACTCTTCCGCCGTTGATTCGCTGACCGCAAAACTCCCGTTGTATTCCGGGATCTGATCCCTGGTGACAATCGTGTGCCCTGCATAGAACGCCGCCTCAAACCCCCGCTTGCCGTAGAAATTATAGAGCGGCCCGCTCGCAGGGACGAGCACCGAAAGTTTCAGGCCCGCCTGCCGCATATGTTTGTGGGCGGCTTCGAGCATCTTTGTGCTGATCCCCCGCCCCCGGTGGCTGGCCTTGGTCGCCACCGCATAGATGTACCGCGCAGGCAGAATCCCCGCCCGGGTCACCACCGTCATCGGCAGAAGCGAGAGCATCGAAACCGGGGTTTCCCCGTCGATGAACACCATTGTATGCCGGGCAATGTCGTGCTGGGCAAAATACAGGTCAACATAATCATTGTTGTCCCCAAAGCACTCGTGCCAGAGCTGGCGCAGCGCCTCCCGCATACTTTCATCTGCAAATCGGATCATCTGCCAAACGCCTCCTCTATTGTTTTGCACCCTTTTCGGACACCAGATATTTCTCCAGCAGGATGGCAGGGCGGTAGGAGAGTTTTGCCTTGCGAAGCCCCTCGTCCCCCACGTCATCCTCCCGGTTGACATATCGGTATTCCGCACAGTTATGCGCAGCAAACTGCTGGTTAATCATCGGGTAGGCGCCCGCTACCGAGGCGAACGCCTTTTCGATATGCACAATAAACGTGTCCGACGAAAGCGGCCTGCCCATCGAGAAGGCGACGGCCCGGTCCCCTACCCGCAGGAGCCCGCCCCGCAGCCCGAGGGCATCGAACGTTTCAAAGCAGTTGCGCACCGCGCATGACTCCTCCAGCAGGCTCGGGTCCTCCCCGCACCCCATTTCGGCGCACCACTCGACGTTCATCCTCCATGCGTCCCCGATGTTCCGCGCGTCGATCGGCTCATAGCGCCAGTTCCCTTCCTGCTCCGCCTTGAACCGGTTGATAAAATTTCGTTTGGAATGCAGCTTTTTGCCCGCCAGCGTGATGAGCGATTCGCTCTCATAAAGGTAGTCAAAATTATCCCGCGCTTCCTCAAACGAAAACACACCCGGGAAGAGGGTTTCGAGCTGCGCGACATCCTCTTTCACCGCACCGCTGATGAGCAGGGGAAATCCGCGTTCCTGTGCGTCAAGCTGCATCGCCCGGATCACGGGGGCGAGGTCGCCGCTGCCCGCCGGGAAGAGATAGAAAGGCGGTTCCCCATCCTTGCGGGAGCGGACCAGATAGTAGTTTTCCATCCGGGCGACCTCGATCTGATAGATCGTCCGGTAGACGTAGTTGTTGGAAAAGGTGTATTCGCTCCCGCGCCGGTTGGACATCGCGAGCAGCGGCGCGATCCATTCCTGATCGCTGAGGGTAATCGGTTGAAACTCCAGCATATGGTGTACATCCCTTTTCTATACCTTTTTATCTTTCCCGGGAGCAGGGGCTTTCTCTCTTGCAAGAAGCCTCCGCCTGCCACCTCGCGGCAATTCACCCGAAAAAGCGCTTCACAGGATAAGCATTCCGTGCTCTGAGGAAAGCGCGGGCGCCTGTAAGTTTGGTCTATGGCCTACGGATACAGGCGGCTGCCGCCTCATAAACCCGCTCTGCAATCTCCTCGATCCCAAACGGCCGACGCTCGTCCGAACAGGGGATCACCCGCCAGCCAAACCGTTCCGCGGCATAGAGCGCACAGCCCCTGCACCGCTGGAGATAGGCGAAATTGGCCTCGTGGATGTCCTTTTTCCGTTCATCCCTCCTGTAGCGCACCGAAAGCAGCTCGCGTGAAACGTCCGGATACATGTCCAGATAAAGCACCAGGTCCGGCCGTGGGAGCTTCATCTCATCATACTCGTAGGCTTCCAGCCACGCGATAAACCGCCCCCACTCCTCACGCGGGAGCTTGGACATCTGATGGATCAAATTGGAGGTGGTGTAGCGGTCGGCAAGGATAGTATGCCCCGAAAGATAGTCATCCTTCCAGAACTGCATGTAACTTGCGAACCGGTCCACCGCATAGAAGCTGCTGGCGGCATAGGCGGAAACCTCGTCCGCCTGCCCGAACCTCCCGTCCAGATAGAGCCGGACCAGTGCGGAGGAGGGCTGCCCGTAATCCGGGAAGCTGATCGCCCGCACCGGCACCCGCTCCCGTTCCAGTCGCTCCCGCAAAAGCCGGGCCTGGGTCTGCTTGCCCGAGCCATCCAGGCCGTCGATCACAATCAGGGTCCCGTTCATCCCTGCGCCTCCTCTTTGAGCCGGGCGATCCGGGCGCGGACCTCTTCCGGCCTGCCGCAGGACATCTTCCCTTCGGTGCATCCGCCCCGCACACAGGGAGGGCCAGCCTTGGCAAAAAGGGTCGGCGCGACCTCGCTCACCAGCGCGAGCATCCGGTCGGCCACCTCGCGGATCTCCCACTGTGCCCGGTTGCAGCACCGATGGGAGAAAAAGTTGAGCAGGCTCCTCGCGTTCATCGTGACCACCAGCTTGGTGTCGCACGCATTCGGAAGCACAAACCGCGCATCCTCGATCGCCAGCTTTTCCGCCTGACGCACCGCATCCTGTTCGGGCACCCCAGCGGCGGCGAGCCGGGCGGTATGGTCCGCTTTCAGCAGGGCGGCAATCCGGTCGTAATAGTCCTGTGCCGAACGCATAGCCTCGTCAAACAGTGCCTGCGCTTCCGGGTTCTGCGCGATCTGGGGCGGGGTGACAAACGCAAACGCGTCTTCCCGCACATACCGCTGGCTCTGGACGCTGTAAGATGCGATCCGGTGCCGGGTGATCTGCGCGAGCAGCGAGCGGGAGACCCCCTCGATCCCGAAGGTGAAGCTGGCATGTTCGATCGGGCTTTCGTGCCCGATCTCGGCGAGCATCCCGACAAAACCGGATGCTTTTTCATCCGAGAGGTTGTCCAGCAGGTCGGCGATGGACGCGGGGGAATAACAGAGCCTGGCCGCAGCCGCAATCGTCCGCTCGGGGGCGGGGGTATGGGTAAGCAGGGTAACTTGTGGCATGGTTTATAACTTCCTCCTGTATGGTTTCGCAGGCCCGGCGCGTGGGAGCAGGTTCTGCCTGCTCCCTATCCGCACGCTGCCGCACCCGGTCGGTTAAGCCTGCCCGATTTCGTTGAATTTGGGCGGGAAAAACTGGTTCACCGGGAATTTGATCTTCTTGAACACCTCGCATGGATCGTCCGAGCCGGTGTTGGTGCTGCCCTCTTTGTCCGGGACCGCGTAGTCGTATGCAGGAATCATCATCTGCACACTCCGTTCGAGCTGGACAATGGTGAACAGGCCGATCGTAATCAGGACCACCTTCTGGGGTTTACAGGCGGCGAAATCGCCGTCAAACTTGGCGCAGACCGAGGCGGGCAGGGTCACGCCACTGTCGAACATCCGCTGCGGCCCGCATTCAACCAGCTTGCTGTCGAGACACATCGGGTCAACCACATGTGTCGCTGCCCCCAAACAGGGGTTTCACTGCGATTTCCACCCGTCCGTCCGGAAAGACGGTGATCCGGTCGATCAGTTCCCGCAGGTCGGCATTGGTCCAGCCGGGGAGAGCAAACCGCTCCCGTACGCGGGACGTCCAGTCGGCCTCCGGGCAATCCTCCCGCAGCCTGCCGCAGAGCCGCTCCCGTTCCGCGTCCAGACAGGCGACCTGACGTGCAAGCTCCTCGAATCCGATCAGCCCATCGGCACACATGGCCCGATACCGCTCCGCCCGGCGGTTGAGCTGCGCCAGCCTGCGCCCCGCATCGGACCTGTCCGACGCTCTGTCCGAGCGCCTGCATATCCGGGCAACCCTCTCCAAAAACGCTTCCCGGTCAGGGACTGCCCGGTCAAGGAACCGCTCCAATTCCTCCAGCAGCATCTGTTCGTCGATTGAAACGGCGTTGGGGCAGAAATCTGCCGTATACTGATTATGCCCCGAACAACCCCATTTCAGAAAGGTATTGCGGTAGGTATACTGCCTGCGGGTGAACAGATGCCCGCAGCTCCCGCATCGGATCAGCCCGCTGAACAGATGCCTGCTGCTGTGCCTCTCGTTGGCCGCATATTGGCCGGCGCGCGCGTCAGCGGTGCGCTGCACCTGCTCAAACAGGGCTTTCGGGACGATCGCATAAGCGGGCCGCTCGTGGACAAACTGCTGGTCAGCAGGCAGGCGGACCTGCCGACCGGTCAGAAAATCGACCGTCTCATATTTGTTGTTGACCAGTATCCCGCAGTAGATCGGGTTGCGGAGCATCCGGCGGACCGTCTTGGAGGTCCACCGCCCGCCCTTCTTCCCGGGGACCCCCTCCCCGTTGAGCAGGAGCGCGATCCGGTGCGCACCCATTCCCTCGTTCTGGTAGAGGGAGAACACCCGCCGGACAACCTCCGCCTCCTGCGGGTTGACCGCGAGGGTAAAGGTGTCCAGCTGGTCGTAGCCGTAGATCAGGTTGGGCACCCTGCCCCGGCGCGCGTTGACCCGTTTGCCGAACCGCACCCGTTTGGAGAGGTTGGCGCTCTCCTCCTGTGCCAGCGCGCTGAACAGGGTGAGTACAAATTCCGAACCGCCGAGGATGGTCTGGCTGTTGGAGAGGAACTGCACCTCGATCCGCAATGCGCGCAGACGCCGGGTAGCGCAGAGGAAATCGACCGTA
Source organism: Anaerotruncus sp. G3(2012) (assembly GCF_000403395.2). Classification (GTDB taxonomy): domain Bacteria; phylum Bacillota; class Clostridia; order Oscillospirales; family Ruminococcaceae; genus Anaerotruncus. Next base: position 82,876 of record NZ_KE159657.1, on the reverse strand, counting down.
TTGCGGGCAAACCGGCTGATATCCTTGACCGCGACCATCTCGAACAGCCCTGTCTCCGCATCCGAGAGCATCTGCAAAAACGCCTTACGGTTGGACATCTGCCTGCCCGAAAGCCCTTCGTCGGCGTAGACCCGCACCAGCTCATGCCCATACTTCCCGGCAAATTCCGCGAAAAATGCCTTCTGGTTTTCGAGCGATTCGAGCTGCGCCTCCCGGTCGGTGCTCACCCGGCAGTAGGCCGCGAGCCTCATCCCGGTTCACCAGCCTTATCGCATTTTATTTTACCATCTTCCCCGCGGTTCGTCAATTCCGCGTACCCGTCCAGCAGCCTGCCCACAAACAACTGTTCCAGCCTCTGTTCGACCGCCCCCGGCGGGTTGGGGTCGATCCAGAAAAACTGCGGCTTTCTCTTCTGTGCCATCCAAACACCTCCCGCCCAAGTCTATGCGGGGCGGGCTGTCCATCTTTCACTGGTCGCACCGGGTGACGCTCGCAAGCCGGTTCAAAATGTTTATGGCCTCATCCAGCCGCCCGGCATCCTTATTGATGTTGCAGAAAAAAAGCTCCCGGATCAACAGCCCCAGCACCTGCCTTCCCTGTTGAGAAGTCTCGTCCCCGTCCTTGGGGATGAGCGACTGGAGCTGTATCAGGATATCCTGTGCATTTTTCAGATGCTCATTCGCCTGCGCAAACTCCTTCCGCTCGATCGCCAGCCTTGCCCCCGACGCATGGGTAACGCACTTTTCCACCAGCCCGCCAACCAGATGTTTGGGGTCCATCGAAAAATACTGTTTTTTCCGGATTTCCTTCGGATTCTGCATCGTCCGCACCTCCCTTTTCCCGGTTGCTCCCCGGAAACAGCCTGCGATTCAAAAATATTCTAACACAGACCGGTAAATTTTCCAAGAATCTTTCCGCAGCTACTTGCATTTTCAGGATCATTTTAGTATACTGGAAATGGATAAGAATCTTTCACTCCATATGACAGGGGGTTGTGTTTTATGAAAGTAAATGGCAATGTCGGTTTACAACAGTCGATGCGGCGGATGCTCTCGGGCGCGCAGAAGATGCAGGCGATGCAGATCCGCCGGATTGCGTCCGGATACCGGATCAACAGCGCGGGCGACGATGCTTCGGGGCTTGCGATCGGGAAACGGATCAACGCGCAGATCACCGGCCTTTCGACCGCCAGCATGAATGCACAGGATGCGATTTCCTATATTCAGACTGCGGAGGGCGCGATGGACCAGGTGCATTCGATCACCAACCGGATGACCGAGCTGGCGACCCGCGCGAGCAACGGCCTTCTCAGTTCGACCGAGCGCAATATGATCCAGGCGGAGTACAAACAGCTTTCGAGCGAGATCGACCGGATCGGCCAGTCGACCGATTTCAACGGTCTGAAGCCGTTTGACGGAAGTTCCCAGCAGATGCAGGTAGGCGCGACCGCGGGCGAGCAGATTACGGTCGAGGCCGGTAAGCTTTCCGCCGCTTCGCTTGGGCTGGATAAGGTTGACCTTTCCTCCCTCAGCGGCGCTCAGAGCGCACTGGACCGGATCAGCAGCGCGACCGACCGGGTTTCCTCCCAGCGTGCAAACCTCGGCGCAACCGAAAACAGCCTTGCCAGCACGATCAACGCGCTTGACAACACCAATGAAAACCTTCAGGCCGGGCTTTCCCGGATCATGGACGCGGATATTGCAAAAGAGTCGACCAACCGCAGCATCAGCATGGCGCTCAATGCGACCTCGATCGCAATGATGAAGAATGCCCAACAGATGATGGCCTACAATGCGGTTTCGATGCTGATGCGGTAGACCGGGTTCTAAAATCCGGTTCATTCCCAGGTGGGTTCCCATGTATTTTTGATCGGAAACGGTGTGATCTCAGGGTCACACCGTTTTTTCATTTTCCACGAGCGTCTCAAAGGGCTTGCTTTTTTCCGCTATATGCAGTATGCTATTATCGACATATGTCGATAATAGCTTCTGAAATGGAGGTGACCGCATGGCCAGACCGAGCCGATGCCGGAGGGTTTGCATGGAACCGGCCTACTGTGGCTTTATCCCCAATGGCGAAACGCATACAGGCATCACCGTTCTCACCGTGGACGAATACGAAGTGGTCCGGCTGGTTGACTACGAAAAAAGGACGCATGAACAGTGTGCCGCACAGATGGAAATCTCCCGCACCACCGTAACAGAGATCTACGAATCCGCGCGGTTTAAGCTCTCCGACGTCCTGGTCAACGGAAAGGCACTGGTCATTGCGGGCGGGCATTACCGCATCTGCCAGGGGGAACGGGGACACGGTTGTGTACGGCATTGTCAATGGAGCCAAATCAGGCAAACGATTGCGGAAAAAGGAGTGTTGATGATGAGAATTGCAGTTCCATACGAGGATGGCCAGGTGTTCCAGCACTTTGGACATACCGAACAGTTTAAATTTTATGACGTTGAAAACGGGCTGGTAGTCAAAGAGCAGCTTGCCGATACCAGTGGGAGCGGCCATGGGGCACTGGCCGGTTTTCTGAAAGCCGCAAAGGTGGATGTGCTGCTTTGCGGGGGGATTGGCGCCGGGGCCAAAACCGCCCTGGCGCAGGCTGGGATTCAGCTCTACGGCGGGGTTTCCTGCCCTGCGGATGACGCTGTAAAGGCATTTCTGGCGGGTAATCTTTCTTACAACCCGGGCATCCAGTGCAGCCACCATGAACACAGCCATCATGAGGATGGGCATTCATGCGGGGAACATGGCTGCGGTGGGCATAGCTGCGGCTGACAGGGCCGGCATTGATTAACTGTGGAGGGTGAAACAGAACCGTTTCTGGCGGTCTGTCGCAGACAATATCCAAGGACTTCAATAGGATGTCCAGATTCTTTCTTGAGAAGCATTCTGATGATAAATCGTCCGGGCACATGCCGGGGGGAGACTGCAAACTGGCAGCCTCCCCTTTTCTGTTCCCCCCTGTTTTGGGTCCACTGTGTGTACACTTGCCTTGGGCATGTTGGTATTGTCGTGTTCACTGCAATTACGGGGGTCCGTCGAACAGTAAACCTTGACATTGCCGTCGCTTCCAAACAGGATCACCTTTTTGGAGAATGCCGCTACCCCAACCACTGTCGCCGGAGGCACCACCGGAGAGCTGTATGCGCTGAGGGTTACCTTAAAGAAGAAGGTAATATCGACCGAATAAAACCCCTTATTGAATGGAACCGGCTCGACATCCAGATAGACGGTGATAATCTCGACATCTTTACATTTGACGCTCAGCGCATTATCAATTACCGGCTGCGCCCGGTCTGTAAAGAACACCTGCAAGTCGGTTAAACAATCCTTATCATAACAATATGCAGGACCCCGGAGATCGTATTGTAGGAAGCGGTGTCCCGTCAGCCAAAATCCCCCGGAAATTTGCGGATCGCTTCATAATAGGGAATCCCAAAATGCGCGTAAACCGCAAGATAGAGGATCAGGTCTCTTGGGGCGTGCATATCCTCACAGGGCTCTCCGATGACTTTCTCCCGTATCTGTGCCTCCTGCGATTTCCAGCACTTCCTCGCTGCCCGGGCGATATTCCTGGTGACGCTTGCCGGCCCGCCCCCCATTAGCTTTACAACCTCGGGATAGATATCCTTTGTCACCTGAATATCATAGATCGACTTCTTTTCTTCAAACAACAGCCTTTCCATAACCATAATCGCACAGGACAGGGCTTTAAACTCTTTTCCACCCTTTCTCAAAAACTCATAAATCTGAGATTCAACTGTTGTCACAATGCTCACCCCCTTTTATCGTCATTTAGAAACAGCATAAAGTAAAAAAGAGCGGATGGACAAAATATATCTTTTTTAGACTTAAAATTCGACTTAAAAAGATATCTTTTCATTTTTCAGTCAATTCCTGTATATATTTGCACCACCTCTATCCCCTGCGAAAATCCTGATAAAACCACTTCTCCTATTTAAGAATGCGACAATAGATTTGTCGTATTATGTCGTATAACATCGTTTTTCGTCTGTCACTGCCGTTTTTACTCTATTATAAAAAGAAAACTCTAAGAAGCCGTATTCACAACCAGCTGGACAGTTCTTTCGCCTACCCGAAATGACCCGGTTATGAATACCAGTTGCAGGAAAGGGTTGGATTGCCACGACACAGACAGAAGCACGTATTTATGAAGTATTGGGACAGAGAGGAAAAGAATTCAAGGCGTTGAGCTGCGCGGTTACGGTCATGGAAAAGCTGCTGTTGGAGGAGAAGCTCTCGGTTTATGACATACGGGTGACCAAGCAGATTTATCCTGAAGTGGCCAGACAGTTGGGTGATTCTCAGGCCAATATCACCAGAAATATTGAGAGAGCCGCCCGCCGCTGCTGGGAGCTGAAGGAAAAAAAGATGAAGGAAGTGGTTATTGGGGACCCGTTGGAGGAAATCCATACCCCAAAGGACATCATCCTCTACCTCGCGGTCTACGCGCATTTCGGAATCTCCTATTATGAAGCGCTCAGAAAATTTCCGGAGTGCTTCGGCTAGAACCTGCCTGCAATGGCGGCGCTCTGTCCGGGATTCTGGCTGACCCGGGTTTGAAAAATCGAAATGGCTCCTTTTTCCGCCAGAAAGGGACGCCCACTTTTCTCGCTTCAAACAGGCTGGATGCGGGACGCCGCGCCGACCGCCAAAAACAAAGCTCCTGTCGGCGGGGCCAACTCACTCGTGGGAAACCATGTGGGCTTGTGCGCTGGACAGGACATAAACTGGGGGCATCCCGGTCTCATGCTGCGGCGTTGAAACGCAAAACCGCCTAACCGGACCGATACCGCAGCCAGCCGGACTGGGTATCGTCTGTCGGTTATCTTGGATCATGTCATTCAGTACAAGAGTCGTAGATCCGACCGGCGTCAATGCATACCGCTTCCTTAAAACAGTTCGCCCCTGTCGCGGTGACCGGAGCTGTTCTTTGCTCTGCCATATGAATCCTCCTAGTTCTGTTTTGAGCTATACTCACTACCAGTTTATGAGCATTTGATTTTTTTGTGCATGGATTCCCCAAAATACCACTTGATATATCGTCAACTCACTTGAAAACAATCCTGTTTCCAAACAGCAGGCAAATGCCTGTGAGCAGGCCCATTGGCTTCGGAATGCGAACCAGGACGCATGATAAGCCTTCCACCGCATTGGCTCCTGCCGTTTCCATTCTGTTACAGCAGGCTGGAAAAAAGAAAAGGGCCTGCCGCCTGTTCTTCACAGATGGCAAACCCTTTGGGATGCTTATAACCTGTTGCTTCGTATGCTTGATGAGAAGTTGCGTTCCCTGGTTTCGCACGCTTTGGACCCGCGCGAAAGCGTACATATCAGTTCTTCCACAGAGATCGTGGGATCGGCAAGCAGATAGTCCAGTGGGCTGCCCGGCGCCAGATAGGACATAAAAAAGACGATCACCTTAATTCCAGGAAAGCAAGAAGACCAGCCATCCGCCTGCACACAGTATATCTTCCCCTCTCTCTTTCCGCCTTAATTAGTAAATGATATGGATTATTTATTTGCAACCATTATAACACAGGGATATCTTTTGTCAAGAACCATTGTGCACAGTTCTGGATAAAAAACCGGTTTTGTTTACATGACCTTAATTTTTAACGGTAAAATCCAACAAAACAACCTTCTATTCTATTGACATTCTCTAAATTTCTATTTATAATATAATACAATTATGAGATTTTCTGTTATTACAGATTTAGTCTGTAATCCGTATTATTAAGTGGACAACTTTTATTGGAGAGAATGTCATGTCCGGAAATAAGAGAGCTGCCAGAGCAGAACTCATCAAAAAAATCAACCGGTCGCTTGTGCTTGACATGATTAAGGAATGTCAGCCGGTTTCCCGCGCCCAAATCGCGCGGGAGCTTTCTCTGAGCAAAACCACCGTTTCGCTGATCGTAGAGGACCTTCTGAAAAAGTCCATGATTATTGATCTGGGAGAATGCACAGCAGGAAAGGGGGCTGGGAGGCCCGCCTGGATGCTCGGCTTCAACCCTGACTCCGCCTATGGAATCGGGGTTTCGATCGCCCGGAGCGAAACCCTGCTGGTCATAACCAATCTGCTTGGAAGCTGTGTGTTTAAGACCACCTTCCCCTCTACGAACCAGCTTTCCGCGCTGATCGAGCGCATCCAACACGGGATTTCGGAGAGCGGCCTTGCCGACCAGACGATCTCGGGTCTTGGCATCAGCGTGCCAGGTACCGTCACCCGCGAAGGCATCGTGCTCCATTCCGGAACCCTGAACTGGCACCACTACAATGCCGGTTCGGTTCTGCAATCCCAGTTCCCATACCCGGTCTTTTTGGGCAACGACGCCAACTGCGCAGCTCTGGGAGAACGCTGGCTGGGCGCGGGCAAAGGAACCGACGATATGCTGTTTCTCTCGATCGGGAACGGCGTCGGAGGGGCGGTCATCTGCAACGGCAAGGTCGTTGATGGAAGCCACTCACTGTCGGGGGAAATCTGCTATCAGATCGGAACCGATGACATCCGCCAAAAACGGTTTAATGTGCTGGGGGAAACCGGTGTTTTTGAACAGAAGGTTTCCGCACACACCCTGTCAAAAACATTCGGGAGCTGTCAGGCGCTCTTTGACGCCTATTGCGCAGGGGATATCCTGGCGCGTGAGACCGTTTCTCAATTTGTTCTGGAGCTCTCGGTTGTTCTGGCAAATTTCATCGGATTGCTCAATCCCGAACGGGTGATCCTGGGGGGACCGGTTATTGAGGCGATGTCCGGAGTTATCCAGGAGATTCGCGACACTGCTTTTAGTCTTTCCCCGATGCACGCCGAAATCAGCCTGGCCACCCTTGGAAAATATGCAAGCGCATATGGCGCCATCGCGGATGTCTTTGAACGGGTCGAACAGGGGTGAGAAGCCTGTCATATTCCGAAAAGCGGCTGAAACCGCAAATAGCGGCAGGTATTTCTGTACCTGCCGCTATTTCCCCAGACCTTCGACCGGGAACCCGGATTTCACTTGTCGAAAAGATCCTTGAATAGGCGGATCGAATTTTGAACGTAAAAAAGACCTCTTTCTAACGAAAGAGGTCTTTCAAAATGATTTGGAGGCGCCACCCGGAATCGGACCGGGGAATGAGAGTTTTGCAGACTCCTGCCTTACCGCTTGGCTATGGCGCCGTCTCCATATACTTAGTATATGGAAAAAGGGACTTTGTGTGACACAAAAGATCCCCTTTTTTTGGAGCGGGTTACGAGGCTCGAACTCGCTACCTCCACCTTGGCAAGGTGGCGCTCTACCAAATGAGCTAAACCCGCGTGTGGTGCCTTCGGTCGGAATCGAACCAACGACACGAGGATTTTCAGTCCTCTGCTCTACCAACTGAGCTACAAAGGCACACTCTGGCGACCCGGATGGGGCTCGAACCCACGACCTCTAGCGTGACAGGCTAGCGTTCTAACCAACTGAACTACCGGGCCATTTTATGGTGGGAACAACAGGGCTCGAACCTGTGACCCTCTGCTTGTAAGGCAGATGCTCTCCCAGCTGAGCTATGCTCCCATAACGGCGTTGCGTTCTTTATGCTTTCTTGAAGAGTGCTTGCTTATTATACGCGATATGGACCGGTTTGTCAATAGTTTTTCTGAAAAAATGCAAAATAAATTCCGAAAAAAATCCGCCTTCCCTGAAAAGGGCGTAAAAAGCGCTGATACACAGCCTTTGTGCGCAGTCGGGTACGGTTGTAGTCTGTCCGGATTTGTGATAGAATAATCTGCGGGATCAGTGAAATGCAAGCCAATATTAAGAACCTGTATTCATAATCCGGGAGCGCCGGATTATGAATACGGGTTCTAAGCCTGCCCGCCTGCCAAACCGCCTTTGACAGGCAACAAATTCACCGGGAGGGACCTTTTTGAACAATCGACAGATGAAGACGAGCGTGCTTTTACGCCGCTTCGCCCCCTATTTCAAACCTTACGCCGCAATTATGCTGATCGACCTGGTCTGCGCGGCGCTCACCACCGTCTGCGAATTGGTGCTGCCGCTGATCGTGCGGTTTCTCACCAACCGCGGCACCGGCGGTGCAATCGGGCTGACTGTCCCGCTCATCCTGCGGGTCGGGCTGCTCTATCTGGTTCTGCGGATCGTCGATGCATCCGCAAACTATTTTATGCAGAGCATCGGGCATGTGATGGGAGCCCGGATCGAAACCGACATGCGCCGCGATCTGTTTGACCATCTCCAGCGGCTGTCCTACACCTTTTACGATAGCAACAAGATTGGGCAAATCATGGCGCGGATTACAAGCGACCTGTTCGATGTGACCGAGTTTGCCCACCACTGCCCCGAAGAATTTTTCATCGCCGGGTTGAAAATCGTGGTATCGTTTGCGATCCTCTCGAACTACAGCCTCACGCTGACCCTGATTATCTTCGCGATCATCCCGCTCATGCTGCTTTCGACCATCTATTTCAACCGCAGGATGCGCCGGGCGTTTAAAAAGTCCCGCAACCAGACAGGCGAGATCAACGCACAGGTCGAGGACAGCCTCCTTGGCGTGCGCGTGGTCAAATCCTTTGCTAATGAGGAGCTGGAGAAGGAAAAGTTTGACGAAGGAAATCAGGCGTTTCTCGAGATCAAAAAAGAGCAATACCGCTATATGGCGGGGTTCAACAGCACCACCCGCATCTATGACGGGGTGATGTATCTGGCGGTCATGGTGATCGGCGGGCTGTTCATGACCTATGGAAAGATCACCGCCGCTGATTTCATCGCCTACCTGCTTTATGTCACGACGCTGCTGGCCTCGGTGCGGCGCATTGTCGAGTTTACCGAGCAGTTCCAGCGCGGCATGACTGGGATCGAACGGTTCATTGAAGTGATTGATGCGCCGGTCGACATTGAGGATGCACCAGACGCGTCCGAGCTGGGGCAGGTCGAGGGGAACATCCGGTTCGAGCAGGTCGGGTTCCACTATGCGGATGACCCTGCCCCTGTGCTTGCGGACATCAACCTGACGGTCAAGCCAGGGGAAAGCGTCGCGCTGGTCGGGCCTTCGGGCAGTGGCAAAACCACCCTTTGCAACCTGATCCCGCGGTTCTACGACGTGACCAGCGGACGCATCCTGATCGACGGGCAGGACATCCGCTCCCTCACCCTCCACTCCCTCCGGCAGCAGATCGGGGTGGTACAGCAGGATGTCTACCTGTTTGCCGGGTCGGTCTATGAAAACATCGCCTACGGGAAGCCGGGCGCCTCCCGGCAGGAGGTCATTGAGGCGGCCAAGCTGGCGGGCGCACATGGCTTTATCAGCGAGTTCCCGGACGGGTATGACACCTATGTCGGGGAACGCGGGGTGCGGCTCTCCGGAGGCCAGAAACAGCGGATCAGTATCGCACGCGTATTCCTCAAAAACCCGCCCATCCTGATCCTCGACGAGGCCACCTCCGCGCTCGACAACGAAAGCGAGCGGATTGTGCAGCAGTCGCTCGAAAAACTGGCGCATGGGCGTACCACCTTCACGATCGCCCATCGGCTGACCACCATCCGCGGGGCGGATACGATTCTTGTCCTGACCGAAGATGGTATCGCCGAACAGGGGAACCATGCAGAACTGATGGAAAAACGGGGCATCTACCACAGCCTGTACAGTATGTATGAGGAATCCAACACATAATTCCACATAATGGAAAGTTTAAAGTATGAGCGGAACCCCCGCTGCCCCATTTGGGGCAGCGGGGGTTCCTTTCTGTTTTCCTGTTCAGCTCAGTTTGATTTCCAGATATGCCTTGACCAGCGAAACGCATTTCTCCCAACCCAGTTCCTTGCTGTTCAGGCAGAGATCATAGTTATCCGCATTTTTCCAGTCCAGACCGGTGAAGTACTTGTAGTAGAGCGCGCGCTCCTTGTCGATTCTGGTGATATAGCGGGTGACCTCATCGCGGGTCATCTGCGGATGAATCCGCATCGACTCATTGACGCAGTGTTCGAACGGCGCATGCACATAGATCCGCACGACATGCTCCATATCCCGCAGGATATAGTCGGCACACCGTCCGATAATGATACAGGATTCGCTCTCGGCCAGCCGCCGGATCACCCTCGCCTGAAAATTGAACAGGTTTTCGTTGGAGGTGAACTCCCCCTTATCCGGCGGGATCAGTTCACCGGTATAGGCGCCCCGCGCGGTTTTGAAGAGCAGGGTACGCTTGAATTTTTCATCCGCATTGGCGAAGAGGGATTCGTTGATCCCGCTGTCATCCGAGGCCATCCGGAGCAGCTCCCGGTCGTAGTAACCGACCCCCAGCTCTTTCGCCAGCAGTCTCCCGATCTGCTTTCCGCCGCTTCCATATTCACGCGCAATCGTAATCACAAATTTTTTCATGGCAGGCCCTCCCTCGCATCGTCTCGTTGAACGGCCCGGCTGCCGAAATCTGCATACCGGCCTTTCTTCCAGTATAATTTATCCGCCTGGAAAGGTCAACCTTTTTCTTCCCAGAACACCTTGTCCCCAGGTTTTTTCTGGGCCGCGCACTTCTCCGCAGACGATTTTGCACATATTCTGTATTATGTCTAAAAGTGAGCCTTTTCCCATGCAGCCGGGTGATCCGGGGACAATCTTTTTCCTGTTTTCAAGTAATTTTGGAATAGACAGGGCAGACTATACTAAAAGTAGTTAAAAAGAGGCAGTATGATCCAGCGGGGCCGCCACAGAAAGCTACTGGGGCCGTACTGCTCCTATTACATAGCCATCAGGCACGCAAAGCGTGCTTGCGGGCTTTGGCCCGACACGCCAAAACAACCCGTTGTTTTGGCGTGTGTTCACGATATCAGAAGATATTTTCAATCAAAGTCAGGAGGATGCATATGATACCTAAACTTTCAAAAGTGACCATCTATGTCGAGGACCAGCAGCAGGCAAAACATTTCTGGGTCGACCGGATGGGGTACCGGGTCGCATACGAACAGGCGGCCGGCCCTGGATTGAACTGGCTGGAGGTTGCCGCACCCGATTCCCGCATCAGCTTTGTGCTCTACCCAAAAGCCGTCATGCAGGCCCAGAACCCGGAGGTACCTGTGGGGCATCCCTCGGTGATCCTCTGCGCGCACAACCTCGACCGGCTCCACCGCAAGATGAAAAAGAACGGGATCGAGGTCGGCAAGCTGGAAGAGTTCCCCTACGGGCGGATGTTCTCGTTCTTCGACCAGGATCACAACCTCTATCTGGTGCGGGAAGGGGATTAAAACGGGCCTGTAAGAATGCCTCCAGCAACGACCGCACCACCAAAACGCACGATACAGGGCATCGGTTCCTGCATGGTGCGTTTTTTGGAATATGCGCGGCTATCTTTCAAATTTCGCCGCAACATCCTCCAGATAATTCCTGACTGGGAGATGCTGCGGGCAATGCTTCTCACACTTTCCACATTTGATGCAATCACTGGCTTTTCCAAAGGCCAAGGCCAGATTTTCGTAATATGCTGCTTGTACGGTAAAGGTTTTCGTTTTCCGTTCCTGCGCCTCCGCATTATACAGAGAGAAATATTGAGGAATTGCTATCCGTTTTGGACACTCTTCTGTGCAGTAGGCGCAGGCCGTACAGGGGATTTCCACCTGTTTGTTGATCTGCTCCGCGGCCTGTTTTACCAAAGCCATCTCGGTCTCGTCCAGCGGCTGAAACGCCGACATATAGCTGATGTTATCCAAAAGCTGCTGGAGATTGCTCATCCCCGACAGAACAAGCTGAACCTGCTCATGGCTTGCGGCAAATCGAATGGCCCACGACGCTGCCGAGCGGCCCGGAGCATATCCCTGGAACAGCTCTTCGACCGCTTGCGGCACCTCTGCCAGTGTGCCCCCCTTGACCGGCTCCATCGCAAAAACCGGCTTTCCATGCTTTACACAAACCTCGTAGCATTTTTTTGACTGTATGCCAAGGCTCTCCCAGTCAAGGTAGTTGAGCTGTAGCTGTACGACCTCAAATTCTGGATGCTCTGTCAACAGTTTGTCGAGCAGCTCCGGCCCATCGTGATAGGAAAAACCGATATGCCTGGTATCCCCCTGGGCTTTTTTCCGCTTGATCCAGCCGAAACAGTCAAAGCGCTCGAAGTCCGGGAGGGTGGAGGCGTTGATATTGTGCAAAAAATAGTAATCAAAATAGCGCACCCCGGTTTTTCGAAGCTGTTCCTGAAAAATCCGATCTCTGTCATCAAAAGAGTGCAGGACATAAGCCGGCAGCTTATCTGTCAGCTGATAGCGGTCACGCGGGTAGCGTTCCACGAGCGCTGTCCGGACTGCGCACTCGCTCTGTTCCCTACAGTAAGGCCAGGCTGTGTCAAAATAGGAGAATCCGTTGGAAAGATAGGTGTCCACCATCTCCTTGAACAGTTCGAGATCGACGCTCCCAGCGTTGTCGGGATCTGTCAAGGGCAGCCGCATCGTGCCAAAACCGAGTTTTTTCATATCGTTCACCTCTGGGGGCGGGGCCTGTTTGAAAGCGGGGCAGCGTGACACTCCCGATTTCTCAGGCAATCCCGGTCCTGATTTTTATATTTGTAAAAGCCAGCGGGCGTGTAAAAGCGGGAAAGCAGAACCCGGATACGAAGAAAGCGGTACATGAATGTCATCCATGTACCGCTTATTTTACGCATATCCGCTCTGGGCAGATCACCCGAGAGGATACCGTTTCATTTTACGGAAATTACTGCGCGTCTTTCATCTTGGCGAAGCAGTCAGAGCAATAGACCGGGCGGTCCTCACGGGGCTGGAAGGGGACTTTCGCCTCGGCTCCACAGCTCGCGCAGACAGCGGTAAACATCTCTCTCTGGGGTCTTGCATTGTTCTTGCGCGCATCGCGGCAAGCTTTGCATCTCTGCGGCTCGTTCACAAAGCCTCTTTCAGCATAAAACTCCTGCTCGCCAGCAGTAAAAACGAACTCGGCTCCGCACTCTTTGCATGTTAGTGTTTTGTCTGTGTACATTTTGATAACCTCGCTTAAAAATTGGATTTACCCGCTGGAACTGCGTAGACCGAGATTGATTTCAAGCTCTGCCAATAGGTGCCAAAGGGTATATATGCAATCCCTCTACGGGACTGTCACAAAATAGGGGATACGCGGGCACATCACTCAAGGGTAAATACTGTCCGCAGCTTTCGCCGCACTCTTTGCAAGGCATTGTCAACAGCTTTGGTGGATGAACCGAGTTGTTTCGACATCTCTTCATAAGAATATGAGCTGAGATACAGTTTTAAAACCTGCCGTTCAAACAAGGACAAAAGAGTTTCGATCCGCCTGTTGCGTGCATCGGTCTCCTCACTCTGGATCACAAGCTGTTCCGGATCCAGCGTATGCGCGGTGAGCGCCTCCTCTGGAACCTCCGGCTCGCTGAGTGAAAGATATCCGCGCATCGGGGCATTTTTCTCCCGCATATGCGCACGCAATGCACTGTTTAACTTGTTGTTGATACAGACCGACGCAAACGTCCGGAAACTGCTGTTCAAACCTGCACAGTAATTGCGCACTGCGGTCAGCAGGGCAATCATTCCCTCCTGATACAGGTCATCCGCATCCAGTTCCTTCACGCCGTAGGCGCCTGCCCTCATCCGGACAAAAGGCGCGTACCGCTGGATCAAAGCTGTCAGCGCCTCATCATCGCCGTCTTTCGCACGCGCCACGAGCTGCTCATCGCTTTCTGCCCGGAACAGCACAGCTTCCGGATGGGAAACTGCATTCATCCGATCTCCCCCTGCTCGCCTGCGACGTGCCAAAGTCCCAACAACAAAATTAACATATTGCCATTATACTCGATCTGTCCGCCTTTTGTCAAGATGCATTTGCAAAACCGGGCGCAAAAAAGCTGGTATTTTTGTGAAAAACTCCAAAACTAACGGCCTGTTACATCCCGCAGCCACCGGAACCGGACGATCCGCACCATTGTTATCAGGGATTTTAGGATTTCGTCGCATTTGAGCAGCAGGAATACCGGTGCGGCAGGCCATCCGAGCACCAGCCCGGTATAGAATCCGGCGGGCACCGCCACAAACCAGAGGAAGACCACCTCACAGAGCAGGACGAACTTGGCGTCCCCGCCTGCGCGGAGCACCCCGACCATCCCGATGAGCGCGATCGACTGGAAAAAGACGATCAGCGCGCCAAGCCGGGTGATGGCGAGTGCGATCTCCACCGTCTCGGGGGAGAGGTTGTACATCGAAACGACCATCGGGCCGAGCAGGAGGGTGACCCCTGCCGAAAAAAGCCCCAGCCCGAGCGAAAGCATCAGCAGGGTCACCGAGCGCTGTTTGGCCAGCTCGTAATCCCCGCTGCCGATCGTATTGCCCACAATGGTCAGCGCGGCGTTGCCCACCCCGAAGATCATCACCGAGACAAACTGGTTCAGTACGGTATAGATGCTGTTCGCCGCGACAAAATTGGTGCCCATCCGACCGATCACCACCGCAACCATCGAGGTCCCCAGCCCCCACATCAGTTCATTGCCGATCACCGGTATCGAGATTGCAATATATTTGCGGTAGAGGGCGCGGTTATTGGGAAGCAGGTCCGGGAGCCGGAACCTGATTTTCCCCTCCCTGCGCAGGATATAATAAGCAGTGATTGCAAACTCCGCCACCCGCGCGCAGGCGGTTGCAGCTGCGCCGCCGCGCACCTCCAGCCGAGGGAATCCGAATTTCCCGAAGATCAAACAATAGTTGAGCGAGGTATTGACCACCAGTGAGCTGAGGTAGACAACCACCGAGATATTGACTGTCCCGACCGAACGGAGCATCATGATCGCGACATTGGCCATCGCATAGAGCGGATAGGACCAGCCGATGATCCGCAGATATTGCGCACCGTATTCGATTACCGCCTGCTCGGTGGTGAAAATGCCCATAAACTGGCGGGGAAAGAAGAGGGCGACCGACCCGAAAAAGAGCGCCGCCGCAAGGCTGATCTTGTAGGTCATCGCCTGCACCCGTTTGATGACTTCCACGTCACCCTTGCCCCAATACTGGGCAATCAGGACGTTTGCGCCGCCCGCTACCCCAAAGCAGACAATCATCAGCATAAACCAGAGCTGGTTTGCGATGGAAGTTGCCGAAAGCTGGGTTTCACCGAGCTGCCCGATCATCAGGGTATCCATCATCGAGACCGATACGGTAATCAGGTTTTGCAGCGCGATTGGTACTGCAATCGTCAAAAGCAGCTTGTAAAACGCTTTTTCACGCACGAACAGTTTCATGTTTCCCCTCCGTCACAGATGTAAAGGCAGCGGGTTTTTGCGCCCGCCGCCTTTCGGTTGTTGCTATATCTCCCTGTATCCGCTTGCTGGATGCCCTTCGGCCCCGCAGCCTTTGGATGCCGCCGCAGCGGCCCGCGGGCTGGAACAAAGCCCGGCGGGCTTTTTGCGAAATGCCGGGCAGGTACTCACTCCGCCACAGTTGCCTTCACAATTTTGATTTCCTTGGTCGGCTTGCCGGTCGGGTTTCCGCCCTCGTCCACCTCATCGCTCTGGAGCGCGGCGATCTTGTCCACGACATCCATCCCCTCGGTCACAAAGCCGAACACAGTATGCATGTAGTCCAGATGCGGGGTCCCCCCAAGCTCCCGGTATTTCTCAATCACCGGCTTCATCCGCTCCCGGTAATCATCCGGGACGCCTTCGTTCATCTTTGCAAGCAGCTCGTTGTTGAGCTGCTCATATACCGCATTGAACTGCTCCTGTGTGGTGATCTGGTCGATCATTGCATCCAGACGCATACTCGCCTGATAGACGATCCTGTTCTGGTACATCATGGTCAGAAACTGGTCAACTTCTTCATCGCTTTTGATCGCGCTGGGATTCTGCACGATAAAGAACTGGCTGCCGTTGGTGGTGTAGCCCGCATTCGCCATCGAAAGGGAACCCCGGAAGTTGTGCAGCAGGTCGGTGAACTCGTCCTCAAACGGCTCGCCGAAGATACTCTCACCGCCAGCCCCGGTCCCCTCGGGGTCGCCGCCCTGGATCATGAAATCCTTGATGACCCGGTGGAAGGTCAGCCCATCATAATAACCTTCCTTCGCATGGGTCACAATGTTCTCGACCGCCTTGGGCGCCTGCTCGGGGAACAGCCGGATTTTGATGGTCCCTTCGCTGGTCTCGAGGGTCAGAACCGGCAGCCCGGCATAGTCGCCGGTCCCGTTATAAAGCGCGTCGATCTGTTCCGCCAGCTCCGCCGCCGAAAGCTCATCCCCCGGAAGCGGCTTTTCCGCCGGAATCTCTGGGACCTCCACATCGGAAGCACTGTCCGAGCTGCTGCTCTCCGCCTCGGAGGAGGACGAAGATTCCCCCTCCGATCCAGCCCCGGACGAGGAATCGGCCCCCTGCGTACCGCAGGCCGAGATGCCTGCGGCCAATGCCAGCGCAAGCAGTATTGAAATCCATCTTTTCATTTCCAAAAATCCTCCAGTTGAACTTCTGATGTTGGCAGATGCCAACAGAATGGTTTTCCCGTGTGTTGACGATCTCGTCAAATAACGTGAACCAGTATAGCACAAAAACAGAGGCCGCTTATGAACCTTTTGTAAATTCATACCGCAAAGCCTCTGTTTCTCTGGTTGGGACGGGTTCATCCATAAACCCGCTGTTTTTCGGTGAGCCATTCGGCCATCCGGGCAAGTCCATCCGCGTCGATCGGGAACTCCTCCCGATCAAGCACCTGCGCCTTCTCGTAACAGACATCGAGGTAGACCTCGGCTGTCATCGCCTCCCCGGACGGGGAAATCCGGTACCGGAAGGACTCCACGCTTCCAATGTAAGGGTTGCCAAAGCTGAAATAATCCAGGTTCGGCAGTTCGCACATCTTTGCCATCTGTTTCTCCTTTTTCTGTCTGTTCGATTTTTGGTTCTCTTCCGCTTGTTTTCCAGTTTGCTGGCGATACAGTCCCAAGCCGCCTTTGACCGCCGGCTTCAGCAGTTTGATTATAGGGCAAATCCATGCAAAATACAATTCCTTTTCTCAAAAAACCTCTGAACTAGATCCGGCTTAACTGCTCAAACAGCCGGTTTACCTGCTGCTGGGAAACCTTCCCGCGTGCCATGCCCAGCACCTGATTCAGTGTCATCCCCCGCGCCATCCCCAGCATCGGATGGTTGAGCAGCGCGGGATATTCCCGCTGGAGCAGGGCGCGCGCATTTGGGTTTGAAAGAACCTCCCCCACCGTAATCTGTCCGTTTTTCAGATTCATCCTCTCACCTCCTGTCAACCCATTGTATGCCTTCCCCGGCTGGTTGTTGCCGCTGCTGTCATAGACGCCCGATTTCCGGACATACTGTTTTTCAGGGGCGTTGTCCCCCTACCAGCAACCGATCAAATCAGGAGGTTTTTCCATGCAGAATCCACTTTTAAACAGCAACAAGGGCGCATCTGACGGGCAGTATTTCTCATCCCTCCCGCCGGTGGTACAGGCTACCATCAAACAGTGCGGCGTCAAGTTTTCCAGCGAAGAGGAGCTGCGCAGCTATGCGGAAAAGCTGATGCGTCAGAGCGGCGGGGCGCAGTCCTGACCGCTCCCACAACAACAGAAGCCTGTTTCCGGTCCCCCTGTCTGGGACGTGGAAACAGGCTTTTCTATCTGTTTGCAGGCATATCACCGGCGTGGTGCACATAGAGATGTCTCATACCGAACCTTTTTTCAGAAACCTTCAGGAGGAGTTTTTATGCCGCTTCCGCCCACTGCCGACCCTGCCCCTTATCCCGAGATCGCTGTCTGCGGGCAGGACTGCCGCTATGTAGAGCTGCTTTCCAAGAGTTTTGCCTCCCGGCGCGGGGAGCTGACCGCCATTACCCGGTATTGCTACCAGAGCTGGATGCTTCAAAAAACCACTCCCGAGCTCTCCCATCTGCTGATCCGCATTGCAATGGTCGAGATGAAGCATCTGGACATCCTCGGACAGCTCATCCTTCTGCTCGGCGGGGAACCACGCTACTATGTCCCCAGCCCGCCGGGCTGTGTTCCATGGAATGGGGGAATGGTTGACTATACCAGCCGCAGCCTTGCGCAGATGCTCCGGAACAACATCGAAGCCGAGCGGTTCTCCTGCCGCACCTACCGCGTACACGCCGGCCAAATCCGGGACAAAAAGGTCTCAGCGATGCTGCGCCGCCTCGCACTGGACGAACAGCTGCATATCCGGCTGTTTGAGGATGCCCTGTCGGCCTTTTGCCTGCCTCCCTCATGATTTAAAATCGCACCAGCCTGGCTTCGGCCGAATTGATCCGGTACTGGGGCTCCGCGCGGTAGACCGGGAGCGGTTCCGGGATTTTCGGACGGACCGGTTCAGGTACCGGCGCCTGACGCGGGTGGTTCCAGTCCTGCTGCGGTGAAAAACCCGGCTGGCCGCAGTGCCTGCGTCCTATATACCCGATCTGACGATGACGGTTCATATGTCTGTTCACCTCCCGCTCTATCCTATGCAGGGTCCCGCCCTTTTGACTTTTCTATTTTGGAGGCTGCCTATATGAAATGCTGTGACTGCCGCCCGCCGCTGCGCCGGTGCCGTCCGAGCGGCTGCCGCCCCGGATGCCTTCCGATCCTGTTGATCGCCGCCGGCATTCTGCTGCTGTCCTGTGTCCTTTGGATGCTGTTCTTCTGATCCACGCACGTCCCCTCCCTTTCCCGCATATCCTGTGAAAAAAGGGGGGACTTTCCATGTCCGGACAGAACGGTCAGATGATCCGTGTGGCCATCCTCTTCCTTGCAGCGGTGCTCTTTTTGCTGCCACAGCTACAGGGAACAAAAGGTGTCTTTTAAAGGGCCTCGGCAAGCGCGGCGTCTCCCGCCGACAGCCAGCGACAAAAAAGAGGGCTTTTTGCCAGTGAAAAAGCCCTCTCCTTATCTTCCAAAGCCGGACAGGCTGTCACCGTCCGGCTTTTTCGAATGCATCCCGCATGGCATCGGATTTGACCCGCCGGTTGCTGCGTGCCAGCGCAGCGGAAATCTTCCCCTCGACCAGCTCAACCTCCTCACGGAACGCCCGCGCCGAAAGCCGCAGCGCACCATGCCCCAAAATAATCAGCTGTTCCGCGCTGTCCGAGGTGGCCACCCGCACCCGATGGTTTTTCCCGATCTCATAGGTGGCCTTCTCGATATAGGCGTCGGCTGTTTCCGCCTCTTTGGTGTAGACCACGTGGATATTGTGGTACCGGGTGACCGACCCCGGGTTTCCCGGCACCTTGTAAGCGTCGAACACCAGGATCACCTCGCAGCCGCAATATCCCTGATAGTTGCTCATCAGGTCCATCAAACTTCCACGGGCGGCGTCCAGATTGTCCCGGGCGATCTCTTTCAGCTCGTCCCACGCGTGGAGGATATTGTACCCGTCAACCAGGAGGTATTCCGGCCCGCTGGGGACCGGTGCCGGAACAGGCTTTTCCGCACCCTCCCGTTCGACGCGGGAAAGGGCGGACTGCGGCGCCATCGCCCGGCGCTTGATCGGGCCATAGGTGCGCTCAAAGATCGCCTGTAACTCCTTGTCCTGCTCCAGGCTTCCCCCGTAGGCCGGGCCGGCACGCCGGGGCACCCCTGCTGCGGGTTCCGCCCCCTGCATCCCCGGGTTTCTGGACGGAAGCCCGCTTTCGACATGCATATATTCCCGCACCCGGTCCCACCGGACGGTAAAACCCGCGCCATGCGCGCAGAACACCGAATCGGCCGGATGCTCAAGGTCCCGCTCGCTGTCGTAGCCGAGCGCCTCCACCACCTCCTGCTGGTTGTGGCAGGGCGCATACCCCAGAAGCGTGCAGGAGAGCCTTCCCTGGCCGCGGGTATAGGACGCGACCTCGACCGCATAATCCCGCATACAGGCAACCGGGGCCGAACCGGTCACCACCGCATCCGCGCCTGCTGTCTCGGGCGGGTCGACCTGTCCATGCCGCCGCTGCAGATCGTTGAGCGCCCGGCCCACCGACCCGGCGGGCAGCTCCAGCCGGAAGCGGTACCACGGTTCGAGCAGGATACTTTCAGCGGACATCAGCCCCTGACGTACCGCTCGATAGGTCGCCTGCCGGAAATCCCCGCCTTCGGTGTGCTTTTCATGGGCGCGCCCGGCAACCAGCGTGATCCGAAGATCGGTGACCGGAGATCCGGTCAGCACGCCGGGCTGTACCTGCTCCTCCAGATGGGTAAGGATCAGCCGCTGCCAGCTGCGGTCGAGCATCTCCTCGCTGCACGCCGTCCCGAACTCCAAACCGCTCCCCGGTTCGCCCGGTTCGAGCAGGAGATGCACTTCCGCATAGTGGCGCAGCGGCTCGAAATGCCCAATCCCTTCCACGGGGGCGGCGATCGTTTCTCGGTAGACGATGCTCCCTGTCCCGAACGAAACCTCCCAGCCGAACCGCTCCCGGATCAGCCGCTGGAGCACCTCCATCTGCACCTCACCCATCAGCCGGACCTGTATTTCCCGCAGCTGTCCGTCCCACGAAAGCCGGAGCTGCGGGTCCTCCTCCTCGAGCTGCCGCAGTTTCCGGAACGCGAGGTGCGGGTCACAGCCCTCGGGCAGCTCCACCCGGTAGGTCAGCACCGGTTCGAGGCTGGGCGGCTCCCCCATGGCTTCACAGCCAAGCCCTTCGCCCGGGCGGCTCCCGTCCAGGCCGGCCACCGCGCAGACCTCCCCTGCAAACACCTCTTCTGCCAACCGGTACCGGCTCCCCGAATAGATGCGCAGCTGGTCGGCTTTTCCCTCCCAGACCGCACCTTCCGGCATCCCCTCCCGGCGGTTGGTCAACAGGGCCTTCACACGCAGGCTCCCGCCCGTGACCTTGAGAAAGGTCAAACGCGCGCCGCCCGGGTCGCGGCCAATCTTGTAAATCCGCGCACCGAACGTCTCCGGATAGTCGGGCATCTGGGTGAACCGTTCAATCCCTTTTAACAGGGCGTCCACCCCGTCAAGGCGGAGCGCCGAGCCGAAATAGCAGGGGAACAGTCTGCGCTGCGCAACCAGCGAGGCGACAAATCCGTCCGGGAGAACACCGTCCTCCAGATAGCGGGCCATCGCCTGCTCATCGCAGAGCGCGACCTCCTCCCAGAACGCCTCCCCTTCCTCGCCGCCGAATGCGGCGCATCCCTCCTCAAGCTGGCTTTTGAGCGCGGACAGCAGCCCCTCCCGGTCGCTGCCCGGCAGGTCCATCTTGTTGACAAACAGGAATACCGGCACCCGGTATCTGGCGAGCAGGTCCCAAAGGGTACGGGTGTGGCCCTGTATCCCGTCGGCGCCGCTGATGACAAGGACTGCGTAATCCAGGATGCCGAGAACCCGCTCCATCTCGCTCGAAAAATCAACATGCCCCGGTGTGTCCAGCAGGGTGATCCCCCATTCCCCCACCGGCAGCTCCGCCTGCTTGGAAAAGATCGTGATTCCCCGCTCCCGTTCGAGCGCATCGGTATCCAGAAACGCATCCCGATGGTCCACCCGCCCAAGCTTCTTCAGGCAGCCGCTCCGGTAGAGCATCGCCTCCGAAAGGGTGGTCTTTCCCGCGTCAACATGGGCCAGTATCCCAACAGCCAGCTTTCCCATACTCCATTTTCCTCGTTCCTGCATTTTTGGCAGACGCCAAGACCGCCGCGAAAACAGTCTTTTCCGGCGGATCAAATCAGCAAATCCAACTTTGCTTTTTCGGATATCGTCAGCACACGCAAAAGCGAGCGCTTGCTTTGCACTAAAGTGGAGGGCAAAAGCCCGCCGGCACGCTCTGCGCGCAAGATAACTGCGCAATCCAATCCAGCGCTGCCGCCGCCCCTGCCGTAAGCCCGAAAAGAACCCATTCTGCGTCTTTCCAATTACTCGATTATAGCACAAAAATCCTGGCCCGGCAACATTGGCCCTGCTCCCTGTCTGCGGCATCCAGAGCCGCAGGAGAATTCCTTATTTGCAGGGAAAGTGAGTGCATATCGTGAAAAGAGAACCTTGAACTGCCAGATGCGGGCTTGCTTGCTGCCTGTGTTCAGAAAATATAAAATGCTGTGGCTGCCATTCAGATTTATCAAAGACTGGAAAACGCTGAATTCTGCTTTGTTAAGCAGTGGGCCACAATGGGCAATTACCTGTTGTGGCCCTTTTTGGTGAAGGGCTTGAAGAACCCGGTATCAACGGCATAAAAGGAAGCCGAGAGGCGCTGCAGAGCATATCACCAGAGCCCTCCAGCCCCCTTGATAAGCCCTCGAATGCAAAATGCAGGATACCGATGTAAATCTTGCGAAATCCAGAAAAAGATGCTCTTTTTTCGTACCAATTATATTGCATTTTGCCTTATTTTCGTGTACAATAACAAAGGTGTCTCTGATGGAGACCCTCTCCTTTCTAAAGGATGGCTACAAAAATACATCTTCAAACGGTGCAAAACAGGTGGTGATAAGCATGAACCAGAATACGGTGCAGACGATCCGGGATGCAGAGCTTGCAGCGGAAGAAACCGCTAAAAAAGCGGCTCTTGAGCGGGAATCTATCCTTGCCAAGGCCAAGAGCGACTGTGCACAGTCGGCCTCCAAAATGATCAGTGACGCCAAAGCGCGTGCCGCCCTCGAGGTTGAACAGGCGCGCCTGCTCGGTGAAGGCCTCCAGAAAGAGGCGCTCACAGCGGCGGAGTCGAAGATTGACGGCTTGCGCGCACAGGCGCAGTCCAGACGGAAAGAGGCGCTCAACCTGATCCTCTCCGAACTGGTCTAGGCGGGTTTTGACAGCCCGCTGATCCCATCTAAAAAGGAGGTATCGTTTTATGGCGGTATTGCAGATGCAACGCATCAGCATATGCGCGCTCAAAAAGGATCGTAAACAGATTCTGGAACTCCTGCAGCGGCGCGGCGCGGTCGAATTGACCGATCTGCCCTTGCAGGACCAGGTATTCGGCAAGCCGGACACGCAGGAGCAGAAGTCGCTGTTTGAAAAAGCGGCTTCCACCGCCAGCCAGGCTGTCGAGGTGCTCAACGAGTATGTCCCGGAAAAGTCCTCGATGTTTGCCATGTTCGAAGGCAGGCGCGCGATCTCCGCAAAAGAATACGACGCGCTCTGCGGCAAACGGGATGAAATTTCCGAAACAGCATCCCATCTGGTTTCCCTCTCGAAAAAAATCGCGGAAAACCGCGCGGAACTGGTGAAACTGCAAACCCAGCTCGACCAGCTCGCACCGTGGGCGGGCCTCGATGTCTCGATGCGGTTTACCGGGACCCGCACCACTGCGGCGTTTATCGGGTCGTTCGCCGAGCCGCTCACCCTTGAGGAGCTATACCGGCGGATTGCCGAGCTTGCCCCCGAGGTGCAGGCGGTCAACATCGACCTCATCAGCCAATCGAACGAGCAGACCTGCATTATGGCGGTCGTCCCGCGCGGCGATGCGCCCGCCCTGGAGGAGGCGCTCCGTTCGATGGGCTTCATGCGTCCCCCATCCCCGTCCAAGCTCCCGCCTTCCGAGCAGATCGGCATCCTTTCTCAACAGGCCAAGGAGGCTGAGGTGGCGGTGCAGAGCGCACAGGCCGAGATCGCCTCACAGGCCAAGGCGCGGGAATCCCTGCTCTTCCTCTCCGATTATTATACGATGCGTGCCGAACGGTATCAGGCGATCGGCTGCCTCTCCCAGTCGCGCAGCACCTTCCTGTTGACTGGGTATATCCCCAAACCGGACGCTGCTGCGCTCGAAGCTGCGCTTACCAGCCGGTTTGACCTCGCGGTCGAGCTGGAAGATCCGGGTGAGGAAGAGGAAGTCCCCTGCGCACTGCGCAACAACGGGTTCGCGGAGCCGGTCGAAGGGGTGCTCGAGTCGTACGGGTTGCCTCTGCGCAGCGAGATCGACCCGACGCCGATCATGGCCTGCTTTTATTATTTCCTCTTCGGCCTGATGTTCTCGGACTTCGGCTATGGCGCGCTGCTCTGCATCGGCACCGGCCTGGTCCTGCTCAAGTTCAAAAATATCGAACCGGGCCTGCGCAAGATGGTCAAGATGTTCTTCTTCTGCGGTATCTCGACCGCTGCATGGGGCATCGTGTTCAGCAGTTATTTCGGCGACGTGGTCAACGTCGTTTCCCGCACCTTCCTCGGGCATGAGGTCAGCATTCCGCCGCTCTGGTTCCTGCCCCTCAACGACCCGATGAAGCTGCTCGTCTTTTCGATGGCAGTCGGCGTTGTCCACCTGTTTACCGGCCTGGGCATCCAGCTTTACCTGCACATCAAGCACAGGGATTACAAAAGCGCGCTCTGCAAGGTGATTTTCTGGTATATGCTCGTCGGCGGGCTGATCGTTTTCGGGCTTTCGACCGATATGCTGGTCAGTGTTTTGCAGCTTCCGTTCGCTGTCCCTGCTGGCATTGGCAGCGTGTTCGGATGGGTCGCCGCAGCCGGCGCGGTGGGGATCGTGTTCACCAACGGAGACAGCGCCAACCCGGCTGTCCGGTTTGCGCAGGGGCTTTACGAGCTCTATAACGTCACCGGCTACCTCAGCGACATCCTCTCCTACTCCCGTCTGCTCGCGCTCGGCCTCGCAACCGGCGTTGTCGGCTCGGTTATCAACCAGATGGGTTCCATGGGAGGCAAAACCGTTCCCGGCGTGATCCTCTTTGTGCTCGTCTTCCTAGTCGGGCATATCCTCAATTTCGGTATCGAACTGCTGGGCGCGTATGTCCACTGCAACCGCCTGCAGTTTGTCGAGTTCTTCGGTAAGTTTTATGAGGGCGGCAGCCGTCCGTTTTCACCGTTTGCTGCCCATACCAAATATTTCAAATTTAAGGAGGAAAACTAATCATGATGGCTAATATGGGAATTGCATTTGCGATACTGGGCGCGGCGCTCGCCGCCTGTCTTGCGGGCGCAGGCTCCGCGATCGGAGTCGGCATTGCCGGCCAGGCTGCCGCCGGTGTTACCACCGAGGACCCCGCGAAATTCTCCAAGGTTCTGATCCTTCAGCTGCTCCCGGGCACCCAGGGCATCTACGGCCTGCTGATCGCATTCCTCTGCCTGTCGAACGTCGGCGTTATCGGCACCCCGGTCGAGATCTCGCTCGCCAAGGGCGTCATGTACTTCTTCGCCTGCCTGCCGATGGCAATCGCCGGCCTGATGTCCGCGATCTATCAGGGCAAGGCATCCGTCTCCTGTATCAGCATGGTTGCAAAGCGCCCGGACCAGTTCGGTAAGGCAATGATCTTCCCGGCAATGGTCGAGACCTACGCGATCCTTGCCCTGCTGATCTCCCTGCTCGCCATCAGCGGCGTTGGCGCGATCAACATTTAAGCGGAATCGGTTCCGTACTTACAAAGTTTAGGAGGATTCTGCGATGACAGGATTAGAAAAAATCGTAAAGCAGATCCGGGACGAAGCTGCCCAGTCGGCCAGCGAGGTCATCGCACAGGCGAAAGAAGAGGCTGCTGCATATACCGCCGAGGCCCAGAAACAGGCCAAGGCGGACTGTGCTGCGATTGCGGCGCAGGCGAAAACAGCGGCGGAAGCCGCTTCCGCCGCGGCAAAATCCGCTGCTGACCTTGCGGTGCGCCGGGAGGTTCTCGCCGCAAAACAGCGGATCATCTCCGAGGTGATCGCGGATGCGCAGCAGTCGATCCGTTCGCTGCCCGACAAGGAGTATTTCGACCTGATTCTCAAGATGGCCGGTAAATTTTCGCTGCCGCAGGAAGGGGAAATCGCTTTCTCCGCCGCTGACCTGGGCCGCCTGCCCGAGGGTTTTTCGGAGGCGCTCTCCAAGGCCGCGAAAGGCCCCCTTTCGATCTCCGCCAATCCCTGCACCATCGACGGCGGCTTTGTGCTGACCTACGGCGGCGTCGAAGAGAACTGTTCGCTCGAGGCGCTGTTCTATGCGGCGCGTGAGTCGCTTCAGGATAAGGTGCATGCCCTTTTGTTCGCATGACGCGCGTGCAGTCCGGTAAAAGGAGGTCAAGAAATGTCTGAATCATATACCTATGCGGTCGCACGCATCCGCGCAAACGAGCTTGCACTCTTCAACGACCAGGCGATCGAGCAGCTTCTCGCCGCCAAAAGCTATGAGGAATGCATCCGGCTGCTGCAGGACAAAGGCTGGGGCGGGATGGAAGCCAACCCCACCGCCGAAAGCCTGCTTGCCGAAGAGCGGGAAAAGACCTGGGCGCTGATGCGCGAGCTGGTGCCCGACCTCTCGGTTTTTGACGTATTCCTCTACACCAACGATTACCACAACCTGAAAGCCGCAATCAAGCTGGTCTGCACCGGCTCGGAGGACTTCGGGCTGTTCATCTCACATGGCACGATCGACCATCGGGAACTGCTGCACGCGGTGCAGGAGCGGGACTGGGGTTCCCTGCCCGACCCGATGCGCGGCCCTGCGGAGGAGGCTTATACCGCGCTCGCCCAGACCCGCGACGGGCAGCTGTGCGACATCATCCTCGACCGCGCGGCGCTTGATGCGGTCTATGCAGCGGGCAAAGCCTCGCGTGACGAGCTGGTCCGCAGGTATGCGGAGCTGACCGTCGCCGCCGCTGACATCAAAACAGCGGTGCGGTGCGCACGCACCGGCAAGCCGATGGATTTCATCCGCCGCGCGCTGGCCGAGTGCGATTCTCTGAGTGTCTCCCGGCTCGCGAAAGCGGCCGCCGAAGGGCTGGATTCGATCTGCGACCTGCTCTCGACGACCGACTACGCGGACGCGGTCGAGGTGCTGCGGCAGTCCCCGTCCGCATTTGAGCGGTGGTGCGATAACCTCATCATCCGTTATATCCGTCCCCAGCAGTTCCAGAGCTTCGGCGTCGGGCCGCTGGCGGCCTACATCCTTGGGCGCGAAAACGAAATCAAATCGGTTCGGATCATCCTTTCGGGCAAGCTCAACCAGCTTTCCGACCAGTCGATCCGGGAAAGGGTAAGGGAGATGTATGTATAGGACAGCAGTCATGGGGGACCGCGACAGCATCTACGGCTTCGCCGCGCTCGGGCTGGATACCTTCCCTGTCACCGACCCGGCAGAGGCTTCCAAAAAACTCCGCCAGCTCGCCGAAGGGGAGTATGCGGTCGTCTATATCACCGAAGCACTCGCGGCACAGATCCAAGCCGAGATCGACCGCTACCGCCTGGCCCCGCTCCCCGCGATCATCCCGATCCCCGGCGTCTCGGGCAACACCGGCATGGGGATCCTCAATGTCAAAAAATCTGTGGAGCAGGCGGTCGGCTCCGATATTATCTTCAACGGCAACTAATAGATAGTAGGTGAATGCATAAAATGAGCAAAGGTACGATCAAAAAAGTAGCCGGCCCGCTGGTTATCGCCGAGGGGATGCGCGATGCGAACATGTTCGACGTCGTGCGCGTCAGCGACCAGCGCCTGATCGGTGAGATCATCGAGATCCACGGCGACCAGGCTTCGGTGCAGGTCTACGAAGAGACCTCCGGCCTCGGCCCGGGCGCACCGGTGGAGTCCACCGGCGTCCCGATGAGCGTTGAGCTTGGCCCCGGCCTGATCTCGAATATCTATGACGGTATCCAACGTCCGCTTGAGGCGATCATGGCCAAGAGCGGCAACTCCCTTGAGCGCGGCGTTGAGGTTCCCTCGCTCGACCGCGATAAGAAATGGCATTTCACCCCGGTGATGGCTGCTGGGGACCCGGTCGTGGGCGGCGATGTAATCGGTACGGTGCAGGAAACCGAAGTGGTTCTGCACAAGATCATGGCGCCGGCCGGGATCGTCGGCAAGCTGAAGTCGATCACCGAGGGGGATTACACCATCTCGGAGACGGTCGCGGTTATTGAGACCGAAAACGGTTCCGAACAGGCACTTACCCTGATGCAGAAATGGCCGGTCCGCGTCGGGCGGCCCTATAAACAGAAGCTCTCCCCGGATAAACCGCTGGTCACCGGTCAGCGGGTCATCGACACCCTGTTCCCCATCGCCAAAGGCGGTGTTGCGGCGGTCCCCGGCCCGTTCGGTTCGGGCAAGACGGTCGTACAGCATCAGCTCGCCAAGTGGGCGGACGCGGACATCGTTGTGTACATCGGCTGCGGTGAGCGCGGCAACGAGATGACCGACGTTCTGAACGAGTTCCCCGAGCTGAAAGACCCGAAAACCGGCCGTTCGCTGATGGAGCGCACCGTCCTGATCGCAAACACCTCGGATATGCCGGTTGCGGCGCGTGAGGCGTCGATCTATACCGGTATCACGATCGCCGAATATTTCCGCGACATGGGCTATTCGGTCGCGCTGATGGCCGATTCGACCTCCCGTTGGGCGGAAGCGCTGCGCGAGATGTCCGGACGCCTCGAGGAGATGCCTGGTGAAGAGGGTTATCCCGCTTACCTCGGCAGCCGTCTGGCGCAGTTCTATGAGCGTGCCGGGCGCGTGGTTGCGCTCGGCGCGGATGGGCGCGAGGGCGCGCTCTCGGTGATCGGTGCGGTTTCCCCTGCGGGCGGCGACATCTCCGAGCCGGTCACACAGGCGACCCTGCGGATCGTCAAGGTGTTCTGGAGCCTCGACGCCCAGCTCGCCTACCGCCGCCACTTCCCCGCGATCAACTGGCTGACCAGTTATTCGCTCTACACCGATTCGATGTCCAAATGGTTCAACGGGCATGTCCAGCCCGACTGGATGGAGCTGCGCGCCCGGATCATGCGGCTTTTGCAGGACGAATCCGAGCTGGATGAGATCGTCAAGCTGGTCGGTATGGATGCGCTCTCCGCGCCCGACCGCCTCAAGCTTGAGGCCGCCCGTTCGATCCGCGAGGACTTCCTCCACCAGGATGCGTTCCACGAGGTGGACACCTTTACCCCGCTCCAGAAGCAGTATATCATGATGGAGCTGGTGCTGGCGTTCTACGACCGCTCGGTTGCTGCGCTCGAAAAAGGCGCGCCGATCGACGACCTGGTCAAGATGCCGGTCCGCGAGCGGATCGGCCGCTACAAATATACCCCTGCCGAGCAGCTGGAGGCCGAATATAACGCGGTCTTTAAAGCCCTCGAGCAGGAGATCGAAGAGATTGTATCACGGAAGGAGGAATTCTGATGCCGAAGGAATACCGCACAATCCAGGAGGTCGCAGGCCCCCTGATGCTGGTGCGCGGCGTCGAAAACGTCACCTACGACGAGCTGGGTGAAATCGAGCTTGCTTCCGGTGAAAAACGCCGCTGCAAGGTGCTTGAGATCGACGGCAGCAATGCGCTGGTTCAGCTCTTTGAAAGCTCGACCGGTATCAACCTCTCCAATTCCAAGGTCCGCTTCCTCGGGCGGAGCATGGAGCTTGGCGTTTCGGAGGATATGCTCTCCCGCGTGTTCGACGGGCTGGGGCGCCCGATCGACGGCGGCCCCGAAATCCTGCCCGACAAGCGGGTGGACATCAACGGCCTGCCGATGAACCCCGCTGCGCGCAACTATCCGCAGGAGTTCATCCAGACCGGCGTTTCAGCAATTGACGGGCTGAATACCCTTGTCCGCGGCCAGAAGCTGCCGATCTTCTCGGCATCCGGTCTGCCCCACGCCAACCTCGCCGCACAGATCGCGCGGCAGGCGAAGGTACGCGGAACCTCTGAGCCGTTCGCGGTTGTCTTTGCCGCAATGGGCATCACTTTCGAGGAATCCAACTTCTTCATCGAGAGTTTCCGTGAGACCGGCGCGCTCGACCGTACCGTCCTGTTCATCAACCTCGCGAATGACCCGGCGGTTGAGCGTATTGCGACCCCGCGTATGGCGCTGACCGCTGCCGAGTACCTCGCATTTGAAAAGAACATGCACGTCCTGGTCATCCTCACCGACATCACCAACTATGCGGATGCGCTGCGTGAGGTTTCAGCCGCCCGTAAAGAGGTCCCCGGACGCCGCGGTTATCCCGGCTACATGTATACCGACCTCGCCTCGCTGTACGAGCGTGCAGGGCGGCAGAAGGGCAAAAACGGTTCGATCACGATGATCCCGATCCTGACCATGCCGGAAGATGACAAAACCCATCCGATCCCTGACCTGACCGGTTACATCACCGAAGGCCAGATCATCCTTTCGCGTGACCTCTACCGCAAAAATATTGCGCCGCCGATCGACGTGCTGCCCTCCCTGTCCCGCCTGAAGGACAAGGGAATCGGTGCGGGTAAGACCCGCGCCGACCATGCCAATACCATGAACCAGCTGTTCGCCGCCTATGCACGCGGCAAAGAGGCGAAAGAACTCATGGTCATCCTCGGTGAGGCTGCACTGACCGATATCGACAAGCTGTATGCGCAGTTTGCCGACGCATTTGAAAACGAGTATGTCTCGCAGGGCTACGACGCCAACCGCGACATTGAGGAAACCCTCGCGATCGGCTGGAAGCTGCTCAACATCCTGCCCCGCAGCGAGCTGAAACGAATCAAGGACGAGTTCCTCGACGAATACTACGGAAAGTAAGGGGTGAGCTGTCATGGCGAAACAACAGGTAAACCCCACCCGTATGGAGCTGACCCGCCTCAAGCGGAAACTGGCGACCACCACCCGCGGCCACAAGCTGCTCAAGGATAAGCGTGACGAGCTGATGCGGCAGTTTCTCGATCTCGTGCGGGAGAATAAAGCACTGCGCGAAAAGGTGGAAGCGGGCATCGCTGCTGCCAACAAAAATTTCGTGCTCGCCCGCGCAGGGATGGCCGACGAGGTGCTCAATGTCGCGATGATGGCGCCGATGCAGGAGGTCTATCTTGAGACCTCCCACCGCAATGTCATGAGCGTGGACATCCCGGTTTTTGAGTATAAGACGCGCACCTCGGATGCAAACAACATCTATTCCTATGGCTACGCTTTCACTTCGAGTGATCTCGACGACGCGGTAAAGTCGCTGGCGGACATCCTGCCTGATATGCTCCGTCTCGCCGAGTGCGAAAAGTCCTGCCAGCTCATGGCTGCGGAGATCGAAAAAACCCGCCGGCGCGTCAATGCGCTCGAACATGTCATGATCCCTGAAACGCAGGAGAACATCAAGTACATCACGATGAAGCTGGACGAGAGCGAACGCTCTACCCAGATCCGTCTGATGAAGGTCAAGGATATGCTGCTTGAGCAGGCGCACCATTACAAAGAACGGCAGGAAAAGACCCCTGCTTAAACACAAACAGGCATCCCGTTTCCGGGATGCCTGTTTTGTACTTCTACCGTTTTATGCAATCTGTCAAAG
This sequence comes from Anaerotruncus sp. G3(2012), assembly GCF_000403395.2. Classification (GTDB taxonomy): domain Bacteria; phylum Bacillota; class Clostridia; order Oscillospirales; family Ruminococcaceae; genus Anaerotruncus. The sequence goes on along the minus strand of NZ_KE159657.1, from coordinate 51,755 downwards.
GCAGCCCCTCGGGCAGAAACCGGAAGATCCGCCGTAATACCACCTCTGGCTCTCTTACCAGCCAATCATCATACGTCCCTCCCCGGCCTGAGAAATCCTCTCTGTTTTAAACTCTAAAGTTTTACTCGATTTTTTTCAAAAAATCGCGGGGTCGAGGGGCAGAGCCCCCGCCGCCGTACGCGCTGTGTGCCCCCGGCGCTTGCGCTTTCTATCCAGATTGGATATAATAGACAAAGTATCTGCGCAGAGGGGGCTTCGATATGTACCAATGGAAAAAGAACTTTTTTATAATCTGGTCCGGACAGGCGGTTTCCCAGCTTTCCAGCTCGATCCTGCAATTTGCGATCGTCTGGTATCTCACCGAAAAAACCGGTTCCGCATTAGTCCTCTCCGCTGCAATGCTCGCCGGGTTTCTTCCACAAGCGGTGCTCGGCCCATTCATCGGGGTTTACATCGACCGCTACAGCCGCAAAAAAATTATGATCGTTTCCGACCTGCTGATCGCACTCGCAAGCCTCCTGCTGGTTGCCGCCGGATTGGGCGGAAGAGCGCTCCCCGTCTGGCTGATCCTCTCGGTCCTGCTCGCCCGGTCGGTCGGGTCGGCATTCCACAACCCGTCGCTTCAGGCGGTCACCCCACAGATCGTCCCGGCGGATCAGCTCACCCGCTGCGCCGGGTATTCCCAGTCGCTGCAATCGGTTTCGCAGATTCTCAGCCCTGCGTTGGCAGCGGTCATTTACAGCGTCTGGAGCTTGAGCAGCATTGTTTTTCTTGATGTAATCGGTGCGTTGGCAGCGGTCTGCACCCTCTGTATCTGCCATATCCCTCCTCTGCCCGCCCGCTCCGAAACGGCAGAACCCAAAGGGTCGTTTTTGCGGGAAGCCGCTGCCGGATTCCGCATCCTGCGCTCCAACCGCGGCCTCTTTGGGCTGGTGCTGGTCAGCTCACTTTACACCTTCGCGCTGATGCCCACCAGTGCGCTCTTTCCGCTGATGAGTATGTCCTACTTTGGCGGCACCAATGTTCACGCAAGCATTGCGGAGATCGTTTTTTCGATCGGGCTGCTGCTTGGATCGTTAGTCCTCGGGGGCTGGGGCGGCTCCAAAAATAAAATCCGTACCATCCTGTTTTCGTTCCTGCTGATGTCTGCCAGCCTGATTTTTTCCGGCCTGCTCCCGCCCGACGGATTCTGGGCATTTTCTGTCTGCTCGTTCTTTATGGGAGTCTCTGGACCGTTCTACTGGGGGATGTACACCCCTCTGCTCCAGCAGGGATTCGAACAGCAGTATCTCGGCAGAGTTCTCTCGATCTCAAGCAGTGTTCAACTGGTGGTCGCACCGGTCGCTCTGTCGGTTTCAGGCATATTTGCCGAGCTTTGTGGGGTGCAAAACTGGTTTATCGTCGCAGGAGTGCTCACTCTGGCCGCCGCTTCTCTCATTGTCGGGGTTCCATCCATCCGCAGCTGCGACCAGAAGCCCTGACCGCCGCATCTGCCCTTTTTCCCGGCGTAACGAGGCCGTTTTCCCATCGGGCCAGGATACTATAGGCGGTCCTTAGAACATTCTGATTCGGAACTACTGCCGCCTGAAAGTGGTGTATGAGCGCGTATACGCGAGATTGGACGCGATTGGGTAAGCTCGAGGAGGATGCGCCCATCTACAAAACCCGCCCGGACCCCACCGGGAAAAAAAGGCTCTGTTTCAGGCATTGTGAAAAACACTCGTTTTATGCTATAATATCCACAAAGGCGGGGGCGATGTTGCAGACAGCCTGCAAGATCGTACACCAAAGCTGAAATCGGCTTTGGTACCTGCCGGTTAGGACAGGAGCAAAGCTTTTTCTGGTTTTTTTAACCCGCAGCGGTCTCTCTAAAAAAGGCTGCTGTTTACGGCCTTGCTTCTAGGGTTACATAGTCATTCGGCACACAATGTGCTGGCGGACTTTTGCCCGCCTCTGAAAAGCAGATGCCTGTTTTTCAGTGTCTTGACGATACCACCAGATGAAAAAAAGCAAGGGGGTCTGATTATGTCGTTTGTTGGGTCAATGATGCCGGTGTTCTGGCTGGTTCTCGGAATCGCGATGGCGGTTACCGAGGGGATCACGGTACAGCTCAATGCAATCTGGTTTGCGCTGGGCGCAGTGGTCGCGGCGGTTTCAGCGGCGCTGGGCGCGTCGGTACGCACCCAATGGATTCTATTTGCGGGGGTCTCTCTGGCTGCACTGCTGGCTACCCGTCCATTTGTCCGAAAGGTGGTTAAGACCTGCAAGGAACCGACCAACGCAGACCGCGTAATCGGAAAGACCGGGGTGGTGACCCAGACGGTGGATAACCTTCCCGGAATGGGCCGGGTCTCGGTGCTTGGGATGGACTGGTCCGCCCGCACCCAGGATGGCGAAATCCTCGAAGAGGGGGAACGGATCCGGGTGCTGGCGATCGAAGGGGTGAAGCTGATCGTTGCAGCCGAAACAGCACAGCATACCCACAAAGGGGCGACATGATGCCCCTCCGCCAAGAGAATTCCGCAGCCTGATTCAGCGTCCAGACGGATACATACAACAGACTGGCATCAGGCAGTTGGAACCCTTCGGGAACTTCTGTTGTAGTGTTTGATAGGCAGTGCCTGTTTTATTTCTAAAAAAGGGGGAATTTCCATGTTTATTTCAACGTCCATGCTTTTAATCCCAATCCTGATCGCGATTGTACTGTTTGTGCTGATCGTCGTGATCTCGAACATCAAGATCGTCCCGCAGGCGAGTGTCTATGTGGTCGAGCGCCTCGGCAGCTATTATGCCACCTGGGAGACCGGGCTGCATGTCAAGGTGCCGTTCATCGACCGGATTGCCAAAAAGATGTCCATGAAGGAACAGGTAGTCGACTTCGCGCCCCAGCCGGTAATCACCAAGGACAATGTTACCATGCAGATTGATACGGTTGTCTTTTATCAGGTGACCGATGCCAAGCTCTACACCTACGGGGTCGAGCGCCCGATGTCGGCGATCGAAAATCTGACCGCAACCACCCTGCGCAACATCATCGGCGAGATGGAGCTGGACAGCACCCTGACTTCCCGTGATGTCATCAACTCCAAGATCACCGCGACGCTGGATGTCGCAACCGACAAATGGGGGATCAAGGTCAACCGGGTCGAGCTGAAAAATATCCTGCCGCCGCGCGAGATCCAGGACGCGATGGAAAAACAGATGAAGGCCGAGCGCGAACGCCGCGAATCCATCCTGCGTGCAGAGGGCGAAAAACACAGCCAGATCCTTGTGGCCGAGGGTGAAAAGGAGTCCGCGATTCTGCGCGCGGAAGCGGAGAAAGAATCCGCGATCCTGCGTGCAGAGGGTGTCCGCGAGCAGAAGATCCGTGAAGCGCAAGGTGAAGCGGAAGCGATCCAGATGGTGCAGCGCGCCTATGCGGATGCACTCAAGATGCTGAACGAAGCCGATCCGACCGACCGGGTCATCCAGATCAAAAGCCTGGAGGCGTTTGCAAAAGCGGCAGATGGCAAGGCAACTAAGATCATCATTCCAAGTGAAATCCAGTCCCTAGCAGGGATGGTCACTTCTCTGAAAGAGATCGCCGGCGGGAAATAAAGAGGATCACAAAGAGGGCGCCGCATTTGCGGCGCCCTCTCTGGCGCGGGAAAGCCGGATCACCGGCAGGCGGCAGCTTCCATCAGGGTACGGGTGTAGGAGGGCAGGACCTGTTCCCCCGGACGGACAGTCAGGAACGCATCCGTGTCCCAGTCCCCGGCGAGCATCCGCTCAATCAAGGAGAGGTCGGTTTCGGCCTCGAAAAAGTCCCAGCCGTACCGTTTGGCAGCGGCCTGTGCTTCTACTGAAGTGTCCCGCAGGCCAAGCTGGGTATCCGCAAGATAGCACAGACAGGAGTACGCTTCCTGCGCGTCGGAACCGAGCAGCGCGGCAAGGCCGGCGGTCTGCCAGCAGATGCCGCCCTGATAGCGCTCAAACAGGCTGCGGTACCGGTCTGCACCGCCGAGCAGGAGCGCCACGCAGTTATGTACCCGGGGCAGGACCAGCGGGATGCTGCCCGCCCGAAGCCCGGTTTCCCCAAGGATGGCCGCGCCATCCGGAAGCAGGATCGCGTCACAGCCTGTAACACGGGCGAGCTGTTGTTCCAGCAGCTCCGGAACGGGCATCTCCTCCTCAAAACAGAGGAGTTCCACCTCGTGGGGGGATGCGGGGAGCAGCCGTTCGAAAAAGGGCCGGAGTGGAAGCGAGGTTGACAAGAGAATCTTCATCGGTTGTTCACATCCAATTCAATAATACTATCTTGAGTTTATCCCATTCCGGGCCGATCTTCAATGCAAAGAATTTGGTAAAAATCCGAGAGGTGTTTTCCCAGGGCAGATGTGGTATGCTAGAAGCAACCCATCTGGAAGCAGCTCAAACGATTGGGGAGTAAAAAATCCTCCCCGGAAATGGAGTTCCGCATGATCGAAACAACAGAAAATAAACCACAGCGGGTGGTTCTGATCGCCGCAGACACCGGGGAATTTGACCTGGAGGTCTCGCTCGCCGAGCTGGAGGAGCTTGCGGCGACCGCGGGGGCTGAAGTTGTGGCAAAGATGACCCAGAAGCGCGCAGCTTTTGAAGCAGCTACGGTGATCGGCAAAGGGCGGCTGGAGGAGGCCGCAGCATTCTGCAAAGACCATCAGATCGACCTGCTGATCTTTGACCATGAGCTTTCTCCCGCGCAGGTCCGCAATATCGAGCAGCTCTGCGACGTCGCGGTGATCGACCGCACAGCGCTGATCCTCGATATTTTTGCCCAGCGCGCAGTCACCGCAGAAGGGAAATTACAGGTCGAGCTGGCGCAGCTCAGATACCAGCTCCCACGCCTGGCTGGGCTTGGCAGCGTGCTTTCCCGGCTGGGCGGCGGGATCGGCACCCGCGGCCCGGGCGAAAGCCAGCTCGAGACCGACCGACGGCATATCCGGCGCGGGATTACCGCATTGCAGGAACAGCTTGCAGAGCTGGAAAAGCGTCGCGGACTGCTGCGCAGCCGCCGCAAAAAGGACGGTGTGACCACTGTGGCGATCGTAGGTTATACCAATGTGGGGAAAAGTACGCTGCTCAATGCGCTGACCGATGCAGGCGTGCTCGCCGAGAACAAGCTGTTCGCAACGCTGGACCCCACTTCGCGGGCACTGACCCTGCCGGATGGCAGGACCGTTATGCTGGTCGATACGGTGGGATTGGTGCGGCGGCTGCCGCATCATCTGGTGGAAGCATTCAAATCGACACTGGAGGAAGCCGCCGGCGCAGACCTGCTTTGGAACGTCTGCGACATCTCCTCCGGGGAAGCGGACGAACAGATCGCGGTCACCAAAAAGCTGATGCAGGAGCTTGGCGCGCAGGAGATACCGATGCTCACCGTGTTGAACAAATGCGACCTGGTATCCGAAGCGCCCCTGCCGATTAACGATCAGACCGCGCTGATCTCGGCCCGGACCGGGTTCGGCTTCGATGCGCTTCTGCAAAAAACCGCCAAAGCCCTTGCACCGACGCATAAACGGCTCACGCTTCTGATCCCGTACAGCAAAACCGGGCTTATCAATGAGATTATGCAGGAAGGGAAGGTTTTTTCCCAGGCGTATGAAGCCGATGGCACCCTGGTGGATGCATTGGTCGATTGCAAGCTGCTGCATAAAGTGGCGGAATATGCGCAGCATCAGCAGCACACTTGAAACAGACAGAGGTTCACAGAATAGAAGCCCCTGAAACAGGAACAAAAACACCCCCTGCCGCATCTGGTTCGCAGCAGGGGGTGTTTGAATCCACAGTCCGGAAAAGAGAAGGGCAGGCCATTTCCCGCCGGTTTTTCGACCGGTTATGTAGCCGATGAGGCTGGCTGGTCGAGAATCCCCATCAGGAGGTCCACACAGGCGGTCAGCGAGTAAACGAAGTCCACCCCATAGGAAGGGGCTATCTGGCGGTACTGGTCATGCAGCTCGTTGATCTGCTCATAGAGCGCCGCTGAATGGTCGAGTTCTGCGGCATTGGCAATCAGGTCGACTGCATGCAGCATCTCCTTGCGGCGGTACCCGTACAGCTGCATCAGCAGTTCATACCGGAGATGCCCCACCTTGCTCCCGCTGAAATATTCGGCGTGTGCATAGCAGAAAAAGTCCGACATGAAATGGCAGAGGATGCCAAGCTGACGGCTGTATTCCTTGACGCTCATCCGCTCGCCCTCTTTGGAAAGATGCTCCGCGCGCGCCATCACGAGGTCATAGATGTCCTTTTTGAAGTGGGAAAGCCTGAACAGGCTTGGGGCGACGTCCGGAAGCATGTTCCAGCTTACAAAGCTGACCTTATCCAGCTCTACACCGAGGTTTTCGGTAAAATAAGCGTAGAGGTACCGCCCCATGGTGAGATGTGAAAATACGTTCAATCCAACACACAGCTTTCTGTTCAAAATTTGTAAGAACCCGCCTGCTGAATCCCCTCACGCAGGCTGATCCGCCCCCTGCGATACAGGATATGCAGGCAGACCGCAGCTGTCAGTGCATAGACAGCAAGGTTCGCCCACGAAAACTGTTCGACGAGATCGCCGAACCAGAGCGTCCAGGCCTTTGGCGGGTCGCCTGCAAACGCCTCTTCCAGCACAAGGAAATGGTTAAAAAAGGTGATTGCCGTCAACGCGGCGTATCCCCAGAAAAGCGGATAACTCCTGTGTACAACGCTCGCCAGAAGTGCGAACAACAGCACCGGTATCTGATACCGCTCATGCATCCGGGCGGTGAACAGGAATACCGTCTGCATAAACCAGAACCCCAGCAGCCAGACGCTTTTTTCGGTCGCGGTCAGGTAGAAGTAAGCCAACAGAAGCAGCGCGGCGGCTGTGGCACAGGCGGAAAATCCGCCGACAGTAAGCGGCCCAACCAGAGTGGTTGCAACGCTGGCATAGTTCAGCCCTTCCGCACTGTAAAGGTTGAATGCGTTGAGCGACGCCCCTGGATACTGTGCAAATCCGCCAAAGTAAACGCGAAACGGAAGATCCCAGCCTGAGCGGAGCATGAAAGGCAGAAACACCGCAAATGCGGTTGCCACGGCTGCACAGCCGCCCAGGGCCGCCCTCCGGAACGGATACCGCGTAAAGAGCACCAACGCAAAAAGCGGCGCAAAATAGAGCGACTGGAACTTCATCAGGCAGGCGAGCGCCATTGTCACGCTGCTCCAGACCGGCCTGCCATTGTCGAGCAGGCTGAATGCGAGCGCGAGCAGGAAGAGCATAATGCTGTCGGTCTGGCCCCAGTAGGCGGAGTTGTAGAGGATGGTCGGGTTGACCGCCCAGAGCGCCGCTCCAAGCAGTCCAAAAAGCTCGCTATGCCTGCGCAGAAGAAGATACAGCATGGGGATGAGCGCCAGATCGAAGAGCATCTGCCAGCCCTTGAGAGCAAGCATCGCGTAGGGGTGAAACTCCGAGACCCGCGGGTCGGACATCACCCACCCGGTAAAATAGAGCGGGAAGAGAAACAACGGCGGATAATCCAGATTTTCGATCCGGTCATATGCGCCGAAAAAATCCTCCAGCACACCGGACGACCAGTCAACATAGTATCCCAAATCGAAATAGTGAACCGCCGTATAGCCGAGGATCAGCCGCACGAGCGCAGCGGAAAGGAGCAATGCCGCCAAAAAGACCCCAGCCTGTTTCCGGGTAAGAGGGATCTGCCATACCATCTGTTTCTCTTTTGCCAATTTTACGATCTCCCAGTTTAAAATCATTCTACCACAAACCATCCGAAATTTACAGAGATGGAGCGATATTTATGTATAGAATTCAAAAAATTTGTGGATTCCATCTAAACGAGATCGGAAAATTTGCAACAGATTGTGAAAATCCCCTGTTTTTCTCCTATCAGGGAGGAAAGTTCTGCATCTGAAAACAGATTGTCCCGCCCCAGAATTTCCATCATCTCCCTGGAGGCGTCCTCCCGGTCGGAAACACAGTCGGCCATCAGGGCATTTTCTTCCCATCGAAACCCGGTCAACGCAGCGCCGGAACCCTCCGCCGCGTCCAGAAGGGCGCAAAACCGGGCGAAAGCCCCCCGTCCGGACGGGTCGAGGTTTTGGAGGGAATCTGCCATCGAGTCGAAATAGCTGACCAGCAGGGCAGCGGTTTGGGGGTCGGAAAGGAGCTGGGTCAGCCTGCCCTGATCGGATAACTGGGAGAACCTGCCCAGGTCAGCCCCGCCTGTGAGCGACTGCACAAGCTGGGTTTTCAGGATCTGATCCTTCATCTGCTGGACCTGCCATGCGATCAGGCAACCCGCGGCCAGCACCACCACAAGCAGGAGGAATGCGGCAGCCGTTGCCGCACGCCGTCCGCGCACCTCCAGCAGGCGGTACGCGGCCCGCGCAGCTTTTTGCCGGCGGCTCATTCGATCATTCCCTGCTGCTCAAGAAACTCCTCAAGGCAGAGCCCGTTTTCCATAATCTCCTTTGCCGCGTCAATTCCCACATACCGGTAATGCCACGGCTCAAAGTTGATCCGGGTGATCTCGGTTTTATCCGCCGGGTAGCGCAGGATAAACCCGTAGTCCGCCGCGTTTTCAAGCAGCCATTTTGCCGCGTCGGTCTCGGCATACCCATCGTCCAGCCCCTGGTAGGCCGGAGTTACGATGTCTGCTGCAAGCCCGGTCTGATGCTCGCTCCTGCCGGGATAGGCGATCAGCTGCGCGGTAGCCGCGACCGCCTGATCCCGGCTGTAGCCCATCGAAAGATAGGTGTTGACACTGTTGTTAAAGTTGCGCTCCTGCGAGGAATACGGCCGGTAGGCTGAACACACCAGAAGGCTTACCCCCTGTTCCGCCGCGTCCGCGATCATCTGCCGGGCGATCTCGGCAACGCGCACATCCATCCGGTAGCCGTTCTGGACCTCTTCCAACTCGGGCTCGTACTCCCGGATGTCGTGGTCATAGTTGGCAAGGACCAGCGCCCACTCTTCCAGCTCGAGCGGCGGCTCTTCCGGCTCTGAGGGCGGCTCTTCCGATGCCGGGGAGGACTCTTCCGGCTCCGGATCCGAAGATAGCTCCTCCGGGACCTCCTCCCACCATTGAGAGCTTACCGGGGCGGCATCCTCCGAGGACTCCGCCTGCACCGGCGCCGCATGGCGCTCTTCGCATCCGCCAAACAGCAGGCAGGCCAGCAGGAGTGCTGCAATCTTTCTCATGTCACTCTCCTTCTTTCTCTGTTTCAAGTATGTTCACCAGGCGGGTCAAATATCCCCGGCCTGATATAAAATCGCGGTGATCGCGGCGAGCGGGGCGGTCTCACACCGCAGGATACGGCTCCCCAGTGAAAGCGGGACAAGGCCGTTTTCTGCCGCAAACGCCGCTTCGGACGGTTCAAACCCGCCTTCGCTCCCGATCAGGATGGAAACCCGGTCCCCGAGACGCCCGGTGAGGACTTCCCGGAGCGGCTGGTCGGCGTTCTCGTAGAAGAAGAGCGCGAGCGGGTCGGCGCGCATCTGCGCGACCGCCTCCCGAAACCCGACCAGCGGCGCAACCTCGGGCACCCGTCCGCGTCCGCACTGTTTGGCTGCTTCGAGCGCAATCCGGTTGTACCGCTCACACTTTTTGCGCATGGATTTGTCGTCCGGACGGGAGACACACCGGTGGGTCAGTACCGGCACGATCCGTCCGACCCCCAATTCAACCGCCTTCTGGACGATCGTTTCCATCTTGTCCCCCTTGGGCAGCGCCTGGTAGAGGGTGATCCAGACACCCGGCTCCCCAGCCGATGGCGCAACCTCCTCGACCCGCAGTTCCACCTGTTCCGGGCTGATCCGCTCGATCACGCACTGATAGTCCTGGCCATCCGCGTCGCAGACAGTCAGCCGTTCCCCGGCCTTCATCCGCAAAGCAAGCGCGATATGACGCGCATCCTCCCCCACGATCAGCGCCCGTTCCCGGTTCACCTGGCCTGTAAAAAATCTGGGCATCCCGCCTCCACCGCCTTTCTGGTCAGTTTCCGGCGCGGCAGGCGGCAAGCGCGACCCATCCGCCCGATTCTTTCCTGCCAGCCAGTTGGTAACCGGCAGCGGTGAGCGCCTGCATAACGTCCGGCTCCCGCATGTCGATGATCCCCGACGCGATGAATACACCATCCGGCTCGAGGAACCGGTCCAGATCGGGGATCAGCCGGATGATGACATCCGCCACGATGTTGGCGGTCACGACCCGGAACCGTCCGCTGGCTTTGTCCGCGAGGTCGCCCGCAAAGAAGTCCACCCGATCGGAAACGTTGTTTGCCGCAGCATTTTCGTTTGCAACCCGCACCGCAACCTCGTCGATATCCACCCCGACCGCCGCGCTTGCGCCAAGCAGCAGCGCCGAAACTGCGAGGATGCCGCTGCCGGTGCCGACATCGAGCAACCGGTCACCCGGGCGGACATGCTCTTCGAGCAGCTGCATGCAGAGGCGGGTGGTGTCATGGGTGCCGGTGCCGAACGCCATGCCCGGGTCGATCGTCAGGACGACCTCCCCCTCAACAGGGGAGTAGGTTTCCCACGAGGGGCATACGACCAGACGCTCCCCGACTTTGGTGGGAAAATAGTATTTTTTCCAAGCGGTCGCCCAGTCTTCCTCGTTGACCTGTGCCCGCTCGATCGAAAATCCGATCCGTTCCGACTCGAGCCGCTCCCGCACGAATGAAACCGCCTCTGCCGGGTTTTCCTCGGGAGAGATGTAGAGATGGATGATTGCGTGATCCCGATCGCGGTCGAGCAGCTCCTGTTCGATCAGATCCACATGCGCAATTTTGGGCGCAAGCTCCTCGATGTCGCTGTAATCCTCAATATAAAGGCCGTACGGAACCACCAGATTGGCGATCGCCGCAGCCGTATCCACATCCGCGGTTGCAACCCGAATCTGCACCTCGCTGTACTGCATACCTGTTTCTCCTTCCCTTATTGCAAATCCAAAAGTTTCGCCAGCCTTTTCAAAGGCTGCGGTTTCCAAAGGCAGAGCCTTTGGCCGCTGCGCGCATGCAGCGGAACCCTTTCTCCTGTGAAGCCACTCCCGGCAGCTTTTCCAAGATACAGTATACAACAAAGCCGCCTCTTTTTCAAATCGAAAAAAGAGGCGGCTGGGGGTTCTGACTGCTTAGAACCCATATTCACAACCATTCGCCACCGTCTGAGCGGGTCTTTTGCCCATCCGGCATCCCCTGATGATGAATACAGATTCTTATTTCATTGCATCCTTGAGCTTGTCGAAAAAGCTGCGGCGTTTTTCGTAGTTTTTCTCGGTTGAAAGCTCCTCAAATTTGCGCAGGGCTTCCTTCTGTTTGCCAGTCAGGTTGCGGGGGACCTCGATATTCACCTTGACGTACTGGTCTCCGCGTCCGCGCCCGTTGACATACTGGATACCCTTGTTGCGCAGGCGGAAGACGGTCCCCGACTGGGTCCCCTCCGGGACGGTATATTTGACCTTGCCGTCGATCGTCGGGACGGTGATCTCGTCCCCAAGCACAGCCTGTGAGAAGGTGATGGGGATATCGCACCAGACATCGAACCCATCCCGCTCGAAGAGGGTATCCGGACGCAAAGTGACCATGATGTTCACATCACCGGAAGGCCCGCCATTGACCCCCTGATCGCCCTGCCCGCGCAGAACGAATGTCTGTCCGTCATCAATGCCCGCAGGGACCGAGACTTCAAGTGTGCGGGTATGCCGGACACGCCCCATCCCGCGGCAGTCGGGGCAGGGCTCCTTGATGACCTTGCCTTTGCCCGAGCATTTCGAACAGGTGCGGGTGGTCTGGATCACACCGATTGGCGTCCGCTGGGACACCTTGACCTGGCCTGTACCGCCGCATTCGGTACAGGTTTCTGCGGTCGTACCGCTCTTGGCGCCGCTCCCGCCGCAGACATCGCACTTTTCAAGCCGCTGGACTTGAATCTGCTGTTTGCAGCCCTTGGCCGCTTCCATGAACGACAGCCCGAGCGTCACATTGATGTCGTTGCCCCGGATCGGGCCGTTTGGATTGCGGGTGCGGCTGCTTCCGCCAAAACCGCTGAAGCCTCCGCCAAAAAAGCTCTCAAAAATGTCCCCAACGTCAAAACCGCCGAAACCGCCTCCGCCGTATCCCGCGCCGCCTCCGCCATAGGACGGGTCAACCCCTGCATGGCCGAACTGGTCGTACCGCTGGCGCTTGGCGGGGTCATTCAAAACCTCATACGCCTCGTTGACCTCTTTGAACTTGGTCTCCGCAGTCTTATCCCCCGGGTTCATGTCGGGGTGATACTGCTTTGCAAGTTTGCGGTAAGCCTTTTTCAGGTCGTCCGACGAGGCGTCCTTCGAAACGCCCAAAACTTCATAATAATCCCGTTTATCTGCCAAATCTGTTCACCCCTGTTTGTGTATCTGTTTCATATCGCATTGGCTGTTCCACTGCATCAGGTTAAGGCGGAGGGAGACCCCCGCCTTAACACCTGCCAGCCTATTCTATTACTTTTGGCCGTCCTCGTCAACCTCTTTGAAGTCGGCATCCACATAGTCGCCTGCCTGACCGTTGCTGCCGCCCATGTCCTGTGCGCCCATATCCGGCGCACCCTGCGGGGCCTGCTGCTGGTACATCTTGGCGCTCATCTCGTAGAAATCCTTCTGGAGGTCCTCCTGTTTGGACTTGATTTCGTCGGTGTTGGTGCCCTTGAGCGCCTCTTTGAGCGCGTCGATCTTGGACTGTACCTTTGCTTTCTCATCCGCCGACACCTTGTCGCCGAGGTCGGTCAGCGTTTTTTCACACTGGAATACCATGTTGTCAGCCGCGTTGCGGGCGTCAATCTCCTCGCGGCGCTTTTTATCCTCTTCGGCAAACATCTCCGCATCCTTGACTGCCTTGTCGATATCCTCTTTGGACATGTTGGTCGAAGCGGTGATCGTGACGTTCTGCTCCTTGCCGGTGCCGAGATCCTTCGCGGTGACATGGACAATGCCGTTCGCGTCGATGTCGAAGGTCACTTCAATCTGCGGCACGCCGCGGGGAGCCGCCGGAATACCGTCCAGACGGAACATGCCGATCTGTTTGTTGTCGCGCGCCATCTCGCGCTCGCCCTGCAGGACGTTGATCTCAACCGAGGTCTGCCCATCCGCGGCGGTCGAGAAGATCTGGCTCTTCTTGGTCGGGATGGTGGTGTTGCGCTCGATGATCTTGGTGCAGACGCCGCCGAGGGTCTCGAGGCCGAGGGAAAGCGGGGTGACATCCAGAAGCAGGAGGCCCTTGACATCGCCGCCAAGCACGCCGCCCTGGATCGCGGCACCGATCGAAACGCACTCATCCGGGTTGATCCCCTTGAACGGTTCCTTACCACAGAACGCCTTGACCGCCTCCTGTACCGCCGGGATTCGGGTGGAACCGCCCACCAGCAGGACCTTGTTGAGGTCGGAAACCTTCAGCCCAGAATCCGCCATCGCCTTACGGACCGGGACCATCGTCCGCTCGACGAGATCAGCGGTCAGCTCGTTGAACTTTGCGCGGGAGATGGTCACGTCGAGATGTTTCGGGCCGGTCGCATCGGCGGTGATGAACGGCAGGTTGACATTCGCGGTTGTCATGCCGGAGAGCTCAATCTTGGCTTTCTCCGCCGCCTCTTTCAGGCGCTGCATAGCCATCTTATCGTTGCGCAGGTCGATGCCGTTTTCCCGCTTGAACTCGTCCGCGAGGTAGTTGATGACCCGCTCGTCAAAGTCGTCGCCGCCCAGACGGGTGTCGCCGTTGGTCGCGAGAACCTCCTGTACACCGTCGCCCATCTCAATGATCGAAACATCGAAGGTACCGCCGCCGAGGTCGTAGACCATGATCTTCTGATCCTCTTCCTTGTCAACACCGTATGCGAGCGCGGCAGCGGTCGGCTCGTTGATGATGCGTTTGACATCCAGCCCAGCGATCTTGCCCGCGTCCTTGGTCGCCTGACGCTGTGCATCCGAGAAGTATGCCGGGACGGTGATGACCGCCTCGGTGACCTTTTCGCCGAGATATGCCTCCGCGTCGTCGCGGAGCTTTTGCAGGACCATTGCGGAAATCTCCTGCGGGGTGTAGCTCTTGCCGTCGATGGAGACCTTATAATCGGTGCCCATATGGCGTTTGATCGAGGAGATGGTGCGGTCCGGGTTGGTGATCGCCTGCCGTTTTGCGACCTGCCCGACCATCCGCTCGCCAGTTTTGGAGAACGCGACAACCGAAGGGGTTGTCCGCGCGCCCTCAGCGTTTGCGATGACGACCGGCTCGCCGGCCTCGATGACGGATACACAGCTATTTGTTGTACCTAAGTCGATACCAATGATTTTTCCCATGATTCAGTCCTCCATTTATTTCGAAATAATAATCTGCAACATTTAGAATCTGTCCCTGTTCAGTTTGCAACCTTGACCATTGCGTGACGGACCACCCGGTCGCCGATCCGGTAACCCTTCTGGAACACCTCGACGATGCTGTTTTCGGCGAACGATTCGTCCTCAATATGCATCACCGCATTGTGGCATTCCGGGTCAAACTGCTCACCCGGTGCGCCAAACTCCTCGACGCCCATCTTGGCCAGCACATCCTTGAAGTTCTGGAGGATCATCTCGACCCCCTTTTTGAACTCCTCGTCCGCACAGGGGGCGGAGAGGGCGCGGTCGAAGGTATCCAGGATCGGGACAAACTGCGCCACCGCCGCCGCAGTTGCCTGCGGGTAGATGGCCTCCTTTTCCTTCTGGCTGCGTTTGCGGAAGTTGTCGTACTCCGCCATCGTACGCAGAAGCCGGTCGTTGAGTTCGTCCACCTTTTCCTGCAACAGTTGGGGTTCGGTCTTTTCGGGCTTCGGCTCCTCCGGTTTGGGCTCCCCCGTCGGCTCCGGCTGCGCTTTCTGCGCTTCCTCCTGGTCCAAAACAGTCTGTTCCTGCTCCGGGTCCAGCTTTTCGTGTTTGTTTTCCTGGGACAATCTGCTCGCTTCCTTTCCGGACGGTTTTGTCTCTATCCAAATGATGGATCAGTTCTCCTGTTCAAACGTCTCCGCCAATAATTTACCTAGTGTCTGCGAAAAATATTCCAGATGTGGGATCAATTTTGCATAGTCCATCCGCACCGGCCCGATCACCCCGATCGCACCCGAATTCTGCTCCCCAATCCGGTATTTGGTAACCACCACCGAGGTATCGGTCAGTTCGCTCTGGTTGTTCTCCTTGCCGATCGTGATGAACACTGCGTCACTTTTGGAGCCGATCACACCAAGCAGCTGTTCGCGGTTTGCCATCGCGCTTAACAGGTCCCGGGCAATGTCCGCCAGCTCCTTGTAGTTGAGCAGGTTTGCGCCGCCCGAGGTGTAGAACTGCCCGTCGTTGATCTCCCGGCAAAGCTCATAGATGGTGGCAAGCACCGGGATAAAAAGCTGGGAGTAATCCCCGAGCGTGACCGAGATCGAGTTGATATACCACTGGGAGATGTCGTTAACCGACCTGCCGACCAGCCGCCCGTTGGCAAACTGGTTGAGGAACTCGACGATCTCTCCGGTCACCCGGAAATCGACCCGGCAGACCTTGTTCTTGATGACCCCATTGGTGGCGATCACCAGGACAACAACCGTCCGCGTGCCCGCCGGGACGATCTCCACCCGCTTGACCAGAACGGTCTTTGGGGTGATGGTCGTTGAGACGGTCGCGCAGTTGGTGTAGTCCGCGAGCGCCTGCGCCGCATCCTCAAGGAGCTTGTCGGGATCAGGATCGCGCACATTGAAAAGTGCGTCGATCTCCCGGCGCTCCTCCTCCGAAAGCGGCTTGCAGTGCATCAGCTGGTCAACATATACCCGGTAGCCAAGGTGGGAGGGAACCCGCCCCGCCGAGGTATGGGGCTGTTCCAGAAGGCCCATCTCGAAAAGGGCCGCCATATCGTTGCGGATCGTAGCGGACGATACCGAAAAACCGAGCTGCTGCGCCAGTATTTTCGAGCTGACCGGCTCGCCGGTGTCGATATATGTCTCTACAATCGCAGTCAGAATCTTCAGTTTTCGAATATCCAGCTTCATCGCTGTCACCTTTCCATCAGGCTTTAGCACTCATGTAAATTGATTGCTAACAACTATAATGTACCATATTTTTTGCAGAAGTCAATACCCTTCACGAAATGTTTACATATTTTTTAGCAGTCTATTATATCGAGTGCTAATTGTAGTGAATATGTATAAACAAAAAAAATCAAATTGTATATATTGACTTTTAGAAAAATTTGTAGTTTAATAGAGGCGTAGGAAAGAAAGCAAGCAAAACCCTTTTTGAAAGGAGAGTTTTATCCATGGTAAAAGAGATTATGCTCCATTCCGCAGAAGACCTGCGCCAGTTCATGTATCTGGCGATGCAGTCTGTGGAGGACATCGGTGTGCACACAGTCGAAGGGAAAATCGCGGACGCGAAGTCGATCCTCGGGCTGATGGCGCTCGACTATAACAAACCGGTCCGGGTCGTGACCGAGGACCCCCATTTCCTGAAACAGATCGACCGCTGGGCGGAATAAGCGGGGACAGTGCCCGGTCCAGGATTCTGACCGGGCAACCCGAAACCCAATACACAGTCAGGCGCACCCACAGGCCACACCGACCTGTTGGATGCGCCTGTTTCATTTTGCATTCCATAGTCAGCAAGCACGCTTATGGATCTGTCCTGAAAAAATGGACAAACAGGTAGCAGTAAAAGACCCAGTTGCAGAGCAGGATGGGAAGCTGATTCGGCCTTGAAATCTGGAAGTCCAGCGGCAGTGGAGAAAGAGCGTTCCAGAGCGCCGCGGAGAGAAACGCCAGCAGCAGGGCCGTCAGGACCAATCGGCTCTTTCGGAAAGACCGAACCTTTGCAACCGCTAAAAACAGGTATCCAAATCGGAAGAGGAGCGGGGAAACGAGGTCCATCATACCGATCATCTGAAAGCATAGGGAGGTTGTGAATGCAGACAGTTGGATTCGGCTCTGATAAAGCTCGCCAAGAGGCAAAAAGACGAGCAGGAACAGAAAAAGCAGCTCTATAAGCCGATTCCCCTGCCGGCTGGTACTTTCTCCAATCTTTACTTTTTGGATATGCATAAGGATTGTCCCCTTTCTCAAAGAGGCGCCCCATGAGCTGCCGGCTGACATCTGTGCCGCCAGGCAGCGGGCCCCTGTAGATTTTCCCAACAGTCAAAACAGGCGGCCGCAACAGCGGCCGCCTGTTCCATTCAATGCTGGCGCGGATTGAGAACCAATACTGCCATAACCCCGTAGACCACCGAAATCGCCGCTGCCGCAGCAACCAGCGCAATCGCAGTGACTCCGCGCCACGGGTTTGCACGATACACCCGCATCATTTATTTGTTCAGGTTGGCTTCCAGATTTGCCAACTCAGCCTCGAGCTCCTTGGGCAGCTTGTCGCCAAACTTCGCGTAGAACTCGTGGATGCCCTTTGCTTCCTCTTTCCAGAGGTCTTTGTCGACATTCAGCAGGCCCTTGAGGGTATCGAGATCAATGTCAAGCCCTTCGGTGTCGATATCCTCCGGCTTCGGCTCGTAGCCGATCGGGGTTTCCACTGCATCGGCCTTGCCTTCGCAGCGGTCAACGATCCAGTTCAGCACACGCATATTGTCGCCGAATCCCGGCCAGATGAAGTGGCCCTCATCATCGGTGCGGAACCAGTTGACATTGAAGATCTTCGGCGCTTTGTCACCCAGTTTTTTGCCCATCTCGAGCCAGTGCGCAAAATAGTCGCCCATGTGGTAACCGCAGAACGGCAGCATTGCCATCGGGTCGCGGCGGACAACGCCGACCGCACCAGCTGCGGCAGCGGTGGTCTCGGAAGCCATTGTCGAGCCTACAAACACACCATGCTGCCAGTCACGGGACTGGTAGACCAGCGGAGCGGTCTTGGCGCGGCGTCCACCGAAGATGATCGCGGAAACCGGCACGCCCTGCGGATTTGCAAACTCTGAGGAGATGCAGGGGCAGTTGACCGCCGGTGCGGTGAAACGGGAGTTGGGATGCGCACCCTTGGAACCATCGGTGCAATCCCACTTGTTGCCCATCCAGTCGACCGCGTTCTTAGGCGGGTTCTTGTCCAGACCCTCCCACCAGACCGTGTTGTCGTCCAGATTGTGAACCACGTTGGTGAAAATGGTGTTCTTTCTGGTGGACTCAAGCGCGTTCGGATTGGACTTGACGTTGGTACCCGGTGCAACACCGAAGAAACCGTTCTCGGGGTTGATCGCCCAGAGGCGCCCGTCCGGACCGATCCGCAGCCATGCGATGTCATCGCCGACTGTCCAGACCTTGTATCCTGCTTCGAGGAACTTCTTGGGCGGAATCAGCATCGCCAGGTTGGTCTTGCCGCACGCGGACGGGAACGCTGCACAGACATATTTGATCTCGCCCTGCGGATTCTCAAGGCCGAGGATCAGCATATGCTCTGCCATCCAGCCCTCCATCTTCGCCTGATAGGAAGCAATGCGCAGCGCAAAGCACTTTTTGCCGAGCAGGACGTTGCCGCCGTAGCCCGAGTTGATCGACCAGATCGCGTTGTCCTCGGGGAAGTGGACGATATACCGGTTCTCCTCCTCGAGTTTCGCCTTGGAGTGCAGGCCGCGGACAAAATCGTTGGACTCATCGCCCAGCTGATCAAAAGCGGCCTGTCCCATACGGGTCATGATGTCCATGTTCAGAACGACATAGGTAGAGTCGGTCAGCTCAACGCCGACTTTGGAGAACGGGGAACCGATCGGACCCATGCAGTAGGGGATGACATACATGGTGCGGCCCTGCATACAGCCGTCATACAGCTTTTTGAGCTTTTCATACATGACCTGCGGGTCTTCCCAGTTGTTGGTCGGGCCTGCATCCTCTTTGTTTCTGGAGCAGATATAGGTTCTGCCTTCAACACGCGCGACATCGTTGACCGCAGTGCGGTGCAGCAGGCATCCCGGGAGTTTCTCCTCGTTGAGCTCCTCCATCTCCCCGATCGAGATCGAAAGGTCACGCAGCTCCTTGAGCTGCTCCTCGCTGCCGTCAATCCAGACCACCTTGTCAGGTTTGACAAGCGCTTTCATTTCCTCAATCCAGTTGAGGACATTTTTGTTGTTTGTCATTTCCGGTTCTCCTCTCGTTGTATTAAAATAGCAACTTGAAACAGTAAAACAATCGGCGGGAAAATGAACTCTTCCCACAGCTACCATTATAGTTCACCGCTGTAAAAATTGCAATGGTATTTTTGTTAAATTTTCTACAATAGAACAGCACTTTTTTGGAGCCTCCTGCAAATCGCGGCCGGAAGCCGGTTCCTAGCCGTAGCGGCAGGCTTTCCTGCTCAGGCGCGGGGCAGTGAGGCAACGGAAGTTTGGATTCCAGCCCAAACTTCCGGGGCGCAAGCGCCCTTCTTCGGGGGACTTCTCGGGCTTTCAGCCCGAAGCGCGCTTCGCGCGACGCCCCCTCAGTTTGCCTTACGGGGAGGGGTCGGCGACCCCTCCCCGCAGGCCCCTCCCTTCCGGGCCGGGTGCCGCTTTTTACCTGTCCTTTATCCAGAAGTTTCGTCCACCTTTTCAAAGGTGGC
>NZ_KE159657.1:0-30604 GCF_000403395.2 Anaerotruncus sp. G3(2012) | reverse complement strand
CCCCTCCCCGTAGGCCCCTCCCTTCCGGGCCGGGTGCCGCTTTTTACCTGTCCTTTATCCAAAAGTTTCGTCCACCTTTTCAAAGGTGGCGGGGTCGAGGGGCGGAGCCCCCGACGCCGCGCGCACGCGGCGGAACACTTATCCTGTGAAGCGCTTTTTTCGGGTGAATTGCCGCGAAGCGGCAAGAGGGGGCTTTTTGCAAGAGAAAAAGCCCCCTTGCACAAATAAATACGGAACAGGTTCTTAGAACACAGTGTCGATCCCCTTGGACGCGGACGCATTGAGGTCCAGGCCCGCCGGGGGATAAACCAGCTGCTCATAATACGCCTGCGCACCGATCATCGCAGCGTTGTCCCCGCAGAGCTCGAGCGGCGGCAGATAGAGGGCATATCCATGCCTAGCACACATCTCCCCGAGCCTGCCGCGCAGCCCGCTGTTTGCGGAAACACCGCCCGCTGCGACAATGGTGGTATATCCATACGCCTGCGCAGCCCGCTCCAAATGGTCCACCAGAACCTCGCAGGCCGCCCGCTGGAAGCAAGCCGCGAGCGCGTTCCTGTCCACAGTTTCCCCTTTCTGGGACGCGTTATGCAGCAGATTGATGACAGCCGTTTTCAGCCCGGAAAAACTGAAGTCATACTCCGACCCCTCCACGCGCGGGCGGGGCAAACGGTATTTGCTGTCGTCCCCCAGCGGCGCGGCGCGGTCGATGTAAACCCCGCCCGGATAGGGAAATCCCATCGCACGCGCGGCTTTGTCGAACGCCTCACCCGCCGCGTCATCCCGGGTGCGCCCGATAATCCGGAAATCGGTGTAATCCCGCACCTCGACAATATGGCTGTGCCCGCCCGACGCCACCAGGCAGAGAAAGGGCGGTTCCAGGTCCGGGTGCGCCAGATAGTTTGCGGCAATGTGCCCGCAGATATGGTGCACCGGGATCAGCGGTTTTCCGGAAGCCATCGAAAGCCCCTTAGCGTAATTCACCCCGACGAGCAGCGCGCCGATCAGCCCGGGGGCCGCAGTCACCGCGATCTTGTCCACCTCGCTAAGGGTGCAGCCAGCCTGGTCCAGCGCCGCCTGCACCACCTGCACAATCTGTTCGGTATGGCGGCGGGACGCGATCTCGGGCACGACCCCGCCATATTTCTGATGTTCGGCCACCTGCGAATAGATCGCCGAAGAAAGCGTCCGTCTGCCGTCCTCGACGACTGCCGCCGCGGTTTCATCGCAGGAACTTTCTATCGCAAGAATTTTCATCAAGTTTCTTTCATTCCTAACTTTTGGAGGTTTGACACCCCTTCTTAATCCTGACAGCTTCTGCACAATCCATAGGTGCTTTCAAAACAGAAAAGGCTTTTGCAGTCCGAAGGGCGGCAAAAGCCCGAAAAACTGCCGCAGCGGCGTGCAGAAGCCGGTCAGAGCGGCGCTTCCCAGGAGCAAACTTCCGCCGCATCTCACGCTAAGAGCCGCCTGCGGCGGCTGCGCCCGAAAGGCGGCTCTTCGTGTGGCGTAAAAGCGGGCGGGGGTTGGCTGTGATCTTTTGTACCAGCCCGAATTTTTAGAACCTGTATTCATAAATTCAGAGGATACCGGATGGGCGAGGGAGTTTGCTGCCCTGCAAGGCGAAAAAATGCAGGCAATCCTTTGTGTATTGCAGGATTTTTCAACGCGGCAGGACGGCGAAAGACCCGCCCAGACGGTGTCAAATGGTTGTAAATACGGGTTCTTATAGTTCGAAAGCGTCGTGGATCGCGTTGACCGCCTTATCCGCATCGCTGAGTTTGACCAGCACCGAAATCTTGATCTCGCTGGTGGAGATCATCTGGATGTTGACGTTTGCTTCGGCGAGCGCCTCGAACATCTTGGACGCGACGCCCGGGTTGGACTGCATTCCCGCGCCGACGATCGAGACCTTGGAGATGTTGTCGTCGCAGATGATCCCCTTTCCGCCGCACCGCTCGTTGATCTCCTCCATCAGCTCCATTGCGAGCTGCTTGCTTGAACGCGGCACAGTGAAGCTGATGTCCTTGGTATCGTCCCGGCCGATTGACTGGAGGATGATGTCCACATTCACCTTTTTGGCGGCGAGCCGGGAGAAGATTTTAAATGCAATGCCCGGCTGGTCGGGCACACCCACGATCGAAATGCGCGCCACATCGTTATCCCTCGCGACGCCGCGAATCAACATTTTTTCCACTTTGACAACCTCCTTAATTTTGGTGCCGGGATTCTGCGTCAGGCTCGAAAGCACCTCCAGATTGACGCCGTACTTCTTCGCCATCTCGACCGAGCGGTTATGTAACACACCCGCGCCGAGCGAGGCAAGCTCAAGCATCTCGTCATAGGTGATCTCATCCATCTTGTGCGCGCCCGGCACCAGCCGCGGGTCTGCGGTGTAAACGCCGTCCACATCAGTATAGATCTGGCAAAGGTCGGCGTGGAGCGCCGCAGCCAGCGCAACCGCGCTCGTGTCCGAGCCGCCCCGGCCCAGCGTGGTGATGTCGTCATACCGGTTGATCCCCTGGAAACCCGCTACGATCACGATGTTGCGTTTGGAAAGCTCGTTGTCGATCCGCTCCTTGTTGATCCGGCGGATGCGGGACGAGCCGTGGGTCGAGTCGGTCAGGAAACCTGCCTGCCAGCCGGTCAGTGATTTCACCGGGAAGCCCATCCGCTCGATCGCCATGGCGAGCAGGGACATCGAAATCTGTTCCCCGGTCGAGAGCAGAACATCCATCTCCCGCTTGGAGGGGTTGGGATTGATCTCCCCGGCCTTTGCGATCAGGTCATCGGTGGTGTCTCCCTGTGCGGAAACCACCACCACCACGTTGTTTCCCTTTTGATAGGTGTCTGTGACGATCTTCGCCACATTAAAGACGCGCTGTGCGTCCTTGACAGATGTTCCCCCGAACTTCTGTACCACCAGATTCATCTTCATTCCTCCCGAAAGCGTGCCGGCCCGCATCAGACCGGCCGCTGGTTTTTAGAAGCTGTACCATCCGCCAAAGCGCGCGGAATGGTACCAGCCCCTTAGCAATCAAACCATTGGAAAAGCCTCTGTATTATTCCGTTTCAACAACGGTTCCTATGTTGTCTATTGATAATGTATGCACCTGCCATCCATCCAGTCCCAAACCGGGGAGGTGCCGGGAAATGCAGCCCCCGAAATCGGGAAGCGCAGCGTCCACGATCGCCATGATCGTCGAGCCGGCCCCGCTGATAAACGCAGCATACGCGCCCAGGCTGTAACACAGCTCCATCACTTCGGCGCCGCCCCGGATCAGGCCGAGCCGGTAGGGCTGGTGCAGGCGGTCATCCGCCGCAACCCGCAGGTTCCGGTAGTTGCCGCTGTAAAGCGACACCGACATCAGCGCTGCCCGCGAGAGGTTGAACACCCCGTCCTGCCGGGAGACCGCATCGGGCAGGACCGACCGCGCCAGCGAAGTTTTCAGCTCGAAGTCGGGCACGATCGCCACAAAATGCAGATTTCCGCGGATCTCCTGCTTGACATAATAGACCCTGCCCCGGTCGATCACCGCAGTGACCAGGCCGCCGGTCAGCGCAGGGGTGGAGTTGTCCGGGTGCCCCTCGATTCCTGCGGCGAGGTTAATCAGTTCGTCGTCCGAAACCGGATTGCCCATCAGATGGTTGGCACCCTTCAGGCCGCCGATCACGCAGGCGGACGAGCTGCCCAGCCCGCGTGCAAACGGGATATTGTTGATCTGCCCGATCTTCAGCCCCCGGAACGGGACCCCGCAGACTTCATACAGGTGTTTCGCGGAGGCATAGACCAGGTTGTCCTCCCCGCGCGGCACTGGCGTGGAATCCAGAGAAACGATCTCGCAGCCGTCGAATTCCTCCATGGTAAGATGGTTATAAAGGTTGACTGCAAGCCCGATCGAATCGAAGCCCGGGCCGATATTCGCGCTGGTTGCCGGGATGCGGATTCTGATTGGGCGGCTCAATAGTCGAGCACCCGGACCTTGCCCAGCAGTTCCACATCCATCGCCGCGAGCTTGGTGATGGACGTATTGATCTCCTGTTCCGGACGCGCCGAAACGATACAGGCAAACTCGTCCGCAGGCTGGCCCTCCCGGCGCAGTTCCTGTACCTCTCCGAACAGCTTTTTCAGCGCTTCAGGCAGCTTGACCGTTTCCGACCGGCAGCGCAGATACATTGCGGTGACGTTCTCGCCCGGATCGGCGACATTGCCGCCCTCGGACGGTTTCCATTGCAGCGACGGGCTGGTCCCTGGCGCCTTTGCGCATTCGATGATGTCCCCGACCACAGCCGAAGCGGTCGGCAGCTTGCCCGCGCCCTTGCCGTAGAACACCACATCGCCGGTCGCATCGCCGCGCACCAGGATGCCGTTGAATACGTCGTCCACCGTCCCGAGCTGGCTCTCGTGGTGGATGAACGCAGGGGAAACCATCGCGGTGATCTTCCTGCCCTCACCGTTCCAGCGGGCGCGCCCGATCAGCTTGATGACACTGCCGCAGGACGCCGCATAGGCAACATCCTCAAGGGTGATCTGGGTGATCCCCTCGGTACTGACATCCTTCGGATAGATGTGTTCCCCGAACGAAAGCGCCGCAAGGATGCAGATTTTGCGGCAGGCGTCATGGCCCTCGACATCTGCGGCTGGGTTGCGTTCGGCATAGCCGAGCTGCTGCGCGAGTGCGAGGGCGTCCTCGAACCGCATGCTCTCGCGGATCATCTTGGTGAGGATGAAGTTGGTAGTGCCGTTGAGGATACCGGCGATCTCGTCGATCCGGTTGGCCGCGAGGCACATATGCAGCGGGCGGATGATCGGGATACCGCCGCCCACGCTCGCCTCAAACAGATAGTTGACCTTGTTTTCCCGCGCGAGCGCGAGCAGCTCCGCGCCCTTCTGCGCAACCAGCTCCTTGTTGGAAGTTACGACACTCTTGCCGTGTGAAAGGCAGGCTTTGGTGAAGCTGTAGGCCGGTTCCAGGCCGCCGATCACCTCGGCAACTACCTTGATGCTCTCGTCGTTGACGATTGTTTCAAAATCCTTGACAAACAGGTCCGCGTGCGGGCTGTCCGGGAACTCCCGTACGTCGAGGATATATTTCAGGCCGAGCTCCTGTCCCGCTTTCCGCTGGAGGTTCTCCCGGTTTTTGAAAAAGACCTCCACTACGCCGGAACCAACCGTCCCATACCCCAAAACAGCAATATTCATCATCCTGCTTACCCCTTTCTTTATCCGATTGATTTGGCTTCCACGATGCCGTCGATCGCGGCGAACAGGTCGAGGAGCTGTTCCCGCGAGCCTTCCCGCGTGCACACCGAAACGGTGACAGCCGCTACCCCATCGACCGGCAGGTTCTGGTTGAGGGTGACAATGTTCGCCCCCGCCCGGTAGAACTCCCCAAGCAGCACCGAAAGCACCCCGGGCCGATCCTCCAGCGTGAGCGAAAAGGTCAGGATATTCCCGCTCTCCCGCTGGTCATACGGCCGGACTGCATCCTTATATTTATAGAACGCGCTGCGGGAGATCCCCGCAAGCTGTGCCGCATGGGAGGCATTTTTCGCTTTCCCCTGCGCCAGATAGCGCTTGGCCTGCACCACCTTGAGGAACACCTCCGGCAGGGCCTGGGCATCCACCAGCAAAAACTCCCGGTTTTCCAGCATCTTGTCCGCCTCCTGCACACTTTTGTATTGCTATCAGATACAGTTTATCATAACCATCCTTTGCTGTAAAGTATCAGGTTCCCCCATCTTTGTAGAAAAATCCAGCAAAGACTGTTTATTTTCGACAAATCCCTTTTTGCTACCCCAGCTTTTCTGCCAATATCATGCATCTTTCTCCTGCCGGTTATATCGGTATCTGATCTTCGCATACTATAAAAAGAAAAAAGCGTTTTGGAAATACGGAGGTGGGATCAGATGCGCAGCGACGAACAGTGGAACACGATCACCGCCGCCCTCTATTGGGCGGTCATCGGCGGGCTTTGCTGGTTCTGTATCCGGTATGTCTTTTTCTGGCTGCTGCCCTTCCTGTTCGGCGCGGCAATCGCGACGCTGCTGCGCCCTGCGGCGCTCCGCCTCTCCGCACGCACCCATCTGGGCGAAAAAGCTTCGTCCGCACTGGTGCTGACCTTCTTCTACCTTGCCGCCGCAGGGGCGCTTGTGCTCTTTTTCACCATCCTGCTCGCCCAGCTCTACGAGCTGCTTGCCCGCCTGCCCGCCCTCTATGCCGAATGTATCTCCCCTCTGTTTGCCCGGTTTAACGAGTGGTTCTACGGGATCGCGGGGCGGCTGTTCCGGGACGCGAGCGGTGGGTTGGAGCAGTTCTCCGAAGCGGTCGCCTCGGCAGTGCAGCAGGCGGCGGTGGATGGATCGGCCCACCTGGTCGGTTGGGCCGCAGGGCTGGCGGCACAGCTTCCTATGCTCCTGCTCGCCGCAGTGTTCACCATTGTGATCTCGATGCTCACTGCCGCAAACTACCATCAGGTGGGGCGGTTCCTGCGCTCCCTGATGCCCCGTTCCGACCGGATGGACTGTTTGCAGGAATTCCTGCGTGAAACGGTCTGGCAGTATCTGCGCGCCTACACGATCATTATGGCGATCACCTTTGTCCAGCTTGCCATTGGGCTATGGCTGCTCCGGTTTGATTATGTCCTGCCGGTTGCCGCAGTCATCACCCTGCTTGACCTGCTCCCACTGATCGGCAGCGGCACCGTCCTTGTCCCATGGGGGATCGTCCTGCTGGCTGGCGGGGATGCAGCGGGCGGCGCGGGGCTGCTGCTTCTGTTTGGGATCATCGCAGTGGTACGCAATATCGTGGAACCCAAGGTGGTCGGCGCGCAGATCGGCCTGCATCCGATCGCCACGATCACCGCGATGTATGCGGGGCTGCAAATCGCCGGGGTGGCCGGCATGTTCGCTGCACCGGTCTTTATCCTGCTTGCCCGCCGTCTAAGAGAGGAGCGCAGAACATCTGCGTAAAGGTTGACAACATCTTGCAGCACAGTCTATAATGTAAAAAATGCAAATACGCAGAATCTGGTTTATCGTCAAAAGTTCTACACGATTTTTTTGCTCCGGCCCAAGGGCCGCCGCAGGGGACTTTTGACAAAGGAAAAGGCCCCTCGGGCAAATTTTTGAAAACAATAAATGGAGGTACAGCAGGATGTTACTGGTTACAACCGAAACGATCGCAGGAAAAGAGCTAGAACTATTGGGGCTGGTGAAAGGCAGCACCATCCAGTCGAAAAACATCGGGCGGGACATCACACAGGGGCTGAAAACCCTCGTAGGTGGTGAACTGAAATCTTACACCGACATGATGAACCAGGCGCGCCAGATCGCTACCAACCGGATGATTGAGGAAGCGCAGGCGCTGGGAGCGGATGCCATCGTGGGCGTGCGCTATACCTCATCCTCGATCCTACAGGGGGCGGCGGAGGTCATGGCCTACGGGACCGCAGCCAAATACCAATAATGACAGATGCCGGGGATTTTCCTCCGGCATCTGCGCCTGTCGCAAGAAATTTCCGGAAATCCCGCATCATCCGCAAATTTTCCTTTGTATTTCCCGACGAAAATGTTATAATATCTTAGAATCTATTTCATATCCCAAGATAGAAAGGATGTTTCAGGATGCCAGAACCCGGATTTTTCAAGACCGCGACGTTTGGCGGCTTTGACAAAAAATCGGTGCTCTATTACATAGATACGCTGAACGAAAATTTTCAAAATACAGAAAAAGAATATCAGGAGAAGCTGGAGGGCTTTGGAAAAGCGCAGGAATCCCAGCTCGCGCATATTCGCAGCCTGGAGGCGCAGCTCGCCGAACAGAACGCCAAGCTTGAGACGGTCGCCGCCCAGCTGGAGCAGGAACGGGAGGTCGCAAGGCAGGCGCAGGAGCAGATTTCCCAGTTGGAAGCGCAGAACCGCACGCTCGAAAAGCAGCTTTCAGACGGGGCGCGTGAGATCGAGATTCAGCTTGAGCGCAACCGCCAGCTGCAATTCCGGGCCGAAAGCCTGGACTACAAGAGCAAAAAATACGATGAAATCTCCAACCAGATCGGGGATACCATCATCGAGGCCCGCCAGAATGCGGACCATATCGTCGCCGCCGCCCATACGCAGGCACAGGAGATCGCCATGGCCGCCCAGCAGCGGATGAACAGCTTTTACTCCGAACTGGGCAGCTTTAAGGGGGATGCCTCCCGCCTGCGCAAATCCATCGAAGAGATCCTCTTTGTGCTCAACGACCGGATTGATGTGATGCAGGAGGTAGTCGGGCAGGTGGAAAAGCGGTTTTCCCCGGAGGAGCTTTCGCTCATCTATACACAGGAGGAACCGCAGCCGTTTGAAACGCCTGCGGACCAGGCTGGCTATCTTGGAGGGAATACAGATGCAAACATGGAACATTGACGCCAAAGACCTCGCAGTCCGGGCGCCCGAGCTGCGCACCGGGGACCGTGTACTCCTTTCCGGCGTGATCTATACCGCGCGGGACGCTGCCCATAAGCGGCTCATGGCATCCATCCATGAGGGCGGGACACTCCCATTCCCGCTCGAGGGATCAGCTATCTATTTCGCAGGTCCGACCCCTGCTCCAGAAGGGATGGCGATTGGCTCCTGCGGCCCAACCACCTCGAGCCGGATGGATCCGTTTACCCCCAAGCTGATGGACCTTGGGCTGACCGCTACGATCGGCAAAGGGGAGCGCTCCCCCGCGGTTTATGACGCGATTGTCCGCAACAAAGGGGTTTATCTCTGCTCGATCGGTGGCGCTGGCGCCCTTGCTGCACTTTGTATCAAAGCCTGTGAGGTGATCGCTTACGACGATCTCGGCTGCGAATCGATCAAACGGCTGCGGGTGGAAGCATTCCCGTTAATCGTCGCCGCAGACTCTACCGGAACCAATCTCTTCGATTCCGGACGTGCTGCCTATCGTATCGGCGCATAGCGGCTGCAAAAATGCATCTATTTTTCTATATTCAGGAAATCCAAAAAAGAAAATCCCCCGCACATTCCGGCTCCGGATGTGCGGGGGTTATTCATTGTCCTTGAGGGTTTCTGCCCGCTGGCGCATCTGGCTGACCATATCGGTATCTGCGGCGAGCAGCTCACGAGGGAACACCGGGCTTCCTCCACCTAAGGCTGCCAGCGGATCTGCAATCCCGGAAAAGCCGCCGAGCGAGTCGAGAAAACGCTCCCGGCCGATTCCGAGCATGGATGCCGTATCCCCGATTTCAGCAACTGCTTTCTGAAGGCTGTCATCCAGCGCGCGGCAGAGCAATCGTCCAGCCTTGCCCCTTCCAGCAGGGCCGAGATGACGGCAGTCGGGCGCGAAACACCGCAGAAGCGGCAGCGCAGCGGAAAATGCCTCCCCAGACCCGCCTGCAAACAGCAGGAACGGCTGCTCCAACCCTTCCCTGCCATAAATGCCGCATTCGATATACCGCACACCATGCCGCCGCATCCCATTCGAGACAGCGTGTGCAAGTGCGGGGCTTGCCGGGGTCAGGTCGATGAAAAGCTGCCCCGGATGCAGATAAGGGGCGATCCCATTGCAAAGCGCGGTTAGATCGGAAGCGGTCTCGAGCGCAAGAATGACGGTTTCACAATGGTCGCATAGTTCTGCCGCTGTACCGTAATTCCGGACCGGATGTCTGGTGGTCCGCCCATCCGGATCGTAAACTGCGAGGTCTTCGACCGTCTTTTGCAGCAGATGCCGGAGCACGATCTTCCCGTCTCTGCCTAACCCGATGATTCCAATTTCCAAATCCAGATTCCTCTTTCTCCATAGATTACCGGAATTTTGCATGTGAATCAGCCACAGGCAACCGATTCAATCGGTATTATATTATAGCAGATTCTCTGTAAAAAACCAAGTTTTTTGCGGAAAAGTGAAATGTGGATCAATTTAAGTAAATATTGAAAAGAGCCAGACGCACAGTCGCAGAGCCATCACAACGAAACCGTTGTTGATTGGCTTGCGGTGCAAGGAGAACGGCGGTTTTGAGAAGCTGTATTCATAAGCGTTTAAGCAAGGTATGGAAATGAGAAATTTTGACGATAGTCTCAGCAGATGAGACGGATATCTCATAATCTTTACTGAGACGTCTGGAATGATTGAGCCAGGAGAGGGTGCGTTCAACTATCCAGCGCCAAGGGAGTCTTTCCCATTGGTGGGGCTTGATTTTCTCTGAAATATCGACATTAAGGTCAAGCTGGTCCTTCAAATCAGAAACGAAGGTGCCCCGATATCCGGCGTCTGCGCAGAACTTCTGAATAGATGGATACCGTTCATGCGCTCATTTGGCGGTAGATATTCTACTTTTTGTGTCATGAATATTGGCAGCATGAACCACAATAGACAACAAACAGCCCAGCACATCCACTACAATGTGCCGCTTTCCGCCTTTTGTTTTTTCCCTCCGTCAATTCCGCAATCTTTGCTGTCTGCTACTGTTTTTACACTCTGGGAATCAATGATCGCGTAGCTTGGGCTCTCCTTGCGTCCGGCATTTATTCGTATCTTTTTTACAAGATGTTCCAGAATTTTATCCCACAGCCCGCTGATCCGGGCGCGGCGATAAAAACTGTGTACCGTTGAATATGGCGGAAAATCATGGTGCAACTGTCTCCATTTGCACCCCGGATCTACCAAATACAGCACAGCATCCGTCAATTCCCTCTTGCTCCACGTGCAGTTGCGCATCCCGGCATATAGTGGGGCGATCTCCTCCCACTGCTCATCTTATAGTGATGCCTTACAATGTCCAGCTTGTCAACTCAACCCTCCTATAACAAATCCTATCTCCACAACCTACCCAATATCCAGCCTGTCAACTCAACCCTACGCAAATTTTTGCCGTAGACCAGTTTCCAAAGAACTACTAAACGCAAAAAATTCGGGAGCCGGAATTACCCGTCGGCAATTCCCAACTCCCGGAAACCCCTTGTTTTCTACACTTTTTTGTACTTCTATTTCTCAACTCTTGACATCAATACCACCGTCTCCACATGTGTTGTCACTATGATGGGAACATGTTGTATCTGCCTTGTCAGTAGGATGGGAACACAAACCGACAGCCTGCTTTGCGGCCTTGCTGTTCTTGCGGGGCGGCTTAAAGTTTGCTCCGTCCATGTGACTTTGAAAACCTGTCTTGTAAATGAATGTCAGCTTGGCCGGGTCTTTGCGGCCTTCTTCATCATACCCCCCAACGATCACTTTTTCAACTATGCTTTCAAAAATATAGCGATCAAATTCTTCAAGTACATTGTTTTGTTCCAGCGTTTTTCTAAACTCTGCAATACGCTTTTTCATGGCGCTCTCGGTTTCCGCCGTCTCCTGCAAATCACGGCGCTGGGCTTGAAGCTGCTCGATCTGGCTTGTGAGATCAAGATATTTACTTTCGTAGGTTTCTTTGTCCAATACTTCTTCCAAACGCATATCGACCAGCTTCGCCCGCTTTGCTTCCAGCGCCCGGATGTCCTTTTCAATTTTTACCAACTGCTTGCCAGCATTGTTTTCAGACAAGGTTTCTTCTGTTCTGGCAATAAACTCGTCCAAAACATCTTTGTTGTTCTGGCAAAGAAGCCTGTACGACTCCACAAATGCCTGCTCTATCGTTTCCTCGGCTATTCCTTTGCTGTCAGGGCAGAATTTCTTGCCCTTTTTGGTGCTGGTAACACATTGCCAGATAACCTTATTGTACTGTGAACCGCTGTGCCAGCTTCGTCGTGTCAGTGTTCCGCCGCAAAAACCACATTCCAGCATACAGCTAAATGCATACTTGCGGCTAAATTTTTCGCGCTTGCCGTCTGAATTTAACCGCCTTGGCTTGGCACGACGCCTTAAAATTTCCTGCGCTTTTTCAAAGACTTCTTCGGATATGATAGGTTCATGGTGATCTCGGATATAAAACTGATCTTCCTCTCCGAAATTGTCCAGGCGGCGCTTGGATATAGGGTCAAGGGTAAAGGTTTTTCCCATCAAAATATCGCCCTTGTATTTCTCGTTCTTGATAATGCCAATCACAGTAGTTTCAGCCCATGTTGTACTGCCTCGCTTGGTCTTATAGCCCAGGTTTTGAAGTTCCTGTGCGATGACGGAGCCACCGGCCCCCTCAATATAGCGGCGGAAAATATAGCGCACGATCTCCGCTTCTTCCTCATTGACAGTGATTGTCTTGTCCTCCGGGTGGTAGTCATAGCCCAGGCAACCTTGGAAGCCGACCAACTCACCACGCTGCATCTTCATTTTCAGACCCTTTTTGACGTTAGCGGAAATGTTTTCTACTTCCTGCTGTGCCACAGAGCTTAGAATGACAAGAAGCAATTCGCCATCCATCGTAAGGGTATTGATGTTTTCTTCCTCAAAGAAAACCGCAATGCCCTTCTCTTTAAGCATACGGACATATTTCAGTGTGTCCAGCGTATTCCTCGCAAACCTCGAAATAGACTTGGTGACGATCATGT
Organism: Anaerotruncus sp. G3(2012); assembly: GCF_000403395.2. GTDB lineage: Bacteria > Bacillota > Clostridia > Oscillospirales > Ruminococcaceae > Anaerotruncus. The sequence goes on along the minus strand of NZ_KE159657.1, from coordinate 18,139 downwards.
CAATGTCGCCGTTCATACAGTCATTGATTAACCGCTGGAAGTCCTCACGCTTTGTTACCTGTGTGCCGGTAATCGCCTCGTCTGCATAGATGCCAGCCAAAGTCCAATCGGAGTTTCCTTTGATAAGTTCTGTGTAATATGCGACCTGTGACTTGTAGCTGTTCAATTGATCTTCGCTGTCTGTGCTGACACGGCAGTATGCCGCCACGCGGAGCCGTTTTGCAAAGTTCGTCCGCGCCCGTGGGGATAATGTGTTCCGTGCTTTGATGATTTCAACGCCGCTCATATATAGCCCTCCTTTTGTGTTCCTATTATAGTGTTTATTATAACACATACAGGACGGCAAATCAAGACATTAAATTTGAAACTATCTTGTAATCTTTCATAAGGCGATTTTTGATAAGGGAATACTCCTTGTCGGTTATCAGCTTCTTGTCAAGCAGCTGTTTCAAAAAGGAAAGCTGCATACTGTACCTAATCAAGTTGCTGTTTTTCAAGATTTTCCCCTTTCACGAAACAAAAGGTTCATGCTGAAAAGGGGCATAAATCGGACGGCTGGCGGCGACCAGCACCACGGGACTTTCACCCCCGCGTGGTTCTCACGCGGCCCTACCCATTGCCTGCGACGCTTTGAACGCTCGGACTGTGGCTGTAAGGGAGTATCGTTAGCGTATGCGCCGCTGATTATAAGCTGCCGGCTTTCGGTGTAGGCGGTTCTCGCTCTCCCGCAGGATGCGGGGTCATGGCGCACCCACCGACGCGGCGCATACAGAATGTGTCCGTTGCCCTATGCTGCGCCGCCGTTATCTTGCGGGCTTTCTTTGTCAAGGTGCAGCGCCGGGCCGGAGGCGGGGGAACATGGAAAGGGTAAGGTGTTCCGCCTGCTCTGCCGGGCCGGTTGCCGTCAGCCTAAACCGACGATAGCCTGAATGAGCTTGTTTTCCAAGTGGTGCTTCATCCACTCGTCCAGGCAGACATAGGGGTTGCCGTATTCGTCATACAGCGTCCGGGTGCAGAGCTTGTTTATGTAGCCCTCGTAGTACCGCAAGACCTGCTCCACGGCTTCGGCATCCCCGGCGCGGGCGGCTTCGATCACCGGCATGGGGAGAAGCGTCCGGCCCTTGTAGCTGGGGTTCATCATCCGCGCTCAACCTCCCTTTGGCATCAACGCCGTCAATTTGTTCCGCAGTTCATCCAGCGTTTTCTTCCTGTGCCGCTGGACGGCGCTGCGGGACATACCCACAAGGCTGCCGATCTCGGCGTCGCCCAAATCCAGCACGAACCGCAAAATCAAAATGCTTTGCGTCTGTGCGGACAGGCTGGCAAAGGCATCGGCCACAAGCTCGTTGTTGATATGCAGGTCATACCCATGCGACGAAAAAATATAACTGTCGCTGGGGTAGTGATCTACCGTAGAGAGCTTGTCCATATCTGCCTGCGACAAGGCGCTGATCGACACCTGCCGGTCACGCTGGCGCTTTAAGCCGCGCCGGTAGTTATGGGCCTCGTTCCGCAGTACCGACTTGCAAAAGGCGTCAAACCGGCACTCGTCATAGCTGCGGGGGATAGCATCCATCTTCTCACCCCCTTTCCTCGGGGATGGTGGTGGTTCTCTCCCTTTCCGCTAACATGACACCGGCAACGCCGTCTGCTACCCGCTAAAAGCCCCCTTTGCGAAAATAATTTTTCCTGATCGGCGCAGACCGTAGGAAACGACAAAAATCGCCCAGCAGGTCGCAGACCTACCGGGCGGAGAGCTGGAATAAAATTGCACTTTATAGCTGTGTATAGTTCATGTTCATGGCCGGAGTGTCCCAAGGCGGTGGACGGGCTTTTTTTGATGGGTCAAGCCTCGTCAGATTTTGTCGAATGGGTATGCGCCTCATAGCGGCTGCCTCCTGTCAGCCGCCGTATCTGTCAGCGTTACCGCGTCGCTCTCTATGGAGATAAAAGGAACGGCGGCTTTCATTTTTGAAAACCGCCGCTTGGACTGTCCATCGTGTAAAAAGGCGTATGAAATGGCCTGCTCCAATCAACGGTTTTTTTCTTTCCCCGTTGAGGGGCAGTTTGCTTTTATATTTGTGTCATGCTAATAAACTAATATGTCAAACACAAGGGCTTCACCTTAAATGACTGGCTGACACAGGTTGGTTTTCCTGTGCCAGCCCATTAGACTTATTGAGATTTGCAATAATTGCAAATAATTTCTACACAACGATCAATTCCCAACTTACTGCTGTTTAGGCAAAGATCGTAGTTTTCCGCCAAACCCCATTTGTGATCTGTGATGTGTTTGTAATAATCCCCACGCTTTTTATCCCGGCTTTTTACATGGCTTTCAGCGGTAGCAGGAGCAATCCCATGTTCTGCGATAACACGGCTGATACGATCTGTTAATGCGCCACTAATGAAAATGTGTAAGCAATCATGCCGATCTTGTAAAATATAATCGGCGCACCGCCCTACAATCACACAGGAACCTTTTTCAGCTAATTCCTTAATCAATTCTGTTTGATAGGCATTGATTTGATCGGGTAAGACCATATCATGCCGTTGGCTCGCATTATACGCGGAGTATCCGCGTGTTGAAACACTGTTGAACAGACTGGTAGAGGAGTATTCCCCTTCTCGTTTTACGGTTTCAGCAGACAATCCACTTCTCTCTGCTACAATTTGAACCAGCTTTTTGTCATAAAAAGGGACACCCAACTGTTCAGCAACGGCCTTTCCAATGGTATGTCCGCCGCTGCCGCATTGTCGGCCTATGGTAATGATACATTTTTTCATTTGTCTGCACCCTCTTTCCGAAATATTTTGTTCCAACGAGTACCGATTGTGATAATTGCAACAATACCTGCTAATCCATCCGCAAAGGGGCCAGCCCAAAGGACACCTTCAACGCCCATAAAATATCCAAAAGCCAGTACAGCAGGGATTAGGAAAATGACCTGCCGGGACAGAGAGAGCAACGTAGCAGGTATAGGCTTGCCAATGGCTTGGAAGAAAATTCCTGTCACGGCACTAACGCCAATCAAGAAGCAGGCCAACAGGTAGATGCGGAAGCACTTCACCGCGAACTCCATGTAAAGCTCGGACTCCTGCCCAAACAGGTTGATGATATAGTTTGGACAGAATTGGAAAATGAAGAAAGCCACAATCAGGATTAGTGTACTGCTTGTCAGTGCTATCTTATAAGTCTTTTTCACACGGTCATATTGGCCGCTGCCATAGTTGAAGCCAAAGATCGGCTGGATGCCGGAAGCGATACCGAGGGCAATGCCAGTTACCAGTTGGCTTACTTTCATAGTAATACCCAGCGCCGCCAATGGAATATCGGCCCCATACTTGGACAAAGCCCCATATTTCACCAGAGCATTATTGATTACCGCTACTACAAAAACGGCAGCTACCTGGGTAATAAAACTGGATGCTCCAAGGGGCAGTACACGCTTTACGATGCGCCATTTTGGGATTAAGTTTTCCTTTTTGATGTCAATAGTCTGGAAGCGCAGCATACAGTAAATGAAATAAACTGCGTTCAGGATTTGGCCGATAATTGTAGCGAAAGCGGCACCTTTGACGCCCCATTGAAAGACAAAAATAAAAACCGGGTCAAGGATTAAATTCGTGATACAGCCAATCAAAAGGCCCACCATACTTGACTTGGGCCGTCCGTCCGCTCGGATGATGCTCCCAAAAGTACCGTCGATCATGGCAAAGGGGAAACCCAGGACAATAATTCTTCCATAATCCAGTGCATAGGGCAGATTAGTGTCGGTAGCTCCGAACAGGTGACACAATGGTTCCAGGAAAATTTCAAAGAGGATCATCAAAACTACGCTGGTTCCAACCGTCAGTGTAATTGCATTTCCGATACCGTGGGCTGCATCCTCGCGCCGGTCTTTGCCCAGGTTCAGGCTCATGTAGGCCGCTGCGCCGTCACCAATCAACATACCAAGTGCCGCCAATAAAATTGTAAGGGGCATAATGATATTGGTGGCAGCATTCCCCAAATAACCGACTTCCTGTCCAATGAAAATCTGGTCTACCATGTTGTAAAGAGAATTGATTACAATGGAGATAATACTCGGTATTGCAAACCGGGCTATAAGTTTCTCCACAGGTTCCGTACCAAGCGGGTTTTTTACTGCCGCTTCATAAGACATTTTGCATTCCTCCTGTCGTCTGTTCCCCGCATTCAGCGGGAGTTCTAACGGTTTTATTATAGTTGTTTGAATTAGCACAGTCAACGGATGAGTGCTAATTTACTATTTTAACTTTATTATATATAATAAAGTTTCTTTATCAATAGGACGCATACGTTGAACATCTTTTACATGGCTTGTACCGGGTTGCAAAAAAAGATGCCATTTGATATAATTGATAAAGAAGAATTATCAAATCTCATAACAAAGTCGGAGGAAATGATGAACACCTTTCAACTCAACTGTTTTTTAGCGGTTGCACATACTTTGAACTTTGCACGGGCGGCAAAACAAATGAATATTTCACAACCTGCCATTACAAATCAAATCAAAATGCTGGAAAAAGAATTGAATGCAAAGCTGTTCAATCGCTCTACCCGTAGGGTCGAACTTACGCCAGAGGGAGAAGTCTTTTTGGGTGATGCAAAGAATATTGTTGCTCTATCAGAACGAGCAAAGCTCCGTTTCAGTAATCCAGACCGACGGCCCATAGAAACACTCGGTATTGGATGCAGTAGCTTTATGCAGATTATTATGTTGACGGATATTTTAACTAAACTCGCTGTTGATCGCCCTAACCTGCACCCTCGTCTTTATGTTGTTCCCCATGAACAGCTATTTCAATTACTTGATGCTGGAACAGCAGATGTGCTTTTCGATATACAAGGAAGCGAAGAAAACAAAGAACGGGTGACATTCCGTGAATTATATAAAAGTCCCCTTGTTTGTGTCTGCTCAATGCGTCATATTTTAGCCCAGCGTGAAAGTATTGCAATACAGGAACTTGCCGAAGAAAATCTGATTTTCTGCGACCCGGTCTATCTTGCTCCCGACCTTACAAAACTTCAATGGCAGTTGGCAGAGGGGCGAAATCCGGCAGATATACATTTCTGCGGTACGATAGAGGCTGCTATTGTTTTGGCTTCTGCTGGTTTTGGTATTGCTATTTTACCTGAACTTGTAGTACCGCAGGAAGCACAGGTGGTATCAATTCCTATTGAGGGTGCGCCCAAGCTGGCATTTGGTATGTTTTATAAACCGTATCCCGGCGACGGAGTTTTGAAACAGTTTATACAAATTACAAGGCGCTCCTTTGAGTTGCAGCAATCAAATATAGAAAATGGGCTTGAATAATTGGATAATCCTCGCTCTGTATGAACTATAAACCGTAAGTAGACGCATATCACATCATTCCCAAAGGCATAATATGAACTATATACTGTCATAGGGTGATGTGATATGGCGAAAGTTGAGGATTGTCCCGGATTTGAAACCTTTGGCGAGGATGTGCGGGCCGCAAGGGAGGCGTTGGGGCTTACGATCAAGGCGCTGGCAGAGCAGGTGTATGTTGACCCACGGTATCTTTCGGAAATCGAATTGAAGCCTACTATTCCGAGCATCCCTGTCATGCTGCGGTTGGTACGGATTTGCCGCCTGCCGATAGAACGCTATTTCAGCCCTGATCTTATCGGAGAGGACAGCGCCCAACGTCAGCGTGTCAGCCACAAGTTACAGCTATGCCCGGAAAAGTATCTGCCCATCGTCGAGGCTACCATTGACGGAGCAATCAAACTGGAAGAATAGAGGTCGTTTTGCGAGAGCGAAGCGGCCTCTATTTTTTGCGCTCTTTTCCCGAAAATGCCTGCCTTTGGTGGGCATTTTTGCTTCTCCCAGGTGTCTTGTTAGTACGGAGGACGGGGGAAGCGGAACGAGGGGAGGGGTAACGTAGCAAGCATAGGGAGTGTAGCCACACTCCCGGAAAACGGCCCGCCCCGGCCCCTGCCGGGCCGTGTCCGTTTTCGCTTGTTGGGATAATCCCAAACCCTTATGCAGAACGGAGGTGACGCATGGCGAACAGGAAGCGGAAGATCGTGCTGCGTGTCCCGGTGACGGCGGAGGAACAGGCGTTGATACAGCAGAAAATGGCCCTGCTCCATACGGCCAATTTTTCGGCCTATGCCCGGAAGATACTGATTGACGGCTATATCGTCAACGTGGACACCAGCGACATCCGGGCGCAGACGGCGGAGATACAGAAAATCGGCGTCAATGTCAATCAGATCGCCCGCAGGGTGAACAGCACCGGCACAGTGTACGCACAGGACATGGAGGACATCAAGGGGGCGCTGGCGGAGATATGGCGGTTACAAAGATACATCCTATCAAGTCAACGCTGAAAAAGGCTCTTGACTACATCGAGAACCCGGACAAGACAGACGGGAAAATGCTGGTGTCCTCCTTTGGCTGTTCCTATGAAACGGCGGACATCGAATTTGAAATGCTGCTGGCCCAGGCGATGCAGAAAGGGAACAACTTGGGCCACCACCTGATACAGTCCTTTGCCCCCAGCGAGGCCACGCCGGAGCAGGCCCATGAGATTGGGCGGCGGCTGGCCGACGAGGTTTTGCAGGGGAAATATCCCTATGTGCTGACGACCCACATCGACAAGGGCCATGTCCATAATCACATCATTTTCTGCGCCGTGGATATGGTGAACTGCCGGAAGTACATTTCCAACAAGCAAAGCTATTCTTTTATCCGGCGCACCAGCGACCGGCTGTGCCGGGAGCAGGGGCTATCCGTGGTGAAGCCGGGCCGGGACAGGGGCCAGTCCTATGCCGAGTGGGACGCCCAGCGGCGGGGCCGGAGCTGGAAAGCAAAGCTGAAAATCGCCATCGACGCCGCTATCCCCCAGGCAAAGGATTTTGACGATTTTCTGCGGCTCATGGAGAGGCAGGGCTATGAAATCAAGCGGGGGAAATTCATGTCGTTCCGCGCCCCCGGTCAGGAGCGGTTTACCAGGTGCAAGACACTGGGCGAAGCCTACACCGAGGAAGCCATCACCGAGCGCATCCAGGGCCGGTTCATCGCCACCCGGAAGCCGAAAGTCCGCAAGGGTATCTCCCTGCGTATCGACATTGAGAACAGCATCAAGGCCCAGCAATCGGCGGGCTATGTGCGGTGGGCCAAGATACACAACTTACAGCAGGCGGCAAAGACCATGAACTTCCTGACGGAGCATGGCATCGACGCCTATCCCGATCTGGAAAGCCGGGTGGCGGAGATCAGCGCCGCCAGCGAGGAAGCCGCCGCCGCGCTGAAAACGGCGGAGCGGCGTTTGGGAGAAATGGCCGTGCTGATAAAGAATGTCACCACCTACAAGCAGACCCGGCCCGTGGCGGTGGAGTATCGCCGGGCGGCGGACAAGGCCCGGTTCCGGCAGGAGCATGAAAGCGCCCTGATACTGTACGAGGCGGCGGGCCGTGCCTTGCGGGAGGGCGGCGTGACAAAGCTGCCTGATCTGGCCGCGCTGAAAGCGGAGTATGCCCGGCTGTCGGAGGAAAAGGAACGGCTGTACTCCAAGTACGGCGAAGTGAAAAAGGAGCTGAAAGAGTACGGCATCATCAAGCAGAATGTAGACGGGATTTTGCGGGTGACGCCCCGGCAACAGGAAAGGAAGCAAGAGTTGTGAGCATACCGAAGATGAACTATCCGCAGTACCGCAAGGCCCGGAGGCTGACGCGGGAGTGCTGCAACAACGTGGGCGGCAACTGCCTCCTGCTGGACGACGGGGAGGAATGTATCTGCGTTCAGAGCATTTCCTACTCCCTGCTGTGCCGCTGGTTCCGGGCGGCTGTCCTTCCGCTGGACGCTGTTCTGTGCGCCGAGATCACAAAGGGCCACGATCACCTGAAGCTGTGCTGTGAGTGCGGGGCCAGCTTCACGCCGAAGTCCAATCGGGCGAAATACTGTCCCGCCTGCGCCAAGAAAATGCGCCGCCGCAAGGAGGCAGAGCGGCAGAGGAAAAGATACCATCGTCCTACGCATTTAGAGGGGTAAAAACCCGCTGTTTTCAGGGCTTCCGGGGGCCGGTCGGCGGGGTGGCTGAATGATTTATCAAATACCCGCTGAAACGGCGGTCTAAATGCGTAGAAAACAGGCAAAAAAATAAGGCAGGACGCGGGGCCACTCTACCGGCTCCACGTCCTGCGTTTTACATATATTTAGTCATAAACTAATTTTGCTGTTTTATTTAATCCAACGGCAAAAACAAGTGTTACAATTTCCGCAATAAAAGGCGCAATCCAAATAGCGTTACTTCCCCAAATCATAGGAACACAGAAGATTGCAAGCGCTTTCATCACAATACCTCGGCTTATTGCGATTATATCTGCCGCTTCTGTTCTCTTTGTAGAGAATAAGTACGCTGTATAAATCAAATTCAATGCCATTGGTATAAAGGATAGACTAAAAATTGGTAAAGCTGCCGAGGCAGTCTGGACAAGTTCGGTATCCCGATTGAAAATGCAAATCACAGGTTCATCAAATAAAAATAATAGCCCATAAATTAGAATTGACAAAATACTGTTAATGATAATTCCACAGCGGAAATACCATCCCATTTCCTCTGTGTCGCGTTTACCGTAGCAATGTCCCCAAAGGGGCTGTAATCCTTGAGCCACACCAGACAGAATTGCATTTGCAAGAGAGTATATAAAACTTAAAACGCTAAAGGTTGATATACCAATATCTCCAATCATTCTTGCTAATACAAGATTATAGCAAAGCGCAGTAACAGGAGTTGTCAGTTGTGTAACTGCTTCTGGCACACCACGCTTGCTAATTTTTCTTACAAGTGAAAAATCAACTTTGAACAACTTAATCCGTAATTCTCCTTTTTTCCTTATGAAATGTGAGAGCAAGACAATGAGTGAAAATACTTGCCCTAAACCAGATGCAATCGCTGCGCCAATCACGCCCATATTAAGTGGAAAAATAAAAAGCCAATCCATAAAGATATTTGCTGCTGCTCCTACACACATTCCCACAAAGGAAAGGGTCGGCGACCCGTCATTTCTCACAAAAACAGAAAGGCAGGTACTCATAAGCATAGGAACAGAAAATGCAGAATAATAAAACAAATAATCTGTGGACATTTTTCGCATTTCTGTACTTAATCTACTTGCACCGCTTAAATCAACAATTTGCTGTGAAAAGAGCATCCCAATGATTGTAAGTATTACAGATAACAATAGCGTTAAGGAAAGTGCCGTCATAAAAGCGCAATTTGCTCCATCCTTATCCTCGCGTCCTATTCTAATTGCAACAACTGTTGCGCCCCCCATAGGAAACATGGCGGCAATAGCCACAACAAAAGTTATAAATGGAACACCAATATTGACTGCGCCCAACGCAGCAGGGCCAACACCCTGTCCAACAAAGATACCGTCAACAACGTTGTAAAGGTAAGTTACAAATAAGCCGCCCAATGCCGGAAAAATATAGCCCAACAGTGATTTCAATTTTGTATTCATACAGTTACCCCCATAATACAAGCGGGATAAAGCGTTTCAGCTCTATCCCGCTTCAAAAGAAAAGTGGGATAAAACCCCAATGGCTTTATCCCACTTAAACAATCTTATTTGATTGCAAGTCCTCTGACAAGCAACAATATTTTAGCATGGAGGGTTGTCAAAGTCAATGGTTAATTTATTAAAACAGGTGCGTCAAATGAGGCCCCAGCGTCTACCGTTTACGCAAGCGCCCCGCCTGCGGGCGGGCCGCTTGCGGCACCTGCGGAAAAGGTGCATCCGCTCCGCGTCTGCACCTTTTCCGCAGGTCGTATTACCCATTCTGCTGCCTGTCTGCGCCTAACCTGCCGCGCCGGTTCCCTGTTACTCGTCCGTAAAGAGGAAGCGCATATCCTCAAAGTCGGCGTCCGTCATGGCCTCCAGTTTCCTGATCGTCTGCCGGGCCAACGCCTGCATATCCCTGTCCATGTCGGGGAGGGCGGCGGTCATGCGGCCCATCGTCCTGCGCCGGTCGGCCTTGTAGTAGACGCAGACCAGGTTTTCTTCCTCAACGGTGAAATGTACCATCATCCTACCTCCAATTCCTGATTTTTCGTTTTGGTTGGGGCCTTTTTCGAGGCGGCGGCGCTCTTGGCCTCGGCAAGCTGTTTTCGGATAGAGGGCTTGCGGCCGATCTTGATCTTGAACGTGGCCGCACGGTTTTTCTGCCTGCCTTGGCGGGCGGCGGTCAGCAAACCCCGCAAGGCGTCTTCGCTCTCCGGCTCATAGTGTTTGCTTACCACCTTGCCATGCTCCGAAACCATCCCATAGATGCCGTGATTGTACTGCTCATAGGGATAACGGCCCTCGGTTCCGTCCTCAAATTTCAGACTGACTTCCTGAATGGGAAGCGCCTGCTGCCCCAGCTTGGCGGCGTGCTGGCGATAGTCCAGCTCATAGAGGTTTCCCATCACCTTGCCGTCCCGCAGGCCGGTGATCTCCACGGCGTAGGCCAAAATGCTGTCCCCCGTGGTGGCGTGGAACGCCCAGGTGTGGCTTGCCTGGCTCTCTTTCAGATAGGTGTCACGCTCCCGGAAGCACTCGGTTCCACAGCGGCGGGACAGCCACAGCAGATGGGTGTTTTCCTCGGTGGGATGCCGCGCCGCCTCCATGAACATTTTAATGTCATAGCTGAAATCGCTCTTGTAATGCTCGGTGTTCAGCTCCATCACCGCCCCCAGGGAGGCGATGATGTCCACATCCTCATATTTTCGCAATCGTCACACCTCCAAATCCTGTGATTTATCCTTGGTGGGGGCTTTCGGCTGCTGGCCGTCCTTGGCCGCTTTCAACTGCGCCCGGATGGAGGGCTTTTCCTGCTGGGCTTTCCGGGCCTTGGCCTGCAATTCGCTGGGCTTCTCGCCGGAGAGGGGCCGCAGGAACGAAATGCGGTCAACCACCCAAAAGGTGTTGTCATTCAACTGCCGCTGCCATGCCCCGGCCTTGGGCGACCAACGGAAGCTGTTTTCTTTCAAGATGTTCCGGGTGGCCTCGTCAGGCTTGCCCTCGAAGAAAACTTGCAGGCGGTTGGCCTCCCGGTTGATCTCCACCGTGCCGCCGTCGAACTCCCAGCCCACATAAATATTTTCCCGCTGGCGGGTCAACTGCTCAATGCGGCTGCGTACCTGCCGGATGTTGGCGTTGTTGTTGGACAACTGCCAGGGCAAAAAGGGGCTTCCCCCGCCTCCCTCGGCCATGTCGGACTGGAACGCCTCAATGCTCTTTTGGGAGAGGTGGGGACAGCCCTCCAACGTCTTGTGCTTGCGGTAGTAGGCATTTACCGCTTTCATCATTTCCTGTGTGGCTTCCAGCTTTTCCAGCTTGGCTTGCAGTTTATCAATAGCGTTGGGGTCATCGGCGCTGATGCCGCCCATGCCGGTGCTGCGGATTTTATCAAGCAAACCCTGAATATCCTGCCATTCCCGCATATTCTTATCATCGGCGGCGTTCTGCTTCTGCTTTTTCTTCACGGGGAAATTGGCAGGCCCGGCAATCATCACGGAGGGGACGCGGGCGGCGATCTCGTAACCCTTGTTCATGTTCTGCGCCAGCAGGCGGGCGTAGGTGTCAAGAAGCTGGTCTATTTTTTCGTGGAACTCCGGGTCAACCCGTTTCTTCTGCCGCTGGGCGATCTCAACCGCCTTGTCCACCATACTGCGGTACTCCGCCGTGGCGCTTCCGGGCCGGTAGTCGTCAAAACTGTTGGCTGTCTTGGCGCGGCGGGCCGCTCCCTCGTTGATGGTGTAATAGTGAACCGCCGTCTGTTCCGGGGCGTCAGTTTGCGGCGGCTGTTCAGCAACCGGCTCCCCGGCTTCCTCCTTGGCCTCCACCTCACCGGGGGACGGGGCATTATTCAGAACACCGTCGATCATGTTCTCGTTCTGTTCGGTGGACAACTCGGCGGTACGCAGGGGATTTTCCCGCTGGGAGGCAACGGCATAAGCATCCGTGCCATTACCCATGATGAAATATTTGCCGTCCTCCGATTGATGATGTAAGCCATATCCGGCGGCTTCCATCTGTTCACGGGTCATATCGGTAATACGGAAACTGCCCCGCGGTGTTTGTACCCGTTCCCCGGTCAAAAGGGCGTTCGGCGTAAGCCGTTGTTCCTGCTGGGCGAAAAACTCCGGCACTTCCCGAAAGCCTACATCATCGCAAAAATGGGCCTCCTGCCGGTCGCCGTGGCGAAGCACCACCACATCGGAAACGGACAGGCTGTGTCCCTTGAAGTCAGCCGGGTGGTCGGTGTTGAATTGGCGGTAGATGCTTTCCAGCGTGTCGGTGTCCCGAAGCGGGGCGGTATACACCAAGTCATAATTCGCCGGGTCAACCGTCCGCCCGGTCGCCAGCAGGCGATAATACGGCTCAAAGCGGAAATCCCGTGTTTCCGGCCCGCCCCGTACCTGATAGATGGAAAAGGTGTTGTTCAGCTCCTTGTAGCGGTCGATGGTGTCCATCAGGGCGGCGGCACGTTCCCGGAGGGCGGCGGGGGCCTGTTCGTCGTCCCGGATGCCCACGATCACCAGCTCAAAGGACGTGGGGCCAACCGCCTGCATTTCCCGGATAGTCCCACCTATCTGATCTTCCCGGTTGGCGTAGTCTTTCATAAATTCCGGGTCATAGGCGCACATCAGGTCGTACAGCTCGGCGGAAATGCCCTCCGGCGTCGGCTCCACGGTGGGCAGAGCAGCAGGCTCCGTCTGCTCCGGCGTATCGTTGGCCTGCGCCGCTTCCGGCTGGATGGCTGGCTCGTAGCCGTTGGCGGCGTATTCCTCCACGGTCATACCGGCTGCGGCGGCTTCCCGCTGGATTTCATCCATGACATGGACCTTGTATTCCTGCAATTCCACGTCGAAGTCGGCCAGGCTGGGCGGCTCCGGCAGCTGATACTGTCCCTGATTGAGAAGCGGGCGGCACTCTTTCACATAGTCCAACACGGCGTTGAAATAGGCGACCTGCTCCGGGGGCAGCGTTTCCCCGGACTGTAAGGGCCGCTGGGCCTCCCGTTCCATAGCTGAAAGGTTACAGTGCAGTTTCAGGTAGGGGACGAACTCGCCCAAAATCATGTCCCGTTCGGCCTTGTCCGCCTCCCATGCCTCCGGCCCCTCATGGTGAAGCACATGGTTTTTCCAGCTTTCGTCCTGTGCGTAATACTCATGGTAGCCTTGGATATGCTCGATCAGGGAACCGTCCCCGTCGCCAAAGTCCTGCCGTCCCTCGTAGTTGTCCGCCTTGCCGTTCATGGTGAAGTCGATGCGGAACTTGGTCTTGTCATAGCCCGGCTTATCCCGCATGGCGTCGTCCAGGGCTTTGAAAACGACATCCGCTTGGGAAAGGGGCAACTGCTCCCCATCCCGCAGGTCGGTACTCTCGCTCCAAATGACCGTCACAAGCGGCTCGGCGTCCGGGTCAAGGAGAATTGGGGGCGCTTCCGCGATCTCACGCTCCACCCGCATTTGCACCGAAGCGTCCACATGGCCGTGCTGTATCTCAAAGCCGTCCTCGCACAGCTCATTGATAAGGTCAGCAACCTTGTGATAGTCCCGGATAACATTGGCATAATCCACGATCAGGCGGCGTTCCCCGTTGCCCAACCGCTGGCCGTCGCGCTCGGCAAAGTCGATCAGGGCGTTGGCCTGCTGCTCCGGGGTGGCCCCCGGCATGAAAGGCTTGTCGTTGATAAGCCCGTCCAGCCCGTTCCAGATGGACGGGGCCTCCACCTGTTGGGCCTCCCGCTCCTGCTGAAGCTGGGCCAGGTGGCCGTCGATCTTGGTAATCAGGTCGTTGGCCGTGGCCCGGATGGTTTCAAGGGAGGCTTTCAGCTCGGACAGCTCCTTGCCGGAACTCCAACCGGCCACATAGCCGAACGAGTAATCCGACGTGTCCAGCCCGTAGTGCTGGCAGACGGCGTAGGCCACGCTCTCGGCTTCAAATGGATACATCAACATTTCAGGCCTTATATCCATGTTTTTATAATGTTGATCTTTTAAACTATTTCCCATAAATCCTCACTTTCTTGTACAAAAGATGAGCATTATCAGATACGCTATTCTTAGGTTTTCCCCTCAGATGGGAATCCGGAAAGGAGCGCATTTGATATGCAAATAAACTATTTAGATGCTGTTTCATCCGTTCTCAATATGATGAAGCAGCCTGACAGTGCATGTAAAAATATAGACATGCATAGAACCTGTTACACTACATTTTTCAAGTACCTGATGGATAATGACATTCCTTTTTCTATGGATGCCGCACTGGACTGGCTTGAGATTAAGAAACTGGAAATTTCCTACGAGGCGTGTTCCCAATATAGAAACGCCCTGTTCCGCCTTGAGCATTACCTGCTCTTTGGAGATATCGAAAGTCCTTTCTGCCGCTCAGAAGACAGTTTTTTCTGCCGTAGCGGGATGTCGGAATCCTTTTTCCGCCTGACATATGAGTTGGAGAAATACTATGCGTCCAACCAGAATCCCAGCTATTACCATACGTATTCCGTTGCCACAAAAGAGTTTTTCAAGCTTGCGACTTCCCTTGGAATTACAGAGCCGGAAGCAGTCACCATAGATACTCTTATCGAATACTGGAATACTTACTGCAAATCCTGTGGCTCTCCCGACAGATGCCAGAACGCCGTATGCGCCATGACGGCGCTTATGAAATACCTTCACCTCCGGGGTGATGTGCCGGAGTGTTATCAGCTGGTTCTTTTTGGCGGTAACGCTGAAATACTGCCGGGTATGAGGCTTCCAAAAACAGGCGTCGCATTTCATCCCAGTGTACCCCTTGAACATAAAGCGGAAGAATATCTTGACGCTCTGAATGATTGGAAATACATGGAGTCATCAAAAGCTGTTTACCGCAATGATTTCACCTGGTATTTTATGTTTTTGGAACTTAACCGTCTGGAACATTCACCAGAAACTGTAACCCTATGGATAGATATGCTTCCGGATTGTCCGGATCAGGCCAAAGCCGGCAATTCCATATCGGCCCGCCGTTCACACACGATCAGAATGTTTGGGAAGTATCTCCAGGGCACAATGGAATCTAACATAACTGCAGGCCAAAAGCGTGCGTCCGACCAACTCCCGTCATGGAGCAAAACCATTCTTGATGGTTTTATAGAGAGCCGCAAGCGGGATGGGATGGCCAATAATACACTTACCATGTGCAGATCTGCCGGATGCCGTTTTTTCAAATATCTTGAAGACAACGGGATAGATCATCCAATGTCCATAACGCCGGATGTGGTGAAAGCATTCCATAACCAGGATGTCCACTCGACCCCGGAGAGTAAAAATGCATATGGGTCTAAACTCCGCCAGCTTCTGCGGTACATGGCCGGCCAGGATCTGGTTTTGCCAACACTTGTTTTTGCGGTATCCGCAGGCTGCGCTCCCCATCGCAGCATCGTTGATGTCCTGAGCGATGATATGGTTAAGAAAATATATGAATACCGTGAGAAAGCCTCCACCCCCATAGAACTCAGGGACACAGCCATGGTTATGCTCGGACTCCGGATGGGTATCAGGGGCGCAGACATCCTAAAGCTCCAGGTAAATGATTTCGACTGGAAAAATAAAACGGTCTCCTTCATCCAGCAGAAAACAAGAAAAGCAATCACGCTTCCAGTACCGACAGACGTAGGTAATTCAGTGTATAAATACATCATGGATGGGCGTCCGGAATCGGCTGCCGCAGGTAACGGATATATATTTATCCGCCATCAGGCGCCATATATCCCGCTTAAAGTTACAACGGCATGCCGCGGGGCTTTAAAAAGAATACTTGCCGAATATGGTTTTGAACTGTCTGCCGGCCAGGGCTTCCATATGACACGGAAGACATTTGCCACAAGAATGCTCCGGGCAGGCAACAGGCTTGATGATATTTCTAATGCCCTTGGGCATGCACGTCAGGAAACTGCTGAGGTATACCTCGAACGTGACGAAGATAAAATGAGGCTCTGCCCTCTGGAATTTGGAGGTGTCTTATCATGACATACATTTTTGAGAGCGGCCTGGCACATCATATCGAAGGGCTTATACAACAAAAACGGGCTGATGGATATGCCTATCATGCCGAAGAAAAGCTGTTAAAACGCTTTGATACTTTTTGCGTACAGAATTATCCGGAACTGACAACAGTTACTTATGAAATGGCAGCCAAATGGTCCGAAGCCAGACCTTGCGAAGGAGATGCCTATCACAACCGCCGTATGTCGGTCGTGAAAGTGCTGGGTGAATATATCCTTTCCCTCGGCCAGGAAGCATACATCCCTAATTTTTTCTGCAAGGCTTACCGCCCGGCCCTTTACATCCCGTCAAAAGATGAGGTTAAGGAGCTGCTGCGGAAAATGGATATCCGCACATCCCATAATTCAGAGCAGCTAAGGCTCGACAGGGAGTGCAAGATTCTTTTTCTCCTGTATTTTTGCTGTGGGCTGCGTCTGTCAGAAGGGCGGCTGCTAAAGTGGGAACATATAGACCTGGAAAAAGGGATCCTTACTATCCTTGGCTCAAAAGGCAGCAAAGACCGTCTTGTATACCTTCCGCAGGACAGCCTTCCAGTACTTAAAAGCTATAAAGAATGCCAGGAAAAGCTTTTCCCCGGAATTGACTGGGCTTTTCCAGGAAAAGACCCGCATAAGCCTGTTTCGTGTTCCGGAGTAGAGTCAAGTTTTAACCGTCATTGGGCTATGCTTCCAGCTGCCGGGACACTTGCTAAACACCCGACGCCCCACTGTTTACGCCACGCTTTTGTAGTGGAGAGGTTTAATGAGTGGATGCACCAGGGAATTGATACAAACACTATGCTCCCATATTTAAGCAGATACCTTGGACATAAAAGCCCTGATGAAACGTATTATTACTATCATCTTGTAGAAAAGGCATTTGATACTATCCGGGAGAAAGATACAGTGTCGGGAAAGGTTATTCCGGAGGTGGTTCCCTATGAAGAATAAACCAGAAAAGATACGGTCTGGCCAGCTGTTCTTTTCCCAGACATGGAACTTTCTAAATGTCTATTTGGTAAAGCAGGCCGGACGCAGTCAGGCTACAGCAGAATCCTATAGGGATTCCCTTACAATATTTAAAAACTATCTTGTAGGTGAATTAGGTAAGTCCATAAGCACCTTTCAGTTTTCCGACTGTACCAAAGAATGTATTTATAACTTTAGAGAGTATCTGCTTGCAAATGGCAGCCAGCCATCAACTGTAAATGTAAGAGTCGCGGCTATCCGCGCCTATCTGAACTATGCCTCGGATATGGACATATCCATCCAGTCGGTTGCTCTGGCAGTCAGCCAGATATCACCCTGCAAAACCATAAAAAAGGAAAAGCCTGTTCTGTCCGAGGATGCACTTGCCGCAATACTGTCCGCACCGCCGGATACGAAGTTTGGTGTACGGGACCGTGCTATTTTGATTCTCCTCTACGATACAGCTGTAAGAGTCAGTGAGCTGCTCAACATCCGCTTATGTGATGTTGCAATGGAATCAAAATATCCCAATATTTTCATAACAGGCAAAGGCAACAAAGAGAGAACCATACAATTGACAGCTAAAGCGGCTGGACACCTTAAGGAGTATATGCGTGTATATCACAGCAATTCTTCTAAAGAAGCCTACTTATTTTCCACAACGATAAAAGGTGTGGCAGACAGGATGTCCGTTGGAAATGTCCAGAGGATTATAAAAAAATATGCAGCCCTGGTAAGCGAGGCAGGGATCAGCATTCCAGATTCAGTCCATTGCCACATGTTCCGGCGGACCAGGGCCACAAATCTTTACCAGGATGGGATCGCCATTGAACTTGTCTCTACAGTGTTAGGACATGCCAGGACTGATACAACCAAAAACTACTATGCAAAGCAGTCTGTTGAACAGCTTCGGGGAGCAATGGAATCTGTTCCAACACCCATACCTGATGAAGCGGCAATGTGGGAGGGCAGTGAAGATGAAATGGCAAGGATTTGTGGATTGCGCTAACGAATAATGCTCATCTTTTAGTAGTAAAGTGCCTTATTTCTCAGCATTCTTTAAAATGATTAACATTTTGGAATGCTGAGTATAAGGC